>NZ_CP103458.1:0-2277500 GCF_048298475.1 Agrobacterium sp. El2ro-1b | reverse complement strand
TTATTATAAGGTATCTTACTTTCGAATACATAGGGGTAAGAAGCGAACGCAGGGAACTGAAACATCTAAGTACCTGCAGGAAAGGACATCAACCGAGACTCCGTAAGTAGTGGCGAGCGAACGCGGACCAGGCCAGTGGCAATGATGAATAAAGCGGAACGATTTGGAAAAGTCGGCCATAGAGGGTGATAGCCCCTTACGCGTAGAACAGTCATTGTCCTTGAGTAGGGCGGGGCACGTGAAATCCTGTCTGAACATGGGGAGACCACTCTCCAAGCCTAAGTACTCGTGCATGACCGATAGCGAACAAGTACCGTGAGGGAAAGGTGAAAAGCACCCCGACGAGGGGAGTGAAATAGAACCTGAAACCGGATGCCTACAAACAGTCGGAGCCCGCAAGGGTGACGGCGTACCTTTTGTATAATGGGTCAACGACTTAGTGTAACTAGCAAGCTTAAGCCGGTAGGTGTAGGCGCAGCGAAAGCGAGTCTGAATAGGGCGATTGAGTTAGTTGCATTAGACCCGAAACCGAGTGATCTAGCCATGAGCAGGCTGAAGGTTGGGTAACACCAACTGGAGGGCCGAACCCGTATCTGTTGCAATAGATTGGGATGACTTGTGGCTAGGGGTGAAAGGCCAATCAAACTCGGAAATAGCTGGTTCTCCGCGAAATCTATTTAGGTAGAGCGTCGACCGAATACCCTCGGGGGTAGAGCACTGGATGGGCTATGGGGACTCACCGTCTTACTGATCCTAACCAAACTCCGAATACCGAGGAGTACTAGTCGGCAGACACACGGCGGGTGCTAACGTCCGTCGTGAAAAGGGCAACAACCCTGACCTCCAGCTAAGGTCCCCAAGTCATGGCTAAGTGGGAAAGGATGTGAGGATCCCAAAACAACCAGGATGTTGGCTTAGAAGCAGCCATCATTTAAAGAAAGCGTAACAGCTCACTGGTCTAAATAAGGGTCTTTGCGCCGAAAATGTAACGGGGCTAAAGCCATGCACCGAAGCTGAGGATTTGCACTTTGTGCAAGTGGTAGCGGAGCGTTCCGTAAGTCTGTGAAGGCGGACCCGTGAGGGCTGCTGGAGATATCGGAAGTGCGAATGTTGACATGAGTAACGATAAAGGGAGTGAGAGACTCCCTCGCCGAAAGACCAAGGGTTCCTGCTTAAAGTTAATCTGAGCAGGGTTAGCCGGCCCCTAAGACGAGGCGGACACGCGTAGTCGATGGGAACCACGTTAATATTCGTGGGCCTGGTGGTAGTGACGGATCTCGTGTGTTGTACATTCTTACTGGATTGAATGTGCGGCGAAGAGGTTCCAGGAAATAGCTCCACCGTATAGACCGTACCCGAAACCGACACAGGTGGTCAGGTAGAGTATACCAAGGCGCTTGAGAGAACTATGTTGAAGGAACTCGGCAAATTGCACGCGTAACTTCGGAAGAAGCGTGACCCTTTTGTACGCAAGTATGATGGGGTGGCACAGACCAGGGGGTAGCGACTGTTTATCAAAAACACAGGGCTCTGCGAAGTAGCAATACGACGTATAGGGTCTGACGCCTGCCCGGTGCTGGAAGGTTAAAGGGAGGGGTGCAAGCTCTGAACTGAAGCCCCAGTAAACGGCGGCCGTAACTATAACGGTCCTAAGGTAGCGAAATTCCTTGTCGGGTAAGTTCCGACCTGCACGAATGGCGTAACGACTTCCCCGCTGTCTCCAACATAGACTCAGTGAAATTGAATTCCCCGTGAAGATGCGGGGTTCCTGCGGTCAGACGGAAAGACCCCGTGCACCTTTACTATAGCTTTACACTGGCATTCGCCAAGGCATGTGTAGGATAGGTGGTAGGCTTTGAAGCATGGACGCCAGTTCGTGTGGAGCCATCCTTGAAATACCACCCTTATCTTCGTGGATGTCTAACCGCGGTCCGTTATCCGGATCCGGGACAGTGTATGGTGGGTAGTTTGACTGGGGCGGTCGCCTCCGAAAGAGTAACGGAGGCGCGCGATGGTGGGCTCAGACCGGTCGGAAATCGGTCGTCGAGTGCAATGGCATAAGCCCGCCTGACTGCGAGACTGACAAGTCGAGCAGAGACGAAAGTCGGTCATAGTGATCCGGTGGTCCCGTGTGGAAGGGCCATCGCTCAACGGATAAAAGGTACGCCGGGGATAACAGGCTGATGACCCCCAAGAGTCCATATCGACGGGGTTGTTTGGCACCTCGATGTCGACTCATCGCATCCTGGGGCTGGAGCAGGTCCCAAGGGTATGGCTGTTCGCCATTTAAAGCGGTACGTGAGTTGGGTTCAGAACGTCGTGAGACAGTTCGGTCCCTATCTGCCGTGGGTGTAGGAATATTGACAGGATCTGTCCCTAGTACGAGAGGACCGGGATGGACGTATCTCTGGTGGATCTGTTGTCCTGCCAAGGGCATAGCAGAGTAGCTATATACGGAATGGATAACCGCTGAAGGCATCTAAGCGGGAAACCAACCTGAAAACGAGTGTTCCCTATCAGAGCCGTGGAAGACGACCACGTTGATAGGACGGGTGTGGAAGCACAGCAATGTGTGAAGCTTACCGTTACTAATAGCTCGATCGACTTCTTCGTTCCCATTGATTATGTTCATCGAACAAAGTTCGATGACATCATTCTTCTGTCCTGACGCCCGATGGGCTCCGGACGGGCCGCGCCACAGGGCGCGACGACCTCTGGTCTGTATGGCTGCCATGCTCACTGTTGAGCAAAGGTAGAATACGGACAGGTCAAGTAAGACGTGTAATTAAGATAAAAAGTGGCATCGCCACCCAGCTTCTCGAAAACAACAGTCCATGTTAAAACATGAACAATGTTGCGTTTTGCCGACCTGGTGGTTATCGCGGGGCGGCTGCACCCGTTCCCATTCCGAACACGGCCGTGAAACGCCCCAGCGCCAATGGTACTTCGTCTCAAGACGCGGGAGAGTAGGTCGCTGCCAGGTCTGCAAAACGCAACTCAACAATCAATATCTTCTCATCACACACTTCGGCCCAGCCGACAAAAAGGGCCGCCTAAAGCGGCCTTTCGTCGTTTAAGACAGAGCTCTAAAGGCAATAAAACGGCGCGCCAAATCAGGTGCGCCCATCACAGGAGATAAATTGCTCAGCAATTTACTCCGGCAGTGTGCATCACAGGGAAGCTGTTATGCAGTCGCGATAAATCCCATAGGGATTTACGCTGGTAACGCGGGGTGGAGCAGCCCGGTAGCTCGTCAGGCTCATAACCTGAAGGCCGCAGGTTCAAATCCTGCCCCCGCAACCACTCTACAGCACGACATGCTATCCGGCAGTAGCCCCAAACTACGATACAGTACGCCGTAGCACTGCGATCAAACGCTAAATCCCCGACATAAAACACAAATTCCAAAACCGACAGGTGCAAAGCGGGCAGACCGCCGGCGCGGCCATGCCATGTGTTCGAGGTACATACAACGTTGCCTTATGCCAACGCCGCTTCTCCGTAGGCGGAAGCGTCAACGCCGAATGCTGCCCCCTATAATAACGCGCAATTGGTTGCGTGCCACCGCAGATGCCGTTGCGAGAGGAAATGGCTAGGATGTGTGTATTGTTCAGTGGTGTCCTGAGGCAGGGTGAATATATCAGCCAATTTCGATGATTGTAATCCTATATCAGAGTTGGCCATAGGCTGACGTTCTTCAGATGCCAATGCTCCAATATGCTCGACTTGCCGCGTGATCTATTGTTAGGTGAAGGTGCTTAGGAGCGAATTTTGGGGAACGGCTGCATGAGACTCAGGAACCAGATTCTTGCGCTGGCCATAGGGCCCCTGGTGCTTGCGATCATCATCATCACCGCACTCATAACGTGGCAGTCTATGACGCTGGCACGCACGAGTATCGACGCGTTTGAACGAAACATGCTCGCTGCCAAGGAGGCGGAACTCCTTAACCTCACCAATCTTGCCCTATCTGCCATCCGCTCCGTTTATGACAAGGCCGGACCTGATGACGACGCGGCAAAGGAAGAGGTCAAGCGCATTCTGATGGACCTGGACTACGGCACGGACGGCTATTTCTTCGTCTATGACTATGACGGGTTGAACGTCGTTCATCCGCGACAGAATTTTCGACCCGGTAATAACTGGCTGGATCTTTATGATCCCGATGGCAATCGCGTCATTTACGACCTGATCCTCAAGGCGAAGGAAGGCGGAGGCCTTGTTCAGTACAAGTGGGAGAAACCCTCTACCCGGAAGACGGCCGACAAGCTGTCCTTTGCGGCCGGTCTCGACAAGTGGCGCTGGATGATCGGGACGGGGGTTTATCTGGATGACGTCTTTGCAGCGACCGCAGCAGCCAAGGAAGAATTGCGCCACTCCATCACATGGAATTTTCTGATCGTCGCGCTGTTTGCAGTTCCTGCCGTGCTGCTGGTGTTCGCCACTTGCATGTTGCTCAATCTGCGCCAGCAGAGGATGGCGGATGGGCGGCTCAAGGAATTGATGCAGCGGGTCATCGATACGCAGGAAGAGGAGCGCCTGCGCATTGCCCGGGAATTACATGACGGCATTTCTCAAAACCTCGTCGGCGTGCGTTTTGCAATCGATCTCGCGCGGCGCAAGGTGACGCCCGACAATGTCAGTGCCGTGGAGGCAATCGACAAGGGTGCGGCGGCATTGACGGAGGCAATCAAGGAGGTTCGGCGTATCTCGCACGATCTGCGCCCCCGCGTTCTCGATGACCTGGGACTAACCGCGGCTTTGGAAGCCCTGATCTCAAGCTTCTCCGAACGCACTAGCATCGCGGCGACACTGGAATCGGTGGCCTTCAAGCACATGCTCGTTCCAGAGGCCCGTGTCGCGCTTTATCGCGTGGCGCAGGAGGCGCTGACCAATATCGAGCGTCATTCGAACGCGACGCGGGTCACCATCAGATTCTCCAGCCGGGATGAACGCGTGCAGATGGTCGTCAGCGACAATGGCCGCGGATTTCCGGCCACCCGTAAAGAAAACGAAATGCCGAACGACAAGGGGCTTGGCTTGCGAAACATGCAGGAACGCATGACCCATTTCGGCGGCAGGCTTGATGTTGAAAGCTCTGCCAAGGGAACGGTTCTGCGAGCGGTCCTGCCCATGACGGCTATGAAAGACCATGGCCACCGTGTGCCGGAGGCTGCGGAATGACTGTTCGCCCGATCCGGGTTCTTCTTGTCGACAACCATCCTCTCATCCTCGACGGGTTGAAGGCGGTGCTCGAAACTTACGAACATATTGCTGTCGTTGGAACTGCAGTGTCCGCCTTGGCGGGTATTGACGCGGCCGTGGCCACCCAACCCCATGTGGTATTGATGGACATCAACATGCCTCAGATCAATGGCATTGATGCGCTCGAACTCTTCAAGGAAAGACAGCTTTCCGCGCGGATACTGATGCTGTCGATGCATGACAGCCGGGAATATATCTCGACGTCGGTCATGTACGGTGCGGCCGGCTACATTCTGAAGGATGTGGCCACCGAGGAAATAGTCGCGGCAATCGACACCGTTGCGGCGGGCGGCACCTATTTTTCCTCAGGAGTGCGGGATGTGCTGATGGAAAGTTCCACCGGCAGGCTGAAAGAACTCACCACCCGCGAGCAGGACGTTCTGCTGTTGATTGCGAGGGGAAAAAGCAACCGCGACGCTGCTCTGGCTCTCGATATTGCGGAGCGCACGATGGAAACCCACCGCAAGAACATCAAGCGGAAACTGGATATTGCGACGACCGCCGGCCTCATTCGTTATGCGATAGACCACGGGCTCATCAAGGAATAGCGCAATAGGATCGAGGCCCCGCGAATGTCGCCGTCAGGGGCCTCGATATCAGTCATGCCGGCCTATTTGCCGGCGGCCTGCATCGCATAGCCATAGCTGTCATAGGTATATTCGGCGACGCGGAACCACTCATAGCTCTCGTCGCGGAATTTCTTCCAGCCGGGATAGATCTTTGCCCATGCGGGATGTTTCTGCGTGTACTCGTCATAGAGCTCGAAGGTTGCCTTATAGGCGGCGTCGAGCACGTCCCGCGGCAGCGGGCGAAGCTGCGTGCCCTTGGAAACCAGTGAGCGGATCGCATCCTTGTTCTTGACGTCGTAGAGCGCCTGCATGTTGATGTTGGCGGCCTTGCAGGCGGTATCGAGCGCTGCCTTGTATTCGTCGGGCAGGGCCGCATACTGATCCTTGTTGACAAAGAAGTGAATCGTCAGGCCACCTTCCCAGAAGGCCGGATAATAATAATAGGGCGCGATCTGGTAAAAACCGAGTTTTTCGTCGTCATAGGGGCCGACCCATTCTGCGGCGTCGATGGTGCCACGTTCCAGCGCCGGATAAATATCGCCACCGGGAAGCTGCTGCGGCACGGCGCCAAGTTTGGCGAGCACCTGTCCGGCAACGCCGGCAATACGCATCTTGAGGCCCTTGATATCCTCGATACTCTTGATCTCCTTACGATACCAGCCGCCCATCTGGGCGCCCGTGGCACCACCGGGAATACCGATGACGCCGTAGTCGGACAGGAATTCATTATAAGCCTCGTTGCCGCCGCCATGGTAAAGCCATGCGTTTTGCTGACGGGCATTGAGACCGAAGGGGATGGTCGAGCCTATGGCGAATGTCGGATCCTTGCCTGTGAAATAATATCCGCAGGTATGAGAAATTTCGACCGTATTGGCCTTTACGGCATCGATGGCCTGGGCGCCGGGAACGATTTCTCCGGCCTGAAAGACTTGAATGTCGAACTTGCCACCCGTCATGGCCCTCAGGGCATTGGCCATGACAACGGCGCCGCCGTAAATCGTGTCCAGATTGTTCGGGAAACCTGACGTCAAACGCCAGCGAACGGTTGGTGACGATTGGGCTATGGCCGGTGTCGAAAGCGCTGAAGCAGCCGCAGCCGCCCCCGCAAGCACACCGCCTGACAAAAATTGTCTGCGGCCTGGATTGTCCTTCATAGTTTACCTCCTCCTGTTGAATATGAGCGACGTCCGATACGTCGATGGATGCGGTGGGCGCTTGTGCCCGGCCGGTTGTCACGGTGTGCCTGGCTTGCCGAAGCTCGGCGCGGAATTGCCGGGCGCAAGGAACGGGTTGGTGAAAGGGTCGGCGTCCGTCCCGGTGCCAGGCATGGGTACGTTGATATGAACGGCGGATGGATCGGCCACCTTGGCACCTGACTTGTAGTGCATCACGATGCCGGGGAAGGCGATGATGATGATGACCATGGCAAGCTGGATAAAGAGATAGGGAATGGCGCCGAGATAGATCTGGCTCGATGTGATCGGCTGGATCGTCTGTCCGGTGATGCGATCCCTGTAGGCCCTTGTCGGCGCGACGGACCGCAAAAAGAACAGCGAAAAACCAAAGGGCGGGTGCATGAAAGAGGTCTGCATGTTGACCGCCAGCATGACGCCGAACCAGATCAGATCAATGCCAAGCGCATCGGCGACCGGCGCCAGAAGCGGGATAATAATGAAGGCCAACTCGAAGTAGTCGAGAAAAAAGGCCAGGAAGAAGACCAGCAGGTTGGCGACGATCAGGAAGCCGATTTCGCCGCCCGGAACTGAAGTCATCAGATGCTCGACCCAGACATGGCCGTTCACGCCATAGAAAGTCAGGGAGAAGACGCGCGCGCCAAGCAGAATAAGCAGGACGAAGGAAGACAGTTTTGCCGTCGCGTAAAGCGACTGCTGGATAAGGCCGAAATTGAGCTTGCGGTTAGCAAGTGCAAGGGCAAGAGCGCCCACCGCACCCATGGCGCCGCCTTCCGTGGGCGTGGCGATGCCGAGGAAGATCGTGCCGAGGACGAGGAATATCAATACCAGCGGGGGCACGAGCGAGGTAATGACCTTCAACAGCAATTTGCTGCCGCGCAGGGTCCGTGCCTCCAATGGCAGGGCAGGCACCTTTGCCGGGCTGATGATAGAGGTGACGATGATGTAGAGCGTATAGGCGCCGACAAGGATGAGACCCGGAACGAGGGCGCCCTTGTACATGTCACCCACCGAACGGCCCAGCTGGTCCGCCAGCACGATCAAGACGAGGCTTGGCGGTATGATCTGCGCTAGCGTGCCGGAAGCAGCGATCGTGCCGGCGGCGATTTTACGGTCGTACCCGTAACGCAACATGATCGGCAGCGAGATGAGACCCATCGAAATGACCGAGGCGGCAACAACGCCTGTCGTGGCCGCCAGAATCGCGCCGACGAAAATCACCGCGAAGGCAATGCCGCCGCGGACCGGTCCAAACAACTGGCCGATCGTATCTAATAGGTCTTCCGCCATGCCGCTCTTTTCAAGGATCAGGCCCATGAAGGTGAAAAAGGGAATGGCGAGCAACGTCTCGTTCGACATCTGGCCGAATATGCGATCGGGAATGGCCTGAAACAGGGTTGCAGGTAGCAGGCCGAGTTCAATGCCGATGAAACCGAAGAAAAAGCCAACAAAAGCGAGTGCAAAGGCCACAGGGTAACCCAGCAGCAGCACAATGATGAGCGCCGCGAACATGATCGGGGCGAGATTTTCTGCAAGGAATGCCATTATTGTTGTTCCTTCGATCAGAGCATTGCCGCTTCGGCGTCTGCCGCTGCAACCGGATCAGGAATGTCGCCACGCAGGATCGCGACGCGTTTGATGAGTTCCGAAATTCCCTGTAGGGCGAGCAGGCTGAAGCCGATCGGTATCAGCGCCCAGACCGGCCACTGGATGAGACCGCCCGTGTTGTTCGATACTTCACCGGAGGCGAACTTCTGCAGGAATACGGGCCAGGAGAGGTAGACCGTGATGAGACAGAAAGGCAGGAGAAAGAAGATCGTCCCGAGAATGTCGACCCACAGCTGCCCTTTTCGCGGAAGATTTCCGTAGACCAGATCGACCTTTACGTGCTCGTTGTTGAGAAGCGTGTAGGCAGCGGCGATCAGAAACACCGCAGAGAACAGGTACCACTGCGATTCCAGCCAGGCGTTTGAACTCATGGAGAACGCCTTGCGCATGACAGCGTTGATGGCGCTGATGAAGATGGCCGCAAGAAGCAGCCAGGAAATAGCTTTGCCAATGGCTGAATTGGCAGCATCGATGGCGCGCGAAACGGCCAATAAAAACGTCATGATATCCTCCCCGGAAGCGGCCGCGTACTCCTCAATACACATGCTGCCGCTATCGTTCGGGCAAGATATCAATGGCGGCTTCGCGCTCAAGGGCTGTCGTCTGCAAACTTCTTCAGGCATACCGAGAACTGGGTATGCAGGCTTAAACTGCTGGGCGACGGTCCGGTTGATGAACCGCTGGCAAGGGATCAGTGACCTGCATAGAAAGCACATCGCTCGACGCCGGCTTGCCCCTTCTCGAGCAGAGGCCTGAGAAGCAGGTGATATTTTCCGTTAATCTGTAATTGATTGTCTCGCAACGCAGTTGGTAGCCGCCTGCTTGATAGAGCGAGAATAATCGCGCCAGCGACGCCCGAGACAAGCGATCCCATCAGAATCCCGATCTTCAAATGACCCTGAAAAGACGGATCGTTGAAGGCGAGCAAGCCGATAAACAGAGACATCGTGAAACCAATACCGCACAAGAGAGCAGTGCCAGTAACCTGACCGCAGCTTGCCTGCGCTGGAAGCTGTGCTAGTCCGAGCTTGACCAGCAACGTGACAACTTCCAATACGCCAACCAGCTTGCCAACGACGAGCTCGGAACGACCTCATACTAAGCCTTTGATTAGGTTTCCACAAAAACCGATATCGTTTTCGAAGAAAGCGCATGCTTTGCGCGCTTTTTCCGCTCAATCATTATCATTCGGAATGTTCAGCAAATTCCCGCAGGCCTTGCAGTGAACGGCGTCGACCTCATGCCGTTGCAGACCACATTTCTCACAAGAATAGGAAACTTTGTAAGGCCGTACGATCGATTGCGCGAGCCTGACGAACAGGGAAATGCCGACGATCATGGTGACGACGGACGTGAGCTTCCCAAGTGGGCCAGGCAGCGTGATGTCGCCGAACCCCGTCGTGGTCATCGTCGCGACCGTGAAGTAAAGCGCGTCAACGAAGCCGACAAGCCCGCTCTGATGATAAAAGAATGTCGTGTAGACAAATCCTGTCACCATGAAGAGGAAAACCAGGAAGTTGAGCGATGCACGGACGACATCCTTGTAATGATGACAGCCGAGCCGCTTCAAAATGACGGCAAAAAGCGGACTTTCGCCGACCGCCCAAAGTCGCATGGCTCGCAGGAACGCAAAATTAAACAAGGCATTCGGAAACAGCAGTGTCGCGAGAATGGCAAGATCAATCCAGGACATCGGCTTCCTTAGAAACATACCGAGTGAGCCCGTCGCAAATGCGCGAGCAAGCAACTCCGCGGTAATCCAGACCGCGATCATATAATCAATGATCAGGTAAGACGGCCCGCTGCGCAAAAACGGACCCAATATAAAGAATGAAATGATGCTGACATCGATGATGGCCAAGATGGCTTGCCAACGTAGCGCCCAGGCGTCGCGCCCACGCTCGATGCGCCGCAGTTTCATTTGTAAAATCTCAAGGCGGGACGGGACCGATCTCTTGCTTCGTGTCTTAGATGTCATTCACATTGGATAGGGGTGAGTGAAAGCCTGGTCAACATCACCGTGCCAACACGTCTCTGGAACGGCAGGCCAGCATGGAAGCACAAGATGGAGCCAATTCCATGCTCGTGCATTTCCCTTACCGAAAGATGTCCAACTTGTGGCGATCTTTTGTCTAAATTCGCACCAGACTCAAAGAGGATACTTGGAAATCGATTTGAGCAATATGCATGAGGGGGCACGTTCAAACGCATGAAATCGTTCATCATTAATCCGCCCGTATTCTACGGATCTGTCATCATCATCACTCTGTTCGTGGCAGTTGGGATCGTCCTCCCCGGCCAAGCAGAGGCACTCTTCAGCGCGATTCAAGGCTCGATCCTTGGTACCTTCGGATGGTTCTACCTGCTTTCAGTTGGCATATTTCTCGCCGCCATGCTGCTTCTATGTTTTGGTAGGTTTGGCAATCTCAAACTGGGACCGGACGATTCTGTTCCGGAATTCAGATTCTTGTCCTGGATCGCGATGCTGTTTGCCGCAGGCATGGGAATTGGACTAATGTTCTATGCGGTCGGCGAGCCCATGACGCATTACATGGCACCACCGACCGCCGAACCGAAAACTGTGGCGGCCATGCGCGAAGCCATGACAGTGACCTTCTTTCACTGGGGCATTCACGCCTGGGCCATTTATGCCGTCGTTGGTCTGTCTCTTGCCTATTTCGGTTACCGCTATAATCTCCCACTGACGGTTCGTTCCGGCCTCTACCCACTCCTCAAGAACAAGATAAACGGTCCGATTGGACATGCGGTCGATATTTTTGCCATCGTTGGCACGATGTTCGGTATCGCGACGTCGCTCGGACTTGGTGTCGCGCAGATCAACGCAGGTCTCAATCACTTGCTGGGCGTTCCGATTAGCACAACTGTCCAGCTTGTTCTGATCGTGTTGGTCACTGCGATGGCGACCGTCTCCGTGGTCACGGGCCTGGATAAGGGTGTGCGCATTCTCTCGGAGACCAACCTCGTCGTCGCCGTCCTTCTGATGCTGTTTGTGCTCGCCACAGGACCGACGACGCAGCTCTTCCGGGATTTCGTGCAGAACCTCGGTTTGTATTTCGACACGCTTGTTCTTAGGACGTTCAACATCTACGCCTACGAGCCGACGCCCTGGATTGATTCCTGGACGCTGTTCTACTGGGCCTGGTGGATATCCTGGTCACCGTTCGTCGGTATGTTCATTGCTCGCATCTCGCGGGGCAGAACGGTTCGTGAATTCATCGCCGCCGTGCTATTTATCCCAGCAGGCTTCACCTTCTTCTGGATGACGGTGTTCGGTAATACTGCAATGTTCATCGACACGGGTGCGGCGTCGGGCGCGTTGGGCGCCGCGATTTCAGATGATGTATCGGTGGGCCTTTTCCGCTTCTTCGAGTACCTGCCGTTTTCCGGCATTACCTCGACACTGGCTGTTCTCCTCGTTTGTATCTTCTTCATCACGTCTGCAGATTCCGGCGCGCTTGTCGTTGATTCGATTGCGGCCGGCGGGGAGACCGAAACAACCACCGGACAGCGCGTCTTCTGGTGCTCCATGGAGGGCGTGGTGGCAGCCTGCCTGCTTATGGCAGGTGGACTGGGTGCACTTCAATCCGCTACCGTCGCGAGTGCTCTACCGTTTACTTTTGTGATGTTGGCGCTTGTTGTTTCTCTTTATCTCGGGATGCAACAGGATCTTGCGCAATTGGAGGTCCATAGCGCCCGCAATGGCGTGCCGGCAGAGCCAGCGTCGGGACAAACCTGGCAGCGTCGTCTTGCACTGATGCTCGCAACGACCACCGAGAAAGAAGTCGTTCGTTTCATCGACGAGAAGGTGGCACCGGCCTTGGAAAAGGTCGCGACAGAACTGCAATCGAGAGGTCGCCCGACAGAGGTCGAGCGTGAAGCTCCCGGTCTTGTCACACTTCGATGCCCGGCCTCGGACGTCCGTGACTTCATTTACGGTGTCACGGTGCAGAAACATCGCGTTGCGAGTTTCACAACGATCCGAGCAGGAAAGGCGGAGTACCGCTATGAAGCACGCACGTTCTTCTCAAGCGGCAATAGCGGCTACGATCTGATGGGTATGACGCAAGATCAGATCATTAGCGACGTTCTCATTCAGTTTGAACGTTACCTACACCTTGTGCATTCGCCGGAATTCCAACTTGTGCACGGGGCTCCGGAGCACACTGCCTAAGGGCTCAGCCTTACGATAATCATCTCCCCCGCGGCGCTTCGTCCGCGTGGGTATCACCTGTTTGGAGCTTACATTAAAATGAAATCAAAGTGGCGATGGTGGCTCGGGCGGTTGGTCCGGCGAATATGGTTCAGGGCTACTTTGTTTTCGATTGCGGGCGTCTTGACCGCGCTGCTGGCTGTTGCACTTTCCCCGTACATTCCCGACGAGCTACCAACGAAGATTGGTGCGGATGCGGTCGATAAAATACTCGGCATCATCGCTTCGAGCATGTTGACGGTGACCACCTTTTCCCTGAGCACGATGGTATCGGCTTATTCCGCCGCAACCACAAACGTGACGCCGAGAGCCACGACGCTGGTCATGGAAGACAGTACGACACAGAATGTGCTGGCGACCTTTGTAGGCTCGTTCCTCTTCAGTCTCGTCGGTATCATCGCGCTTACAACGGGCGCCTACGGGGACAGGGGACGCGTCATCCTGTTTGTCGTGACCCTCGGCGTCATCGTTCTCATCATCGTCACCTTGCTGCGATGGATCGACCATCTTTCTCGACTGGGCCGCGTTACAGAAACGACGGAACGCGTTGAGAGAGCGACAGTCGAAGCGCTGAGAGCATGGATCGACATGCCGTATCTTGGTGGCAACAGATTAAGCGAACAAGACAAAAGAACGCGCGGACCAAATACGCCGATTTATCAGGCAAGCGTGGGATATGTTCAGCATGTCGATGCCGGGGTTCTCTCTGCATTAGCAGAGGAATTCAACGTAGAGATTGCCGTTGTCGCAATCGCTGGCAAGTTGGTTGCGCCCAAGATTCCACTGGCATGGATCACAGGGAAGTTTCCCGAGGAAGCTCGCGAACGGCTTGCGGCAGCCTTTACGGTTGGAGATGTGAGGTCGTTCGATCAGGATCCACGCTTTGGTGCAGCCGTATTGTCGGAGATCGCCTCCAGAGCCTTGTCCCCAGCCGTCAACGATCCAGGAACTGCGATCGACGTTATCTCCAGAGCTGCACGTGTACTGGCAGTGCTTGATAACAAGTCCGAAACAAACGGCGTGGAATACCCAAAGCTGTTCGTTGCGCCCGTAACCGTCGAAGATCTGTTCGACGACCTGTTCCTCCCGATTGCCCGAGACGGTGCTGCGATCGTCGAGGTCTCTTTGCGGTTACAGAAAACATTCGCGATACTTGCGCAGTTCAACAACCCTGAATTTAGGAGCATAGCGCTCCGGCATTCCCGAGTCGCTCTGAAAAGATGCGAGGCCTCCGCCATGATCGAAGATGACATTGCAAAGGTTCGCAGGGTAGCAGACCTGATCCGAGAAGCGAATTGATGCTCGGTTGTCACACTGCCTGCATCATGCCGTTTTCAGAGGCAGGAAGGAGCGGGGCAGATGGCTGCGCGCGGATTTTCGCAGCCACGTTGTTCAGTGCAGCGAGGTGCTTACCGCACGCCGGTCATCCTTATCCATATAAAAAAGGCGAGCTCATTTTCATGCGTCTTGTCGTCTATCGTAACGACCGCACCTCCCCCCACTTTCCGTCGGCGAGAACGCGAAGCACAACAGAGCCGGGAGCCTGAAATGCGCCTTCGATGTCCTCGTCAGCCGGGATCGTCTCGCCCGTCGCCCCCATTTCCTCCACGACGGCGAGCATGAACGCGCGCTGCAAGGCCTTCTTGAAATCGGGCAAATCCGCGTCTTGCGCTATATCCAGCGTCACATCGACGGAATTTCCATGTGTGCTCATTGAACTCTCTCTTTCGCTTGGATAGCATAATCCATGATATTGCCTCTTACTCTCTCGACAAAGAGTCCACCGGATCGAGCCGCGCCGCATTGCGGGCGGGCAGGAAGCCGAAGGTGAGGCCAATCAGAAAAGCGACGAGGCAGGATCCGAGCACCGCCTGCATTGAGATGATCATCGGCATCTCACCCTGTTGGTCGCCGATGATTGCCGCGATCGTAAACGCGAGGGCTATGCCCACGACCGAGCCCGCCAGACAAATCAAGACCGCCTCGATGAGAAATTGCAGCAGAATGTCCAGGCGTCTTGCGCCCACGGCCATTCGCAGCCCGATTTCGCGCGTCCTCTCCGTGACGGACACGAGCATGATGTTCATGACACCGATGCCGCCCACGATCAGCGAAATAACGGCAACCGACGAAATCAAAAGGGTCATCGTGCGGGAGGTCTTCTCAAGCGCCTTTCGCATCTGATCACTGTTGAAAACGTAGAAGTCCTTCGTCCCGTGCCGCCGGGTAACAAGGTTGACGATCGCGCGTTCGGCGGCCGCTGTATCGACGCCATCTGCGACACGCACGGTCAATCCGCCGAGGCTGCTGGCGGCTCCCGCAACCCTGCCTGCAACACTGGAATGGGGTACATAAATCTGCAATGTCCTGTCGCCCGCAGCGCTTCTCGGCCGCTGCACAACGCCCACCACTGTTGCCGGCATGCGGTCGATCATGATGGTGCGCCCAAGCGGAACCCGCTTATTGGGGAACAGCGCCGCTGCCGTCCTGTCATCCAGAATAGCCGGTTGGCCGAGCCTCGATGGCGTCTCGGAGGAGAAGCCCCTGCCGGCCGTCAGCTTCATTCCATTAATGGTGAAATAGTCGTGTCCTACGCCGTTGATGTTTGCGGTCAGAGACGCATGGTCTGAGCGTGCACGCGCCGAGGCGTAGATGAGCGGCGTCACGCCGCGCACGTAGGATTGCGCCGACAGTGCTTCAGCATCGGCAATGACGAGAGACGTGATATTCGCCGCACGCTCGTCGCCCCAATCACGCCCAGGATAAATGGAGAGCGTGCTGGCGCCGAGTTCGCTCATCTGCGCCAGAACTTTCTGACGCGATCCTGTTGATTTCCACTGAGAGCTGACCCGGCGCAGCCCGATATTTCCATTGAGAATTGACCCATGTTTCAACCGTCCCTCGCATGTTTTCAGTGGGGGCTCTGGAGTGATCGACATGGCGTTACTGAGCGTGATCCGACGCTGGCATTTTCGAGACCATCTCTCAATCCGGGAGATTTGCCGCAGGACTGGCTTGTCCCGGAATACCATCCGCAAATACCTGCGCGCCAACGGCGTGGAGCCGAAGTTCAACGTCCCGGAGCGGCCGAGCAAGCTTGATCCGTTTGCGGATCGACTGTCGGCCTGGCTGAAGACAGAATCCAAGAAAGGCCGCAAGCAGAAGCGGACGATGAAGCAGTTGCATGCCGATCTTATGAGCATCGGCTATGAGGGCTCCTATAACCGCGTTGCGGCATTCGCTCGGGAATGGCGTGATGATCGGCAGAGAGAATTGCAAACGACGGGCCGTGGGACATTTGTGCCGCTGGCATTCGAGCCCGGAGAGGCTTTCCAGTTCGACTGGTCGGAAGACTGGGCGATCATCGGCAATGAGCGCACCAAGTTGCAGATCGCCCATACGAAGCTGAGCTACAGCCGCGCCTTCATCGTCCGGGCCTATCTGCTGCAGACGCATGAGATGTTGTTCGATGCCCATAATCACGCGTTCCGCGTCTTCGGTGGCATCCCTGGCCGCGGCATCTACGACAACATGCGCACAGCGATCGACAAGGTCGGCCGTGGCAAAGAGCGAGACGTCAACGTGCGCTTCATGGCAATGGCCAGTCACTACGTGTTCGAGCCCGAGTTCTGCAATCCAGCGTCCGGATGGGAAAAGGGACAGGTCGAGAAGAACGTTCAGGATGCCCGTCATCGCTTCTTTCAACCGATCCCTCGCTTTCCATCATTGGAAGCCCTGAATGATTGGCTTGAGCTTCGGTGCAAGGAGTTCTGGGACAAGACGCCACATGGCCAGATGCGTGGCACTATCGCCGACATCTGGGCTGAGGAAGTTCCAGCCCTCATGCCCGTTTCCAGGCCGTTCGACGGGTTTGTCGAATACACGAAGCGGGTCACACCTACCTGCCTCGTGCATCTGGAGCGTAACCGCTACAGCGTTCCGGCATCCTTTGCTAATCGACCGGTGAGCCTGCGGGTCTATCCGGATCGTGTTGTTGTTGCCGCGGAAGGCCAAATCGTTTGTGAGCACCGTCGCATCATTGATCGCTCGCATGATCGACCGGGCCAAACCATTTATGACTGGCGGCATTATCTGGCGGTGGTGCAGCGAAAGCCAGGGGCGCTTCGCAACGGCGCTCCATTCGTCGAGCTTCCCGATGCATTCCGGACCTTGCAACAATATCTGCTCAAGAAGCCAGGTGGCGACCGCGAGATGGTCGATATCCTGGCACTCGTTCTTCAGCACGACGAGCAGGCAGTGCTCTCGGCCGTCGACATGGCGCTAAAGTCCGGTGTTCCGACGAAGACGCATGTCCTGAACCTGCTGCATCGCCTCGTCGACGGAAAAACCTTCACGCCGCCGACCCTCGACGCACCTCAGGCCCTGACGCTCACCAACGAGCCCAAGGCCAATGTCGAACGATACGATACCTTGAGAAAGACGGAGGTTCGCCATGCGTCATAACCCGGCAAGCGGCGCGATCGTCATCATGCTGCGGCAACTGAAGATGCACGGAATGGCCCACGCCGTCGGTGATCTGACCGAACAGGGATCGCCGGCGTTCGAGGCTGCCATTCCAATCCTGTCCCAGCTTCTCAAGGCGGAAACGGCCGAACGAGAGGTCCGATCGACGGCATATCAGCTCAAGACGGCACGCTTCCCCGCTTACCGTGATCTGAATGGCTTCGACTTTGCCAGCAGCGAGATCAACGAGGCGCTCGTGCAACAGCTTCATCGCTGCGACTTCCTCGATGACGCAAACAACATCGTTCTGGTCGGTGGTCCCGGCACGGGCAAGACGCATATCGCAACCGCGATCGGCGTCCAGGCCATCGAGCATCATCACAAACGGGTCCGGTTCTTCTCCACCGTCGAGTTGGTCAATGCGCTGGAGCAGGAGAAGGCCCAAGGTCGTTCGGGACAGATCGCCAATCGCCTCGTCCATTCCGATCTCGTCATCCTCGACGAGCTGGGATACCTGCCGTTCAGCGCCTCAGGTGGTGCACTGCTCTTCCATCTGCTGAGCAAGCTTTACGAGCGCACCAGCGTTATCATCACGACCAACCTCAGCTTCAGCGAATGGGCCAGCGTCTTCGGTGATGCGAAGATGACCACCGCGCTGCTCGATCGCCTTACTCATCATTGCCACATCCTCGAGACCGGAAACGACAGCTTCCGCTTCAAGAACAGTTCGGCTCATGAACCCAAACCGACGAAGGAGAAACGCAGGACCTTGACCACTACGACCACCACAAACGATACCTAAAGGCGGGTCACTTCTCGGTGGAAACGCCGGGTCAGCTCTCAGTGGAAATCAACAAACTGAGCATGAACTGAGTGCCAGATGCGCTACAGAGCAACCCATGCCGTTGTGCGTTCCTACGAACCAGGCGCAGCCGGCGCCGTGACATTTTCGCTAGTTTACTGCCATGCAGAGCGGCAGAGCTTCAATACCGCGGAATCTTCGAGACCAGATCATGCATGACCCAGAAAATGACTTTGCGGACTATGAGAGTTCTGCGCAGCTTCATACGCCGTGGAGGCGCGTACTCGCGCTATTTCGCCCGCACCTCAGGGCTCTACTGATCGTTCTGGGCCTTATCGTTATCGCAGGGATCGCTGGGGCGACGACACCCTTCATGATGCGTGCCATTATCGATGATGCATTGCCCGCTCGCGACGCCTCGCTTTTAGTCTGGCTCTGTTCGGGCCTCATCGGTGTTGCCATACTGTCGGCCGTTGCAGGCGTTTTGCAGTCCTATGTGTCCACCCATATCGGCCAGCAGCTCATGCACGAGTTGCGGGTCACACTCTATGAGCACCTGCAGTCACTTTCTCTCGCTTTTTTCGCTACGGCGCGCACCGGCGAAGTCCAGTCGCGCATGTCCAGCGATATTGCTGGCCTGCAGTCTCTTTTCACTAATACCGCCACCGATGTTGCCCGGAATTCCAGCGTGGTACTAACGACCGTGGTCGCGATGGTCCTGCTCGACTGGCGGCTGGCGCTCGCCTCGCTGCTTTTCATGCCAGTATTGCTGTGGCTCAACAACCGTGTGGCAGCTTTGCGTGAGAACCTCACCTTCCAGCAGCAGGAGCGGATTGCCGACATGTCTGCGACGGTGACCGAGTCGTTATCGGCTGGTGGCTTCATTCTCGCCCGAACAATGGGGCGAGCGCGTCACCTCGCGCGACTCTTTCGAGAAACATCATCCGACGTCGCACGGCTCGAATTGAGATCCCACACCGCCGGTCAGTGGGAAATCGCCATCATCATGTTCGCTCTCGATATCCTGCCGGCGCTGACGTTCCTCATCGGCGGGCTGATGCTTGCCCAAGGCCTCGGTGTTTCGATCGGCACCTTGGTAGCGCTCATCGCATTACAGGAGCAATTGCTTTGGCCGATGCTCGAATTATTCGAGGCCCGGGTGGAGCTGCGTAAAGCCCGAGCCCTCTTGACCCGCGTATTCGGATATCTCGATACGAAACCAACACTTGTCGAACCCACAAGCCCTGTCAGCGTTGATGTAAGCACCATCAGCGGCGAGATAGCCTTCGAGGATGTCTCCTTCTCCTATCCTGCGTCCGAGCGCCAAACGCTCGACCACATCAACTTGCATATCGAAGCGGGTATGCATACCGCGATCGTCGGCAGCACCGGATCGGGTAAGAGCACGCTGGGCTACCTTCTTGCGCGTCTGTATGATCCCGATTGTGGCCGCGTGACGCTCGATGGTGTCGATCTCAAGGATTTCAGCTTTGAAACACTATCGCATATTCTTGGCGTCGTGACGCAGGACCCGTTTCTCCTCAATACCAGCATCGAAGAAAACCTGCGCTTTGCCAAACCCGATGCCTCGTCAGCCGAAATCGAGCAAGCGCTGGAATTGTCGCAGCTGAGCGAAAAAGTTGCCGGGCTTCCCAAAGGGCTTCAAGCCGAGGTAGGTGAGCGAGGTTACCAGTTTTCCGGCGGCGAACGGCAGAGGCTGTCGCTCGCACGGACCATCCTTCGCAATCCGCGGGTCCTTTTGCTCGACGAGGCAACAAGCGCGCTCGATCCGCACACGGAGCACGCTCTGTCGAGTGCGCTCGCCGCGTGCGATAATCGTACGGTGGTTTCGATTGCACATCGTCTGTCGACCGTGCGCAATGCGGACCAGATTGTCGTGCTGGAACAAGGGCGTATCGTTGAAATGGGAAACCACAATCAGCTCATTGCTGCAAATGGACGCTATCGCCAGTTGGCAACGATCGGTTGAAAGCACTCTAGAACGCGCACCAAAATCATCAATCTTTTTCGTGCCGCTTCTGCTTCCATTGAAGCCAGGTGTGGGCTGGAGGCAGGTTATACGCTTTCAATCCGGAGAGCCCCAGCTGATGCAACCTAGTTGGTTTTGTTTTTTCGGCGTTTTCGATGATCAGGGTGTCCACTCCTCATTATCTTTAACGACTTGGGTCCGCTTGCCGATCACGACATTACCGGGAGTGACATCCTTCGCAATAGTGGCAACCGGGGGCGATGACGGCGCCGTCGCCGATCGTGACCCCTTGAGAATAACAGCTCGCATCACGATCCTCGCGACGTCTCTGCTCCACAGATTGTGGCATTATGCGGTCGTGGCAGATAGAAGGGTTCAGCTATCGGCTGCGGCAGCACAATGAACTAATACCGGGCATGTCCGATCAAATCTCGATATTGTTGACACCGGCAAAGGCATGGGTGAGCAGCGGCTCCTTTTTTAAATCGAGCGGCAAAGTGAGCCGATTTAGATTCGGTTCAAGAGACCCCAGTTCCACGAGAGCGCGAGAATCCCATTTGGGGCGAACTGCGTTGCACATGTCGTCAACCATGGTCGCCGCGAAGCTTTCGTACGGACAATGCCGCGTGCCACCTCCCGAACAACGTCCCCTTCCTTAGGTATCGCGCCACTCGCAACGGTAGCTGTGTCACGTCGACGCAGAAGGAGCTGGTATAAGCTGTCCGGGGTGGTCTGCTTTCTGCAGCTCCAGAGAATCTCCATCGTTCCACCGTCTTTCGTCATCGTTCGGAGGCTTACACCGCAATTAGAAATCGGAATGCGCTGGCGAAGCGGGACTGCGCGCTGGGCTCGTCCTGAACGAGGCTGCCCGGGGCGCAAGATTGTCGGGATAACTCTATGCTGTTTATTCGCGCTGCCCTTCCTCTTACGATGCTTCTACTTTCAGGATGCATTGTGGGTCCAGAGTACAAGGCTGCCGAAATCCAGTTGCCATCGAAATTCTCCGAAGGGGCCAAGACCAGCAACGGCGACGTCGCAACTGTTGCGTGGCGGAGCGCTTTCAACGACAGCCGCCTGAATGGTTACGTCAAGAGCGGCCTTTCGCAGAACCTCACCGTTCTGCAGGCCATCGAACGCATCAACCAGGCTGAGTCAAACATCACGGTTGCCGGTGCGGGTGCGCTGCCGAGCCTGGGTTCGACCTTCAGTCATAGCACGCGTGGGGCTGGCGGCAGCGTCCCATCGCAGAACGACAAGGTCAACAAAGCCACCAGCAACGCATTCAACGTGTTCTGGCACCTAGACCTGTTCGGTCGTTATCGCCGTGAAAAGGAGAGCGCCGCCGCCAGTCTGGATGCAGCCTATGCAACTGCCGATGTTCAGCGCCTGACTTTGATCTCCGCCGTCGCATCTGCTTACATCGATGTGCGCTACTATCAGGAACGTCTGGAAATCGCTCGCCAGAACCTTGGCCCGCGTCGCGAAACGCTGAATCTCACCAAGCTTCAGCTGGGCGCCGGTGCAGCGTCTCGTCTCGATGTCGTGCAGTCCGAAGGTTTGGTCAATTCGACACAGGCGCAGATGCCATCTCTAGAGATCAACTTTCGACGCGCCTCGCATCGCGAACTCGCTTGGCATGCTTGCCGATTCGCTCGTCCTGGAGCTCACGCGCGGCTCGCGCCAGCCCGTTGCCCGCAGCATTCCGCGCACAGGCGTTCCAGCCGGCCTTATCCGCCACAGACCTGACATCCGCGCTGCTGAACGCCAGCTGGCCGCAGCCGTTGCAGCTATCGGTGTCGCGGAGGCCCAGCTCTACCCAAGCATCACGCTCAGCTGCTTCAAGCAAATCTGCTGCCTAGTTGGCGTGTAGCGAGTGTCGCTAGCGGATCGTGAAAGCGTTACCAATTGCATCAAGCTACCCACTTTAAAACAGGCCCACAGATCTCTTCGACCAGCGCGACCGCCTTCTTGATATCCGCTCCTATTGTATCGCCGCCCCTTATTTCGGCCATGCCAGCCCAGATATCGCCTTCGAGCTTTTGCATGGTTTCAGTATCGACTTCCCGGCGATCGTTGGTCCAGCTGACCAATAAGCCGGACGCGACTCGCACTTTATGGACGGCCCCGTTCATCAGGGCATAGGCCTCCTCGGCTTTCGGTCCGAAGTGGGCCTGACAACTTTCTCGCCGGGCAGACATGCTGCTGAGGAAGTCGCTTTCTTTGATCAAGCGCTCCGCAGGAACGAAATAGACATCGCGGCGGCGCTTCAAGCTTTCGGATTCGCTTTCTGAAGCTTCACGCGTCGCTCCTTCATCGCTGAATGCGGCGCCGTTCCGGACGTAATCAAGAAGAGACTTGAGGCGATAGGTGTCTGCCAGGAACTGCTCCGCAAGCTCAAACCTTCGTTTGAAAACGGCTTGCTGCTTGTCATAGTCGAACTTCTGACGCGCCAGTAACTGATCAGCCTCGATTTTCTCGCGGTGTATCCCTAGCGTCGTGGATCTTGTGACCAGCATCCCGATTACGGCGATGATGCCGGACACCACCGCGGCGACAACAGCAGGACCGATGAATGATGACCACGCCATAGCAAGCCTTTCTATATGTGATATAGGACATTATCACATAAAATCAGCAGCTTGGTGTCAACATATCCGGGTCGGTTGTTCGGTTCCCTTCAAGGCGTAAAACGGCTTGGCGCTGAAACCTTGACAGGGCTTTTGAATCCATTAATCTGGATATATGGAAAACAATGACGCAATCACTGCCCTTGCGGCCTTGGCGCAGACCACCCGCCTTGAGACATTTCGGCTACTCGTGCGCCAGGAACCAGACGGCGTTCCGGCTGGCGAACTCGCGCGGTTACTCGCCGTCCCGCAAAACACGATGTCGGCGCATCTCGCGACGTTGTCCCGTGCCGGGCTGGTCAAGAGTGAGCGCCAGAGCCGATCAATCATCTACCGGGCCGATCTAGATGGCCTGCGCGACCTCACTCTATTCCTGCTGAAGGACTGCTGCGGCGGATCGACGGAGCTTTGCGCTCCCTTGATCGCAGAACTGACGCCGTGCTGCGCGCCGGGGGCGAAGCCATGTTGAGCGCGATCGCATTGCACGAAGTGGCCGGTATCGACGCTCGTCTCCGCGAGGCGCTCCGTGCCGCGGATCTCCCGACCGATGATATTGAAGACGATGGCCGCGCCTTCTTCGAAGCCGTCTCAGGCGACGGCCAGACGATCGGATATGCCGGCCTCGAACGCTGCGCCAGCGATTACCTGCTGCGTTCTGTTGTCGTGCTCACGGAACATCGAGGGCACGGGTTCGGCCGGGCTCTCGTCGAGGCAACGCTAAGAGACGTCGTTGGCGATGTGTTCCTCGCTACGACGAGCGCTGCGCCGTTCTTCTCGACCATCGGGTTTTCAGAGGTGCCGCGGGCCGAAGTGCCGACCGCGGTGCTTGCGACCCGCCAATTATCCTCAATCTGCCCATCGTCGGCGACCATCATGAAGCTCAACAGGCCGCCAACCTAACAACGGACCACGACCATGACTGACAAGACCTACAACGTGCTGTTCCTCTGCACGGGCAATTCCGCTCGCTCTATTCTCGCCGAGTCCATCCTCAACAAAGAGGGCAGTGGCCGGTTCAAAGCTTATTCCGCCGGCAGCCAGCCGAAGGGCGAAGTCAATCCCCACGCGCTGAAGGAACTGGAGACGCTCGGCTATCCATCGACGGGTTTTTCGTCGAAGAGTTGGGACGTATTCGCCGGACCGGGCGCCCCCGAGATGGATTTCATCTTCACGGTCTGCGACAGCGCCGCCGGCGAGGCCTGCCCGGTGTGGATCGGCCATCCGATGACTGCTCACTGGGGTGTTGAGGATCCGGCGGCCGTCGTCGGCACTGAAGTCGAGATCCAACGCGCTTTCGCTCAAGCTGCACGGTTCCTGAAGAATCGGATCAGTGCATTCATCAACCTGCCCATCGCCTCGATCGACCGCTTGGCCCTTGCACAGCACGTGCGCCAGATCGGTTCGTTGGAAGGCGCTTCAGTCAAATCCGCGAAGGCAGAGTAAGATGTCGACATTTGAACGATACCTGACCGTATGGGTCTTCCTCTGCATCGCCGTCGGCGTTGCCCTCGGCCATCTGATGCCCGGCGTCTTCCAGATCATCGGCGGCGCCGAGATCGCCAAAGTTAACATCCCCGTCGCCGTCCTGATCTGGCTGATGATCATCCCGATGCTGCTGAAGATCGATTTCCGGTCGTTGGCGCAGGTCGGCTCCTACTGGCGCGGGATCGGCGTCACGCTGATCATCAACTGGGCGATCAAACCGTTCTCCATGGCATTGCTGGGATGGCTGTTCGTCGGCTGGCTCTTTCGGCCCTATCTGCCGGCAGACCAGATCGACTCCTATATCGCGGGCCTCATCATCCTGGCGGCAGCGCCTTGCACTGCCATGGTCTTCGTCTGGTCGAACCTGACGCGGGGCGAGCCGCTTTTCACCCTCTCGCAGGTCGCCCTGAACGACGCGATCATGGTTGTCGCCTTCGCCCCGATCGTCGGTCTACTGTTGGGCCTATCGGCTATCACCGTGCCGTGGGCGACGCTCGTCCTGTCGGTCGCGCTTTACATCGTGGTTCCCGTTATCATCGCCCAGGTGCTTCGGAGCTACCTGACGACCGACGGCACGACGGGCGCGCTTGACCGCTTGCTTGCGAAGCTGCAGCCGGTATCGCTCATCGCGTTGCTCGCCACGCTCGTGCTTCTTTTTGCCTTCCAGGGCGAGCAGATCATCGCCCAGCCGGCCATCATCGGATTGCTGGCCGTGCCGATCTTGATCCAGGTCTATTTGAACTCCGGTCTGGCTTATATTCTGAACCGCATGGCAGGCGAGCGCCATTGCGTCGCCGGGCCGTCAGCGCTCATCGGTGCCAGCAACTTTTTCGAACTTGCGGTCGCAGCCGCCATCAGTCTCTTCGGGTTTCAGTCGGGCGCGGCACTCGCCACCGTCGTCGGTGTTCTGATCGAGGTGCCCGTGATGCTGTCGGTCGTCTGGATCGTGAACCGCTCAAAGGGTTGGTATGAGGCATCGCCCGCCGTTTCCCGCAACACCATCATCGAAAGGCCCTGACCATGGACGCCACCATCTATCACAATCCGGCCTGCGGCACGTCTCGCAACACGCTGGCGCTGATCCGCGCCGCCGGGATCGAACCCACCGTCATCGAATACCTTCAGAAGCCGCCATCGCGCGAGCAGCTCTCGAAGATGATCGCAGATGCCGGCCTGACGGTTCGGGAAGCGATCCGTGAGAAGGGCACGCCTTTTGCGGAACTCGGCCTCGGCAATCCGGGCCTGGCGGATGAGCAGTTGCTGGATGCGATGATTGCCACCCCGATTCTCATCAATCGACCATTCGTCGTCACGCCGCTCGGCACCAGACTTGCTCGCCCTTCGGAGCTCGTGCTCGACATTCTGCCGGTCGACGCCTTCAAAGGACCGTTCACCAAGGAAGACGGCGAACAGGTCCTCGACCAGGAAGGAAAGCGCATTGTCTGAGACATTTCCCGCTCTGCACGACGACCATCTTCAGCCCATCGCGGCAGAATCGCTTCGGCCGGCATTCTCGACGCACAAGCCTAGTATCCTGATCCTCTATGGATCTCTGCGCGAAGTCTCCTATAGCCGCCTTCTTGCCTTTGAGGTCCGGCGCCTGCTAGAGCGCCTCGGATGCGAGGTTCGGATATTCGATCCCGCCGGATTGCCGCTCCCGGATGAGGCACCCGTCAGTCATCCCAAGGTTCAGGAGCTGCGTGACCTCTCTCAATGGTCGGAAGGCCAGGTATGGATCAGCCCTGAGCGGCACGGCGCGATGACCGGCATCATGAAGTCGCAGATCGACTGGATCCCGCTGTCGCTCGGCTCCGTCCGCCCCACCCAGGGGAAGACGCTGGCGGTCATGGAGGTGTCGGGCGGCAGCCAGTCCTTCAACGCCGTGAACCAGTTGCGCATCCTCGGCCGCTGGATGCGGATGATCACCATCCCCAATCAGAGCAGCGTGGCGAAGGCGTTTCAGGAATTCGACTCTGATGGCCGGATGAGGCCATCGTCCTATTACGATCGCGTGGTCGACGTTTGCGAAGAACTAGTGAAGTTCACCATTCTTACGCGCGATGCCTCGTCTTATCTGACCGACCGCTATAGCGAGCTGAAGGAAGAGGCGGTTGAGCTCGAGAAGCGAGTCTCGCTCAAGTCGATCTAACCGTTGCGGTGGCAGACTGCCGGCAGGATGCTGCCACCGCGACGAATGCCGTGATGCTGATCGCCCCGAGACAGGCGTTCGCGACGAGTGCGAAGCTCAGCCCGATATTCTCCATGGCCGCAGCGAACACGAACGGCGCACCGGCGCCGACAGCCAGCCGGGCAGCTGCCATCTTTCCCGTAATCGCACCATATCCGTCCGATCCGAACAGGTAGAGCGGCAGGCTTCCCTGCGCGATGCTGTTGATGCCGGAGCCAAGCCCAAGGCAGATGGCGAATGCGACCGCTCCCGGAAGCCAATTGCCTGTCATCAGCAGGATCAGGACGCCGAAGACGATCAGCACGGCCGAGAGGACGGCAAGCCCAGGCGGCGATAGGTTCTTCCCGAAGACCATATTGATCAGGCGGCTCAAGACCTGCGCAGGGCCGAACAACGAGCCGATGACGACGGCGGCCGCTCCGAGCCCAATCGATCCGAGCATCGGCACCATATGAGCGAGGATGGCCGCGAGCGTGAAGCCAAGAAGCGCGAAGGCAAAGGAAACGATCACCATGGCACGGCGACGGGCGTGTGGCGGGATCGCGCCGATTACCGTCTCGCGCGGCCGGAGGGATGCTCCGCCTGCCTTCTTTCCGAGGCTTCGGATCCAGAAGTGCAGCGGCATGCAGAGGAACAGGTTCAGCGCCGCAAAGACGAGATAGATCTCCCGCCAGGACAGATAGCCGGTGAGCGTCGCCGAGATCGGCCAGAAGATCGTCGAGGCAAAGCCGCCGATCAGCGTCAGACAGGTGATGCTGCGGGAGGCTGTGCGGGGATCGCTCTCAACCAGTGCCGCGAATGCCGCCTGATACTGAACCATGCCGGACGACACTTCGAGCAAGATGATTGCGATGGCGAAGATCGCGACCGAGGGCGACCAGGCGCATAGGGCGAGCGTCAGCGCAGCAAGGCCCGAGCCCGCGGTCATGATCGTCGCGGCTCCGATCCTGTCCATCTGCTTGCCGATATAGGTGGCCGATAGGCCGCCGATAAACAGGGACACGGAGAACGCCGCAAACACTTCGGCCAGCGACAAGCCGAGATCCGCCGCCATGCCGGGGGCCAAGATGCTGAAGCTGTAATAGAGCGTGCCATAACCGATGATCTGTGTCAGGCCGAGAGCAGAAACGAGCCCGGCCGGGATTTTTGCACTACGCAACGACGTCACCCTTGTCGGCCGGGATGCAGCAATTGTCCGTACGCTCGACGTTCTCCCTGATCGCCGGATGACCGGCGCAGCAGTCTTCCATCAGGAACTTGACGAGATCGGCAAGCGCATCGTAGCTGGCGCTGTAGATGATCGATCGGGATTCTCTTCGCTGGGAGATCAATCCCGACCGCTCCAGCTCTTTCAGATGGAAGGAGACATTCGTGGCGGAAACGCCCATGCGCTCGGCGATCACGCCGGCAGCCAGTCCTTCAGGCCCGGCGACGACCAGTGCCCGAACGATGGCGAGGCGCGTCTCCTGAGAGAGCGCCGCGAATGAGGAAAGTGCTTGACGCTCGTCCATATTTCAATAATCCTTGAATTATTGGATAGAGGGATAGCGCACATGAACGCGATCGACAAGACAATTTCGACAGAGATCAGTCTCGGCCACCTCCTCGATTTGCTCGCGGTGGCGCCCGACGCCCCGTTGGTCTTCAGTTATGAAGGCCGTCCGGTCCGCCCTGGCTATCACGTCACCGAGGCAAAGGCCGGACAGTTTTCGGCGCTCGACTGCGGCGCCAACCCTGAAGCCGCCAGCGCCGCCTGAAGCCCGGGCCTCGTTTCGAATGAGGAACCGCTGACGGCAGCATCAACGAATGTGTCGACCAGATGCCAACCTTGCCGTGCGACGAACTCTTTTCCCAGATCGAACTGCGTATCGATCGAGGCAGGATTTTGTTGATCTGTTGAATAGCGCGCGTCGAGAACAACACGTTTGAGAGCATGCATAATCACCGATCTCCCTGTTTTGAATTGCGGTCACCGTGGTAGAGATTGCATATGGGATTCGGGGTATTCATCCACCGCACAGACTCGATCTACGACGATAGCCCGGCTGAACAGTATCAGTTCCCGGGTCAGTATCTCGGCCGCGTTCAAGCCTGTGCCGGAGATTGGATCATCTACTATGAGCCTCGAAAGGTCGCGGCAACGCGTGGATATTTCGCTGTTGCCAAGGTCGCGCAGGTCATTCCGGATCCCAAAGCGCCGGGCATGTATTTGGCGCTTATCGAACCTGGCAGCTATCTCGATTTCGTAAATCTCGTTCCGTTCAGTGGGCAGGATGGCGTTATTGAGCGAGGTTTGCTGAACGAAGCGGGGCGGATTTCTGGGCGGGCACAGGCTGCGGTCCGATCAATATCGTCTGCCGATTTCAACCGGATCCTGTCGAGAGGATTGGCGGAAGACCAGCTCGAGTTGCCGCGATCGGGCGAGCCGCTGGAAACGCCATCGCCGAGCGGTTTTTCGGACAGCGTCCAGGCTCCCTTCTTATTCGAGCAGGATAGGGAACGGATTACGCAGCTCTCGTCTCGGATTATCAGAGATCGGCTGTTTCGCCGTCTCGTCCTGCAAGCCTATGATAAACGATGCGCGATAACAGGGCTGAAGCTGATCAACGGAGGTGGTCGAGCGGAGGTAGATGCGGCCCATATCCGGCCCGTCGAGGCAAAAGGGCCTGATATCCTTTCAAACGGAATTGCTTTGTCCGGAACCGCCCACTGGATGTTTGACCGCGGGCTCATAAGCCTGTCGGATGAACTCGAAATTCTGATCTCACGCCACGCGAACGATCGCGATAGTATCCAAGGGCTGATCAACAAGACTGGAAGAGCGATCGTGCCGACCGGTGTTTACGAACGGCCTCATCCCCAATTCTTAAATTGGCATCGCGAGAATACCTTCAAGCACTGAGGCGAGAGATTGGTCGCGTCGGTGATCCAGGACTTGTTTTGGTAGCTCTACGCTGGTGGAAGTTGTTACGCTAGGGCGGGAAATAGTCCCATTAGACCCTCTGTAGCAACGCTCCTGAATGCAGGCTCGGATGATCGAGGCGGTCGCAAGTAATAATGAAAGCAGGCCCCCGCAACCAAAAAAGTATAAAAAACCCCGTAGCTCAAGCTGCGGGGTTTTTGCGTTTACGCTGGAACGCTGGAATACTCTCTGGTCGAATTCGCCCGCCCGACGCGACATCTGCCTCAGATGTCCTTTGCCAGACGCAACGCATCGTAGATCGCCGCATGGGTGTTGCGCGCGGCCACGGCATCGCCGATCCGGAAGAGCCTGTATGTGCCGGCCGGGTTGCGCTCGACTGTCTGGGCCCCTCCCGCAAGCAGGGCGTCGTAGGAGGTTTCGCCGAGGTTTTTCGAACCGGGTTTCAGCTCGAAATAGAGCTCGTCCAGCGGCACCGTGCCGTGATTGACGACGATCTGGTCCACGGTCCTTGATTTGGTCACGCCGCCATAGTCGCTGCCGACATGGGCGATGAGCTGGTTGCCGTTTCTTTCCGCCGCTTCCAGCCGGTAGGTAACGGTGAAGGTGACATCGAGTTTCTGCAGCGCGCGCATATAGGGAACGAGGTTCATGGCCATGACCTCAGGCGCGAAGGCGCGGTCCGGTGTCATGATCTCAACCTTCGCGCCTGCCTTTGCCAGACATTCGGCAGCCTGCAGGCCGGCATGATCGCCGGCATCGTCGAAGACCAGCACATTCGTGCCCGGCTTGACGTCGCCGGAAATGATGTCCCAGGCGGAAACGACAAGGTCGTTGCCCTTTGAAAGCACGTCGGTATGCGGCAATCCGCCGGTGGCGATGATGACCACGTCAGGGTTTTCCGAAAGGACCGTATCGGCTTCCGCCCAGCTATTGAAATGGAAGGTGACGCCGAGCCTTTCGCACTGGCTCATGCGCCAGTCGATAATGCCTATCATTTCGCGGCGGCGCTCGCTTTGGGCGGTCAGGCGGATCTGGCCGCCGGCATCGTTCGCAGCCTCGAAGACGACAACGTCATGGCCGCGTTCGGCGCAGACACGCGCTGCCTCGAGCCCGGCCGGACCGGCGCCGACGATGACTACCTTGCGGCGCTGCGCCGCTTTGGTGATCTCGTGCGGCATGGTTTCTTCACGGCCGGTCGCCGCATTGTGGATACAAAAGGCGAGACCGCCCTGGTAGATACGGTCGAGACAATAATTGGCACCGACGCAGGGGCGGATATCGTCCTCCCGTTTTTCCATGATCTTGCGCACGATATGCGGGTCGGTCATGTGCGCGCGCGTCATGCCGACCATGTCCACCTTGCCGGAGGCGATCGCATGGCGGGCGGTCGCGACGTCCTGGATTTTGGCGGCATGGAAGGTCGGGAATTGGGTTGCCGCGCGGATTTCGCCGGCAAAATCGAGATGCGGCGCATTGGCCATGCCCTGAATGGGAATGACGTCGGTCAGGCCAGGATCGGTGTCGATATGGCCCCTGATGACGTTGAGATAGTCGATCAGGCCGCTGTCCTTCAACCGTCTGGAGATTTCAAGACCCTCTGCCTTACCCGTGCCGCCCTCGAGACATTCGTCAGCGGTATAACGGACCCCAAGGATGAAATCGTCGCCCACGCGTTTTCGCATCGCCTTGAAGACGTCGAGACAGAAACGCATGCGGTTGTCCAGCGAACCGCCATAGGGTCCATCAAGCTCGTTGGTCAGCGGGGAGACGAACTGGTCGATGAGATGGCCATAGGCCTCCAGCTCCACCCCGTCCATGCCGCCGGCCTTCATGCGTTCCGCGGCATCGGCGAAGTCCTTGATGACGCGCTCGATATCCCAATCCTCGATCTTCTTCGGGAAGGCGCGATGCGCCGCCTCCCGCTGGTGCGAGGGGGCGAGCACCGGCAGCCAGTCGCCCTTGTCCCAGCGGGTGCGACGGCCGAGATGGGTCAGCTGGATCATGATTGCCGCACCCTGTTCATGCACGGCGTCGGTCATTTCCCTGATCCAGGGAACGATCTCGTCCTTATAGGCGAGCAGATTGTTGAAGACGGGCGGGCTGTCCCGGGAGACGGCGGCGGAGCCCGCCGTCATCGTCAAGGCGACACCGCCTTTTGCCCGCTCCACCGTATAGGCGCGGTAGCGCCCCTTCGGCATGCCATCCTCGGGATAGGCGGGCTCATGCGAGGTGACGATGATGCGGTTTCGCAGGGTGAGGTGTTTCAGCTGGTAAGGCTGAAGAAGGGGATCATTCGACATGCGCCATGCTCCGCAGATGTTTCATGGGAGGAGGCTAAACGGGAATGTACATATGTGTCAATTGAGAAAACACAGGTGTTTATCGCTTCGACACAGCTGGACATTCGTCTTGTCGCGCCTGGGCTGATTTGATAGGAAATCATCATGGAAGCGACATTGAACGAGACAGGCTGGCGCGGTTCGCATGAGGGTTGGCTTGAGGCCGCCTATCAGGCCCTGCTGGAATCGGGTGTTGATTCCGTCAAGATCCTGCCCCTGGCGAAAAAGCTCAACCTGTCGCGCACGAGCTTCTACTGGTTCTTCAAGGACAGGGAGGAGCTGCTGGCCGCGCTGGTATCACGCTGGCGGGAAAAGAACACCGGCAGTATCGTCAGGCAGTCGGAGGCCTATGCCGAAACGCTCGTCGAAGCCATGCTGAATATTTTTGACTGCTGGCTGGACCCCTCGCTTTTTGACAGCCGCTTTGAATTTTCGGTTCGAAGCTGGGCTCTTCAGTCGAACGAGATTCTCGCTGAGGTCGGCAAAGCCGATGACATGAGGATGGCGGCGCTTTCCCGGATGTTCATGCGTTTCGGCCATGGTGAGACCATGGCGGATGTGCGTGCCCGCACCACCTATCTGGTGCAGATCGGCTATATTTCCATGCAGTCAGAGGAAGATGTGGCGGTGCGGATGCAGAGGATTCCTGACTATATTGCCATCTATACCGGCGAGGTGCCGCAGCAGCGCGAGCTCGACCGGTTTTATGCGAGACATGGTTACAGGCCGGGTTCGTAGGCTTGAGAGCCTGTTTGCCGGAAACGTCTGTTGCGGCGCTGCCCCAGCCATGTAGAGAATGACGCACCAACCCTCCGGCTTCCTGCAATGTAGCTGCAACATTCACCGACCAGTGGTGTGGGTGGCAAGAATTCATCTTGGGGAACGTCATTGCGCATCTTGCTTCTTGAGGATGAACCCGAAATGGCGCGCGCGCTTCTGGAGGCCTTGCGCCGGCGGGATGTGCTTGCCGATCATGTCAGCACCATCAGCGACGCCGATGCTCTTGCGCGGGACGGCTCTTACGATGTTCTGGTTCTGGACCGCCGTCTTCCCGATGGCGAGGGGCTGAATCTTGTGGCTTCGCTTCGACGCAGCAAAAATTCAGTGCCGATCCTTGTTCTGACCGCGCTTGGAAATGTCGATCACCGGGTCGACGGGCTCGATGCCGGGGCGGATGATTATCTTGCCAAGCCCTTTTCGATCGAAGAACTGCTCGCCCGCCTCAGGGCTCTCCACAGGCGTGGCCCCTCGCTTTCCGACAAATATACGCGGTTCGGAAATCTGGACATCGATCCGCGCAGCAATGAAGTCAGCGTTGCCGGTTCCAACATCGAATTGCGGCGGCGGGAATATCTGGTGCTGGAGGCGCTGATGCGGCGTCCGAACCGCATCGTCACGCGGTCGAACCTGATCGAGGCCGTTTATACGCTCGATGACGAGATCGAGTCCAATGCTCTCGATGCGCACATTTCCCGCATCCGCAAGAAGCTGGCGCAGGCGGAAGCGACGGTGGAGATAAGAGCCGTGCGCAATATCGGTTACCTCGTCCGGTTGAAGACATGAAGAAGACCCATGATCGATCCCTGCGATGGGGGCTGATGAAGCGTCTTTTCGCCTTGCAGGCGTTCCTGCTCGTCCTTTTCGTCATCCTTCTCATCGGCTGGATATGGATCATTGATCCGCGGCTCGAAGGCACGAATGAAGAGGCTGCCCGCATCGTCGCGGAGAGCGTGACAAAGGATGCACAGGGCAGGCCGCAACTGTCGGCGACTCCGGAACTGGCGGAGCTGAAGCGGCGCTATCCGAATCTCTGGTTTGTGGTGCGGGACACCGATGACATCGTGTTGCAATATGGCGTTGTTCCGGCGTCTGCCCTGTCGGCGGCCTTTCCCTGGAGTTTTGACCGCGCGCGCCTGGAGGCGGCTGGTACAGTGCGCGCCACCGTGGAAAACCGCGATACATCCGCTGGGCGGCTTCAGTTCATTGCCGGAACAGAAGAGGGAATCCTCAATGAAGGCCTGAGTATCTGGATTAATGTCCAGCTTGATCTGGAAAAGGATGCCGAGGGCGCCATTCGCTGGCTGACCGTGCTGCCGGCGCTGGGCCTCATCATCCTTATCGCTGTCGTGCCAATGCTGATCCTGACGGGCATCGCGACGCTGCTCGTGACCCCACGAGCGGTCGGGCGATCCCTAAGCGGACTGATGGAGACGGTGAAGCAGGCGCAGTCCATCGATTTTGATAACCGTTCCGCCTGCATCGACCGTTCGAAAGTCCCCCTTGAAATCATCCCGCTGGTGGATGCCTTCAATGTTGCGCTTTCGAAGCTCGATGACGGGTATAACCGCCGTAACCGCTTTCTGGCCGATGCGGCGCATGAGCTGAGGACGCCGATCGCAATCGTGCGGACCAGAGCCGATCTTTTGCCCGATGACGCGCTGAGCCGTCAGATCCGGGTGGATATCGATCGCCTTACCCGTGTTGCGCATCAGCTGCTGGAAATGCAGGCGGTTGGCGCAGTGGAACTGCCGGCGGAGCCGCACGATCTCAATAAGCTTGTCGAGCGCATCGCGACCGATCTCGCCCCGATTGCGATGGATGCCGGTTACGAGTTTGATTTCGAGCCAAGCGTGGGTGCCGCCATCTTCACCGTGCAGGCGTCGATCATCGAGATGGCGGTCGTCAACCTCGTTCGCAACGCGATCGATCATGCTGGCGGCAGGGGCGCAATCACGATCCGGATTGACGCGGCAGGCGCCATCGAGGTCTGCGATGAAGGGCCGGGCATACCGGTTTCGGAGCGCGGGCAGGTATTCGAACCATTTCACCGCATCAACACGAATTCGCCGGGCGCAGGCCTTGGGTTAAATCTGGTCCAGAAGGCCGCCGAGCTTCATCGTGGCCGTGTTCTCTTCCTTGATCTCAATCCCGGCTTCTGCGTTCGGCTGGAAATCCGTTCTGTCGTCCCGAAAGCAGTCGCGCCCGGTAATACTTAAAATATAGTTAAAGAAAATCGTCTAACTATATTAAATAAATCAATTATTTATAGTCAAACTGATCGCGTGCAATGCAGGCGTAATTCTCGCGGGGAAAATGCCCTTATCTGCTGAGCTCATCCGCATGTCATGCCGATCGGGCGCAGGAGACGAACGGGAACCGGTTTCCGGTTCTTCAACGCGAACTGAAACCTTGCGGGCGCCAGGCCCTGGCGCAGCGGTTTCGTCTGGAGTCATTCATGTCGATCATCAAGAAATCGCTTGCCGCCGTGACTATCGCCGTTGCGGTTGCGGGCAATACCTATTCCGCCGATCTCACTAACTACAATACGCAGCAATCCTTCGACGACGGCAATCAGCCGGCTTTCTCATGGAGCGGAGCCTATGTTGGCGCCCATGGTGGCGTCGCCTCTCCGAAATTCAGTCCACTGGCCAGCGGTCGCGGCCTGACGGGTGGCGTTCAGGCGGGATATAACTTCCAGTTCGGCTCCGGCGTCGTCGGTGCGGAAGTGGAAGGCTCCTATCTCGGAAACGATGCGCGTGTACCGAACGGCCGGTTGCGTGAGCGTTTCCGGGGTGCGGCCAAGTTAAAGGCCGGTGTGGCGCTCGATCACACGCTTCTTTACGGCACTGCCGGCCTGACGACGACGAAGTTTAAGGATGGCAATGGCGTGACGGGTCCCGACGGCTGGAAACAGGGGTATCTGGTTGGCGCCGGCGTCGAACAGAGCTTTGGCGGCGGCCTGTCGGCTAAGTTTGAATATAACTATGTGAGCACGGGAAATGTGGCCACGACGACATCCAGCGGCCGGTCGAAGACCGATGTCAGCGATCATGTCATCAAGGCTGGTCTGAACTATCGCTTCTGATCGGCCCCTTCCATGAAGGCTTCCAGGGAGAATTCAAAAAATACCGCCGCTTTCAACATGGAAGCGGCGGTAGAACGGCGCGGAGCGCAAAACAGGCGGGCTGCGACGGACCGAAATCCGAGATCCGGAAATGATCATTCGCATTCGAGCGAAGGCTGCCGGAAGCTCGTCACATACCATTCGCTGCCGGAATTGCGGGTGTAGAACGTATAATAACAATCGATGCGCTCGATATAGCCAGGCGTTTCGGACACTTCGTAACGTTCGCCACGCCGTGTCGTCCGCACTTCGCCACTCGATGAACCGGCGACGGCCTGTGTCTTGTTCTTGCGCCATTGATAGGCCTGCTGGCCGGGGCCGAGACTGTAAATATTGTCCGGCGGGCCGTAATCCAGCATCACGCTGGTAATGGGCGCGCCGATATAACTTTTCATGACTGTAGATGCGCAGGCCGCGAGCAGCAGCGATGCGCCGGCGACGAGGAAGATTGCTGCCGGGACGGCCACTGACGATCTCTCAGGCATGGGGTTCCTTTCATCCGCGTGAGGTTTAGCAAGGATAGGAATCGGCCATTGCAGATACATTGCATGCCAAGCCCCTGGAGGGCTTTGGCTTGCTGTTCCTGGCTCCGGCGACAGCAGTCGCCCTTGCGCCGCTTCTCAGAGACCGGCGATATTGAGGCCGATATGGCGCAGGATGCTTTTGAAAAGCTTCACCTCGCCCGGGTCGAGGCCTTCGATCGCGGTTTTTTCGAACATAGCCGCGATGGGCATCAGCTCGTCGGCAAGTTCCTCGCCCTTTGTCGTCAGGGTAATGCACACGATGCGGGCATTGTCGGCCGGCCGCTCGCGGCTGACGAGATTGCGCCGCACCATCAGCCCCACCAGTCGCGAAAGGGTGGAAATTTCCACCGACACCATGTCCGATAGCTCGGTCAGCGTCTTGCTTTCCTGCTGCCTGAGCGTCGCCAGCACGCGGTACATGGGCAGCGTGATGTCATAGGAGGCCAGCCTCACGGAAAAACGCTCGCCCAGCCGAACGCCCACCCAGTTGAGCAGGTAGGGTACCGAGTCGGTGAACTGATAAGACACGAGCAAATCCCCGTTTGAGAACCATCCGCGCAGATGCTGATGTGCGCCTATCGGCTGTACCGGCACAATCCATCCGTTTCAATAGCTTCGCTCCACAACGCCGGGCAATGGCAGGGTTCCCAGTGACATAAAATGACGAAAAACATTTGCATTGACAAATGTTGCAAATGAAAATAAAAAGATTTCAGGATTTGGGAGGATCTCATGACATCAGCATTGTTTGGCCTGAGCGGCCTAACGCCTGAAGGCGTCGGCCAGAATTTTCGTTCGACGATGCGTCGTTTCCCGGCAACCGTGACTGTTATCACCGCCTGCGCCGCCGGTGATCAGCGCGACCATGGTATGACGGTGACAGCCGTCACTTCGGTCTCGATGGAGCCGCCGTCTCTGCTGGTCTGCCTGAACAATCGTACCCTGCTGCATGAATTGCTGCTGTGCCGGCCCGATTTCATCGTCAACGTGCTGACGCAGGATCAGATCGCGCTTTCGGATGGTTTCAGCGGCAAGATGCCGCCGGAGGAACGTTTCTGTGACGGCAGCTGGCAGCGCCACGATAATGGCGTTCTTTACCTGCCCACGGCCCACGCCGCCATCGCCTGCCGCCGGGTTGCGGCCATGCCCTATGGAACCCATACCGTCTTCATCGGGCAGGTGGTTTCGGCCGATGTCAGCGAGACGACACGGCCGCTGCTTTACGAAAACGCCCAATATTGTGCCGCAAGCCCCGCGCACGAACCCGTCTGAATTTCAGCGCTCAGATCATTCCCGCAAGGAGACAATCATGAACGACATGAGCCATGCGCCGCTGCCGGTGCAAACGAACCCGCATGTCCGCCTCGCCAGCCGCGTTGCCGGCATAGCCGATCTCTTCCGCTCCAGCGCCAGGCAGACGGAGGAGGCGCGGCGCGTACCTGCCAGCCATATAGAGGCGCTGCGTGGCATCGGTTATTTCGACATCGTCAAGCCCCGCGCCTTCAACGGCAAGGGTGGCGATTTTGCCGAGCTGGTGGAGGCCAATATCGAGCTTTCGGCGGCCTGTGCGTCGACGGGCTGGGTCGCCGGCCTGCTCTCTGCCCATCAATGGCTGCTGGCGATGTTTCCAGAAGAGGCGCAGGCCGATGTCTGGGGTGAAAATCCCGATGCGCTGCTGTGCGGTTCCTATGCGCCGGTGAAGATGGCGGAGGCTGCCGATGGCGGTTATCGCCTCAGCGGCAAATGGGCCTTCGCCTCTGGCTGCGAGAATGCACAATGGTCTCTCTGTGCCGCCATTCTGCCGCCGAAGGGTGAAGGGAAGCCGGTTCCCGCCTTTCTGCTCGTTCCCGCCAGCCAATATGTCGTTGAAGACACCTGGCATGTTGTAGGCTTGGCCGGCACCGGGTCGAAGACACTGGTTCTTGATGACGTCGTCGTGCCAGAACACCGGGTCCTGACCTTTCCGGACGCCACCAGCGGCCGCACGCCCGGTGGACGCTATTATGCGGAAGAGGGCCTGTTTAACATGCCGCTTCTGACCGGCATTCCCTCCTGTCTTGCGGCGGCCGGTGTCGGCGCGGCCAAGGGTGCGCTTGTCGCCTATGTCGATCATGTTGGCGGCCGTGTCACGCGCGGCGCGGTGGCGGGTGGCAATAACCGCATGGCGGAATTCCCGACCATCCAGCTGCGCGTCGCGGAAGCGGCGGCAAGTGTTGACGCCGCCTGCGAAATCCTGCTGCGCGACGTCTCTCGCGCTCAGGCGCTGGCACAGGCCCGGATCGAAGGTCGGGCGGAATTTACCGTGGATGATCGCCTTCTGAGCCGTCGCGGCCAGTCCTTTGCCGTGTCTCTCTCGTTGCGTGCGGTACAGGCGCTGAATGATTCCACCGGCGGCGTCGGGCTCGATCTGGCAAACCCCGTGCAGCGCGCCTGGCGGGATGCCAACGCGGTTGGCCGCCACATCAGCATGAACTGGGATGCCGTCGGCACCATGATCGGCCAGAGCATGCTCGGCCTCGAACCCAAGGGCCAATATTGACCGCCACTGAGGCGGCAAACTAACAGCGAAATTTGGAGGAAACTACATGCAAGGCAAGGTCGCTCTCGAGGAGCATTTCGCAATCCCGGAAACACTGCAGGATTCGGCCGGTTTCGTGCCCGGCGATTACTGGACGGAACTGCAGCACCGCCTGCTCGACATTCAGGATACGCGCCTGAAGCTGATGGATGCGCATGGCATCGAGACCATGATCCTGTCGCTGAATGCCCCCGCGGTGCAGGCCATTCCCGACAAGACCAAGGCGATTGAGATCGCGCGGCGCGCCAATGACGCGCTGGCCGAAGAATGCGCCAAGCGGGCGGATCGTTTTCTTGCCTTCGCCGCCGTGCCTTTGCAGGATCCGGATGCGGCGACGCAGGAATTGCAGCGCTGCGTCAAAGATCTCGGTTTCGTCGGCGCGCTCGTCAACGGTTTCAGCCAGGAGGGCGACGGCCAGACCCCGCTTTATTACGACCTGCCGCAATATCGTCCCTTCTGGGGTGAGGTCGAAAAGCTCGACGTGCCGTTCTACCTGCATCCGCGCAACCCGCTGCCGCAGGATTCCCGCATCTATGACGGCCATCCCTGGCTGCTCGGCCCGACCTGGGCCTTTGCGCAGGAAACGGCTGTCCATGCGCTGCGCCTCATGGCGTCGGGCCTGTTCGATGAGCATCCGCGCCTCAACATCATTCTCGGCCATATGGGCGAGGGGCTGCCCTACATGATGTGGCGTATCGACCATCGCAATGCCTGGGTGAAGCTGCCGCCGCGTTATCCGGCCAAGCGCCGTTTCGTGGATTATTTTAACGAAAACTTCCACATCACCACCTCGGGCAATTTCCGCACGCAGACGTTGATCGATGCCATTCTGGAAATCGGTGCGGATCGCATCCTGTTCTCCACCGACTGGCCCTTCGAAAATATCGACCACGCTTCCGACTGGTTCCATGCGACGAGCATTGCCGAGGCCGACCGGGTGAAGATCGGCCGCACCAATGCGCGCCGCCTGTTCAAGCTTGACGGGCGCTGAACCATGCAGCCTTTCGTCTATATGGCTGCGCCTGCCCGCATCGTCTTTTCGGCGGGCAGTTCGGCTGATGTGGCGGAGGAAATCCGCCGCCTCGGCCTGTCGCGGGCGCTGGTGTTGTCCACCCCGCAACAAAAAGGCGACGCCGAGGCGCTGGCGGCCCGGCTTGGTCAACTCGCGGCGGGCGTCTTTTCCGAAGCGGCCATGCATACACCGGTCGAAGTGACGACAACGGCGGTTGAGGCCTATCGCGCTGCGGGTGCGGATTGTGTCGTCTCTCTGGGCGGCGGTTCCACCACCGGTCTCGGCAAGGCGATTGCGCTGCGTACCGATGCGGCGCAGATCGTCATACCCACAACCTATGCCGGCTCGGAAGTCACACCCATTCTCGGCCAGACGGAGAATGGTGTGAAAACCACCATGCGCGGGCCGGAGATCCTGCCGGAGGTGGTGATCTACGATGCGGAACTGACGCTCGGACTGCCGGTATCGATCAGCATGACGAGCGGGCTCAACGCCATGGCCCATGCGGCGGAAGCACTTTATGCGCGGGATCGCAACCCCATCGCCAGCATGATGGCGGTGGAAGGGCTGCGGGCGATGATCGAGGCGCTTCCCGCCGTGCGGGCTGCGCCGCAGGATATCGGCGCACGTGAGACGGCACTTTATGGCGCATGGCTCTGCGGCACGGTGCTGGGTGCGGTCGGCATGTCGTTGCATCACAAGCTTTGCCACACGCTGGGCGGCAGTCTCGATCTGCCGCATGCGGAAACCCATGCGGTGCTTCTGCCGCATACCATCGATTATGTGGAAGAGGCCGCGCCGGATCTGCTCGCACCATTGGCTGCGCTGGTTGGCGGCCGGGCTGGGGCGGGACTTTTCGATTTTGCCGCGCGGCTCGGCGCACCTTCGAGCCTGGCGGCCCTTGGCGTCGGGGCTGACGATCTCGACCCCATGGCCGAGCTTGCGACGGCCAATCCTTACTGGTGCCCGCGGCCGATTGAAAAAACCGCGATCCGCGACCTGCTGCAGCGCGCCTTCGAGGGCGCGCGGCCAGCGTGATGGGAGGAGACTATGGATATGAAGATGACCAGTGACGACGGCTATTTCGTCGAAGAGCGTTCCGCGGAAACCGTGATTGCCCGCATGCGTGATTGTGACGATCCGCGCCTGAAGGAGATCATGGCGGTTGTGACCCGCAAGCTGCACGAGGCGGTGAAGGAAATCGAGCCGACCGAGGAGGAGTGGATGAAGGCCATTCATTTCCTCACCGAAGTTGGCCAGATCTGCAACGAGTGGCGACAGGAATGGATCCTGTTTTCCGATATTCTCGGTGTTTCAATGCTGGTCGATGCCATCAACCACCGCAAACCGAGCGGCGCGTCGGAATCTACCGTGCTTGGCCCCTTCCATGTCGCCGATGCGCCGGAAATGCTGATGGGCGCCAATATCTGTCTCGATGGCAAGGGTGAGGACATGGTCGTCACCGGCCGTATTCTCGATACCGAAGGCTCGCCGGTTGCCGGCGCGCGTATCGATGTCTGGCAGGCCAATGACGAAGGCTTTTATGACGTGCAGCAAAAGGGGATCCAGCCCGATTTCAATCTGCGCGGCGTCTTTGTTACCGGCGAGGACGGGCGATACTGGTTCCGGGCGGCGAAACCCAAATATTACCCGATACCGGATGACGGCCCGGTGGGGCGGCTGTTGCGGGCGATGGGGCGGCATCCGTACCGCCCGGCGCATCTGCACTACATCGTTTCGGCCGAGAGCTTCACCACGCTCGTCACCCATATTTTCGATCCCGACGACCCCTATATCCGGTCTGACGCGGTGTTCGGCGTGAAGGAAAGCCTGCTGGCGAATTTTGACCGGGTGGAGGATCGAGAGAAGGCGCAGGAACTGGGTTTTGCCGGCGACTGGTTCTGGTCCGTGAACCACGATTTCGTGCTTGCCCGATGAACGGCGGCAGCGATCAATCCCGGCTGTACGTGCGGTTTGCCGAAAGCGATCCCGATGCGACGGAGCAGCGGGTGGCGCAGTTGGAGGCGCACAAGGCCCATTTGCGCAATGGCGAAGCGACGCCCGAGGGGTTTCGTATCCTGGTGTCCGGTCCGATGAGCGCTGGTGATGGTGGTCCGCCCGCAGCGCTCGTCATCGCCGAGGCGCATTCTCTTGAGGACGTCATCGCCTTCAGTGACGCCGATCCCTTCGTTGTTCACGGGGTCTATAATCGCATTCGTATTTTGAACTGGACGCCGACGTTATCGATGATTTCCGGGCTGGAATCCCGCTGATTTCAGCCATCGCAGGGCGATTGGCATTTATCAATATTTCATTTGCAATTTTTGCAAATGCAACATTTAATCGACAGTGAGTGATATCGGCGACGTGTGGCTTGACAGGAGCAAGGCACATATCAGGGTGGAGCCAGCCGGGTGCTCACGGAGGATAATGCAGGGACGGGGAGACGCTGATCCATACCGGATGGCGCGTTCGTGCGTGAAAGGGAGGAATATGTCCACGAATTATCTGAGCGCCGCTTCAGTGCGGACGAAGAACCCGGCCGGCGTCATCGCGACATGCGGCCTGATGATCATGTTCGACGGGTACGATCTGGTCGTTTATGGCGCGGTCGCACCGGCGCTGCTGAAAGAAGGCGCCTGGGCGCTTAACCCGGCCATGGTCGGCCGTGCCGCCGCCTTGACGCTGGTGGGCATGCTGCTCGGCGCGCTGTTTGCCGGCACCATGGCCGACCGGATCGGCCGCCGGAAGGTGGTTCTCTTAAGCCTTGCCGGGTTTTCAGCGATGATGATCGCCTCGGCCATGACGCCGAACTTTCTCGCCTTCGAAATCACCCGCTTTTTTGCCGGCCTCGGCCTTGGCGCGCTGTTGCCGACGGTTACTGCGCTGGTGCTGGAGTTTTCGCCGCCGCAGCGCAGAGCGCAGGCTAATTCCCTGTCCTTCCTCGGTTATCTCATCGGCGGCATCATTTCCGGCATCCTGGGCATGCTGCTTCTGGAGAGTTATGGCTGGCGGCCATTGATGCTGATCGGCGGCCTGCCGCTCATTCTGCTGCCAATCTTCATGCGGTTCCTGCCGGAATCGCCGGAGTGGCTGGCGAGCAAGGGCCGGCAGGCGGAGGCTGACGGCATTTGCGACAGCTATGGCCTGCAACGCATCGTACCCTCTGCAAAAATGCAGAAGGGTGGCGTCGGCGCATTGTTTTCGGAAGGCCGGTTGGCTTCGACGCTGAATGCCTGGGGCATTCACTTCTGCTCGCTGCTGCTCACCTTCGGCATGGTCAACTGGTTGCCCACCATCATGAACAAGATGGGTTATGACATTAGTTCGGCGCTCAGCTTTTCCGTCATGCTCAATGTCGGTGCGGCCGTCGGTATCCTCATCGGTGGACGCTTTGCGGATAAGGGCAACGTCAAGGTGGTGGTGGCGATCCTGTTTGCCGTCGGCGCCGCATCGATCTTTGCCCTGACTGTCAACAAGGGTCCGCTTCTTTATGTGTTCGTGGCGCTTGCGGGTGCCGGCACGATCGGAACTCAGATTCTCGCCAATGTCCTGGTAGGACGGCTTTATCCCGTCCATATTCGCGGCACGGGTCTCGGCTTTTCGCTGGCGGTCGGGCGGCTTGGCGGCATTGCCGGACCGATGATCGGCGGCCTGGTGCTGCAAAGGGGGCTGGCCCCGGAGTGGAATTTCTACATTTTCGGCTCGGTCGCGTTGGTTGGGCTGATGCTCACAGTGTTGACCCTGCTTTACCGCACATCGGGCGACGCACGGGTTTGAGAACAGGCGATGGCCGCAGGATCGGAAACCTGCGGCCATCGCAAACCTGATGCTGCAGGACATGCGCCTCAGAAAGGCAATCCGTCAGCCCCTGCGTCCGCTGCGTAGCTGCGCCAGAGTGGCCAGTGTGTTGCCACTGATGGATGCGCTTCCCTGCCGGAACAGAGCGATGCGCGGCTCGGAACCGGAATTATTCGCTTCGAATGTCATGAGAAAACGATTGACCAGTTTCTCGACTTTTTTCGGATCCTGCAGATCCTTTATCTTCAGCCTTTTCTCGATCATCTTCGCCTGCGCATCAACCTTGGCATTTGCCGTTTCTGCGGGAATTCCAAGAGCTGTGCGGGTCACTTCGGACAGCGCCTTGTCTGCCAATATGTCATAAGCGCTGGAAATGCCGCCGGCCATCCGCTTGAAATAAAGCGCGAGCCGAACACCGGAATTTTCTTCTCCGGCCCGCTCCTCCAGTTTCTGTCGAACATATTTGTCCCGCGTTTCCATGAGGCTACGATTGTTCTGGATGGGCTGACGGGCTGTTGCGCTGATATTTCCCTTGCCATCGAAGTTGAAGGAGCCGGCAAGAGCGCGAAAACGAGGGTCTTTTTCCGTATTGGCGAAGCTTTTGGGATCCTTGAGGTCGGATTTGAAAATCTTCTTCAGGTAGTCGGTCGTGATGGATTTCGGATCGATACGCTCGGCAACCAGCATGAAGTCCAGCAGGCGCCGGTCAGCGAGCAATTGATCGGCTGTCTCCAAAGTCCCCATTTTCTCGCGATAATAACCGACTTCCTTCTCTCCCTTCTCCCTGATCTTTTTATCCTTGTCCCACCGGGTGACTTCTTTCAGATAATTTCGCGAGATACGGGCTATTTCGTTCTCCGCCTGTGCGAAACGCGGCGAGCCGATCTTGCCGTCTGCGTCAAAATTGAAAGCCTTGGCAAGCCGCAGAAAGCGATCGTCCTTCAGGGTGTACACATAGCTTTTGGGGTTCGACAGGTCACTGGTGAAGACCTTTTTCAACTTGAACGTGGAGCTTTCCTCAGCGCCGATGTTGAACGCCTTCAGCGCGAAGTTGCGAATGGTAACCGCTGCCGGTGCCGCCGACAGAAAGTCATCAAGGTTTTTAGTGAGGCCGATGTAGCGCCTGTAATCCTTGATTGTCTTTTCATCCGCTGCCTCCTGCTTGTCGTCGTATCGGCTGAAGTAGAGGTTCATCATCGTGCTGAGCTGACCATCGCTCTGGACCGCTTTTCCGGCCGCGACCTTGCCATCCGTGCCAAAATTAAAGGCCTTCGCCAGATCGATGAAGCCTTTGTCCTTTTCCCGATAAAGTCCGCTCTGTGGGTCTGCGGGGTTTTCCCCAAGAGCCCACTGGATTTTCTGATCGGTACCGCTGTTGTCCTCAAGATTGAAGGCGACGATCAACATTGTTCGCAGACGTGAATTGGCGGTCAGCTGTCCGGCATCCGTGACGTCTTTCATCGCCTGGACAAAAAAATCGCGGTTTAGAATCGCGCCGGTCTGCGTGACGCGGGGATTTGCCAGAACATAGTTTTCATTGGTCAGCCGCTTCTGAACAGCCGTCTGCGCTTTCGTGCCGTCATTCACAAGGCCGTCGGCGCGGAAATTAAACGTTGCCGCCAGCTCGAACAACTTGGCGGCCCCATTGATACGCTTGTTATACTGGTTGATCAGATAATCGTTTTTTTCGAGAGATGTTTTGTCGGTCGAAGGGATTTTTGTACGCTGGTCGCGCAGATCGGCAATTTTGGCCTGCCACTCTTCGAGCAGCGGTTTATAGGTGCTGTTGACGTAGCTGTCGGCCTTACTGATATCGCTGGTTAGAACACCTTTCAGATTTTTGTAGTCGAAAGTTTGGGGATCGATGCCGAAGGATTTGAAAATATAATTCCGCAGCCGCGTATTTTTGAAAATGTCATCCACCTGACCAACCTTATCGATGACAATGTTGTAATAACGCGTTTCTTCCTTCTGTTCTTCGTTCCGTTGCTTGTCTGTGTCATGATAGGCGGTAACCAACCGGTCCTGTTGAGACTTGGTCTGAACCGTTTTTTCAGTCTTGATCGTACCGAAATCAAACGCTGCCGCGAAGTCGCGGTAGCGCGTGTCTTTCAGCTTGTTAACGAAACTGTTCGGATCCTTGAGATTGCTTTCCAGCACCTTCTTCATGAAGGCGGTTGCATAGGTCATCTCTTCCAGGCCATGGGCTTTCATGGCGTAGGAATAGAGCTTGTAGTCTTTTAGAAACGCGTCAAGGCTTTTTACCTTGCCGATATTGTCGGCGTAATATTTGGCGTCGCGCGATATGATCGGATCATTCGCGACGCGTTTCAGCGACGATTCCATATTGCGATTGTAAAGGGCGTAAGTCGTATAGGCCGGCAGCACATGCGCCTCCGATAGAATTCATGCTGTATGTATAAATACCTATACTATCCTAAATTTAACTTGTGCGCGGCTGTATTTCTCGAATTATTACTTTTATAATAATTTTTATATTAATAAATTATATATTTATATTTTAGTATATTTACCCGCGCGGGCCTTTTGACAGGTTAAGCGAGATGTGGAGCCGGGTGGGAGGCGGGCATGGCTAATCCCCAACCCAAGCCTTACCGGACAGATTTGATGGCCATTGTCTCGTAAGGGTCGCGGCTAAAGCATTTCCGTCTAAACCGGACGGGCTGTAGAGCAATTCCGGTAAACACCGGTTCTTCCGTTGCCATAACTTTGTTTTTGCGCATTTCCGGATGTGAGACCGAGCACATTTTTGCTGGAAATGCTCTAGCGCATCATCCCCTGCGGGACACAGGCGCGATCGTCGCCATTTGCTGCAATGTCCGCTCATTGGTCCGCTTCAGGCGCGTCAGCGCATTGTCGCGGTCTTCCGGCAGCGTATAGGTCATATAGGACAGCGACGTTTCGAGGTCGTTATTGTTGTGGCCGAGAATGGCGGCGAAATAGCTGTTCTTGGTGACATGCGGCGGCGCGAAATTGTGATAGGCCACTTCGGCATAGAGATGTCTGAGGCCATAGGGCTTGGGAAGCTCTTCCTTCGGCCAGACATCCTCGAACAGGTTAAAAACCGTGTCGCGCAACAGCAGGCGGGTTTCCGAGGAAAAATCGTCGATCGACATGCCATGCCATAATTTTCCCTGTCCGCTTTCGCGCAGGCGCTTATAGGCAGCCAGCACGGTTTCGGAGCGCGTCAGGACAGGAATTTCATAGGTAATCCCGAATTTCGTGCCCTCGCCCTGTTTCGTCTTGGCCTGGCCGTTGAACAGGATGCTCCATTTGGAAACTCCCTTGCCATAGGGGGCAGGTGAAAATTCCGCCTGGGTGAAGACCTCATAGGGTCGGCGGCCCGTCATGCCGATGAGGCCGATGCCGATCATCAGGGGATCGCTGGACTTGAGACAATTCTCGCAGATTTTCAGAACCTGCCGGTAGTTCTCGAATGTGATGAGCGCGCCATGCTTGTTGGCGATCTTCTCCATCTTCACCCGGCGGGCCTCGTCATACATCGCGGCATCGCCGGTAGCGATCTTCAGCATCGGATGGTCGTCACCGAAGGCTTCGCGGATGGCGTTCCTATATTTGGTGATGTAGGAAATGATCGTCGTCTGGGCGCGGCCGTTCATGATGGCGATTTCGGCGTCCCACAGGGCCTGCATGTCCTGCTTCGTGCTCATGCCGTTCATCGCGGCAATGAAATCGGCAATGCGAAGGAGAACCGTCGGTTTGCGGCCGGCGGTGTTGAACTCCGCCCGCTCGATTTTTTCGACAATCGATGTCGCCACGCCTGTCTTCGGATAATCGCCCCGGGCAATATAGGTGTTCAGCCGCTCGCGCAGCTTCTTCATGTTGCAGATGGCAAGCGGGGTGCTCTTCGGGCCGAATTCGGCCTTCAGCGCATTGCGATATTTCATGATGTAAAGTTCGAGCGTCTTTTCCGTGCGGCCATTGTCGAAATGATAGCGGACTTCGGCATCCCACAGATCGCGGATTTTCCTGTTGCGCGAAGCGTCGTCGCTTTTCATCGCCGCTTTGACCTGGCTGACGAATTGATCGATGCGTTCCACGAGGACCGGTGTTTTTGTTTTTCGTTTTGCGGCGAGCATGCGGCGGCTCCCTGAACCGGTCCGGAAATATAAAATCCATGGTTGGCGATCAACGACAGAACGGTTGCGGGAATGTGGTGAACATTCGCCGCAGGCCGGTTTCTTTTGAATAATAGTTTGATCGATTCCGCAAGCTTCACTGCCAGCGGGAACTACAGGTACAGGCAGTAATATGCTGACTGCCACGCGGGTTGTGGCGGTTTATTTCGCCAGCCTGGTTTTCAGCGAGGTGACGATGCGTTTGGCAAGTGCCTCGTAATCCTCGTCGAAATGGTGACCGCCTTCGATGCCGATGGTTTCGACACCCTTTGCCTTGAGGCCGGGGCAGGGGTCTTCATCCTCCTCCTCGGTGCCATAAACGCATTGCACCAGCTTGGGGTCGATCTTGGCGATGTCATCGACGGTCTTGCCGCCCTTGCCTTCACCGGCCACGCCTAGCCATCCCTGAACGGAGATTTCGAAATCCACTTCATTGGAAAGGCCGAGCAGCGAAAGCTGGGCAACGGAAGATTTCACCCGGTCGGGCAGGAGATTGTAGGTGGCGGGAATGATATCGGCACCGAAGGAATAACCGATCAGGACGACATTCTTGACCTTCCATTCCTTGCGATAGGTGTCGATGATGCGGGCGAGATCGCCTGCAACTTCTTTCGGATCCTTTTCCTTCCAGAAATACCGCAGGGCATCGACGCCGATGACCGGCACACCCTGCTTCTGAAGGGCGCTGCCGACTTCCTCGTCCAGGTCGCGCCAGCCGCCGTCACCGGAATAGATCACCGCCATGGTGTCCATCACAGGTTTTGCCTCCAGAACCGTGATCGGCAGTCCAAGCGGGTTGTCGCTGTCTCCGGCTGCATCGACCTTGTCGGAAAGGGTCTGGGTCAGCACCTCGTCCGCCTTTTCGGTAACGTCGGTCACCTCGATGTCGGAATGCAGTTTTACCAGCGCGTTGACGTGATCGCGGCCCTTCTGGTCGGCGTCAGGGGTGAAGATCACGCTGACCGGTGCCGGTAGGGCGCCGTCGGTCAGGCCATAGACGGTTTCACCATCCACCTTGTCCTTGGTTGCCGGGGTGCAGAGAATCTTTTCCAGCGGCAGGCCCGCCTTCGGGTCCACCGCCACTGCCTCGCGGACGGTGGAAACGGGGCTTTGCGCGATCATGGCAAGCGCAAGCGTGCCGCCCTTTCCGATGCCGGTCACGATCGGCAGGCGGTAGCTGCCGGTGCCGGCGGTGCGCTGGATCTGCTGCGACAGCGACTCGATATCCGAGATCATGTAGATGCACTCGTCGTCATCAGCTTCGAGTGCCTTTAGATATTCCTTGAAGTCGATTCCGACGACGGCGGCGCCTTTTTCGACGAGCGCCTTGGCGCGGGTCTCGTCGGCATCCGTCCAGCCATTGGCATCCGAAATCAGGAAGATGCTGGCCTGGATATCGCCATCGGGCACCATGATATGGTCGGCCGGGATCATGCCGGTTTCATAAGCCGGCTTATCCTGGGAAAAGGCGACAGACGAGGAGAGTAACGTCGACGCGGCAATGAATGCCCCTATCAGATTGCGTTTCATCATTTTCCGATCACTCCTCTGACACCGCCGCTGATCAGAACCGTCGCATCCATCAGTGCCAGAGCGGCGTCTGCGCCGTTCTGCACGGCAAGGTAACGCGGTTCCCATTTCGGATGGAATTTTGCCTTGAAGGCGCGAAGTCCCTTGAAGTTGTAGAAACGTTCGCCATGCTCGAACAGCGTGCTGCCGATGCGGTCCCAGACAGGTGCGGCATCACGCTTCGACATGCCGGACATGGGCGCCATGCCCAGATTGAAGCTCTGGTAGCCCGTTTCCTTGAGATGCTGCATGATGCTGACGAAGAGGAAATCCATCGCGCCGCGAGGCGCGTCGGGCGCAAACCGCATGAGATCGATGGTCGCTTCCTTTTTGGTGTCCGTCACCATGAGATTGGCGAAAGCAGTGATCTTGCCGTCCTTGCGTAAGACCGCGACCGGCTGCGACAGGATGTAACCGGATTCGAAAGCGCCGAGCGAGAAACGTTTCTCGCGTGTATTGTGATGTTCAAGCCAACCGTCCGATACCTGCTTCAGATCATCGAGAACGGTTGGTACATCGGCCTTTTCAACCAATTCGAAGCTCAGCCCGTCGCGTGCACCACGGCTCAGAGACTGGCGAAGCGTCGCCAGTTTGCCGCCCTTCAGTTCGAACGTGGTGAGATCGACAAGGGCGAGTTCCCCAAGTTTGAAGGCGCGCAGGCCCGCATCGGCGCAATGGGAAAGAAGCGAAGGCGATATTTGATAGAAGGCCGCACGAGCGCCAGCTCCGCGGGCAGATTCGACGAACTGCCAGACGAGGTCAGGAAAATCCTCCTCGTCGCCGACGGGGTCGGCAAAGGCGATCCATGAGCGGCCCTGGATACCGTACATGATGAAGGCATTGCCGCTTTCGGAGAACATCACATGCTTGTCGCCCATGCGTACCAGATTGGCGTCGGCCGAATCCTGTCGCATGACGATGTCGGTGGCGCGTTCCACGTCCTCGGGCTGGATGGAGTCCGGCTTGAAGGTAACCGGCCGCATCAGGCTGAAAATTGCGATGGTCGAGGAAGCGAGCACCAGACCAAGCAGGGCGCGCAGCCCGCGGGGGGCTTCTTCGGAGAACTCGAATTCCCACCACAATGCGTGGCTGTAATCGGTATCACGATAGACGAAGAGGAGGATCGTTGCCGCGCCGGCAATGATGACGGCCATTGCCGCCAGCCAGCTTGGTCCCAGCGCCTGTTTGACCAGCGAGGCGTGCCGGTTGAAGCTGCGCATATTCAGGGCAAGTGCCGCGATGAAGATGCCGAGGAACACCGCCTCGAACACCGCGATGGCCTTGAGGATGGAAAGGATAAGCGCGAGGGAAGCTGCAATGAGGGCGATCCACCAGGCGCCGTCCAGTCTTTGGCCAAGGCCGCGCGAGGCGACGACGAGGCCGAGGCCGAGAATGCTGGTCAGAAAATGTGCGGCTTCGATGATCGGCAACGGCACGAAATTCGAGAGGAAATCGAGGTTGCTATCGGGTGTCGGCGTCACGCTCGAGAAAATCAGCATGGTGCCGAGAATGATCGCGAAGGTGGAGAGCAGCGGCGGCGCGAGCTTGACGGCAAGCTGGCTGATATCGGAAACCACCGGCTTGGCCGCGAACTGCTTCGTTTCGGAAACGATCATCACCAGAATGGCGACCACTAGCGGCAGGACGTGGTAGATGACGCGATAAAGAACGAGGCTACCAAGCAGCTGATCGACGCTGATGGCGTTGCCGAGACCCGCGACCATGACGGTTTCAAAGACGCCGAGGCCTGCGGGGACATGGCTGAGCACGCCGAGGCCGACGGCCGTGGCATAGATGGCAAAAAATGTCGGGAAGCCGAGATGTGTTTCGGGCAGGAGGACGTAGAGTACGGATGCGGAAGCGGCAATATCGAAGGCGGAGACCAGAAACTGCTGCGACGAGGTGCGGCTGTCAGGCAGCCGCAGCCGCCACTTTCCAAGCTTGATGACCTTGCCATTGCGCCCGATATAGGCCGTCGTCACCAGAACAGCGATGATGGCAAGTGAAACGACCCGCAGAACGAGCGGATCGACATTGATGATCGAGGCGATGCGCGGTGCGACGATGAAGGTGGAGATGGCGCTGACGGAGAGAAGCCCGAGGCCGAACGACAGGGTGACGAAAGCGATGACACGGGCGATATCACCCGGCGAAAGACCGAGCCGGGAATAGGCGCGGAAACGGAGGGCGCCGCCGCTCAGCGGACCGAAGCCGGCCGTATTGCCGATGGCATAGGCCGCGAAGGCCGTGGCCGCCATCGACGGAAACCGGACTTTCTTGCCGACATATTCGATGGCATTCGCGTCGTAAAAGATCAGCGCCAGAAAGCTCAGCGCCGTAAAGACGATGGCGAGCAGTACAGCGGAAAACGATGTACCAAGAAGAGCGGTGATCACATCGTCATATCGTACTTCCGACGTGAGACGGTAAATCGCAAACGTCATCATCACGAAGATGAGCGTGATGGCAATGGCCGTCAGATAGGGCCGGTTTCTGGCAAAAAAGCTTTCAACCGGGGATTCGATAATATCCGTCTCTATAATTTCGCTCTTGTCTGCCATTACTTTTTCCAGCGCCAGTCCCGTTGGTTGGCGAACCACAGGATTGTGTCGCTAATTCGTTTCGGTTGAGGAAATTTGCTTAGCAGAAATGCATGACGTGTCGATGTGAAGTTTGTGCAGATTGTCGCCAGATTTTGGCAAATTTAACAGACTGAATGCAACTTGAAAATGTGGAGCCTTCGCCGCTCGCTAAAACAGGAATAAATTAAACGCGGTGGTTGCTTGGTGGTGGCATTTAATGCAACTACACGCTCCTTTCGATGAAGGAGACGCAGATGAATATGCCGACTAGAATAGTGATTGCGCTCGTCGTCGCCCTCGTGGCTGGCGGCGGCTATATGACGTTCGACAAGATGCGTGGGGCCGAGTGGGTGGTTTCGCCACAACAGATAGCCGAGGCGCAGGCGAAAGGTCAGACGGGCTATGAATCCCGTCCGGGCACCGTGACGGTGCGGCCGATCCGCAGCGAGACAGCGGACGTTCTGCCGATGAAATGGGCGCTGATCGGTCTTATTGCCGGACTTTTCGCGTTCCGTGCCACGGGCAAGAAAAAAGCGGCCAAGGTCTGAGACCTCGCCGCTTGAGACTCCGGCGCTGTGCGCCGGAGTGCTGAGCCGACGTGCCTTTAAGCGCCCCAGGTCTTTTCCAGAACGCGGACCCAATTGCCGTGGCAGATCTTGGCGAGCGCCTCGTTGTCATAACCGCCCTTGCGCAGGGCTTCGACCAGCAATTGCAGGTCGCCCGCATCCTTCATGGCGGCGGGAATGGTGGTGCCGTCGAAATCCGAACCGAGCGCGACGTGGTCGATGCCGATGCGATTGACGATGTAATCCACATGGCGGACCAGTTCGCCAAGATCGGTATCCGGGTTCTTCACGCCGTCCTGGCGCAGGAACAAAACGCCGAAATTGATGCCGGCAAGACCACCCGTGTCGCGGATGGCGTCCAGCTGGCGGTCCGTGAGGTTACGGCTGTGATTGCACAGCGCGTAGGCGTTGGAATGGGACGCCACCAGCGGCGCGTCTGAGATCTTGGCGATATCCCAAAAACCCTGTTCGTTCATGTGCGAGAGATCAACCATGATCTTCAGCTCATTACAGGTTTTTACCAGCCTTTTGCCGGTATCGGTCAGGCCCGGGCCGATATCCGGCGTCGAGGGGAAACGGAAGGGAACGCCGTAAGCGAAGATGTTCGGGCGGCTCCACACCGGGCCGAGCGTGCGCAGACCCGCCTCGTGCAGAACGTGCAGCGCATCCAGATCGGCGCCGATCGCTTCCGCGCCCTCGATATGGAAGACGGAGGCGAAGGTGCCTTCTGCCATGGCGCTGCGGATATCGGCGGCGGTGCGGCAGACCTTGAGTGCGCCATTGGATTGTTTCTCGGCGCGGAACAGCAGGGCCGCCATGCCAAGCGTCGCCTTCAGAGCGTCGGCTTCGGTCGGTGTCGAGAAATCACCGTTTGCGTCCTTTTCCATGCTGGGCGAGGGCACGTAGATGGCGCAGAGGCCGCCGGCGAGGCCGCCCTTTCTGGCACGCGGCAAGTCGATATGGCCAACCGTATCGCCCTCGATCAGAAGCGTTTCAGGGGAGGTATTGCCGGAACGCCATAACCGCAGAAGCACGTCGTTGTGGCCGTCGAAGACGGGTACGGGTTTTTGATCGGTCATGGTCATTCACCTTCGGATAGGGGGAGGGCGCGGACGCGCGTCTATTCAGACTTTTGGGAATTGGTAGAGGAAAGGTCAAGGCGGGAGCAAATGCAATCCGTGCATAGGCTCTGCCAAATTTGGAATTGGTCGGGCCTCGTTTGCTCGTGTTAATCGCGGGAAAACATAAAAAAAATGACTGGATTGGGGCAAACCCACACCGTTTCTGAAAAATAAGGTCCGAAAGGGGATTTTCGATGATTTCAAGACGCAACCTGTTGATTGCCGGCGCTGCCGTTCCGTTCCTGTCCTATGCGCGCATTCCGGCCTTTGCCGCGACGCCCAAGGATATTCTGGTCGTTGCCCAGCAGCTGGACAATATGACGAGCCTTGACCCGCATGAAGGTTTCGAGGCCGTGGGCGGTGAAATCATCTCCAACATGTACCAGAAGCTGGTGCGCGCCAACCGCGAGGATTCCACCAAGGTTGATCCGGTTATCGCGAAATCCTGGGAAGCCGATGCGGATAGCAAGGTTTTCACCTTCGTGATCGGTGACGAAGCGACCTTCTCCAGCGGTGCGAAAGTGACCGCAGAAGATGTCGCCTTCTCGCTGCAGCGCGCCATCAAGATGAACAAGAGCCCGGCCTTTATCATCAGCCAGTTCGGCTTCACGCCTGACAATGCCGAGACGACCATCGTTGCCGCCGACGACAAGACGGTGAAGCTGACGACGGCAAAGCCGACCGCCATCTCCTTCCTGCTTTATTGCCTTTCCGCCAATATCGGCGCCATCGTTGAAAAGAAGGCTGTTCTCGCCAATGCTGCCGGCGAAGACCTCGGCAATGGCTGGCTGCAGAAGAACAGCGCCGGTTCCGGCGATTTCATGCTTCAGGCCTGGAAGCCGAGCGAAAGCGTCGCGCTCACCGTCAACCCGAATGGCCCCTATAAGGGCAATATCAAGCGCATCGTACTGCGCCACGTTACCGATCCGTCTTCCCAGCTTCTGATGCTGCAGAAGGGCGATATCGACATTGCCCGCGACCTGACTTCGGAGCAACTGCGCACCGTCAAGGACGATGCCAATATCGAGCTGGAGCGCAAGTCCATCGCCTCGCTGGTGCTGATCTCGCTCAATCAGGGCAATGAGAACCTTGCCAAGCCGCAGGTCTGGCAGGCGATCAAGTGGGCGCTGGACTATAAGGGCATGCAGGAAAACCTCGTGCCGCTGACCCACAAGGTTCACCAGAGCTTCGAGCCGGAAGGTTTCCCCGGTGCTGTCAACGACACGCCCTATCAGCGTGATGTCGAAAAGGCCAAGGCGCTGATGGCCGAGGCCGGCCTTGCCGACGGTTTCGAGATCAGCATGGACCACTATTCCGCCCAGCCTTACCCGGATCTGGCGCAGGCCATTCAGGCCAACCTTGCTGATATCGGCATCAAGGTGCGTCTGCAATCGGCTGAAAACCGTCAGGTTCTGACCAAGATGCGTGCCCGCGAACACCAGATGGCGCTTTCCGCATGGGGTACGGATTATTTTGACCCGCATTCCAACGCCGATGTCTTCAACATCAACAAGGATAATGGCGACGACGCCAAGTCGAAGCCTTTCCTGTGGCGTTCGCGTTTCAAGAACGACGACTTTGCTGCCAAGGCGGAAGCTGCTCGCGACGAGCAGGACCCGGCAAAGCGCGTGGAGCTTTATGAAGCCCTGCAGCGCGAATCCATGGAAAACAGCCCGTTCGTGTTCATGTTCCAGACCACGAAGACCGCCGCTTTCCGTAAGGGCGTTTCCGGCTTTGAACTCGGCGTTCTCTCCGAGGGCAATTCCTACCACGATGCGAAGAAAGCGTGACATTGAACAAGCGCGTCAAAAGCTTATCGTCGGTACTGAGCAGCGTCATCCTGACGCTGTTCGGTTTGATGGTCATCACCTTCATGATCGGGCGTGTCATGCCCGTCGATCCCGTCATCGCTGCGGTGGGCGACAACGCGCCTGAAGACGTCATCGTGCGGGTGCGGGCCGAAATGGGTCTCGACCAGCCGCTGGTCGTGCAGTTCTTCCATTACGTCTCGCAGGTTCTGCATGGCGATTTCGGCAATTCGATCCTGACCCGCAATCCGGTCTGGATCGATATCAAGCGCGTTTTCCCCGCTACTTTCGAACTTGCCACCGCAGCCCTTCTCCTCGCCGCGCTGATCGGCATTCCGCTCGGCGTCTGGGCCGCCGTGAAGCAGGGTAAGCTGACGGATCAGGTGATCCGCGTCGTCTGCCTTGCTGGGCATTCCGTGCCGGTCTTCATGCTGGCGCTGATTTCGCTGCTGGTCTTTTATGCCACGCTTGGCGTCGCACCCGGGCCGGGTAGGCAGGACATCATCTATGACGGCATGATCACGCAGGTCACTGGCCTGATGACGGTCGATACGCTGCTTGCCGGCGACTGGGATGCCTTCTACGACGCGATTGCCCATATGGTGCAGCCGGTCTGCATTCTCGCCTATTTCAGCATGGCTTATATCACCCGCATGACGCGCGCTTTCATGATCGATGCGCTGAAGGGCGAGTATGTCATCACCGCCCGCGCCAAGGGGCTGTCGGCCATGACCGTGATCTGGGGACACGCCTTCCCGACGGTCGCCGTGCAGCTCGTTACGGTTATCGCGCTTACCTATGCCGGCCTTCTCGAAGGTGCGGTGGTGACGGAAACCGTCTTCAGCTGGCCGGGCCTTGGTCAATACCTCACCGTCTCGCTCATGAACGCGGACATGAACCCGGTCGTCGGAGCAACCCTGTTGATCGGCTTCATCTATGTCGCCCTCAACCTGCTCGCAGACGTGCTTTACAGAGTTATGGATCCTCGCGTTCGATGATGTTAGCTAATTTTAGAAACTGGGCTCTGGACGAGACGCCGCATTCCCGCACACAGGCTGCCTGGGGAAACCGGTATCGCATCTGGCTCAACCTCAAGTCCAATCCGCTGGCGGTGATCGGTCTGACCATCATCGTCCTCTTCATCGCCCTGTCGCTTCTGGCGCCGCTGCTCGCGCCCTATGATCCGGCGACGCAGAATCTCGGCAATCGCCTGGCATTCCCAAGCGCCGAACACTGGTTCGGCACGGATGAGCTGGGTCGCGACATTCTTTCGCGCATTCTCTATGGCGGCCGTGTCACCCTTGGCATGGTCATTGCCGTCGTCGTTCTCGTCGCACCCATCGGGCTCGCCATCGGCTGCATCGCCGGTTATTTCGGCGGCATCGTCGATACGGTGCTGATGCGGGTCACGGATGTGTTTCTGGCTTTTCCGCGCCTCATTCTGGCGCTGGCCTTTGTTGCGGCGCTGAAGCCCGGCGTCGAAAGCGCCATTCTCGCCATCGCGCTTACCGCATGGCCGCCCTATGCGCGGCTTGCGCGCGCCGAAACCATGACGGTGCGCGGCAGCGACTTCGTCGCTGCCTACCGGCTGACCGGCGCTTCCGCCTGGCGCATCATTGCCCGGCATATTGCGCCGCTCTGCGTGCCAAGCCTTATCGTGCGCATCACGCTCGACATGAGCTCGATCATCATCACCGCCGCCAGCCTCGGCTTCCTCGGCATGGGTGCGCAGCCGCCTTCGCCGGAATGGGGTGCGATGATTGCCACTGCCAAGCGCTTCATCTTCGAACAATGGTGGGTCGCCACCATCCCCGGCATCGCCATCTTCCTCGTTTCGCTCGCCTTCAACTTCCTTGGTGATGGCCTGCGTGACGTTCTCGACCCGAAGGGACATTGAGCCATGCTGGTCGAAATCGACAATCTGAAGATCGCCTTCCAGACCCGCACCAGCCGTTTCGAGGCGGTGCGTGGTGTGTCCATGAAGCTCGGCACCGAAAAACTCGGCATTGTCGGCGAATCCGGTTCCGGCAAGAGCCTGACGGCGCGGGCGCTGATGAAGCTTCTGCCCTCCAATGCCGATATCCGGGCCGACAAGCTCGCTTTCGACGGTATCGACGTGCTCTCCGCCAGTGAAAAGCAGATGCGCCAGATCCGGGGAAAACGGGCTGGTTTCATCCTTCAGGATCCGAAATATTCGCTGAATCCGGTCAAGACCATGGGTGCACAGATCGCGGAAGCCTGGCGCGCTCACAAGGGCGGCAGTAAGCGGGCAGCCATGGAAGCGGCGATTGCGCTGCTCGATCAGGTGAAGATCCGCAATCCGCGTCAGGTTGCCTCGTCCTATGCGCATGAGGTTTCCGGCGGCATGGGCCAACGCGTGATGGTCGCCATGATGCTGGCGCCCGATCCAGAATTGCTGATCGCCGACGAGCCGACCAGCGCGCTCGACGCCACGGTGCAGGCGGAAATCCTGCGGCTGATCGAGGAGCTGGTGTCGGAACGCGGCATGGGCCTCATTCTCATCAGCCACGACCTGCCGCTCGTTTCGCATTTCTGCGACCGCGTGGCTGTCATGTATTCCGGCCGGGTGATGGAGGAGCTGAAGGCGTCCGAACTCCTGAAAGCCGAACATCCCTACACAAAGGGACTTCTGAACTGCATTCCCTCGCTGACGCATCCGCGCGAGCGTCTTCCCGTTCTCAACCGTGATGCAGCGTGGTCCAGCCAATGATCGACGTCGAAAACCTCCGTATCAAGTTCGGCGACCGCGAAGTGGTGAAGGGCGTCTCCTTTTCAGTGGAAAAGGGTGGCAGCTTCGGCATCGTCGGTGAAAGCGGTTCGGGCAAATCCACCATTCTGCGCGCCATGGCGGGCCTCAATGAAAGCTGGGAAGGCCGCATCGCCTTTGCCGGCAAGGACGCGCCGCTGAAGCGCACGCCGGACTTCTTCCGGCAGGTGCAGATGGTGTTTCAGGATCCTTATGGTTCGCTGCATCCACGCCAGACCATCGACCGTATTCTCAGCGAATTGCCGCTGGTGCATGGCATGGACAATATCGAAAAACGCATCCAGCAGGCCTTGTCGGATGTGGCGCTGCCGCAGGCGGTGCGTTTCCGCTTTCCGCACCAGCTCTCCGGCGGCCAGCGCCAGCGCGTGGCGATTGCCCGTGCGCTGATCGCCGACCCTGAGGTGCTGCTGCTCGATGAGCCGACTTCGGCGCTTGATGTTTCGGTGCAGGCGGAAATCCTGAACCTGTTGCAGGACCTGCGCGCGGCGCGCAACCTCACCTATATTCTCGTCAGCCACAATCTGGCTGTTATCGCGCATCTGTGCCCGCAGGTTGGCGTGATGCTGAACGGGGACATGGTGGAGCAACTGAGTGCGGGTGATCTGCGTGAGGGCCGCACGACACATCCGCATACGGAAGAACTGCGCAGTTTGAGCATCCGGCTGGAAGAACCGGCCTGAGCCTACGTCGCAAATAAATCGGGCGGGTGCGGCTCGCTTCTTCTCCCCGCCGGGGAGAAGTCCGCGGCAGCGGGATGAGGGGGCAAGCGCTCCGCATATCGCTGGCGTTGCCCCCCCTCATCCGACCCTTCGGGCCACCTTCTCCCCGGCGGGGAGAAGAAACGAGCCGCGATGTCGAGGCTTTCTGCAAAGACCACAAAGACGCGAGACCGAGCTATGCCACAGCAATTCGACTGGAACGCCGCTTCAACCCTTTCGCAGAGCTTCGTCTCGCAATGGGCGGGTAACGAGCCGGGCGGCGCCGTTATCGGTTTCGATCTTAACGGCATCCGTTTCGCCCATGCCGGCGGCGTGGAAAGCCTCTCCACCTTCGCACCCTTCACGCCGCAAAGCGTGGTGCGTTATGCCTCCGTCACCAAACACGCCTTCTGCGCCATGGTGCTGGCCCATTCCGATTTGATCGGGCTTGATGATCCGCTCGGCAAACATCTGCCGGAGCTGCAGGCGCCGCTTCGCGATGTCACCGTCGGGCAGGCACTGGACATGAGTGGCGGGTTGCCGGATACGCGCGAATGCCTGTCGCTGCTTGGTCTTTCCGTCTACACCCAAACGAAGGCCGGCCCGCTTCTCGATTATCTCACGCGCTTGACCCGGCTGAATTTCGCAGCCGGTAGCGAGGTGTCCTATTCCAATACAGGCTATCGTCTGGTGGAAGCGGTGCTGGAGCGCCATGGGTTCCGTTTAGATGATTTTGTGCAGGCACAGATTGCCGGTCCGTTTGCGGTTTTCCTGAAGGCGCCTGACGTCTGGAACGATCCTGTCGATGGTCTCGTGCCGGGTTACTGGAAGTCCGAAGAGAGCTGGCAGCTTTCCGCCGCCGGCCTGCATATTTCCGCTTCTGGCAGCCTTGCCGGCAGCGCCCAGGCGCTGACCCGCTGGCTGCAGGGCTTGATGCGGGGTGAGGGCAGTTTTGCCGGTGTTCTGGACAGGCTCTCCGCCGAGCGGCCGCTTGCCGACGGGCGGATGAGCGAATATGGGCTTGGCCTTCGCTGGTCGCATCTCGGCGAGCGGCGTTTTGTTGGCCATGGCGGTTCGCATCCGGGCTACAAGACCTATTTCCTGCTCGACCCTGAAAACGGTACGGGTTTCGTGGTGGTTTCCAACCGCGAGGATACCAACGGTTTCAAGATCGCGCTGGAAAGCATGGCGGCCCTCACCGGCCTGCCTTTGCCGAAACCCGCGGCCAGTCTGCCGGAAGGCCTCTATGTAACCGAAAGCGGACCGTGGTGGCTGGAGATCAAGGGCAGCACATCCACTTTCATCGATGGTGACGACACGCTTTACGAGGATGCCGACGGCTGGGTCTCGTCGCGTTCCGCCTCCTCGCCCATGCGGTTGAGGTTCGATGGCGAAGCGATCATTGGCGAGGCCGGCCACGCCGCCCGCCGCTTCCTGCCTGTTGGCGAGCATGCCGTGCCGGATGATCTGTCGGGAACATGGCGTTTGGATGAGGGTGCCGAATTTTCGATCAGCGGTTCGTCGCTGACGATGGGCATCGGCCCGACGCGCAACAGCATGCCGCTCACAGCGCTCGGCAATGGTCGTTTCCTTTTCACCCTGATCGACGGGCCGTGGACAAAGCGTGTGTGCCTCAACCGGCTGGGTGACGACAGGATCGAACTGGTTTCCAGCCGGGCGCGGATGATCGAATATTCGAGGGGCCTTTAAAAGGGTTTCATTCGCAGCAGGTTGATCCTAATAAAGACGCTTTCCGCGTAGACGGAACAGATGTTTTTGTTGGGAGTGCGCGCCTTGGAAGTCAAATGGCTCGAGGATTTCCTGGCGCTGGCCGGAACGCTCAATTTTTCGAAGGCCGCGGATGAGCGGCATGTGACGCAATCCGCCTTCAGCCGGCGCATCAAGCAGCTGGAAGCCTGGGTGGGTGCGACGCTGGTCGATCGCGCCTCCTATCCGTCGCGGCTGACGGAGGCCGGGGCGAAGTTCGTGCCGGTGGCGCAGGAGACGCTGAAGCAGCTTTACCATGCGCGGCGCACGCTGCTGCAGGAAGAAGGAGCCGATGCCAGAACCGTTCGGTTGACGGCCCTGCATACCCTGTCCTTCACCTTCTTTCCCGACTGGCTGAAGCGCGTGAACGAAAAGGCGGGACCGCTGTTTTCCGTTCTGCGGCCGGATTCCGGCAGCATGGAGGAAAACCTCAATTCACTGGTGGACGGGCAGAGCGATTTTCTTCTGACCTATGCCCATCACGAAGTGCCGATGCTGCTCGATGCGCAGCTATTCGAATTCCGCGTGCTCGGCGCGGAAAACATCATTCCAGTTTCAGCGCCAACACAGGATGGCGCACCGCTGCATGCGCTGGTGGAAAATGCGAAAAAACCCTTTGCCTATCTGGATTATGAAAAGGCCTCGTTCTTCGGGCCGCTGCTGCGCGATCTCTTGAGCGCGCGGCTGCCGCAATACGAGCGGGTGCATGAGGGCAGCATGTCGGTGGGGCTGAAAGCGATGGCAATGGCCGGCTGGGGGGTCGCCTGGGTGCCGGAAAGCCTGATGCGCCACGAGCTGGATAACGGCGCCCTGGTGCGCGCTGCCGATCCCAGTTTCGATATTGCCGTCGATATCAGACTTTATCGCTCGAAGGAGAACCGCCGGCCCGTTGTCGAGCGCATATGGGCGGTTCTCGAAGACTAGAGCCTGTTTAGATGGCCGTGCGGCGGGCGTTTTCGAGGTAGAGGGCGCGCAGGCGGCTCACCATCGGGCCGGGCTTGCCGTTACCCACCGGCTTGCCGTCGATCTTCGTGACCGAAACCACGAAGTTGGAGGCGCTGGTGAGGCAGGCCTCGTCGGCGTTCAACGCTTCTTCCAGCGTGAAGGGGCGTTCTTCCAGCGTGAAACCGGCTTCCTTGGCCAGTTGCAGGGCGGCAAGACGGGTGCAGCCGGGCAGGGTCTTGTTGCTGTTGCCACGGGTGATAATCTTTTTATCGGCGGTGACGATGTAGGCGGTCGAGGACGCGCCTTCGGTGACGAAACCATCCTCGATCATCCACGCCTCGTCACAACCTTCGGCCTTGGCGATGCGTTTTGCCATAACCTGTGGGAGCAGGCAGACGGTCTTGATATCGCGGCGTTCCCAGCGCTGGTCTGGAACGGATTTGACGGCGATGCCGGCTTCTTCGACGGGTGTGCCGATCAGCTTCTTGGCCTGAGTGAACATGACCAGTGTCGGTTTCAGATCGGCGGAGAACAGGAAGTTACGGTCTTCTGCACCACGCGTCAGCTGCAGATAGATCATGCCTTCGACGAGGTTGTTGTCGGCGATCAGGCGGCGCTCCGCCTCGACGATTTCCCTGGTGGTGACCGGCAGCGGCACATCGATTTCGCGGGCGCTGCGTTCCAGCCGGGCCATATGCAGGTCGCTGTCGATCAGCTTGCCTTCCAGAACCGACGTGACTTCATAAATGCCGTCGCCGAACAGGAAACCGCGGTCGAAGATGGAAAGGCGGGCGTCTGCCTCGGGCAGGAATTCGCCGTTGACGTAAACGATGCGGCCGGATGGGCTGGTCATGAAAACTCCGTCTGGAAGATCAGGCTGAAAGAAGGGTTTTAAGCGTGTCGATAGAAATGGCCTCAACCGTGGAGGCCTTGCCGGTGCCGGCATTGAATCCCGTGGTCGTGGTCGCTGCGCAGAGCGAATTGAGGATCGCTTCCTCCGTTGCCTCTATCGCGGCTTCGAAGAGGGGTGAAATCGCATCGTTGGAAAGCTCGGGATATTCCGTCACCGCCCTGCGGCGCGCGGGTGTGCGGCGAAGACGCTCATCGGTGGAAAATGCCAGGGCGTAATCACCGGAACCGTTGCTGAGTGCCGCACCTGTGCGCGCCAGTCCACCGAAGCTTCTGGCCGCGAGGCGCTTCAGATTGCGGGAGGAGAGCGGCGCGTCGGTGGCGACGATGATAACGATCGAGCCATCCTTGTCTTTGTGTTCCGGGCTCACATAGGGCTTGCCGCAGACCAGCAGATGGCCGCCGTAATTGGATTGCACGAGAATGCCGATGGTGTAGGCCTGACCGGGAATGGTGACGCGGCGCGACGCGGTGCCGATGCCGCCTTTCATGCCGAAAGCGACCGTACCGGTTCCAGCACCAACGCCGCCCTCGGCCACCGGACCTGTGGCAGCGTTTTTGAGCGCGGCTGATATCTCATCGACGGTCGGGCGGCCGGCACGGATGTCGTTCAGGCGGGAATCGTTGGTTTCGCCGACGACGGCATTGATCGAGACGACCTTCTCATTGCCCGGCTGCGCCAGCGTATGGCGGTTGATCGCCTCGATGGCCCGGCCTGTCGCCAGCGTATTGGTGAGGATGATTGGTGTTTCGAGTTCGCCGAGTTCCTCGATCTGGGTCGAGCCGACAAATTTGCCGAAGCCGTTATAAACGGCGAAAGCGGCGGGCACCTTATCCTGAAAGAGATTACCGCCATGCGGCAGGATCGCGGTTGCGCCAGTGCGGATCGTCTCGCCTTCGATCACGGTCGAATGGCCAATAGTCACGCCTTCGACATCGGTGATGGCGTTGAGCGGGCCGGTCTCGAAATGGCCGGGCCGGAAACCGATATCGCGCAATCTCGGGCGGGTCGTCTGGTGCATCGGGCGATCACTTTTGCGGAATGCAGGCAAGGTGGAACAGGCGCGGCTTGCGAAAAGCCTTGCTCTGACTTGACGTTAGCCTAGTTCACCGGGAAACGGCATCGCAAAAATGGAATAGTTTTATGCGGGCAATGGATGCGCTCAGGAGGCGCGCAGCGCAGGTTCGCCTTCACGTTCCAGCCATTGCCGCATCGCTTCTTCTGCCTCTGCTCTCTTGGGCGCGCCGGCCCGGCCGCCGAAGACCGTGCATTTGAGCGCGGCGGCAACGGAGGAGAGGCGGATGGCGGCGCGGCTTTGCATGCCTTCGGCGATGGCAAGCGCGAAGGTGCCGTGGAAGATATCACCAGCCGCCAGCGTATCCACCGCCTTGACCTGCATCGTCGTCTGGAAATGCACCGCGGGATCGCCGGCTTCCGTCCACCAGCAGCCTTGCGGACCGGCAGTGACGGCGATGAAGGTTTGCGGATAACGGGCATGCAGCACCGGCAGCATGTCTCTCACCGTTTCAAGCCCGGTCAGCCGGGCGGCGGCGGGTTCGGAAAAGACGATATGGGTTGCGGCGGGCGCAAGCTTTTCCAGTGTTTCCACCGGCGCAACATCGCCATCCAGAATGGCGGGTTTGCCAAGCGCACGCGCCACGGTGAGCACATCAAGCGCCAGTTCCGGCCAGCGCACATCAACCAGAACCGCATCAAAGGGAGCAATATCCTCCGGCGTGCAGGGGCGTTTTTTCTCGTGAAGGCGATGATCGTAGAAAGGCACGATCAGCCGTTCGCCCCTGTTATCGATAATGATCGTCGACAGGGCCGAGCGCGCGCCGGGCGCAACCGTCATGCCTGACGTGTCGATGCCGCTTTCACTCAGATCGCGAAGGATGCGGGTACCGGTTTCGTCGTCGCCCACCGCACCCCAGAGGCTGGCGCGGCCGCCCATGCGATGAACGGCATAAGCGGCACTCGACGCCATGCCTTCGGCGATCTGCAGCATCTCATAGGGCAGAACCTTGCCTTCGCCCTTCGGCATGTCTGCCACGCGAAACAGGGTGTCGAGCACGGCGGCGCCCACGCAGAGCACATGCTTGCCGCCCGGTTCCTTTACCATTCCCTTCGCTCCTGTCGTGTTCAGATGCGCTTGCCGCTGTCCTTGTCGAACAGATGCACCGTTGCCGGATCAATGGCAATGTGGATCGTATCGCCGAAGCGGACATTGAGCCGCTCGCGGAACAGGCAGGCGATCTCATCGCCCTTGCAATTGAGCTTGGCGTAGATTTCCGAGCCGGTGCCTTCAACCAGTTCGACCCGGCCTTCGATACCACTCTCGGCGGCGCGGATATGTTCCGGCCGCACGCCGTAGACGAGGTCGCGGCCGCCGAGCTTGCCGATATCGGCATGGGCGGGCAGCGGCAGGCTGAGGCCTTTTATGGTACGGAAGACGCCTTCCTCCACCCGGCCGCGAATGAAATTCATGGCGGGTGAGCCGATGAAGCCGGCAACGAAGAGGTTGGCGGGATTGTCGTAAAGCTCGAGCGGCGCGCCGATCTGTTCGATCACGCCATCATGCAGCACCACGATCTTGTCAGCCATGGTCATGGCTTCCACCTGGTCGTGGGTAACATAAATGGTGGTGGTACCGATGCGCTGGTGCATGGCCTTGATCTCGCCGCGCATCTGCACCCGCAGCTTGGCATCGAGGTTGGAAAGTGGCTCATCGAACAGGAAGACCTGCGGATCGCGCACCAGAGCGCGGCCCATGGCGACACGCTGGCGCTGGCCGCCGGAAAGCTGGCGCGGATAACGGTCGAGCAGTTTCTCCAGCCCCAGGATGGCGGCGGCTCTGTCCACCTTGGCCCTGGTTTCTTCGGCACTGACCTTCTTCAGCTTCAGCGCGAAGCCCATATTATCCTTCACCGTCATATGCGGGTAAAGCGCGTAGTTCTGGAAGACCATGGCGATATCGCGATCGCGGGCGGGCAGGTGGCTGACCTCGCGCGGGCCGATGTGGATTTCGCCATCGCTCAGCTCTTCCAGCCCTGCAATCATGCGCAGCAGGGTGGATTTGCCGCAGCCGGAAGGGCCAACGAGGACGACGAATTCGCCATCCTTGATGTCGATATCGATGCCGTGGATGACGTTGACCGAGCCGAAGCGCTTCTGGACGTTTTGAATATTGACCGGTGCCATGTTTTTGGTTCCCGTTATAATTTGAATTCAGCCGCCCTTGACGGCGCCGGCGGTGAGACCCGCCACGATCTGTTTCTGTGCGAACATGGTCAGCAGCAGTACTGGCAGCGTCACGATCAGCGCGGCTGCAGCAAGCGGTCCCCAGCTCACCTGTTCGAAGGACAGCATGTTGTAGACCGCGACCGGCAGGGTGCGCGTTTCACGGCTGGCCAGCACGATGCCGAAGACGAAGTTGTTCCACGAGAAGATGACGGCGAGGATGAAGGAGACGACGATGCCGGGCTTGGCAATCGGCAGCGCCACCAGCCGGAACACCTGCCAGGAGGATGCGCCATCGATGCTTGCCGCCTCTTCCAGCTCCTTCGGCGTGGTCTCGAAATAACCGATCATGATCCAGACGACGATTGGCACCGTGACCACCAGATGGATGATGATCTGCGGCCAGAGCGTGCCCAAGAGGTTCAGCCATTGGAACAACAGGAACAGCGGAATGAGGAAAGAGAGGCCGGGCGTCATGCGGGCGATCATGATGACAACAGCGGATTTTTCCGCCTTCAGCCTTGCGATGCCATAACCGGCTGGCACGCCGATGACGAGCGCCAGAATGGTCGCCGCTCCGGTGACAAGGACCGAATTCCAGAAATAGAGGAAGAAATTATTTTCCTCGAACACCTTCACATAGTTCGACCATGCGAAACGTTCGGGGATGAGGATCGGCGGATAGGCGCCGTTGTCGATTTCATATTTCAGCGACAGCGAGATCATCCAGATGAAGAACAGGATGACCGGCGAGATCATCACCAGCGCCACGAAGAACAGGCCGATGCGGTCGAGATTTTTGCGTTTCAGGATCTTTGTGGACATCAGTGTTCCTCCATCTCGTTCCATTGCGAGCGCTGGCGCACCATCAGAAGCACGAAGGACAGCGCCACGATGATGACGAAGAAGACGACAGCCATGGCCGAGCCGTATCCGATGTCGTAATAGGAAAACGCCGTATTATAGAGATAGATGTTGATGGTTTCAGACGCTGTGCCGGGGCCGCCCTGCGTCATCGCATAGATGATGTCGAAGCTTTTGACGGCATCGATGGAGCGGATGATGACGGCGATCATCAGAAACGGCGCGATCATCGGCATGGTCAGGTAACGGAACTTCTGCCAGGCGTTGGCGCCGTCGATTTCAGCACTTTCATAGGGCTCACGTGGTACGGCGGCGAGACCACCGAGCACGATCAGCATGACGAGCGGCGTCCATTGCCAGGTTTCCACCAGCACCAGCGAGGGGATGACGGTGGACTGGTTGTAGATCCATTCCAGCGGCCCGATGCCGATGAGCGAAAGCAGATAGTTCAAAACGCCGAGCTGCGGGTGGAACATCATGGTCCAGACGAGCGCGATGGCGACAGGGGTCGCCATCATCGGCATCACGAAGACGCCGCGCAGAAAACCGCGCAGCGGAAACTGCGCATCGAAAACCAGCGCCGCCAAAGTTCCGAGGAACAGGGGAGCGACAACCGACAGCACGGTATAGATGAGCGTGTGCCACAGCGATTCCCAGAACCTGAGATCGCTGGTGAGCCTGATATAATTATCAAAACCGATAAAGCTCTGCTCCTGCCCGAGTGTCCAGCGGTGCACGCTCATCCAGAGGGTGAAGACCCATGGAAAAACGATGACAGCCGAAATGACCACCAGTGCCGGTATGACGAAGGGCCAGTAGTTGGGAGCAAGCCTTGGCGGCCTGCTCCCTTCTGCGCGACTGACGCCTGTTTTGGTATTTTCGATGCTCACGGAGGCCATTATCCCTCGCTACGTGCCAGAACGGGTGCGAATTGTTCCGTTGCCTTTTTCAGTTCGGTTGCCGGGTCGGCGCCGCCGATCATGTTGGTGAGGCCGACGCCGTAGATGTCGCGGAATTCCGTCACCGGAATGATGACCGGCAGGGCAAGCTGCGAGACCTTGCCGGAACCGACAACCGCATCCAGCCAGGCGGCCGGCATCTTCACCCCTTCACGGACCTTCTGGTCCTCGAGGATCGACTGGCGGAACGGAACGCCGGCACCCGCCTGCAGCAGGCGCGCACCCATATCGTGCGAGATTGCCCATTGGCAGAAGAGATAGGCGGCTTCCTTCTTGCTGCTGGCTTCGACCACACCGAGACCATCGCCGAATGTGCCGGCGGCCTGCGCAGCGGGGCCCTTCGGCATGACGCCGTAACCGACCTTGCCGACGACGCGGGATTTTTCCGGGTTCTCGATCGGCGGGGCAAAACCGACGCCATCGAACCACATGCCGATCTTGCCCTGCAGGAAGGCCGACTGCGCTTCCGCCCAGTTGAAGCCGGACACGCCGGGAGGGGCGGCCTTGGTCATCAGGCGCTGATAGAGCGCTGCCGCTTCCACCGCTTCCTTGGATTCGGTGTCGATCTTTCCGTCCGCACCGATCGGCTTTGCGCCATAACCCAGCATCAGCGAGGTCCAGACCGGGGTATTGGCGTTCTTCAGACCACGGGCGACGAAACCATAGGTGTTGGTTGCGGGATCGGTGATCTTTTCCGCCGCCGTCACCAGTTCCTCGAAGGTCTCAGGGTATTTCAGGCCCTTGGCTTCGAAGAGTTCCTTGTTCCAGTAGACAATCCAGTAATCCACCGAGAAGGGCAGCGAGCGCAGCACGCCGTCGCTATCCTTGGCAAACAGCATGCCAGCTTCGGCAAAGTCCTTCTCGACGAGCGACGGATCGGTCAGCGACGGATCCTTCAGGAAGCCGCTGATATCGGCCAGCCACTTGCCCTTTTCGAACTGGCGCTTTTGCACGTGGTAGCTCAGATGCACGACGTCGAAGCTTGGCTTGCCGGAGGAAAGCTCGATCACCACCTTCTGGCGCTGTTGCTGTTCCGGGGTTGCTTCGGCATTGACCTTGATGCCGGTCAGTTCTTCGAATTCGCCGAGATATTTGATCAGCGTTTCGCTGCGCGGGCTTTTGACCAGGTTGACTTCAAGCGTGGTGCCGGCGTGTTTTTTCCAGTTCACCGCTGCCGATGCCGGGCGAATGCCCAGCATCGCGCTGCCGCCAATCGCGGCCGTGCCTGCCAGAAAGGCGCGGCGCGTGGGGTTGAGCAAGGAATGCGTCATGTCTGTTCTCCTCCAGTTAGCCGGAAATTCTCCTCACCCCGGCTTGTTGCTTATTTCCTGCAAGTCCAGCGCAGACCCTTTTTAGTCCCTGCTGGAGTTGCCTTAGACCGCCAGCGCCCTGTCCCTTGCGTTGCGGATATGGGCGGTCAGCCGTTCCACGGCCTCTTCAACGGATCGCCTCTCGATGGCTTCGAGAATGGCGAGATGTTCCTTCATCACCGACTTCACATGGCCGGCGATGCGAAAGCGCTCCTGATTGATGAGGCGCATCTTGATGGAATTGACGCGGTAGGCATTCGAGATGATCGAATTACCAAGACTATCGATGAAGGCGTCGTGCATGCCCCAGTCCACCTGCTGCGCATGCTGATCCAGCTCCGGCGATTCCCCGCCATTGTCAGCTGCTTCGGCAATATCGCGATGCTGTTTCAGGAGCGTCGCGATGGCCTCGTCGGAAGCCGAACGGGTAAAGTTCGCCACAGCTTCTTTTTCGAGAAGGATACGGAACTGGAACGCCTCGCGGATGAGGTTGATGTCGATATGGGCGACCTGCAATCCCCGCTGCGGCACGGTCTTGATCAGACCTTCCGCCTCCAGCCGCGGAATTGCCTCCCGGATCGCGCCGAGCGGCAGACCCGTCAGTTCCACGAGCCGGCGCTGCGAGATGAATTGCCCTGGACGAACATCACGCGAGAGAAGGTGATGCGTAAAGCTCTCATACGCCCGTTCCCGCAATGTCTGTTCGCCGGTATCGTCCATGCTCAACCTTTCAGCTTTGTTCAGGCGGCCTGCCTGCGAAACAGCGCGTCGAATGCGCCTTCGATCTGCTGGCGGTCTTCCGGTGAAATGGCGACGAGTGGTGCACGCACATCCGACCAGATAGTTTCCCCTGTCGTGTGTGATACCAGCACCTTGACGGCAGGCGTAACCGGGAATTTGAGAAGTTCCACAACAAGATCGACAATACGCGGATCGTCCTTGCCATCGACGGCCATGGCGCGCACTTCCTGCGTCAGGAAATTGGCAACGCCGGAGATGGCGCCCTGGCCACCGAGGCGAACGCCCCTGGCGAGATCACGCTCGTCGCCGATCAGGATGGCGAGATCGCCATGTTCCTTCAGCAGGCGCTCGGTATGGCTCCAGTTGCCGGAGGAATCCTTGACGCCAGTGACGATGCCCGGAAATGCGGCCTTCAGCCGTCCCACCAGCTCGACGGACAGCGTTACCATGGTCACGGAGGGGATGTTGTAGACGAGAATGTCGCGTGCATCCTTGCCGATCTTCGAAAAGACAGCCGAGAACCAGGCAAACAGGCCGTCATCGCTGACATTCTTGAAATAGGAGGGCGGGGCGAGCAGAATATTGCGCGCGCCGGCTTTCAGCGCTTCGGCCGACTGGTCTGCAGCATCCTCGATAGAATCCACCAGAACACCGGTAACGATGCGCGACGGCGCAATGCCTGCTGCGATGAAGCTGGAGAGGATCGCCTGCCGTTCGCGGCTGCCGACGGAGCAGCCTTCACCTGTCGTGCCGAAGAGGGTGACGCTGTCGCAGCCATTGGACAAGCAGCGGCGCGCATGGGCGATCATGGCATCGATATCGACCGTTCCGTCCGTTTTGAAAGGTGTCGTCAGGGCTGCCGAAAGGCCGAATTTCTGGGTCAATTAAGATGCTCCTCCAAGGTGACAACGGATTGATGGCATACTGACATGTTAGTTGTAAAGAGCTAATTGCAATATGATTGTTCGGAGCATGAGTGTGAAGGAGTTTGCTTGGGAAACGAGTTCGGGGGTGGGTCTGCGAGGACCGAGGAGGAGTGATTGGGTCGATCCGGATGGGCATGGGTTTATCGCGGTGCGAGACACGCAAGCCTCACCGGCAAGGAGAAGAAAAAATGCGAAAATAAAATTTGACTGTTGGAGTAAAGATTTTTATCAGGCAGTCTGAATATAGGGATAAGGGACCATCATCATGACCATTGCGGAGCCGGCAGCGCCTGTAGCAGAGATAGAGCAAAGCCGCGTCAAGCGCCTGAAGGCAGCGACGCGCGGCGCGCATGGTGATCTCGATAGCTTCATCATGGCCGCAAAGCCGTTCGAGAGCCGGGAGAACTTCGGCAAGTTCGTCGAAACGCAATATCTTTTCCATCGCGATCTCGATGTTTTCTTTTCCAATGCCACGCTGGATGGCCTGCTTCCCGACCTCAAAGGTCGCCGTCGTCTGGCGATGATCGAACAGGACCTTGCCGATCTCGGCCTCGCCATTCCCGAAACCAAGGATGCCCGTTTCACCGGCGAAACGCCCTTTGATCTGCCAGAAGCGATGGGTTGGCTTTATGTGGTCGAAGGCTCCAATCTCGGTGCGGCTTTCCTTCTGAAAGATGCGGCCAAGCTTGGCCTGACCGAAGAATTCGGCGCGCGCCATCTGGCCGGCGCACCGGAAGGACGCGGCCTCCACTGGCGCACCTTCACCGCCGCGCTCGATGAAATTTCGCTGACGGTGGAAGAGGAAGAGCGCGTCGTCGCTGGTGCTGGGGCTGCTTTCCGGGCGGTTCATGCCTATGCGCAGCAGCGGCTGGGTTGAGGTTTTGGCATAGCTTCAAGAGAGCTATCGCGGGTTGATCGTAGTTCCTGAAACGGTACTTCGTCATCCTCGGGCTTGTCCCGAGGATCTGCAACCGATTGATTTTACGCGACATGATTAGACCCTCGGGACAAGCCCGAGGATGACGCAGAGTGTGAGGCGAGCTTTGCGGCACTTTCGGACTTACTGCGAGAGCCCCTCTCCTATGCCTCCAGCACTCATTTCTGCCGAATAAACAGGCAAATATTTTTACCAAATGATAAAAATTTTATCTTTTGGTAAAGGCTCGATGCGCCCCAAAATTTTATCCATTTGATAAAATTATTTTATTTGGTCTGGCACAGAACCTGCTACTCTTTTTGTCAAGTCAGGAGACACCTGACGTTAAAAAGGGAACTGCAAAATGGAAGTTGGTGTTTTTATCCCGATCGGGAACAATGGGTGGCTTCTTTCCGAAAACGCGCCGCAATACAAGCCGAGCTTTGATCTCAACAAGGCGATCACGCTGAAGGCGGAGCAATATGGTTTCGACTTCGCGCTGTCGATGATCAAGCTCCGCGGCTTTGGCGGCAAGACCGAATTCTGGGACTATAATCTGGAGTCCTTCACGTTGATGGCAGGCCTTGCCGCCGTCACTTCCAAGATCAAGCTGTTCGGCACCGCCGCCACGCTGGTCATGCCGCCGGCCATTGTTGCCCGCATGGCGACGACGATCGATTCCATTTCCGGCGGCCGTTTCGGTATCAACCTGATTACCGGCTGGCAGCGGCCGGAATATAGCCAGATGGGGTTGTGGCCGGGCGATGACTATTTCGGCGACCGCTACGAATATCTCGGCGAATACACCACCGTTCTGAAAGAGTTGCTGACGGACGGGCAATCGGATTTTAACGGCAAGTTCTTCAAGATGGAGGATTGCCGCATGAAACCGGTGCCGCAGGGCGATGTGAAGCTCATCTGCGCCGGCTCTTCCAATTCCGGCATGGCATTTTCGGCCAAGTTTGCCGATTACAGCTTCTGCTTCGGTGTTGGCGTCAATACACCGAAGGCCTTCGCGCCCACCAATGAGCGGCTGCTGGCGGCGACGGAAAAGTCCGGCCGCGAGGTGAAATCCGTCGTGCTGACGATGGTGCTTGCCGAGGAAAAATCCGAAGACGCCTGGGCGAAGTGGGAGCATTACAAGGCGGGCGCGGATGAGGACGCCATCAAGTGGCTCGGCCTGCAAAGCGCCGTCGACACCAAATCCGGCTCCGACACCAATGTGCGGCATATGTCCAATCCCGTCTCGGCGGTCAACATCAATATGGGAACGCTGATCGGCTCCTATGAGGAAGTGGCGGCGATGCTCGATGAGATGAGCGAAGTGCCGGGCACGGGCGGTGTGATGCTGACCTTTGACGACTTCCTCGAGGGCGTCGAAAAATTCGGCAAATATGTGCAGCCGCTGATGAAGAGCCGCCAGCATGTGCTGGCCGAACTGGAGGCAGCGGAATGAGTGAAGCCGTCGTGGCGGGATATAAGGGACCTGAAAGCCGCTCGGAAAGCGTGACGCTTCCCGCGAGGCCGGAGCCGATCACCCTGAAACCCAGCGAAACCGCCGTTGTCGTGGTCGACATGCAGAACGCCTATTCGACCGAGGGCGGTTACGTCGATCTGGCCGGTTTCGACATATCAGGCGCCAAGGGCACCATCGCCAACATCAAGAAAACGCTGGATGCGGCGCGGGCGGCGGGCGTTCAGGTCATTTATTTCCAGAATGGCTGGGACAAGGATTATGTCGAGGCGGGAGGGCCGGGCTCGCCCAACTGGCACAAGTCCAATGCGCTTAAGACCATGCGCAAGAGGCCCGAATTGCAGGGCCAGCTGCTGGCCAAGGGCACGTGGGATTATGCCATTGTCGATGAGCTGCAACCCCAGCCAGGCGATATTCTGGTGCCGAAGACGCGTTATAGCGGGTTCTTCAACACCAATATGGACAGCGTTTTGCGCGCCCGCGGTATCCGCAATCTGGTCTTCGTCGGCATTGCCACCAATGTCTGCGTGGAAAGCTCGCTGCGCGACGCCTTTCATCTCGAATATTTCGGGGTGATGCTGGAGGATGCCACCCATCATCTGGGGCCGGATTTTATCCAGCAGGCGACGGTCTACAATGTCGAGAAATTTTTCGGCTGGGTCGCCACCGTCAATGATTTCTGCGGCGTCATTTCGCAGGCCGCACCCGTCAGCGCTTGATATCCAACCACAAAGAGGAGAACGAAATGCCGAAGAAGATCATCGTGCCTGTTGGCACCAGCAAACCCATCGCTCCCTTTTCGCCGGGAACCCTTGCCGATGGCGTGGTTTATGTGTCCGGCACGCTGCCCTTCGACAAGGACAATAATGTCGTGCATGTGGGCGATGCCAGCGCCCAGACCCGCCATGTTCTGGAAACCATCAAGTCCGTCATCGAAACCGCCGGCGGCACGATGGAAGACGTGACGATGAACCACATTTTCATCACCGACTGGGCGAATTATCAGGCCGTCAACACGGTCTATGCCGAATATTTCCCCGGCGACAAACCTGCGCGATATTGCATCCAGTGCGGCCTTGTAAAGCCCGACGCGCTGGTGGAAATCGCCACCGTTGCCCATATCGGCAAATAGGCGAGACGGCAGATGATGCATTTCGAGGTTCATGGCCGGACCAATGTCGAGGCGCCCACCATCCTTTTGTCTTCGGGGCTGGGCGGATCCGGTGCCTATTGGGTGCCGCAGATCGAATTCCTTTCCCGTCATTTCCGCGTGGTCACCTATGACCACCGCGGAACCGGAAGGACGGGCGGGGAGGTGCCGGAGGATGGCGGCATATCTGCCATGGCGGATGATGTGCTGGAGATTGTCTCGGCTCTGAACCTCGAAAAATTCCACTTCATGGGTCATGCGCTTGGCGGTCTGATCGGCCTCGATATCGCGCTGCGCCGACCTGGCCTTATTGACAAGCTTGTGCTCATCAATGCCTGGAGCAAGGCCGATCCGCATTCCGGGCGCTGCTTTGACGTGCGGATCGAGCTTTTGGAAAAATCCGGCGTCGAGGCGTTCGTGAAAGCCCAGCCGCTGTTTCTTTATCCGGCGGCCTGGATGTCGGAACATCAGGAGCGGCTGGCGCGGGATGATGCCCATGGCGTCGCGCATTTTCAGGGCAAGGTGAATGTGCTGCGGCGTATTGCGGCGCTGCGGGCTTTCGATGTCGATAGCCGGCTTGGTGAGATCGACAATCCGGTGCTGGTGGTGGCGACGAAGGACGATCTTCTGGTTCCGTACACTCGTTCGCTGCGTTTGGCGGAGGGATTGCCGCAAAGCGAGCTTTGCCTTTTGGATTTCGGGGCCCACGCGGTCAATATCACCGAGCCTGACCTTTTCAACACCCGGCTGTTGCAGTTCCTTCTGCCAGCCGACCAGATATGATGACAGGATTTTAGAGCAAGATGACGAAAGCACTTGATGACAATGCACTGGACAACGGGGCACTGGACAACGGGGCACTGGGCAACGGGGCACTGGCAACGCTTTTCACCGAAGCACGCACCCACAATGGCTGGACGGACAAGCCGATCGGCGACGAGACGCTGAAGGCGCTTTACGACCTGACGAAGATGGGACCGACCTCAGCCAATTGCTCGCCAGCGCGTTTCGTCTTCGTGCGCAGCCAGGAGGGCAAGGAAAAGCTGAAGCCTGCGCTGTCTTCCGGCAATCTCGAAAAGACCATGGCCGCACCGGTGACTGTCATCGCCGCCATTGACAGCGAATTCTACGAGAAACTGCCGGAACTGTTTCCGCATGCCGATGCGCGTTCGTGGTTCACTTCCAGCCCGGCGGTGGCCGAAGAGACGGCCTTTCGCAACGCCACGCTTCAGGCCGGATATCTGATCCTTGCCGCTCGCGCGCTAGGACTGGATACCGGCGCCATGTCGGGTTTCGACAAGGGCAAGGTGGATGCGGCATTTTTTGCCGGGACGACGTGGAAGTCTAATTTCCTGATCAATCTCGGTTATGGCGATCCGTCGAAGCTCTTCGGCCGCCTGCCGCGCCTTGGATTTGAAGACGCCTGTGTGCTGGCTTGATGTGTGCTGGCTTGATGGCCTGTTAAGGAAGGATGGGTTAGATGCAGATGATGTCTCTCGAAAAGGAAGCGGCAATGGAGACGAAGACTGCTGAGCAGCGCAGCCTCGATTATAGAAACGCCATGGCGCGGCTCGGTGCGGCGGTCAACATCGTCACGACCAATGGTGCGGCTGGTCGTGCGGGCTTTGCAGCCACGGCCGTTTGCAGCGTTTCCGACAATCCCCCCACGCTTCTCGTCTGCCTCAACCGCAATGCCTCAGCCTACAAGGTGGTGAAGGCTAATGGCGTTATCTGCATCAATACGCTTGCCGCCCATCACGAAGTGCTGAGCACGCTTTTCGGCGGCAAGACGCCGGCGGACGAGCGCTTTGCAGCCGGCAGCTGGGGTGTGCTCGAGACTGGCGCTCCGGTTCTGGAAGACGCACTGGTTTCTTTCGATTGCCGTATCCGCGAGGCGCATGACGGCGGCACGCATGATATTCTGATCTGCACTGTCGTTGATATGAAGATCAATGCGGGTGATGAAGCGCTGATGTATTTCAACCGGCGTTACCGGGTGCTTTGAACGGGTCGATTTACCCATATCGGGATAGGAAGAAGGCGTTCCCGGTTTCCCGGAAACGCCTTTCTCATTACTTGATGAGCGGCAGAAGCTCGTTGATCGACTTCTTCGCGTCGCCATAGAACATGCGCGTATTGTCCTTGTAGAACAGCGGGTTCTCGATGCCGGAGTAACCCGTTCCCTGGCCGCGCTTGGAGACGATGACGAGCTTCGACTTCCACACTTCCAGAACCGGCATGCCGGCGATCGGTGAATTCGGATCGTCCTGTGCCGCCGGATTGACGATGTCGTTGGAGCCGATGACGATGACGACGTCGGTGCTCGGGAAATCGTCGTTGATCTCGTCCATTTCCAGCACGATGTCGTAGGGCACCTTCGCTTCGGCGAGCAGCACGTTCATATGACCCGGAAGACGGCCTGCCACCGGATGGATGGCGAAACGCACGGTCTTGCCGTCGGCGCGCAGCTTGCGGGTCAGTTCGGAGACCGCGCTCTGGGCCTGCGCCACCGCCATGCCATAACCGGGCACGATGATGACGCTGTCGGCGTCGTTGAGTGCTGCGGCCACGCCCTCGGCGTCGATCGCCACCTGCTCGCCCTCGATTTCCATCGCCGGTCCCGTCGTGCCGCCGAAGCCGCCGAGGATGACCGAGATGAAGGAGCGGTTCATCGCCTTGCACATGATGTAGGAGAGGATCGCACCAGAGGAGCCGACCAGCGCGCCCGTCACGATCAGGAGATCGTTGCCGAGCGTGAAGCCGATGGCGGCGGCCGCCCAGCCGGAATAGCTGTTCAGCATCGAAACGACGACAGGCATGTCCGCGCCGCCGATGCCCATGATCAGGTGGTAACCGATGAAGAAGGCGGCGAGCGTCATCAGGACAAGCGTCCATGCGCCAGCGCCGTTGCAATACATGATGAGCAGCACGAGCGACAGGATCGCAGCACCGGCGTTCAGCAGGTGTCCGCCCGGCAGCTTCTTCGCCTTGCCGTCCACCTTGCCGGCAAGCTTGCCGAAGGCGACGACGGAGCCGGTGAAGGTGACTGCGCCGATGAAGACGCCAAGGAAGACCTCGACCTTCATGATCGCCAGTTCCACCGGCGTCTTGTGGGCGAGGATGGCGGAAAAGCCTGTCAGCAACGACCGCGCCGTCTCATCGAGCGAGGCGACATGCGCTTCTTCGATATGGGCGTTAAAGCCGATGAAGACGGCGGCAAGACCGACGAAGGAGTGAAGGGCGGCCACAAGCTGCGGCATTTCGGTCATCTGCACGCGGCTTGCGACGAAGTAGCCGAGAACCGAGCCGCCGACTAGCATCAGGAGGACGACGAGCCATTGCCCGACACCCTTGCTGATTTCAGGGCCGAAGACAGTGGCGACGATGGCGAGACCCATGCCTGTTATGCCGTACCAGACGGCGCGCTTGGCGCTTTCCTGTCCGGAAAGGCCACCGAGGGAAAGGATGAAAAGAACGGCTGCGGCAACATAGGCCGCGGAAACGATACCAATGGTCATTTATTTAAATCCCCGCACGCTCAGGACTTCTGGAACATGGCGAGCATGCGCCGTGTCACGAGGAAACCGCCGACGATGTTGATCGTCGCGATCAGGACGGAAAGCGAGGCAAGGATCACCACCAGCCAGTTGCCGGAGCCGATCTGCAGCAGCGCGCCGATGATGACGATGCCGGAAATGGCGTTCGTCACGGCCATCAGCGGTGTGTGCAGCGAATGGCTGACGTTCCAGATAACCTGGAAACCGATGAAGCAGGCGAGCACGAAGACGATGAAGTGGCTCATGAAGCTTGCCGGTGCAAAAAGACCGACGAGCAGCAGCAGTGCCGTGCCGATAACCAGCAGCCCGACCTGGCTTTTGGTCTGCGCCTTGAACTCGGCCCGTTCTTTCGCGTGTTTTTCCTCGGGCGTCAGCTCTTTGATCCGTTCCTTCGGCTTCTGCGCGGCAATGGCCTGGATCTTCGGCGGCGGCGGCGGGAAAGTGATCTCGCCCTGATAGGTGACGGTCGCGCCGCGGATGACGTCGTCTTCCATGTTGTGAACCGGCTTGCCGTCCTTTGCGGGCGTCAGATCGGTCATCATGTGACAGATATTGGTGGAATAGAGCGTCGAGGCCTGCGCCGCCATGCGGCTCGGGAAATCCGTGTAACCGATGACGATGACGCCATTGTCGGACACGACGCGCTGGTCGGGCACCGTGAGATCGCAATTGCCGCCGCGCTCAGCAGCGAGGTCGATGATGACAGAACCCGGCTTCATTGCCGCCACCATGTCGGCGAGCCACAGTTTCGGGGCGTCGCGGCCGGGGATCAGCGCCGTGGTGATGACGATATCGATCTGCGGCGCGAGTTCGCGGAACTTCTCGAGCTGCTTTTCGCGGAATTCCGGCGAGGAGGGGGCGGCATAACCGCCGGTCGCTGCGCCATCCTGTTGTTCGGCAAAATCGAGATAGACGAATTGTGCGCCCATGGATTCGATCTGCTCGGCCACTTCCGGACGCACGTCGAAGGCGTAGGTGATGGCGCCGAGCGAGGTGGCCGTGCCGATGGCGGCAAGACCGGCAACGCCGGCACCGATGACCAGAACCTTGGCGGGCGGCACCTTGCCGGCGGCTGTTACCTGACCGGTGAAGAAGCGGCCGAAATTGTTACCGGCCTCGATCACGGCGCGATAACCGGCGATATTGGCCATGGAGGACAGGGCGTCCATTTTCTGGGCGCGGGAAATGCGCGGCACCATGTCCATGGCGATGACGTTGGCGCCCTTTTCCTTCGCCTGCTCCAGAAGGTCCTTGTTCTGGGCGGGATAAAAGAACGAGATCAGCGTCTTGTCCGAAGACAGGCGATCAATCTCCGACGTTTCCGGCGGACGAACCTTGGCGATGATGTCGGAGCCGGCGAAGAGCGCGTCGGCGCTATCGACCACGGTGACCCCAGCCGCGCGATAGGCGTCGTCGGAAAAACCGGCCGCCTTGCCGGCGCCGGCCTCGATCACGCAATCATATCCGAGTTTCTGCAGGGCCTGCGCGCTGTCGGGCGTCATGCCGACGCGCGCTTCGCCCTCATATAATTCCTTAGGCGTTCCGATTCTCAAAACTGCTCTCCCATTTCCCGTCCTGATAAGCCGTCATAGCCCATTTCGGGCGTTTTTGTCTTGTTCTTGCTGTTTTTCTACCTGCGGCGGATTGACGGGCGGGAAAAGGCCATTTGGGGCGGTCGCGGTACGGCGACAATAAAAAACCCGGCGCCGTGGCGCCGGGCTCTTGTTTGCTATGGTTTTCGCTCAATCCATGGCGTGGATATCGCGATCCTTGGTTTCCGGCAGGAACAGCAGGCCGATGCCCAGCGTGATGCCTGCAAAGATGATCGGGTACCAGAGACCGTAATAGATATCGCCCTTCGCCGCGCTCATCGCAAAGGCGGTGGCGGGCAGAAGGCCGCCGAACCAGCCGTTGCCGATGTGATAGGGCAGCGACATGCCGGAGTAGCGAATGCGGGTCGGGAACAGTTCGACCAGGAGTGCCGCGATCGGGCCATAGACCATCGTCACATAGATGACGAGGACGGTGAGAACCGCGATAATGACGACCCAGTTCACGGCAGCCGGATCGGCCACCATGGCAAAGGCGCCACCGCCGGCCACGGTGTAGACGGCCATTTCCGACGCTCCGGTTGCTTCGGCCGGTGTCAGCAGCTTGTCGGCCACCAGCTTGTCGGTCGCAACCATCTTCTTGTCGGTGGCGCGAACGGCATCGGCATTGAGGTTAAGCTCCGGGTTTGCGGCAATGAAGGCATCCAGTTTTGCGTCCGGCACCTGTGCCGCGCCGCGCACCAGCGGGTAGCCGCCATCGTGAAGCGCAATATTGACCTGCTTCTGGAAGGCCCTGTCCTTGGCTGCCGCATCTGCACCCGCAGCGACCACATCATAGCTGGTGATGGTGGCATCGCCGATCTTCACGGTTGCCGGCTGGCCGGCGGGTCCTGCAACCACGTCATAAGGCACGGAATTGCGTGTCAGGAACGAGGTGGCGATATCGCAGGATGTGGTAAATTTTGCCGTGCCCGTCGGGTTGAACTGGAATTTGCAGTCGCCCGGCGCGGCGCTGACGGTGGCGCGAACGCTGGACTGTGCCTGCGCAAGCGCGGGGTTACCTGCCCATGTCAGTGCCTTGAACAGCGGGAAATAGGTCAGCATGGCAAGGATCAGGCCGGCCATGATGATCGGTTTGCGGCCGATCTTGTCGGACAGCCAGCCGAAGATGACGAAGAAGCTGGTGCCGAGAATGAGCGCTGCCGCCACCATGATATTGGCGGACTGGCCATCGACCTTCAGAATGCTCTGCAGGAAGAACAACGCATAGAACTGGCCCGTGTACCAGACAACGGCCTGGCCGATGACGGCGCCGACAAGCGCAATGAGCGCGATCTTGGCGTTTTTCCACTGGCCGAAGGCTTCGCTGAGCGGCGCCTTGGAGGTCTTGCCCTCTTCCTTCATCTTCTTGAAGGCGGGGGATTCGTTCATTTTCAGACGAATCCAGACCGAAACGCCAAGCAGCAGAACGGAAACGAGGAACGGAATGCGCCAGCCCCAGGCGGCGAAGGCTTCCTTGCCGAGTGCGAACTGCACGCCGAGAATAACCATCAGCGATAGGAACAGGCCGAGCGTCGCCGTCGTCTGGATCCATGAGGTGTAATAGCCTCTGCGACCGTTGGGCGCGTGTTCTGCCACGTAGGTTGCAGCACCACCATATTCACCGCCAAGCGCCAGACCCTGCAGCATGCGCAGGACGATCAGGATGATCGGGGCTGCGATGCCGATCTGGGATGCACCGGGCAGGACACCGACGAGGAAGGTCGAAACACCCATGATGAGAATGGTGATCAGGAAGGTGTACTTACGGCCGACAATGTCGCCGAGGCGCCCGAACACCAGCGCGCCGAAGGGGCGCACGAGGAAGCCGGCGGCAAAAGCCAGAAGCGCGAAAATGTTACGCGTTGTTTCCGGATATTGGCTGAAGAAGTTCGCGCCGATATAGATCGCGAGCGAGCCGTATAGATAAAAATCGTACCATTCGAAGACTGTTCCGAGAGAAGAGGCGAAAATCACCTTCTTCTCCTCGCCCGTCATTGGACGGGCAGCGCCGCTTGCGGCTGCAATATTTGCCATTCTCTGTCCTCCACAGATGTCCCAATCGACGCATTGCGGAGCCCGTCTCTCTCCTCCGGACTCACCTTGCGGCTGCGATGCGCGTGACATCAGAGTGACAGAAAATTAACCCCAGTAAGAGCGATGCTTTCGGATTATGACTTTAGTCTAAGGCGGGGCGTCCTGAAAATGTCGCGCGATGCGGTTTGGCTATCGTTCAGGTGGCCTTTCGATGCGCCTTTTTCCTTGACACAAAGGAGAAACCTTCTAATAGCTTCTCGCGAAGAAGGAGCATCACCTTGCGCATGCATGTTGCAGACATGTTCGTCATGGAAGGACCGGCACAATCCGCCGGCGATGATCCGCGCCTTTCTTATTCTATCCGAATTACGGCCAAAACGACGATTAAAACCGTCTGACGTCTCTGGCCACCGCTCTCTCCCCGGTTTGGCTGGGGATCGAGGAAGCCGCGATCTAATGCGGGTTCCCCACCTCACCAAAAAGAGGAGAGACAGAAAGAGAGCTTGATCATGGGTTTCAAAGTTGCAATTGCAGGCGCCACCGGCAACGTCGGTCGCGAAATGCTCAATATCCTGGCCGAACGCGGTTTTCCGGCAGATGAAGTCGTGCCGCTCGCTTCCGCCCGCTCGCAGGGCACGGAAGTCTCCTATGGCGATCGCACGCTGAAGGTTTCCAACCTCGAAAACTACGATTTTTCCGACACGGATATTTGCCTGATGTCGGCCGGCGGCGAGATTTCCAAGAAGTGGTCGCCGAAGATCGGCCAGCAGGGTTGCGTCGTCATCGATAACTCGTCTGCATGGCGCTACGATCAGGAGGTTCCGCTGATTGTTCCGGAAGTCAATCCGGATGCGGTTACGGGCTTCACCAAGAAGAACATCATTGCCAACCCCAATTGCTCTACGGCACAGCTCGTTGTTGCGCTAAAGCCGCTGCATGATTTCGCCAAGATCAAGCGCGTCGTTGTCTCCACCTACCAGTCGGTTTCCGGCGCCGGCAAGGAAGGCATGGACGAGCTGTTCCAGCAGACCCGCGCCGTCTTCGTGGCCGATCCGGTCGAAACCAAGAAGTTCACCAAGCGCATCGCCTTCAACGTCATTCCGCATATCGATGTCTTCATGGAAGACGGCTATACGAAGGAAGAGTGGAAGGTTCTGGCCGAAACCAAGAAGATGCTTGATCCCAAGATCAAGGTAACCTGCACGGCCGTGCGCGTTCCGGTTTTCATCGGCCATTCGGAATCGGTCAATATCGAGTTCGAAAACGAGATCACTGCCGACCAGGCGCGTGACATCCTGCGCGAAGCGCCGGGTTGCCTCGTCATCGACAAGCATGAAGATGGCGGCTACATCACCCCGGTTGAATCCGCCGGTGAAGATGCAACCTATATTTCGCGTATCCGCGAGGATGCGACGGTCGAAAACGGCCTCAACATCTGGGTTGTTTCGGACAATCTGCGCAAGGGTGCTGCCCTCAATGCCATCCAGATCGCCGAACTGCTGGTCAATCGTGGTCTCATCAAGCCCCGCAAGGCGGCTGCCTGATACGATTTTTTAAGGTTCGTTAAGTATAACCCGTCTGTTCTGTGTGGGGCAGGCGGGTTTTTCAATTGGCCGTCATCACGGCCAGTTTATTTGCAGGCCTTGCTGCCGAAAGGCAATTTAGGCCGCCAAAGGCTAGTTTGGCACCTGAATCATACAGTATTGATGGTTTGGTTCTCGGGAAATTTTCCCCAAAATATATCAAAGGCAGATTTTGATGCGGGCAATGAAGGCAATTCTGGCTGGTGTGGCCATGGTCTCGGTTCTGGCGGCGACGCCGGTTATGGCGGCGCAATGCGGCAACACTTCGGCGGGCTTCGATGCCTGGGTCAGCGCCTTCAAGCAGGAAGCGGCAGGCCGCGGCGTCAGCGCTTCGGTGCTCGATCGCGCCTTCTCCGGCGTCTCCTACAATCAGGCGACCATCCGCGCCGATCGCGGCCAGCACAGTTTCAAGCTGTCCTTCGAACAGTTCATGCAGAAGCGCGGTGGTCAGACGATCATTTCGCGCGGCAAGACCATGAAGAAGAACAATGCAGCTCTCTTCGCCTCGATCGAAAGAACTTACGGCGTACCGGCCGGCCCGCTTTTGGCCATCTGGGGGATGGAAACCGGCTTTGGCGGCTTCATGGGCAACCAGCACACGCTTTCGGCCGTGGCGACGCTGTCCTTCGACTGCCGCCGTTCGGATTATTTCACCGAGCAGCTTTATGCGGCGCTGAAGCTGGTCGGCAGCGGTTCGCTCAACGTCAATGCCAAGGGTGCGGCCCATGGTGAAATCGGCCAGACGCAGTTCCTGCCTTTGAACGTCGTGCGTTACGGCGTGGATTTCGATCGCGACGGCCGCATCGATCTCGTCGGTTCGCGCGCCGATGCGCTGGCCTCGACGGCCAATTTCCTCGTCGGCCATGGATGGCAGCGCGGTGCGGGTTATCAGCAGGGACAGCCGAGTTTTGCGGCGATCCAGGGTTGGAACGCCGCAAGCGTCTACCAGCAGGCCATCGCCTTCATCGGCAAGGCGATCGACGGCCAATAAGGCTGTTAGCTTGAAAGGTCTTGTGATCACAGGACCTTGTCCGCATTTTCGACGTCATCCTCGGGCTTGTCCCGAGGATCTGCGACGCTTCGATTTTCTGTGAGGTGGTTAGATCCTCGGGACAAGCCCGAGGATGACGTTAGTTGCCGGAGCGGGCCTGAAAAGTGCCTATTGAACCACCAGCTTCACTTACAAATCCGGGCGGCGAAAGTCGCCCGTTTTGCTGTCCATCACCCACAATTCACCGGTCGAGATATCGAACCATGCGCCGTGCAGCTTGACCTTGCCGGCGGTCTCCTGCGCCTTGACGAAGGGGAAACCACGCAGATTGGCGATGGAATTGCGGATGGAAACGCGCTCCAGCGCCGTCTGCCGTTCGGAGGCGGTCATGATGTCGTTGCTCTGGATTTGTTCGGCCGCCGATTTGACCATGTTCATCCATTTGCCGATGAAATCGCCTGGTGACAGTGGCTCGAGATTGGGGTCGAGTGCCGCCTGAATGCCGCCGCAGCGGCCGTGGCCCATGACGACGATATCCTTCACCTTCAGAACCTGTACGGCATATTCGATTGCGGCTGATGTGGCGTGGTACTGACCGTCCGGCTCGAAGGGCGGCACCATGTTGGCGACGTTGCGAACAACGAAAAGCTCTCCCGGTCCGCAGTCGAAAATGGTTTCCGGCGCCGAACGGGAGTCACAACAGGCAATGAACAGGGTCTGCGGTTTCTGTCCGGTATCGGCGAGAACGCGGTATCTTTCGCGCTCATCGACATAGCGGCCGCTCATGAAGTTCTTGTAGCCGTTGAGAAGGGTTTCCGGAAAATCTTTCATCTATCGCAGTACCGTTGTGGTTGGACCGAGATCAAGAGAGGAACTCGGCGCGTTGAAGACCAATCCTTTAGAGCATTTTCGCTTTTCTTCGAACCGCGAAACCGCTCCAACTCCTTGTCTGCCGCATTTCCGGACGGAAAACCGGGATCCAGTTTTCCTGGAAATGCTCTAGTCGCTATTTGCGCTTGCTGCGTGAAGGATGCAAGAGATGACGCATCTGCACCATGGCCATGGGTGTGGAAAGACTTGATGAGTCGGTCTCGAGCGTCAGTTCGTTCATCCCGCGTTTTTTCGTTCGCGCCAGAATTTCGAAGACGCTGGCTGTTGCCAGTTGCAGCGCCTTTTCATCATCCACGCCTTCCAGCAGGCGGGCAAGGAACAGCGCCGACATCAGGTCGCCGAGGCCGTTCGGCGCATTCTCTATGGCGCGGTGTTCGGCAAGCAGGGCGTGACGGCCGCTGAGGTAAAGATTGCCGGTGCCGCCCGTCATCATCGGCACGGCTGAGGTGACCAGCATTTTCGGCGGACCGAGGGACAATGCGGCATCCATGATGGCATTGTTGGTCTCAAGTTCCGCGCCGCTCATCCAGGCGAGTTCGTAGCGGTTTGGCGTGGCGACGGTGGCAAGCGGGATGAGGTGATCGCGGATGGCTTCGGCGGTCTCAAGGGGAATGTAAAGCCCGCCCAGATCGCCCATGACCGGGTCGCAGGCGTAAATCAGCGCCGGGTTCTTTTCCTTCAGATTGCGGATCAGCCTTGCGACGGAGCGGACCTGCGCGGCGCTGCCGAAATAACCGGTCAGAACAGCCTTGACCTCGCCAATCCATTGGGCGTTTTCGAGGTCGGTCATGGCCTTGTCGAAATCGTCATCCTGAAAGCGCATGCGGGTGGATGGGCCGTGGCCGGGATGCCAGGGCATGACGATGGTCGGCACCGCCCAGACCGGATAACCGAGGGTCTCCAGCGCAAAAACGGCGGCGCGGTTGCCGACGGAGCCACGCATGACGTGGCTGGAAATGACGATGACGGCGCCCTGTGTATTTTCCTGCATCACGGCCTTCTTGCTTTCAAACATCGCAGAAGCGCGCAAGTGCTCCTGCCTAGAGATCAAGATGCGCTCTCATGACATATCGCAAGGCCGGTTTCCACCGTTAATCCCGCAAGGGTCTGTCCCGCAAAAGCATGAGCGGGGCCGGGCGTTCTTCTGTTGCAGGGGCGTCACCTGTCATTGCGGGATCGGCTGAGTGCTCTATAGTCTTTTCATGCTCGATCTCGTCATTGCCTATTGGCCGCATATCCTTGCCGTTCTCTCCATCTTGATGGGTACCGTGGCGGCCGTGCATGCCACGATGACGAAGGAGGAGGTGCGTTCCGCGCTGGGCTGGGTGGGCGTCATCGTGCTGTCGCCGATCGTCGGCGCGGTCATCTACGCCATCGCCGGCATCAACCGCATCCGCCGGTCGAACATCACCCAGCAGCGGTCCTTCATGCTGGACGAGATCATGGATCGCGTGGCGCGCCTCGATGCCAGCAACGATATGATCGCGACGCGTTTCGGCCGCCGTTTCGAGGCGATGAAGACGCTTGGCGACCGGGTGACACGCCACGCGCTGACGACCGGCAACGGCATCGAGCCGCTGGTGAGCGGGGATGTCGCCTATGCCGCCATGCTGGAGGCGATCGAGGAGGCGAAGCGGTCAATCATTCTCGAAACATATATTTTCGATAATGACCGGATCGGCGCCCGTTTCGTCGCGGCGCTTGAAAGGGCGAAGCTGCGTGGCGTGGAGGTGAGGGTGCTCATCGATGCGGTCGGCGCCCGCTATTCGGTTCCGAGCATCCTGCCGACACTCAGGGATAAGGATATCGTTGCGGATGTCTTCAACGGCAATGTCATCATGGGGCTGCGGCTGCCCTATGCCAATCTGCGTACCCACCGCAAGATCCTCGTGGTGGACGGACGTATCGCCTTCAGCGGCGGCATGAATATCCGCGAGGGTTTCACCCTGGAATTCGGTGGCGAAAGCCAGTCGCACGACACGCATTTCAAGATTACCGGGCCGGTGGTCTCCGATTTTTTCTCCATTGCCGCGGAAGACTGGCGCTTCACGACGGGGGAGGTTCTCGACGCACCGGTCTGGGATATCGCCATTCCCGATGGTGTGCCGGGGTCGCAGATCGTTGCCCGCGTCTGCTCCTCGGGGCCGGACAAAAGCATCGAGACCAGTCACAAGATGCTGATGGGGGCCTTTTCGGTGGCACGCTCCTCCATTCTCATCATGTCGCCCTATTTTCTTCCCGATCGGGAGCTTATTTCGGCCCTCATTACCGCGGCAAGGCGGGGGTGCGTCGTGGATATCATCGTGCCGAAAAGCAACAATCTGGTGCTTGTCGACAGGGCGATGACGGCGCAGTTCGACCAGATGCTGAAGAATTATTGCCGCATCTGGCGGGCGACCGGGGCTTTCAATCATTCCAAGCTTCTGGTGATTGACGGGCGCTGGAGCTATATCGGCTCCTCCAATCTCGATCCGCGGTCGCTGCGGTTGAACTTCGAGATCGATCTCGAAGTCATGGACGAAGAATTTGCCGGGACGATCGGAGATCGCATCCGGAATGCGCGTGAAACTGCCTTGCCCGTGCGGCTCAGCGAACTGAATGCGCGGCCATTCGTTGTCCGTTTTGTGGAGCGTGTCCTGTGGCTCGCTTCACCCTATCTTTAGAGTGCGGTGCGCCCGAAAGGACGTCCCGCGAGACCGGAGGCATAAACGCGTGAAAAAGAACGGTTTGCTGGATGATGAAAAAACGGCTTTGACGAAAAATACCAGCCTGTCCGCCTTCGTCATGCAATCGCTGCGCGACCGCCGCCAGCGGCAGAATGCGGCGCCGGCGACCAAAGATCATTCCTTTCCGGTCATCGCTTCCTACAATGTGCATAAATGCGTCGGCCGCGACCGCAAGTTCGACCCTGATCGTACCAGCCGCGTCATTCAGGAAATCGGCGCCGACATCATCGCCCTTCAGGAAGCGGACAGCCGTTTCGGCGAGCGCACGGGCCTGCTCGATCTTGCCCGGCTGGAGCGGGAAAGCGGCCTAGTTCCCGTGCCGGTGCAGGCAGGCGTGAAGGCGCATGGCTGGCATGGCAATGTCGTGCTGTTCAGGGAAGGGGCTGTCAGGGACGTGCATACGCTGAAGTTGCCGGGGCTGGAGCCGCGCGGCGCGCTCGTCGTGGAACTCGATCTGAAAAGCGGCGGCACGCTCCGGGTCATCGCCGCCCATTTCGGCCTTCTCAGACATTCCCGCGCCCAGCAGGCCAAGGCGCTTGTCGGTCTTCTGGAGGCGCGCAACGAATGCGCGACCATCCTCATGGGAGACCTGAATGAATGGCGTCTCGGTAACGGATCGTCACTCAATACGTTCCGGGATGCTTTCGGCACCCTGCCGCCGGCGGTGCCGAGTTTTCCGTCCAACCTGCCGGTGCTGGCGCTCGACCGCATCATCGCCAATCGCGAAGGGTTGATCGAGCAGGTGGAGGCGCATGACAGCGCGCTGGCGCGCATCGCCTCGGACCATCTGCCGCTGAAAGCCGCGATCCGCACCGACCTGCTTGCGGCCTGAGCCGCTGCCCCATCCGGCGCGACTTGCAGTCCTTCACGCCGCCGTCAAATGACCGCTGCGCGAGCGCGCTTCGAGCAACGACGTGCGAATGGCCTCCATCAGCCGCTCTCGGTTGTTCCTGGTTTTGCCCCTGTCCAGATTCTGCGCGGAAAGCGCGAGATCGAGACCCTCATGCATCACGATCGAATAGGCAACGGTGGTTGCCCAGTTTTCGTAATCCTGCTCCATCATGTCGCCCCTGAACTAAATCATTTAGTCCGAATCACCCTGATCTCGAAAATTACCACAAAATATAAAGCATAAAATAGCATTGTTTCTTTCATCGCTGGCTGACCTTGCGGATATATTGCCTTTTGCCAGTTTTAACGCGGCGCAATATAAGAGTGATCTCCACTTAAGTATTTGAAACGGATTCTATTTCAGCGATGTCGCATGAATGCCTTCAGCCATGAAAAACGCCGCGCATCTGATGATGCGCGGCGGGCTTGCGTCGAAGGTTGCGGTGGATGGGGTGCGGCGTCAGCCGGCCTTTTCGAGCTTGTAGTCCGAATTGGCCGGTTCTTCCTGCTTGTGCTGGATGAGCGGGCGGTTGCCCGCCAGCTTGCGCACCAGCACGTAGAAAACAGGGGTCATGAAGATGCCGAAGAACGTCACGCCGATCATGCCGGAGAACACTGCGACACCCATGGCGGCGCGCATTTCCGCACCCGCACCTGTCGAGATGACCAGCGGCACCACGCCCATGATGAAGGCGAGCGAGGTCATCAGGATCGGGCGAAGGCGAAGCCGGCTTGCCTCCACGGCCGCCTGAAGCGGCGTTCGCCCTTCGAACTCCAGCTCCCGGGCGAATTCCACGATCAGGATCGCGTTCTTCGCCGACAGACCCACAAGGACGACAAGGCCGATCTGCGTAAAGATGTTGTTATCCCCTCCCGTCAGCCAGACGCCCGTGAGGGCCGCGAGCACGCCGAGCGGCACGATCAGGATGATCGCGATCGGCAGGGTGAGGCTTTCATATTGCGCAGCGAGCACGAGATAGACGAGCAGCAGCGCTAGAGGAAAGACCACGATGCTGGAGTTACCTGCCAGGATCTGCTGATAGGTCAGGTCGGTCCATTCGTAATCGATACCGGCGGGCAGGTTCTCAGCAAGGATTTTCTCCATAGCCGCCTGAGCCTGTCCCGAGGAGAAGCCCGGTGCGGGACCGCCGTTGATATCGGCCGCAAGGAAGCCGTTATAACGGTTGGTGCGCTCCGGTCCCGTCGTCGCATCCACCTTCAGCAGCGTGGACAGCGGGATCATCTGACCCGTTGCGGAGCGAACCTTCAGGCGGCCGATATCTTCCGCATGGGCGCGGAACTGTGAATCCGCCTGCACCCGAACGCTGTATGTCCGTCCGAAGGCGTTGAAGTCGTTGACATAGAGCGAGCCGAGATAGATCTGCAGCGTCTGGAAGACGTCGCTGACAGAGACACCCAGCTGTTCGGCCTTGGCGCGGTCTAGATCGGCGAAGAGCTGCGGCACGTTGATCTGGAAGCTGGAGAAGATGCCCGCCAGCTCCGGCGTCTGATACGCCTTGGCGATCACGGCTTTCGCCGCTTCGTCGAGCGTCTGGTAACCGTAACCGGCGCGATCCTCGATCTGCAGCTTGAAGCCGCCTGTCTGGCCGAGACCGTTGACCGGCGGCGGCGGGAACATGGCGATAAAGGCATCCTGAATGCCGGCAAATTTCTGGTTCAGCTGCATGGCGATGGCGCCACCGGACAGTTCCGGTGTCTTGCGCTTTTCGAAGTCATCGAGAACCGCGAAGACGATGCCGGAATTGGAGCCGATGGTGAAGCCGTTGATCGACAGGCCGGGGAAGGCGATGGCGTGGCTGACGCCGGGCGTTTCCATGGCGATCGCGCTCATCCGCTTGATGACGCTTTCGGTGCGGTCGAGCGTTGCACCATCGGGAAGCTGGGCGAAACCGATCAGATACTGCTTGTCCTGCGCCGGCACGAAGCCGCTCGGCACTGTCGTGAACATGCCGTAAGTGGCGGCCACCAGCGCCATATAGACGATCATGACAAGGCTCTTGCGCGTCACCAGCCCGCCGACGGTCTTGCCGTAGCCGTTCGAGGCAGCGCCGAAGGCACGGTTGAAGCCACGGAAGAACCAGCCGAAAATCCGGTCCATGAAGCGGGTCAGCCAGTCTTTCGGCGCACCGTGTTCCTTGAGCAGCAGGGCCGCAAGCGCTGGTGACAGCGTCAGCGAATTGATGGCCGAAATGACGGTGGAGATGGCGATCGTCAGCGCGAACTGCCGGTAGAACTGGCCGGACAGGCCGGAGATGAAGGCAAGCGGCACGAAGACGGCGACCAGAACCAGCGCAATGGCGATGATCGGTCCGGAGACTTCACGCATCGCCTTATAGGTGGCGTCACGCGGTGAGAGCCCGTTTTCGATGTTTCGTTCGACGTTTTCGACAACCACGATCGCGTCATCCACCACGATACCGATGGCCAGCACAAGGCCGAACAAAGTCAACGCGTTGATGGAGAAACCGAAGGCATACATGACGGCGAAGGTGCCGATGATCGAGACCGGAACGGCGATCAGCGGAATGATCGAGGCGCGCCAGGTCTGGAGAAAGAGAATGACGACGAGCACCACGAGGCCAACGGCCTCGAGGAGTGTATCGACAACCTTCTCGATGGAGGAGCGCACAAATTTCGTCGTATCATAGACGATCTCGTATTTCACACCGTCAGGCATTGCCAATTGCAGATTGTCCATGGTCGCCCGGACATTGTCGGCGATTTCGATGGCGTTGGAGCCGGGAGCCTGAAGTACTGCCACAGCCACGGCGGGTTCACCATCCAGCAGCGAGCGCAGCGTGTAATCGGCCGCACCCAGTTCGATGCGGGCGACATCACGCAGGCGGGTGATTTCGCCATTGGCGCCGCTCTTGACGATGATGTTGCCGAATTCTTCCGGTGTCGTCAGACGGCCCTGGGCATTGACGTTGAGCTGAAGATCGACCCCGTTCGGGCTTGGCGAAGCGCCGATGACGCCGGCTGCGGCCTGAACGTTCTGCTGGCGGATGGCGTCGGAAACGTCGGCGGCGGCCAGATCATGTTCCGCCACCTTCTGCGGATCGAGCCAGACGCGCATGGAATAGTCACCCGCGCCGAAGACCTGAACCTGGCCGACACCTTCGATGCGGGCAAGACGATCCTTGACGTTCAGCGTCGCATAGTTGCGCAGATAGGTGATGTCATAGGCGTCGGTCTTCGAGACGAGGTTGACGACCATGATGAAGTCGGGCGAGCTCTTGACGGTGGTGATGCCGAGCGCGCGCACTTCCGCCGGCAGGCGCGGTTCGGCCTGCGACACGCGGTTCTGAACCAGCTGCTGCGCCTTGTCCGGGTCGGTGCCGAGCTTGAAGGTGACGGTCAGCGTCAGCACGCCGTCAGATGTTGCCTGGCTGCCCATGTAGAGCATGTCCTCGACGCCGTTGATCTGTTCTTCCAGCGGCGTTGCAACGGTTTCGGCGATAACGGTCGGGTTCGCGCCGGGATAGGTGGCACGGACGACGACGGATGGCGGAACGACTTCCGGATATTCGGAAATCGGCAGGGCGCGCATGCCGAGAAGGCCCGCGACCACGATCAGGATCGACAGCACGCCGGCGAATACCGGCCTGTCGACAAAAAATCTGGAAATATTCATATCCAGTCCCTCTCCGGGTATTTAGGAATGCGAAGGCTGTTCCGGCGGCAATCCTGCCGCCGGTGAAGGCCGGTTCTGTGTGAATGCGCGTCTCGCGATACTGCGGGACGCTTACTGATCAAAGAGGCGGGTTACTGCGAGGCCGCAACCTTGTCCTCCGCCTGCGGTGCGATGGTCGCACCGGGACGGATGCGCTGCAGGCCGTTGACGACGATCGTATCACCGGCGGCAAGGCCGCTGTCGATGATGCGCTGGCCATCAGCCGGAGCGCCGGGCTTGATCTGGCGGTAGCTCACCTTGTTTTCGGCATCGACCACGAAGACGAAGCGCTTGTCCTGATCCGTGCCGATGGCGCGGTCGCTGATGACGATGCGGTTTTCCGGCTTCGGTTCGCCCATGCGTACCCGCACGAACTGGCCGGGAATCAGCCTGCCATCCGGATTGTCGAAGATGGCGCGCACACCGATGGTGCCGCTTGCCGAATCCACCTGGTTGTCGATCAGGTGCAGCGTGCCCTTGATCGGCGTGCCTTCATCCGAAAGCGTGCCGATTTCGACCGGAATCTGTTCCAGTGCCGGCAGGGCGCCATCGGTCTTCGGCAGCTCTGCGAGAGCCTTTGCCACCGTACCCTCGCTGGCATTGAAGCTCGCATAGATCGGGTTGACCGATACCAGCGTCGTCAGTGCCGGCGAGGTCGAGCCGGCGGCAACGAGGTTGCCGGCGGTGATTTCGATCCTGCCGACCCTGCCGGAAACCGGCGCGATGATTTCGGTGTAACCAAGATCAAGCTGGGCGGTGGTCAATGCTGCGCGGGCGGCGCGAAGCTGGGCTTCGGCATCCGCAAACGAGCTTTGACGCTGGTCGAGATCGCTCTGGGAGATGGTGCGGTTGTCGGAAAGCCTGCGGCCACGGTCGAGTTCCGTCTTTGCAAGGCTGACCTTGGCTTCGGCGGAAGCGACCTGTCCTTCAGCGCCCGCAACTGCGGCCTGATAGGGGGCCGGGTCGATGGTGAAGAGGGGGTCACCTTCCTTCACCAGCGCGCCTTCGCGGAAATGCACGGCCTTGATCTGGCCGGCGACGCGGGAGCGGATCTGCACCCGGTCGACAGCTTCGAGACGGCCGGAAAATTCCTCCCAGCGCATCACATCACGGCTTTCCACCTTGGCGACGGTGACCGGGATCGCCGGCGTTTCGGCAGGCGTGGAAGCGGCCGTGGCATTGCGGCTGGTGGGGAGGTCGAAAAACAGTGCTCCTGCTGCAACGGACATGGCAAGCCCGATGCCGGCACCCGTCAGGGCCCGGCGCTTTGTGTTCAGCGTCATGGGTATCTCCTTGGCCCCAGATCAGGAGCCGATCAGTTTCTCAATAAATGCGGTATTCAGTGTTTCAATTGGTCAACGAAGGTCTTGAACTCCGAACAGACGGAGGAAACCCATCCGCCGCCCTCTCCTTGATAAAGCCCCGTCCAGCCGACGCCGGCGGGGAAAACATGGCTCCGCACGCTGACACCCGAAGCGATGAGGCGGTCTCCATAATTGACCGTTTCGTCGCGCAGAGGATCATCCTCGGCGGTAAAGATCAGCGCCGGTGCCACCCGGTTCAGCCGCGTACACTGGCAGGGCGCGGCATAGGGGTGGAAAAACCCGCACGCCTTGGCAAGGTAATGGCTCCAGCCATCAGCCCAACGCTGGCGCATACCAATCCTGTCCGCGTCGCGGAATGATTCCGTCGTCATCATCGGATCGATCATGGGCGACAGAAGAATCTGGCCTGCGAGTTTGCCCGGCATGCGATCACGGGCCTTCAGCGCAAGACCCGCCGCCACATTCCCGCCAGCCTCTTCGCCGGCCACGAACAGCAGCGATTTCGCACCGCCATAATGCTTGCGATCCCGGCTCAGATGATCGAGCGCTTCGAATGCGCAATCGATCACCATCGGAAATTCATTGCCGGAGGGCTTGCTATAGTCAGCCTCGACAACGATGGCACCGCTTTCCGCCAAAGCGCGGGCCACGGGAAGTTCCGGGCAATTGCCGCCCTTGTCCAGAAACGAACCGCCGCGCAGATAAAGGATCACGGGCGGATGGCTGCACAGGCCGGCACTTTCATATCGACGCACGGAGAGCTCAGATGCGGAGCCTCCACAACGTTTGATATTTTCCCAGTGCGCGTTCATCTGATCCGGTCCCGTGCATCGCCATCGGCAACGCACCATATTTGCAAAATCTGAAATTCATATTATTGTTCGGGAGAAAACGATCAAGTATGTCAAAATGAAAACACTATTCCAAAAAAACGGATAATAGCTTCATGGATCAGCTTTCCGCCATGCGGGTTTTTACGCGGGTCGTGGAAACCGGCAATTTCAGCCGCGCCGCCACCGCGCTGAACATGCCCAAAACCACCGTCACCAATATGGTGCAGGCGCTCGAGGCGCATTTGCAGACCACGCTTCTCAACCGCACCACGCGGCGGGTGATGCTGACGACGGACGGCGCTCTCTATTATGAGCGGGCATCACAGATTTTATCGGAAATCGAAGAGTTGGACGGCAGTATGTCCAGCGCGCAGGTGCAGCCATCCGGCCGGTTGCGAGTGGAAATGGCCGGTGTCTTCGCGGACATGGTGGTTATCCCACATCTTTGCGAATTTTACCAGCGCTATCCGCAAATCCGTCTCGATCTCGGCGTTGGCGACCGCCTGGTCGACTATATCGCGGAGAATGTCGACTGTGCGCTGCGGGTGGGTGTGCTGCGCGATCAGTCGCTGATTGCCCGTAAAGTCGGCGAGCTGCGGTTCGAGACATTCACCTCGCCATCCTACATCGAAAATTTCGGCATGCCGCGTGAGCCGGAAGATCTGGAGAAGAATCACTATTCGGTGGGTTACCTCAATGCCACCACCGGCCAGATCATGCCGGCCTCTTTCGACAATGGCGTGCGCAGCGTCGAGCTGACCCCGAACTACGTCGTTTCGGTGAATGACAGCCGCACCTATCTCAATGCGGCGCTGGCAGGCATGGGCATCGTGCAGCTTCCTGTCTTCATGGTGAGGGATGCGCTCTCGCGCGGTGAGCTGGTGCCGGTGCTTTCGGAATGGCGGCGCGAAGCCATGCCGATCTATGTGGTTTATCCGCAGACGCGGCATGTGACCAACAAGGTGCGCGTTTTTGTCGACTGGCTGGCGAAGCTGGTTCACGGGCTGGTGTGAGGCAGGCGGCGAATGCCAATGGCATGGCATGAGCCACAGCCGCCGCCAATTGTCTTATCTATCTGGAAACTGGAGCGGGCGAAGGGATTTGAACCCTCGACCCCAACCTTGGCAAGGTTGTGCTCTACCCCTGAGCTACACCCGCTCAAAACCGCTGGTCCGGGGTAGTTCGCTGGACTGCGGGCCGCCGAAGTTCGGCGACGGCTGCTATATCGCTCAATCGATTTTGGAATGCAATAGTTTCTTTTGCGGTTTCGGTGGAAATCCCTCCGGCCGCGGGTTTATTCCAAAGGGCGCACCCGATACGGCTCCAGATGGAGGCAGGGGCTGGCGAAAGCGTTGTTTCGGCTGGTGTTTATTCCCGTGGCAAAGGGTGCACGGACGACCGATAATGCAGGAAATAACCTGTTTACATTTGGTTAAAATCTGATTCGACAAGTGATTCGTTCGGGTGTACAAAATTGATGCCCACGGAAAACAAACGATACTTGGCATATCATCATCGGGAGGATGAGCCTTGTCGTACGCAGCTTTTGAAAGAGTCGGCGCACAATTGTCGCCAGAACAAATCACCGATTTGCAGAATATTTTCGACGGTGTTTGTTTCGAGTGCCTTCAAGATCGCAGCAGCCATGTTGCCAATGAATGTGCAGCAATTTTGATCCGTAGCGCTCAGCGCGGCATTCTGGATCATGAAATGCTGCGCGACATAGGGCTTGCGGTTCTGCGCCGCCATTGATGACATCATCTCTACTAAAAAAGCGCCCGAATCTCTCGGGCGCTTTGCTGTGACGGGCCTGCTGGAAATGCTTTCGGCTCAGCTCTTTTCCTGCACATGGGCTTCGAGGAACCACAGTGACTTGTCGAGATCGCGCGAGGCGGCGGTGAAGATGTCGGCCGTCGTCGGATCGCCGGCTTCATCGGAATCGTCGATCGCCTTGCGGATCATGTTGGCGACTTCGCCATAACGCTCGATCAGAGCGTCGAGATGATCGTGGATTTTATAGATATCGGTCGGATAGGCCTTGAGCTTTGTCGTCGAGGAGACGGCTTGCAGGCTGCCGAGTGCGGTGCCGCCCAGTTGCACGACGCGTTCGGCAATCGTATCGCCGTGATTGTCGAGCTGGGTGCGGAAGGTGTCGAGAAGCTCGTGGACGGCGATGAATTGCGGGCCTTTCAGGTTCCAGTGCGCCTGCTTGGTGACAAGCGCGAGATCGATCACCGAGGCCAGAGATTCGTTCAGAATGCCGATCACGGTCGATTTGGCGTTGGAAGGCAGGTCGTTCTTCGTCTTGTGCGTCTTCATCGATGTCTCCTGAAGTTGCGGACGGAATGCCGCTTTGGAAAAGTCAGTCGATTAACGTCCGGGCCTGTGGCCCTGTTCCATGCTAAGCACTGCTGCGGCAAAAATCCTGCGCAATCATCATGTCATTCGTAAAACAGGCAGATGCGCTGGCCGTCTATCTCTTCGACGCGGATCGGCATGTCGTAGATGTCCTTGAGAATCTCCGGGCGGATGATCTCTTCCGCCGGCCCCTGATGGCAGATGCGGCCCTCGCGCATGGCGATGATGGTATCGGAATACCAGGAGGCGAAGTTGATGTCGTGCAGCACCAGAACAACGGTCTTCTTCAGCTCGTCGGCCGCCTTGCGCATGATCTTCATCATGCTGGAGGCGTGTTTCATGTCGAGATTGTTGAGCGGTTCGTCCAGCAGCACATAATCCGTATCCTGACACAGAACCATGGCTACGAAGGCGCGCTGGCGCTGGCCGCCGGAAAGCTCGTCCAGAAAGCGGCCGGCCAGGGGTTCGAGATTGAGATATTCCAGCGCCCGGTCGATATGGACCTTGTCCTCAATGGTCGGGCGGCCCTTGGAATAGGGGTAACGGCCGAAACCGACGAGGTCGTGCACCGTCAGCCGCGAGGAGATGTGATTGTCCTGCCGCAGGATCGATAGCCGTTTTGCCAGCGTATCGGACGGGGTTTTGCTCACATCCAGCCCGTCCACCGTCACGGTTCCCGTGTCCATGGACATCAGTCGCGCGACGATGGAAAGCAGCGTCGATTTGCCCGCCCCGTTCGGCCCGATGATCGAGGTGACGCCGCCTGCGGGAATGGCGATGGAGACGCCGTCGATGACGAGTGTATCGCCATAGGATTTGCTGATCTGACTGGCGATGATCATCGCGCACCCCGCTTCAAAATAAGACCGATAAAGATGATGCCGCCCAGAAATTCGATGATGATGGAAAGGGCCGTGTCGAAGGCGAAGATCCGCTCCAGCACCACTTGCCCGCCGACAAGGCAGATGACGGCGATGAGAATCGCTGCCGGCAGCACATAGGCATGTTTGCCGTTGCCCGTCAGATAATGGGCAAGAGCTGCGACCAGCAGGCCGAAGAACATGACCGGCCCGACGAGCGCGGTTGAGACCGCGACCAGAACGGAGACCAGCACAAGGATGATGGTGACCGTGCGCTTGTATTCGACGCCGAGGCTGATGGCCGTTGCCCGGCCGAGCGAGAGAACGTCGAGCGTGTGCATGAGGCGCAGCCCGATGATGCTTACGACACCGATGATGATCGCCGAGATCGTCAGAAGTGTGGGATCGATGGAGTTGAAGCTGGCGAAGAGCACATCCTGCAGCACTGTATATTCGTTCGGATCGAGCACGCGCTGCATGAAGCCCGAGAGGCTGCGGAAAAAGACGCCGAAGACGATGCCGACCAGTACGAGAAGATGCAGGCTGCGTTCCGCGCCAACGAAAAGCCAGCGATAGAGCAAAGCGGAAAAGGTGACGAGCAGCGCGGTTTCAACGATGAACTTCAGCTGCGGATCGATCATGACAACGGTTGCCGAGCCGAAGACGAAGATCAGCCCGGTCTGCATCAGCACATAAAGCGAATCGAAGCCCATCACCGAAGGGGTGAGGATGCGGTTGTTGGTGACTGTCTGGAACAGCACGGTGGAGACGGCAATGGCATAGGCCACCAGTAAGAGGGACAGCAACTTGATGCCGCGGAACGGCAGCACGAAACTCCAGCTGCCCTTTGCACCGAGTGTCATGAATGCGGCCATGGCGATGAGCGCGACTGCCGCAAGCACGATGAGAACGGTTTTCGCGCGCCGGTCGGGATGTCTCTCACGCATGGTGGCGTTTCCGCAGCAGGAGATAGAGGAACAGCGCACTGCCGATGACGCCGACCACGGTTCCGATCGGGATTTCGTAAGGCGCGCGCACCGTTCGGCCGATGATGTCGCAGGAAAGCACGAAGACCGCGCCAAGCGTTGCCACCCAGGGCACGGAGCGGCGCATATTGTCGCCGATCATCAGGCTGACGACATTCGGCACGATCAGTCCGAGAAAGGGGATCATGCCGACGGTGACGACGACGACGGCGCTGACCAGCGAAACGATGGTGAGGCCAAGCGCCATGACCCGGCGATAGTTGAGGCCGAGATTGGTGGTGAAATCGCGGCCCATGCCGGCCACGGTGAAGCGGTCGGCGGCGAGATAGGCGGCGATGGCGAAGAGGAAACCGACCCACAGCAACTCATAACGACCGCGCAGCACGCCGGAAAAATCCCCGGTCATCCAGGCGCCGAGCGATTGCAGCAGGTCGAAACGATAGGCGAAGAAGGTGGTGACGGCGGCAATGACGCCGCCGAGCATGATGCCGATCAGCGGCACCAGCAGCACGTCGCGCAGCGGCACCTGCCGCAGGATACGCAGGAACAGCGCGGTGCCTGCCAGCGCGAAAGCCGCGGCCACCAGCATCTTGCCGAAGATCGGCGTTTCCGGCGCAAGCAGGGTGACGGTGAGCAGGCCAAGGCCGGCGGATTCGGTGGTGCCTGCCGTTGACGGTTCGACGAAGCGGTTTCGCACCAGCATCTGCATGATGAGGCCGGCAATCGCCATCGAGCTGCCGGCGAGGATCAGCGCCAGTGTGCGCGGAATGCGGCTGACCAGCAGTACGCGCAGCGCGTCCGCGCTCGTGTCCGGTGCGAAGAGCGTGGCGAGCGACACATTGCTGACGCCGACGAACAGGCTGGTGATGGCGAGCGCCAGAGCCAGAAGAAGGGCTGATATTAGGGGCAGGGATTTCACGTTGGTGATTTTTCGAAAATGGTGAAAGCTCCGGCGACCTAGAGGGTATAGAGGGTCCAGACCTCTCCTCCGTCATCCTCGGGCTTGTCCCGAGGATCTGCAACCGATTGATTTTGTCTGGCGTGATTAGATCCTCGGCACAGGGCCGAGGATGACGCCGAGTATGGAGCGGATGGTGCGCGGGTGTCTAAGACTTCTTCTCGGAGACGGCCTTGTAGACCTGATCGAGCAAAGTGGTGAGCGCTGTATAACCGCTGCTGACGATATAGGCCGCCTGCGGATCGAGATAGACGATCTGTTTTTTCTTCCAGGCATTGGTCTGGTGCACCAGCTCGTTGTCCAGCACCTGTGCGGCCGCCTTGCCGGGGTCGGTCGCGCGGCCGATACCGGCGTCACGGTCGATCACGAACAGCCATTCGGGATTGACCTCGGCCAGATATTCGAAGGAGACGACATCGCCGCGGTCGAAACGGTCGTCGATGTCGGCGGCGACCGGCTTGAAGCCGAGTTCGGTGTGCAGCCAGCCGGTGCGGGAGCTCGGGCCATAAACGCCAACCTTGCCGGCATTGGTCAGCAGGATCATCGCCGTGCCGGAATTCGGGGCGATCTCTTTCAGCCTTGCGACCTTTTCATCGATGGCGGCGTCGAGCTTCTTGGCTTCTTCCTGCTTGCCGAAGATATCGCCGAGCTTGGCGATATTGCCTTTGACGCTGTCGATGAATTCCTTGGAATCGATCGACATGTCGATGGCGGGCGTGATCTTCGAAACGTCAGGATATTTCGCCCGCGAACGGCCGCCGACGATGACAAGATCGGCCTCAGCCGCATTGATTGCCTCGTAATCGGGCTCGAACAGCGTGCCGACCTTCAGATATTTGCCGTCGGCATATTTCTGCAGATAGGCAGGCAGGTTTGAGCTGACGACACCGGCGGGCTCGACACCGAGCGCATCGAGATTGTCGAGCGAGGGAATATCCAGAACCAGAACCTTCTTCGGCGCCGCTTTCAGTACCGTCTCACCTTGAGCGTGCCTGATCGTCATTTCCTCGGCACTCGCCGTCATTGTGCCAAGGCTGAAGGCCGCTGCCGCCAGCAGCCGAACGGGGAAGGTGAAGTTGATGGCCACGAATATGTCCCTTGCAATATGGTTCTGAGCCGGCGAAAGTTGTTCCGACGGGTTAACTTGATGTTCGCTGTCAGCTTTATTGGCAAGGTCGGCGGAAATCAAAATTATGTTTTAGAACGGTTCTGAATTGCCGTGAGCGGGAAAGGGGTGGTCGGCAGGGGACGGCGTCAACGCCCGTAGTCCCATCAATCCTGCGGCCAGTCGCCAACGATTTCCCGTCTCTCGAGCTTGAGGGACCGGTCCGGCTGCACCCGGTATGTCTCGATCGCCAGCCGTCCGTCGCCCATCACGAATTCGTTGCTGAGCGTGCTGCCGATGGGGGACTTGGTCAGTTTGGTTCGCGGCTGCCCGCCATAGGTGATGCTGCCGGGGATGGGTTCAACATTGGGGGTAACGGTGGTGCAGCCGGCGAGCGCCAGAACCATCATGATTGCGATCGTTCGCATGTTTTTCTCCTGCGTTTGGGGCGGAATCATATCACGGTCGCGCCGGCGCTACACATCCCGTTGGCGTGAACAAAAAAAGGCCCCGCATCCGGAGATACGGGGCCAGTTGCCTTGGGAGGTTTCCGGTTTTTCAGTCCTCGTTGGCGGCAAGCTGCGACAACACCTCGCCACGGCCGCGGATGCGCATGATGAGCGGGACGATGAAGGCGGCAGCCGCCACGATGAACAGGCCAACGGCAATCGGCGACGTGAGCAGCACGGTCGGGTCGCCCTGGCCGATGGCGAGTGCGCGGCGCAGCTGCTGTTCGGCAAGCGGGCCGAGGATGAGGCCCACCACCGCCGGCGCAATCGGATAACCAAAGATGCGCATGATGTAACCGAGGATACCGAAGGCGAGCAGCATGCCGAGTTCGAACACCGACGGGTTGGCGCCGATGGTGCCGAGCGTAGCAAACAGCAGGATACCGGCATAGAGCCAGGGTTTCGGAATGGTCAGCAGCTTCACCCACAGGCCGACGAGCGGCAGGTTAAGCACCAGCAGCATCAGATTGGCGATGAACAGGCTGGCGATCAGGCCCCAGACGAGCTGCGGATTGGTGGCGAACAGCAGGGGACCCGGTTGCAGGCCGAACTGCTGGAAACCGGCGAGCATGATGGCGGCGGTCGCCGTCGTCGGCAGGCCGAGCGTCAACAGCGGCACGAGCGTACCGGCGGCCGACGCATTATTGGCTGCTTCCGGACCGGCGACGCCTTCGATGGCGCCGTGGCCGAATTCTTCCGGATATTTGGTCAGCTTCTTTTCGGTGGCATAGGAGAGGAAGGTGCCGATTTCAGCGCCACCCGCCGGCATCGCGCCGATGGGGAAACCGATCAACGTGCCGCGCAGCCACGGCTTCCAGGAGCGCGCCCAGTCCTGCGCACTCATCCAGACCGAGCCTTTGACGGCCTCGACCTTTTCGTCGCCGCTATTGCCCTGTGCGACGATGAACAGTGTTTCGCCGATGGCGAACATGGCCACCGCAAGCGTTGTCACTTCCACGCCGTCGAGCAGGTCGGGAATGCCGAAGCTCATGCGGGTCTGGCCGGTCAACTGGTCGATGCCGACGATGGCAAGCGCAAAGCCGATGAACAGCGAGGTGAGACCGCGCAGCGCCGAATCCCCGAAGGCGGAAGAAACGGTGACGAAGGCGAGCACCATCAGCGCGAAATATTCGCGCGGGCCGAACACCAGCGCCAGCTTGACGATATAGGGGGCGACGAAGGCGAGCGCGATGGTGGCGATGAGGCCGGCGACGAAGGAGCCGATGGCGGCGGTGGCGAGCGCCGGTCCGCCTCTGCCCTTGCGGGCCATCTTGTTGCCTTCGAGTGCCGTGACGATCGAGGCGCTTTCGCCTGGCGTGTTGAGCAGGATCGAAGTGGTCGATCCGCCATACATGCCGCCGTAATAGATACCGGCGAACATGATGAGCGAACCGGCGGGATCGAGCCTGTAGGTGACGGGCAGAAGCAGCGCCACGGTCAGCGCCGGGCCGATGCCGGGCAGAACGCCGACGGCGGTGCCGAGTGTCACGCCGATCAGCGCGTAGAGCAGGTTCATGGGTTGGGCGGCAACCTCAAGACCGTGCAGCAGAAATTCAAAGGTACTCATGGGCAGATGTCCCCCAAGTCGAGCAGAAGGGCGGGCGGAACGGCTGGCATATGCGTCATCGCGCGCCGGCGGTTCCTGTGATCTCGAATAGTGGCTGGAATGGCCGTTAGAAAAACAGCCGTTCCAGAGGTCCTGCGGGCAGCGAAAGTTGCAGAAGCTGCGCGAAAACGACCCAGATGGCAAAACTCAGCACGACGCCAACCGGTATGGAAAACCACAGCTTGCGTTTGCCGAAAGCGCGGGCGGTGAAGGCAAACAGCAGGCCAGTCGCAATGGAAAAACCTGCGACTGTCAGCAGCAGCATCTGCGCGGCAAGGCCGGCGATGACCCACGCGACCGGGGCAATTTCCTGCCTGTCACGCTCGGGAAAATCACCGCGCCAGGCTTCGACGGCCGTCCAGATCGCCAGTCCGACAAGACAGAAGGCAATGGCATAAGGCACCGTGGCCGGGCCGACCGGAGAATAACCGGTGACACTGGCGAGGCGGGCGCTATCCCAGAAGATGACGCTGGCGACAAGGACGAGCGCGACGGCGATCGCCAGCGCCGCCCAGTCAGGGCGGCGCTTTTGATATTGGGAAGGGTTGCTACCCTGGCTCATTTTACCAGTCCGATGTCTTTGAGGATGGTGGCGGTGGCGTCGGTGTCCTTGGCGAGCTGCGCCTTGAATTCGTCGCCTGCGAGATAGGTATCCATCCAGCCCTTGGTCTTCAGCGTTTCCTGCCACTTGGCGGATTTCACCAGCTTTTCGACGTCGGCATTGATGGCCTTTTCCTGATCGGCGGAAATGCCGGGAGCGGCCGCGACCATGCGCCAGTTCTGGACGACGACATCGAGGCCGCTTTCCTTCAGCGTCGGTGCGTCCACGCCTTCAAGGCGGTTTTCGCTGGTGACGGCGAGAAGCCGCAGCGTGCCAGCCTTGACCTGGCCTTCGAATTCGCCATAGCCCGAAACGCCGGCCGTAACCTGCGAGCCGAGGATGGAGGCGAGCGCTTCGCCACCGCCGGAATAGGCGATGTAGTTGATCTTGGTCGGATCGACGCCGGCTGCCTTGGCAATCAGGCCAACGGCGATATGGTCGGTGCCGCCGGCCGAGCCGCCGCCCCAGGAAACGCTGCCCGGGTCTTTCTTCAGCTGGTCGACGAGATCGCCGATGGTTTTCAGCGGCGAGGATGCCGGAACCACGATGGCCTCATATTCGCCGGTCAGGCGAGCGATAGGCGTCACTTCCTTGAGAGTGACGGGCGCATTGTTGGTAAGGATCGCGCCGACCATCACGTAACCGCCGACGATCAGGGCGTTGGGGTTGCCCTTCTGCTGGCTGGCGAACTGCGCAAGGCCGATGGTGCCGCCGGCGCCCGGCACATTCTGCACCTGAATGCTCTTGGAAATGCCTTCTTCCTGCATCACGGACTGCAGGGAACGCGCCGTCTGGTCCCAGCCGCCGCCGGGATTGGCCGGCGCGATGACCGTGTAGTCCGCTGCAACAGCCGGAAGCGCGATCACGCCTGCCAGAAATGTGCCGATAAGAAAATGCTTCACTTGGAAAACCCTCCTCAGGATGCCCTTTTGGGCGTCGTTTTTCGTTTATGCGGGGGGCTTTCAGGACACGCTTATCCGTCGCTGCCACAGCAGCGCGGAGTTCCGGCGGTTCTCAAGATTTCCTCCCGCATCTTCTTCCGCCTCCACGGAATGAAGAAGGATTACAGAGCATCATAAAAAGCTGTCATTTAACTGACACTAAGCAAGTCTTCGCTCAATTACTGTCTATTAATTTATGGAGGGCGTCCACTCGGACGTGTGGGATGCTGGCTCCCCCATTTCTGTGCTGGTCACAGGAGTTGAGCCGACGCGCATCAGCGCGGCGAAAAACGCCCTTTCAAACCAGGGACTTGAGACAGATTTGTTCCTGTGATCAGCAGAAGGATGCGGGAGGTGGGATGTTATTGCGACCGCAACGCTTCGTTCCAGCGTTCGATCAACCGGCTGCGCTTGACCTGATCCAGATAGACCATAAGCCCGGGGCTGACGGGCACGGGCCGCAATTGCGCGCCATGGATGGCCTGCATGGTGTTGGCGGTGTTTTCACCCGCCACTTCAGGGCTGACGGCCGGGATCTGCAACTGCCGGGCCATGATCGTCTGGCCTTCCTTGGACATGAAGAATTCGAGGTAACGGCGGCCGAGCTCGGGATTGGCAGCGGCTTCCGGCACCAGACCGATGCGCGACATGACCACGGTATAATCCTTCGGCAGCACGATCCCGACATCGGGGTGGCGTGAGGCCCAGTCGGCGGCGTAGGAGCCGAGAATATTATAGCCCAGCACGAAGCGCCCGTCGGAGACACGCTCCAGAATGGCCGAGGAGGTGGAATAGACCTTCACGCCCGCCGCGCCCATAGCCTTGATAACGCTCCATATATCGCCGAACTGCTCCTGATCCCTTGACATGAACAGGAAGCCGACGCCCGAGCGCTCGATGTCGTAGGTGGCAATGCGGCCATGCACCTCTTTCGCGTGGCGTTCGAGATAATCGACGAATTCGGCGCGGGTGGCGGGCGGTTTTTCGGTGGTGAAGCTCGGCTTGTGGTAGACGAAGACCGCCGGCTCGAAGGTCAGCGCGTAAGCCGTGTTGCGCCAGTTCGCCCAGGCGGGCCAGCGGGCGCTCATCGCAAGATCCGAGCGCTGGGCGTAACCGTCATTGCTCAGCTTCACCTGCAGATCCATGGCGGAGGAAAAGGCGAAATCGGCGGTCTGTTTGCCGGCATCGGTTTCCTTGACGATGCGGTCGTAGATTTCACCGGTCAGCATATCCTCGTAATGGACGGTGATATCGGGATTGGCCTTCTGGAAACCCTCGATCATCGGCGTTGCCAAAGGTTCATCCAGAGAGGAATAAACCACCAGCGTTTGCGCATCCGCCTTGCCTGATGGGGCCGGAAAAACGGCAACCTGGGCAAGCGCGGGCGAGGCCATGCAAAGACAGAGGCAAAGAAGAAGACAGATACGCATGGAAAAGATCATGCCGCAGGCGCTTGCCATTCACAAGCGGCCAGGGCTTGGCTAAATTAGGATATTGTGGAGGGGAAGATTTGCGTATTTTGCTGGTCGAGGACAATCAGGTGCTGTCGGAGGGGCTTTCGGCGCTGCTGCGCGGCAGCGGCTATGCGGTGGATGTCGTTTCAGATGGCGCCTCGGCCGATGCGGCGATTGCGGCTGAGAGCTTCGACCTCGTCATTCTCGATCTCAACCTGCCGGAAATGGACGGCATCGAGGTGCTGCGCTCTATGCGCTCGCGCCAGGACAAGGCGGCGGTGCTGATCCTGACCGCGCGCGGCACGCCGGAGGAGAAGGTCAAGGGGCTCGATCTCGGCGCCGACGACTACATGATCAAGCCCTTCGACATCACCGAATTCGAGGCAAGGGTGCGAGTGCTTCTGCGCCGCAATGCCGGCCTGCGGTCCTCCGCGCTTAGCTTCGGCAAGGTGCTGTTCGATCTGACCTCGCGGACCTTTTCTGCCGATGGGCGCCCGCTCGATATTCCGGCGCGCGAGGTGGCGCTGCTGGAAGTGCTGTTCATGCGGGCGGGCAAGGTGGTCGCCAAGGAGGCGATCGTGCAGTCGCTGACCGGTTTCGACGACGATATTTCCGCCAATGCCATCGAGCAATATGTCAGCCGCCTGCGCAAGCGGCTTGCCCCCCACGGGCTGACGGTGAAGACCGCGCGTGGCATCGGTTATTATCTGGAAAAGCTGCCGGAGATGGCTGAATGAGACAGGCCGCCTATTCGCTCAGGCGGCGACTGTTAGGCTGGCTTCTCATCTCCACCGCCATCATCGGCTGCGTTGCACTGACCGACACCTGGCGCGAGGCGGTCAATACCGCCAATGTGGTGTCCGACCGGGTGCTCTCAGGTTCGGCGCTCGCCATTGCCGAGCGGGTGGTGGTGGCCGAGGACGGTTCGCTGGAAGTCGATATTCCCTATGTCGCGCTGGAAATGCTGACATCGGCGGCGCAGGACCGGGTTTTTTACCGGGTCGACGGGCCGAATGGGCAATTCCTCACCGGTTACCAGAACCTGCCGACGGTGGAGAACACGGCTGGCGATACGCCCGCCTATCGTGACGCGGTGTTTCGCGATGAACCGATCCGCATCGCCGCTATCCGCCGGTTTGCTTCCACAGGTATCAATTCCGTGCCGTTTTCCGTCACGGTTGCCGAAACCACGATTGCCCGCAGCCAGCTGGCGCAAGCGATCATCCTGCGCTCTGCCCTGCGCCTGCTGTTGATGATCGTGGGGGCGGCGATCATCGTCTGGATCGCGGTGACGATTTCGCTCAGGCCGCTTTACCGGCTCAGCGAAGCCATTGCCGAGCGCAGCCCCAACGACCTGCATCCCATCCGCCAATCCGTGCCGGTAGAGGTGGAAAATCTGGTGGAAACCGTCAATTCCTTCATGGTGCGGCTGCAATCGGCGCTTGATGCGCTCCGGCATTTCACCGGCAATGCCAGCCACCAGCTGCGCACGCCGCTTGCCATTATCAGCACCCAGCTGGCGCTTTCCGCGCGCGCCGCCAGTCTTGAGGAGGCGCAGGCGGCGGCACGGAAGGGCGGGGCATCGGTGGCACATGCCGAACATATCCTTGCCCAGCTCCTGCGCATGGCCAATATCGATGCGGCCGGCTCCAGCGAGAAACATGATTTTTCCGCCATCGACCTCGTGGCGGTAGCCCAGAATGTGACGGCCGATTTTGTGCCGCGCGCGGCCGACGCAGGCATCGATCTCGGTTTCGAAGGCGAGGGCGAGGCGACCATTCTCGCCGAGCCGCTCTTGATCGGCGAGCTGATCGGCAACCTTGTTTCCAATGCCATCAACTATGCCGGGCGCGGGGCGGAAGTCACCGTCCGCGTCGGCGGGCCAGCGGGTGCGGTATGGCTGGAAGTGGAGGATAACGGCCCCGGCATCCCCCCGGAAAAACGCGCCATGGTACGCCAGCGCTTCGCCCGCGGCGAAGCCAATGCTGCCCCCGGTGCCGGCCTCGGCCTTGCCATTATCGAGGAAATCGCCGGGCTGTTCGGTGGGCGGCTGACGCTGGAAGACGGTGCGGGCGGGCGCGGGTTGAAGGCGCGAGTGGTGTTCGCCGCGCCGGAAAGCGCGGCCTAGCAGGGCAGCCTATCAGGCAGCCTTGTCTGCCGCCGCCTTATCACCCCATCCGTTCCGAAGCATAACTTCCCGGGCTTGGCGGGAAGACGACGGTTCGGTTGCCGTTGATGAAGGTGCGGTGGTGGATGTGGGCGTGGATGGCGCGGGCCAGCACCTGGCTTTCCACGTCGCGGCCGAGCGAGACATAGTCTTCTGCCGATTGTGCATGGGTGACACGCACCGTGTCCTGCTCGATGATCGGGCCTTCATCGAGGTCGGCGGTGACGTAATGGGCGGTCGCGCCGATCAGCTTCACGCCACGCTCATAGGCCTGCTTGTAGGGGTTTGCGCCCTTGAAGCTCGGCAGGAACGAGTGGTGGATATTGATGATCTTGCCAGACATTTTGCGGCACATCTCGTCGGAGAGGACCTGCATGTAACGGGCCAGCACGATAAGTTCCGTTCCCGTGCTGTCGGCGATTTCCATGATGCGGGCTTCCGCCTGCGGCTTGTTTTCCTTCGTCACCTTGATGTGGTGGAAGGGGATGTCGTGATTGACCACCACTTTCTGGTAATCGAAATGGTTGGAAACGACGCCGACGATATCGATCGGCAACGCGCCGATCTTCCAGCGGTAAAGCAGGTCGTTGAGGCAATGGCCGAAACGCGACACCATCAAAAGCGTCTTCATGCGCTGGCCATCCGGATAGATGTCCGCTTCCATGCCAAATTTTTCCGCCACCGGCTGAAAGCCTTCGGTGATGGCCTGAATCGATGCGCCTTCCTCGGAAATGAAGGAGACGCGCATGAAGAATTTGCCGGTCTCGAGGTCGTCGAACTGCGAGCTATCGACGATGTTGCAGCCTTTTTCCGCCAGATAACCGGAAATCGCGGCGACGATACCGCGGGTCGATTTGCAGGCTACGGTCAGAACATAGGATGTCATGCGTTTTCCCCCAAAGACGTCGCGACGGCCTCAAGCCGGCGCGGTTCGACGTGTTGCATAGCGCAGCTTGGTGACGGAGCAAAGAACAAAGCGCCAAGGCGACGTAGCCAAAGTCTTAGGGCGGGAAAGTGCCGCGCGCCGTGCCGGAAACGACATGGAATGTTCCACGACCAGCACGGCGCCGCCGGCATATTGAAGGAGGGCGCTGCCGGTCAGGCGCGGCGCAGGCGCATGGCCGTGCGGCCGCGGCCGTCGATGAGCTCCAGTGTACCGCGACGCGGCTCCAGCCTGAAGGAACGCGCGCCTTCCAGCACCTCGATGAACTGCCGTTCCTGACGCATGATATCGGGTGCGCAGGCCATCTGGGTGGAAATCATCCGGCCGAAATCGACACGGTTGCGGCTGATCTTCACCTCGCCGCCGATGCCGTTGCAGCCGGCATTGGCGGACACGCGGCCCTCGCGGGAAATTTCGAGCGTTGCCTGGCGGCGGCCGCGAACCCGCTCGCCGCGGATCTCCTGCACCAGCCAGCGTCCGTCAATACCGGCTTCCGGCTCCGGCCTGCCCGGACCAGCGCCGACGCGCTCCAGCACGAGGTCGGTATTGTCGCGGCCGCCGGTCAGGACGGAGTAACGCTGCGTGGTGGTGAAGAGCAGCCGGTCGCGGTCGCGGATTTCGGCGCTCAACGCATAGGAGCGGCGGGCCCTGATGTCGCGGTCGTCATAACGCAGCACGAAGGGGACGGGCACCTGGCCGCGCGGGCGGATGGTGGTCTCGGCGATCGTCTGTGACGGCGCATCCGCCAGCGAAACATCGATCAGCCGCACCGTCACGGTTGCACCGGGCGGCAGGGCGATGCGTTCGCGATAGGAAACGCTGCCACGCAGGCTTGCCGGCGCGGCCGCCGCGCCGCCTGCGGCAAAAAGCGGGGCAAGCGCGAGGAGACCGGCGAAACTGCGGCGCGAAAGAAGAGGCTGGTGGTCGTTCATGATGCTTTGCTCCGTGCTGGGTCGGTTTGAATTTCAACGGATGATAAAAAACGGCACTGAACGGGCGATGAACCGTGGATATTTCGTCGCGTGCAGGTGGCGAGATCAAGGGCGGATGACGATGAGTGTGATCATGAAAGCCGATGCCAGCGCATCCCACCGCCCTCATTCCTGTGCTTGTCACAGGAATCCAGTCGCCTTGCGTCTGCATGGCGGGAAGAGTCCTTCCAGCCCAAGAACTTGGGCTGGCTAGATTCCTGTGACAAGCACAGGAATGAGGGCAGGAGAGGCCGGGCAGCCTCTCCTCAATTCTCAGCCGCGGAAACCGTCCCGCAGTTCTTCGAACTTCGCCAGTTGCCCGGCCAGCAGTTCCTTGTTCTCGTCGCGGCGGACGAAGACCTTGAACATGGCGCCGCCGGCGGCATTCATGAACCAGACGGAGCAGGAGCGGCGGCCGTGGAAGCCGCGGTCGACGAAGGTAATCGCAGCGCAATTGTCCTTCTTGATGTGACCGCCAATGGGGCTGTCGCCGTGAATGTTGAACCAGCCATGGCTTTCACTGCCTTCCGGCAGGTTGCCCGGCACTTCCAGCACGATATCGCCGGTCTGCACGATCATCAGGATTTCGCCCCAGCCGCGCATCTCGTTCCAGATGGCGTCGAACCGGTCGGCCGGCGCGGAAACGGCGGCACCTTGCGGCAGGATCGCCAGAATTTCGGCCGGCGCCACCTCAGCCTTGGCGGCGATGGCCTCGACGATACCGTCGGGTTTTTCGGCAAGGGCGGCGAGCGCGCGGGCCCGCCTGTCGTCGTCGGTCTTCTGGGCTGCAATGCTCATCGGGTAGGCCTCAGGCGGCGATCGAATGGCGTTCGCCATTCTTGTCTTCATGGATGATGACGTCGAAACCTTCGAAATGCGGGCCGGAGAGATACTCCACCTTGCCGCGGTTCTCGCCGGCCTTGGCATGGGCGGCGCGGAACTGTTCGGATTTCGTCCAGGCAAGGAAATCGTCCTTGGTGGCCCAGACGGTGTGCGAGGCATAAAGCGTATGATCGTCCGCCTTCGGGCCCTTCAGCATTTGGAATTCGATATAGCCCGGCAATTCGCTCAGGTGCGATTTGCGCTCGCGCCAGATGGATTCGAAGGTTTCTTCATAACCCGGCACGACACGAAAGCGGTTCATTGCGATAAACATGAAAGTCTCCCTTTAAGTTTCCAGTTTCAGTCAGGATATCGACCCAGGACGAGGTTGAAAAGGGGTTCACGAAAAAGCAAACAAAAATACTCCACTTATCGATTGCACGGTGTATAAACATGTGCAAATAACTCAAGATTAGTGGCGCGGGCGAAACTGCGCCGGGTCGTGTTTCAGGATAACGTCATGTTCAATTCCCGCCTTCATTCCCTCGTTTTCGCCACCCTCGTGCCCGCCGCAATCGCCTTTGCTGCGCCAGCTGCCATGGCATCGGACAAGGGTAATCCGGAGGCGAAACGCATCGTTGCTGTGGGCGGAACGGTGACGGAAATCCTTTATGCGCTGGGTGCACAGGACCGCATCGTGGCGCGTGACAGCACCAGCAGCTACCCGGCCGACGTACTTGCCAAGCCAGATATCGGTTACATGCGGGCGCTCTCTTCGGAAGGCATCCTGTCGCAGAAGCCCGATCTCATTCTCTCCGAAGACGGCGCCGGCCCGGCGGATGTCATCTCCATCCTCAAGGCAAGTGCGGTGCCGTTCGTCACCGTCGATACGCCGCCAAGCGGCGATACCATCCCCAAGAAGATCGAGGATGTCGGCGCGGCCGTCGGTCTTTCCGACAAGGCCAGGGCACTGGCTGCCGAAACCAAAGCCGGGCTCGATGCTCTCGCCAAGGATGTCGCCGCGGTGCCGGAAAAGGGCAGGAAACGTGTGCTCTTCCTGCTTTCCAGCGCCGGCGGTCGTGTGATGGCGGCGGGCAAGGATACCGAGGCGGCGGCGATCATCGCAATGGCCGGCGGCATCAATGCGGCGCAGGAGATCAACGGTTACAAGCCGCTGACGGATGAGGCGGTCATCGCCGCAGCACCCGACGTGGTGCTGACCATGGCGCGCGGCGATCATGCCGGCAAGGCAGATGAGATTTTCGCGCTGCCGGCCTTCCAGTCCACGCCAGCCGCTGCCAGCAAAGCCCTCATCAGCATGGACGGGCTTTATCTTATTGGTTTCGGCCCGCGCACACCGGCCGCCGGCCGCGAACTGGCGCACAAGCTTTACCCTGACGTGGTGAAGCCGTGAGCCTTGCGGTCTTGAGTTCCACCGGGGGCGGGGTTGCGGGTGACAGATCCCGTCAGGGGGTCGTCACCCTTGCCGTGCTTGTTGGCATCCTGTTGTTTGCCTGTGGCGTATCGCTGGTCAGCGGCCCAACGGGTGTCGGCATCTCCGAACTTTTTGCCTATCTCACCGGTGGTGCGGATCAGCTCGATGCGCGTGACAGGGTCATTCTCGAAGCCGTGCGTCTGCCGCGCACGGCGCTTGGCATGCTGATCGGCGCCGGGCTTGGCGTTTCGGGCGCGATGATGCAGGGCCTGTTTCGCAATCCGCTGGCCGATCCGGGCATTGTCGGCGTCACCTCGGGGGCAGCACTGTTTGCGGTTGCGGCCATTTCACTGGGGGAAGGCTCGCTTGCCGCGGTTGCCGTGTTTTTCGGCCCGCATTTCCTGCCGCTGATGGCGTTTTTCGGCGGGCTGCTGAACACCTGGGTGCTTTATGTAATCGCCACCAAGGACGGCGCGACTTCCACCACCACGCTCATTCTGGCGGGTATCGCAGTGGCCGCCATCAGCGGCGCGCTGACCGGGCTGATGATCTTCGTGGCCGATGATCGCGCGCTGCGCGACATTACCTTCTGGTCGCTCGGTTCGCTGGGTGGGGCAACGCCGGCCAAGGTGCTCGCCACCCTGCCTTTCATCATCGTCGTGCTTGCCATCATTCCCTTCGTCGCCCGTGGGCTGGATGCGCTGATCCTTGGGGATGCGGCGGCCTTTCACATGGGCATTCCGGTGCAGCGGCTGAAGCGGGTCGTCATTCTGGCGGTTGCCGCCGCCTGCGGGGCAAGCGTGGCTGCGGCCGGCTCCATCGGTTTCGTCGGCATCGTCGTGCCGCATCTGCTTCGCCTCGCCATTGGCCCGTCGCATCGTTTCCTGCTGCCGGCTTCGGCGCTGGGCGGCGCGGCGCTGCTGCTGCTGGCCGACAGTTTCGCGCGCACGGTGGCGTCGCCGGCGGAACTGCCGATCGGTGTCGTCACAGCGCTCATCGGCGCGCCGGTCTTCCTGTTCCTGCTGCTTGGCCGTGGCGGATTTTCCATGCGGAATGCGCCATGATCCGGGCTGAAAACATCACCCTTATCCGCTCCGGCCGTCGCCTGTTGGACGATGTCAGCGTCGATCTGAAACCGGGAAAGGTCAATGTCATCATCGGCCCGAACGGTGCCGGCAAATCCACGCTGACGAAGGTTCTTTCGGGCGAGATGCGGGCTGAAGGCGGTTCGGTGACTTATAATAATGTCGCCCTGCCGCAATTCACGCCCGTCCAGCTTGCCCGCCTGCGTGCAGTTCTGCCGCAGAATACCCAGCTTGCCTTTCCCTTCACCGCGCTTGAGATCGTGCGCATGGGGGCTGTGGCGCAGGGCTCGCGCGCACCGGAAGAACAGGCCCGCCGGGCGCTTGCCCGGGCCGGGCTGCGGGGCTTCGAGCAGCGATCCTACAATATGCTGTCCGGCGGCGAGCAGCAGCGCGTGCAGTTTGCCCGGGCGCTGGCGCAGGTGCCGAACCCGGTGGAAAATGGGCAGGCACGGGCGCTCTTCCTCGACGAGCCGACGGCTAGCCTCGATATAGGCCATCAGATCTCCGTGCTGGAAACGGCGCGTGATTTTGCCAGCGGCGGCGGGCTGGTGCTCGCGATCCTGCACGATCTCAACCTGGCGGCGGAATTTGCCGATCAACTTATCGTCATGCATGGCGGCCGGGTAACGGCGAGCGGCCCTTCGCTGGACACGATCAGCGATGAGACGATCGCCCGGGTTTATGGCATTGGCGGCGTTGTCGGCCGGCTGCCGGCGCGGCATATTCCCTATGTGCTGCCGCAATCGCGGCATCGCTAGAGCATTTCCAGCCGAAGCGTTTTCGCTTCGGCGTCGGACAGTGCGGCGAAAACAAGAGGATAGAGCCCGTCTTCAGCTTTCCGGCCGTGTGGCGATGAAGAGCGCAGAACCGAGCATGACGGCGGCGACGATTGTCGCCCGCAGCGGCGGCGGCTCGCTCAGAAACCAGAAGGCGGCATAACTCACCGTCATGGCCAAAAGTGCCGCGATCTTGGCCTTGCGGGCGATTGCGCCACGCTCGCGCCAGCGGCGAAGCGAGGGGCCGAACCTCGGATGAGCGAGAAGCCATGCCTCGAGCTTCGGCGAAGAGCGGGAAAAACACCAGAGCGCCAGAAGCAGAAAGGGCGTGGTGGGCAAAACGGGAAGAAACGCGCCGACAATGCCGGTCGCGACCATCAGCCAGCCAAGACAGAGGTATAAAAGGCGCATGTCCAAGCCGGTATCATGAGTTCATCACTCAGGATAGAGCGCAGGCGTCAAATCGATGTGGTCCCGTTGCCGCAGGTCCGGCCGCACCGGAAAAATCGGGGGGTTTCGCCATCACATTTGCCGTGATCGGGCCGTTACGCTTCGCCGCCGGGCGCCTTTAGGGTTGAAAGCGCGGCGCTCAATCCTTATTCCCTTGGGCCGCGATGCCCGGAGCATAACCGGGCCGTCAACATGAAGAAGAAGGAAACACCATGGCCAAGCTGATCCACTCGATGGTCCGGGTGCTGGACGAAAAGCGTTCGGTGGAATTTTATAAGCAGGCTTTCGGGCTTGAGATCGCGGAACGCGCCGAGTTCGAGAATTTCACGCTGATCTATCTCAGCAATGCCGAGGGCGATTTCGAGCTGGAACTGACCGTCAACCGGGCTCGCGAAGTGCCCTATGCGCTGGGCGACGGTTATGGCCATCTCGCCGTCAGTGTAGCTGACGTGGACGCCGAACATCAGCGTTTTATCGAGATCGGGCTTACCCCCGGCAAGATGATCGAAGCCGATCATAAGGGCCAGCCTTTCGCAAAATACTTTTTCATCTGCGATCCGGATGGTTACAAGATCGAAGTGCTGCAGCGCGGCAACCGGTTCAAATAAGCTCTGATGGAGGCGGGCATGGCAGAGGCAGGCGTCAAACTCGAAGACAGCTGGAAGCACGTTCTCTCAGGCGAATTCGCCAGCCCCTACATGCAGAAGCTGAAAGAGTTCCTGCTTGCCGAAAAAACCGCCGGCAAGCGCATCTTTCCGAAGGGCGCGGACTATTTCCGCGCTCTCGACCTCACGCCTCTCGACGAGGTCAAGGTCGTCATTCTGGGCCAGGATCCTTATCATGGGCTCGGTCAGGCACATGGGCTCTGCTTTTCGGTGCAGCCCGGGGTGCGCATTCCGCCCTCGCTCGTCAATATCTACAAAGAGCTGCAGAGCGACCTCGGCATTCGCCCGGTCAAGCACGGTTTTCTGGAAAGCTGGGCAAAACAGGGCGTGCTGCTGCTCAACAGCGTGCTGACGGTGGAGGAGGCGCGGGCCGCCTCGCATCAGGGACAAGGCTGGGAAAAATTTACCGATGCGGTCATCCGCGCCGTCAACGACGAATGTGACAATGTCGTCTTCCTGCTCTGGGGTTCCTATGCCCAGAAGAAGGCGGCCTTCGTGGACCAGCGCAAACATCTCGTGCTGCGCTCGCCGCACCCTTCGCCGCTTTCGGCCCATAACGGCTTTTTCGGCAACGGCCATTTTTCCAAGGCCAATGCTTTCCTCGTTTCGCATGGCCGCGATCCGATCGACTGGCAATTGCCTGACGTGGTGGAAGGCGATAAAAACCTTCTTTAAATACTCATAAATACCTTTGCGCTTTGCCAGTCTCGGGGTTAAAGATAACCGGACTACAAAGTGAAGGATTATGCCCGTGTCTCTCCTGTCCGCAGAAACCTCCGTTTCGCTGCCCGATCCGCTGTCCATCGTTAAAGCTTTCGAGGATCATTTCTCCGAGCATATGGAGATGGAGCGCGACGGATCGACGGTGCGGTTCAAGACGGAATATGGCCATGGTAGCTTCAGCGCCGAGGGTAGCCGTTTCGCCGCGCGGGTGAATTGCGTTTCCGAACATATATTGACGTCGGTCAAGGCCATGGTGGCCGAGCATATTGCGGAGTTTTCGGGCGAGGCGGGGCTGGATTTCCGCTGGAGCGGCCACGGCGCCGAGCAGCGTGAGCTGCCCAATCTTTTCCGGGGCAAGGTCGCGCGCGCCTATAATCTCACGCCCCATATGCGCCGGCTGGTCGTGTCAGTCGAAAGCGGCATCGACAGGCTGCTGACGGGCGGCATGCATGTGCGTCTGCTCTTGGTGCCCGATCAGGCCCGTGCGCCGGTCTGGCCTCATCTCGCCCCCACCGGTGCGATCATCTGGCCACAGGGTGACGATCTTCTGACGCGGCGGGTCTACACCATTCGTTCCGGCGATGTCGGCCGTGGTGAAGTGGATATCGATTTCGTCATGCATGAGGGTGACCATATGCCGGGCGCCACCTTCGGCGCGACAGCAAAGCCGGGCGATGTCGTCGGCATCGTCGGCCCGAGTGGTGTCTGCCCGGAAGCCGACCGTTACGTCTTTGCCGGGGATGAAACAGCGCTGCCGGTGATGCTGCGCATGGCAGCCGAAATGCCTGCCGGCAAGACGCTTAGCGTCTATGCGGAAATTGACAACGAGGCCGAGCGGCAGGAGGTGGTCTGCGCTGCCAATGTCGAATGGACATGGCTTTATCGTCGCGGCAAGCCTGCCGGCACCTCCGGCCTTATCGAAAAGGCGCTGCGCGAGCATGCGTGGAGTGCAGATCACGACGGTCTGCACGTCTTCGCAGCCTGCGAAAAATCCGAGGCGAGAGCGGTAAAATCCTTCCTGACCGACGAAATCGGCTTCCCGAAGGCATCTCTGCGTGCCGTGGGTTACTGGACCATGGGCGCTGCCGACGACCACTAGAATGGTCTGCGCGACTGGTTGAACAGTCGATTTTATTGTTCACTGATCGGGAACAATCCGTTCCTGTCGTCCACTCTATGCCTGAGGCGGCTCTTACCCCATCTTAACGCCATGAAAAGGGCAGGCCCGATTGCGAGGCCTGCCGGCGAAAAGGGGTTTAATCATGCTCAACCAGATCAAGGGCCTGCACCACGTCACCTCGATGGCAGCGAGTGCGCGCCAGAACAACGGCTTTTTCACCGATACGCTCGGCCTGCGCCGGGTGAAGAAAACCGTCAACTTCGACGCGCCTGACGTCTATCACCTCTATTATGGCGATGAAGCCGGCACGCCCGGCTCCGTCATGACCTATTTTCCGTTCCCGCATATTGCCCGCGGCCGTCCCGGCACCGGGGAGGTGGGGACGACGCTGTTTTCCGTTCCGGAAGGGTCGCTCGGCTACTGGCAGGACCGCCTTTCCAAGGCCGGCGTCGATGGCCTGAAATCGGACGACGCTTTCGGCAACAAGCGCCTGCATTTCGCGGGCCCAGACGGCGACGGTTTCGCGCTGGTTGAGGTCAGGGACGACAATCGCGCGCAATGGACCGGTAATGGCGTCGGTGAAGATCAGGCGATCCATGGTTTTCAGGGTGCTTCGCTGCGGCTTCGCGACGAAGGCGCGACTGCCGAACTCCTGAAATTCATGGGTTACGAGGAAGTGGACCGTCAGGACGGCGTGCTGCGTCTCGGTATGCCCGGTGGCAACGGTGCTGATGTCATCGATATCGAAACCATGCCGAATATATCAGGCGCAAGGCTGGGTGCCGGTTCCGTGCACCACATCGCCTTTGCGGTCGAAAACCGTGAAAAGCAGCTGGAAGTGCGCAAGGCGCTGATGGATACGGGTTACCAGGTGACGCCGGTCATCGACCGCGATTATTTCTGGGCGATCTATTTCCGCACGCCGGGTGGCGTGCTGTTCGAGGTGGCCACCAACGAGCCCGGTTTCGACCGTGACGAGGATACCGCCCATCTCGGCGAGGCGCTGAAGCTGCCAAGCCAGCACGCGCATCTGCGTGCCGCGCTGGAAAAGCAGCTGGAACCGCTTGGGGATGAAAAGACGGTTTAACCCCTCGATAACGTTTGGCAGGACATTGCCGCGCTTTTCTTTTCCCCGTTCGGGGAGAAGGTGGCCCGAAGGGTCGGATGAGGGGGCAAGCTCTCCGTATATCTCGACCCTTGCCCCCTCATCCCGCTGCCGCGGACTTCTCCCCGGCGGGGAGAAGAAACAAGCCGTGCCCATCCGCTCCATATGACTGCTCTGCTTGGCCGAAGAGACCTTGCGGAAGCCGTTGAACCTCCTTCCTTCCAGAAAGGATACTCCCATGACCAAGGATAGCTATTTCCACAAATCCCGCGCCGGCACTGCGGGCGCACCGCTTTTCGTTCTGCTGCACGGCACCGGCGGCGATGAGAACCAGTTCTTCGATTTCGGCGCGCGTCTTTTGCCGCAGGCCACCATTCTCTCGCCGGTCGGCGATGTCTCCGAACATGGTGCGGCGCGGTTCTTCCGGCGCACGGGCGAGGGTGTTTACGACATGGCCGATCTTGAACGGGCAACCGGCAAGATGGCCGATTTCATCAAGGCAAACCGGGAGCATTATCAGGCCGGGCCGGTCATCGGCCTCGGTTTTTCCAACGGCGCGAATATTCTCGCCAATGTGCTGATCGAACAGCCGGAGCTTTTTGATGCGGCGGTGCTGATGCATCCGCTCATCCCGTTCGAGCCGGAGATTTCCCCGGCAAAACCCACGCGCCGCGTGCTCATCACGGCGGGCGAGCGCGATCCGATCTGCCCGGTGCCGCTGACCAGGGCGCTGGAAGAGAGCCTGAAGGCCCAGGGTGGCACGGTGGAAACCGTGTGGCACCCGGGCGGGCATGAAATCCGCTCCGGCGAGATCGATGCGGTCAGGGGTTTTCTGGCGGCTTACGGGGGATAACGCACGCTGCGGGGGATTTTCCTAGAGAATCGTCAGGGCGGGTAATTCCCGCCCTGCCTCAGCGATATCCGCACTGCTGCAGCTGTGCCTCGTAACGCATCGCCATGTTGGCGGAGCGGCGGGCGGCTTTCTGGACGGCGGAATTGTTGCGCCAGCTGCCTTTCGCGTAACCGACATGGCCGGAATAATATGCGAGATAGAGATTATAGGGGTCGTTCAGCGAAATGCCGTTTTCGCGCCGGCTCTTGGCGTGGTACCAGCCGACGAAATGGATCGCATCGGTGAAATCGGTGCGGCTTGCCGACCAGCGACCGGTTTCGCGCTGGTAAACACTCCATGTGCCATCAAGCGCCTGCGCATAACCATAGGCCGTCGACTGGCGTGTCCAGGGAATGAAGCCCAGGAGCTTGGTGCGCGGCGGCCGCGCATAGGGGCGGAAGGCGGATTCGGTGTAAATCGTCGCCATCATGACCGGCACGGGCACGCCGAATTCGCGCTCGGCTGCCTTTGCATCGCGCCGCCAGTTGTTGAAGATGCCGTTCCGCTGCTCGAAGATCGCACAGGCATTGGTGACCTGCGACGGTGCGGTGGCGCAGCCGGCGAGCACGAGCATCAGGAAAACAACGGCAGATACGCCACGCATAACGGAACCCTTTCGTTCCGCTATTCTTAAATTGCTAACCATTAACGCCGGGTTTTAAGACAAGGTTAATTCAAATGCCCCAGATCGGGCGGCCGTTAACCCGGTGAAAATTCCTGTGTCCGGGATGGGGCGAAACCATGCGCCGCGCGTCTCTTTCTCGCCCTTTTTGGAATTTGTTTGTCCCCGTGCGTCCCCGCTGCCGCCGGGTGCGGTAGACTCCTCTCCATCCCGGTCATTGAGCGCGCGCGCGGCGCAAGGTGGACGGGGCAGGCGGCCGAGACCGGGGAATTTCCCAATGTCACGGTTGAGGCGGCCGGCATGTGTCCATCCTCCAAACAGGAACCGGTTTGGCGGGTGTGTCACAGGCTGAAATGTCGGAGCCGGGGCCGCATCGTCTGCAAAACCCTGCACTACCATCTCATACCCCCGCAGCGATGCGGCCCCATCATCGTTTCCAACGTTGCCCGGAATCCGTGGCGACGGTGCTCGCGCATATTCGAAAAAAGCACCCGCTGTTCAAAAATGAAAACCGATAAAATTGTAGCAATCGGCTTAAAGCGGCTGAAAACAGTGGTGTGCCATTGTGGGATCACAGACAGGGAGTGCCCTTAAAAAGAGGCGCTCCGGAAACGAAATCGAGACCGGCACAAGCCGGCGGATCGCAAACGGGGTATGAAATGTTGAAGAAGATTATTGCTGCCGCCATCTGCGGAATTGCCATTGCTTCCATGTCCACCCATGCCGATGCGGCGGGTGCTGCCGGTTTTGCCCGCGGTTTTGCCGCCGTCGAAAAGTCCGCCGTGACTGCGATGGGTATTTCCGCGCCTGATGCTTTTGATGGCTGCGCTCTTGCCGCCGGCCAATGCGTTTCCACTATTGCCGCGCCGCTGACGGTCGAGCGCCGTGAGGAACTGCTGCGCGTCAACCGCGATGTGAACGCCACCATGGGCGCGCTCGATGATTATGTTTCCGGTTTTGCAACCGATCTTCCGGCAACGCCGTCGGCAAGTCTTGGCGACTGTGGTGATTGCGCGGCGATCAAGCGCGCGGCCCTTGCCGGTGCCGGCTGGTCTTCCAAAGCGCTGCGACTTGCCTTTGCACTCAAGGATGACGGATCGCTCGAAAAAGTGCTTGTTGTTACCACCGACAAGGGCGATGTCGTCCTTGGCAACGCCGCCTTTTCTCCGGCCAGCCGCGAAACCGCGCTCTGACCTTCCCCTTCGGGCACCGGACGAGATTTTCGATCCGATGCTCCACTCGTTCATGCCTGCCAGACTGCGCCGGTTTTCCTGATCCTCGTTGGTTCAGGAAGCCGGCGATTTTTTTCGTTCGGCCACGGCAATGCCGGCAAGCGCCATGAACAGTGCCGCGATCTGATAGGTGTGCAGGGTTTCGCTGAGCACGAAGACCGAAAGCAGCGTGCCGAAGACCGGCACGAGGTTGATGAAGAGGCCGGCGCGGTTGGCGCCGATCTGCTCCACGCCCTTGATGTAGAGGATCTGCGCGATGAGCGACGCGAAGATACCGGCATAGACCACCAGCATCCAGCCCTTCTGGTCCGGCCAGATCAGGCTTTCGCGCGACATTTCAAAAAAGACCAGCGGCACCGAGGTGAGGAGGGCGAAAAAGGCGGGGATCGCCATCAGCGTGCGCCAGTCCACAGCCGGTTTCCAGCGCAGGATGACGGTGTAGATGGCATAGACCAGCACGGCGAGCAGCATGACGGCATCGCCGACATTCATTTCCAGCTGCAGCAGCGAGAGAGGATCACCATGCGAGGCGAGCAGCGCCACGCCTGAAATGGTGAGGCAGAAACCGACAATCTGGCCGAACAGCACGCGGGTGCGGAACAGGACGAAGTTCAGGACGAAGATGACCATGGGAATGCCGGCCTGGATGACGGCGGCATTGATGGCCGAGGTATGCTGCAGCGCCGTGTAGAGAAACACGTTGAAGGCGGTATACCCGACACTGCCGAGCACGAAGAAATAGGGCAGGCGCTGTTTCACCACCGGCCAGTCTTTGATGAGCTGCGGCACGGAAATGGCGAAGATGATGGCGACGGCGAAGACCCAGCGCAGGAACGTGAAGGCCATGGGGCTGATGTGGCCGACGGCGAGCTTGCCGGCAACGGTGTTGCCACCCCAGCAGAGCGTGGCGATGATGAGGGCGAGATAGGCTTTCGACGGCACGCGGATGTTTCACTTCTTCATCGGGTGGGAAAAATGGCAGGGGGGTGAACCGCGGCCTTGCGCCCGCGCCTGTCCCCCACGGGGCGAGATAATGCGGGAAATCCGCGCCTTGTCACGGAAAAAGCAAATTTCTCCATAAGAAACAGGGTCGCTTTCCGTAAAACAACGCAGTATACATTCGCGGGTTTGGGTTTCCCATCGGGTTATCGGGCGCGCAAGCGCCATGAGCAGGAAAGCAAGAAATGACGAATGTTGTGGTGGTCGGCTCGCAATGGGGCGACGAAGGCAAAGGCAAGATTGTCGACTGGCTGTCCGAGCGGGCAGATGTCGTCGTGCGGTATCAGGGCGGCCATAATGCCGGCCATACGCTTGTCATCGATGGCATCAGCTACAAGCTTTCGCTTCTGCCGTCCGGCGTCGTGCGTCCCGGCAAGCTCGCCGTCATCGGCAATGGCGTCGTGGTCGATCCGCATGCGCTGATTGCTGAAATCGGTCGTCTGGAAGTGCAGGGCGTCAAGGTCACGCCGGAAAACCTGCGCATCGCCGACAATGCCACGCTCATTCTTTCCCTGCACCGCGAACTGGATGGCATGCGCGAAGACGCCGCCTCCAACAGCGGCACCAAGATCGGCACCACGCGCCGCGGCATCGGCCCGGCTTACGAAGACAAGGTCGGCCGCCGCGCCATCCGCGTCATGGATCTCGCCGACATGGAGGCGCTCTCCGCCAAGGTCGATCGCATCCTGACGCATCACAATGCGCTTCGCCGTGGTTTTGGCGCGACCGAAGTGTCGCATGAAACCATCATGGAAGAGCTGGGCTCGATTGCCGAGCGCATCCTGCCCTTCAGCGAAACCGTCTGGCTGCTGCTCGACAAGAAGCGCCGCGCCGGTGCGCGCATCCTGTTTGAGGGCGCTCAAGGCTCGCTGCTTGATATCGACCACGGCACTTACCCTTACGTGACCTCGTCCAACACGGTTGCCGGCCAGGCCGCTGCCGGTTCGGGCATGGGTCCGGGTTCCCTAGGTTATATTCTCGGCATCACCAAGGCTTACACCACCCGCGTCGGCGAAGGCCCGTTCCCGACCGAACTGCATGACGAAATCGGCCAGTTCCTCGGCGAAAAAGGTCATGAGTTCGGCACTGTTACCGGTCGCAAGCGTCGTTGTGGCTGGTTCGATGCCGCGCTGGTGCGCCAGTCGGTCGCCACCAATGGTATTACCGGCATCGCGCTGACCAAGCTCGATGTTCTCGATGGTCTCGACGAGCTGAAAATCTGCGTCGGCTACAAGCTTGACGGACAGGAAATCGATCACCTTCCGGCAAGCCAGGGCGCGCAGGCGCGGGTCGAGCCGACCTACGTCACATTGGAAGGCTGGAAAGAATCTACCGTCGGTGCCCGAAAATGGGCGGATTTGCCTGCTCAGGCAATCAAATATGTCCGTCAGGTCGAGGAATTGATCGGGGCGCCTGTCGCGCTTCTGTCGACAAGTCCGGAGCGTGACGACACCATACTTGTGACTGATCCGTTTGAGGACTAATGTCCACGGCGATCTAGATTCATAAACCATATCGGGCCGGTACGTCGCCGGTCACGACGAGAAAGTGCTTATGGCGGATTTTGTAGCAGTCATTCGCAAGGCCGTGGATGGCTTGGCGAACAATACTCCCGAAAATCGGGCGAAGGTTTACGACAAGGCGCGCAGTGCGGTTGTGCGCCAACTCGAGAATATGAAGCCACGTCCGCCGGAAGAATTGTTGCGCCGGCAGATCGCCAAGCTGGACGCCGCCATTGCCGAGGTGGACAGCGAATATGCCGAGGCCTTGCCGGCGCTCACCGAGGATGATGCGTTCTCCCCGGTGGCCGAAGAAACGGCGGCATCCTATGAGCATCAGGATGCCGTCGATGAGCCGGCTGCCCATGCCGCCGAAGCCGAGCACGACGTCGAACCGGAACAGCCAGCCCATCGCGAAGAGGTGCAGCACGAACCGGTTTATGAAGAACCTGCATCGGCTGAGCCGGAACCGGTTTACGAAGAGCCCGCCCATCACGACGAACCCCGCCCCGATGCCCATGCCTCTGAAGAGGAGCGGCATCATGGAGAGCACGAGCCGGAAGAGCTTTATGATGCGCCGGAACCGGCGCCTGTCGCACCGGCCCTGGTGACCGCTTCCCACGAAGAGGTCGGCACCTATTTCACCCGCACGCAAGAAGAGCCGGCTCACCAGCCGCAGGATGACTATGCGGAGCCTGAAACGGTGCCCGCTCCTGCCGATGATTCCGTTCCCTCCCATTGGGCGCAGCCGGTGGAGGAGGATGACTGGCGCAAGCTCGAGGAAGCGCAGAACCATGACGCGCGTCCGGCTGACGAAGCCTATGGGGAAACTGGCAACGAGAGCGGCGAACGTCCGCTCGTTGCCGGTTATGCAACGCAGCACTATCAGGAGCCGGAGGTAAATTTCGAGCCGGCCCCTTACGAAGAGCATGAGCGTCGCGAGGCGGATAACCGTTTCGGCCCTGCCGCGGTGGAGCATGCGCCCGCCTTTGGCGGCCGGCACGATTTTGACGAACATCGCCAGGTGGAAGAGCAGGCGCCGAAAAAGGCAGCCGTGGTCGAGGATTTCTCGTCCTATTTCCAGGATGCGGATATTGCCATTCCGCCCAAGGACGCGCCGGCGCTGCCGCGTGCGGATGATGATCTCTTCGGAGAAAAGGCGGCGGCAAAAGACAATAAAGAACGCACGCCCTGGGACGATCTGGACGAGCTGATCGGTTATGACGGCGCTTCCTCGTCCAACCGGCAGGCTTCGGATGAAACGCCGGGTCTTGGTGCCGCGGCGGCGACGCCCGCCTATATGGTCAAGAAGAAGCCGCGCCGTAACTATGCCTCGGTCGTGCTCGCCATTGTCGGCGTGGCGCTGCTTGCCGGTGGCGGTTATGCCGTGTGGATGAACCGCGATGCGCTGAACGATATGGTCGGCGGTCTGGTCAGTTCCGCGCAGAATGGCGGCAATGGCCAGACGCCCCCGGCAGATACGGCGCAGACGCAGCCTTCGACGCCGCCTGCGACCCAGCAGCCGCCGGCCACGAATGGCCAGCAGCAACCGGCCGCCAACAACAATCACCAGGCCCAGTCGCATGGCGATGACGGGTCGGTCACCGGCACCAAGTTTACCCAGCGCCTGATGGCCGATGGCACCGAACGTGACGAAGGACCGGCAGCCGGTGCGAACGGTCAACCCGTTACGGCCGAAGGCCAGTCTGTCTATGAACAGAACGTCGCGCCGCCGCCTGCGGACGCGGATCCGGCCAATAATGCCGGTGCACCTGCGGGAACGCCTGCTGGCACGCCAGCGGGACAGCAGCCTGCCGCTGCCGCCACCGGCGACCGCATGTTCCTCTATGAGGAAGTGCTGGGTCAGACGGTTCCGACTGCCATTCAGGGCAGCGTTTCCTGGTCGTTGCAGCAGGAAAATGACGCGGAAGGCAAGCCTTCGCCCACCGTGCAGGGCCAGATCACCGTTCCCGGCCGTGGCCTCAGCGCGCTCATCACCTTCAAGCGCAACACCGATCCGTCGTTGCCGGCGAGCCATCTGATCGAGATCGTCTTCTCGGTTTCGCCCGGCTTCGAAGGCGGCGCGATCGACAGCGTCCAGCGTATCGCGATGAAGAGCACCGAGCAGGATCGCGGCAACGCGCTGATCGCGGTTCCGGCCAAGATCACCGACGATTTCCACATGATCGCGCTCAACGACTTCCCGGATGCGATGAAGACCAATCTGGAGCTGCTGAAGAGCCGCAACTGGATCGACATTCCGGTCTCCTATCGCAACGGCCGGCGCGCGCTGCTGACCCTGCAAAAGGGCAATGACGGCATCGCCGCCTTCGACAAGGCGCTTAGTGAATGGGCGGCGGCAGCACCGGCCGCTGGCGGTCAGTGATGGTTTAAGGGCGGCTCAGGCCGCCCTTTTGTTGTAAGGCAACGGGCGACGTCCTTATGGAATGGCTGCGGCGGTGTCTTTGCTTTGTCGGGTGATGGGCTTTTGGGGATGTTGGTGGGTGCCGCTTACCCCCCTCTGCCCTGCCGGGCATCTCCCCCACAGGTGGGGAGATCGAATCGCGGCAAAGTTTCGCCTTTCTTGACAGTCGAGATAGCGCAACGCGGGCGCGTCTTGCCAATCTCCCTCCTTGTGGGGGAGATGCCCGGCAGGGCAGAGGGGGGGAAGCGGCATACTCCGAAGCACGGATATTTTCCTTACCGCTTTTCCTCCAGCACAATCGCGGGTCTCAGAGGCAGACCATTTCCCATCGCCTGCCTTTTACAAACAAAAAATCCCCGGCCGAAGGCCGAGGATGATTCAACGTCAGCGCATTGGCGTGAAGAGCGCGCTGCTTACGCGTCCACCACGCGCAACGCCCGCGCGGCTTCCAGCGCTTCCTTCTGCACCGCTTCCTGCACCTTCTCGAAGGCGCGAACCTCGATCTGGCGGACGCGTTCGCGGCTGATGTCGAACTCGGATGAGAGTTCCTCCAGCGTTACCGGATCTTCGGCGAGGCGGCGGGCCTCGAAGATGCGGCGTTCGCGCTCATTCAGTACGCCCATGGCCTTGGCCAACATGCGGCGACGCGTTTCCAGCTCGTCCTGCTCAATCAGCACGGCTTCCTGGCTCTCATGGTCATCCACCAGCCAGTCCTGCCATTGGCCGGACTCGCCCTCGGAGGCCTTGATCGGCGCATTCAGCGAGGCGTCGCCATGCAGGCGGCGGTTCATCGAGATGACTTCTTCTTCCGACACCTGCAGCTTGGTGGCGATTTCCTTGACGTGTTCCGGCTTCAGATCGCCGTCGTCAATCGCCTGGATGCGGCCTTTCAGCCGGCGCAGGTTGAAGAACAGGCGTTTCTGGTTGGCCGTCGTGCCCATCTTCACCAGAGACCACGAACGCAGGATATATTCCTGGATCGAAGCCTTGATCCACCACATGGCATAGGTGGCCAGGCGGAAACCGCGTTCCGGATCGAACTTCTTCACCGCCTGCATCAGGCCGACATTGCCTTCGGACACGACTTCGCCGATCGGCAGGCCGTAACCGCGGTAACCCATGGCGATCTTGGCGACGAGACGCAGATGGCTGGTGACGAGTTTGTGCGCGGCATCGCGGTCGCCATGCTCGGCATAACGCTTGCCAAGCATGTACTCTTCCTGCGGCTCCAGCATCGGAAATTTGCGGATGTCGTCGAGATATCTATTGAGGCCGGCTTCGCCGGCTGTAATCGTAGGCAAACTATTGCGGGCCATAAAGCACCCCCTTATCTATGGTCTGGAACGGTACCCTCTTTGGCGTGGAAAATCACCCGCCCGAGGCACACCGTAAGCTGCGGGTCGTTACCGACCCCGCACGAACCCATGCGACAGATATGTACGCGCCCGCCGCGTTTCAAGCGAACGCTGCGTTCACACATGCGTTATGGCGAGGCGACCCCTTCTTTGACCTGTTTAACTTTCGAACGGTAGATTCGTTCCGAAAATCCACCGAGACCGGAGCGCACCATCAGCTCATACATCACCCGCCGGCGCATGGGATTGTGCAGGCGAACCACCTTCGAGCCGAGGAACTGCGTCTCGACATGGCCGAGCGCCTGCAGGTCGGGATCGGTGGTGATTGCGGCTGCGTAGGTGGCGTAAAATTCACGGCGGCAGACATAGGTCTTGTATTTCGTCATGCAGAAACAGACGAGGCTGTGGCCGTGGGTGCGTAGAAAATCGGCGACGCCAACCGTCACCTCCGGCCAGGCGGGATTGAAGGTATCGTCGAAGACGATGACGCCGTGTGGCGCGATTACCTCCATCGCCAACTTCGCATCCGCCAGCACATGATGCAGATGGTGGCCGCCATCGATGCTGAAGAAGCGCACCGGGCCGATGCGCGAGGTGATCTCGGCGGGCGCCAGCCGTGTGCTGTCGCCCTTGATGATGAGGTCCACATCCATGGGAAACCCCAGCCGGCGGCCGTTTTCCATCAGGCGCTCATATTGGTCGAGGCTGCCATCTTCGGGCGGATCAAGATCGAAAAGATCGACACCCAGCACCTTTTCCTGTGGCTGTGCGAATTTGCGCAGCAGGAAATAGGAACGGCCATAATAAACGCCGATTTCCGCCATGCCGCCGCCGAGGCCATCTCTTGTCTGCGCCTGCAGCAGCGCCTTGAACACAAGCGCATCGGGCGGGTCGATATAACCTTCGACGCTGCGCAGCTCCTGGAATATAAACCGGCGGTCTTCGATATTCATAGGTGATAAATCCCGTCATCATGCCGGGTCCGTTCAGGCTGAGGCACGATTGCAAGCTTTCCGTGGCCGAGGAGGTGCGAGGATTGAAGCGAAATTGGGGCGGTCTACAAAAAGGACCGACTGCGGAATATCGCTTTCCGCTAATCTTTTTTTATTATCCGTGGCTTCCGGCGAAATGCATGGCGCAGTTTTTTGGCTGCGCCAGCCAAGTTTTCAGCTGCGCAGGGCAGTCAGCAGCTCTTCCATGTCTTCAGGCATATCTGTTTCGAACTCCATCACCTCGCCGGTGCGGGGGTGTTCGAAGGCCAGAAGATAGGCATGCAACGCCTGCCTCGGGAAACGGTTGACGGTGCTTCTGGCCGGTTCTTCCAGCAGGTTCGCCTTGGTGCGGAAGGCTGCGCCATATTCGGGATCGCCGATCAGCGGATGACCGATATGGGCCATGTGCACGCGAATCTGGTGCGTGCGGCCGGTTTCGAGGCGGCATTCGACCATGGAAGCGAGGCAGGAGGCGTCAGGCTTTTCGTGGAAACGTTCCATCACCTCGTAATGGGTGATCGCCTCGCGGGCATCGAACGAATCCTCATTCTTGACGGCGCGCTTGGTGCGGTCAGTGCCGCGCCCGAGCGCTGCGTCAACCGTGCCGCGCAACGTGCGCGGGCGGCCCCAGACGACGGCCTTGTAGGCGCGTTCCAGCGGCCCGGTGCGGCCATGGTCGGCAAATTGTGCGGCGAGGTGACGGTGGGCATTGTCGTTCTTCGCCACCACCATGACGCCCGAGGTTTCCTTGTCCAGCCGGTGCACGATGCCCGGCCGCTTGACGCCGCCAATGCCGGAAAGGCTGTCGCCGCAATGGTGGATGAGGGCGTTGACCAGCGTTCCCGTCCAGTTGCCGGCACCCGGATGCACGACGAGACCGGCTGGCTTTACGAGCACGATCAGGTCTTCATCCTCATATTCCACGTCGAGCGGGATGTCCTCGCCCTGCGGCACGGGGTCTTCCGGCTCCGGCATGACGATCTCGACGCGATCGCCCGGATGCACCTTCTTTTTCGGTTCGGTCACGGGCTGGCCGTTCAGGAGAACCGCACCCTGCTCGATCAGCGCCTTCAGGCGGCTGCGCGACAGATCGCTGCCGACTTCGCCCACCAGCCACACATCGATGCGGCCTTCGGCGTCTTCCCCGGCAATCAGGACTTTCCTTGCGTCTCCGCCTTGTTTAAAGGGGTCGTTCATTCTTATTTTTCCGATCCATCAGCATTTCAGGGAACCCGATGACGCAGATCGAGCCAGACGAACAGGAAGACAAGCCGCTTGATCCGGCCATGGAAAAAGTTCGCCGCAAGATGATCCGTTTGCAGATCGTGTCGGGCTCCGTGATGTTTATCAGCCTTATGGCCGTCTTCGGTGCGGTTGTCTACAAGGCGATGGGGCCGGCGAAAACGGTTCAGACGCAAAGCGAAGCGCCGAACCTTGCGGTTCCGACCGGTAACGGACCGGTTGCCGTCACCGCCAGCCTGCCGCAGGGCTTTACGATCGACAATGTCAGCTATTCCGGCGGCGACATGCTGTTTTACGGCCGGCTTGCCAACGGCACCCGCAAGGCGCTGGTCTTCAACGTCGCGGCCGGCCGGTTCCTTGCCGATGTGACTGTTGATGGCCAGTGAGGCCAATAACATGCTGGACGGGCGGGTGCTGATCCCGGTCGACGACCCCGCCGATCCGCGCATCGCTGCCTTTCGCGATATTCGCGAGCGTGATCTCACCGGCCGGCAGGGCCGCTTCATTGCCGAAGGCACGGTGGTGCTGCGCATGCTGGCCGCCGCTCATAAAGCGGGCGGGGCCTTTGCGGCGGAAAGTATCCTGATCCTCAAGAACCGGCTTGCCGGCGTTGCGGATATTCTTGCCGATTTCCCTGACGACGTGCCCGTTTATGTGGCCGAAGCGCCGGTGCTGGACGGTATCGTCGGTTTTCACCTGCATCGCGGCATTCTGGCGCTCGGGCGACGGGTGCGCGATGACGGGCTGGACCAGATGACCGCGGCACTTCCCGCGTCGTCGCTGGTGCTGGTGGGCTGTGGCATTTCCAACCACGATAATCTCGGTGCGATGTTCCGCAATGCGGCGGCGTTTTATGCCGATGCGGTGCTGCTGGACGAGACGTGCTGCGATCCGCTTTATCGCAAGGCGCTCAGGGTTTCCGTCGGCTCGGTGCTGTCGGTGCCCTATCATCGCGGCGGTGGGGCGGTGGAGATGCTGGAGCGGCTTTCCGAGGAGGGATTTGCGATCTGGGGCCTGTCGCCGGATGGCAAGACAGAAATCCGCGACCTTCCCCGCTCCGAGCGGATGGCGCTGGTAATTGGTACGGAAGGCGAGGGGCTGCCGCAATCGGTGCTGTCGCGTTTTCAGACGGCGCGGATTGCGCAGTCGCCGCAGCTTGATAGTTTGAATGCGGGGACGGCTTCGGGGCTGGCGCTTTATCAGATGGCGGGGGTGATGGGGCGGGTGTGAGTTGACGCCTGTGCGCGAGGGCCTCCTTGGCGTATGCCGCTTACCCCCCTCTGCCCTGCCGGGCATCTCCCCCTCAAGGGGGGAGATCGACTCGTCGTTAGGTCTCGCCTATCTCGACATCTGAGAATGAAGTGGTGGTAGCGCCTCTTGCCGATCTCCCTCCTTGTGGGGGAGATGCCCGGCAGGGCAGAGGGGGGTAAAGCCGCACCCACTGAGGCGAACTATCCCCCACCCACCGAATTAGCGTTTCCGCTTCTCCATCACCACCTTAGCCCGCGTCGCAAGGCTCTCCCGCCCTGACGAAGCGGACGCCTTGGCCAGCAACCCCGGAATAGGCGACGTCTCACCCTCCCGGGCGGCCGTCAGCGCGATCATCTCGGCGGCGATCCTTGCGATTTCGCGGCGGATCGGTTCGTCATTGCCGGTGCCGCGCACATTCAGCAGGCGTTCGGTCAGCGCCGTGCCTTGATTGCGGATATCTTCGATTTCCTGTTCCAGACCTTCCGGCGCCGGTGCCGCTGGCTCAACCACGGGGGAGACTGCGGTGTCTTCCGCGGTCGCCGCCTCTGTCACGTCGTCTTCGACAACCGGTGCTGTTTCAGGCATGGCGGCTGCGGCAGGGGCGGCCGGTTGCGGCGGGTTGACCACTTTTTCCACCGGCACGGCAGGGTTCGGCAGGCGAATGATCATGTCGTTGCTGCGGCCGCCGGTTGCGGCAAGCTGCTCTTTCAGGCGGGCGACGTCCTGGTTGCGCAGGGTCAGCATCGTGTCGAGATCGGCATTTTTCGCCATCAGCGTGGCGAGCTGTTCCTCCAGCCGGGTAACCTTGCGGCTTTCGCGCGCAACCGCCGTCATCGCTTCCTTATTGCGGGCGGCGACATCCTGCAATTCGCGGGTCGCGGTCTCGCCTTCCTTGCGGAAACGGGAGGCAGTCTGTTTCGCCTGCTCGGCCTCCAGATCGCGGGTGGCGGCGGTAATTTTCGAATCATCCAGCTCGCGCGTCAGATTGGTGAGGCGGGCGGTGAGATCGGACATCTGGGCGGCGCGCTCGTTGGCGGCCTGTTCCTGCTGCAGGAGATTGGCCGCAATAGTATCGGCGCGTTCTTCGCTGGCATCGAGGGCGGCACGCAATTCGCCGATCTCCAGCGTCAATTCCTCGATCTTCAGGGAGAAGCTGCGGTTCTGCTCACCCAGGCGATAGGCGTCGCTGGACGCTGCCTCGTTGGCGAGGCGCAGCGAAGTATTTTTTTCCCGTTCGGTATCCAGTTCCTGGCGGACCTTGGCGTTTTCGGCGGCGTAAAGCGCGCGCGCCATGTCCTTTTGGGCGCGCACTTCCTGCGGGCTGATGGGCATCGTCGCGCGGATGCGGTTTTCCGTATAGGCGACGATGCGGCGGTGGATCGCGGGTGCGATCAACAGGGCCAGCAGGGTTGCGGTGAGAAAACCCAATCCGAAGAGAATGGCATATTCGATCACGCGGGACAGTCTCCGAAACTCAGATACGCGCGCATTCGGAAAGAGGGGCGCGAAAGCACGTTACGCTATTATTGCAACCGTGGGGAGGGGTTTCCCTTAGGCAATTCGACAGGGCAGGGAGGTCACCGCTCATTTCTTCTCCCCGCCGGGGAGAAGTCCGCGGCAGCGGGATGAGGGGGCAAGGGTCGTAAGATGCGGCAACGTTGCCCCCTCATCCGACCCTTCGGGCCACCTTCTCCCCGGCGGGGAGAAGAAACAAACTGCAATCGTCTTGCCTTATCAGAAGGGGTTCCAGGTCGGCTGCTGGGTGAGCTTCAGGTAACCGACATTGATGCCGAGGCGCGCGCCGATGCCGGTGCGGATGGGGGCGAGCGTCACATCGCTGCTTTTCAGATAGGTCATGCCGACGCCGGCGACGATGAAGGCGGAGCCGCTGACGCCGCCGTAACGGCGATAAAGCGCGTCGACCGAGGGCAGGTTGTAGACCAGCATCATGGCGCGGGTACCCTGGCCGCCATAATCGAGGCCGAGCGACGGGCCCTGCCAGAAGACGGGGTGCTGGCCGGCATTCTTGGTGTAAAGCGTGCCTTCACCATAGGTGAGGCCGGCAACGAAGGCGCCGGAGCCCTCCTGGCCGAGAATGTAACCGTTCGGAAGACCGTATTGCTGGAAGGCGCGCTCCACCACCTTGGCGAGGCCGCCGGTGGTTTCACCGAAGAATCCGTGGCCTGCATCCACGACTTCCTGGATAGAATATTGATCGCTGGTCTGGGCAAAGGCCGGGGTGACCCACATCAACAGGCTCGCAAGGAGCGCGACAATCTTTCCCAGTCCGAGGCGTGCAATGGTGCGGGTTTTCGTAAGGCGCATCGTCATGTCCGTCCGTCTGTTTCGTTAACGCAGCAGCCCGAAAAACCGAATCGATTTTCGCGGGGCCGATGCGTAGAGTCAAAATTCTACAGCATGTTTCGTGCATCCTGACAGATACACGGGGCTCCAGTGTGGCCTGTTAAGGCATTTGGCATTTTGAAACCATCCTATTAACAATCGGTTTACCAAATATGGTGTCATTATGGCTTAACAATTTCCACACCGTCCGCGCCTCCCTTGCGCAGGAGAGAATTTTATGACGAGCAAACTCAATATCACGCTGTCCGGTCCCGATCTGGCGGCTCTTTTGTGCAGCCGTGTGTGCCATGATGTGATTTCTCCTGTCGGCGCCATCAATAACGGCCTCGAACTTCTGGACGAGGGCGGCACGGATGACGACGCGCTCGATCTCATCCGCACGTCAGCGCTTAACGCATCCGTGCGGCTTAAGTTCGCCCGCCTCGCCTTCGGCGCTTCCGGCTCGGCCGGTGCTTCGATCGACACCGGCGAGGCCGAAAAGGCCGCACAGGATTTCGCTGCCGCCGAAAAGAAAGCGGAAGTGAGCTGGAGCGGTCCGCGCGCCATCGTGCCGAAAAATCGTGTCAAACTTCTGCTCAACCTTTTCCTCGTCGCTTATGGCGCCATCCCGCGCGGCGGCAATGTGGATGTGCTCCTGGAAAACCCTGACGGCGACGCCAGGTTCGAAATCGCCGTCAAGGGTCGGATGATGCGCGTTCCGGCCAAGTTCGTGGAAATTTACGAAGGCCGGCTGGAAGAGGCGGTCGATGCCCATTCCGTACAGCCCTATTACACGCTGCTGCTGGCCGAAGAGGCCAATATGACCGTGGAATACAAGGTGCATGACGACCGCATCGTCTTTACCGCAAAGACGGTTGCCGAGTGACGATGAAGTTGCCGATGTGAATTTGTGAGAGGCCGGATCGCGTCAACCGACGCGCCGGTCTTCTTTGTTTTGGGAGCATGTTCATGACGCGTCTGGCAACCGCCCGCCTTGTCCTGCGGCCGCATGCCATTTCGGACGAAGCGCTTTATTGCGCCTTCTGGGCGGCGGCTGTCCGGCCGATCGAGGGGGTGACGTCGATTGCGCCGCTGGACCCGGAACTCGCCTTCGCGCGCCTGTTGCGTTTCATCGGCCATTGGTCCGTTTTCGGTTTCGGCCCCTTCGTGGTGGAAGAGCTTGCCACGGGGCGCATCGTCGGTGAGGTGGGCTTTGCCCATATGCGTCGCGGCAATGGTGGGGATTTCGACGGGGTGCCCGAGGCGATGTGGAAGATCGACGGGCAACTGACGGGCAGGGGTGTCGCAACCGAAGCGGTTGAGACCGCGACGCGCTGGTTCGACGAGAGCGGGACGTCGCAGCGGACCGTCTGCATGATCGATGCGCTGAACACGCCGTCGCTGGCGATCGCGACCCGATTCGGCTTTCATCCGTTTCGCGAGATGATGTTCCGCAACAATCCCGTCCGGCTTTTCGAGCGTGTGAGCGGGAAATAAGGCGACAGGGGCGGCGGCGCAGGAGACCTTGAACAGGTTTCAGAACGTGCTGAAACCTGTTCAAGGTCTCGGTAAATGGCGGTTTGAGGCAAGGGTTGGCCATGTCAACTCCTGGAGCCTCTCATGCGTCTCTTTCTTCTGACGGTAATCGTCGTCCTTTCCACCCTTCGTGCCGCGATGGCGGACGGCGCCATCGGTTTCAAACAGACGGAATTGCCTGTTGATGCCGGCGGGCGTGCGCTCACCATATCCCTGTGGTATCCGTCCGCACCCTTGGGCAAAACCGAGACCGTGGGAAAAAACGCTGCCTTTTATGGCCTTGAAGTGCAGCCGGGTGCGCCATTGCTTGCGGGGTCTCGCCCTCTTGTCCTGCTATCGCACGGTTTCGGCGGAAGCTGGCGTAATCTCAACTGGATTGCCGGCGAGCTTGTCCAGCAGGGTTATGTGGTGGCTGCCCCTGACCATAACGGCGAATCATTTACCGAGGCCAATGCGACCGAGATCGTTCCGTTATGGGAGCGACCGCGCGACATCAGCCGAACGCTGACGGCATTGCTTGATCTTGATGATCTTGCGGGCAGGATCGATAGCCAGCGAATCGCCGTGATCGGCCATTCTCTCGGTGGCTGGACCGCGATGGAGCTGGCAGGCGCCCGTTACAGCGCCGATCTTGCGCTGAAGGATTGCAACACGGAGAAGCTGCCGCCGCACTGCAAGGCGCCGCGGTTGCTGGGCAAGGTTGGCATTGTCGGTGGCGGCAAGGCCGATCCGCGTCTGGCGATGGATTGGCGCGATGCCCGCATCCGTGCCGTGATTGCGCTCGATCTCGGGCCGGCTGCCGGTTTTCTGCCGGAGACGCTGCAGCAGGTGAAGGTGCCGGTTCTGGTTCTGGCCGCAGGCGTGGAGACCCCGGAGATCGCCGCCATCAAGGCCGATTCGGACTATATTGCCGGGTATCTGCCCAAGGCGACGCGCATTTACCGGGAAATACCGGATGCCAGCCATTTCAGCTTCATGCAGATCTGCAAGCCGAACGGCGAAAAAATCGTGGAGGAGCTTTCGCCGGGCGAAGGGTTCGTCTGCCGCGATGGCGGCGGCAGGGACCGTGCTGCCCTTCATGCAGAGATTGCCGACGCAATCCTTGGCTTCCTGAAAGCGGAAATGCGTTAAGACTTTTGAAGCGCTTCGGGGCTGTGGCGGCCCCGAAACCTTACGACTTTCAGGCGGTCTTGACCTGGTGATAACGATAAACGAGGTCCTCGGGGTCGGAGCGTGGAGCCGACGGATCGAGAGTGCCGCCGATTCGTTCGGCGACGGCCGCCGATTTTCGGTTTTGCGGCGAGACGTAGCTGACCAGTGTCGGCAGGTTCAGGGTCTCGAAAGCCCAGTCGCGCAGTGCAACTGCGGCTTCTGCTGCATAACCCCGGCCTTCATGACCCTCGTAAAGCAGCCACCCGAGTTCCTTTTCGGGAAAGAGCGGGCCGTGATTGATGCCGATCTGGCCGATACATTCACCCGTCTCGCCAAGGTCGATCATCAAGGCGCCATGGCCGAAGAAGTGCCAGTTGGCCAGATCGTGGCAGAATACACCCCATGTCGACGGCAGGTCATAGGGGCCGCCGACGCCGGTGGAGCGCGGTGACGCCATGAAATCCCGATAGGCGGGGAAGTCCGCCATGGCCAGTGGGCGTAATATCAGGCGTTCGGTCCGGAGGGTTGGGATTGCGTGGTTCATAGACCGGCGTCCTTTGGCGATGCGTGGCTGGGTCTTTCTCTTGCTCATTCCTGTGACAGGTATAGGAATGAGCAACAAAAAACCCGCTGTCGCCAGCGGGTCTTTTAAAAACTGCCCTGTACCCTATTGGATCAGGCGGTTTCGAGGAATTCCGCAGCGCCATCCGGCTCGCGCAGAACATAGCCGCGGCCCCAGACGGTTTCGATGTAGTTTGCACCGCCGGCGGCATTTGCCAGCTTCTTGCGCAGCTTGCAGATGAAGACGTCGATGATCTTCAGTTCCGGCTCGTCCATGCCGCCATAAAGGTGGTTCAGGAACATTTCCTTGGTCAGCGTCGTGCCCTTGCGCAGCGAAAGCAGCTCGAGCATCTGATATTCCTTGCCGGTCAGGTGAACGCGCTGACCGCCCACTTCAACCGTCTTGGCATCGAGATTGACGATCAGCTCACCGGTGGAGATGACCGACTGCGCATGGCCCTTGGAACGGCGGACGATGGCGTGAATACGGGCAACAAGCTCATCCTTGTGGAACGGCTTCGTCATGTAATCGTCTGCGCCGAAGCCGAGGCCGCGCACCTTGTCCTCGATGCCGGCCATGCCGGACAGGATGAGGATCGGCGTCTTGACCTTGGAGAGGCGAAGCGTTCTCAGAACCTCGTAACCCGACATGTCGGGCAGGTTGAGGTCGAGAAGAATAATGTCGTAGTCGTAAAGCTTGCCAAGGTCGACGCCTTCCTCACCGAGGTCGGTCGTGTAGACGTTAAAGCTTTCCGACTTGAGCATCAGTTCAATGCTCTGCGCTGTTGCGCTGTCGTCTTCAATCAGTAGAACCCGCATAATTATCCCCTTTGCCGCCCGCGAACCGGTAAATCATTGCCTCGCGCGATGCGGATCCAGACGTTGCCTGATTTGCAGGCTGCCACCAAATGGTTAACAAATTCTAATTGCCTTTGGCAAGGTGTATCGAATTTATTAAGCAAACAAGGCATTTCGCTGTTTTTGCACGTGAATCCACCATCGCCAAAATTGAAGCTTAACGTGAGGATTTCCCGCTAAGTGATTCAATCGACTCTTACATCGTCTGGCCCATTTTTTTGGACCTGGCATTTACCGACCCTTAAATGATCGTGTTTATCATTAACGATGCCCGTAAACGAAAGGTTAACGACGGCGGTTTTTTATTAACGTCGGGTAACTTTTAGGAATCATTCCGGCACAACGGGTTAACCCGGCCGGTTGAACGGGCGGGTTAAACGGGCCGATCAGGGGGCATAGTGCCTTTTTGATCCGGGTCTCGCTATCCATGGAGTATTGCGTATGAAGTCGCGTGACAGCCTGGTTCGCCTGAAGGAATTTCAGGTCAACGAAAAACGTCGGCAGCTTAACCAGTTGCAGCAGATGATGTCCGAATTCGAGCGAATGGCAAAGGAACTGGTGCATCAGATCTCGCTGGAGGAAAGCAAGTCGGGCATTAGCGATCCGACGCATTTCGCCTATCCGACCTTTGCCAAGGCCGCGCGCCAGCGGGCGGATAATCTTCAGGTCTCGATCCGGGAACTGAAGGCCCAGCAGGAAGCGGCGGAAGCTTCGCTGGAAGAGGTGCAGGCCGAATATGAAAAGGCCGCGGCGCTGGAAAACCGCGACGGAGCGATCCGCGCCCGCGCCTGAGGATTGGCGCGACACCAGATGAACGATCGTCGTCATTGACGGCTGCCGGTGGATCAGGAGGCGGCTTTCAATGACAGGACGCCCATGCATTTTTTCTAAAAAGGCCGCTCCGCAAGGGCGGCCTTTTTGCTTTGCTGCGTAGCCGGTGTCTCCCGCCGGGAGGCGACCCCGATTTCGATTGTCCGGGGTCGGGGAAAGGCGTAATTTGAGGGGGTTCCGACCATGAGCCGGAGGCTTTTACGCGCACGCGCCCCGTGCGGGTGCGGGCGGCAATGCAGGGAGGAAAAAATGGCCCGCCAATTTATCGATTGCCGTGAATTCCCCAGTGACAGCAAATGCACGATCGCCATCTCCGCCGATTCTCAGGAAGAGCTTCTGGAAGCGGCCGTGCAGCACGCCGTTGCGGTGCACGGCGCGCAGGATACGCTCGAATTCCGTGAGGAAGTGCGCCGGAGCATGCATGCCGGGACGCCGCCGCTGAAGGTGGCGTGACGGGAGGCTCGACGCGTATTGATGAATGGCACAATATGGGAAGGGGCTGCGAGAGACCGGTCGTATGCCGCTTGTTCCTTCTCCCCGCCGGGGAGAAGTCCGCGGCAGCGGGATGAGGGTAGAGATACTCGGAGAGCTAGCCCCCTCATCCAGCCCTTCGGGCCACCTTCTCCCCCTCGGGGAGAAGAAATATGCCGCGACGTTTGCGAATATTCTGCCCTTTTACAGAATGAAGCGCCCTTACCCCTGGATAACATCCGCCCAGTCGGCATGGCGCAGGGTCTGGGCCTTGAAGAAGGGGCAGAGCGGAATGATCTTCCAGCCGCCCTTCCGCGCTTCATCGATGGCATGGGCGGCGAGCGCCTGGCCGACACCCTTGCCGCGCAGCGCATCGGGCACGCCGGTATGGTCGATGATGATGAGGGAAGGGGAGGTGCGCGAATAGGTCATCTCGGCCTTGTGGCCGTCGATGGTTGCCGAATATTCACCGCGCGATCCGGTTTCGGTTGTCTTGATATCCATGATCTCTGCCTTCGCATTACTGTTCGTTTTTTCCAATGTAACGGCTTGCGCCTGAATTGAAACAGCGGGATAGCGAACGCAGTGGACACAAACCGGTGACAGTCACCGGCTGTGTCGGGCAATTTTCAGGGGAAATCCAAAATCAAACCGAAAGCCCCGTCGATACGACGGGGCGTTTTGGAAGTTCGGTTTGGGCGCGTCGCCGCGCCAGCGCACTGGTTTAGTGGCGATATTGCTGGATGCGCGTGGTGCGCAGGCCGGCAAGGCCATGATCGGAGATCGAGGACTGCCAGGACAGGAATTCTTCGACGGTAAGCGTATAACGCTCGCAGGCTTCCTCGAGGCTCAATAGTCCTCCGCGTACCGCTGCAACCACCTCCGCCTTTCTGCGAATGACCCAGCGACGGGTATTGGCAGGCGGAAGATCCGCAATCGTCAGAGGGCTGCCATCGGGGCCGATGACATATTTAACTCGTGGGCGTATCATTTCGGTCATTGGACACTCTATACAAACTCAAGACCATATGACGGGAACTTTAGCCCCGTACCTTTAAAAATTGCCTAAGCAGGTCGTGACAATTTATTAAGAATTTGAACGGTTTCGCCTGATTTGTTCGAGTCGCCTTATTTTGCCGGGAAAAAATTTTTCCAAAAATCGCAATTTTTCTCGCTCATCGGTTGTTTTCCTCACAATGCCGCAAGCGACAGGCACGTTTTCCCGCCTCCCTGGGTCAATTCCACCGTTCCCTCATGGTGCAGCCGCAGGCGGTCGCCGGCATCGAGGAGAAGAAGCGCGGTTGCCGACTGCGTGGTGCCGGCGCTTGAGGCATTGCCGGCGATGCTGAAATTTGCCGCAGCGCCATTGACGCCGAGCGTCACCCGGTGGCCGGAGGAGGTGACGACAGCCAGTGACAGCATGGCGAGATAAAGTCCCTTGGCGGGAATGACGAGGTCCCGCCCGCCGCCGCTCACCGCATCACCAAGCGCAAAACCGCCCTCGGCGATGGTGAGCACGGAAAAACCGGCGGCGGAGCCGTTGGCAGGTTTCGTCGTGCCCGCCGGCAGGCCGGCGACGGCAAGCGGGCGGTTCGGCATCGAGACCCGGCCATCGCCGCTGCATAAAATCGCCGTGTGCCAGGATGTGCCATCCCGGCTGGTCTTGATGGAAAAGCCGTCGCTGCCGGCAAGGCCCAGTTCCGCCCGGCCGCTCCAGCCCGACTGGAACAGCAGCGAGGCAGTATCGGCTTTGCCCGCCTTGTTGACCGTCAGGCGGTGGCTGCCGTCATCCTGTGCATGGGTGAAGAGGCTGGCGGGGGAGGCGAGCGCCATGCGATTGTTCGCATCGGCATCCGTGCCGATACCCAGCCTTTCCAGCCGGCCGCTGGTTGGCAGCGGCATGTCGCGCCAGTTCCCGTCCTGCAGCACCCGGTATCTGGCCTCGGTCACAAACCATGCCGTCCAGCCGGGCTGAGGGGTGATTGAAAGCCACGCGCCATCCTGCCGGAAAGCGAGCCTGCCGCCCTTGCCGACCCAGTCGCCCGTGGCATCGGCCGAGAGGAGGAAGCACTCTCCTTCCGCTGCATTTTCGGGCGGTGCGGTGACTGTGGCCCTGATGACGAGTTGCACGATCGCATCGAGCCTTTGCAGGGCTTCATTGTGGGTGACGTGTTTCTGGGCCTGCGAGGGCAGGATATAGGGAAGCCGAAGTCTTGCCGTCTGTTCCGTCATGATGTGCCTTCCGCGTGGTTGCGTTGGTTCGCGGGGCATTGTGATGCGGTGGCGGGGGGTGGGGATGAAGGGGGAAGGGATTATTTTTTGGGGCGCTGGAATAGGCGTGTCTTGGGGCTTCGGCGTTTGCCGCTTACCCCCCTCTGTCCTGCCGGACATCTCCCCCACAAGGGGGGAGATCGACTCGCGGCGATGTCTGAGGATGGAGTGGTGAAAGCGCGCCTTGCCGCTCTCCCCCCTTGAGGGGGAGATGCCCGGCAGGGCAGAGGGGGGTAAGCGGCATACTCTGAAGCTCAACAAATGCCACGCGTCGCAAAGAGCCGCAGCAGACGGCAAAGCGAGTATTACCCCGCGTGATCTGCCACTACCGCCATCGCCCCTTCGGCAATAAAATCCGGATTGGCCAGCGCATCCTCGCCATCGCCCCTGACTTCATAGGCAAGAAGCTGTCCGTCGCAATCGAGTGTGCGGCCGCCTGCGGCACGCAGTACGGCGTCGCCGGCGGCGGTGTCCCACATCATGGTGCGGCTGAAGCGGGGATAGATATCGGCGGCACCCTCCGCCAGCATGCAGAATTTCAGTGATGAACCGACCGAGATACAGTCCTTCAGCCCGTGTTCGGCCACGAAGGCTTCCGTCTTTGCCGTGCAATGCGAGCGGCTGATCAGCGCCACAGGCGAAGCGCCGCGTCGGCGGGCGCGGATCGGGTGGCGCGACAGGATCGCGCCGTCGCCTGATATTGCGAGCTTTTCGGCGGCGTTGTCCTTGCCCGTCCATGCCTGGCCGCGACAGGGGGCGTAGACAACGCCGGCCACCGGCACGCCATTGCGGATGAGCGCTATATTGACGGTGAAATCGTCCTTGCCGGAAATGAATTCCTTCGTGCCGTCAAGCGGATCGACCAGAAAGAACTCCGCCCCGGTTTCCGGCAGGATGCCGTTCGACACGGCCTCTTCGGCAACCACGGGGATTTGAGGGAAATGCGCAGCCAGCGCCGCGAGAATGATCGTCTCGGCGCGCTGATCGGCTTCGGTCACCGGCGAGCAGTCATCCTTGTAGGACACATGCGGGCCCGCACGGTGAACCGCCATGATCGCCTGTCCGGCGTCCAGCGCCGCTGTCGTCAATATGTCGATCATCTCTCTGCCACAGCCATCCGGCGACGGGGGCATCCCGTAACGGGGTTTTGCCATTTCGATCTTCGCTACTCCTTTGTCCGCTGCCCGTCAAATAAAGGCATTGGACAATGTTAAAATAGGTATCGACCGCCATTTTTTCAGCACTTCCTGCCAAAATCATGGCTCTTTTGACCGGGAAAGCGGCAGTCCATGTGGAAATTCCAAATTTTGTGCAGGATTGCCCGTTTTTGACTTCACATTTTTAGCGAACACGATATGCATTTTGGTAGTGGGGTCAGCTTTTAATGGCTTCCCTATAATTAACATAACGAGGCGTGGCCCATTTGAGGCCATACCCGGGGGAAAGACATGGAGTATTTTATCCAGCAGCTCATCAACGGGCTGACTCTTGGATCGATCTATGGCCTCATCGCTATCGGCTACACGATGGTTTACGGCATCATCGGCATGATCAACTTCGCCCATGGCGATATTTTCATGCTTGGCGGCTTTGCCGCGCTGATCGTATTTCTGATCGCAACATCGTTTTTCGCCGGCATTCCGGTGGCGCTTCTTCTGCTTTTGATGATGATCGTCGCCATGCTGATGACCGGCCTGTGGAACTGGGTGATCGAGCGCGTCGCCTACCGCCCGCTCAGAGGTTCCTTCCGCCTTGCGCCGCTGATCACTGCCATCGGCATGTCGATCGCGCTGTCCAACTTCATTCAGGTCACCCAGGGCCCGCGCAACAAGCCGATCCCCTCCATGGTGACGGAAAGCTATCATTTCGGCGCCATCACCGTGTCGCTGAAGCAGCTGATCATCATGGTCGTTACCTCGGTACTGCTTTTCGCCTTCTGGTATATCGTCAACAAGACCCCGCTCGGCCGGGCGCAGCGCGCCACCGAGCAGGACCGCAAGATGGCCGCCCTTCTGGGGGTTGATGTCGACAAGACGATTTCCATTACCTTCATCATGGGTGCGGCGCTGGCTGCGGTCGCGGGCACCATGTATCTGATGTATTACGGTGTTGCCTCGTTCAGCGACGGCTTCGTTCCCGGCGTCAAGGCCTTCACCGCGGCCGTCCTCGGCGGTATCGGCTCGCTTCCGGGCGCTGTTCTCGGTGGCCTGCTGATCGGTCTCATCGAATCGCTGTGGTCGGCCTATTTCTCCATTGCCTACAAGGATGTTGCGGCATTCGGCATCCTGGCATTCGTGCTGATCTTCAAGCCGACCGGTATTCTGGGTCGTCCGGAAGTCGAGAAGGTGTGATCCCATGACCAATATCGCTTCCGAAAATGCCGCTTCCAGCCCGAGCCTGATGGCGACGGCCGTGAAGGAGGGCCTGATTGCCGGCGTCATCTCGTTCGGCATGTTCATTCTCTATATCGGCATCATCACCTATCAGGATATCAACAACCAGCTGATCTGGGGCACCCGCTGGGGGCTGCTGGCGATCTTCGTCGCTGTCGCCGCCGTTGGCCGCTTTCTTGTGGTCGGTTTCATCAAGCCGTCGCTGGATCGGCGCAAGCTCTCCAAGGCCAAAAGCGGCGTGCTGGAAATCTCCGAAGAAAAAGGCTTTTTCCATAAGCACTTCCTGAAGTTCGCGCTGGTTCTGCTGCTGCTTTATCCCGTGATTGCCGTGCAGCTTTTCGGTTTTCAGGGTTCGCTGAAATTCGTCGACAATTTCGGCATCCAGATCCTGATCTACGTGATGCTGGCCTGGGGCCTCAATATCGTCGTCGGTCTCGCTGGCCTGCTCGATCTCGGTTATGTGGCCTTTTATGCGGTGGGCGCTTATTCCTACGCGCTGCTTTCCAGCCAGTTCGGCCTGTCCTTCTGGGTGCTTCTGCCGGTTGCCGGTATTCTTGCCGGCTTCTGGGGCGTCATCCTCGGTTTCCCGGTGCTTCGTCTTCGCGGCGACTATCTGGCGATCGTCACGCTTGCCTTCGGTGAAATCATCCGTCTCGTGCTGTTGAATTGGACGGCCGTCACCAAGGGCACCTTTGGTATTTCCGGCATCGCCAAGGCGTCCGTCTTCGGCATCTGGTCCTTCGATGTCGGCGCGCCCAACAACTTCGCCAAGGTCTTTGGCCTGTCGATGTCGTCGGCCTATTACAAGATTTTCCTGTTCTACGTGATCCTGCTTCTGTGCATGCTGACGGCTTACGTCACCATCAAGTTGCGCCGCATGCCGATCGGCCGCGCATGGGAAGCGTTGCGTGAAGATGAAATCGCCTGCCGTTCGCTCGGCATCGATACCGTCATCACCAAGCTCACCGCCTTTGCGACGGGCGCGATGTTCGGCGGTTTTGCCGGTTCGTTCTTCGCTGCGCGTCAGGGTTTCGTGTCGCCGGAAAGCTTCGTGTTCCTCGAATCTGCCGTCATTCTCGCCATCGTCGTTCTCGGCGGCATGGGCTCGCTGACGGGTATCGCCATTGCGGCGCTCGTCATGGTCGGCGGCACCGAGCTTCTGCGCGAAATGGAGTTCCTGAAGCATGTCTTCGGGCCCGATTTCACGCCGGAACTTTACCGCATGCTGCTCTTCGGCCTCGCCATGGTCATCGTCATGCTGTTCAAGCCGCGCGGCTTCGTCGGCTCGCGTGAACCCACGGCCTTCCTTAGGGAGCGCAAGGCCGTGTCCGGCAGCTTTACCAAGGAAGGTCACGGTTGATGGCTTCCGGAACGATGAACATGACATCCAATACGACCGGCAATACCACTGGCGACACGATCCTCAAGGTCGAACATCTCTCGATGAAGTTTGGCGGCCTGATGGCCATCAACGACTTCTCCTTCGAGGCGAAGCGCGGTGAGATCACCGCGCTGATCGGCCCGAACGGCGCTGGAAAGACCACGGTTTTCAACTGCATCACCGGCTTCTACAAGCCGACGATGGGCATGATCACCATGCGCCAGCAAAACGGCGAGGCGCATCTTCTCGAGCGCCTGCCGGATTTCGAGATCACCAAGAAGGCGAAGGTGGCACGCACCTTCCAGAACATCCGGCTGTTTTCAGGCCTGACTGTTCTGGAAAACCTGCTGGTGGCGCAGCACAATGCGCTGATGAAGGCCTCGGGTTACACCATTCTCGGTCTTCTCGGTCTCCCTGCCTACAAAAGAGCGGTCGCTAGCTCGATCGAGAAAGCCAAGTACTGGCTGGAAAAGGCCGATCTGATCGACCGCGCCGACGACCCGGCCGGTGATCTGCCCTATGGCGCGCAGCGCCGTCTGGAAATCGCTCGCGCCATGTGCACAGGGCCTGAACTTCTGTGCCTCGATGAGCCGGCCGCCGGCCTCAACCCGAAGGAATCGCTGGCGCTCAACACGCTGTTGCGCAGCATACGCGACGAAGGCACGTCGTTGCTCCTGATCGAGCATGACATGTCCGTTGTGATGCAGATTTCCGACCATGTCGTGGTTCTGGAATATGGCCAGAAGATTTCCGACGGCACGCCGGACCATGTGAAGAACGACCCGAAGGTCATCGCCGCCTATCTTGGTGTCGAGGATGATGAAGTGGAAGACGTGATTGCGGAAGAACTCGACGGAGGAGCGGCCTGATGTCCGGTGAAACGCTTCTCAAAGTTCAGGGTGTCGAAACCTATTATGGCAATATCCGCGCTCTGGCCGGTGTCGATGTCGAAGTCAACAAGGGTGAAATTGTCAGCCTGATCGGCGCCAACGGCGCCGGCAAATCGACGCTGATGATGACCATCTGCGGCAGCCCGCAGGCGCGTACCGGCCAAGTGATCTTCGACGGTGAGGACATTACCCAGCTGCCGACGCATCTCATTGCCCGCAAGCGCATCGCCCAGTCGCCCGAAGGCCGCCGGATTTTTCCGCGCATGACGGTGCTGGAAAATCTGCAGATGGGCGCCAATCTCGACAATCTGAAATATTTCAAGGAAGACGTCGAGAAGATCTTCGTGATGTTCCCGCGCCTGAAAGAGCGCCAGAGCCAGCGCGGCGGCACGCTTTCCGGCGGCGAACAGCAGATGCTCTCCATCGGCCGCGCGCTGATGGCACGGCCGAAGCTGCTTCTGCTCGACGAGCCGTCGCTCGGTCTCGCGCCGCTGATCGTCAAGGGCATCTTCGAGGCGATCAAGAAGCTGAACAAGGAAGAGGGGCTGACCGTCTTCCTGGTGGAGCAGAACGCCTTTGCCGCCCTCAAGCTTTCCGACCGCGCTTATGTGATGGTCAACGGCAAGGTGACGATGAGCGGTTCGGGCAGAGAACTGCTCGCCGATCCGCAGGTGCGCGCCGCCTATCTGGAAGGCGGGCGGCACTGAAAGATTTTACTTGCGCCGGAAATTTTGCGGCGCAAGACTGCAAACCGCAACCTGCCGCGGCCCTGGTGCCGACGGCGGGACGCAAACAATAAAATGCCCGGCGGGAAAACGACGGGACGACAGACAAGGCAGGGCCAGGGCGTTCCAGCCCGGCACTGATGGGGAAAGAGATGCAGGGCCTTTTTTTCGAAACCGATAACGGCGTGCGTTACGTTCTGCGCGCACTGGTTGTTCTCTTGGGGTTCTGGACGGCGTGGCGCACGGGCAAATCCGTCGCCGATGGCTGGGGCGATTATACGCGTGTGGTGATCTATACGCTGGCATTGGGGCTCGTCATGCGGTTTCTGCATTACGCGCTCTTCAACGGGCCGTTCATCAACGGCTTCTATTACGTGTTTGACGTCGTTCTTCTTCTGGTCTTTTCCAGCATCGGTTTCCGCATGCGCCGGACAAGCCAGATGGTCAATAACTACTATTGGCTCTACGACCGGACGTCGGCATTTTCCTACAAGAAGAAAGATTGACAGGCGGATTTTTCCGGCTGCACAATGCTCGTCAGAGTGGAACGGTTTCTGTTCGGTTAAGGTGGGTATCGAACAGGTCCTTGCAATCAACCCATCCAAGGAACTGGGAGTTAAAGTAATGAAGAAGTCTCTTCTTTCCGCTGTTGCGCTGACCGCCATGGTCGCGTTTGGCGGTTCGGCCTGGGCCGATGTCGTGATCGCTGTCGGCGCACCGCTGACCGGCCCGAACGCTGCTTTCGGCGCTCAGATCCAGAAGGGTGCCGAACAGGCTGCGAAAGACATCAATGCCGCCGGCGGTATCAATGGCGAGCAGATCAAGATCGTGCTGGGCGACGACGTATCCGACCCCAAGCAGGGTATTTCGGTCGCCAACAAATTCGTTGCTGACGGCGTGAAATTCGTTGTCGGTCACTTCAACTCGGGTGTTTCCATTCCGGCATCGGAAGTTTACGCCGAAAACGGCATTCTCGAAATCACGCCCGCTGCGACCAACCCGGTCTTTACCGAGCGTGGCCTGTGGAACACCTTCCGCACCTGCGGCCGTGACGACCAGCAGGGCGGCATCGCCGGCAAGTACCTGGCCGATCATTTCAAGGACGCCAAGGTCGCCATCATTCACGACAAGACGCCTTATGGTCAGGGTCTTGCCGATGAAACCAAAAAGGCTGCCAATGCTGCCGGCGTAACCGAGGTCATGTATGAAGGCGTCAACGTCGGCGACAAGGACTTCTCCGCGCTGATCTCGAAGATGAAGGAAGCCGGCGTTTCCATCATCTACTGGGGCGGCCTGCACACCGAAGCCGGCCTGATCATCCGCCAGGCGGCTGACCAGGGTCTGAAGGCCAAGCTCGTTTCGGGCGACGGTATCGTCTCGAACGAACTTGCCTCCATCGCCGGCGACGCCGTCGAAGGCACGCTGAACACCTTCGGCCCCGATCCGACACTGCGCCCGGAAAACAAGGAACTGGTAGAGAAGTTCAAGGCCGCCGGCTTCAACCCGGAAGCCTACACGCTCTACTCCTATGCCGCGATGCAGGCGATTGCGGGCGCCGCGAAGGCCGCCGGTTCCATCGAGCCGGAAAAGGTTGCCGAAGCCCTGAAGAAAGGCTCCTTCCCGACCGCACTCGGCGAAATCTCCTTCGACGAGAAGGGCGACCCGAAGCTTCCCGGCTACGTCATGTACGAATGGAAGAAGGGTCCGGACGGCAAGTTCACCTACATCCAGCAGGGCAGCTAAGCCTTTCAGCGATACACTATCGAAGCCCGGCAGCGATGCCGGGCTGAGAGCTGAACGGTGCGGTCCTCGTATCGATACGATCCTCGGCACTCTGTGCCGGGGATTTTTCATGTCGATCGGAACAGCCCGTTACCAAAATTCGGCATGGGCGCAAGGAAGCTATATTAATTTCTTCGGTAACTAACGTCGATTTTTTGCGCCTCCCCGGAGGCTGCCTTGAGGATCATTGTGAGATGGAGATGGCGTTTGTCGTAAACGAACACGGCTTTGAGGACGGTTTCACTGCTTCTGCCGTTTTGGTCGCGCCGCCACACTCCGGAACCCAGAAATGAAGGCAACTCCCTGTCTGAAAACGGCTCTGTCGGTTTCACGGTAGCGCGCCAACCATTATTCGAGACGACCTCAAAAGTATCGTCCATTTGCTGGATGGTGATCGAGCACTTTCCGCACTCTCCGGAGTTGGATCGCACCTGTCGCCAAGTTCCTGAAATGGCGTTATTTTTCTCAAAAGAGAAGGCGGAACCAAGAATAGTGATAAATATAAGTATTGTTGATAAAATTCTTATATACGCCATGCTAAATCCAATTATTATTGTAATATAGTTTTAGTAATTCGGCGATTTTATAATAGTTATCCTAATTCTGGCGATGCGGTAAAGTCAAATATTTCCAGGCAAGGTTTGCTCGACAAGCTTTTCAAGCAGGAAGTCTGCGCGCTTGCCAACGCTCAGCTTCGGCACTATCACTGTTTCATAGTCCAGCCGGGCATAGTCCCGAACCAGGCGCTCATATTCCTCAACCGCCGCATCGAAACCGTGTTTGCGCTCATCATCGCCGTGGTAGATTTCCGGCCAGGGTGGGGTGAGGAAGACCAGAGAATTATAGCGGTGCGCATGGCGCAGCGTATCGATGAAGTGATCGCCGCTTATATGGTGAAGTGCTGAGGCGGCGTCGATCAGGCCGCGGTCGAAGAAGACGAGGCCATCCTTTGGGGTCACCTGCCGGTCTTCGAGGGCCATGGCGATGGCCCGGCGGGCGAAAGCCTGCATGTCGATCCAAGGCAGGGCCACGCCGCCATCGCGGGTTTCCTCGATGACGATGCGGCGGCCCGGCTCTTCCACGGTGGCAAAACCGCGCCGGGCAAGTTCGGCAAGCAGGGTGGATTTGCCGCCGCCGGAGCAGCCGGAAAGGATGATGAAACGGTTCATGGGTGTTTATTCCTGTGTTGGGGATCAGGTGGAGCGGGGGAATTGAGGGGGAATAGGTGGCCGCTTGTTTCTTCTCCCCGCCGGGGAGAAGGTGGCCCGAAGGGTCGGATGAGGGGGCTAGCTCTCCGGATATATCTACCGTCGCCCCCTTATCCCGCTGCCGCGGACTTCTCCCCCTCGGGGAGAAGAAACAAGTGGCGCGGGCTCGCCTGAAAGCGAGTGCTCGGAAGGATGTCAGCAGCAGCCTAGTACATAAGGCGTTGGAATTCACCCCTGATGCAGAACATGCGCCGCCTTGACGGCCGCCGAAGCACGGTTTTCCACGCCGAGCTTCACATATATCTGTTCCAGATGTTTGTTCACGGTTCTGGCGGAAAGGCCGAGGATTTCGCCGATGTCGCGGTTGGATTTGCCCTTGGCGATCCATAACAGCACTTCGGATTCGCGCGTCGTCAGGGCGAAGTGGTCCTTGAGCAGATTGTCGTCGGATTTCTCATTGGCGGCAGTCAGACGGAAGAGATATTCGTCCGGCCCCATGGCGCCGAGGAAGGAGAGTTGCAAAGCGGGCCGCCCGGCTTGCGTGATCGTCAGCGGCGTGTCGCGGGCGGCATCCACCGTCGCGCGCTCCTTCAGCCAGCCGGAAATATGGGCGACGACGATCTCCAGCCCGTCATCGCGGCCGGTGGCGGCATTGACCAACCGCGTTGCCTGTGGGGTGGACCAATGGATCGCGCCATTGGCGCGCACGGCGAGCAGGTGGCGGCCGGCGGCATCGAGCGCCACGCGGGCGCTCTGGGCGGAGCGGGCATTGGAGAGATGTACGCGGATGCGGGCGCGCAGCTCATCGATGTTGATCGGCTTCGTCAGATAGTCGACGCCGCCGGACTCCAGCGCCCGCACCACATGTTCGGTTTCCGTCAGCCCGGTCATGAAGATGACAGGTACCTGCGCCACCGCCGCATTGGCCTTCAGCCGGCGGCAGGTCTCGAAACCGTCCATGGCTGGCATGACGGCATCGAGCAGGATGATATCGGGGGTGATGCGTTCGGCAATGTTGAGGGCGGCCTGTCCCGAGGTGGCGATCAGCGCTGAAAAACCTGACTGTTCCAGCGCATCGGTGAGGAACCCCAGCGCTTCCGGGCTGTCATCCACCAGCAGGACGATATCTCTTGGAGCCGCTGCCTGACCGCTCATGCCTTGCCGTCCCCTATGTTGTTGTTATCCGCAAAACGCTTGAGAAAATCGGCATAACCCGTGAGATCGAAGGCCTGCACATAGGTGCCGAGCTCCTGCGTGAAGGGCAGATTGTCCGTGTTGCGGGCGAGATCGGCAAGTTTCGCCTCTATGCCGCGTATGTAGCCGATTTCGCCGAGCCGCTGCAAATCCTGGATATGGATAGCGCCGGGATGGATGATCTGCGGTGCGGGCTGTGGCGCGGCTGGTGGCGGCATATCCGTCTCGTAAATCCATTTCAGGCCGAGATGCACCGCAAGCCTGTCGCAAAGGTGGCGGATATCCACCGGCTTGGCGATGGCGTCGTTGTGGTTATCTTCGCCGGCGCCCGCGACGGCGCCATCGCCGATATTGGCTGAGAGCATGATGAGCGGGGCGGTCTGGCCCGCCTCGCGAAGTTTTGTCACAAGCTGCCAGCCGGTCATGCCGGGCATGGAAATATCGATGAGGAAAAGATCGGGTTTCACGCCTTCGATCAGCGTCAGGCATTCCGGTCCGCTCTGGGCGGTCAGCACCACGAAATCCAGTGGCGAGAGCACCTGCCGCATCAGCTCGCGGTGGTCCTCGTTGTCGTCCACCACGACGATGGTGCGGCGTGGGCCGGAATAGGAGCGGATGGTCTTTTCCGGCGCAGGGGCGGTGCTTGGCCGGTGGACGGCGGAAAGCATCAGGCGGACGCGGAAGGTGGAGCCTTCGTCTTTTTCGCTGGAGACGGAAATTTCGCCGCCGAGCGTGTTGGTCAGAAGCCTGGTGATGGTAAGCCCGAGGCCGAGACCCGGCATTGGCCGCACGCTTTCGGCCTCGCCGCGCTGGAAGGGTTCGTAAATGCGGGCGAGGTCTTTTTCGGCAATGCCGCGGCCGGTATCGGACACGGTGAAACTTGCCACCTGGCTGCGATAGGCGACATCGAAGGTAACGCTGCCCTCATCGGTGAACTTTATGGCGTTGGAGAGCAGGTTGACGAGGATCTGGCGTAGCCGCTTTTCGTCGGTGCGGACATATTGCGGCAGAGCGGCGGTGCGCTCGTGGCGGAATTCCAGCCCCTTGGCCTGCGCCTGCGGGCGGAACATATCAACGACCTGATCGAGGAAGTCCTTGATATTGATCTCGTTGGAATAGACCTGCAGACGGCCGGCCTCGATCTTGGAGATATCGAGAAGCCCGTCGATCAGGCCCGACAGATGATCGGCGGAGCGGCGGATGACCTTGATGGCCGATTGCCGGGGGGCGGGAATGGTCTCGTCGCGCTCGAGAATCTGGGCGTAACCAAGAACGGCGTTCAGCGGCGTGCGCAGTTCATGGCTGAGGCCGACGACATAACGGCTCTTGGCACGGTTGGCAGCCTCAGCCGTTTCCTTGGCGTCCTGAAGGGCGGCATCGGTCTTCTTGTGGGCGGCGATTTCTTTCAGCAGCAGCGTGTTCTGGCGCGAGGATTCCTCTTCCGCCACCACCCGGCTGTCATGGGCAAGCACAAGGAACCAGCAGACGATGCCGGCAATGACGGCAAAGACGAAAAACACGATGAGGATGGTGCGGTTCACCACGTCAGCCGTCGCCGGCGAGGCGGTGCCGACCTGATGGGCGATCAGCGCCAATATGCCGCCGATCGCGGTGACGGCGATGGCTGACGCCATGCCGTACCGTCCGAGTCGGGTGGCGAGCTTTGCCACCAGTTGCCGGGGCAGGAAGGTTTTTGCGACGCTTGCCACCTGATAGTTCAGCTTCGCCTTGGGCTTGCACATGTCGTGACAACGGCTGTCCAGCGAGCAGCAGAGCGAACAGATCGGCGCGGCATAGGCCGGGCACCACGCCATATCTTCCGGCTCGAAAGGGTGTTCGCAGATCGAGCAGGTGATGCTGCTTTCCTGCCGCCATTTCTGGCGCGGCTTGCGGGCGAGATAGAACTTGCCCTTGGTTGCAAAGGCGAGGGCGGGGGAGGCGATGAAGGCGACGATGAGCGTCAGATAGGGTGCCAGCGAGGCAGCGAGCGGGCCGAAGGTGCCGAAATGCGCCATGAGCGCAATGGTGGCTGAAAGCGCCATGGAGCCGACGCCGACGGGGTTGATATCGTAGAGATGGGCGCGCTTGAATTCGATGCCGGGCGGGGCAAGGCCAAGCGGTTTGTTGATGAAGAGATCGGCCGAGATGGTGCAGAGCCATGCCATGGCGATGATGGAGAAGATGCCGAGCGTTTCTTCCAGCAGGCGGTAGATGCCGAGCTCCATCAGAAGCAGCGCGATCGCCACATTGAAGACCAGCCAGACGACGCGCCCGGGGTGGCTGTGGGTGAGGCGCGAGAAGAAATTCGACCAGGCGAGCGAACCCGCATAGGCGTTCATCACGTTGATCTTCAGCTGCGAGACGACCACGAAGGCGACCATCAGCAGCATGGCCGCCGTCTCGTTGGGGATCATGTAACCGAAGGCGGTGAGATACATCTGCGCCGGATCGGCGGCGCGGTCCACAGAGACGCCGGAGCTGAAGGTGAGGACCACGAGGAAGGAGCCGGCGAGCAGCTTCGGCACGCCGACGACCACCCAGCCGGCACCTGCCAGAAACACGGCGATGCGGTGGCGCAACCGGCTCTGGCCTTCGGCGGGCAGAAAGCGCAGGAAATCCACCTGCTCGCCGATCTGCGACATCAACGCCAGGATGACAGCAGACGCCGCGCCGAATTCGACCAGATTGAAGTCAGCCACCGTGCCCGGTGGACCGGAGGCATGGTGAATGCCGGAGAAGGCCCGCCACAGATCGTATTTTTCCCAGTCCATCAAGGCGATGAAGATGAAGGGCAGGATGTTCAGCACGATCCAGAAGGGCTGGGTGATGATCTGGAAACGGCTGATCAGCCGCACGCCATGGGTGACGAGCGGAATGACCATGACGGCGGAGATGATGTAGCCGATCCAGAGCGGTATGCCGAGCGCCAGTTCCAGCGCGCCGGACATGATGGACGCCTCGATGGCGAAGAGCATGAAGGTGAAGGCGGCATAGATCAGCGAGGTGATGGTGGAGCCGATATAACCGAAGCTTGCGCCGCGCGTCAAAAGATCGATATCGACGCCGTGGCGGATGGCGTAGCGGCTGATCGGCAGGCCGACGGCGAGCATGGCGACGGCCGCGACGATGATGGCGTAAAAGGCGTTGGTGGTGCCGTAGGAGAGCGTGATGGCGCCGCCGATGGCTTCCAGCGCCAGAAAGGAAATCGCGCCGATGGCCGTGTGGGAAATGCGGTTGGAGGAAAATTGCCGGGCGCTTTTGGCGGTGAAGCGCAGCGCATAATCTTCCAGCGTCTGGTTGGCGACCCAGCGGTTATATTCGCGCCTGACGGGGATGATGCGTTGCCGTGCGGCCATGGCTATCGAGCGCCTTTCCGCAACGGGCTTCTCACAGCCGCACCGACATGCCGCCGTCCACCGTCAATATGTGGCCGTTGACGAAGGAGGCCGCGTCGCTGGCGAGAAACAGGGCAGCTCCGGCGATTTCATCCGGCCTGCCCCAACGCTCCAGCGGCACGCGCAGCTTGGCAAAGGCCAGCATGTCAGGATTTTCGGCAAGGGCGGCATTGGTTTCTGTCGCGAACATGCCGGGCGCGATGGCGTTGCTGGTGATGCCGCGCGCGCCATATTCCACGGCAATCGCCCGCATCAGCCCTGTTAGCCCCTGTTTGGCGACGGGATAGATCGCATCGCCCGGCCGGACGATATGGCCGAGAATGGAAGTGATGGTGATGATGCGGCCGTAGCCGTTGGTGTTCATCGCCTCTGCGGCATCGCGCGACAGCGAGATGGAGGAGGTTAGGTCGGTGCGGATCAGCTCCAGCACGTCGTCGTCGGTAAATTCGGCAAGCGGGCGGCGGTCGCGCGCGCCGACATTGTTGACGAGAATATCGAGATGGCCGGCCTCATCCATGATGCGGCGGACAAGGGCGCTGCCTGCAGCCGTGTCGGCAATATCGAAGGCGGCATAATCGGCCTTTCCGCCCGCCTTGCGCAGCGTGTCGACCGCCTGTTGCAGCGTCTCGGCGTTGCGGCCGGTCAGCCACACATGGGCGCCCGCCTCGGCGAAGGCTTTGGCGATTTCGAAACCGAGGCCACGACCGCTGCCGGTGATGATGGCGGTGCGGTTTTGAAGAGAGAATTTCTGGAGAATGCCCATCGCTCACCTTCTTGCTTGACGTGCTGCAACTTCGTCGAGTTTGCGCCTAAGGAAGAATATGACGGGCGGGGCAGAGGGCGAAAAGGTCGCCTGTCGGGCCTGTCCGTTCGGTGGACATAAAAATGGCGTCGCCCGGTTGCGGGCGACGCCATGCCTTAAGTTATCAGGCAGCAGCCGACTTTGCGAGCGGCACTTCAGCGATCGTCTTCAGAACGACGGAAGCGATCTGGTAAGGGCAGCCCTGCGAGTTCGGACGACGGTCTTCGAGGTAACCACGGTAACCGTTGTTGACGAAGGAGTGCGGAACGCGGATCGAGGCGCCACGGTCTGCCACGCCATAGGAGAACTTGTTCCACGGAGCGGTTTCGTGCTTGCCGGTCAGGCGCAGATGGTTGTCCGGACCGTAAACGTCGATGTGCTCCTGCCAGTTCTTGGCGAAAGCGGCCATGAGGGCTTCGAAATAGTCCTTGCCGCCAACTTCGCGCATGAACTTGGTCGAGAAGTTGCAATGCATGCCGGAGCCGTTCCAGTCGGTATCGCCGAGCGGCTTGCAATGGAATTCAACGTCGATGCCGTACTGTTCGCAAAGACGCAGCAGCAGGTAACGGGCGATCCAGATCTGGTCGGCGGCGCGCTTGGAGCCCTTGCCGAATACCTGGAATTCCCACTGACCCTTGGCCACTTCGGCGTTGATGCCTTCATGGTTGATGCCGGCTTCGAGGCAGAGATCGAGGTGCTCTTCAACGATTTCGCGGGCAACAGAACCGACGTTCTTGAAGCCGACGCCGGTGTAATACGGACCCTGCGGAGCGGGGTAACCCTGTTCCGGGAAGCCGAGCGGGCGGCCGTCCTGGTAGAAGAAATATTCCTGTTCGAAACCGAACCATGCATCTTCGTCTTCGAGGATCGTGGCGCGGCTGTTCGATGCATGCGGGGTGACGCCATCGGGCATCATGACTTCGCACATGACGAGCGCGCCGTTGGTGCGGGCCGGATCCGGGTAGATCGCAACGGGCTTCAGCACGCAATCCGACGAGTGGCCTTCGGCCTGCTGGGTGGAGGAGCCATCAAAACCCCAAAGCGGCAGCTGCTCGAGTGTGGGGAATTCATCGAATTCCTTGATCTGTGTCTTGCCGCGCAGATTTGCGACCGGCTTGTATCCGTCCAGCCAGATGTACTCGAGTTTGAACTTAGTCATTACGAACCTCTCATAGGTAACAATGCGAAGCCTTGAGGCTTGCCGTGGCTTTTGCCACCGGAAGCACATTCGCGTTCAAGGGCTGACCCCTTAGATGCATGCCGCGTGCCAGATTGGCGATATCAGCCGATTTTTTCGAAAAATCTTTCAGGGGCCTTGGCGCGCAAGGGCTGCAATATTGGCGATGCCCGCTTCTGTTGCACTGCGGCAGGCAAATTCACCCCTCATGTTTCATCATTGAATCCTGATAGATAGCCGGCATCCTCAGCTGAAATGCCCTGCTGCGATGCAATGATTTCGATTGCGCGCGACGGATTGGCATTTGCCCCAAAAACTGGCGCTTTCGGAATGGTTTTTCTTGCTGATTGACCGTTTAATGCCTATATTTTTCGCAACGTGATTTTTTTTTAATCAAGCGGAGCGAATCCAGTCTTTGCGGGTTTGCTCCAGACCTAAATGTTTCGATGCAAACAAAGTGAGATGGTCGATATGGCAACTGGCTTTCATCGCGAGACGGCAACGATCTTTCAATTCCCGGTTGGCGGGCGTGCGGGCGTTTCCAAGTTCCGCAATAGCGGGCTGAGCGAGCTTGAGCGTGAGGCAAAGGAGCCGCACGTGGATTTCGGCTCCTGGTATCATGACGACGCGATCCGTGACGAAGAGCGGGACGGCAAGCCGCATTCTTGATGGTCGTATTCCTTATATGAGGCGGTGCCGCGCATTTCTTCTCCCCGCGGGGGAGAAGGTGGCCCGAAGGGTCGGATGAGGGGGCGAGCTCTCCGTATATCTCGACCGTTATCCCCTCATCCCGCTGCCGCGGACTTCTCCCCCTCGGGGAGGAGAAACAAGTGGAGATGTCTCGCTCCACATATGCTCTCGTGTCTCACCCCACACCTCCTCCTGCCGCTTTCGCCACCCCGCCTACGTCAATTGACGTATACGGTTTCGCATCCGCGAGATCGATAGTCCCTCCCAGCAGCGGCCGCAGATGCCGCTGAGCCTCCACGAGAGGCCAACAAGGAGAGGGGTTCTTCCGATGATGTTCCGCAAGACGCTTAGTGCTGCGCTGCTTGGCGCTATCCTGTCCACCACCGCCTTCCATGGCGCTTTTGCCGCAGACGACACCATCAAGGTTGGCGTGCTGCATTCGCTGTCCGGCACCATGGCGATTTCAGAGACAACGCTGAAGGATGCCATGCTGATGCTCATCGACGAGCAGAACAAGAAGGGCGGCGTTCTCGGCAAGAAGCTCGAAGCCGTGGTCGTCGATCCGGCCTCCGACTGGCCGCTATTTGCCGAAAAGGCCCGCCAGCTGATTTCGCAGGACAAGGTCGCCGCCGTTTTCGGCTGCTGGACGTCGTCCTCGCGTAAATCCGTTCTGCCTGTTTTCGAAGAGCTGAACTCGATCCTGTTCTATCCGGTTCAGTACGAGGGTGAAGAATCCTCGCGCAACATCTTCTACACCGGTGCCGCACCGAACCAGCAGGCCATTCCGGCTGTCGATTATCTCGCCAGCACCGAAGGTGTGGAGCGCTGGGTTCTGGCCGGCACGGACTATGTCTATCCGCAGACCACAAACAAGATCCTGAAGGCCTACCTGATGTCGAAGGGCGTCAAGGAAGAGGACATCATGATCAACTACACGCCGTTCGGTCACTCCGACTGGCAGACGATCGTCTCCGACATCAAGAAATTCGGCTCGGCCGGCAAGAAGACCGCCGTGGTGTCCACCATCAATGGTGACGCCAACGTGCCGTTCTACAAGGAACTGGCCAACCAGGGCGTCAAGGCCGAGGATATCCCGGTCGTCGCCTTCTCGGTGGGTGAGGAGGAACTTGCTGGTCTCGACACAGCACCGCTGGTCGGCCACCTTGCGGCCTGGAATTACTTCCAGTCCGTCGATGCACCTGTGAATGCCGAATTCATCAAGACCTGGCATGCCTTCACCAAGAACGACAAGCGCGTGACCAACGACCCGATGGAAGCCGCCTATATCGGTTTCAACGCCTGGGTAAAGGCTGTCGAATCCGCCGGCACCACCGATACGGACAAGGTGCTCGACTCGATTATCGGCGTCTCCGTGCCGAACCTTTCGGGCGGTTACTCCACCGTGATGCCGAACCACCACATCACCAAGCCGGTGCTGATCGGCGAAATCCAGGCCGATGGGCAGTTCGAGATCGTGCAGCAGACGCCGCAGGTTGTGGGCGACGAATGGTCGGATTACCTGCCGGACTCGAAGGATCTGATTTCGGATTGGCGGAAGCCGATGTCGTGCGGGAACTTCAATGTGGCGACGGGCAAGTGCGGCGGTAAGGGTAGCTGATTAGCGGGGTTGGTGCCGCCCCTCGCAGGAGGGGCGGAGGACTTATTTGGTTTTTTTCATTCCAAACTGAACAAGCATGCCCCCCTCTGCCCTGCCGGGCATCTCCCCCACAGGTGGGGAGATCGGCAAGGCGCACTGCCGCCACTTCACTCTCGAGCTTCGAGATGGCGAGACCTCTCCACGGGTCGATCTCCCTCCTTGTGGGGGAGATGCCCGGCAGGGCAGAGGGGGGTGGGCCGCATATTCCAGCAGCGCCACAATAAACGCCCCATCGCAAACCGCTCCAAGGACCCCGACATGACGATCCGATCTTTTCTCGGAGCCATCTTCCTCTGGTTCACCCTGGGGATCGCAGCCCACGCCGTCGCGCAAAGCGATCCGAAGGCGCTGATCGACCAGCTCGGCACGGCTGACTTCAAGCAGGCCGAAACGCTGATCGGCCAGATCGCCGCAACGGGCGACGCACGGGTGGTTCCGGCGCTGGAGGCCTTCGCTTCGGGCGATCTTTACGTGCGCAAGTCCGACAATCTGGTTTTCATGACGAAGCCGTCGGGTTCCAATTTCACGCTCATCGATCCGCTGACCGGCGAAAGCGCGGGTGAGGCGCCCAAGGCTGCTGTCACGAAGATCCGGGTCAACAACACTCTTCGCCGCGTCATCCGTGCCGCGATGGGCGGCTTGACGCTGCTCAGCCCGGAACGCTCGGTGCGGCTTTCCGCCGCCGATGCGGTTCTGAAAGCCCCGAGCGCCGAAAATCTGGAATTGCTGGAAGCGGCCATATCAAAGGAAACCGACAAAGAGGTGCGGACCCGGATGGAGGAGGCGCGGGCTGTCTCGCTGCTCTCCTCCGACCGCCCCCTCGAGGTGAAGAAAGAAGCGATCGCCACCATCAAGGCGCTTGGCGGACGCGATGCGATCAGCATTCTGATGGCGGCGACGCCATCCGTCGATCCAAGCTTGAAGCCCGATGTGGACGAGGCGATTTCCAGCATCGAAAGCGCGCTGGCCTTCTGGGATTATGCGCAGAACATCTGGTACGGCCTGTCGCTCGGTTCCGTGCTGCTGCTCGCCGCCATCGGCCTTGCCATCACCTTCGGCGTGATGGGCATCATCAACATGGCGCATGGCGAGATGGTGATGATCGGCGCTTACTCCACCTTCATGGTGCAGGAAGTGATCCGTTCCCATTTCCCCGGCCTGTTCGACTGGTCGTTGGCGATTGCCTTGCCAGTCGCCTTTCTGGTGACAGGTTTTGTCGGCCTTATGATGGAGCGCGGCGTCATCCGCTTCCTCTACGGACGACCGCTGGAAACGTTGCTTGCCACCTGGGGCATCTCGCTGATGTTGCAACAGGGCGTGCGCTCCATTTTCGGCCCCACCAACCGGGAGGTTGGCAGCCCCGGCTGGATGTCCGGCTCCTTCAGCGTTGGTTATCTCAATTTCACCTGGAACCGGGTGTGGATCGTCTGCTTCTCGCTTTCGGTGTTCTTCGCGCTGCTGGTGCTTCTGAAGCGTTCCGCCTTCGGATTGCAGATGCGTGCCGTGACCCAGAACCGCCGCATGGCCTCGTCCATGGGTATCCGCACCCCTTGGGTGGACGCCTTCACCTTTGCGCTCGGTTCGGGCGTTGCCGGTCTTGCGGGCGTTGCGCTGTCGCAGATCGACAATGTCTCGCCCAATCTCGGCCAGAGCTACATCATCGATAGTTTCATGGTGGTGGTGTTCGGCGGCGTCGGCAATCTCTGGGGAACGCTGGTGGGAGCCCTGTCGCTCGGCGTGCTCAACAAGTTCCTCGAGCCGACGGTGGGCGCGGTGCTTGGCAAGATCCTCGTGCTCGTCCTCATCATCCTGTTCATCCAGAAGCGGCCGCGTGGTCTCTTCGCACTCAAGGGAAGGGCGATCGAAGCATGATTACCGGCTTCCTCCTGCGCGCGCTCGATCGCCGCATTTCCATCGCCATCGGCATCATTCTGGCCATCGCCGTCCTGGTGCCCGCCTCCAACCTGCTTTTGCCGGAGGGCAGCGCGTTCCGCATCCCGACCTATATCATGTCGATGCTGGGCAAATATCTGGCCTATGCGCTGCTGGCGCTGGCGCTTGATCTCGTCTGGGGTTATTGCGGCATTCTTTCGCTTGGCCACGCCGCCTTCTTCGCGCTTGGCGGTTATGCCATGGGCATGTATCTGATGCGGCAGATCGGCACGCGCGGCGTTTATGGCCATCCCGTGCTGCCTGACTTCATGGTGTTCCTCAACTGGAAGGAACTGCCGTGGTTCTGGCAGGGCTTCGACATGTTCTGGTTTGCGGCGCTGATGGTGCTTGTCGTACCGGGGCTGCTGGCCTTCGTGTTCGGCTGGTTCGCCTTCCGCTCGCGCGTCAACGGCGTTTACCTCTCCATCATCACCCAGGCCATGACCTACGCCCTGCTGCTTGCCTTCTTCCGCAACGACATGGGTTTCGGCGGCAATAACGGCCTCACCGATTTCAAGGATATCCTTGGCTTTTCCGTGCAGGCGGATGGCACCCGCGCCGTGCTGTTTGCGGTGACGGCGGTGATGCTGGCGCTTTCACTGCTGATTGCATCCGGTATCGTCAATTCCAAATTCGGCAAGGTGCTGGTGGGCGTGCGGGACGCCGAAAGCCGGGTGCGTTTCCTCGGTTTCCGGGTGGAAAACATCAAGCTTTTCACCTTCGTTGTCTCGGCGATGATGGCGGGTATTGCCGGTGCGCTGTTCGTGCCGCAGGTGGGCATCATCAACCCCGGCGAATTTTCTCCCGCCAACTCCATCGAGGTGGTGGTGTGGACGGCAGTCGGAGGGCGCGGCACGCTGATCGGGCCGATCATCGGCGCGCTGCTGGTCAATGGCGGCAAGAGCTATTTCACCGGCGCTTTCCCTGAATTCTGGTTGTTTGCGCTGGGTGGGCTGTTCATCGCGGTGACGCTGTTCTTCCCCAAGGGCATCGTCGGCACAATCCAGCATTATCTGGCCGGGCGGCGCGAGAAGCGTGTCGCGCGGGCGGCGGCGGGGACCAAGCAGCCGGGCAACGACAGTGCGGCAACGGCAGCGCAACAGGCGGCGGAGTAAGCCCATGCCCATGAACACGGTTTCCGAAAACAGAACGAAAAGCCTGCTTTATCTCGATGGCGTCTCCGTCTCCTTCGATGGATTCAGAGCGCTGAACTCCCTCTCCTTCGTGGTCGAGCCGGGCGAGCTTCGCGCCATCATCGGCCCGAATGGCGCGGGCAAGACGACGATGATGGACATCATCACCGGCAAGACGCGGCCGGATACGGGCACGGTGCTGTTTGAAGACAGCATCGATCTCACGAAGAAGGACGAGGCTGACATCGCTCAGCTCGGCATCGGCCGGAAATTCCAGAAGCCGACGGTGTTCGAAAGCCACACTGTCTGGGACAATCTGGAACTGGCGCTGAACCGCAAGCGCGGTGTCTTCGCCACGCTGTTCTACCGGCTGACGGAGGAAGACAAGGCACGCATCGAGGACATCCTCGCCACCGTGCGGCTTGGCCACCGTCGCGGCGATCTCGCCGCCAACCTCTCGCACGGTCAGAAACAATGGCTTGAGATCGGCATGCTTCTGGCGCAGGAGCCGAAGCTGCTTTTGGTGGACGAGCCGGTGGCGGGCATGACGGATGCGGAGACAGCCGAAACCGCCGTGCTGCTTAAGGAAATCGCAAAGACCCGTTCGGTGGTGGTGGTGGAGCACGACATGGGCTTCATCCGCGAGCTGGGGGTGAAGGTGACGTGTCTTGCAGAAGGCTCGGTGCTGGCGGAAGGGTCGATCGATTTCGTGTCGAGTGATCCGAAGGTGATCGAGAATTATCTGGGGCGCTAGAAAGAGCGGAGCCTCTACTTGTGCCTGTAATAATAACCGGATTTAAGTTGAAAAATTTAAAATCTGGAGTTGATCTGATGGCGTTGATTGGAATTCTGGTTATGGCAATCGGTGCTGCGGCTGTCTGGTATTGGCGGTTGAAGATGGTGCGTGAGGCGGGTAGCGAGATCATCGATACCGTCGAGAAAATGCGCGGCGCTTATAAGCGCAGATCGTTTCGCAAGAAGGCCGAAGTTGCTCCGATTGCCTCTATCCGTGATCCTGCCATTGCTGCGGTGGCATTTTTCATGTGCCTTGCGAACGAAAAGCCGATGTATCTCGAGATGGCGAAAAATGTCGTCCGAGACAGGATGAAAGGCATCATCCCGCCGGCTGACATGGAGGAAGTGATCGTCTTTGGGGAATGGGCGTCCAGAAACGTCGTTAATCCTGAAGACCCTATCCGCAGGTTTCGCGATTTATGGGCAAATGCGCTCGATTTCGATGAAAGACGTCAACTGATCGATATCGCCGAAGATGTCAGCCGGGTGGGGGGTGACAAGACCTCCGGGCAGGACCTTGCTCTGCAGGCTTTGCGACGAACATTACTGAATTAGAACAGGTGGATGAAATGCTGACAGTCGAAAACATCAACCTCCACTACGGTGCGGCGCAAGCCCTGCGCGGCGTGTCGCTGAAAGCGGAGATGGGCAAGATCACCTGCGTCCTCGGCCGTAACGGCGTCGGCAAAAGCTCGCTCTTACGTGCCGTCACCGGTCAGCATGCCACCAGTGGCGGGGCGATCAACTTTGAAGGAGCGCCGCTTGACGGGCTGGCGCCCTATCACCGGGCCAAACGCGGTGTCGGTTATGTGCCGCAGGGACGGGAAATATTTCCGTTGCTCAGCGTGCAGGAGAACCTCGAAAGCGGTTATGCGCCGCTGCCGCGCAAGGAACGGTTCATTCCCGATGATATTTTCAGCCTGTTTCCGGTGCTGCAAACCATGCTGTCGCGGCGCGGTGGTGACCTCTCTGGCGGCCAGCAGCAGCAGCTTGCGATTGGCCGGGCGCTGGTGACGCGGCCGAAGATCCTCGTTCTCGATGAGCCGACCGAGGGCATCCAGCCGTCGATCATCAAGGATATCGGACGCGCGATCAAATATCTGCGCGATTCCACCGGCATGGCGATCCTGCTGGTCGAGCAATATCTGGATTTCTGCCGCGAGCTTGCTGACTATGTTTACATCATGGACCGCGGTGAAATCGTGCATGAAGGGCTGGCCGAGACGCTGGATACGCCCGAGGCGCGGCGTCATCTGACAGTATAATCGGAGAGTAAAAGCGCTGCGCGCCGATCACGGCGTGCAAACGGCCGATTAATATTTTGAAAGCCTATGCGCCTCTGCATGGCTTTTATGCGCAATTTTAGCATTTCGTTGAATAAAAGCCTGTGATATTGGCAGCGCATATGCTGCATGCGAGACACAGGAAAAGTCTATTCGCACGCCGCGACAGTTGATCCCTTACATTCCATGCACCTCCGACGTATTGTCGGAGACATAATGCCAATAAAGGCGTGTCAATGCATCAAGACTTTGCAACTGGCCGGGCTGCCCGGTTCTTCCGCTCCGCCCGCACCCTGGTTCTCGGCCTTGCGATGTGCGCGAGCGCCGGAGTCGCAGCGTCGGCATCGACCTGCGGTCAGCTTCCCGGGCCTGGCATGGAGCCGGGCCGGCATGATTTTTCCATTCTCTCTAACGGCCAGAAACGCGACGGCGTCTATTTTGTTCCATCGGCCTATGATGGAAAAAAGCCGCTGCCTGTCGTCTTCGATTTCCATGGCTCCAACAGCAACCCGCATGGGCAGCTGAACCGCAGCGGCTGGGACAAGCTGGCCGAGCGTGATGGCCTTGTGGTCGTGGCGCTGGCCGGCAGCCTCAATGGCGAATTGCCCGGCACCCATGCCTGGAACGTTCCCGGTGTCACCAAACGTCCGGGCGGGCTGGATGAGGTCGGTTTCATCCACGATGCCATCACCATGGTGAAGGGCAAGTTCTGCGTGGATGAGGAGCGCTTTTACGGTTCCGGTTATTCCGGCGGCGGGCGCATGCTGTCGCAATTCATCTGCAGCGGCAACCCGGATTTTAATGCTGCCGGTTTCGTCGCTTCGCTCCGCGCCGGTTATCCGCTGGAGACCGAAGGCAAGTGGGGTCCCGATGCGGCAAGCTGCAAACCGGCGCGGCCGATGTCGATCATTGCATTTGCCGGTCTGAAAGACCCAGCTAATCCCTATCAGGGTGGCGGCAAGTCCTATTGGCAATATAGCGGCGAGACGGCGCTGAAGCGCTGGGCTGAGATGGACGGCTGCAAGGGCGGCGCAAAAACCAAGCCGGGTGAGAGTTTTACTGTCAATTCCTATGACGTCTGCAAGGCTGGCGCGCGCATTCAGTCCTATGTCATCGAGAACTGGGACCATGCCTGGCCGCGCGCCACCATGAAGGCCGAAGTGCTGGCCGCGAGCGCCGTCGTCACCCGCAAGCCGGGCGGCGAGCAGACGCCGAAGGCCGAACCGGCCGTGGAGCGCAAGATGCCCACAGGCGAAGTGACGCGCACGGTTGATGCGGCCGAAAGAATGTGGGATTTCTTCCGCAACACGGAAGGACAGATGGTGGTGGACGCCGTCGTCAAGAAGGATTGCGGCACCAAGGCCAATTCCGCTTCCGCAACCGCTTCGGAGACTGCGTGCAGCCAGAACAGCAAGCCATCGGCGCTTCCGGTTGTGAAGACGCTCAACAACCTGTCCGGCAGCAGCGCGCCCGTGGCAGAGGACGCATTGTAACCAAGGCGGTTGAAGGGCGCAGCCGGCTGGACGAGCTATTTCAGGAAGGCTGCGCCAAAATTCGGCTGCCGGATACGTTTTCAAACGAAGCCGAGGCCATTCTCATCAATTCCTCCGGCGGGTTGACCGGCGGAGACGAGATCGAATGGCAGGCCACAGCCGGTGCCGGCACCTCGCTTGTCGTGACAACGCAGGCCTGCGAAAAGGTCTATAAGGCATCATCAGGCACAGCCACGGTCACCGCCCGCGTTTCCGCCGGGCCGGGCGCGAAGCTGCACTGGTTGCCACAGGAAACCATCCTCTTCGATCGGGCATCGCTCACCCGCCGGCTGGAAGCCGATCTCGACCAATCCTCCGAATTCATCGCCGTCGAAGCCGTGCTGCTTGGCCGAAAGGCCATGGACGAGGCGATGGTGCATGGGCTTTTCCGTGACCGCTGGCGCATTCGCCACGGGGGCAAGCTGGTGCATGCGGAAGAATTGCTGCTTGAGGGCGAGGTGGCGGAGCTGACCGCGAGACCGGCGGTGCTTGCCGGGCAGGTGGCCTTCGCCACGCTGCTTTACATCGGGCCTCTCTCGGAGGCGCTTCTGCCTAAAATCCGGGCTATTGCCGGTGAAAGCGGCGGGGCCAGCGAATGGCAGGGCAAGCTTGTCGTGCGGGTGTCGGCGGCGGACGGCTTCTCGCTGAGAAAATTGCTTTTTCCGATCATTTCGCTCTTGCGAAACGGCGCGCCAGTGCCGAAAGTCTGGAATCTGTAAACCCCCACGGTTGCCTTGTGACAGGCATCCATCGGGGTCTGTCAAATGTCGGATCTGATCTCCTGCAAACCTGCTTTGCGGAGCAGATGCCAAGCTGTGGGACGACGATGAACCTTAGCCCAAGAGAAAAAGACAAGCTGCTGATTTCCATGGCCGCCATGGTGGCGCGCCGCCGGCTGGAGCGCGGCGTGAAGCTCAACTATCCCGAAGCGATTGCGCTGATTAGCGATTTCGTCGTCGAGGGCGCCCGCGATGGCCGCGCCGTTGCCGACCTGATGGAAGCCGGCGCGCATGTGATTTCACGCGATCAGGTGATGGAAGGCATTGCCGAAATGATCCATGATGTGCAGGTGGAAGCGACGTTTCCTGATGGCACCAAGCTGGTGACCGTTCACGAACCGATCCGTTGAGGGGGAAGGCATGGCGCTGGAGCTTCGGCCCAATTGCGAATGTTGCGACCGGGATCTTGCGCCCGATAGCCGGGATGCGATGATCTGCTCGTTTGAATGCACCTTCTGCGTTGATTGTTCGACCGATGTGCTTCAAGGCGCCTGCCCGAATTGCGGCGGAGAGCTGGTTCGCAGGCCGGTCCGCCCGGCGGCAAAACTCGTCAACAATCCGGCGTCAACGAAGCGTGTGCTGAAGGCCGAAGGCTGCGCGGCCGCGACCGCCGCCTGATACAGAAATAAGGGGAGCACCATGAAGCCAGGCGAAATTATTGCCGCAGAAGGCACCATCGAACTCAATGCCGGCCAGCCGACGGTGACGATCGAGGTGGCCAATTCGGGCGACCGGCCGGTGCAGGTGGGCAGTCATTATCATTTCTTCGAGACCAATGCCGGGCTTATTTTCGAGCGCGACAAGGCGCGCGGCATGCGTCTCGATATCCCAGCAGGCACGGCGGTTCGTTTCGAACCCGGCCAGAAGCGGGAAGTAACGCTGGTGCCGCTGTCCGGCAAGCGCGAGGTTTATGGTTTTCGTCAACAGGTCATGGGGAGGTTATGAGATGGCCAGTGCGCATTATCATGGAAGCTGCCAATGCGGCGACGTCAGCTTCGAGGTCGATGTCGATCTCGACCATACCGTCATCTGCAATTGTTCGCGCTGCAAGCGTCTGGGCTCCACGCTCGCCTTTGCGCCGCGTGAGAAGTTTACCCTGCGTTCCGGCGAGGACAAGCTGAGCGAATATCTCTTCAACAAACACAAGATCCATCATTTTTTCTGCTCCACCTGCGGCATCGAAAGCTTTGCTTATGCCGATGGGCCTGACGGGACGCCGATGGTGGCGGTGAACGCCAATTGTCTTGATGGCGTCGATCCGCGGGCGCTGAAGCCGCAGGCTTTTGACGGCGCGGCGGCCTGAATATGACGAAGAACCGAAAAAGCCTTTTCGTAGCAGCGGTGCTGCTTATCCTCACCACCGGCTTGTCGATGCCGGCGGCAGCGCAGACTGAGCCGGATTGCAAGGCGCCGCAGACGCAGGCGGATATGACCATCTGCGCCGGCAAGGATTATGAAAAGGCCGACAAACAGCTCAACGTCGAATATCAGAAGCTGCGCAAGCTGCTCACCGAGCGCGACAAGGCGGCGGATGCAGACGGCAAGGGTGCGACTGACGCTCTGGTGACTGCCCAGCGCGCATGGGTGGCGTTTCGGGATGCCAATTGCGCGTTTGCCGGCTTTCAGGCCCGCGGCGGCTCGATGGAACCGATGCTGATTTCGTCCTGCCTCGCCGAGATGAGCGGCAAGCGGGCGGACGAACTGCGCCAACTCTCGGAAGGTTTCTGAACGGCATGGGGCGGCGGATCATGATTGTCGGAAACGGGGAACTGCCGCCGGGTATGGCTGGTTTCATCGATCTTTCCGACATCGTCATCCGTTTCAATGATTGCCGGTCGCTGGGTGCTGGCGGCAGCCGCACGGATGTGGTGGCCGTCTGCAATACCGGGCGGCCGGGCCACGAGATGACGCAAGGCCGTGACTGGCGCGAAAACGACGGTGTGCGGCAGGCCTCCGCCCTATGGTCGGTGCGCGATCCCGCCAAGTTTTCAGAAATGGAGCCGGGCATCCGCGCGCGCTGGCCGGAGCTGACCGATTTCTGCGTCGATTATACCGCCGGTTTTGCGGCAATCGCCGCAGAAACCAGCAAAAGCCATATCGTCATTCCACGCGACGTGCATGAACGCCTCGATAAGGCACTCGCGGCTCATGCGCCAGCGCCCTATGTCTGCCCCAGCACCGGCCTTGTTGCCATTGCCCATGTTCTCGAGAGTGTGAGCGGTGATGGTGATGAGGTGGCGATTGCCGGTTTCAGCCACCAGGGCTGGAGCGGCCATCCCTTTGCTGCCGAACAACAACTGGTCGATACCCTCTCAAACGAGGGCCGGCTGGCACGAATTTCTCCCACATCGATTTTCTCCGCATCCCAAGGAGCCTGAACCCATGCCTTACAAGATTTCCCGCGCCGCCTATGCCGGCATGTTCGGCCCGACCGTGGGCGACAAGGTGCGGCTTGCCGATACCGAACTCTTCATCGAGATCGAGAAGGACCATACGACTTATGGCGAGGAAGTGAAATTCGGCGGCGGCAAGGTCATTCGCGACGGTATGGGCCAGAGCCAGGCGACGCGGGCGGAAGGGGCTGTCGATACCGTCATTACCAATGTCGTGATCGTCGACCATAGCGGTATCTACAAGGCGGATGTGGGCCTGAAGAATGGCCGTATCCACGCCATCGGCAAGGCCGGCAACCCGGATACGCAGCCGGGCGTGACGATCATCGTCGGACCGTCGACGGAGGCAATCGCCGGTGAAGGCAAGATTCTGACGGCTGGCGGCATGGACGCGCATATCCATTACATCTGCCCGCAGCAGATCGAGGAAGCGCTGATGAGCGGTGTGACCTGCATGCTCGGCGGCGGTTCCGGTCCGGCGCATGGCACGCTCGCCACCACCTGCACCGGCGCATGGCACATCGAGCGCATGATCGAAAGTTTCGACGCCTTCCCGATGAATCTGGCACTGGCTGGCAAGGGCAATGCCTCGCTGCCGGCACCTCTGGAAGAGATGATCCTTGCCGGCGCTTCCTCGCTGAAGCTGCATGAGGACTGGGGCACGACACCTGCCGCCATCGACAATTGCCTGACGGTGGCCGACGAATATGATGTGCAGGTGATGATCCACACCGATACGCTGAATGAAAGCGGTTTCGTGGAAGACACCGTCGCCGCCATCCGGGGCCGCACTATCCATGCCTTCCACACTGAAGGTGCAGGCGGCGGGCATGCGCCTGACATCATCAAGGTCTGCGGCAACCCGAACGTCATTCCCTCTTCCACCAACCCGACGCGGCCCTATACCGTCAATACGCTGGCCGAGCATCTGGACATGCTGATGGTGTGCCACCACCTGTCGCCGTCCATTCCTGAGGATATCGCCTTTGCCGAAAGCCGCATCCGCAAGGAAACCATCGCGGCGGAGGATATTCTCCACGATATCGGCGCGTTTTCGATTATCTCTTCCGACAGCCAGGCCATGGGCCGTGTCGGCGAGGTCGCGATCCGCACCTGGCAGACGGCCGACAAGATGAAGCGCCAGCGCGGCCGCTTGAAGGAAGAGACCGGCGAAAACGATAATTTCCGTGTCCGCCGCTACATCGCCAAATATACGATCAACCCGGCCATCGCCCAGGGTGTCAGCCATGAGATCGGCTCCGTCGAAGTTGGCAAGCGTGCGGATCTCGTGTTGTGGAACCCGGCCTTTTTCGGCGTGAAGCCGGAAATGGTGCTGCTTGGCGGTTCGATTGCGGCAGCCCCGATGGGCGATCCGAATGCCTCCATTCCCACACCGCAGCCGATGCATTACCGGCCGATGTTTGCGGCTTACGGCAAGCTGCGCACCAATTCCTCGGTCACTTTCGTGTCGCAGGCGTCGCTGGATGGCGGCCTTGCGCAGCGCCTCGGCGTTGCCAAGAAGCTGCTGGCGGTGAAGAATGTGCGCGGCGGCATTTCCAAGGCGTCGATGATCCACAATTCGCTCACCCCGCATATCGAGGTTGATCCCGAGACCTATGAAGTGCGGGCGGATGGCGAGTTGCTGACCTGCGAACCGGCCACCGTCCTGCCGATGGCGCAGCGCTATTTCCTGTTTTAACGGGCGTCGCGTTGAAAACTGTCCTCAGATGGATCGGCGGCGGCGTGCTGTTGATCGTCCTGCTTCTCGTGCTCGGCACCGTGGTACCGCGCCCCTTTTTCGCCGATGATGCAAATGGTGTGAAAAATCGCGAAATCCTGCTGTTGTCCAATCCGATCCACACCGACATCGCCCTGCCGGTCGATGACGATCTACGGCGGGTGTTTTCCGAGTTGCAAGAAGGCGGTATTGCCGTCAACCATCCCGCAGCTGCCAATCTGGTGTTCGGCTGGGGTGGCCGGTCGTTTTACATTCAGACGCCCACCTGGGCAGATCTGAAACCGATGCCGGTGCTGCGTTCTTTCACGCTCGACCGCTCCGTCATGCATGTGGATGTGACAGGGGATTTTCCCGCCGATCTCGCCGGGGTGAAACGGCTTCGCATTTCTGAAGCGGGTTATCAGCGCCTCGTCGCGGGTATCCGGGCGAGTTTTGCCGGAGACGACGGCGGTGTCAGGCCGGTCCCCGGTGCCGGTTATGGCCTGACGGATGCGTTTTTCGAGGCGAATGGCTGGTTCAATGCGGTCGCCGGATGCAATACATGGTCAGCCGCGATGTTGCGGAACGCGGGCATTCAAACCGGCTGGTGGACGCCCTTGCCGCCGCTGTTGCGCTGGTCGATAGACCTGCACAATTGATCCCCAATTCCGTGTGGCCATTTCGTGTATTTGCCGGCTGAAATCCTTTTTTTATGCTGCACCGCAGCGCATCTTGCGTTAAGGAAACTGCTAAAGAATTCCGCGTGGATCGATCCCAAGCGATCCGCGTAAAATGCCAGAACAGGAGACAAGACATGCTCGGCAAAAAAGTGCCCGCCGTAACTTTCCGCACGCGCGTTCGCGACGAGGCCGTTGGCGGCCCGAACCCTTTCCGTTGGCAGGACATGACCTCCGACGATTATTTCAAGGGCAAAAAGGTCGTCCTGTTTTCGCTGCCCGGCGCGTTCACGCCGACCTGCTCGACCTATCAGCTGCCCGATTTCGAAAAGCTAGCGGGCGAATTCCGCGCGCTCGGCGTCGATGAAATCTATTGCCTGTCGGTCAACGATGCCTTCGTCATGAATGCCTGGGCCAAGGGCCAGAACCTTGAAAACGTCAAGGTCATTCCGGATGGTTCGGGTGAGTTCACCCGCAAGATGGGCATGCTGGTCGCCAAGGACAATCTCGGTTTCGGCATGCGCTCCTGGCGTTACGCCGCCGTCATCAATGACGGTCTGGTCGAGCAGTGGTTCGAGGAAGAGGGTTATTCCGACAATTGCGAATCCGACCCTTACGGCGTTTCCTCGCCGCAGAACATTCTGGAAAACCTGAAAAGCCGCGCTGCGGCCTGATTTCGGTTTCATGACTTTCTGAAGGCCCGGCAGCGATGCCGGGTCACCTTTGGCCGCTAAGGCCGAAAGCCTCTCCTCCGTCATGCTCGGGCCTGTCCCGAGCATCTGCGACGGACCGATTTTACGATAGGTGGTTGGATCCTCGGGACAAGCCCGAAGATGACGTCGCGTTAGAGGGAGCGTTCGTCATAATACGTACCCTTTCCGGTACTCTGCCGGATTTTTATATGCAGCGAGAATACGCATCCGCCTTGAAATCACCCCCGCTATCCGTCAAAAATCGTCTTCCCAAGACTGTTTCTGAAACGGATCATCCCATGCTGCGCGTCACCTCCTACCACCCCGCCGGAACCCCCGGCGACGAGCCCTCCGGTTATGTCACGCTGGCGCATGACCAGCGGCATCTGCGCCGTAAGCTGCTGCATTTGCAGAACGACGAGATGGTGATGCTGGACCTGAAGGAAGCCGTGCTGTTTGCCCATGGCGATCTGCTGGTGGTGGAAAACGGTGATCTGATCGAGGTTCGCGCGGCGGATGAAAAGCTGTTCGAAATCAAGGCGAAGGATCGGCTTCACCTGATCGAGCTTGCCTGGCATCTGGGCAACCGGCACCTTTCGGCGCAGATCGAGGAGGAGCGCATTCTCATCCTGCGCGACCACGTCATTCGCGCCATGCTGGAAGGTCTCGGCGCCACTGTGCGGGATGTGGAAGAACCTTTCCAGCCGGCACGCGGCGCCTATCACGCCCATGGCGGCCATTCCCATGGTCATGATCACGGGCATGGCCACCACCATCATGACCACGGCTGAGGCGTGAGCGCGGAAAGCGGCGTTGCCGCGCTGCTGCTGCTGATGGCCTGGCTGTCTCCGGCCTTTCCGGTTGGCGGCTTTTCCTATTCCGGCGGGCTGGAAAAGGCGGTCGAGGATGGGCGCGTGCGCGATGCCGCCGGGTTGGGTGACTGGGTGGAAACGCTGCTGCGCCATGGCAGCCTGTGGAACGATGCGGTGTTTCTGGCGCACGCCTGGCGAAGCTCGCAGGATGCCACGGCACTCAGCGAAACGGCTGATCTCGGCCGCGCGCTGGCCGGCTCGGCGGAACGTTATCGTGAGACCGTGCTTCTCGGCGATGCCTTCATTGCCGCTGCCGGCGCATGGCCGCATGCGGTTCTGGAGCTATTGCCGAAGGAGGCTCCCTATCCCGTTGCCATAGGCGCTGTGGCGGCCGGACATGGAGTTCCGCTGCGCGAGACGCTTGCCGCCTTTCTGCATGCCGGCGTTTCACAGATCGTTTCGGCCGGCATCCGTCTTGGCGTCGCGGGGCAAAAGGATGGAGTCGCCATTCTGGCCGCAAGCGAGGCGGTGATCGCGGAGATTGCGGCGCGGGCGGCGTTATCCACGCTCGATGACCTCGGCAGCGCCACTGTTATCGCTGATACGGCGGCGATGCGTCATGAAACACAGGGCACGCGGCTTTTCCGCTCCTGAGGGAGGCAGCATTACAATCGATGGAGCGAGCGGCTGCCACGCGTTTCTTCTCCCCGCCGGGGAGAAGTCCGCGGCAGCGGGATGAGGGGGCGAGCTCTCGGTCTATCGCTGACGCTGCCCCCCTCATCCGACCCTTCGGGCCACCTTCTCCCCGACGGGGAGAAGAAACTTGCGGCATGGTTCTTGCTTGCTCTTGAAGCGTTGGTCCAAGGCTTTACGGTGAAAGATACCAAAGCAGAGTGAAGGGAACAGAGTGATGAAATCGGGTAATGGTCCGCTGCGTGTCGGCATTGGCGGGCCGGTGGGTTCCGGCAAGACGGCGCTGACGGAAAAGCTCTGTAAGGCGATGAGCGCCGATTATTCCGTCGCTGTCGTCACCAATGATATCTATACCAAGGAAGATGCCGAGGCGCTGGTGCGCATGCAGGCGTTGCCATCCGAGCGTATCGTCGGTGTCGAGACAGGCGGTTGCCCGCATACCGCCATCCGCGAAGATGCGACGATCAATCTGCAGGCGATTGCCGGGCTTAATGCGCGGTTTCCCGATCTCGATGTTGTCTTCATCGAATCCGGTGGTGACAATCTTGCCGCGACCTTTTCGCCTGATCTTGCCGATATCACCATCTATGTGATCTCCGTCTGCCAGGGCGAGGAAATTCCGCGCAAGGGCGGGCCGGGCATCACCCGCTCCGACCTGCTGGTCATCAACAAGAAGGACCTTGCGCCTTATGTCGGCGCCGATCTGACCGTGATGGACAGCGATGCGACGCGGATGCGCAACGCCATGCCGTTCGTTTTTACCGATATGAAACGGGGCGATGGCGTCGATCGTATCGTCAGTTTCCTGAAAGAGCAGGGTGGTCTCTGAGCCATGAATGCAGCGCTGCGTTTCGGCCCCTATGCCGTGTCCCGGTTCGTTGATGGTGTCTACAAGGCACCGGTCGGCCATCTCATCCACCGGCAGGGCGCGGAGGCGCTGGCTACCGTTGTTGCCGGGCTTGAAGGCGAAACGGTGGATGTGGATGTCAATTGTTTTGCGCTCTCCGGGCCCGATGGTGTTTGGCTGATCGATGCCGGTTGTGGCACGGCCTGGGGCGCCGCCTATGGCCATGCCCGCGCAGCGATGATCGATGCCGGTATTCAGCCTGATGATGTCAGCCGTGTCATCCTCACCCATATTCACGGTGACCATGCGCTGGGCCTCATCGATGGCGACCGGCCCTATTTTCCCAATGCGGAAATATGGGTGCCCGAGGCCGATCTTGCCTTCTTTACCAATGCCGATGCCCGCAAGACATTGCCGCCGGCCCGGCAGGGCGGTTTCGATCTTGCCGCGCGGCTGCTCGATATTTGCGGTGCCATGTTGCGGCCGATCCCCACGGGAACGGTTGCCGAGGATATCGAGGCGATCGCCATGCCCGGCCATACGCCGGGACACGTGGGTTATCTGATCGGCAGCGGCGATGCGCGGCTGTTATTGTGGGGCGATGTGCTGCATGTCAGCGGATTGCAGGCGGCCGACCCTGAAATCGCTTTCGTTTACGATATCGATTCCGAGCTTGCCTATGCCACCCGTCTTGCTGCGCTGGCTGAAGCGGCCGATCATGGCTGGCTGGTTTCCGGCGGTCATCTTGGCGGATTTTTCCACATCGAGCGGCAGGGTGACGGCTTCCGCTTCGGGCCGCATCCGGGCTGATTTTCCGCTTTCAGACATGCAGAAGGGCGGGCTGCCGGCTGGCCTCCCGCCCCTCCTCCTCTCCCGGTGTTTTCAGATTTGCTTCAATGCCGCGACGTCATTGACCTGCACGATGCGGCCACGCACCGTGACGCCAGACTTTTTCAATGCCGAGAAGGCGCGCGACAAAGCTTCCGGCGCAAGGCCGAGCTTGCCGGCAAGCAGGCTTTTCTGGAAAGGCAGCCGCAGCGAAAAGGATGTCGCATCGCGCGGGCCCTGGTTGATGAGGTAATGGGCGACGCGTTGCGGTGCCGTCTGCAGCCGGTCGTTGGCAATGCAGTCCATGGTCGCCAACAGGCTGTTGGAAAGGCAGCGCATGACGGCCTTGGCGATTGCCGGCTCCTGGTCGATCAGGGTTCGGATTCTTGCCAGCTCGAAACGCGCCACGGTGCAGCTTTCAGCCGCCTGCGCGCTGTAACGATAGGTATCGCTGCCGAAGATCAGGCATTCGTTGAAGGTATCGCCGGGTCCGCTGACGCGTACATCCGCCTCGCGCCCATGCCGGTCCAGCCGATAGAGGCGGACATAACCCGACAGCACGCAATAAAAATGCTGCGCCGCTTCGCCTTCCTTGAAGAGGACGTGGCGGGCGTTGACATTGGTGATGGTCGCCGCCTCCATCATCTTCAGCGCGGCCGCGTCGTCGGCAACCCCGATCAGGGGTGCACGAAGCAGAATGTTCCTGTCTCTGTTGCTCAGCTTCACGGTCTTGTTCACGTCCATTCGGCTCCCGCTCAAACCTTTTGCCGGGCTGTCCGAAGCGATACGAAACCGGGGAAGTTCCTTCTCCCTCACGCCTATCTGCAAAGAACTCATCGCATTTTTCCTCGACCGGCAATTCCCGATGCGAGGGAGACTAGCAGTTCACCTGAAAAGCGAATTGATTTCGATCAAACAGGATTGGCAATGCGGCCGAGCCGTTGAAGATCAGGGCGGCAGGGGAAAATGGAGTGAGTAGGTGCGGCATATTTCTTCTCCCCGAGGGGGGAGAAGTCCGCGGCAGCGGGATGAGGGGGTGAGGGTCGTGAGATACGGCAAAGTTGCCCCCTCATCCGACCCTTCGGGCCACCTTCTCCCCGGCGGGGAGAACAAATATGCCGCGATGTCGTGCTTTACCACAGCGACGAAAAAACGCCGGGTACAAGTTCCGGCGTTTCAATCTTCGTATTTGCAACTTTCACTCCGCAGCAAGCGGTGGCAGCCGCAATATATTACTGCCCTTGTCGCTGGCTTTGTCGCCGGTGCCCTTTTCCACGCTGGCGACCCGCGCCTCCAGCGATGAGAGCGCCAGGCTGTTTTCGTGGGCGATCTCCGAGAGTTTCTCGTTGGAGAGGGCCTCTTCCTCCACTTCTTTCTTGCCGACGAAGCGGCCGAAGAGGTGGGCGAGCAGGCGTGACACGTCATCCATGATCAGGAAGAAGGCCGGCACCACGATGAGGGAAAGCACCGTCGAGACGATGATGCCGCCGATGACAGCAATCGCCATCGGCGCGCGGAACGAACCGCCTTCGCCGACACCGAGTGCGGAAGGCAACATGCCCGCCGACATGGCGATGGATGTCATGATGATCGGGCGGGCGCGCTTGCGGCCTGCCTCCACCATGGCATGCACCCGTTCCATGCCGTGACGGCGCATTTCGATGGCGAAATCCACCAGCAGAATGGCGTTTTTTGTCACGATGCCCATCAGCATCAGAATGCCGATGAGGACGGGCATGGACAGCGCGTTCTGCGTGATGATGAGCGCCACTGCCACGCCACCGATGGCAAGCGGCAGCGAGAACAGGATGGTGAAGGGCTGGATGACATCCTTGAATAGCAGGATGAGCACCACCAGCACCAGCATCAGGCCAAGCAGCATGGCGTTGACGAAGCCCTGCTGCATTTCGCCCTGCACCTTGGCGTCACCGCTTTCGGCAAGGCGGACACTTGCCGGAAGCTTGGTCTCTGCCACGATGCGCTTGAACTCGGCCGTCGAGGTATCGAGCGCCGTGCCGAAAGGCACATCCGAGCCGATGGAGACGACGCGGTTGCGGTCGTTGCGTTTGATCGAGCTTGGACCTTCGGAATAGTCGATATCGGCAACGCTGTAGAGCGGCACCAGAGACCCGGAGGCGGTCTTGATCTTCAGCGCGCGGATGGTGGCGAGATCGCGGCGGGTATCGAGCGATGCCTGCACGCGAATCGGGATCTGCCGGTCGTCCAGCGAGATTTTCGTCAGCTGCGCGTCGATATCGCCGATGGTGGCGACACGCACGGTCTGCGATATCTGCTGCGGCGTGATGCCGAGGCGAGCGATTTCATCCTTGCGCGGGCGGATCTGCAGTTCGGGACGGGGCAGAGCACCTTCCGAGCTGACATTGGCAAGGATGGGCGAGGCGCGCAGACGGCTTTCGAGAATACCGACGGCGTCGCTCAGGTCCTTCTCGTTCTTCGAGAGGAAGTTGAAGGAGAGCTCGCGTTCCGCGCGGTCATTCAGCTTGATGATGCGGACATCGGGAATGCCGCGCACCTGTGCGAATATATCCCGCTCCACATCCCATTGCGGACGCGTGCGGCCCTTTTCCTCCACCTTCGGAAGATATTGGCCGATGAGCGGAATGGAGCCGAGGCCCTTGTTGACGAGGGTTTTCAGCAGCGAGTGATCGATATGCTGGAGGATGACGTTGACGGTGGCACGACGCAGTTCCAGGTCGCCCTTCGGCGAGGCACCGCCGAGGATGAAGACGCTTTCCACGCCGTTGATGTCACGCAGGGCATGATAAATCTGCGTCGTCGTCCGGTCGGTTTCGTCAAGCGTCGCATTGGGCGGCAGTTCCACTGACAGCGTGACGCGAGAGGCGTCATCCGGCGGCAGGAAGCTGCCCGGCACCTGGGCCAGAAGCATGACGGAGGCGACGAGGAACGCAATCGCGCCGACCAGCGTCAGATACCGCGCCCACCATTTGCGGGTGGTGGCGGTGACCATGCGTGTATAGGCCTTCATCAACCGGCCGTCATTGTCGTGGTGGTCGTCCATCGCGTCTTCGGCGCGCATCAGATAGGCCGCCATCAACGGCGTGATGAGACGGGCGACGGCGAGTGAGAAGAACACCGAGAAGGCGACGGTGAGGCCAAACTGGATGAAGTATTGTCCGGGAATGCCGGGCATGAACGAGACGGGCACGAAGACCGCGATGATGGTGAAGCTGGTGGCGATGACGGCGAGGCCGATTTCATCCGCCGCTTCCAGTGCCGCGCGATAGGGCGTCTTGCCCATCTTGATGTGGCGGGCAATGTTCTCGATTTCCACGATGGCGTCATCCACGAGAATACCCGTGGCGAGCGTCAGAGCGAGGAAGCTCACGAGGTTGAGCGAGAAGCCCATGATGTCCATGATCCAGAAGGTCGGGATCGCGGATAACGGCAGCGCCACGGCGGCAATCAGCGTTGCGCGCCAGTTGCGCAGGAAGAGGAGAACCACGATAACGGCAAGGACAGCGCCTTCGATCAGCGTATCGAGTGCGGCCGTATAGTTGCCGTAGGTGAAGTAGACGGCATCGTCGACCTTCTGAATGTCGACGTCAGGATGATCCTTCCGCACCTGTTCGAGGCTTTCCGACACGGTCTGCGCCACGGAAACCTCGCTTGCGCCCTTGGAGCGGAACACGGCGAAGGTGACGGCGGGGTTGCCGTTGAAGCGCGAGAAGGACTTCGGCTCCTGATAGGTATCCGTGATCGTGCCGAGTTCGGACAGCTTGACGAAACGGCCGTTCGAAAGGGAAATGGTGGTGTTGGCAAGCTGCGAGACATCACGCGTATCGCCGAGGGTGCGGATGGTCTGTTCGTTGCCGCCCACCTGGCCACGGCCGGAGCCGAGGTCGATATTGGTGCCGCGCAGCTGGCTGTTCACCTCATTGGCGGTGATGCCATAGGCATCGAGCTTTTCGGGGCTGAGCGCCACACGCACTTCCCGGTCCGCACCGCCGTAGCGATCGACCTTGCCGATGCCGGATTTGCCCTGCAAAGCCCGCTTGATCGTATCATCCACGAACCATGACAGCTCTTCGAGCGTCATGTTGGGCGAAGAAACGGCAAAGCTCTGGATCGCCTGACCCTCGACGTCGATCTTGCTGACGATCGGCTCTTCGATATCGGCGGGAAGGTCGCTGCGGATCTTGTCGATGGCGTCCTTGGTGTCCTGAACCGCCTCTTCCGTCGGTTTTTCGATGCGGAAGACGACAGTGGTGGTGGACTGGCCATCGACCACGGTGGACTGGATTTCATCAACGCCGCTGATGGCGGCGACGGCGTCCTCGATCTCCTTCGTCACCTGCATTTCGAGCTCGGAGGGCGAAGCGCCGCTCTGGGTCACGGTGACGGCGACGACGGGAACGTCGATGTTCGGAAAACGGGTGATCGGCAGCGTGTTGAACGCCTGAAGGCCGAGCATCATCAACACGGCGAAGCCGAGCAGCGGCGCAATCGGGTTACGGATTGACCATGCGGAAAAGTTCATTTCAATCCCTCAGTCAGTTGGACGCAGCTGTCTGGGCTTCCACCGGTTTGATCCGGTCCCCATCACGCACGAATGCCCCAGCCTTCTCGACAACCTTGTCTCCAGCGGCAAGACCGCTGACAATCTCGATATAACCACCGTCTTCAATGCCGGTTTCGATCTTCACCTGCTTGACGACGTCGCCTTCCACTTTCCGGGTGGTCGAGCCTTCACGTCCGGCGGTGACGGCCGACAGCGGCAGAGCGAGCGCATTCGTCTCTTCAACGATGATCGCCGCGCTGGCATACATGCCGGAGCGCGCGGGGCTGTTTTCGGGCAGAACCACATGCACGGAACCGAGGCGCGTCGTCGGATCGACGGTGGGCGAGACGAGGCGCACCTTGCCCTCTATTTTCTCAGCGCCGCCGGCAACCGTCAAATAGGCTTTCTGGCCGATCTTCACCTTCTGGATATCGGTTTCGGACAGATCGGCGACGAGTTCGATCGCGCCATCCTTGATGACGGTGAAAAGCGGATTGCCGGCGCCGCTGGCAATCGCGCCGACCTTGGCATTCTTGGCCGAAACAATGCCGGCAACCGGGGTTTTCACACCCGTGCGCGTCAGCTTCAGATCGATATCGGCAATTTGAGCGTCCACGACTTTGATGTCGGCTTCGCCGGCAGAAACCGCCTGGCGGGCGGCGTTGAGCTTGGCGGCGGCCACTTCGGCCTGCGCCTGGGTCTGCTCCACCTGCGAGACGGAGCCGGAGCCGCTCTGGCCGAGCTTTGCGGCGCGGTCGCGCTGGCGGTTCGCGTCATTGGCGCTCGCCTCCGCTTCCAGAACCTGTGCCTTGGCCTGCGCAACGGCCGCCTGCGCCTTGGCCTTGTTGGCCTCAAGCTGGCTTTTCTGAAGGATGAGACTGTCCGAGGAGAGGACGGCGAGGATCGCATTTGCTTCGACCCTGTCACCGATATCGACATTCAGCGTATCGATCGACAGGCCGTCGACCAGCGGCTGGACATAGATTTCATCGACCGGGCGGATGGTGCCCGTCGCGATTATGCGGTCCACGAGATCGCGTTTTGCGGCATGCGCAACGATGATGGAAGGCAGGTTCTGCTGTTTGACCGGTGCCTGCGCCTCTCCTTCGGCGGCTGCGGACAAGGGGAGCGCCGTTGCGGAAAGAAGAAGGAAAACAAAGCGGTTAAACGTGACTTTATGCTGCATGTGTCTTGGCTCGCGCAATATCCGCTCACATGTCCTTTAGGCTCGGGGCCGTGTCTCAAAAGGTCATGCGATGGCGAATGTGAAACAAGGGATCACAATACTTCCTTTTCGATCCTCCCGATTCAAACGCCCCTCAACGCGAATCTCAAGCACCTTTGCCTTGTGCTTTTTTTACAAGATCAAATCTGGCAGTCTTGTGGGCGGGACTGTAATTGTTGTTGTCGTACAAATCAATCCGCATAGCCGCTATGGTTGATATACATTTTTGTATAGCCGCAGATGTTGCAATTCGTCAGATGGGTTACCAATGAAATAGGCGACGTGCTGATGCCTTCGCACTATCGGCGCAGTTTGCACAAGTGGCATATTCTGGCAAAGCCCCAAAAGAAGAGCGTCGTCAGATGGGAAATCGAGTTGAGCCAACCTCGCCGACGTCATCCTCGGGCTTGTCCCGAGGATCTGCAACGTTGTGATTTTGTTGACGTGGTTAGATCCTTGGGACAGGCCCAAGGATGACGTCGGGAGAATTGGCACTCTTCATGCGAGTCATAAATAAGAACGCGCGGACCTCCCGCGCGCTCCATTACTTGGACGTCACTTCGACCTACTTCAACGCCGCGTCGGTAATCTCCGTCGTATAAGCACCTGTTGGTTCCTTGGTGATGACAGGATCGGAGCCGCCGCCCAGCAGCGTCTTGACGGTACGCTCGTAATCGGCCTTGTCGAGTGCGCCCTTCGAACCGGCGGTGAGCTTGGCGACTTCGCCCATCATGCGCTTCTGGTGCTTTTCGGTCTGGGCGCCGGAGGCGTCGTTTTCGAGAACGATACCGGCGGCATCATCAGGGTTTTCTTCGGCCCACTTCCAGCCCTTCATGGAAGCGCGGACGAATTTGACCAAGTCCTCCTTGAACTTGGCGTCTTTCAGCTTGTCTTCGAGAACGTAAAGTCCGTCTTCCAGCGTCGCCACGCCTTCGTCTTCATATTTGAAGGTGACGAGTTCTTCCGGCTTGATGCCGGCATCGATGACCTGCCAATATTCATTATAGGTCATGGTGGAAATGCAGGCGGCCTGCTTCTGCAGCAGCGGATCGACGTTGAAGCCCTGTTTCAGAACGGTCACGCCATCCGCGCCGCCGGTGGTCGGGATTTTCAGGTGCGCCATCCATGACAGGAACGGATATTCGTTGCCGAAGAACCAGACGCCGAGTGTCTTGCCCTTGAAATCTTCCGGCTTGGTAATGCCGGTTTCTTTCAGGCAGGTCAGCATCATGCCTGACGACTTGAACGGCTGGGCGATGTTGACGAGCGGTACGCCTTTTTCGCGCGTCGCCAGTGCAGACGGCATCCAGTCGACGATGACGTCAGCGCCGCCGCCGGCCAGAACCTGCGCGGGCGCAATATCCGGGCCACCGGGCTTGATATCGACATCGAGGCCTTCGGCTTCATAAAAGCCCTTGTCCTTGGCGACGTAATAACCCGCGAATTGCGCCTGGGTCACCCATTTCAGCTGCAGGGTGATCTTGTCGGCGGCTTGAGCCCCGAATGCGGTCAGAACTGACGCGCCGGCAAGAAGCATGGATGCAAGTTTCATTTTCATCGCTGTTCCCTTTTTCGTTATTTACGTTCGTCCCCCACGGACGGACGGATGCCAGAAGGTGACGGCACGCTCGATGAGCGCCACCAGACCGTAAAAGCCGGAGCCTGCGAGCGCCGCCACGGCGATCTCGGCCCAAACCATATCGACATTGCTGCGGCCCATTTCGGCCGAGATGCGGAAACCCATGCCGACGATGGGCGTGCCGAAAAACTCCGCGACGATGGCGCCGATCAGCGCCAGCGTTGAATTGATCTTCAGCGCGTTGAAGATGAAGGGCCAGGCGGCGGGCAGGCGCAGTTTCAGCAATGTTTGCCCCCAGCCGGCGGCATAGGTGCGCATCAGGTCGCGCTCCATGTGGCTTGAAGCGGCAAGCCCCTGCACCGTGTTCACCAGCATGGGGAAAAACGTCATGATGACGACGACGGCGACTTTCGATTGCCAGTCGAAACCGAACCACATGACCATGATCGGCGCGATGCCGACCACTGGCAAAGCGGAGACGAAATTGCCGATGGGCAAAAGTCCGCGCTGGAGGAAGGGCGAACGGTCGATGAGGATGGCGACGAGGAAACCGAGGCCGCAGCCGAGCACATAACCCGTCAGCACCGATTTGAGGAAAGTCTGGCGGAAATCCGCCCAGAGGATCGGCAGCGAGCCGACTAGACGGGCGAGGATGGCGCTGGGGGCCGGCAGCAGGATGGGCGGAACGGAAAAACCACGCACGATGCCTTCCCAGAGAGCCAGAAGGGCAAGGCCGAAGAGAAGGGGCACGGCGATGCGGCCGATGCGCTGTGCCGAGGAAGAGGTGAAATTGCGACGCACCAGCCATTCGTTGAAGGCCCAGGCGGCAAGCCAGAACAGGATCGCGCCGATAAACCAGGAGGGGTTCGTCATGGCCGTGCTCCCATTCTCTTGAGGACGGCGGCGTGGGCAATGCCGATGATCGACACCAGCAGCGCCGCAACACCGGCGGCCATGAACAGTGCCGCCCATATCTGCACCGTCTGGCCGTAATAGGAGCCGGAGAGAAGCCGCGCACCGAGACCCGCGACGGCGCCTGTCGGCAATTCACCGACGATGGCGCCGACCAGAGCGATGGCAATGGCGATCTTCAGCGAGGTGAAGAGATAGGGCAGGGCGGCAGGCCAGCGCAGCTTCCAGAAGATCTGCGCCGGTGAGGCATTATAGGTGTGCATCAGATCGAGCTGGAGGGTTTCGGGGCTTCTGAGGCCCTTCACCATGCCGACGACGATGGGGAAGAAGGAGAGATAGGTGGAAATCAGCGCCTTGGGCAACAGCCCGGAAATGCCGATGGAGTTCAGGACAACGATGATCATCGGCGCGATGGCGAGAATGGGGATCGTCTGGCTGGCGATGATCCACGGCATGACGGAGCGGTCCATGGCGCGGTTATGGATGATGGCGACGGCAAGCAGGATGCCGAGAACAGCGCCGATGGCGAAACCGAGAAGGGTGGCCGAAAGCGTGATGCCGGCGTGGTAGATCAGGCTGCGCTTGGAGGTGATGGCCTTGTTGACGGTCGTGTCCCAGAGTTCGGCGGCGATCTGGTGTGGGGCGGGGAGAACCGGGCGCTCCTGCGCGAAGGTCTGCGGCAGGAGTTCGAAGAAACCCGGCGTCTGGCCGGCGCGGGTGGCCTGGTCGCGGGCGAAGGGCATGTTGAGATAGATGACTGCGAGGTGCCAAAGGATGAGGATGGCGAGGAGGACGGTGAGGATGGGGAGTATGCGGTGGCGGAGGAGGGTCATGGGTTGGCCCTCTGAGGGTGGGATTTACTCTTGCTCTGAGAGTGACGCTTACCCCCCTCTGTCCTGCCGGACATCTCCCCCACAAGGGGGGAGATCGACTCGTGGTTAGGTTTCACCCATCTCCACGCTTGAGATTGAAGCGGTGGTCGTGCGTCTTGCCGATCTCCCTCCTTGTGGGGGAGATGCCCGGCAGGGCAGAGGGGGGTAGCGCCTACCACAGGGGCGTCTTTTCCAACCTCACCCCTCATAGCCATGCCCCGCCTTCAACCCCTCGCGCACCCGATGTGCAATCGCCAGAAACTCCGGCGTCTCCCTGATCTCCAGCGGCCTTTCGCGCGGCAGGGTGGACTCGATCACGTCAGTCACTCTTCCCGGTCGCGGTGACATGACGACGATCCTGGTCGAGAGATAGACCGCCTCCGGTATGGAATGAGTGACAAAGCAGATGGTCTTGCCGGTCGTATCCCAGAGTTTCAGCAGCTGCTCGTTCAGATGATCGCGGACGATCTCGTCCAGCGCCCCGAAAGGCTCGTCCATCAGCAGCAGGTCGGCATCGAAGGCGAGCGCGCGGGCGATGGAGGCGCGCTGCTGCATGCCGCCGGAAAGCTGCCAGGGATATTTCTTGCCGAAACCGGTGAGGTTGACGAGGTCCATCGTGCGGTCGATGCGCTCGCGTTGTTCGGCCTTGCTATACCCCATGATTTCAAGCGGGAGGGCGATGTTCTTCTCGATGCTGCGCCACGGGTAAAGTGCGGCGGCCTGAAAGACGTAACCGTAGGACCGGTCTCGCCGGGCGTTTTCCGGCGTCGTGCCGTTGACGGTGATCTCGCCTGACGTGTGTTTTTCAAGATCGGCTATGACCCGCAGGAAGGTGGTCTTGCCGCAGCCGGAAGGGCCGATGAAGGAGACGAAATCGCCCTTTTTTACGTCCAGATCGACATCCGACAAGGCGTGGACCGGACCATCCCCCGTTTCGAAGGTCAGGCCCAGTTTTCTGGCGGAAACGACGGAATAGGAAGAGGCCTGGTTCATCTTGGCTGATTGTCGCTTTCCGTAAGGGCCGCGCGCGCCAGCGGCAGCATCTGGGTTTCCGTCAGTTTGGCAATCATCACGCCGGGGCGGCGGTCGAGGTCGAGCCAGCGCACTTCCTCGATTTCCGCCTGCGGCACGACCTCGGCATGAAGTCTGGCGGTAAAGGCATGGGCGACGACATCGGCGCCGGGCTCATTGGCGGCTTCCTCGCGAAAGATGCCCTCATAACGAACGGCATTTTTCGGCAGCGTCAGGCCGATTTCCTCGGCCAGTTCGCGGTGCAGCGCCTGCTCCGGCGTTTCGCCTGGATCGATCTTGCCGCCCGGCTGCATGAACTGCGTGGTGCCGCGCTTGCGCACCACAAGCATCTGCCGTCGTTCGTTGAGGAGAATGGCGGCGGCGATGAGGATTTCGCGTTTCGGCTCGCTGCTCATGGTCACACGCCCGATGCCGGAATGCCTGTGCGTTCCACCTTGCGCGGCGAAACGAGTTCCTTCCAGGTGGAAAGCGCCCGGCTGACGGCGGGATAGGGATCGCGGGCCACGAATTGGCCATGGCCTTCCTGTGTTTCGATGGTGCCTTCCTCGACACTGACAAGGCCACGTGACAGGGTGTAGCGCGGCAGGCCCTTCACTTTCTGCCCTTCGAACAGGTTGTAATCGATGGCCGATTGCTGGCTTGCGGCGCTGATGGTCTTCGTCAGCGCCGGGTCCCAGACGACGATATCGGCATCGCTGCCGACGAGGATCGCGCCCTTTCTCGGATAGATGTTAAGGATTTTGGCGATGTTGGTGGAGGTGACGGCGACAAATTCATTCATCGTCAGCCGGCCGGTCGCTACGCCATGGGTCCAGAGCAGCGGCATGCGATCTTCCAGCCCGCCGGTGCCGTTCGGTATCTTGCGGAAATCACCGATGCCGAAGCGTTTCTGCTCAGTGGTGAAGGCGCAATGGTCGGTCGCCACACATTGCAGCGAGCCGGAGGCGAGACCCGCCCAGAGGCTGTCCTGATGCTGCCGGTTGCGGAAGGGCGGCGACATGACCCGGCGCGCGGCATGATCCCAGTCGGCATTGCCATATTCGCTTTCATCGAGGATCAGGTGCTGGATCAGCGGTTCGCCATAAACGCGCATGCCATTCTGGCGCGCGCGGCGGATGGCTTCATGGGCCTGCTCGCAGGATGTGTGGACGACATAAAGCGGGGCACCTGCCATATCGGCGATGATGATGGCGCGGTTGGTGGCCTCGCCCTCCACGGAGGGAGGCCGGGAATAGGCATGCGCCTCCGGACCGGTATTGCCTTCCGCCATCAGCTTTTCCTGCATCTGCGCGACGATATCGCCGTTTTCCGCATGCACGAAGGGAATGGCGCCGAGTTCCGCACAGCGCGAGAAGGAGGCGAACATCTCGTCGTCATTCACCATCAGCGCGCCCTTATAGGCCATGAAGTGCTTGAACGAGTTGATGCCTTTTTCCTGAACCACCGTCTTCATCTCATCGAAGACTTGCTCGCCCCACCAGGTAACGGCCATGTGGAAGGAATAATCGCAATTGGCGCGCGTCGCCTTGTTGTCCCATCTCTGCAGGGCATCGAGAAGCGACTGGCCGGGATCGGGCAGGCAAAAATCCACCACCATGGTGGTGCCGCCGGCAAGGGCGGCGCGCGTGCCGCTCTCGAAATCGTCGGCGGAATAGGTGCCCATGAAGGGCATTTCCAGATGCACATGCGGATCGATGCCACCAGGCATGACGTAACATCCCGTGGCATCGAGGATCGTGCCGCCGGTCAGATCAGGGCCGATCTCGGTGATCCTGCCATCTTCGATCTTCACATCGGCCTTGTAGGTGAGGTCGGCGGTGACGATGGTGCCGTTTTTGATGATGGTGGCGGTCATTGCACGATCTCCGCAGTCTCCAGCACCGCATGCAGCAGCACGTCGCAGCCGGCGGCGGCCCATTCCGGCGAAATTTCTTCGGCCTCGTTATGGGAAAGCCCACCCACGCAGGGGCAAAAGATCATGGTTGATGGAGCGACCCTTGCCGTCCAGCAGGCATCGTGGCCGGCGCCGGAGATGATGTCCGTGTGGGTGTAACCCAATCTTTCGGCGGCAGAGCGCACGCGCCCGACCAGCACCGGATCGAAGGTGACGGGATCGAAATGGCCGATGGCTTCGATTGCGCAGCCGACGCCGAGTTCTTCGGCGATAACAGGCACCTCGCGCTCGAAGATGGCGCGCATGTTGTCGAGCTTCGCCTGCGAAGGGGTTCGAAGATCGATGGTGAAAACCACCTTGCCGGGCAGCACATTGCGGGAATTGGGCGTGAAGATCATCTGGCCGACGCCAGCGACGGCGCCCGGCTGGTGGGCCATCGCCACTTCCTGCACCTTTTCAAGGATGCGCGCGGCGGCGAGGCCGGCATTGACGCGCATGGCCATCGGCGTCGAGCCGGTATGGGCTTCCTTGCCGGTCAGCGTCACTTCCAGCCACCACAGGCCCTGACCATGGGTAACGACGCCGATCTGTTTGCCTTCCGCCTCGAGGATCGGCCCCTGCTCGATATGATATTCGAAATAGGCGTGCATCTTGCGCGCACCGACTTCTTCTTCGCCCAGCCAGCCGATTCGCTCCAGCTCGTCACCATAGGTCTTGCCGTCGGTATCGGTGCGGCCATAGGCGTAATCGAGATCGTGAATGCCGGCGAAGACGCCGGAGGCCAGCATGGCCGGGGCAAAGCGCGCGCCTTCCTCATTGGACCAGTTGGTGATGGTGATCGGGTGTTTCGTCTTTATGTTGAGATCGTTCAGGCTGCGAACGACTTCCAGTCCAGCCAGCACACCAAGCACGCCATCGAACTTGCCGCCGGTCGGCTGGGTGTCGAGATGGCTGCCGATATAGACCGGCAGCGCGTCCGGGTCCTCACCGGGGCGGGTGGCGAACATCGTGCCCATCTTGTCGACGCCCATCGTCAGGCCGGCCGCTTCGCACCAGCTCTTGAACAGGCTGCGGCCTTCCGCATCTTCATCCGTCAGCGTGCGGCGATTATTGCCGCCGGCAATGCCGGGGCCGATTTTCGCCATGTCCATCAGACTGTCCCACAGACGGTCGCCATTGACCGTCAAGTTTTTACCCGCCGCCATGAAATGTCGTCCTCATCCGTTTGTTTTTATCGAAGCAAAGCTTGTGCCGTTCCCATTTTTGCCGGCTAAGATAACAGTCATTGCCTAATGATGGCGATGGTGGATAAATTGACCGGCTGGTAAACATTGCAAATTCGCGATGGCGTCAGCAAGAGATTTTCGTGACGAATCGCACTAATTTTGCCTAAACTGTACGCGCAGATTATTTTTTAAGCATACTGTATCGGCAATTGCACTGAAAAGAAACAGAGAGCAGAGTATGGCCATACCGCGAGCAGCGAAAACCCAGAAGCGGACCCGCATTCAGGAAGAGAAGCAGGAAACGATTCTCGAGGCTGCGCTCAGTGTGTTTTCCACCAATGGCTTCCGTGGTTCCACCATCGACCAGATTGCCGAGGCGGCCGGCATGTCGAAACCGAACGTGCTTTATTATTTCCGCACCAAGGAAGCGATGCATCGCGCCCTGATCGAACGGGTGCTGGATACGTGGCTCGATCCGCTGCGCGCCTTTGACGCCGAAGGCAATCCCGAAAGCGAAATCCGCTCCTATATTCGCCGCAAGCTGGAAATGTCGCGGGATTTTCCGCGTGAAAGCCGGCTTTTCGCCAATGAAATCCTGCAGGGTGCGCCGCATATAGAGGATGAACTGAAAGGCCCGCTCAAACAACTGGTGGATGAAAAGGCCGAGGTGATCCGCGCCTGGATCAAGGCGGGGCGGATGGCCAAATGCGATCCTTACCATCTGATCTTCTCGATCTGGTCGACCACCCAGCATTATGCGGATTTCGACGTGCAGGTGCGCGCCGTGCTGGGTGACAAACACGGTGGCGACGGTCGTTTCGAGGATGCGGCCCGGCATCTGGAGCAGCTTTTCATGGGCGGATTGCGCATCAGCGGCTGAACGCCAGGGTTCTCACGAACAGGTGATCGATTCTTTCTGCAGAAACATGAGGAAAATTATCACCTTTATACTTTACTCCAAAACTCATCTTTATTATGGTGCCGCTATCCCGAACGTCCGGGGCATGAAAAATCAACCGGCAGGTGAGGGAATGGCACGCAAGGAAAAGAATAAAGCCGAACGCAGCGGCAAGCAGGGCAAGGGCGCGCCTCAACCTGAAAAGGACGTGGCCGAACAGCAGCTTTCCGGTCCGAAGAGCTTTCTTTATGTTGGCGGCCGTGACTGTCAGGTTGCCCATCTTCGCCAGATCGCCAGCAATTTCGGTGCCGAACTGATCCACCACGATGGCGGCCTGCGTGAGGCGGTCTCGCGCATCGATACCGTGCTTCCCTCCGTCGACTGCGTTTTCTGCCCGATCGACTGTATCAGCCACGATGCGTGTCTGCGGGTGAAGTCCGGTTGCAAGAAATTCGGCAAGACGTTCATTCCGCTGCGCAATGGCAGCAAATCCAGTCTGGAGCGGGCGCTGCAGACGATGAATGAACGGACCCCCAACGATGAGCGACGAGCGCAATAATTTTAAGGTTGAAGAGCCGGCGGCAGATGAAGCCTGCCGCGTGGAACTGCACAAGATGGCCGAACAGGCTGCCGATCCGGCCCTGACGGAAATGTATGAAATCGTTGGCGAACGTCAAAGGCGCAACCGCGCCGCGACCGCCGGCGGCAATGTGGCGATGTTTCCCCATCTGCGCACCCGCCAGCCCGGCGAAGCGCCGCCCTTTGCTCTCGGCGAGGCGGCGGAAAAGGGCCGCAACATCCTGCCGTTTCGCTGGACGCGGCGGCGTTGAGGCCGATCAGCCTTTCGGCTTCAGGAACGCGCCGGCGCAGAGCACCAGCCATCCGCCGATCATGCCGAGCCCGCCTATGGGTGCTGCGTAGGGGAACAGGCTGTGGCCGGAAAAATGCCTGACGACGAGATCGCCGACAAAAACGGCCGTGCCGAGACCGAGGATCAGGCCCCCCGGAATGGCGGTTCTGATGCGGTCCGCACCGATATTGAGTGCCACCAGCACCGGCGCATGCGCCAGCGCCATGGCCGAGGCATTGCCCAGCATATAGGTTTCACCGGTATGGGTGGCGGCGGCGGCAAGCATGACGCCGGCAGCCCCCAGGAGGCCGCCCAGCAGCAGAATGAAGGCGCGCAGTCTCGCGTGGGTCATGGATTATCCGCTTCCTGGTTCTGCATGTGAAAGGCCAGCCGCTCCACCGGCGCCCAGATGATCTCCCGCAGCTTTGCATTCTCGATCGTCTCATCCATGGCGCGGCGGAAGCACAGCAGCCATTCATCCCGCTCGGCCGGGCCAATGGGGGCGACGAAATGGCGGCGGCGCAGCATCGGGTGGCCGTGTTTTTCGACATAGACGGGCGGTCCGCCAAGATATCCCGTCAGATAGTCGTAAAACTTCGCCTCGCTGCCGGAAAGATCGGCAGGGTGGATGGCGCGGCAGCGCGCGGCCTCGGGCAGGGTGTCCATCAATTCATAAAAGCGCTGGGTGAGCGCCCTGACGGTCGCATCGCCACCGATCGCTTGATAAAGGGTAACGGTCTCGCCGCTCATCGTCGCCTCCTTGGACCCTGTGGTCCTTATCGCTTTCCGGGGCATGGAGTGCAACAGGGAAAGGCGGGATGCGACATTTGGGACATCGTGCCCATAAAACTTCAGTTTTCAGGCCCGACGGATTGTTGAATAGCTTGGACGGCGATTTTCAGCGGTGCGACATGTTCGGTCACCACTGCCCAGATCACATCATCCGCGATCTTGTGGTATTCGTGACGTAAAATATTGCCGATCCCATGAATCTGTTTCCAGGGAATGTCAGGCGCGACATCAAGCAAGTCTTCCGGGATATGCCGTGATGCCTCTGAAACGATCTCCAAAGCGCGCTGTACGGCAAGCTTGAGGAGCCAGTTCTGTTTGAAGTCGTCCAGTGACAATCCGGCGGTGTGCGTCTCGATGCCGTGGATCGCCTCCAGCATTTCGCTGAGAACCGGCCCGACCCTGCGCCTTATCATCAGAATATCCGCACTGCGGATTGCTCGATGTCGGCGCGGAGCAGCGGGTGAAGGCTGTTGCGGGTGGTCACGTCCACTTCCATCGCCAGCTCGTCTTCCAGAAACTGCTTGATGCCGACGAGATCGATCAGCGAAAAGCGACCGTCCTGATCGTAATCGATGAAGACGTCCAGATCGCTTGCGGTCAGTGCTTCATCGCGGGCGGTGGATCCAAAAAGATACAGCGATGTGGCGCCCATGCTTTTCATGGCATGGGCGTGCATTTTGAGTTTCCTGATGGCCTCTGCTCTCTTCATGCGGCAAGCTTACACCATCGCGCAGGCGGCATCCACACTCAGCCAAAATTCCGGATGAGCTCGAGCCCCTTGTGCAACAGCGTTTCGGCTTCGTCCTGGTTGGCGGCCTCGACGTAGCAGCGCATTTCCGGGGCGTTGCCGGAAGGGCGGAAATGGATGGTGCTGCCGTCGGTGAGCGTCACACGCAGGCCGTCAATGTCGCTCAGATCCTTGACCTTGCCTACAGGGGCGAGGAAGGCCTCGAGGTTGTCGCGGGAGGCGCGCAGATGCGTCATCAGGGCGGCGCTTTTTTCCTGGGCGAAATTTTCCAGGCGGTCGGCGGCGGCGACCGGCAGCCTGTAGGCGGCGGCGATCTCCGAGAGCGGTTTTTTCTGCTCGGCCGAGAGAAGCAGCACGGCGAGAATGGGCAGGAAGCTGTCACGCGTCGGCAGTGGCGAAAGCGGCCTGCCGTTCAGCGTAAACGCCGAGGCCGTCAGCAGGCCGCCATTGGCCTCGAAACCCATGACGCCGTTTTTTCCTTCGGCAAGGGCCTGCGCCATGCCGGCGATCACGAAGGGTGAGCCGACCTTGGTGCGGATGACCTCGAACGAGCCGCTCGCCTCGATACCCGAATTGGACGTGACCGGGGTGACGACGACGCCGGCATCGAGGAAATTGGCGGTGATGAGGCCGATCAGGTCACCGCGCAGCGGTATGCCGTTTTCATCGGACAGCAGAGGGCGGTCGCCATCGCCATCGGCGGAAACGATGGCGTCTAGGCCATGCTCGGGCGACCATTTTCTGAGAAGTGCCAGCGTTTCCGGCGAGACTGCCTCGGTATCCACGGGGATAAAGCTTTCGGAGCGACCGAGCGGCACGACGTCGGCGCCATAATGGGCCAGCACGTCGACAAAGAGATCGCGCGCCACCGTGCTATGCTGGTAGACGCCGATCCTGAGGCCGGAAAGCGCCTTTTCCGGCAGGAGGGCGATGTTGCGTTCGTAGAAAAGTTCGGCAGCGATGGCGGAATGGTCCTCGGCGGTGGCCGCCTCGTCGCTTATGCCTTCCGCCTCGATTTCGGCTGCAAGGGTCGCGATCGCGGTTTCGTCCTGCTTGTCGATTTCGCCGTCCGGGCGGTAGAATTTAATGCCGTTGCGGTCTGCCGGGATATGCGAGCCGGTAATCATCAGCGCGCCCGCCTTCAGCGACAGGCCGTAAAGTGCCAGTGCCGGGGTCGGCACCGTGCCGCAATCGAGCGGATTGAGGCCGGCTTTTTTCAGCGCGGCGATGCAGGTGGCGGAGACATCCGGGCTCGAGTCGCGAAAATCGCGGCCGACGAGAATGGGATCACCCACCTTTGCCTGGCCCGATGTGAGAAGGTGCCTTGCAAATGCCGTGGCGTAGACGGCGGAGGCTTTTCCCTTCAGATCGACGGAGAGGCCGCGAAGGCCGCTCGTTCCGAATTTCAGGCTCATTCCAAACTCCGTTTCCATAAAATCTTTGAGGGGCAAAGGGATAATGAAAAAATATAACGGTTGAAAGAACCGTATCGATCCATTCAAGTCAATCATCGCTTTCATGGTGGCCGCGAATAGGCGATGATGGCGGAAATGATGCGGGTAACCTAAAATTCACCCGTCATATTTAAACTTGTCCGTCAATGGCGGCTCTGGCGACGATGGGAATACTGTGTTGCCGGCCTTTTTTGTGGTTCGTTCGAGTTGGATTGGCTGATGTACAGGCTTCAAAAGGCGGGACATAAGCAGGCACGTCCGCTCGATGAAAAAACGGCGCCCGCCGCCAGAACCCATGGCTCCCTGCTGGACGATCTGGTGGATGAGGACGAGGTTTTCGAGCGCACGGTGCTGAAAGAGCATCTCGAGCCGAAACCGGCGGCGACCGCTACCGAGCCGGCCCCGGTCGAGACGCGAGTGAGGACGGCTTCCCCTGGTGGAGGCCTTGCCTCCATGCTGCCCGGCCTCAAATATATCGACAGGATCGGCGTGGACGACGTGCTCGTCTGGCTGCGCAAGGGTATTGTCTGGATCGTGCTGGCGATCGTTCTCTGCGTTGCAGGCGCGCTCACTTATGCCTCCATGACGCCGCCGCGCTACAAGGCCTATACGGATATCGTCGTTAATCCCTCCAACCTGAATGTCGTCAATGACGGGGTGTTTTCGCCCAACCAGCAACGCGACACGCAGATTCTCGAGGTGGAAAGCAAGCTGCGCACCATCACCTCGCGCAATGTGCTGGCGCGGGTGGTGGATGAGCTGAAGCTCGATCAGGACCCCGAATTCGTCAGCCCGCCGCCGCTTGCCCGGCTGAAGGCCATGTTTTCATCAAAGCCTGATGATGGCGACGACCGCGTCGGTGCGCTTCGCTCGCTCGGCGATCGGGTGACGGCGGAGCGTGATCCGCGCTCCTTCGTGGTCACGCTTTCGGTCTGGACCAATGATGCCGAAAAATCGGTGGTGGTCTCGAAGGCCATCGTGAAGTCCTTCGAAAGCGAGCTGTTCCAGACAAACTCCGACAGCAGCCAGCGCGTCGTCGACGATCTCAAGAAGCGGCTCGAGGAAATGCGCGAGAATGTTACCATCGCCGAAAAGCGCGTGGCCGATTTTCGGCGCGAGAACGGTCTGCAGGAAAATAATGGCCAGCTCGTCAGCAATCTCGCCTCCGGCGAATTGAATGCGCAGGTGCTTGCGACCCAGCAGCGGCTGATCCAGGAGGAATCCCGCCTGAAGCAGATGGAGGCGGCAATCGCCCAGAACCGCACACAAAGCGACGCCATTTTCGACAGCCAGACGATGAACACCATCCGCGCCCAATATAGCATGCTGCAACAGCAGATCGGCGCGATGACGCTGACCTATGGCGCGCGTCATCCGCGTCTTGCAACCGCGGGTGCGGAGCGGGCGATGCTGGAACGGGGCATGGCGGATGAGGCGCGACGCATCCTGCAGGCGGCAAAGATCAATGTCGCTGAAGCGCGTTCCTCGCTTGATGCGCTGAGATTGAAGGCTGTGGCGGAGCGCGCCAATGTCTTTACCGACAATGATGCGCAGGTGCGGCTGCGCGATCTCGATCGCGACGCCCGCTCGGCGGCGGCGATCTATGAGACTTATCTCACCCGCTCGCGCCAGCTTGCCGAACAGCAATCGATCGATTCCACCAATGTGCGGGTGATTTCGCAGCCGGTTGCACCCAATTCCCGAAGCTGGCCACCGGGCAAGCTGACCTTCCTGATTGCCGGCGGCATGGGTGGCCTGTTCCTCGGTCTCGCGATCGCCGTGGCGCTCGGTCTCTGGGGTTATCTGCGAAGGGACGATCACGCGGAAGCAGCGGCGCGTTATGCCTGATCCGGGAGCGCCTGCTTTCCGCGCTTATTCTTCCGAGATAAGGCCGTCATAGACCTCGAGCAGGGCAGCGGCGATGGCTGCGCCCAGCGCATTGCCCGCATCGCGAATGCCGGTCTCGTCGCCGTCGCGCACCGAAATGGCCAGATCGGAGGCTTCGTTGGCGACGATTTCCTTTGCCCGTTCTATCGCCCAGAGGCCGAAATCGCCGCGATTGTCGATCGAGATTGTTTCCATGGCGAAGACCTTTCCGTGATTTGATGTCGTGGTCCCTTACCGCATCGGCGGGGAAACAGGAATAGGCGCGGCAGGAGTGGCGCACAACTTTCAGGCGTGTAAAATGCCTGCGGCATGTGGGGATTTATAAAAATATTAATGATAGTTCTTCGTAGTGTTTGAAGCCTTATACCCTAAGCATAAACGTGAATATAACAATGAAACGATGCCTATCTTGGACACCGGACAGATCATGACAGGGAGAGAGATGCCGGATGCGGAAGGGCCGGGCCAGATCTGGCCGGTTATTCCCCTTGCGGCACTGCCCATCACTGACGCGACCATCGATGAAACGGCGCGGGATTTCATCCTGCGCGCGACGACAGAGCGTGTGGCCGGTGCAAGACCGTTTTATTCGACCTCGGCGAATGGCCAGGTCATTGCGCTCTGCCATCACGACCGGGAATTCGACGCCATGCTACGGCAGGCGGACCAGATTCACGCCGATGGCATGTCGCTGGTGATCTTCTCCCGCAAATTCTGCCGGCAGGCGCTGAGGGAACGGGTCGCGACGACGGACCTCGTTCACGCGGTCGCCAGGCGCGCCGAAGAAACGGGCAGCCGGTTTTATTTCCTCGGCGGTTCGGAAGAGGTGAACCGCGCGGCGGTCGAAGAAATGCAGAGGCTTTATCCGCGTCTCATATTTTCGGGACGGCGCAACGGTTATTTCAGCCGGGCCGAGGAAGACGCGGTCCTTGCCGATATCGCCGCTTCGAAAACGGATATCCTGTGGGTCGGCTTCGGTATTCCGCTGGAGCAGCGTTTCGTCTCGCGCAATCTCGAAAGGCTTTCGGGCATCGCCGTGATAAAGACCTGCGGCGGCCTTTTCGATTTTCTTGCCGGCCGGAATAGCCGCGCGCCGCAATGGATGCAGGATATGGGGCTGGAATGGCTCTACCGGGCGATGCTCGAGCCGAAGCGCCTCGGAAAACGCTATCTTCTGACCAATCCGATCGCCATATATTCGCTGCTGAAATATCGGTTCGGGGCGTCAGGTCAGGGCCGGTAACGCAGCGGTAAGCCTCTTCCACGGCAGGTATATCGCATCGCACCAGCTACATCACGCTTCGCTAACTTATTGAACGAACGGGCTTTGGCGCTGAAATTCGTTGCAACTGCGAAGGACCGCGCTACACTGTCCCAATATTACAAATTTATTCGAATCAGAGATATTTTGGGGACACCCATGGTGATTACGTCCATTTCTCTTTTCATATATGGAATTGGCACCGCCACCTCTCTCGCCATGACCTATATTGAAGGTGCCCGCCGCGACAAGAATTGGGATTTTTACCGGGTGACCGGCATCGTCCTTTGTTTCTTCTGGCCGCTGTTGGTGCCGCTCCTCGTTATTGCGACGGCTTTTTCGGCGCTCGGTTCGCAGAAGCGACGCCAGAACATGCTGCCGTTTGGCAGGGAAAAGACCCTCAGCTAGACCACCGATGCGAGCGATTGGGGTTCAGCTCTTCTTCGCCGGCGCCTTATAGGGCGTGAGCGTAATTCCAAGGCTCGCCATGACCCGGCCGATGGACATGAGCGGCGGATGGGTGGCGGGCAACAATGCGCCGGTTTTCAGTCCGGCGGAAACGGCGCGCACCAGTGACAGGCACAGGCTGACGGCATTTTTGGCGGCGAGCAGCAGCCCGCCCTTCAGACCGGGGCGGCGGGCGCGGTCAATGCTGTAATTGATGATGCCGGTGCGAAGCGAGCGCTCCATGATCCAGCGCGACGCCATGCGGCTTTCCGGCACATATTCGATGATGATGGCGCGCGCATTCCAGGCGAATTTGAAACCGGCCTTGCGGCAGCGGGTAAAGAAATCCATGTCGCCACCGCCGAGGAAGTTGAACTGCACGTCGAATTCCGGTTTCGGCAGGGTTTCGAACACCCGCCGCGAGATCAGGCAATTGCCCGATCCGTGGATTTGCTCGACAAGGCCGGTCGGCGCTTCAATGGAGCCGAACAGCGGATGGGAAAGAACCGCCTTGGAAGCTGGTGCGTCAAATTCGCGATTGACCGGTCCGCCGACGATATCGACGCCGAAGGATTTCGCCGTCGACACCATTTCGGCGAGCCAGACGGGGGAGGCGGCCTCGTCGTCATCGATCATCAGGAACCACTCCGCCGAAGGATAGCTCTGCCGGGCGGTGCGGAAGGCCGTGTTGATGGCGTAACAATTGCCCTGCGTCGGCTCGACCAGGGCCTGACCGGCCATGCCGTTTTCGGCGAAAAAGGCGCGTGCGACGGCGAGGCCCTGCTGGCCTGCGCCATCATTATCGACCACGACGACGGCGAAGGGAAAATCGACCTTCTGGGCTGCGAGCGATGCGAGCGTCTTTTTCAGGCCTTCCGGCCGGCGGAAACTTGGAATGCAGACCACCGCTTCCGGCATGATCTCGGGCATGGAAACTCCTAAATTCCGGCAAGCGCGGCGGCGGAAAAAACGACGGCCCGAAGGCTCTGGCGCGGGCGGTTGAGGATGGTGTCGGCCAGCGCCGAAAAAGCCTCGCGGTAGCGGCGGGCGCGGAAGGCCTGCGCCACGGTATAGGCATTCATGTGGTTTTCGGATTTGCGGCGAAGCCGTTGCAATTCCGGCGGGGAGACGGCGGCAACGATGGCGGGATCGGAAAACACGGCTTCGATGGCCGGTTCGCAGTCGCGGAAAGTCAAAAGCCTGTTCATCATCACGCTTGTCCTGTGCACCCGGTAATCGAGCACATGGCAGCCCGGCAGATAGACAAAACGGCCGGCGGCGGCGAGCCGGCACCAGCCGTACCAGTCTTCCGCATAACGCAGGGTCTCGTCGAAACCGCCAAAGTCCTGAAAGACGCGGGTTCTGACCAACATGATGCCGCCATTGACGATGAAGTTTCCGCCGAGCAGCGGCTGGAGAATGAAACCGTCAGGCTTTTCAAGGCGACGGATGAGGTTGCGCCGGCCGATCTTGGCGCCGTTTTCATCGATGCGCTCATAATCGCCGTAGACGGCGACGACGTCAGGCCCGGAAATGCCGGCGCACAAAGCTGCGATGGCGCCCGGTTTCAGGCGGTCGTCGGCATCGAGAAACATCGTCCATTCGCCGCGCGCCTGCGACAGGCCAAAGTTGCGCACGGCGGAAACGCCCTGACGGCCCTGCGGTCGGGCCAGTAATTTGATGCGGGGATCGGAAAACCTTTCCACCTTTTGCGCGGTGGTGTCGGTGGAGCCGTCATCGACGACGAGCACTTCACGGATGGTCTCGCCCTGCAGCAAAACGCTTTCGATCGCTTCCACGATGTAACGCTCGCCATTGCGAACGGGAATGACAATCGAAACGGAGACCAAGCTTTTCAACTCCATAAAGGGCGGCCCAAGCATTCTCACAGTGAAGTTACTACCGCATTAAGCGGGGCTCACCAATTATGACGTGGTATAGCGTCGGTTAACCTTGCAAATCTTTAATATCCTTTTCCTATGATTGGAATGTTATGTTTTGGGAATAAGAGCGCAGCGCATCCCTTCGGATGCAGATGCGCTGGGGTTGTGGAGGTGGGTTGATGCGGATCGGGCGGCGGAATTTTCTGGGTGGTGCGGCAAGCGCTGGCCTGTTGCATGCCGTGGCCGGGCCGGCTTTTGCCGCGCAGAAAAAAGCCACGATCAAGACCGCTCCCTATGGAGCCGCCGTCTACCTGCCTGATCTCAACGCCGATAGCCGCATCGGCGAGGCGGTGGTGAAATATTGCTCGCGTATTACCCCTGTCACCGAAATGAAATGGGAGGTAATGCGGCCCTCCGCAGAGGCTTTCGATTTCGCCGCCGCCGATGCAATCGCCAACTTCGCGCGCCAGCACAAGCTTTCCATGCATGGCCATCCCTTGATCTGGTATGCCTCCAACGCGCCCTGGCTGGCGAGCATCGGCAACGGCGTGAAGGTCGAGAAGCTGATGGAGAAACACATCGTCACCGTGATGGAGCGTTATAAGGACGTGATCCACAGCTGGGACGTGGTCAACGAGCCGATCCCCGATGTGCCTGCCAATGTGCGTGCGCGGCGTGATGCCTGGTATTACGGTGCCGGGCCTGATGCCATCAAGAAGGCTTTCGACCTTGCCCATGCGGTCGATCCGAAGGCGCAGCTCGTGCTCAACGAATATGATGTCGAATTTGCTGCCGAGAAATCGCCGGCCAAACGCGCCGCCTTTCGCAATCTCATTCTCGAACTGCTCGAAAAGGGCGCGCCGATCAACGCCGTCGGCCTGCAGGGGCATTTGCGCGGCGGCTGGCCGATCGCCAAGGACGAGCTGGCGGCCTTCACGACGGAAATGCGCAGTTACGGTCTTGCCGTGCTGGTGACGGAGCTTGACGTGATGGACCAGACGCTGCCCACACCGGAGGCCGAGCGCGACATGCTGATAACAGGCCAGGTCCGCGAGTTTCTGGAGGCAGCTTCCGCAGGCGGCCCGCTTTCCTCAATCACCACATGGGGCATTTCGGACCAATATAGCTGGATCCGCTGGGCCTATCCGCGCCGCGACGGCACCGCCAACCGGCCGCTGCCGCTGGACTGGAGTTTCAACGAAAAACCCATGATGGCCGTCATCAATGAATTCCGCAACCGTGGTGCATGACTATGAATGCTGAAATGCCGCTTCCTCCCGTAAAAAAGGCGCTGCAAATCAACCTCCATCCTTTCGATGCTCCGCATGCGGCCCTTACCCTGCCGCATCAGCTGCGGGTCTGGGGCGGGCAGGTGGACCGTATTCTCCTGACGGTCGATACGGGGCAGGTGGGGGCCGGCCGGTACAAGGGCAACGGTTTCGATTCAGCGCGCCAGCGTCTCTTCGACATGCTGGACGAGATGCAGATCAACTATCCGCATCTGCATGTGGATATCGTCGATTACAGCGATGCGGCGCGCAGCGCGGTGACGCAGACCTTCTTTTCGCTCTCGCCAATCCCCTATCCCGCCAAGGCTTTCGACGGTGGGCCTTTCCATGTCTATTTTTACGGGCTGAAACGTGCCAATGCCCGCTACGTGCTGCATATGGACAGCGACATGATGTTCGGCGGCGGCAGCCCGAGCTGGTTCAGCGAGGCGGTTGCGCTGCAGAAGGCCAATCCGGATGCGCTGTGCATCACGCCCTTTTCCGGGCCGCCGACGGTGCGCGGCGATCTCGATATTTCCCGCCATGTCGGCATGCCCGGGGTGAAGAGCATCCCTGCGCCGCGCAAGCTGCCGTCGCGCATCCCCACCTGGCGTTTCGCCACCGTTTCCACGCGGCTTTTCATGATCGACATGGAGCGTTTCGCCAAGCGGATCGGCTCGCTGGAACTGCTGCGGCCGGATGTCAAACGGCGCATCCGCTCCCTTGCCTATAACCAGCAGCCGGTCTCCATGCCCGCCGAAGAAGTGCTGAGCACCAACATGATGCGCAGCGGCGTCCACCGGCTCGATTTTCTCGGTACGGGCAAGGGCATGTATTCGCTGCATCCGCCCTATCGTTCGCCGGAATTCTACGCGGCGCTCGCCTCAATCGTCGAGCGCATCGAAAAGGGCGATATTCCCGAAGGTCAGCTCGGCGACTTCGATATCAACGGATCGATGGTGGACTGGGGAAGCGCGCTCGCGGCCAAAACGCGCTCCAAACGCTACGCAAAAGCATTGCGCCATCTCATCGCTGCCAATGTCGGGCGTTTTACCAAGGCTTGAGGACGCCGCGCCCATGTGCCGTTGCGGTGCCGGGCAGGGGCCTTAATAGTCGGTGATGAGCTTGCTCCAGCTTTCCGAGCACAACCCGCCAATATAGATATCGCCGGCCAGCGCCTTTTCCCTCAGGGCGTCATCGCGCGTGGCCATGCAGAAATAGCCGTCATGGCGAAAGCTCATATGGTTCTGGCGATAAAGCGCGTTGATCAGAAAGGGCTGCGACATGCCGGTGATGTGGGCATAATTCTCGTCATCGAAGTGGCAGAACAGGGTGTTGAGGACATCGTTCTCGCGACCCTCGTCGCAGACGAGATTGAGCACATAGGCCGTCCGTCCCCGCTGGCCGAAAAACAGGGCGGCGCCCATGATATGGCCTTCGGCATTCTCGATCACCAGGCTTTTCAGTTCGCCGAGGCTTTCATTGGCCCGGCTCATCTCCACCAGCCAATGGAACTCCTCGGGGGACCATTCCGGACGAATGGAAAAACGCTCAATCTTTGCGAGCGCTTCGCGGCGGAAGGTTTCGTAGTCCACGGCCCTTACCCTGGCGCCGGCGACCTCATGCGGCCTCAAACCCTTCTTCCAGCGTCGCAGTATTCCATCCACGAAGCCAAGCGCCGTCAGGGCAAGCGTGGTTTTGGCCAGCTTCGAACGGCGGGGCATGCGCAACGCGATCGTGCAGAAGGGCTTGAGCGCCTTGTGCCATTGCAGGCTTTCGATCGGCAACATATTGCCACCGATCGCCACCCAGTGATCGGCGCTGACGGGGGAGGCCGTATCCGAGAACAACATGTCGTGTTTTGATGCCCGCATGCCGCGCGACAGGCGCGCTGCTCCGAGTGCACCGAGTTTGCCGTCCGATGCGAAGGCGCATAGCAGCCTCGCGGTAATGGTTTTTCCATGCACGACAAAACGCATGGGTATGGCAAGGATGACGCTGGTGACCCTCTCGCCCGTGTCGTAGACGACGCTGCCGTTTTCCGGGCTGAAGACGGGACTGCCGAAGAACAGTCTTTCGATATAGGAGCGGAAGTCGAAGTTGCGGTCCTGCCCGGTTTTCTTGAAGGCGCTGTTGAGCACGGCCTCGACGGCGGGAAGGTCATCGCTGCGCATGGGGCGAATACCGGTTGCGCTCAGCTGAGCCGGGCGTTGTGTCGACTGATCGCTGTTGCCATTGCCACTATGGGTGTGCATCTGAACGTCCACCGCCGGCCTCCAGCTTCTTGCGCATTGACTAAATCAACCACAGGAAGCGTATATTTGAACTTATTAATATAGATATAAAACCCTTGAAACGAGCCGCCCGCGAAGCGCCGTGAGAACATAAAATTCCATTGTCTCAGTCTGTTACGGGATATTTCCTGCGGTTGGTAGGTTAACAAATTATGTTTGAACGAGCAACCAACGGGTGAAATATGATGCAGATTTGACCGACGTTTCCGGGGTCTTGAAGTTTATTTTTCGGAAATGAAGGTCTTGGTCTTTCGCTGCGGATTTTGATTGCTTACGGCGGCGGCGAATAATCGCTGTGCTATCTCCCGTGCATCATGAATAACTAAAGAATGGGATTGTGCAGGAGACCCGTATTGCCGGCTATTCGAAGCACGCGTTTTCATGCCGGCGGCTTCCTGCAATGGGGCGCGCCCTGAGCCGGGGACGGTCCTCCGGCGCTCCTTGCGCAACAGGATTCGCCGTTAGTCCGCTCCAGATGAATTTTGAAATGATTTTTCGTGGCAAATATGTAAAAGAGCCGATTGTTGCGCGCGTTTGCACCAATTTTCGCTAAACATGCGCGGCTCAAGTCTTTGTTATTGTGCATGTCTCAGCGCGAAGCCCCGGCTGTTGGCGTGGCCGGCACAAAAAAACGGATCGGCAAGGTCAATAGATGACAGATAAAGGCGCCTGTGCGCTCGAGGCGGATGACATCCACAAGAGCTTCGGCACGCATGAAGTTTTGAAGGGCGTTTCGCTGAAAGCCCGCAAGGGCGATGTCATATCGATCATCGGCTCGTCCGGTTCCGGCAAGAGCACCTTCCTGCGCTGCATCAACTTTCTCGAAACGCCGGATCGCGGCCGGGTCATCGTCAATGGCGAAGAGATCGCCACGAAGGCCGGCAGGGACGGCAAGGCCGTGCCGAAAAGCTGGCGGCAGGTGGAAAAACTGCGCACCGGGCTTGGCATGGTGTTCCAGAATTTCAATCTCTGGGCCCATCGCACCGTTCTCGAAAACGTCATCGAGGCGCCCGTTCATGTTCTGGGCGTCAGGCGGCATGAAGCGATCGAAAAGGCCGAAGCCCTGCTGAACAAGGTCGGTCTCTATGACAAGAAAAACGCCTATCCGGCCTTTCTGTCCGGCGGGCAGCAGCAGCGCGCCGCCATTGCGCGCGCACTCTGCATGGAACCGGCAGTGATGCTGTTCGACGAACCCACCTCGGCGCTTGACCCGGAACTGGTGGGCGAAGTGCTGAAGGTCATCCGCGATCTGGCCGAGGAAGGCCGCACCATGCTGCTCGTCACCCACGAAATGCGCTTTGCGCGGGATGTTTCCTCGGAAGTCGTATTTCTGCATCAGGGCCGGGTGGAGGAAGCCGGGCCGCCGGCACAGGTGTTCGGCAATCCCACGAGCGCCCGCTGCCGGGAATTTACCGGCGCGCTGGCCAATTGACATTTTTACCTGACAGTCCGTTTTAACAGGAGAGACTTTAAATGAAATTCTTCGCCACGCTGCTTGCCGGAACGGCATTTGCGGTTTCCGCCTTCACCGCCAGCGCCGATGTCCGCTTCGGCATCATGAACGAATCCTACCCGCCCTTCTTTGCCAAGGATGCCAGCGGCAAGTGGCAGGGCTGGGAAATCGATCTCATGGACGCCGTCTGCGCGGAAATGAAGGAAAAATGCTCGATCGTCGAGCTGTCCTGGGATGGTCTCATCCCGGCGCTGCAAACGAAGAAGTTCGATGTCATCTGGTCGTCCATGTCGAACACGGAAGAGCGCCAGAAGGTGATCGATTTCACCAACAAATATTACAACACGCCGAGCAAGCTGATCGGCGCCAAGGATGGCAAGCCGGGTGCTGCGCCGGAAGACGTCAAGGGCAAGACCATCGGCATTCAGGTCGCGACCATCCAGTCCGAATATTACAAGAAATATTTCGCTGATGTCGCTGACGAAAAGACCTACCAGACGCTGGACGAGGCGTTTCAGGATCTGGCCGCCGGCCGTATCGACTATGTCTTCGGCGACTCGCTGGTTCTCGATGCCTTCGTGAAGAGCGATGCCGGCAAGGATTGCTGCGCCGACATGGGCAATGTGGCTGACGACAAGGAAATCCTCGGTCTCGGCGTTTCCGGCGGCCTGCGCAAGGACGATACGGAACTGAAGAACAAGCTGAACGCGGCTCTCGCCGCCGTCCGCGCCAGCGGGAAATATGACGAGATCACCAAGAAGTACTTCAGCTTCGATATTTACGGCAAATAAGCTCTGACCGGTCACATCAATGGCAAGCCTTGAAACCACGCTGCAACTGCTGTCACCCTATCCTCCGGGATGGGGCGGCACCCTTTTGAAGGGTGCGGCGTCGACGCTTGCCATTTCCGCCGGTGCTTATTTTATAGGTATCGTCATCGGGCTTGCCGGCGCGCTCGGCAAGCTTTCCGGCAACAGGCCGCTCGGCCTGCTGCTCAATCTCTACACGACGGCGATCCGCGCTGTTCCTGAACTGATCCTCATCGTCGGGCTTTATTATGCCGGCACCGACGGGTTGAACCGGCTGCTGCAACTGATGGGCCTGCCGCCGCTTGAGGTGAACGGGTTCGTTGCCGCCGTCGCGGTTCTGGGTTTCGTGCAGGGCGCCTATATGACCGAGGTGCTGCGCGGCGCGATCCTTGCCGTGCCGAACGGCCAGATCGAGGCGGCGCGGGCCTTCGGCATGTCGCCGTTCCTGCGTTTCCGCCGCGTGGTCTTGCCCGCCCTGCTGCCGAATGCGCTGCCGGGCCTTGCCAATCTCTGGCTTGCGGTGACCAAGGACAGTGCGCTGGTGGCCGTCGTCGGTTATCAGGAACTGGCGCTGGCGACGCGCCTGGCGGGGGCCAGCACCAAGCAATATTTCCTGTTCTTCCTGGCTGCGGCGTTTCTTTATCTTGCCATTACGCTCGTCTCTAACCTCGTCTTTTCACTGCTGGAACGCCGGGTGCGGCGCGGCCAGCCGGCTTTGGCCTGAGGGGGAACGGCATGGATTTTTCATGGGTCGCCAAATATTGGCCGCTGCTTCTCTCCGGTGCCTGGCAGACGCTGGCGCTGCTCGTCATCTCCGTCAGCATCGGTTTCGTGCTCGCCATCGGGCTTGCCTTCGCGCAGGTCAGCGGCGGGCGGGTGACGAAAATTCTGGCGCGCGCCTATTGCACCTTCTTCCGCGGCACGCCGCTTTTGATCCAGCTCTGGCTGCTTTATTACGGTGTCGGTTCGTTTCTGCCGATGATCCCCGGCCTGCGCCAGAGCTTCATGTGGCCGGTGCTGCGCGAGGGCTTCTTCTTCGCCGCCGTCAGCTTCACGCTGAATTACGCGGCCTATGAGGCCGAGGTGCTGCGCGGTGCGCTTCTGGCCGTGCCGAAGGGCGAGCTGGAGGCGGGCCGGGCTTTCGGCATGGGTCGTTTCACCCTCATTCGCCGCATCTGGCTGCCGCGCGCGATCCGCATCGCGCTGCCGACCATCGCCGGCGAGGTGGTGATGCAGCTCAAAGCCACGCCGCTTGCCTTCACCGTCACTGTCATGGATCTCTACGCCGTCGCCTACAAGGTGCGGCAGGATACGCTGCTGGTCTATGAGCCGCTGATCGTCGTCACCGTCTTTTATCTCATTCTCACCGCCATCATCGCCCGCTGTTTCGGCCTTGTCGAACGGCAGGTGCCGGTCCGGCGGTAAACCGTTCAAGGAGTATGAACATGGGCACTATCCGTATTCTCGACGGCGGCATGAGCCGCGAATTGCAGCGGCTCGGCGCCGAGCTGAAACAGCCGGAATGGTCGGCACTGGCGCTCATCGATGCGCCTGACATCGTGCGGCAGGTGCATGCGGAATTCATCGAGGCCGGTGCCGATGTCGTCACCACCAATTCTTATGCGCTGGTGCCGTTCCACATCGGCGAGGAGCGCTTTCAGAAGGATGGCGCGTCGCTGATCGCTCTTTCCGGCCAACTGGCGCGCGAGGCCGCGGATGCTTCCGGCCGCAAGGTGCTGGTTGCCGGTTCGCTGCCGCCGATCTTCGGCTCCTACGAGCCGCAGAATTTCGACGCCACGCGGGTGCAGGGCTATCTCAAGGTGCTGGTCGACAATCTCGCTCCCTCTGTCGACGTCTGGCTCGGCGAGACGCTGAGCCTGATCGCCGAGGGCGAAGCGGTGCGCCAGGCCGTTGCCGCAACGGATAAGCCGTTCTGGATCTCCTTCACGCTGAACGACGACGCGGCTGCGGTCGCCGGTGGCGAACCCGCGCTACGGTCAGGTGAAACGGTGAAGGCTGCCGCCGAATGGGCGGCACAATCGGGTGCGGCCGCCCTGCTGTTCAATTGCAGCAAGCCGGAAATCATGAAAGCCGCCGTCGAAACCGCCTCCGCCGTCTTTGCGGAAAAAGGCGTATCGCTGGAAATCGGCGTTTATGCCAATGCCTTTGAAGGCGAACAGGGCGATTCCGCCGCCAATGAAGGCCTGCACGGCACCCGCACCGACCTGACTGACGACGTTTATTCGCGTTTCGCCTGCTCCTGGGCGGATGCCGGCGCAACCATGATCGGCGGCTGCTGCGGCATCGGTGCTGCCCATATCCACACGGTGGCGACGGCATTGCGGCGCAACGCCGCCTGAGGCAGCCGGCGGCTTTCACGCCACTATCGGAAATGAATGCGGCGGGCTGAAAGGCCTGCCGCTTTTTTTGTCCGCGGCTATTGACCTCAACTATAGTTGAGGAATTATCAGGGCATGGAACACTTATCGAAGGACGTTCCATGACCGACAATTCCCCGGCGCTGAAGCTTACGCTGCTGTTCGTCGCCACGCTCACCATCATGGCCGGAACCACGGTTGCGCCCTCGTTGCCCGCCATCGAACAGAGCTTCCTGTTGACACCTGGTGTTGAGATCATGAGCCGCATGGTGCTGACATTGCCGTCGGTGTTCGTGGCGCTGTGTGCGCCAGTCGCCGGCGTGCTGGCGGACCGTTTTGGCCGCAAGCGGCTGCTGCTCGGCGCGATCCTGCTTTACAGCCTGTCCGGCATATCCGGCCTTTTTGCCGACAGTCTGGCTGGCCTGCTCGTCGGCCGCGCCTTTCTGGGTCTGGCGATTGGTGGCATCATGACTATCGGCACGGCGCTGGTGGGCGATTATTTCGAGGGGCCGACGCGGGAGCGTTATCTTGGCCTGCAACAGGCCTTCACCCAGCTGGGTGGCGTCGTTTTCGTGGTGGCGGGTGGATGGCTCGCGGATATCCACTGGCGCGCGCCCTTTGCTGTTTATGCCGTGGCGTTGCTCATCCTGCCGGCGGCCCTGTTTTTCCTGAGGGAACCGGCAAGGAACAGCAGCCGCGCCACGCAGAATGGCGAGCAGGGCCTTGCGGTCAACTGGATGCTGGTGGCCGTGCTGGCCATGGCGGTGTTTCTCGTCAATGCCCTGTTTTACACCATCCCCTCGCAATTGCCGTTCTTCCTGCGCGAGCTCGGGGTGTTTTCCGGAAGCGTCGCCGGATACGCCATCGGCATCTTCAATCTGGCCGGCGCGCTGATGGCGCTCAGCTTCGGGCGGTTGCGGGCGCGGATTGGCGTGACCGTCATTCTGGCGGCTGGACTGGTGCTGATGGCCACGGGCTTTGCGCTGCTTGCCACGGCCGGCGGTCTGGTCTCCATGCTGTCGGCGCTGGCCGTGGTGGGGGCTGGCCTTGGCGCCGTGATGCCGTCCATCATGTCCACGACGATCATGCTTGCGCCGCTGCGGTTGCGCGGGCGTATCGCCGGCATCGTCACGGCATCGATGTTTCTCGGACATTTCATATCGCCGCTGGCAAGCCAGCCCTGGATTGCCCGGTTTGGTTTCGCTGCGACCTATCGTGATATCGCCGTGGTCTTCGCCGTCATGGCCGGACTTGCCGCCATCGCCACGATCTTCCAGCGCCGCACCGGGATACGGAAAGCGCAGCCTCTCACCCGGAACGGGTGAGGCAAAGCGTGGGGCGGAGGCATGCCGCTGATACCGCCACAAACCGTTCGGGCTGGTGGTGAAGAACTCCGCCCAGCTTCTGCAGTTGTTCATGTCGCAAGCCAGTCGATATAAAGGAATTGTAAATTTTTAAAGTATAATTGTTTTATAGTTAAGCAAATAAAAGAGTATTATAAAGTACTGTTTTTCATTCTTCTTTCAGTCGCGGTCCGGCTTTTCCGCCTGTTGGGGGAAAACCGGACCACCGGAACAGGGGCCTGCCGAAACTTCAGGGGGCAGGTAATACCCGTTGCGGGCAGATGCATGATGCAGGTTGCGACCAGAGCCGATGATGCCGCTGATGAGGCCTTGATGATGAAGGCTTTCGACGTGCAATGTCATTTTTGCCGAACACCTCCGGCACGGGAAAGGAGCGGCGTCCATTTCAGGAGCTTCCCGTGTCCTTTTTTAAAAATGCCAGCATCCGCACCAAAATCCTGTCGCTCATTTTGCCGCTTTGCATCGTCGGCCTCGGCGCGGTCGCCTTCATGGCTACCCGTTACAAGGAGGCGGATACGCTCAATTCGAAATTTATCACCAGCGATAATGCTGCTCTGGTCCAACTGGCACAGGCAAACCGCAATCTCGTCGCGCTGGGCTATAGCGCCTATCAGATCATGGCCTATGATGCCAAGGGACCGGAGATAAAGGGTGCCAAGGATGCCTATGAGAATGCCAAGAGAAGACTTTTCGAGCGCTTGAACACCGTAAAGTCGATTTTCCCCGAGGAGGCCGCTGAAATGGATTCCTTCATTGCCCGGTCAAAGGCCATCGTGGCAATGACGGACAAGGCTGTGGAGCTGGGACTTTCGGATCGTAACCTGGAGGCCGCCGCGCAGCTTTTAACAGCTGACGCTGCCATGAAAAGCGCTTCTGCCGCCGTTACGGCGCAGCTGGAAAAGCTCGAAAAGGGTGTAGCCGTGGAGGCCGAGCAAATGACCGTCGAGGCCAATTCGATCATTGTCACCTCATTGGTCGTTGTCGGAGTTGCCTTTACGGCGAACATCATTCTGGCGCTGTTCGTGGCCTCGCGTGGCATCACCGCGCCGATTGCCCGGCTGCGCGAGCGCATGGTGTCGCTTGCCGGTGGCGAGACGGCGGCCGAGATCGACGGCATGGACCGGAAGGACGAAGTTGGCCAGATGGCGGTCGCGGTGCAGGTGTTCCGCGAGAACGCCATCGAGCGCATCCGTCTCGAGCAGGAAACCGAAGCCAACCGGTCGATGTCGGAGAAAGACCGCATCGAGCGCGAGCAGCAGAAGGCAAAAGAGGCCGCCGACGTCAAATTCGCCGTCGACAATCTGGCGGCTGGTCTTTCGAAGCTTTCGGACGGCGATGTTTCCTATCGCATCGACCAGCCGTTCACGGCAACGCTCGACGGTGTGCGCAATGACTTCAACATGTCGGCCGAGAAGCTGCAATCGGCACTGACCCGGGTGGCGCAGAATGCCGGCGGTATCGGTGCAGGAGCAAACGAGATCAAGTCGGCTGCCGATGATCTGGCCAAGCGCACCGAACAGCAGGCTGCTGCGGTCGAAGAAACCGCCGCGGCCCTTGAGGAAATCACCACGACGGTGCGGGACTCCACCCGGCGTGCGCAGGAGGCGGGCCAGATCGTCGGCCGCGCCAAGGCGGGTGCCGAACAATCCGGCGAAGTGGTGCGCCGCGCCGTGATCGCCATGGAGCAGATCTCCAAATCCGCCAACGAGATCAGCAACATCATCGGCGTGATCGACGAGATCGCCTTCCAGACCAATCTTCTGGCGTTGAATGCCGGTGTTGAGGCAGCAAGGGCGGGTGAAGCCGGCAAGGGTTTTGCCGTCGTCGCACAGGAAGTGCGCGAGCTTGCGCAACGGTCCGCCAGTGCGGCCAAGGAGATCAAGGCACTGATCACCACCTCGAACGATCAGGTGCAGCAAGGCGTGCAGCTGGTGGGTGACACCGGCAAGGCGCTGGCGACGATTGTCTCGGAAGTGCAGGAAATCAACCGGCACGTCGTTTCCATCGTGGAATCCGCGCAGGAGCAGTCTTCTGGATTGCAGCAGATCAATACGGCTGTGAACCAGATGGATCAGGACACGCAGAAGAATGCGGCCATGGTGGAGGAGACCAATGCCGCCAGCCATAACCTCGCCAAGGAAGTGGCTTCGCTCAACCAGCTGCTTTCGCAGTTCAGACTGGCTGAGGGTGCCTATCAGCAGAAGAGCCAACTCGCTCCGATGCGCAGCGTCGGCGGCGGTGATAGAGCGGTGGCGTCTCCCGTCCGCGCGTTGGGCCGCAAGCTTGCTTCTGCATTCTCGGGCAATGCCGCGCTCGATACATCGAAGGGCGACTGGCAGGAGTTCTAAAGCGGAAGCGGCCCCGCATTCTTAGGTCTAAACCCAGACCTAACTGTACGGTATGACCGAAGGCAAAATGCCACGCAGGCGGAAATCGTCTGCGTGGCATAATTTATGGCGGCCTCGCATCATCAGTGTCTATTCTTGCAGGACGGCTCGCCCGGTAGTCTTGATGGTCGAGGCCCTTGATCCGTCATCGCAGGGACCAATCCGGGTTTCTTTGTGAACGGATTATAAAGTTTTTTATTATAATATTATTGTAGGAAAATAGATTGACGCCTTACCCGGCGCTCTTGCGTTCTTTTCCCGAAAAATTGAGGCTGTGCCTGCCGTGTCCGGCGGAGTAGCATCGTCGGGTCTCATCCGTGTTGACGAAGGCGTATCTGCTGGCCTTCACCTCGCGGCGAACCTGCAAGCGGTCAGTTAAGCCTTGATGATGAAGGCGTTTGACGTGCAATGTCATTTTCGCCGCACACCTCCGGCACGGGAAAGGAGCGGCCTCCCACCTTTAGAGGTTTCCCGTGTCCTTTCTTAAAAACGCCAGTATTCGCACAAAAATCCTTTCGATCCTTTTGCCCCTGTGCGTCGTTGGTCTTGCCGCCACCGCCTTCATGGCCAGCCGCTACAAGGCTGCGGACAACGCCTATTCTGATTTCATCACCAATGACAATGCCGCACTGGTGGAGCTGACGGGTGCCAACCGCAACCTTGCTGCTTTGGCTTATGGTGCCTATCAGGTTATGGCTTACGACCCGAAGGGGTCGGATATAAAGTTTGCGCAGCAAAGCTATGAGGACAATAAGAAGCAGCTGCAGGCTCGTCTAGAGGCAGGCAAATCGGCTTTCCCTCAGGAGGCCACGGTCTTGAACGCCTTGATTGCGCAGATCAAGGACGTGACCGCACTCACTGACAAGGCTGTTGAGGCTGGTCTTGTAGACCGCAACGAAGAAGCAAGCGCATTGCTGCTGACGGCGGATAAATCAGTCCGAACAATCGTTGCTGACATGGGCGTACTACGCGACAAGCTTGCCAAGGGCATCATCAAAGCCAGCAACGATCTGAGTGCCGAAACTAGTTCAACGATCCTGACCTCGCTTGTCGTCGTGGGTGCCGCTTTTGCGGTCGGCATCATTTTCGCACTCTTCGTGGCTTCGCGTGGTATCACCGCGCCGATTGCCCGGCTGCGCGAGCGTATGGTGTCGCTTGCCGGTGGCGAGACGGTGGCCGAGATCGACGGCATGGACCGGAAGGACGAAGTTGGCCAGATGGCGGTCGCGGTGCAGGTGTTCCGCGAGAACGCCATCGAGCGCATCCGTCTCGAGCAGGAAACCGAAGCCAACCGGTCGATGTCGGAGAAAGACCGCATCGAGCGCGAGCAGCAGAAGGCAAAAGAGGCCGCCGACGTCAAATTCGCCGTCGACAATCTGGCGGCTGGTCTTTCGAAGCTTTCGGACGGCGATGTTTCCTATCGCATCGACCAGCCGTTCACGGCAACGCTCGACGGTGTGCGCAATGACTTCAACATGTCGGCCGAGAAGCTGCAATCGGCACTGACCCGGGTGGCGCAGAATGCCGGCGGTATCGGTGCAGGAGCAAACGAGATCAAGTCGGCTGCCGATGATCTGGCCAAGCGCACCGAACAGCAGGCTGCTGCGGTCGAAGAAACCGCCGCGGCCCTTGAGGAAATCACCACGACGGTGCGGGACTCCACCCGGCGTGCGCAGGAGGCGGGCCAGATCGTCGGCCGCGCCAAGGCGGGTGCCGAACAATCCGGCGAAGTGGTGCGCCGCGCCGTGATCGCCATGGAGCAGATCTCCAAATCCGCCAACGAGATCAGCAACATCATCGGCGTGATCGACGAGATCGCCTTCCAGACCAATCTTCTGGCGTTGAATGCCGGTGTTGAGGCAGCAAGGGCGGGTGAAGCCGGCAAGGGTTTTGCCGTCGTCGCACAGGAAGTGCGCGAGCTTGCGCAACGGTCCGCCAGTGCGGCCAAGGAGATCAAGGCACTGATCACCACCTCGAACGATCAGGTGCAGCAAGGCGTGCAGCTGGTGGGTGACACCGGCAAGGCGCTGGCGACGATTGTCTCGGAAGTGCAGGAAATCAACCGGCACGTCGTTTCCATCGTGGAATCCGCGCAGGAGCAGTCTTCTGGATTGCAGCAGATCAATACGGCTGTGAACCAGATGGATCAGGACACGCAGAAGAATGCGGCCATGGTGGAAGAGACCAATGCCGCCAGCCATAACCTCGCCAAGGAGGTGGCTTCGCTCAACCAGCTGCTCGCCCAGTTCAAGCTGGCCGACGGCAGCTATCAGGCGAAAGCCCAGCCTGCGCCCGTTCGCAGCGCCGGCAACGAGAGATCCGTCGCCTCTCCGGCGCGTGCGCTCGGGCGCAAGCTTGCTTCGGCATTCTCCGGCAATGCTGCACTCGATACATCGAAGGGCGACTGGCAGGAGTTCTGATCGCCTCTTGACGTTCGGGCGGTCATCCGCCCGATAACGGCAGACCGGTGGTTTCGTCCGCCGGCGGGCCTGGAGACATGTCGCGCAGGTTTTATTCCTGCGCGGCATATATGGGCGTCATCGATTCGGGATCGTTTGTCTCCGCTACGCTTCAAAATGGATGAGGTTCATGTTTGAGAGATTGACCCAGCGGCTTGCGTTTCCTCTCACGCGGTACAGCCATCATCGCCGCGACCCAGATAGTGGGCGGAAACCTGAACCCGGCGCTGGCTTTCGACGCGGAATCCCGTGCCTTATGGGGTGCCGACGTCATGAGGCCCCCGACAAATCCTTCGTCAGCGCATCGATACGGCCTGGTCCTGCCGGCGCGACCTGCCGCCATAGCCACGTCTGAAAAGCCTGATCAGCGGTTTCTCGAACAGGAAATGCGCAGAGATCGACACGGCCACTGCAACGATGATGATGACGGTACCCGCGAGAAATCCGGGCGCCAGTATCTTATGGACGATCGAAATCACCAGGCCGTGCAGAAGATAAAGGGCGTAGGACGAATCCCCGACAATCTCGATGGGTTTCAGCACGCGTCTGGGCCATAATCCGCCATTCTCCAGCCATACGCATCCGGCCACAAGGAAAAAGGCAGGCACGCCCCAGGTCATCAGGCGCAACATTCCGGATTGCTCGCTTATCATCGCCGCCGCAACGAAACCGGTCAGTGATATGACAAGCGCGGCGATACCCGCCTGCACGCCCTGGAACATGAAACGCGACAGCAGCAGTCCGCCCAGAAACTCCAGCAAGAGCGGTGAGGTCCAGGTTTGCATGAACGGGGATTGCGAAGGGAAAACCTGCCCTGCCAAGGCCATGACGGACAGGATGCCGACCGTTACCGCCAGCGGCGCGCGCAGGGCAAGTCCAAGCGCGAAGACAATATAGAAGAACATTTCCATATTGAGGGTCCAGCCCACGACCAAGAGCGGAACCACCTCACCGTTTTCGCCAGCATAGGGAATAAAGAGCAGCGATTTCCATAGATGTTCGAGGGTGAAGGTAAAGGTGGAAAAAACGCCCGCCATCGCCCCGACGCACATCAACAGGGTCACGGCCCAATACAGAGGCACGATGCGGACCAGCCTGTGGTATAAAAATGCTCCCGGCCCGGCTGTCGTTGCGAAAGATCCCATGATGAGGCCGGAGATGACAAAAAAGACATCCACGCCAGCGGCGCCAATCGTGAACGGTTCGCCGATTATATGAAACAGCAGCACCGAAAACGCCGCGAGCGCCCTCAGAAACTGGATGGAATAAACCTTTTGCATCGACACCCCTGAGATCTCAACCGTTCACGTTGCTTGCCTCAAAAACGAGGCAGCGGTTCGCACCCCATCGAAAAAGTCGCCGCATTACACTCATCCGATGCTTGCAAGAATTGATGGTGTATATGTTCAAAAAATACTTAAAATCTGAAGAACCCTGCGAGCGGAATTATTCTTTCTTGACGCGGCGGTGGTCGGCGCAATCGGGTAACCATCCTGATCACGGGCGCTATGTACCGCGGCGAGCTCATCTTTGGTAGCGTTGGCGCAATCGGCGCACGGGCCCGGTCTCCCCGGCCAGATGTCTCTCACCATATGCCCATCCGTCGCCGTGTCTGAAAATCTGCTATTCCTCCGTGTATTATGAATAACTAAAAAATAGGGTTTTGGCGGGATATTCATGTTACCGGATGAAGCATCGGATATGATGTGGCCGCATGGAAAAAGGCAGAGAAGACCCCCTTATGGATGCAGCGCACGAAGAACAGGCGCGTGGATATTGGCGGAATACACTGTTTTATGTGACGTTCCTCTATTTCACGGTCGGCTTCTCGCCCTATGTTTCGCTTTCCTCGACCTATGAGGGATCCGCCATGGCGGCCGGGTCCAACCTGCTTAATCAGCTCATCGCGATCATCCTGCTTTTCAGCTTCGTGGCATTCATGGCGAAGGAGCGTTCGTTTTCCCTGATTTTCACGCCGCGCCTGTTGATGGCAGCGATTTTCGGCTGGTTTGTCTTCACCTCGATCGTGGGGGAGGCGCCGATGTTTTCGATCAGGCGGCTTGTGATGTGCGCCATCATCTGCGTGCTTGCCGGTGGCTTTCTTCAATTGCCGCGCACGGAACGGCAGTTCACCACGCTGCTTGCCGGCTGCGTGATGATTATCCTGTTCCTGTGTTATTTCGGTGTCATCGTGCTGCCATCGCGGTCTATCCACCAGGCGAGCGACGCACTGGAGCCGCTTCTGGCGGGTAACTGGCGCGGGGTTTTTCAGCACAAGAACGAGGCCGCCTCGGTCATGGCGGTGCTGATCATCTTGGCGATCTATCTCTGCCGTCGCTGGTCGTTTATCGGCGGCTTGCTGGTGCTGTTGCTATCGCTGATCTTTCTGGTCAAGTCAGGCGGCAAGACGGTGCTTGGCCTGATGCCGATCGTCGTTTCCGCGGGCTGGTTCATCGTGCGCTGGCCCAGCTGGCGATATACAGTCGTGGCCTCGCTTCTATTGGTCTTCACCGTCGTGACCGTGGGCACCACGATCGATCCGGTGTTTGCGCAGATGCTGACGAGGATGGGCGTCGACGCCAGTTTTACGGGCAGAACCGATATCTGGACCGTCGCCATCGATTATATCCGCCAAAGTCCGATCCTCGGATATGGATATCAGGCTTTCTGGCGTAGCGACACCCTGATGTCGAGCTTCACCGAGAACAATAGCTGGGCGACGACCGCCCCGGCTTCCCACAGTGGCTATTTCGACCTTTTGCTTGCGGGCGGCATACCCGGACTTGTTCTGGTGCTGATGTGGATATGTCTATTGCCGCTCCATTATCTCGGCAAAATGGACAGCGCCACACGGAACAGCCCGCTGACGCGCCTCTATGTCGGTGTCTGGCTTTATGTGCTGCTCTACGGCTTTCTGGAAACCCTGTTCCTGCTCAGCTCCGGCTTCGTCTGGTTTTTCCTGCTGGTGGCGGTGATGGGCCTGCATCTGCAGGCGAATGCCAGCCTGGTTGAAGATGAGGCCGAACCGGAGCCCGCCCGAACCGGCAAGGAGGCGGATGGGATCAAGATACCGCATCCGGGATTGCCCATTGTTCGAAAAAAACTCGCGACTGTGCAGTCCGCACCAAGCGTGAAGACTGACTGAAGACGTGTTGAGCGAGATCGGGCAGCTCCGATTTCCGTTTTTGCTGGGGATGAGCGGAGGTCAATAAGAGCCGGGCCGATTTCACCCGTCGGCAATATGACGGCGCGCGAAGCGGTGGTTCTCAATTTATATGGTGATATAGAAAATATGGCGCACCCGACATCATTCGATTGGCTGAGTATAAGCTAAATTACCTTTTAAAATCAATTGTCTTTCCCTTGGTGTGCGACCAATTTTGTACTTAGCTTTGTACCGTAGAAAGTCCGTGAGAACGGATGCCGAGCAAATGCCGGCTGGTCAACTAAGTGGGAGCAGCTATCGGCTTTTAATTTGCAAAAAGAGGCATGAGCTTTTGAAGGTGAACGAGCTGAATTAACGAATTTGTTGACGATACGAATTTCAACCGCGAACACCAAATATGTTGACATCTACAACTTGTGATGATGGAATTTTGCTCTTAACGAAGTGGTGACCAATACGTTTCGACGTCCTCTAAATTTATGAGAGGCAATCGAAAGGTTGCTGGGGGATCAAATGGTATCTAAGTCGAAAATAGACAAAGCGGGAAGCGTCTTAAGTATTTCTGGCAGGGATTTTGATGAAGTAACTCTTGAGCTGGAGTATGTATTTGAGGATTATAGAAAGCAACATCTTGAGCCTTTGACGAGATTTACCTTGGAGATTCAAGAGTGGCTCCAATCGTATGACCAAGGATACTTCATTGCGCAACGCCTAAAGCGTCGGCCTCAGATACTAAGAAAATTGCGTAGATTGAGTGTCCGACTAACCCAGTTACAAGACATTGGCGGCTGTAGGATCATTGTAGATAAGAATTCGGATGTTGACTCTCTGCGATCGTTTATTCGCGACAAAATCAATCACTCAACGTTCGCCTCTATTGTTCGAGAAACCGATTACCGTGATTTAGGGAGGGACGACACAGGCTACCGAGCTTTCCATATTATTCTTGAAATTTCTGGGGTGAAGATTGAACTTCAGCTACGTAGCCGTATCCAACACTATTGGTCCGAAAGCATAGAGCGGACGTCAGTGATCTACGGACAGAGACTAAAAGAAAAAGAAGGCGATCCAGTTGTTATCGGTTATTTCAAATCGTTTTCAAACGCTCTTCATTCAATTGAAACAAATCAGGCTGTCGAGAGTATAGCGGAAATTGAGCTTCAGCAAAAAAGGCAGGCTGCCGAGCTAATCATCGCGAGTACGACAGGAGGTAAGAACATTGGTGGTCATGTCAATTCCGACATTGTCCGTACGATGTCGGAACGTGAAGGGCATAATCGAGAGCAACTGAACAATTGGATCTTGGTGTTTGACTGGAATGATGGGAATTTCGTCCTTTGGGACGTGGTTGGGAGAAATACGGACGAGGCAATAGCGGCTTACACTCGTTATGAATCTCAGTTTCCGGAAGAAGAGAACTACGAGGTTGTGTTGATAGGCACCTCGGATATTTCAACCGTGCCGCAGACTCATAGCCACTATTTCGGTATCGACCATCACAATGAAGCACTTGAAACAATGGAGGCATCTATCATTGGGTGGGCGAAGCGGAGTGAACTGGATGTTGGAGCCCGTCGAATATTGTTTACGCTGAAGCGCCGTGAATATTGGGGCAAGAAGGCTATCAGCATTGCTACTCTTCGAAACCATTTTTGCCGCAATGTTGCAACTTTTGACTCTTCGCTAGCCGAGCTGAGGCGCAAGGGTCTGATAATTGGGAGCGATCCAATATCCCTAGATATAAAAAAGAGCCGTGAGATTAACGCGTACGCCTAAACTGGCATTCCACGCACGGGATAAAGACCTATTTAACTGGTGAAGCAAATCAGAAGATAAGATTTTGCATTTTAATATGGTTTTTAAAAACCACATATTATAATGCTATTTTCGCTTTAAATAATCTGGTGCCATCATGAATCGTCTATCCAGACATCTCCTGCCAACTTTTCTGCTCGCCATATTCCTTCCTATCAACACTCAAGCAAATGAAGCGCCCATCATCGGTTTATGGCGTGGAAAACACGCTGAAAGCTGCGCTGCCGTAAAAGAGGAAAGCACTGAAGACTTTCTCAAAATTGGCAAAAAGCAGATCGCTCGGTATGAAGGCGCTTGCGAGATCACACGTCAAAGCAAGCAGAAGGACACGCATGTCCTTCAGATCCTCTGCGAGACCGAAGGGGAAACGGTTCGGGATACATTGAAAATTACGCCCATCGGCAATGATCGGATCAATGTTGAGGGAGCCGGCATCTATGAACGCTGCAAATAAGGTTTTGCTCACGACGGGTGTAGCTCTTTTCGGTATGAGCACACCTCGGGCCGCAGAGGCTCAATACTTTTCCAGTGAAGGCCGTTCGAGCCACTATGCTGATATGTTTCTGACCGGGACGCAAAAGACGTCTATTGAGCAAAACGTGATGGCGACCGTCCGCATCTCGAATAATTTTGGCGAGATCGAAATCCGCGATTTCGTGGTCAACTGCAATCGTCAAAATGCGCAGATTTTGGATGATGCGAATGTCAACCACGCTATCCGGGTTAAACAGACTCCAAGCAGCGCAGAAAAGTTCACATGGGAACTGTGGCAGGCCGTTTGCCAGAAAGAGTTCGCCAAAATATCAAAGCGTGCCGCGCCTTCTCCGACGCTTGAAAAACTGCCTGATCAGGTTTCCATTTCTTTCGATGGAAGTTTGTTCCGCATTCCGGTGAAGCGGCTGGATCGCAAAGAAAGCCTGTCGAATTTGGTCGAAGCGAAAGTCGATGCCGAGCGGGTACTCCTGTACTGTGATGCCGATAATGGCACAGTCTATTGGACCGACAAGAAAGCTCTTGTGGGAGTTGGCAGCGATTTGGCAGAAGAACTGAACGGCGATGTGCCTGCCGAGCTTGTCAGCCGTTCTCAAGCGCTTTGGAATGGTATTTGCCGCTACGGACTGGATCAGGTCGCGAGCATTGAAACTACGCCTGTAGAGCCTCCTACGAAGCCGACAGAACGGGTTGCGGATGTTAAACCTGATCCGCGCGCATCGTCATCGTCACAGCAGCCCCATGATGAAGCTGCCGAATACATATCGACGGTTTACGAAACCTATATCCTCGCGAAGGCCATCTGCGACCTAAGCTATTCCGGCAGTTTCGGCCTTAACAGTGCCAAAACCAGAATGAAGGAAATGGATAACTTTGCCGGAAGCCAAGGCATCGATATCCAGTCGCTATGGGATAAGGCGACAAAAAAGATGGAAAAGGATGCCGATTACAAGCTTTTCCAGCTCTACAAAACCATGCCTATTGAGCCTACTGATCGTGTTCGATTTTCCGGGGGATGCAGCCGCATAACGCCGCTCATCTCGGCTGGCGTAGATAGCTATCTTTCGAAATTCGCAGGGCAGTCGGGAATCAAGAAGGACTTCTGAGGGCTATTTGCTTTTCCGGCCACGAGGAAGCGTCGTGATCGATTTTTCCCCACCTTCTGCAATCTCTTCGAAGAGCTCGGACACCTTGCATCCAAGCGCGATGGCGAGCTTCTCTACGGTCTTGATTGTGGGGTTCTTTGCGGCCCTCTCAACATAGCCCACGTACGAACGCTCTACGCCTGACGTGAGCGCGAGCTCGTCCTGTGAGATCTGCTTTGCAACCCGGATTCTGCGGAGATTTAGCGCGAAGGTTTCTTGAATATCCATGGTCGTAAAAAACCACCTTGGCATTCTCCGCACCACGTTATAATAAACGTGGTTATATAGGACTCTAAATCTATAATTGTCTGAGTTCGTTCAGAGCTCGGGCTTGATTTCGCGTCTTGATATTGGGGTAAGGGGATAAAATTTGATCAGAAAATTATCGAGCTTCTGCTTGGTCGCAGTTGCATTGGCTGGCTGTGAGCAGAAGGTTTCAGCCACAGTCTATTTGCGAGACGTTCAACAGCTTCTTTCATCAGCGGCACCGGCTGAAATACCGGTCGAAATCAAAATCGACGTCTACGAAACGAGCATAGAGCAGGAATGCCAAAAGTCCTCCGGCCAAAAGATTCTAGAGGCCGTGGCAGCTCATTTTGAGAAGGCTACTTTGCTTGGATGCGAGAAAATCGCAGCAAGCATGAATGGTCGCATGTCGATCAAGGCAACAACACGACTGGCTGTCCCTGAGCGTGAAGACGCGCCCATCAAATATCTGATCGAGCTTCAGGCTGGCAAAAGACCTGATGAGAATGTCGATCCTATATCACTGCGGTTCGATCCGCAGAAATACGCGAAACTTCAGGACGATCTGAAGAGGATTAGCATGATGTCGAACATCAAGCTCTCTGACACGCGTGTCTCGATCGCAGTCAATAATGACACCGGCAATCCGGTCCCAGTTTTCTTCATTCCCGGCTCGTTTGTGGACGGCGAAGCCATTGACAACAGGAATGATCGGGACCTTCAGCCCCGTGAAGAAGCGATCATTGAGCTTGGCAACGTTAAGACCGCCTTTCTCGGAAAGAACGGCTGGGCGTTTCTACTGGGCTGGAAATACCAAAATTGTTGATTTCCACTGAGAGCTGACCCGGCGCAGCCCGATATTTCCATTGAGAATTGACCCATGTTTCAACCGTCCCTCGCATGTTTTCAGTGGGGGCTCTGGAGTGATCGACATGGCGTTACTGAGCGTGATCCGACGCTGGCATTTTCGAGACCATCTCTCAATCCGGGAGATTTGCCGCAGGACTGGCTTGTCCCGGAATACCATCCGCAAATACCTGCGCGCCAACGGCGTGGAGCCGAAGTTCAACGTCCCGGAGCGGCCGAGCAAGCTTGATCCGTTTGCGGATCGACTGTCGGCCTGGCTGAAGACAGAATCCAAGAAAGGCCGCAAGCAGAAGCGGACGATGAAGCAGTTGCATGCCGATCTTATGAGCATCGGCTATGAGGGCTCCTATAACCGCGTTGCGGCATTCGCTCGGGAATGGCGTGATGATCGGCAGAGAGAATTGCAAACGACGGGCCGTGGGACATTTGTGCCGCTGGCATTCGAGCCCGGAGAGGCTTTCCAGTTCGACTGGTCGGAAGACTGGGCGATCATCGGCAATGAGCGCACCAAGTTGCAGATCGCCCATACGAAGCTGAGCTACAGCCGCGCCTTCATCGTCCGGGCCTATCTGCTGCAGACGCATGAGATGTTGTTCGATGCCCATAATCACGCGTTCCGCGTCTTCGGTGGCATCCCTGGCCGCGGCATCTACGACAACATGCGCACAGCGATCGACAAGGTCGGCCGTGGCAAAGAGCGAGACGTCAACGTGCGCTTCATGGCAATGGCCAGTCACTACGTGTTCGAGCCCGAGTTCTGCAATCCAGCGTCCGGATGGGAAAAGGGACAGGTCGAGAAGAACGTTCAGGATGCCCGTCATCGCTTCTTTCAACCGATCCCTCGCTTTCCATCATTGGAAGCCCTGAATGATTGGCTTGAGCTTCGGTGCAAGGAGTTCTGGGACAAGACGCCACATGGCCAGATGCGTGGCACTATCGCCGACATCTGGGCTGAGGAAGTTCCAGCCCTCATGCCCGTTTCCAGGCCGTTCGACGGGTTTGTCGAATACACGAAGCGGGTCACACCTACCTGCCTCGTGCATCTGGAGCGTAACCGCTACAGCGTTCCGGCATCCTTTGCTAATCGACCGGTGAGCCTGCGGGTCTATCCGGATCGTGTTGTTGTTGCCGCGGAAGGCCAAATCGTTTGTGAGCACCGTCGCATCATTGATCGCTCGCATGATCGACCGGGCCAAACCATTTATGACTGGCGGCATTATCTGGCGGTGGTGCAGCGAAAGCCAGGGGCGCTTCGCAACGGCGCTCCATTCGTCGAGCTTCCCGATGCATTCCGGACCTTGCAACAATATCTGCTCAAGAAGCCAGGTGGCGACCGCGAGATGGTCGATATCCTGGCACTCGTTCTTCAGCACGACGAGCAGGCAGTGCTCTCGGCCGTCGACATGGCGCTAAAGTCCGGTGTTCCGACGAAGACGCATGTCCTGAACCTGCTGCATCGCCTCGTCGACGGAAAAACCTTCACGCCGCCGACCCTCGACGCACCTCAGGCCCTGACGCTCACCAACGAGCCCAAGGCCAATGTCGAACGATACGATACCTTGAGAAAGACGGAGGTTCGCCATGCGTCATAACCCGGCAAGCGGCGCGATCGTCATCATGCTGCGGCAACTGAAGATGCACGGAATGGCCCACGCCGTCGGTGATCTGACCGAACAGGGATCGCCGGCGTTCGAGGCTGCCATTCCAATCCTGTCCCAGCTTCTCAAGGCGGAAACGGCCGAACGAGAGGTCCGATCGACGGCATATCAGCTCAAGACGGCACGCTTCCCCGCTTACCGTGATCTGAATGGCTTCGACTTTGCCAGCAGCGAGATCAACGAGGCGCTCGTGCAACAGCTTCATCGCTGCGACTTCCTCGATGACGCAAACAACATCGTTCTGGTCGGTGGTCCCGGCACGGGCAAGACGCATATCGCAACCGCGATCGGCGTCCAGGCCATCGAGCATCATCACAAACGGGTCCGGTTCTTCTCCACCGTCGAGTTGGTCAATGCGCTGGAGCAGGAGAAGGCCCAAGGTCGTTCGGGACAGATCGCCAATCGCCTCGTCCATTCCGATCTCGTCATCCTCGACGAGCTGGGATACCTGCCGTTCAGCGCCTCAGGTGGTGCACTGCTCTTCCATCTGCTGAGCAAGCTTTACGAGCGCACCAGCGTTATCATCACGACCAACCTCAGCTTCAGCGAATGGGCCAGCGTCTTCGGTGATGCGAAGATGACCACCGCGCTGCTCGATCGCCTTACTCATCATTGCCACATCCTCGAGACCGGAAACGACAGCTTCCGCTTCAAGAACAGTTCGGCTCATGAACCCAAACCGACGAAGGAGAAACGCAGGACCTTGACCACTACGACCACCACAAACGATACCTAAAGGCGGGTCACTTCTCGGTGGAAACGCCGGGTCAGCTCTCAGTGGAAATCAACAGTAACAGCTTACTAGGCCTGAAAGCATGATATCGTTGCCGCCAGCATTGAATAGTGAGGAAAACGTTCGTGGGTTTTTGTTGGGGACGACGTCCCATTTTGCGACGGTCTCGATAAACGCCGGCGGATGTTTCAGGAGAGTCGCAAGATCAATCAGTTCTCGGCCCTGAGAGTTCGCAAGATTGGATGCATCTTCAAAACTCAGTACCTTTTCCGACGCAATGCCTTGTGTGAGCCGTGTCAGCTCAACGTCTGCGGCTTTCTTTGCAGCCTCATACCTACTAACCGCAACGGTGAGTTCTTTGGTGCGGAGGGACATCTTGAATTCACGTCTCCCCGCGAGCTTACGATATTTTTCGGGGATGGCTTTTCGGAATACGTAGGTTCCTGTGTCATTGCGGTAGAGGTTTGCGAGCTCCCTTGAAATTCTTTGCAATTTGTACCTTCCTTTGTACTGCATAGGTCATGAAATCACCTGATGTGCCAATAAAAACAATAATTTAGTTGAGTAAAATGGCGCACCCGACAGGATTCGAACCTGTGACCTTTGGAATCGGAATCCAACACTCTATCCAGCTGAGCTACGGGTGCAGCGGTCACGCTTGAATCGCGTGCAGCGGTTGGTTCATACCCCAGCTTTGTTTTTGCATCAATGTCTAAAAATCAAAGATTTGCGAAACCTTGCCTGTTTTCGGGCGGGGGCGGGTGTGGTGGCCTTTTGCGGAGTGGTCGCGGATTTTTTCCGCGGCAATGCGGGTGATGCGTCGTTTGACGTATTGCTTTTTTACCGTAATCGATTTTCTCTTATAAGTAGTATCTTATTGCCCTGTCCGTCTGCTGTTTTGTCACTTTTGTGAAGGGGCGGTCGGATCGTGGCAATGCCCTTCAATCTCGGTCCCGGAGACGATTTTACCCCCTGAAAATTGGCGGGTAAATAGTCATACTTTTTCCGTTCGTCGGGTGCTGAATTCGGGTTCCGACTTGCTTCTCCGGCGTTTAACTGTCAAATTATTATACAATATTAGTATCATCTACATTTATTTGGGATACAGTTTCGCAGCGTTGTCGGTTATAACTTCGACAAGGTAAGGGAACGAATCAGGCGGGGGATCGGATGGCTTTGCGACTGGCACATAGCAACGGGCCGCGGACGGAAAAGAGCGAAAGCGGCAGCGCGGAAGCCGCGCATAATACGGCAATCGACTATGGGTTGCTGACGACTGCGATCAGCTATCATTTGCGGCACTCGCAACTTGCCGTGGCAAACGGTTTTGCCGATGTGCTGGCCGAGCAGGGTTTGCGGCCGGCTGATTTTTCCGTTCTCGTCATCGTCGGCGGTAATCCGGGGCTGAAACAGAGCGATGTGGCGGAAGCGCTCGGCATTCAGCGCGCCAATTTCGTCGCGATCGTCGACAGCATGGAAGAGAAGGGGCTGCTCGTCCGCCGCAAGTCGGAAGAGGACAGGCGCGTTCATTTCCTCGACATGACGGACGAGGGCAGCAGCCTGCTCGACCGGCTTTCCAATACATGGCGGGACCGCGAGGAAAAGCTGATCGACAGGATCGGCGGCAAGAAGGCCCGCGATCAGCTTCTGGCCCTGCTGGGACGCCTGCGCGACTGAAAATCGAAGAGGCTGACGGCAATCGAAGATCCTCGCGTCCGCAAGAGGCGCGTGCAGCGTCCATGGTGCCGTTTTCCCATCGACCGCGGCTGCGGTGACAATCTCCCGTTCCGGTTTTTCACGGCAGTCTGATTGGCCGCGGGCTGAATTGCGTTGCAATTTGCCTGTGAAACCGCCAAGACGCATGGATATCTTCGCGCCCTGCGGCACGAGAGCCGCTACCATGCGATTGACTGGAAAGGCCGGAGACCGGAACGCCATGCTGAATATCGATACGAGTCACCCGCTTTATCGCCCGCTATGGGTCCGGTTGCTCATCGTCGGCTTTTGCGCCGCATGGGCCGTCATCGAATTCGTCAATCGCGAGTTTTTCTGGGGAACCATCGTCGGTGGCATCGGCGCTTATGCGGCTTATGAATTGCTGCTGAAGTTCAAACCCGCGAGCAATGCCGCTGTGTCCAAGGATGGAGCGGGGGAGCCTGCCGCCGAAAGCGCGCCTGCCGATAAGAACGATGCGGGCTGAAGCGGCCTCATTTTCGGTTTGAAGCATTTCCCGTATTAATCTCACCACCCGGTTTCAGCGGAAATGCTCCCGGGTCCGCAGCATGCGAAGCGCCTGGTCGATCAGCAGATTCGCGGCCGTCATGCGCAGAGTGGCATTGTGCCGGAATTGCGGTTTCACCCCATCGGGATGATTGAGCCGTGCGAAAGCCCGGCGTTTTTCAGCAAGGGTTGCGGCCGTGTCAGTTTCCTGGATCGCCAGTTCCGCGGACACATCGGCAAGCGCGGTTTTTTCGAGATGGGCCGGCATCGGTTCCGGTTCGGGCTCCGGTTGAGGTTCCGGCGGTGGCGCGGGGTCGGCCAGGAAGGCGAGATAGGCATCGAGATTGCCGTTTGCCGGCTGCGGCGCTTCGATATGGGTATCGACGACGAAACCCGAGCTGAAACCGGCAATGCGGTGGCCGGCGGGCGGTGAAGCCTCCGCTTCTTCTTCTTCTTTCTCCTGTTTCAGTCTTTCGACGACCGACTGGAAGACGGATTGTCCGAAGAGCATGCGGCTGTTCCCTGCGCCGGCCTCAATGATCGGGCTTCTATAAAGGATGAAGGTGGTGTCGGGCTTGCCGTCGTCAGGTGTTGGTCAGCTTGCGGCTTTCATCCAGCACCAGATCGTAAAGCAGGCGGGCGCTGGGCGGCAGCACCCGGCCCTTGGTGGTGATGATGCTGTAAGGCTTGACCACGAGTTCGAAATCCGTCGACAAAATGCGGGTTCGGCCGATATCCGCCTGCTGTCCGGCAACGAATTCGGCCATGTCCTGCGCGATGGGGGCGATGGCGTCGGTATTGCAGACGAGAGCAAGGGTGAGAACCACGGATGGCGTGTTGATGACGTTGCGCGGCATGGCGACGCCATGGGTGAGGAAGACATCCTCCATCGTTCTGCGCAGAAGCGCGCCGGGTGGCTGGAAGACCCAGTCGTAACCGGAGAGATCCTGCAGGGTCACGGGCTCGCCGCGCAGCAGCGGGTGGCCTTCGCGCACCACCAGACAGGCGCGCTCTATGCCGATTTCGTGGATGGAAAAGAGGCCGGGATCGAAGTCATCGGGAATGCGGCCGATGATGAAATCGTGACGCGCCGCCAGCAGTTCGCGGGCGAGCACATTGCTGCTCTCCACCTGTACGTTGATTTCGATGCCGGGATAGGTGTCCATGGCGCGCCTGATGGCGGGAACGACGAGGCTGATCGCTGGTGCGGTGACGGCGCCGATATAGACCGAACCGCCGCTGCCCGACTTCATCTGATTGAGCTCGCGGCTCGCTTCGCGCAGTTCCAGCAATATGGTGCGCGCCCGGCGCGCCAGCGCCTCGCCGAATTTCGTCAGCACCACGCCGCGCGAGGCTCTCTGACAAAGCGGTGATTTGACGATTGCTTCCATTTCCGAGAGCATGCGCGAGGCTGCGGGCTGCGTCATGTTCATGGCGGCCGCCGCCGCGCTGACCTGTCCGTGCTCCTCGATCATGACCAGCATGCGCAGGTGGCTCATCTTTAATCCGGCCCGCAGCAGAGGGTTGTCTTCAAAGACGAAAAGAGCCTCTGTTGTTTGCGCCTGCTCATACACTTTTTGGTTGTTCATTCGTCGTTTTATACCCCTCATCGGTTTTTGTATCGATTTAATATATCATAATTGATATATGGAAACTGATTTATTCTATTTGACAGTTATATGGATTCAGAACAATTTGCGGAATGCCGGGGAGGAGCGGCAGCTGTTTCTTTTCGCAACTGCGAAATGGAGCGAGCGCAGCGCGGCTCCTTACTTGTGACGGCATGAATTTCATGGTGCACCGCAGCATGCGGGCTCCAGAGAAGGCTCAAGGGAGAGAGTTAATGAAGTCCATTATTTCGCTGATGGCAGCTTGTGCCATCGGTGCTGCGTCTTTCGCAGCGCCGGCTTTCGCACAGGACAAGGGTTCTGTCGGTATCGCGATGCCGACCAAGTCGTCCGCACGCTGGATCGACGACGGCAACAACATCGTGAAGCAGCTGCAGGAAGCCGGTTACAAGACCGATCTGCAATATGCTGACGACGATATTCCGAACCAGCTGTCCCAGATCGAAAACATGGTCACCAAGGGCGTCAAGGTCCTCGTGATCGCGTCGATCGACGGCACGACGCTGTCGGACGTTCTGAAGCAGGCCGGCGAGCAGGGCATCAAGGTCATCGCTTATGACCGCCTCATCCGCAACAGCGGCGACGTCAGCTACTACGCAACCTTCGACAACTTCCAGGTTGGCGTTCTGCAGGCAACTTCGATAGTTGACAAGCTCGGCCTGAAGGATGGCAAGGGTCCGTTCAACATCGAACTCTTTGGCGGTTCGCCTGACGACAACAACGCCTTCTTCTTCTATGACGGCGCAATGTCGGTCCTGAAGCCTTACATCGACAGCGGCAAGCTGGTCGTGAAGTCCGGTCAGATGGGCATGGACAAGGTCGGCACGCTGCGTTGGGATCCGGCAACGGCCCAGGCCCGTATGGACAACCTCCTGTCGGCTTATTACACCGACGCCAAGGTTGACGCCGTTCTGTCGCCTTACGATGGTCTTTCCATCGGCATCATTTCCTCGCTGAAGGGCGTTGGTTATGGCACGAAGGACCAGCCGCTGCCGGTCGTTTCCGGTCAGGACGCTGAAGTTCCTTCCGTCAAGTCGATCATTGCCGGCGAGCAGTACTCCACCATCTTCAAGGACACCCGCGAACTCGCCAAGGTGACCGTGAACATGGTCAACGCTGTCATGGAAGGCAAGGAACCGGAAGTGAACGACACCAAGACCTATGAAAATGGCGTCAAGGTTGTTCCGTCCTACCTGCTGAAGCCGGTTGCAGTGACCAAGGAGAACTACAAGCAGGTTCTCGTTGACGGCGGTTACTACAAGGAAGACCAGCTGAAATAAGCTGAAGACACATGCGGGGATGGCTTGGCGTCATCCCCGTTTTTCCATAAAAATAAAAACGCCGGAATTAATCGGGCGCTGGATTGCGATATGGCCAATACCATTCTCGAAATGCGGAACATCACCAAGACGTTTCCGGGCGTGAAAGCGCTTGAGAACGTCAACCTCAAGGTGAAAGAGGGTGAGATCCACGCACTCGTCGGTGAGAACGGCGCGGGGAAGTCGACCTTGATGAAGGTCCTTTCCGGTGTTTACCCCGCCGGCACCTATGAGGGCGAAATCCACTATGAAGGCGCAGTGCGGAATTTTCGCGCCATCAACGACAGTGAAGATATTGGTATCATCATCATTCACCAGGAGCTTGCACTCGTGCCGCTCCTGTCGATTGCGGAAAACATCTTCCTTGGCAACGAAGTCGCTTCGAACGGCGTCATCAGCTGGCAGCAGACCTTCAACCGTACCCGCGAACTCCTGAAGAAGGTGGGTCTGAAGGAATCGCCCGAGACGCTGATCACCGATATCGGCGTCGGCAAGCAGCAGCTGGTCGAAATCGCCAAGGCACTGTCGAAGAGCGTGAAGCTGCTCATCCTCGACGAGCCGACGGCTTCTCTCAACGAGAGCGATTCCGAGGCGCTGCTCAACCTCCTGATGGAATTCCGCAATCAGGGCATGACGTCTATCATCATCACCCACAAGCTGAACGAAGTGCGCAAGGTGGCCGACCAGATCACCGTGCTGCGCGACGGCATGACGGTGAAGACGCTTGACTGTCATGAGGAAGAAATCAGCGAGGATGTCATCATCCGCAACATGGTGGGACGCGATCTCGAAGATCGTTATCCGCCGCGTAATGTGCCGATCGGCGAGACCATTCTCGAAGTCAAGAACTGGAACGCCTATCACCAGCAGCACCGCGACCGCCAGGTCCTGCACGACATCAACGTCACCGTGCGCAAGGGCGAAGTCGTCGGCATCGCCGGGCTGATGGGGGCAGGGCGCACCGAGTTCGCGATGAGCGTGTTCGGCAAGTCCTATGGCCACAGGATCACCGGCGACGTGCTGATCGATGGCAAGCCTGTCGATGTCAGCACCGTGCGCAAGGCGATCGACGCCGGTCTCGCTTATGTGACCGAAGACCGCAAACATCTCGGTCTCGTGCTCAACGACAACATCCTGCACAATACCACGCTGGCAAATCTCGCCGGCGTGTCGAAGGCCAGCATCATCGACGACATCAAGGAAATGAAGGTGGCGAGCGATTTCCGCACGCGTCTTCGCATTCGGTCATCGGGCATCTTCCAGGAAACGGTCAATCTTTCGGGCGGCAACCAGCAGAAGGTTGTGCTCTCCAAGTGGCTGTTCTCCAACCCTGATGTGCTGATCCTCGATGAACCGACACGCGGCATCGACGTTGGCGCAAAATACGAAATCTACACCATCATCAACCAGCTCGCTGCCGATGGTAAAGGCGTTCTGATGATCTCATCGGAAATGCCCGAACTGCTCGGCAATTGCGACCGCATCTACGTCATGAACGAAGGCCGCATCGTCGCTGAATTGCCGAAGGGAGAGGCGAGCCAGGAAAGCATCATGCGCGCTATCATGCGCTCAGGGGAGAAGAACTCATGAGTTCGGCAAACACCACAAACGAAGAAAGCAACGTCATCTCGGTCGGGTCGTATATTCGCTCCAATATCCGCGAATACGGCATGCTGATCGCGCTCGTCGCCATCATGGTTTTCTTCCAGTTCTACACCGGCGGCATCCTGTTCCGCCCTGTGAACCTGACCAACCTCATTCTGCAGAACTCGTTCATCGTCATCATGGCGCTTGGCATGCTGCTCGTCATCGTGGCCGGGCATATCGACCTTTCGGTCGGTTCCATCGTCGCCTTCGTCGGCGCGATCGCGGCTATATTGACCGTGCAGTGGGGCATGAACCCGTTTCTGGCGGCGCTGATTTGTCTCGTCATCGGCGGCATCATCGGTGCTGCCCAGGGTTACTGGATCGCCTATCACCGCATTCCGTCGTTCATCGTGACGCTGGCGGGCATGCTGGTGTTTCGCGGCCTGACGCTTTTCGTGCTCGGCGGTAAGAATATCGGCCCGTTCCCGACCGATTTCCAGGTCATCAGCACCGGCTTCCTGCCCGATATCGGCGGCATCGAAGGTCTGAACACCACATCGATGATCCTGACGGTGCTGATTACGGTCGCGCTGTTCTATCTGGCATGGCGCCGTCGCGTGGTGAACGTGAAGCATGGCATCGACGTGGAGCCGTTCGGTTTCTTCATCGTGCAGAATCTGCTGATCTCTGGCGCTATCCTGTTCCTGGGTTACCAGCTGTCGACCTATCGTGGCCTGCCGAACGTTCTGATCGTGATGCTGGTTCTTATCGCGCTTTACAGCTTCGTGACGCGCCGCACGACCATCGGTCGCCGTGTCTACGCCATGGGCGGCAATGAGAAGGCGACCAAGCTTTCCGGTATCAACACCGAACGCCTGAGCTTCCTCACCTTCGTCAACATGGGCGTGCTGGCCGGTCTTGCCGGCATGATCATCGCGACCCGCCTCAACTCGGCAACGCCGAAGGCAGGCGTGGGCTTCGAGCTTGACGTGATTGCAGCTTGCTTCATCGGCGGTGCTTCGGCCTCCGGCGGCGTTGGCAAGATCACCGGTGCTGTTATCGGCGCGTTCATCATGGGCGTCATGAATAACGGCATGTCGATCGTCGGTCTCGGAATCGACTTCCAGCAGATGGTCAAGGGACTCGTGCTGCTCGCCGCCGTGTTCTTCGACGTCTACAACAAGAACAAGGGCTGATCGGCCCAACTCCTATCGCAGTCAAAAAAGTGGCCGGTTTCCGGCCACTTTCATAAGATGCAGGTGCAATGCACCGCGTAGAAGAGACAAGGCGCATTGCGCCTGAGGAAGGAAATCCCGTGCTCATTTCACAGATCAAAGATGCCAGTGGCAACATCACCGTCGCGGTTCGCGAAGACGGCGGGCAGGCGCGCGCCGTCAAGGGTGCAGCCTCGGTTTATGCGCTCGCCATGGAAGCCGCCAATGGCGGCAAGAGCCTCGCCGATGTCATTTCCGCCCATGGTCTGGGCGATGCCGTCGATCTCGACAAGGCCTATGCCGAAGGCCGTTTCCTGCCGCCGATCACCCATCCCGATCCGGCGCATCTGCATCTGACCGGCACTGGTCTTACCCATCTCGGCTCTGCCGCGACCCGTGACAGCATGCACAAGAAGACCACGGAAGCCGCCGAAGAAAGCCTGACGGATTCCATGAAAATGTTCCGCATGGGTCTGGAAAACGGCAAGCCGAAGGCCGGCGAAAAGGGCGTTCAGCCCGAGTGGTTCTACAAGGGCAACGGCCATGTGGCGGCGGCCCCGGGTGCGGCGCTCACCTCTCCGTCCTTCGCGCTCGATGGTGGCGAAGAGCCTGAGATGGCCGGCATCTATGTGATTTCCGACAAGGGTGAGGCTGTGCGTATCGGCTTTGCCGTCTCGAACGAGTTTTCCGACCACGTCACCGAACGGGTCAACTACCTCTACCTCGCCCATTCCAAGCTGCGCCCGGCCAGCTTCGGCCCGGAAATCCGCGTCGGCGCGGCGCCTTCTGATATTCGCGGCACCTCGCGCATCCGTCGCGGCGACAAGGTGATCTTCGAAAAGCCGTTCGTTTCGGGTGAGGACAACATGTCCCATACCTTTGCGAACCTTGAATATCACCACTTCAAATATGGCCTGTTCCGCGCGCCTGGTGATGTGCATGTGCACATGTTCGGCACGGCAACGCTCTCCTTCGCGGAAGGCATCAAGCCGGAAGCGGGCGACGTGTTCGAAATCGAGGCCGCCGGTTTCGGCCTGCCACTGAAGAACCCGCTGGCGGTGGAGTCGGAAGAAGAGATCGTGGTTCGGCAGATCTGATCTGACGGACTGCGTATGACAATGGTCGAGGGTGGGGCGCCCTGCGTCACTCCCCCTCGACGTCATCCTCGGGCTTGTCCCGAGGATCTGCAAGCGATTGATCTTACGCGACGTGGTTAGATCCCCGGGACAAGCCCGAGGATGACGGAGGAGGGGATCGCCGTTTCTTTCTCGACCGTTGTGTGACAGGTGGTCCGGACTTCACTCGAACCCCCACAGCCTGCCTTCCCCGACCTCTACCGAATTCCCCGCGGGATCGCGGATATAGACGGAATAGCTGTCATTCGGCCAGCGATGATAGTGTTCAACGGGAATTCCAAGTTCTTCGAAGCGGGACTTCCAGCCGTCCACTTCCGATTTATCCTTTGCGTAAAAGCAGAAGTGGCCTTGTCCGACTGCCCCGTGGCGCGGGATGGGATTATCGAGGGCGGCCCTGCCGGATTGCTGCGGATCGAAAATCAGCAGCATCTGTTGTCCGCACTTGAAGAAGATGAACTGCCCGGGCAGTTTGCGCACCATCTCCAGTCCGAAAACATCGCGGTAAAAGGCCTCGGCGGCGTCGAGATCATCCGCGTAGATCGCGGTTTCCATCAGGGCGGCTGGCGGTCGCATGGTTTCCTCCGGTAGTGCATGGGCTGTCCGGCACGGGATGTGTCGGGCGGCCTATGTTTTGGTGCTGAAAGTCAGCACTGTCAGATCGTGTTTGCCGACGCCGCGTTCCAGAACGGTCCAGCCGCAATTGATGTAATAGGTTTCGAGATCGCACTGGCAGCAGAGATAGCTGGTCTCATGACCGAGTTCGGCGGCCCTTTGCGTTGCGGCCTGCATCAGGGCGCGGGCAACGCCCGAGCGCCGCCTGCCTTCTTCTACCCAGAGAGCGGCGACCCATGGCAGATATTGCGGGCGCTCCTCCAGATCGCAATGGATAAGGAAGGCGGAGCCGACATAATCATCGCCATCATGGGCGACGAAGCCGGTGGGCAGGTTATGGGGGTTGGTCATGTCCTGCAGGTGCTCGGCGACGTCCCCGACCTTGAGGCCGCTATCCTGCCACCATGCCGTCCAGACGCGGTCCGCGATGGTGGGGCCATGGGACTGGCAGTCGCGATAGTCGGAAATCCTGTACAAAACCCTCTCCCGTCCAGCCTGCCACGAGCGGGTTGAGGCCGGAGCATGCATGCAAATCGATGCCGCGATTTAAACGGTCGAGAGGTGCTTTCGCAACCGCCAACTTGCCGCGCCGGGTCAGGCTTTCGTGGCCGTCACATGCAGCCAGTCGGTGGGAAGCTTGTCATAACCGCTGCCCTGCCGGGCCTCGATCTCCACTTCCGTCCAGGCGAATTGCCCGTAGGTTTCCTCAAGCCAGGCTTTGGAAGGATAGTTGTAATAACGGCCAAACGTGTCGCGGCCTTCCGCTTCTCCCGCCTTGAAGCTCGCATAAAAAACGCCGCCCGGTTTGAGCGCCGTGTGGATGCGGCCGATAATGCCCGGCAGGGCAGGGCGGGGCACATGCAGCAGGCAGGCATTGGCCCAGACGCCGTCATAAAGCGCCACATCTTCAATATTTTCGAACAGCAATGTTCTGACGGGAATGCCAAGCCTGACTTGCGCTGCCTTTGCGATGTCAGGCGTTCCATCGGTGGGGTGAACATCGAAACCGGCAGACAGCATGTATTCGCTGTCCTGTCCGCCGCCGCATCCCAATTCGAGGATGCTCGCGCCGGCTCGCAGTCGCGCCAGGAATGTCTCCAATTGCGGGCGATCCGGGTCCTGCCCCCGTGACGTATAGGCGGTGGCATGGCCGGTATAAAAGCCGATCGTCTCGTCGTCCCTAGCGGTCATGTCTCAACTCTGCGACTGGCTCTGGCTCTGTGACTGCTGCACGGTGACCGATACATTCAAGGTTTCACCGGCCGGGCCGATGCGCATGCCTGATATCGGCGCGCAATCGCGGTAGCAGAGGCCGGATGAGATGCGCACGTAACGGTCATCGGGGCAGATATTGTTGGCGGCGTCGAAGCCGACCCAGCCCAGCCCCTGAAGATGCACCTCGGCCCAGGCATGGGTGGCCGTCTGTTCCGCCACGTCTTCCATCATCAGATAACCGGAAACATAACGGGCGGGCAGGCCCATCAGCCGGGCGGCGGAAATGAGGATATGGGCATGATCCTGACAGACGCCCTTGCCGGCTTCCAATGCCAGTTCGGCCGTGGTTTCGGTGTCGGTCGAACCCGGCACGTATTCCACCTTGCTGTTGATCTTCTCCATGAGGTCGTGCAGGCGCTCAAGCTCGGTATCGCCCGTGCTGACCTTCACCAGTTCGCGCACCAGTTTGCCCGGCTTGGTCAGCGGCGTCTCGCGCAGGAAAAGCCACAGCGGCGCGTTGCCGATGTGATAACCCACCACGCCCGCCTTGTCTTCGGTACTGACGGTGCCGCTCGCCACCACCTTCACTCGCTTTTGCGGGCCTTCCGTTTCCACCAGCGCGACCCGGTTGCCGAAATGGTCATCATAGGTCACCTCGACGGTGGCGCCATCGACCGAGACATCCCAGTTCTCTACCGTCTGGCACGGGCCGGTCTGTGGCGTCAGGCGCAGCCGTTGCAACGCATAGGGCATCGGCTCGTCATAGACATATTCGGTCGTATGGGTGATTTTCAGACGCATAAGCTGTCCCCGTCCACGCGCTTATAGATAAAAGCGGTAGCCTTCCATTATTTCCTGCCCCAGTTGGCCGTTCCGGTTGACGAATCTCTCCAGAAACTCGTGCAGACCTTCATCCATGACACGGGCGATGGTCGTCTTGCGCAGGCTGTCGCGGATGCTTTCCGCCGTATCATGCGCCTTGTGCCTCTCGCCGTAATCCTCGGCGATGTAATTAAGGTTGCTGGCGATCTTCTCGTAACAATAGGCAAGCGAGCGCGGCATGCGGCCGTTCAGAATGAGGAAGTCGGCAATATTGGCCGGCTTGTATTCCGCATCATAGACCCAGCCGTAGGAACGGTGCGCCGAGACCGAGCGCAGGATGGATTCCCATTGCGCATTGTCGAGCGAGGAGCCCACATGCGCCACGGCCGGCAGCAGCACGTAATATTTGACGTCGAGGATGCGGGCCGTGTTGTCGGCCCGCTCGATGAAGGTGCCGATGCGGGAGAAATTATAGAGATCGTTGCGCAGCATGGAACCGTGGAAAGCGCCGCGGACAAGACCGGCGCGATGTTTGATGACATCGATGGTCTGCGGCAGCTCGGCGTGGCTGAGCTTGCGGCCGAGGATGTTCTTCAGCTCGATCCAGAATTCGTTGGTGGCTTCCCATGTCTCGCGCGTCAGCGCCGTGCGCACCATGCGGGCATTGTTGCGGCCCGCCTCGATGCAGGACATGACGCTGGAAGGATTGGCCTTGTCCCGCAGGAGATAGTCGATCGCATTGGCCGCCGTCACCTTTTCGCGCGTTTCGAGGAATTCCTCGTGCACGCCGGCGCTCTGCAACACACCGTCCCAGTCCTCATCGCCGCTGCCTGAGCGCGTCAGTGAAACGCGCAGGCCCGCATCGATCAGCCGGGCGATGTTTTCAGCGCGCTCGATATACCGGAACATCCAGTAGAGCCCGTTTGCCGTTCTGCCCAGCATGGCTTAATCCTCCAGTACCCATGTATCCTTGGTGCCGCCGCCCTGGCTGGAATTGACCACCAGCGAACCCTGCTTGAGGGCGACGCGGGTCAGGCCGCCGGGGATGATCTTCACCTTGTCCGACACCAGCACATAGGGACGCAGATCGACATGGCGCGGCGCGATGCCGTTCTTGACCATGATCGGCACGGTGGAGAGCGACAGCGTCGGCTGCGCGATGTAGTTGGAGGGGCGGGCTTTCAGCTTTTCGGCAAACAGCGCCCGTTCCTTCTTCGACGCGGTGGGGCCGACCAGCATGCCGTAACCGCCCGAACCGTGGACTTCCTTGACGACCAGTTCGGCAAGGTTGTCGAGCACATATTTCAGGCTGTCCGGCTCTGAACAGCGCCAGGTCGGCACGTTTTCGAGAAGCGGTTTGCGACCGGTGTAAAATTCGACGATTTCAGGCATGTAGGAATAGATCGCCTTATCGTCGGAAATGCCGGTGCCGGGGGCATTGGCGATGGTGATGTTGCCGGCGCGGTAGACATCCATAATGCCGGGCACGCCAAGTGCCGAATCCGACCGGAAGGTCAAGGGATCGAGGAAGTCGTCATCGACGCGGCGGTAGAGCACGTCGATCGCCTCGTAACCGCGCGTGGTGCGCATCTTGACCTTGCCGTCCATGACGCGCAGGTCGGAGCCTTCCACCAGTTCGACGCCCATCATGTCGGCGAGGAAGGAATGTTCGTAATAGGCGGAATTGTAGATGCCGGGGGTGAGGATGGCGACACGCGGCTTGTCGGTGCAGCCGGGCGGTGCCAGCGAGGCGAGCGACTGGCGCAGCTGATAGGGGTAGTCCTCGACCCGCCGCACCTTGTTTTCATGGAAGAGTTCCGGGAACATCTGCATCATCGTTTCGCGGTTTTCCAGCATGTAGCTGACACCTGACGGAGTGCGGGCATTGTCTTCCAGAACGTAGAACTGGTCTTCGCCGGTGCGGACGATATCCGTGCCGACAATGTGGGTGTAAACGCCGCCTGGTGGGGTGAAGCCGATCATTTCCGGCAGGAAGGCGACGTTTTTCTCGATGATCTCCCGGGGGATGCGACCGGCGCGAATGATTTCCTGCTTGTGGTAGATGTCGTCGAGGAAAGCGTTGAGGGCGAGAACGCGCTGTTCGATCCCTTGAGCCAGTTTGCGCCACTCACGTCCGGAGATGATGCGCGGGATGATATCGAAGGGGATCAGTTTTTCTGAACTGTCGGCATGGCCGTAGACTGCGAAAGTAATGCCGGTTTTTCGAAAGATGTTTTCCGCGTCTTTTGACTTCTGGATCAGGTGCGCCCTGTCCTGCCGGCTGTACCATTCGTTATAGTTTTCATATGGGCTTCGCGGCGCGTTGTCCGCATTTATCATTTCGTCAAATGCCAACTTCGATGTCCCCTTTTTTGCCATATGAATACAACGAGAAATGCAATGCAAGAACTATGCGGAGGCCTCCGTGAAGATTTTTTACCGCCCTAGAGTTTTAAAAAAGAAGCGTTTTTTCGGTGTTTGCTTATAAATGCAGCACGGGTAGATTGGTTGCGCTTTGTAGCGGGATCGAAGCGAGCTATCGGCCTGTGTGCAGCGTGGGCGAATGCACAAATTTTACTCTTTCGCTTTCGGTTGAAAGATCACGGATTTCGCATCAGAAAATCTGAAAGATGTGATCACAAAAACACCTTTGACCTTTCATGGCGAGGGGGATAGCGCCTTGCTGACCGGCCCTGATCATTTGCCGGTTCGCGCCTGGCCGCAGAAAGACCAATTCGCCGCATCGCGCCCGTCGGCAGCAATCGCCCGTGGCATTGTCGTGCGGCACAGGAGATGCTCATGTCGCTCGACCGTCTGGCTCCGGCCATCTTCGTCTTTCTCTGGTCGACCGGCTGGGTCACTGCCAAATATGCCGTTCATTACACCGGGCCGCTGACCTTCCTCTGTCTGCGTTATCTGCTGGCTGGTCTGCTATTATGGGCGATCTGCCGGTTTTCCGGCATTTCGTGGCCGAAGCAGCGTGCCGATGTCCTGCGGGGGATCCTCTCCGGTGTGTTTCTGCATGGCATTTATCTCGGCATGATCTGGTGGGCGATCGGGCAGGGCGTGCCGGCCGCGATCGGCGGCATTATCGCCGGCCTGCAGCCGCTGATGACGGCGGTGGCCGCCCGCTTCATGATTGGGGAAAGAATTTCGCCGCTGCAGCGCGCGGGTCTGCTGCTCGGTTTTGCGGGCATCGCCATCGCCGTGCTGCCGAAGGTGATGGCGACTGGTGTGCTTGGCATGTCGGTGCCGCTTTACGCCGTGGCGGTGAATGTGCTGGGCATGGTGTCGGTCACCTATGGCACGCTCTACCAGAAGAAGTATGTCCATGGCGGAAACATCATGGCCGTGGCGACATTGCAATATGTCGGGGCGTTGCTGGTCACCGTTCCCTTCGCGCTTTTGCTGGAAGATGGGCATGTGGACTGGAGCCTCGGGCTTGCCGCCACGCTTGGCTGGTCCGTGGGCGCCATCTCCATCGGTGCGGTGGCGCTGCTTCTTTATCTGATACGGCGCGGTCAGGTCTCACGCGCCGCCTCGCTGATCTATCTGGTGCCGCCGCTGGCCGCCGTGGAAGCCGCCGTGCTTTTCGGGGAAACCCTGACGCCGGCCATGATTGCCGGCACGGTTCTGGCGGTGACGGGGGTTTATCTCGCCAATCGCAAACCTGCGGCGTCGGTTGCGGTACGTTAATTACTGCAACCTCATATTAGAGATTTGTTAACCATAAAATTATACCTCTCGTTAATCACATGATTTGGCGGGGGTTACATGTCTATTTCACGTCGTGGTGTTCTGTTCGGACTGCCGCTGTTTCTGGCTGGCTGCGCACACACCGGTATTGGCGAGCAGAGGCTCAATTATGCGGCGAAACCGGAAGAGAAGTTTCCGCTTCCCGCCATGCATCTCGATAAGGTCAAGCCGGAACTGCGCCGGCAGGAAGTCACCTATGACACCAGCCATCCGGCTGGAACGGTGGTGGTGGATACGCCGGCGCGGCGGCTCTATTACGTTATGGGCGATGGTCGCGCCATGCGTTACGGCGTCGGCGTCGGTCGCCAGGGGCTTGCGCTGAAGGGCGATGCCTATATCGGCCGCAAGTCGGAATGGCCTTCGTGGACTCCGACCGCAAACATGATGCGCCGTGATCCGCGTAATCTGAAATTCGCCGGCGGCATGCCTGGTGGCCCCAACAACCCGCTCGGCGCGCGTGCGCTTTATCTCTATCGCAGTGGCAGCGACACCATGTTCCGCCTGCATGGCACCAACCAGCCGCAATCCATCGGCCACGCCATGTCAAGCGGCTGCATCCGCATGCTGAACCACGACATCATCGATCTTTACAGCCGCGTGCCGGTCGGATCCAAGGTCGTGGTGCTGCAGGCCTGACGGAGAGGCGGATTTTTCCGCCTTTGCCGCGCCTGAAAATGCCTGTATCCTTGGGTTGATTTTTTCCACGAAGGTCGGATTTTATGATGGAAAATCAACCATGTGTAGAATGCTCCCTCTGCCGTATTTAAGGGAGTTCTGCTATATCGGAAACGTGATTTCCGGTGTTCGAGACGTGTATCCATAAACGCATGATTGCGCTGTATCGAGCGTCGCACCACTTCAACGGGGACACATGACCATGGCAATTTCAGATAATCTCTCCCGCTATCGCCCGCAGGCACTCGGTGCGCTACGCATCATGACGGCGCTGCTTTTCATTTCGCATGGAACGCAGAAGCTGTTTGGTTTCCCGGCATCGCAGATGGACGGCTCTCTGCCGACGATGCTGCTGGTGGCGGCGCTTCTGGAAGCCGTTGGCGGCCTTCTTGTGCTGGTCGGCCTGTTCACACGTCCGGTCGCCTTCATCCTGTCCGGCCAGATGGCTGTCGCTTATTTCATGGCGCACGGGCCGAAGAGCTTCTTTCCGGCCCTGAATGGTGGTGATGCCGCCATCCTGTTCTGCTTCATCTTCCTGTATCTGGTGTTTGCCGGTGCGGGCGCTTTCTCGGTGGATGAACGCCGGGCCTGATCGCCCGCTGTCATCACCGATCTTTATTGAGGCCCCGCATGGCTGGAACCATGCGGGGCCTCATCGTTTTGATGCGGCGGAAACTTCGGTCGTCACCGAAGCATAGATGCTTGTTTTCGGGCTAGGAACGGTTCATCCTAAACGCAGCTGGAAAATTGATCCGTGACACCTCAGAACACCATCGCCCGTGAATTGCTGTTTCTCGCCCTGCTGTCCACGCTGTGGGCCGCATCCTATACGTTCATCAAGATCGGGGTGGAGACCATTCCGCCCTTGACCTTCATTGCAGCAAGAACCCTCATTGCCGGTCTCCTGCTTCTGGTGGTCATCCGGCTGCGCGGGCTGCGGTTGCCGCGCGATCCCGCAACGTGGTGGCTTTTCTTCGTTCAGGCCTGCATCAACAGCGTGTTACCCTTCACGCTGATCGCCTGGGCGGAACAGAGCATCGATGCCGGGCTTGCCGTCATTCTCAACGCCACGACACCGATCTTCACCTTCCTTCTCACCGCGCTTGTCATCCGCCATGAGGCGGTGAGCGGCCGCAAGCTGTTCGGCACCATTGCCGGCATGACCGGTGTTTGCCTCATCATCGGCATGGAAGCGCTTGGTGGGGCAGGGGAGACGATATGGAGCCAGCTTGCAGTGCTGACGGCGGCGTTTTCCTATGCCTGTGCTGCTATTTTCAGCAAAAACTTCAAGGGCCTCGATCCTGTCATGCCTGCCGCCGGCTCGTTGATCTGCGGCGCCGTACTGTTGTTGCCGGTCAGCCTGATCGTTGACCGGCCCTGGACATTGTCGCCTTCGGCGGCATCGTTAACGGCACTTGTGTGCCTCAGCGTCTTTTCCACCGCGCTCGCCTTCATGATCTATTTCCGGCTGATGCAGACGCTGGGCTCGGTGGGCACCACCTCGCAGGCTTATCTCCGGGTGCCGGTCGGGGTTGCCATCGGCATGGTGTTTCTGGGGGAAGTGCCGACATCAGCCATGTGGGTGGGGCTGGTCTGCGTGATCGCAGGCGTGCTGGCCATGACCTTGCCGTCAAGACGTCGGCCGGTTGCGCAGGGTGGGTGACGGCAAAGAAAAACCCCGCAGGCTGGTGGCTTGCGGGGCTTGATGAGCGAGCGGTTTCCGCTTGTTTCTTCTTCCCGTGGGGGGAGAAGTCCGCGGCAGCGGGATGAGGGGCAAGGGTGGTGAGATACGGCAACGTCGCCCCTCATCCGACCCTTCGGGCCACCTTCTCCCCCTCGGGGAGAAGAAACGCGCGGCAACGCCGCACGCTCTCTGCCCATCGATTATGCCTTAGCGGCTACGGCCGCGATTGCCGTTGCCGGAAGCACGCTTTTCCTGGCCGTTGCCGCCAGCAGGTGCGTGGCGGTTGGCGCCGCTGCCGCCGGGCTTGCGAGCCGGGCGGCGCTGCTTGCGCGGGCCGGACGGGCGGCCTGCGTCGCCTTCAGCCTGCTTCACGCGCTTGAAGTCGGAGGTTACTTCCAGATCGTTGTCCGCGTCACGCGGCGCGTGGTTGCGGGACGGGCGGGATTCGCCGTTGTGACGGCCGCCTTCACGCGGGCCGCGCGGCTGGCCGCCATTGTTGTTGCGACCGCCACGGTTGTTGTTGGGGCGTGTAGGGCTTGCAAGACCAGCCGGACGTTCGCCAGATGCAACCGGAATATCGATCTTCATCAGCTTTTCGATGTCGTGCAGCAGACGGGTTTCGTCCGGTGCGCAGAAAGCGATGGCGATGCCGTCGCGGCCAGCGCGGGCGGTACGGCCGATGCGGTGAACATAGGCGTCAGGCACTTCCGGCAGGTCGTAGTTGAAGACGTGCGTTACGGCCGGGATATCGATGCCGCGGGCAGCGACGTCGGTGGCGACCAGAACCTTGATCTCACCATCCTTGAAGCCCTTCAGTGCCCGCTCGCGCTGGCCCTGGCTCTTGTTGCCGTGAATGGAGGCGACCTTGAAACCGATATGTTCGAGATGTTTGTAAAGCTTCTCCGCGCCGTGCTTGGTGCGCAGGAAAACGATGGAGCGGCCATCCGGGTTCTCGTTGAGCGACTTCTTGAGGAGGTCGGTCTTGTCGTTCTTGCCGGCGACGAAATGCACGTACTGCTCGACCTTGTCGGCAGCCTTGCCCGGAGGCGTGACCTCGACCTTGATCGGGTCGGTCAGGAAGTTGCTGGCAAGCTCGGAAATGGCCTTCGGCATGGTGGCCGAAAACAGCAGCGTCTGGCGCTTGGGCGGAACCATGCGGGAAATCTTACGCAGATCATGGATGAAGCCGAGATCGAGCATCTGGTCGGCTTCGTCGAGAACGAGATACGTCACCTTCGAGAGCGAGATGGCGTTGCGGGCGATGAGGTCCAGCAGGCGGCCAGGAGTCGCCACGAGGATGTCCGTGCCCTTTTCGAGCTGAAGCTGCTGCTTGTTGATCGACGCGCCGCCAACAACCTGGTTGATGCGCAACGGCGTCTTCTTCACGAAAGAACGCAGGTTGTCGCCGATCTGGTTCACCAGTTCGCGGGTCGGTGCAAGGATCAGCGTGCGGGTGGTGCGGTTTGCCGGACGATCCGCCTGCTTCATTAGCATTTCGATGATCGGCAGGCCGAAAGCGGCCGTCTTGCCGGTGCCGGTCTGTGCGAGGCCGATCAGGTCACGGCCTTCGAGCAGCAGCGGAATGGCTTTCGCCTGAATGGGAGTAGGGGTCGTATAGCCAAGCTGGGTAACGCTGGCCACAATCTTTTCGGAGAGGCCGAGTTCGCTAAAACTGGTCAATATATATTGCCTTTCGGGGTGCCAAAACAAACTCATCCGGAACAGGGCTGCTGTCCGGTGGTTTCGGCGTCAAGAACCCCGCGTGAATTGGGAACTTGTGGGTTGGAATAACTTTCTGCGCATCAGTGCGGCAAATGCCGTCTTCTGTATTCGTTGCGCTTTTCCTACATGCGGTCCAAGGGGGTCTTGGTTCATACGCTGCAGCTCACGCGGCTGCCGAAGGTGAAAGCTTGACCGGGATGTGGGCGTTTTGTGCGTCAAAGTCAAGCGATAGTTTTGTAACGATGCCGCCTGATAGCGCATGGCAGCCATGCGCATCGGTTGCCGGCTATCATCGGAACGCGGCCCCACAGGCGAAGAATTATGGTTAAAAAAGGGTAACGCGACCTTCGGATACATAGCAAAGATCGATTTTCTCACATAACGTTTTTTACGACGGCATCCGGAAATATTTGATTCGACAGGGATGGACTGCCGAGGTGTGGAGTATCGATTGACCGAAGGCTGCGGGTTGCTGGAAAAAGCATGCAGGGCCGTTGCCGCCCTGGAGCTGCCCGCGTGCATCAAGGACGGCGAGCTGCGGTATGTCGTGGTCAACGAGGCCTATGGCCGGGTCATGGGGCGCGCGCCCTCGGCATTCGAGGGCCAGACCAGTCTTTCACTCTCCGGCGATATCCGCGATGCCGAGCGGGAAGATCGCGAGCGACGGTCGCTGGTTTTTGCAACGGACGAGGCAATCGCCTGCCATGCCGCGCTTTCCGCGCAATCGCATATGCTTCGCTGCGAGCGCTTTATCGGCGATGACGGCAGCCTTTTCCTGTTCGAAGTGTTCGAGGAGATGCCATCGGCCGTTTCGCGCAAGTCCGCAGCGGTGGGCGGCGCATCGGATATTCTGTTCAGCAGCGGCGTCATGGATTTCATCGATGCCGGCATCGTCGTTTATGACCGGGATAATCAGCTGGTCTATTGCAACGCGCGGTTCGCAGAGTTTTACAGCGATCTCGACATCGAGCTGAAACCCGGCATCCGCCTCGAAGCATTGATGAAAACGCTCTATTTTTCGAGCAGATATCGTTGTGCGGAGAATGACGGCCCGGCTTTTGAAGACTGGATGCAGAATCAGCTGCGCGATTTTTCCCTGCCCTATCTCGAAAGGGTGGAGCAGTTCGCCGATGGCCGCTGGGTGCGCATGGTCAATAAGCGGCTGGAAAATGGCATGCTTGTCGGGCTCAGGATAGATGTGACCGAGTTCAAGGCGCATGAGACGCTTTTAAGCACACAGATCCGCGAGACATGGCTGTTGCGTGCTGCTCTCGAGCAATTGCCGGTCGGGGTGTTTTTGAGGGATCAGGACAGGCGGCTGACCTATGCCAATGCCGCCTATAACATGTTCCTCGGCGGCAATCTTGCCGACCATATCGGCAAGACCGAAACCGAAATGTTTCCGCAGAACGGGTCGCGGTTCCGGCAGGAAAACGAACGGATCTTAGATACCGGAGAGGCGCTCGAGCGGACGGGAAACATGCCCTGGCGTGACGGTGGTGTGGTCCCCGTCATCACCCGGCTCGGCCGGGTCGCGACGCCTGACGATGAATATTATCTGGTGGGTTCGGTCACCGACGTCAGCCTGCTGCAGGAACGGGAAAAGGCGCTGATCGCCGCGCAGGCCGAGGCCGAGGCGCTGCACCGGCAGCTCCAGGCGGTTCTCCGCGCCCTGCCGGTGGGCGTGCTTCTGCTCAACGCCGATCTCGTCATCGAATATGTCAATCCGTTCTTCTACCAGGTCTGGGGTGAGATCGGCGGCGAGAAGTCGCTTGTCGGCAGGAGCTATCGCGAATTCATGGAAATGAATTTCGACAGCGGCCTTTACGACTATGGCGACCGGTCCTTCAACGAGGTCTATGACGAGCGGGTGCAGCGGCTGGCCGAAGATGCGGTCTTCGCCCCCCGCGAGGTGCGCAGCAAAAGCGGCAAGGTGACCGTTATCTCGAAAACCCGCCTCGAAGGCGGGAAAATCCTCAGCACCTATGCCGATGTCACCGATGTGCGCATGCGCGACGCCGAGATCAGCAAGGCCAGGGCGGAACTGGAACGCGTCGGCGAATATATGCAGGGCGCCACACGCGCCATGGCGCAGGGGCTGGTGCTGGTCGAGCAGGGCACGATCATCATGTCCAATGAGGCAATGGCGCGGATGTTCGAGGTGCCGCCGCATCTCCTGGAAAAGGGCCGCAACTGGGCCGGCTTTTTTGCTCATTGCGCCGGGCGCGGCGATTTCGGCACGGCCGCGGAGGCTGGCGAGACGCTGCGGATCTGGAGAGAGAATATCGCGGCCAACAGGCCGTTTTCCTGGCTTGTCCATGTTGCCGGCAAAAGCTGGCTCAATCTGGAGGCCACCAACAGTTCCGGCAATTACTGGCTGATCATCGTCACAGATGTGACCGAGATGAAGATGCGCGAGGAGGAGTTGCAGCGGCTGCTTTCGCGTGCGGAAGCGGCGGACCGGGCCAAATCGGAATTTCTGGCCAATATGAGCCATGAAATCCGCACGCCGATGAACGGCGTGCTCGGCATGGCGGAGCTTCTGGCCAAGTCCAAGCTCGACACGCGCCAGAAGACCTTTACCGACATCATCGTCAAGTCAGGCAACGCGCTGTTGACGATCATCAACGACATTCTCGATTTCTCCAAGATCGAGGCCGGGCAGATGAAGCTGCGCAGCGTGCCTTTCGATCCCGCTGAGGCGGTGGAGGATGTGGTCTCGCTCCTGTCCTCGGCGGCGCTGGAAAAGGACATCGAGCTGATCGTCCGCATCGATGCCTCGGTGTCCGGCAAGGTTATCGGCGATGGCGGCCGGTTCCGCCAGATCGTCACCAATATCGTCGGAAATGCCGTCAAGTTCACCGAAACCGGACATGTGCTGGTCGAGCTTTCGGCGCAGTCGGCGGAAGCGTCGGAAAGCATTTTTTCGCTGCGCGTCGAAGACAGCGGCATCGGCATTCCGGCCGACAAGCTGGAAACGATCTTCGACAAGTTCAGCCAGGTCGATGGTTCGGCGACACGGCGGCACGAGGGAACGGGGCTGGGCCTTGCGATCACGGTCGGTCTTGTCGGCCTGTTCGATGGCAAGATCAATGTTGTCAGCGAGGTCGGCAGGGGTTCGGCCTTCGAGGTCGATATTCCGTTTCAGGTGATGGAGCGACGGCGGGACGTGCCGCTGCTATCCGTGGCGATCGACGATATCCGGGTGCTGGTCATCGACGATAACGACGTCAACCGCCGCATCCTGACCGAGCAGCTTCGAAGCTGGGGCATAGACGGCCATGCGGTGGAGGATGGGCTCGCCGGCATCGCCGTGTTGCAGGAGGCGGCGTCTCTCGGCTTTGCCATCGACGCCATCATCCTTGATTATCATATGCCTGGGATGAATGGGCTTGACGTGGTGGAACGGGTCCGCGCGGATGCGCGCTTTGACGATATCGCCATTGTTTTCCTGACCTCAATGGATGTCGTGGGCGACGAGACGCTGTTTACCGATCTCAGCGTGCAGGCGCATCTGATGAAACCGGCGCGGGCGCGGCTGCTGCGCTCCACCCTGTTCGACGTGGTGCGCGATGTGCGGCTGAAGCGCAGCCGCCAGAATTCGCTTGCGCAGGGGACGAGTGGAGAGAAAGCCCGGCCGGAAAGCCGCCCCGCCGAAAAGAAGCAACGGGCCGAGGCTCCGGCCACGGTTCCCGAACGCAGCCGCCCGTGCCTTCTCGATGTGCTGGTGGCCGAGGATAACGACGTCAACCAGATTGTTTTCAGCCAGATCTTGCAGCAGGCAGGCCTGCGCTTCCTGATCGTCGGCAATGGCAAGAGGGCCGTTCAGGCGTGGGAGGAGTATAATCCCGCCCTCATTCTGATGGATGTTTCCATGCCTGTCATGAACGGACACCAGGCGACACAGGCCATACGGGCATCCGAAAAATCTGCGGCCGATGGTCGGCATGTGCCTATCATCGGCGTCACCGCCCATACGCAGGAGGCGGACCGGGAACGCTGCCTGGAGGCGGGAATGGATGATTACCTGTCGAAGCCGATCAGCCCCGAAAGCCTCGAAGACAAGATCGCGCAATGGCTGGGCGAGAACGTGCTGCGGCGGGATGCTCCGGGCGTGTGAATATCCCGCGTCATTTTTTGAATTGTATCACGCCGAGGGTTTGGTGCCGCAGAGCATTTCCCGCTTTCCGGCAAATCCCTTTCTGCGCTCCAGGTCAAAACCGGCGGCGATGAGATTGCGGCGGACGAAGCCGGCGGCGGCGTAAGTGGCGAATGTGCCCCCCGCTGCCGTTTTCGCAAACAGCGCCTGCATGATCTCCAGCGACCACATGTCCGGGTTGCGCGCGGGCGCGAAGCCATCGAGAAACCAGGCGTCGAAGCTTTCCTCGCTATTGGAAATGCCGGCAAGCGCCTCGCCGCAGACCACCGTCAGGCGCGTTGCATCGTCCAGTTCGATCTCAACCCGGCCTTGCGGCTCGGCGGGCCAGCGGGCGACAAGCGCCTTGCGTTCAGCATCCACTTCCGGCCAGCGGGAAAGCGCCCGGTCGATCTCGTCCGCTTTCATCGGGTAGAGTTCGAAGGAAATGAAATGCAGCGTGGAGCGGCCGTTGCGGACCTCTTTCCATTGCCGCCAGGTCTCGCAGAGATTGAGGCCGGTGCCGAAGCCCAGCTCGCCGATGCGGAAAACACCGTCCCGTTCGAGCCAGCGTCGCGGCAACCCGTTTCCGGACAGGAAGACATGGCCGCATTCCAGCCTGCCATCCGTCTGGCAATAAAAATGATCGTCAAAGGCCAGCGAATAGGGCATATCCCCGTCACGCCAGTCGAGCGCCGTCTGGTTTTGCCCGGTTGCCGAGCCGGTCTCGGCGCCCGTCTCTCTGCCAGTTTCTCTGAGTGTGTCGTTGGAATTTTTCATGGCTAAAGCCGATAATCCCGCTTTCGAACAGGGTCAATCACCAAGAATAAGTTTGCCGGGTTCCGTGCCGCTGCTCATCGTCGGCGGCGGTATCATGGGCCTGTGGGCGGCGGTGAAGGCGGAACGGCTCGGCATCGATACCCTCCTGGTGGAAGCGGCTCGTCTTGGTGGCGGCGCAAGCGGCGGGCTTCTGGGCGCCTTGATGCCGCATATGCCGGACCGCTGGTCGGACAAGAAACAGTTTCAATTCGATGCTCTGGTCGCGCTGGAAGCGGAGATCGCGGGGCTTGAGGCGGAAACCGGGCTTTCCGGCGGTTATCGCCGCTGCGGCCGGATCATTCCACTGCCCAAGCCGCATCTGCGCGGCATCGCCGAGCGACACGAGCGGGATGCGGCGGAAAACTGGCAATCGGGTGAACGCCGGTTCCATTGGCATGTGGGAGAGAGGCCATCGGTGGCGGCTTGGGTGGATGATGCGGCGGGCGAGGCTGGTTTCGTCTTCGACACGCTGGCGGCAAGGGTCTCGCCGCGCGCCTTGATCGCGCTGCTCTCGGCTTTTCTCCGCAAGGCGCGGCATGTGCAGGTGGCGGAAGGCTGCCGGGTCGTTTCCCTTGATGCGGATGCAGGGCGGGCGGCATTGTCTTCGGGAGACGAGATAGGCTTCGGCCATGTCGTGGTCGCCAATGGTCATGAGTCCTTTCCCCTGATCCGTGACGCTCTTGGGCTGGAAGCGGGAGTTGCGCTGGGGCAGGCGGTAAAGGGGCAGGCGGCGCTTCTTGACGCTAGCGCTGATCCGGCCATGCCGGTCGTCTTCCTCAACGGTCTTTATATCGTGCCGCATGAGGATGGCACCGTCGCGATCGGCAGTACTAGCGAAGATTGTTTTTCCGAGCCGTTCAGTACCGATGAGAAGCTCGAAAAACTGCTTGTCGACGCTTGCGCCGTCGTGCCTTCGCTTGCCGGCGCGCCGGTGCTGGAACGCTGGGCCGGGCTGCGCCCGAAGGCGGTGGGGAGAGACCCGATGGTGGGGGCGGTGGCCGGCACTGCGAAACTCGTTGCGCTCTCCGGTGGTTTCAAGGTGAGCTTCGGGCTCGCGCATTTTCTTGCCGATGCGGCGTTGCAAGTCGTGTGCGATCACACGCCTGTCATCCCCTCGGGCTTTCTTCTTCAAGAACACGTGAGTATTGCCGTCCCGGACTTTAGAAAGTTCTGATTAGACCACTTACGTCGTTAATCTGTCACGCAAATCACTTATCTGCTGGCCTGCAAAGAGGCCGGTTTGTCCGCATTTGCGGCGAGGTGACAGCGCATGCGATACGCCATTCATTTCACGCCTTCCCCCAATGACCCGCTGACGCAGGCTGCCGCCGCGTGGCTGGGGCGCGATGTCTATTCTGGTCATGCGGTGGAGCCGCCGGGCACGATCGATCTCGGCATGCAGGAGATTTCCTACCATACGGCCCTGCCGCGCCGTTACGGTTTCCATGGCACCATAAAGGCGCCTTTCCGCCTAGCCGAGGGGCAATCCGAGGCGGCGTTGCTGCGCGACCTGATGTATTTTTCCGGCAGGCAGGATCCCTTCACGCTGCCGCAACTGGTGGTGGCAAGGCAGGAGAATGTCTTCAGCCTCGTTCCGGAGCGTCCCTGCGAAGTGCTGCATTTCTTTGCCGCCCGCGTGGTGCAGGAATTCGACCATTACCGCGCACCGCTCTCCGAGGCGGAAATCGAGCGCGCGGATCCCGACCGGCTATCGGCCTCGCAGCTCACCAATCTGCATCGCTGGGGCAGCCCGCATGTGATGGATGAGTTCCGTTTCCAGATGTCGCTGACGGGAGGTGTGGAACCTTCCAGCAGCCAGAGGATCGAGCGGGCCGTGCGCAAGGTGTTCGAGCCGCTATTGACCCGGACGCTGCAATTTTCCAGCCTGGCGCTTTTCATCGAGGATGAGCCGGGTGCGCCTTTCCGCGTGCATTCGCTGCATCCCATGGGCCGCGTTTCAGCCCGCAAGATTGCCTGAAGCACGCCTGCTCATAATCGTATACAAAAAAGCATCGGAATGTCGGCAAGATTGTCTCGACATTCCGGATGCGGATGCTACCGTTCGGTATCGCATATCCGAAGCGTGCCGCGTTTGCCTGTCCGGCCCGGCACGGTTCGGGGGGTTTATCTTATCTCCCGCAACCGGCTTTCGCCCTGGGAGAGATGTTCGGGGTGGCTGAATGATTTCCGAAAATTACTCCCGCAATCTGGTGGGCTATGGCCGCAACGCTCCTGATCCGAAATGGCCGGGCGGCGCGCGCATCGCCGTGCAATTCGTCATCAATTACGAGGAGGGCGGCGAAAGCTGCATTCTCGACAATGACAAGGCGTCGGAATCGCTGCTGTCGGAAATCGTTGGTGCCCAGCCGTGGCCGGGTCAACGCAACCTGAATATGGAATCGATCTACGAATATGGTTCGCGCGCCGGCTTCTGGCGGCTGTGGCGCATGTTCACAAGTCTTGGCGTCACCACCACCGTTTATGGTGTGACCGCGGCAATGGCCCGCAACCCCGAAGCTGTTGCGGCCATGAAGGAAGCGGGTTGGGAAATCGCCAGCCACGGTTATCGCTGGCTGGAATACAAGGATTTCTCCGAAGAGGAAGAGCGCAAGCATGTAACCGAGGCGGTGCGCCTGCATACCGAACTGACGGGCGAACGTCCCTACGGCATGTATCAGGGCAAGCCATCCGACAATACGCTGCGCCTCGTCATGGAGGAGGGCGGTTTCCTTTATTCATCCGATTCCTATGCCGACGATCTGCCCTATTGGGTGAAGGGGACGAGCGATGAGCCGTTCCTGATCATTCCCTATACGCTCGATACCAACGACATGCGTTTTGCCACGCCGCAGGGTTTCAATTCCGGCGATCAGTTCTTCACCTATCTGAAGGATGCCTTCGACGTGCTTTACCAGGAGGGTGTCGAAGGCGCGCCGAAGATGATGAGCGTTGGCCTGCATTGCCGTCTTGTCGGCCGGCCGGGCCGGGCCGCGGCGCTGCGCCGTTTCATTGAATATGTGCTTGGTCATGAGAAGGTGTGGATTCCGCAGCGCCTCGAGATCGCCCGCCACTGGCATGAGCACCACAAGCCGGAGACGCTTTGATGGTGACGCGTGAGGAATTTGTAGCCCGTTTCGGCGGCGTGTTCGAACATTCGCCCTTCATCGCCGAACGGGCCTACGATGCTGGCGGCGCAGGCCTGGAACTGACGGCGAAGGCGGTGCACGGGGCCCTTTGCGCGCAGTTCCGGGTGGCTTCCGAGGCGGAAAGGCTTAGCGTTTTGCGGGCGCATCCTGATCTCGCCGGCAAACTGGCGATCTCGGGCGAACTGACCGCCGACAGCCGAAACGAACAAGCCGGTGCCGGGCTCGATCGGCTTTCGCCGGAGGAACATGCACGGTTCACCCAGCTGAACAGCGCCTATACCGAAAAATTCGGTTTTCCCTTCATCATCGCGGTGAAGGGGCTGAACCGGCACGATATTCTCTCCGCCTTCGAGACCCGCATCGACAACGACGCGGCGCAGGAGTTCGCAACCGCAACGGCGCAGGTGGAAAAGATCGCGTGGCTGCGTCTTGCCTCGATGCTGCCGGAAGGCTGAATTGGCGAGTGCAGGCCGTTCTGCTAGGATCGCGCCGTCTGGAGATAAAGATCATGCGACCGTCCGAGGTGCTGGAAAAGAACAGGGAGGCGATCCGCGAAGCGACGAAGCGCTTCAACGCGGCAAACCCGCGTGTGTTCGGCTCCGTGGCCCGTGGCGAAGACCGGCCGGACAGCGATCTCGATATATTGGTGGATGCCCTGCCGGGCACGACATTATTCGACCTTGGCGGTTTGCTGGAGGAATTGACGGATATTATGCGGGGTACGGAAATTCACCTGCTGACGCCGGGCGATTTTCCGGAGCGTGTCCGTGTGAAGGTGCTGCAGGAAGCGAAGCCTGTATGAGCGTCGAGCGGCTGAACGTTTATCTTCAGGACATCCGGCAGGTTGCTTCGGAAACCATTGACTTTGTTCAACGGAACACAAAAGACGAATTTTTGGCTGATCTCGTCCGTCAACGGGCGGTGGCGATGAACCTTCTGATTATTGGCGAGACGACAGCTCGGATCATGGAAGAGTTCCCGGCTTTCGTGGCGGATTTTCCTGATATTCCGTGGGTTAAGATGCGCGGCATGCGGAACAGGATCGCACATGGTTACATGAGCATCAATCTGGAAACGGTCTGGGATACGACCCAGACGGCGATACCTGACCTTCTGGACAAACTCTCTCTTCTGCACAATTGGCATGCCCAAGGTGAATGACATTTGACTGATTTTCTCGAGATACGGCCTCTCACCAAAGAGGCGTTCACACCCTTCGGTGATGTGATTGAAACGACACCCTCCTCTATGCGGCATATCAATGGTGGCCAGACCGAGCGGCATCATGCGCTTGCAGCGCCAGAGGCTGCGGGCGAGGGGGCGCGCATCATTCTCAATATCTTCCGGGGCCAGCCACGCGTCTTTCCGCACAGGATCGAGATGATGGAGCGGCATCCGCTCGGCAGCCAGAGTTTTTCGCCGCTCTCCGGCCGGCCCTTCCTTGTTGTCGTTGCGGAAGATGAGGGCGGCCGGCCCGCCCGACCGCAGGTGTTTCTGGCGCGGAGCGATCAGGGCGTGAATTATCGCCGCAATGTCTGGCATTATCCGCTGATGCCGTTGCAGGCGGTTTCTGATTTTCTGGTTGCCGACCGCGAGGGGCCGGGTAACAATCTGGAAGAGTATTTTTTCAACGAGCCCTTTATGATCGCGGAGCCCAGCCTATGACCGGTTTGACGACCCATGTCCTCGATGCTGCCCATGGGGTGCCCGCTGAGGGGCTGACGATCGAGCTTTACCGGCTCTCCGGGGATCGCCGCGAGAAGATCAAGACAGTAAAGACCAATAGCGATGGCCGGGTTGACGGTGGGCCGCTGCTTGTCGGCGACAGTTTCAAGGCCGGTGAGTATGAATTGGTTTTCCATGCCGGTGAGTATCTGCGCGGCAGGGGCGTTCAATTGGCGGAACCGGCCTTTCTCGACATCATCCCCATCCGCTTCGGCATTGCCGACGAAAGCGGCCACTATCATGTGCCGCTTCTGCTTTCGCCCTATAGCTATTCCACCTATCGAGGAAGCTGATAGCCATGATCTTTGCCGCGATTGCCGATATTCACGGAAACTGCGCCGCACTGGAAGCCGTGCTGGAGGATATTGCGAAACAAGGCATTAAGGACATCGTCAACCTCGGTGATTGTTTCAGCGGTCCGCTGGAGGCGGGTTTTACCGGCGATGTGCTTGTCGGCAACTGGATACCGAGCGTTCGCGGCAATCATGACCGGGAACTGATCGAGCGTGCGCCGGAAGACATGGGTAGTTGGGAGAAGCCGGCCCATGCGCAGCTCACCGCAGCGCATCTGGACTGGCTGCATACGTTACCCTTCAGCATGGTGTTCAGGGATGTCGCCTATTGTTGTCATGGTTCGCCGGTGGGCGATCTCGACTACTGGCTGGAAACGCTGTCGCCGGAAGGCGTGCTGAAATTGCGGCCGCTCGCCGAAATCGAGGAGAGGGCGCAAGGCATCACCCAGCCGCTGATGCTGTGTGGCCATACCCATATTCCCCGCGCGGTGCAGCTTTCCGATGGCCGGCTGATCGTCAATCCCGGCAGCGTCGGATGCCCCGGCTGGAAGGACGACACACCTTTCGACCATTATGTCGAGGCCGGTCATGCGCTCGCCACCTATGCCGTGCTGGAAGAGACGGGGCGTGGCTGGCAGGTCTATTTCCGGAATATCCGCTACGATAATCTGGCCATGTCGGAAATGGCGCGGGTCAACGGTATTCCCTATCTCGCAGACGCCCTGACAAACGGTTGGCTCAAGCGCTGAATCACCCCTCGCTGGTCATCACCACGCAGGCATAGGACTGCGCCTTCAGTTCCTTGCAGGCAGATACGGCCGAAGACTGGTCTTCGAAGCCGGTGAAGCGGGCGCGGTAAAGCGTTGCCGATCCGCTTTGTACGGCCTCGGTATAGGGAGCGATCCCGGTATAGCTGCCGATATTGGAGCGGGCATTGGCGAGCAGGGAGCGGGCGGCGGCTTCGCTGTCGGTCGCGGCGATCTGCACCTCCCAGCGGCTTCTCTCGCCGGTCGTAGCGGCGGCGGGAGCAGGTCTCGGAATGGCGGAGACCTGCATCATGTCGGCCATCTGGCTATTGGCGGTGGCAATCTGCATGGCGACCGGATCGGCGCGGCGTTCGGCGAACATCGGTAGTGGTACGGCTGCTGGAGGCACCGCTGCGGCCACATCGAAGGTGCGGCTGACATTGGCGCTGGCGACAAGCTGTTCGGTGTTGCGGCTTCTCGATGCCTGCGGCACGGCCTTGTCCAGAAGGGCGGCCATCTGGGCGTCACGGCTGCGGGCGGTCTTGCCACCCAGCACGACGCCGACGACACGGCGGCCATTGTGGTTGATGGCGCTGACGAGGTTGAAGCCGGAGGCATTGGTGTAGCCGGTCTTGATGCCGTCCATGCCCTGATAGCGATACATCAGATTGTTATGGCCGCGGATGCGTTTTCCCCGGAAACTGAAGGATTCCATGGCGAAGAGGCCGTATTCTTTGGGAAAGTCCCGCTGCAGCGCCAGGCCGAGCCTGGCCATGTCGCGCGCCGTCGTCACCTGGGATTTGCTGGGCAAGCCGGAGGCATTGCGGAACACCGTCTTCGACATGCCGAGCTGGCGGGCCTTGCGGGTCATCATTTCCGCAAACCGTGCCTCGGAACCGCCGAGGTGATCCCCCATGCCTTCCGCCATGTCATTGGCGGATTTGACGATCATGCCATAAACGGCCTCGCGCACCGTGAAGGTCTGGCCCTGGCGTACGTAAAGTTTTGACGGGATAACGGATGCACCGTTTTTGGACATGGTTATCTTCTGGTCCCAGCGAAGCCGGCCAGTATGCAGCGCCTCGAAGGTCATGTAAAGCGTCATCATCTTGGTGAGCGAGGCGGGGTGGTTCAGCACATCGGCATTGCGGGCGGCCAGCACCTTGCCGGTATTGGCATCCATGATGAAGTGGGCGTAACCGGCCTGGGCCGGCGATGCCTGCAATGAGAGGATCGCGCAAAAGAAGGTGAGTGCGAAGATCCATGCACCCGCCATTCCCCGTTTGACCATTCCCGACATAATCCACCCCTTTTGTTCGACCGCCACGATGGACGGAGTTTTACTGACACTTTCCGGCAACAAAACCGCTAAAACTTTAGAGATCGCTTTCATGCTTAATTAAGTATGAATTTCAACCCGATGGCTGCCCCCACTATTTCCTTGAAAAGAAACCAACCATCCGGTATGTTTGACCTCATGACAAACGCTCATGAACGCAAGAAGCAGCCCGAGATCGTGCGCCGCAATCTTCTCGATTGCGCGGCGAAACTTGCTGCTGAGCAGGGTGTTGCGGCGCTTTCGGTGCAGGCGGTGGCGGATGCCGCGGGAGTGACGAAGGGCGGTTTGTTTCATCATTTCCCCTCCAAGCAGGCACTGCTGGAAGCGGTCATGGCGGACCTTCTGACGGCGCTGGACTCGGAAATAGACGCGCTCGTCTCACAGGATTGTGAAGCTTACGGACGCTTCACGCGGGCCTATGTGAATGCGGTTTTTGATGATCGAGACCGGGATTCGGGCAGGCAGTGGGCGGCAATCTCGGTTTCGATGGTCGGCGAACCGTCGCTCCGGCGCATGTGGATGGGCTGGCTGGAGGGGCGCCTTGCCCGTCATAAAGATACGGATGACGAGGTGATACTGGAGTTCGTGCGGCTTGCGGCTGATGGCATCTGGTTTGCCGATCTTCTGGCCGATAACGGCATGGCGGGTGGCGACAGGGCGGCTCTCAGGGCCCGGATGATCGCGCAGACAAAGAAGGACGCGGGACGATGAATGCGGCTGTTTTGACCTATGGGGCGCTTGTCGCAGCCATCATCTGCGAGGTTATCGCGACCTCTTTCCTGCAGCAGTCGCAACAATTCACTAAGCTGCTGCCGACAGTGCTGATGGCGGTGTTTTACGGAGCGGCCTTTTATCTCCTCTCTTTCACGCTGCGCGTGATCCCGGTCGGCGTTGCCTATGCGATCTGGAGCGGGCTCGGCATCGTGCTGATTTCCGGGATTGGATATTTCGTGTTCCGCCAGACGCTGGATATTGCCGCCGTTATCGGTCTCGCGTTTATCGTAACCGGGGTGGTGATCGTGAATGTGTTTTCGAAGACCGTGGGGCACTAGGCTCTCTCGTCCTCATCCCTGTGACAGGCACAGGGATGAAGGAGGCAGCGCAGGCGGGACTTTGTGGTGTATCGGCTCTGAGGCCCTGTCCATCTAATCCACGTCACGATTAAGCCAAAATACTGCGATCCACATCCGTAATCAGCCTTTTGCCGCAAAGCGCCATGCTGATATCCATCTCCTTGCGGATGATCTCGAGCGCCGTCGTCACACCCTGTTTGCCATCAGCGCCGAGGCCATAAAGGAAGGGGCGGCCGATATAAGTGCCCCTGGCGCCGAGCGCCACGGCCTTCAACACATCTTGGCCGGAGCGGATGCCGCCATCCATATGGACTTCCACCTTGTCGCCGACGGCGTCGACGATTTTCGGCAGCATGGCGATGGAGGAATGGGCGCCATCGAGCTGGCGGCCGCCATGGTTGGAAACGATGATGGCATCGGCGCCGGTATCGATCGCGGCGCGGGCATCTTCCTCGTCAAGAATACCCTTGAGGATCAGCTTGCCGCCCCAACGCTGCTTGATCCATTCGACGTCCTGCCAGGACAGGCGCGGATCGAATTGTTCGGCCGTCCAGGTGGAGAGCGATGAAAGGTCGGACACGTTTTTGGCGTGGCCGACGATATTGCCGAAGCTGCGGCGCTTGGTGCGCGCCATGTCGAGGCACCATTTCGGCCGGGTTGCCATCTGCCAGATGTGCTTCGGCGTGAATTTCGGCGGTGCGGACAGGCCGTTGCGCAGATCCTTGTGGCGTTGGCCAAGCACTTGCAGGTCGAGCGTCAGCACCAGTGCCGAGCATCCGGCGGCCTTGGCGCGGTCGATCAGATTATTGACGAAATCCCGGTCCTTCATCACGTAAAGCTGGAACCAGAAGGGTTTTGAGGTGACCGAGGCAACATCCTCGATGGAGCAGATGCTCATGGTGGACAGCGTGAAAGGCACGCCGAACTCTTCCGCTGCCTTGGCGGCCAGCATCTCGCCATCGGCATGCTGCATGCCGGTCATGCCCGTTGGCGCCAGCGCCACCGGCATGGCAGCCTTTTCACCGACCATTTCGGTGGTGAGCGAGCGGTTGGTCATATCCACCAGCACACGCTGGCGCAGCTTTATCTTTCCAAAATCATCTTCGTTGGCGCGGTATGTGCTTTCCGTCCAGGCGCCGCTATCCGCATAGTCGAAGAACATTTTTGGTACACGACGTCGCGCTTGCTGCTTCAGATCGGCGATGGTCAGGATTTTGCCCATGGATAAAGCCTTCACATTTGAATGATGACTTCACATATCATGACCGGGCACGCTGCGCGACGAGAAAGATGGATACGCAATTGCTTTTTTGATTTTCAGAAATATTTTGATCGGCGCCTGACTTTTACTTATATTATGAAATGCAGTCTTGATTAATGTTGCTATGCATTAATGGATAATAATATTATGAAGCTTATACTTATGGCTCTGTCTTTGGCCCTTGCTTTGCCGGACCCCAGTTTTTCTGCCGCATGCCCCTCGACTGCGGAGCAGAACGATGGATTTGTCCTGCGTCGAGAGTCGGTGAAAAGTGAATTCAAATCGACAGGACGGATCGTCCGGGTTGAGAGCGACTTCAATGGTTCCGGGTCGCAAAAGCAGTTTCTATACCGAGGATTGATCGGGCTCGCCGGTTTAGGAAATGACGGAAACTACAGCCAATATTTCCTATCCGACCTAGAGGTGTTTTGGCCGCTGAAAGTCGGCGTCCGTCGGTCTTTCGAGTTTCTACCTCTTGAGGGAGGCGAGCTCAACGATAAGTGGTCGCTTGAGCTCACCGTTACGAAACAGCGGGCCTTTCCGGTCAGATTCTGCAACTATTTGGTTTTTTACGTCTCGTTTGAGATTTGGAAAAACGACAAAAGTGACGAAAAATGGACGGCTGTCTATTCGCCTGACCTGCAAGTCACACTCGCGACGATTTATGATGAGGGCACCGAAGACGAGACGATCCTCGCCTACGACATAATCGAGCCTCTGGGCGTCGATAGAGCGGTGTCAGTACAACGCCCTGAGGAATAGTTCTGTGCCCAGCAGAAGTAGGCAGATAAGAAACCAGCGCCGAAACGTTGCAGGGCTGACGATGTGGCGGATTTTCTGACCTAGCCACATACCGATAAGCGCAGGCAGAACGGCGATTGCGGAAAGCGACAGATGCTCGGCGTGAAAGGCACTCTGGGAGGCAAGGCCGGCGGCGAGCGCGACGGTTGAGACCGTGAAGGAAAGACCGAGCGACTGTACCAGTTCATCGCGGTTGAAACCGAGCGACTGGATATAGGGCACGGCGGGCACGACGAAAATTCCGGTGCCGCCGGTCAGAAGGCCTGTTGCCAGCCCCATGACCGGGGAGAGTTTTGGTTCCAGCCTTGCCGGAATCGAGACGGGTCTGGCAAACAGGCTGTAGGCCGCGTAAGCCGCAAGGCACAGGCCGAGCGCCGAGGTAGTCCAGACGCCGGTGCCTGACGTCATCAGTCGGATGCCGATGAGGGTGCCGACGGCGATGGCGATCATCATCGGCCACAGCCGTTTCACGATGGCCCTGAAATCCGGTCCGGCCAGCAATTGCCAGATATTGGTGATGAAGGAAGGCAGGATGAGCAGGCCGGCGGCAATGACCGGTGGCATGAAGAGGCCGAGCACGCCCATGGCAACCGTGGGTAGTCCCATGCCGGTCACGCCCTTGACGATGCCGGCGACGATGAAGGTCGCGAGAACCATGAGCATGGTGGTTGTGTCTAAAGCCGGCACGGGAGCACTCCAGAGGTCATTCGCATTTCGGCCGACCGGCGGCGGCAATCGCATGAAGCTCGGCGTTGCGCCGGGTTTCTTCTCCCCGAGGGGGAGAAGGTGGCCCGAAGGGTCGGATGAGGGGGCTTACGTCGCCGCAACTCACTGCCCTTGCCCCCTCATCCCGCTGCCGCGGACTTCTCCCCGGCGGGGAGAAGAAACAAGTGGCATCCGCTCGCTCCATGGATATTGGTTTAAGCGAGATCGTGACCGGATGCTTCGGCCCCAGCCGAACTATGCCAGCACGCTCTTCATCGCCCTGCCGGCCACATAGGTCTCCACCACCGTGCGGTCGTCGCCCATGGTTAGCATCAGGAACAGTTCTTCCGTCAGGCTTTTCACCACTTCCATCTTCAGCGCCATGGCGGGTGTCGAGGCGGCATTCAGCACCGTGATGTCGGCATCGGTGCCAGCGTCCAGCGTGCCGATGCGGTCGACCATGGAAAGTGCTTCGGCATTGCCGCGGGTCATCAGATACCAGCTTTCCAGCGGGTTGAGACGTTCGCCCAGCAATTGCTGGATCTTGTAGGCCTCGTCCATGGTGCGCAGCATGGAATAGCTCGATCCGCCGCCAATATCGGTGGCAACCGCGATACGAACCGGCTTTTCACGCCGCTGCAGCTTTTTCATCGGGAACAGGCCGGAGCCGATGAAGAGGTTGGAGGTGGGGCAATGCACCGCCACCGCGCCGGTTTCCGACAGCACATCCGCCTCGCGATCGGAGAGGTGGATGGCGTGGCCGAGCAGGGTTTTTGGGCCCATCAGGCCGTAACGCACATAGATATCGGTATAATCGGTCGCTTCGGGGTACAACTCGCAGGTATATTTGATCTCGTCCAGATTTTCGGACAGATGCGTCTGGATGAAGAGATCGGGAAATTCCTGCGCCAGCGCCTGGGCGGCTTCCATCTGTTTCGGGGTGGAGGTGATGGCGAAGCGCGGTGTTATGGCGACATGGTTGCGGCCCTTGCCGTGCCAATCGGCGATGACCTGCCGCGTCTCGTCATAGGAGGTTTCCGGGGTGTCCAGCAGGCCCTGCGGGGCGTTGCGGTCCATCATCACCTTGCCGCCGACCATGAGCATGTTGCGCTTCAGAGCTTCCGCGAAAAAGGCGTCGGCGGAGGTTTTGTGCACGGAGCAATAGGCAGCGGCCGTGGTGGTGCCGTGGCGCAGCAACTCGTCGTAAAAATGCGTGGCGATGCGTTGAGCATGGGCGCTCTCGACGAAGCGGCATTCTTCCGGGAAGGTATAGGTGTTCAGCCATTCCAGCAGATTGGCGGCATAGGAGCCGATGACCTGCATCTGCGGGAAATGCAGGTGCATGTCGATGAGGCCGGGCACGATGAGATGCGGGCGGTGGTCCTTTTCCTCGATGTCTTCCGGCGCTGTGTCGCGAATATCGGCGTATTCGCCAATGGCGGCAATCCTGCCGTTTTCGATCAGCAGTCCGCCATCTTCGATGTAGAGATAGCTTTGCGTATCGTCGATCGAGAGTGGCGCGCGGCGGAAGCTCAGCAGGCGGCCACGCAGCAGAACCATGCTCATTCAGTCTTTCCTTCGGCTTTTCCGGCCCCGGAAACCGCGCTTTCATACCAGGCGGTCAGCACCTTGCGCTCATCCGGGGTGATGGCGGTGATGTTGCCGGGAGGCATGGCATGGCTGCGGCCGGCTTGCAAATAGATTTCGCGCGCATGGGCGGCGATCTGTTCGTCGGTTTCCAGCTTCACGGATTTGGGCGTGAAGGGCACGCCTTCCCAGACGGGTTCGGCGGCATGGCACATGGAACAGCGGCCCTGAACCACATCACGGGCCTTGGTGAAATGGGCGTCGCTGACGAATTGCTGCTGCATGGGGGAGAGAGTGGCGGCCTTCTGTTCCTCTTCGCCGGTCAGCACCTTCGGTACGGTGGAAAGCCACATGATGACGATGAAGATCAGCGCGGTCAAAAGCCAGGTCCATGTCGGCTTGCCTTTGCGGGCATGGGTGGTGTTGAACCAGTGGCGGATGGTGACGCCCATCAGGAACACCAGCGCCGCAATGATCCAGTTGAACTGGGTGGCAAAGGCCAGCGGATAATGGTTAGACAGCATGAAGAAGATGACGGGCAGCGTCAGGTAGTTGTTATGCAGCGAGCGCTGCTTGGCGATGCGACCATATTTCGGGTCGGGCGTGCGCCCGGCGATCAGGTCGGCCACGACGATCTTCTGGTTCGGGATGATGATGAAGAACACATTCGCCGACATGATGGTGGCGGTAAACGCACCCAAATGTAGGAAAGCGGCACGGCCGGTGAAGACCTGCGTATAACCCCACGCCATCGCCACCAGCGCGAGATAGAGCACGATCATCAGGCCCCAGGTATTGTTGCCGAGCGGCGATTTGCAGAGGAAATCGTAAAACAGCCAGCCGATGGCAAGCGATGCCAGCGACAGACAGACGGCCTGGAACTGGGTGAGATCAAGCACGGAATGGTCGATCAGGAAAAGGTCCGCACCGCCATAATAGACGATGCAGAGCATGGCGAAGCCGGAAAGCCAGGTGACATAACTTTCCCATTTGAACCATGTCAGGTGCTCGGGCATGCGGGCTGGGGCGACCAGATATTTCTGGATGTGGTAAAAGCCGCCGCCATGCACCTGCCATTCCTCGCCATAGGCGCCAGGCGGCATATCCGGGCGTTTGACCAGCCCGAGATCGAGCGCGATGAAATAAAAGGATGAGCCGATCCAGGCGATGGCGGTGATGACGTGGAGCCAGCGGACGGCAAAGGCCATCCATTCCCACGCAATGGCGTATTCGTACATGCGGTTCCCCTGATCCTTGTGCATCGCACCTTGCGAGAAATTTGACCGTTAGGAAAGGGAAAAGCAGCGATCAGGGAGTGATTGTTCACAATCCGATGGCCTCGTGTCCACAACCTGGTTCGGGCCGCGAAGGCACTTCGGCAGGCCCGGTAGAGTGGCAATGCGTGCTTCCTGCCGCATAGTTTGTGCTTAGCTGGCTAACGCGACTCAGCTATTATCCTGTTGGCAGCCTGGCGATGTGATAAAATATAGGGCTGCGGAGCTTTAAAGCTCACGATGACATGTTTCGCTGGCGGTTATCCCGAAGGCGGGTGCTGCGAACCCTGGGGCGGGGGCAGGTCAGGGGCAGGTGTCGCGGTTCCCGGTGCCGTTGTGTCCGGGTGCGTGTTGATGTGTGGAATTTGAATGAAGGGACGCAATGACCTTCCGGCAGCCGCCGTTGTTTTCAACGGAGACCATGCCGATGCGCCTAATTCTGACGGTCCTCCTTCTGCTGCTGGCGTTCAGTGCCACAGCACTTGCCCACGAATCCCACAAGGGGTTCAAATATGAGAGCTATTGCTGCAATGGCGACGCCCAGACGGGAGATTGCCAGATGATCCCCACGCGAAGTGTGCGCGTGACGCCGGATGGTTATGAGGTTTCGCTCGCCCCCGGCGATCATCGCATGGTGACGCGGCGTCATTTCTTCAGCTGGTCGCAGAGCGAGGCAAGGCGGTCCGAGGACGGCGAATATCATCTCTGCCTGTTTCCGGATGAGGATACGCCGCGCTGCTTTTATGCGCCTGACATGGGGTATTGATGGGGCTGCTGCGGCCGGCTTTCCTCGATCCGCTTCAATATCCAGTCGCGAAACAGCCTTATCTTGCGAATGTTCCTGCGGTTTTCGGGATAGACAAGCCAGTAGTTCTTGCCTTCGCTGCTGAGATGCTCGAAGGGCTGGTAGAGGCGGCCGAGCGCGATTTCATCGGCGTAGAGTTCAGGGGTGAGCATGGCCACACCCTGACCGGCGATCGCCGCTGCGGCTTCGAAAGCCTGCACGTTGAGGCGGCTGCGCGGATAACGCTCCAGATCAGGATTTTCGATACCGACTTCCCGGAACCATTGGCTCCACCACACATCACCGGGATCGATGATACGCAGGCGCAGAAGGTCTTCGGGCGTCTTCAAACCATCGATGCTTTGCGCAAGATCGGGGTGCAGCATCGGCGTGTAAACACCGCGAAGCAACCGATGATAGGTCAATCCCTTGCCGTCGTCGCGGCTCCAGCGAATGGCGACATCGCAGTCCGACTGATTGAAATCGATCAGGGCGCCCGATGTTTCCAGTCTGACGGCGATGGAGGGATGCTCGAGTTGGAAAGCGCCAAGATGTCGCGATAGCCACCGCGATGCGAAGGTGGCGGTGGAATGGATGGTCAAGGTGGCGTCGGGCGTGTCGCGCACACTATCGACGGCCTCCGTCAGAATATTGAAGGCTTCCGCAACCTTCGGCGCCAATTTCTGCCCCGCTTCCGTCAGCGATACCTGCCGCGCCGTGCGCAGGAAAAGCGGCTCGCCAATATTCTCCTCCAGCAGCTTCACCTGATAGCTGACCGCCGTCTGCGTCATGCCCAGCTCTTCGCCGGCCTTGGTGAAGCTCAGATGCCGGGCGGCGGCATCGAAGACGCGCAGCGCATTCAGGGGGAACTGGCGAGACATCTTCATGGATAAGTTCTCTTTATGCCAAGGGCCAAAGGTTTCATTGGTTTTTCTCCTGAAACCAGAGCATTTTTATCCCAATTCATCAACTGAGCTTCTGACATTTTTGAATGGAGACGAACATGCGCACAGCATTTTTGCGCGCGTGGTCCCGCCTGCGTGCGGGTCTGCGAACCGCGGAACGATTTACCCGTGAAAGCCTGGCACCGGACAATCTGGCGGATGAAAGCCTGCCCGATGGGCTCAGGCGTGATCTTGGTCTTGAGGATGGGCGTGTCGATTTTCGTTGCGACGGATTTCGGCAGCGGAAAATGCTTGCAGCAACTCGGCTGCCACAAGGGCCGCTATGACGGCGGGACGCTTGTCCCTGACGCCTGTGCCGCCGATGGGCAGGGTGAGCTTCGCAAGCCGGGAAGGGGGCTCTCCTTCCCGTTCCAGCCAATGGGAAAAGGTGGCGCGTTTGGTCTTCGAGCCGATCATGCCGACATAAGCGAGATCGTCGCGGGCGAGCGCCTCCTTCGCAATCAGGAAATCGAGCGCATGGTCGTGGGTGACGATGATGGCCGCGCCGTTTGCCGGGATTTTTTGAACGAACGCTTCCGGCATGGGCGTGAGGATGGACGCCACCGCCGATGGAATGTCGTGCAACTCGCTTTCACGGGTTTCCACCACCGTCAGGCTCAGGGGAAGCAGCGACAGGGCATCTGCCAATGCCTTGCCGACATGACCTGCGCCGAAAATGAAGACGGCGGGCTGCTGTTCGGCTTCGCCCTTCAGCCGCGCCTCAAGCGAGGCGGCGATCTCTGCCGTTATCAGCCGGAAGCGGATGAGGGTGCGACCGCCGCAGCATTGGCCGATTTCGGGCCCAAGCGGAATATCCATGCGGTCTTCGGCAGCACCTGTTCGCAGCATGACGCGGGCGTGGTCTATCGCCATATATTCGAACTGTCCGCCACCGATGGTTTCCCACAAGTCAGCCTGTGCGACCAGCATGAAGGTGCCGGCTTCACGCGGGGACGAGCCTTTGACGGCTTCGATTTCCACGAGGATTGCGGGGGCGGGGCGGGCGAGGAACGTGGATAAGGAGGTGTCAGGCATTGGGGCTGGCCCCCTCATCCGGCGCTGCGCGCCACCTTCTCCCCGGCGGGGAGAAGAAACCCGGAGGCGCTGTTTCGCTCACTTCACTTGCTTTGAGGAAATGTGCAGCGGCGCGGCTCGTTTCTTCTCCCCGCCGGGGAGAAGGTGGCGCGCAGCGCCGGATGAGGGGGCTTGGCCGCATGGGTACTCCCCTCACACCTTCTTCAACCGTTCCACCGCCATCAAAACCCGCTCGGGCGTTGCCGGCGCGTCGAGCCGCGGGCAGACCTTGTAATCGGCGACGGAGGCGACGGCCATGGAGAGCGCTTCGAGAACCGAGATCGCCAGCATGAAGGGCGGTTCGCCCACGGCCTTGGAACGGCCGATGGTGGGTTCGGCATTTTCCGCCCATTCCGCCAGTTGCACGTTGAAGCTCTTCGGCCGGTCGGAGGCGAGTGGGATCTTGTAGGTGGAGGGCGCGTGGGTGCGCAGCCGCCCCTTGCCGTCCCACCACAGTTCCTCTGTCGTCAGCCACCCCATGCCCTGCACGAAGGCGCCTTCGATCTGGCCGATATCGATGGCCGGGTTCAGCGACTTGCCGACATCGTGGAGAATATCAGTGCGTTCCATCAGATATTCGCCGGTCAGCGTGTCGATCGACACTTCCGAGCAGGCCGCGCCATAGGCGAAATAGTAGAACGGCGTGCCACGGCCGGCGGCGCGGTCCCAGTGGATTTTCGGCGTCTTGTAAAAACCGGCGGAGGAAAGCTGTACGCGGGCGAAATAGGCCTTTTTGATGAAGTCGTTGAAGGCGATTTCCTCAAGGCCGATCCGCACCCGGTTCGGCAGGAAAACCACCTCTTCTTCCGGCACTTTCCAGTTCTCGGCGGCGAATTTGATGAGCCGCTCGCGGATCTGACGGGCGGCGTCATAGGCGGCCATGCCGTTAAGGTCGGTGCCGGAGGAGGCGGCGGTGGCTGACGTGTTCGGCACCTTGCCAGTCGTCGTGGCGGTGATCTTCACCCTGTTGATATCCACCTGGAAGGCATCGGCCACCACTTGCGCCACCTTGGTGTAGAGGCCCTGGCCCATTTCGGTGCCGCCGTGGTTCAGGTGGATCGATCCGTCATTGTAGATATGTACCAGCGCGCCCGCCTGGTTGAAGGCGGTCATGGTGAAGGAGATGCCGAATTTGACCGGGGTGAGCGCAATGCCCTTGCGGATGATCGGGCTGGTCTTGTTGAACTCGACGATCGCTTCACGCCGGGCACGATAGTCGCTGGAGGTTTCCAGTTCCTCGACGACGCGGGCGATGATGTTGTCTTCAACTTCCTGATGATACGGCGTCGTGGTGCGGCCGGAGCCGGTCTCGCCGTAGAAATTCAGCTTGCGGATATCCAGCGGGTCCTTGCCGACGGCATAGGCGATTTCCTCGATAAACCGTTCCGCCCCCAGCATGCCCTGCGGGCCGCCGAAGCCGCGAAAGGCGGTGTTAGAGACTGTGTGGGTTTTCAGCGGCCGGGAGGTGAGGTGCACATGCGGGTAGAAATAGCTGGAATCGGCATGGAACAGCGCGCGGTCCGTCACCGGACCCGAGAGATCGGAGGAAAAACCGCAACGAGCCGCATAGGTAGCATCGACCGCGTGGATGCGGCCTTCTTCATCGAAGCCCAGCTCGTAATCGACGCGGAAATCGTGCCGCTTGCCGGTCGCCGTCATGTCTTCGTCGCGGTCCGGGCGGATTTTTACCGCCCTGTTCAGCTTCTTCGCGGCTATGGCGCAAAGGGCGGCAAACTGGTTGCCCTGCGTCTCCTTGCCGCCGAAGCCGCCGCCCATGCGGCGCACCTGCACGGTGACGGCGTTGGAGGGCACCTGAAGGATGTGGCTGACGATATGCTGGATTTCGCTCGGATGCTGGGTGGAGCTCCACAGCGTCACCTCGTCATCCTCACCCGGCACGGCCATGGCGATGTGGCTTTCGAGATAAAAATGCTCCTGCCCGCCGATGCGCATCGTGCCGGTCAGGCGGCGGGGCGCGACATCCATTTCAATCTTGGCATCGCCGCGTTTCAGCGTCATCGGATCGATGACGAGCGCGCCGCCATTTTCGATCGCGGTGTCGATATCGGTGAAATGCGGCAGGTCCTTATAGGTGATCTTTGCCTTGCGCGCGGCCTTTCTGGCGATATCGCGGGTTTCGGCAAACACCGCAAAGATCGGCTGGCCGTGAAATTCGACCTTCGTTTCGGCCAGCAGCGGCTCGTCGTGACGACCGCCGGACGAGACATCGTTTTCGCCGGGCACATCCTTGCCCACCATCACCCACAGCACGCCCGGTGTGGCCTCCACTTCGGACAGGTCCATCGAGACGATTTCGGCATGGGCACGGTCGGCAAGGCCGAGTGCACCGTGGACAAGGCCGGCGGGTTCGGGAATGTCATCGATATATTCGGCGCTGCCGGTCACATGCTTGTGGGCGGAATCATGCCGGAGCGAGGTGTGCATCGGGCCGTCGATTTCGGTCTTGGTCTTGTCGAAGCTTGTGGTGTCCATGGTTCAAGCTCCTTCTTGGTGAATTACGGCATATGACAGCGATAACAGTCCCTCATTCCTGTGCTTGTAACAGGAATCCAGCCAGCCCAAGTCTTTGGGCTGAAAAGAGTCTTTCGTCGCGCAGACGCGCGTCGGCTGGATTCCTGTGACAAGCACAGGAATGAGGGAGGGTGCGGGTTTCGCCATCGCCATCATCACGCTTCCTCCAGCGTGAAGCGCGCAAGTTCCTGCTTTTCGCCTGATGTCTCCAGAAAGAACCGCGTCAGCAGGTTCTTGGCCGTCAACTGGCGATATTCGGCAGTCGCGCGCCAGTCGGTCAAAGGTGTGAAATCTTCGTCCAGCACATCGCGCACCGCATCGATTGTCTCCTGCGACCACACCTTGCCGAGAAGTGCGGCCTCCAGATGTGCCGTCCGTTTTGGCGTGCCGGCCATGCCGCCGAAGGCGATGCAGATGTCACCGACGGTGCCTCCGGCATCTAACGTCAGATTGAAGGCGGCGCAGAGCGCGGAAATATCCTCGTCGCGGCGTTTGGAAATCTTGTAGACGGCATAGTGGCTTTCCGGCTTCTGGAACGGAATGAAGAGTTTCTCGACGAATTCGCCGCTCAGCCGGTCCTGTTTGCCGTAGTCGATGAAGTAGCTTTCCAGCGGCACGGTGCGGCCGCCGGAAGACGAACGCAGGGTGAGCGTCGCGCCCAGCGCGATCAGCGCCGGCGGCGTGTCGCCGATGGGCGAGCCGTTGGCGATGTTGCCGCCGATGGTTCCCATGTTGCGCACCTGCTCGCCGCCCAGCCGGTCGAACAGTCGGGCAAGCGGGGGGAAATGCTCCGCGATGGTCTTGAAGGCCTGACTGTAGGTGACGCCGGCGCCCAGCGTGATGCCGTCTTCACCCACGGTGATCGTCTGCAAATCCCCGAGATTGTTGATGAAGATGACAGGGTTCAGTGCCCGCATCTGCTTCGTCACCCACAGGCCGACATCGGTGGAGCCGGCGACGATGGTCGCCTTCGGTTCAGCGGCATAAATCTCGGTCAAATCGGAAAGCGTTGCCGGAATGATGGTGCGATCCTCGCCTCTGACGACAGTGATCGTCTCGTTTTCGCGGATCGCCCAGAGCCTTGCCATGATATCGGTGCGGTCCCGTTGCAGCGGGTCGAACAGCGCGCTCGGACGGGCCGCGGCGATTTTTTCGGCGGCCTTCACGATCGGCTCGTAACCCGTGCATCGACAGAGATTGCCTTGCAGCGCCTTCTCGATATCGGCGCGGCCGGGGTTTTCGCTTGATAGCCACAGGCCGTATAGCGACATGATGAAGCCCGGCGTGCAGAAACCGCATTGCGAACCGTGGAAATCCACCATGGCCTGCTGCACGGGATGCAGCGTGCCATCGTGGGCGGCCAGATGTTCCACCGTGACGATATGGGTGCCGTGCAGCGAGCCTAAAAAACGGATGCAGGCATTGACGCTTTCATACCGCAGCGAACCATCAAGCAGCCGCCCGACCAGCACCGTGCAGGCGCCGCAGTCACCTTCGGCGCAGCCTTCCTTGGTCCCGGTCAACCGCTTGCTGATGCGGAGGTAATCGAGAAGCGTGTCCGTCGGTCCGAAATCCTTCAGCGAAACGGTTTCGCTATTGAGGATGAAGCTGATCGCGTCTTTCATGCAATGCCCTGCTTTTTTGTCCGGCCGCCGAACCGGTTTCTTGTGATTATCTCTGTGTATCTATGCACGCCCTTGCGCGTATATCGATTTCCGTTTTGGTAATTCATTGTTTCCATAACGGAAAGAAAATCCGGCAATTATTGCGCCGTCCAGCCGCCATCCACGGAAATATGGGTGCCGGTGATGTTGCTTGCGGCGTCGCTTGCCAGAAATATCGCAGCGGCGGCGACGTCATCAACGGTGACGAACTGCTTGGTCGCCTGCAATTCCAGCATGACGTCGTTCTTTACCGCCTCTTCGCTGATGCCGCGCACCTTGGCCATCTCCGGTATCTGCTTTTCGACGAGCGGTGTCAGCACGTAACCGGGACAGATGGCGTTGACGGTGACGCCGGTCTGGGCAAGTTCGAGCGCTGCCGTCTTCGTCAGGCCCATAATGCCGTGTTTGGCCGCCACATAGGCCGATTTGAACGGCGAGGCGACGAGGCCATGGGCCGAGGAAATGTTGATGATGCGGCCTTTGCCAGCCTTCTTCATCAGCGGTATCGCGGCGCGCATGGTATGGAAGGAACTGGTCAGATTGATGGCGATGATCCAGTCCCATTTTTCCGTCGGGAACTCCTCGATGGGCGCGATGTGCTGGATACCGGCATTGTTGATGAGGACATCCACCGAGCCGAGTTTTTCGTGCGAGGACTGGATGAGATCGGCGATCTCGTCCGGTTTCGTCATATCGGCTGGGTGGTAAAGCACGCGCCCGCCGCTTTCTGCTTCCAACAGGAGGCGGAGTTTTTCGATCTCGTCGTCGTCGCCAAAACCGTTCAGCACGATATTGGCGCCCTCCCGCGCAAATCTTTGCGCAATGCCAAGGCCGATGCCGCTTGTGGAGCCTGTCACGATAACTGTCCGATGCATGCTTTCCCCTTTTTGCATTACTTCGCACATATTTAAGCAGGTTATGCCCAAAGGGGGCGGGCTGGCAATCGTGATTTCGGGCGCCACTTCTGGGAAGGGGGGCGGTGTGGTAAATCCGGCTGCGCCCATCCATTTTTTCGAAGCTAAGCTTCCAGATTTTGCGTTTGTGTGAAGGGCCCTCCGTGCCTATCTCTCAGGCAAGCAAACAGAGGTATCATCTATGGAACTCGGTCTTTACACATTCGCGGATGTCAATCCCAATCCCGCCGATGGCCGCGGGCCTGAAGGCGCGCGCCGGCTGCGGGAATTGCTCGAGGAAATCGAACTCGCCGATCAGGTCGGGCTCGATGTTTTCGGGCTGGGGGAACATCACCGCCCTGACTATGTCGTCTCCTCGCCCTCCACCGTGCTTGCGGCTGCAGCGGTGAAGACGAAGAACATCCGCCTGACCAGCGCCGTCTCGGTGCTGAGTTCGGATGACCCGGTGCGCGTGTTCCAGCAGTTCTCCACGGTCGACCTTCTGTCGAACGGCCGGGCCGAAATCATGGCCGGGCGTGGTTCCTTCATCGAATCCTACCCTCTGTTCGGTTTCGATCTCGAAGATTACGACGTGCTCTTCGCCGAAAAGCTCGATCTGCTGCTGGCGCTGCGCGAACAGGAAATCGTCACCTGGTCCGGCACCAAACACCCCGCCATCAACGGGCGCGGCGTTTATCCGCGTCCGTTGCAGGAGCGTCTGCCGGTGTGGATCGCGGTCGGCGGCACACCGCAATCGGTGGCGCGGGCAGGCGCCATGGGCCTGCCGGTGGCGCTTGCCATTATCGGCGGCGAATATCGCCGTTTCGCGCCGCTGTTCGATCTCTACCACGAGGCGGCACGCCGGGCGGGCCAGGAAAAGACTAAGCTGCGCACCAGCATCAATGTGCATGGCTTCATTGCCGACACCACGAATAAGGCGGCGGACCAGTTTTACGGCCCGCAGGCGGAGGTGATGAACCGCATTGGCCGCGAGCGTGGCTGGGGGCCGACGAACCGTGCGCATTTTGATGCGGCGCGCGGGCCGGAGGGCAACCTCTTCCTCGGCGAGCCGGAGCTGGTGGCGGAAAAGATCATCAAGGCGCATGGCGTCTTCAAGAATGATCGCTTCCTGCTGCAAATGGCCATCGGCCTGATGCCGCATGATCAGATCATGCGCGGCATCGAGCTTTATGGTACGAAAGTCGCCCCTCTTGTCAGAAAAGAATTGACGGGGAGCGCCGATCCGGTGAAAGCCACGGCCTGATGATTACCAAGGCGGGCGTTTTCAGACCCGCCAGACAGAACGACGGACAGAGACATGGTCATTTCCACCGACGAAGAACTTGATCTGCTGAAGGATATCGGCCGTCTTTGTGCCGTTGCCATGCAGACCATGGCGGACGCGCTGGAACCCGGCATCACCACGGCCGAGCTGGATGCGATCGGCCGCAAGGTGCTGGAGGATAACGGCGCGCAATCGGCGCCGGAATTCTGCTACAAATTTCCCGGCGCGACCTGCATCAGCGTCAACGAGGAAGTGGCCCACGGCATTCCGGGGCCACGCATCATCAAGGCAGGCGATCTCGTCAATATCGATGTCTCGGGGGTGAAGAACGGATTTTTCGGTGACACGGGTTCGTCCTTCGCCGTGCCGCCGGTGAAAAAGGATATCGAACGCCTGTGCCGCGATGGCAAACGCGCCATGTGGACGGGATTGCAGCAGGTGAAAACCGGTCGGCCCTTTGCCGATATCGGCAATGCCATCGGCGCTTTCGCCAAAAAGAACCGCTATACGCTGATCACCAATCTGGCGAGCCACGGCATCGGCCGTTCGCTGCATGAGGAGCCGAAGGAACTGGCGACCTGGCCGGACAAGGATGAGCGCCGCATCATGCAGGAAGGCATGGTGTTCACTGTCGAGCCGTTTCTTTCGACGGGCGCTTATTGGGCTGAAGATGGTGATGATGATCCCTGGACGCTTTACAGCGATCCGAGCGCGCCGACCGTGCAATATGAGCATACGGTGGTGGCGACGAAGAACGGGCCGCTGGTGTTGACGCTGGTTGAGTGACAGCCACACCTGACTCCGTCACCATCGAATTTAAGGTCGGAGCGAGCGCGTGCCCCTTGTTTCTTCTCCCCGCCGGGGAGAAGGTCGCGGCAGCGGGATGAGGGGGCAAGCTCCCCGCATATCGCTAGCGTTGCCCCCTCATCCGACCCTTCGGGCCACCTTCTCCCCGGCGGGGAGAAGAAATACGCGGCACACTTGGAACGCATCGCCGCTCGCCGCGTGACCGATAAAAGCCGCTTATGACGCCGATCAAAATAACTCGCTTGTCGCTTATCCGTCCGGTTGCGATAAGCCACGCATGAGCATCGACAAGCCACTTTCCGCCAAACATCTGACCGCGCTTGGTTTCGCAGGCGCCCTCATGATGGCCTCCGCCATGGGTTTTGGCCGCTTTTCCTTCACCCCCATCCTGCCCGGCATGATGGCGGATGTGCCGCTTTCGGCGGGGGATGCGGGCATTGTCGCGGCCGGAAATTTCGCCGGTTATCTCGCAGGCGCGGTTCTCGCCGCCTCTTCCTGGGGGGCGGGGCGGGAGCGGCTGGTTGCGCTTTGCGGGCTGTTTTCCACCGCCGCGCTGCTGCTTGCCATGGCGGCTTTCAATTCCGTTGCGGCTTTCACCGTCATCCGGTTTCTGGCGGGCGTTGCCAGTGCGATGACCATGATCTTCACCTCGCAGATCGTCATCGGCCATGCCGCAAAAGCCGGCAGGGACAGTGTGCAGGCGCTGCATTATGGCGGTGTCGGTGCCGGTATCGCGATTTCCTCGCTGGCGGTCTATCTGATTGGCGTCGTTTTTGACGGTGGCGGTTCTTCGTGGAGGGAGGAGTGGATCGCCGGTGCCGTCTTTTCCTTCGTTACATTTCTTCTCGTCTTCCGGGTGCTGCCCGCAGGCCCGCCGCGGCATGCGTCTTCAGCGGCGGAGCCGCCGCTCAGCTGGAAGCGACCGCTGTTCCTGACGACGCTGGCATATGGGTTGTTCGGTTTCGGTTACGTCATCACCGCCACCTTCATCGTGGCGATTGCCCGCATGGCGGCGGCCGGCGCTTTCGTGGAATTTCTGGCGTGGTTCATCACCGGCTGCGCCGCTGCCGTTTCGCTCTTCCTCTGGAAACCGGTGTTGAAGTCGCAGGGGCTGAAGCGGGCTTTCGCGATCGTTCTTGCCGTAGAAGCTGTGGGCGTCTTTGCCTCAGTCATGCTGCCGCCGGTGGCCGGCGTACTGGCTGGCGGCCTGTTGCTGGGGCTGACCTTTATGGTCATCACCGCCTATGGGCTGCAGCTCGGCCGGGAGTTTGCCGGGCCGAGCCCGCGTCGCGCCTTTGCGCTGATGACGGCCGCCTTCGGCACGGGCCAGATCGTCGGGCCGCTTGCCGCCGGCTGGATTGCCGAGGTGACGGGAAGTTTCACCGCGCCCAGCATTCTCGCCTCCGCCGTGCTTGTCGTCAGCATTCTGCTGATGCTGCCGGTGCTTGCCACGGAAGGGCGGCGCTAGGCTTCTGGCCGTCTTCTCGGCCTTTTACCGATGTTCCATCGCGGCTCGTTTCGCCAACTTCGCCTTACATCTTGTTAAGGTCAGCGCTTCGTCGTTGCTGTGCACAAATTTCTGCCCTAGGTTCGGGCCATCTAGTGCTTCGCCAATAATGGCTGATTTCAAACGCGCGTGAGTTCAACAACGTGTTTCATTCCTTCTTTCCCAAGCCGAAATTGTTCTTTACCTCTGCCTTCGTTTGGACAATGGCCATGATTGGGCTGTGGTATGCAGGCGCCCGCAACTGGGGTGCGACAATCGGCTTGCCGCCGTTGCCGGAGGGCCAGGCGCCAGCGATCGGCGTCTCGGTTTTCTGGTCCACGCCGTTCCTGTGGTTTTACGTGTATTATGCTGCGGCCGCGCTGGTGTTTGCCGGATTCTGGTTCTGGTACAGGCCGCACCGCTGGCAGAACTGGTCGATCCTCGGTTCCGCGCTCATCGTTTTCGCCACTTATTTTTCGGTGCAGGTCAGTGTCGCGCTCAATGCCTGGTATGGGCCTTATTACGACCTTATCCAACAGGCGTTGGCAAAGACCGCGCCGGTGACCGCCGAGCAGCTTTATATGGGCCTCGTTGGCGTCAGCGGCATTCTGTTTTTCGCGATCACGGTCGGTGTGCTGAACCTGTTCTTCGTCAGCCATTATATCTTTCGCTGGCGCACGGCGATGAACGAATTCTACATGGCAAACTGGGATCGTCTGCGCCATATCGAAGGTGCTTCCCAGCGCGTTCAGGAAGATACGATGCGGTTTTCCTCGACGGTGGAGGGGCTCGGCGTCGGTCTGGTGCGCGCGATCATGACCCTCATCGCTTTCCTGCCAGTTCTGTTCACCTTCTCGGAAACGATCAACGAATTGCCGATCATCGGTCAGGTGCCGCACGCGCTGGTCTGGGCGGCTATTTTGTGGTCGCTGTTCGGCACCGGCTTTCTGGCCCTCGTGGGCATCAAGCTGCCGGGTCTCGAATTTCGCAACCAGCGAGTCGAGGCGGCTTATCGAAAAGAACTCGTCTATGGTGAGGACGACGGAAATCGTGCGCAACCGGCCACTGTGGCGGAGCTGTTTGCAAATGTTCGCAAGAATTACTTCCGTCTCTATTTCCACTATATGTATTTTAACGTGGCGCGGATTTTCTATCTTCAGGCAGATAACATCTACAGCCTCATCGTCCTCATCCCTTCCATTGCCGCCGGTAAGGTGACGCTTGGTGTTTTCACGCAGATCGGCAACGTCTTCGATCAGGTCCGTGGTTCGTTTCAGTATCTCATCAACTCATGGACAACCATTGTGGAGCTGATGTCGATCTACAAACGTCTGCGCGCCTTCGAAGCTGCAATTGACGACAAGCCCCTTCCTGAAATCGACCAGCGCTATCTTCAGCGGGAAGCGGAAGCCGGAGAGCTGGCGGCCAACAAGCCTTGACGGAAAACAAAAAGGGCGGCCGATTGGCCGCCCTTTTGCATTGTACTTGGGGAACTTAACCCTCGGTTTTCTGCTTCCTGCGCGCCTCGATCATCGGCATCGCCTCGGCATAGCTGACGCAGGCAACATCCTCTTTCTGGCAGACTTCGCGCAGCAGCCGCTCATAAGCATTCCAATAGGCGCCGCCATTCATCTTCACGAAATGAAAGCCCATCTGCAGGGGAATGCGCTCGCCATTATATTGCCTGTCGAATGCATTGCGGAAGGCCGTATAGGCGCGCTCCTCGAATTCCTGCGCGCGATCCGGCGTTTCGATGCCGATGGAGTGGCGGATGAAGAGATTGTAGTCCATGGCGATGATCGGGCGGTTGCCGGGTCCCTCTGGAATGAGCGGCAGGCCGAAATGCTGGATGCCTTCGCGCTCCACCGGCCATTCCGGCCGCTTGGTGATGCTGGTGGCGTCATAAACGAAGCCGTGCTTCTTCTGCGCGGCAGTCAGCGCCGGACCCTGCGACAGATAGGGGGCGCGGAAACCATTGATCTTCCTGACCATATCGCGCCAGCCTTCGGGCTCCTCGCCCTTCTTGCCGATCATCTGCCAGGCATTTTCCAGCGTGCTGGTGAAAGTGGTTAATTCGCCGTCCCATTGTTCGGCCGTCCACTGCCCGCCATCGAAATGGCCGCAGGTATGGTTGCCGATCTCGTGGCCTTCACGATAGGCGGCCCAGATGTTTCTAAGCCTCGTCTCCACCTCTTCCGGGGACTGCCCGAAGCCGACATTGGAGCGGCCGGCCTTCTGGCCCGGTCCCTGATAGGTCTTGGCGCTGGTCTTGCGGTCCATGACAAGCGTGCAGGCGAGAAAATAGGTGAAATGCGCGCCAACCTGCTTGCCCGTCGCCCGGCTTCTTTCCCACAGCGTATTGTCGCCTGCACCGTCGAAGGAGACGATGACCAGCTGCTTCGGCTTCTGCGTCTCCTGCGCTAAAGCGGGAAGGGCGGCGAGAAGCGACAGGGAAAAAGCGGTAAAGGGGCGAAACATCAGTTATCCGTCATATGAAACACCGTGGCCTTTTGCGGGTGGAATAAGGCGAAGCTTTGAAGTGGCTGGCGTTTTCATGGCTTTCAGCCTAATTCCTTTTCTTAACCGCGGTGATCGGGCCGCATTCGTTCCATCGGGGGACCGTGTTCCATGCTTTTTCTCGTACTCTGTCTTGCCTTGTTCCTGCTGACCCATCTTTTGAAGGTGGTCGCACCGCAATTTCGCGCCCGCATGATCGCGGCGATGGGTGAGGGGCCTTTCAAGGGCGTTTATTCCCTCGTCAGCCTCATTACGCTCGGCCTTGTCATCTATGCCTTCGGTGAAGCGCGCCAGGAGACCGGCATGCTCTGGTATCCGCCGGTCTTTATGAGCCATATCGCCGTCACCCTCATGCTGCCAGCGATGATCTGTCTCATCGCCAGCCTCATCCCGGCTGGCCACATCGCCACGAAGACGAAACATCCGCTCATTCTTTCGGTCAAGATCTGGGCGCTCGCCCATCTTCTGGCCAATGGCGAGACGTCTTCGATCCTGCTCTTTGCATCGTTCCTTGCCTGGGGCGTGGTGATGCGGATCTCGCTGAAGCGTCGCGAACGCGCAGGTGAAAAAGTGGTCCGCGACTTCGTTTCAAGCCGCTATGATCTGGTGGCTGTTGTCGGCGGCATCGTTCTCTGGGGCGCTTTCATCCTGAAACTGCACGAATGGTTGATCGGCGTTCAGCCCATCGCGATGTAGGAAATCGACGTTTCCCCCTTACATATCAGGCAAAATAGGCTAGAAGGCCGACCATGACCCGGTCGGCCTGACTTTTGCCTACCGGGTAAGCGGCTTGGTATGTCCGCGGACGGATGGATCGGCAACGATCTCCGCGCGGGTAACGGAGAATTTGATGGCAAACGAAAATGATACCTTTATCCGCGAAGTGAACGAGCAGATCCGCTCCGAGCAGCTGTCGCGCTTCTGGGGCCGGTACGGTATCGTGGTCGTGGGCGCCGCCATTCTCGTGGTTGTCGGTGCTGCAGGCGCGGGCATCTACGAATATTGGAACACCAGCCGCGCTTCCAATTCGGGCGATCAGTTCCTGGCGGCGCTGAAGCTCGCTTCGGAAAACAAGACCGATGATGCGCTGAAAGCCCTTGCCGATCTGGAAACCTCCGGTCATGGCAACTATCCGGTGCTTGCGAAGTTCCGCTCCGCCACGCTGCTGTCGCAGAAGGGTGATGCGGCTGGCGCCATCGCCGCCTTCACCGCCATTGGCAACGACACCTCCGCACCGCAGGTCTTCCGCGACACCGCCAAGGTGCGCGCCGCATGGCTGCTGGTCGACAACGGCACCTATGACCAAGTCGTGGCGCTTGCCGAGCCGCTCAGCGCTGAGGGCCAGACCATGCGGGCGTCGGCCCGCGAGGCGCTGGGTCTTGCCGCCTACAAGGCCGGTGATTTCGCCAAGGCCAAACAATGGTTCGAGCAGATCATGAGCGACACGCAGGCCCCGCGCAACGTGACGAACCGCGCGCAGATCATGCTCGACAATATCACCGCTTCGGGCAAAGCTGCTTAAAGCCGCTTCTCCGATCCAGATCGCCCCGGCATTTCTTTGCATTGCCAAAGCGATCCAACTCATTATTTTACGCATGTCTTTTGCCCAAAACAGGTAACGTTTTGGGCAGACTTGCTCTAAGGAACACACAACAATGAGCTTCACCGTCGCCATAGTCGGGCGCCCCAATGTCGGCAAGTCCACGCTTTTCAACCGTCTGGTCGGAAAGAAGCTGGCGCTGGTGGACGACACGCCGGGCGTGACCCGCGACCGCCGCCCCGGCGACGCGAAGCTCGTCGACCTGCGTTTCACCATCATCGATACCGCCGGTCTGGAGCAATCCGGGCCGGAAACGCTTCAGGGCCGCATGTGGGCGCAGACGGAAGCGGCGATCGATGAAGCGGATGTCACGCTGTTCGTGGTTGACGCCAAGGCCGGGCTGACGCCCGCCGACGAGACGCTGGGCGAAATGCTGCGCCGTCGCGGCAAGCCTGTGGTGCTGGTGGCCAACAAGTCCGAAGCGCGCGGCTCTGACGCCGGTTTCTACGATGCCTTCACGCTCGGTCTTGGCGAGCCTTGCCCGATCTCAGCCGAACACGGTCAGGGCATGATCGACCTGCGCGACGCCATCGTTGCGGCGATCGGCGAAGACGCCGCGTTCCCACCTGACGTGGACGAGGCGGAGACGGATATCGTGCTTCCGCGCAGTGAGCCGGGCAGCGAGGAAGAAGAAGACGAAGAGCCCGTCTATGACGAGACCAAGCCGCTGCGCGTCGCCATCATCGGCCGGCCGAATGCGGGCAAGTCGACGCTCATCAACCGCTTTCTCGGCGAAGACCGCCTGCTGACCGGCCCGGAAGCCGGCATTACCCGCGACAGTATTTCGGTCGAATGGGACTGGCGCGGCCGCACCATCAAGATGTTCGACACGGCCGGCATGCGCCGCAAGGCCAAGGTGACGGAAAAGCTGGAAAAGCTCTCGGTTGCGGATTCGCTGCGCTCCATCCGTTTTGCGGAAACCGTTGTCATCGTGTTCGACAGCACCATCCCGTTCGAAAAACAGGATCTGCAGCTGGTCGATCTCGTTATCCGCGAAGGCCGCGCCGCCGTGCTCGCCTTCAACAAGTGGGATCTGGTGGAAGACCCGCAGGCCTATCTGGCCGATCTGCGCGAGAAGACCGAGCGCCTCTTGCCGCAGGCGCGTGGCATCCGCGCCGTGCCAATGTCCGGCCAGACGGGTTATGGCCTCGACCGGCTGATGCAGAGCATCATCGATACGGACAAGACCTGGAACCGCCGCATCTCGACGGCCAAGCTCAACCGCTGGCTGGATGCGCAGACCACGCAGCATCCGCCGCCGGCCGTTTCCGGCCGCCGCCTGAAGCTGAAATACATGACGCAGGTCAAGGCCCGCCCGCCGGCCTTCATGATTTCCTGCACCCGTCCGGAAGCCATTCCGGAGAGCTATACGCGTTATCTGGTCAACGGCCTGCGCAAAGATTTCGACATGCCGGGCGTACCGATCCGCGTGCATTATCGTGGCTCGGACAATCCGTTCGAGAGCAAGGCGAAGAAGCGGCGGTGATCGGCCTGCGGTTTTGAGGCACGGCGATGCGGCATTTTCTTCTCCCCGGCGGGGAGAAGATGGCGCGAAGGGTCAGATGAGAGGGCAACCTCTCCGTATATCTTAACCGTCGCCCCCTCATCCTGTTGCCGCGGACTTTTCCCCCTCGGGCAGAAGAAACAAGCGGCGGACGCTCGCCCAACGACTTGTTTTTGAAGAGTAAAAGACCATGTTGATCAAGCAGACCGACTATTTCAGGATTTACCGCGTCATCAACAGCCTGCTCATCAGCCAGAACGCCGATCCCGCCTCGGCCTCCATGTATTTCAGCACCTTCGGCGCCTTCATCCTGCAGCAGCACTACAAGGTGAAGGCGGTGCCGAAGGGTGGGCTTGCCGCCTATAATCTCGGCGGAACGGTTCTCTTGTTCGCAGATCATCGCGAAGACGGTTATGTGACGGGTGCGGGTGAGAATTTCCATTGCTGGGTCGAGGCCGACGGATGGGCTATCGATTTCATGGCGCCCGCCTTTTCTGAAGGCACCGATGCGCTTGCGGTGCCGGCAAAGATGTTTCAGCGTCCGCTGTCGGCCATGGCAGCGTCCATCAATGATCTCGGCCAATCCGGCGATTTCTTCTACCGTTCCGAGCCGGAAGCCACGGCCAGACGTTTTGCCGACTGGCACAAACAGGCAATGATCGGCGATATGGCGAGCGTTGCCGCCAACTGGTTCCGCAAATCCCCCAAGCAGATGGCGGCATCACTGTCGGTGACCGACCGGGACGGCAAGGCGCGGACCGTGCCGCTGACGGGCCAGTCTCTCATTGGTAACTGGTGAGGGTCGATCCGATAAAAGGACGGCCAGCGTAATCTCGCGGCAGCCGCCTGACGTCAATCAGCAGCCCGACCCCGTTCTAAAGATAACGGCAGTCGCGTCCTGATTGCCTTTTGACACTCCCGCACCCTTTCGTCTACTCATTCCAGCACAAATCTCGGGGATTGCTCATGCAAGCCGCGAGCGCGACAGAAGCGGCAGTGATTTTCCGGCTGCGTGGATGACATTGTCAAGGAATTGCCGCGAGGCCTTTTCCCAGCTGTAGCTTTTGGAAAGCGCAAGCGCTGCCTGTGGTGAGCAATGAAGCGCCGCCAGACAGGCATCGCGCAGATTATTGTCCAGTGCACCGGCGGCGGTGTTGCCGCCGAGAATGTCGATAGGCCCGGTGACGGGGAAGGCGGCCACGGGCACGCCGCTGGCCAGCGCTTCCAGAATGGTGTTGCCGAATGTGTCGGTCTTGGATGGGAAAACGAAGACATCGGCCTGCGCATAGGCATCGGCCAGCTCCTCACCGGTCTTGATGCCGGTGAACAGAACATCGGGGTATTTTTCCTGCAATTCATGGCGGGCGGGGCCGTCACCGATGACGATCTTCGATCCCGGCAGATCGAGGTCCAGGAATTCCGGCAGGTTCTTTTCCACCGCCACCCGGCCCACCGTCATGAAGATCGGCCTCGGCAGGTCGAAGGGCAGCTTTGTTTTCGTGCGGGGATGGAAAAGCTCGGCGTCGATGCCGCGGCTCCAGCGCTTGAGGTTGCGAACGCCGCGCGCTTCAAGCTCGGTCTCCAGGCTCGGGGTGGCCACCATGCAGGTGTTGCCGCCATTGTGGAACCAGCGCACGAAGGCATAAAGCCAGCTTTCCGGGACGGGGAAACGTGCCGCCACATATTCGGGAAAGCGGGTGTGATAGCTGGTGGAAAACCGCATATGGTTCTTCACGCACCAGCGCCGAGCCATGAAACCGAGCGGCCCTTCCGTGGCGATGTGCACGAAAGAGGGCTGGCTTTTTTCAATCTCCGCCGCCACGCGGCGATAACCGGCGACCGACAGGCGGATTTCCGGATAGGTGGGGCAGGGGATGCTGTAAAAACTCTGCGGCGTGACCATGCGCACATCCACGCCTAGTCGCGCCAGTTCGGTATTGGTGTTTTCGATCGAGCGAACCACGCCGTTGACCTGCGGGTGCCAGGCATCTGTGACAATCGTGATTCTCGTCATGAAACACTGATCCTGCTCATCTGCGCGCGGGCGAATCCCCATTGCCCGGCTTCTGCCCGTATATGCGGCGCGCTTGTTACAGGATCATGTCAGGGTCTGTGACGGGTGTGAAACCTCGTTTTCTGGCCGGGCGTGGCCGCTATCCGACAAGCGGAAGCAGCTCGGGGCTGATCAGTGCGCCATGATGGCCGATGACGGTTGCCGCCGCCCTTGCGGCGAAGGTGGCGGCCTCTTCCGGAGAGCTTCCGGTCACGTAACGGGCAAGGAAGGCACCGTTGAAGCTGTCGCCGGCGCTCGTCGTATCCACCACATCCACGGCTTTTTCCGCCGGGGCGTGGCTGCGGCTGCCGCCGAAATCGAGTGTTGCGCCCTTGGCGCCGTCCTTCACGACGATGTTTTCAACGCCGAGCGAACGGTAGCGGGTGATGGTCGCTTCCACGGAGACATCGCCGAAATGGCTGGCCTCGTCATCGAAGCTCGGCATGACAAGCGTTGCGGCGCGGGCACCGTTGGAGATGGTCTCCAGCATGACGTCCCTGTCGGCCCAGAGGCGCGGGCGGATGTTGGGGTCGAAGACCACCAGCTTGCCGGCAGCCCGGGCGCGGCGCAGTTCGGCCAGGAACGTATCGACATCATGGGCGGAGGCGAGGATGGCGAGCGTGATGCCGGAGAAATAGACCACATCGGCGCTTTCGACCGTCCTGCGCAGGTGATCCGCATCAGTGGCCAGCTGTCTTGCGGCGGCGGCATTGCGCCAGTAGCTGAAAGTGCGTTCGCCATCCTTCAGGTTGATGAGGTAGAGACCGGGCGTGCCGCCCTTGATACGGCGGATTTTTTCGGTCCCGATGCCGGCTTCCGTGATGAAGGCCAGCATGTCTTCCGACAGCGGATCATCGCCGAGCGCTGTAAAATAATCGACGGACCAGCCCTGCGGCAGGCAGGCGCGGGCATACCAGGCGGTATTGAACGTATCTCCGGCAAAACCCTTGCGCAGCAGCCCGTTGCCGGCCTGCGACAGTTCCACCATGCATTCGCCAATCGATAAAAACCGTCCGCCCACGCCGTCATCCTCCCTTTTTTTCCAGCCATGCGGCTTACGACGAGCGCGCGCCGCTGACAAGGGCGATGTGGCTCGTTTGTGCATGTGCGAAGTTCCGGTTTACGCGGGCGCAAGGGCTTTATATTCTCCCGGCGTGACACCCTCAGGAGATCGCCGATGACGCTACCCCATGCCCCGGTCCACAAACCTCAAGCGCAATCGGACTGGTGGAAAGGAGCGGTGATCTATCAGGTCTATCCGCGCTCGTTTCAGGATACGACCGGCGACGGATATGGTGATCTGGCCGGGGTGACGAAACGTCTGCCCTATATCGCCTCGCTCGGTGTCGATGCCATCTGGCTCTCACCCTTCTTCACCTCGCCCATGGCCGATATGGGGTATGACGTTTCCGATTATTGCAATGTCGATCCGATGTTCGGCACGCTCGCCGATTTCGACGCGCTGATGGCCGAGGCGCATCGTCTGGGACTGAAGGTCATCATCGATCAGGTGATTTCGCATACGTCTGACAAGCATCCGTGGTTCGTGGACAGCCGCGCGAGCCGTATCAACAGCAAGGCGGACTGGTATGTCTGGGCCAATCCCAAGCCGGATGGCACGGCACCCACCAACTGGCTTTCCGTGTTCGGCGGCCCGGCCTGGGAATGGGATGGCGTGCGCAAGCAATATTACATGCACAGCTTCCTCGCCTCGCAGCCGGACCTGAATTTCCACAATCCCGAGGTTCAGGATGCGCTGCTGGAAACCGTGCGTTTCTGGCTCGATCGTGGCGTGGACGGTTTTCGCCTCGATACCGTCAACCACTATTTCCATGACAAGCTGTTGCGCGACAACCCGCCGCTTGTTGACGATGAGAGCTTTGGCCTCGATGCTTCCGACGTCAATCCCTACGGCATGCAGGACCATCTCTACGACAAGACGCGGCCGGAAAACGTGGATTTCCTGAAACGCTTCCGCGTGCTGCTCGACGACTATGAGGGCCGCGCCACGGTGGGTGAGGTCGGGGACGGTGCCCGCTCCCTGAAAACGGTCGCGGCCTACACATCCGGCAATGACAAGCTCAACATGTGTTACACATTCGATCTGCTGGGACCGGATTTCAGTGCAAAACACCTGCGCGGCTCGGTCGAAACTTTCGGCAAGGTGGTGACGGATGGCTGGGTGTGCTGGGCCTTTTCCAACCATGATGTGGTGCGCCATCTCAGCCGGTTTTCCGAAGGCCCCGAGGAGCAGGCACGCGTTGCGAAGCTCGCCATCTGCGTTCTCGCCAGCCTGCGCGGCTCCATATGTCTGTATCAGGGCGAAGAGCTGGGGCTGACCGAGGCCGAACTTGCCTTCGAGGATCTGCGCGATCCGTATGGCATCCGCTTCTGGCCCGCCTTCAAGGGGCGTGACGGATGCCGCACACCGATGGTGTGGGAAACGGGCAAGCCGAATGCCGGGTTCTCAACTGCCGAAAGGCCCTGGCTGCCGGTGCCCTATGTGCATGCCATGCAGGCCGTGGATGCGCAGGAGCGCAAGCCGGATTCGGTTCTCAACCATTATCGGGCCGTCCTGTCCTTCCGTAAAACCCATGGTGCGCTGCGCGACGGCGACATGCATTTCATCAAGACCAATCTCGATGTGCTGGCCTTCACGCGGCAGAGGGGTGATAAAAAACTGCTGTTCGTTTTCAACCTGACCCGTGAGCCGGTGGAATTTCCCGTGCCAAAGGCCATGAGTGTTACGGATATCCTGCCGATGCCGGGTTTTGCGCCGCTCTATGATGCTGGCATCGTGAAGCTCGAGGGGCTGGATGTGTTTTGCGGGGTCGTTGCATGAGCGGACAATTTGTCATCGGAAACGCCGCCGACTACCCTGATGCGTGGTGCCTTTTGCGGCATCGCCTGTGGCCGGATACCACGCCCGCTGAACACAGGGAGGAGTTGCAGGACGTCTGCGAAACCGGGGCTGGATTTATTGTCCATGATCCAGCCGGAGTGGCCATTGGTTTTGCCGAGGTCAGCCTGCGGCGGGACTATGTCAACGGCTGCGATACGTCGCCCGTAGCGTTTCTGGAGGGAATCTATGTCGAGGAGGCGTTTCGCAAACGCGGCGTTGCCGCCCTCATGGTGGAGGAGGTCATCCGCTGGGCAATTGGCCAGGGCGTGAGCGAGCTTGCTTCCGATGCCGATATTTCAAACGCCGATTCCCATCGCATGCATGCGGCGCTTGGATTTGAGGAAACGGAACGGGTGGTTTATTTTCGCAAGGTTTTGCGCTTGAATGACGAGCCGAAACAGTGATATATAGAGTTATATCCATCTATATTTAAATATTAATATGCTTATATTTTGAAATATTAATGTAAATTTTCTAAATTATTCTTTTTAATATTTATTGGTTGCGGTTGTTTTTTTGTTTAATTTGATATTTGGCGAGCTTAGCGCAAGTTTTACTGTGTAAACATTGGGGCATTAAGAGTTTTTCATTCGCGGCCCTCAGGGCTTAGCAGGGATTGTCTCATGTCCGTTTCAATCAAGAATTTCGGCCAGTTCGGCGCTGGCAATTCGGGAACCTCTCGTGGCAAAGCTCAGGCTGCCGTCCCTTCGATCAGGGACGTCTTACTTTCCGGGCAATCGTCGGCGCGGGTTTCGTCCACGACACAGACGTCGAAGACGTCTTCAAGCGATTATCTCACGTCGTCTGTCTTCATGCAGAACCTGAAAGCCAAGCTTTCGACGGCAGGGGACGACCCGGCTCAATATCTGCGTGCACGGTCCATGATGGACGCTCTGCAGCGCGGGCGTCTGAAGGTTTCAGACCCGACGCAGGGAAAATCGGTCGGGGCCTGGGATCCCGGCCAGAAAAACGCCAAGGCGACAGTGGCTTCGGAGATCCCCAAGACCAACTGGGTTGATTTCTTGAATGCCCAGCTGAAACGCAGCGACGACGGTGCGCTTTCGCGGGACGGTAACGGCAGCTATGTCGACAAGGCGACAGGCGGCAATGCCTATTTCGGCAGGGTGGCGGGCAAATATTACTATGTAACCTGGCCCGCTGAAACGAAGGCTTGAGGCCGCTCCCCGCGCCTGCGAAGACGGTTGGAGCATTTTCGGACGGAAGACCGGGATCCACTTTCCTCGAAATGCTCTAGACGTCTCCGCCGCGCGCGACGATATACGCTGCGCAATTAAATCAGCGCAAACCGATCCACATCCACCATGCCCATATCCGAGATCTTCAAATGCGGAATGACGGGCAGCGGCAGGAACGCGACTTGCAGGAAGGGTTCTTCCAGCGTGGTGCCGAGTGCGTAGGCGGCCTTGCGCAGGGTGTGCAAAGTATCGCGCACCGTCTCGTAGGGTTCGAGGCTCATGAGCCCGGCGACGGGGAGCGCGATTTCGCCGGTCACCCGGCCGTCTTCCACCACGACGAAACCGCCCTTGATGTCGCCGAGCCGGTTGGCGGCCAGCGCCATGTCGTCTTCGCTCACGCCGACGACGCAGATATTGTGGCTGTCATGGCCGACGGTGGAGGCGATGGCGCCCTTCTTCAGTCCGAAGCCCTGGACGAAACCATTGGCATGATTGCCGTTCTTGCCATGGCGTTCGATGACGGCGACCTTGATGATGTCGTTTTCGAGATCGACGGTGGTCTGGTTGCCATCCGTTGGCAGCTTGTAGCGGCGATGTTCGGTGATGATCTTGCCGGGAAGCACGCCCATGACCGGGGTTTCGCCTTCCGTGACCGGCACACCGAAATGGGAGGCGAGTACCGGTCTGGCCTTGACGCTGTCGAGACCGACGGGTGCCACCGGTTTGCGGGTGGCAAACAGCGCGTCATCGACGATACGGCCCCCGGAAAACACCATGCTCGCCTTACAGTTTTGCAGGGTGTCGATGACCACGAGATCGGCGCGCCAGCCGGGCGCAACAAGACCGCGATCACGCAGGCCAAAGGCTTTCGCAGCGGAAATAGAGGCGGCACGATAGATGGCGAGCGGTTCCACGCCGCTGGCGATCGCCGTGCGGATCATATAGTCGAGATGGCCCTGTTCGGCGATATCGAGCGGGTTGCGATCATCGGTGCAGAGCGCCAGATAGGGTGACAGGCGCTCGGTGATGATGGGCATCAGCGCATGCAGGTCCTTCGAGACCGAACCTTCGCGCACCAGAATATGCATGCCCTTGCGGATTTTCTCCAGCGCCTCAGTGGCGCTCGTGCATTCATGTTCGGTACGGATGCCGGCGGCGAGATAACCGTTGAGCGCCGTTCCGGACAGAAGCGGTGCGTGACCATCGATATGCTGGCCCTGAAAGGCCTCCAGCTTTGCCATGCACACCGGGTCCTTATGGATGACGCCGGGGAAATTCATGAACTCGGCAAGCCCGATGACCTTCGGGTGATTTCGGAACGGCAGCAGCTTTTCGATCGGCAGATCGGCGCCTGATGTTTCCAGATGGGTGGCGGGCACGCAGGAGGAGAGCTGCACGCGGATGTCCATAATGGTTTCCATGGCGCTGTCGAGGAAGAACTGAAGCCCTTCCGCGCCCAGCACATTGGCAATCTCATGCGGGTCACAGATAGCGGTGGTGACGCCATAGGGCAGAACGCAGCGGTCGAATTCATGCGGCGTGACGAGCGAGGATTCGATATGGAGATGCGTATCAATGAAACCCGGAACGACGATTTTTCCGGAAATGTCGATTTCCCGGCAGCCCTTGTAGTCTCCACATGTACCAACGACAGTATCGCCGCAAATAGCAATGTCCGAGGCGACGAGTTCCCCTGTGACAAGGTCGAAAAAACGCCCGCCTTTCAGAACCATATCTGCCGGTTCACGGCCGGTACCCTGATCAATTCTTGATTCAAGCTGGGAATTCATGGGCTTTTGCTCGACTGTTGGTTCTATCTGCATGCGATATTTTCTTTCATTTACATTCTCAGGCCGCTTTTTGGCTTTTCCCCCATCTTTTTATGGTTTTTAAATATAGTGATAGTAAAAAATTTTCATATTCGTACTACCTTACTTATATTGCCGCATATTGAAGCATCGCCGGGAGGGCGTGAACTTTATGCTTCGAGGGGGAGCGGATGCGCCGAATTGTTGCAAATTTCGGTTCAACCGTAACATTCCCGGGAAGGAAAATAAAAGAGTCTGATGCTGAAACGAATTTCAACCCAGCAATTGGCTGTGGGCATGTTTATCGAAGCGGTCGAGGGGACGTTTTCGAACCATAAAATTACACAGAAGTACCGTTTTCTTTTGCAGCGCGAGGAGCTTGTGCAGCAGCTGAAAAAAAGCGGGGCTGAGAGCATCGTGATCAATACTGCCAAGGGCTGCGATGTCGGCGCCAGCCAGGGCCCGGGCAGTGCCGACGTATCGCAGACGAATCCGTCTCCATCGATGGTCGCAGCCGTCACTCAGGTGGTGCGCTCGGCCGCGGATACGATCGCAGAGACATTTTCGGTTGCCGAGGGCGGTGGTTGTGTGTCCTTCGAGGGCATGACGGCGGCGGCGGGAAAGATTTCCGACGCCATTCAGGCCAACCCGGCCGTGTTCATCGGCGTCACCCGCCTGAAGTCGAAGGATGAAACGACCTTCGTGCATTCGGTTTCCGTCAGCGGCCTGATGATCCTCTTCGGCAATTATCTCGGGCTGAACAAGGAAACGGTGAATTTGCTCGGCGTCAGCGGATTGCTCCACGATATCGGCAAGGTCGAAATACCGTCATCAATTCTGAACAAGACGGAGGGGCTTTCCATCGAGGAGCGGGAAATCATCAATCTCCACCCCGCATTCGGGCGCGATATCCTGTCGCGTGACGGGCAGATGCCCGACATGGTCCTCGATGTCTGCTTCAATCATCACGAGCGGATCGATGGCGGCGGTTATCCCAGCGGTCGTGCCGGCGGCGAGATCAGCCTTCATGCGCGTATTGCCGCGATTTGTGATGTCTACGATGCCGTTACCTCGGTCAGGCCCTACAAGAAGCCATGGACCGCGAATGATGCGCTGACCTGGATGCTGCGTCGGGACGGACATTTCGACATACAGCTTCTGAAGAAATTCGCGCTGTGCATCTCGGCGTCGCTGCCGAGGGTTTAGTTGCTAAAGATGATCGCCATATTCAGGCTGTCAATATAGCGCCCGTCGATTGAAACGGCATCGCGGGCCCGGCCCTCATGCACAAAGCCGATCTTTTCATAAAGCGCAATGGCTCTGGCGTTGTCGGCATGCACGCTCAATTCAACACGATGCAGCCCGAATTCGCGGGCGGCATCGAGCGTCCGCCGCATCAGCCGCGCGCCCAGTCCCTTGTCACGATAGGCTGGCAGGATACCCATTCCGAGCGTGCCGCAATGGGCGCGGATCGCTCTGTCCTGGCGGCGAATGTCGCACCAGCCGATCACGTCGCCATCCGCAATCGCCACGAATTGCGGATGGTCGTTTTCGATCATGTCGAGAACGAAGGCGCGCACCGCTTCGAGCGGTGGCGCCTCCAGAAAGCTCAGATATTTCCGCTCGCGCGACACCGCATCGAGAGCACGATGAAAGCTCTCAACGTGCTCCGCCCGGATAGGCTCGATGGCGACGGTGTCATCGAGCGCCATCACGCGGCTTTCGTCTTCGCCTTGCGGGTCAGATGCACCACGACATTTTCAATCATCCGCATGCCGGCATCCTGGCCGAGCGTCATGATCGATTCCGGGTGGAACTGAACGGCAGCCACCGGTTCCTTGGCGTGTTCGATGCCCATGATCGTGCCGTCCTCGCTTTCCGCGGTGATGATGAAATCACGCGGCAGGGTGGCGGGATCGGCGAAGATCGAATGGTAACGACCGACCGTGACTTCCTTGCCGAGACCGGAGAAGACGAGGCCGGGCTCCAGCACGCGGATGCGCGAGGGCTTGCCGTGCATCGGCACAGCAAGCTGGCGCAGCTCGCCGCCATAGGCTTCCGCCAATGCCTGAAGACCGAGGCAGACTCCGAAGATCGGCAGATCGCGGGCGCGGGCGGCCTTGATCGTCGCCTTGCAATCGAAATCCGTCGGGTTGCCCGGACCGGGAGAAAGCACAACGAGGTCCGGCTGGAAGCGATCGAACACGTCCGCTGCGACCGGCGATCTGACGGTCGAGACCGTGGCGCCCGTCTGGCGGAAATAATTCGCCAACGTGTGCACGAAGCTGTCCTCGTGGTCGACGAGCAGGATCTTGACGCCGGTGCCGACCTTGGCGGCATCACGCTTGGTGGCGGCAGAGTTGGTGCCTTTTGCGTCACGAATGGCTGATATCATGGCGGAGGCCTTCAGTTCGGTTTCGGCTTCTTCTTCCTGCGGGTTGGAATCATTGAGCAGGGTCGCGCCGGCGCGCACTTCGGCAATACCGTCCTTGATGCGTATGGTGCGCAGTGTCAGGCCGGTATTCATGTCGCCGTTGAAGCCAACCATGCCGATCGCACCGCCATACCAAGCGCGCGGGCTCTTTTCATGACCTTCGATGAAGCGCATGGCCCACAGCTTTGGCGCACCGGTGACGGTGACGGCCCAGGCGTGGCTGAGGAAGCCGTCAAAGGCATCCATGTCGTCGCGCAGACGGCCTTCGATGTGGTCAACCGTGTGGATGAGGCGTGAATACATCTCGATCTGGCGTCGGCCAATGACCTTCACCGAACCCGGCTCGCAGACGCGGCTCTTGTCGTTGCGGTCTACATCCGAACACATGGTGAGTTCGGATTCGTCTTTCTTCGAGTTGAGCAGCTTCAGAATCTGCTCGCTATCGGCAATCGGATCGTCGCCGCGCTTGATGGTGCCTGAAATCGGGCAGGTCTCGATGCGGCGGCCGGAGACGCGCACGAACATTTCTGGCGAGGCACCGACCAGATATTCCTGATGGCCGAGATTGATGAAGAAGGAATAGGGCGACGGGTTGATCGCCTTCAGGCGGCGCGAAATCGCCGACGGATTGCTTTCGCAGCGTTCCATGAATTTCTGGCCGGGAACGACCTCGAACAGGTCGCCGCGGCGGAAGCTTTCCTTGGCCTTGACCACCAGTTCGGAATATTCGCCGGGGCGGTGATCACCCTTGGGCGGGATGGTATCTGTGGTCTTGAAGGGATCGGGGGTAATGTCGGAGGATTTGCCGTCCGTCGTCATGCCGTCCTTCTCGAAATCGTAACGGTCGATCCAGGCCTTGGCGGAATAGTGATCAACGACGAGGATTTCATCGGGCAGGAACAGCACCATGTCACGCTGGTCTTCCGGACGCGCCAGCGAAAGCTTGATCGCGTCGAACTGGAAGGCGAGATCGTAACCGAAGGCGCCGAACAGGCCGATGGCCGAATCCGCGCTCGAATAGAAGAGGTCGACGATGGCTCTGAGAGCGGTGAAGACGGTCGGGATTTTCGAGCGTTCTTCTTCGGTGAAGACACGGTCCGGTTCGTTGACGGTAAGATCAAGCCGACGGGTCGAGGAAGCGCCGAGGGTGAGATCGGGTGTCGCCTTCAGCTTTTCCGTAATGAAATCGAGCAGCACTTCGCCGCGGCCATTATAGGCTTCGATCCACATCTTGCGGCCAAAACAGGAAATGCCGAGCGGCGGATCGACGATGGCCGTATCCCAGCGGGTGTAACGGCCCGGATATTCATAGTTGGACGAAAAAACTGCGCCGCGATGGGAATCAAGCTTTTCGATGTAATTATCGATGGCGTTGGCATAGTCGGTGGGGCGGCGCTTTCGGCTGACCTGGATGCCGCCTTTCGTCTCGTAGGTTTCCGCTCCGTCATCCTGAATGATCGTTACCATTTCTTTCGTACTTCCTGTTGTTCAGGCCCGATGACAGGCGGCATAATAACAAAAAAGCCGCCTGAAAATTCGGGCGGCTTGGACTTTGTCTGAAGACATGACTGGTCAAGGCCGCAAAAAGCTGCTCCACCACCAGTTAGCAATGTTCTTAGACACTATATTCATGGGAAAATTGTTAGCGTGCACGATCCGCCTTGGCAAGCGGATTTCGGTGAGGGAATGAACCTTACCTGCCGCTACGGCGTTGCTCTCCTGCTGTAACGGTCAGGAGTACCCCGTATAATGCTTCATCGCCTGTGTCTTCTGGTAGCCAGCCTCGCCTTGATTTCCGCTTCCGAACCGCCGTCGCAGGTGCCGGTGCCACAGCCCAAACCGGGCGAGGGGCAATCCGCCACCCCTTCGGAAAAGCCCTCGCAGGAGAAGGCGCAAGATCCAGCGGAAGCGCCGAAACCAGCTCCGAAGCCCCAGGTTCCGGACGATCAGAAACCGGATGCTGAAAAGCCACCCGCTGAGAAAGGGTCTGATGATCCTAAAAAGGAAGGCGAGGGCAAGGATGGCGGGGAACAGCAGAAACCGGCTGACGAGGCGGCAAAACCCGAAACGCCGCGAGAACCGGTAAAGCCGGAAGACCCCGCAGCACTTCAGGCCTGCCTAGGCGCATTGAAGGAGACTGGCGCGGAGTTCAAAAAGCTTGAACCCATTCGCGACGAGGAGCAGGGCTGTGGCATCGAAGCGCCCATCGAGCTTTCCGTGGTCCTGCCCGGCATCAAGCTCGAACCATCGGGCACCATGCGCTGCGAAACCGCGCTCGCTCTTTCCCGTTGGACCAAGGAGATGATGCTGCCGGCGGCGGCGCTTGCGATGCCGGACAGAAAGGTGACGGCCATCGCCAATGCCTCGACCTATATCTGCCGCAACCGTAACAGTGCCGAAACGGGCAAGATTTCCGAGCATGCCAAGGGCAATGCGGTGGATATTTCCACGATCGCTTTCGACAAGGGCGAACCGCTGGTGATGAAGCCGCGCGGTGAGGACGGGACGCCGGAAGGTGCCTTCCAGCGCACCATCACCGCCGCCGCCTGCCTGTTCTTCCGCACGGTTCTCTCGCCCGGCAGCGACGCCACCCATCAGGATCACCTGCATCTCGACGTGCTGGAGCGAAAAGGCGGCTATCTCTATTGCCGCTGACAAAAAAAGGGGCGACCCGAAGGCCGCCCCGACTGGAGATGTGATCCCGGGCCCGTTTTAGAATTTCTGGGTCAGGGAGATTTTGAAGGTGCGTCCGGCTTCGGAATAGAAGTCGGCCGGCTGGTTGACGGTGCTGACGGCGTTGAGGTTCACGTCGCGGACGCCGACGGCATTCCAGTACTTCCTGTCGAAGAGGTTGTAGACACCCGCCTGGATGCGCAGTCCCTTGGTCTGTTCCGGCTCCCACCAGCCGGTCAGGTTGAAGACGCCGTAGCCGGGGGCATCGAAAGTGCTGGCCACTCCGTCGTCCCGCATGCCGGATGAGAAGACGCCGGTCAGTTCCGTGCCCCAGACCTCCTGCGCGTAGCCGACGCCGAGGATCGACTTGAACGGCGCCACCGTGCGGATAAACTCGTTGGTGTCGGTGTCCTTGCCATAGGCATAAGCCAGCGAGGCATGCGCGAAGAAGCCGTTCGCCAGTTCCTTGCGGACCTTGGCTTCGACACCGGAGATTTCGACATTGTTGCGGTTGCGATAGGTGAAGAGCGAGCCGTTACCCCTGCCGCCGAAGCCGGGGAACAGCGTCGTCGAGGTGGTATATTGCTCGATGAAGTCCTTGTACTTGTTGTGGAACAGCGTCATGCTGCCCGTCAGGTCGCCGGATGCATAGTTCGCGCCGATTTCGAAACCATTGCTGGTCTCGGGATTGAGGGCGGAGTTGCCGACAACGGCGTAACCGGAGCTGATGTTCGAGAAGTTCAGATACAGTTCGTTGATCGTCGGGGCGCGATAGGCCATCGACCATTGTGCGAAGAACTGCAGTTCCGGCGTGACGTCATAGGTTGCAAGCAGTTTCGGCGAGAAGCGCGAGCCGCTATTGCCGCTCGGCAGGCCGAAGGTTCGGTAGCCGCTGTTGCTGGAGACGGAACCGTCAGGATCGTAATCGTAGGAATCGAAGCGCAGACCGGGGGTCAGGCGGAAGCCGTTGCCGAAGGCGATCTCGTCATCGAGATACAGGCCGAGGCTCTTGCCGCTCACGTCAGGCATGTCCGACTGCGATGACGACGTCACGCCGGCCGTGTTGGCGAAAAGTTCCTGGCTGAAATCGGTGGTCATGGCGTTGCCGCCGAAACGCACCGTGTGCTGCACGCCGCCAAGCTCGAAACCGGATTCGAGGCCGCCGACGATGCCGAATGCGCCGTTGCGCATGCTGTCTTCGCGGATGTAGAGCGAATTGTTGGTCAGGCGGTCGCCGGCGCCGGATTCCTTGGACAGACGTGTCCAATAGAGCGAGAGATTGGCGGCATCGATCACGCCATCGGTCGAGGGTGCCTCGTATTCGTAATCGAGCGATACACGGTCGCGTTCGGTATCCTCATAACCCTGGTAGTCGCCGATGCGGTAGGTCGAACCGGAGACGCTGACGCCCTGCAGCGTCTTCATGTCGCTGCGGTTTCTGAGCGAATAACGCTCGGCCGTCAGGCCGATACGGTGGCCACCTTCCAGATCCTGGCGGATCTTGAACATCAGGTTGCTTTCATAGGTGTCGGCAGGGTTGGGCTTGGTGCGGCGCGTTCCGTAGATATCCGCCGTGCCCTTGTTGTCCGTCTCATTGCCGCGCTTGTAGGAGCCCTGGAACAGGACGGAGGTGTTCTCGATCTTCTTGGCGACGGCAAGCGATCCGCCGACGCTTCTATCTTCGCTGTCATAGCTGGTTTTGGCGACGCCACCCCAATCCCTGCCTTCGCCGATCAGGTCTTCCGGCTCAAGCGTGCGCAGCACCAGCGCGCCGCCGAGCGCGCCCGAGCCAATGCGGCTGGAATCGGCGCCGCGCACCACGTCTACAGACGAAAGCGATGAGAAATCAAAGCTCGAATTCGTATTGCTCAGGGTGGTGGTGGCCTGGCTCTGGCGGGCAAAGTTTTCGAAGAAGGGAACGGGAATATTGTCGATCAGCGTCACGACACGGGCGCCGCCGAGGCCTCGAATGAACAATCCGCCGGGACGACCCGGCTTGGAATCCACATAATCGACGCCCGGTTCGGTGGTGTTTCCGAGATCCTTGATGCTGCCAATGTCCTTCTTGCGGATATCTTCCGCGGTCGTCTGGCTTGCCAGCGGCGTATCTGCTGCGGCATTGGCGCTTTTGACGCGCTTGCCTTTCACCACGATCTTTTCGAGCGTGGTCGTGCCGTTTTCCTGTGAAGCGGCGTCCTGCGCTCGCGCAGGCCCGGCAAGGGGAAGAAGAGACATGGCAGTGCACAAAAGCAGCGCGGAATGTGTGCGCGAGATGGACATTAAATACCCCCGGATATGCGCGCAAAGAAGCCACGGCGCGCAAAAACGCGCCGCGCTCCTGCGCGGCTGGACATGTTCTGATGTGTTACGGGCAAGCCGATAGGCGAGGACTAAAAAACATGACGATAACTGTCAACATATTATATATGACTTTTTGCATCATGTTTTAAAGCATAAGGATATGTTGCAAAAATATTACGTTTGTCAGGCCGTGGCCAAAATGGCGGATCGGGGCCGAAAACGCCGCAGTGTGGTCAAAGTCCCGACATTGATGCTTGCTAGGATATTCGCTGCCAGTTTACATGGCGAAAGAAAAACATGCCCCATGCAAAACAGATCATTAATCGGATACGGAAATGAAGTCTCTTGAACTGCTCGTTGAGCGGATCATTCTCTCCAGCCGCTGGCTGCTTGTGGTCTTTTATCTCGGGCTTGTCGCGGCACTGGCGGTTTATGCCTTCTCCTTCGCGCTGAAATTCCTCAAAGTTGCGAAGAATGTTTTCATCTACGATGAATCGGACATGATCCTTGCCATGCTCGGTCTGATCGATGCGGCGCTGGTGGCCAGCCTGATCGTCATGGTGATGATCTCCGGCTACGAGAATTTCGTCAGCCGCTTCGATGAGGCGGATGACGAGGTTTCGTTTCTGGGCAAGCTCGATTCGGGCAGCCTGAAGATCAAGGTCGCGTCATCGATCGTGGCGATTTCGTCGATCCATCTGCTGCAGATATTCCTCAACGCCAGTCAATATACGGACAGCCAGTTGATGTGGTTCACCATCATCCATCTGGCTTTTGTCGTTTCGGCGGTCATGCTCGGTTTTCTGGAAAAACTGATGGCCAAGCCGAAGGACAAGTCTGAAAAACAGGTGCTTTAGGTCAGTTGGTCCGCTTGTTATGAAGGTCGCCCCCCGTTTGACCCGCTTGCGTGTTTTTTGCTCCGGCCAGCCCGGTATGGCGGCGGTGCGTGAATGGTGAAGACGGAGCGTCAGGCCAGACTATGCCGGGATCTGTCGGCCGCCGCCGACAAATCCCAATGGCTGGAGGCGCTGCAGGAGGTCATGCATGCGTTTGGTTATGCCCATGTCACCCTATTGAAGTTACCAGGCGGACCGAACGGTCTTGCCTTGCCGGTGCTTGTTGAAAGCAGCCTGCCGGTCTGGGTCGTGAATGCGATGACGAAGGATGGGGCGCTCGGGGACTGTCCCGTCATCAAGCGTGGCGCCTCATCGATGATGCCGCAATATTGGTCGCTGGAAGACCCGGAGATGGCCTGCGGATCGCTGGTGGATGCGGTGAACTCGGTGGGCAGCATGGGCATTACGTCCGGTCTCATGGTGCCGGTGAACGGCATGTCCGGAAACCGGCATCTGATGAATTTCGCAGGCGACCGCGATACCCTGCCGCAGGCATCTCTGAACGAACTTTGCATGATCGCGCTGCATGCGCTGGAAACCTATGACCGCCTTTGCCGCGTCGCTTCGAAAGGGCCGTCGCCTTTGACGAAGCGGGAGCTCGATGTGGTGCGCTGGACGGCGCAGGGGAAGACCTCGGTGGAGATCGCCGAGCTTCTCTCCATCTCGGAGCACACGGTCAATACCTACATGAACAACGCCATGCGCAAGCTCGATTGCGTCAACCGCACACAGCTGGTGGCGAAGACCATCCGTCTGCGGCTGATAGAGTAAGCCGGCCGCACAGCGGGCCGGCCTCCTTATCAACGGTCGAGAACCGAGCGAAGCTCGACGAGGTTCGAGCGCACCCGCAGAACGTAAAATCCCATGGTGGCCAGGTGCGACGGCATGAGCCAGCCGCTTTCCTCGCCGTTGGAAATGATGGCCGGCTGGATGCGCAGCGCCGCGCGGGTCTGCGACAGCGTGTCGTTCCAGAGGTTGGTCAGGTTGCGCTCGCGGATGACCTGCGCAAAGTCGGATCCGGCGGCGGAAAGCACGCCGTAATAACCATAAAGCTGGCCATAGGCGAACCAGAAGCGGTCATCGGCACGCGTGTCGAACCAGCCGCCATTATAGTTTTCCGAACGTTCTCGCAGAATTGCAGACGTGGAGCCGATATCGCCGGCAATGCGGTCGATGAACTGGATCAGGTTGTCGGCGCGGGTATCGAAGACGGCCTTGCAGGCTGTCAGTTCGCCGTTGAAGGCCTGGAAGCTGCGGATTGCGGCGCGGTAATAGCTGGGGGTCGGCGTCTTCGGGCCGAAGGGATCGAGGCCAAAATACCAGGAATATTCGCTGAACTGCATGTTGCCACGCGCTTCCTGGAGATTGTTGTTGATGCCGGAGGTGCCGCGCACGCGTCCGAGCGTATCCACCAGCTCCACCGAGGTGCGGCGCACAGCCTGGTTCACGCCGCGCTGGAATGACGCCTTGTTGTCGAGAAATGGCGTGCTGTCCCAGTCCATGCCGAAGAGGCCGAGGCGATAGAGCAGCATGGAGGAAATCCATGCGTTCTGGTTGACGTTGAAGTCGGTAAGGTCGACGGCGGCATCCACGATGGCCGAGCGCTGGCACACGGGTGCGGAGGTGTTCGCGGCAACACCGGTTGCGCCGGCAGCAGCAGCGGGGGTTACGGCCGGCAGTTCCTGTCCGGGCGGCACGGTGCGTTCGGCAAGTTTGTAGCGGGAAATGTAATCCGGATCGAAATTCGTCCAGACCTGGGTTTGCCAGACGAAATATCCGTAGAAAACGGCCAGCAGGATGGCGATCAGAGCGATTGGGCCCTTGATGAGCCAGTTGCGGCCGCTGTACCAGCCATGCGCGGCCATGAAGGGCCATAAAAGCCATGCGACGAGAAGACCGGCGGCCTTGCCGATGGCGCTGAAGCCTGCCTGAATCAAAGCGGTGATCCGGTCTATCATGTCGTCATAGTCTCCTCTGCCCGTGGGCCGGATGCCGGAAGAAAAATCCGCGGTTTGACAGGAGGCTCTTCGGCGCTCCATATCAACCGCGGTCATTTACTGTCTTCCAGATATGTCCCGGTCAACCGGGATACAACATGATTGCGAAACTTTTCTCAACCTGCGGTCCGCGCCTGATGTTGCGGCATTTCGATGATGCCGGATCAACGGGGTCGGCGCGGAACAGAGGCGATATGCGATTAGAGGCCGAGCTTGGCGATCTCCTCGTTCAGCCGGTCGCGTGCCTTTTTCGGCAGTTTACCGTTCTTGACGACATCCAGATTGGCAGGTGTCGCGTCGCCGACAACAACAAGCGCGATCATGCCCATACCGAGATGTGGGGTGCATTTGACGACATAAGCGCCTTCTTTCTCGACCGTGACCTTTACCGCTTCGTTCATCTTGCCCTTGAACTCGGCGACACCCTCGGGGATCATATCCTTCACGGCTGCCGCATCATGGCCCTTGTCGACCGGAACGAAAGTGATGACGTCGCCGACGGCGGCCTTGACGGTTGCGGGTTCAAAGACCATCGCCTGACCGTCGCTGCCCTTGTTGAGCATCTTCACTTCGATTTCGGCGGAGAAGGCGGGAAAAGCGCAAAGAGCCGCGACGATGGCGAGGCCGGCGAATTTGGTAGTTCTGTTCTGCATAATTTTGCTCCTGAGAGAAAGCACATCCACGCGAATGTGTCCCCCTCGTCTTAGCGCGGGAGCGGGCAAGCCATCTTTGCGAAAAATCAAATGCGGCAACCGGACGCAGCGGGTCAGCTGCCGTTAAACGTTTCCACCCAGTGGCGGCGGCAGAAGGAGACGTATTTTCCGTTGCCGCCGACCTCGATCTGGGCGCCTTCGGTCACGACCTTTCCTTCGCTGTCGAAACGGGCCACCATCGTCGCCTTGCGGCCGCAATGGCAGATGGTGCGGATTTCGCGAAGCTCGTCGGCAATGGCGAGCAGTTCCTTCGAGGCCGGGAAGAGCTTGCCCTGGAAATCCGTCCGCAGGCCATAGGTCATGACCGGAATGTTCAGCCGGTCGGCAATATTGGCAAGCTGCCAGACATGATGCTCGGACAGGAAATTGGCTTCATCGATGAAGACGCAGGCGACAGCCGCCTCCCCGTGCAATGCCGATACCTCGGCGAACAGGTCGGTATTTTCATCGAAGGTCCGGGCTTCGGAGGACAGGCCGATACGCGAGGCAACACGGCCGAAGCCGGCCCGATCGTCAAAGGCAGCCGTGAAGATTAGCGTGCGCATGCCGCGTTCCTGATAATTATAGGATGCCTGTAGCAGCATGGTCGATTTGCCGGCATTCATCGTCGAATAATTGAAATAGAGTTTTGCCATTATCCACTCCCGAAACGCCTCGCGTCCGTGGACGCTTCGCAATGCTTCAACCTGTTAAACGGCACGTCGTGTTCCACGAAAGCGATTCTCGTTTTGCGCCGATGCCACGTGCCGCGTCTTTTGACCGCGGAAAAGCGGGTTGAAAAGTGCCATTGAAGGAAAAACACAGATTTCCGCAACCCGCCTTTTCAACGAATCGGGTCGGCGAAAAGGCGGTTATTTTCACGATTTTGTCGCAAACGGGGGAGCCAAAGCACGCAAATGCACGCGAGTTGATTGTGTCCCGAAGATATTGATAATGGCAAGGGAACGAAAAAACAGGGAGCAAACAATGTTTGCAAATAGAAGCCGCTGTCTGGCCCTGGCCGCAGCAATCTCCTCCATGACGTTCAGCGCGGCCGTTGCCGCCGAACCGGCAAGTTGCGGCACGGTGCGTTTTTCTGATGTCGGCTGGACCGACATCACCGCCACGACGGCGACCGCCACCGTGCTTCTGAAAAGTCTTGGCTATGAAACCGACGTCAAGCTTCTCTCCGTACCCGTCACCTATACGTCCCTGAAAAACAAGGACATCGACGTCTTCCTCGGCAACTGGATGCCGACCATGGAAGGTGATATTGCGCCCTACCGCGACGACAAATCGGTGGAAACGCTCAGGGAAAACCTGACCGGCGCGAAATATACGCTGGCGACCAATGCCAAGGGTGCCGAACTCGGCATCAAGGATTTCAAGGACATTGCCGCCCATAGCGCGGAACTCGGCGGCAAGATCTATGGCATCGAGCCCGGCAATGACGGCAATCGCCTGATCCTCGACATGGTGGCCAAGGACAGTTTCGGACTGAAGTCCTTCGAGGTGGTGGAATCCTCCGAGCAGGGCATGCTTTCCCAGGTGGCCCGCGCTGAAAAATCCGGCGAGCCGATCGTCTTCCTCGGCTGGGAGCCGCATCCGATGAATGCGAATTTCAAGCTGACCTACCTGACCGGCGGCGACGAGGTCTTCGGCCCCAATTTCGGCGGTGCGACGATCTACACCAATGTCCGTAAGGGATATGTCGAAGAATGCCCGAATGTCGGCGCGTTTCTTAAGAACCTGCAGTTTTCCCTGCCTATGGAAAACGAGATCATGGGCAAGATCCTGAATGACGGCCTTGAGGGCGAAGCGGCGGCAACCGCCTGGCTGAAGGCCAATCCGGCGGCGATCGAGCCCTGGCTTGCCAACGTCAAGACCAAGGATGGCAGCGCCGACGCCCTGCCTACCGTCAAGAAGGCTCTCGGCCTTTAAGCCGCAAAACAGTGCATGGCTGCACCCGGCCTGCCTGACAGGTCGGGTGCAGTGGGAAATACGATGCCCATGCGTGACCTTGCCGGCGAATTTTCCTCGCATCGAAGGCCATGGATCTGCACCGCGCCCGGCAGACACGTTGCCGGCCGTCGTTTCTGTATTGGAGCAATTCCGGTGATACGGAATCCTCCGCTTGTTTGTTGTCTGCGCAATTCCGGACGCAAAACCGCTCTGCATTTTTGCCGGAATTGCTCTCATTCACGAAAGGTCTTTTCTTACCGTGGAATGGCTCAGCGCTCCTGAAAACCGCCTGCCTATCGGCCGATATGCCAAGGAGGCCATTGACTGGCTGACCGGCAATCTCGCTTTTTTCTTCGATTGGCTCTCTTTCATTTTCCAAAGCGTCATCAACGCCCTGCTTTATGTTTTACAGGCGCCGCATCCGCTGATCATCGTGGCGATCCTGACGGCGCTTTCGGCCTGGACGCGCCGCTCGGCCGGCATGCCGATCTTCACCGCACTCGGTTTGTTGCTCATCATCAATCTCGGCTACTGGAAAGCGACGACGGAGACGTTGGCCCTGGTTATCGCCGCCAGCGCCGTGTGCATGATCATCGGCATACCGCTCGGCATATTGGCGGCGCGGCGCAAGTGGATCTATGCCGGCATGCGCCCGGCGCTCGATCTGATGCAGACCATTCCCACCTTCGTTTATCTCATTCCGGCGCTGGTGCTGTTCGGCCTCGGCATGGTTCCGGGGCTGATCGCCACCGTCATCTTCGCCATTCCCGCCCCGGTGCGACTGACGCGCCTCGGCATCGTCTCGACGCCGCCGGCGCTGGTGGAGGCGGCCGTCGCCTTCGGCGCGACGCCATCGCAGGTGCTGCGCAAGGTTGAACTTCCCTTCGCCGCGCCGCAGATCATGGCCGGTCTCACCCAGACGATCATGCTGTCGCTGTCGATGGTGGTCATTTCCGCCCTGGTGGGTGCGAATGGTCTAGGCGTGCCTGTTGTGCGCGCCTTGAACACGGTCAACATCGCCATGGGTTTCGAAGCGGGGCTTTGCATCGTCATATTGGCGATCGTTCTCGACAGGCTTTTCCGCCTTCCCGGTACGGAGGATGATCTATGAGTGACGCGATTATCTTCGGAAATGTCGATATCGTCTTCGGCGACCGGCCGGACGCGGCGCTGGCGCTGATAGACCGGGGCAGCACCCGCGACGAGATCAATGCGCAGACAGGGCTGGTGCTGGGTGTCGCCAATGCCTCGCTCTCGGTCAGCGAAGGAGAGATTCTCGTGCTGATGGGGCTTTCCGGTTCGGGCAAGTCGACCCTGGTCAGGGCCGTCAACGGGCTTGCGCCCGTCGTGCGCGGCAGTGTCAGCGTGAAGACCAAGTCCGGCTATGTCGATCCCTATCGTTGTCCGGCGAAAGCGCTGCGCGACCTGCGCATGCACACGGTGTCCATGGTCTTCCAGCAATTTGGCCTACTGCCCTGGCGCAATGTCGCCGACAATGTCGGCTTCGGGCTCGAACTGTCCGGCGTGCCGGAAGCCGAGCGCAAACGCATGGTGGCCGAACAGCTTGAACTGGTAAACCTTTCCGCCTGGGCCGACCGCAAGGTGGGAGAGCTTTCCGGCGGCATGCAGCAGCGTGTGGGGCTGGCCCGGGCCTTCGCTACCGGCGCACCCATTCTTTTGATGGACGAGCCGTTCTCGGCGCTCGATCCCCTCATCAGAAGCCGCCTTCAGGACGAACTCCTCGAATTCCAGAGCCGGTTGAAGAAAACCATTCTCTTCGTCAGCCATGATCTCGACGAGGCCTTCCGCATCGGCAACCGCATCGCCATGATGGAAGGCGGGCACATCATCCAGTGCGGAACGCCGCAGCAGATCGTCAGGCAGCCGGCAACGCCCTATGTCGCGGATTTCGTGCAGAACATGAACCCGATTTCCATGTTGACTGCCGCGGACGTGATGAAGCGGGGCGTGGACGAACAGAGCGGTCGGCTGACCGTTGCCGCCACCGCCCGCCCGTCGTCGCCATTGATCGATATTCTCGATGCGCTGTCAAAACACGCCGGGGCGATCGGCGTTGTCGACAATGGCGCGATCATAGGTACGATTTCGGCGGATGAAGTTATCGCGGGGCTGACGCGTCACCGCAACAAATAGTGATTCGCCCATTTTGGACGAAAGCAAAGGGCTTCCATCTTGGAGGCCCTTTTTTTGTGGCAAAATCCTTCCAGCAGAAGCTAAGCTTCCCACAATGGCAAAGAATATTTTTTAATATCACAAGTTATGCATTAAAATAATTACGTATAAAAATCATATTGCAAATTTGGCAAAAATTGCGCAATGTTAATCTAGATTCTTTGGTTCGCTATTAAATTTAAGGTGGTAATAGATTGTGGCGCCGAAATCCGGCATCAAGCGTTAAGATCGAGGCGCTCAATTTTTAATCACACTTTTCTTATAAATACTATTTCTAATACATATTTTTATTATAATTTTTGGAAAAACAGGCAAAAAGCCGAAAAATTGATCAAAATTTATTGGGCAAATAATCGAGGAAGAATAGTCTTTGGAAGGACGCGATATAAGCAAGATTTAGGTATATACAACGTATCGACCGAATTATAAAAACACCTTTTAGACCACCATTATAGCCACCATGACCGTCTTTCCGACTGTCATCAGGAGACTTGAGCGTATGGATAATCAATCTCTGTCGGAACATAGCATCGCGGCTGCAGACTTGCTCTCAGCTATGGCGAACCCTAAGCGCCTGATGATCTTGTGCACGCTGGTGGATACGGAAGTGCCTGTTGGTGTTCTCGCTTCACAGGTTGGTCTTAGTCAGTCCGCTCTTTCGCAGCATTTGTCGAAATTGCGTGCCCAGCGACTGGTCAAGACACGACGGGATGCGCAGACCATCTATTATTCCAGCAACTCCGAATCCGTGAAGAAGATTCTCGCTTCACTCGAGGACATCTACTGCCAGGCGCAGAAGAGCAGCAAGACAGCGGCTTAATGCGGGCCCATCTCAGCCCGGTCAATCTGACTAAATTAAAAACCGGCGCGTGACGCCGGTTTTTTTGTTGAAGCAGCCCTTTTCTCGTGTCGGCTTCCGGATGGGGCGTTGAGGTTTTTTCAGTTCTCCGCCGCGGCCTGCATCTGCGCCTTGAGACGGCTTGCCGCAGCGGCATAGCCGCCATCGGCACCATCGACGAAATGCATGTGATCCTTCGAAAGCGGAGAGGGAACGATACAGGTCATCAATGCGGCATCCTGCTCGTGGAGGCCGTAATAACAGCTCCCCGAGAGGCGACCCGCTTCCAGCCTTGAGCGGATTTTTTCGAGCCGTGCAATATCGATATCGACAGTCATTTTCAGGCCGTCGTCGAATTTCCTGAAATCGGTGTTGCTGGCGACCGAACGCTGGTAACGCACGGCGCTGAACTGCCCGAGCGATAGTCCTGTTACGCCAAGAAGATTGACGAGCAGGTTTTCGCCAAGAATGCGCAGCGAACGACGCGCCTTGCCCCAGACGTTGTGATAGGCGGCGCCGGCCCGGGCCTCGAGGCCGAGACCCTCACGCACGAAGCCGAGTTTCGGTCCATCCTCCGGCACGGGGTGGCCGTGTCTTGCATCCTGCTCGGCAAGATCGACGAGATCGATGACCAGCTGGCGGAATGCCGGCATGTCCCGCGACGGCCCTGGCACGGCGATGATCGACACCACCTTGCCGTGGTTTGCGGGAATGGGGTTCCAGCGACAGGAAAGTCCCGTCAGGTCCGGGCGCTCGCCTGCTTCGGCGGCGGGAAGGGCATATTGCCCTTCCTTCATCCGCGCTTCCGCCCAGCTGTTGCCGCCGCCCGAAAACATGGCGTAGGAAACATCCTCGCTTGCCTGAAAACGGGCGACGCGAATATCGAAACCGTTCTTGCGAATATCCTCGACGGGAACCAGCGCCACGCGCATCGCAAGGTCGAGATCGTCCTTCACCCAGCGCTGCACATTCGAAAGCGCGGTGCGCGCAACCGGCAGGCCATGGGGCGGCACGGCAACGGCGGCGCCATCACCACCGAAGACGAAGGGAAGGTCATGACGGCCCAAGCTGTTCGATACGCCTGATATTACCGCGGCACCTGCCATGTTTACGGACTTGTACCGGCCGGTGCCGATCGCCGCGGTCGAATCAACGATATCGGCAATGGCCAGCCCCCAACCCGGCGGCAAGGCGCGGTAAAGCGCCGGGTCGGCCACGTCTTCAAAATGCCGGAAGACGGGCAGGCCCGTCAGAAACTCTTCATCTGCTGCGATCATGGCGTATTATCCTCCAGCGGCGGCCAAACGCCAAGCATTTAGGCGAGGCCGATTTGCCCGTTGCCGGCCTGGCGAAGGATTTAACGCTAATAGAGCTTATCCAGCAAAGGTGACTTGCATAAATCATCAAACCTTCCGTATGAGTTGAAAGGAAGGCTCGGAATTCAAACATGGAACGAGTTTTCGCCGGGAGGCGTCCGATAGTTTCATTCGGTCGGCGCCCATGGCGCTCACCGGGTCCGCGACCCCTTTTTAAGGAGACACCAGGATGAAACTGAAGACATTGACCAGCGTGACGCTCGCAGCGTCCTTCGCATTCGCACCCCTTGCCCATGCCGAAATCGTCATCGGCCTGATTGCGCCGCTCACCGGCCCCGTTGCTGCCTATGGCGACCAGGTCAAGAATGGCGCCCAGACGGCAGTCAGTGAAATCAATAAAAAGGGCGGTATCCTCGGCGAACAGGTCGTGCTGAAGCTCGCTGACGATGGCGGCGAGCCCAAGCAGGGCGTTTCCGCGGCCAACCAGCTGGTTGCCGAAGGCATTCACTTCGTCGTCGGTCCGGTGACATCGGGCGTTGCCATTCCGGCATCGGATGTCTTTGCCGAAAACGGTGTCCTGATGGTCACACCGACGGCGACCGCGCCGGGCCTGACCAATCGCGGCCTTTCCAACGTTTTCCGCACCTGCGGTCGTGACGACCAGCAGGCCGAGGTTGCGGCGAAATACGTTCTTGCCAACCTCAAGGACAAGAAGATCGCCATCATTCACGACAAGGGCGCTTACGGTAAGGGTCTTGCCGATTCCTTCAAGGCGACGCTGAATGCCGGCGGCGTTACCGAAGTTCTCTACGATGCGCTGACACCTGGCGAAAAGGATCTCGGCGCGCTGACGGCCCGCCTGAAGTCCGACAATGCTGATATCGTCTATTTCGGCGGTTACCATCCGGAAGCCGGTCTTCTGGTTCGCCAGCTGAAGGATATCGGCTCCAAGGCTGCCGTCATCGGCGGTGATGGCCTGTCGAACAGCGAATTCTGGAACATCGGCGCAAAGGCCGGCGAAGGCACGATCTTCACCAATGCTTCCGACGCCCTGAAGAACGATGATTCCAAGGCCGCTGCCGAAGCCCTGAAGGCTGCCAACATTCCGGCTGAAGCCTTCACGCTCAACGCCTATGCCGCCGTCGAAGTCTTGAAGGCCGGTATCGAAAAGGCCGGCAGCGCCAAGGATTCCGAAGCGGTCGCCAAGGTTCTGAAAAGCGGCGAGGCTTTCCCGACCGCAATCGGCAAGGTCACCTATGGCGACAACGGCGACCTGACCTCGCAGGCCTTCTCGCTCTTCAAGTGGCAGGACGGCAAGATCGTCGCCGCCGAATAAGCTGATCGAACCGGCCGCACCTGTTGCGGCCGGTTTCATTTTACGGTCTGAAAAGAGGTAGGGCAGCGTGGTCGATGCCGAAACGCAAACCGTTGGGGAAATCGGCTTCGAGCGGATATTCCCGATCGTCAGAATTTTTGACGAGGCCAAGGCGCGGGAGTTTTATGTCGATTTTCTCGGTTTCGAGGTCGACTGGGAACATCGTTTTGGTGAAAACTTCCCGCTCTACATGCAGGTTTCGCGGGCCGGAATGGGGCTTCACCTCAGCGGCCATCACGGTGATGCGACACCGGGTTCCAACATCTTTGTCACCATGCGGGGCGTTCACACCTTTCAGAAGGAACTGGTCGGCAAAAAATATCGCTTCCTCAATCCGGGTGTTGAAGAACTGCCCTGGGGCGCTGTCATGGAAGTCATCGATCCGTTCGGCAACCGCATCCGTTTCTGCGAGCAAAAAGACGGGAATTAAGGTCCGGGCCGTGACGGTCTGGCTCTTGACCTCGCCTGCGGTTTGAACGATAGAAACGCCAATAGCGAACCGCGCGCACGGACACCCCGTGCGCGCGGTTCGTGCGTTTTGGCAATCGATCATGCAATTCGTTCGCATCCGCACGGGGGCAGAAAATGAACAATGAAGGCAATGCGCTGGTCAGGAAGCTCGCATTCTGGGGCATTCCGCTTTCTTTCGGTGTGCTTGGCCTGAAGCTGGTGGCCTGGTGGGTCACGGGCTCGGTCGCACTGCTGTCGGACGGTCTGGAATCGACCGTCAATGTGGTCGCGGCCTTCATCGCCTATTTCGTCATTCGTTACGCGCAGAAGCCGGCCGATGACGACCACCAGTTTGGCCACCACAAGGCGGAATATATTTCCGCTGTCGTAGAAGGCGTGCTCATCGTCGTCGCCGCACTTCTGATCGTGCAGGAGGCCTGGGGCGCGCTTGCCAATCCGAGGCTGCCGGAAGCACCGGTTCTCGGTCTGGTCATCAATGCGGCGGCGGGCGCGATCAATGCCGTCTGGGCAACGATCCTGATCCGTGTCGGGAAAAAACACGCCTCGCCGGCCCTTGCCGCCGATGGCCACCATATCATGTCTGACGTCGTAACCTCGGCAGGCGTGCTTGTCGGTCTCGTTCTGGCGCTTGTGACGGGTTATGCCATTCTCGATCCGGTGCTCGCGATATTGGTCGCCATCAACATCCTGTTCCAGGGCTCCAAGGTCATCATCCATTCGCTTGGCGGATTGATGGACCGGGCGGTGGAGCCGGAAGAGGACGAGGCGATCAAGAAGGCGATCGCCGAAAATTCAGGTGGCGTCATCGGCGTGCATGATCTGAGAACCCGCCGCGCCGGTTCGGCCGCCTTCATCGATTTTCATGTGGTCGTTCCCGCCAGCATGACGGTGCGGGAGGCGCATGATATTTGCGACCGCCTTGAAGATGCCATAAGGGACGTCATACCGGGCGCCAGCCTTGCCATTCACGTCGAGCCTGAGGGCGAAAAGGCGCATGGCGTCAAAGTCATCGTTTGAACAGTCCGGGTCACAATGATCCGGTTTTGAATAATCAGGAGTTTTCCATGTCCGTGACGGATGTTTCCGGCCTGTCGCAGCTAGGCACGAAGGTTGATACGCCAGAGAGCCCGGAAAAGGCCGTTCTCGAAAAAGTGCCGAACGGCAATGCCGGCACCGATTATGTCGTGCGTTTCACCGCGCCCGAATTCACCTCGCTGTGCCCGATGACCGGCCAGCCGGATTTCGCCCATATCGTCATCGACTATATTCCGGGCGAGTTTCTGGTGGAATCGAAGTCGCTGAAGCTCTTCCTGCAATCCTTCCGTAATCACGGTGCATTCCATGAGGATTGCTCGGTCTATATCGCCAAGCGGCTGGTGGAGCTTCTGCAGCCGAAATGGCTGCGCATCGGCGCCTACTGGTATCCGCGCGGCGGCATTCCGATCGACGTGTTCTGGCAGACGGGAGCCGCCCCCGAAGGCGTATGGCTGCCGGATCAGGGCGTTGCACCTTATCGGGGTCGCGGCTGATCCGGTTTTTCAGGCGATTGCAGGCTCAGGCGAACGAACCGTCGTCGCCTGAATCGGTATCCATGTCGTCGGCGCTATCGTCGTAATCGGCCTGCTGGATATCGTCATCGTTGTTATCCTGCGGGTTGGCGCTGTCACCGTAATAGTTGTTGATGACGGTTTCCTCGACGGGCGCGTTACCAGCAACATTGCCGCCGCCGAAGGGCGAGCCAAGGCCAAGCGACGACATGTGGCTGCCGAAAATGCCGCTCAGCGAATTGGCAAGCAGCATGCCGCCGGCGACACCTGCGGCGGTGCCGAGCGCGCCCTGCAAAAAGCCGCCACCCGAACGTCCGACGGCGGCGGGCTGCTGGCTCCAGGGACCGGCTGACTGCTGAGCGGCAGGTGCGCCCCAAGGGCCGGCAGTCTGGCCGGCGGTATCGTTGCGCCAGGAACCTGGTGCGGCCGCCGGGGTTGGTGCCGGTGCGGGTGGCTGCGGCTGGCCGGTGCCGAAGATGGAGCTGAGGAAACCGCCCTGCGCCGCCGCCTGCGGAGCGCTGCCACCGCTTTCCAGCGCATGGATGCGGTCTTCGAGCTGTTTGATATGAGCTGCTGCCGCTTCCAGACCCTTTTCCTGAACGATCACCGCCTGGGCGAGATAATAGGGAGCTGCGGGCTGATCGCGCACGGCGTCTGCGATCAATGTTTCCGCCTCGCGATCACGCGGGGTGGCGGATGCGGTTTTGGTCCTGTCGAACAGCCCCTTGAGAAGCTGGCTTTCTTCCGGTGACATATGCTGCCTCCTTACCGTGAAGCGTAAATCCACGATAAGGAGGTAGGCCACAATTCAGGCTTTTCAAAGCGGTCCAAATTTTAAATTTCGGTAATGATCCTCAACCGCCAAAGGCAAGCGAGAGGCCCGCAATCGCCGTCAGCGCGCCGACGGTGCGGCTTGCGGCCGAGCCGAAACGGGCGATGCCGAGACCGAGCGCGATGCCGGCAAGATGCAGGATGGCGGTGGCAATCATGAAGCCGATACCGAATTGCAGGGCACCCGCGCTACCGAGTTCACCGCCATGGGCATGGCCGTGAAAAAGGGCGAAAGCACCAACGACGGCCGCCGCTGCTGCCGTGGGGAGCCTTGCCGCCATGGCCACCAGCAGGCCAAGGCCGATGACCGAGGCGAGAATGGCGGGTTCGACGAAGGGAAGTTCGACGCCGTAAACCGCCATCAGGAAGCCGACGGCCATGGTGCCGACGAAGGCGGCGGGCACGATCCACAGCGCCTTGCGGTCGTTGCGGGCAGAGGCGATCTGCGAGGCCCAGATACCGACGGCCACCATCGCCAGAATATGGTCCGCACCGAAGAAGGGGTGGGAAACACCAGCCATGAAGGAGCCGTGTTCTTCCGGGTTCAGATGGGCAAACGCGGGCAGGGTGGTGAGGCCGAGTGCGGCGGCGGCGAGGCTTAGTCTTTTCAGCATGATTCCCTCTTGAAATTGTTACCGTTCACAGCGGGATCTTGGGCTTCCCGCCACGGGCGGCGCGGCAATGAGACACGGGACGATATCTCGAAGGCCAAGAGGCTGTCCATGCGTCATCTGCCGGTGGTGGTGTTTATTGTTGGCGGGCAAACCTTGCCTTTTTCTCTCATTGCCTTACGTAACAAGTCGCACTATGTCCGAAGGGCATGCAAGAATTACGCTGGAGAGAGCCGTTGATGAACGAAGACGAAGACGACAAGAGCAAGGAACTGCCGATCGGCAAGGAAACGGAAGCGAATCTTTTCAAGTCGCGTTCGATCTTCATCTATGGTGGCATCACGCAGGAACTGGCGCAGAAGGTCTGCACGCAGCTCGTGGCTCTTGCCGCCGCCAGCGACGACGACATTCGCGTTTACGTCAATTCGCCGGGCGGTCACGTGGAATCGGGTGATTCCATCCATGACATGATCAAGTTCATCAAGCCGAAGGTCTATATCATCGGCACGGGCTGGGTCGCTTCCGCCGGCGCGCTGATCTATGTTTCGGTGCCGAAGGAACGTCGCCTTTGCCTGCCGAACACCCGCTTCCTGCTGCACCAACCCTCCGGCGGTACACGCGGCATGGCGTCTGACATCGAAATCCAGGCCCGCGAAATCATCAAGATGAACCAGCGCCTGATCAAGATTTTCTCCAAGGCCACCGGCCAGACCGAAGAAAAGATCGCCAAGGATATCGATCGCGATTACTGGCTGAGCGCTGATGACGCCAAGGATTACGGCCTCGTCGGCAAGATCGTCGAAAGCCAGTCGGAACTCTGAGTTTCCGATTTTCAGTTGAGAAAGCCCGCATCGGTGAGAACCGGCGCGGGCTTTTTGCGTTCAGGCCGGCGGGTTTGTTTAGCCGCCGGTCAGCCGGGCTGCTCGCTTATTTCATCGTGTCACAGGCCTTCATCATGTCGGCCTTTTTCATCTTGTCCTTTTGCATGCCGGCCTTGTGCATGCAGTCTTTTTTGCTGGCCATGGACATGCCGTCTTTCTTCATCGTCTCCGCCTTCATCATGTCACTATGCATGGTATCCTTCTTCATCGTATCGGTTTTCATGCTGTCGGCATGGGCGATGCCTGCAAAGGACAGAACGGAAAAGAGGGAGGCGGTGGCAACTGCGGTAAAGATGCGGGTCATGAAGGTCTCCTCTGGATGTCGTTTCGTGTCCGCCGGCATTGTGCCGGGGGTTCACGATTGTCCATTCGGATGCGACCAGCCGGTCGTTACATCTTCACGCGTTTGTGACGACAAGTTCGGGCGAGATTTTTTTAAAGCCACTGTGTAACAATACCCTGCCGATTTGCGAATAACCCGATAGTGACGATGACTGGCAGCCCCTCGGAAGAAACACTGAAAATGCTGATGCTGCGTTCCCTTGATGGGGACGAAGCCTCTTACAGGCATTTGCTCCACGCCTTGAGGCGACTGCTGGTCGCCTATTACGGTCGGCGCATGGCCGATGCGGCGCGCGCCGATGTGGAAGATCTTGTGCAGGAAACCCTGTTGTCGCTTCACGCCAAGCGGGAGACCTATGACCGTGCGCGACCGTTTACGGCGTGGTTCTTCTCGATAGCGCGCTACAAGCTCATCGATCACTACAGGGGCAGGGGGAGGCGCATGTTTTCGGAAGTCGAACTCGACGAAACACTGGAAGCGGAGTCGTCCGTCGACGCGGTCACGGCCCGCATGGATGTGGAGCGCCTGCTCGATGAATTGCCCGAGCGGCAGCGGGACCTCATCAGACGGGTAAAACTCGAAGGCCAGTCGATCGCCGAAGCGGCGGAAAAATCCGGCCAGACCGAGCTGGCGGCGAGGGTCGGCATTCACAGAACGCTGAAAGTCCTGGCGGCAAAGTTGCGGGGGGACATATGAGGAAGACGGAAGACATCATCGAAAAACTGGCGGGTGATCTGAAACCCGTCCCCGCTTCTGCGCTGGAGCGCAGGCTGGCGCGCGCAGCCTTGCCGGCGCTCGGCCTCTCGCTCCTGTTGATGTTCCTGATTCTCGGGCTGCGCAGGGATATGAGCGTGGCGATGACCGAACCCGGTTTCTGGGTCAAATCCGTCTATAATGCCCTGCTGGCCCTAACGGCATTTCTGGCCGTCATGCGTCTGGCGCGGCCGGATGGCGACAGAGGCGGCCTGTTCGCCTGGCTTGCCGTGATCTTTATCGCCATGGCGGTGATCGCGCTGGTCCAGCTTGGATTTGCCCTGCCGGGCACTTATCGCACTCTCATTCTCGGATCATCGGCGCTGCATTGCCCGTTCCTGATCGTTGCTTTCGCGCTGCCTCTGTTTCTGGCGAATTTCGCGGTTCTGAGGCATTCGGCTCCCGCCGATCCCACGCTTGCGGGATTTGCCGCCGGCCTTGCGGCCGGTGCGGGGGGGGCTTGGGTCTATTCGTGGTTCTGCATCGAAAACGGCATGGCTTTTGTGCTGATCTGGTACTCGCTCGGCATTCTCCTGACCGGCGTGATAGGCGCTTTTGCCGGTTCACGGCTGCTGCGCTGGTGAGCCCGCGTCTCACCTCGGTTTGCGATGCCGGCCCGGTGATAGTTCCGCGCCGGCAGTCAGCCTTGAGCGACTTTACTGGCCCAGATTGGCGGGAATGGCAAAGGCCACAAACTGGGTGAACTGTTTGCCCGGGTTGAAGTTATCGTCCGAGGCGATGACGAAAATCTGCTTGCCATCCACCACCGGGCCGAAGGCCAGGCTTTCAATATTGTCGATGTCGAGACCGAAATCGCCTTCGTTGATTTCGAACCACGGCGTCTTCGATACGGCGCGCACATTTGCCACGTCGATCTTGTCCTTGCCGAGGATGTTTTCCGCACCGCCGAGGTCGACGATGAAAAAGCGGATATGATTGCCGACGCCGGACGCGAAATTGCGCTCAACCGCCACCAAGCGGCCATCCGGCAGTGCGGTGAGGGCGGAGAGGCCGTTATCATTATATTTCGGCTCGGCGGCGGTAGGCGTTTTGGAGATCGCCTCGGTGACGTAGATATGTTCCGCGACAGGCTTCTGTGTTGCCGTGTCGATGACAAGGATGCGGGCCGGGCTGCCGGCCTGCGGCGTCGCCTTCTGGCCATCCTGGGTCAGGGCGTTTTCCGTGGCGGCGATCAGTCGGCCGGGCGTTACCGTCAGGCCTTCGAAGCCGAGATTGTTCTGCACGCCCTTGGTCTTTGCGTCATCGACGAGATAGGCGTCGGGCAGCTCCAGCCGTTTGACATTGCTGCCATCGAGATTGGAGACATAAAGTGCTGGCTGGTTCTTCAGGTCGCGTTCGGAAGACCAGTAGAGCTTGCCATCCTTGCGGTCGAGCGCGATGCCTTCCGCGTCGATGCCCTTGGGCGCAAAGGCTGTACCCGTTTCGTCCTTCAATTCGTGCATGGCGGCGATGTTGAGCGTCGCGACCCCTTCCGTCAGGCCCAGTTCCAGCTCGTAATAACGGGCCGGGCCTTTTTCCACGCGATCATCGGAAATGGCGAAATAACGACCGGTCTCGCTGTCAAAAGCCAGATCCGAAATGCCGCCGAAGGCGACGCCATTGATGGAGAGGCCCGAAGGCACGACGATCTGGCCGAGAAGGGCCGGTGGCGGCAGGGTCTGGGCGGCGGCCGGAATGGCCACGAAGGAGCAGGCGGCAATGGTGACGATGCGGAGCATGGCGAGGGTTCCTCTGTGGCTGTTGCCGGGAGGATTAGCGCGCCGCCGCTAAACTTTGATGACGTTTTGCACGCAGCCGTACCTGAAGTCCGACGGCTCATCTTGCCAAGCCTTGTCTTTTTTGATCCTGAATATAGTCATGCTTCATCCAAAGCGTGTCGCCATCTTCGGATTAGCACCCACGCTTCAAGTTTCGTTCCTGCCCGTCGCCCTGCAGACAGCTGCGGTTCTTAGATAGGCAGCAGGCCGCAGAGTGCATCATGCTGAAAGATTTTTCCGTCCAGAGCCTGTTCATGGGGTGCCTGACCGCCTTTGTCGGTTTTGCCAGTTCCTTCGCCGTCGTGCTGCAGGGACTGAAAGCGGTGGGTGCGACGGACTTCGAGGCGGCCTCCGGACTGATGTCGCTTTCCGTGGCGATGGGGCTTTGCGCCATCGTTCTTTCCGTCACAACCCGGCTTCCGATCAGCATCGCATGGTCAACACCGGGCGCTGCCCTGCTGGCGACCACGGGCGTCATCGATGGTGGTTTTCCCGCAGCCGTTGGCGGTTTCATCGTCTGCGCCATCCTGATTATCGTTGCCGGCCTGTTCCGGCCGCTCGGGAAGGCGGTCGCCTCCATTCCCGCGCCGCTTGCCAACGCGATGCTGTCGGGCGTCATCATCGGACTGTGTTTCGCGCCGATAAAGGCGATCGGATTTAATCCGGCGCTCGGTTTGCCGATCATTCTCGCCTGGATCATTGTCGGCGCTTTCAAACGGTTGTTTGCGGTTCCCGCAGCCCTTGCCGCCTTCGTGCTGGTCATGATCTTCGGCGTCGATATTCCGGCGGGCGCATTCGATAGCGTGGCGCAATCGCTGATGCCGCCGATGGAATGGGTGACGCCGGTCTTCAGCCTGCATGCCATCATCTCCATCGCGCTGCCGCTTTTCATCGTCACCATGGCTTCGCAGAACATTCCCGGCATCGCAGTGCTGAAGGTCAATCATTACGATCCGCAGCCCGGACCGCTTTTTGCCGCAACCGGTTTCTTTTCCCTGCTGTCAGCTCCGTTTGGTGGCCATGCGGTCAATCTGGCTGCGATTACGGCAGCCATGTGCGCCGGCGAAGACGCGCATCCCGACCCGAAACGACGTTATTGGGCGGCGATCATCGGGGGCGTCGGCTACATCATCTTCGGCCTGCTCGCGGGTGCTGTCACGGCCTTCGTTGCGCTGGCGCCGCCCATCCTCATTCAGGCGGTGGCGGGGCTGGCACTGGTTGGTGCCTTTTCCGGCTCCGCCGTCGCAGCCTTCAAAGACCCGGAAACCCGCGAGGCGGCGGCAATCACCTTCCTCATCACGGCATCCGGCCTCTCCTTCGGCGGCGTTTCCGGGGCCTTCTGGGGGCTGATCGGTGGCGGGCTGATGATGGCGTTGCAGCGGGTCGTGAAGCGTGTTTAAATAGGGAGCTTATTGTTTTAAAGAAATACTATTTATGGATTTCGAATTTGATCCTGCCAAAAGTGAAAGTAACAAAGACAAGCACGGAATAGATTTCGTCGAGGCAAGAGGGCTTTGGCTGGACGAGAAAAGACTTGTCGTCCCTCTCGAAACCACGCTGGAAGAGCGGTATATTATGATTGCTCAGTTGCGTGGGAAGTGCTGGAGCGCCGTTTACACCTATAGACATGACCGCGTGCGGATCATCTCTGTCAGGCGTTCCAGGGACAAGGAGAAGCAGCGTTATGAAGACGATCAGCGCTGAAGAGTTCGACAGGAAATTCGATGAAGGCGAAGATATCGACGATTATCTCAACTGGTCGAAGGCTAGCCGTCCCGGGATGGAAATGGTGCATGTCGATGTCGATCTTCCTGAAAAGGTTTTGCGCAGAGTTGATGCGGAGGCAGCACGCCTGGGCATGACGCGGCAGTCCCTTATGGCTAAATGGATTGCCGAAAGCCTTGAGGCTGGCAGGGTCGGAAAATAAGGCCGCACCTCACAAGATCACTTGTCAGACCGCCGGCCGCTGTTTATACACGTCGCCATGAGCAACCGCATCGCAACCATTTCCGGCATGAGCGCGCAGATTTCTGCGAAGGCCTCGCCGTGCGGTGCACTCTCGCTTCTTAGCCTCGACCTTACACACGGTTGCCGGGTCCAGTGAGGAGCGCCCGGCGGCCGAAAGCCCGCTGGCGCAAACGCTCCTCATCTCGAAATCTCATTTTATACTGGATTTAGGCTCTAAAGGGCCGCGCATCCGCCGATGGCTTCAGACGCCCGCGGACTGCGCATGGAGGAAGCGACATGGACGGCAAGATCACCACTATTTCCAAGGGCATGACCGACGCGAGCGTCAAGTATCGCCCTTACCCGACCATCAATATCCCTGATCGAACATGGCCGGGCAAGACCATCGACAAGGCGCCGATCTGGTGTTCTGTCGACCTGCGCGACGGCAACCAGTCGCTGGTCAACCCCATGGGCCACGACCGCAAGGCCCGCATGTTCAAGCTGCTGCTCGAAATGGGCTTCAAGGAAATCGAGATCGGTTTCCCTTCCGCTTCGCAGACGGATTTCGATTTCGCCCGCTGGTGTGTGGAAGAAGGCAATGTGCCTGACGATGTATCCCTGCAGGTGCTGGTGCAGTGCCGCCCGGAACTGATCACCCGCACGTTTGAAGCGCTGGAAGGCGCCAACAAACCGATCATCCATTTCTACAATTCCACCTCGGAACTGCAGCGTCGTGTGGTGTTCGGCAAGGATGTGCACGGCATCAAGCAGATTGCCGTCGATGCCGCCAAGATGATCACCGACATGGCGGCCAAGGCCGGCGGCGGTTTCCGCTTCGAATATTCGCCTGAGAGCTTTACCGGCACCGAGCTGGAAGTGGCGCTGGAAATCTGCAATGCCGTGGTCGAGGTGGTGAAGCCGACGGCGGATAACAAGCTGATCCTGAACCTGCCGTCCACGGTGGAAATGGCGACGCCGAACATCTATGCCGACCAGATCGAATGGATGTGCCGCAATATCGACAACCGCGAAAACGTCATCATCTCGCTGCATCCGCATAATGACCGTGGCACGGGCATCGCTGCGACCGAACTGGCTCTGATGGCCGGCGCGGACCGCGTCGAAGGCACGCTGTTCGGCAATGGCGAGCGTACGGGCAATGTCGATGTCGTGACGCTGGCGCTGAACATGTATACGCAGGGCGTCGACCCCGAGCTGGATTGCCGCGATATCGAGCGTATCAAGGCGGTCTATGAATATTCCAACGAGATGACGATCCCCGAGCGCCACCCCTATGTCGGCGAACTGGTCTATACGGCGTTCTCCGGATCGCATCAGGATGCGATCAACAAGGGCATGAAGGCGATCAAGGTCGCCAATCACCCGGTCTGGGAAGTTCCCTATCTGCCGATAGACCCGAAGGATGTCGGCCGCTCCTACGAGGCGATCATCCGCATCAATTCGCAGTCCGGCAAGGGCGGCATCGCCTATATTCTGCAGCAGGATTACGGCATCAACCTGCCGCGTAACCTGCAGGTGGAATTCCGCGAGGAGATCCAGCGCATTACCGATGAAGAAGGTGTGGAACTGCCGGCCAAGCGCATCTATGAGCGCTTTATCGAGCGTTACGTGACGCAGCCGAATGCGCGTATCAAGTTCGTGGATCACCACACCTATCCGGCCGGCGATTTCAAGGGCGTGCGCATCGTCGCCGCCGAGATTACCGATAATGGCGAGGTGAAGCGCATCGAGGGCAAGGGAACCGGTCCGATCGACGGGTTTATCAATGCGCTGTCGGTCTATCTTGGGGTTGATCTGTCGGTGAATGATTATTCGGAACATTCGCTGCAGCATGGCTCGAATGCGTCGGCCATCGCTTATGTCGAGATGGAGCATCCGGGCGGGAAGCTGTTCGGGGCTGGGATCAACACGAATATTGTGGCGGCTTCGCTGGAGGCGATTGTTTCGGCGGCCAACCGGGTGTTGGAAGAGCGGGCGAAGTAAGAAGCCTCGAGGGTGGGGTTTACCCCCCTGTGCCCTGCCGGGCATCTCCCCCTCAAGGGGGGAGATCGGCAAGAGGCGCTACCGTCACTTCATTCACAAAGGCTGAGATGGGCGAAACCTAACCACGAGTCGATCTCCCCCCTTGAGGGGGAGATGCCCGGCAGGGCACAGGGGGGTAAACCACACGCTCTAATCTCTACTCCCCCAACCGCGAAAACCCCAGCGGTCGCCCATTCTCATAAAACACCCTGATATCCTCAAGCGCCACACTCGTCCCCGTCTCATTGAGGCTATGCCGTTCGCAGGCAACATTCCACGTGCCCGGCCCACCGGAAATGTGGAAGAGATTATAGGCCGCCCGCGGTTTTTCGCCGCCCGGCCCCTGGCTGGCCGAGGCGATGCCGACGACCGGGATGTGGTCCTCCCCATGATGCGTATTCAGCCAGTAAACCGTGTTCAAATGTGTATGACCATGCAGCACGAGTTCCGCACCGCCGACGCCGAGCGCGGCTGCAAAACGGCGCATGCCGAACATGCGTTTATGGGCCGCAGCCGCACCCCGGATCGGGGGATGATGGATCATCACCACGCGGAAAAGCCCCTGCTCGCCAGCTTTTTTCAGCAGTTCCGCCGTGGCGCGCGCCTGCCGGTTGCCGAAATATCCTGTTGCGGAAAAGGGTGGGGTGGCAATCGAGGTGGAGCAGCCGATCAGCGCCACCGGGCCGCGCACGCGCATATAGGGGAAAATCTTGCGGTCATCGTCCCATTCCGGCGGGTCGCCATCGCCACGCACATAGGGATACCAGGCCTGCATGGCCTTGTCGTGCGCGCCCGAGACATAGGCGTCGTGGTTGCCGGGAACCACCGAAGTCTTTTCAGGGTCGCCCACTTCCTCCAGCCAATCGGCGGCGGCGCGGATTTCGATGCCGGTCGCAAGATTGACGAGATCGCCGGTAATAGCCAGATGATCCGGTGATTTGGTCTCGAGATCGTCGAGCAGCTTTTCCAGCGTATCGGTGAAGAGATGCTTGCGGCGGTTGCGGTGCCAGTTGACGAAACCGGTGATACGCTTGGATGCAAGTTCCCGGAAAGTGAGCTTTGGCAGTGGCCCTAAATGGACGTCTGAAATATGCGCAAGTTTGAACATGGCGGCAGAGATAACCTATGATATGTGGCACGTCCAATAAAAGCCTGCCAGCGCGGAGAAACCAGGGTGAATGACGAGACAACAGGGCAGGAGGCCCGTCCGTTCCACAGGCGTGTTTTCATCCGCTTTATGCATTTCGTTTTCCTGCTCACGCGCGGGGCCACGCTTGGCGTGCGTGCGGCCTGTTTCGATGAAAAGGGCAGGATTTTTCTGGTGCGGCACACCTATCTGCCCGGCTGGTATCTGCCGGGCGGCGGGGTGGAGCGGGGCGAGACCCTGCTGATGGCACTGCACAAGGAGATTCGTGAGGAAGGCAATCTCGATGCTGCCTCGATCCCTGAGCTTGTCCATGTCTACCTCAATCTGGAAGGTAGCAACCGCGATCATGTGGCGCTCTATCGGCTTCAGGTCACCCAGACGAAGCCGAAAAAGCCGGATCATGAGATCACCGAAAGCGGCTTTTTCGAACTCTCAACCCTGCCCGAGGGATTGACGCCCGCGACCCGCCGCCGCCTTGCCGAGCTTGCCGGCGAAGCGGCGGTCGCCGACTATTGGTAGCGGCGGGCGGCTTTCCGTCAGGAGAGCGCCTCGCGGCCATGGGCCATGGTCAAATCCAGTTCCGGGCCGATGGGCACGATGCCGGTCGGATTGATGGTGCGGTGGCTGCGGTAATAATGTTCCTTGATGTGGCGCATGTCGACCGTGTCGGGCACGCCCGGCGTCTGGTAGAGATCGCGCAGGTAACCGGTCAGGTGCGGATAGTCATGGATACGGCGGATATTGCATTTGAAATGGCCGACATAGACAGGGTCGAACCGTACCAGCGTCGTGAACAGGCGCCAGTCCGCTTCCGTCTGCTCTGAGCCGAACAGGAAGCGCCGGTCCTTCAGGCGGTCTTCCAGCATATCCAGCGTTTCGAACACCTTCACCGCATTTTGCTGGTAGGCATCCTGTGTGGTGGCGAAACCGGCCTTGTAGACGCCGTTATTGACGGTGTCATAGATGACGTCGTTCAGCGCATCGATTTCGGCGCGCAGCGCCTCGGGATAATAATCCGCGTCCGATCCGGTCAGATCGTTGAAGGCGACGTTGAACATGCGGATGATTTCCGCCGATTCATTGGAGACGATGGTGCCGCGCTTTTTGTCCCAGAGGACCGGCACGGTGACGCGTCCGGAATAGGTGGGGTCCGCCTTGGTGTAGACCTGCCAGAGGGTTGAGGAACCGAACAGATGATCCTGCGTTGCGCCCGGCGTGCGCTCGCCCTCAGGCTTGAATTCCCAGCCGTTTTCCAGCATCAGCGGATCAACCACGGAGACGGAGATCAGGTCTTCCAGCTTTTTCAGCTTGCGGAAGATCAGCGTGCGGTGCGCCCACGGGCAGGCGAAGGAGACATAGAGGTGGTAACGATCCTTCTCCGCCTCAAAGCCGCCTTCGCCGGAAGGGCCGGCTGCGCCGTCCACCGTGACCCAGTTGCGGAATTGCGAGGCACTGCGCTTGAAATGCCCCTTGGTTTCCTTGGTGTCGTACCAGACGTCTTTCCATACGCCTTCCACCAGCATGCCCATGACAATCTCCTTGTGTGTTTCCTTGACCGCAATCCTAGCTGCTTTGTGCGACGCCGCGAACCCGCAAGGCATTGAACAATGCGTTTCCGGTCCTGCACAGGCTGAATGGGATAGCCTCGAGATTTGTTCTGGACGGGTGGGAATTTTCCTGATAATTGCGATTTTCACAAATCTGAGGAAATTGTTGATTATGATCGAACCACGGATGCTCCGACGACGCTGACGCTCCTGAACGCCCTTACCGGCGCAGCCGTCATCTATTATCGCATCCGCATTCTGGAAGTTTCGGTCTCTTCATGTCCAAGCACGATCTTGTCTACCTCACCGAGGACGCGTCGCACGACGCCATCATCGACCTCATCAACGAAGAAGCATTTGGTCCCGGCCGGCATACCCGTGCGGCGGCGCGCATCCGCGAGCAGGGGCCGCATGACCGGTCGCTGTCCTTCGTTTGCGCGGATGATGGCGAAACCATCGCTTCGGTGCGCATGACGCCGGTTCTGGCCGGTGGGGTGAAGGGCCATATGCTCGGTCCGCTTGCGGTGCGGCCCTCGCACAAGAATATGGGCATTGGCCGCGAACTCGTCCGGATCGCCATTGCGGCTGCAAGGCGCCAGGGCTCCGAGGCCGTTATCCTGATTGGCGATCCGCCCTATTACATGCCGCTCGGTTTCGAGAAGGTCGCTTATCCGGCGCTCGATTTTCCCGGGCCTGTCGATCCGAACCGGGTGCTGGTGGTGCCGCTTGGCGACGATGTGCACCAGCGGCTGAAGGGCAGGATCGGCTGGCGCAAATGCGAGGCTGCCATGCCTGCTACGGCGGCGGATGAGGGTTTTGAGGAGCCTCTTCGGGTTTATGGCTGAAGAAATTCTTTAAAAGGGCTTTTTCTTCTCTCTTTTCCTTCCCCTATACGATAGCAAGTGAAAGTCGATTTCGGCACGGGGGCGAGCATATGACGGCAATCACCATGAACGATGCGCTGGAGCGCGCGGGCGCGGGCGCCTATCAACGGCGGCTGATGGGTATATTCGGCCTCGTCTGGGCGGCGGATGCCATGCAGGTTCTGGCCGTCGGCTTCACCGCTGCCTCGATTGCCGCAACCTTCGGCCTGACGGTGCCGCAGGCGCTGCAGACCGGAACGGCGTTCTTTTTCGGTATGTTGCTGGGTGCTGCCGGTTTCGGGCGGTTGGCGGATCGTTACGGGCGTCGCCGGGTGCTGATCGTCACCGTGGCCTGTGATGCCCTGTTCGGCGTGCTTTCGATATTCTCACCCGATTTCACCATTCTGCTCGTCCTGCGTTTTCTCACCGGAGCCGCGGTGGGCGGCACTTTGCCGGTGGATTATGCGATGATGGCCGAATTCCTGCCTGCCAAAAATCGTGGGCGCTGGCTGGTTTTTCTGGAAGGTTTCTGGGCGGTCGGCACGCTGATCGTGGCGCTGGCGGCGTGGGGTGCCAGCCTTGCGGGCGTGGCCGATGCCTGGCGTTATATTTTTGCGGTGACGGCTTTCCCGGCCGTTCTTGGTCTCGGGCTTCGCTTTCTGGTACCGGAATCGCCGCTCTACCTGCTGCGCACGGGGCGATCCGAAGAAGCCAAGGCCGTCGTCAACCGCATGCTGGTGGTGAACGGCGGTGCACCTCTCGATGCCGGAACCGGGCTCTTCCAGCCTGACGTGACCAAGGGGCAGGGGATATTTTCGCCGGCGCTCCGGCAGCGCAGCATCATGATCCTCGCCATCTGGTTCCTCGTTTCCGTTTCCTATTACGGCGTCTTCACCTGGATGCCGGCGAAACTGGCGGGTGACGGTTTCGGTTTCGTGCGTGGTTACGGGTTTCTGGTGCTGGTGGCGCTGGCGCAGATCCCCGGTTATGCGCTTGCCGCCTATGGCGTTGAAAAATGGGGCCGCAAGCCGACGCTGATCGGTTTTTGCCTGCTCTCGGCGCTTGGATGCCTGCTTTTCACGCTCGCTTCCGGCGGCGCGATGATTGCCGCCTCGCTTCTCATCATGAGTTTTGCGCTGCTCGGCACCTGGGGTGCGCTTTATGCCTTTACGCCGGAACTTTACCCGACGGAATCGCGGGCGACCGGCATGGGTGCCGCAGGCGCCATGGCAAGGCTCGGCGGCCTGCTGGCGCCGTCTCTGCTCGGTTATGCCATCGCGCAGGGTTTTGGGGTCGCGATTGGCATCTTTGCCGGGCTGCTGGTGCTGGCCGCCATTGCGGCGACCATGATCAATGCGGAAACGCGGCAGGTGGCGCTGACCTGAGATACGCTATCAGAAGCGTTTCTCCAGCCATGTGATCGACTGGCCGCTGGAGAGCGGCCCGAGCGAACCGATCTTCGTGAAGCCGTATCTTTCGTAAGTTCTCAGGGCATCCGGGTTCATCGTGTCGATATAGGCGCCCATGCAGCTGCGCATTCGTGCTTCTTCCTCAGCCATTGCAAGAAGCTTGGGGGCAATCCCCTGACCGCGCATGGCTTCGGGCACGAAAAGAAGCTGCACGTAAAGCCAGCCGCGTGCAGTGTGACCAACCAGACCGCCTGTGACGCTATTGTCGTCGTTGCGGATGGTGATGTTGAGTTCGCGTTTGTCGCTTTCGCCGAAGCGGGCGAGATTATAGGCCACCAGCGGATCGCGGATGGCCTTTTCGGCCTCTGGATCCGCGACGTCGCTCAAAACGAAATTCATGATGTTTTTCTCCAGACGCCGGACGGCGACCGATTTGGGTTTCAATCGGAGACGGAGAAACCCGGCGCTGCCGCCGGGTTAAAACACCTTTACCGGCCCTCACGCCACCAGAGCGCAGAGAAGGCGAGCAGCAGGGCACCAAGCCCGGCAAAACCTGCAAATAGCGGCAGGGTGTTGACGCCTTTCAGCACCGTCTCGTCGGTCAGACGTATCAGCATGCGATCCTCGTCGGCAACCCTGATGTCACCCCGCACCGGCAATATATCCGGCAGCGCGATGCGGCCGGAATTGTCGGCGACACGGTGCACGCTGCCCTTGGTGGCGTCGGCCAGCGGTTTCAACGTTTCGGTCGTTGAAATCATCGCCTTGAATTCCGGCGCATCCACCGCGCCGACATGGACGAGGGTGGTGAAATCGCCGTTCTTGATTTCGAACAGGCCGGTTTCGTCCATGCGGCGCTCGATCTTGTAAAGACCGGGCTCGGTGCTGGTGAAGGCCATGTTTTCGGTCTTGCCGGAAGGGAAACGCACGCTGGCCTGACCGGGATCATCGCCGATGGTCTGGCGGTTGATTTCCAATGTGCGGCCGTTGGCGCGCGCCGTCAGCGCCTCTTCTTCAAGCTCGGGCTCCTTCATCAGCCAGTGGGCGATGCGGCGGTAAAGCGCCACATGCGGGCCACCGCCTTCGAAACCACGCGCCCACAGCCAGCCCTGATCCGACAGCAGCATGGCGACACGGCCTTCGCCCTGACGGTTCAGCACAAGCAGCGGGTCCTGTCCGTCGCCCAGCATCACCGTCTGGCCCTGCGGCGGGTCGACGCTGATGGTGCGGAACCAGCGGCCCCATTGCGGCGGTTCATTGCCCGAGCCTTCCAGCCCGCGGGTGACAGGGTGCTTCTTGCCCGCTTCCGAAAGGCGGGGATAAAAGGCGGCCTGATGCACCTGACCGGTCGGCTGGGCCGGCAGCACGGAGGCGAGCGGGGTCATGGCGATCGAATCCTGACCGGCATGTTCCGGCCCGGCTGCGATCAAGAGCGCGCCGCCCTTTTCGACATATTGCGCGATGTAATCATAATAAAGGATCGGCAGCACGCCGCGATGCTGGTAGCGGTCGAAGATGATGAGATCGAAATCATTGATCTTCTCGACGAACAATTCGCGGGTCGGGAAGGCGATCAGCGACAATTCGTTGATCGGCGTGCCATCCTGTTTTTCCGGCGGACGCAGAATGGTGAAATGCACCAGATCGACCGATGCGTCGGATTTCAGGAGGTTGCGCCAGGCGCGCTCGCCGGCATGCGGTTCGCCGGAGACCAGCAGCACGCGGAGATTCTGGCGGATGCCTTCAATCAGATGGACGGCGCGGTTGTTGGCTGCCGTCACTTCGCCCGGAAGTTCGGCGACGGAAAATTCCATGACATTGTTGCCGCCGCGCGGAACCTTGAAGCTGAACGGCGTCGGCTGGCCGGGTGTGGCCTGCAAGGTGGCGATTTCTTCGCCATTCATCTTCACTGTCACTTCCGCCGAACCACCGCCGGCGGGGCGGCCGTCGTCGAAGACGCGTAACGTCAACTGCTGTTCTTCGTTGACGATGCCGAAGCGCGGGGCGCGGACGATCTCGATACGGCGGTCGAATTCATCGGCCTTGCCGGTGATCAGCCCATGCACGGGGGCGCGGAAGCCGAGCGCCTGTTCGACATTGGGCAGTGCATTGGGGATATCGTGAATCTGGCCGTCACTGAGGAAGATCGCGCCGCCGACGCGGGACGGCGAGACGTCCGAAACGGCGGAGGAGAGTGCCGAGAAAAGCTGCGTCGAGGGCGAATCGCTCTCGCCATTGTCGCGAACTTCGACGATGCGCGGTTCGATGCGCGGGAAGCGGGAGAGCCGGTCTTTCAGGGTCTCCAGCGCCGTGTCCGTCATCTGCGGCCGGTCCTGTACGTCCTGGCTCTGCGAACGGTCGACGATCACAGGCACGATAGTGGAAAGCGGCTCGCGTTCCTCCTGCGTCAGAAGCGGGTTGGCGATGGCCGCGAGCAATGCGACAAGCGCCAGCCCGCGCAGCCATGCACCGCGCACGCCGCGCCACAGGCCGATGAAGGATAGGGCAAGGGCCGCGACGGCCAGAATGGCGATGACGATCCACGGCAGGAAGGGGGCGAAGGTCAACGTCATGTCACTGCCCCAACCGTTCGAGAAGTGCGGGAACGTGGACCTGATCGGCCTTGTAGTTACCGGTCAGCATATACATCATGATATTGACGCCGGAGCGGAAGGCGTGTTCGCGCTGCAGCTCATCCGGCGGCACTGTAGGCAGGACCGGCGCGCCCTGCGCGTCCACGGCCCAGGCTCCGGCAAAATCATTGCCCGTTATCATGATCGGCGTCACGCCATCGCCGGAGGAGGAGAGGCCGGAGGTGGTCTTGGCCGCGCCCTGGCGGGATTCCACCCAGAGCGGCGAACCATTGTAACGGCCGGGGAAATTGGTGAGCAGGTAGAAGGATCGCGTCAGAACGTGGTCTTCCGGCACGGGCTCCAGCGGCGGAATATCGATATTGGCGAGGATCGCCTGCAAACGTTCGCCATTGGCGCTGGTCGCGCCGGTGTCGAGCGAGGAGAACTGGTCGCGTGTATCGAACAGTACGGTGCCGCCAGCGCGCATATAGGCATCGATGCGCGAGATGGCGGCGCTCGACGGCATGGGTGCGGAGGCGGAAACCGGCCAGTAGATGATCGGATAAAACGACAATTCATCCTTGGAGATATCGAGCCCGACCGGCTGGCCGGGTTCCAGCGTCGTGCGCCAGGTGAGGAATTCGCTCAGCCCCTGCAAACCCTGTTCGGAAATGCGGTCGACATCGTCCTCGCCAGTGCGGACATAGGCAAGATGGGTGGTGTCCAGCCGCTCGAAGATTTGTTCGTCGCCCGGTTTGGGGTCATCGGCGCGCGCGTCTGTTGGGGACATCGCGGCGAAGGCGCCGAGCGCCAGAAGCAGGGTGGCGACCGTCGCGCTGCGGGCTTTCGGCTGGCGCGCGAAGGCACCGTTCATGAAGAGCACGATCAGGCTGTCGGCAATCAGCATCAGGAAGGCGGCGATGAACAAAGCAGGGCGCAGCGATTTCGCGGTTTCGCCGATCAGCGCTTCGTTTGTCGTGCTGACACCGGCAGCGGATGTGTCGAGCGGGCGCAGCGTCGCACCTGCGGGCAGGAGATTGAGAGCCACGAAGCCATCCTCTGTGCCATAAAGGCCGGGGGGATTGTCGAAACCGGTGCGGGGCGGCTGGCCGGCGCGCATTTCAAGCGGGCGGGCGGTGCCGATTTCCGCAGACATTGCGCCTTCGGCCGTCAGTAGCCGGAAGGGGGGCAGGGCCGCAGCGGGGGCATTGGCGGAGGCGGAAGCACCGCCGGCCTTCGACAGTTGCACGATACGGCGCAGCATATCAACGAAATGGCCTGAGATCGGCAGGTCGGACCAGCTGGCCTCGGCGCTGACATGGAAGAGCACGATGCGGCCGGCCTCGACATTTCGGGTGGTGACGAGCGGCGTGCCGTCGGCAAGGCTTGCCCAGGTGCGTTCGGCGAGATCCGGCGTCGGCTCGGCCAGAACCTGGCGTTTGACGAGAATGCCATCGGCCTTCGGCATGCCGGCGAAAGCGCCGAAAGCGGGGAAATCGGCAAGCGGCTGCGGTTCGGCCCAGGAGAGTGCGCCGCCGAGTGCGCGTTCGCCCTGCCGCAATGTCACCGGCACCAGCGGATCGTCGGCGGGGGCTGCGGCAAGGCGCGGCCCGGCAAAGCGGATCAGCGTGCCGCCGCCGGCCAGCCAGCGCTGTAGCGGCTCATAGGTTTCCTGCGGCAGGCGGCCAATATCGGCCATGACGATGACGGACGGGTTGGATTGCAGGATTTCCGGGATCGCCTGCGCAAGATCGGCCTGCCGCTGCGGAATGAGATCGGCGAAAGGCTGGAGCGCGCGGCTGATATAATAAAGCGGCTGCAGCAGCGGCTGGAAATCATTGCCGGTTTCACCGGCCAGCAGTGCCACGCGGCGGCGGCGGAAACCGTCATCGAGAAGATGCACCGCACCCGCCGTCGACATGCCTTCGATTGAGAGGCGGGCGAAATCGTTGCGCAGTTCGAAGGGCGCTTCCACCGTGGCCGTCGTTTCGGCCGCGCCGGGCGCAAAGCTGGCGGTGCCGTTGGCGAGAATGCGGCCCTGGCTATCCTGTGCATTGACGGTGAGGCTTGCCGCTTCGGCCGTATCGAGCCGTGACAGCGTAACGCTCATGGCATCGGCATTGTTGGTGGCGCCGGTAATGGCGGCAATGGCTTTGCCGTCACCTCTGACGATGCGGAATTCGGCCGGCGAGAGGCTGGCGAGCGTTCTCATTGCGCTTTCATCCTGCGCCGTCTGAACGCCGTCGGCAATATAGGCAAGCGTGCCGGGGGGCGTGCCGTTCAGCGCTTCGGTAATGGCTTCGGCTGTGCGCGCACGGTCGGGAACCAGCGGTTTCGGCTTGGCAGCGGCGAGCTTGTCCAGCGCCACGGCTGTCGTCCCCGATACGGCATCGTGTTCGGCATCGGCGGTGAAGCTGATGGAGACGGGGCGGTCGGCCCGTTCCGCATCGCCGATCAGGGCCTGGGCGGTTGCCACGCGTCTCTCCCAGTCGGGTGCGGAGGCCCAGCTGTTATCGACCACCAACACCAGCGGGCCGGAGCCGGCAATGCTGTTGTTGCGCGGGTTCACCACAGGGTCCGCCAGCGCAAAAATCACGGCGGCGGCGAGCGCGATGCGCAAAAGGGTCAGCCACCAGGGGCTTTTCGATGGCGTTTCTTCGCGCTTCAGCACCGTGGCCAATATCTTCAGCGGCGGAAAAACCTCCGCCTTGGGGCGCGGCGGGGTGAGCCGCAGCAGCCACCAGATGGCGGGCAGTGCCAGAAGACCGAAGAGGATGTAGGGGCTGGTGAAGACGAAAGGCAATGCGCTCATCGATGCCCACCGCCCTGTGCCGGCGCGCCGGAAAGATACATGTGAACGGCGACAAGCGCCTCGGAAGCGAGATGATCGGTGCGATGGAAGACGAAGTTCCAGCCGAGACGGCGCAGCGATGAGGACAACGCCTCGCGCCTTGAGAGATAGGCGCGGGTGTAATCCTCGCGAATGGTTTCGGCACGACCGGACACGAGTTTTTCGCCCGTTTCGGGATCGCTGAATTCCGTGCGGCCGGAATAAGGGAAGGTTTCTTCGGCCGGATCGGCGATTTCCACCACATGGCCGCGCAGGCCACGCCGCGCGAGCGGCGAAATCCGCTCCATCACGTTTTTCGCATCATCGAGAAAATCGCCGATCAGGACGATATCGCTTGCGCCGCGGATCATGGAGGTGTCCGGCATGCCTGAGGTCAGCGGTGCATGCATGATGGCGGCGGCCAGCCGTTCGGCGGCATTTCTGGCCGAGACAGGCTCCATGATGCCGGGGCAGCCGATGCGCTCGCCGGAGCGCGCGAGGATTTCGGCCAGCGCCAGCATCAGTACCAGCGCGCGGCTTTCCTTGGAGACGGCGCCGAGGGTGGATTTGAACATCATCGACGGCGACATGTCGGCCCAGAGCCAGATGGTGTGGGCTGCCTCCCACTCCCGGTCGCGCACATAGGTATGGTCGTCGCGGGCAGAACGTCGCCAGTCGATGCGTGAGAGGCTTTCGCCTTCGGCATAGGGGCGGAACTGCCAGAAATTCTCGCCGATGCCGCGCTTGCGGCGGCCGTGCCAGCCGGCGGTGACGGTGTTGGCGATGCGTTTTGCCTCGACCATGCAGTCCGGCACCAGAGCGGCACGCTGGCGCGCGCGCGCCAGAACTTCGCTGCCCGGCGTCTTGTCTACGATCTGGCCGATGGATGCCACAGGCACTCCTTTCGCGAAAGGTTAGGTTCGCGTCTTTTAATTCTTCGCCTGTTCCACGAGGGCTGCGATGACATCACGCACCGACATGCCTTCGGCACGAGCCGCGAAAGTCAGCGCCATGCGGTGCTCCAGCACCGGTTCGGCCAAGGCATGGACATCGTCCAGCGACGGGGCGAGCCGGCCTTCGTAGAGCGCACGGGCGCGGGCCGTCAGCATCAGCGACTGGCCGGCGCGCGGACCCGGGCCCCAGACAACATTTTTGTCGGTGAGTTTATTGCCATGGCCGGGGCGGGCGGAGCGGACGAGCGACAGCATCGCATCCACAACCTTGTCGCTGACCGGCATCTGGCGGATGAGGGCCTGAATTTCCATCAGGCGTTCTGCGCCGATCACCGGGCGCGCTTCGCCCGAGGCGGTGCCTGTCGTGTCGAGCAGAATCTGGCGTTCGGCGGCCAGTTCGGGATAATCGACGTCCACCTGCAGCAGAAAACGGTCGAGCTGGGCTTCGGGCAGCGGATAGGTGCCTTCCTGTTCCAGCGGGTTCTGGGTGGCAAGAACGTGGAACGGCTTCGGCAGCTCATAGGTCTGGCCGGCCATGGTGATGTGGTATTCCTGCATGGCCTGCAGCAGTGCGGATTGCGTGCGCGGGCTGGCGCGGTTGATTTCGTCGGCCATCAGCAGCTGGCCGAAAATCGGGCCCTTGATGAAGCGGAAGGAGCGGCGGCCGTTTTCATCCTGATCCATCACTTCGGAGCCGAGAATATCCGAGGGCATCAGGTCCGGCGTGAACTGGATGCGGTTGGCATCGAGGCCGAGGACGGTGCCGAGCGTGGTGACGAGCTTGGTCTTGGCGAGGCCGGGAACGCCGACGAGCAGCGCATGGCCGCCGGAAAGGATGGCGAGAAGCGTGTTCTGCACCACTTTTTCCTGACCAAAGATCACCTTGGAGACTTCCGTGCGGATGGCCGCTATGTCGGAAAGCGCCTTTTCGGCCGAGGCGACGATGGCCTTTTCATCGAGGGTTTCGCCGGTATTCATCACGCCCATGTCGCTCTCCTCATACCTTCGCCGCTCTCACAGTCGCATCCCGGTTTTGCTGGTAGCAGGTCGGGACGGATTTTGCGCTGCATATAGCTTATTGCTCTCTTGGCCGCTGACAAGCGCCATTCGAATGACTATGTCGTGACTTAGTATTTCCTTATCGGCAAAGCGAGACTCGAATATGGCAGCGGAGACGATAAATTCGGCTGGTGATGCGGCAGGGCTTGCGGCGATGATTTCGCGCGCCGCCGAACAGACCCGTGACGCCAAGCGCGGACCGGCCCCGGTGGAGCGCTGGAATCCGCCTTTTTGCGGCGATCTCGACATGGAAATCCGGGCCGATGGCACATGGTTCTATCTCGGCACCCCCATCGGCAGGGCACCTCTGGTGCGGCTGTTTTCCACGGTTCTGCGCAAGGATGAGGACGGCAAAACCTATCTCGTAACTCCTGTGGAAAAAGTCGGCATCCGGGTGGTGGACGCGCCTTTCGTGGCCGTGGAGATGAAGGCGACTGCGGGAGAGGAGGACGGCGAGCCGCTGCTGACCTTCCGCACCAATGTCGGCGACGTGGTGGAGGCGGGATCTGAGCATCCGCTGCGTTTTGAAATTTTCGGTGAGAACCGCGAATTGAAGCCCTATATTCTGGTGCGCGGCCGGCTGGAAGCGCTGGTCTCGCGGGCTGTGATGTATGATCTCGTCGCCCTTGGCGAGGTGGTCGCCGTGGATGGGGTTGAGATGTTCGCGGTGCGCTCGGGCGGGGTGATCTTTCCCGTGATGCCGGCCAAGGAACTGGAACGGCTTTCGCAATGACAATGACGACACTCAAAGGTTTTACCGCCAGCGATTTCCGCCGCCGCGTGCTGCAGGACGGTGAAGGCGTGGCCGAACGGGAGAATGGCGACCATGTGCTTAATCCGGGCGTGGTGCTTTCTGGCAACGGCATCCGGCTGAAGGATGCCGCCGTGCTGATACCTGTCATTGACGATGGCGACGATGCGCGGGTGATTTTCACCCAACGCACGGCAACGCTGCGTCAGCATTCCGGCCAGATTTCCTTTCCCGGCGGCGGCATCGATGCCGAGGATCGCACGCCGGAAGAGGCGGCGTTGCGCGAGACCGAAGAGGAAATCGGCCTTTCCCGGTCTTTCGTGGAAACGGTCGGGCGGTTACCGGATTACATTTCCGGGACGGGTTTTCGCATCAAGCCGGTGCTATCGGTCGTCCGCCCGGGCTTTGATTTGACGCTTAATCCCACTGAAGTGGACGAGGTTTTCGAGGTGCCGCTGTCCTTCCTGATGGACCCGGCCAATCACGGGCGCGGCAGCCGCATCTTTCAGGGGAAGGAGCGGTTTTTCTATGAAATGCCCTATGGCGATCGCTACATTTGGGGCATTACGGCGGGCATCGTCAGGACGATTTACGAGAGGTTTTATACATGAATAGCCTTGCCGGGCAGGACTGGTTCGAAAAACCGGCGCTCAAGCGCATCTTCGCGCTTCTGAATGCCGATGGCGGCGAGGTGCGAATCGTCGGCGGCGCGGTGCGCAATGCGCTGATGGACCTGCCGGTCGTCGATGTCGACATGGCGACGACGCTCACTCCTGATGTGGTTGTTGAGCGGGCGAAGGCTGCGGGTATCAAGGTTGTGCCGACCGGCATCGAACACGGCACGGTGACGCTGGTGATCGATGGCGAGGGTTTCGAGGTGACGACGTTGCGCCGCGATGTCGAGACCAATGGCCGCCATGCCCAGGTAGCCTTCGGCACCGACTGGCAGACCGATGCCGAGCGGCGTGATCTGACCATCAACGCGCTTTACGCCAACGAGAAGGGTGAGATCATCGATCTCATCGACGGTCTGCCCGATGTGGAGAGCCGCACGGTGCGTTTCATCGGCGATGCGGCGATGCGGATTGCGGAAGATTATCTGCGGATTCTCAGGTTTTTCCGCTTCTTTGCCCATTATGGTTCCGGCCGCCCTGACGCCGATGGTCTGCGGGCGAGTGCGCGGGCCAAGGACAAGCTTGGAACGCTTTCGGCTGAGCGGGTGTGGAGTGAGACGAAAAAACTGCTGTCTGCCCGCGACCCATCCCGCGCACTCCTGTGGATGCGGCAATCGGGTGTTCTCTCGGAAATTCTTCCCGAGACGGAAAAATGGGGCATTGACGCCATTCACGGGCTGGTGGCGACGGAACAGGCGCTTGGTTGGGCCGCGGACCCGATGCTGCGGCTTGCCGCCATCGTTCCGCCCGACAGGGAGAGGCTCGCTGCGCTTGCAGCCCGCCTCAGGCTTTCGAAGGCCGAGGCGGCTTATCTTACGCATTGGGCTTCTGCCCCTGCCGTTGATCCCGAGATGAAAGAAACGGCGTTGGACCGTCTGCTTTACCGGCAGGGTGTCGAGGGTGTGAAGACGCGATTGAAACTCGCGCTTGCTTCGGCTCGCGCCGATCTTTCAGCCGGCGATACGGCCATGCACAAAGTCGCGCGCCTTTCTACGTTGCTGACGAGGGCAGAGAAGTTCCGCAAGCCGGGTTTTCCGCTGAGCGGTGCCGATGTGATGGCCGCCGGCGTCGAGGCCGGTCCGAAGGTAGGCGAGGTGCTGAAAAGCCTCGAAGAAAAATGGATCGACGTCAATTTCTCACTTGACCGGGCAGCGCTGACCGCCCGGCTGAAGGATATGCTCGAGAATTGAAGTCGCGGCGAGGGCTGCTTTGCGGCTCAGGCCGCATTTGCCTCGTCGCGGATGCGCGACTTGATGTTTTCGATCATGTTTTCGCGGATGATGGTTTCGCCGTGGGCTGAGCGCATATGGTCCACGGTCCGGCGCACCACTTCCGCGTCATCGTCTGCGCGGGTGTGCCAGGCACAGCCGGGAACAAGCGTTCCACATTCAAAAAGTCTCATGGTCTTGCCTCCCTGTTCAAGTGGGGGACAGCATTGATGTGATGCTGTCCCTCCGACAAGAAACGAACGTTCGCCGCTTATGTTCCAGAGCGGCGTCCGCCGAGCCTGTTCAGGCCCCTATTCTGGCATTGCCCAGCATTGGAAAACAGAGGATGTGCCCGCTGCCGGAATTTTTGTACGAGGCATTTCGTCATTATCGGCACGCTTTGCCGTCTTTCCGGCCAGCGTGCGTTTTACCTGTTCGACATAAAAGGAATGCGGCAGTTCGCGATCACCCGTGGCACGCATTTCCGCGGCCAGGCGGTCGATCAATTCGGGGGTATCGATGGATTGCGATGCTCCCTCGGGGGAAGCAGAAATAGGCATGCTGTTTGAAGTAATCATGACGATAGCTCCTCCAGTACGTCTGCGGGAGGAGACTACCACTGCCTTGATTTTTCCTTAAGTCCTAATTTGCGCTATTTGCGACTAAATGGCTGATGAGCGTCAAATTTTCGTGAGGTTTTTTAAGGCCAGCGCACCACCGGCGGCAGCGATGACAGGATTGATTCGACGTTACCCCCGGTCTTCAGGCCGAAGATCGTGCCGCGATCGTAAAGCAGGTTGAATTCCACATATCGGCCACGGCGGATAAGCTGCTCGTCGCGGTCGTCTTCCGTCCAGGGCTGGTTGAAATTTGACCGCACGATTTTGGGATAGACGAGGTTGAAGGCGCGGCCGACATCCTGCACGAAGGTGAAATTGGCGTCCCAGCCGCCTTTCTCCTCGTCAGGGTGCAGCCAGTCGAAAAAGATGCCGCCGGTGCCACGCGGCTCGTCGCGGTGCTTCAGGAAGAAATATTCGTCGCACCAGCTCTTGTATCGCGGATAATCGGCGACCGGATGACGGTTGCAGGTGATCTCGAAGGCGCGGTGGAACAGCTGGGTATCCGGGTCCTGCTGTGTCCGCCTGCGCCCCAGCACCGGCGTCAGATCCGCACCGCCGCCGAACCAATGGCTGGTGGTGACGACCATGCGGGTGTTCATGTGCACGGCCGGCACATTGGGATTGACCGGATGGGCGATAAGCGAAAGGCCGGAGGCCCAGAAGCGCGGGTCTTCTTCCGCACCGGGTATCTGCTTGCGGAACTCGGGCGAGAATTCGCCATAGACGGTGGAGGTGTGCACGCCGACCTTTTCGAAGACGCGGCCTTCCATCATCGACATCTTGCCGCCGCCGCCCTCGCCATTGTCGCGCAGCCAGTCCTTCTGCACGAAGCGGCCGGGCTCCTGATCGGAAAGCGGGCCGGTGAGTTCGTTTTCCAGGGTTTCGAAGGAGGCGACGATGGTGTCGCGCAGGTGCTGGAACCACGCCTGGGCAACGGCTTTCTTGTCTTCAATGTCCTCGGGCAAGCCCTTCGGCAAGATTGGCCGTTCCATGCACAGTCTCCTTAGAGCATTTCCAGGAAAAGCGGCAGCGCTTTTCCGTCAGGACAATGCGTAACAATAAACAGCTAGAGCGTTTTCGCGATTCGAAGAAAAGCGGAAACGCACTAGGTGAAGTCGATTCCCTGTCGCGTCTAGCAGGTGCCGGCTTCATGCACAAATTCGACTCGCCAAGTTCACATGCGGACACTATCTTTATCGATGTAGGTGCCAGAGGTGAATATCATGACGAAATTTGCCGGACTGCCGCCCCTCGACGGGCTGAAGCGCAGGATCGCCAATCATCGCAGGGAACGCGAAAGCGCCAGCGGCGAACAAAAACGCGACGGCATGTTCGTGCGCCAGACCTTCTGTCTCGAGCGTGAGGAAGCCCGTGCCAAGGCGCGCGAATGGTTCGACAGCTTTCCGAAGGCCGCTTACTGGACGGAAGTGGAAAGCTGGCGGCAGCTGGAAGGCGACCGCATAGAATTCACCATGCGGCGGCTGCCCTCGGCCGATTGAACTTTAGAAATGCTCAGGCGCGCGGCTCGGCGTAACGCAGGCGGCTTTCGATCAGCACGCCGCTTTCATCCAGAATGGGATGCGCCACCGTCACGATATGGGCGTTGATGCGCTTCAGGTCGCGCAGCATGTCTAGATGCAGCGAACTGGTCTGCATGCTCTCCGCCAGCCCGTCACGCAGCCGCTCCAGATGGCGATTGGAGGACTGTTTTTCGAGGCGGCGTATATCCACCTTGCTTTCCATCAGCCGGCGGGCAAGCTCGAAATCGCCGGTTACCAGAATGCTTTGGGCGGCACGCAGGTTCTCGATGGTCATGTCGAACAGGGTTTTCAGCTCCTCATAACCGTCGTCGGAAAATTTGAAACTGTTCAGCACCTTTTTGCGGATCTGCTCGCAAATACCCTTTTCGATGATATCGCCGATATGTTCGAGATTGATCGCATAATCGATGATGGCGATCGAACGGCGTGCTTCTTCATCGGTCAGTCCCTTGCGGCCTAGCTGGGAAAGATAGACCTTCACCTCCTGCTGGCGGCGGTCGACCTTCTTTTCGAGCAGGGCCACTTCCTGAAGCGGGGCGAGATCATTGTGCTTGAAGGCGTTTTCCGCACGGATCAGCATCCGCTCGATGCTGTCGCCGACGCTGAGGACTTCGCGGGTGGCATTGGCAAGCGCGACGACGGGCACGTCCAGCGCCTGCTGGTCGAGGAAATTCGGGCCGTCTTCTGCTTTCGGATCGCCGGGTACCAGCTTCGCCATCAAATCGGAGATCAGGCCGGAAAAAGGCCAGGCGAGTGTCGCCAGAATGACGTTGAAGATGAGATGTGCATCAACAGGCAATTTGGCGGGCGAAAGCGGCAATTGCTGCAAATACGTTGCGCCATAGGAGGCGAGCGGCATGGCAATGAGGCAGCCGATGGTGCGCACGACGAGATTGCCGATGGTGATGCGCCGCGCCGATGCCGGGCCGGAGAGCGTGGCGATTACGGGCGGAATGGCGCCGCCAAGATTGGCGCCGAGAATGAGAACGATGATGAGGCCGGTGGACAAGGTGCCAGTGGCTGCCAGCGACAGGATGAGCACCACGACGGCGAGGCTGGAGGAGGAGACGAAGGCGAGCACGGCGGAAAAGATCAGCGCGACGGGCCAGGCACCATCCAGGAGGCCGATGAAGACGCCAAGCGCGGGCGAAGCGCGCATCGGTTCGGTCGCGCCGCTCAGAAGATGCAGCGACAGAAGCATCAGGCCGATGCCGATGACGGCGGTTCCCCCACCCTGTCTGGCATTGGAACTGCCTTTTTTGAGGATAATGCCGGCAAGGATCAGCAGCGGCGACAGCCATTCGACGCCGGCCGCGACGATCCAGGCGGTAACCGCAGTGCCGACATTGGCGCCAAGCAGCACGACTTGCGCCATGCGCGGCTTGATGAGGTCCCGTTCGGCGAAGGAGGCGACGGTCAGCGCCGTCGCTGTCGAGCTTTGCAGGGCGACGGTTGCGAAGAAGCCGGAAAAGAAGGAGCGCGGGCCGTTCTGGGTACCGGTGGCGAGCACGCTTCGGAGTTTCATGCCGAAGGCGCGGGTGACGCCATCCTTCACCTGGGCAAGGCCGAAGAGCAGCAGCGCGACGGCGCCGAGAAGGTTGACGATGACAATTGTGGATTGCATGCGACGTCTCCTCACACCCGCCGGCGCACGGTCCCGGCGAGAGCGATTTTTATTGTCCGGCTAATCAGTATAGGAGCGTGAACGCTCACCGTACAGGCCGGGTTGCGACAGTTTCGCGGTAAAAGCAGTCAATTTTCACATTTGCCTGAAAAATTGGCTGCAAAGATGGCAGGTCACGACCATGCCGTCTGGCGCAAGGCCTCGCCGGTGACCATCGCCGCTGACATGGCGACGTTGATCGAGCGCTGTCCGGCCACCATCGGGATGATGATTCGCTCATCCGCCTTGTCATGCACATGATCAGGCACGCCGGCACTTTCCCGGCCGAAGAGCAGGATATCATCCGCGCGATAGGTGATATCAGTATAGGGCCGCGCGGCTTTGGTGGAGGCGAGAACGAGGCGGCGACCGGTGCTGGCCCGCCACTCCTCGAAACGATCCCAGCTGACATGGCGCGTCAACGCCGCCGCTGCGATATAATCCATGCCCGCCCGTTTGAGATTGCGGTCGGAAATATCGAAACCGGCCGGCTCGATGATGTCGACGCCGAGGCCGAGACAGGCGGCCAGCCGCAGGATTGTCCCGGTATTGCCGGGAATATCGGGCTGGTAGAGGGCGATCCTGATGTCTGGCCCTGTTTCAGGCAAAGTGTCGGGCATGGTTTTCTCTTCGCATTCGGGACTGTCGGACCGAATATCACGGGTGAATGACCTGTGACAGATGCGGTTGGGCAAATTGCCTTTTTAAGAGGGCTGGTCGCCGGATGTTCATTCGCATGACACATAGGCAGGCTACCCAATAACCAACCTATCGTCAGAGAAATCAAAAGGTCTGGAAGCGTCCAAGGGCGGTTTCGGATTGGTTTCTGTGCCTAGCAAAACGGGAAAAAAGCCATGTCCGAACGGGTGAATTTCGTCCATCTGACCGATCTGCATATCGGTAATCCGCAGGTGCAGGATGATGATCTTTATTCCGAGACTTCGGCCACGCTGTCCGCCACGCTCGCGCAGGTGAAGGCGCTGGTGCCGCCGCCGGAATTCATCGTCGTCAGCGGTGACCTCACCAACCGGGGCGATGCCGGCAGCTATGAAGAGTTGAAGCGGCTGATGGCTGAGGCGGAACTGGATGTGCCTGTTCTTTTCGCGCTCGGTAATCATGACCGCCGCGACGGGTTTTACCCGGTCATGCTCGATCGCCATGAGGGCGTGGACGAGCCCTATGACCATGCCGAGGTGATTGCCGGTATCCACATCATCGTCATGGACACCAGCGTTCCGGGCAAGGTCGGTGGCGCTTTCGAACCCGGCCAGATCGAATGGCTCGAGGAAGAACTCGAAAATCATCCTGAACTGCCGAAGCTGCTGGTGATGCACCATGCGCCGGCGCTCGATTTCGACCGTCCCGAGGCGGAATGGGAATCCCTGTCCTTTGACGATACCGAGGCTCTGGACGAGCTGTTGTTCGAACATGATGTCATCGGCATTCTGGCGGGTCATATCCATTATGACCGCATGTCGCACTGGCAGGGCATTCCCGTGGTGGTCGGCATCGGCCAGCATTTCGCCACCGATCCGCTGTGGCTGCATGAGGGCGTGCGCATGTTGTCTGGCGCATCTTTCGCCATCGGCACGATCAGGGACACCGGCCTCACCGTCACCTTCGCGCCGCAGCCCAGCGATCGCCGGGAATTGAAACGCCATACACAGGCCGGCATGGCCGAGCTGATCAGCGAATATGAAGGCGCGCAGTCGCAGGACGCGGCTGAATAGGGTGACGCATCAGCATTTTGGTACGGGTGGAGGCCTTCGCGGGTAAATCCGCCCGTTTGGCCCCGTCTGCCGAAACGAACGCTTTTCGCGCATTCCGTGTCTTTCCGACTGGTCAATGACTATTTTTTGCGCTACAAGGCCACATCTTCAACACCAGCCAAAGGAGGTTCTTATGGATAATTTCGTTCGAATTCGCCTCCCGGCCCCGGTAGCGCTGCTGCTGGCCTAGGTGTTGCCCCGCGGTTCAACCGCGTTTCCCGTTTCTTGATTCGTCATGTGGCTGTTGCGGCCATATCCAAAGACTTTTCCGTTCCGTCGTGAGCCATATTTGTGTCTGCTCACCATGTCACGATGGAACGATTGATTGCCGGAGCTTGGCCTATGTTTGGCTGGTTTGAAAAACGCCTCGATCCTTTTCCCTCTGCGACGCCGGATGTGCCGCCGAAGACGCTTTTGTCGTTCATCTGGCATTATGTGAAGCCCGCATGGCCGTGGCTGCTGCTGCTCGGCCTGATGTCCATGGGCATCGCCATTGCGGAAGCCATGCTCTACAAATTCCTCGGCAATATCGTCGACTGGCTTTCCACGGCCAATCGCGAGACGTTTTTTGCCGATGAGGGCTGGCATCTGATCGTCATGGCCGGATTGGTGCTCATTGTGCTGCCGCTCATGGGCGCGGTTCACACCATGACGATGCACCAGACGCTTGCCGGCAATTTCGGCATGATCGCGCGCTGGAAAATGCACCGTTTCCTGCTGCGCCACTCCATGAACTTTTTCGCCAACGAGTTTGCGGGCCGGGTTTCGACCAAGGTGATGCAGACGGCGCTGGCGATCCGCGAAGTGGCGCTGAAGGTGATCGACGTCTTCGTTTATGCGATCAGCTTTGTCGTCTCGATGCTGTTCATGGTGGCTGCGGCGGACTGGCGGCTGGTCATTCCGCTGCTGGTCTGGCTCGGTATCTATATGGCGATCCTTGCCTATTTCGTGCCGAAACTCGGCCGGCTGGCGCAGGAACAGGCCGATGCACGCTCGATGATGACGGGACGGATCGTCGACAGCTATACCAATATCTCGACGATCAAGCTGTTTTCCCATGCGGGGCGTGAGGAAAGATATGCGCGTGAGGGCATGAATGTGTTTCTCGGCACGGTTCACCGCCAGATGCGCAAGATTTCCGGCTTCAACATCCTGATCGACCTCAACAATGCCATGGTGCTGTTTTCCACGGCAACGCTTGGGCTGTATTTCTGGATGCAGGGTTCGGTGACGGCCGGTTCGGTCGCCATCGCCATCAGCCTTGCCATGCGCGTCAACGGCATGTCGCAGTGGATCATGTGGGAAGTCACGTCGCTGTTCGAAAATATCGGCACGGTCTATGACGGCATGTCGATGATGACGAAGCCTCATGATATTGTCGACGTTCCGAAAGCGCCTGAGCTTGCAGCGCCGCAGGGTGCAATCCATTACGACAACGTCCGCTTCCACTATGGCAAGAGCAAAGGCGTGATCGACGGGCTGACGCTCGACATCAAGCCGGGCGAGAAGGTCGGCCTTGTCGGCCGTTCGGGTGCGGGCAAGACGACGCTGATGAACCTGCTTTTGCGCTTCTATGATCTGGAAGGCGGCAGGATCACGATTGACGGGCAGGACATTTCCAAGGTGTCGCAGGACAGCCTGCGCGAATTGATCGGCGTCGTGACGCAGGATACCTCGCTTCTGCACCGTTCGATCCGCGACAACATCGCCTATGGCCATCCCGAGGCCACCGACGAGCAGGTGATCGCGGCGGCGAAGCGGGCAAACGCCTGGGACTTCGTCGAGACGCTTGTCGACATGCATGGTCGTCAGGGTCTCGATGCCCAGGTGGGCGAACGTGGTGTCAAGCTGTCCGGCGGCCAGCGCCAGCGCATCGCGATTGCCCGCGTCTTCCTTAAGAACGCGCCGATCCTGGTGCTTGATGAGGCGACCTCGGCGCTCGATAGCGAAGTCGAGGCGGCGATCCAGGAGAACCTGTTCTCGCTGATGGAAGGCAAGACTGTGATCGCGATCGCCCACCGCCTTTCGACGCTGACCGAAATGGACCGGCTCATCATCCTCGACAAGGGCCGGATCGTGGAGGCGGGCAGCCATGCGGAACTGGCGGCGATGGGCGGCATCTATGCCGACCTGTGGCGGCGCCAGTCCGGCGGCTTCATCGCCGACCACGAGGCGGAAGTGGCTGCGGAATAAGGAAAGCGAGAGGGCGGGGGAACATTCTCCGCCCTCTTTCATTTTCCTGATGTTACCGAAATATAATCTTTCCCCGAAGCCGCTGCGGCTGTTCCCGAGTGGGGAATCCGCCTATATCCGGATCATGGTCATTACCCGCATCTTCGAGTATTTCGAAAACTGGATAAAGCCGTTCGCCCGCAAGGACGATTTGCGGCCGCCTGAAGGCACATTCGCCTTCATCTGGTTTTATATCTCGCAAGCCAAGGCGCCGTTTTTCGCGATGCTGGTGCTCGGCGGGCTGACGGCGGCCATCGAGGCGGCGCTGTTCTGGTTCGTCGGGCGGCTCGTGGACATTCTCTCTACGGTGAAACCGGAAGAGGGCTGGGCGGGGTTGCTTGCGGCCCATGGCGGGGAACTCGTCGGCATGCTGGTGCTGATCGGCATCGTGCGTTTTATCGTCACCATGATCACGGCACTGGTGGACCAGCAGATCATTACGCCCGGTTTCTACAATCTGGTGCGCTGGCAATCCTATATGCATGTGGCGCGACAATCGCTGACCTTTTTCCAGAATGATTTTTCCGGCCGCATCGTCACCAAGGTCTGGTCCGGCGGGCAGGCGGCGGGCGATCTCGTGACCTCGCTGATGGAAAGTGTGTGGTTCGTCGGTATCTACTCGGTTTCCATGCTGTTCCTGATCGGCGGACTGGACTGGCGGCTTGCGGTTCTCGTCGTCGTCTGGGTGGCCTTCTTCTCGCTGCTGGCGCGGTATTTCGTGCCGCGCATCCGTTACCATTCAAAGGAGACAGCGGAAGCCGCCTCGATGCTGTCGGGCCGCATGGTGGATGCCTATAGCAATATCCAGACGCTGCGGCTGTTCGGGCGCGACGACGCCAATGATCGCTACATGCGCCAGGGCTTCGATATTTTCCAGACCTCGACGATGAAGTTTACGCGGTTCATCACCGGCGTGCGCGCCTCCATGGCGCTGCTGTCAGGCGTGATGATCACCTCCATGGCGGCGCTCTGTATCGATCTGTGGCTATCAGGCAAAATCAGCTCCGGTGCGGTGGCTTTCACGCTGGCGCTGGTACTGCGCCTCAACTTCCTGCTCGGGCGGTTGATGACGCAGTTCAACGGTATCATGCGCAATTTCGGTACGGTGCAGAATGCTGCCGAATTGATCTCGCAGCCGATCGGTCTCGTTGATGCGCCCGACGCGGTGGTGCTTGAGGTCAAGAAGCCGAGCATCCGTTTTGAGAATGTCAGCTTCCACTACGGGCGGGCGGACGGCGTCATCGACAATCTCAACCTCGAGATCAGGGCCGGTGAAAAGGTCGGCATTGTCGGGCGCTCCGGTGCCGGCAAATCCACGCTCGTCAACCTGCTCCTGCGGTTTTACGATGTCGAGAAAGGCCGTATCCTGATCGATGGGCAGGATATAGCCCGTGTCCGCCAGGAATCGTTGCGCGCCCATATCGGCATGGTCACGCAGGATACCTCGCTGCTGCACCGTTCTACCAGAGACAACATCATGTTCGGCCGCACGGATGCCACCGAAGCGCAATTGATTGAGGCGACACGCCGGGCCAAGGCGGATGATTTTATCGACAGGCTGGAGGACCAGCGCGGCCGCACCGGTTTCGACGCGCATGTGGGCGAACGCGGGGTGAAGCTCTCCGGCGGCCAGCGCCAGCGTATCGCCATTGCTCGCGTGATGCTGAAGGACGCGCCGATCCTCGTGCTCGACGAGGCGACCTCGGCGCTCGATTCGGAAGTGGAGGCGGCGATCCAGAGCAATCTGGACGAGTTGATGCAGGGCAAGACGGTGCTGGCCATCGCCCACCGCCTGTCGACGATTGCCGCTCTCGACCGGCTGATCGTGATGGATCGAGGGCTTATCGTGGAAGAGGGGAGCCACGCTGAGCTTGTCGCACAGGGGGGGCTTTATTCGGAGCTTTGGGCGCGGCAATCGGGCGGCTTTCTCGACGCGGAGGACGTGAAGCAACGGGAAGCCTGAGCGTTCCGTTCACCTCGGAATAAAATTGAAAGTTGTCATTTCTCTTTATATATTAATTGATTCAATCACAGATTTTATAATATACGGGTAATTTCTTGTTTATCACCCTATGAGAGAAAAAAATATCAGCAGCAACCGCTGTGGGGTATTGGGGTTGAAACAATGAATTTTCTTAAAATCCGCATTCTTTTGCCGGCACTGTTCGGCGTCACGGTGTTTTTCTCGCTCATCCAGGGCGTCACCAGCATCCTTTCCGTCGAAGAGATGGACAAGCAGGCCGACAATATCGTGCTGCGCATGGAGAGGTCGCTTGCAATCGCCGACCTTGGGGACAGGCTCAACGATATCCGTCGCAATTATCTGACTGTCATGACGGCCGCGACGCCGGAAGCACGAAACGCACTTTTTCAGCGCACGCTTCAATCACAGGAAGAGCGGGCGAAGGCGTTTGAGGCCTATGCCGCCGGGTTGAAGATTCCGCATATCCGGGAAAAATTCGAGCGGCTGAGTGCCGCCGTGACCAATTATGAATCCATGGGGGCGGAGCTCAAGAAAGTGCTCGTCGCCGGTGATACGGATGCTGCCGCTGCTCTGATCGGTCGGATGAATCCAGTCGGCAACAGCGCCGGCGCCCTCTTGAAGGAAATGATCGAGGCCAATCGTCAGCTTGGCCTCGATGACAAACAGGCAGCGGAAGCGACGGGACGGCTGGCCTTCACCCTGTCGCTTGCCGCGATGGTGATCGCATCTGCTGTCGCCATTGCCGCCGCCTTCTTCAGTTTCATTCGTATTTCGCGGCCGATCACCGATATCACCTTCGCCATGAACGGCCTTGCCGCGGGTGACAAAGACAGCGCCATTCCCCATTCAGGTCGCAGGGACGAAATCGGAGAAATGGCCGCCGCCGTTGCCGTTTTCTGTGACAACGCCATAGAGCGGGAGCGTCTGGAACAGGAGACCGAGGCCAATCGCAGCCTCAGTGAGCGCGAGCGGCTCGAGAACGAGGCACAGAAGGCGAAGGAAGCAGAAGAAATCCGTTTCGCCGTGGAAAATCTGGGCGCGGGGCTAAAGCAGCTCTCCCAGGGTAACATGACTTGCCGTCTGAACATCGCCTTTGCAGAGCGGCTGGACGGCCTGCGTGGCGATTTCAACGAATCGGTCGCCACGCTGCAGGCGGCGCTGCGTTCGGTCGGGGAAAACGCCCGGGTCATCGATGCCGGCGCCAGCGAGATTCTCGCGGCGGCGGGCGATCTCTCCCGGCGCACGGAACAGCAGGCCTCTTCCGTGGAAGAAACCGCAGCAGCGCTGGAGGAGGTGACCACGGCGGTGAAGGATTCCGCCCATCGGGCCGCCGAAGCCGGACGTCTGGTGGAGCGGGCGCGGGAAAGTGCCGAAATGTCCGGCCAGATCGTCACACGCACCGTGCTCGCTGTGCAGAATATTGAAAAATCCGCAAACGAGATCAGCAACATCATCAGCGTCATCGATGAAATTGCGTTCCAGACCAATCTGCTGGCGTTGAATGCCGGCGTGGAGGCCGCGCGTGCCGGTGATGCCGGCAAGGGATTTGCCGTGGTGGCGCAGGAGGTGCGTGAACTGGCACAACGCTCGGCCAGTGCCGCCAAGGAGATCAAGGGCCTGATCAACCGTTCGGGTGAACAGGTGCGCGAGGGCGTGACGCTGGTTGGCAAGACCGGCGAGGCGCTTGCGGGGATCGTCGACGAGGTGCGGGAGATCAATCGCCATGTCTCGTCCATCGTCGTCTCCACGCGGGAACAGTCGACCGGCCTTTCCGAGATCAACTCCGCGGTCAATCTGATGGATCAGGGCACCCAGAAAAATGCCGCCATGGTGGAACAGACGACGGCGGCCAGCGACAGCCTTGCCTCGCAGGCGACCGCTCTCAACCGGCTGCTGACGCAATTCACCCTTCAGGAAAGGGCTGATGCCGCTGTTGCAGCAGGCCCGACCTCGGTGCCGCAGCCTTCGCCGGCGCGGGCGATAGGCCGCAAAATTGCCGCTGCCTTTGGCAGCGGGCGGCAGGCGGCTGCAGCCGGGGACTGGACGGAGTTCTGAGAAACGTCATCGACGGCGGCCTTCGGGCCGCCGTTTTCGTCTGGCGACTATGCCGGTGCCGTCAAAACTACCGGCCGATCATGAAATCCGCCATCAGTCCGAAATGATTGGAACCGAGGCTGTCCGGCATGCGGGTGGTTTTCATCAGGGTCGCCGGTTCGCGGGCGAAAATGTGGTCGATGGCGATACCGAAGCGGCCGGCCTCTGTCGGCCATGTGGCGGGTTCGAAGGTCGCTTTCTTAAGATCGTTGGCGGCGAGGAAAGCGCGCATGTCTGGGGCGATGCTCGCCGAATTGAAATCCCCGCCCAGAATGAGCGGGCCGGTGACGCGAAAGAGAATTTCGCTGACTTCATCGAGCTCATCGCGGTGGTAATCGTCGAAATAGGGCTTGGTGATATGGCCGGCGGCAAGCGTCAGCTCCGTGCCGTCGAGATCGACATGCGCAATGGCAAACCGGTCGCGTCGAAGATCGCTGAGGCTGTGAAACCGGCCTTCCAGCAATGGTCTTTTTGACAGAATGACCAGATCGCAGCTGGGCGTACCCTCATAGCAACCGAGCCTGTGCGGATAGGTTTGCTGCAAACGCGGCAGAACCGATTGCAATGCCGCCGCTTCGAAGAGGTACACCGCATCTGCGCCTGCTTCGAGAATTTTGTCGGCAATTGCATTCGCATTGGTCGCGTTGTCCATCAAGACGTTGAAGGACAGCAGGCGAAAAGGTTTTGCGCCGGGTGCGGCGGTGGCGGCTGTGGAAAATTCCATCAGCATCGCGACGGCATGGATGGCGAGCGCAAGCGCCCAGACCAGAAGCACGGCCGTGACGACATCGCGTGTCAGCCAGAAGACGAGGCCTGACAGCAGGATGCAGACGATGGCGATGTGAAGCTGGAAGCTGGTGACGAAGGCCAAAAGCCAGAAATCCGTCACATAACGCAGGCTGGCGATGAAAAGAACGGCAGCCACTGCCGTGGATACCATGCAAGAGAGCTTCGCCGTCATCCGAATCCCTGCTTTCCAAGCTCTCCCTTGAAGTCTCCTAACATGGTGCATGAATGCACACAATGTTGCCCGCCTGCCAAGGCCGGCGAAAAAATGAGAGCCAAATCGGGCGCTTCGGGCAGAATTACGGCAGCTTTGTGTGCTTTGCTCTTGCCAAGTCGGTCAATATTTTGCGATCACACAGAGTGACGCGGTTTCTTAATGCCGCAGTTGTGTCCAGGACGATGGGACGGAGTTTGTCCTGGATCAAATCATAGCGGGAGGACTCATGCGATTTACGGCAAAAACAGCGCAGAGGATGGTGTAGCGGTGAGCGAGCACGTAACCAATCACGACGCTTCGGGTGAACCGACCCGTCGCGATTTTCTTTATCTAGTGACGGGAATGGCGGGCGCCGTCGGTGCCGCCGCCGTTGCATGGCCCTTTATTGACCAGATGCGTCCCGATGCATCGACGCTGGCACTCGCCTCCATCGAGGTGGATGTCACGGCCGTCGAGCCGGGCATGTCGCTTACCGTAAAGTGGCGCGGCAAGCCGATTTTCATCCGCAACCGCACGGCAAAGGAAATCGACGAAGCCAATGCGGTCGCTCTCGGCGATCTTAAAGACCCGGTGGCACGCAATGCCAACATTGCCCCCGACGCGCAGGCGACGGACATTGACCGCTCCGCCGGTCAGGGCAAGGAGAACTGGATCGTCATGATCGGTTCCTGCACCCATCTCGGTTGCGTTCCGCTCGGCCAGGCCGGCGATTTCGGCGGTTGGTTCTGTCCCTGCCATGGCTCGCACTACGATACGGCGGGCCGCATACGTAAGGGTCCGGCGCCGCAGAACCTCGCCATCCCGACATTTGCATTCACATCCGATACCGTGATCAAGATCGGATAAGGGGACAGATATTCATGAGTGGCCATTCCAGTTATCAGCCGTCCACCGGCATCGAAAGGTGGATCGATTCGCGGCTTCCCTTGCCGCGCATGATCTATGACAGCTTCGTTGCCTATCCTGTCCCGCGTAACCTGAACTATGCCTACACTTTCGGTGCGATGCTTGCCGTCATGCTGATCGTGCAGATCCTCACCGGCGTCGTGCTGGCCATGCACTATGCGGCCGAAACGACGGTCGCCTTCAATTCCGTCGAAAAGATCATGCGTGACGTCAACCATGGCTGGCTGCTGCGCTACATGCATGCCAACGGCGCGTCGTTCTTCTTTATCGCGGTTTACCTCCACATTGCCCGTGGTCTCTATTACGGCTCCTACAAGGCGCCACGCGAAATCCTCTGGATTCTCGGCTGCGTGATCTATCTTCTGATGATGGCGACGGGCTTCATGGGCTACGTGCTTCCCTGGGGCCAGATGTCCTTCTGGGGTGCGACCGTCATCACCGGCTTCTTCACGGCTTTCCCGCTCATTGGTGAATGGATCCAGCAGTTCCTGCTCGGCGGCTTTGCGGTGGACAATCCGACGCTCAACCGCTTCTTCGCCCTTCACTACCTGCTGCCCTTCATGATTGCCGGTGTCGTCATCCTGCACATCTGGGCGCTGCATGTGACCGGCCAGACCAACCCGACCGGTGTGGAAGTGAAGAGCAAGACCGATACGGTGCCCTTCACGCCCTATGCGACGCTGAAGGATGCGCTTGGCGTTTCGGTGTTCCTGATCGCCTATGCCTGGTTCATCTTCTACATGCCGAACTTCCTCGGCCACCCTGATAACTACATCATGGCGGATCCGCTGAAGACACCGGCCCATATCGTGCCTGAGTGGTATTATCTGCCGTTCTACGCGATGCTGCGCGCCATTACCTTCAATGTCGGGCCGATCGATTCCAAGCTCGGTGGCGTTCTCGTGATGTTCGGCGCGATCATCGTGCTGTTCTTCCTGCCCTGGCTCGATACGTCGAAGGTTCGCTCCGCCGTCTATCGTCCCTGGTACAAGATGTTCTTCTGGCTGTTCGTGGTCAACGCCATCCTGCTCGGCTGGCTGGGTTCGCGCCCTGCGGAAGGACTTTATGTCGTCATGTCGCAGATCGGCACGCTCTACTATTTCGGTTTCTTCCTCGTCATCATGCCGATCCTCGGTCTGGTCGAAACGCCCCGGCGTATTCCGAATTCGATTACCGAGGCCGTTCTTGAAAAGAAGGCTGCCAAGACGGGTGCCGCGCCAGCGGCCGCCCAGATCTGAGCGCGAAGGAAGGATGACGACAATGAAGACGCTATTCACGAGCATCGCGCTTTTCGCCGCCATTAGCTGTTCCGCCGCCGCCTTCGCGGCGGAGGAAAGCCATGATCTCGCCACCAAGGCGGAACATGCGATTGCCGGCGGTCACTTCCCGATCATCAAGCCCGAGGAGCAGAGCTGGTCCTTTGCCGGTCCCTTCGGTAAATATGATAAGGGCCAGCTGCAGCGCGGCCTGAAGGTCTATAAGGAAGTCTGCTCCGCCTGCCATTCGATGAGCCTCGTTTCTTTCCGCACGCTGGGGGATCTCGGTTATTCGGACGAGCAGGTGAAGGCCTTTGCCGCCGAATACGAAGTGCAGGACGGCCCGAATGCCGACGGTGAAATGTATAATCGCAAGGCGGTGCCTTCCGACCATTTCCCCTCGCCATTCCCGAACCACGAAGCGGCGGCTGCCGCCAATGGTGGTGCTGCACCGCCTGACATGTCGCTGCTTGCCAAGGCGCGCGGCGTGGAGCGTGGTTTCCCGCAGTTCATTATCGATATGATCCCGATCGTGGGCGGTTATCAGGAAGGCGGCCCGGATTATATCCATGCGCTGCTGACCGGCTATCAGGAACCACCGGCCGGTGTTGAGATATCGGAAGGTACGCATTTCAATCCGTACTTCGTCAGCGCTGCGGCACTGAAGATGGCGCCGCCCATCAGCGCCGATCAGGTGACTTACGATGACGGTACGCCGCAGACGTTGGACCAATATTCCAAGGACGTCTCCGCGTTCCTGATGTGGGCTGCTGAACCGCATCTGGAAGCGCGCAAGCGCACCGGCTTCATGGTCATGGTCTTCCTGTTCATCTTCACGGCACTGATCTATCTCACCAAGAAATCGGTCTACGCCAACAAGGAACATTGAGCATCATCTTGATGCCTGAAATCATCAGCCTCCGCGGCCTTCCGGGGGGGCTTTTTCATGGGCTAAGGGGAGGATGAGGATGACGCAAATCCGTAGCGGCGGTTGCCTGTGTGGCTCCATCCGTTTTGAAGCGAAGTGCGAGCCCGGCAATCCGCACAGTTGCTCCTGCGACATCTGCCAGCGGCATTCCGGCGCCTCCAGCCTCGCCTGGGTAGAATTATCCAGCGAAGCAGTAAGCTGGACTGGAGAGGGCGGTGTGCCTTCGGTTTTCCGGTCCTCCGATTATTCCAGCCGGGCTTTCTGCGCGATCTGTGGCAGCACGCTCGGCGCCATTGACGATGCACCCACCGTTGCTCTGGTCTCGGGAAGTTTTGACGACAGGGGCGATGAGGCACTGCGGCCCTTGTCGCATTCGTTCGAGGATGTCTGCCCGGTCTGGGCGCGGATCGAGGGAATGTCGGCGGCGGAATGAGCACCGTTGCCTTTTTAGTTGGTCCGCGGCCGTCAAATTGATAGGGTGGCCCGAACTTCCTGATCCATTTCCCATTTTAACTGGAAATACCATGACCGTTATCGCTTCGGAGCTTTCCGCTGCCATCCGTTCCATTCCCGACTATCCGAAGCCGGGTATCATCTTCCGGGACATCACGACGCTGCTCGGCAACCCGCGTGCTTTTCGCCGCGCCGTCGATGAACTCGTGCAGCCCTATGCGGGAACAAAGATCGACAAGATCGCCGGCATGGAAGCCCGCGGCTTCATTCTGGGCGGGGCGGTGGCGCATCAGCTGTCGGCCGGTTTTGTGCCGATCCGCAAGAAGGGCAAGCTGCCGCACACCACCGTGCGGGTCGCCTACAGCCTGGAATATGGCGTGGACGAAATGGAGATGCATGTGGATGCCGTACAACCGGGCGAGAAGGTCATTCTTGTCGATGATCTGATCGCCACCGGCGGCACCGCCGAAGGTGCGGTGAAGCTCTTGCGACAGATGGGTGCGGAGATCGTCTCCGCCTGCTTCGTCATCGACCTGCCTGATCTCGGTGGCCGTAAGAAGTTGGAAGATCTCGGCGTCGACGTACGCACGCTGGTGGAGTTTTCCGGCCATTGAGGCGGTAGCCGGGGCAAGTCGCGATGGTTTGCCCCGGGGCTCGCTTTAGTCGAATTCCAGTACTCCACTCTGGAAGGTCAGTACCGTTTCTCCCGACTGGTTGACGCCCTCGTTGAAGGTGGTGTTCAGCCAGATGCCGGGTCTCGATTCCAGCGGGCGGGCATCAAGCAGGGTGACGAAATAGGTCACGTCGTCCCCGGCAAAAACCGGCTTTTTCCATTTGAGTTCACGGAAGCCCGGGGAGGGGCCGAGTTTCGGCGGTTCGAGCCCCTGTAGCTTCAACCGCTTCACTTCCTTTGCCCAATGGGAGAGGAAGGATTTCATCCAGCCTGCGCCAGTGTGCCAGCCGGAGGCGCAGAGGCCACCGAACACGCTGTTCCTGGCCGCCTCGGCATCAAGATGAAAGGGCTGCGGGTCGAAATCGCGCGCGAAGCGAATAATGTCTTCGGCGGAAAAATGCAGCGTATCGAGGGTGACGCGTTCGCCGATCGGGGAAAGTTCTGCCAGTTTCATGCCGCAACGCCTCCGTCGCCACGCATCAGGAACATGACGGTGTTTTCTCCCTGTGAGACCAGAATGCCGCGCTGGTTATAAAGCTCGTGGCGCAATTTCACGAGGCCGATGCCGGGCCGAGATGCGGAAGGGCGCTGTTCCAGCACGATGGATTTTCCCGAAAGCGTGTCTCCGGCCAGAACCGGCTTTTTCCAGTCGACATAATCGATGCCGGGGCTGCCCTGCGAGGTGGAGTTGGAGATGTAGCTGTCTGCCATCATCCGCATCAGCAGGCTGCAGGTGTGCCAGCCGGAAGCCGCCAGCCCGCCAAGAATGCTCCGGCGGCCAGCCTCTTCCGACAGATGCATGGGCTGGGGGTCGAACTCGCTGGCAAATTCGATGATCTGCGCTGCGGAAATTGATTGTGGTCCAAGGGGAAATTCCCGCCCGACGGCAAAATCCTCATAGGTGTATGTCGCGACCGGCGCCATGGTTCCCTCCCTTCGCACAGTCAGTGTTGTGTGCATCTAAGAGGATTTTTCCTTTTACGTAAAGGTCAAATTGCAGCTGTGATTGTTCTATGAAGAGGTAGCTTGTTGGAGCGGGCGAGCGCCGCTTGCTTCTTATCCCCGCCGGGGAGAAGGTCGCGGCAGCGGGATGAGGGGGCAAGGGTAGTGAGATACGGCAACGTTGCCCCCTCATCCGACCCTTCGGGCCACCTTCTCCCCGGCGGGGAGAAGAAACAAGCGGCAACGTCTGCGCCCTTGGCCCGTCACAACGACGATCCGTCGCCCGTCGGGCCGGATCAGGTGTTAAAGCGGAAGTGGATGACGTCGCCGTCCTGAACGACATATTCCTTGCCTTCGTCGCGTCCCTTGCCCGCTTCCTTGGCGCCGACTTCGCCCTTATAGGCGATGTAGTCGTCAAAGCCGATGGTGAAGGCGCGGATGAAGCCGCGTTCGAAATCGGTGTGGATGACGCCGGCGGCGGCCGGTGCCTTGGTGCCGCGCACGATCGTCCAGGCGCGCGTTTCTTTCGGGCCGACGGTGAAATAGGTGATGAGGTCGAGCAGGTGATAACCGGCACGGATCAGCCGGTCGAGACCAGCTTCGTTAAGGCCGAGGGCCGAGAGGAATTCCTCGGCCTCATCGGCCGGAAGCTGTGCAACTTCAGCCTCGATCGCCGCCGAGATGATCACGCATTCAGCACCCTGTTCCTTTGCCATCGCCGCGACGGCTGCGGTGTGCTCGTTGCCGGACGATGCGTCGGCTTCCGAGACGTTGCAGACATACAGCACCGGGTGCGACGTCAGGAGATTGAGGCCCTTGAGGATTTCGATTTCCTCAACCGGCAGCGTCTTCAACAGCAGGCGTGCCGGCTTTCCGTCGTTGAGCAGCGTGATGACGGCTTCCATGACCGGCAGTTGAGCCAGGGATTCCTTGTCCTTGCTGGTGGCACGCTTGCGCGTCTGCTCGACACGGCGTTCCAGGCTTTCGAGGTCGGCGAGCATCAGCTCGGTCTCGATCGTTTCGGCATCGCCAACCGGGTTGATGCGGCCTTCGACGTGGGTGATATCGTCGTCTTCGAAGCAGCGCAGAACGTGTACGACGGCATCGACCTCGCGGATATTGGCGAGGAACTTGTTGCCAAGGCCTTCACCCTTCGACGCGCCGCGCACCAGGCCGGCAATGTCCACGAAGGAGATGCGGGTCGGAATGATTTCCTTCGAACCGGCGATGGCCGCAAGCTGCTGCATGCGCGGGTCCGGCACGGCAACTTCGCCGGTATTCGGCTCGATGGTGCAGAAGGGATAGTTGGCGGCCTGTGCGGCGGCCGTTTTCGTGAGCGCGTTAAAGAGGGTGGACTTGCCGACATTTGGCAATCCAACGATACCGCATTTGAAGCCCATGGCTTGAAACCTGTCCGTTTGAAAGAATTCGTTGAGGAGCCTTTTGCGGAATGGGCAGGGCAAGGTCAAGCCCGCGAGCCGATTTGTGCCGGCAAAGCCCTGCGAAAGGTGCGGATTTCCGGGCAGGCTTGCCGATAGCGCGGTTGCGGTGCAGTATAAGCGGGTTCAAGGCGCGATCTTTCGCCATCCAGCGGGATTTTCCCCCGAACCACGATGATGAACCACCATGACGAGCGACAATCATGAGTGACAGTCCTGTCGATCTCAAACCGAAACCGAAAGTCAAACCGAAGCTGGAGCGGCCGAAGCTCTACAAGGTCATGCTGCTGAATGACGACTATACGCCGCGCGAATTTGTCACGGTGGTGTTGAAGGCCGTCTTTCGCATGAGCGAGGATACCGGACGCCGGGTAATGATGACGGCGCATCGCTTCGGCAGCGCGGTGGTGGTTGTCTGCGAGCGCGATATTGCCGAGACCAAGGCCAAGGAGGCGACCGATCTCGGCAAGGAGGCGGGCTTCCCGCTGATGTTCACGACCGAGCCGGAGGAGTGAGGGGGTATGGCGTGTTGGGGTGCCGTGCAGCCGACACGTTGCCCCTAATCCTGCCGGATCTGGAAACCTGTCTTGTTCTGCACGAAGCCGCAGCTTTCGTAGAAGGCATGAACCGCCGGGTCGTGGCGGCCTGTCAGGAGCATCACCTTGTAGCAGTTCGCGCCGAAGGCTGTCTCAATGGCGTGGCGCACCACCGTGCGGCCATATCCCCGACCGCGGCGCGCCTCCAGTGTCACCACGTTTTCAATGAAGGCATAGGGGCGGGCGGCGCGGGTCAGGTTCGGAACGATCAGAAGCGTGGCAGTCGCGACGGGTTTGCCGTTCTCTGTCGCCACAAATACTGTCAGGCCGGGTTGCGCGAGCATGGCTGCGAAAACCGCACCTGCTTCCTGCGTCGTCAATTCCGGGTCTGATGGATTGAGTGCCTGGTAGAGTTCGAGCAAACCGGGCAGATCGCCGGGGCCGGCCGCACGCAGGGCGATGGTGTCGGAAGACATGCGTGCTAGTCCTTCTTGCCGAACATTCGCTTCAGCATCTCGGCCATTGGCCCGGTTTCCGGCAGCTTTTTCGGCTGGGCGCTGTTGCGCGCCTGGTGGATGTGGGACTGCGCGGCCGGCTTGGCCGCCTTTACCGGTTTTTCCGCTTCCGGTTTGCTGCCCGTCGCCAGCGCCAGCTTGTTCATCAGCTGCGAATCCTCACCCTTCACCAGCATGGCGGCGTTGTCGGCAATGGCGTCCAGAAGCGGATCAAGCCAGACGCGGTCCGACTTGGCGAAATCGCCGAGCACATGGCCGTGCACCCGCTCCTTGTCGCCGGGATGGCCGATGCCGAGGCGCAGGCGGCGGTATTCCTTGCCGCAATGGGCGTCCAGCGATTTAAGGCCGTTATGACCGCCGTGGCCGCCGCCGATCTTGATGCGCGTGCGACCGGCCAGCAAATCGAGTTCGTCATGGATGGCGATGATGTCGGCCGGCGTCAGTTTGAAGAAACGCATGGCCTCTCCGACGGATTCGCCTGACAGGTTCATATAGGTGAGCGGTTTCATCAGCAGAATCTTCTCGCCGCCGATCTCACCTTCGGAAATCTCCGCCTTGAACTTCTTCGACCAGGGCGCAAAGGAGGGCAGGCGCTGCAGCGCATCCACGGCCATGAAGCCGATATTGTGACGGTTTCCCGCATATTGTGCGCCGGGATTACCAAGTCCTGCGATGATCTTCATGGGGCATGTCCGCGTTTTGCCTGATGATGCTGTTGTCACCACCCCGAAAAGTGCCTGATGTCAATCTTTTTATGGGTTTGCGGGGCGATCGGCCGATTGGTCAGGGGCTGACCAGACTGTAACGATCGAATATCTGCTGCTGCGTTCCATCGGCGATCAGCCTATCCAGCCGGGCCTGCAATTTTGCGATGATCTCGTCAGGAACGGTTTTGTTGCAGGCGAGGCCGAGCTGTTGCCGGCTCAGCGTTATCACCTCTTTGAAACTGTTCGCAGGCAGGCTCTTGAGGGTGCTTTCCGACATGGGCATGAGGTCGATGCGGCCGAGCTTCAGCTTGTTGAGCGTGATCTCGAAATCCGCGCCGACATCCACCTGCGGGAAACCGAGTTTTTCCAACAGTGCTTCGGTATAGTCGCCCCGCTGGGTTCCCACGCGGTATCTTCTGGCGTCCTCGAGGCTGGAAGCCTCGATATTCGCCTCGCGGCGGGCCACGAGAATGTTGCGGTCGGTGTGGATTGGGGCAACCCATTTGAAGAGCGGCTCCCGCTCTGGCGTTCTCGCCGTGGCGAAGACGCAGTGCATGGCCTGCGTTGTGGCGAGTGCAATGGCCCGCGCCCAGGGCATGACGGCGACGTCGTAATCCGTATCGGTGTCCTGAAGCACGATCTTGAGCTGGTCGAAATAGACGCCGTGCACGCTGCCGTCGCTGGCCTGCAGATTATAGGGCGGATAGACCTCGGTCGTCAGGAAGAGCTTGGCCGCGTTGACTGGTGTGGCGAGAGCAAGAAAGAGCAGACAAAAGCGGATCAATCCCATAGTGCTCTCCCCCGATCCTTCACGCTTGCCGTGCCGCAACGCGGCTTTGTCCGGACGCCGCATCGTATGTAGCGATCAGCCTTTGGACCGGCTGCGGGCGCGCAAAGTAATAACCCTGCCCGAAATCTGCGCCCATATCGGTCAGAAGCTCCTTCTGCTCTTCCGTCTCCACACCCTCGGCAATAACGGTGCAGTTCATCTTATGCGAGATGGCGGCGATGCCTTCGACAAGCATGCGGCTCCGCTGCCTGATGTCCATGGTGTCGTCGCAGATGGAGCGGGTGAAGGACTGGTCGATCTTGACGATATCGACCGGAAAACGGCTGAGATAGCTGAGCGAGGAATAACCCGTGCCGAAATCATCCAGCGCGATGCGGCAGCCCAGCTGGTGAATGGCGTTGAGGATCGCCCGGATTTGCGGATCGTCCTTCATGATCACGGCTTCGGTGATCTCAATGACCAGACGTGCGGGGACAATACCGTGCCGATGCAGCACACCGGCGATGCGTGTCGGTAGTCCAGGTTCGAATTGCAGCGGCGAAAAATTGACTGCCACATAGGTCTGCTCCATGCCCGGCAGGCGCGACAGCCTGGCGAGATTGGCGATCGACTGATCGAGAATGAGATTGCCGATGCGTTGAATGGTGCCGTTTTCTTCGGCAAGGCTGATGATCGCGGCCGGGGAAAGCAATCCCTTGTCGGGATGGTTGAGACGCAGCAGCGCTTCGAAACCCGCCGTCTGGCCGGTTGCGAGGTCTTGAATGGGCTGGAAATAGGCTTCGAACCAGTCCTCGGAAAGCGCCTGTGCAATATCCCGCTCCAGCTCCGCATGTTCGCGCGCGCGATCCATGATCGAGCTGTCGAAGACCTGCGAACCATTTTTACCGGTTCTCTTGCGGGTGTACATTGCCATGTCGGCATTCTGCAAAAGTTCGGATGCGCTGGAGGCGTGCAGAGGATAGACCGCCATGCCGATGCTGGCGCTGAGGCGGATGCTGTTGTTTTCGATCTCGAACGGCATGTCCAGCATGGCGCAGACACGCTCGCAGAATTCCAGGGCGCGCTCTTCCACCTTGTCGCCGGCCAGCAGAATGGCGAACTCGTCGCCGCCGAGCCGCGACGCGCTGTCGAGCGGCGTGAGCAAGGGTTCGAGTTTCATTGTGAATTGCTTGAGAACGGCGTCACCCGCCGCATGGCCGAGATTGTCGTTGATGGCCTTGAAACGGTCGAGGTCGATGAACAGGCACGCCAGTTCGCTGCCGTTCCGGTCCGCATCGCGGATCTGCAGATCAAGGATGGCTTCGAAGCCCTGACGGTTGAAGAGGCCGGTCAGGTGGTCGCAAATGGCCTGCTGACGGTTGCGTTTTTCCGACTGGCTCAGTTCGGTCACATCGGTCATGACGCAGAGGCATGTGCTTTGCTGCGTGGTATCGCCGGAATCGAGGGGCTTTTCGAGGATGAGCGCGTCCATGACGCCGCCATCCATGCAATGGAAACGCACGGTGATGCCGGTATGCGAAGCGTCGGGCGAGGGGTGCGCCGTCTTGCGCTGCTGGAACAGGGACCTGTCGTCGGGGTGGATGAGATCGGCGAAGTTGAGGCCGAGTATTCTGGTGCGGTCGTAACCGGTCGCCTTCACCCAATAGTCGCTGACGGCGGCAATCCGGTCGTGCCTGTCGAGCGAAAACAGCATGGCGGGTGTACGGTTGTAAATCTCCGTCTTGCGTTCGTGGGCATTCTTGATCTCCAGCTCTTCCTTTTCGAGCTGGGTCTGCATTTCGTTGAAGCTTTTTGCCAGCCGGCCGATTTCATCCTTTGAGCGCCAGTCGACATGGTGGCGCGAGCCGAGGCGTCGTGTTGCCTCGATCGCCGCGGCCAGTCGCATCAGTGGGCGGATGACCATGAAGCGGTTGCCGACGATGGCGGCAAGAACGATGGTGAGGACGGCGAGGATGAAAATCGTGATAAAGGCCAGTTCGGTCCGGCTGAGCGAGGTCAGAAGGCCGACATCATCGTAATAGACCGTCAGCTGTCCGACGGTGACGGGGCCCTTCGTGGTCTTGTAGATCACCTCGCGTGTCGTCGAGGCGGCATCCTGAATGATATCGCTGCCCGCAGTCTGAACGACATCGAGCTGGCCGGATGTATCCTTGACCTCGACCATGCGGATCATGGGATCGGAAACAAGGGTTCCGGTAATCTGGTTTATGGTGTCGTCATCAAGGTCCCACAGGGGGCGGGCCAGTGCCTGCGTATTCGTCGACAGCAGAATTTCGATATGGTTGCGCTGGCTGCGGATTGCCTCGTTATAGGAAAGCGTCAGCAAAAGCGTGAAAAGCGGTGCGACCACTGTAAGAAGTGCGCCGGAAACAATCGCGATAAAGCGGCTTTCGACGGAATGAGCCATGTTAAATTGCAGCTACCCTTTGCCCCAGACTTGCTGCGCTGCGTTTTGCCCATCCGGAAGGGTTTGCGAGGGGTTTTCGGCAAAGTCCGCGTTCCCTCGTGCAATTTCCCAGACCGTCCGATGTTTCCACGACAGCGCAAGGGTATCGTTTCATGGAAGTGTTAATCGACACTGAAACGCTTCCCGTCTCAGCTGCGGAGACCAAGCTTTCTGGTTTTAAAGTTCATAAAAACTAAAAAGCCCGTTCCGAAAACGGAACGGGCCTCATTCTTCGAAGCTGTCAGGCCTTGCGGCCGCCGATTATTCCTCGGAAGCTTCTTCGGTCGTTTCTTCTTCAACGCCTGCTGCCGGAGCAACGATCGTTGCGATCGTGAAGTCGCGGTCGGCGATGACGGGCGTGATGTTCTTCGGCAGCTTGACGTTCGAGATGTGAACGCTGTCGCCGATCTTCAGGCCGGAGAGGTCAACCGTGATGGCTTCCGGAATGTCGTTGGCCGGGCAGTGGAATTCCACCGTGTGGCGAACGATGTTCAGAACGCCGCCGATCTTGATGTCCGACTTTTCTTCGTTTTCGAAGTGAACCGGAATTTCGACGTTGACGAGCGTGTTGCCCGAAACGCGCAGGAAGTCGACATGCATGGTGAAGTCGCGGACCGGATCAAGCTGGTAATCCTTCGGGAGAACCTTGATCTTCTTGCCGTCGACGTCGATCGTCCCGACCGTCGTCATGAAACCGCCGGCGTGGATACGCTTGGTGACTTCGTTGGTCGACAGGGCGATGGAAATGGGGGCCTGCTTGTCACCATAGATGACAGCGGGAATCAAACCGTTGCGGCGAAGTTCACGAGAGGACCCCTTACCAACTCGTTCGCGCGCCTCGGCCTTGAGCTCATACGATTCTTTGCTCATGGCAATTCCTTTCGAGGTTATATGGAGAGTTCATGCCCGCGGGCACTGAACTGGGGAGGCGCCAGGCGCCATCCCACCCGCGTTGCCTCCAAGGGTGTCTACACGGGTGCGGGCGCTATAATACAAAAGGAGGCCAAAGACAAGAGTGGCCCTGTTTTCCCGGTTGCCGCTTTGTAATTTTATTAGGAAATACTAATTCACTCGTTTGTTGCAACTTTTAATATATGCTTATCCATGCGCATAAACCGGGTGAAAACTTGGCGAATGATAAGGCTACGCAGAATTCCAATTGCGTAGATGACCATGCTCAAAGTTCTCCAGTGCCTCACCATCGATCACGACTATCGATATACCGCCGCGGCGGTTGTCGTTTGCATGCTAGGAAGCTTCGTCACGATGCGTCTTTTTTCGAAAGCGCGTCTGGCGACGGGGTTGCAGAAGGTCAACTGGTTGTTTCTTGCGGGCGTGAATGGTGGTGCTGCGATATGGACCACCCATTTCGTGGCGATGTTGGGTTATGTCGCGGCGGGTGACGTGGGTTATGATCCCTATCTGACCGGGCTTTCGCTTCTTATCGCCATTACGACCACGACCGCCGGTTTCGGCATTTCCGCCTATGGCGGCCGCAGCGTGCTGGTGGAAGCCGGCGGGATCATCCTCGGTCTTGGTATTGCGGCCATGCATTATACCGGCATGGCGGCCTATAATGTTCAGGGCATGATCTTCTGGGATCAGGCCTATGTCATCGCGTCGCTGTTGCTTGGGGCGGTGCTTGGCGCGCTTGCAGTCAATCGCATTGCCCGGCCCCTCAACCGCTTCTGCCAATATGGTGGGGTAACATTTCTCATCCTCGCCATTGCCTCGATGCACTATACCGGCATGGCGTCCATGTCCTTCGCCTTTGATCCGCGCATCGTCATTCCGGAAAATCTGCTGCCGCCGGCCATCATGGGCGGAGGCGCAATCGCCGTGACGCTGCTGCTTCTCGCGCTCGGACTTTCCACCTATGTCATCGATGCCCAGTCCACCCAGCAGGCTGTTGCCCGCTATCGCCATCTTTCGTTGCATGATCCGCTGACGGGTATTCCTAACCGTGCGGCATTCATCGAACATCTCAACCGCCGCACGCGCCATGTCTCCATGGGGGCGCATACCGCGCTTCTGTCGATCGATCTCGACCGTTTCAAGGAAATCAACGACGTGCATGGCCACGCGGCCGGTGACGCCGTGCTGCGCGCCATCGCCGATCGGGCGAGTTCCGTGCTGAAGGCCGGTGAATTCCTGGCGCGCATGGGCGGCGATGAATTCGTGGCGATGACCCATTCCTATTACACCCGGGCCGATGGTGCAGAATTTGCGCAGCGACTGATCGAGCAGATCAGCAAGCCGGTCGAATGGAACGGCCAGACATTTTCGGTCGGCGCAAGTGTCGGCATATCGGTCCGCAACACCGGCTCCATCGATGCCGATACCCTGATGGCGCAGGCCGATGTTGCCATGTACCGGGCGAAAAGCGGGACGTCTGACACGATCTGCTTTTATGACAAATCCATGGACGAGGCCGCGCGCGCGCGCAATGCGCTTGCCATCGCCATGCGCAGCGGCCTCGCCAATAACGAGTTCGAGCTTTATTACCAGCAGCAGAACGACACCAAAAGCGGCAGCATTGTCGGCTTCGAGGCGCTTCTGCGCTGGAAACATCCCGAACGCGGCATGGTCTCGCCCGTCGAATTCATTCCGATTGCCGAACAGACCGGCTTCATCGTCGAACTGGGCGAATGGGTTCTGAGAGAAGCATGCTCGCAGGCAGCGCGGTGGAAAAAGTCACTCGCCATTGCCGTCAACGTCGCGCCGCAGCAGCTTGCGGATAATGATTTCCCCGACAAGGTGGAGAGAATTCTTGCCGAGACGGGACTTGCGCCGGAAAGGCTCGAGCTCGAAATTACCGAAGGCAGCATCATCGCCGATCATCGCCATGCGCTCGTCACCATCCGCAAGCTCAAGTCGCTCGGCGTCAAGATCGCCATGGACGATTACGGTACGGGTTATTCCTCGCTTTCGACCCTGCAGAGCTTCCCCTTCGACAAGATCAAGATCGACCGCGCCTTCATCGATGGCCTGTCCACCAATGTGCAGTCGGAGGCGATCGTTCGCTCGACGCTCATTCTGGCGCACAGCCTGAATATTCCGGTGCTTGCAGAGGGAGTGGAGACGAAGGCCCATATTGAATTCCTGCGGCGCGAAGGCTGCCTGCAGGTGCAGGGCTTCTTTTTCGGCAAGCCCGGTCCGCTGACCTCCATCGCCAATCTCGTGGACGACACGTTCCTCTCGGCGGAGGATGAAACGGAAGAGGCCTCCGACCGGCGTTATATCAAGGCAGTTCGTTAGTCCGGCACAGCCAGCGGTTTCTCCCGGCAGGGCCGGTCGCGAAGTTTTTTGTTGAAACATGCACGCTTCCAGCGCACCATCGCACAAAAGCTTTGGGAGGAGCGTATGCCGACAGACATCGCCCATGCGGAACGCGTGTATGAAACAGCACGCCATCGTTCCGCCGCCGCAAGTTCTCCGATTATCGCCTCATGGCGGCGCTGCATGGTCAAGCACCGTCTTGCGCCGGAGGAAAACCGTAAGCCGATCTTCCTCAGCGAGGTTGAATTTCGCCGCGCTCGCGAAAGTGCCGCCGGCCTGATCGCCGAGAGCACGGATGAGCTGGACCGCATTTTTCACAGCGTCGGCAAATCCGGCTGCTGCCTGCTTCTGACCGACGCGCAGGGCGTTGCCCTGGAGCGACGTGGTGCTTCCGGTGATGACCGCGATTTCCGGGCGCTCGGCCTCTGGAACGGGGCCGTCTGGAGCGAAGAGAGCGTGGGCACCAACGGCATCGGCACGGCACTGGTGGATGAGCGCTCGGTGGTGGTCTATCGCGACCAGCATTTCTTCACGTCGAACACCGAACTCTGCTGCACGACGGCGCCCATCCGCGACCATACGGGCCGGGTGACGGGCGCGCTCGATATTTCCACCTGCCGCGACGATATCAACGAGATGACCTTCTCCTTCGTCACCCAGGCGGTGAAGGACGCGGCGCAGCGCATCGAAGGCAATCTTTTCCGCCGCGCCTTTCCCGGCGCGCGCATTGTCGTTGTGCCGACCGGGTTCGGCGCGGCGCTTTCCTTGCTGGCTGTGGATCAGGACGATCTCGTGCTGGGCGCGACGCGGGCCGCCCGCCTTGCGTTGAAGCTCGATGATGCCAGGATCGAGCAGGGACTGCCGGCGGCGGATATTCTTCAGGAACAGCGCCACGACGGCGGCTCCGACCTTGCGGAAGCGGAACGCTCGGCGCTCCGCCGTGTCCTGTCGCGCACCAACGGCAATGTCACGCAGGCCGCTTCTCTGCTCGGTATCAGCCGCGCCACGCTTCACCGCAAGATGAAGAAATTCGACGTGCACTAAGGCCCATAAGCGTGCGATCCGGCCGATTACGCCGGATCGCGGCGGCTTTGTCGCAGATGTGAGACAATGTGCGCTGCGGAACCACGCCGCCCCTCTACCGAACCGCGCCATCTAGGCCCACCTTCCTCCCATGCGGTCCGCTCAGGATCGTTTTCATCAGGGAGGATGAAATCATGAACATTCAGGTTCAGCAGAAAGCGGGCGAAGCGCCCTTCAAGCTGAAATACGGCAATTACATCGGCGGCAAATGGGTGGAGCCGAAGTCCGGCCGCTACATGGACAATCTCTCACCGGTGACCGGCCACAAGATCTGCGAAGTGCCGCGTTCGGATGCATCCGACATCGAGTTCGCGCTCGATGCTGCCCACAAGGCCCGCGAAAAATGGGGCAAGACGAGCATCACGGAACGCTCCAACATCCTGCTCAGGATCGCCCAGCGGATCGAAGACAATCTCGACCTCATCGCCCGGGCTGAAACCTGGGATAATGGCAAGCCGCTGCGCGAAACCACCAATGCGGATATTCCGCTGACGATCGACCATTTCCGTTATTTCGCAGGCTGCATCCGCGCTCAGGAAGGCACGATCGGCGAAATCGACAACGACACGGTTGCCTATCATTTCCATGAACCGCTCGGTGTCGTCGGCCAGATCATTCCGTGGAACTTCCCGATCCTGATGGCTGCGTGGAAGCTGGCGCCTGCGCTTGCGGCCGGCAATTGCGTGGTGCTGAAGCCGGCGGAACAGACGCCTGCCTCCATTCTCATCGTGATGGAACTGATCGAAGACCTTCTGCCGCCCGGCGTCCTCAACATCGTCAACGGCACGGGCCTTGAAGCCGGCAAGCCGCTGGCGCAGAGCAATCGCATCGCCAAGATCGCGTTTACCGGTTCCACCTCGGTCGGCAAGGAAATCATGCGTTATGCGGCTGACAACGTCACCAACATCTCGCTGGAGCTGGGCGGCAAGTCGCCGAACATCTTCTTTGCCGATGTGATGAACGAGGACGATGCCTTCCTCGACAAGGCGCTCGAAGGTTTCGCCTTCTTTGCGCTGAACCAGGGTGAGGTCTGCACCTGCCCCTCGCGCGCTCTAGTGCATGAATCAATCTATGACCGCTTCATGGAAAAGGCGATCAAGCGCGTTCAGGCCATCAGCCAGGACGATCCGCTCAACCCGTCGACCATGCTGGGCGCGCAGGCCTCGCAGGAACAGTTCGACAAGATCATGAGCTATCTGGAGATCGGTAAGAAAGAAGGCGCCAAGGTTCTGACCGGCGGCGATCGCAAGACGCTGACGGGCGACCTGAAGGACGGCTATTACATCCAGCCGACCGTCTTCGAGGGCAACAACAAGATGCGGATTTTCCAGGAGGAAATCTTCGGTCCTGTCGTTTCCGTCACCACCTTCAAGACGGTGGAAGAAGCGCTCGAAATTGCCAATGACACGGTTTACGGTCTGGGCGCGGGCGTCTGGAGCCGCGACACCAATATCGCCTACCGCGCCGGCCGCGGCATCGAGGCGGGCCGCGTGTGGACGAACTGCTATCACGTCTATCCGGCGGGTGCTGCCTTTGGTGGTTACAAGCAGTCGGGCATCGGTCGCGAGACCCACAAAATGATGCTCGATCATTACCAGCAGACCAAGAACCTGCTGGTTTCCTACAGCCCGAACAAGGTCGGTTTCTTCTGAGGTCCTCCCCGGAAGCCGGCGATGGGCAACGGTGCCGGGTCGCCGGCGTGTTCCCAGGGGCTTCGGCCCCTGGGAACACGGATCGGAGTTTTAAACAAAATAAAAGGCCGGAGGTTTTGCCTCCGGCCTCTTTTCCTTGTGGCTTATGCCGCGTAACGCTGGTCCGCGTGCCGGGTCTCGCCCACTGAGAACTGCCCCACCTGTTCGGTCAGGCCATCCGCCTCGCTTGCCAGCGAGAAGGCCGACGCCGTGGTTTCCTCCACCATCGCCGCGTTCTGCTGCGTGACATGGTCGAGTTCGTTGACGGAGGCATTGATTTCGCTGAGGCGGCCGGACTGTTCGCGCGATGCGGTGGCGATTTCGCCGATCTGGTCGTTGACCGACTGGATGCGCTTCTGGATCTGCTCCAGGCTTTCACCGGTCTTTAGCACCAGCGCCACGCCGCTTTCCACATCGCCCGCCGAGGTGGCGATCAGCGTTGTGATGTCACGCGCGGCGGCGGCCGATTTCTGGGCCAGTTCGCGGACTTCCTGCGCCACAACGGCAAAGCCCTTTCCGGCTTCCCCGGCGCGCGCGGCTTCCACGCCGGCATTCAGCGCCAGCAGGTTGGTCTGGAAGGCGATCTGGTCGATGACGTCGATGATCTGGCGGATCTTGGACGACGAGGTTTCGATACGTTCCATCGCGACGATCGCTTCTTTCACGACCGCTGTGGATTTATGGGCGTCCTGCATCGTGCCCGCCGTCGCCTCGACGGCGACATTGCAGCGCGAAAGCGAGAGATCGACGGCCTGCGTCATCTCTCCGAGTGCAGCAGCCGCTTCCTCGAGGGCCGCGGCCTGACGTTCTGTGCGCCGCGACAGGTCCTCCGATGCGCTCTTCAGTTCGCCGGAGCCGGAGCGGATGGCGTTGGCGCTTTCTCCGATATTGGAGATTGTCGCTTCCAGCCCGGCCATGGAGTTGTTGAAGTCGACGCGCAGATGATCGAGCGACGGCACGAAGGATTTTTCGATGCGACGATCGAGCCTGCCGGCGGCCAGATTGGCAAGACCGGTCGCCAGTGCATCGACGGCCTCTTCCAGTTCCTTGGCGCTCCTGGCCTTTTCCATTTCGCGCTGGGCGCGTTCCTCATCCAGTTCTTCACCCTTGCGATGGGATTCGGCTTCCATGCGCTGCTTGTCCAGAATGCCCTGACGGAAGGATTCCAGCGCGCGCGCCATGGTGCCGATCTCATCGCCGCGGGAAACCGCCTTGATCTCGATATTGTTCTCACCGCCGTTGAGGCGCTCCATCAGTCCGGCAAGACCGGTCAATGGCTTGGTGAGGCTTGCGGATACAAAGATGCCGATCAGCGTCATGATCGCAAGCACGGCAAGCGTCGCAACGGCCGCCCAGAAGGCAAGATCGTTGGCGGCGGCCAGCACCTTGCTCTCCTGCTGGCCGATGGCCAGAAGATGCTTCTGCCCGAACACGGTGACCGGGCGATAGGCATAGAAGATGTTGCCGGCAGGTGTCTGCGCCAGCACCATTCCAGGGTCGCTTGCACCCGAGAGGGCTGCGAGATTTTCGGAAATGGCGGCATCCGCACCGCCTGAGAGCACGCCGGCGCGGCGTTTGCCCTCCGCGCTCAGAAGAACGGCGTCATCGATGGTCTTGCCGGTTTCTTCGGGGGTGACGACTGCGCCGATGCGATCGGCGGCAATACGCATGATGACGGCGCCCTTGCGCTGAATCTGGCCCCAGTTGGAGACCGCGAGCGGCATGCCGATCATGGCCGAATCACTGTCGTTGCCGGTGAAGCCGGTGGTGCTGATGACGCCATCCTTGCCGGCTTCGATGCGCTGGAAGAGGTCGTTGATCGCGGCGTTCTGCGGTTCCGTCACGTTGGTCAGGAAGTTCTTCGCCTTGGTCACGGAATAGATAATGAGGCCGTTCTTGTCGATGACATAGATGTCGCTGACGCGGGTATTGCGCCAGACGCTGGCGATGGCGGCGTTGATGGTCGCGTGGCGAATGGCATAAAGCAGTCGCAACCCTTCGCCGTTGAAGGAGGCCCGCTCCTCCTCGGAGACGCCTTCGCGGCGGAAAGCCTGAATGATCGCGTCCTTTTCTGTCGGAACGACGGCGGTCATCGCGTCCAGAGACTGGGCGATCGCGGCATTCTGCGACAGTTCGGTGATGCTTTGTTCGACACGCAAAGTATAGGCGTCAAGCTGCTTGGACTGGTTGCTTGCAACCGTTTCGAGCCTGATTTCGCTGGCGTCGATAAGGCCCGATTTGCCCATCTCATAGGATAACAACCCCACGGACAGGCAGGAAACCAGCGTTGCGCCCGTGACGAGCGCCGCGAATTTGGCCTTGATCGACAATGATTTAGCTTTGACAGCAGTCGGATTTACACCCGGCATCCTGTTTCCTCCCCCCAAAAAAACGTTGCCGCACGGTGGCAAAAATTGCTTACGGTCGCGTTAAAGGGCTGCAAATCGTACGATTATTTCCCGCATGCCGCGAAAAAAACTTTGACCGCCACCGACACTCCACCGACACGTGCCGTTATAAAACTGCAATAGAACAGGCGCATATGCAGCGAAGATCAACGGCTGTTCATGTTCATGCAAGCTTTTCGCGCTCCTTCTCTCGGCACTATCGATGATGTCTGCGGAACCCGCGCAGATGGATATGACGGAGCCCCTTTGCGATCGATCCCGGATTTCGCCGTTATCGTGCCGATGCACAATGAGGAAGCGAGCGTTGAAACGCTTGTGGCCGAGATCGTGGCGGCCTGCCAGCCGGTGGGCCAGTTCGAAATCGTTGTCGTGGACGATGCCTCCTCCGACCGGACGGTGAGTGCGGTGCTTTCGCTTGGTGACCGTTACCCGATGCTGCGGCTCGTCCGGCACGACCGTCAGGGCGGGCAATCGGCGGCGATCCACAGCGGCGTGCAGGCCGCGCGCGCACCTGTTATCTGTATGCTTGACGGTGACGGACAGAACCCGCCGGACAATCTGCCTGCACTTCTTGCGCCGCTTCTCTCCGCCACGGCAACAAGCCGGCTCGGTCTTGTGGCCGGCCAGCGCGTCGGCCGGCGCGATACGCTCGGAAAACGCCTTTCGTCGCGCTTTGCAAACGGGTTGCGGGCGCGTATCCTCAAGGACGGCACGCGCGATACCGGCTGCGGGCTTAAGGCCTTCCGTCGCGACGCCTATCTCGCCTTGCCCTATTTCGATCACCACCACCGCTATTTCCCGGCGCTTTTTAATCGCGACGGCTGGCAGGTGGCCCATGTCGACGTCACGCATCGGGCGCGGCAGCACGGAAATTCCCACTACACCAATATTGGCCGCGCGCTTGTCGGCATCCACGATCTGATCGGCGTCGCCTGGCTTTTGCGCCGGCGCAAGCGGTCAAGCTGGGCTGAAACCTTCAAAACGGAGACATCGCCGTGAATGCACCGGCTTTATGGTCCATGCTGCATGTGAACAGCTGGAAGGAATTCGTATGGGTCTTGACCGGCTTCATGGGCCAGATGCTATTCACCATGCGTTTTCTGGTTCAATGGATTTCGTCTGAAAGGGCCAGCCGCTCGGTCATGCCGGTCGCCTTCTGGTATTTTTCCATTCTCGGCGGTGTGGTGCTGCTTTCTTATGCACTGTGGCGGCGCGACCCGGTCTTCGTTATCGGGCAGGCGTCAGGCCTTCTCATCTATGCTCGAAATCTCTGGTTGATCCATGCAGAACGCCGCCAGCATGCATGACGGCGTGGCCCTGCCTCATGCGCAGGCGAGCGAACAGCGCGGCTGGCTGACATTTGCGGTTGCGGCAATCATTGTCGTGACAGCGCTGCGGGTTGTTGGGCTCGCCTTCAATCGTACCGATCTCTTCGTCGATGAGGCGCAATATTGGCTATGGGGCCGGGAGATGGCGCTCGGCGCCTATTCCAAGCCGCCGCTGATCGGTTGGCTCATTCGCGCGGCAACTATTATCGGCGGCGGCGAGGGCACCTTCCAGGTGCGGCTGGCCGCACCTGTCGTGCATGGCGTTGCGGCGGCGGCCATTCTTGTGCTGGGCCGGATGATCTATGATGTCAGGTTGGCGTCGCTTGCCGCCCTTTTCTATCTGACGCTGCCCGCCGTGACACTCGGCAGCCTGCTGATCTCCACCGATACACCGATGATGCTGTTCATCGTGCTGTCGATGATTTCGGTCAGGAAGCTTGCGCAGGCGCGGACCGAAAACACTGGCACACTGGGCTGGAGCATCGCTCTCGGCCTCTGTTTCGGCCTCGGCCTGATGTCGAAATATGCGATGATCTATTTTCTGCCCTGCTTCATTGCCGCCGGCTGGCTTTGCGAGGCATGGCGCATCCGGCTGCGTGACGCGGCAATTGCCGTGCTGATCTGCGGTGTCGTCATCGCCCCCAATCTGTGGTGGAACGCCGCGCATGATTTCATGACCGCGCGCCATACGGCTGACAATGCGAACTGGCATGGCGTCCAGCTGAAGATCGGTTCCGCGCTGGAATTCTTCTTCTCGCAGGCGGGTGTGGTTGGCCCCTTCGTTTTTGTCGGCATGATTGTCGCAACAATCCGCGCAAAGACGGCAGAAGCCCGTGCGCTGGTCGCGCTTTCGGTGCCGATCGTGCTTTTGATTACGGCACAGGGCCTGATGTCGCGCTCGCTCGCCAACTGGGCGGTGGGGGCTTATGCGGCCGGCGTGCTTCTGGCGGTGCCGGTGCTGGCGTCACGGCGCTGGCTCACCGTGTCCACTTTGGTGCTCGGCGGCGTCGTGGCCGTCGCATTGCCGCTGATGACGATTGCCGGAACGGAGTTGCGCCTGCCGAAGGGCGAACTGGCGATGGCGCGTTATCTCGGGCGCTCCGAGTTGGTGTCGACCGGCCTGTCGCGAGCGCGTGAGGCGGGGGCGGATGCCATCGTCGCCAATGATCGTTCGATATTGGCCGAGCTTTTTTACCAGTTGCGGGATGAAAAACAGGTGTTGACGCGCGCCTTGCCCGAAATCGGTGTGCCATCAAGCCATTATGCGCTTCTTTATCCGCTGAAATCAGGCGAAGCGAAAAATCCGCTGTTTCTGGCGAGCGCGGATGGTTTACCGGCATGCCTTGCCGGCGAAGCGCCGGTCGCGCATTGGACCGCCGGGCCGGGCTTTTTGGAGGGCCGGGAAATCGGGCTATGGCGCCTGCCGCCGCAATGCATTCCGGAGGGCGCTCATGGACAATGATCTCTCCCATATGCGGATCACCATCTGGGTGACGCTCGCAGCTCTGGCGCTCGTCATCCTGTTTGCAACCTTCCCCTCCATCGATCTGCGGTTTTCCGCCCTGTTCTTTTCTCCGACGGGCCAGCCATGGCCCGGCCGGGAGCCGTTTCCCGAATGGCTGCGCGACACGCTGCGCGAAGGTGCGGAGCTTGCCACGCTTCTGGCTTTCCTGGTCCTCGTCGGCAATCTCAGGCTTGGCGCTTTGCAGCGAACCGGCTGGCGGGTCTGGGCGTTCCTGTGTGGGCCGGTAATCCTCTGTGCCGGCCTTCTCGTCAATGGCGTGCTGAAGGCCATGATCGGTCGCGCGCGTCCGTTCAGCGTTACCGAATTTGGTGGGCATCAGCTGTTTACGCCACCTTTTCAGTTCAGCACACAATGTTATTCGAACTGTTCGTTTTCTTCGGGCGAAACCGCGCTGATCGCGAGCTTTTTCCTGCCACTCTGCGTGCTCGTCTGGCCGCGCCTGCGTCCCCTGGGGCAATGGGTGGTGGGTGTTCTTGCTGCCGGGGCAATCATCCTCATGTCCGGTCTTCGCATCGCAGCCGGCGGGCATTTCCTCAGCGATGTGGTGATGTCCATCCTGTTTTCCGCCCTGACGACGCTGTTTCTGTACAGGGTACTGGCGATAAGCCGACACCGTCACCTCTTCACCGGTGATGCCGTCTCGGCCGATACGATCAGCCTTTGGCGCAATGGTCGCCATGCCGTCCTTGCCCGTGTTCGGCGCTGGTGGCCGAAAATCAAGGCGGCAGCTTCCCGCCTGCGGCCGCCCGGCGCGGGTCAGGCCTCGTCCTAAGAGGACGTTTGTAGTACGGCATCAATGAGATGAATGGCGACGCTCGCCAGATAGTCCAAGTCATCCCCGGACTTGTCTCGAGGATCTGCAACATATTGATTTTGTTGGTGTGTTTAAAACCTCGGGACTAGCTCGAGGATGACGTCAGGAGAGTATGCCTCTCCCGCAATCGACCCCGACATAAATGCAGTCTGCCATCTAAGCTGGACGGGGTTGGGCCGGCTCAGCGTGACGATTGAGGTTTCTGGAGCCCTTAGTCGAACAGGCCGGAGACCGACTGTTCCTGCGCGGTGCGGTTGATCGCCTCGCCAAGCAGGCCTGCGGTGCTGACCACGCGGATATTGTGCGCGGATTGCACACCGGTGGTCGGCTGGATGCTGTCGGTGATGACGAGTTCGCGCAGCTTCGAGGAGGCCACGCGGGCAACCGCGCCGCCGGAAAGCACACCGTGGGTGATATAGGCGGTAACGCTGGTTGCGCCCTTTTTCAGCAGCGCTTCGGCGGCGTTGCAGAGCGTGCCGCCCGAATCGATGATATCGTCGATCAGGATGCAATCCTTGCCGGAGACATCGCCGATGACGTTCATGACCTCGGATTCACCCGGGCGGTCACGGCGTTTGTCGACGATTGCCAGCAGACAGTCGAGGCGCTTCGACAGGGCGCGGGCGCGAACCACGCCGCCGACATCAGGCGAAACGACCATGACATTGTTGGTGTCGTAGTGGTCCTTCACGTCGCGGGCGAGAATGGGCGCTGCGAAGAGGTTGTCGGTGGGGATGTCGAAAAAGCCCTGGATCTGGCCGGCATGAAGATCGAGCGTTAGAACGCGGTCGGCGCCGGCTTCGGTAATCAGGTTGGCAACGAGCTTGGCGGAAATCGGGGTGCGGGGGCCGGCTTTGCGGTCCTGGCGGGCGTAACCGAAATAGGGAAGCACCGCGGTGATACGTTTTGCCGAAGAGCGGCGCATGGCATCGATCATGATGAGCAGTTCCATCAGATGATCATTTGCCGGGAAGGAGGTGGACTGGACGATAAAAACGTCCTCGCCGCGCACGTTCTCGCTGATTTCTACGAATATTTCCTGGTCAGCAAACCGCTTTACAGTGGCATTTCCGAGAGGAACGTTCAGATACTTGCAGATCGCTTCGGCGAGGTGCCGGTTCGAATTGCCTGCGAAAACCTTCATTGCGGCCGCCTGTTTCCATGCCATCGCCTTGCGCCACGGGGCTCAATCCACCGTAACCAAGCGTCGTTCAAGGGGGAGGAACATCCGGCCGAAAAGCCTTTGCCGGATACGCCTTGTTGCCATGCGCGCCTTAATAGCGCTGTTGCTTCCGATTGCAAGAGGACTCCGCGCTTTCGCAATGATTTTCGTGAAATCTCTATGACTTCTCCCGCCGTTTCACCTCATCCGCGTTGAGAATGCTTCCAGGACGTATAGTCGTTCAGTGTTTTTGCGGCGATATCCTGCATGGCCCTGTCGGTCACGGCGGCCCATGGATCGCTGCCTTTTGCCGCCACCGTCTGCTGCCCCTGCAGGCGATGCAGCCGCACACCATTGGCATCGAGAACGTCCCAGACGTAGACGATATTGACCTTGCTACCATCGGCGAAGGCGGAGAAATATCCCTTCAGGATGTTTTCGGCCGAATTGTCGTTTGAGGCGCGGATGGTCAGCCCCTTTGCCCGTGCTTCGGCACCGAGCTGGCGCGACAGGGGCGTGACGGCCTGAACGGGCGCGCCGATGATCGGCAGGAAGCGGATGGAATTTGCCGAAGAAGCGGGCGCGAGCGACGCCGTCTGCTGCGAGGGGGGCGCCGCGGGAGGCTGCGCCGCGTTTGGGGTCTGGTTAAGCGGTTCGCCATACTGGTTCCCGCTGGACATCGCCTGTGCCTGCGCCTGCAGCGAGTTTTGCGGCGCATAAGCGGGCACGGAGGTCGCGGTTGCCGGGGCGCCTGCGGGTGCGCGGTCGGCGGCGGCGGCCATCTGGTCGAGATCGCCCTGCGTTACCGGCGTCGATTGCGAGGCATTATTGTGGCCGACATTCACCTGCGGTGTCAGCGCTTCCGTCGTGTTGCAGCCCGAAAGGGCCAGCACCAGTACTGGAACAATGATGGCCGGAAAAAAGGGGGGGAACCCCGTCCGGCTCATGCGATTTTCCCTCTCATGTTCCGCTCCTTCTTGCCCCAAGGTGGCGCAATGTAAGGGCGGTTTTCCCGCTCTGTCAAACCCGGTGGCGATTTAAGCTGTGAGAAGATCGAGGTTATGGCGCGAGAGCGCTTCCGGGGCGCCCTCCGTTGTCAGATAGGTCTGGCCGAGCGTCATGGCCGTGCCGGAATCGGAATCCATCACGATCATATGCACGAAGAGCGTCATGTCGGCGGTGATTTCCTGCGGATTGCCGGCATGGAACATCTGGTGCTCCATCCAGGAAGGCGAGAAACGGGCGCCCAGCGAATAACCGCAGGAGTTCAGGCGGTGGCGAGTCAATCCGCGTTCATCCATCACGCGGGCATGCACATCGAAGACGTCTCCGAACGTCCTGCCCGGCCGCAGCACTTCCTCAATGGCGGTGATATTTTGCAGGCAGGCGCTGTAAAGCTCCTTCTGGCGGAAATCCTGTTCGCCAATCACCACCGTGCGCATCATGGCGGCATGGTAATGGGCGCTGACACCGGCCCATTCCAGCGTCAGCTGATCCTTCGTGTCGAGCCTGCGGCGTCCGGCCTTGTAACGGCAGAGCAGCGCATCAGCGCCGGAACCGACAATGAATTCATTGGCAGGATAATCGCCGCCGCCGGCCAGCACCGCACCCTGCATCGCGGCAAGGATCGCAGCCTCGTCCGCGCCTGGCTTGATGAGCGGCAATGCTGCATCCAGAGCCTCATCGGCCAGTTGCCCGGCCTTGCGGGCATAAGCGATCTCGGCCGGGCTTTTGACGAGCCTGAGCGTGCTGACGAGATAGGAGGCATCGCTCATCTGGCAGAAACTGGCGAGCTGGTTGTCCAGCAGGCGGGCAACACGGCCGGTCATGCCGTGGGTGTCGTATTCCACCCCGATCTTGGCGCCGAGCAGATCGAGATCGCTCAGCAGGTTTTTCAGATCGAGTGTGGGGTCCGCATTGGGCCGGTCGACCCAGATGAGGATATTGTCGATGACGGAGGTATTGCGGGCCTGCCGCAGATCGGCCGAGCGGGTCAGCAGCGTCATGGAGCCATCCGACTTGACCACCAGCGTCTGGAAGAAGCAGTAACCGAAGGTGTCGTAGCCGGTCAGCCAATACATGCTCTCCTGCGCAAAAAGCAGCAGGGCGTCCAGCTTCTCCTCGGCCATTTTCGCGAGCAGACGCTCGCGGCGGGCATCGAATTCCGAAAGCTCGAAATGCAGGGCCATGTTAGTCCTCCAGAATTGCGATTGCGGAAATCTGCCGGCCGTAATCGGGTTCGGCGCGGTGGGTGGTGCGGCGGTAGGAATAGAAACGATGTTCGTCGGGATAGGTGCAGAGGCCGAGATTTTCCGCCTTCACGCCAGCTTTCGTCAGCCGGTCGATGGTGAATTGCTTGAGGTCGAACAAGGCGTGGCCTTCTTTCTCCGTCGCGGCGAAATAATCCGCATAGGCCGGATCGATATCGGTGAAGCGCGCCACATATTCCGGCCCGACCTCATAATTATCCTGGCTGATCGAGGGGCCAAGCGAGGCGGCGATGCGCTCGCGGCTGGCGCCGAGCTTCACCATGGCCTCGATGGTGTTTTCGAGCACGCCGAAGAGCGCGCCCTTCCAGCCGGCATGGGCCGCACCCACGACGCCCGCCTGCGCATCCGCAAACAGGATCGGTCCGCAATCGGCGCTTAAAACGCCCAGCACGAAACCAGGCGTTGCCGTGACCATCGCGTCGGCCTGCGGACGGTTGCCGTCGTAATTGTCATCAACAACGACGACGTCGGGGGAGTGGACCTGATGCACTGTTGCGAGGCGATCAGCGGAAAGGCCGAACCATTGCGTCACGCGCCGGCGGTTTTCCTGCACCTTTTCGGGTTCGTCATGGGAACCGAGGCCGACATTAAGGCCCTGATAAAGCCCTTCCGAGACGCCGCCCTGCCGGGTGAAGAAGCCGTGGCGGACACGGTTTTCACCTGACGCGGCGAGCAGGGGAGACTGGAGCGGGAGCGGCAGCGTTGCGTTCTGCATGGTGGGGGAATTCCTTGGAGAATGTCGCTGTTGGCCAGTGGAGCAGGGTTAAGCGAGATGTTTCCTGTTGCCACGGCATTGCGTGGCGGTGTGATGCAGTGTGCCTGCTTCGTGTGTCGCGGCGATGTTGGCCCAGAGGTTATTACGCTGTCAATCCACCGCACGAAACGGCAGAAGATGAAGCGCGGGACTTGAAACGGCGATGACCTTGAAAAGTTCCCCCATCTTGCCGGCGCCTTCGCCGGCGAGGCGGTTCACCGCTTCGGCAATTTCAAGCGTCTGGTCGGGAGTAGCCTTGGCGGCAAGCGCGCTCGCCCTCTCCTTGAGGCCGAGGCCGTGGAGAAAATCGCCCTGTCTCAGGGCGCCGTTGACATGCACGCCGGTCGCTTGTGCCGTTTTGACGAGGCTTTCGAAATCCACGTGGCTGGTGAGATCGGCCTCGCCGGGATGTGCAAGCGGCGGGTCGAAGGCGTGGTTGCGCATGGCCTGTAGTGTGTCACCATAACCGGCGACCAGATGGCCGTAATCGATCGCAAGCGCTGTGCCACCATGGGCCGAGAGGCGCTGGCAGATCGCGGTCATCACGGCTTCGCGGGCAGGGGAAATCTCGAATATGCTGCCAAGCGGCTGCCGTTCGGGCTGCGGCGGCAGGAGTGCCGGGTCTATGCCGGCAAGGCCTGTCGAGAAAACGAGTTCGCCATTGGCATCCAGGCTGACAACCCGCTCGCGGAAACCCTGCGGCGTCCTGACGAATTGCCGGATCGGAATGGCATCGAACAGCTCGTTGGCGACAAGCAGCAGAAAACCATCCGGCACGTCGTCAAAACTGTCATGCCAGGTCAGCCGGTCCGCATGTGCTGTCAGCGTTTCCTTCTGGATGGCGGAAAGGCGGGGGCTGGTTTCTACCAAATGCACCCGCATCATCTCGTAAAGCGGCGGCGCGATGCGGCGGATGACGCGCAGCATGTCCGACATCATGGTGCCGCGGCCGGGACCGATTTCCACCAGCTGCGTTTGCGCCGGCGCGCCATGCCGCTGCCAGGCGTGGACGACGAAAACACCGAGCATTTCGCCGAAAAGCTGGCTGACTTCAGGCGCGGTGATGAAATCACCCGAGCGGCCGAAGGGCTCGCGGCTCTTGTAATAACCGTGTTCGGGATCGGCGAGGCACAGCGAAAAGAAGTCGGTGACGCTGAGCGGACCGTTAAGCCGGATAAGGGATTTGATACGTTGCGCGAGCGGTGTGGTCATGGGCGATCATACCGCTCAGGCGCTTTTCGTCGCGCTGCGTGCCCGCAGGACTGCCCAGAGGCCCAAAAGGAACATCGGCGTGGAAAGCACCATGCCCATGGTCAGCCAGTTGCCGGCGAGATAACCGATCTGGGCGTCCGGTTCGCGGAAGAATTCCACGAAGATGCGCGATAGCGCGTAACCGCAGACGAAGATGCCGGTGACGGTGCCGGGTGTTTTCAGCGCCTTGAAAACGTATATTGCGATTGCCAGGAGGATGACGAGGACGAGGCCTTCGAGGCCTGCTTCATAAAGCTGGCTCGGGTGCCGCGCAAAGGGGCCACCGGTCGGGAAGACGACTGCCCATGGCACATCGGCGATGCGACCCCACAATTCGCCATTGATGAAGTTGGCAATGCGGCCGAACAGCAGGCCGATGGGCGCAACGGCGGCAATGATGTCGAACATGCTCCAGACCGGAATGCCGTTCCGGCGGGCAAAAAGGATCATGGCGATCGTCGTGCCGATCAGGCCGCCATGGAACGACATGCCGCCATTCCAGATTTCGACCGCCCGGATGGGATTGGCGGCGACGGCTGCCATATCGTAAAACAGGATGTAACCGATACGGCCGCCAAGCACGATGCCGCCGGCCGCCCAGAGGATGAAATCGTCAAGATGCTGCGCCGAGATGGGCGAGGTGTCGTTCGGCCAGAGGCGATCCGTGCGGGCGAGGCGGCGGGCATAAAACCAGCCGAGCATGATGCCCGCGACATAGGCAATGCCGTACCAGTGGATCGCCAGAGGACCGATAGACAACGCTATCGGATCAATATTGGGGAAGGGCATGATGGCGAGGGAGGTAGGTGCGGCTATCAATCCGTATATATTCCGTCATCGTTGCTGGGCGGTCAACGGAGATATCCATTGCCTCAAGGGACCGGGCGATGATGCTCACCGGCCTCCTGACGCCAAGGAAAATGGCGATTGCGATGGCGGCGGTCAAGGGTGATTCTTTAAGCTGCGGCTTAAGATACCGAAGGCCTGCCAAGCTGTTGCGATTTTTCGATTTCGCTTGCAAGGCGGCGGTGGAGTGCCTACCTGAAGGCTAGCAACAGCGGGCCAGACGATGCCCCTGAACCGACGAAGGATGAGCGCCATGAGCACGACAAGCACCAATCGTTTTCTGGATGAATTCGCCAAGCTGATGACCGATGCGGCCGGCGCGGCGCAGGGCGTGCGCAAGGAAGCCGAGGCTGCTTTTCATGCGCAGGCGGATCGTTGGCTGAACAGCCTGGATGTCGTCCGGCGCGAGGAATTCGACGCGGTTCGCGAAATGGCCATTCAGGCGCGGGATGAAAACGACGCGCTGCGCGCCCGCGTCGAGGCCCTGGAAGCCAAGCTTTCCGCCGCCAAGGACTGATTTTTTCAGCATTTTTTTGAGAGGCCCCGGATCGCTTGCGATTCCGGGGCCTTTTGTTTTCGGGGTGTTTCGTTCGAAAGACTTGCGGTTGTTAAAAGCGGTCGTCTGACGCGATTTTTTTGTGCCTGTGGACACTTCCAAAAAACGCAGTCGGCAGAGTCGCTTAAGACTCTCGCCTGAGGTGATGGGGGAGAAGATATCCACTGCTCAAAAGGCAAAAATGGCAGGGGAGGGGTGGCAGCCGGACTCGGCCATTATACACTGATTTTAAATGATGATTCGAAAAGACCGGTAAGCTCCAGACAGGGTGAATGCGTTATTCTGGTGGTGTCGGGCAATCGTCTCAAATGTTTATCCCGGTTCGTATGTGCGTTTTGTGCCCGGCGTTCAAAACACGACATTCTGGCCGGCTGAGAAGGTGCCGCATGAGTCTGATAGAATTTGAAATTGAGCGTCAGTCCAATCCAGTGGACATGATCGAGATTGTCGCTGCCTCGAACGACTGGTCGTTCGAACGTTCCGGCGAAGACGAGATCGCCATGACGGTGGCCGGTCACTGGGCCGATTATCACGTTTCCTTCTCGTGGATGGAAGACTTCGAGGCACTGCATCTGGCCTGCGCTTTCGACATCAAGGTGCCGGACCAGCGCGTCAACGAGGTCATTCGCCTGTTGTCGCAGGTCAATGGCCAGGTGTTGATGGGGCATTTCGATCTGTGGCGGCAGGAAGATGTGGTGATCTTCCGCCAGTCGCTGCTTCTGGCCGGCGGTGCCGAGCCGAACAATCAGCAGGTGGAAGTGCTGCTTTCCAGCGCGCTTGAGGCCTGCGAGCAATATTATCAGGCATTCCAGTTCGTCGTCTGGTCGGGACTGGATGCCAAAAGTGCAATCGAAGCGGTCATGTTCGAGACCGTCGGAGAAGCTTGAGCATGGTGTACAAGGCTTCCGGTCCGCTTGTCCTCGTGGGGGCCGGCAATATGGGCGGCGCCATGCTTTCGGGCTGGCTGAAAAAGGGTGTGCCGGGATCGAAGGTCGTCGTCATCGACCCACGCCCCTCCGACGCCATGCGCACGACGATTGCGGAAGCCGGCGCGACCCACAGCGAAAGCGTGCCTGAGGGCGTCAAGGCCGGCATTCTTTTCGTGGCGGTGAAGCCGCAGATGATGGATGCCATATTGCCGTCGCTGAAGCCCCTGCTGGGTCCGGAAACGGTCGTTGTCTCCATCGCGGCCGGCACCACCATCGCCACTTTCGTTTCGCATTTCGGTGCGGTTGCCGCCGTGCGCGCCATGCCCAATACGCCGGCCATGGTCGGCCGTGGCGTCACCGGCGCTTATGCCAACGATCTTGTCACTTCCGAGCTGAAAACCGTTGTGGACGGGTTGCTGAAGGTCAGCGGTCCGGTCGAATGGGTTGAGGCCGAAAGCGACATCGACGCGGTGACCGCCGTTTCGGGAAGTGGCCCGGCCTATGTCTTCTATCTGGTGGAATGCATGGCGGAAGCCGGCCGCAAGGCCGGTCTGCCGGCCGATGTGGCTATGCGTCTGGCGCGCGAAACCGTGGCCGGTGCCGGTGAACTCCTGCATCAGTCCCCCGAGGAGGCGGCGCGGCTGCGCCAGAATGTGACCTCGCCGGGTGGTACCACGGCTGCCGCGTTGTCCGTGCTGATGGCCGAAGACGGCATGCAGCCCCTGTTCGACAGGGCCGTCGCCGCCGCAAAAACGCGCGCCGAAGAACTGGCGGGCTAAAGGAGCGGATCATGAGCGGCGAAATTTCCTATGCCGATTTCGAGAAGGTCGATATCCGCGTCGGCACGATCGTGGAGGCGGAGCCGTTTCCCGAGGCTCGCAAGCCGGCGATCAAAGTGAAGATCGATTTCGGACCGGAGATCGGCATCAAGAAATCCTCGGCGCAGATCACGGTGCATTATACGCCGGAAAGCCTGGTCGGCCGGCAGGTTCTGGGCGTCGTGAATTTTCCGCCGCGGCAGATCGGCCCTTTCCGCTCCGAAGTTCTGACGCTCGGTTTTGCCGATGCGAACGGCGATATCGTGCTGGCCGCGGTTGAACGCCCGGTGCCGAACGGCGAGAAGATGTGCTGACGGCTGTTTGCAGTTAGGCCGGAATCTTGACGATGACCCGCAATCCGCCCATCGGGCTTTCATCGAGCGATACGTCGCCGCCATGGCTGCGGGCGATATCGCGAACGATGGAGAGGCCAAGGCCCGTGCCCGAGGCATTGAGGTTACGCGCCTCGTCCAGCCGGAAGAACGGCTTGAATACATCCTCGCGGGAGATTTCCGGAATGCCCGGACCGTCATCGTCGAAGGTCATGATGATGGAGCGAGGCGCCTTGCGGATATCGACGTGGAGATTGCTGGCGTAACGCCGCGCATTTTCGGCCAGATTGGCGACGAGGCGGGAAAGCGCGTTCGGCCGGGCGATGATCTTTTCGATATTATAGAGTTCATAGCTGAATTTCTTGCCATGCAGCTCGAAATTATGGCCGATCTTTTCCAGAAGTGCCGGAAGCTCCAGTGTGCCGACATCCTCTTCGACCTCTGTGCGGGCGAAGGTCAGATAGCCCTCCAGCATCGACTGCATGTCGTCGACATCCTTATCAAGCCCTTCGAGGTCGGGATTGTCGCCGGCGAGCGCCAGTTGCAGCTTGAAGCGGGTGAGAATGGTGCGCAGGTCATGGCTCACACCATTCAGCATGGCGGTTCGCTGCTCCATCTGCCGCTCGATACGCTCGCGCATCAGGATGAAGGCGAGACCGGCGCGCCGCACCTCGTCGGCGCCGCGTGGGGAATAGCCGCTGATCCTCTGGCCCTTGCCGAAGTTTTCGGCCGCCTTGGCAAGCGCTTCGATGGGTTTGATCTGTCCGCGCAGGAACAGGATGGAAATGGCAATCAGCACCAGTGACGCGCCGACCATCCAGACGAGGAAGATATGGGTATTGGAGGCATAGGCGGAACTGCGGCTGGTGAAGACGCGCAACGTCTTGTCTTCCAGCTGAACACGGATTTCCACCAGCGAGCCGTTGCCATAAGTGTCGATCCAGAACGGTCTTCCGATTTGCTGTTTCAACTGATCGGCAAGGATCCTGTCGAGGATCGAAAACAGCGGTTCGGGTTTGGGGGCCGGCAGATCGGTCTTGGGCTCGATATAGACGCTGAGGTCGAGTTTCTCTCGCGCGATGCGGATGACGCGCTGATAATCGTCTTCTTCGGGGTCGGTCTGCAGAAGCTCGATGACGGCAGAGATATCGCGTGTCACGGCGGCGGACAGGCGCTCCGTCACCAATTGCCAGTGACGTTCCATGAAGACAGCCGCGACCACGGCCTGAAGCAGGATCATCGGCAGGATGATGATGAGCAGCGAGCGGGTGTAAAGGCCTGTTGGCAGCCAGTGGCGCAGCCATCTGCCGGCCGAGCGCCATGCCTTTGCCACGGGACTTTTTTTGAACGTGTCGAAAAAATCGAGGCTCACCATGGTCGTGCGTTCGCCCTTCGTTAGCTGCCCGTTAGTCCACGCTCAGGCGGTAACCGATGCCGCGCACCGTTTGCAGATAGACAGGATTGGCAGGGTCGTCCTCGATCTTGCGGCGAAGACGGTTGATCTGCACGTCGATGGTTCTTTCACCCACTTCCGATTCCGCCTCCACCAGCTCGTGGCGGGGAATGGTATCGCCGGCGCGCAGGGCGAAAAGCAGCATGATTTCCTGTTCGCGATCCGTCAGCCGGATCGTTTCGGCACCGCGTCGCAATTCCCTCTTCGGAATGGAGAAGCTGTAGGGGCCGAACATGATCTGTTCGATCTTGAGCGTATCGGGCGAGGTGTTGCGCCGCAGGATGTTGTTGATGCGCAGGACAAGCTCGCGCGGATCGAAGGGTTTGGCGAGATAGTCATCGGCGCCCGCTTCCAATCCGGCAATGCGCGAATCCGCTTCCGAACGGGCGGTCAGGAGAATGACCGGTACGGATTTGTTCTCGTTCAGCGAACGGGTCAGCGAAAGCCCGTTTTCGCCGGGCATCATTACGTCGAGGATGAGCAGATCGAAACGGATGCCCACCATCTTGCGCCGGGCTTCGGCCGCGTCGCCGGCCACGGAGACGCGATAGCCCTTCTCGCCAAGGAAGCGTTGCAGGAGATTGCGAATGCGGGCGTCATCGTCGACGATCAGCAGATGGGCCGCATCGTCATCCACCGGCACGCGGTTGGTCGGAGCTTGTGCCATCGTCATTCACCCTCCACGCTTGTCGGGCTGCGCATCTGCGCCAGGAACTTGCGCACGCAGGCGCGGGCATCCGGTCCCAGGCCTTCCAGCGCGCGGTCGATGCGGCGCGATTGCGGTTCGCTGAGCGCCAGCGCCAGTTCGCGGCCGGTCAGAGTCGGGTAAAGCCTGCGCTGCCGGCGATCTTCAGGGCCGGCCATCTGGCGGATGTAACCATCGTCGATCAATTGCTTGAGCACGCGGGCGAGGCTTTGTTTGGTGATCTGTAATGTGTCAAGCAGATCCGCCACCGTCATGCCGGGCTGCCGGCTGACGAAATAGACCACCCGGTGATGCGCCCGGCCGTAATCAAGCTTAGACAGAATGACGTCGGGATCGGAGACGAAATCGCGATAGGCGAAAAACAGCGCCTCGATGGTGTCGAAGTCGATCTTGCCGTCGTCAACCTTCGGGAGTGCCGGTGTCTGCCTCGCGGCGGCGGTTTTGAGCGATTGCGGTGGCACTGCGGTTCCTTCATATCCTGCGGCTGTCTGATCATAGGCTGACAGGCGTCGATGCGCCTATATTCTGTAAACATAGCCGAAAATGCGTCCCCTCGGGAGAATGCCGCCGATCATTTTCTGTTGCGGTGGATAATATGGCGCGGGTGCGGGTGCAACTGGAATCCTGAGTGGCCTTTACCGGAAATAGAAAAGAGCGCGGAAACTCCGCGCTCTCCTTCATTTTTTGCCGTGATGGTGGTGTTACTGGTAAACGTAGACGATACGACGGGTCGAAGGTTCTACGAGAACCGGGACGTCATTCACCCGGACATACCGGTACTGATAGTCGGGAACTTCAACCATACGGGTATCTGCGGGCAGAACGCTGCCAATGGCGATGTCGCCGTCGTAGGTGACGGTGTCGGCAGGATGCTCGTCCATATAGGTGATAACCGATTGTGGCGGATCAACTTCGCCGACGCGGCCAAGGTTCGGGTCACCCGGATTCGGCTCTGCCTGAACGCTCGCGGTCTTTTCATAGGTCACGACAGGCACGCTGAGGTCCGAGCGGCGCTGTTCCAGAATGACCGGCGAGCCCTCATACATGACATTCAGGTAGTCGGCATGAGCCCAGCCGCGAAGGCCGTTGACTTCGATGCGGCACCAGCTGCTGCCCTCCATGCAGCCATCCAGAACGGCGTTGCTGCCGCGGGTGGCAAGGCCCAGTTCAGGGTAGTCTTCACCGGGGCCCGAGCGAACGGAAATATCCGATGCTGTCGTGGCGACCATGGCGGCGTTTGCGTAACCCGCCATCAAGGCGAAGGCGCCGCCAGCGATCAGCATTTTAAGCGTCTTGTCCATGTGTCTCACTCCTTTTAAGACTGGTGCTACAACGTCGCAGCCAAGAGGGCGTTCCACATTTTTCGCCGGAAATTGTCGCAGCGAGCCCAAAAATTCCTGTTATCTATATGTATTATATGGTGATTTTTTTGAGTGGCGGGGCTGCTGAAACGGGTATCTTTCCGTCGCCATTGTGCCGCAACCGGTCGCGGGCTATAGGAGGCGGACCCTTTCAGACAGGAGATACGGGATATGGGAAAGTTGCAGGCAGGCATTATTCCGGTCACGCCATTCGAGCAGAACTGCACCATCCTGTTCGATCAGGATACCAAGGAAGGTGTCGTCGTTGATCCCGGCGGGGATGTGGACGTCATTCTCCAGGTCGTTGCTGAAAACGGCATCACGCTGAAGGCAATATGGCTGACGCACGGGCATCTTGACCATGCCGGCGGTGCCGACGAACTGCGCGAAAAGCTTTCCCTGTCGGTCATCGGGCCGCATGAGGATGACCGGCCGCTGCTGGAGAGGATCGAGGTGCAGGCACAGAAATACGGCATCAGCGGTCTGAAGAACGTCGAGCCGGACACCTGGTTGAAGGATGGCGACAAGGTCTCCTTCGGAGACCACGTCTTTGAGGTCTATCATTGCCCGGGCCATGCGCCCGGTCATGTCATCTATTACAACCGCGAGCAGAACTTCGCCCATGTCGGCGACGTCCTGTTTTCGGGATCGGTGGGGCGCACCGACCTGCCGGGCGGAAACCACGAGCAATTGATGGCGTCCATTCGCGACAAGCTGCTGCCGCTGGGTGACGACGTGGGGTTTATCTGCGGCCATGGCCCGGGCGGGCGGCTAGGTGAGGAACGGCTCAACAACCCCTATCTCAAGGGGCTTTGAATTGGCGAATAGAGGCCTGCAGGGCGCATAAAAAAACCCGGCATTCCTGCCGGGCTTCAACTAGAAAAGAAAGCCGTTTTAGGGTTAGCCAGCAATCTGCAGATTGACTGCCTTCGGGCCCTTGCCGCGACGATCCGGTTCCGTGTCGAAGCTCACTTTCTGATTTTCTGAAAGTCCGGACAGGCCAGAAGCCTGTACGGCAGAGATGTGAACAAAGATATCAGCGCCACCATTGTCTGGCTTGATGAAGCCGAAGCCTTTGTCGGTATTGAAGAATTTTACGGTGCCAGTTTCGGCCATGCATCAGGTCCTTTTCGCTCTGCCCGCGTTCAGCTACAGGCAGCATTACAGTTTTGCCCCGCGTGGGCGTTGGCAGGCAGTTCTTGACTATTGAGAAAATGGACCTTCGCAGCGGGAAGTAATGGCGTTCTCATCCAACGTTTTTCGTCCCACCGCCCGAGGTTTATAGCGTCCCCGGTGCGCACATTTATAGGCCTTCCCATGCTCGCAAATTGCCCGAACCGCGGTAGATTGCTGCGTTTATCGAAAATTGGCAAGCAAAAGTTTTCACGGGCTTTTTGTCAGATAAAAAACCTCCGGTAGAATTACACCGGGAAATCGCACATTTTTTTCGCATAAGCGATAATTGATGAAATAATTGTCGTTTGCGGCGGACTTTCCCGGCAAAATTTTTAACGCGCAACCGGAATTCCCTGCGAAAACAGAAAAATCCGTTCTCTCCGTGTCAGGACGCTTCCGCCACGATTTTCTGCCGTTTGCGCGTCAGTTCCGGCACCAATTCAACGATCAGGATGGCGATGAAAATGATCAAGCAGCCAACATAACCAGCGCTGGAAATGGTTTCCTTGAGGAAGATCGAGGCCATCATGGCGCCGAAAAGCGCCTCCGAGGACAGGAAAATCGCCGCCTGCGGCGCCGTGGTGTAACGCTGGCCAATGACCTGTAGCACGAAGGCGAGGCCGGAAGAGACGAGGCCGACGTAGAGAATTTCCATCATTGACGCCTCGATAGCCGCCAGGCTGATCGGTTCGAAGACGACACCGATCATGCAACTAAGAAGAGAGCAAACCGCGAACTGAGTGAAGGAAAGCGCTAGCGGCCGTCCGCTTTCGGAGACGAAGCGTCCCGCGAGCGTGATCTGGATTGCCCAGAAGAAGGCGCAGATGATGCTGAGAATATCGCCTTTCGTCAGCGTCTCGAAGGCGCCGCCGGAGAGGAGAAATATGCCGCCGAGCATCATCAGCGCGCAGGGCCAGACGACCCAATGGGGATGACGGCGGTAAAGCACGACGGCGATGACAGGCACGAAGATGACGTAAAGCCCGGTCAGGAAGCTTGAATTGGTGACGGTCGTGGTCAGAAGGCCGACCTGCTGGGTGGTGGCGCCGCCGAACAGGGCCAATCCCACCAGGATGAAGCTGCCGATTTCACGCCGGCGCGGCGGCGATTTCAGCGAGCGTGTTTCCATCAGCGCGAAGGGCAGCACCGCGATGGCGGCGATGGCGAAACGCAGGCTGACGAACCAGAATGGGCCGATCGAGGCCATGGCGGAGGATTGGGCGACAAAGCCACCTCCCCAGATCGCTGCTGCGAGGAGAAGCAGCATATTGGCCTGAACACGCGTCATGAGTTGGCACCAGCACAGCAGGGGCCGGGAACATCGTCCAGTCACGGCCGTGGCAAACAGGGGATTTTTTGAAATGCCGATCCAAAGTTTCGGACGACTGTTTCCCGGGTGCTTTAGCAGCAACCTGCCGGTGCCGCAAGTCGCGGTGGGAGCGGCTTTATTTGTAGCGTCGGGCCTCATCCTTCAGGCTGCGCCGGGTCAACGTCAGGCCGCCAATGCCGAGACCGATAAAGGCTGCGGCTGAAAGTATAATGAGCAGAAGGTGAGAGCCGGCCTTGGTGGTTGCCGCTACCTGCGGAATGGCTGAGGTGTGCAGGGTGTCGAGTGCTTCGGTGGCCGCATTGGCCGAGGTTGCGATGCCGGCGGCCATGGTAACGATGACAAGAAAAGCCGCAACGGCCATCCAGAGGGAAAACAGCGTTCTCTGCGCTCTTAACCTTTCAACGGAAGTCCGATCGTTGGTAAACATGGCTGTCGCCTCTTGTCCCTGTTCTTAAAGGATAAAAGAGGCCCGGAAATGGACGGCTTGGAGACCGAATTCTGGCGTTCCGCGGCATTTATTGCGGCCATATTGTGGCAGAGCCACTTGGGGAGGCTATTTCTCCAGCAAACGGCGTCAGAGGCCGCGTTTTCCGAAGGTTCTGACCTGGCGCAGCGGATGCGGATCGGGCGCGCGGTCTTCCCGGGAAAATGCCGGTGCCGCCGTGTATCTCTCCGCCCTTGAAGGGGAGAAATATTCGCTGCCGAGTTCCGGGAAGCGCGTATCGAAACTTGTCGGTGCGAGTTCGGGTTTTGCCAGAACATAACCCTGCATCAGCAGGACGCCGAGGTCTTCGCACAGATCGACCTGCCAACTGGTTTCCAGCCCTTCGAATACGGGCTCTATGCCGTCCTCGCGGAACTGGCGGACGATGACACGCAGGAGGGCGGCGCCGGCTGAATTCTGCATGAAATCACGCACCCAGCCCGCTTCGAATTTGACGTAATCCGGCTTGATGAGCTTGACGCGGTCGATGTCGGAATCGCCGGCACCATAGTCGTCCAGCGCCACGCGGAAACCGATATCGTGCATATGATATGCGAAGTCGGCGACCATCTGGGTTTCGGAGGCCTTTTTCTCCGAGATTTCGCAGACGATGCGGTCCGCCGTCATGCCCGCCTCATGTGCGGTCAACCGCATGCGCTCCACTTCCTGCCGCATCTTGGCCGGGGTCTGGAACAGGCCAGGATGGAAATTGACGAAGATGCGGGCGCGGGAACGGTTGAGCTTGCCGGTGTTGAGGATATGGATCGTGCGCAGGATGCTGTCGATATTTTCGATGTCTTCAGATGCCACAAGCGAAAAGAATTCGCCCGGCGTCACCGGCTCGCCATTGCGGTAGGGCCGCACCAGACCTTCGAAGGAATCGATATCAAGCATGCCGCTTGGCGTGCGACGGAAAATCGGCTGCAGGGCCGATTTCAGGTTGAAGGTTTGATAGGCCGTGGACCATGTGCCATCGACCTCGCGGACAAGACTGGAAAAGATGCTTTTGGGCGCCATTTTTCAACCAGCTATAGAGACACGACCCCTAGGCTCGCCAATGTAGCGTATCAAGCGTTACTTCCGGGTTAAGGAAGGTTTAAATTCTCCGCCGGTGCAGATAAGCCGGCTTTTGACCTTGAAACTATGTCCGTCTTTCGACATAGAAATTGCCGTAGCAGACAAGATTTCCAGCCTCTGCCGATGTCAACCCCAATAGGACCGATTAAAAATGGCCTTCCTTGCCGACATTCTCTCCCGCGTAAAGCCATCCGCCACCATCGCCGTTACCCAGAAAGCCCGTGAGCTGAAAGCCAAGGGTCGCGATGTGATTAGCCTTGGCGCCGGCGAGCCGGATTTCGATACGCCCGATAATATCAAGGAAGCGGCCATTGACGCTATCAAGCGCGGCGAAACCAAATACACGCCGGTTTCCGGCATTCCCGAACTTCGCAAGGCGATTGCCGACAAGTTCAAGCGTGAAAACGGCCTCGACTACAAGCCGGAACAGACGATCGTCGGCACCGGCGGCAAGCAGATCCTCTTCAACGCCTTCATGGCGACGCTGAACCCCGGTGATGAGGTCGTCATTCCCGCGCCTTACTGGGTCAGCTACCCGGAAATGGTGGCGATCTGCGGCGGCACGCCGGTTTTCGTCAACGCCACTCTCGAAGACAATTTCAAGCTGAAGTCGGAAGCACTGGAAAAGGCGATCACGCCGAAGACCAAGTGGTTCGTCTTCAATTCGCCCTCCAACCCGTCGGGTGCGGCCTATTCGCATGACGAGCTGAAGGCGCTGACGGACGTGCTGGTCAAGCATCCGCATGTCTGGGTGCTGACGGACGACATGTATGAGCACCTGACCTATGGCGATTTCAAATTCGTCACCCCTGTGGAAGTCGAGCCTTCGCTCTATGACCGCACGTTGACGATGAACGGCGTTTCCAAGGCCTATGCCATGACCGGCTGGCGTATCGGTTACGCTGCCGGCCCGCTGCCGCTGATCAAGGCCATGGACATGATCCAGGGCCAGCAGACCTCGGGCGCAAGCTCGATCGCACAGTGGGCTGCTGTCGAAGCGCTGAACGGCACCCAGGATTTCATTCCGGAAAACAAGAAGATATTCGAAGGCCGTCGGGATCTCGTCGTTTCCATGCTCAACCAGGCTAAAGGCATCAGCTGCCCGTCACCGGAAGGCGCATTCTACGTCTACCCGTCCTGCGCCGGCTTGATCGGCAAGACCGCGCCGTCGGGCAAGGTCATCGAGACGGATACGGATTTCGTTTCCGAGCTTCTGGAAGCCGAAGGCGTTGCCGTCGTGCAGGGATCGGCTTTCGGCCTTGGCCCGAACTTCCGCATTTCCTACGCCACGTCGGAAACTCTTCTCGAAGAGGCCTGCAAGCGCATCCAGCGTTTCTGCGCCGATTGCCGCTGATCGGCCCGCTATATTGTATAAAGAAGCCCGGCAGCGATGCCGGGCTTTTTCGTTTCGGTCAGAGCCCGAGAAACAGCAGCATGATGAAGGTGGCGAAGAGAATGAAATGCGTCATCCCCTCGATCGCATTGGTTTCACCGTCATTGAGGTTGATGGCGGCGGCGATGAGGGTGATGAAAACCATCACGGTCTGAACCGGCGTCATCGCCATGATGAAGGGCTGGCCGGTATAAAGCGCGATGCCCTCCATGACCGGCACGGTCAGGATCACCGTCGACAGCGAGGCGCCCATGGCGATGTTGACCACGGCCTGCATGCGGTTGCGCAGGGCGGACCGGAGCGCGGTGAGGATTTCCGGCGATGCCGAGATCGTCGCCACCACCACCGCCATCAGCGCGGGCGGCGCATTCGTGCCCTGGAGGCTTTCGCCCAGGAAGGCCGACATGAATTCCGCCAGCACGCCGATCAACACCACACCGGCAATGATGAGGCCGATGGAGAGCGGCACACTGCCTTCGTCTTCCTCTTGCCCATGCCCGTCTGATGCCTGACCGGCCGGATGCGCCTTGCGGGGATAGGTATAGCTGAAGAAATAGCTGTGCGGACCGACCTGCATCTTGAGGAAGAGCGCATAGAGCGCGACCATCGCCCCGATGGTGAACACGGAATAGATGTGCCAGCTCTGTTGCGGAATGAACTCCGGCACGATCATCGAAATGCCCATGGCGGTGAGGATCATCACACCATAGGTCTTGCCGGAATCGTCATTATAGGGCTGCTCGCCGTGGCGCAGACCGCCGATCAGGGCGGCCAACCCCAGGATGCCATTGATGTCGATCATGACGGCGGAATAGATCGTATCCCGCACCAGGGTGGGCGAACTGGATTCGCTCATGATGATGGCGAGGATCAGCACCTCCACGGCGACAGCCGAGAGTGTGAGGATCATCGTGCCGTAGGGATCGCCGACCTTGGCGGCGAGAATTTCAGCGTGATGGGCAACCCGCATCGAGACGAGAACGATGAGCCCGATGAGCACGATTGCGGCAATCAGCCCCGCCGTCTTTCCGGCTTCGAGTATCGCATGTTCCACCATATAGGCCGCTATTGCCGCCGGTATTGCCAGAAGCAGCATGCGCTCCTGTTTCAGAATAGAACCCACCATCGATTTCCCTTCCCCCCTGACAGGCCTAGGCTGTGACGTATCGTCCCTCAGATCAAGCAGGATTTGCGCTTGAATGCTTTTGGTAGGATAGTGATGTCGCAGGACATGCTGCTCATGCCGCGGTGTCCCCGTCGGGTGCAATGCTTGAAGCGCGGTTGTGGTTGCCATGTCGCCTACCGAAACAGGAGGACCATGCATGACCAAAGTGGTGTATGAAATCGTCGAACATGACGGAGGCTTCGCCTACCGCATGAACGGCGCCTATTCCGAAACTTTCCCGACCTATGCCGATGCCGTCGAGGCAGCCCGCATTGTCGCCGCCGAACAGCAGGTGGGCGGCGATGACGAGGAAATCAGCTATCAGGATGAGCGCGGCCAATGGCATGAGGAATATAGCCAGGGCGGCGACCGGCCGGAAGCCGAGGTGGTGGACAAGACGACGGATCTGGCCAGACCGTTTTGACGGGTGGGCTGCGGATTTCTGGAGAGGCGGCCCTGCGGTGTTTTGATGCCGGCTGGATATAAGTCGAAATGCTCTGGATGTTGCCTTTAAGAAGGTTGTTCATTCACAGCGGACCTGAGGTGCGTGGAGCTTTACCCCCCTCTGCCCTGCCGGGCATCTCCCCCTCAAGGGGGGAGATCGGCAAGAGGCACTACCGCCACTTCATTCGCAAACGTTAAGATGGGCGAGACTTATCCGCATATCGATCTCCCCCCTTGAGGGGGAGATGCCCGGCAGGGCAGAGGGGGGTAAAGCCGCACGCACCTCCGGTCCGCCGTGAATGGACAAACCCTAACGCCGTTTCGGCGGGGCGTTCGGATCGGTCTCCTTGAGATGGGCTTTCAGACCATCGACGAGAGCACTGAAAACGGCACGGCACCGCGGTGAGGTCTTGAGATTTTCGTGCATCGCCACCCAGGTATGCAGCGGAATGTCGACCTTCGGCAGGACTTGGACAAGCCGGGGGTCCTTGCGCGCCAGGCCGACCTGGCAAACGCCAATACCCGCGCTGGCGCGGATCATGGCAAGCTGGGCGAGGTTGCTGTCGGCGCGGATTTCGAAGGAGATATCTTCAATATCGGGTATGTCAGGATCGAGCGAACGCATCCGCTGGATGGCCGCCCTGATGAAAGGCGTCTTGCGGTCGAAACCGATCAGCCGGTGCTGGTCCAGCTCTTCCATGCTCCCCGGAATGCCGGCTTTCGCCAGATAGTCGCGCGTCGCATGAAATCCCAGACGGAAATTGCCGATGTAGCGCATGACGATCGCATCCTGCTGCGGTTCGGTCATGCGGATGGCGATGTCGGCCTCACGCCGCAACAGGTCTTCCAATGTATCGGAGAGCGAAAGCTCGATTTCCAGCCGGGGGTGGACCTCCTGCATCACGGCGATGATTGGTGGCAGCATTTCCACGCCGATGATATCCGATGCGCTGATGCGCACGGTGCCTTCAATCTTGCCGACCTCGCCGGAGGCCGCACGCATGAGGGCGGCCGCCGTCGCTGCCAGATTTTCCGCATAGGGCCTGAGCGCCAGGGCGGCCTCGGTCGGCATCAGCCCGTGCGGTGAGCGGATGAACAGCGGAAAACCGATGGCCTCTTCCAGCGCGCCTATGTGCCGCCCTGCCGTCGGCTGGGTGATGCCGAGCTCGCGCGCGGCGGCTGAAAGCGAGCCGTCACGTAGCACGCTGAGGAAGGTGCGGTAAAAATCCCAGCTGACATCCCGGCTTTTGGTCATAAAATTTTGTATGGCCGCTCCACCTATTTCGACAATTTCGTATATCGCGCATGACGCCGATACTCCAGTTCAGAAGAAGGAGTAACGACGATGATATATGAAAACCTTGCAAATACAGCAGAGAATAATGGTCCTCTGGCCCTGGTTCTGGGCGCCAATGGCGGTGTCGGCAGCCACGTCTTGAAGATGTTGCTGCAACGCGGCTGGCAGGTGCGGGCGCTGACGCGCCAGCGTGTGGCGGCCGGTGCGTCCGATGGTATCGAACGTGTGACCGGCGACGTGATGAACCGGCAGGATGTGATGGATGCCGCGAAAGGCGCCACACTCATCGTCCACGCGGTCAATCCTCCCGGCTATCGCGATTGGGAGAGGCAGGTGCTGCCGATGCTCGACAACACTATCGCCGCTGCCGAAGCCTGCGGAGCAAGGATCGTACTTCCGGGCACCGTCTATAATTTCGGGCCGGATGCCTTTCCGCTGCTGACGGAGGACAGCCCGCAGCAACCGTTCACCCGCAAAGGCGCGCTGCGTATGGAGATGGAGCGGCGGCTGAAAATGGCATCGATGCGCGGCGTACCGGTGCTGATCGTCCGCGCCGGTGACTTTTTCGGGCCGGATGCGAAAAACAACTGGTTTTCGCAAATGCTGGTGCGGCCGGGCAAACCGGTGCGCAGCATCCAGAACCCCGCCGCACCGCATGCCGGGCATCAATGGGCCTATCTGCCTGACGTGGCCGAGACGATCGGACGGCTGCTGGATCGTTCGGGCGAACTTCCCGCCTTCGCCGTCTATCATATGGAGGGTTTCTGGGATTTCGACGGTCTGCAATTAGTCGGGGCGATCGAGCGGGCCGTTGGTCGTCCGGTCAAGATGCGGCGGATGTCCTGGTTGGCCATCAAATTGGCCGCGCCCTTCGTTCCCCTGTTCCGTGAAGTGCTGGAAATGCAATATCTCTGGCAGATGCCGCTGCGCATGAGCAACGGCAAGCTTACGGATTTCATCGGTGCGGAGCCCAAAACGCCTGTTGATATTGCGGTATCGGCGACATTGGCAAGCCTTGGCTGCATCGGAGAGGTGCGGGAGCCGGCCAGCCTTCATCGGCCGGTCGATGCCGGGGGGAGGGTGTGATGGCCACGGCAACGGGTGGATCATCTCGCCAGCGCGGTATCTTTGCCGTGGTATCGACTGTGGTGCCGGTGCTGATTTTCGCGCAGGTGCTGCTGGCCGGGCTGTCGATCTATTATGACGGGTCGCTGCTTTCGCTGCACAAGGGGCTTGGCATCTTCATCGCCGTTCCCATCATCTCACTGGTGGTCCTGGCGCTGCGTCATGATGATCTGCGACCGAACCTTGCTCGTTCTCTGGTGCTGCTCGCCCTCTATTGTCTGCAGGTGGCGTTGATGAGCATCGGCCGGGAAACGGGCAATGGCTTCCTGCAGGCGTTGCATGTGCCCAACGCCTTCATCATGGGTGCGTTTTCAGATTTTGCCGCGCGGCAGGCTAGAGGCCTGCGCTGAAAGAAAAACGCCGCACAGCCAAGGGGCGGTGCGGCGTTCGGTTTATCAGCCGAGTGCCGGATAGTCGGTATAACCTTCGGCTCCGCCGCCATAGAAGGTCGGCTGGTTCGGCTCATTCAAGGGCGCGTTGTCCTTGAGGCGGCGTACCAGATCCGGATTGGCGATGAAGGCCTTGCCGAAGGCGACGGCATCGACCTTGCCGCTTTCCACCGCTTCGATGGCGCTCTCGCGGTCGTAACCATTATTGGCAATCCACAGGCCCTTGCCGCCGGCATTGCGATAGGCGCCCTTGAAGGCGGCGTAATCAAAGGGCTTGTCGCCCTGTTTGAAATCACGCGGTCCGCCCGTTGCGCCTTCGACCACATGGATGAAGGCGAGATTGCGCTTGCCGAGTTCTTCCACCACGTAATTATAAAGCGGCTGCGGATCGGCCTCGAAAATATCGTTGGCCGGGGTGACGGGGGAGAGGCGGATGCCGGTGCGGCCAGCGCCGATCTCTTCCGCAACCGCATCGACAACTTCCAGCAGGAAGCGGGCGCGGTTTTCGATCGTGCCGCCGTAATCATCCGTGCGCTGGTTGGTGCTGGATTTCAGGAACTGCTCGATCAGGTAGCCGTTGGCGGCATGGATTTCGACGCCGTCGAAACCGGCCTCCAGGGCTGCGCGTGCACCGCTGCGATAATCCTCGAGGATGAGGCCGATATCGTCGATGGTGAGCGCGCGCGGCTCGGAGGTTTCGGCAAAGGCGCCGGTGCCGTCATCATTGATGATATAGGTCTTCGATTTGGCAGGGATGGCGGAAGGAGCGACCGGCTGGCCGCCATGCGGCTGCAAAGAGGTGTGGGAAATGCGGCCCACATGCCAGATCTGCGCAACGATCTTGCCGCCGGCCGAGTGCACGCCGTCGGTGATCTTTTTCCAGCCCTCGATCGCTTCCTGCTTGTAGAGGCCCGGAACGTCGGCGTAACCCTGACCCTGCTGGGAAATCGGCGTGCCTTCGGTGACGATCAGCCCAGCCGTGGCGCGCTGCTCGTAATAGGTGGCGTTGAGGTTGTTGGGAATTGCCCCCGGCGAACGGTTGCGGGTGAGGGGAGCCATGACGATACGGTTGGCGAGTGCGATATCGCCGGCCTGTGCCGGTTCGAAAAGACTGGTCATGCAACTTCACTTTCTGGTCGGTTGGCGTAATTGCGCGGCGGGCGCGCTGTGTTTTTCGGGTGCCGGAACGAAAACCGCTGCGGTTTCCAGTCCGGCACCCCGGGGCTCAAAGCTTGGGAGGCTCAGAGATTGGCTTGCAGATAATGGCGGAAGGCATCGATGGTTTCTTCGTTGCGTTCGAAAAACACCCATTGCCCGACCTTTTTCGACCGGATGAGGCCGGCTGCCTGCAACACCGCCAGATGCGACGAGACGGTGGATTGCGACAGACCGCTGATCTGAAACTGGTTGGCGCACACGCCCATGCTGAGCGGATGTTCCTGACAGAAATGATTTTCAGGGCTTTTCAGCCATTCCAGAAATTTCAGCCTTGCCGGGTGCGAAAGGGCCTTGAGGACTTCCTCCGGGTTCATCTGTGCTTCTTTAATATCTGACATGACCGATATGTATATCGACCATTCTCGATATACAAGTCACGTCTCTGTGAGGACAGTGGGGAAGCAGCCAGGCGGTTCCAAAAAAGAAGGCCGCTGGATGTCTCCGCGGCCTGACAAGTTTGAAGGTCAAAAACCTCCAGAGGGGAACAGCTGTCGCGTGCCTTTGGGGCGAGCGTGACAGCTTACTAAAATATGGGAGCGGCAAGAATGCAAAACAAGGTTGCATCATGCGATATTTCGCCAATTTGGAGAAAATTCTTGCGGGTAAAAAAAGAGGGCCGCCGGATAGATCCAGGGCCCTTTAAGTGTGAAGGTCAAAAACCTCCAGAGGGGAACAGCTGATGCGGTGGAACTGGGAGGAAAAGCCACCGTGTGCATCAACTGAGAGCTATTTGGTGTTTTTTTGTGCACGAAACAACTCTTTTTTGTGCAGGTCAGGCATGCGTGCCGCGCAGCCCTCGATATTTCCGGTATATTTTATGTGCAAAGCTGAAGAAGGGCGCCTGCGCGCCCCTCTTGCTTCTGTCTTTGTAAGTCTTTGAATTTTAAGGATTATCTTTCGACGTCGACTATTTTTACGTCAGAAGTTCCAGTTCCGCGCCTTGGCGACGATGAAGTCGCGGAAAGCCTTCAGCTTTGCAGCGTTTTTCATCTCGTCGGGATAGCAGAAATAGGTATCGAATGACGGAATGTCTGCGGCGAGGGACAGCTGGATGAGGCCGGGATCGCGACCGACGATATAGTCGGGCAAACAGGCGATACCAATCCCCAGCAGGCACGCGCGCTTGATCGAGGTCTGGCTGTTGATTTGCAGATGCGGAATGCGCGTGTTGTCGGACGATCGTCCGGCATTCTCCAGCCAGTTAACGTCGAGCAGATAGTTAGGCGCGGGTTCGCCAAAGGAGATGATGCGGTGATTGTCGAGATCTTCGACCGACTGCGGCTCGCCATGGCGATTGATATATGACGGTGCGGCGTAGACGTGCATGTGCACCGTGAACAGCTTGCGCTGGATAAGGTCCGACTGCTGCGGCTGGCGCAGGCGGATGGCGCAATCGGCATGGCGCATGTTCACGTCCAGTTCCTCGTTGTCGAGGATGAGCTGGATCGACATTTCCGGATAGAGTTGCAGGAATTCCTGCACCTTGTCCGTCAGCCAGCCCTGGCCGAGACCAACCGTCGTCGTCACGCGCAGCTTGCCGCTCGGCTTCTCCGTCGTTTCGGTCAGCTGCATCTTCACCGTTTCGAGCTTCAGCAGCACGTCATGGGCGGTGCGATACAGCAGCTCGCCCTGTTCGGTGAGGATCAGGCCGCGGGCATGGCGGTGGAACAGCTTGACGCCGACATCCTGTTCCAGTGCGCTGACCTGGCGGCTGATGGCCGACTGGGACAAATGCAGCTTGTCGGCAGCATGGGTGAAAGACCCTGCTTCGGCTGCGGCATGAAAAATGCGCAGTTTATCCCAGTCCAATGGCATTGCCATGCCTATCCTGCCTTTCGGTTATTCCGCTGCAACCGCGAGCGGTTGTTGCACGGTGAGATAACGTTCTGCTTCGAGAGCGGCCATGCAGCCCATGCCGGCGGCGGTGATCGCCTGGCGGTAAATGTCGTCGGTAACGTCGCCGGCGGCGAAGATGCCTTCCACGTCGGTGGCCGTGGAATCGGGAGCAGTCCACATGTAGCCGTTATCCTTGAGCTTCACCTTGCCCTTGAACAGTTCGACCGCCGGGGCGTGGCCGATGGCGACAAAGACGCCATCGATGGGCGTGTCGCTGATCGCGCCAGTCTTGGTGTCACGCAGCCTGACGCCGGAAACGGAAGGCGGCATGGGCGGCTTTGCCGGCGCGCCGGTGATTTCGGCGATTTCCGTATTCCAGAGAATCTTGACGTTTTCCTTGGCAAACAGCCGTTCCTGCAGGATTTTTTCCGAGCGGAAGCTGTCGCGGCGGTGCACGACGGTCACAGACTTGGCGATATGCGCGAGATAGAGCGCTTCCTCCACAGCGGAGTTGCCGCCGCCGACCACGATCACATCCTTGTTGCGATAGAAGAAGCCGTCGCAGGTGGCGCAGGCGGAGACACCGAAGCCCTGGAAATGCTGCTCGCTCTCGATGCCGAGCCATTTGGCCTTGGCGCCGGTGGCGATGATCAGCGTGTCGGCAGTCCAGACCTGACCCGAATCGGTCCTGACCACGAAAGGCCGCACGTTGGTTTCAACTTCGGTCACGAGGTCGCTGACGATTTCCGCGCCCACATGGGTTGCCTGCTTCAGCATCTGGTCCATCAGCCACGGGCCCTGGATCGGATCGGCAAAGCCCGGGTAGTTTTCGACATCAGTGGTGATCATCAGTTGGCCACCCTGCTCCATGCCGGCAATCAGCACGGGTTTCAGCATTGCGCGGGCCGCGTAGATCGCCGCGGTATAACCGGCCGGACCGGAGCCAATGATCAATACCTTCGTGTGGCGGGCAGACATGGAAATATTCCTTTTTTCAGCAGCGGGGCCTTTCGGCGGCAAAACCATCCAGCCGCAAGACGGCGGATAGGCCGCAACCCCTTCGTTGCTCGGTATTTAAGGTTGTCTAGTGTCTTTATTCAAGGGCAGCCTTGCGTTACCAACAAGGCAGTTGTGGATGCATGCGCAATTTTGTGACCGGGCGGTGGCATAATGTTGCGAATCCTGCGCCTGGTAGTACAAGGAAGTTCTCCAGCTTAACGAGGTACTTCTCCGTGACCAGCGTCGAACTCGATGCCATCGATCTGAAAATCCTACGCGAATTGCAGCGCGACGGGCGCATGACCAACGTGGAGCTGGCCGAAAGGGTCGGCATTTCCGCGCCGCCATGCCTCAGGCGTGTCCGCAAGCTGGAAGAAGCTGACGTGATCCAGGGTTATCACGCCATGTTGAACGCGCCGAAGCTGGGTTTCGACCTCGTCGCCTTCTGCATGATCGGTCTCAAGCGCCAGTCCGACAGTAATCTGAAGGCCTTCGCGGCGGCGACGGGCGGATGGTCGCTGGTGCGGCAGGCCTGGATGGTGTCGGGCGAAAGCGATTTCCTGCTGCATTGCGTCGCGAAGAACCTGACGGAATTTCAGGATTTCGTCATCGAGGTTCTGACGGCGGATGAGAATGTCGATACGGTGCGCACCATGCTGACCATTCGTCAGGTCAAGCGTGTCGGTCTCGTTGAAATCTGAGCCGCGGCCTTAGGTCGATTTCGGGGGACATCACTCCCGCTGTAACGCCTCATAGACATCACCGAGGCACGTCGCTTCTTTTTCCAGCGGAAAAGTGCTGCGCACATGCGAAAGTCCAGCGCTTGCGTGGGCTTTGGCCAGTGCGGGATCAGCGAGATAGGTCTTTATCGCATCTCTGAGCGAGGCATAGTCACCCGCGCCGACGACCGACCCGGTTTCGCCGGTGACGATCATTTCCTCATAGGCGCCGGCATTGCTGGCGACAACGGCCGTCTCCGAGGCCATGGCTTCGAGTGGCGTCAGGCCGAAACCTTCGTTGCGGGACGGTGCGACATAAAGCGTCAGCCGCCGGTACCAGGGCTTGATGTCGTCAACTTCGCCCTGAAAGATGATTCGGTCGGTGAGGCCGGCTGCGGCAACATCGGCTTTGAGCGTATCACCGAAGGCCTTGTGTTCTGCCGTTATGCGGCCGGAAACGACGGCGGTCCATTGCGGGTAGTGGGGCAGAAGCTCGATCATGGCGCGCACGAAGAGGTCGGTGCCCTTCTGATGGCGCACCCGCCCGAAACAGCCGATCAGATATTGTCCCGGCAGGCCGGTTGCCGCGATCATGTCTTCGGGGCCCGTAGCCGGGTGGAACAGCTCGGTATCGACGCCGTGCATGACGACGCGATGGGGCACTTCCAGGAACGAGCCGGAGCGGATGTTCGTCGCAACCACCGCATCCATTTTCGAAATCAGAAAGCGTGTATAGGCGGAATGACGCCGCTGTGCGGCTGACGTGAAGAGCAGCTTCACCTTCATGCGCAGAACGTCCCGCATAAAAATGCCGGGCAGCATTTCCAGATTGCGGCGGGCATGCCAGATGCGCGGGCCGCCAGAGGGACCGTTTTGCCACAGCCGCCACAGGTCACGGAAGCGCACATGCGGCAGATGCGGTGGCAGGCCGGGGCCGATGGTGGCCACCTTCTGCCCCAGCCGGTTCTGTACCGGAATGAGCTGAACGATGGTGGAAGTGACGCCGGAGAGCCTGCGCTTGAAGTTCGGCGCGAGTACCTGCACATCTTTCATACTGACGTGGGACAAGATGGGCTTCCGTCTCTGCGGCTGAAGGTTGATTCGTCAGGGAGCGATGCGCCCGTTTGGGGCGCATCGCATCGGGCCGATCAGCCCCACTGAACTGCGAGAATCTCGTAACCCTTGGAACCACCCGGCGCGTTGACTTCGATGCTGTCGCCGACTTCCTTGCCGATGAGGGCGCGGGCAATCGGCGAGGAGATGGAAATGCGACCGGCCTTCACATCGGCTTCCTGATCGCCGACGATCTGATAGGTCTTTTCCTCGTCGCTGTCTTCATCGATGAGCTTCACGGTGGCGCCGAACTTGATCTTGGAACCGGACATCTTGGAAAGATCGATGACTTCCGCGCGCGCGGTCAGGTCTTCGAGTTCGGTGATGCGGCCTTCATTGTGGCTCTGTGCTTCCTTGGCAGCATGGTACTCGGCATTTTCCGAAAGGTCGCCATGGGCGCGCGCTTCCGCAATTGCCTCGATGATACGGGGACGCTCCTCCTGCTGGCGAAAGCGCAGCTCCTCCTGCAGCTTGACGAATCCACCCTGAGTCATCGGTACTTTTTCTACCATTTTTTTATCCTTCGTATTCCTGTCGCTTTACTTGCAGACACAAAAAGAAACAGGTTCCGGAGAGGAACTCCGGAACCATGCCAAAATCAGAACTGAGCCGACTATATCAGAAGACGATAGCGAAATGCCAGCAAATTTGAGCCGAGGATATTTTTCTAATTAATCAATGGCTTAATTTCCAATATTGACAGCCCTTAATAGAACATATAGTGAACATAGCATGAAGAAGTCGATCAGGCAAAGGCTGGCCATTCTCTCCGACGCGGCGAAGTATGACGCATCCTGCGCATCGAGCGGCACGGTGAAACGCTACTCCGCAGCGTCGGGCGGATTGGGCTCCACGGAGGGGTCGGGCATCTGCCATGCCTATGCGCCGGATGGGCGTTGCATTTCACTGCTGAAGATCCTGCTCACCAATTTCTGCATCTATGACTGCGCCTATTGCATCAACCGTTCCTCCAGCAATGTCGAGCGGGCACGGTTCACCGCCGAGGAGGTGGTGTGGCTGACGCTGGAGTTTTACCGGCGCAACTATATCGAGGGACTGTTCCTGTCCTCCGGCATCATCCGTTCCTCCGATCATACGATGGAAGAGATGGTGCGCGTGGCGCGGGAATTGCGTGTCACTCATGGTTTTCGCGGTTATATCCACCTGAAATCCATCCCGGAAGCATCGCCCCGGCTCATCGAAGAGGCGGGGCTTTATGCCGATCGCCTGTCGATCAATATCGAATTACCCACCGATAGCGGTGTCAGTCGTTTCGCGCCGGAAAAGCAGCCTGCCAATATTCGCCGCTCCATGGCAGATATCCGCCTGAAGATCGAAGAGGCGGGGGAGCCAACCGTCCGGACAAAAAAGACCAGACGTTTTGCGCCGGCCGGCCAGAGCACGCAGATGATCGTGGGGGCGGATGGCGCTAACGATAGCACCATTCTTTCCACCAGCGCCCGGCTCTATGGCAGTTACGGTCTGCGGCGCGTCTATTATTCCGCTTTCAGCCCCATTCCGGATTCATCAAAAAACCTGCCGCTCATCAAGCCGCCACTGATGCGCGAGCATCGGCTTTACCAGGCGGACTGGCTTTATCGTTTTTATGGTTTCGACATCGGCGAGATAACGGCAATCGGTGGCGACGGCATGCTCGATCTCGATATCGACCCCAAGCTCGCCTGGGCGCTGAAACAGCGCGACCGTTTTCCGGTCGATGTCAATGTGGCGGATCGGGAGATGCTGCTGCGGGTGCCCGGATTCGGCACGAAGACCGTGGCCTCCATTCTGTCTTCCCGCAGGTTTCGGCGTTTGCGGCTGGAAGATCTGGCGCGTTTTGGCGTGTCGCTGAAAAAGGTTAAGGCCTTTGTGGTGGCTGACGGCTGGACGCCGGGCAAGCTGACCGAGCGGCCGGATCTGCGGGCGATGTTTGCGCCACAGCCCGAACAATTGTCGCTATTCTGATGTATGGCCCGGTTCTGGAAGGGCGGGGCAGTTTTGGCGAGTGGCGTGATGCCGCGCGCGCGGCCCTTGCTGCCGATGTCAGGCCTGAGATGATTGACTGGCGGCTGCGGGATGACGAGGCGGGGCTTCTCGACTTTGCGGGTGAGCCATTGCCGGGGGGTGCTGCCGGGGACGGACAGGTTTCCGTCCCGGCCTCCTTCGTCGCGCTGGCGCAGGCAATCATCTGTCACAGCGATCCCGGCCGCTTCGCGCTGCTTTACCGGCTGCTGTGGCGGCTGAGGCGGGATCGCGCCCTGTTGCAGTTCAAGTCCGATCCTGACGTTGCCGAGGCGCGGCTGCTGGAGAAATCCGTGCGCCGCGATTGTCACAAGATGACGGCCTTCGTTCGTTTCAAGGAAGTGCCGCTGCCGCAGGGGCGGGGCGGGCGTCGGCGGTTTATTGCCTGGTTCGAGCCGGATCATTTCATCGTCGAGCGGACGGCAGCGTTTTTCCAGCGCCGGTTCACCGATATGGACTGGCTGATCGCGACGCCGAAAGGGTCCGCACGGTGGGATGGAGATGAGTTGCAGACCTCGCGGGCGTCGGCGGTAAAACCCGATCTGACGGATGAGACGGATGAACTCTGGCGAACCTATTATGCCAATATTTTCAATCCGGCCCGCCTGAAGATCAAGGCGATGACGGCGGAGATGCCGAAAAAATACTGGAAGAACCTGCCGGAAGCGGACCTCATACCCGGTCTTGTCCTGGGGGCAGAAGCGCGCGTGCTGGAGATGGCGGCCAAGGCGGCAAGCCAGCCGCAACCCTTTCACCACCGGCTGCAGGCCGCAGCGTCTGCGCGCGAGATGCCGCAACCGGTGTCGGACGGCACGCTTCAATCGCTGGCGAGGGAGGCTGGCCAATGCACCCTCTGCCCCCTGCATTGCAAGGCGACGCAGACCGTTTTCGGGGAGGGGCCCGAAGATGCTGATATCATGATCGTCGGCGAACAGCCCGGTGATCACGAAGATCTCGCCGGCAAGCCTTTCATAGGCCCGGCGGGTCAGCTTTTCGACAGCACTCTCCGTGAGATCGGTGTCGAGCGCAAAAAGCTCTACGTCACCAATGCCGTCAAGCACTTCAAATATGAGACGCGTGGCAAGAGGCGCATCCATCAGCGGCCGAATGCGGGAGAGGTGGAGCAATGTCGCTGGTGGCTTAACCGGGAGATCGCGCTCGTTCGGCCGAAACTGATCGTGGCCATGGGCGCAACCGCACTTTATGCGCTGACCGGCGGTAAGGAGAAGGTTACCGAAATCCGCGGGCGTCCATTGCCGATGGAGGAAGGCCGGACACTTTTTGTCACAGTGCATCCATCCTATCTCCTGCGCCTTGCCGATATCGGGGCGAAAGAGGTGGAAATGGCGCGCTTCCGGACGGATATGGAGATAATAAGGAAATTCTAATATATTTTTTTATATATTAAACGTTTACTTTGAATGTAGACCATTATTCTCAATAATACTTTTTACAGGTTGTTTATCTGTAATTTTTATTGAAAATTTATCTCCATATTATAATAGCTCATCTCAAATTTTATTTATTGTATGGGCGTATTATGCTGGGTGAACTCGACCTTGCAACAGTCATACTGATGCAAAAATGTTCTTACATCGTTGGGCTGTTGAGTTTTATCTACCTGAAGATGAGTAATCGCGGTTTGCCCGGCCCCGTTCCTCTTGCGGCGGGTTTCGCGGCGATGACGGTCGGCTCGACGCTTGCCGGGTACGGCGAATGGAAGATACTCTCGCCGGACGTCTGGGAGCTTGGCAGCGTTTTGTTCGGCATTGCCGGATATGCGCTGATCTGGCTTGGGCTGAAGACGTTGAGCGACGGACGCTTTGTTAATCGCAAAACCATCTTGTTTACCTGTCTTGTCGCCCTGCTGGCGATTGGCGTTGCGCTGCAGGTGGCCGACAACAATACGTTTCGCGCGGCGCTTTTTAATGGCTGTGCGGCTCTGGCCTATCTTGGCGGGGCGGGCGTGCTTTTTGCCCGGTGGCGGAAAGAGCCGCTTCTTTCCCGGCTGGCTCTTGGTGCGATTACAGGCGTTTCCGGTCTAATATCGCTGGCGGTGATGAAAAGCGTGCTTTTCCCAGGCTACGCCAGCATCAATCTGGTCACGGCGTTTTTCTTCATTATCATGCTCAACTTCGCCATCTCGCTCTTTGTGATGATGCTGGTAGCGGAGCGGTCCGAACGGAAATTGCTGGTTCTGGCGAATACCGATCCGCTGACAGGCGTCAAGAACCGGCGTTTCTTCTTCCAGACCATGCCCGCAGCCCCGGATCCCGCTGATGCGGCCATGTTGCTTGATATTGATCACTTCAAGTCGATCAATGACCGTTTTGGCCACGCTGTCGGCGACAGCGTGCTGCAGGAAGTGGCAAACCGCATCGGCGGCAGCATCCGTGGCGGCGATGTGCTGGCGCGTTACGGCGGCGAGGAATTCATCATTTTCCTGCCGGGCGCCGGTGTGGACAAGGCCTGTATGATCGGCGAGCGTATTCGCGACGCGGTTGCGATAAATGAGGTCGATTGCGGCGGTCTGCGTGTCGGGGTTACCATCAGCATCGGCGTTGCCACCCCAGGCGATATGCGCTGCGATCTCCAGATGCTCGCCGAAAAGGCGGATCGGGCGCTTTACCGGGCAAAAACCGAAGGGCGCAATTGCGTTCGCGAGGCGCTGGCGGCGTAAGAGGCGGAAAAGCCGGCGCCTGTTTTCCCAAGATGGCAGCCGTCTGCTCAGCCTGTCGGTTCGTTCGTTGCGTCCGCAGCGGCGCGATGTCGCAAGGCCTCTTTCAACAGAATTTCGATCTGGGCATTGATGCTGCGCAACTCGCCGCTCGCGGTCTGGCGGATCGCGTTCAATATGGCGGGTTCGATCCGAAGCGGAAATGCCACCCGCTGTGGCCCTAAAGGACGTCCGATCATGAATTAACCCTCGAATTCAGGGGAGCGTCGCGGCCGGCGGTGGGGGAGGGTTTTTCTGGAATGCAAAGGAACATCATGAGCCTCATGTGAGAATGATGTCGTTTTGATATGGGAACTGGATTGCAGCGGGATTGCGCAAAACAAAACGCCGCGGGCATGGCGACCTGCAGCGTCTTGTTTTCGAACTTGCGGGCTTCCCCGCAGAACGCTTAGTTGAAGTAGCTTTGCAGCGGCTTCACTTCCAGATTGCCGGCCTTCAGTGCCTTGATGGCAAGCGCTGCTGCTTCCGCACCGGCCATCGTCGTGTAGTAAGGCACCTTCTGCATCAGCGTTGCGCGGCGTAGCGACTTGCTATCCGAGATCGCCTTGTTGCTGTCGGTGGTGTTGATGACCAGCTGGACCTGACGGTTGCGGATGGCGTCCTCGATATGCGGACGGCCTTCCTGCACCTTGTTGATCTTTTCGGCATTAATGCCCTGTTCGGCGAGGAAACGCTGGGTGCCGCCGGTTGCCAGCACCTTGAAGCCGCTTTCCACGAGAATGCGGATGGCGGAAAGCACGCCTTCCTTGTCCTCGTCACGCACCGAAACGAAGACCGTGCCGGAGCGCGGCAGGTCGACGCCAGCGCCGAGCTGGCTCTTGGCGAAGGCCAGCGCGAAATCCGTGTCGAGGCCGATGACTTCGCCGGTCGAACGCATTTCCGGTCCGAGCAGAATGTCGACGCCGGGGAAGCGCGCGAAGGGGAAGACGGCTTCCTTGACGGCGATGTGCTTCAGGTTGCGCGGGTCGGGCTTCTCGCCATAAGCGGCAATCGCCGCATCAAGCTTCTCGCCGGCCATGACGCGGGCGGCGATCTTGGCGATCGGCGCACCGATGGTCTTGGCGACGAAAGGCACGGTACGCGACGCGCGCGGGTTGACTTCGAGAACGTAGATCGTGCCGTCCTTGATGGCGTATTGAACGTTCATCAGGCCGCCGACCTTGAGCGCCTTGGCGAGCGCCGTCGTCTGGCGTTCCAGCTCGTCAAGGGTTTCCTTGCTGAGCGAACGGGACGGCAGTGAGCAGGCCGAGTCGCCCGAATGGATGCCGGCCTCTTCGATGTGTTCCATGATGCCGGAGACGAAGACGTTTTCGCCGTCGCACAGCGCATCGACGTCGACTTCGACGGCGTTGGTCAGGTAGCTATCGAACAGCAGCGGGTTCTTGCCGAGCAGGGTGTTGATCTGGCCGGTCTTGTCGTTCGGGTAACGCTGCTTGATATCCTCAGGCACCAGGCCCGGAACGGTATCGAGCAGATAGGTTTGCAACTGGCCTTCCGAATGGATGATCTGCATGGCGCGGCCACCCAGAACGTAGGAAGGGCGAACCACCAGCGGGAAGCCGATTTCGGAAGCGACGAGGCGGGCCTGCTCGACCGAATAGGCGATGCCGTTGTTCGGCTGGGCAAGATCGAGCTTCATCAGCAGTTTCTGGAAGCGGTCGCGGTCTTCGGCAAGGTCGATCATGTCAGGCGCGGTGCCGAGGATCGGGATACCGTTCTTTTCGAGCGCTTCGGCCAGCTTCAGCGGCGTCTGGCCACCGAACTGCACGATGACGCCGACCAACTCGCCCTTTTCCTGCTCGGCTCGCATGATCTCGATCACGTCTTCAGCCGTCAGCGGCTCGAAATAAAGTCGGTCGGAGGTGTCGTAGTCGGTTGAAACGGTTTCCGGGTTGCAGTTGATCATGATCGCTTCGAAACCGGCATCCTTCAGCGCGAAGGCGGCGTGGCAGCAGCAATAATCGAACTCGATACCCTGGCCGATACGGTTCGGACCACCGCCGAGAATGACGACCTTCTTGCGGTCGGAAACCTGCGCTTCCGAGCGGGCAGCGCCGACGAAGGGCGTCTCATAGGTCGAATACATATAAGCAGTGGGCGAAGCGAATTCGGCAGCGCAGGTGTCGATGCGCTTGAAGACCGGGCGAACGTTCAGGCTGTTGCGCAGCTCGGCCACTTCCTTCGGACGCTTGGACGTCAGGCTGGCGAGACGGGCGTCGGAGAAGCCCATGGCTTTCAGCATGCGCAGGTTTTCGGCATCCTGCGGCAGGCCATGCTCGCGAATGCGGGACTCCATGTCGACGATGGCCTTGAGCTGGGCGATGAACCACGGATCGATCTTCGAGTTTTCGTGGACCTCTTCCTCGCTCATTCCCATGCGCATCGCCTGTGCGACCATGCGCAGGCGGTCCGGCGTCGGTGTGCCGATGGCGGCGCGGATGGCGTTCTTGGAACCTTCGCCTTCCTCGTAACCGGGGATTTCGATTTCATCGAGACCGGTGAGGCCGGTTTCCATGCCGCGCAGCGCCTTCTGCAGCGATTCGGCAAAGGTGCGGCCGATGGCCATGACTTCACCGACCGACTTCATGGCCGTGGTGAGGATCGGCGAGGCGCCCGGGAATTTCTCGAAGGCGAAACGCGGGATCTTGGTGACGACGTAGTCGATGGAGGGCTCGAAGGACGCAGGTGTGGCGCCGCCGGTGATGTCGTTTTCCAGCTCGTCCAGCGTATAGCCGATAGCGAGCTTGGCGGCGACCTTCGCAATCGGGAAGCCGGTTGCCTTGGAAGCAAGCGCCGAGGAGCGGGAAACGCGCGGGTTCATTTCGATGACGACAAGACGGCCATCCTTCGGGTTCACAGCAAACTGCACATTGGAGCCGCCGGTCTCGACACCAATCTCGCGCAACACCGCAATCGATGCGTTGCGCATCATCTGGTATTCTTTGTCGGTCAGCGTCAGGGCAGGGGCAACGGTGATGCTGTCGCCGGTGTGCACGCCCATCGGGTCGATGTTTTCGATGGAGCAGATGATGATGCAGTTGTCCGCCTTGTCGCGGACCACTTCCATTTCATATTCTTTCCAGCCGAGAACGGATTCTTCGATCAGCACTTCGGTGGTGGGCGATGCGTCGAGACCGCCGCCGATGATTTCGAAGAATTCCGAGCGGTTATAGGCGATGCCGCCGCCTGTGCCGCCCATGGTGAAGGAAGGACGGATGATGGCGGGCAGGCCGACGACGTCGATGGCCTGCGCGGCAATGGCCATGGCGTGGCTGATATAGCGCTGCTTGCGGTCCGTCTCGCCGAGGTTCCACTGGTTTTCGAGGTTGTCGAGAGCCTTGTCCAGCTCTGCGCCTGACAGTTTTGCCTTGAGTTCAGTGCGGGCGGCTTCGTGCGTCTTGCGGTCGGCGTCCTTGATTTCGGTTGCGTTGGCGAGCATCGACTTCGGCGTTTCAAGGCCGATGCGGGCCATCGCCTCGCGGAACAAAGCGCGGTCTTCGGCCATGTCGATGGCCTCGGGCTTGGCGCCGATCATTTCGACATTGTAGCGGTCGAGAACGCCCATGCGCTTGAGAGAAAGCGCGGTGTTCAGCGCGGTCTGGCCGCCCATGGTCGGCAGAAGTGCATCCGGGCGCTCCTTGGCGATGATCTTGGCGACGACTTCCGGGGTGATCGGCTCAACATAGGTCGCATCGGCAAGGCCAGGATCAGTCATGATCGTCGCCGGGTTGGAGTTGACCAGAATGACCCGGTAACCCTCTTCCTTCAGCGCCTTGCACGCCTGTGTGCCGGAATAGTCAAATTCACATGCCTGACCGATAACGATCGGTCCCGCGCCGATGATGAGGATGGACTTGATATCTTGGCGCTTCGGCATGGCTCTCTCGTTCCGCTTTTTGGTTGCGCAAAGCACCAGCCAGGGTGACGGATCACCGGCCGGGGCGCGCAATTCAAAGTTTTCAGGCTAGAAGCGGCTTATAGGCAAATGTTTTTGAGAACGGAACCCCATAAATTCCGGAATCGACAGAAACTCTTAACGGGCAGGGACAAGCGCGGCAAAACGGGCCTGCACCGCAGCACGGTAAGAGCGGCTAACCGGGATTTCCGTGCTGTCTCTCGTCATGACATGCAGACGGCCGGCCTGTTTCCGCAGGGAAACAATGTCGGCATCGGCAATCCAGTGGGAACGATGCACCTGCAAGCCCGCCGTCTGACCGAGTTCTTTCAGCGCATCGGCAAAACGCAGCAGAACCAACTGCTGCCCGCGCGTGGTGACGATTTGCGTGTAATGATCCTGCACGGATAGTCGCAGCAACTCTCCGCGCTTTTGCGGCGGCAGCCGCTCCAGCAATGGGATGCTGCCGTTCACGTCAAGATCGGCACCTGCATTTATGTCCGTTGCAGCCTCCGCCACTTTTTCGAACGACTGGCAGGTCGTGAGATAACTCAACAGGCAAAAGATCGCGCAGAGGGGCAGGGATGAGAGGCTGCTTTTCAGAACCGATGCAAGAGCCATCTCCCTGCCGTAGAAAATCTGATTGGTGACCGTGAGCAGCAGCCCGATAGGCAGTGCAGACGTCAGCGAGCCGATCATCATGCGTGTCAGCATGTTGCCGATGTCGCCTGCAAGGATTGTATTGGCGATGACCGAAAAGGATATGGCGAATATCCAGGCGCCCCCGTGGACAATCGTCCAGTAAAGCAGCCGATCGGCGAAGCTCATGGTTTCGCTGGTCCCGAAAGGCCCGGTCAGAATGAAAATCGCCAGCACGGCAAGAAATGTCAGCCACAGCCTGCGCGATTGCAGGATGGCGTGCATTTCACGAAGCGTGGATTGCAGATACGGGTGATCCACGAAGTTTTCCTGCTGATGGCGCCAATCCGTTTTTTCTGTCCGCATGTTTCGCCCAAATTGCCGGTGATTTCAACCGAGCCGAAGCAGCGCCCATGTCATTCCAGCCTTTGTTAGACGCACCGCTTGCCGTGCAATTCCATGTCGCCACCGTTATACCCGCAGCCGTTCTCGGCGCCTTCGTTTTCCTGCGTCCCAAGGGCACCGCCATCCACCGGCTATTAGGCAAGATCTGGGTGGTGCTGATGGTCGCGACATCCGTTTCGACCTTCTTCATCCATGAATTGAAGGTGTTTTATGGTTTCAGCCCGATCCATCTGCTTTCCATCTTTACCATTTACGGCTGTCTGCAATCGGTCTATTTCGCGCGCCGCGGCGATATCCGACGCCATATGCGCATCATGCAGAGCGTTTATCTCGGCGGTATCGTGATTGCCGGCGGCTTCACCTTCCTTCCCGGACGCATCATGCATGAGGTTGTTCTCGGTGACGGAAAAGCCGGTTTTGTGGCCTTTTCCGCCGGTGCACTGGTATTTGGCTTCCTGTTTCTGACGGTATTGAAACAACCACGCAGGACCGTATGAGAGGTTCCGTTGGCCTGCTCTGCTTTCTTCCGGAACAAGATGTATTATAGTGCCGTTATAAGGCAGCTTGTTGAGGCGACGTTCGCCGGGAGAAAAATATGGAATGGAGAGGGCGTCGCCAGTCGGACAATATCGAGGACCGGCGCGGCATGTCGGCGGGTTCGGGTGATCCTTTTTCCCGAGGCGGCATGCGCGTGCCAATCGGGCGTCGCGGCGGCGGTATAGGGATCGGCGGTCTTCTGGTCATTCTTCTGATCAGCTGGGTGCTCGGCATCAACCCGCTGACGCTGCTGACCGGCGGAGATATGTCGATGGACGGCGGCGGCACGACACAATCTGGAACCCAGCAGTCCGGCACACGTCCGCAGGGCCAGTCATCCGATGAGACGACGGCTTTTGTGCGCACCGTGCTGGCGGAGACCGAGGATACCTGGAGCGGTATCTTCCAGTCTGCGGGCGAGACCTATCAGAAACCGACGCTGGTGCTGTTCTCCGGACAGGTGTCCTCCGCCTGTGGCAACGCCTCCGCTGCCAGCGGTCCGTTTTATTGCCCTGGTGACCGCAAGGTCTATCTCGATACCAACTTCTTCAAGGAACTGGATCAGCGGTTCGGCGCAGCCGGCGATTTCGCGCAGGCCTATGTGATTGCGCATGAGGTTGGCCACCACGTACAGAACCTCACCGGTGTCCTGCCGGAGTTCAACCGTCGCCGCCAGTCGATGAGCCAGACGGATGCCAACAAGATGTCGGTGCGTGTGGAGCTTCAGGCGGATTGTTATGCCGGTATCTGGGGCAAGTTCACCGAGCAGAAGGGCATTCTCGAGACCGGCGATCTTGAGGAAGCGCTGAATGCGGCCCACCAGATCGGCGACGATACGCTGCAGAAGCAGACGCAAGGTTATGTGGTGCCTGACAGTTTCAACCACGGCACCTCGGCGCAGCGCATGGAATGGTTCAAGCGCGGCTTCCAAAATGGTCGTGTCGAGGATTGCGACACTTTCTCGGCGAATATCTGAGAGATCAGACGGAAAAGGGGGCTTTCAGCCCCCTTTTTCATTCAATGCATCAGAAGCGCCACGGTATACATGCCGAGTGCGAAAACCGTATGGGCAACGAGGTTCAGGATACGGACCTTTGTGGGGTTCGGCGTCTTCGATGCCGCCCAGCCGATGCCCAGCCCCGGCTGCAGCAGGAACCAGCCCGCACCAACCGTGACGATGCCGACGATCCAAGGCTCAACGAAGGATGGATTGGCAAACCATGCGGCCGGGACGATCAGGGCAAGAATGATGCCGTAGAAGATACCGACCGCGTAATGGGAAATCCAGCCGAGCGCCATTTCGTGCTCATAGGGTGTGGCGGTCGCGATGCTGTCGTGAAATATCCGACCCTTCGGCACATGCCAGAACCAGCGGCCGACCGGCGCCCAGTTCGGCGCGGACTGGCCGAAAAACCGGTGCAGTATGATTACCCATATATCCATATACACGGTGCCGCCAATCCCCATGGCAATGCCGCGCCAAATCAGTTCCAGCATAGATCCCTCCGCATGATCATGATCGATCAAGCTCTAGCGGATCGTGGCATTGGCGGGAATGGTCTATTGCCGGGGTGGGCAAGAAAAATGGCCGGATTGCTCCGGCCATGAGATTGGTGAGAAGCAGGCTGAAACCTCTCCTCCGTCATGCTCGGGCCTGTCCCGAGCATCTGCAACGTGTCGATTGAATGAGACGTGGTTAGATCCTCGGCACAAGGCCGAGGATGACGCCAGGAGGCTAGTGTTTTGGTGAATGTCTGGCCGCTGTAGCGTCGGCCAGTTGCTTTTCCGCCCTCAATTTACGCCCTCAAGCAGCCCGCCCGTATTCCGCCTGCCGCCGCGTGGCGGTGGCGAGCTGGAACTGCGCGAGCAGCTCATTGAGCGCCGCCGCTTCCGAGGCCAACCCGTGGCTCGCTGCCGTCTGTTCCTCGACCATGGCGGCATTCTGCTGTGTGCCCTGATCGATGGTGTTGATGGCGGTGTTGATTTCCTGAAGCCCGGTCGACTGTTCGCGCGACGACGTCACGATGGCGTCGATATGGCGGTTGATCTCCTGCACTTCGCGGACGATCGTTTCCAGCGCCTTGCCGGCATTGCCGACGAGTTCGACGCCCGACTGCACCTGCGATGTCGAGGCGTTGATCAGCGTCTTTATCTCCTTGGCGGCATTGGCGGAGCGCTGGGCGAGTTCGCGCACTTCCTGTGCGACGACGGCAAAACCCTTGCCAGCCTCGCCGGCGCGGGCGGCTTCGACACCGGCGTTCAGCGCGAGCAGGTTTGTCTGGAAAGCGATCTCGTCGATCACGCCGATGATGTTGCTGATCTCCGACGAGGATTTTTCGATGCCTTCCATGGCACGCACGGCATCTTCCACGATGATGCCGGACTGTTCGGCATTGCCGCGGGCGCGATCGACCAGACGGCCGACTTCTTCGGCGCGGCGGGCGGAATCCTTCACTGTCGTGGTGATTTCCTCAAGCGCTGCCGCCGTCTCTTCCACGGACGCCGCCTGCTGTTCGGTGCGTCGCGCCAGATCGTCGGCGGACTGGCGGATTTCGCCGGCACCCGCATCGATTGCGCGGGCATTCTGGCCGACGGTGCCGAGCGCGGCATTCAGCTTGGCGACGGAATTGTTGAAATCGTCGCGCAGGCGGTCGATGCGGGTCACGAAAGGCGTGTCGATGCGGTAGTTGAGATCGCCGTCCGATAGATGCGCCAGACCCTTGGCAAGCGAGTCGACCGCGAACTGGATATCCGCCGCGTCTTTTGCTGCCGTTCTCTCGCGCTCGTTGCGTTCCTGTTCGGAGAGCGTGCGGTTCTGTTCGGCATCGCCCTCAAGGCGCAGGCGCTCCATGGCGTTCGAGCGGAACACGGCGACGGCTGCAGCCATGGAGCCGATCTGGTCGGTGCGTTCCTGGCCGGGAATGCCGACATCGAGATTACCGGCGGCAAGACCTTCCATGGCCGACGTCATCTGCGTGACGGGGCGGACGATGAAGCGGGAAAGCACGGTGGCAAGCAGGGCAATCATGATTGCGGCGGCGAGAACCGTGGCGATGGTTGCGGCCAGCCGGAACTGGCCGATCGCGCTGTAGGCGACGTCGGAATCGACGACGAAACCAAGATACCAGTCGACCGAAGGCAGGCCGGCAACCGGGATGAAGCTCGTGATCTTGCCCTTGCCATCGATTTCGGTCTGGGAAATCGCGGAGGAAATCGCCGGCGTATCGACCTTGAAGAGATCGGCCAGCGGTTTGTCGACGAATTTTGGATCGGGATGAATGAGGATCTTGCCGTCCTTGCTGACGAGGAAGGCGTATCCATCCGTGCCGGCATCCACCGACTTGATCATCTTTACCAGCGAATCCAGTGAGAAATCGCTGCCTGTTACGCCGGCAAGCTTGCCATTGATGGATACGGGTATGGCGGCGGTGATGATGAGGCCGCCGGTCGAGGCGTCATTATAGGGTTCGGTCAGAACCGTCTTGCCGGCTTTCACCGCATCCAAATACCACGGACGCTTGCGCGGATCGTAACCTTCCGGCAGCGGTGTCTTCGGGAAGGTGGTGAAGCTGCCAGTTCCCGCATTGCCGAAATAGGTCGACATGAACTGCGCTGTCAGCACGTCGTTTTCCAGAAAGTTCAGCTTTGCGTCGTCATCCGGAAGCTTGGCAAGCGTCTTTGCCACCGTCTCGGTCAGCATGATGCGGCCGTTCAGCCAGTTGGCGATGCTCTGCGCGGCCTGCTTGCCGGAAGAATCGATATTTTCCGCCACCGCTTCCGTGGTGACCCGGTGCTGGAGGCTGTCGATGTAGAAAGAAAAGCCCGCGAAGGCGGCGACAACAAGTGACGACGCAGCAAACAGAATGCGCGTCATGAGGCTGGTTTTTTTAGGCAAGCTACACGTCCTTGAATCCGGGTGAACCCGTTCGGCTCATCTTGTAAAATGGTGGGAAAGACATGCCTCGGAGGCGGGAATATTCTGCATCATGCAGCTTATGGTTTAGAATAACTTCGTGATATTCTAATAAGTAAAGTGAAATGGTAAAATTCGGCTAAATTTATCCAGGTCGTGCCGTTTGCGATCATGTGCTGCGGAAATCGTTCATATGCGCAAATTTTAATCATTGATCTGCAAAGGTTGCGTGCAGGAGGGGAATATTTTATTCATCAGCCTGCTACCGTTGCGCAATTCGCGGGCAACGGCCAAGGTTCAGGTGAATTACAATGTCTTCGTCGGTTGTTGCAGGAACCGTTCCTTCCGGATCGGGGTCGTGGTTTTCGCATTTCAAGGCTACGCTTGTGCTGGGAATTCCGCTTATCGGCGCACAGCTCGCACAGCTTGGCATCCACACCACTGACATGGTCATCGTTGGCCAGCTGGGGGCTGAAAAGCTGGCGGCCATGGTGCTGGCCGGGCAGTTCTTCTTTGTCGTCTTCATTTTCGGCTCGGGCTTTTCTGTTGCCGTCGTGCCTATGGTGGCGCAGGCCTACGGGCAGGGCGATGCGACGTCTGCCCGCCGTTCGCTGCGCATGGGCATGTGGGTGGCGATCGCCTATTGGCTGCTCGCCTTGCCGATCTTCTTCAATGCCGAACGTATTCTGGTCTATCTCGGGCAGAACCCCAATGTTGCGGCACTGACCGGCCATTATCTCGCCATTGCCAAGTTCGGCCTGCTGCCGGCGCTGCTTTTTTATGTGCTGCGCGGGCTTGTCAGCGCCATCGGTCGCGCGGGCATCATCCTTTATGTCACGATCATCATGCTGGTGATGAACGGTCTGATGGCCTATGTGCTGGTCTTCGGCCATTTGGGATTGCCGGCGATGGGCATGAATGGTGCTGCCGTTGTTGCCATCATCGTTAATGCCTTCAGCTTCATCTTCATCGTCGCCTATGTGCAGACGCGCGAGGAAACGAAGAAATACGAATTGTTCGTGCGCTTCTGGCGGCCGGACTGGCATGCGCTGTTTGAAGTGCTGCGTCTTGGCCTGCCGATCAGCATCACCATTCTTGCCGAAGTGACGCTGTTTGCGGCCGCCTCGATCCTGATGGGGCAGATCGGCACGGTGCAACTTGCAGCCCACGGCATTGCGCTGCAGCTTGCCTCCATCGCCTTCATGATCCCGCTCGGCCTGTCGCAGGCGGCGACGGTGCGTGTGGGCGTGGCGCGCGGGCAGGGGGATTTCAAAAACCTCATCCGCGCTTCGATCATGATCTACGCCATTGCCTGCGGTATCGCCCTTTGCGGTGGCATCCTGTTTGCGGCCGTACCTGAATTTCTGGCGAAATGGTTCCTCGATCCGAAGTTGCCGGAAGCTGCGGAAGTGCTTGCCTATGCCAGCAGCCTCGTGGTGATTGCCGGCATCTTCCAGCTGGTGGACGGCATTCAGGCCGTGACGGCGGGCCTGCTGCGCGGGTTGAAGGATGCACGCATTCCGGCGATGCTGGCGCTGATTTCCTATTGGCCGATCGGGCTGGCGCTCGCCTGGACCATGGCCTTTCCGCTCGGCTTTGGCGGACGCGGTGTATGGTTCGGTTTCGTGATCGGTCTTTCGACGGCGGCCGTTCTGTTGACAATCCGCTTCGTGTTCTTGGTGAAGCGTGAAATGAAAACGGCCCGCTAAAAAGCGAGCCGCATATAACTTTCGGATTTTAAAGGATCAGCGCTCGGCGAGCGCTGCCTCACCCTTGTTTTCGCGCAGCAGGTTGACGAAGCGGCGGAAGAGATAGTGGCTGTCCTGCGGGCCGGGCGATGCTTCCGGGTGGTGCTGGACGGAGAAGACCGGCTTGCCGACGATGCGCAGGCCGCAATTGGTGCCGTCGAACAGCGATGTGTGGGTTTCTTCGATGCCTTCCGGCAGCGACTTGGCGTCGACCGCAAAGCCGTGGTTCATGGACACGATTTCCACCTTGCCTGTCGTGAAGTCCTTGACCGGATGGTTGGCGCCGTGATGGCCCTGATGCATCTTTTCGGTCTTCGCGCCAACGGCGAGGCCAAGCATCTGGTGACCAAGGCAGATGCCGAAGATCGGCAGTTCGCTCTTGATGAGGTTCTGGATAACCGGCACGGCATATTCGCCCGTTGCGGCCGGATCTCCCGGACCGTTGGAGAGGAAGACGCCATCCGGCTTCAGCGCCAGAATATCTTCAGCCGAGGTCTGGGCCGGAACAACCGTCACCTTGCAATCGAGACCGGCAAAGAGGCGCAGGATGTTGCGCTTGACGCCGAAATCCACGCAGACGACGTGGTATTTCGCATCTGCTTCACCGAGCGTGCCGTAACCCTTGTTCCATACCCACGGCGTTTCCGTCCAGGTGGAGGACTGGCCGGATGTCGCTTCGATAGCGAGATCGAGGCCGACGAGACCGCTCCAGGCCCTGGCTTCGGCCTTCAGCGCTTCGATATCGAAGACGCCGTTCGGGTCATGGGCGATGACCGCGTTCGGCGCACCGTTTTCGCGGATCCAGGCCGTCAGCGCGCGGGTATCGATGCCGCAAAGACCGATGACGCCGCGGGCCTTCAGCCAGGCATCCAGATGCTTGACGGCGCGGAAGTTCGACGGATCGGTGATGTCGGCCTTGAAAATGACGCCGACGGCGCCGCGACGGGCGGCGGGTGTCAGGTCTTCAATGTCTTCCTCATTGGTGCCGACATTGCCGATATGCGGGAAGGTGAAGGTGACGATCTGGCCGAGATAGGAGGGGTCGGTGAGAATTTCCTCGTAACCCGTCAGCGCCGTGTTGAAACAGACTTCGGCCTGAACCTTGCCGGTTGCGCCGATGCCTGTTCCTTCAATCACCGTGCCATCGGCAAGAACAAGCATTGCGGTCGGTTTGCGGGTAGTCCAGGGCGCTGTCTCGGTCATCTCGTTCCGTTTCTGCCGCTTCGCACCCCGCCTCTTGAAAGGCAGGGGGTAAGGGGCCATTTTTGTCGCAGGCTTCGTGACATAAAGGGGCGCGCGAAAAACTCGCGTTCCGACCCTTCGTTAAAATCTCGTGCAGGTGCCGGAAAATAACGAAAGCAGCCCAAGCGGTCAACCACAGGGCCAAGATTTACGTGGAATTAAACCACCGTATATTCAAGGCCTTATGCATTTGATTTGCTTGAGCCTGTTTGCTCGTTTATGTCGTTTCGAAAAACAGGGTGGAAAGTTTCCGCATCGAAAAGCGGCGGAATGCGCTTTCCCAAGGAGAAGAAGAAATGCTGCGCGACACGTTCGCTAATACTTTGAAAGACGCTTTGAAGGCTCGTGATGCACGCCGCACCTCGACCGTGCGTCTCATCCAGGCGGCCGTCAAGGATCGCGATATCGCCAATCGTGGCGTGGGCAAGGACCCCGTCAGCGATGAGGATATCATGCAGATCCTGACCAAGATGGTGAAGCAGCGGGAAGAGTCCGCCACCATCTATGAAGGCGCCGGCCGTCCCGAGCTTGCCGCTCAGGAGCGCGAGGAAATCGTCATCATCAAGGAATTCATGCCGGAAGAAATTCCGGCCGAGAAGGTGCGCGAACTCTGCCAGGCCGTCATCAGCGAGACCGGCGCATCCGGCCTGCGCGACATGGGCAAGTGCATGAATGCGCTGAAAGAGCGTTATCCCGGTCAGATCGACTTTGCGAAGGCCTCCGGTGTCGTCAAGGACTTGCTGAAGTAGCTTTCGTCACTTCTGAAAAAGTAAAGGCAGGGTAGCCATGGCTACCCTGCCTTTTTTCTGCCGACGAAGATGCATTCCGGCGGATCAAAATGCTCTCCCGCGCAGGCTTTTCGGGGGGGGGGCGTGCCTGCGGGTGTCGGCAGATGTATGGAAATGTTCAGACACTGCCTTTGACTGTGTTTCGTTTTTACATCGTCGCAACGCGTCGCTCAAATTACAAAAACATAATTTTTGGTGATGTTGCGCTGCCATAAATTCGCCGGAAGCAGGCGCAAAGGCGGCGATCCTTTTTCAACCCGGCCGTTTTTTCTGCTCATGCACATAGTGGCGCAGCACCGCATTCATCCGGGTTTGATAGCCTTTGCCGGTGGATTTGAAAAAATCCACGACATCCTGATCGACACGGATGGAAATGGATGTTTTGGCGGTGGGGAACACGACTTGGGCCTTCGACCAGTCGATATCCTCAAAGTCCGCCCAATCCGGGTCGTTACGCGTGGCGCGGTCAATGTCTTCGTCGGTCGTGGCATCGACGCGTGCCCAGTCTGTCCGATCCTCGCCTTTGGCAATCTTCTCCCGGATTTCATCCAAGGAATATCTGACGATACGTTCTTCGCTCATTTTTCCTTGTCGCCCTTGCCGATATGATCCTGCAAACCTCTCCCCGCATCGTATAAACGATCGCGATCAGATCGTCTGTTTCCGTGCATATCGCCAGAATACGGCACTCCCCGTTTTGATCGGAGCGACTTTCCAGATGGGGTTGCGTAAGCGCCTTGGCTGCTCTCGGAAAGTCGATCCCGTGTTTCTCGATGTTAATCAGCCGCTTGCGTTCATCCCACTCAAAGGAGATGAACTCTTTCATCACAATGTCCATGAGACACCCGATACTGTTTCCAGTCTGCGGGCACTCATGCACCATGCTTGTATATTCGTCTGTATATACACTGCTGTCAACGCCGCCTGTGAATATCGGGTATTGTTTGCGGAGTGTTTTGTATTGCGACTGTTATGCGCTTATATGAAAGACTGGCCTCGAACAGGTAACCCATGCGCTTTTCCAATTCTTTTCTCGATGAGATACGCGACCGCGTGAACATCTCCGATGTGATCGGCCGACGTGTGTCCTGGGACAAGAAAAAGACCAATGCGCCGCGGGGGGATTATTGGGCCTGCTGCCCGTTCCATGGCGAGAAAAGCCCGAGCTTTCACTGCGAAGACCGCAAGGGGCGCTATCATTGTTTTGGTTGCGGCGTTTCCGGCGATCATTTCCGCTTTCTGACGGAGCTTGAGGGGCTGAGTTTTCCCGAAGCCGTGCAGCAGATTGCCGATATGGCCGGCATTTCCATGCCGCAGCCCGATCCTCAGGCTGAAAAGCGCGAGCGCGAGCGCACCTCGCTGCAGGACGTCATGGAAATGGCGACGCTGTTCTTTCAGGATCAGTTGCAGACCTCGCTCGGCGCGCGGGCGCGGGCTTACCTTCGGGATCGCGGGCTGACCGGGCGCACCATCGAGACCTTCCGGCTGGGTTATGCGCCTGACAGCCGCAATGCGCTGAAGGAGCATCTGGCAGGCAAGGGCGTGGCCAAGGAGCAGATGGAAGCCTGCGGCCTGGTGGTGCATGAAAACGTGCCGGTCTCCTACGACCGGTTCCGCGACCGCATCATGTTCCCGATCCTGTCGTCGCGGGAAAAAGTGATCGCCTTTGGCGGCCGCGCCATGGCGGCGGATGCGGTGGCGAAATATCTCAATTCCAACGAGACCGAGCTTTTTCACAAGGGCAATGTTCTCTACAATTTCGCGCGTGCGCGCCGCGCCTCGCAGGCGGCCGGCGGCACTGTCATTGCCGTCGAAGGATATATGGATGTCATCGCGCTTTATCAGGCGGGTGTCGAAAATGCCGTCGCGCCGCTCGGGACGGCTTTGACCGAAAGCCAGCTCGATCTCCTCTGGAAGATGTCACCGCAGCCGGTTCTGTGCTTTGATGGTGATGGCGCCGGCATTCGTGCCGCCAACCGTGCGGCTGATCTTGCCTTGCCGCACATCAAGCCGGATCGCTCTGTCAGCTTTGCCCTGTTGCCTGACGGCAAGGATCCGGATGATCTTGTGCGGCTGGAGGGGCGCGCGCCCTTCGACCGGGTGCTTTCGGAAGCCAAGCCGCTTGCCGCGATGATCTGGAGCCGCGAGACATCAGGCGTCACGTTCGATACGCCGGAAAAACGGGCTCAGCTTGAAAGCCGCCTGCGCCAGACCGTTGCCGTGATTGCCGACGAGACCGTGCGCCGCTTTTACCAGCAGGATATGCGCGACAGGCTGAACGGTTTCTTCCAGCCGCGCTTTCAGCAGGGCGGCTCGCAGGGCGGGAATTTCCGCCGCGATGGTGGTCAGGGTGCCGGTCGCGGTTTCCAGCGCAATGCGCCGGGGCGGGGCGGGGCGATGTCTGCGCCGGCCAGCAGCATTTCAGACCGGCTGACGCAATCCGGTCTCGTCAGGGGGCATCAGACCAAGCCGTCTCTGCGCGAAAGCGTTCTTGCCATCACCATCGTCAACCATCCCGAGTTGCTGCTGGAGGAATATGACGAGATCGCCGCCATCGATTACGAGAACCGCGATCTGCAGCGGCTGTGGTCGACGGTGTTGACCTATGCGGCCGAGAGTGCGGCGGACATATCGCGGGCAGGGCTGATCGACCGGCTGTCGCAGCACGGTTTCGAGCCGCTGTTGAAGACCATGGATCAGCAGGTGCGCAATGCGCGCCTGTGGACGGCGACCGAACAGGCGGCGATGGAGGATGCGCGCGAAGGTTATGTGCAGGCGCTTTCGCTGCATAAGAGGACGAAATCTCTGCTCTGGCAGAAACGGGAGCTGGAACGGGAAATCGCCGAGGCGACCGATGACGAGCGCGGCACGCTTTTGGTGCGGGCGATTGCCGAAGTTCAATTGGAAATCGGCCGCATGGAAAATCAGGAAGCGATCATTGACGGTTTCGGGGTCATGTCGGGCAGAGTGAAGGGGCCGGCCTTCGGCCATGGCTGAGAGGGCCGGCCAAGAATAGAAAGACGTGTGGGGTTGCCTTTTGCGGCAAGCGTCCTAAATAGGGGATAGTCTGGTGATAACCGCGAAATGCGGCCTTTTTTGAGAATTTCCGTGGCTGTCTCGCCCTCAAAGGCTTGACGGGGCGGGAAATAGCGGGAATCACCAATTCAGGAATAGTAAGGTGGAATGAGCCTTGGCGGATAGAAATTGCATGAGCAAGCATTTCCGGGTGCACTGTGTTTGCATTCTGCCTGAGGCTGCCGTGGTTAATCGGCAATTAAAGATCACTCCGTTAGGTGTCTGACAGTGATTCGCGGCAAACCGCTGGATGCTCAAGGGGCTGACGGCGATGCGGCGGAACAGGTGTTAGCGTCAGGGAAAGCGACGAGATAGATGGCAACCAAAGTCAAAGAAAACGAAGAAGCAGAAAACGAACGCGACGGTGCGACGGACGGTCCGCTTCTCGATCTTTCGGATGACGCGGTCAAAAAGATGATCAAGGCCGCCAAGAAGCGCGGCTATGTGACGATGGACGAGCTAAATTCCGTTCTGCCGTCCGAAGAGGTGACGTCCGAGCAGATCGAAGACACGATGGCGATGCTGTCCGATATGGGCATCAACGTTATCGAGGACGAGGATGCCGAGGAAGCCGCGCCTGCCGAAGACGACGGCGATTCCGACAATGAGGAGTCCGAAGGCGGCGAACTGGCGCCGTCCGGCGGCACGGCGCTTGCGACCGCCAAGAAGAAAGAACCGACCGACCGCACCGATGATCCCGTGCGCATGTATCTGCGCGAAATGGGTTCCGTCGAGCTTCTGTCGCGCGAAGGCGAAATCGCCATCGCCAAGCGCATCGAGGCCGGCCGCGAAACGATGATTTCGGGCCTGTGCGAAAGCCCGCTGACGTTCCAGGCGCTGATCATCTGGCGCGACGAACTGAACGAAGGCACGACGCTGCTGCGCGAGATCATCGATCTCGAAACGACCTATTCCGGGCCGGAAGCCAAGGCTGCTCCGCAGTTCCAGAGCCCGGAAAAGATCGAGGCTGACCGCAAGGCCGCCGAAGAGAAGGAAAAGACCCGCAGGCTGCGTGCGCCGACCGGCGACGAAGACGTGACGGACGTTGGTGGCGATGGCCTGCCGCCGGAAGAGGAAGAAGAGGACGACGACGAGTCCAATCTTTCGCTTGCCGCGATGGAAGCCGAACTGCGCCCGCAGGTCATGGAAACGCTCGACACCATTGCCGACACCTACAAGAAGCTGCGCAAGCTTCAGGACCAGCAGGTAGAGGCGCGTCTCGCCTGCACCGGCACCCTGTCTTCCGGCCAGGAGCGTCGTTACAAGGAACTGAAGGATCAGCTGATCACGGCCGTCAAGTCGCTGTCGCTGAACCAGAACCGTATCGACAGCCTCGTCGAGCAGCTCTACGACATTTCCAAGCGGCTGATGCAGAACGAAGGCCGGCTGCTGCGCCTTGCCGAATCCTACGGCGTCAAGCGCGACAGCTTCCTCGAGCAGTATCACGGTGCGGAACTCGATCCGAACTGGATGAAGTCGATCACCAATCTGGCCGCGCGCGGCTGGAAAGAATTCGCCCGCGAAGAAAGCAACACGATCCGGGAAATCCGTCAGGAAATCCAGAACCTCTCCACGGAAACCGGCATTTCCATCGCCGAATTCCGCCGCATCGTTTCGATGGTGCAGAAAGGCGAACGTGAAGCGCGTATCGCCAAGAAGGAGATGGTCGAAGCCAACCTGCGTCTCGTGATCTCGATTGCGAAGAAGTACACAAACCGCGGTCTGCAGTTCCTCGACCTCATTCAGGAAGGCAATATCGGCCTGATGAAGGCGGTGGACAAGTTCGAATATCGCCGTGGTTACAAGTTCTCGACCTATGCGACCTGGTGGATCAGGCAGGCGATCACCCGTTCGATCGCCGACCAGGCCCGCACGATCCGTATTCCGGTTCACATGATCGAGACGATCAACAAGATCGTTCGCACGTCGCGCCAGATGCTGCACGAGATCGGCCGCGAGCCGACCCCGGAAGAGCTGGCCGAGAAGCTCGCCATGCCGCTTGAAAAGGTGCGCAAGGTTCTGAAGATCGCCAAGGAGCCGATTTCGCTCGAAACCCCCGTGGGTGACGAAGAGGATTCGCATCTCGGCGACTTCATCGAGGACAAGAACGCGCTTCTGCCGATCGACGCCGCCATTCAGGCGAACCTGCGTGAGACGACCACTCGCGTTCTCGCCTCGCTGACGCCGCGTGAGGAACGTGTTCTGCGTATGCGCTTCGGCATCGGCATGAATACCGACCATACGCTGGAAGAAGTCGGCCAGCAGTTCTCGGTCACGCGCGAACGTATTCGCCAGATCGAGGCAAAGGCGCTGCGCAAGCTGAAGCACCCGAGCCGCTCGAGAAAGCTGCGCAGCTTCCTCGACAGCTAAGCTTCCCGCTTCCTTCAAAATTGAACCCGGTCAGCGAGCGCAGGCCGGGTTTTTTGTTTCCCGCACTGGCGAACTCTGCGACAAGCCTTATGTGTGAAAACAAGCATTCCGCTTTACTGGAAATGCTCAGCTTCGTTTTGGTTCGACAGAATGCAACAGGTTTCGGCAGGCAAATGGCGGCAGAGAGGATGGGCTGTGCCCGTCTCCGTGTTGCTGCATCTTGTCGTCGTCGCGCTCTTCTTTTTCGAAATGCCGGAACCCATGGCCGAGCCGCAGGAGCCGGAAAGCGTCAACGTCGAACTCGTGCCGCCGCCCGAGGAGAAAAAAGAAGAAGCTGCCCCGCCGCCGGCTGCGGCGGCCAAGGAGGAGAAACCGCAACCTCCGCCACCACCACCGCCCGCACCGCCGAAGGAAGAAGTAAAACCTGTCCCACAGCCGCAGGCGACGCTGCCGTCCATCTCCATGCGGCCGGAGGAAATGCAGGCCGACAAAGAGGACAAGCCCGGCAAGACGGAAGACGCGGAAAAGAGCGAGGTCACAGCGGAACCAGCTAGCCAGCCGGAGAAAGCGGCTGAGGAAAAGCCTGCGCCTGTTGCCGCCAACAGCGATCTCAAGGCTTCCGCCGAACAGGGGGAGATCGCGGTTTCGCCGACGAGCGAGCAGCCCCCGCCTGACCAGCCGCCTGTGCCGCAGGCGAAACCGTCTGAGGAAAAGCCCTCCGATGTAAATGAAAACACGCCTGCGAAACTTCCTGCGGCTAAGAGCCTGCTGTCATCGGCTCTGTTGACGCCGGCGCTGAGACGGCAGATGTTCGGGGATCTTCCTCCACGGCGTCGTATCGTGCAACTTTGCCAAGCCGAAGCGCTGGCACAAATAAGGGAGGTTTACGCTGATACTCGCGGCATGTACGCTTTTTCCGACACGGGTGGACGCATAACTGGCAATGTGCTTGACGCTACCGGCGGTGCATTCAACGTCAACGACGTCTGGCGCGATGTCACTTTTCAATGCGAGGTAGACGTCGATAACTACGCAGTGACTGCCTTTAGAATTAAGATAGGGGATATCATTACGCCGGGTGAAGCAACGAAACGAGGGTTCACCGGACGCTAGAATGTGATTCGCAGGCGTCTCCGGAAAACCGACCGGCCATCGGAAGCACCTACCCGAGATCGCTCAAACCCGTTCCGTATCCCCCACCAAAACCCCAATTCCCGCCATTAGCGCATCCTCATCATAGGGCTTGCGGATAACCGGCACATTGCCAAATTCATCCGGCACCATGCTGCCATCCGCATAACCGGTGGCGAAGAGGAAAGGGATGCCGCGGCGGTGCAGTTCGCGGGCGACGGGGATGGAGGTATCGGAACCGAGATTGATGTCGAGAATGGCGACGTCAGGCAGATAGGTTTTCAGCTTTTCAAGCGCCATGGCCGATGAGGTCGCGGTTTCGATTGCCTTGATACCATTATCTTCCAGCATGTTCTCGACATCCATGGCGATCAGCATCTGGTCTTCGACGAGCAATACTTTCAATGGCTCCTCCCGGTTGTAACGTCTGGGTTGCGGCAGGGTTTCCGCCTCGGTTTTTGGCTCGGACGCCGCTGAAGCCGATGATACATGGCGGAACGGCAGGAGAATCTCCGCCTCCAGTCCATTCGGCAAATACCGTATCGTGCTGCGCCCGCCGAGATCGTAGGGAATGCTGCGGCTGATGAGCGCCGTGCCGAAACCGGCGCGCGATGGCGCGGGCAGAGTGGTCAGCAGGGTTTCGCGCCACGATATTTCGCAATCGCGATTCTCGTTGATGTCCCAGCGCACATGCAATTGCCCGCCATTTTGCGAGAGCGCGCCATATTTGGCGGCATTCGTCGCCAGTTCGTGCAGAACCAGCGCCATCACCGAAAAGGCGCGGGAATCGAGTGTGATCTGCGGTCCTTCAAGCTTCACCATCGCTTCCGGCGAACGATGGGGCGACAATTCGGCCTCCAGCAGATCGCGCAGCGCGCCGCCGCCTTCGCCGCGAATGATCTGGTCATGGGCAAAGGATAGGGCCTGGATGCGGCCCTTCAGAGCGGTGACATATTCCTGCAGGGTCTTGCCCTCCTGCGAGGGATTGCCAACCAGCGATTTGATGATGGCGAGAACATTCTTGACGCGGTGATTAAGCTCCTCGTTCAGCATGCGCTGGCGCACCTCGGCACGCTCTCTTTCGCCGGCCATCAGCTCGCTGTGATGGAATGCCACCTCGACAAGCGCGATTCTCGCGGCTTCGGCGATTTCCCGGTCGGCTTCCGACCAGGGCTGGGCCTGCAGGCGGACGGTCTCTTTCCAGATTGCGAAGCTTTTACGCGGCGTGAGGCGGTCGCCCATCGGGCCGGTTTCATAAGATTTTTCCGGATTGCCGGCCCAGTTCAGATTCTGCACGATCTCCTTGCGGAAAAACAGGAGATAGTCGTTCTTGACCTGCGAAAGCGGGATAGCGAGCATTCCGGCTGCGGTGCCGGCGTAGATTTCCGCTTCCGGTATGGCCTGCGACAGGGCGTGCGTTGCCCAGACCCTGCCTTCCGAAGCCGAAGCGACAAAACGCGCCAGCCTTGGAATGGTATCATTCGGTGGTGTTGCGCCATGGCCGTGCCAGTTGTTGCCGACCCACAGCCCGACGCCGTCGCAGGGCATCAGATCGGCAAAATCCTGAAAACTGTCGACCAGCAGTTCTTCAATGTTGGCGTGATGGGCGGCAAGCCGCAGAAAGCGGTCGAGCGCCGCATGGGCGTGGTTGACGGTGTCGAGACGGCGCTTCTGCTTCAGAACCTGCAGATGCATGGAGAAAAACTCCCCGAACATTTCCGCAGCGATCCGAACCGGCATGCTCAGCACCCGCGGCGAATAATGGTGGCAGGCAATCAGGCCCCACAGGGCGCCATCGACAATCACAGAAATCGACATGGAGGCGGCAACACCCATATTGCGGAGATATTCGCAATGGATGGGCGAGACGCTGCGCAGATGCGCGTAAGAAAGATCGAGCGGCTCACCGGAGGCATCGACAGCCGGTAGGACCGGAATGCGGATGCCGCTGGCATCGGAGATGATGCGCAAGGTGTTCTTGAGATAAAGTGCGCGGGCCTGCTGCGGAATATCGCTGGCGGGGAAATATTGCCCGAGAAAGCTCTCCAGCTCCGGCTGTTTTGCCTCCGACACGACCTTGCCGGCGCCGTCTTCCTCGAAGCGGTAGATCATCACCCGGTCGTAACCCAGCGTCGCCTTTACCAGGCGTGTGGTTCTGGAGATCAGGCTTTCGACGCTGTCCGCCTCGCGGATGCGGTCCACCATCTTGCGCGCCGTGCCGAGCGGCTGCGCGTCGCTGCCCGAGGGCTCGAATTCGATGATGGTGGTGGATTTGTAGCGATGGAGTGAAATATCGAAGCTGCGGCCGTCGCTTGTTTCCATGGCGGGCAGCATGGCGGGGCGGGTGGTTCTGCCGGTGACGGTCAGCGCATTGCGGAGATCGTGGACGAGCTTTTTGCCGAGCACCTCCTCGGCGGTCCTGCCGTTGAGATCGCCTTCAAGCCCGAGCAGTTCGCCGCAGTTTTGGGAATGCCGGAGCACCATTCTCATGGCGTTATCGCAGGCGATGAGACAGCCATGCGGTTGAATATAACCTGGAATATGAATGGGTTCGCGGTCGCAATTGGTCAGGTCAACATGATAGTCAGTGGATGCCATGAATCAGTCTTTCGCACCCAGTGCATGAAGAAATGCCGTTTGACGAATAAAGGGGAAGCCAAAGTCGATCATTCTTAAAGGTCTGCCCTTCCCCGTTCTTTGCAACTATCAACCGGTTTCTTTGTTGTATGGTTTGGAAGCCGTTGTTGCGTAATTCATGTATCCCTAACGTTGCTGGATACAATTTGACATCACAAAACGTCGGAAATGCTGATTTTGTTCCGACTATCAGAAAGAAAAAATGTGCCGCAAAAAACAATAACCATCGCAACCCGCGGACAAGGCCTCTACGAGTTTACATCTGAAGCGGAAGCGATGGTGAGGCAGGCAGGGCTGGAGGAGGGGTTGCTGACGATCTTTGTGCGGCACACATCCTGCTCCTTGCTCATTCAGGAAAATGCCGACCCTGACGTCCAGCACGATCTGCAGACATTTTTCTCCCGCCTCGTGCCGCCGTCCAGCGATCCTTCCATGCGCTGGATCGTTCATACACTCGAAGGTCCGGATGATATGCCCGCCCACATCAAATCGGCGCTGACGGCGGTTTCTATCGGTGTGCCGATCAGCGAGGGGCGGCTGGTGCTCGGCACGTGGCAGGGGCTTTACCTGTTTGAACACCGTGACCAGCCGCATCGCCGCGAAATTGTGCTGCATATCTCGCCCTGAGATACGGATCCAGAGCGCCATGGTGCGCGTTAAGCACCCTGAACGCCTGCTGAACATTCGGTTCTGCTGATATTCAGACGGGCGGGTTTAGGGTCTCGTCAATCGCCGGGGAATGTTCCCTGTCGGCAATGACACAAACGGAGTGAGTTCATGTTCAGCAACTTTGCAAAAGCCGGCCTGGCTACCCTCATCGCCATTGGTGGAATTTCCTTTATGGCGCCGGCTGCTTCCGCAGGCCCGGATGTCCAGTACCGGGTTCAGGTGCAGGATGGCTATGGTCATCGTCCCGGTTGGGGCCGCCCGGACCGCCCGCATCGCGGTTGCTCGGCCTCGCTTGCAGAAGAAAAAGCCAGCCGCATGGGCCTTCGCCGTGCCCGCGTGGTTGACGTGTCGCCGCGCCGTGTCGTGGTAGCAGGCTTTGACCGTCGCGGCCGTGATCGGATCGTTTTCGCCAATGAGCGCGGTTGCCCGGTTATTCGCCGCTAACAGCAGCGATCTTCATTGATCTGTCGATATCCCCGTATGGCAGATCGATAAAAAATGCCCCTCGCTTCCGGAATGGCAGCGAGGGGCATTTCTTTTTATGCCTGTGGCGGAAGTGAAGATGGCGGCACCAGGGTGCCGCCGCCGTCGATCTTACTGGTCGAGCGCGAAGGTGACGTTGACCACCACGCTGTAATTGTTCTCACCCGAAGCGATCGGCACGCTGTCGGCTTCCTTCATCATCGAAGCACGCATCGCGCCGGCTGGCATCGGCATCGGGCGCTGCGAATTTTCGCTGATCTGGATGACACGACCGAGCTTCACGCCTGCGGCTTCCGTCAGCGTCTTCGCCTTGGCGATCGCATCGGCAACGGCCTGTTTGCGGGCTTCCGTTACCGTGGCTTCGGGCTTGTCATTGGTGAAGGTGATATCGCCGCCCTGGTTGATGCCGAGCTTGACGGAGGTATCGAGGATCGCGCCCAGCTTCTTCAGATCGCGCACCCGCACCGTCAGGCCGTTGGAAACCTGGTAGCCGGTGATCTCGGGCGCGACGTAAACGCCGTCCTTGGGCTCATAATGCTTGTAGAGCGGCTGCATCGAAAAATTGTTCGTCTGGAGGTCGCGGTCTTCGATGGCGGCCTCTTTCAGCGCCTTCAGGACATCGGCAAGCGCCTTGGAGTTTTCCGTCAGCGCCGCCGCTGCGGTTTCCGCCTGCTTGACGACACTGAAGGAGAGGATCGCCATATCGGGCGCGATGGCCGCCTGGCCTTCGCCGGAAACACTGATGGTGGCTTCGCGCGGGGAAGCCTCCTGCGCAGATACCTGTGCGGCAAGCGGCATCATGGCCGCCGCGGTCAATGCGGTGAGTGCGAAAAGGCGGGCCGTTTTTGTCTTCATGGTGTTTCCTCGTTGATTGAGTCCCTTTGAAGGGTATTGCCTTAGATTGTGTAGCTAATACGGCGACACTGCTTTGCGAAAGCAGGATTGGCTTGTCGGGCTGTAAAAATTGCGTTAGAGCGTGACCTGCCGGATTCGAGCCATTGCGAAACCGGTGTTTCGGATCATTTTTTCCGAAAGGGCCTGTAGCTCAATGGTTAGAGCCGGCGGCTCATAACCGCTTGGTTGGGAGTTCGAGTCTCTCCGGGCCCACCATTTTTCTTCTGAAATCATATGCTTACGAGGATATCCCTGCCGCTGCGCAGGTTGGGAAGCGTGGTATCGCATTGGGAGATCGGTCTGGCTTGTGCATATGACAAACCAGACCTGAAGTTATCTCAGATCAGTTGCAGACCCGCATGCTCTCCATGTGCCAGCCGCCGTCATAGGCGTTGGGAACGCGGCGGTCTTCGAACCAGCAGCGTGGTGGGGGCGGCGGTGGCGGTTCGTAGTAGCGGGGGCCGCCATTGCCGTTGGCGATGGCGCCGCCGATCAGGCCGCCGATGACGCCTGCGGCGAGGCCGCCGGCGATGGCTGCGCCATCATTGTGGCGGCGATGTTCGCGATAGGGCGGTGGGGGCGGGCCGCCGCGGTCATAACCACGGTCGTAGCGCGGACGATAGGGATAGTCCTGCGCGGCAGCGGTGCCGTAGGACGCAAAGACGCTGCCGGTGGCGACCAGGGCAGCAATTGTGGAAAGAATTATCTTTTTCATCGGGGCTACTCCATAAGCCTGCTTGCGGAGATAGAGGCTCATTATGCCCGCATGATGGCATGGCACGGGTGAACGGCCTGTGAATGTTTCAGTGCCCCGATGTTCATATTCCAACCTTCCGATGGGCATCACAGCCCGCGCAGGCTTCCCGCAACAAAAAGCCCGGCGGGTGGCCGGGCTTTTTACTGAACTTATGCGGTCCGGCTCAGAACTTCACGCCGAGACCCACTTTCACGGTATGCTGGTCGAAATCGGTGTTGATGCCGAAGATGTCCTTGTCGCCATAGTCGTTATAGCGATATTCCAGCCTGCCGAAGACGTTGTCGGTAAAGGCATAATCCACACCTGCGCCAACCGTGTAGCCGTTGAAGGTAGCTTTGTCGTCGCCAACGGGCGTTTCGATAAAACCGCGGGTGGCCGTCCAGCCGGCGGTGGCATAGATCAACGCGTGATCAAAGGCATAACCGACGCGGCCACGGACAGAGCCCTGCCAGTCGGTGCCGACTTTGATGCCGGAATAGTCGTTGTCGTTCCAGTTATAATCCACATCGCCCTCGATGCCGAGGACCATGTTATTGTCGAACTGGTAATTGTAACCGGCGAAGGCGCCGAGAATGCCACCGTTGAAATCATCCGAGACGACGGGGCCGCCTGCCGAAAAATCGCCATTTGCCCAGCCTGCACCACCTTGAATACCAAGATAGGGGCCGGACCAGGTGAAGACCGGCAGGGTTTCCTGCGCAACCGGCGGGGCCGGGGTTTCATAGACGGCATCCGCGGCCATTGCGGTGCTGGCCGACAGGGCCAGGAGTGACGTTACGATCAGCGTTTTCATCGTTTTCTCCCTGAGCTGACTGACATCCATAGCATAGATTAGCTACTTTTAATATGGGTTGGGGTTCGGCGGTTCCAAGAGGCGCTTTTGTCCTCCCGGCGTTTCGGCCGTCCTTACCCCGGATCGTGGCGTTCTATCGCCCCGCTCTATAGTTCTGATGCTGCGAACGTCTTCGGCGGCGTTTGGTTCCCACCGCAGTTCCGTCGAAGCTCGGGCGTGGCGATCAGCGGGTGTCACGCTTGGTTGTCTTGACAGCGGGGGAGGCGACCATAGAGTTGCAACTGACGGTGATAATGCCGGTGCTTCGCGCCGCCTCTCAGGAAGCATTATCGCGGTCGAGATGATACCGCCGCGACCACGCCACGATGGTGGTCGTTGCGAGGTGAGGGCATGGGAGGATGAGGTCGCATGGGGTTTTGTATTGGCTGGGGAGGAATGACGTGATTGTCGGAGCCGTTCTCAGCGCCATTCTTCTTCTCACCCTCATTGCGTTTCCGCGGCATCTCAAACCCGTCGTCATCTGCCTGCTGCTGATCTGGACGACCACTGCCGCCTTTGTCATTTATGACTGGCGGCGCGGTAGCCAGAGGCTCGAGCATATCGTTGCGACCGCCAGTTTCGATGCCAGCTGCGCGGATCCGGCCTTGCCCATTCGCGTCAGCTTCCGCAACGACAACAATGTCGCCGTGCAGCGGCTGACCTATACGCTGGAAGGTTTTGAACCGGCATTCCGTGCCTCCGTTGCCTTTGATCCCTATCAGGTGAGCGAAAGGCGGATCGAGGCGGGTGAGACTTTCGCGGCCTGCCGGTCTTTCCGGCTGCGCAACAATGAACGGGTGGAGCCGCAGCGGCTGGAATGGCGGGTGACCGTCATTTCCGCGGAATTCGACTGAGCTGCTCCCACGGCATTTTGCGATCACGGGATTTTGAAAATTTTCAGCGCTGCTGAATGGCGCGCGGGAAAGCCTTGTGTCACAGCGACTTCACCGGACAGGGGAATGCCTCGCGCCGGCACTGGTAAAGCCGCTGACTTGTTTTCGTCGATTTGCGATGCCATCTCCCCGTCCATCCGATTATGTCGCGGGTTGACGGTTTGTATAGTGTTCTGAAGTTTCTGAAAATCACGGCCATTGGCCTTGTCGTCCTGCCGGTTCTGGCCGGCGCGCATATGGGTATCGGTCAGCTGACCGGAAATTTTCACGAGGTCATCCCCGGCGAGCTCTATCGTTCGGCCCAGCCGAGCGGCAAGGATATCGCCGCTTATGCCAAGGCCTATGGCATCAAGACGATCATCAACCTGCGTGATGAAAAGCGTGAGGGCTGGTATGAGGCCGAAAGCCTTGCTGCGAAAAACAACGGCATTCGGCTTGTCGATTATCCGCTGAGCTCAAGCGAAAAGGTCTCGGTGGAGGATTCAGAAACGCTGGCGGCGGTGCTGCGCAATGCGGAAAAGCCCGTTCTCATCCATTGCGAACACGGCGCGAACCGCACCGGGCTCGCCTCCGCCATTTACGTGGCTGTTGTGGCCGGCAAAAGCGAGGCCGCCGCCGAGTTTCAGCTTTCGCCCTATTACGGGCACGTGCCGATCCCCGGCATCGGGCGCTACGAAATGTACCAGTCCTGGGATGATTTCGAGGAAACCATCGGGTTTTGAGGGTTTTGGGACGCCTTTTGATTTACCCTGGCGGTGTCCTTTTCTGCGTGCCGTCATCCTCGGGACAAGCCCGAGCATGACGGCAGAGAAGTCTTCGACGCCGTCGTCAGCTGGCATCCGTTTCCCGTAATGCACCTCAATAATCCCCGCCGCTCTCCTTGATCACCTTCGTCAGGCTTCCCGCTGCCGGGAAAAGCGGGATGAGGCATGCCTGAAGGGCGTGGTAGATATCGCCCTTGCCGGGGAACAGCGTGTGGGCCGGCACCAGATCTTCCGTCAGTTCCTCGTGCCAGCCGCCATTCTCATGATCGATGAAGTTGTTGGCGATGGTGCTCCAGATGCGGCGGTAGCTGTCTTCGTAGAAAGGGTCTGCCGGCAGGTTTTCGTTGAGGAAGTGGGCAGCGCCCGCCGCCTCGCACATCGGCCACCATAGCTTTGCCGTCTTGTCGGGAGTGTCGTTCCAGTCGAGCGTATAAAAGAAGCCGCCCTTTTCCCGGTCCCAGCCGAGCGCCATGGATTGTACGAACAGCGATTTGGCGGCCACCGGCATCCAGTCGTGCTGGCGCTCGCCGAGCACCCATAATTGCAGGATGAGACGCGCCCATTCCAGCCAGTGGCCGGGGGTGGAGCCGGAGGGGCGGAACATTTCGTTGCCGCGGTAGCCCTTGTCGAGCGTCCAGTTGTCATCGAAATGTTCCGGCACGCGGAAATCCAGTTCGCCGGCGCGACGGCGGATGACGAGATCGGCGATGCGCTCGGCCTTGGTCAGGTAATTGCTGTCGCCCGTCGCCTCATAGGCGGCCATCAGCGCTTCGGTCAGATGCATATTGGAATTCTGGCCGCGATAATTATCGATGGGCGACCAGTCGCGATTGAATTCCTCGGCGATGGCGCCGTGTTTTTCTTCCCAAAACCGGGTTTCCAGCACCTCGGTAATGTCGGCCAGCATCGGGTCGGCAAGCGGATGTCCGACGGTCTTGGCGGAAGAAGCGGCCAGAAGCACAAAGGCATGGCCGTAACCCTGCTTGGTGGCGTCCACTGGGCCTGCATCATTCACCTGCCAGAAGTAGCCGCCATGTTCGCCATCACGGTGCTTGTTCCAGAGGTAGGTCATGCCGTGGTCGACGATATCGCCGCAGCCCGGGCGGCCGAGCAGGTGGCCGATGGAGAAGCAATGCACCATGCGGGCGGAGGCGTGAATGCCGCGCACCGGGTCATTCGCCTGTAGCGGCGCGCCCTTGGCGTCCAGATCGAAGAAACCGCCGGCGGGATTAAGGGCACGGTGCTGGAAGAAGTCGAAAAGTCCCTCTGCCTGTTTTACCAGCCATTGGCGGTGCCAGGGCAGGGTGTTCCAGTTGCGGCTGTTGTGATCGTCTTCGGGCATCTCGTCCTCCATGCGGTTTGCTGCTTCGGCTTATATCCTTGCCGTATAAACCTGTCATCTGTCAGCGATATTTCGTAACGTGAAGGAATGGCGCAAAGCCATGTCTGTCCCTTGAAGATATATTGACATAAACATATCTTTATGTGACTTGACTGCTTGCGATCTTGCAAATCGAAATGAGGAGTGTGCCCGTGTTTGACGACCTGTTTGGCCCTGAAGGGGCAAAGCGCGACGGCGCGGAAATTTTCAAGGCGTTGCGCGATGCCGCCAGCGAACGCATCCTCATTCTCGATGGCGCCATGGGCACGCAGATCCAGGGTCTGGGTTTTGACGAGGATCATTTTCGTGGCGACCGTTTTATCGGCTGCGCCTGTCATCAGAAGGGCAATAACGACCTTCTGATCCTGACCCAGCCCGATGCCATCGAGGAAATCCACTATCGCTACGCCATGGCGGGCGCGGATATTCTCGAAACCAACACGTTTTCGTCGACCCGCATTGCGCAGGCCGATTACGAGATGGAGAATGCCGTCTACGACCTCAACCGCGAGGGGGCGGCGATCGTGCGCCGTGCAGCTCAGCGCGCCGAGCGGGAGGATGGCCGTCGCCGTTTCGTGGCCGGTGCCATCGGCCCGACCAACCGCACGGCCTCGATTTCGCCTGACGTCAACAATCCCGGTTACCGTGCTGTCAGTTTCGACGATCTGCGCATTGCCTATGGCGAGCAGATCGACGGCCTGATCGATGGTGGTGCCGATATCATCCTCATCGAGACGATCTTCGATACGCTGAACGCCAAGGCGGCGATCTTTGCCTGCGAGGAACGTTTCGAGGCAAAGGGCATTCGCCTGCCGGTGATGATTTCAGGCACGATCACCGACCTTTCCGGCCGCACGCTCTCCGGCCAGACGCCTTCGGCATTCTGGAACTCGGTGCGCCACGCCAACCCCTTCACCATCGGGCTTAACTGCGCGCTCGGTGCGGATGCCATGCGCCCGCATCTGCAGGAACTGTCTGACGTGGCCGACACCTTTGTCTGCGCCTATCCAAATGCCGGCCTGCCAAACGAGTTCGGCCAATATGACGAAACGCCCGAGATGATGGCGCGCCAGGTTGAGGGCTTCGTTCGTGACGGTCTCGTCAACATCGTCGGCGGTTGCTGTGGTTCGACGCCGGAACATATCCGGGCGATTGCCGAGGCCGTGAAGGGTTACAAGCCGCGCGAAATTCCTGAACACAAGCCGTTCATGTCGCTGTCGGGCCTTGAGCCTTTTGTGCTGACCAAGGACATTCCCTTCGTCAATGTCGGCGAGCGCACCAACGTTACCGGCTCCGCCCGCTTCCGCAAGCTCATCACCGCCGGCGACTATACGGCGGCGCTGGCGGTTGCCCGTGATCAGGTGGAAAACGGCGCACAGATCATCGACATCAACATGGATGAGGGCTTGATCGATTCCGAAAAGGCGATGGTCGAGTTCCTGAACCTCATCGCCGCCGAGCCTGATATCGCCCGCGTGCCTGTGATGATCGACTCGTCGAAATTCGAGATCATCGAGGCTGGCCTGAAATGCGTGCAGGGCAAGTCGATCGTAAATTCGATTTCGCTGAAGGAAGGCGAGGAGAAGTTTCTCCAGCAGGCGCGTCTCGTTCATAATTACGGTGCGGCGGTTGTCGTCATGGCCTTTGACGAGGTCGGGCAAGCGGACACCTATCAGCGCAAGGTGGAAATCTGCGCGCGCGCCTACAAGCTGCTGACCGAAAAGGCCGGTCTGTCTCCGGAAGACATCATCTTCGATCCGAACGTGTTTGCGGTGGCGACCGGTATCGAGGAGCACAATAATTACGGCGTGGACTTCATCGAGGCGACCAAGACCATCCGCGAAACCATGCCGCTCACGCATATTTCCGGGGGCGTTTCCAACCTGTCCTTCTCCTTCCGCGGCAACGAGCCGGTGCGGGAGGCGATGCATGCCGTGTTCCTCTACCACGCCATTCAGGTCGGCATGGATATGGGCATCGTTAACGCCGGCCAGCTTGCGGTTTACGACAATATCGATGCGGAACTGCGCGAGGCCTGCGAAGATGTGGTGCTGAACCGCCGCGACGATGCGACGGAGCGGCTGCTTGAGGTGGCAGAGCGTTTCCGTGGTACGGGTGAAAAACAGGCGAAGGCTCAGGACCTTTCCTGGCGCGAGCTTCCCGTTGAAAAGCGGCTGGAGCATGCTCTGGTCAACGGCATTACCGACTATATCGAGGCTGACACGGAAGAGGCGCGCCAGCAGGCCGCCCGCCCGCTGCATGTCATCGAAGGGCCGCTGATGGCCGGTATGAATGTGGTGGGTGACCTGTTCGGTTCCGGCAAGATGTTCCTGCCGCAGGTGGTGAAATCCGCCCGTGTAATGAAACAGGCCGTTGCCGTTCTGCTGCCTTACATGGAAGAGGAAAAGCGCCTGAATGGCGGTTCCGAGCGCAGTGCTGCCGGCAAGGTGCTAATGGCGACCGTGAAGGGCGATGTGCACGATATCGGCAAGAACATCGTCGGCGTCGTTCTCGCCTGCAACAATTACGAGATCATCGATCTCGGCGTGATGGTGCCGACGACGAAAATCCTCGAAACGGCGATCGCCGAAAAGGTAGATGTGATCGGCCTCTCCGGTCTCATTACGCCGTCGCTGGATGAGATGGTGCATGTGGCGGCCGAAATGGAACGGCAGGGTTTCGACATACCGCTGCTGATCGGCGGTGCAACGACCAGCCGTGTGCATACGGCGGTAAAAATCCATCCGCGTTACGAGCAGGGGCAGGCGATCTATGTCACCGATGCCTCGCGTGCGGTGGGTGTCGTGTCCGCGCTTCTCTCGGCCGACCAGAAGCCCGCTTATATCGACGGCATCCGAGCCGAATATGCCAAGGTGGCGGAAGCCCATGCCCGCAACGAGCGCGAAAAGCAGCGTCTGCCGCTTTCCCGCGCCCGGGAGAATGCGCACAAGATCGACTGGTCGAGCTACAGCGTCGTCAAGCCGCAGTTCTTCGGCACCAGGGTGTTCGAGACCTATGATCTGGAGGAGCTTTCCCGTTACATCGACTGGACGCCGTTCTTCCAGACCTGGGAATTGAAGGGCCGCTTCCCGGCGATCCTTGAAGACGAAAAGCAGGGCGAGGCGGCGCGGCAGCTTTATGCCGATGCGCAGGCCATGCTTGCGAAGATCATCGAGGAAAAGTGGTTCCGACCACGCGCGGTGATCGGCTTCTGGCCGGCCAATGCCGTGGGTGACGATATCAGGCTGTTTACGGATGAAGGCCGCGGCGAAGAGCTTGCCACCTTCTTCACGCTGCGCCAGCAGCTTTCCAAGCGCGATGGCCGTCCGAACGTGGCGCTGTCCGACTTCGTCGCGCCTGTCGAAAGCGGCGTTGCTGATTATGTCGGCGGTTTCGTGGTGACGGCGGGTATCGAAGAGGTGGCGATTGCCGAGCGCTTCGAGCGGGCCAATGACGATTATTCGTCCATCCTCGTCAAGGCGTTGGCGGACCGTTTTGCCGAAGCCTTTGCCGAGCGTATGCATGAGCGCGTGCGCAAGGAGTTCTGGGGTTATGCGCCGGACGAGGCTCTTGCCGGTGACGATCTGATTGGCGAGGCCTATGCCGGTATTCGCCCGGCACCGGGTTATCCGGCCCAGCCGGACCACACCGAAAAGAAGACGCTGTTTGCCCTGCTGGACGCCACCAATGCGGCGGGTGTGGAGCTGACGGAAAGCTATGCCATGTGGCCCGGCTCGTCGGTTTCGGGCCTCTATATCGGCCATCCCGAAAGCTATTATTTCGGCGTTGCCAAGGTGGAGCGCGACCAGGTTCTCGACTATGCGCGCCGCAAGGATATGCCAGTCACAGAGGTGGAGCGCTGGCTCGGGCCGGTGCTCAACTACGTGCCAACCAACGGCGAGGAAAAAATCGACAGCGCTGCGTGATGTTTCACGCATCGCCGGGACAAATAAAAAAGCGCGGGTCCTGCCCGCGCTTTTTTGTGTTTTCAGTTGAGCTTACGACCGCAATGCCGCCAGTTCCTCAATGCCGACATGGCTTTCGACCTCGCTGCCGCGCAGATAGAGGTAGAGGCCGATCGCGAAGGCAAGGACGGCGATGAAGACCAGATACCAGGCGTGGGCCATCGGATTGATGGCAAGCGCCGTCGTTACGCCGATCGGCGTCAGCCCGCCGAAGACGGCATAAGAGACGTTATAGGCGAAGGAGAGACCGGAAAAGCGGACCGATGCCGGGAAGGCCCGCACCATGACATAGGGCACGGCGCCGGCCATGCCGACCGAAAGGCCCATCACGCCATAAAGCACGAACATGGTCTGAAGCGAGGTGCCGGCATAGCTGTAGAAGGTGAAGGTGGCGATGCCGAAGAAGATGCTGGCGCCCATGAAGAAGATGCCGGAGCCGATGCGGTCGATCAGCGCGCCGGCGATGATGACGCCGAAGATCAGGAACAACGTGCCGAAGCTGGTACCGGCTAAGGCCTGCGTCGGGGTGTAACCGTAGAGCTTCTGCAGGAAGGTGGCCGTCATCAGCGTGGTGACGACGATGGCCGCCGATAGAACCCAGGTCAACAGGGCAGAGATGATCACGCCGCGCCTGTGATGCTTCAGCACGAGACCAAGCGGCAGCTTGTCGGTGAGCGACTTCGACTTCTTCATTTCCATGAAGATCGGCGTCTCTTCCAGCCAACGGCGCAGATAGACGGCGATGAGGCCGAAAACGCCGCCAAGCAGGAACGGGATGCGCCAGGCGTAGCCGGCCACGTCTTCCGGTGTGAAGAGCGAGTTGATGGCAAAGGCGATCAGCGACCCCAGCATGATGCCGAACGAAAGCCCGGAGGTGAGGAAACCGCAGGCGAGGCCAACGCGGCGGAAGGGCACATGTTCGGCAACGAAGGTCCACGCCCCCGGCACCTCGCCGCCGATGGCAGCGCCCTGCAGCATGCGCAGGATGATGAGCAGGATGGGTGCCGCCACGCCGATGGTGGCATAGGTCGGCATCAGCGCCATGCCGAGTGTGGAGAGCGCCATCAGGAGGATGGAGAAGGCGAAGACGCGCTTGCGTCCATACCGGTCGCCATAATGCGCCAGCACGATGCCGCCCAGCGGCCGCACCAGATAACCGGCGGCGAAGATGCCGAAGGTCTGGATCATCACCAGCCAGTCCGGCATTTCCGGCGGGAAAAACAGATGGCCGATGACGGTGGCGAAAAATACGAAAATGATGAAGTCGTAAAATTCGAGCGCGCCGCCGAGGGCCGAAAGACCGAGCGTTCTGAAATCCTGGCTGTTGAGGGGACGGGCCGCCGCCGGTGTGGTGGTGGGAGACATGAGCCTGCTTCTTTTCTAAATTACGTATTACTTATGGGAATGCGGCAAGCGCGGCGGGATTTCAAGCCTTATCGATCCTCAATCGTCGAGGTATTTCGACGGACGATCGAGAAAGCGGCGCAGAAAGGCGATGTTTTCCAGTTCGTCATAGAGCCGTTCTGTAATGCCATCCTCATCGAAATAATAAATCGTCGCCTCTGGAATGGCTAAAAGCACGGGTGAGTGGGTGGCGATGATCAATTGCCCGCCGCCATCGGCCGCTTGGCGGATGATTGCCGCCAGTTCCAGCTGCTTTTGCGGCGAAAGCGGACTTTCCGGTTCGTCGAGAAAATAAAGGCCGGCGCCGTGCAGCCGCCGGTGCATGATATCGAGGAAGCCTTCACCATGTGACCGTCGGTCGAGGCTGTTGTTCCTGACAATCCCGCGAAAGGTCTCCGGCGTTTCCTCGGGAAAATCCTCGCCTTTCTTCAGGGCCTTTTCCCGCTCCCAGCGAAAATCGTCCAGCGCATCCTCGTTCTGCCGGCGGATATAGCCCAGCAAATCTTCGGCGCGCAGAAACATGCGTATCTTCGGATATTTCTTGCGGGCGAAATAGAAGGCCTTCGCCACGGTCTCGGCGTGCTGGAGATAGAGGTCACCCTTGACCTCGCCATGATTGCCGATGGCATAGGCCGTCATTCCCGCCGCCAGCCCTTCCAGCAATGTCGATTTGCCGGAACCGTTATTGCCGGCGAAAAAGGTGATCGGTGTCTTGAATTCGAGGCGTTCCAGATGGCGCATGGCCGGAACGGAAAAAGGATATTCCTCCCGTCCCTCCGGCTTTTCCTTCATGGCTACGCTGTCGAGAAACAGCATGTCGCAGTCCTTGCCAATATTTATCCTGTCCGGAGATGTTTCGCCCGGAGGCCTGTTCGAGGCCCGTGCACCGGAGCGGGTGAGTGTGGCCGGAGCTTAACCCGTCGCGTGGCCCGCGCCAACGGCCCATTCAGTATGCTCCACCGTGTTGAATCTTGTGGTTATTTAGAGAGGCGTGAAATAATAATTCAGGTATTTAAAATAAATAATCACGTCTATTCGATCTACCATAAATATATATGGTATTGTTAAAACTATAATTCCGATGTAAATGTCAGTTTAAGCGAGATATTCTATTAGTTGTTCATTCTTTTTTCTATTTTGAGGAATGGATGGGTTACACAGCGCTATTTTCAGCCGCAGCCTTGTTTTCCGTGATATTCGCGAGTGTGGCTGAAGCGCGGAAGGATCGTTTATTCGCCATCTCCGAATCCGGTGGCGGCGAGACGATTGCTCTCGTCTACGATTTGCCGAATACCCCCGCTTTTCTGGCGGAGGGAAACACGCTCGATCTCGGTTTTCTGAACAGCGACAGTGGCAGCGGTTATGTTCTGTATTATGGCGACCGTTATACTAGGCTCAGTGATGCCGATGTTGCGCGCTTGAAGACCAGGCTTGGTTTCGATCCGACGATCCAGCACCGCCTGGAACGCGCAGCCCGCGAAAAGCAGAATGAGCGCTGGAATCTGGCTATTTTTTTCGTCGTGCTGGTGGTCGGCTTTTTTCTGGTCGTCCTTAAGGGGCTGGACGCCGTCCGGTGGTTCTGGCGATTGCTGACAATGCTCGTCGACACTGACAAAGGGCAGGCGGCAGAGCCTTACGATCCACTCAAAGGTCGCAAGAAGCGGCTGGTGAGACGTCAGTACAGCCAGCCGAGGACAGATTCCGTTGCTGCCCGCCCGGCGCCACCGCCGGTGGAGTCCTCGCCGCCGACAGACGGCACGGCACGGGCTTTTGGGCGCAGGAACAAGTGAAGCGAAGCCGAATGGCTTCGACCGGTACTATTCGAACCGGTCGATGATGCTGATTCCACTCTCCTGGAACCGATCCATTCCGGGCAGGGCGACGGCCGCTTCGGTCAGCGAGATATGGCGGCCAATCAGCTTTTCCGGCGCAAGCCTGCCGCTTTCGATCATGGCCAGCATGTCCTCGTAACGCCATGCCTGCATGCCGTGGCTGCCATAGATCTCCAGCTCATGGGCGATCACCCGGGCCATGGGAATGGCCGGCATGGCATGGTCGGCCAGCATCAGCCCCACCTGCACATGGCGTCCGCGCCGGCGCAGGTTGCTGATGGAATTGCAGCAGGTCTGTGGATGGCCAAGCGCATCCACCGACACATGCGCGCCGCCACCGGTGATGTCGCGGACCGCTTCGGCGACATCGGCAACGGAGCGGCTGTTGATGGTTGCGGTTGCACCCAACGTCCGGGCGAGTTCGAGCTTGTCTTCGGCAATGTCGATGGCGACGACCTGTGCGCCAAGACCTACGCCGATCATGATGGCGGAGAGGCCAACACCGCCGCAGCCGTGGACCGCCAGCCATTCGCCGCCCTTCAGGCGTCCCTGATCCGTCACCGCCCGGAAGGAGGTGGCGAAACGGCAACCGAGACCGGCGGCGGTGGCATAACTCATCGATTCCGGCAGGTGCACAAGGTTCTGATCGGCATAGTCGATGGCGACATATTCGGCGAAGGAACCCCAATGGGTGAAGCCGGGCTGGAACTGCGTTTCGCAGACCTGCTGGTTGCCGGAGCGGCACTCATGGCAATGGCCGCAGCCGGAGACGAAGGGCACGGTAACGCGATCACCCGTCTTGAATCGGGTGACGTTTCTGCCGACGGCGGAGATGACGCCGGCGAACTCGTGGCCGGGGACATGTGGCAGGCGGATATCCGTGTCATGTCCCATCCAGCCATGCCAGTCGCTGCGGCAGAGGCCGGTTGCCTTCACCGCAATCACCACGCCGCCATCGCTCGGTTCCGGATCGGGCAGGGACGCGACTACAGGGGTCTCGCCGAATCGTTCGTAATAAAGCGCGCGCATCATGGCCTCACATCATTGGTCCGCAGGTTCAAATCCCAACCTGCTCTAGAGCATTTTCAGCAAAAGTGCGAAGCCGTTTTACGTCAGGAGAAGCGCTTCAGTCCTTGATGAGCATCAGGTCGCCGGCTGCGAATTTCAGTGTCACCTGCTCACCGACAGCGGGCGGCGCTGTGCCGGGATCGTTGAACATGTCGAAGGACAGCGTCGAACCGCCCAGATCAAGGCGGGTGCGGATGACGGAGCCGAGGAACTGGCTGGAGGTGACGAGGCCGGAAATGGCAACGTCGCCTTTCGCATCGCTGCCGAGGGAACCTGCTTCGGGGCGAAGCGCCAGCGTGATTTTTTCGCCATTCGCCGCATCTACCGGCTTGGGCAGGGCGATCTGCTGCTCTCCGACACGGATGGCATTGGACGAGGAATCCACCACGGTGGCGTCGATGAGGTTCAACGTGCCGACGAAGGACGCGACGAAGCGGGTGGCGGGTTTGTTGTAGATATCGAAGGGCGAACCGATCTGGTCGGCACGGCCACCATTCATCACGACGATGCGGTCGGATATCGACAGGGCCTCTTCCTGATCGTGGGTCACGAAAATGGTGGTGATGCCGAGTTTCTGCTGGATCTGGCGGATTTCCTCACGCAGCGAGACACGGATCTTGGCATCGAGCGCGGAGAGCGGCTCGTCCAGCAGAAGCACTTCCGGCTTCGGCGCAAGCGCGCGGGCAAGCGCCACGCGCTGCTGCTGGCCACCCGACATCTGATAGGGATAACGGTCCGCCAGATGTTCCAGATGGATGAGCTGGAGCATTTCCTTCACGCGGGTATCGATCTCGGCTTTTGGCTTGCCGGCGACTTTGAGACCGAAGGCGACGTTTTCATATACATTCATGTTCGGGAACAGGGCATAGGCCTGGAACACCATGCCGATATTACGCTGGTTCGGTCTGAGCGTCGTCTGGTCCTTGCCGTTGATGACGATCGATCCGCCGGTCGGGATTTCGAAACCGGCGATCATGCGCAGCACGGTGGTCTTGCCGCAGCCCGATGGTCCGAGAAAGGAGACGAATTCGCCTTTTTCGATGGCCATGTTGAAATCATGCACGACCTGCACGGAGCCGAAGGATTTCTTGATGTTGCTAAGTGTCAAAAAGCTCATGAAAATCTTGTCCTCAGGCCTTGGGAGGCGCGCCCTTCTGATAGCGGGAAACGAGTTGGATCAGACCGAGGCAACCCCAGGTGATGCCGAAGGAAATCACGGCAAGTGCGGCCGGTTCATAGGCGCGGTTGGCGCCAAGCAGCTGCATGTAGGGGCCAAAGGCCGGGCGGTTCAAAAGGGCCGCCATGGTGAATTCACCGATGACGATGGCGAAGGTCAAGAACGCGCCCGAAAGCACGGCGACCAGTACATTGGGCAGAATGATGCGCGACAGAATGGTCGTCCAGCCCGCGCCAAGGCTCTGCGCCGCTTCCGTGAGCGTCGAGACGTCGATGGTTCTAAGACCCGTGTCGACGGCGCGGTACATATAGGGCAGGGCAAGCGTGGCATAACCGAACATCAAAAGCAGGTTGGTGCCGAAGGTCGTGCCGGTCAGCGGTAACCAGCTCGAGGTGTTGTAGAGCCTGATATAACCGAACACGATGACGATGGCCGGAATGACCAGCGGCAGCAGCGTGATGAATTCGATATAGGGGCGCAGGCCCGGCAGTTTCAGACGCACCCAATAGGCTGTCGGCACCACCAGAAGAACCCCGAAAACGATGGTGAACAGCGCCATCACCACCGAATAGCTGAAGGTTTCCTGAAAGCGCGGATCGGTGAGCACCTTGCCATAGGCGTCGAAGGAATATTCGCCGCGCCGCATCTTCAGCGAAAAGTTGGTCATGCCAATCAGCGGCAGAGCGAAATAAAGCAGGCCGAATGCCAGCGCGCCCCAGGCGAAGAAACGCTTCATTTCAGCCACCTTTCGCTGCGGGCGCGCAGCCAGATATAAAGTGCATTAGCGATGCCGGTCAGGACGATCATGCCGAAGGCGAGCGCGTAACCCAGATGCGGATTGCCCAGAACGTCGCCGCGGATTTGCGCGAAGAGCAGGATCGGCACGATGTTGAGCGAGGAGCCGGTGAGCGCGATCGCGGTGGCCACTGCGCCGAAGGCATTGGCAAACAGCAGTGACATGGTGCCGAGCAGCGACGGCAACAGGATCGGGAAAGCCACCATGCGCCAATATTGCAGGCCGGTGGCGCCGAGAATTTCGGCCGCCTCACGCCATTCACGCTTCAGCCCGTCCAGCGCCGGTGTGATGATCAGGATCATCAGTGGTATCTGGAAAAACAGATAGGTGACCGTCAGGCCCCAGAAAGACAGGATGTTGAAACCGAGGAGCCTCAGATCAATGCCGATCTGCGTCTTCAGGAAGACGGTGAGCAGGCCGACCGGGCCAAGTGTGGCGATGAAGGCGAAGGCGAGCGGCACGCCGGCAAATTGCGAGGCGACACCGGAAAAGGTGAGAAGCGGGCCGCGGATACGTTGCGGCAGGCCACCCAAAACGACGGCTGCGGCCACGGCAAAACCGATCAGGCAGCCCAGCGCCGCGGAGGCGAGGCTGATCTTGATCGAGATCCAGTAGGCAGCAAGGATCGAAGAGGTGAAAAGCCCGGCAATGTTATCAAGCGTGAAGCTGCCGTCCGTTTGCTGAAACGCGCCGATGACGATCTTCATCGTCGGCAGGATCAGGAACAGCATAACAAAGACGGCAAAAGGTACGACGCCTATCCAGTTCAGCGGCAACTTTCTGCCCGCGTCGGATGGTCCGCCGGTGTTGGTTGATGGCATGCCTTGTCCCCAAACGCCGTTTTCGAAACGGTCTGTCTCTAAAGGTCTTTCTCGAGCACATCCGGTTAAAACGGAAATGTCGGACGCGCGCTCGATTTTTGTCTTGCGCATTTTCCGGACGTAAAACCGCGACGCACTTTTACTGGAAATGCTTTTAAAGAAGCACCCCGGCTTTCGATTGGCCGGGGTGCGTTTTCAGCAGTTTACTTCACGTTTGCGCCGACGACTTTGTCCCAGCCGCCGGTGACGGCAGCCTTGTTGGCATCAACTTCCTCGAGTGTCGGGAAGATCGCCTTTTCATAGGCTGCTGCCGGCGGCAGGCTGTCGATCAGTTCCTGCGGAACCTTGCCGGCCTTGACCATGGCGTTGAAGCGGATCGGGTGGCAATAGCCCTTCAGCCAGCCGAGCTGACCGTCGTCCGAATAGAGATGCTCCATCCAGAGCTTTGCAGCGTTCGGATGCGGTGCGTAGGCGGAAATGCCCTGAACGTAAACGCCGGCGAGAACACCCTTTTCAGGCACGACGACTTCGGTCGGCGGGTTGTCGTTCAGCGTTTTCTTCCAGGAGAGGGCGTTGTAGTCCCAGGCGACGATGATCGGGGTTGCGCCCTGTGCCAGCGTGCCAGCCTTGCCGATGACCGGAAGGAAGTTACCAGCCTTGTTGAGGTCGGCGAAATACTTCAGGCCAGCTTCACCGGCTTCCTTGCCGGACTTTGCGCCGGTGGAAAGCCCGGCGGCGAGAACGCCGAGGATCGCCTGGTTGGAGGCGCGCGGGTCGCCAGCGAGCGCTACCTGACCGGAATATTCCGGCTTCAGCAGGTCGGCCCAATCCTTCGGCACGTTCTTGACGAGGTCCTTGTTCACGAACATCGACATGACGCCGTAATAGTCGCCGTACCAGTAACCGTCGGCGTCCTTGACGTTGTCAGGGATTTCGGCCCAGGTGGAGACCTTGTAGGGCTGCAGCAGGCCTTCGGCCTTCATCTGCGGGCCGAAGGCGAGACCGACGTCGACAACGTCAGGAGCCTGCGGGCCCTTATTGTCCTTGTTCGCCTTGACCGCTTCCACTTCATCCGCAGAGCCGGCGTCGGGGTTCAGTTCGTTGACGGTGATTTCCGGATATTTTGCCTTGAACGCGGCGATCACGTCGCCATAACCGCACCAGTCGTGCGGCAGCGCGACGGTGGTCAGCATGCCTTCCTTCTTGGCGGCAGCGATCAGTTCAGCGCTCGGTTCAGCGGCGGCAATCGCGGTGGAGGCGATGACCAGTGCGGTGGTCGTAGCAAGCAGTCGGCGGCAGTGAGAGATCACTTTTTTCTCCTCTTCGTGTTCTCATATTGCGGACGCTGATACGGAGTCTCAATGAAGCTAATGTGACGGCTGGATTGCAATTTATTTATCCGGATTCCGCCACTTTACACTCGTTTTCCGCCATTATCAGGCTTTTGTGCCTGCAATTGCGGGAGATTCCCCTCGTTGTCCGATTGTCCAGATATGTTCCCCAGCTTGGTCTATTATCCTGTTTTATCGTGCTGGTAGCGATTACAGGTATCCAATCAGCGTGCGGCATCCGCGTCAAGTAAGTTGCCGGCTAGATAGTTTCATGTTCTTTCCGGCCTGCGGAACAGCCGTGTCTGTTCGAACAGCCCCTCGAGTGCGTTCATGCGTTCCTTGGTTTCATCCCAGGTGCCGTTCTGCACCGCTTCGATCAGGGCTTCGACCACGAACAGGGTGACGACGGAGGAGTCCCATGCCGAGGGAGCCTCGATCCGGACCCGGAAGGTGTGCAGCGCATGGCGGGCCACCGGCGATGTCCATTGGTCGGTGAAGAGGATGATCTGCACGCCGTTTGCCTTGGCCACCTCGGCCAGCGTCGTCATGTCGTGCTCGTAACGGCGGATGTCGAAAATGACCAGCACGTCGCCTGCGCTCATGTTCAGCATATATTGCGGCCAGGCGCTGGAATTGGACGACATCAGCGTCGTTTTCGGCCGAATCACCTGCATGTGGGTGAAGAAATATTCGGCAATCGCACCGGTGATGCGCCCGCCGACGAAATAGATGCTGCGCTTGCGGTCCGAGAGCAGCCTTGCCGCATTGTCGAAGGCGGCGGTGTCGAGATCACCAAGCGTATCGCGCAGATTGCCGGTGATGGCGTCGGCGAAGCGGTTGAGAATGTGCAGCCCCGGGGCATTGGTCGCCCAGCGGTCGTGTTTGGCGACCGGGCCTGAGATCGTCGCCTCCAGCTCCTGATGCAGATGCGCCTGGAATTCCGGATAGCCCTTATAACCGAGCTTCTGCACCATGCGCGCCACCGTCGGCGTCGAAACGCCGGCATTTTCGGCGATGGTGGTGATGCTGCCGAGGCCCGAAACCGGGTAGTTGCCGAGCAGGCTTTCCGCCAGCCGTTTTTCCGAACGGGTCAGTGCGTCGTAATGGGCATGGATGACATCCGAGACGGTGGCCGTCGTGCTGCGCAAACTTTTCCCCTTCCGGTCTTCTGCCGGTGCATGGCTAAAATAAACATCTGCGCCAGCCATCGAGTCAATGGAAAAATGAAGAGAAAATTTCAAATTCCATTTGACACTCGCAATAATGTGAAGAATTCTTTTCGTCATTGGCGGGATAGCGGGTTCCGGGCGGGGTCGTGCATGACGGTGCGTTCACGGTTTTTTACAGAAGCGGAGGGGCAGGCCGTCGGCGTCGAGAATGCGACGGCGAAGGGCGATGTTCTTCTCGTCTGCGAACATGCCTCCGCCACCATTCCGCAGAAATACGGCACATTGTGTCTTTCGGCGGATGTGCTTTCAAGCCATGCGGCCTGGGACCCGGGTGCTCTTGCCGTTGCCCGTCTGCTATCTGAAAAATTCGACGCCACGCTCGTCTATCAGCGGTTTTCGCGTCTGGTCTATGATTGCAACCGCCCGCCCGAATCGCCGTCCGCGATGCCGGTGAAGAGCGAGATTTACGATATTCCCGGCAATTTCGATCTCGACGAAGCGGAACGTTTCGCGCGCACGTCAGCGCTTTACGTGCCGTTTCATGACCGGGTGAGCGAGATCATCACGGAGCGGCAGGCCGCCGGCCGCAAGGCGGTGGTGGTGACCATCCACAGTTTCACGCCGGTTTATCACGGCCGGTTCCGCGAGGTTGAAATCGGCATTTTGCACGATAGCGACAGCCGCCTGGCGGACGCGATGCTGGCGAGTGCCGAAGGCGCCTCGCTGACGGTCAGGCGCAACGATCCTTACGGGCCGGAAGACGGTGTGACGCATACGCTCCGGCTGCATGCGCTGCCGGACGGTCTTTTGAATGTCATGATCGAAATCCGCAACGATCTCATCACCAATGAAGGGGAACAGGCGACCATTGCCGGTTTCCTCCACGAACTTATGGGGAAGGCGCTCTCATCGATTGAAGAGTGAGGGAGCAAGGGCCGGTCGATGGTGAAAACGCCGGGGCCGGCTTCAAAAGGAGACTGCCGTCATTCAACAAAGCCGGCCAGAGAAGCCGGGAAGACGCGAAACGGCAAGGGAACAGCAGTGCGTGCGGCAGAGCGCGGGGAGCACCCGCGTAACGCTGAAAACTGGGGCACAATCGGCCAATAATGGCTGACTGGCTTGTTTTTTTCTTATCAGGAGAGAAGGGCATGGACAGTTCATCATCGGGCGTCAGCTACAAGAAGGCTGATGCATCCTATTTCGAAAAACGCGGGCTTTCCCGTTATGCGGGGGTGTGGTCGCTTTGGGCGCTTGGCGTCGGGGCGGTTATATCAGGGCATTTTTCCGGATGGAATTTCGGATTCTCCACCGGCGGCTGGGGCGGCATGCTGGTGGCGGGCATCATCATCGCCGTCATGTATCTCGGGCTGACATTTTCGATCGCGGAAATGAGCCCGGCCCTGCCGCATACCGGCGCGGCCTATTCCTTCGCCCGCACGGCGATGGGGCCGTGGGGCGGCTTCGTCACCGGCCTTTGTGAGAATGTCGAATATGTACTGACGCCGGCGGTCATCGTGACCTTCATCACGGCCTATATGAACTCCATTCTGGGGCTTGATCCAGCCTATTCACCCTTCGTGTGGATAGGGTTCTATGTGATCTTTCTGGCGCTCAATGTTTTCGGGCTGGAACTTTCCTTCAAGGTGACACTGGTCATCACGCTGATTTCGCTCGGCGTTCTGGTGTTCTTCTGGATCAGCGCCATTCCGAACATGGATTTCTCCCGTTATGCGCTGAACATCGGCGTCGGTCCTGATGGCAAGGCGGTCGAGCTGCCGGAGGGCGGCGGTTCGTTCTTCCCCTTCGGTTTTTCGGGCGTTCTCGCCACGCTGCCTTTCGCGGTCTGGCTGTTCCTCGCCATCGAACAATTGCCGCTGGCGGCCGAAGAATCGGTCGATCCGAAGCGCGATATGCCGAAGGGCATCATCCTCGGCGTCATCACGCTGATGGTCTCGGCCTTCATGATCGTCTTGCTCAATCCGTCCCTGCCGGGCGTTGGCGCCTTCCATCTCAGCTCTTCGCTTGAGCCGCTGCTGGATGGCTTCAAGGCGATCTACGGCGATGGCGGCGTGGTGCTGCTTGGCATCGTCGCGCTCACCGGCCTGATCGCCAGCTTCCATACGATCCTTTATGCGCAGGGCCGGCAGATCTATTCGCTGTCGCGGGCCGGGTACTTCCCGACCGTACTTTCCATCACCCACTCGAAATATCGCACTCCCTTCGTGGCCAATATCGCCGGCGCTCTCGTTGGTCTTGCGGTCATGCTGGTCATCTGGTTCGCACTGGGCGCGGAACAGGGCGGCAGCATCATCGGCAGCGTGCTTCTGAACATGGCCGTGTTCGGTGCGATGTTCTCCTATATCCTGCAGGCGATTTCCTTCATCCTGCTTCGGAAGAACCTGCCGCATATCGAGCGGCCGTTCCGGTCGCCCTTCGGTATTCCGGGTGCGGTGCTGACGATCGTCATCGCCATCGTCACGCTGCTTTACCAGATCCAGGATCCGAACTTCAGCAAGGGCGTGCTGTGGGTAGCTGTCTGGTTTGCCGTGGCGATCGCCTATTTCGCCTTCATCGGACGCCATCGCCTCATCCTGTCGCCGGAAGAGGAATTCGCGCTGGAGCACAAGCAGGCTGCCATGGCAGCGGCGGCTGCAAAGGCCTGATACTCAAACAAACGGGCGGCCGCATGCGGCCGCCCGGTCGCCACATTAAAGGGAACGGACAAAATGACGAGCTATACATTCGACGCGCTTAAGATGGATGTCGCCGAAGGGCGCATCGACACGGTTCTGGCCTGCCTTGTCGACATGCAGGGGCGTCTGATGGGCAAGCGGTTCCAGGCCGAATTCTTCGTCGAAAGCGCCTATGAGGAAACCCATAGCTGCAACTATGTGCTTGCGACCGACATGGAGATGGAAACCGTTCCCGGCTACAAATCATCCAGTTGGGAAAAGGGGTATGGCGATTATGTGCTGAAACCCGACCTTTCGACGCTGCGGCGCGTGCCGTGGCTGGAAGGTACGGCGCTTGTCCTCTGCGACGTGCTTGATCACCATACCCATGAAGAAGTGCCGCACTCGCCGCGCGCGCTTTTGAAAAAGCAGGTGGCGCGGCTGGAGGCCATGGGGCTGAAGGCCTTTATGGCGACCGAACTGGAATTCTTTCTGTTCGACCAGACCTTCAACGCAGCCCGCGCCAGCGGCTATAAGGATTTGAACCTCGCCAGCGGCTATAACGAGGATTACCACATCTTCCAGACGACCAAGGAAGAGGACGTCATGCGGGCGCTACGCAAGGGTCTGCAGGGTGCGGGAATTCCGGTCGAGAATTCCAAGGGCGAGGCCTCTCCCGGCCAGGCGGAAATCAATGTGCGTTATGCCGAGGCGCTGACCATGGCCGACCGGCACGCCATCATCAAGAATGCGACCAAGGAGATCGCCTGGTCGAAGGGCAAGGCGGTGACCTTCCTTGCCAAGTGGAACTACAACGCCGCTGGCAGTTCCTCGCATATTCACCAGTCGCTGTGGAGCCTCGACGGCAAGACCCCGGCGTTTCTGGACAAGGACGCCCAGCATGGCATGTCGGAGTTGATGCGGCATTATGTTGCCGGGCTTCTCGCCCATGCCAGCGAGATCACCTATTTTCTGGCGCCCTATATCAATTCCTACAAGCGCTTCATGGCCGGCACGTTTGCGCCCACCAAGGCGATCTGGAGCCTCGACAACCGCACGGCGGGATATCGCCTGTGCGGCGAAGGCACCAAAGGCATCCGCATCGAATGCCGTGTCGGCGGGTCCGATCTCAATCCCTATCTCGCCATGGCTGCTCTTCTTGCGGCGGGCATTGACGGCATCGAAAATAAACTCGAACTTGAGCCCGCTTTTGTCGGTGATGCCTATGGCGGCAATGGCGTGCGCGAGATACCCAAGACATTGCGCGACGCCACTGCTTTTCTGGACGGATCGAAAATGTTGCGCAACGCCTTTGGCGACGATGTGATCGATCATTACGTCCATGCCGGACGGTGGGAGCAGGAAGAATACGACCGCCGCGTGACCGACTGGGAAGTGGCGCGCGGTTTCGAACGGGCCTAATCATTACGGGAAAACATCATGACCATGATCCAGAATATCTCGCCCATCGATGGCTCGGTTTATGCCGAGCGGGAGGCGATGTCGCTGGAGGCGGCGCGGGCCGCCGTTTCTAAAGCGCGCAAGGCGCAAAAGGACTGGGCTCGACGTCCGCTAGAGGACCGCGTTCAACTGGTTCTGAAGGGTGTCGCACGCCTCAATGAAATGGTGGCGGAAGTCGTGCCGGAACTGGCGCATATGATGGGCCGTCCGGTTCGTTATGGCGGCGAGTTTAGGGGATTCAACGAGCGCTCCAATTATGTCGCCTCGATTGCCGCCGATGCGCTGGCTCCACTCGTCATCGAAGAAAGCGGCAATTTCGAACGCCGTATCGAGCGCGAGGCGCATGGCGTGGTTTTTGTCATCGCGCCGTGGAATTATCCCTACATGACGGCGATCAACACCGTCGCGCCTGCCCTGATGGCTGGGAATACGGTAGTCATCAAGCACGCGGCGCAGACGCTGCTGGTGGGCGAGCGCATGGTGCGGGCCTTTGTCGAGGCTGGCGTGCCGGAGGATGTCTTCATCAACGTCTTCCTCGATCACGCCACGACCTCGGCGCTGATTTCCGAAGGCCTTTTCAACTTCGTCAACTTCACCGGTTCGGTGGAGGGCGGCCGTGCCATCGAGCGCGCGGCTGCCGGCACCTTCACCGGCCTCGGGCTTGAGCTTGGCGGTAAGGACCCCGGTTACGTGATGGAGGATGCCGATCTCGACGCCGCCGTCGACACGCTGATGGACGGCGGCACTTATAATTCCGGGCAATGCTGCTGCGGTATCGAGCGCATCTACGTCAATGAAAACCTCTATGACGAATTCGTAGAGAAGTCGGTGGCGTGGGTTTCGAACTACAAGCTCGGTAATCCGCTGGAACAGGAAACGACGCTCGGGCCGATGGCCAACAAGCGTTTCGCCAAGGTGGTGCGGACGCAGATTGCGGACGCGGTTTCGAAGGGCGCCAAGGCACTGGTCGATCAGAAGCTTTTCCCGGCCGACGATGGCGAGAGTGCCTATGTCGCGCCGCAGATCCTCGTCAATGTCGATCATTCCATGGAATTCATGACTGAAGAGACTTTCGGCCCTGCTATCGGCATCATGAAGGTCAAAAATGACGACGAAGCCATCGCCCTGATGAATGACAGCAAATATGGCCTCACGGCTTCGCTGTGGACGCAGGATGCGGCGCGGGCTGCCCGGATCGGCCGCGAAATCGAAACCGGTACCGTCTTCATGAACCGTGCCGATTATCTCGATCCTGCGCTTTGCTGGACCGGCGTCAAGGAAACCGGCCGTGGCGGTTCGCTCTCCGTCCTCGGTTTCCAGAATCTGACCCGCCCGAAATCCTACCATCTGAAGAAAGTCACGAAATGAATATCGTCGCCAACTGGAGCTACCCCACCGCCGTCAAGCTTGGCCGTGGCCGGATCAAGGAACTGGCGGAAGCCTGCAAAACGCTCGGTATCAAGAAGCCGCTGCTCGTCACGGATCGTGGCCTTGCTAATATGGCGATCACCGCGCACGCGCTGGATGTGCTGGAAGAGGCGGGTCTTGGGCGGGCGATCTTCGCCGAGGTTGATCCGAACCCCAACGAAATCAACATGGAAGCCGGCGTAAAAGCTTACCGCGATGGCGGTCATGACGGCGTCGTCGCCTTTGGCGGCGGCTCGGGCCTCGATCTTGGCAAGATGATCGCCTTCATGGCCGGGCAGACGCGCCCGGTCTGGGATTTCGAGGATATCGGCGACTGGTGGACACGGGCGGACGCCTCGAAGATCGCGCCCATCGTCGCCGTTCCGACGACGGCGGGCACCGGTTCGGAAGTCGGTCGCGCCAGCGTCATCACCAATTCGCAGACGCATGTGAAGAAGATCATCTTCCATCCGAAGCTTTTGCCTGGGGTCGTCATCTGCGATCCGGAACTGACGGTCGGCATGCCGAAGGTCATCACGGCGGGCACCGGCATGGATGCCTTTGCCCATTGCCTCGAAGCCTATTCGTCGCCGTTCTTCCATCCGATGAGCGCCGGCGTCGCGCTGGAAGGGCTGCGGCTCGTCAAGGAGTTCCTGCCGCGCGCCTATAAGGATGGCACGGATATTGAAGCCCGCACCAATATGATGGCGGCGGCGGCGATGGGGGCGGTTGCCTTCCAGAAGGGACTCGGCGCCATTCACTCGCTCTCGCACCCGATCGGTGCTGTCTACAACACCCATCACGGCATGACCAATGCCGTCGTCATGCCGGCGGTGCTGCGTTTCAACCGTCCCGCTATCGAAGACAAGATCGCGCGTGCGGCCGCCTATCTCGGCATTTCCGGCGGTTTTGACGGTTTTTATGACTACGTGCTGGATCTTCGCAGGGAACTCGGCGTGCCGGAAAACCTGACCGCCATGGGCATCAAGCCGGATCGTATCGACGAGCTTGCGGCAGAAGCGATCAAGGATCCGAGCTGCGGTGGTAATCCGGTGCCGATGACTCTGGAAAATACGAGGAAGTTGTTCGAGGATTGCTTTTAAGGAGCTACCTTTATTCGTCAGTTTTGTGAGAGGTTGAGAGGGGGCCGCCTGTTTCTTCTCCCCGTGGGGGAGAAGTCCGCGGCAGCGGGATGAGGGGGCAAGCTCTCCGAAATCCGGCAACGTTGCCCCCTCATCCGACCCTTCGGGCCACCTTCTCCCCGGCGGGGAGAAGAAGCGAGTGGCAACGTCTTGCCGGACCGAGCCAGGATACGACCTCCAATCCATGAAGCCCGCGATGACCCCATCGCGGGCTTTTTGTTGCGCCGCTTCACGGTTCTTAGTGTTTTATTAACCCTGTTCGTTAAGATTGTGGAAAGCACCATGAAGGCGTCGGTGCGTGAATGAGCATGAAATGGCTCTGACCAACAGGGGGCATCATGTCAGTCATCACTTTTGCCAATACCAAGGGCGGGGCCGGGAAAACCACGGCCGTGCTGCTTCTGGCAACCGAACTGGCCCGCAGCGGCCATCGCGTGACGGTTCTGGATGCCGATCCGCAATTGTGGATTTCCCGCTGGCATGAACTCTCCGGTGAGATCGAAAACCTCTCGGTTATTTCGCATGTGACGATGGCCTCGCTCGAGGGCCATATTCGCGAGAACAAGGCCAATACCGACTGTTTCATCATCGACCTGCCGGGTGCGAAAACGCCGCTTCTGACCATGGCGCTCGGTATCTCCGATCATGTTCTGATCCCCGTTCAGGGCTCTGCCATGGATGCGCGGGGCGCTGCCGAAGTGCTCGATCACATCGAATTCCTGAACCGCAGGATGGGCAAGGAGATCGCCCATTCCATCGTGCTGACGCGGGTCAACGCCATGGTGGCGACGCGTTCGCTGCTGCTCGTCAAGATGCTGCTGGCGGAAAAGAACGTCTCCGTGCTCAATACGGCGATTGTCGAGCGGGCGGCCTATCGCGATATTTTCGACTATGGCGGCACACTCCTCTGTCTGGACTGTAAGAAGGTCAGCAATATCGACAAGGCGGTCGAAAACGCGACGGCCTTTGCCGAAGAAGTCATCAACCTCCTGCCGAAAAGACTTCCGAGGCGCGTTGCGCACCTAGCACGTCTCGTGACGCGCAAGGCTGCCTGACCCCACCTTGCGATTTCCGGCTGGTTGCAGCGACGTTGCCGCGGTTGGATGAAATTGGCACCCCACAAATTGCTGAGGAGAGGCGTCGTTATGAGGCGCTTCCCATCGCCTCCTCATGGCACGCGTTTTTCGCTTGATTTGGAAATGATCGTTTCCTATATTGCGGTCATGACCAATACGACCCAAACTCATTCCCGAGAGCAGCGCCATCGCGGCCGGCCACGCGAGTTCGATCTCGATCGTGCGCTTGACGGCGCGATCCGTGTCTTTTCCCGGCGCGGATATCACGCCACCTCGGTCGGTAATCTCACCGATGCGATGGAGTTGGCGCAGGGCAGTCTCTACAAGGCCTTCAAGGATAAGAAAGCCATCTTCATCGCCACGATGGAACGCTACAGGATCGTGCAGACCGAACGTTTCGAAGCGGCAGTGGCCGGTTTCGAGACCGGTTATGAACGTCTGAGAGCCGGGCTGATGTTTTATGCCGAACGATCCCATGGCGGTGTGGGCTCGGACGGGTGTCTGGTGGTGGGTGCCGCTGCCGATCTGGCTGCCCTGGACGACGACATTGCCGTCGTGGTCGAGCGGGCGGTGAAGGCGAGGGAACGGATCGTCGCCCGTATCATCACCGAAGGGCAGAAGGATGGTTCAGTGCAGTCGAATGCCGACCCGGATGATCTCGCCCGGGCGATGCTGTGCATGATGTACGGCATGCGCGTGGTGGGAAAAACCGGGCGCAGCCTGAAAGACATGGTTGCCGTGGTGGATATCGCCATGAAGCTTGCCGCGTAATTTTGTGAATATTTAGGAAACATTTGTTTCCATATTGGAGAAAATGATGACGACGCGTGTAATTGAAGGGGAGGATGTTGAGGCAACATCCATTTCCCCGGCTCTGACCTTTTTGCTGGCGACAGCCTGCGGGCTGATTGCAGCCAATCTTTATTATGGCCAGCCGCTTGCCGGCATCATCGGGGCGGAACTTGGTCTTTCCGCAGGCGCGACTGGCCTGATCGTGACGCTGACGCAGATCGGCTATGGTATCGGTCTGCTGTTCGTCGTGCCCCTCGGTGATCTCGTCGAAAACCGCAAGCTGGTGGTCAGTTCGGTCTCGATGGCGGTGTTGTCGCTCGTCGCTGCTGCGTTTGCGCCGCATGCGGCGCCGTTCCTGATCGCCGCCTTCCTGGTTGGCGTCAGTTCCGTGGCGGTACAGGTCATCGTTCCCTATGCTGCGCATATGGCGCCGCACGCCATTCGGGGGCGGGTGGTCGGCAATGTCATGAGCGGGCTGATGGCCGGCATCATGCTGGCGCGGCCGGTCTCCAGCCTGCTATCGGAAGTGGTTTCCTGGCGCGGCGTCTTTCTGACGTCCGCAGCGGTCATGGCGCTTCTTGCCGTGGTGCTTTTCCGACTTCTGCCCGTCCGTATGCCCGAAGCGCGGCTGAGCTACAGCGCGTTGATGGCCTCGATGGGCAGGCTTGCCTTGCATACTCCGATCCTGCGGCGGCGGGCGATCTACCACGCTTTCCTCTTTGCCGCCTTCAGCCTGTTCTGGACGACGACGCCGCTTTATCTGAGCGGGCCGCATTTCAATCTCAGCCAAGGTGAGATCGCGCTCTTCGCACTGGCGGGCGCGGCCGGCACCGTGGCCGCACCAATTGCCGGGCGGATGGCCGATCGTGGCTGGACCCGTGTGGCCACGCTCTTTGCGCTGGTGTCGGTGGCGCTCTCTTTCGCCGTCACGCATCTGGCGCCTGAAGGTTCGCATCTGGCGCTCGCCATTCTGGTCGTCGCGGCAATCGTTCTGGATTTCGGCGTCACCACCAATCTGGTGCTCGGCCAGCGGGCGATCTTCACGCTTGGAGCGGAATTCCGCAGTCGCCTGAACGGAATTTACATGGCCACGTTTTTCATGGGCGGTGCGATAGGTTCCGCCGTGGGTGGCTGGGCCTATGCGGTCGGCGAATGGCCAGCCGCCTCGTGGATTGGTTTCGCCTTGCCGGTAGCGGCGCTCCTGTATTTCCTGACGGAAAAGCGGGCATAAAGCGCCATCAACGAAAAAGCCCGGCGGACCATAATCCGCCGGGCTTTCTTTTTTTCCTGCCGTCGCTTTATTCGGCGAATTCGACCACGACACCGGGGCGGACCATTTTCGCCAGTTCGGTCGCGTCCCAGTTGGTCAGGCGGATACAGCCGTGGCTGTTGGTCTTGCCGATCTTGGACGGTTCCGGGGTGCCGTGAATGCCGTAGGTCGGCTTCGACAGGGCGATCCAGACCGTGCCAACGGGGCCATTCGGGCCCGGCGGAATTTGCAGGATCTTGTCGTTCTGGCCCTGCTTGAAGTTGATCTTCGGATTGTAGGTGTAGCCCGGATTGAGCGCGATGCGCTCCACGGTATGCGTGCCGCTCGGCGAGGGGGTGTCGGTGGAGCCGATAGTGGCGGGGTATGCGGCAATGAGATTACCGCCCTGATCGTAAGCGAAGACCTGTTTTATGCCCTTATGGGCAACGATGCGGGCAACCTGTCCCTTTTTCGCCTCGCCTGGATTAACGACCTTGATGATGGTGCCGGGGATGGAGAAGTCAATACCCGGATTCAGCTCTTTCAGGTAGTTTTCATCCATGTGGAACCGCTCGGCCAGCGCTTCCGTCGTCGACGTGAAGGAGAGCGCCGGCAGCTGGGATTTTTCGGCGTAGTCGTCCGGAATTGACGCGACATAGGGGCCAGCGGCATCGGCGGCGGTAATCGTATAATCCACGATCGGCATGCCACCGGAAGCGCGCAGGCGTTCCAGAATATCGTCGGAATTGTTCGGGTCGAGCTTTTCGCCGGTCATGTCCTGCCAGGCGGCAATCGCCTTGTTGACGTTGTCACCCATCTTGCCGTCGATGACGCCGGGCGAAATGCCCTCGCGGTCGAGGAAGGTCTGGAGCGCGACGATTTCCTGGCGCGAACGGTTGACCGGCGTGGTCACCGGTGTGTGGCGTTCGATCAGGTGCTCCGGCTGCGGAACGGCGGCCGTGGTGCTTTCGTCCGGCATCGGCTGGCCAAGTGGCCCGCTTTCAACCGCGCCGGGGGCGGGAACGGAGCCGGTATAGACGTTATCGTCTGTGCCGTCGCCGCGATATTCGCGATAATCGCGCACGCTTCCATTGTCCTGATAGCCATAGTCGCGCTGCGGCTCGCGGTACTGGCCGCCGGGGGCGGGCGGATAATAGGTGGTGTCCTGCTGCTGGCGCGCCTGCTGGCGCTGCTGATAGCCGGAGGGCATTTCGGTGGCCAGCAGATTGCCGTAGCGGTCGTAAAATACCGTGCGGCCCATCGTGTCACGGCTGATGACGATATCGCCACGCTCGGGCATGAAATCGAGAACACGACCATCCGGTGTAACCAGCATGGTTTGCTGTTGGTCGCCATAACGCTGCTGCGCGCCCGCCTGTAGCGGCGCGAAAACCGACGCCAGCGCGACCGTCAGACCCAGAGCGGCGTTAAGAAAATGTTTCACGATACTGCTATCCCTTGCTTCGTCACCGATAAACACACGCTAATCTTGACCCTATTGTGAAAAAGGTGAATTCGCGGTTAATGCAATCTTAATTTTCCTTACAGTTAGTAGCGTTTCTGTGATTTCTGCGTTTTTACTGCCATAGGGAGGTTGTCTTGCGTTCGTTTCAGGCCGGCAGATCGCCACGCATTTTCCTCGATGAAACCTCCGTTTTCGATATCGGCGCCTGTATCGTCGATGGAATCGATATCGCGCCCGGCCGCGCCATTCCCGACGATGGCGATGCGCGCATCGATCATTCGCTCGAAGGTTTTCTGTTCACCTGCGGCCCTGATCATATCCGCCATCCCGAGCCGATCGAGGGAGACGTTGAGGGGCGCCGGTATCCGTTGCATGGCTCCTTCTCCTCGCATCCCGCGACCATCATCGCCTTCGATGTTCATGAGACCAATGCGCTGGCGCGCGTTGAGGTTCCCGTGAAGCTTGCCGATGGTGGTACAGCAATTCTGGAGCGGACATGGCGTATCGATGGCGAAAGCGGCGAAGTCAGCCTCGATGACAGGGTCGTCAATACATCGGACCGGCCAATCCCGGTGTTCCTGATGTATCACATGAACATCGGCGCGCGCCTGTTTGACGATGCCGTGCGGCTTGAAGGCGCGATGCTGGATGGTGGCGGCCACGGCTGGCGGTTTGGCGAGGAGCCGGGCAACGTTTTCTGCGTCTCCGCCGGCAAGAACGAGTGGGCGGAATTGAAGCTGGGCCCGATCGCGGCCATCGGCGGCAAGACGCTGACCGTCGGTTTTCGCACCGAGACCTTGCCCTATCTGCAGATGTGGCGCAACCAGCAGGAGCCGGCCAATGTGCTTGGCATCGAACCGGTTTCGCATCGCTGGGTGGGGCGCAGCGAGCTGGAGGCGGCCGGCGAGTTCAATATTCTCCAACCGGGCGAAAGCCGTTCCTTCGGCCTGCGCTTTTCCATCCTCTGAGCCGTACCGAATGAAGATGTCCCGTCATTGACGCAGGGGTTTTGACCGCTTACATCGGATGCGGATTTCAAGGGTGACGGCCAGCGGAGGCATGAAAATGGATATCAGGCGCATAGACGACGAATATTCCGTAACGGGTCAGATCAGCGTCGCCGATCTGGATGAGGTCAAGGCACTCGGCTTCAAGTCGATCGTCTGCCACCGCCCCGACGGCGAAGAAGACGGCCAGCCGCTTTTCGCCGACATCGCCGAGCGTGCAGAGCAGCTCGGGCTTACCATCATGCATGTGCCTGTCGGTCGTTACGGCGTCGACGCCGATGCCGTTACCGGCATGGTGGACGCGCTTGACGAATTGCAGCGCCCGATGCTCGGCTATTGCCGTTCCGGCGCGCGCTCGACGGCAATCTACGAAAAGACACATCACCTGCGCGGCTGATTTTCCGCGCATCTTCGATTTTTAATGCCAATCAACAGGAGTTTTCCATGACCATCAAGCGTATCGAGCCGGGCAAGCGCATGAGCGGCGCCGTCGTTCACGGCAACACCGTTTATCTGGCCGGCCAGGTTGGCGAAGGCACTGGTGTGACCGAACAGAGCAAGTCGGCTCTCGCTGAAGTCGACCGCCTGCTGGCCGCTGCCGGTTCCGACAAGTCGAAGATCCTGCAGACCATCATCTACCTCTCCGACATGTCCACCTTCGGCGAAATGAACGCCGTCTGGGAAGGCTGGATCGACCCGGCAAACCCGCCAGCCCGCGCCACCAGCGAAGCAGCACTGGCGACGCCGGACTACAAGGTTGAGTTTATCGTGACCGCTGCTCTCTGAGCGACGGTTTGATTTTTGGGAAAGGCCGGGTCGCGGAAGCGGCCCGGCCTTTTTTGATGGGCAAACTCGAAACGTCGCTTCGTCATGCTCGGGACAGGCCCGAGCATGACGGAAGAGAGGCGATTGTCCCAGATTTGTGAATCGCTTGAGCCCTTCACTTCAAAAGCTGAGCGAGCGCCTTCTCAAACTGCTTCAAGGTTTCTACCCGCTCTTCGAACCACAATCGGGCCAGATCGCTGGCCGAAGCGAGATCGATGCCGTCAGGGTCGATGGAAGTGATCGTCCACCGGCCGGCCTTTGCGCCGGCGAGAACGGCGAGCCGCGACGCCTCGCCCTTGATGGCGTTGAGGCGGGCCGCTTCGCTTTCCGCTACAGCCAGCAGTTCCTCTGCGCCGGAAAGATCGGTGCGCAGATCGGCAGGCGTAATATTGCTGGCATTGCGGGCCGGGCCGCCATTGATCTGCACACCTTCCGTCCGCAGTCGGTAAAGCCTCGTGTCGGGAAGGGAGAGGTAAAGCTTCGCTTTGGGATAACGGGCAATGTAGCGCCTGATGCCAAGTTGCGTCTCATCGGGGCTGAGCTGCTCCGCTTTCCCCACCAGCGTCAGCCGCGGCAGCGTCAGCGCATCGCCCTTGCCGAAGGGCGCGAGCGTCAGCGAGATGCGCGGGTCTGCCTCCATGTTGCGGGCATGCAATGTCAGCCCGGCCGCGAAAAAGAACGGCGTGCCATCCGGCTCGATGCCGATATTGGTGGCGGTCGTATAGGGATAACCGCTGAGCGGGTCGAGCGTGGCGAGCGCTGCCGTGCGGGATGTATGCAGCACATCGCGGGCGACGCGCACGGCCTCGAAAGGCGCGCCGGCCGAGGGTTCGATCTTCGCGCCGCGTGGGGTGATGACGGGAGGGGCAACATCCGGCATGTCGTATCCTGAGTTAGTGGATGCTGAGAGAAGCGTAAAACCTCTCCACGTCATGCTCGGGCCTGTCCCGAGTATCTGCAACCGATCGATTTAACGCGACGTGGTTGGATCCTCGGGACAAGCCCGAGGATGACGTCCAGCGAGCGTCAGGCTTTACACCATGCCGGAGGCATGTCCATGCGTCATGTCAGCTTTTTGTCCTGATCTGGGTCAGCGTGCGCGTCGGCGTGATTGCTTCCGGGTCCAGCTTCACCTCGATGATGGCGGGTTTGCCGCTTGCACGCGCCCGCTCGAAGGCGGCGGCGAAGTCTTCGGTCTTTTCCACCGTTTCGCCATGGCCGCCATAGGCCTTGGCAAAAGCGTTGAAATCCGGATTGACGAGATCGGTGCCGCTGACACGGCCGGGATATTCCCGCTCCTGATGCATGCGAATGGTGCCATAGGTGCCATTGTTGACCAGCACGGTGATGACGGCCAAGCCGTAGCGCACGGCGGTGATGAATTCCTGCCCGTGCATCATGAAACAGCCGTCACCGGCAAAGCAGACCACTTCGCGTTCCGGGAACAGATGCTTGGCGGCGACGGCCGCCGGCAGGCCGTAGCCCATCGAACCGGACGTCGGAGCCGATTGCGTGTTGTAGCGGCGGAAACGGTGGAAGCGGTGGAGCCAGGTGGCATAGTTGCCCGCGCCATTGGTGAAGATGGCGTCATCGGCCACATTGGCCTCGATCCAGTCCATGATCGGACCCATGTGCACCGCGCCGGGGCCGGTCTGCGGCGGCGTCGACCAGTTGAGGTAAGCCCCGTGCATCGCGGCGGTGCGCTCGGCCCATGAGGCGTCGCCGGAAAGCGTGAGCGAGGAGAGGGCGGCGACGAAGTCTTCCGGTGCAGCACAGATCGCCAGATCGGGGCGATAGACGCGGCCGAGCTCTTCGGCTTCGGGATAAATATGAATCAGCTTCTGCGACGGGTAGGGGATGTCGATGAGCGTATAACCGGAGGACGGCATTTCCGAGAGGCGGCCGCCGAGCAGCACCACCAGATCGGATTCCTTGATCTCCTTCGCCAGCGCCGGGTTGATGCCGATACCGACATCGCCAGCATAAGAGGGGCTCAAATGGTCGAACAGCATCTGGCGTCGGAAGGAGCAGCCGACGGGCAGTTTGTGTTTTTCGGCGAAAGCCCGGAGGCCTGCGACGCTTTCCTCGGACCAGCGCGTGCCGCCGATAATGAAAATCGGCCGTTTCGCCTCGCCGAGCATTTTTGCGAAGGCCGTCATCTGCGAAGGACCGGGATGCGCTTCGACCGGCATATAGGGCTTTGCCTCGGGCGCTTCGACCTCTTCCACCAGCATATCTTCGGGCAGCGTCAGAACCACCGGGCCGGGGCGGCCGGAGGTGGCGACGGCAAAGGCGCGGGTGACGAATTCGGGGATGCGGCGGGCATCGTCGATCTCGCCCACCCATTTGGCGAATTCGGTGAAGGCGCGGCGGTATTCGACTTCCTGGAATGCCTCGCGCTCGCGGGCTTCGCGCTGGACCTGGCCGATGAACAGGATCATCGGAATGGAATCCTGCCGTGCAATGTGCAGCCCGGCCGAGGCGTTGGTGGCGCCCGGTCCGCGCGTCACCATGCAGATGCCTGGTTCGCCGGTCAGGCGGCCCCAGGTGTCAGCCATCATGGCAGCGCCACCTTCCTGGCGGCAGACCACGGTCTCGATGCCGCTTTCATAAAGCGCGTCCAGCACCGCCAGATAGCTTTCGCCCGGAACGCAGGAAACGCGGGAGACGCCATTGGCCTTCAGCGCTTCGACGATCAATTGCCCGCCTGTTCTTTTCATGGCGTCGTGGTCCTTTCGATAGTTTCCAGTTCGGCCAGCACCTGCGCCTGATGTTCGCCGAGTTTCGGGCTCGGGCGCTCATAACGCAGCGGCGTCTGTGACATGATAATCGGTGTCCGCACACCGGGGATGACGGTGCCGTCTTCCGCCTCGAGATCAACGCGAAGGCCGCGTGCCTGAACCTGCGGATCGGCGAACATCTCCTCGATGGAGTTGATCGGCCCGGCCGGCACGGCGTTCGTTTCGCAAGCGGTCAGAAGATCGCGCTTGTTCCATTTCAGCGTTTCGGTGGAAACGATCTGCCGGACTTCGACCTTATGCGCTACGCGGGCCTTGTTCGTTGCATAACGTTCGTCATCGGCAATCGCGCCAATGCCGAGAATGTTGCAGAGGCGGCGGAACTGGCCGTCATTGCCGACCGCAAGGATCAGGAACCCATCGGCCGTCGGCACCACCTCATAGGGGGAAATATTCGGATGGGCATTGCCGAGCCGGACGGGCGGCCTGCCGGAAATCAGATAATTCATGTTCTGGTTGGCGAGCACGGCCGATTGCACATCCAGAAGCGCCATGTCGATGTGCTGGCCTTCGCCTGACCGCATGGCGTGGATGAGGGCGGCCTGAATGGCTGACACGGAATAGATGCCGGTAAAGATATCGGCAACCGCCACGCCGGCCTTCATCGGCTGGCCGTCCGGTTCGCCCGTAATCGACATGAAACCGGACATGCCCTGCACGATATAGTCGTATCCGGCAAAATCGGCATAGGGCCCGGTCTGGCCGAAACCGGTGATGGAGCAATAGATCAGCTTCGGATTGAGCACCCTCAGGCTCTCGTAATCGAGGCCATATTTGGCAAGCCCGCCGCGCTTGAAGTTCTCGATCACGACATCGGCGGTGCGGACCAGCCGGCGCACCAGCGCGCAGCCTTCGGGCGTTTTCAGATCGGCGACGATGGAGCGTTTGCCACGATTGGTGGCGTGGTAATAGGCGGCGGACAGGTTTTCTCCATCAGCACCTTCAACGAAGGGCGGCCCCCATGCGCGGGTATCGTCGCCACCTTCGGGGTTTTCCACCTTGATGACGTCAGCGCCCATGTCGGCCAGCATCTGCCCCGCCCAGGGACCGGCCAGAACACGCGCCAGTTCAATGACGCGAATGCCTGAGAGCGGCGGTTTCCTGTTCGGCATGTCGGTCATCTGTCCCCCGGGATTTTCTGCTTGCCGGTTTATAGACCGCTGCTTGCCGCGCCGCATGTGATTTTATCTCATGGACTTATTCCGTTTCGGCAAAGACGCCCTCAGTCTTTGACGACCCGGCCGCACCAGGCGGCGAAATCCGCCGCCACGGCCTGCCAGCCGATCTCGTTCAGCGTCTCGTGCCGCATGCCCTTGTAGATCGTGTGTTCGACATTGCTGAAGCCCGCCTGGCGGAAACGTTCGGCCAGCCACACGATCTCCCTACCATCATTGGTAGCGGCATCCTGATCGCCGCTGACGAGGAGAAGCGGCAAGGTCTTTGGCAGGCGCTCGATGAGTTTTGGCGCGCGATAGGAGAGTTCGAAGACATCCTGCCAGAGGGAGACGCTGGCCTCGAACTGGCAGAGCGGATCCTCCACATAGGCATCCACCGCCGCCTTGTCGTGGCTCAGCCAGTCGGCATGGGTGCGTTTTTCCGGCATTTTTGCATTCCAGGCGCGGAAGGTCGCCTTCGGCAGGATGGCGCTCGGCACGTCCGATCCCTTCAGCATCTTTTCAAGCCGGAGCACGACCTGTGCGAGGCGGCCCATCACGCCCGGATTGAGATTGGAATTCCAGATCGACAGGCCATCGAAGGCATCCGGGTGGCTGACGGCGGTATTGAGCGCCACGAGGCCACCCATGGAATGGCCGAACAGGATCGTTGCCAGGCCGGGATGTCTTTCCCCGACCATCACGCGCATCGCCATGACGTCGGCAACGACCTTTTCCGCGCCGTCCTTCCAGGCGAAGCGGCCGAGAGGCGCATCCGCCGCTTTGGTGCGGCCGTGGCCGCGATGGTCATGGGCATAGACCTCGAAACCCTGTTTCGCCATGACATCGGCAAAACGGCGGTAGCGGCCGGCGTGCTCGACAAGGCCGTGGCAGATCATCAGCACGCCACGGGCGGGGGATAGAGCGGAAGGCTGATGGCGGAAGGCGATCGATGCGCCGGAAGGGGCTTCCAGCCTCTGGATCTGGCTGAACGCGAAGTTATCGGTCGTCTCATTCATCATCGCACCCATCGCCTCATCACGCAGCCTGTCATATTCATGGGGTCATAATCGTGCCAGAGGTTGCCCCAAGGTCCTATTTACCCTACATAGCGGCAAATTTCCCGATACGTACTCTTAAAAATCCGATGTGGAGCATTCGCTACAATGGCACGTCAATTCATCTATCACATGGCTGGGCTGAACAAGTCCTATGGCGCGAAGAAGGTTCTGGAGAACGTCCATCTCTCCTTCTATCCCGATGCCAAGATCGGTATCCTCGGCCCGAACGGCGCCGGTAAGTCGACCGTTCTCAAAATCATGGCCGGCCTCGACAAGGAATATACCGGTGAAGCCTGGCTCGCCGAGGGTGCAACGCTTGGTTATCTCGAGCAGGAGCCGAAGCTCGACGAGAACAAGACCGTGATGGAAAACGTCATGGAAGGCGTGGCGCATAAGACGGCAATCGTTGACCGCTACAACGAATTGATGATGAACTATTCCGACGAAACGGCGGATGAGGGCGCAAAGCTCCAGGACATGATCGACAGCCAGAACCTGTGGGATCTGGAAAATCAGGTCGAAATGGCCATGGATGCGCTGCGTTGCCCGCCCGGCGACTCGGCTGTTACAGGCCTTTCGGGTGGTGAGCGCCGCCGTGTGGCGCTTTGCAAGCTCTTGCTTTCGCAGCCTGACCTCTTGCTGCTCGACGAACCGACCAACCATCTGGACGCCGAAACCATCGCCTGGCTCGAAAAGCACCTGCGCGACTATCCCGGCGCCGTGATGATGATCACCCACGATCGCTACTTCCTCGACAACGTCACCGGCTGGATTCTCGAACTCGACCGTGGCCGCGGCATTCCTTACGAAGGCAACTATTCCGCCTATCTGCAGGCAAAAGCCAAGCGCATGCAGCAGGAAGCCCGTGAAGACGCCTCGCGCCAGAAGGCCATCAGCCGCGAACAGGAATGGATCGCTTCCAGCCCCAAGGCTCGCCAGACGAAGTCCAAGGCGCGTATCCGCGCTTATGACGAGCTGGTGGAAGCCGCTGAAAACCGTCGTCCCGGCGACGCGCAGATCGTCATTCCGGTTGCCGAGCGTCTGGGCCGTGTCGTTATCGAAGCGGAAAACCTCACCAAGTCCTATGGCGATCGGGTTCTGATCGAAAACCTCACCTTCAAGCTGCCTCCGGGCGGCATTGTCGGTGTCATCGGCCCGAACGGTGCTGGTAAGACCACGCTGTTTCGCATGATCACCGGTCAGGAACAGCCCGATAGCGGTTCGGTGACCGTTGGCGAAACTGTGCACCTCGGTTACGTCGACCAGAGCCGCGATACGCTCGCCGGTGACAAGACCGTCTGGGAGGAAATCTCCGGCGGCAACGACATCATCAAGCTCGGCAAGTTCGAAGTGAACTCGCGCGCCTATTGTGGCGCCTTTAACTTCAAGGGCGGCGACCAGCAGCAGAAGGTCGGCAATCTCTCCGGCGGTCAGCGTAACCGCGTGCATCTCGCCAAGATGCTGAAGGCCGGCGGCAACGTTCTGCTGCTCGACGAACCGACCAACGACCTTGATACGGAAACACTGGCAGCGCTCGAAGAAGCGCTGGAGGCCTTCGCCGGTTGCGCCGTTATCATCAGCCACGACCGCATGTTCCTCGACCGTCTGGCCACCCACATCCTTGCTTTCGAGGGTGACAGCCATGTGGAATGGTTCGAAGGCAACTTCGAAGACTACGAAAAGGACAAGGTCCGCCGCCTCGGCCCGGAAAGCATCAAGCCCGGCCGCGTGAGCTACAAGCGCCTGACGCGCTGATCCTCTTGTCGCATCTCTTCGGAAAGGCCCGCCGCAAAGCGGGCCTTTTTTCGCGCAATAATTCGACTTGAAGACGGCGCATGGCACTTTGCGCTTGCATCGAACGCGACATCGACATAAAGATATCTTTATATCTTGATTAGTGTGCGAGGCGCGGCAAAGTGGCGTTCGGTTTGGACAAATTGGTGGATCTCTTGAAGGCGGCGGGCGAGCCGACGCGCTTCCGTTTGCTGGCGCTTCTGTCCGCCGGCGATCTGACCGTCACTGACCTTACCGAAATTCTCGGCCAGTCGCAGCCGCGCATCTCCCGCCATCTCAAGCTTTTGACGGAAGAGGGGCTGATCGAGCGTTATCAGGAAGGCGCCTGGGCCTATTTCCGGCTTCGGCAGGATGGTGAGCCCGCCGTTGTCGTCAGGCAGCTGCTTGGCGCCGCATCGCCGTCTGACGCCGTTCTCCAGCGTGACAGCGAACGTCTCGCCACCGTCAAGCGGGTGCGGGCGGAGCGGGCGCAGGATTATTTCAGCCGTAACGCCTCTGCCTGGGACGAGCTGCGCCGCCTGCATGTCAGCGACGAGGCCGTGGAAGGCGCGCTGTTGAAGCTGGTGGGCACAACGCCGATCGATTCGCTTCTTGATCTCGGCACCGGCACCGGCCGCATCCTCCAGCTTCTGAGCGGCATCTACCGCCGCGCGATCGGCGTGGATGCCAGCCGCGACATGCTCTCTGTGGCGCGCGCCAATCTGGACAAGGCGGGCGTGGGAAATGCATCCGTGCGCCATGGCGATATTCTCAACCTGCCGCTGGAGGGACAGGATTTCGATCTGATCGTCATCCATCAGGTTCTGCATTTTCTCGACCAGCCGGAAATTGCGCTTTCCGAAGCTGCGCGCATGCTGCGACCGGGCGGGCGGTTGATCGTCATCGATCTTGCACCGCATTCCTTCGAATATCTTCGTGATGAACATGCGCATGTGCGGCTCGGCTTCTCGCATCCATTGATGGAAGAATGGATGAAAAAGGCCGGGCTTTCGCTGGAGCGCGCTGTCGATCTTCATTCTGAAAAAGCGTCCGACGAGGCTCTGGACGTGACGATATGGGTTGCCCGCGACCAGCGGCTGCTGATGGCAGACGATATGGTGCAAGAGGCGGTTTTACTTCGCTCCGGGAGGGCATGATATGTTGAGGTCTGAAACCGCACGCCGTGACGGCGATATCCGGTTGTCTTTCGAGTTTTTCCCGCCGAAGAACGCCGAGATGGAAGCCCAGCTCTGGGAAACGGTTGCCGAGCTGAAGAAGTGGGATCCGGATTTCGTGTCCGTCACTTATGGCGCTGGTGGTTCCACCAAGGCGCCGACGCTGGATGCCGTGCGCCGCATGATCGGTGACAGCCATCTGCCGACCGCTGCGCATCTGACCTGCGTCGACGCAAGCCGTGACGACGTCCATCAAGTCATCGAAGAGTTTCGCAGCGCCGGCGTTCGCCATTTCGTGGCGCTGCGTGGCGATCCCTCCACCGGCATCGGCACGGCTTACCAGCCGCATCCGGAAGGTTACGAGAACGCCGCAGCACTGGTGAAGGGACTGCGCGAGATTGGCGATTTCGAGATTTCCGTTTCCGCCTATCCGGAAAAACATCCTGAAAGCGCAAGCGAGACGGTCGATATCGACATGCTGAAGCGCAAGGCCGATAATGGCGCGACCCGGGCGCTGACCCAGTTCTTCTTCGATAATGATGTGTTTGAACGTTACATGGAGCGCGTCACCGTGGCGGGCATCACCATTCCGGTGGTTCCGGGCATCATGCCGATCCAGAACCTGACCCAGCTCAAGCGTTTCGCCGGCCGCTGCGGCACCAGCGTTCCCGGATTTCTGGATGAGCGTTTTGAAGGCTATGACGAGGATCTGGAAGGGCGCGCCCGCGTGGCCGCTGAAGTTGCGGCCGAGCAGATCGCCGATCTGCAACGGCGTGGCTTCAACGAGTTCCACCTCTACACTATGAACCGCGCTCCGCTGGTCGACGCGGTGCTGGAAAACCTCGGGCTGCAGCGCCTGCGCCGCAGCGCCGCCTGACGCCGGAAAGCCGATTGCCGACATGAAAAAAGCGCAGGTCCCTTAAGGCCCTGCGCTTTTTAAATTCGTGTCATCTACGGTTCTTAACTGCGTTTGGTCTTCACGTCGCGTCAGATGAAAAGCATCATCGCTACGAACAAAAACGCCAAACCGACTGCCAAGGCATTGAGAGATTTTGTAAGTCCCATGGGTGCCTCCTGTTGTTGACAGGTTCGATAATATGACCGTTTTGTGGCACTTGAAAAGCGGTTTCTGTGATGCGGTGCAGCACGGCTTGGCGTATCGTAAAAAAGCGCTTTCTGTAATTAATTGAAAATAAAAGATTATTTCTCTATCACGCAGTGCTTCATAAGTTTAAAAAAAGTAAATGACCGGGGTGTTATCCCCAGTCATCCGGTCGAGATTAACGATTTCCGCCTTGATTCCGGCCGAGATATTAAAGGCCGGAAAGCGTCGTTAAGACTGATTAAAGCGCCTGGAGAAGCGCGGCCGTAGGCCAGCCATCCGCGGGCAGGCCGAGGCGCTGCTGCTCTTTCTGAATGGCGACGCGGGTGCCGGAACCGAGAATGCCATCCACCTTGCCGACATTGTGTCCGCGCGCTTCGAGCTTGGTCTGAAGCTCTTTCATGGTCGCGTCATCGAAGCCGGGGTCCGGGTTGCCCTTTTCGTAGACGGGCGAGCCCATCAGGCGGGTGGCGAAATAGGCGGCCGAGGTCGTGTAAATGAACGACTGGTTCCATTCTAGATAGATGTTGAAGTTCGGATAGGTGATGAAGGTCGGCCCCTTGCGGCCCTGCGGCATGATGAGGGCGGCAGGCAGGGAGGCGAAGTTCTTGTTGCCGTCGCGCGGGGTCACGCCGAGCGCGAACCACTCGCCGGCCGTCAGCGGGCCGCCAAGACCGGTCTTTTCCCAGGGCAGGTTTTCCGGCAGGGAGACTTCCTGGACCCAGGGTTCACCCTTTTTGAAACCGAGATGCTGGATGAATTTCGCCGCGGTCAGGATGGCATCGGGTGCGCTGCTCTTGACGTTTATATGGCCGTCGCCATCACCATCGACACCAAAGGCGATGATGTCCTTGGGCAGCATCTGCACCTGGCCGATTTCGCCGGCCCATGCACCCGTATTGGTAGCGGGATCGAGATCGCCATGCTGGACCATTTCAATGAGCGCCAGCAATTGCGGGCGGAAAAGCTCCGGGCGGCGGCAATCATGCGACAGGGTCACCAGCGCGTTGCGGGTGTTGAAATCGCCCTGAACGGCACCGAAATCGGTTTCCATGGCCCAGAAGGCGGCGATGACGCCGGCGGGTACGCCGAACTCATTGTCGGCGCGGGCGAAGGTGGAGGAGAGTTCCTGCAGCTTCTTGCGGCCGATATCGAGACGCGCCTGGCTGACGGTGCGCTGGGAGAACTCCAAGAAGGTCTGGCGGAAGACGCCCTGGGCGCGGTCACGCGAAAGCACTTTCGGATCGATCTGAGCGCCGGCCAGCGCCTTTTCGATGGCAGCGGCCGGAACGCCCTTGGCAGCGGCCTCAGCCTTCACGCCCTCGAGAAATGCGCCGAGATCGCCACCGCAGGCAACCTGCTTTGGATCGTCAGGCGAAGCCACAGGCGGCGTGGCGAGGGCGGAGCCGGCGGAGAGAAGCGACAAAGCGGCGGCAAAAACAATGCTGCGCGACCGAAAAGTGGGCATGGGAATTTCCTCGATAGGTTGTTAGCCCGCTTTACCCACATGTTTGCGACAAAAAAACGGGTCCAGCGATCTGCCGGTGCAGAACAACGCCGATTTTTCGAATGTGTTGCTTCTTGGCCGTATTATTTGGCGGAAGCGATCCATTTCCGCCAGTTTTTCTCACTTCCGGCGAAGACATTGATGTCGGTGGGGCCGTTGACGCCTGGCACGACGCCGGTTGCGGTATATTGCCAGAAGGCCCATTTCCGGTCTTCGTAAATCTTGGCCGGATGGGCGGCAACGGAACGCACCCAGAAATGGTAGTCCTTGAACTGGCCGACGAGATTGTCACGGTGGAAATCGACCGAGGTATAGATGATCGGGCGCTTGCCGTAATGGGCCTCGAGGCGATCGAGGAAACGCTGCATTTCGGCGCGCACGATGCCCGGCGCAGGACGGGTCTTGCAGGTGGGGGAAGAGGGGTTCCATTCCACGTCGAGAACCGGCGGCAGGGTGACGGCTTCCTTCGGCACGTTGCTGATGAACCAGTCGGCCTGAGCGTCCGCCGTCGAACAGAAATAATAGAAGTGGTAAGGCGCATGAAGAATATTCGCCGAGGCCGCACTGCGCCAATGATCGCCGAATTTTGGATCGATGCGGTCCGACCCTTCCGTTGCCTTGATGAAAACGAAGGAGACGCCTGATTTGCGTACGGTTTGCCAGTCGACATCGCCATTCCATTTGGACACGTCGATGCCGTGCACCTCATGGCGGTGCGGGTTGTTGACGCCGAAATCCTGCGGGTCGGTATCGGAAAATTTCGGCTTGGAAACGGATGCGGTTTCCAGCAGGTCGTAACTGGTGGATGTGCAGCCGCTGATCAACAGCAAAGCCGACAATAGTGCCGAAAAACGCAGCCGCATTGGAACCCTGATGATTATTGTTGCCCATCCCGCGGCCGCAAAACGGCGCGCTGCATCTCCCGATTTACGCATAACATGGTAAACAAACTGATATGGCAAGGGGGAGCGCGTTTTTTTGCACCTCGCAAGTCGCTGGATTCCAAGCGATTTGCGGTTTTAGTGCGGAGATTTGGCCCGGTAGAAGCCTTGCGGACGATGCCGCATACGGTCGGTCGGGTTTCGCAATCCGCCGGGAATCAGGCGTCGGCCAATAAGCGGTGGATCTTCGGTAGCGGGGCTTCGGCAACCGGAAGCGTGATGACAGCCCGCCATGCATAACCCCTCGCGATTTCCTCGAAGACGAGATTACCGTCGAAACGGCCGGCCATATTGGCAAGAACGTAACGAAGATTGGCGCGGGGCGTAACGTGAAAACGGGTGAGCCAGGCTTGCAGAAGGGTGCGGAACCACTTCGGCAATTGTTCTTGCTGGCCGAAATCGACGATATGCAGCGAGCCGCCGGGTTTCAGCGCCGTGAGCGCCTGTTCGATCGCTTTTTCCCAGTCCGGTATCATCGACAGCGCATAGGGGATCATGACGCGGTCGAAGCCGTCGGGCTGGCCGAATTCCGAAGACCGGAAAGCGGTGGCATCGGCGACACGCAGAATGGGCCGCTCGGCTTTGCCGGCAAAATTCTCGGAGGCGGTCAGCAGCATTTCGGCTGATATATCGAGGCCGAAGAGCCTGGCGTCGGGAAACCGGCGGCTGGCCAGCAGCAGGTTGCGGCCGGTGCCGCAGCCGATTTCCAGCAGCGTGCCGCCCTTTGGCACGTCGAGGCCGGAAATGGTCCGGTCACGGCCCAGAAGATAATATTTGCGGGTGATATCGTAGATATGGCGCTGGTGGCGATACATGCGGTCCATCAGGCCGGCATGCGCGCTGTCTGCAAGGCCCACATTCTCGCCGATGGTTTTCATGCCATAGCCCTCTGATAGATATGGAAGCCGCCATAAATGGCCGAGCGGTCCATGGCGTTGAGTTCGTTGGAGCGCTCTTCGAGATAGACCCACTGGTTGCGGATGTCAGGCGAAAGCCGGCCTTCGATGACGCTCTTTTCGGCCGCGGTGCGGAAGATGACGCGCGCATTGGGCGCGGCGGTGCGGCTGATCTGCGACCACAACTCGTTGAGCTGCACATCCGTCATCCAGTCCTGCGCATCGAGCAGGATATAGCGGTCGACGCCACTTGCGGGCTTGCGGGAAAGCAGCTCGGTATAGGTGGCATGATGCACCGCGACGCGCGCGGTGTTGTTGCGGATCGTTTCGTAATATTCCGGCTTGAGATAGGCGGGCAGGGCACCCTCATGCGGCTCGGGATAACGGCGCGCAAAGGCCTGCCAGGCGAAATAATTGTCGCTGAGCGGGAAGTTGCAGGCAAGCTTTTCCAGCCGCTCCTTGAGGACGGAGGCAACCGTGCCGTCGCTGGAAAGGCTTGCCAGCTCGTCATACTGGCGCGGCGGAATGCCGAGGCCGAAAAGCGAGCTCTTGCGCTTCGTCAGCCAGCGCACCACCGGCTTGTCGAACAGTGGCGCGACCTTGCTGTCAAAAAACTGGCGCTGTTCGTCCAGCGTCCGGGTCTTGGCCATTTCGGTGAGTTTCACGCCGTGCAGGCGGGCCATGATGTGGCCGGCGCCGATGAAACGGCCGAGCAGGCCGGTCCGGTAGATGTTCCTGTCGAACACCGAAATGCGACGGCGGCCGGAAAGGGTGCGTTTCGACCAGTATGCCTTGGTGGTGGCATCCAGATGCTCGGCGATGAAACGGTCGTAACCGATGCTGTTGCTGCGGGTGCCGGCGCGTCCGAAGTGGCGCACCACATCCTGATGGGCGGGCAGATGGCGGAAGGCGGCGAGCTTCAGCTTGTTCAGCGCGATGTGATGCGGGTTGAGGTCCACCACATCGATGCTGGCCGGGTTGCGCGAGAGATAGGCCAGCATGTTGCAGCCGCCGGAGCCGATGGTGACGATGCGGTGGCCTTCGCCAAGCTCCATCGCTTCCATGTCGATCTCGGGGTCTTCCCAGATCTGCGGATAGACGAGGCCGGAAAAGAGGACGCCGAAAAACCGCTCGGACAGGCCGCTTTTGGAGAGTGCCTTGTGCTGGAGCAATGCGGACTTCAGTTTCGTGTTTTTGCTGAAGCCGGTCTTGGGTGCCGCACTCGTCATATGTTCACCTCTCAGTCGATTGAGAGGCGTCTACAGCCGCCACGCTACAGTTTGATGACAGGGGTTGCTGGCAGAGCGAGCGAAAAGAAAAGACCATTGGAAAACCAGCCCGCACCAGCCCGAGCCGGCACCAGAGAACGGCGGCGTCGCTGGAAGGCGAGGTGCTCACTGACCACTCAGACGTCATCCCCGGGCTTTTCCCGAGGTTCTGCAAGAGATCGATTTTTTACGGCATGTTTAAATCCCTGGGACAAGCCCAAGAATGACGACAGAAAGGGAGTCGCAGCATTTTCAAAAGAGCCGCTCAGCTGCGCGGCGTTTCCAGCATAGTCAAAGGCCGTCAGTTCCGCAGAACGTGCAGCATGCCCTTGCGCTTGGCATCGTAATAATAACCGCGCGCATAAAGCCGGACGGCATTGTCACGGTTGTTACCCGCCACAACCCATGCGCCGCGCAAATATTTGACCGCGTATTTGAGGTTGGTTTCGGCATCGAACAGGCCGGAGGCGGGCCCATCGAAGCCCAGGGAGCGGGCCGTGGCATGACGGATCTGCATCAGGCCGAAATTGCCACTGCTATAGGCGCCGGGATTGTATCGGCTTTCGCGCTGCACCACGCGGTGAACCAGATCTTCCGGCACATCATACATGGTGGCGTATTTGGTAATCAGGCCGCTCAGCTTTTCGCGTCCCACCGGTGCTGTTCTCAGCGGTGCCGTCATTGATTCGTTCTGGCGAATCGCGGCAAGCGCGCCATTGGTCGGGCCGGCGGTATAAGCGAGAACCGTGCTGTCCGGTTTCGGCAGCGGAATGACTTTTCGTTCCGCCGTCAACTCGGTGCCAATGGACGGCGAACCGGGTGGTGGTGGCGCGGCCGGGAAGCTGCCCTTGACGGCAGCCACCTGCGGCAGATCGACGGCGGCATTGTGCATGGCCGGTTTTGCCGCCGCATTTGCCGTTTCGATGGCTGCCGCCGCCGGCGTGGCGTGTGTCGGTACAAGTGCCGTGGCCGTGGTCGGCGCGGCTGTCGTTGCTGCGGCTCCAGCCACTTCGGTCGGCTGCTGCATCTGCGTGGCGATGGCTGCGGCGGCTGCAATTTCGGAGGCAGGCGGCAGCGCCACGCGTCCGCCCTTGACGGCGACGGCGGTGGGAAGTGCTGCTGCTTGAGAAGAGGCTGCGGCGTCGGCGGTCTGAACTGCCGGTGCGGCCGGGGTGGTGCCCGCTACGGCTTCAGCCGTCGCTGGTTGCGTCGATGTCTGGGCCGGAGAGACAGGGGCAACTGCTGCAATTTTCGGGCCGTTCGGCCCTTCCTTCGCGGCATATTCGACACTGGTGCATGCGCTTAATGCCAGTGCCAGACCTACGGTGGAAGACAGAAGAAGTGCACTTCTTCCGCGGAATTTGCCCGAATTTCGCATGTTGCCGCCTTCGTTATGCCTGTCTCTCGATACCCCCGCGTCAAGCGAAGCAGGCAGTGTCCCGTCGCGCCTTCATTAACCTATTGTAAGGAAAGCGGCAAGCGGGGACGTGGCGCCCCGGCTTTCAGGTGGATTTTCAGGCCGCGATGCGCCTGTATCCGGCACTGACGGCACGGCCGGAAATGAAGTGGGTGCGGTATTTCGGCCGGATTTTTTTATCGCCGGACATGCGGCGCACCAGCGTAAGCGTCGAGGCGGCGAACATGGCCTGCGCGGCGAGAATCACACATGTCAGAATGAGGATAGCGGCCTGCGCCATGGCGAGCGTTTCAACGGCATTGCCCGTGGTGGAAACGAATTGCGGCAACAGCGCCAGGAAGAAAGAGAAATAGCGCGGCCGCAGGGCGGCAATGGCGTAACAATCGCGGAAAATGCCGCTCCAGGATTTGCCCGGCAGATTGTCATTGTCGGCATTGGCCGCCTGGGCTGCGGGCGTGGCGAACGTCCATAACATGAACAGCATCAGCCAGCCGATGCCTGCCCATTGCACGATTTCCAAGAAAGATTGCGGCAGATAGACGAGACCGGTCACCGGAATGGCGGAAATCGTCATGGCCGTGACGATGCCGAGCGCGCCGCCGCCGACGGAGGCGAAGATCGTCTTCCTGCCGCGAATGGCGGCATAAGAGGCGACAGAGAATACAAGGGGAGAGGGGAGTGCGAACACAACGGCACATGCTGCACAGAAAATCAGCCACGCCTGTCCAGACATTCTCTTCCTCCTTGCCCTCCCTGTCACCGCGTTATTTTAGCCTATCGTAAAATCAGGCCGCTGTGAACGGCTGACCGACGTGTTCCATCACTTCGCTAAACCATTTTGCCGAGAGGTCGAAATGCTTTCCGCCCTTGATACGCGGAAACTCGATGGTCCGCAATTTGCCATTCTGGTCTTCGTCATGGCCAGTGACGCCGGAGACCTTGTTGAGTGCGCTTTCGACCGCCAGATCGACCATGCCCTGGATGAGGCGAAGATCGTCGCCATTGGCGGGCGCGGAGCGGGCGAAATAGCCCGATTTCTGCACCATGGAGCGCTCGGCGCCGATGAGGCCTGCAAATTGTTTCTGGAACCAGCCGCCGACATTGATGGTGTCGATCTTCACATGGCCGAAGGCATCGCGCTTGACGGCTTCGCCGGAGGCTTCGCGCTCGGCAACAATCGAATCAAGGCCGGCACCTTCCGAGACGAAAAGCGTCACATAGCCGTTTTTGTCCATGACTTCCTTCAGTCGCTCGGCTTCCGCCTCGATGTCGAAGGCCATTTCCGGCAGGTAGATGCCGTCGATGTTCTTCATCTGTGTGTTCATCATCAGGCCTTCGACATAGTCGTTGCCGCGGGTTTTCTGGATATAGGCGCGGGCGGTGGCGGCGGTCAGCCAGCCGCAATGGCGGCCCATGACTTCGTGGATGACGAAGGTCTTGGGTGCCGCGCTCTGCTCGTTGCTGACATTGTCGAAGAAGGAAGCGCCAACTTCGGCGGCCGTCCATGCGCCGAGCGACTGCTTGATCGGCACGACGTCATTGTCCACCGTCTTCGGCAGGCCGACGACGGTGAGGTTGTAGCCGTTGGCGCCGAGATAGGCGGCAAGGTCCGCGGCGGTCGTGTTCGTATCGTCGCCGCCGATGGTGTGGAGAATGGTGATGCCGTCAGCCGCCAGCCGTTCAGCGGCGACGCGCAAGGGATTGTCGCCTTCCTTGACGAGGCCGCGCTTGGCGCAATCGGCGGCATTGGTCAGCTTGACGCGGCTGTTGCCGATCGGCGAGCCGCCGTAACGATGCAGCAGATGCGCCTTTTCGCGCATATCCTTGTTGATCTCGATCCGGTCGCCCAGAAGCACGCCCTGATAACCGGAGCGGTAAGCGATGATGTCGATCTCAGGCGCGATGTCGCTATAGCGCTCGATCAGGCCACCCACGGCCGAAGAGAGACAGGGCGCGAGGCCACCCGCGGTCAGCATTGCGACTTTCTGTTTGGCCATCATGGCTCTCCTTTTTGCGTATACCCAAAGTCATGTCTGGCAAATGGATGCGACAGCCGCGTGTAGGTGTAAAGTGAATTTATGACGAAAAATGCTGATTTCTTGCGGTTTTTCAGCGGCTTGACGAAAGCAGTCGAATATAATCGTTTCAATCCGCATCGGCGTGGCCGCATTGAGACCTCCGCCCGCCGTGCCTGTGGAAAACCAAGGTTGCTCCTTTGGCCGCACTCTTGTTCCTGAAGCAAAACTGTCGCAAAGATGAATAAAAGTTAATGCCGACGGGCCGCCCGGCATATTGCATTCGTGGCAATATCCCTTCATGCTTGCCAGCATGATGCTTGATTTCGCCTGTCTGCAAATTTCATCCCTGTGGGAACGGCTGCTCGGCGCAATCGGCGACGCGGCAGGCAATGCGCTCGGGCGCGTTGTCGAAGCCATCCGCACCCTGTTCGAGGGCGACCCGGAAACCCGCCGCAAGGTATCCTTTTCCGTTGCCATCATCGCGCTTTCCGCCAAGATGGCGAAGGCTGACGGCGTGGTCAACGATGCCGAGGTTCGTGCCTTCCGGCAGATTTTCGATTTCCCTGATGAAGAGGCCAAGAACGTTGCCCGTCTTTATAACCTCGCGCGTCAGGACGTCGCCGGTTACGAGGCCTATGCGGAGCGGCTCGCGGGTCTGTGCGGTTCCGGTCATGCCAATTGCGAGATGCTGGAAAGCGTCATCGACGGCCTGTTCCACATTGCCAAGGCCGATGGCCTGATCCACGAGCGGGAACTGGCGTTCCTCGGCCGTATCGCGGAAATCTTCCGTATCACCGAAGATCATTTCGAAACGATCATGGCGCGGCATGTGCACATGGACGGGCGCGATCCTTATCGCGTCCTCGGTGTTTCACCGTCGGACGACTTCCTGGATATTCGCAAGCGTTACCGTTCGCTGGTCGCTGAGCACCATCCGGACAAGCTCATTGCGCGCGGCGTGCCGATGGAATTGCATGCTGCTGCAAATGAGCGTATGGCGGCTCTCAACGCCGCCTATGCGGCCATCGAGAAAGAACGCCGCGTCGCATGAATGAATGTCTGCCGGATTTTATCCCGGATTTCGGGGGCGCAGCCGTTGCGCCTTCGCCTAATCATGGCGAAAGACTTGGCGTGGCCGGCCCCGATATCATTCTCCTCCACTACACCGGGATGACGACTGCGGATGGTGCGCTTTCGTGGCTCCGCAATCCGGAAAGCCAGGTTTCCAGCCACTATTTCGTCTTCGAAGACGGGCGTGTCATCCAGCTCGTGCCGGAAAGCCGCCGTGCCTGGCATGCGGGAAAGAGCTTCTGGGGTGGGGATGAGGACATTAATTCCCGCTCGATCGGCATAGAAATCGCCAATCAGGGTCACCCCGGCGGCCTGCCCGAATTCCCGAAAGCGCAGGTGGCAGCCGTCATCGAATTGTGTCGCGATTGCGGCCAGCGCTGGTCTATCGCCCCTGAAAGGGTGCTTGCCCATTCGGATGTCGCGCCGATCCGCAAGGTCGATCCGGGTGAAAAATTCCCGTGGGACATCCTGTCGCAGCACGGTGTCGGCCATTGGGTGGAGCCCGCGCCGATCCGCGGCGGACGCTTTTTCCAGCGCGGCGACCATGGCCAGCCGGTCGAAGCGCTGCAATCGATGCTGTCCATCTATGGATATGGCGCTGAAATTACAGGCGCTTATTGCGAAAAAACCGAAGGCGCCGTGGCTGCCTTCCAGCGACATTTCCGCCCCGCTCTCGTGGATGGCATCGCGGATTTCTCCACCATCGACACGCTGCACCGGCTGATCTCCAGCCTGCCGAGATTTTCGGCCGCCTGAGGGCGGATTCTGGAAAAGCATTCCCGTTTTTCCGGCGCCTCCAAGTCGCTTTTTTGTTGTGCCACAGTTAATCCGCATTGAGGAAGTCTAAGAACGGCACTGTATGCGGTGACGTTCTTCAGGGGAGCCTGCCGTCAATATCAATGAAGGAGACCGGACAGCGGAATGTCGTAATCGACTTTCCGGGCCTGAGCTATTTGTGCAATTTCACTGTTTCTGTCATCCGATCTGGAGACTTTTTCTACATATGAACAGGTTTGTTGTTGCTGTCGTGGCGGGCGTTGTTGCGCTCGCTTCGCAGGCGGGGATTTCTTTTGCCAAAGATGAGGACGTCAAGACCAAGACCGTGACGCTGGAGACCTTCGTGCGCAAGCCGGGTTATCCCATTCCCGAAAAAAGCCTGCCTGCCTCTCTCAAGAACGGCTATTCCGATCTGATCGTCAAATATGCCAAGCGTTACGGCGTTCCCACCAATCTGGCGCATGCCGTGGTTTCGGTGGAAAGCAAGTTCAACCCCAAGGCCCGTGGCAGCGCCGGCGAGGTCGGGCTAATGCAGATCAAGCCGGCAACGGCGCGGATGATGGGTTTTCGCGGCACGACCAAGGCGCTCTATGATCCTGAGACGAATATTCGCTGGGGCATGCAATATCTGGCGACGGCGCATCAGCTTGGCGGCGGCGAGGTTTGCAGCACCATCCTGCGTTACAATGCCGGCCACGGTGCCACCCGTATGAACCCGGTATCCAAGCGTTATTGCGGCAAGGTGCAGGCGCTGCTGGCGAGCTGAGGCCGGTATCGATCGTCTGCGAAATTGCGAAAAGCGATTCCGGTTCGGGCCGCCATGCTGTAGTCAGAAACAAATCTGATACGGAGCATGACATGCCGGATTTCAAATATATCGTGGTCGGGGCCGGGATGATGGGAGCGGCCGCGGCGCGGCATCTCTCAGTGCAAACGGATGGCGTGGCGCTGATCGGGCCGGCCGAACCGGCTGATCGCAAGACACATCAGGGTGTGTTTTCAAGTCATTACGACGAAGCGCGCATCACCCGCGGTTTTGATGGCGATCCGATCTGGGCCGAACTCGCGTTGCGCTCGATCCGGCGTTATGCCGAGATCGAGGCGAAAAGCGGCATCCGGTTTTTCACCGAAGCGGGCTGCCTGTTCACCGGCAATGGCAAGGGGCTTGCGGGAGACTATGTATCGCGCGCACTTTCCTCGGCAGATCGTCTCGGTCTTGGCGTGGAAACGCTTGGCGCTGATGCGCTGGCCGGCCGCTTTCCGATGTTTGCGCTGCCTGCCGATCATGGCGGGAGCTTTGAGGCCCGCAATGCCGGCCACATCAATCCACGGGCGCTGGTGAAAGCGCAATGCGCAATCGCCGAAGTGCAGGGCGCCCGGCTTGTGCGCGAGACGGCGGCGCATATTCGCGATACCTCCCGTGGCGTCGACGTGATGACGCGGGAAGGGGCCACCTATACGGCCGAAAAAGTCATCGTCGCTGCGGGTGGTTTCACCAATATGGCGGCGCTTCTGCCGTCACCGGTCGATATGGCGGCGACGGGCCGCACCATCGTGTTCTTCGAGCTGGATGAGGCACGGCAGGCGCTGTTTAGCGCGATGCCCTCGACCATCGTGCTGGCGGAAACCGAGGACGATATCGTCTATATCCTGCCACCGGTGCGATATCCCGATGGCAAGGTCTATCTGAAAATCGGCGGCGAAAGCGAAAAGGGCAGGCTTGAAACGCTGGTCCAAGCGGTCGATTGGTTCCACTCGGACGGAACGCCTGATGAGGTGGAGTTCCTGACGAAAAAAGCCTTGTCGCTGATGCCGGCGCTTGCCGGCTGCCCGGTCACATCAGGATCCTGTGTCGCCTCCATCACCCGCAGCGGTTATCCCTATATCGGCTATACACAATCCTCCAATATTGCGGTTCTGACCGGCGGCAATTTCGTTTCCGCCAAGTCTTCAGACGAGATCGGGCGACTGGGCGCGCAGCTGCTTCTCAATGGCCAGCTGACCGAGGATGAATTCGCCGCCGAAATGTCGCCGGTTTTCGTCTGACATTCTCCAGGCAGGCAGCTACAAGAATGCGGCTGAACGGAACGGATGAAGAGGGCGGCATGTCGGGACATTTCAATTATATCATCGTCGGTCGCGGCATGATGGGTGCGGCTGCGGCTCGTCATCTGGCGGAAACGGTGGACGGCGTGGCCTTGATCGGTCCCGGCGAACCTGCCGAGATAAAGTCGCATCAAGGCGTTTTCGCCAGCCATTACGATGAAGCGCGGATTACCCGCACCATCGATGGCGATGCCGACTGGGCCTTGCTCGCCAACCGCTCCATCGGACGTTATGCCGATATTGCCGCACGCAGCGGTGTCGAGTTTTACGCGCCGGTCGGCTGCCTGATGGTGGGGCCTGAACGGGGCGGTACCAATCCCTTTGTCGATGATGTTCTCAGGGCGGCGGCTTGGCTCGGCGTTTCCACGCAACTGCTTGGTGATCAAAGCCTGAAAAGCCGCTTTCCCTACTTCTCCTTCGAACAAGGTTGTGAAGGCGTGTTCGAAAGGGACAATGCCGGTTACGTCAATCCGCGCGCGCTGGTGAAAGCGCAGGCTATCCTCGCGGAAAAGGCGGGTGTTACGCTGATCGACGATATTGTCGTCTCGACGCGGGAAGAGGATGGCCGTGCCTCGGTCCAGACGGCTTCAGGCGCGGTCTATACCGCAGACCGGGTGCTGGTGGCGGCTGGTGGCTTCTCCATCACCAGGGATTTGCTGCCGCAGCCGGTCGGGCTCGATGTTTATGCCCGCACCGTCGCTTTTTTCGAGATAGACGAGGGCGATCTTGGTCAATATGCGGGCATGCCGTCGCTCATCTATGAGCCGCACGACACCACGAAACATATCTATCTGCTGCCGCCGGTGCGTTACCCCGACGGCAAATTCTATCTAAAGATCGGCGGTGATCCCGATGATAAAAGGGTGGGCAGCGACCCGGAGATCCGCGAATGGTTCCGCTCCGGCGGGCGCGAAAGCGTGCGTGACCACCTTTCGGAGATTGTCGGAACACTGGTGCCTTCCGTTGATCTCTCGCGTGTCTCGATGGCCGCCTGCGTCGTCTCCAAGACAAAGAGCGGCTATCCGGCCATCGGCTTTATCGCGTCGCCGCGCATTGCGGTTCTGACAGGCGGTAACGGTACGGCGGCCAAGAGTTCCGATGAGATCGGGCGGCTGGGTGCTGCGCTCCTGCGGGACGGAAAAATCGCAGATGATGCTTTCTCGACGGATTTCAAACCGGAATTTCTTTGATCTTTGCCGTCGCTTTTCGGTGGCTTTCGCTGCGGAACATGGTTATGCAGCCCATGCCAGTTGGCCGGGCAGCCGCGCTTTACCAATGTCGAAAGACGGTAAGGTGAGGAAAGTCCGGGCTCCACGGAAATACGGTGCCGGATAACGTCCGGCGGGGGCGACCCCAGGGAAAGTGCCACAGAGAGCAAACCGCCATGCCTTGCATGGTAAGGGTGAAAGGGTGGGGTAAGAGCCCACCGCGCCACTGGTGACAGTGGTGGCAAGGTAAACCCCACCGGGAGCAAGACCGAATAGGGATGACACGGGGCGGGCGTAAGCCCGTTCACAGCCGGTTTCCGGGCCCGTCATCCGGGTGGGTTGCGAGAGGCGGCATGCAAATGCCGTCCCAGATGAATGGCTGCCACGTTCCGGGTCAAACCGGGGCCATACAGAACCCGGCTTACAGGCCAACTGGCGAATTTTCCTGCCGAATTTTTCGGCGGGGCTCACCCCTCGATGATATGGGAAACGTAGCGGGAGAGATTTGCGGTGATGGGCGACGCGTCCTCGCGAATGCCGAGCCCGCAGGATCGATCACCGACGATCCAGCTTCCCAGCACTGCATATCCGAACTCGCTCTTGAACAATGGTGCGTAGGCCTGAAAAACATACCCCTCTTTGCCATAACTGCCGGGGGCCGATAAAATTTCGCGTCGGTTTCGGTAGAGGCTGATATTTTCGCCTTCACGCGAGAGAAGCGGCTTCACCACGTAATCCTGTAATTCGTATATTTCAGGATCGTCGGGAAAGAAGCTGGGGAGCAGATTCGGGTGATTGGGATGCCGTTGCCAAAGCATGGGCAGCAGGCCCTTGTTCGATAGCACGGCTTTCCAGGCTGGCTCGATGAAAATGCCGCTTTCCGCAGGCAGATTTGCGGCAAAGGATTCCCGTAACATGAATTCCCAGGGATAAAGCTTGAAGCAGCGCTCGATGACGCGGCTTTGAAGGTCAGCATAACGCCCGTTCGCATCGATGCCGATGTCCCTGATATCGAGAAATTGGGCGCGGTGGCCAGCCTGAATGGCGCAGTCCATCAGGTAAATTGTCGTGCCGCAATCCTCGGCGTTGTCGCTCACCGCTGCGAAATGGAAAATCCTGTCTCGCGAGAATTGCCCAAAGGCCTCGATCAAGGCTTCTTGAACCGAGTTGAACTGGTCGGTTTGCGCCGGGAGCGTTCCAAGGGCGACCTGATCGGTCAGCCAGTTACACTGGAAATATCCCGTTTCGAAGACGGAAGTGGGCGTGTCTGCATTGTATTCGAGCAGCTTTGCGGGGCCATGTCCGTCATAGGCAAGATCAAAACGGCCATACAGGTGGCGGTCACCCCGCCGCCAGGAATTTCGGATCACATCGTGATAATCGCGCGGGATGGCAAGGCGGGTGAGCGCCTCCTCATTGTTTACGATGTCGGCGACGAGATCCATGCACATATCGTGTAGAATCTGGCTCGGTTCTTCGATATTGCGTTCGATTTCCTCGAGTCCAAAGCAATAGGCCGCATCGTCCACCCAGTAAGGTTCGCCGTGCATTTCATGGAAGGAGAAACCCACGGCATTGGCTTTTTCGCGCCAATCCGGGCGCGGTGGTACTGTGATGCGGCGCATGTCAGCTTCCGGAAAAGGAGTGGCCGCCGAATCCGCCGCGGCCCTTGACGTTCGTTTTGGCGTTGAGCGTCTTCACGTCACTGGCCAGCGCGCCGCCTCCTGCAGCGCCTCCGCCTCCGCCGTTGTTCTGTTGGCGGGCACTCACGTCCGGTGTGACGAGGTCGCCGTTGCGTTTTCGATAGGCCGACATCGCACCCGCGGAACCAGACTCGCTGTTTTGCTGACGGCGACGATATTCACTGTAGTCTGAAAAGTTTTCGACGGATCGGGGCATGACGAATCCGGCCGGTGAAGGGGCGAAGGCGCTCATGCCGCCGGAATTGCCGGAATCGACGTTCTGTCTCAGCTGAGCGCAATTACCCGCACCATATTCCATTTCGCATGCGACCATGTTGCGAAATCTCGGTGCCGTGGCGAGGTGATGCTGGTTGGCGTCTTCGGATGCCGCCTGGCAAGCCTTGGGATAAACTCCTGAGGCGACGCACTTGTCAACGGAGGTGTAGAGCACCTCTTCCTCGGTTGAAAAAGCCATAAAAAGGCCTATCGCTGCAATCGTACCCAGGGCAAGACGCGGATGTTCTGTCACGTCCAGATACATGTCTGTTCCTCAATACGCCATGCAGGCGGCGTTCAAAGTCCCGATGACCACGGCGATACCGCCGCTCCAGAGCCCGGCCGCGACATTACCCTCCGTAATTTTCAGGTGCAGGTCGGTCATGGTGAGCTTGGCGATGTAGAACGCAAGGACTTGCACCAGCAGGCCGATCGCTGCCCAGATCACGTAGTCGGGAAGGCTGACCGAATGGGCCGCCGCCGATGCCAGCGGAAGGCTGAAGCCGATCAGGGCGCCTAGAAAGGCGACCACCGCCGAAATATTTCCAGCCTTGATGAGCTCAACTTCTTCGTGTGGTGTCAGGCGCGTGTAAATGGTGGAGAAAATCGCAAAACACACCAGACCGATGCTGAAATAACTTAGAAATGCGGGTAAACCGGCCGCGTATATTGTCATCATTATATCTCAATAAAAATCAATTTGAGAAGCATAAAATCAATTGAAAGTTTAAAAAGTCAAGCTCTCATTGGCCGTATTCGATGTCAACGTGGTCCGTATCAGCGCCGCCGGTGATCTATTCCTTTTTCTTCATGACCGCGAGTGTCGGGCGACCCGAAAAGATTACGTCGTTGATCGAGGCGGGGAACATATACACGGTGGTAGATTGGGTCTTCCTGTTCGAGAAGGCCAGCGAGGCGTCGGACTGCATGCAAACGGGTCATATGAAGGACAGGTCGTGTAGCTGTAAGTGATGTCGGGCTGCTTTCCTTTTGCAGTTGGAGCGGTGCTCCAAATCATTTCTTTGTTTTTACAACAGAAACGTTGATTTCACAGCGCATTCCCGCGCCGTGAATCTGCCTCCGTGCGCCTGAAGTAAACCATTCGTTAAACTTAACGGCTTATGAATTTCCGATGCGAAGTCGGTATCGTGCCGGCTTCATCCCATTGACGCCCATAGTGTCCCATGATATCCCAAATGCACACCACATTGGGTCGTGTTTTTGACCCGCAATCGCTGAAACGAGTGAGGAGCCTGCGAGGGGCTGCTGCAGGGCATCTTGCCCTGGCGCTTGGCGATGTGTCGTGCGTACCGGTGTCGTCTGTGAAGCGGATGGATCGCTTTGCGGAATGCGGTTTTGGCGAGTTGAGTAATGGACCGCTTTTTATCGAACGTGACGAACAGGATCGACGCCAAGGGGCGCGTTTCGGTTCCGTCTCCGTTTCGTTCGGTGCTGGCGAGGCGCGACATTCAGGAGCTTTATTGTCTCCAGGATTTCGCCTTTCCGGCAATCAGCGTCGGCGGTCCGGATCTGCTGGAGCGCTACGAGCGGCAGATAGCGTCCATGGATGCCTTCTCGCGGCAAGCGAACGCGATGTCGCTGCTGGTTCACGGCGGCGGTGTTTTCATGAAGCTCGACCAGGAAGGTCGATTGATGGTGACGGATTTTGTGCGGGAATTCACCGGCATCTCCACCGAGGTCACCTTCGTCGGACGGGCGGATCATTTTCAGCTTTGGCAACCGAATGCGTTTCTGGCGGCGCAGGCGGAAGCAAGAGCGGGGCGCGGTTTTTCGGCTGCTCGCCCCGCATAGGACGGGGACACGGAATGGCGGCGAATTCTGGCGGGCGATCTTCTGATGCCGATGGCGGACCTCAGCGTCACATCCCGGTCCTGCTTCGCGAAGTCATTGCCGCGCTGGAACCAGCGCCCGGCAAGATCATTCTCGACGGAACCTTTGGCGCCGGCGGTTATACCCAGGCCATTCTTGACCAGGGTGCCAACGTCATCGCGCTCGATCGCGATCCGACAGCAATCGCCGGCGGCGAGGCGATGGTTGTCGCCAATGGCGGTCGGTTGAGCCTCATCCAGTCGCAATTTTCCGATCTGGCCAGGCATGCTCCCGAGGGTGGGCTTGATGGCGTTGTTCTCGATATCGGCGTTTCCTCCATGCAGATCGACGAGGCCGAGCGCGGTTTTTCCTTCCAGAAAAACGGTCCGCTCGACATGCGCATGTCCGCTTCGGGTGTTTCGGCGGCCGATGTCGTCAACCGTGCAAAGGTTGGCGATCTCATTCGTATCTTCGGTTTTCTCGGTGAGGAAAAGCAGCCGGGTCGTATTGCCCGCGCCATCGAGAAAAAGCGGGCGGAAGAGCCCTTCCGCACCACCCGCGATCTGGCTGGTCTCATTGAGATCGTCACGCCACGCAAGGCGAAGGACAAGATTCATCCCGCAACACGGGTGTTCCAGGCGCTGCGCGTTTTCGTCAATGATGAGCTTGGCGAGTTGGCGCAGGCGCTGTTCGCTGCAGAACGGTCCTTGAAGCCCGGCGGCCGGCTGGTCGTCGTCACCTTTCATTCGCTGGAAGACCGTATCGTCAAGAAATTCTTCTCCGACCGTTCGGGCAAGGCCGCCGGTTCCCGGCATCTGCCGATGGTTGAGGACAAGCCGGCCATTTTCGAGAATATCGGCAAGCCGATGATCGCCGCCAGCGACGAGGAGGCGGAACTTAATCCGCGGGCCCGTTCCGCCAAGTTGCGTGCCGGCCTGCGCACCACCGCACCGGCGCGGGCCGCGGATTTCTCGATCTTCGAGCTTCCCGATCTCGCCAGCCTTGAAAAGATGGGAGGCTGATATGCTGCGCACTTTCGATGTCATCTTGATGGGTGTGATGGTCGCTGCGGCCGTCGTGACCTATTCGATCAAGCACAAGGCCGATCTGAAGCTTGAGGAGGTCCGCAAGCTCGAGGCCGAGATCAAGCTTGAAAAGGATACGATCGATCTTTTGAGAGCCGACTGGGCGCTTCTGACGCAGCCGAACCGCCTGCACCGTGTCGTGAACGCCTATCAGACCGAGCTTGGCCTTTCGCCGACGCTGCCGACGCAACTGGCGCAGCCGCGCGAGCTTCCCATGCTGCGCTCGCAATTGCCGCAGCCGCCCGAGCCTGAAGGCATGAGCGTCGAGGACGTGATTGCTGCCGCCGTCAATGGTTCCAAGCCGGGCGCCACGCTCGGTGGCGCCTCGAAGCCGAAATCGCCGCCCGCCGGTCAGATCGCCGTGAATGGCGTTCCGGTTCCGACGCCCCGCGCACGGGTTTCACGTCCGGCGCCGGCGCCTGTACCGGTTGCCTCCGCCACCACTGGCGATGAAACCGGCGAGATGGATGAAACCATAACAGGATCGGTGAACCGCTGATGTCTTTCCTTTCCCGTGTCATGGTCCTGAAGAGCAAGGCTCACTTTTCCGCCAGCACCACCGGTGTCTATACCGACCACGCTGCTTTTGAGGGCGCCCGCAAGAGACGCGCCGCCCAGGCCAAAAGCCGCGTCGGTCTTCTCATCTTCGGTTTCATTGCCTTTTATGCCGTCGTCGGTGGGCGTCTGGTGCAATATGGCATGGCGGAACAGGAAACGGTGTCGAGCATCGCGCCCGCAGACCGGCTGATGGCGTCGCGCCCCGATCTCCTCGACCGCAACGGCGAGGTGCTGGCCACCGATATCCGCACCGTCTCGCTGTTTGCCGAGCCGCATCGCATTGTCGATATCGACGAGGCCATCGAAAAGCTGCGCACTGTGCTGCCTGATCTCGACCAGCGGGGCACCTATCAGAAGCTCACCTCCAATTCGCGCTTCCAGTGGCTGCGCCGTCAGCTGACGCCGAAGCAGCAGAGCCAGATTCTGGCGCTCGGCATTCCCGGCGTCGGGTTCCGCCCGGAAAAGCGCCGCTTTTATCCCGGCGGTCCGACCGCCGCCCATGTCGTCGGCCACGTCAATATCGACAATCGCGGCGTTGCCGGCATGGAACGTTACGTCGACAGCCAGGGTCTGGCAGATCTGACGGCGCTCGGCATGACCAGCGACCAGCCGCTGGAGCCGGTGAAGCTTTCGATCGATCTGCGCGTGCAGTCCATCGTGCGTGAAGTCGTGACTGCGGCGATCGCCAAGTTCCAGGCGATCGGTGCGGGTGCCGTGGTTCTGGATGTGCATACCGGTGAAGTTCTCGCCATGGCCTCTGTGCCGGATTACGATCCGAACAACCCGGCCGAAGGCGCCAAGGAAGGCTGGCTCAACCGCATGTCGAACGGCACGTTCGAAATGGGGTCCACCTTCAAGTCCTTCACGATTGCCATGGGCCTCGATTCGGGGCGCGTCCGTCTCGGTGATATGTTCGATGCGCGTTATCCGATCCGCATCGGCGGCTTCACTATCAAGGACTTCCACGGCAAGGGCCGCATGCTCTCGGTGCCGGAAATCTTCCAGTATTCGTCGAACATCGGTACGGCCAAGATCGCCGACACCGTTGGTACCGAAGGCCACAAGGAATTCCTGACGCGTCTTGGTCTCCTGACCCGCATGCAGACCGAACTGCCGGAAGTGGCGTTGCCATCGCAGCCGCGCGAATGGAAGAAGATCAACTCCATCACCATTTCCTTCGGTCACGGCGTTTCCACGACACCGCTGCAGACGGCGGTTGCCGGTGCCGCGCTCGTCAATGGCGGCAAGCTGATCGAGCCGACATTCCTGCCGCGCACCCGCGAACAGGCGGATCAGGTGGCGAAACAGGTTCTGAAACCGGGCGCCAGCAAGGACATGCGTTTCCTGTTCGAATGGAACGGCGTCAATGGTTCCGGCCGCAATGCGCGTGTCGACGGTTTCAACGTCGGCGGTAAGACCGGCACGGCCGATAAGGTCGTCAACGGACGTTACGTGCACGACAAGAACTTCAACGCCTTCCTGTCGGCCTTCCCGATGGACGACCCGCAATATGTGGTGCTGTCCTTCATCGATGAGCCGAAGACGGACAAGGGCAATGGCGCGGCGCTTGCCGGCACGTCGGCAGCACCGATGGTGCACGATATCATCACCCGCACGGCGGCGGTGCTGGGCGTGAAGCCGAAGTTCGGCAAGGATGGCTCGGCCTTGCTCGTGTCTTATTGATTGTTAGCTTATGATATTCCGGCGATTCGCGCCGGGGGGACAAGACGGACACAGTCGATGAATTTGCGAGATATATCCGGAAATGCGTTTCCGGAATTGAAAGAATTGCTCCTGTCTGAAATCGGGGGGATCGAAATCGGGGGGATCACCGCAGACAGCCGCAAGGCTGCGCCGGGCAGCCTGTTCGTTGCGGTTGCGGGCACCAAGGCTGATGGTGCGGCCTATGTGAAGGACGCGGTTGCCAAAGGTGCGGTCGCCGTTGTTTCCGGGCACGCAGTAGAAGCCGACGTGCCGGTGCTGGTGGTTACGGACCCGCGGCTTTATCTCTCGCTTGCCGCTTCCCGCTTTTACGGAAAACAACCTGATATCATGGTTGCCGTCACCGGCACGGCGGGCAAAACATCCGTTGCCTCCTTCGTGCGGCAGATCTGGGCTTTTGCTGGCCATGCCGCGGCACAGATCGGCACCACGGGCGTCATCGCTCCCGACCGCGAGGATTATGGCGCGCTGACGACGCCCGATCCGGTGACGCTGCACGCGCTTCTGGCCGAACTTGCCGCGGAAGGCGTCACGCACGCGGCGATGGAGGCGTCCAGCCACGGTCTGGACCAGCGCCGTCTTGATGGCGTGCACCTCTCCGCTGCCGGCTTCACCAATCTCGGCCGCGATCACATGGATTACCATCCGACCATCGAGGACTATATGGCTGCCAAGATGCGGCTCTTCGATACGCTGATGGAAAAGGGCGCTCCCGCCGTGATCTTTGCCGACGATCCTTGGTCGGACAAGGCGATCCAGGCGGCGCGCGAAGCGGGTCTCGATGTGCGTACCGTCGGCCGCAAGGGTCAATATCTGACGCTGAAGCGTGTCGAGCATTTCCGTCACAAGCAGATGATCGAAGTGCATCATGACGGCGTCATCTTTGAAGTCGACATTCCCCTGGCCGGTGATTTCCAGGTTGCGAACGCGCTTGTTGCCGCCGGTCTTGCCATGTCCACCGGCGTTCCCGCCGCAACCGCTTTGAAAGCGCTTGAAAAGCTTGTTGGCGCTGCCGGCCGGCTGGAACTCGTCGGCCAGACGAAGAATGGCGCGCTCGCCTATGTGGATTACGCCCACAAGCCCGATGCGCTGGAAAACGTGCTGACCTCGGTCCGGCCCTTCACCTCCGGGCGCATCATCACCGTTTTCGGTTGTGGTGGCGACCGCGACAAGGGCAAGCGCCCGATCATGGGCGAGGTCGCGACGCGTCTTTCCGACATCGTCATCGTCACTGATGATAATCCGCGTTCGGAGGATGCCGCAACGATCCGCTCCGAGGTCATGGCGGCGGCAGCCGGCGCGTTGGAAATCGGCGATCGGGCAGAGGCGATCCGTCATGCGGTGTCGATGCTGTCGCATGGCGATACGCTGATCGTCGCGGGCAAGGGGCACGAAGAAGGGCAGATCGTCGGCTCCGTGACGCTGCCGTTTTCCGATCATGAACAGGTGCGCTCTGCACTGGCAGGGCTGGAAGGATCGAAGATTTGAGCTGGTTATGGACAGTCGCCGACATGATCGCCATCACGGCAGGCCGCCCCGTGGGCAACCTGCCGACCGGTATCACCGGCATTTCCATCGACAGCCGGACGGTCAAACAGGGTGAAGCCTTCTTCGCGATCAAGGGTGATCGGGTGGACGGCCATGACTATACCAGCTTTGCCGTTGCCAACGGCGCCAGCCTTCTGATGGTTGCCGAAGCCAAGCTGCCGGCGCTTGGTCGCCTGACCGTGCCGATGATCGTGGTCGAGGACGTCCTTGCAGCCCTTGGCAAGCTTGCCCTTGCGGCGCGCGAAAGAACCTCGGCGCGCATCATCGCGGTGACCGGTTCGGTGGGCAAGACGACGACCAAGGAGATGCTGCGGCAGGCTCTGGCCCCTTCGGGCCGGGTGCATGCGGCGGTGGCGTCCTTCAACAACCATTGGGGCGTACCGCTGACGCTCGCACGCATGCCAGCCGATACGGAATTCGGTGTCTTCGAAATCGGCATGAACCATTCCGGCGAAATCCGGCCGCTGGTAAAGATGGTCCGCCCGCATGTGGCGATCATCACCACCATCGCGGCAGCCCATCTCGGCAATTTCCAGAATATCGAAGAGATCGCTGCCGCGAAGGCCGAAATTTTCGAAGGCGTGGAAGATGGCGGCTCCGTCATCCTCAACCGCGACAACGCCCAGTTCGAGCAGCTCGAAGAGGCGGCGCAGGAGGAGGGTATCGAACACATCCTCACCTTCGGCCAGCACGCCAAGGCTGATTTCCGCCTTGCGGATTTCGAGAGCACGACGACGGGTTCGACGATCTGGGCAATTATCAACGGCGAAACCAGCGAGCTGCACATCAACATTCCTGGCCGGCACATTGCTGATAATGCGATGGCGGTCCTTGGTGCCGTTGCCGTCACCGGCGCCAATCTCGACCGTGCGTTTGAGGCGCTTGGAACGCTAGAGGCGGTGAAGGGACGTGGCCAGCGCCACCACCTGACGATCAATGGCGGATCCTTCCTGCTGATCGATGAAAGCTACAATGCCAATCCGGCCTCCATGCGTGCGGCGATTGCCGTGCTGGCGGAGACGGAAACGCAGGGTCACGGCCGCCGCGTCGCCGTTCTCGGCGATATGCTCGAAATGGGCGAGTTTTCGGCGCAATTGCACGAAGAACTGGCCGGTCCGCTGCTCGCGGCCGGTATCGAACATGTCTGGCTCGCGGGCGAGGCCATGGCCGCGCTTCGCGACGCGCTGCCTGACAGCGTCACCGTCATCTGGTTCCCGACGACGGCGGAGCTCACCGATTTTGCCCTGCAATGGGTGCAACCGGGAGACGCGCTGATGGTAAAATCGTCACTTGGGCTTGGTTTCGGCAAGATTGTCGCCGCCCTGCTTGACAAGTATCCGGCATTCCCCGAGACGGAACGCCAAGTCTGAAATAGCCTTTTGAAAGGGCAATTATGCTGATCTGGCTCGTCGAACTGTCGGACAAAGTTCAACTGTTCAACCTCTTCCGGTACATCACCTTCCGGGCGGGTGCTGCAATGTTCACCTCTGCGTTGATCGTGTTCCTGTTCGGACCGGCGATCATCAACTCGCTGCGCGTGCGCCAGGGCAAGGGCCAGCCGATCCGCGCCGACGGGCCGCAGACGCATTTCAAGAAGGCCGGCACGCCGACCATGGGCGGACTGATGATCCTTGCCGGCATTCTCGGCGGTTCGCTGCTCTGGGGTGATCTGTCCAACGTCTATGTCGTCGCCGTTCTGATGGTGACGCTCGGTTTCGGCGCCATCGGCTTTTACGACGATTATCTGAAGGTGACGAAGCAGAGCGATAAGGGTTTCTCCGGCAAGGCCCGTCTCGGCATCGAATTTCTGATTGCGGCGATCGCCGTGTTCTTCATGATGAAGATGGCGCTTGCCTCCGCACCGCATGGCGGCACGCTCGGCAGCTCCATCGCCTTTCCCTTCTTCAAGGAATTCGTGATCAATCTCGGTTACTTCTTCGTGCTGTTCGGTGCTTTCGTCATCGTCGGTGCGGGTAATGCGGTGAACCTGACCGATGGCCTCGATGGTCTCGCCATCGTGCCGGTCATGATCGCCGCCGCCACCTTCGGCGTGATCGCCTATCTCGCCGGTAACGCGGTTTTTGCCAATTACCTGCAGATCAATTTCGTGCCCGGCACGGGTGAACTCGCCGTCATCGTCGGCGCGGTCATCGGCGCGGGCCTCGGTTTCCTCTGGTTCAATGCGCCGCCCGCCGCCATCTTCATGGGCGATACGGGTTCGCTGGCGCTCGGCGGTCTGATCGGCTCCATCGCCGTCGCCACCAAGCATGAGATCGTCATGGTCATCGTCGGTGGTCTATTCGTTATGGAAACGCTGTCGGTCATCATCCAGGTCTTCTGGTTCAAACGCACCGGCCGCCGCGTGTTTCTGATGGCGCCGATCCATCACCATTTCGAGAAAAAGGGCTGGACGGAAAGCCAGGTGGTTATCCGTTTCTGGATCATTTCCGTCGGCCTCGCGTTGCTCGGCCTCGCCACCCTGAAGCTGAGGTGAGCGATGATCCCGGTCACGTCGTTTAGGGGTAAGAAAGTCGCTCTCTTGGGGCTCGGCGGTTCCGGTCTCGTCACCGCCCGCGCGCTGGTCGCCGGTGGTGCTGATGTCGTTGCTTTCGACGACAATCCCGACAGCGTGGCGAAGGCTGAGGCAGAAGGTATCACCACGGCGGACCTGCACACGATTGACTGGTCCTCCTTTTCTTCCTTTGTGCTGGCGCCCGGCGTGCCCCTGACGCATCCGAAGCCCCACTGGTCGGTGGACCTTGCGAAGGCGGCCGGTGTCGAAGTGATCGGTGATATCGAGCTTTTCATCCGCGAGCGCCGGGTCCATGCGCCGGATTGCCCTTTCATCGCGATTACCGGCACCAACGGCAAGTCGACGACGACGGCACTGATCGCCCATATTCTCAAGGCTTCGGGCCGCGATACGCAGCTCGGCGGCAATATCGGCACGGCGGTGCTGAGCCTCGATCCGCCGAAGGCGCAACGTTTCTACGTGGTGGAATGCTCGTCCTACCAGATCGATCTGGCGCCGACGATCAATCCGACCGCCGGCATTCTGCTCAATCTGACGCCTGACCATCTCGACCGGCACGGCACGATGCAGCATTATGCCGACGTCAAGGAACGGCTGGTGGCCGGCAGCGGCACTGCGATTGTCGGCGTGGATGACAGTCATTCGACGCTGATTGCCGATCGCATCGAGAGGGCCGGCGTGAAGGTGGAGCGCATCTCCAAGCGGAACGTCGTTTCCGAAGGTCTCTATGCCGAAGGCAGCCGAATCCTCAGGGCGCATGGCGGCACGTCTTCACTGCTGGTCGATCTTGATGGTATCCAGACCCTGCGCGGCAGCCACAATGCACAGAATGCAGCGGCAGCGATTGCTGCCTGCCTTGCCGTCGGTGTTTCAGAAGAGGAAATTCGTGCCGGTCTCAAGTCCTTCCCCGGCCTCAAGCACCGCATGCAGCCCGTCGGTCGACGTGGCAACGTCACTTTCGTCAATGACAGCAAGGCGACCAACGCCGATGCGGCAGCGCCCGCACTTTCGAGCTTCGACCGCATCTACTGGATCGCTGGCGGCTTGCCCAAGGCGGGCGGCATCGCCAGCTTGTCGCCTCTCTTCCCGCGCATCGCCAAGGCCTATCTGATCGGCGAGGCGGCAGCAGAATTTGCAGCGACGCTAGGCGAGGCGGTGCCTTATGAAATATCCGGTACGCTGGACAAGGCGGTGCAGCATGCCGCGGCGGATGCGGAAAAAGATGCGACGGCCGGCAATGTCGTGATGTTATCCCCGGCTTGCGCAAGCTTCGATCAATATAAGAACTTTGAAATCAGAGGTGATTCGTTCGTCGCGCAGGTTGCGGCGCTCGATGGCATGACGATGCTCGTTCACTCTGGAAAAGGGGGCTGAGGCCATGGTAAGCCGAGTTGATCGCGGTCCGGTCGCGGAGTGGTTCTGGACCATCGACCGTTTCTTTCTGGCGGCGTTTGTCGCGCTGATGGGCATCGGCCTGATGCTGTCCTTCGCAGCGTCGCCTGCGGTTGCCGAGCGTATCGGTCTCAACAGCTTCTTCTTCGTCGAACGTCAGGCGATGTTCATGGTGCCGTCGCTGGCAATCATGGTCGGCCTTTCTTTCCTGTCACCCCGGCAGGTCAGGCGTGTGGCGGTCATCATGCTGATTGCCGCACTGTTGATGATGATCTTTGCGCTGTTCTTCGGCATCGAGGTCAAGGGCGCGCGGCGCTGGATTTCCATCGGTACTTTCTCGATCCAGCCTTCGGAATTCATGAAGCCGGCCTTCGTCATTGTCTGTGCATGGCTCTTTGCTGAGCGGGCGCGCCATCCTGAAATTCCGGGCAATCTCTTCGCCATCATCACCTTCGGCATCGTGGCGGCACTTCTGATCGCCCAGCCGGACTTTGGTCAGACGATCCTGACATCGGTGGTCTGGGGCGGCATGTTCTTCATGGCGGGCGTGCCGTGGTTCTGGATCATCATGCTCGGTGGTCTTGGTGTCGGCGGCATCGTGACCGCCTATCTCATGTTGCCGCACGTCGCAGGCCGTATCGACCGGTTCTGGACGGGTGAGGGCGATACGTTCCAGGTGGATACCGCGCGCGAGGCGATCATTCGCGGTGACTGGTTCGGTCGTGGACCGGGCGAGGGCATCGTCAAGCGCATCATTCCAGACAGCCATACCGACTTCATCTTCTCGGTGGCGGCGGAAGAATTCGGCATTATATTCTGCATGTTCCTCGTTGCGATCTTCGCCTTCATCGTGCTGCGCGGCCTCTCCCACGCCTTTAAGGAAAAGGACGATTTCTGCCGTTTTGCAGTGGCCGGTCTGGTCCTTCAAATCGGCATGCAGTCGATGATCAATATCGGCGTTAATCTGGAGCTGATGCCCGCCAAGGGCATGACGTTGCCGCTGATTTCCTATGGCGGTTCGTCGATGATGGCGATTTGCGTCACGGCTGGCTTCCTTCTGGCGCTGACACGCCACAGACCTGAAAAGCGGGCGCAGGAGCGCAGCTTCTTCCGGGTCGGTTCCGGCGTTCCTGCGGAGTAAACGATCATGAGCAAGGGTATTGTTCTTCTCGCCGCCGGTGGAACCGGCGGCCATGTGTTTCCGGCGGAAGCCCTGGCGCATACGCTGAAGGCGCGCGGTTATCAGGTGCATCTCGTCACCGACAGCCGCGCCGAACGTTATGCCGGCAAGTTCCCGGCCGATGAAATTCACGTCGTGCCTTCAGCCACCATCGGCTCGAAAAATCCGATTTCGGTCGTGCGGTCGCTCTGGAAGCTGTGGGTGGGCCTGCGCACCGCGCGCCGGCTGGTGACGAAACTGAAGCCGGTCGCAGTTGTCGGTTTCGGCGGTTATCCCACCGTGCCGCCGCTGCTGGCCTCGACCGGGCTTGGCGTCCCCTCGATCATTCACGAGCAGAATGCGGTTATGGGCCGCGCCAACAAGGCGCTCGCTGCCCGCGTGAAGGCGATTGCCGGCGGCTTCCTGCCGCCCGCCAACGGCCAATATTCGGAGAAGACGGTTGCGACCGGCAATCCGGTGCGCCCGGCGGTGCTGGCGGCATCTGAAATTCCCTATACGCCTTCGCAGACGGGCGAGACCTTCCAGCTTGTGGTTTTCGGCGGCAGCCAGGGCGCGCAGTTCTTTTCCAGCGCCGTTCCGGCAGCGATCTGCCTGATGAAGGACGAGCAGCGCAAACGTATCGTCGTGACCCAGCAGGCGCGCCCTGAAGACAAGGACAGCGTTATCGCCTCCTACCAGAAGCTTGGCGTGAAGGCTGACGTTTCGCCCTTCTTCGGCGATATGGCCTCGCGCATCGGTGAGGCCGATCTCGTCATCAGCCGCTCGGGCGCCTCGACTGTATCGGAGCTCTCGGTGATTGGCCGTCCGTCGATCCTCGTTCCCTATCCGCATGCGCTGGACCATGATCAGGCGGCGAATGCTGCCGCACTTTCGGCAGCCGGCGGGGCAAGCGTCATCAAGCAGGCGGAACTGTCGCCGCAGAAGCTTTCCAGCCTGTTGTCATCGGCGCTTGCCGAGCCGGATCGTCTTTCGGCAACGGCAGCAGCGGCCAAGGCGACCGGAAAACCGCATGCGGCGGATGTGCTGGCCGATCTGGTCGAGGCGATTGCCGAAGGCCGTTCCGTACAGGAATTCAAGAAGAAGAATGAAGGAGTTGGGGCATGAAGATGCCGAAAGCCATAGGCCTTGTGCATTTCATCGGCATAGGCGGGATCGGCATGAGCGGCATTGCCGAAGTGCTTCACAATCTCGGCCACCGCGTTCAGGGGTCGGATCAGGCCGACAGCGCCAATGTGCAGCGCCTGCGCGACAAGGGCATCGAGGTTTTTGTCGGCCACACGGCTGACAATCTCGGTGATGCCGAGGTCGTGGTCGTTTCGACCGCGATCAAGAAGAACAACCCGGAACTCATCGCCGCCCGCGAAAAGCACCTGCCGATCGTTCGCCGTGCCGAAATGCTGGCCGAGTTGATGCGTTTCCGTAATGCCATCGCCATTGGCGGCACCCACGGCAAGACAACGACGACCTCCATGGTCGCGACGCTGCTCGAAGCCGGCAATCTCGACCCAACCGTCATCAATGGCGGCATCATCAATGCCTATGGCACCAATGCCCGCATGGGCGAGGGTGAGTGGATGGTGGTGGAGGCTGACGAATCCGACGGCACCTTCCTGAAGCTGCCGGCCGATGTGGCTGTCATCACGAACATCGATCCGGAACATCTGGACCATTACGGCAATTTCGACGCCGTGCGCGCGGCCTTCCGGCAGTTTGTCGAGAATGTGCCGTTCTACGGTTTCGGCGTCATGTGTCTCGATCATCCAGAGGTTCAGGCGCTGGTCGGCCGGATCGAGGACCGCAAGGTCATCACCTATGGCGAAAACCCGCAAGCCGACGTGCGGTTCTCGAATGTCCGCATCGACGGCACGCGGTCGATCTTCGACGTGGAAATCCGTCGTCGCCGCACCGGCAAGATATTCTCCTTCGAGGACCTCGTCCTGCCGATGCCCGGACGCCACAATGTGTCCAATGCAACGGCGGCGATTGCCGTTGCCAATCGTCTCGGTATTTCGGAAGCCGACATCAAGAAGGGACTTGCCTCCTTTGCCGGTGTCAAGCGTCGCTTCACGCTGACGGGCGAAGCCAATGGCGTGCAGGTCTTCGACGATTACGGCCATCATCCGGTTGAGATCAAGGCCGTGCTGGCGGCGGCGCGGGAAGCCTGCAAAGGTCGCATCATCGCCGTGCACCAACCGCACCGCTACAGCCGTCTTTCCAGCCTGTTTGACGATTTCGCCCATTGTTTCAACGATGCCGATACGATTCTTCTTGCCCCGGTCTATGCTGCGGGCGAAGATCCGATTGAAGGTGCAAGCTCGGAAGCGCTGGTTTCAGCCATCAAGGCCGCCGGTCACCGCGATGCCCGTTTCCTCGAAAAACGGGAAGACCTTGCGTCGCAGGTCGCAGCCATTGCGAATCCGGGTGATTTTGTGGTTCTCTTGGGGGCTGGAAATATCACACAATGGGCAGCAGCGCTGCCTTCGGAATTGAAGAGCATATCAGGAAAGTCTGAATGAGACAGGTCGATGGGGTTAAATTGCTGGGGAGGCTCGGCGACGGGGTAAATGAATTGCGGGGACGTCTGACACCGGATGCGCCCATGGACCGCGTGACGTGGTTCAGAGCCGGCGGTCTTGCGGAGGTGATGTTCCAGCCGCACGACACGGATGATCTGATTGCCTTCCTGAAAATTCTGCCGGAAGACGTGCCGTTGACCGTGGTCGGCGTCGGCTCGAACCTTTTGGTGCGTGATGGCGGCATTCCGGGCGTTGTCGTGCGTCTGTCCGCCAAAGGCTTCGGCTCGGTGGAGCTTGCGGGCGAAAACCGCATCAAGGCCGGCGCGATCTGCCCGGACAAGCATATTGCGGCGATGGCCATGGATAATGGCATTGGCGGTTTTCATTTCTATTACGGCATTCCCGGCTCCATCGGTGGTGCGCTGCGCATGAATGCGGGCGCCAATGGCGGTGAGACGCGCGAGCGTGTGGTCGAGGTTTATGCGGTCGATCGTCAGGGCAACCAGCATGTCCTCTCCAATGCGGATATGGATTACAGCTATCGTCATTCCGGCGCCGATGCGGGCCTGATATTCACCGGCGCACTGTTTGAGGGTTACCCGGAAGACAAGGCGAAGATCCGTGCGGATATGGACGCCGTGCGGCATCACCGCGAGACCGTGCAGCCGATCCGCGAACAGACCGGTGGTTCCACCTTCAAGAATCCCGAAGGTCATTCCGCCTGGGAACTGATCGACGAAGCGGGTGGCCGTGGCCTGGTCATCGGCGGCGCGCAGATGTCGTCGCTGCATTGCAATTTCATGATCAATACCGGCCATGCGACCGGTTACGATCTGGAATATCTGGGCGAGACCATCCGCAGGCGCGTGTTCGAGAAGTCGGGTATCCGGCTGGAATGGGAAATCAAGCGCCTTGGCCTCTTCATGCCGGGCCGTGAAGTGGAGCCGTTCCTCGGGGCGTAAGCCCCGGTGGATGCTGCTTATTACAAGAAAATTTTGCTTTTGATCGACTGTTACGTGTATCGTAACGGTCGATCAATGTTTTTTACTCTATCTTCTGAGGTAAATACTTGATCGGCCCGGTCGAGGTCTCGTTTTTGAATTTTATATTGTTTTTTATTAGGAAATACTAACGGAAATACGTGATCTGGGTGCCTTTGAGCATGATGTTGGGTCTTTGGAAAAAACCGATCGAGATGATGAGCTTTTCGGTCGCCACAGTGGAGGGCCGTCGACGGCTCGAGCCGCTTGAATTCTCCATTCGTATCGCTTTTCTCGTGACGCTCATTGTCATCGTGATGTGCACGGGTGGCCTGACGCTTCTCGCGCAGTTCGGGCTCGTGACCGATCTCTTCAACGGGATCATGTTGGCGGTGACACTCGGCGGAACTGTTGCGTTTACGGTGACGTTGCTGGTCTGCTGGCTGAATGCAAGGGAAGTGCAAATTCTCGTCCAATCCCACGAACGCTTCCTGCATCTTAGTCATACGGACGCGCTGACTGGACTTAGCAACCGGCTAGGCCTTTATGCGGCATGCGCCGAACTCGGCAGTGAATATTGCGTCGCCTTTCTCGATATCGATCATTTCAAAGCGGTGAACGACGGGTATAGCCATCTCGTTGGTGATCTCGTCATCGCAAGCGTTGCCCGCCGGATCAGGGAGCATTTCGAGCCTCCCGCTCATGTCGCCCGCCTGGGTGGCGAGGAGTTCGTCGTCGTGCAGGAAACCAGCCCGCTCGCGTTTCTGCAGATGTGCGAAAGGGTTCGTGCGGCGATCGAGACGACGCCGGTGGAGTATCAGGATCTGCGAATTACGGTGACGATTTCCATTGGCGTCGCCTTCCGCGGCGACGCCGAAATCTTCGACAAGGTCATGCACAATGCCGATCTCGCGCTTTATCGGGCCAAGGGCGGAGGACGCAATCGCGTTTGCATGAGCGGTCATGTCGAGCGGCGCCAGGCGGTGGCTTAAGCAGAAATAGACAAGGAAAAGCCCGCGAAACGATGGTTTCGCGGGCTTTTTGACGTCGATGGCGTCAGATCAGACTTCGTCCTTGCGGGACAGAAAAATGCAGGCCAGCGTGATGAGGGCGGAGATGCAGAGGTAATAACCCACATAACCCATGCCGTAATTCACCTGCAGCCATGTGGCGATGTAAGGCGCCAGCGATGCGCCGAAGATGCCGGCCATGTTGAAGGTGATGGACGAGCCGGTGTAGCGCACGCGGGTCGGGAAGGGGGCTGCAAGCGCCGTGCCGATCAGGCCGTAGGTCATGCCCATCAGCATCATCGCCAGAGCCGCGAAGACGAAGATCGAGCCTTCGCCGCCCGTCATCAGGCTGGGCAGCAGGAAGGAGAACAGGCCGATCAGTATCGTCGTCACGATCAGGACTTCACGACGGCCGAATTTCTCGGCGAGCTTGCCGGCGACGGGGATGAAGATGCCGAAGACGATGGAGCCGAGAATCTGAACTTCCAGCGCGTCGAGGAACGGGATTTTCAAAACCTTGACGTTGTAAGACAGCAGATAGGCAGTGCCGATATAGAACAGCACGAAGGTGGCCAGCGCCACGAAGGTGCCGAGCACGAGGCTGCGCTTGTGGTTGCGGAACAGTTCCGCAATCGGCACGGCCACACGTTCTTCCTTTTCGATCGCTTTCTGGAAGTCGGGCGTTTCAGTGATCGACAGGCGAACCCACATGCCAACCGCAATCAGGATGATCGAAGCGACGAAGGGAATGCGCCAGCCCCAGCTTAAGAGCGCTTCCTGCGACATGAAGTGAAGCAGAATCCAGAAGACGCCGGAGGAGAGGAACAGACCGACGGGTGCTCCGAGCTGTGGGAACATGCCGTACCAGCTGCGTTTGCCGGGCGGGGCATTTTCCGTGGCCAGCAACACTGCGCCGCCCCATTCTCCGCCAAGGCCAAAACCCTGGCCGAAGCGGCAAAGCGCGAGCAGCAGCGGCGCCAGAACGCCAGCCGTCTCATAGGTCGGCAGAAGGCCGATCACGACCGTCGACACGCCCATGGTGAGCAGAGCTGCGACAAGCGTCGCCTTGCGGCCGACGCGGTCACCATAATGGCCGAAAACCACCGCGCCGAGCGGGCGGGCGAAAAAGGCGATGGAGAAGGTGGCGAAGGATGCCAGAAGCGCCGTCGTCGGGTCGCTGTTCGGGAAGAACAGGGCCGGAAACACGAGCACCGCGGCCGTGGCGTAAACGTAAAAATCGAAAAACTCGATGGTCGTGCCGACCAGGCTGGCAGTGAGAACTCGTGCAGGCGAATTTGTCTTTACAGCGTTCGAATTGCCAGCTGTCGACGATACCCGAGATATCGCGTCAGTCATGGTTTGGGTTCCATTTCGGATGATTGGAATGTCTTGCCCTTGGGAGGCGAGGACTGCGTTAACGCAATTTTTGTTCTTTTGAAATGCTTAAAAAGAAATAATGCAGATAATGTGACCGCAGGCGCATTCGCTTGGTGCATGTTGTCGTTCAGCGTTTGAGAGACTGATTCAGGCTCCGGATTTAAAACGCTGAAAGGCCAGATGATTTAGCCGTGGAAAAACGCGCGCCGTTAACGTTTGTCTCTTGCCTTTATCGGCAGTGGAAGACGGCTTCGCGCCGATTTTATTTCCGACCATTCAAAACCTGCATGTTGCAATCGGTGCAACTCTCTGATTCCAAGGAGGTAATCGGGATCGATGCTGATTCTTTAACGGAACTCGGCATGTTGGACGCGGCGGTTAACGAAAGTAAACGATTCATTAACCTTAATGGCGTTTAACTGATCTCAAGGATCATGTGCCAGAATCACCGTCCGTTTCATTCGGTCGGTTCGGACATGGTTCGTAACGGAGAGTTGGTGTCAGAGGGTTCGATGGGCGGCAAGCACGTAGCTGTTCTTTTGGGTGGATTTTCGTCGGAGCGGCCGGTCAGCCTCTCGTCGGGCAACGCCTGCGCGCTTGCTCTTGAGGGCGAGGGCTACAAGGTCACCCGCGTTGATGTGGGGCGCGATGTCGCCGCCGTACTCGATGAACTGCGCCCGGATGTCGCCTTTAACGCCCTGCATGGCCCCTTCGGTGAAGACGGCACCATTCAGGGCATCCTCGAATATCTGGCCATTCCCTATACCCATTCCGGCGTGCTGGCGTCCGCCCTTGCCATGGACAAGGCGCAGGCCAAGAAAGTTGCTGCCGCCGCCGGCATCCCGGTTGCTGCCGAGCGCGTCATGAACCGCTTCGATTTCACCAGCGAACATCCGCTCGCGCCGCCCTATGTGGTGAAGCCGGTGCGCGAAGGTTCGAGCTTCGGCGTCGTCATCGTCAAGGAAGACCAGTCGCATCCGCCGCAAATCCTTACCTCGTCGGAATGGCGTTATGGCGATCAGGTCATGGTCGAGCGTTATATCCATGGGCGCGAACTGACCTGTGGCGTGCTGGACGGCGAAGCGCTGGGCGTTACCGAAGTGGTGCCGCTGGGTCACAATTTCTATGATTATGACGCGAAATACGCTGCTGGTGGCTCGAAACATGTCATTCCCGCAGAAATTTCACCGAAAATTTACCAAAAGATTCAAACATTGGCGGTTATGGCGCATCAGGCGATCGGGTGCCGTGGCGTAAGCCGTTCAGACTTTCGTTACGACGACCGCTTCTCAGAAGATGGCGAAGTTATCTGGCTTGAAGTGAATACGCAGCCGGGCATGACGCCGACCTCCCTGGTGCCGGAAATGGCGGCCCATGCTGGCCGCTCCTTTGGTGACCTTGTCAGCTGGATGGTGGAGGACGCTTCGTGTTTGCGGTGACCGGCAAAAAGTCGACGGCAAAAAAGCGCGAGCAATACGCGGCGACGGCCAATGCCGACGATCGCAGGGTGCTGCCGCGTCCGCTGCGTCGCTTCGTGCGTTTCGGTGTCAGCCTTGCGACCGGACGCATTCATATTCCCGCCCATACCGGCACGATTTCGGCCGTCGCCTTTTACGCGATGATCGGGCTTTACGGCATGTCGCTCGGTGGCCACACCAATATCGTCACCCAGACGACGACCTCGGCCGCCGGTTTCGCGGTTGAGGACGTGAAAGTCTCCGGCAATCTGCAGACTTCGGAAATCGAAGTCTTCCAGCTTCTCGGCCTTGATGGCAGCACCTCGCTGATTGCGCTTGATATCGATGCGGCACGCCGCAAGCTCGTTCAGCTTCCCTGGGTGGAAGACGTCGATATCCGCAAGGTCTATCCGAAGACGGTGGAAGTTCGCCTGAAGGAACGCCAGGCCTTCGGCATCTGGCAGCACGGCACGGAACTGTCGCTGATCGAAAAGAGCGGCAGTGTTATCGCGCCGCTGCGTGACAATAAATTTGCCGCCCTGCCGCTGTTCGTCGGACGTGACGCGGAAACGGGTGCTGCCGGTTTCGTCGCGCAACTGGCCGACTGGCCGGAAATCCGCAACCGCGTCCGCGCCTATGTTCGCATTGCCGGCCGCCGCTGGGATCTGCATCTCGACAACGGCATCGTCGTCAAGCTGCCGGAAGAAAACCTGCCGCAGGCGCTGCAATTGCTGGCGCGGTTCGATCTCGAGGAAAAGGTGCTGTCGCGCGATGTCGCAGCGGTGGACCTCAGACTGACGGACCGCACCACGATCCAGTTGACCGAAGGCGCTGCCGAACGCCGCCAGACCGCGGTAGATGCACGCACGAAGGCACTCAAGAAAGCGGAGAAGAACACATGAGCTTTTTTGGTTCTTCCCATTTCGGCCTGCCTCGTCTGAAGCCGCTTTCTTCCAAGCGCAGCCACATCGTCTCCGTACTCGACATCGGCTCGACCAAGGTCGTCTGCATGATCGGCCGGCTGACGCCGCGCCAGGAAAGCGAAATTCTGCCGGGCCGCACCCACAAGGTCGAAATCATCGGCATCGGCCATCAGCGCTCGCGCGGCGTGAAATCCGGCGTGATCGCCGATCTCGACGCACTCGAAGGCGTGATCCGTCTTTCGGTTGATGCGGCCGAGCGTATGGCGGGCCTGACCGTCGACAGCCTGATCGTCAATGTTTCGGCCGGGCGGCTGGCGAGCGATATCTACACCGCGAGCATCGATCTCGGCGGACAGGAAGTGGAAGCAAGCGACCTGCGCAAGGTTCTGGTGGCGGCAAGCCAGCAGTCCATGCGCCAGGACCGGGCTATCCTGCATTCGCTGCCGACGGGTTATTCGCTGGATGGCGAGCGCGGTATCCGCGATCCGCTGTCGATGTATGGCGATCTTCTCGGCGTCGACATGCATGTGGTGACCGTGGAGCGCACGGCGCTGAAGAACCTTGAGCTTTGCGTCAACCGCGCGCATCTTTCGGTCGAGGGCATGGTGGCAACGCCCTATGCCAGCGGTCTTGCGGCGCTTGTCGACGATGAAGTCGAGCTTGGCTGTGCAGCCATCGACATGGGCGGCGGCACCACGACGATCTCGGTTTTCGCCGAAGGCCGTCTCATTCATACCGACGCGATCGGCCTTGGCGGCCATCACGTTACGACAGATCTTGCACGAGGCCTCTCGACACGAATCGAAGATGCGGAGAGACTGAAGGTGGTGCATGGTTCGGCTTTGCTGAATGGCGCGGATGAGCGCGACATGATTTCGATCCCGCCGATTGGCGAAGATGATCGCGATCAACCATCGCAAGTTTCAAGAGCCCTTGTTACCCGCATCGTGCGGGCGCGTATCGAAGAGACCCTGGAATTGATCCGTGATCGTATCCAGAAGTCCGGCTTCAGCCCCATCGTCGGCAAACGCGTTGTCCTGACCGGCGGCGCAAGCCAGCTGACGGGGCTGCCGGAAACGGCACGGCGCATTCTCGCCCGCAACGTTCGTATCGGCCGCCCCATGGGCGTGGCCGGTCTTCCGGTAGCGGCCAAGGGACCGGCATTTTCAACCGCCTGCGGACTGATGATCTATCCGCAGGTGGCGGACATCGAAATTCATGCGGCGCAAGGCGGAATGTTTTCGCCGTTTGGCAACGGTAGCGGCCGGATCGCCCGGGTAGGGCAATGGCTTAAAGAGAGTTTTTGAGTGGCCTCAAGGCGAAAGCCGGAGGTTTCTGAGTTGAGTTTTCAAGAATCGGCCAGCGGGGCGATGCGGCCAGAGAAAGAAGGAATGGTAAAATGACGATACAGCTGCAAAAGCCTGATATCACCGAGCTGAAGCCACGCATTACCGTTTTCGGTGTAGGCGGTGGCGGCGGTAACGCTGTCAACAACATGATCACGGCTGGCCTCCAGGGCGTCGACTTCGTCGTCGCCAACACGGATGCGCAGGCTCTGACCATGACGAAGGCAGATCGGGTCATCCAGCTCGGCGTCAACGTCACCGAGGGTCTCGGCGCCGGTTCCCAGCCGGAAGTCGGCCGCGCTGCCGCTGAAGAATGCATCGACGAGATCATCGATCACCTGAACGGCACCCACATGTGCTTCGTCACCGCCGGCATGGGCGGCGGCACCGGCACCGGTGCTGCACCCGTTGTCGCACAGGCTGCCCGCAACAAGGGCATCCTGACGGTTGGCGTCGTCACCAAGCCTTTCCACTTCGAAGGCGGCCGCCGCATGCGTCTGGCCGAACAGGGCATCGAGGAACTGCAGAAGTCCGTCGATACGCTGATCGTCATTCCGAACCAGAACCTCTTCCGCATTGCCAACGACAAGACGACCTTCGCCGACGCCTTCGCCATGGCCGACCAGGTTCTCTATTCCGGCGTTGCCTGCATCACCGATCTGATGGTGAAGGAAGGTCTCATCAACCTCGACTTCGCCGACGTTCGCTCGGTCATGCGTGAAATGGGCCGCGCGATGATGGGCACCGGCGAGGCGTCCGGTCCGGGCCGCGCGATGCAGGCTGCGGAAGCGGCAATCGCCAACCCGCTGCTCGACGAAACCTCGATGAAGGGCGCACAGGGCCTGCTGATCTCCATCACCGGCGGTCGCGACCTCACCCTGTTCGAAGTCGACGAAGCGGCGACCCGTATTCGCGAAGAAGTCGATCCGGATGCCAACATCATCCTCGGCGCGACCTTCGACGAAGCTCTTGAAGGCCTCATCCGCGTCTCCGTCGTCGCCACCGGCATCGACCGCGTTGCCGGCATCGGAGAACAGAACGTTGCCGAAATGCGCGCTGCTGCCGCCAAGCCGCTTATCCGTCCTTCCGCGGCCGTTGCTCCCGCTCCGGCCGCAGTTCAGCCTGCACATGCAGTATCGCAGGCACCAAAGACCGTAGACCAGATCGCCCAGACCATCCGTTCGGCGGAAGCTGAAATGGAACGCGAACTCGGTTTTGCCGCACACCAGCAGCCGTCTCAGGACTTCCGTCCGCAGAGCAAGCTGTTCGCATCGTCCCCGGCTGAAGCGCCGGCGGCTCTTCGTCCGGCCCAGCCGGTGCAGCAGGCTGCTCCGGCGCCGGTTGCTCAGGCACCGGTCTACCACGCTCCGGAACAGGTTGCCGCTCCGGCACCGCGCATGCAGCAGCCGCAGGCTCCAGTCTATCAGGAGCCTGCTCCGGTTGCCCGCCAGCCCGAGCCGGTACGCATGCCGAAGGTCGAAGACTTTCCGCCGGTCGTGAAGGCCGAGATGGATCACCGTGATCGCGCTACTCCGGTTGCACAGGAAGAGCGTGGCCCGATGGGTCTTCTGAAGCGCATCACCAACTCGCTTGGTCGCCGCGAAGAGGAGGAAGTTCCCTCCGACATGATGGATGCGCCGAGCATGGCGCCGCAGCGCCGCGCGCCGCTTTCGCCGGAAGCCAGCCTCTACGCACCGCGTCGTGGCCAGCTTGACGACCACGGCCGTGCGACGCCTTCCTCGTCCAGCCATCACGACGACGATCAGCTGGAAATCCCGGCCTTCCTGCGCCGCCAGTCCAACTAAAGGCGATTCCATACGCCCTTCGAAACGCCCGGATCTCACGATCCGGGCGTTTTGTTTATTTTACGTTATTAATACTAAATTAATTTGCATTTTCAATGGCTTGTGCATGTAACAATCCGAAACGAACAGTGATTTGTCGTGGCACCTTCATGTGCGTATGTATGAGGCTGGGTAAGGGAAAATACGGACTTGGCCGGTTGCCAAAACCGGCTTGAAAACTTGAACGGCGCTGGCTCAAACGGCGCGGTTTGCAAAACAAGGCATAGACGCATGACCATCGGACTGCTCGGATTTCAGACAACTATCGCACATGCTGTTCAGCTTAAAGGCATTGGCGTGCATTCCGGCAACCCGGTGTCGATGACGTTCCAGCCCGCGGAAGCCGGAACGGGCATTCTGTTTCAGCGCCTTCACGACAATGGCAGCGTCACTGAGCTGAAGGCGGTTTCGGCCAATGTCGGCAATACCGATCTGTGCACCGTGCTTGGCCGTTCACTATCCCAGTCAGTGGCGACGATCGAACACGTCATGGCCGCCATCTACGCCATGGGCCTCGACAACCTCATCGTTGAAGTCGACGGTCCTGAAGCGCCGATCATGGATGGCAGTTCCGCTCCTTTCATCGAGGCGATCGAATCGGTCGGCATCAAGAATCTTGGTGTGAAGCGCCGTTACATCCGCGTCACCAAGCCGGTGCGCATCGATTCGGGTGCGTCCTGGGCTGATTTCCGCCCTTATGACGGTACGCGTTTCGAGGTCGATATCGATTTCGACACGCCACTGATCGGCAGGCAGTCCTGGAAGGGTGATCTGACGGCAGAGACGTTCAAGAATGAACTGTCGCGTGCCCGCACTTTCGGCTTCATGCGTGACGTGGAGCGTCTGTGGGCCGCCGGTTATGCGCTCGGTTCCTCGCTTGAGAATTCGGTCGTCATCTCCGACGACAACAGCGTCATCAACATGGAAGGCCTGCGTTACGCCAAGGACGAATTCGTCCGTCACAAGACGCTGGACGCCGTGGGCGACCTGGCACTTGCCGGTGCGCAGTTCATCGGCTGCTACCGCTCCTATCGCGGCGGCCACAAGGTCAACGCGAATGCACTGAAGGCGCTGCTGAGCGACCCTTCGGCCTATGAGATCGTGGAAGCGCCGGCTGCCCGCAATCAGGTTCGCGCCCGCGAATTCGTGGCGGTCAACATGCCGGAATTTGCACCCTGGTCTGCGTAAATTTATTTGCAGGCTATCAATTGACAGAAAAAGCCGCTCCCCTTGGAGCGGCTTTTTTGTGAGGCGGGGCAGGAAGTTGCATGTTATCGCCCGATAATCGTGCGATTGCATGGGCCGATGCCATAAAAATGCGTTAATGCGTCATCATTGCGTTGCCCTGCGGATGCTTTTATGGCTAGAACGCCAGTGCAAAGCCGATGCTTATGTATTTGCGCGGGAAGTGGGAACTGTCGAATGAAGCATGTAGGGTCTGGTGCAATGAAGGGTACGATGCGGGGGATCGCCGTTTCGTTGATGTTGGTCGGCGCAAGTGTCGTCGTCACGGCCTGCCAGTCCGATCCGGATATCGACATTACCAAGCTCGGCGTCGAGACCGATCCGCCTGACGTTCTGTACAAGCAGGGGCTTGCCAACATGAACGCCGGCAACATGACGGAAGCCTCACGCAAGTTCGAGGCGATCGACAAGCAGTACCCCTTCACCGAGTGGGGCCAGAAGGCGCTTGTCATGCAGACATTCATTGCCACGCGCACCAACAAGAACGATGTGGCCATCACGTCCGGCAGCCGTTTCCTGCGTCAGTATCCGCGCTCCAAGGATGCCGCCTATGTTCAGTACATGATCGGCCTTGCCTATTCGAAGCAGATTTCCGACGTGACGCAGGACCAGCGCGCCGCGCAACGGACGATCGAAGCGATGAACAAGGTCGTCAACGACTATCCGTCTTCGGAATATGTCGCCGATGCACAGGCCAAGATTCGTTTCGCCCGCGACCAGCTCGCCGGCCGTGAAATGCAGGTCGGTCGTTATTACCTTGAGCGCAAGGAATATCTCGCCGCCGTTTCGCGCTTCCGCATCGTCGTCGAGCAGTACCAGAACACCAACCAGATCGAGGAAGCGCTGGCGCGTCTGACCGAAGCCTATTACGCCATGGGCCTGGTGGACGAAGCGCAGACCGCGGCCGCCGTTCTCGGCAACAACTATCCCGACAGCCAATGGTATGCAGATTCCTACAAGCTGCTGAAGGGCCAAGGCCTGGAGCCGCGAGAAAACAAGGGGTCCTGGATTTCGCGCGCCGGCAAGAAGCTCATCGGCGCCTGAGACGGGGCATAGGCCATGCTGGTCCAGCTCTCCATACGCGACATCGTTCTGATTGAAAGGCTCGACCTCAGTTTTGAGGCGGGCCTTTCCGTGTTGACGGGCGAGACGGGTGCCGGCAAATCCATCCTGCTTGACAGTCTTTCGCTTGCGCTTGGCGGTCGTGGTGATGGCGGCCTTGTGCGCCATGGCGAAGACAAGGGGCAGGTGACCGCCGCTTTCGAAGTCCCGAACGATCATCCCACCCGGCTTCTCCTGCGCGAAAACGGTCTTGATGACGATGGCGACCTGATTTTCCGCCGCGTGCAATCGGCTGACGGGCGCACCAAGGCCTATGTCAACGATCAGGCCGTGAGCGTGCAGATGATGCGCCAGCTTGGGCAGATGCTGGTCGAAATTCATGGCCAGCATGACGACCGCGCGCTGGTCGATACCGACGCCCACCGCACGCTGCTCGATGCCTTTGCGGGACTTAGTGATGAGGCGCGCAGCGTTCAGGGCCTCTACCGTACCTGGAAGGATGCCGACCGTGCTCTGAAGACGCACCGGGCCAAGGTGGAGGCGGCGGCGCGCGAGGCGGATTATCTGCGGTCTTCCGTCGAGGAGCTGGAAACACTTTCGCCGCGCGACGGCGAAGAGGACGAACTGGCCGAGCGCCGGGCGGTGATGCAGAAATCCGAACGCATTGCCGGCGATATCGCCGAAGCCAGCGAATTCCTGAACGGCAATGCTTCGCCCGTGCCTGTCATCGCCTCGATGATGCGCCGACTGGAGCGCAAGAGCCACGAAGCGCCCGGCCTGCTGGAAGATACCGTACAGTTGCTGGATGCTGCGCTGGACAGCCTTTCCAATGCGCAGATGGAAGTGGAGGCGGCGCTGCGCCGCACCGAATTCGATCCGCGTGAGCTGGAGCGGGTGGAGGAACGATTGTTCGCCCTGCGCGCTGCCGGCCGCAAATATAATGTTGCTGTGCCTGACCTGCCGGCGCTTGCCGAAAAAATGGTGACGGATCTCGCCGATCTCGATGCTGGCGAAGAAAAGCTTGGCAAGCTCGAGGCCAATCTCGGCGTCGTGAAGGCTGATTTCGACCGGGCCGCCCGCTCACTTTCCGAAAAGCGCCGCAATGCGGCGGAGGCGTTATCCGGGGCTGTCATGGCCGAACTTCCGGCGCTGAAGCTGGAGCGGGCGCGGTTTACCGTCGAGGTAACTTCCGATCCCGAGCAGGCGACGGCCGACGGTATCGATACGGTGGAATTCCACGTCCAGACCAATCCGGGCACACGGCCGGGGCCGATCATGAAAGTGGCATCGGGCGGCGAATTGTCCCGCTTCCTGCTGGCCCTGAAAGTGGCGCTGGCGGATCGCGGTTCGGCACCGACGCTCGTGTTCGATGAAATCGATACGGGCGTCGGCGGCGCGGTGGCGGATGCCATCGGCCAACGGTTGCGCCGCCTGTCGAAAACCGTGCAGGTTCTGTCCGTCACCCATGCGCCGCAGGTGGCCGCGAGGGCGGCCACCCACCTTCTCATTTCCAAAGGCCCATCGGGCGATGGCAGCGAGCGCATCGCTACGCGCGTCGCGACCATGGAACCGAACCACCGTACCGAAGAGATCGCTCGCATGCTTGCCGGCGCGTCGGTGACCGACGAGGCGAGGGCTGCGGCGGCCCGTCTGCTCGCGGCAAAGGACTGATCGTTCGCCCAGCGCTGCAAGAGCGCCTTCGGTGTTGTGGGTCTTGTGAGTCTGGCGGCAAAACTGATTTTATTGCTGTTTCATTTCGGCTAAAAGCGTTCGGTAATTCTGAAACGAGGCCGCTATGTCGAAAGACCAGATTCCCGTCGAAAACCTGACCGAGCTTGAAGCCTCTTCTGAGCTGGCGTTTCTGGCAGCCGAGCTTGCCCGTCACGATGCGCTTTACCACGGCAAGGACGCGCCGGAGATTTCCGATGCCGACTATGATGCGCTGAAGCGGCGCAACGATGCCATCGAAGCGGCCTTCCCGGCATTGGTGCGGGCTGACAGCCCGTCGAAAAAAGTCGGCTTCACACCGCTGCCGACCTTCGCGCCGATCGTGCATGCCCGTCCGATGCTGTCACTCGACAATACGTTTTCGGAAGAGGATCTGCGGGATTTCGTCAGTTCGGTCTATCGTTTCCTCGGGCATCTGCCGGATGATTCCATCGCCTTTACCGCCGAGCCGAAGATCGACGGGCTTTCCATGTCGATCCGCTACGAGAACCGCAGGCTGAAGACGGCGGCGACGCGCGGCGATGGCACGACGGGCGAGAACGTCACCGCCAATATCAGGACCATCAAGGAAATTCCGAATGAACTGCCTTCGGACGCGCCCGACGTGGTTGAGGTGCGCGGCGAAGTCTATATGGCCAAGAGCGACTTCCTGGCGCTGAACGCCCAGATGGAGTCCGATGGCAAGCAGACCTATGTGAACCCGCGCAACACGGCATCCGGTTCTCTGCGCCAGCTCGATGCGAATGTGACGGCGAAACGCAAGCTGCGGTTCTTTGCCTACGCGCTGGGTGAAGTCTCCAATGGCGGCCAGCCGGCGCGGATTGCCGATACGCAATATGGCATCGTCGAGAAGTTCCGGGAGTGGGGGTTCCCGGTCAATCCGCTGATGAAGCGATTCACCTCCGCCCAGCAATTGCTTGAGCATTATAATGAAATCGGTGTCGCACGGCCCGATCTCGATTACGATATTGACGGCGTCGTCTATAAGGTCGACCGGCTCGATCTTCAGGAACGTCTGGGTTTCCGCTCCCGCAGCCCGCGCTGGGCCACTGCACACAAGTTTCCGGCCGAGCAGGCCTTTACCACCGTCGAGAATATCGAAATTCAGGTGGGACGCACCGGCGCTTTGACGCCGGTGGCGCGCCTCACGCCGATCACCGTTGGCGGCGTGGTCGTCACCAATGCGACGTTGCACAATGCCGATTATATCGAAGGCATCGGCAATAGCGGCGAGCGTATCCGCCCGGAGGATCATGACATTCGCATCGGCGACACTGTCATCGTGCAGCGCGCCGGCGATGTCATTCCGCAGGTGCTGGATGTGCTTCTGGAGAAGCGCGCGGCTGGGGCGGCGAAATATGTCTTTCCGGAGAAATGTCCGGTCTGCGGCAGCCATGCGGTGCGGGAACGCAACGAAAAGACCGGCAAGCTCGATTCGGTCACGCGCTGCACCGGCGGTTTTGTCTGCCGGGCACAGGCGGTGGAGCATCTGAAACATTTCGTCTCGCGTAATGCCTTCGACATTGAAGGGCTGGGCACCAAGCAGATCGATTTCTTCTTCGAAAGCGACGATCCGGCACTTTCGATCAAGACCGCGCCTGACATTTTTACGCTGAAGGCGCGGCAGGAAGCATCCCATCTGACCAAGCTCGAGAATATCGACGGCTTCGGCAAGGTTAGCGTGAAGAAGCTGTTCGATGCGATCGATGCCCGCCGTGCGATTGATCTACACCGGCTGATTTTCGCGCTCGGCATCCGTCACGTCGGCGAGACCACGGCGAAGCTTCTGGCGCGTTCCTATGGCACTTATGAGCATTTCGAGGAGGCGATGAAGGCGGCGGCCGATCCGGCGAGCGATGCCTGGGCGGAACTCAACAGTATTGACGGCATCGGCGAGGTGGTGGCCCGTGCCATCATCGAGTTTTACAAGGAGCCGCGCAATCTCGATGTTATCGACCGGCTGATACGGGAGCTTCAGCCGAAGGAGGCCGAGAAGCCTTCAACTGAGGGCAGCCCGGTGGCAGGCAAGACCGTCGTCTTCACGGGCTCGCTGGAAAAATTCACCCGTGACGAGGCGAAGGCGCGTGCCGAAAGCCTCGGCGCGAAGGTTGCCGGTTCCGTTTCGAAAAAGACGGATATTCTGGTCGCAGGGACGGGGGCGGGCTCCAAGCTTGCCAAGGCGGCAGAGCTGGGTGTGCAGACCATGGACGAGGATGAGTGGCTGGCGTTGATCGGCGGCTGATACGGCGTCATCGCTGTGTTGCCTTGCACCGCTAGAGGTTTGCGCCTGAAACGGGGAACGCATCATGGATGACCGCATTGTCGTCACCACTCAGCAGGTCCGCGCGCTGATTGCCGGCCAGTTTCCGCAATGGGCGGCGCTGGATGTTCAGCCGGTGGACCTGAGCGGCTGGGACAATCGCAGCTTTCGCCTTGGCGAAGATATGCTTGTCCGCATGCCGAGTGCCGAGCGTTATGTGGCGCAGGTGGAGAAGGAACATCGGTGGCTGCCGGAGCTTGGACCTCTCCTGCCTTTCCCAATTCCGGCACCGTTGGCGCTTGGACAGCCGGGCGAGCAATATCCATTCTGCTGGTCCGTCTACCGCTGGCTCAAGGGCGAACCTCTCGCCCGGTATCTGGACAGTATCGAGCTTTCGGCCATTGCCATCGATGTTGCTGCGTTTTTAAAGGCCCTGCACGGCATAGATGCTTCGGCGGGCCCACCTGCCGGCGCGCATAATTTCCATCGTGGCGGCTCGCTCGCAGTCTATGACGGGGAGGCGCGGGCCTCGGCGGCGCGCCTTGCCGATGAAGTGGATCATGCGCTGGCCATGGAGATATGGCAGCTTGCCCTTTCCAGCCATTGGCAGGGCCAGGGCGTGTGGGTGCATGGCGATATTGCCGAGGGCAATCTGCTGGTGCAGGACGGGCGGCTGTCGGCGGTCATCGATTTCGGCAGTTCCGGCGTCGGTGATCCGTCGTCCGATCTCATTCTCGCGTGGAATGTGCTTGATGCGCACAGCCGGGCTGTTTTTCGCCGGGCGCTGGATCTGGATGAGGCCACATGGCAGCGCGGGCGCGGCTGGGCACTGTGGAAGGCGCTTATCGTGCTGGATGCCGAGCGCGGGCGGAACGAAAAAATGGCCGAATGGTCGCGGCGGATCATTCGGGAGATATTTGCGGATCACCTGGAAAACTGACCGCCTATCGAAGCCGTGCCATCACATGGGCATCGACGTATTTTCCATCACGATAGGCATCGTTGCGCAGGGTGCCTTCGCGTTCGAAACCGAATTTCTCGTAAAGCCGGATGGCCGGGAGATTGTCGGTGAAGACGTTGAGCTCGATGCGGCGGATATCGTGCCAATTGTCAGCCGTGTCGATCAAAACCCCAAGAAGATGCGATCCCACACCTTTTCCCGCGAAATCGTCATGAACACTGATCACCAGATCGGCGATGTGGGCCTGCCGTCCCGCCCGGCGATACAACCCGCCATTGGCAACGATCTTTCCGTGCCATTCGCCGATAATCGCAATATCGTTCGGACCGCGGTTTTCCATTGCCTTCCTGGTCTTTTCCACCGATTGAAACGGTTGCCGAAGCGTGCCGTAACGAACCCCCGGCAGATTGAACAGTTCGATCAAGGCTTCGGCATCGTCCAGACGTGCAGCACGCAGGACAACGTCGCTTAACTGGAACTGTCTGTCTTCATTGTCGGCAATTTTTACAGTGTGCATGCCTGTCTCCTTGGGCGTGTGTGGAGCAGGTGTCCGAACCCTGCTCTGGCTGGCAGGGTGGAAGTGGATCGCTTAACGCGACGACATACCTTCCCCTGCCGAATGGCCGGTCATGGTATGGCGACGGGTGATGTTGTGTTTCGTTGCGATCATGCGCGCAGAATGCTTTTGCCCCGTGTCCCTGTCAAGCGGGCGCGTTGCGCAGCAGGCTTCGAAGTTTTGCCGGTAACCTTCCATCGATGGCGGCCAGTCCGGCGGCGATCATCGCCATGCCCGCGAAGTGCTTGATTTCCAGCTGCTCGCCGAGAATGAGCGAGCCGAGTAAAATGGCGCTGACCGGTATGAGGAAGGTGACAAGGGCGAGGTTGGTGGCGCCGGCGCTGGCAAGAATGCGGAAGAAGATGAGATAGGCAAGCGCTGTCGATAGCAGGGCGATGCCGATCAGCGCCCCCCAGGTGCCAAGGCCTGGCATGGCGAGTGTCCAGGGTTTGTCGATGAGGAGTGCGGCGGGGATAAGCATCAATGTCGACGAGGATATCTGCCCGGTGGCGGTCATCAGCGGCGGCACGCCCATGGCCTTAAAGCGACGGCCGAAGATGCCCGCGAAGGAATAGGAGATGGCCGCGCCGAGAATGGCGATCTGGCCCCACAGGCCGGATGATCCGCCAAAGGCTGCCGGTCCGATCATGGTCGCCACGCCGACAAAACCGATTAGCACGCCGGCGAGCTTGTTGCCGGTCATCTTTTCGTCGGCGGTCAGAAAGTGGGCAACGATGACAGTGAAGAGCGGCGTCGTGGCGTTGAGGATCGAGGCGAGACCGCTGGCGATCTGGGTCTGGCCCCAGACGATCAGGCAGAAGGGAATGATGTTGTTGAGCAGGCCCATGCCGAAAAAGGCGCGCCACACCGCCCATTCACGCGGCAGACGAAGGCCCATGATGCGACAGACGACCAGCAGCGCCATGGCCGCAAGGCTGACGCGCAAGGTGACGATGGTGACGGGCGGCAATTCCTTCACCGCGACGCCGATGAAAAAGAATGATCCGCCCCATAGCAGCGAAAGTGCTATCAGCATCGCCCATTCACGGGCATCCATCTGTTTCTGTATCGCCATCTTCGTCTCCCTCGGGGTATGAATATTGACATGGTCGCAGATCGGGGGTGCTACCATCCACCCGATATCGGTTGAGTTTATCTGAAGCTCATATTGCTGGCGTTCCGCAGCTTTCATGTCCTGTTGCGTCTATTTACTCCCTGTTTTAAGATGTTTTCAAACGATTGTTTCTCGTTGGATAATTGAGTTGAGCTAAACCATGGCGACGGAACTTCCATCTCTGAAGGGGCTGCAGGCCTTCGAGGCCGCGGCGCGTTATCGCAGCGTCACGCTTGCTTCCAACGAGTTGAACGTCACCCCCGGTGCGGTCAGCTTGCAGATCCGGGAGCTGGAGGCGCGTCTTGGTGTGCAGCTGTTCTTTCGCAAACCGCGCAGCATCCAGCTGACGCGGGAGGGGGAGCGCTATTATGGCGCTCTCCGCACCGCCTTCCGGATGATGCGCGAGGCCACGGCGGAGTTGACGGCGCGCTCCGAGATCACGGTTCTGACGCTGAGCTGTACCCCGACCTTCGCCGTACAGTGGCTGATGCCGCGATTGCCTTCCTTCCAGCAGCAACACCCGCATGTGGATGTCCGCATCAGCGTGACGAACCGGCTGGTGGATTTTTCGCGGGATGATGTCGATCTGGCGGTGCGGCATGGTTTCGGGCGTTATGAAGGGCTGGAGAGCATCCGCTTCATCGATGACAGCACCCTGCCGGTCTGCGCACCGCAACTGCTGGAAAAATACGGGCCGCTTCGGGAGGCGGGAGACCTGAAATCCGTGCCGCTGCTGCATGACGAAAACCGCAACGAGTGGCGGCGCTGGCTGGAGGCGGCTGGCGCATCCGAGGTGGACGCTTCCGGCGGCACGGTCTTCATCGACAGCAATGGCGCGCTGGATGCGGCCAAGGCCGGGCACGGCATTGCGCTGACGCGGCGTTCGCTTGTTTCCCGCGAACTTGTGGAGGGCGCGTTGATAGCGCCCTTCGGCACGGACATGGCCAGCACGCTTGCCTATTTCCTGGTTTATCCCCGGCGCATGCTTGATAATCCCGATCTCGTGACGCTCATTGACTGGATGCTTTCGGAAGCGGGTTCCACTGAGGCCGGTTCTCTTTGATGCCAATCCGGTTTATGCCGGAAGGGAACAACGGGAATCACTCTTGAAAACCATCGCCATCGATTTCGAGACCGCCAATGAGGAGCGGGGCAGCGCCTGCTCCGTCGGGCTTGCGTGGATAGAAGAGGGCGCGATCGTTCGTGTCGAGGAACGTCTCATCCGGCCGAAGGATATGCGCTTTTCGCCCTTCAACATTGCTGTGCACGGAATTCGCCCTCCTGATGTCGAGGATGCGCCGGAATTTCCTGAAGTGATGGAGGAGTTCATCGACGACTTCCACGGCGCGACCATGATTGCCCATAATGCCGCCTTCGATTTTAGCGTAATGCGGGCGTCGTTCGACAAGTACCGGCAGTCCTATCCCGATCTTTCCTACCTCTGCAGCGTCAAGATTGCCCGGCATGTGTGGCCACATCTGGTGTCGCACAAGCTGAATGTCATTGCCCACCATCTGCAGCTGCGTTTTGTGCATCATAATGCTGCGGAGGATGCGGTTGTCTGCGCGGCCGCGTCGATTGCGGCGGCGCGGGCTCTGGGTGTTGCCCATATTCGCGATCTGCCGGAAAAGATCGGTATGGTCGCCGGTCGTCTCACTTCGGCGGGTTACCAGCCGTGCAGCATGAAGAAACGCGCCGTCTCCCGGGTTGCGTAACGGCTTCGCCCACCTATGTCTTATGCAGCGTAACGGAGAAGATGCGATGAGGAAGAAAACTCTGTCGGGTTTGTTTGCGGGCCTTCTGGCATTGCTGCCGGTAACAGCGGCGCATTCCGAGGTCGTTGGCAAGGTTGGCGTCGACTGGATGGGCAATGACATCGTCATCGAGGCGATCGCCGATCCGAAGATCAAGGGTGTGACCTGCCACGTTACCTATTTCGACCGCGGCGTGATCGACCGGCTGAAGAACGGCAACTGGTTCGAAGACCCTTCCAATAACGCCATTTCATGCAGCCAGACGGGGCCGGTGGAGATCGGCGACATCGATCTCTCCAAGGGCGGGGAAGAGGTGTTCCGGCAGGGCATGTCGCTGATCTGGAAAAAGCTCGTCGTCAGCCGCGTCTATGACAAGGCGAATGATACGCTGATCTACCTCGTGCACGCGCGCGAACTGAAGGACGGTTCGGCCAAGATGGCGATATCGACGGTGCCGCTTTATAACCAGCAGGTAACGTGGGAAAAGGGCAAGCCGTGATATTTTACCACCGGCTCTGCTGCGCATAATCCACCCGCGACGTCATCCTCGGGCTCGTCCCGAGGATCCAATCACGTATCGTAAATCGTTAGGTTGCAGATGCTCGGAGCAGGCCCGAGCATGACGGAGGAGAGGTTTACGACTTTGTCGTTTCCCTCAGTGCGAGCCGCAGAACCTGCCCGTTATATTCGAAAACTCGGTGACCCGATCAGGCCGCTTCGCGCGCCAACTCGTCCGCAATGACGGTGTCGAGGTTGAGGAAACAGACCATGCTCTTTTCCAGCGCGACGATGCCACGGCAGAAGCTGCGCTGTTCTTCCGGAATGATATCCGGTGCAGGCTGCAGGTCTTCGGAGCGGATGGTCATCATGTCGGAGACCTGTTCCACCAGAAGTCCGACCAGCTTGCCGCCGATATCGGTGACGATGATGGCGGAGCGTTCGGAAGGCTCGGTCATCTTCATGCCGAGGCGGCCGGCCATGTCGATGACGGGAATGACGGCGCCGCGCAGATTGATTAGGCCGAGAACATAAGGCGGCGTGTGCGGCATCGGGGTAACCGGCGCCCAGCCGCGAATTTCCCGGATCGCCATGATGTCGATGCAGAATTCCTGATCGCTCAGATGGAAGGAAACGATTTCGAGATATGCGCCGGATTGCTTGATGGCGTTGGACATGACGGCAGGTTTCCTCTGATGGCTCTCTAACAGGCCCACGCAGGATTGAGCTTTATGCGGTGGCCGGATGGACCGGGAGACATCATGTCGAGGATTGAAAAACCGCTGCCGGCATCATGCGCAGCAAGATTTTAAACTTTCCCTAACAATTGCCTCTCCCGTGCGGCCAAAACCCAGTATTTTGGCGGTTTTCGCGCTGGTCGAAACGGGTTATCATAAGCACATGAACGCGCTCACTTCTCATCCGCTGAAGTTTATTCTGGCAAGCCTTGCGGCTGTGGCCTCGCTTGCCATCGTGCTTCTTGCCTTCGATGGCTGGGTGCGGCACAGCACGGATATTTTCCTTTCTACCGTGCAGAGCGGTATTGCCTGGTGCCTGTGATCCCAATGCCAATTGCGGCTTTGTGACAAATCAGCGCGGTCAGCCCAAATACGGCCAGTTGATTTGCGGTCACCGCTGCCGTTCGCTATCAGTCGGGCAGGGCCTGCGATATGCCGCCGGCTTTCGGGGTAGGATTGGACAATGAGAAATATTCGCATCGTATTGTGGGCCGTGGTGGTCGTTCTTGCCGGTGTCGTCAGCTGGTTGACGATCGAGATGACGAAGACCCGTGAGGAAATGGTGGAAACGGCCTATGGCGTGCCTTTCGCGCTGACCGCGCAAAATGGCCAGCCGATCACCGAAAAGGCGTTTCAGGGCAAACCGACGGCGCTGTTCTTCGGCTTTACCCATTGCCCGGAAGTCTGCCCGACAACGCTGTTCGAGCTGAACGGCTGGATGGAAAAGGTTGACCCGGCCGGCGACAAGCTGCAGGCCTATTTCGTGTCCGTCGATCCTGAGCGCGATACGCCTGAGATCATGCAGCAATATGTCTCCAACGTTTCGAAGCGGATCACCGGCATCACCGGCCCGGCCGACAAGATTGCCGAAACGCTGAAAGGCTATCGCATCTATGCCAAGAAGGTGCCGGTGGATGAAAAGGATCCGAATGGTGATTACACCATGGATCATACGGCGTCCGTGATCCTGCTTGATGCCAACGGCCGCTTTGCGGGAACGATCGCTTATGGCGAAAACCCTGACGTCGCCGAGCAGAAACTCCAGAATCTTCTTAAAGGCGCGAAGGCATAATTACGCCGGGCTTATTGGACTGATGAAGGTTTTGTGGCAAAGGCAGACTGAGTAGCCCTAGCCAGAGAAAGCAGCCGCCGTGAGCGAAATCCGCCTCTATGTCACCACGACCGAAATCAAGGCCGGTGAAATCCTCGATCTCATGTCGGACTATTTCGGCGAGGAGGATGTCGCGATCGCCACGACCGAGGTGGATGAGAAGCGCGACATCTGGGAAGCCTCCGTCTATCTGATGGCCGAGCAGGAAGAGGAGTTCCGCGAGCGCGTCAGCGCTTTGCTTGCCCCCGCCTTTCCCGGTCTCGTCATTGAGAAGGAAATCGTTCCCGATGTCGACTGGATCGCCAAATCGCTCGAGGGGCTGAAGCCGGTGCGGGCAGGGCGGTTCATCGTTCATGGCGCGCATGATCGCGACAAGGTGCAGCCGCACGATCTGGCGATCGAGATCGAGGCGGGGCAGGCCTTCGGCACCGGCCATCACGGCACGACGGCCGGCTGCCTTGAAATGATCGAGGATGTTTTGCGGGCGCGCACCGTGCGCAATGCGCTCGATCTCGGCACCGGCAGCGGTGTGCTGGCGATTGCGGTGCGCAAGATGCGTCCCATTCCCGTGCTGGCAACGGACATCGATCCCGTTGCCGTCAAGGTGGCCAAGGAGAATGTGCGGCTGAACGGCATTGTTTCCGGGATGGCGCTGGAAACCGCACCGGGTTTCCACTCGGATGCCTTCCGCAAGCATGGTCCGTTCGATCTCATCATCGCCAATATTCTGGCGCGGCCGCTCATCAAGATGGCGCCGCAGCTCGTCACGCATCTGGCGCCCGGCGGCACCGTCATCCTGTCGGGCATTCTCGCATCGCAGCGCTGGAAGGTGCTTTCCGCCTATAATGGCGCCAGGCTTTCCCATGTTCGCACTATCTGGCGCAATGGCTGGGTGACGCTGCATCTGCGCAAGGACTGAAGTTCTCGCAACAGCTATTTCGGACAAAAGAAAAGGCGGCGCTTTCGCGCCGCCTGGAAACCCGCGAGCATGGGAGGAGCTTGCTCAAGCGGGTCGACGTATTCCTGATCAGACGCGGTGGAGGGAGGATCGCCGCGCCAGATGTCATCAGAATACGTAGCTGGACTTTGCCTTGTGGCGCAGATCGGCGCGGTTCATGCCGAGCGCTTCGAGCGACTTGTCGTCGAGGTTCAGAAGGGCGGCGTTGACATGGCGGCTGACCTGACGCTCGCGTGCTTCAATGACGCGATCGAAGGCGGTACGGAGGAAAGATTTTGCCATTGCTTCAAATCCTTGTTTGCCAGGAGAGTGTCTCTCTCGCTGTGTTGACCTTGATATAAGCGATGTGTTTTTGTTTGGTTAGGTGGGAAAGCTCACGGTAGGCATGCGTAAGACGCATATCAATCCGCCTTGAGTACGACTTATTCCGCAAAAAATGCACAATTTATCGCCGCAATCCGCTCTGTCATATATGGCTTGAAACCGGATTGATCGGCATGGCATGGTCCTGTCCGGTTGCTGATCCTATCGCGCGGTTGGCGGCTTTTCTTATGACAGTTTCTGAAAGACACACATGTTCCAGACCTTCGACAACAAATCCGCACCGCAATTTGGCAAGGCCCGTGTCGAGGCGCTGCGCGCCGGTTTCGATGCCCTCGGTATCGACGGATTTCTCGTGCCGCGCGCAGATGAATATCAGGGGGAATATGTGCCTGAGTGCGCCGAGCGCCTGTCATGGCTGACCGGCTTTACCGGTTCGGCCGGCATTGCTCTGGTGACGCGCGCGCAAGCGGTGGTGTTTGTCGATGGCCGATATACGACGCAGCTCAAGTCTCAGGTCGATCAGTCGGTGTTTACCGGCGGTGATCTGGTCGGCGCGCCGCCTTCCGTCTGGCTGTCCGAACATGCGGCACAGGGTTTCCGGCTCGGCATCGATCCATGGCTGCATACCGGCGCCGAGTTGAAGCGGCTGGAAAAGGCGCTTGATGGTAAGGGCGGCTCGGTCGTGCTTCTGGAAAAGAACCCGCTCGATGCCCTCTGGCAGGACCGTCCCGCCGAGCCGCTGGAACCCGTTGTCATCCAGCCGGAAGCCTTTACCGGGATACTGGCGAAGGAAAAGATCGCCTCGCTCGCGGAAACGGTCTCGGCCAAGGGCGCGGATGCCCTGCTGGTTACCGACCCGTCATCCATCGCCTGGATTTTCAACATTCGCGGCAATGACGTGCCGCACACGCCGCATCCGCTCGCCCGCGGGATCATTTATGCCGACGGCAAGGCGGATATTTTTCTCGACAAGCGCAAGACCGGAATCGAGACCGAGGCCTATCTGGCGCAGCTGGCGACGCAGCTGCCACCCTCCAAGATTGCCGACCGTCTGCACGCCATTGCCAGCGCCAAGGGCCGGGTGATGGTCGATGCCGATCTGACGCCTGTCGCGCTGACCGGCGCGATCACGGCGGCGGGTGGCTCTCTGATTGAAGAAGCCGATCCTGTCCGCCTGCCGCGGGCGCGCAAGAACAAGGCGGAGCTTGCCGGCTCTGCTGCCGCGCATGTGCAGGATGGTGCGGCGATGGTCGAATATCTCTGCTGGCTGGATCGCCAGCAGCCGGGCAGCGTCACCGAAATCGCTGCGGTCAAGGCGCTGGAGGCAGCGCGCGCCAAGGTGGGGCAGGCGATGCAGAACCCGCTGAAGGATGTTTCGTTCGACACGATTTCCGGCGCTGGCGACCATGCCGCCATCATCCATTACCGCGTCACGACGGACACGGACCGCACTCTTGCGGATGGTGAGATGTTCCTCGTCGATTCCGGCGCACAATATGTCAACGGCACTACCGACATTACCCGTACAGTTGCGATAGGTGCGGTGCCGGAAGAGCAGAGGCGTTTCTTCACGCTGGTGCTGAAGGGCGTGATTGCCATCAGTGCGGCACGGTTCCCTAAGGGAACGCGTGGCTGCGACCTCGATCCGCTGGCGCGTATCGCGCTATGGAAGGCGGGGGCAGATTATGCCCATGGCACGGGCCACGGCGTCGGCTCCTATCTCTCCGTGCATGAGGGGCCGCAGCGCATTGCAAGGCTTTCGACGCAGGAGCTGCTGCCCGGCATGATCCTGTCGAACGAGCCGGGTTATTACCGACCCGGTGCTTTCGGCATCCGCATTGAGAACCTGATCTATGTGCGCGAGGCGGAAGAGGTCGCCGGCGGTGACCAGCCGATGTTCTCCTTCGAGACGCTGACCTGGTGCCCGATCGACCGCCGGCTGGTCGTCGTGTCCCTGCTGACTGACGAGGAACTCGACTGGCTGAACGCCTACCACGCCGACGTTCTCGAGAAGCTCTCTCCGCTCATCACCGATGAAGAGGTGAAGGCGTGGCTCGTTGCCGCGACGAAGCCGTTGGAGCGGGCCGGTTAAAACAGTGAGAAGTGCCTGATGGCGATGACGATGGCCCAGCCGATGGCGAGCATCGTCAGGCCGGGAAAACGCAGGCAGACCAGAAGGGCTGCCACCATGCCGATCTTCACCTCGTATCCGCCTTCGAAAAAGGCGGGTGCGACGAGCGTGGTCAGAACCGCAACCGGCACGGCGTTAAGCCCGGCCTCCATGCGCGGCGGAATAGATTTCATCCGCGTCATCAACACATAACCGCCGATGCGGGTGAGATAGGTGGCGACGGCGGCGAGTGCGATCAGGATCAGCGTATCGGCGTGCAGCATGTCGCTCATGGTGTTTCCGCCTTGCTTTCGGGATTGGCCGCTTCAGCATTCGGTTTCGGCGGATAGAGGACCGCGACGACAATTCCGGCAACCGCGCCGAGGCTGACATGCCAGGGCGAACCGACGAAATGATAGGCGACCGTCGCGCCGGCAGCGCTTGCCAGCATGACAGGATAGAAATTCTCCCGTTGGCGGAAGCTTAAGACCATGCCCATGAAATAGATCGGCAAAAGCACATCGAGGCCAATGGCTTTCGGATCGCCGACGAGATTGCCGAGCGAGGCGCCGAGAATGGTCATGGCGAGCCACAGCACATAAACCGGTGCGGCAAAGCCCATGTACCAGGAAAAACCGACCGTCCCGGTGTTCTCATATTTCCGGACTGATTCGGCGAATTGCGGATCAACCAGCACGAAGAAGCCCGCAGCCTTTTGCAGAAGCGACCAGTTCGAGATCATCCGGGCAATGGCGGCCGAATAGAGGATGTGGCGGAAATTGACCGCGAAGACGGAAAGAACGATCAGCCAGGGCGCTACCTTCTGGCCGAACAGCTCGATACCGACGAGCTGGCTGGCACCGGCATAGACGGTGCCGCTCATGATCGTGGCTTCGGTGATACTCAGGCCATTATCGACTGCGACCGCGCCGAACAGCGCACCGAAGGGGGCGGCGGAGAGGGCGATCGGGAAACCGCTCTTCAATCCCTCGCGAAAATCTGCATTGAACATGTCTGGAAACTCCTTGCCGCCGCTCTATCGCCGTCCCGCCCGGCTGGCAAACGAATTGCATGAATGGATCGATTGATTAACTTGAAGCTTCCGTTACGGTAGCGGCTCACGCGGCCCGTGCCGTGGAGGGCTGCGTCGCCATTTTCTTCGCGCGTGCGCTTATGTGGTCAGATGGTGGAGAATCGATGCTGGAAAAGCAGGAAAAGGCGGCTCTGGCCACACGCATCCGGGACTATCTCACCCGTGAGACGGAAACCGAAATCGGCCTTCTGCAGGCGGAAATCTTCGTGGATTTTCTGGCCGACGAAATGGGGTATGTTTTTTACAATCAGGGACTTAGGGATGCCCACGCAGCGATCCTGAGGCGTCTTGACGATGCGGCTGCTGATATCGATGTGCTGGAGAAGCCGAAGCTGCGCTAAGGGCGCGGCGCTAGTCCCGCAATATGTCGCGGCTCTTGAGAATGACCGCGCCTTTTTCCCGCATGGCGACAACCGCGGCTTTAATGCCCTGCGAGTCGATGCCGCGGCTGGCGTCCTCGATGAAGCGCACCTTGACGCCGGGCAGCATGTCGAGGGCGTCCTGCACTGAAAAACTGACGCAATAATCGGTGGCAAGGCCGCAGACGTCGAGTTGCGTCACGCCCTGGCGCGCCAGATAGTCGGACAGTCCTGTCGTGGCCACCTGGTCATTGTCGCGAAAGGCGGAATAGCTGTCGATGGCGGGGTTTTCGCCCTTCTGCTGGATGTAATCGAAGGCTTCCATCTTCAGGTCGGGGTGAAACTCCGCATCCGGCGTACCCTGCACGCAATGGTCCGGCCACATCATTTGCGGCTTGCCGGAAAGTTCGCCCATGTCGAAGGGCTTCTTGCCGGGATGCTGGGATGCGAAGCTGCCGTGATTTTCCGGGTGCCAGTCCTGCGAGGCGACGATGAGATCATAGCCGCCATTGTCGATCAGGGCATTGGCAATGGGTACGACCGCGTCTCCATCGGCAACGGCCAGATTGCCACCCGGGCAAAACCCGTTCTGGATATCGATGAGCAGCAGCGCCTTCATGATGTGCCTCCCTTTTTTCGCAGGATGCCAAGCCGGCTTTGGCTGATCAAGCCCCTTTCGTCCTATCCGGCAGGCCCGGGTGTTTCCGGCAGGGGCTTGAGCTTGTCAAAGTCCTGCCGCATTTGCAGCAAATTTCCGGCAAAGTCAGAATTTACCTGACAATGCGGCGACGGAATTTTTTAGGCCGATGACGCTCCTTTGAGGGGCATTTCCCGGGACGATGCAGTGCCGATGCACGCAGTACCCGCGCAAGTCATTGTTTTGCCTTCGCCTTACAATGCGCAGACCTTAACGAAATATTTTTGCAGGGACTCGTAAACACTTTGGTTACCATAATTCGTCATGCTTCGAGCCAGTCAGTTCCGAAACCGGCGTGGTGTCCGCCCGCCCTTCGGATGTCCCAAAATCCCTCCGGCGTCGTCCGGGTGTGCGTGAACGGTTCGAGTAACGAGTATCATGGCGTTTTCTGCTGCGGCCTATAATGGTGCCGGCTTTGCCGGTTCGTCTTCCGCCAAGAGAGGCAAATCCTCTTCGCTCGGACGCATGTCCGCGATTCTCGGCGGCGGCGCTTTCGCCGGTCTTTTCGCATTTGCCGCCTTTGCCTCGCTGCACAGCATGGCGGCGGCGTCGCATGGCGTCGGGCAATTTGAGAAGACATTGGTGGCACGGCTCGATTCCGCCGAGACGGCGATCGGTCACGCGGCCGCGCGGGATATTCACGTCCGCAAGTTTTCCCGCCTGAGCGATCACAGCCACGGCCAGCAGAAGGCCGTCCGCCTTGCCGGCATCATGCCCGAAATCGGCGCAAAGGAATTTCGCGAGCGCTTCGGTGCGGCCGCCAATGCCAAAGGGCAGGCGACGGTGAAGGAACTTGCGGCGCTGAAACCCTCGGCAATCGTCGATTCGGCGCTGGGTCGCACCTCCGAGGTTGCCTATCAGAGCGCTGTTTCGCAGCATCCGGCATTTGAAGTGGCGCTGGCGCGTCCGCAGATCGAAGAAGAGGCAAGCAGCCTGCTTCCCGACGACGTGCCGCTGCCGAGTTTCAGGCCTGAAGCCGCGAGCGCCCAGGCAGTCGAGCCGTCTCCGCGTCCTGCCACGCCGTCCAAGGCCGAGGACCATGTTCCCGCTGTTGCCTCCGCGCCCGCTTTCGATGCGCCGGTTCCCCTGCGCGCGCCCGCGTCACCGAAGCAGAGCACCGGCGCCATGCTCGCCTTTGCGAAGCCTGACAATCCCATGCGTGAGCCGAGCAAGATGGATGCTGTTCCGTGGCCGGATCGCGGCAATGGCACGGCGATCTACGATATTTCCTCCGGCGTGGTGCATATGCCGAATGGCGAAAAGCTGGAAGCGCATTCCGGCATCGGCAAGATGCGCGACAATCCTGACTACGTGCATGTGCGGATGCGCGGCTCGACGCCACCTTCCAGCTACCGCTTGACGATGCGCGAGGCTCGCTTCCATGGCGTCGAAGCCATTCGCCTGACACCGGAAAGCGGCGTCAACCCGCATGGCCGCGACGGCCTTCTCGCCCATACCTACATGCTGGCGAAACGCGGCGAATCGAATGGCTGTGTCGTGTTCCGCGACTATCCGCGCTTCCTCGCGGCCTTCAAGCGCGGCGAAATCAAGCGCATGGTGGTGGTGCCGAAGCTGAATGGCAACCGACCGACGCTTGCGAGCAGTGGCGGCAAAAGCGGCGGCAAGACGCTGCTCGGCATGTTCTCGCGCGGTAGCGATTCCTGATCGCCTTTGATTTTAACGGAATGCCTAGCGGCGGCGGCGCTGTGTCAGCACCATGCCGGCAAGGATGAGCAGGATGCCAAGCGCGCTTGCCCAGATTTTTGGCGGGTGATCGCTGAAAAGATCGAGCACGACGCCCGATACCATCTGGCCGCTGATGACGAGAAGGGCGGTGTTGACCGCGCCGATGCGGGGAATGAGCCAGCTTCCCGAAGCGATGAAAACGACGCCGATCGGGCCGCCGATAAAGGCAAGCCAGGGCGCGTCGGCAGCGCCCGGCGGAATGAGGCCGCCGACGATGAGGCCGATGACGGTCAGCACCGCGAAACCGACGATGTGGTTCCAGAAGGAGGCGATCAGCGGTGAGTTGGACAGGCTGAGGCGGCCGTTGATCTGCCGGCTCAGCGCCACGAAGACGCCGCCGGCAAAGGCCATGGCGATCCAGACGATCATGCCGCTCTCCCGACAAGAATGATCAATGCGCTGCCGCAGAGAATGAGGGCCACCGCTGCCATGTCCTGCACGTCCGGCCGCCGTTTTGGCAGGCCGAAGAGGCCGAAAAGATCGGCCAGAAGACTGAAGATCACCTGTCCGCCAAGACCGAGCGCAATGGTGCCGGAAAGCGCCAGAGGCGAATTGACGGCCGTGGAGGTGAGGATGACGATGGCGGCACCCACGACCCCGCCGCAATAGGCCCAGAGCGGGGCCTTCGGTTTTGCCGGTGCCGCGGTGTCTTTTTTTGGGCGCATGATGGCGAGATAGATCAACGCCGCCACCGTGCCGGTTCCATGCGCCGTCCAGGAGGAAAACAGCGCATTGCCATAATGGGCAAGCTGACCGTTGAAATGTACCATCAATGTCAAAAGGCAGCCGCTCGCAAAGGCGGCGGCGAGATGCAGCGGGTTCAGGCGGAGATGCGTCGTTTCTGTCATGGCGGGCCGGATTTCGTTTACGCTGCGAAGCGTTATCGCATCGGCGCCGGAATCGAAATCGAATTCTCCGCGTTTGCCGAAATCATGCGGGGACGTCAGCGCTTGTCGGCGGCTGTCTCGACGCGGACAGGGCTTGCATCCGTCATCACTTCGGCGAAGAATTCGGTGACCAAGGTGGAAACGCCTTGCGGATTTTCCCAGTGCGGATTGTGGCCATGGCCCGGCAAGGTTACGGTTTGCGCCAGGGGGAAAGCCTCGAAGAGTTGCTGGCGATGGGAATCATCGAACAGAGGGTCTTCAGAACCGGCGAGGCAAAGCACGGGCGCATTTATTTTCGACGCGCTGTAATGCAGATCAGTTTCCGCAAAAGCTTTCAGAACGCCATGCCAGGTCGTGGCCGCCATATTTGCCGCGTCGCGTTTCATTCGGAACAGGAATTCCTCGTCGACCGGTCGACTGCAGGAATACCAGTCATGCAGGAAACCGCCCGCCGGTTTGATCGGATCGCGTAGCGCCAGAATATCCCTGGCAAGTTTGCTTTCGGTGCCGAAATCGGGCTCCAGCGTCCCTGAGATGAGCGCAAGCCCTCGAACGGAAGAGGACCGCCGGGCCGCCAGTTCGATTGCCGTCATGGCACCCATGGAATGGCCAAGCACAAAGAACCGCGAGACGCCCATAAGCGTCAGGAAGCGGTCAATCGTTTCAGCGAAGTCTGTGACATGAAAACCGTGTCCTACGGAGGATGCGCCATGACCGGGCAGGTCAGGAGCAATCAGCCGATATTCCTTGAGATAAGGTTCGATAACGGAAAAGCTGCGGCTGGTGTCGGAAAAACCGTGGAGCATCAGCAGCACCGGCCCCGGACCGCCAGTGTCCATAAAGGCCATTTGGCGCTTGCGTGGCAATTCGACAAAACGTTTGCGCTTTTCCCAATTGTCCAAAGACGGAGTTGTCATAGGCCGAGCGCCGCCTTGACCGCCGCAAGACCATTCTGGCCATCCAGTGCGGAGACGTCCTTCAACCATGTTCCAAGCCGGCTTGGCTCGGCCTTGATCGCCTGTGCCGCCGCATCTTCCGGTGACAGGCCGCCATTCATGATGAGATCCATGCCCTTATTTTCGAATTCCACATCGAATTCAAGGTTCTGGAGCAGTTTTGCGACGTTCGGGCATTCCTGCAGGTAGCCTCGACGGACTTGGGTATCGACGGTGGCCGCGCCGAAATCGGGTCCATAAAATTTATCGCCGCCCGTCAGATATTTGATGTCGAATTTGGCGTTCATGGGATGCGGCGCCCATCCCTGGAAGACGATGAACGTCTTGTTGCGGTTAAAGCGCGCGACCTGGGAAAGCATGCCCTGTTCGCTGGATTCGACGACTTCCCAGTCCTTCAGCCCAAGCGCCGGATCGTTGACAGCGTCCAGCATCAGCTGGTTCGAGCCGGGTTCGATGCCATAGAGTTTTCTGTCGAACTTGTCGGCGAATTTCTGAAGGTCGGAAAAGTCCTTCACGCCGGCCTCCCAGACGTAGGTCGGTACGGCGAAGGTGTATTTGGCGCCCACGAGGTTGGTCCGGACCTTTTCGACCGAGCCATCCTCCTTATAGGGCTTGTAGTAGTTCACCATCGCCGGGTCCCAGTAGCCCATGAAGACGTCCAGGTCCTTGCTCTTCAGGCTGGTGTAGATGACGTCGATCCCGAGCAGCTGGCTCTGCGGTTCATAGTGCAGCGCTTTCAGAAGCGTCGTCGCGATGCCGGTTGTGAATGCGAGGTCGTTCCAGCCCGGTTCTGCCATTCTGACGATCTTGCACGCTTCCGCATCGGCAGCGAAGGCGGCGCTTCCTCCCACCATGACAAATGCTGCTGCTGAAACAACTCCCACCCATTTTCCCATCAGGCAGCCTTTTATCTTACTGGTTACTAAATTGACCCATGGGACAATAATTGATCTTTCGGGAAAGTTTGTCAATGTGTCTCTGCAAGGAGACTGAAATGCGACTCACTAAAATAAGCGATATTCGTCGGGCTGAGCTGAGACGTGCGGCATTCGAAGTGTTGCAGAGAGAGGGTATGGCCGGGGCAACGCTCGAAAGAGTGGCCGCGCAGGCGGGCGCCTCCAAAGGCATCGTGCTGCATTATTTTGCGAGCAAGCAGGAACTGTTCGAGCACGCGATGCGTGAAGCCAACGTCAAGCTGGCGGAGGTTGTCGTGGCGCGCCTCAATCGTGCCGCCAGCCCCAGGGAGAGATTGGACGCAATCATCGAGGGTAATTTCGATGAGAGCTTCTTCCAGCCATCCATCTGTCATGCCTGGCTTTCGCTATGCGCGGAGGTTCCGCGTGAGCCGCAGCTTGCGCGGATCCAGAAGGTGATCCATGCGCGCATGCGCTCTAATCTGCTCTCTGCATTGCGGCATCTTGTGCCGAAGGCGGACTGTGAACCCATTGCACTGGGCATTACCACATTGATCGACGGGCTATGGCTGCGGTCGGGGCTGCAATCGGGAGGTCTGTCGAGGGAAGAGGCGATGGCGCAAATGCGCGACTACCTGTCACACCGATTGCCAAATCCGGATGCTGCCACCTGATGTATTTGGGCCGGTGACGACAGCGGTGAACCATGGAACCAGGTTCGTCCTGCCGCATTATTCCATCATGAAGAAAACGACCCGCAAACCATTGAACAGGATGACGATTTTCGTCATTTCGATTTTCATTCTCGCCGCCGTGATCGCGGCCGTCTATCTCGTCGGCTTCACGCCCGGCGAGGTGTGAGCCGGACGTTCATCTGCCGGCCTGAACAGCTTTGGGCTTGCCGCGTTCCACAGCCACTTTCGCCTTTGCCACCAGGAAGCGCAGGCCGCGCAGCAGAAACCGGCTGGTTTCCAGATAGGCACGATAGGGCAGAACGGTGAAGTACCGCCAGCGCGGCAGGCGGTAGATACGCAGATTGTTCTGGATCTGGCTTTCACCATCCGCGTCCTGTGTGGCGCAGAGCGGATAGATGAAAGCCGCCTTCAGGCCGGAGAGATATTCCAGATCAAAGGCGATGTCGTAGGCGAGCCGCATGGGAATGAGTTTCGATATCCATTTTCCGGCGCGGCGGTTGACGAGATAGGCGCCCGATCCTTTTTCACGGGTGAGCGCCACTGCGAGCGATCTGCCATTGGACAGGGGGCGGAATGCAAATTTGCGGCCGTTGCTGACCGTCGTCAGCCGCAGGATATCCCAGTCGCTGCCGTTTAGAACCGCTTCATCGATGGCATCAAGAAAATCATCCTCGAAGACCACGTCGTCCTCAAGGATGAGTGCGATATCGGCATCACCTGTCATGAATTTATTGGCGCAGGTGACATGGCTGAGGTAACAGCCGATTTCCGGCGGCGAGGTGCGGCGGCCATGCATGAGCATATAGGAAATTTCGCTGAATTCCGGGATCGGATATTGCAGCTCCCGGCCATTGACGCCGGCAACGCGCTCCGCCTTCAGCCCCATCGCATCGAGGCGGGCGTTCATGTCGGTCAGACGCTTTGTGGCGCTGTCCATGTTGATCAGGAAAATGGCCAGCTTGCGCTGGCTTTTCGGCAATATGTGCAAAGCAGTCCCGTCCCGGTTTTCAGTTCGCCTTTGCAACTCCTTTATTGCAATGGCGTGACATCGGCTATGGGAAAAGCGGTCTTCAGGCACTCATCGTTGTCGGATCAAACCTTTTCCACAAATCCATCCAGCACGCGCTTTTCACCGGCACGGTCGAAGTTGATCGTCAATTTGTTGCCTTCGATAGCGGAAATATTGCCATTGCCGAATTTGAGATGGAAAACACGGTCGCCGACAAAGAACTTCGAGGGCTTGTCGGCCACGGATTTCGCCACCAGTTCGCCGTCGATGGTGCGGGTGCGCGGGCCGCTTTCGCCGTAACCGATGCGTTCCACCGCATGGCCGGAGCGTGTGCCCCAATTGTCGCGGGTAGCATCGCTGCGGTTCTGCTGGGCGCGTTTCCAGCCGGGGGTGGAGTAGTTGTTGGTGAAGGGATCGGCCTTGTCGAAACGGGACTGGCCGTAACCGCCGCGCCCGCCATAACCGCCATAATTGCTGTCGGAAGCCGCAACATCCACATGGGCGGGCGGCAGTTCATCGAGGAAACGCGAGGGCAGGGTGGATTGCCACAGCCCATGAATGCGCCGGTTGGAGACGAACCAGATATGGCAAAGCTTCTTGGCGCGGGTGATGCCGACATAAGCCAGACGACGTTCTTCCTCCAGACCGGAGCGACCGCCTTCGTCCAGCGCCCGCTGATGCGGAAACAGGCCTTCTTCCCAGCCGGGCAGGAAGACGGTGTCGAATTCCAGACCTTTGGCGGAATGCAGCGTCATGATGGACACCGCATCAAGCTCGGCATTCTGTTCGGCATCCATGACGAGCGCGACGTGTTCCAGAAATCCGCGCATGCTTTCGAAGGATTCCATCGAGCGGATGAGTTCCTTGAGGTTCTCAAGCCGTCCGGGCGCTTCGGCCGTCTTGTCGGCCTGCCACATGGCGGTATAGCCGCTTTCGTCGAGAATTTGCTCGGCGAGCGTGGTGTGTTCGGTGTTTTCCAACAGGCCCTGCCAGCGGCGGAAATCCTGCACCACGTCGAACAACGCCTTGCGGGCCTTGGGCTTCAGCTCATCGGTCTCGATGATGTCGGCGGCTGCCGCGAGCATCGGAATGTCGCGGGCGCGGGCATAGTCATGCAGGTTACGGATCGTGGTATCGCCAAGGCCGCGCTTCGGCGTATTGACGATCCGCTCGAAGGCGAGATCGTCGGCCGGTTGGCAGACCAGCCGGAAATAGGCCATGGCATCGCGGATTTCGAGGCGCTCATAAAAGCGTGGGCCGCCTATGACGCGGTAATTGAGGCCAAGCGTCACGAAGCGGTCTTCGAATTCGCGCATCTGGAAGGAAGCGCGAACGAGGATGGCCATGTCGTTCAGCTTGTGGTCCTTGCGCTGGAGTTGCTCGATTTCCTCTCCGACCGCGCGGGCCTCTTCTTCCGAATCCCAGGCGGCGTGCACCACTACCTTCTCGTCGTCCGGACTGCTGCGTTCGGTAAACAACGTCTTGCCGAGACGGCCCTCGTTGTGGGCGATCAGATGGCCGGCTGCGCCGAGAATATGCTCGGTGGAACGGTAGTTGCGCTCTAGCTTGATGACCTTGGCGCCGGGGAAATCCTTGTCGAAGCGCAGGATATTGTCCACTTCCGCGCCGCGCCAGCCATAGATCGACTGGTCGTCGTCACCGACGCAGCAGACATTCTGCGGCTCGTCCTTGGCGCGCTGGGCAAGCAGCCGCAGCCACATATATTGCGCCGTGTTGGTGTCCTGATATTCGTCCACCAGAATATAACGGAACTTCTGGTGATACTCTTTCAGAATATCCGTGTGGCGGCGGAAGATGCTGATCGGGTGCAGCAAGAGATCGCCGAAATCGCAGGCGTTCAGCGTTTTCAGCCGGGCCTGATAGGCGGCGTAAAGTTCGCGGCCCTTGCCGTTGGCGAAAGCGCGGCTGTCGCCCTCGGGAATGTCCGGTGGTGTCAGCCCCTTGTTCTTCCAGCCGTCGATCATGCCGGCAAACTGTTTTGCCGGCCAGCGCTTGTCGTCCAACCCTTCGGCCTGAATGAGCTGCTTGATCAGCCGCACCACATCATCCGTATCGAGAATGGTAAAATCCGACTTCAGGCCGATGAGCTCGGCATGGCGGCGCAGAAGCTTGACGCCGATGGAGTGGAATGTGCCGAGCCACGGCATGCCCTCGACAGCGCCGCCGACGAGGACGCCGATACGTTCCTTCATCTCGCGGGCCGCCTTGTTGGTGAAGGTCACGGCAAGGATCTGGCTCGGATAGGCGCGGCCGGTGGCGAGAATATGGGCGATGCGGGTCGTCAGAACGCGGGTCTTGCCGGTGCCGGCGCCGGCAAGAACGAGAACCGGTCCGTCAAGCGTTTCCACGGCCTCGCGCTGTTCCGGGTTGAGGCCGGAAAGATAATCGTGTGCCGGCCGCGCCTGGTCGCGCGCCGCCATGGCGCGGGCGGCAATGCCAAGCCCGCCGCCGTTTTCCGAAGGGGCAGAGTTGGTTGCCCTGCGCGGTGCCACGGGTTCTTCATCGAAGAACGGCATATCGTCGAAACTGTTGCTCATGCGGCCCAATGTAGTGATTCGGGATATAAAGGCCAGAACCGTGTTCTGCTTTTATTCCGGTAACGTCAGTCAAAACGCCTATTCCAAGGCATTTTTTTGGGTTCACGCCTGCCTGTCGGCATCAAAAGCGGTATCCACCGGTACTTGCAGCGCCACTGCGAGCTGATTGGTCTTGGCGGCGAGCGCGATCACCCGCATCAGATCGGCATGCTGTTCATTCGTCATGCCCTTGGCTTTTGCCGCCGCCGTGTGGGAATGAGCGCAATAAGAGCAGCCATTGGTCACCGACACCGCAATATAGAGCATCTCTTTGACCAGTGGATCGAGCGCCGAGGGTGTCGCCATCACCGCCTTCACCTCCGCCCAGGTCTTTTCCAGGAGATCGGGGTCGAAGGCGAGGTAAAGCCACATATTGTTGATGAAATCCGATTTGCGGGTGGCGCGGATGTCATCGAACACCGCTTTTACGCGCGGATCGGCTTCGGGATTTTGTGTTTTCGTGACGGTGCTCATGGCTTCCTCCGGCTCGTTTCCTGCCGGCAGATTACCGCGCTTCGGAATATTTGCGATAAAAATGGCCTTCTTCGTGCGTCCGACGAGAATTCATCACAAATTACAATTACGTAAGAAACGTATTTGTGCGTTGCCTCGTTTCAGACGAGCGGGAATACTGTTCATGCCCGGAAGCCTGCGCTTCAGGGGCTCTTTTATGCTGTGATGATTAACCGGAGAACTATATGCGGGTCTGGAAACAGGTGGGTGTCAGTCTGGCCGTGGTGGGGACAGGGCTCTGTCTCTGGGGTTTTTATTCGCCTGACGCCCGCAATGTGCTTGCCAGCATCGGGATAGGCAAGGTGCCGGCAGGTGCGATCGAAGTCGCGGCGGCTGGTCCGTCCGCGGGTCAGAACGCCGGTGGCAACCGCCGCAATGGCAACGCCACCCTTGTTGTGACGGCTCCGGTGAAAAAAGGCATCGTCAATGACCGGCTGAACGCCATCGGCAACGGTCAGGCGATCCAGTCGGTTGTGGTCATGCCGCAGGTCTCCGGCACGCTTTCGGAAATCCGCACGGCTGCCGGCGCGCGCGTCGTGAAGGGACAGGTACTTGCCCGGCTCGATGACGAAGAGCAGGTGATCGAGCGCGACAAGGCGCAGGTCGCGCTGCGCAGCGCCATTGAAAAATCCAGTTCCTACAAGAACCTGAAATCTTTCTCCCGCCTTGACGTGATGGATGCGCAGATCGCCGAAGAGGCCGCCAAGCTGGCGCTCAGCACGGCCGAACTGAATTTGAAGCGGCGCGATATCGTCGCCCCCATCGAAGGCGTGGCCGGTATCGTCGCTGCCAATGTCGGCGACAACGTCACCACGCAATCGACCATCGTCAGCATCGATGATCGTTCTGAAATTCTCGTCAATTTCTGGGCGCCTGAGCGTTTCGCAACCGCGATAAAGGTCGGCATGCCGGTGGAAGCGACATCCATTTCCCGCCCCGGCGAGACATTTACCGGCGAGATCGAGGCCGTCGACAACCGTGTCGACGAGGCCAGCCGCACCATCCGCATCCGGGCGAAGTTCGGCAACGAGAAGGACGAGCTGAGGGCCGGCATGTCCTTCGGCGTCACCATGCGTTTTGCCGGCGAGGCCTATACCTCGGTCGATCCGCTCGCCGTGCAATGGGATGCGGAAGGCTCCTATGTCTGGCGTGTCACCGACAATAAATCGAACAAGGTGCGGGTGCAGATCGTGCAGCGCAACCCGGATGCCGTTCTCGTGAAGGCCGAGCTGGCCGAGGGCGAGCCTGTCGTGATCGAGGGTCTGCAGCGCGTCAGAGAAGGTGGTGCTGTTCGTGTCGGCAATCAGACGAAGCCCGAGGAGGTCGCCAGCCAATGACGCAACCGTCTTCCGGTCAGGATTCCAAACTCGCCTTTACCGCGCTCTTCGTGCGCAGGCCTATTCTGGCGGCGGTTCTCAACACGCTGCTGGTCGTCGCCGGCCTTGCGGCGCTGGTTGGCGTCGAAGTGCGCGAATTGCCCGATGTCGACCGTCCGTCGATCAGCGTCAGGACCACCTATGAGGGGGCGGCGCCGGAGACGATTGACCAGGAAGTAACGCAGACCATCGAAGGCGCCGTGGCGCGTGTCAGCGGCATCAAATCCATCGCTTCCAGCTCGCAGTTCGGAACCAGCCGCGTGACGATGGAGTTCAGCGACAATGTCGACATGGCCGTTGCCGCCAATGACGTGCGCGACGCCATCGGCCGCGTCACCAACCAGCTGCCTGACGATGCAGACGAACCGCAGATCATCAAGGCGGATTCCGACAGCCAGCCGATCATGCGCCTTGCCGTCACATCCTCCACGCTCAGCATGGAAGATCTGACCAAGCTGGTGGATGACGAGATCATCGACCGTCTGGCCGCTGTCGATGGTGTGGCGGATGTGGAGCTTTACGGCGATCAGGAAAAGATTTTTCGCGTCGATCTCAATCAGGCTGCTCTCGCTAGTCGCGGGCTAACCGTCACCGATGTTTCCGATGCGCTTGCCAGCGCCGCACTCGACGTGCCGGCGGGATCGCTGAAAAGCACGACGCAGGACATTGTCGTACGCGCTACGGCCAGTCTGACAAAGCCGGCGGATTTTTCCAACCTTCTCATCAAGGACAATATCCGCCTGCGGGATGTGGCGACCGTCATGCTCGGCGCTGACGATCAATCCACCTCGCTGCGCTCGAATGGGGTGCAGGGCGTCGGTCTCGGTGTCATCCGTCAGGCGCAGTCCAACACGCTCAATATTTCAACGGGTGTGAAGGCAGCCGTTGAAGCCATGTCCGCCAATCTGCCTGAGGGCACACGTATCGTCGTCACCAGCGATGACGCCGTCTTCATCCAAGGTGCGCTGCACGAGGTCGAACTGGCGCTCGGGCTCTCCGCGCTCATCGTGGTCGTTGTGCTCTATCTCTTTTTCCGCGACTGGCGGGCGACCCTCATTCCGGCGATCACCATGCCGGTGGCGCTGATCGGCACCATCGTCGCCATCTATATGGTCGGCTTCTCGGTCAATATCCTGACGCTGCTTGCCATCGTTCTGGCGACGGGTCTCGTTGTCGATGACGCCATCGTGGTGCTGGAAAACATCGTGCGCCGCCGGGCGGAAGGCATGGGACCGCGCGCCGCCGCCGTTCTCGGCACGCAGGAAGTGTTCTTCGCCGTCATCGCAACGACGGCGACGCTTGCCGCCGTGTTCATTCCGCTGTCGTTCCTGCCGGGCCAGCTTGGCGGCCTGTTCCGTGAATTCGGCTTCGTGCTGGCCTTCGCCGTCGGCCTGTCGTCAATAACGGCGCTGACGCTGTGCCCGATGCTGGCCTCGCGCATGCTGAAACAGGGGCTGAAGGAACCGACGGGGCCGCTCGTGTGGTTCGGCAATGTCTTTGCCTCCACCTACAAGACGACGCTTGCCGCCTGCCTCAACAATCCGCTGATCGTCATAGTTGTTGCGCTGATCTTCTCGGGCCTGTCCTGGATCGCCTTCGGCATGATCCAGAACGAGCTGACGCCGCGCGAGGACCGCGCCTCGGTCATGATGCGGGTCACCGCGCCGCAGGGCGTCAGCCTTGAATATACGCGTGACCAGTTGCAACGGATCGAGGAAAATCTGCAGCCGCTGCGCGATAGTGGCGAAATCCGCAATGTCTATTCCATCACCGGCATGAACGGTTCTTCCAATACCGGCTTCATGGTGCTGACGCTCGCACCTTGGGCGGATCGCGAACGCACCCAGAACCAGATCGCCGCGGACGTCACCTCCGCTGCCAACAAGGTTCCGGCTTTGCGCGGCAATGCCATGCAGCCGAACAGTCTGCGCATTCGCGGCGCCGGCAACGGCCTGCAGATGGCGATGGTCGGCAGCAACTATCCGGCGCTCACAGAGGCGACGCAGAAACTGCTGCTTTCCATGGAGGAAAGCGGCCTGTTCGATACGCCGCGTTTGGACAACGAGCCCAATCAGGCCCAACTTTCCGTCTCCATCGACCGCGAGCGCGCCTCCGATCTGGGCATCGACATCACCGGTCTCTCGCGTTCGATGCAGTCGCTGCTGGAAGGTCGCTCGATCGTTGATGTCTTCGTGGATGGCGATGCGATACCGGTCAGGCTCCTGTCTTCCACCCGGCCGATCAACGATCCGACCGATCTGGAAAATGTCTTCCTGAAAACGGGTGACGGTAAGATCGTACCGATGTCGGTCATCGCCACGCTCAAGGAAAATGCGGTTGCGCCGCAGTTGAACCGCGAACAGCAGCTTCCTTCCGTCGGCTTCACGGCCAACCTGAAAGACGGTGTGTCGCTCGGTCAGGCCATGGAGAAGGTGAACGAACTGGCGCAATCCGTGATGCCATCAGGTGCGCGTCTGCTGCCGCTGGGGGAGGCCGCGACGCTGGAGGAAAATTCGAGCGGCATGTTGCTGACCTTCGGTTTCGCCATCGCCATCATCTTCCTTGTGCTGGCCGCGCAGTTCGAAAGCGTGCTGAGTTCGGTCATCATCATGTCGACGGTGCCGCTCGGCCTCGCCTGCGCCGTCATCGCGCTGCTGGTGACGGGCTCGAGCCTCAACGTCTACAGCCAGATCGGGCTTGTGCTGCTTGTCGGCGTCATGGCCAAAAACGGCATTCTCATTGTTGAGTTCGCCAATCATCTGCGCGATCAGGGCGCGACCGTGCGGGAGGCGATTGAAGAGGCCACCAGTATGCGCCTGCGCCCCGTCATGATGACGATGATCGCCACCATTCTCGGCGGCGTGCCGCTGGTGCTGGCGCAAGGGGCTGGTGCGGAAGCGCGCATCGCACTCGGCTGGGTCATTGTCGGCGGTCTCGGTTTTGCGACGCTGGTGACGCTTTACATCACCCCGGTGTCTTACCTGCTGATTGCCCGCTTCGCCAAACCGCAGGCGGATGAGGAAATTCGCCTTCACCGCGAACTCGAACTTGCCGCCCGCCGCAAGGCGCTGGAGGAAGACAAGCCGTTGCTCGCAGCGGAATAGGGTGGGTGCCAAACCGCATCCGGTGCAATTGCGATGCTGGACAAAGCGTTAACCTTATCCCATACCACCTGACGAAATTTCGTAACGGATCGAATCCGTTACGGGCAGATGTTGCGGTGGAGATAGACGATGGCGCTGAAGGATGTGGTGGCGGGCAAGCGGAACGAAGAGGGCATCGCCTCGGTGCTTGCGGTGCTGAAGCAGCAGCTTGGCGACAAGCTCCAGACGGGCCAGGCGTTTCGGGAGCAGCATGGCCATACCACCACCTACCTGACCCTGCAGGCGCCCGATGGCGTCGTTTTTGCCGAAAGCGCCGATGATGTGAAGGCCGTGGTAAAGGCCTGCGCGCAATACAAGGTGCCAGTCATTCCCTTCGGCACAGGGTCTTCGCTGGAAGGGCAGGTCAACGCGCCCAATGGTGGAATATGCATCGATTTCAGCCGGATGAATCGCATCATTGAGGTGAATGCCGAAGATCTTGACGTGACGGTGGAGCCGGGCGTCACGCGCGAGGACCTTAATGTCTATCTGCGCGATACCGGCCTGTTCTTTCCGATCGATCCCGGCGCCAATGCCTCGATTGGCGGCATGGCCTCGACGCGCGCTTCCGGCACCAATGCCGTGCGTTACGGCACGATGAAGGACAATGTTCTGGCCGTCACCGCTGTCGTCGCCAATGGTGAGGAAATCCGCACGGCCCGCCGCGCCCGCAAGTCCTCCGCCGGTTACGACCTGACGCGGCTTTTTGTGGGGGCCGAAGGCACGCTCGGCGTCATCACCTCGGTCACGCTACGGCTGCAGGGCATTCCGGAAAAGATCACCGGCGGGGTCTGCACCTTCGACAGTATCAAGGCGGCCTGCGATGCCGTCATCATGACGATCCAGATGGGCGTTCCGGTTGCCCGCATCGAATTGCTTGATGAGGTGCAGGTGCGCGCCTGCAACGCCTATTCCGGCCTGAACTATACGGAGAAGCCGACGCTCTTCGTGGAGTTCCACGGCACCGAGGAGACGGCGGCGCTGCAATCGCAGCAGTTCGCCGAGATCGCGGCCGAATGCGGCAGCGTCGATTTCCGCTGGACGGGCGATGCGGCGGAGCGCAACAAGCTGTGGAAGGCACGCCACGACGCCTATTGGGCGTCGCGGGCGCTGGCACCACATCTCGACGGGCTTTCCACCGATGTCTGCGTTCCGATTTCACGGCTGGCCGATTGCGTGGTGGAGACGCAGCGGGATATTGCCGAGAATGGCTTTCTGGCGCCGATCGTCGGCCATGCCGGCGACGGGAACTTCCATGTGCTTATTCTGTTTGATGGCAAGGATGCCGAGAGTGTTGCGAAGACGGAGGCCTTTGTCGCCCGCCTTAATCGCCGCGCCTTAGCCATGGATGGCACGTGCACGGGCGAACATGGCATTGGCCAGGGCAAGATGAGTTTTCTTGCCGAAGAGGCAGGAAATGCACTGGATCTCATGCGCGCCATCAAAACGTCGCTCGACCCCGATGACATCTTCAATCCGGGCAAATTGTTTCGGCTTGTCTGATCGTTCTTATATTTGATTGGTACAAAAGGCTGCTTGCCGTTAAGGCAGAAAAGAATAGGTTTGCAGCGTTCGCGAAGGGAGATGCAGGTCAGTGCTCGGGCGTATTCTGGTTTTTCTGGGCGGACTGCTGGTCTTGGTGCTGTTTTCAGCGCTGCTCATTCCCTATTTCGTCGACTGGACGGATTTCCGCCGCGACTTCGAAGACCAGGCAAGCCGCATTCTGGGCAAGAAGGTGGTGGTGCACGGCCGGGTCGAAGCCCGGCTTCTGCCTTTCCCTTCGGTAACGCTGCATGACGTGCGCGCCGGAACGGATGCGGATGGATCGCCGCTGATCCAGGTCGCGCGGTTTTCCATGGATGCCGAGTTGGCGCCGTTCCTTTCCGGCGAAGCGCGCATCTTCGACATGCGTATCGAGGAACCCAAGGCGAAGATCCGGCTGTTGAAGGACGGCACGCTGGACTGGATGCGCGGCAGCCGGGCGGAAATTCCCGCCCGCACCGTGGTTCTGGAAAGCGTGCAGATCGAAGGCGGGCAGATCGAATTCATCGATGAGCAGTCCGGGCGGAACCGTGTCGTGACCGGCCTCAATGCCGACATGTCCGCCAATTCGCTGGCCGGACCCTGGAAAGCCGAAGGACGCGCCGCCCTCGACGGGCATCCGGGCTCGTTCTCGCTTTCGAGCAGCGAGCCGGATTACGCCAATGGCCGCATGGGGCTGAGGCTCCGTCTCGTGCCCGATGAACATCCTGTCGAAGTTGATCTCGACGGCGCGATTGCGGCGACGGCGGGGAAACCCGCCTATAGCGGCTCATTCTCCTTCAGCTTCCGGGAAGATGAAAAGCAGAAACAGCAGGCGGGGCAATCTCTCTTTTCCTCACCACGCACGCGCGGCAGTTTCGAACTGACCAATGAAAGCGTTCGTATCCCGAGCTACCGCATGGAGCTTGGCGCCACTGAAAACCCCTATGTCGTGACCGGTGAAGCGACGCTGGATACCGGCGCCAAGCCGGAATTCCTGCTCACCGCAGATGGCCAGCAGATCGACGTCGCCCGCTTTGCGCCCCCCGTGGTGCAGACGGGCAAGACTTCGCGCCAGCCAACCGTCTCGGTGCGGCAGCGCATCGAAGCCTTTGCCGCCATGGTGGCCCGCATTCCGGTGCCGCCGGTGCCGGGCAAGGCGAGCATCAGCCTTCCCGCGCTCGTTTCCGACGATACGACGATCCGCGACATCAGGCTGGATGTGCGCCCGGATGGCAGCGGCTGGCAGGTGGTGAATGCCGTGGCGACGCTGCCGGGCCGGACGCAGCTCGAAGCCAAGGGATCGCTGACGCTGCTCGGCGGCCCCGCCTTCAACGGCAATCTGCTGCTCGCCTCCAACCAGCCCTCGGGGCTGGCGAACTGGCTTTCCGGTTCGGTCGATCCCGCGATCCGCCAACTTAACGCCGCCGGTTTCTCCGCCGATGTCTCGCTGACGACGCTCAACCAGCGTTTTAACAATCTGGAACTGGCGATTGGTGATGCGTCTCTGAAAGGCGAGCTGGAGCGGCGTTCCGACGGCAAGACCTCCAATCTTTCCATCGATCTTGCCGGCAATGAAATCGATCTCGATGCCCTGCGCGCGCTCGGTAGTCTCGCCCTTGGCGATCAGGTCGGAAGCTCGGTTCTCGACCATCGCATCACCGCGAAATTCAAGGCCGACCGGTTCAACATGGCCGGTGTGACCGCCAATCATGTCGAGACCGCCTTCACCATGGCGGGCGGGGTTCTCTCGCTTGAGAACATGACGGCCGGTGATATTGCCGGCGCGGAGGTGAAGGCAAAGGGCCAGTTGCAGGGGTCGCTGCTGAAATATGCCGGCAAAGGCACGGTGAACTTGCATGCAACCGATATGCAGCCGTTCCTCACCATGCTGCAGCAGAAGCTGCCGAACCATCCCTTCCTGACCCGCCTGGCGGCGAGCGCACCCTGGTACGCCAATTCTGATCTTGCCCTGGATGTATCGGTCAACAGTGATAATGGCGGCGCCAACGTCGCCGTTTCCGGCACCGTCAATGGCAGCCGTCTGTCGGCTGTCGCCAAGATGCCGGATTTCCTGTCGATCACGGACGATACGGCCATGTCGCTGGAAGCGGTGCTGAAGAACCAGTCGACGGCGATCCTGTTCGGACAGGCGGGGCTTGATCCGCTGCCCTTCGATGCGGATGGGGAGGGGCTCCTTTCCGTCAAGCTCAATGGTACGCTCGGCTCGCCCGCCCAGACCGAACTGCGTTTTTCGACGGAACGCACGCATTTTTCGATGAATGGTTCCTTTGCCGTTGCGGCCGCCAATTTCGGTGAGGGCAGCGCGGATGTGGCGCTCGAAAGCGCTGACATCGAACCCTATATGATCATGAATGCTGTCGGCCTGCCGCAGCTCGGTGGCGGCATGGCGCTGAAAGCCAATGCCAAGGTGGCGGTGGATGGGCAGAAGATCGCTTTTTCCTCAATCGGCGGGCAGGCGGGTGGCAATCCTTTCTCGGGCAATATCACGGTCCAGCGCGCCGCGCCTCATCCGGTCACGGGCGATCTTTCGGTCAGAACGGCCGATCTCGCCTGGCTGGGAGATGCGATCTACGGGCCGGTGATCGACCCGGAAACCGGCGCGCTGAATGCAAAGCCGCTTGCCATGCCTGCATTCCCGCAACTCAAGGCGTCGCTTGCTTTGAAGGCGGAAAGCTTCGAGGCTGGCCCCTTCGGCACGGTCACGGGCGTTTCGGCCAAGCTCACGCATGATGCGGGCAGTCTCTCGCTTGACGACGTTGCCGGCACCTTCATGGGCGGCAAGCTCGCCGGACGGCTTGCCATGTCCACGGGCGAGGGTGCGGGCATTTTCCGCAGCAAGATCGCGGTGACCGACGCCAATCCGGAGCCGATCCTGTGGGCCAATGCCAACGGGCCTGTTGCGACAGGCCGGGTTGCGATTGATCTCACGGCGGAATCGACCGGCAAAAGTGTCGGCGAAATATTGAAATCGGCTGGTGGATCAGGTGAAGTCCGTGCCGGAGGGCTTGTGCTGAAGGGACTTAATCCCGGTGCCCTGCCACCGATCCTGCAGGCGGCCGATGGTTTGCAGCAGCCGATCGATGCGCCAAAGGTGCGGCCGCTGGTGGATCAGAGCCTGTGGCAGGGTGAAATCGCGCTCGGTGATGTTGCCCTGCCATTTTCGCTGAATGGCGGCGCGCTTCATTTCAAGAATTTGCGTGCCGGCATCGATCCGGTGACGCTGAGCGCCGATGCGACCGTCGACATTGCCGCTTCGACCGTGAATGGTGACCTCGATCTCGTGTTCAATCCCGGCACCGAAACGGTCGCCGGTGCTGAACCGTCCGTGCGTCTCAACTATAACGGCCCGCTTGCCGCGCCTGCCTTGACGACCGATGTCTCCGCGCTCAGCAATTACCTCTCTCTTCGGGCCTTCGAAAAGGAACGGCGCCGGGTGGAAGCCATGCAGGCCAGCGTTCTCGAGAAGCAGCGCCTGCGCCGCGAAGTGGCGCTCTACCGCTCCCAGGCGGCAGAACGGCAGGCCGAGAAGGAACGGGCTGAGGCGGAAGCCAAGGCCAAGGCCGAAGAAGAGGCACGCTTAAAAGCCGCGGCCGAAGAACGCCTGCGCCAGGAAAAGGAACAGCAGGAGCGGTTGCAGCAGCAACAGCAACAGCCGCCGGCACCCGAGCGACAGTCTGCACCGGCTCTGGTGGTGCCGCCGACGGAAGACGCCATCCGGCAACTGGCACCGGAAAATGCGCCCGCCACGCCGTAAGCTCCAAGGACAGGAAAGCCGGTCGCTCTTCAATTTCGTGAAGATCGCGCCAAACGCTCCAACGTCATCCTCGATCTTGTCGCTATTATCTGCAACCGATTGATTTTATTCGACGTGATTAGATCCTCGGCACAGGGCCGAGGATGACGCCGAGGGGATGGTCGCCCTTCCCAACCGGCTTCAGGCCTCAATCAAAATTTAAACCTGATAGCAGTGGCTTTGCCTACGGATTGATGGCAATCCTCGTTTCCGGAGACGGCAGAAGCCGTCTGTCGCCTCGGGGGAGAGGCGGGGAATGGACAGTCTGAGAACACTAGTCGGAGGCAAGGCTACGCAATACGGGAATGCCTTGCAGCGCAGACTAGGCCGCCAATGTTTAATGAATGCTTTCACGGCGTTATGAGTTTTCGACGGGAATTTTTATAGTCGGCTGCTGGCGCACGGTATGGCAGTCTGCGATCGATGTGACATGAAGGCCGCGCCGGTCTGGATCAGCGGGTTTTCAGCCAGTTCAACACGTAAACCCGTAGCGATGACGACAGATTGCTGTCGGTCGGGCGGCTGTCGTCTATTTCGGCAAGCAGGGCGGCGAAACTGATCTTGCGTCTTTCGGCGATGATTTTCAGTTCGTCCCAGAAGGCATCCTCAAGCGAGATGCTGGTGCGGTGGCCATGCAAGGTCGCGGAGTGTTTGCGGATCATCAGATCGGTCTCCGGCGGATCCGGTTGGAAATCTCGATCATGTCTCGCCGGCAAGTCCCTGTTTTGCGATTCTTTTTTCGAATCCCGAAATCCGCTGCGGTGAGTTGGTCCGTCAGTCTTTACCGGCCCCGTCATCGCCTTTTTCGAGCCGCCCCTGATCCAGCGCCTTTTCGGCTTTGTCGTTCAGGGCCGAGGTGAGGTTCTTTTCCGTCTTGGTGCGGCCGTGAGACAGGCGGTTCTGCTCCGCCTGTTTTTCTTTTTCGCTACGCGCCTTTTGTTTGCGAAACTGACGCAGATTGACGATATCGGCCGCCATGGGGATATGTCTCCTTGAGTTTCACGAGGCTGGGTTTCAAAAGGCTTGGGGCAGAAGCCGTTATTGCTTCTTGCGGAAAGCATCCAGCGAAACGACGGAGCCTTCCTTCTTTTCCTCACCCGATTTGGGTGTTTCGGAAGCGGGCTTCGCCTCGTGGGAAACGGGGTAAGCGGTGATTTCCGCTTCTTCCATTTCTTCCTCTTCGGCCAGAGGCACATCGAACTCAAGCTCGAAATTGACGGAAGGATCGTAGAAGCCTCTGATGGCATTGTAGGGAATAACAAGCTTTTCCGGCGTATCGGAGAAGGAGAGGCCGATTTCGAATCCGGTTTCCGTCACCTTCATATCCCAGAACTGGTGCTGGATGACGATGGTCATCTGTTCGGCGTATTTCGACTTGAGGTGCTGGGAAATCCGCACTCCCGGCGCGCCGGTCAGGAAGGTGATGAAGAAGTGATGGTCGCCGGGCAGGCGGCCGGTAGCGGCCACTTCACCCAAAACCTTACGAATAACGCCGCGAAGGGCATCCTGTGCGAGAATGTCGTAACGGATATGATCCTGCCCCATGCGGTCCTGTCTTTCCCTTATTCGAACGTCTTTTCATGCGTGGCGCGGCTTGCGCGCCCGGGACGCTGTAACACTTTGAATCTTCGCGCAATCCTTGAGCCGGGATCATTCCCGATCCTGACGGCTGCGCTTTGCCCAAGTATACGCAATGTCCCGAACGGCAGCAACGGAAAAGCCGACGCCGTTTGCAAGTCAGCTATCATATAATCAATTCAGGCAAAATGGAGAAGGTGGAGGTTTCTGTTGCCAGGTACCTCCGAACCCCGCCTTACGGGGCTAACCGTAAGGACTTAGAGCGGAATTCCCGCACCGCCATTAGGCAGCGAGAGCGTATTCCTTAGCGTTGTTGTCATTTGCAACTACACTTGTGACCCGATAACGGCGGTATCATGCCGAGCAAAAGTTCGATCTTTACGCCCTTGTCGATCCTATTTCGCCCCCATCAAAAGCCGGCCTCATCTTGAGATCCCGCCGGTTTTTGGTGGAGGCGCCGGGTACCGCCCCCGGGTCCAATAGGTTTATTACACCGACCGTTTATCGCCATAGCCGGGTTGCCCCGGCAAGGCTCATATAGGCGTTTCGCCGGCCTTAGAAAAGGGGGGTGATGACAATTCCATGAAAAGGTTTCGTCATTGTGGTCCGTAATTTAGACTATTCTTGACGACGGGAGATTGCTGTCCCATTCTCCTGCAACCGGTCACCAGAAGTAACGTTGCGCCGGGGACACACGAAGGAGTTGATATGACCGACTATCTCGCAGATGTGAAGAAATACGACGCAGCAGCCGACGAAGCCGTGGTCGGCAAGATCGTCAAACATCTCGGCATTGCCCTGCGCAACCGGGATTCGTCTCTGGTGTCCGCTTCCGATCCGGAAGAGCTTGCGCGCGTGAAGGCTAGCTGGTGCGGCAAGAAGCTCGGGGTCACCGACGACAGCGCCGACAAGGCAATCGCCACTGTCGCAAAAGCCATGGCTGCGGATCGCTCCAAGTCTCGCGTGACCTTCTATTATCTGGTGGCCAAGGAACTGGGCAAGCTTCAGTCGCTTTGATCTGAGCCGGGGATAAACCCGCATTAGGTGATTGGTTCTGCCGCCCTGTGCTATTATATTCCCTTGATATCAGGGAATCGGCGGCAGAACGCATGAAACAATATCTCGATCTTCTCCGGCATGTGATGGAAACCGGCTCCGACCGCGGAGACCGCACCGGCACCGGCACGCGTTCGGTATTCGGTTACCAGATGCGTTTCGACCTTTCCGAAGGTTTTCCGGTTCTCACCACCAAGAAACTGCATCTGCGCTCCATCATCCATGAGCTGCTGTGGTTCCTGAACGGCGATACCAATATTGCCTATCTCAAGGAAAATGGTGTTTCCATCTGGGATGAATGGGCCGATGAGAACGGCGATCTCGGTCCGGTCTATGGCGCGCAATGGCGATCCTGGCCGGCGCCTGATGGCCGCCATATCGACCAGATCGCGCTTCTGATCGAGGCGCTTAAAACCAATCCCAATTCCCGCCGCCATATCGTTTCGGCCTGGAACCCGGCGTTGGTGGATGAGATGGCGCTGCCGCCCTGCCATTGCCTGTTCCAGTTCTATGTGTCTGATGGAAAGCTCTCCTGCCAGCTTTACCAGCGCTCGGCCGATATTTTCCTCGGCGTGCCCTTCAATATCGCGTCCTATGCGCTGCTGACGCTGATGGTCGCGCAGGTCGTGGGCCTCAAGCCCGGCGATTTCGTTCATACGCTTGGTGATGCGCATATCTATGCCAACCATTTCGAACAGGCGCAGCTGCAGATGACGCGTACGCCGAAGGCCTTGCCGACCATGCGCCTCAACCCTGACGTGAAAGACCTTTTCGGCTTTAAGTTCGAGGACTTTACGCTGGAGAATTACGAGGCCGATTCAAGCATCAAGGCACCGATCGCGGTATGAGTGAGCCGCGCGTCACCATCATCGTTGCGGTCTCCGAGAACGGCGTCATCGGCCGCGATCTCGACATGCCATGGAAGCTGTCGACCGATCTGAAGCGCTTCAAGGCGATGACGATGGGCAAGCCGCTCATCATGGGCCGCAAGACGTTTCTGTCTGTCGGCGAACGTCCCCTCCCGGGCCGTCCGCATATCATCGTCAGCCGAAATGCCGATTACCGGCCTGAAGGCGTCGACGTCGTTTCGTCGCTGGACGAGGCCGTGAAGCTTGCAAAAACGAAGGCTGTGGAACTGGGCGTGGACGAGGTTTTTGTCGCCGGCGGTGGCGAGATTTACCGTCAGGCCATGCCCTTTGCCGATCAACTTTCCGTCACCCATGTGGCGGTAAAACTCGATGGCGACACTTTTTTTCCGGAAATTGATCCCGCCGTTTTTGAGAAAACCGAAGAAAAGGCCGCGTCCGCAGGGGAAAAGGACAATTATCCGGTTCTGTTTACCACTTATGTGCGACGAGCCGCGGCAAAGTGAACTATTTACCTCGATTGGGTATTTAGTTACCACCTCTGCGTTGAAACAGGCGCTTCTCCTTCCTATAACGGGTCGATATTCCCGCCGCACGCGAGCAATCGCTTACGAACGGAACCGGGAGAGGCTTTTATAAAGAGGTATTGATGCCCTGGAGCAATCAGAATGGCGGCGGCGGCCCATGGGGCGGCGGCGGTGGAGGAAACAACCAGGGCGGCGGTGGCGGCCCATGGGGGCAGGGGCCTAACCGGCCTCGCGGCGGTGGCGGCGGCAATGGCGGCCCGCCCGATCTGGAAGAGATCATCCGGCGCAGCCAGGACCGTTTCAAGAATGTGCTGCCCGGCGGCTTCAATGGCGGCGTGGTCGCCATCGTGGTTCTCGTCGTTCTGGTGTTCCTCGGCATCCAGTCCATCTACACCGTCCAGCCGGACGAGCGCGGCGTCGAGCTGCGTTTCGGCCGTCCGAAGGACGAAATCTCGATGCCTGGCCTGCATTTCCATCTGTGGCCGATCGAGACGGTGGAAATCGTCAAGGTGACCGAGCAGCAGCAGAATATCGGTTCGCGCGCCTCGTCGTCTTCGTCGAGCGGCGTGATGCTGACCGGCGACCAGAACATCGTCAACGTTCAGTTCTCGGTGCTCTATACGGTCTCCGATCCGAAGTCCTATCTCTTCAACGTCGACGCCCCGGCGGAAACGCTGCAGCAGGTTTCCGAAAGCGCCATGCGCGAAGTCGTTGGCCGTCGTCCGGCGCAGGATATCTTCCGCGATAACCGTCAGGCGATTGCGGCGGATGTGCGCAGCATCATCCAGTCCACCATGGACGGTTATGGCGCGGGCATCTCCATCAACGCCGTGGCCATCGAAGATGCGGCTCCGCCGCGCGAAGTGGCCGATGCCTTCGACGAAGTGCAGCGTGCCGAACAGGATGAAGACCGCTTCGTTCAGGAAGCCAATCAATACGCCAACCAGAAGCTCGGTGCCGCACGCGGTCAGGCCGCGCAGATCGTCGAAGAGGCGAACGCCTACAAGTCGCGTGTCGTCAACGAGGCGGAAGGTGAGGCGCAACGCTTCATTTCCATCTATGACCAGTATCGCACGGCGCCTGAGGTCACCCGTCAGCGCATGTTCCTGGAAACGATGGAGCAGGTCCTGAAGGGTTCCAACAAGATCATCATCGACGAGAAACAGGGCGTGGTGCCTTATCTGCCTCTGAACGAGATCATGCGCAACAATCCGGGCGCAGCACAGCAGGGAGGCAACTGATATGGGTAACCGTCTTACGGCCGTTCTTGTCGGTCTCGCCGTCCTGCTTTTCCTCGGTTACTCGTCGATCTTCGTCGTCAACGAGCGCCAGCAGGCCATCGTCGTCCGCTTCGGTCAGATCCAGGATGTGAAAACGGCGCCGGGCCTCTATTTCAAGCTGCCCTTCGCCTTCATGGATGCCGACCGCGTGCAATATGTCGAGAACCGCGCGCTGCGCTTCGATCACGACAATATCCGTGTTCAGGTCTCCGGCGGCAAGTTCTATGAGGTCGATGCCTTCGTGGTTTATCGCATCACGGATGCGCGCCGCTTCCGGCAGACGGTCTCGGGTGACCAGATGTCGGCGGAATCGCGCCTGCGCACCCGTCTCGACGCATCGTTGCGTCGGGTCTACGGTCTGCGCGGCTTTGAATCCGCACTTTCGGATGCACGTGCATCGATGATGCAGGAAGTGCGTGACGATCTGCGTCCCGATGCGGAATCGCTCGGTATCAGCATCGTGGATGTCCGCATCCGTCGCACCGATCTGACGCAGGAAGTGTCGCAGCAGACCTTCGAGCGCATGAAGTCGGAACGTCTTGCCGAAGCCGAACTTATCCGCGCACGTGGTAATGAGGCGGCGCAGCGTCGCCGGGCCGTTGCCGACCGTGAGGTGGTGGAACTCGAGTCCACGGCCCAGCGGCAGTCCGAAGTGCTGCGCGGTGAAGGCGATGCCGAACGCAACAAGGTCTTCGGTGTGGCTTTCCAGCGCGATCCTGATTTCTTCGAGTTCTATCGCTCCATGTCTGCTTACGCCAATGCGTTGAACGGTAATGGCACGACGCTGGTCCTGTCCCCGGATTCGACCTTCTTCCGTTATTTCAACAATATCAACGGTGCGCCACCTGCGGCTCCCGCCGCACCTGCGCCAGCGCCGGCGAACTGATAGCGGATCAACTGATTTTGGAGGGGCCGGTTTTTACCGGCCCTTTCTTTTTACTCCGTTTTCGTGCCAATGCTGTGGCTACGGGCAGGACATCCCCGCCTGTTCACGAAAAGGTATTTTTACACTTCATCATTCCGCCTTATGCTTTGACGATATAAGCAGGGCATGACGATTTGAAACGCGAGGACGCTTATGGCCGTGACCCTTCTTTCGCCTTTTCGCAACAGCATTGCCGCAGTTGCGGGTATCGCGCTTGTGGCGGGCAGCCTTTCGGCGCCGGTTGCGGCAAGAGCGCAGAGCCATGGGCCGGAATCGGTGGCTGATCTTGCCGAGCCACTGCTCGATGCGGTGGTGAATATTTCGACGTCCCAGAACGTCAAGACCGAGGGCAAGGGTCCAGTTCCGCCGAAGCTGCCGGAAGGTTCGCCCTTCCAGGAGTTCTTCAAGGATTATTTCGACAGCCAGAAGCCGGAGGGCGGCGAAAAGGTCAATTCGCTCGGGTCGGGTTTCGTGATCGATCCGGCTGGCTATGTCGTTACCAACAACCACGTCATCGAGGGTGCTGATGCCATCGAGGTGATTTTCCCGAATGGCTCGAAGCTCAAGGCGACGCTGGTCGGCACCGATACCAAGACCGACCTTTCGGTCCTGAAGGTGGAGCCGAAAACGCCGCTGAAGGCCGTGAAGTTCGGCGATTCGCGCAGCATGCGCATCGGCGACTGGGTGATGGCTGTCGGCAACCCGTTCGGGCTTGGCGGATCGCTGACCGTGGGCGTCATTTCCGCGCGCGGCCGCAATATCAATGCCGGCCCCTATGACAATTTCATCCAGACGGATGCGGCCATCAACAAGGGCAATTCCGGTGGCCCGCTCTTCAACATGAAGGGTGAGGTGATCGGCATCAATACGGCGATCATTTCCCCGAGCGGCGGTTCTATCGGTATCGGTTTTGCCGTGCCGACGGAGCTCGCCCAGAATATCGTGCAGCAGCTCATCGAATTCGGCGAGACCCGCCGCGGCTGGCTCGGCGTTCGCGTTCAGCCTGTTACTGATGACGTGGCGGCGAGCCTCGGCATGGAAAGCGCCAAGGGCGCGCTGATATCAGGCGTGGCCAAGGGCGGCCCGGTGGAGAACGGCCCGATCCAGGCCGGTGATGTCGTCCTGAAATTCGACGGCAAGGATATCAATGAAATGCGCGACCTCCTGCGCATCGTGGCGGAAAGCCCTGTCGGCAAGGAAGTCGATGTTGTCGTCTATCGCGACGGCAAGGAGGAGACCGTTAAGGTCAAGCTCGGGCAATTGCAGGATACGACCGACGAGAAGGCCTCGACCGACGACCCGCAGGGTGAAGACGGTGATGGCAGCATGGTTGCCCCCGACGATAAAGACGGTGGCGACGATCAGGCGCAGGACCAGACACCTGAAGTGCGCGAAGCACCGCAGACCGTGCTCGGCATGAATCTGGTGGTGCTGAGCAATGAATTGCGCACGGAAAAGGGCATTGCGGAAAGCGTGGAAGGCGTGCTTGTCGCAAGCGTCGATCCCGGTTCTCCCGCCGAACAGAAGGGCATGAAGGCCGGCGACGTTATTGTCGAGGTCGGACAGGATTTCATGGAAGTTCCTGGCGATGTGCTGGTGCGTGTGAACGGCCTGAAGTCCGAAGGCCGCAAGAATGCGCATATGATGGTGGCGGATGCTCAGGGCAATCTGCGCGTGGTGGCGTTGCCGATGGAATAAACGCTTTTCGCCCGATCCGTCAGGAATCGGGTGGTTGCGGCCCCGTCGGGTCCTTATCCCTTGGTCTCCATCAAACGGAGGCCAAGGATATGAAATTACTCGAAAACAAGGTTGCCATCATCACCGGCGCGTCATCCGGCATCGGCCGGGCGACGGCGATGCTGTTTGCCACGCAAGGCGCGGCAGTCGTCATCAATGCGCGCGGTGAAAAGGCGCTGCAGGAGGTTGCAGCCGACATTCGTGATACCGGCGGCCGTGTCCATGCGGTTGCGGGCGACGCCGGCGTTGCGGAAACCCATTCCCGGTTGGCGGATGCGGCCGTGGGCGTTTTCGGTGGCCTCGATATCGCGGTCAACAATACGGGTGGGGTGGGGGCCATGAAGCCGCTGGCGGAGATTTCGCCCGAAGAATGGGATCATGTGCTCAACGTCAATCTCACCTCTGCCTTCCTTGGCGCTCGTTACCAGATTCCGCCGATGTTGAAGCGGGGTCGTGGTTCGATCGTCTTTACGTCAAGCTTCGTTGGCACCAGTGTCGGCATACCCGGTATGGCGGCTTATGGAACGGCGAAGGCCGCGTTGATGGGGCTGGTGAAAGGCATTACCGCCGATTATGCCGTCAGCGGTATCCGCGCGAATGCTCTTCTACCCGGCGGTGTCGATACGCCGATGGCTGGAGACACGGCGCAGAAGGAATGGGCTGCCGGCCTACATGCGATGAAGCGCATTGCAGAACCTGAAGAAATTGCGCAAGCCGCACTATTTCTCGCAAGCCCCATGGCAAGCTTCGTCGCCGGGGCGGCGCTGTTTGCCGATGGCGGCAATGCTGCGGTGAAATGACCTTCGGAACTGGCGGGCAGGCGTCTTATCTTGCCCGCCATTCCTCCAGCGTCAGCGCATAGGTGACGTGCGGCCGCAGATGCGGGTGCGTTTCTTCCGGCACACGCGGATGGTCGAAATCGCGGGAAGGATCACGCCTCAAGCCGATGCGTTCCATGACCGCCGTCGAACGATGGTTGTCGTGGACGGCGAAGGAGACGATTTCCGGCGTCTCTTTTTCATCGAAAGCCATGACAAGCAGCGATTGCGCGGCTTCGGTGACATAACCGTGCCCCCAGAAGCGGGTGGCGAGCCGCCAGCCGATTTCCATGGTGCCGATCGGGAAGGGCGGATCGAGGTTCATGACCGGCGATATGCCGCAGAAGCCCATAACCTCGCCGCTCTCGCGCAGTTCCATGGCATAAAAGCCATAACCGCTGCCGCGGATCATGCCGTTGATGGTTTCCAGCACCGCGTCCGCTTCCGCATGGCTGCGGCGGAAGGGGAAAAATTCCATGACCTTCTCGTCCGCGTTGATTTCGCGGAACAGGTCGCGGTCGCTCTCCTTCCATTCGCGCAGAATGAGTCTTTCTGTCTCACGAATGATCATGGAGTGACAAAATCCGTCTTGCGATAGCCCTGGATGTAGAGAAGCGCGGTCAGGTCGCCATGGTCGATGCGCATCTGCGCTTCGGCGGCCACGGCGGGCTTGGCGTGCAGGGCAACGCCTGCGCCAGCCACATGCAGCATGCCGAGATCATTGGCGCCATCGCCGACCGCCATCGCCTCTTCAGACGAAATGCCGAGCCTTGCGGCAATGTCGTTCAGCGCGTCCACCTTGGCCTGTTTGCCGAGGATGGGTTCGGCAACGGTGCCATCAAGCTCGCCATTGGCTTCGCCGAGCAGATTGGCGCGGTTCTCATCAAAACCAAGCATCGCAGCGACGCGGTTGGTGAAGACGGTGAAGCCGCCGGAAACGAGGGCCGTGTAATAACCCTTCGCCTTCATGGTGGCGATCAGCTCCTTGCCGCCTGATGTCAGCGTGATGCGCTTTTCGATGACGTCATCGATGACAGAGACCGGCAGGCCCTTCAGCAATGCGACGCGCTCACGCAGAGCCGGCTCAAAGGCGATCTCGCCATTCATCGCACGGGCGGTGATGGCGGAGACCTTGTCCTTCAGCCCGACTTCGGCGGCCAGCTCGTCGATGCATTCCTGACCGATCATGGTCGAATCCATGTCGGCGATCAGCAGCTTCTTGCGCCGCTGGTCCTGCTCCTGGATGACGATATCGATCGGTTTCCCGATAAGCGCGGCTGCAATCGCGCTGCGCGCCTGTTCGGCTGCGGTGCCCAGGGGTAGGGCGATATCGCAGGCGATGCCATCGGCCAGCCAATAAAGGCCCGATGCATTGACCGCCTTTGCCGCGGCTTCGCCGAGGGCCGGGGTCAGAACAGGATTTGACGGATTGGCGATAAGCGTGGCAACCAGAGCCATGATGAAAAACCTTGATCAGAATTTTGATGCGATCCTGATAACCGGCCCGACGGCAAGCGGCAAGTCCGCGCTTGCGCTTCGCTTAGCGCGGGAGCGGAACGGTGTGGTCATCAACGCCGACAGCATGCAGGTTTACGACACGCTGCGGGTGCTAACCGCCCGGCCTTCCAATGATGAAATGGAGGGCGTGCCGCATCATCTCTACGGCCATGTGCCTGCTAGCAGCGCGTATTCGACCGGCGAATGGCTGCGGGATATTTCCGGCCTGCTTTCGGATCTGCGCGGTGAGGGGCGTTTTCCAGTTATCGTCGGTGGTACGGGGCTCTATTTCAAGGCGCTGACCGGGGGTCTTTCCGATATGCCCGCCATTCCCGATGACATTCGCGAGGGGCTGCGCGCCCGGCTGATCGAAGAGGGGGCGGCAAAGCTGCACGCCGCATTGGTCAGCCGCGATCCGCCCATGGCGCAGATGCTGCAGCCGGGAGACGGGCAGCGTATCGTCCGGGCGCTGGAAGTGCTCGAGGCGACGGGAAAATCGATCCGCGATTTCCAGCGCGCCAGCGGCCCGATGATTATCGATCCCGAACGGGCGCAGAAATTCGTCGTCCTGCCGGAGAGGCCGGTGCTGCATGACCGTATCAACCGCCGTTTTGAGGCGATGATGGACAGTGGTGCGGTGGAGGAGGTGCAGGCGCTTCTTGCGCTCAATCTAACGCCCGATGCAACGGCGATGAAGGCGATCGGCGTCGCTCAGATCGCCGATATGCTGACTGGGCGCATGGGTGCGGCGGAGGTGATAGAAAAATCGGCGGCTGCGACCCGCCAATATGCCAAACGGCAGATGACCTGGTTCCGCAACCAGATGGGGGATGACTGGACGCGCATCCAGCCGTGAAAGGGGCCTAATCCTTGCGGTAGAGGCTGCCGAGCGGTTTTTTCAACAGGCTTTCGCGCAGCGAAGGGCGCGTCTCACCGGGTGGCGGGCCATTCTGCGCCTGCATCTGGAAACCCGCCTTGCGCAGATCGTTGACGGCGCCGGCGGTGGGGTCCGTTGAGGCCGCATTGGGTGGCGCAGTCGGCGTGCGTCCCGGCAGCATATCCGGGCGGTAGGGTTCATATCCCTCCGCTGCGGGCGTCCCCAATTCGCGCTTCCAGCGGTCGATATCGTCTGCCGACTGGAATACGGACGGTTCCGGCTGGTCGGAAAAAGCCGCTTCCACGCTTTGCTGGAAGCCGGTGATAACGGGCTTGGCCGTGGCGCGCATGCGGGTGACGATGCTGTTCAGGTCGACCGTGTCGGGGGTTTCATGGTTCATATGGCTGGTCGTGCCGCTCGCCTTCGGCAGCTTGGCCGTGGTGACACGGTCGAAGCGCATGCGCATCGGCACATTCACGGCCTCACCGAAGGCGATGGCTTCGCCATTGCCGATGGAGGAGAGAAAGCTCGTGGTCGAGGTCGAGGCGTTCGGCACGGCGGAGAGAATGATCTTCTGGTCGATCTCGTTCGACAGCCGCATGGCGAATACGGTCGAGCATTGCGACAGGATGGTCTGGTCCAGTTCGCTTGGCCGCTGGCTGATGACGCCGAGTGAGATGCCGTATTTGCGGCCTTCCTTGGCGATCTGGGCGATGGATTGCCGGGTGGGGAAAAAGCCGCGCTCGGGATCAGCCGGAACATAACGGTGCGCTTCTTCGCAGACGATAAGCATATGCAGCGAACCGCGCGCCAGCACTGCCAGTTCGAAGGACATGCGGCAGAGCACCGAGACCACCGAATTCACCACTTCGGAGGGGATGCCTGACAATTGGAAAACCGAAATCGGCTTGCCTTCTCCGGGGATGCGGAAGATATGCGCGACGGTCTCGAGAATGTTGTCGTTGATCGTATTGCTCGAGAACATGAAATTATAGCGCGTATCGTTGACGGCCGAGAGGATGCGGCCCTTCAGCGTGCGCAGGGCGGGTTTTTCGCCGCGTCCTTCCAGCCTTCCGATGCGCTCATCGATGAGGGCGAGAAGATCGGCGATGCGGTATGGCACCGGCGTATCCGGCGTGATCGCGCTCTTGTCGGATGTGCGGCGGACGGCTGACCCTTCGGTGCCGCGAAATGCCTTTTTTGCTTCGGGAATGAGGTCCCGGAGGAAATCCATCTCTTCCGGCACGGGCTTGCGGCCGCGGAAAATCACCTCGGCAAATTCCTCGAGCCGCATCAGCCAGAAGGGAAGGTCCAGCGTGTCGGTATCGATGACGACGGAATGATCGGGAAAAGCGGCCGCGAATTCATTATGCGGATCGAGAATGAGGACGCGCAGTTTCGGGTCGGTCTCGATCGCCTTGTTTAGAAGCAGCGAAACGGCGGTGGTCTTGCCCACGCCCGTCGATCCGACGACGGCGAAATGTTTGGCAAGCATCTGCGGAATGCTGATGGCAGCGTTGATCGTGTCGTCCTGCGTCAGCTTGCCGATGACGCAGGCATCGCGTTTGCCGCTGTCGTAAATCTTTGCAAGATCGCTGGTGCGGATGCGGTGCGCCACCGCGCCGAGATAAGGGTAACGGGAGATACCGGTGGAAAAACGTTCGCTGCCGTCTTCGGTGCGATAAACTTCACCCACCAGTTCCACGTCGATCAGCAGCCTGTTTGGCGTGTCCGCTGCCCAATGGTCGTCGCCGGTGCGCATGGAAAAGACCAGCGCAGTGACACGACTGGTGCCCATTTCGATGGAAATCAGGCGTCCGACGGACCAGAGCTGCGACACATCGGTGGAGCCGGGTTCCGTTTCGGCGGCAATGGTGGCGTTGGCGCCGTTACAGGCGATGACGCGGCCCAGCATGCGGTTAGCCGGTTGCTCGCCGGATCGCCGTTCGTTTTCGTCCATGCGGGACGCGTTATGAGACGTGTCGTTATTCACATTTTTTCCCGGTACATGCGGATGATCGCGGTGGTTCGGGCAGCATCTGCGCTCTCGAGATTAAAAGATTATGCTTAACAACAGGTGTATCAGCCGCGTTCGAAAATTTCGCCAAAGCGCCCTGCGGGGTAATAAAAGAAGGCGGCGGTGATTTTTTCCCGCAATATGCGTTGACGGCTGGGGCGTTTGTGGCTAACACTCCGGCCCATGAAAAATCTTAACGTACTTATCGTGGTGGGACGGCGCATGGGCAGGATGGTGTAACCATCCGGCGAAAGCACCCATGCGCTGAACGAGGCTCCTCTAGGGGCCTTTTTTTATGTCTTCAAACAGGCCCTCGGGCTCCTCGATATCCAAAGCCAAAGCGGGATGGAAACAGGCAATGACGGATAAGGACAATACGGAAAACAGCAATCGCATGACAGGTGCGGAGATTGTTCTGCAGGCGCTGAAGGATAACGGCGTCGAGCACATCTTCGGTTATCCCGGCGGTGCCGTTCTTCCGATCTATGACGAGATTTTCCAGCGGGAAGACATTCAACACATTCTCGTGCGCCACGAGCAGGGCGCCGGCCATGCCGCTGAAGGGTATGCCCGCTCCACCGGCAAGGTCGGCGTCATGCTCGTCACGTCAGGTCCTGGCGCCACCAATGCGGTGACGCCGCTGCAGGATGCGCTGATGGATTCCATTCCGCTCGTCTGCCTTTCCGGCCAGGTTCCGACATCGCTGATCGGTTCCGATGCGTTTCAGGAATGCGATACCGTCGGCATCACGCGCCCCTGCACCAAGCACAACTGGCTGGTCAAGGACGTCAACGAGCTGGCCGGCATCATCCACGAGGCCTTCCGCATCGCGCAGACTGGCCGTCCGGGCCCTGTCGTCGTCGATATTCCGAAGGATATCCAGTTCGCCACCGGCACCTATACGCCGCCTTCCGCCGCCATCCAGCAGAAGAGCTACAAGCCGAAGGTTCAGGGCGATCTCAACGCCATTCACGCCGCCATCGACCTGATGTCCAAGGCGAAAAAGCCTATCTTCTATACTGGCGGCGGCGTCATCAATTCCGGTCCGGAGGCGACAAGGCTGCTGCGTGAACTGGTCGAGCTGACCGGTTTCCCGATCACCTCGACGCTGATGGGTCTCGGTGCCTATCCGGCTTCCGGCAAGAACTGGCTCGGCATGCTGGGCATGCACGGCTCTTACGAAGCCAATATGACGATGCATGATTGCGATGTCATGGTCTGCATCGGCGCGCGTTTCGATGACCGTATTACCGGTCGTATCAATGCGTTTTCGCCGAATTCCAAGAAGATCCATATCGACATCGACCCTTCCTCGATCAACAAGACCGTTCGCGTCGACGTGCCCGTTATCGGCGATGTCGGGCATGTTCTGGAAGACATGGTTCGCCTTTGGCGCGCCTTGCCGACGAAACCGGAAAAAGCGCAGACGGCCGACTGGTGGTCGCAGATCGAGCGCTGGCGTGCCCGTAATTCCTTCGCCTACAAGAACTCCAAAGATGTCATCATGCCGCAATATGCATTGCAGCGGCTTTATGAGGCGTCGAAGGGACGCGACACCTACATCACCACAGAAGTCGGCCAGCACCAGATGTGGGCGGCGCAGTTCTTCGGCTTTGAGGAGCCGAACCACTGGATGACCTCGGGCGGCCTCGGCACCATGGGTTATGGTCTGCCTGCGGCTATCGGCGTGCAGGTTGCGCACCCCGAGGCGCTGGTCATCGATATCGCCGGTGATGCCTCGATCCAGATGTGTATTCAGGAAATGTCCTGCGCCATCCAATACGGCCTGCCGGTGAAGATTTTCATCCTCAACAACCAGTATATGGGCATGGTGCGCCAATGGCAGCAGTTGCTGCATGGCAACCGTCTGTCCAACTCCTATACCGAAGCCATGCCCGACTTCGTCAAGCTGGCGGAAGCCTATGGTGCCGTCGGCATGTATTGCGACGATCCAAAGGAACTGGACGACAAGATCGCCGAGATGATTGCGGTCAACAGGCCGGTCATCTTCGATTGCCGCGTTGCCAATCTCGCCAATTGCTTCCCGATGATCCCATCTGGTAAAGCCCATAACGAGATGCTGTTGCCGGATGAGGCGACGGATGAAGCTGTTGCCAACGCCATCGATGCCAAGGGCCGTCAGCTAGTCTGAGCCGGGAGAGGAAAAGGACATGAACGCACACCTACAACCCACCGGCTCCGCCTATTTCATCCAGAAGGAAACGGCTGCCGTTGAAAATCACACGCTGTCGGTTCTCGTCAGCAACGAGCCGGGCGTTCTCGCCCGGGTCATCGGCCTGTTTTCCGGCCGGGGCTACAACATCGAAAGCCTGACGGTTTCGGAAACGGAACATGAGGCGCATCTGTCGCGCATCACCATCGTGACGCGCGGCACGCCCATCGTGCTGGAGCAGATCAAGGCGCAGCTGGAACGTATCGTTCCAGTGCACCGGGTTCTGGACCTTACCGTCCGCGCCCGTGAACTGGGGCAAGAACGGCCGATCGAGCGCGAGGTGGCGCTCATCAAGGTTGCAGGCACGGGCGAAGTCCGCGCCGAGGCGCTGCGGCTTGCCGATGCATTTCAGGCCAAGGTGGTGGATGCGACGGTGGAGCATTTCATCTTCGAGATCACCGGCAAGTCATCCAAGATCGACCAGTTCGTGGCCATCATCAAGCCGCTCGGCCTGATCGAAATCTGCCGCACGGGCATTGCCGCCATGAACCGCGGTTCGCAGGGCATGTAATTCGTCTCTAAGCGAAATCTTCCATAAAGCCCGCGGTTCGCCGCGGGTTTTTTTATGGAATCCGCTTGGGAACAATATTCAACCATATGGTTGACATTCCGAGGCGGCCAGCTATATTCAACAACATGGTTGAATTATCTGCTTCACATCTCGATACCGTCTTTCATGCCCTTGGCGACGCAACGCGACGCACGATGCTGCGTGATCTTTCCCGTGGCGAGCGAACGGTGAGCCAGTTGGCTCAACCCTTCGACATATCGCTCGCGGCAGCCTCGAAGCACATCAAGGCGCTGGAGAATGCGGGGCTTATCCGCCGCGAGGTGAGGGGGCGTATCCATGTCTGCCGCCTTGCGCCGGAACCCCTGGCGGAAGCACATGAGTGGCTGGATTTCTACCAGCGGTTCTGGAGCAATCGCCTCGATATTCTTGAGCAGATGCTCAGGGAGGAAGATCAGGGAAAATCCCCTGCAGATGGAGGAAATGACAATGGCTGATATTGCAATGCCTGACGCCTATGGCCGGCTGGTCGAGCCGACGACCCTGAAGATAGAAAGGCTCTTGCCGGGACCGATTGATCGGGTCTGGGCTTATCTGACCCAAAGCGAGCTTCGCCGCCGCTGGCTGGCATCCGGTGAAATGCGGCTTGCGCCGGATGCGCCCTTCGAACTGGTCTGGCGCAACGACGAGCTTTCCGATCCGCCGGGCCGCCGCCCGGAAGGTTTTTCCGAAGAAAACAGGATGGCCTCACGCATCATCACCGTGGTTCCGCCGCATCGCCTCGTTTTCAGCTGGGGTGAGAGCGCAGAGGTGTCGATCGAGCTTCAGGCTCTGGGCAAGGACGTGCTGCTGACACTGGTTCACCGCCGGCTGGCGGATCGCACGACCAGGCTCAATGTCAGCGCCGGCTGGCATGTGCATCTCGATATTCTTGCTGCCCGTCTTCAGGACAAGGAACCGGGACCCTTCTGGGATACGTGGCTGGCGCTGAAAGAGGAATACGAGCCCCGCATACCGTCCTAACGCCTTGCGGGCTATATGACCAACGGCGCGGCTTGCCGCGCCGTTACTGCAATCTCTATTGCGGGCAGTTCCAGCTCTCACATTCCGATTCAACCCCTTCAGCAGCTGATTCCGAAATGTCCGCTAACGCTCTGTTATGTCAGAGCATTTCCAGGGACGTCTTGCGCGTCGGTGGCGGGAAGGCGGCGTCGAGGGCGGTCCAGTCTTCCTCGGTTAGTTCAAGATCGGTGGCGCCGCGATTTTCCACGACACGGGACACGCTGGCGGATTTGGGAATGGCAATGACACCGTCCCTGTCCAAAAGAAACGCTAGAGCGAGCTGCGCCGGGGTTGCCTGATAGGCCTTGGCGATGCGAATGAGTTCGTGGTTCTTCAAGATACGGCCCTGCTCGATGGGGGAATAGGCCATCAGCGGCACGCCGTGCTCCTGGCACCACGGCAGAAGGGAAAACTCCGGTCCGCGCCTGGAAAGGTTATAGAGCACCTGATTGGCGGCGCAGTTTTTACCCTCGGGAACGGCGAAAAGCTCCTCCATATCGTCGGTATCGAAATTGGAGACGCCCCAGGCGCCGATCTTGCCGTCGCTCTTTAGCCTTTCGAACGCGGCCACGGTTTCGCCAAGCGGGTGCTCGCCACGCCAGTGCAGCAGATAGAGATCGATGTGGTCGGTGCCGAGCCTCGCGAGGCTGCGCTCGCAGGCTTCCGCAGTGCCTCTTGCACTGGCATTCCACGGATAGACCTTGCTGACCAGAAACACCTCGTCGCGGCGACCGGCGATTGCCGTGCCGACCACTTCTTCCGAACGGCCGTCGGCATACATTTCCGCGGTGTCGACCAACGTCATGCCGAGATCGATCGCCTTGCGGATGCTTTCAATCTCGTCGTTTGCCGATGACTTCGTCTCGCCCATATTCCAGGTGCCAAGGCCGAGGGCTGGAACCTCTTTTCCAGAGGGCAGGGTGACGGCAGGAATATCCTCATGCATGGTTTTGCTCCAGCGGTTGTCGATTGGACAATAGTCTTTTGTATCGACTTCTCAAACCCATGGCTGACATGATCGATCCATCAAAAAAATTGACCTCGTCCTTCGGTAGCTGGTGCTGTTTGCCTTCCATCACGCAGATGCTGACGTCATTGCTCGCGTTCCGCCGCCACTGCTGGCCTCACGTCGGAAACTGCCGGTAACATTCCTCGGCGATTGCCTGCACCTCGTCCCGCGACAGTTCGGCGGAAACGGCGTAACCCAGCTCGTTGTCGATCCAGTAGAAGGTTTCGACACCATCGGCGCTGGCCATACGGAAGCTGGTGGTGCGGTTTTCCTCGTTGTGGCCGACCAGCACCGTCACCCGGCGGCCGGTCTTGTCCTGATACATCAGCATCGCGCCCGGCTTGCCGCTGACGGGAATGAGACGCCCGCCGACGAGGTCATATCCGATCTTCGACAGATCGGGGATGGCGAAGGGGTAACCGAGCCGCTTGCCAAGCCAAGTCGCAAGATGCTGCTGCTCGCCGGCGCCGACCTCCACGGGGTGGCGCACCTCGCTCGCATAGATGAGATAGGCGGATTTCGCCTGTGCCGGAATATCCGTCGTCAGCGATGCCAGGGTCACGTCCTGCGGCGTCGAAAAGGATGAGGGCAGCAGCCTGCCGGCTGCCGCGCCCGCAACGAAGATCAGCAGGGCTGCTGCCGTCCGCAGGAGGGCCGGTTTCGGCCGCCATGTGCGATCCCGCTTTTGCGGGCCGAGCATCGAGGCGTCATGTGGATGTGCAGCGGCATAGGAGGCGAAGGCGTTGCGCAGAATGTCGGCCTGTTTTTTCCATGCCTGCACGCGGCTCTGGTCTTCCGGTCTTTCAGCCAGCCAGCTCTCGACAGCCGCGCGGTCGTCGTCGGAAAGAAGCCCGTCGACATAGGCGTGCAGATCGTCTTCGGTTATGGCATCGGGCCGTTTCATCGTGGTCTCCGCAGGGGTATGATATTATCCGCCGCCAGATGCTGGCGCAGGGTTTCGCGGGCGCGGGACAGTCTGGACATGACGGTGCCGAGCGGGATCGCCAAGGTCTCTGCCGCCTCGTGATAGCTGTAGCCTTCCACCGTCACCAGCATCAGCACCGCCCGCATATCCGGTGAGAGAAGTGCCAGCGCGCCATGCAGCCGGTCGTTCTCCAGCGTGTCGGAGAGCGTGTCCGCGCCCGCTATGATCTCATGACCGTCGAGGCTTTCGGACGGATGACGTTTCTCGGCGCGGTGGCGGTTGCGATAAAGATTCGTCATTATCGTGTAAGCCCATGTTTTCAAACCTGTTCCGCGCCATTGCCTTTTGTTGGCGAGTGCCTTTTCCACGCAGTCCTGCAACAGATCCTCGCCATCGGCGTCGGAACGGGAAAGGCTGCGGGAATAACGGCGCAGCATGGGTATCAGCGCCAGCATCTCCATCTCGAAGCTGCCAGCTGCGGGGGAGTGGCTCCCCCGCTTTTCACCATTCAGGCCATCAGGGTTTTGCGGCATCCCATACACCGTTCATACCGTCGCCGGTGGCATCGCCCTTTTTCATGTCCTTGACCCAGTAATAAAGCGGCATGCCGTCCTTTGCCCACTGCATCTTGCCGTCCTTGCGCTTCAAGAGGGAATAGGCGCCCTCGGCCTTGTCACTGGCGGCTGCGAAAAATGGCGGCCAGTTCACCGCGCATTTGTCGTAACAATTGGATACGCCCTTCTTGTCGTTCTTGAAAGTGTAGAGCGTCATGCCTTTTTCCCCGGCAAGCACATTGCCTTTGTCGGTCTTGACCGTTTCGACCGCCGGCGCGGCATAGGCCGTTCCGGCAAAAGCCAGAACGAGGGCGGGAACGATAAAGCGGATTTTCATGGACATATCCTCCTTGGTTCGGGCGGGCTCAAGCCGCCAGCACATCAAGAGACACCGTCGCCCGCCGGTTTATTCCCCATTGCGAAATATTTTTTAAACTTATCCATTGAGCTAAGTGTTTTACCGTGATAGTTAGCCTTATGGAAAACTATTCAGACGCGCTCGACGATATCTTCCAGTCTCTCGCCGATCCGACCCGCAGGGCGGTGATCCTGCGGCTGGGCGGCGGGGAGGCGAGCATAGGAACGTTGGCCGAACCCTTCGATATGGCCCTGCCATCCTTCATGAAACATATCCGCCAGCTGGAGGAGGCGGGGCTGATCGTGACGCGCAAGCAGGGGCGTGTCCGGTTCTGCTCGCTGGAGAAACAGAGGTTTTCCATGCTCGATGGCTGGCTTTCGCAACAGCGTGCCGTCTGGGAGGGCCGCACCGACCGGCTCGAGCAATTCGTCATGGCACAAAAGGACAGGATGTCCAGCAAAGGGGAGAATGACCAATGACCGAGACTTTTAATCCCGATCTCGACCTGAAGATTTCACGCATCATCAAGGCGCCGCGCCGGCTGGTCTGGAATGCCTGGACGGACAAGACCAGCCTGGAACAATGGTGGGTACCGCATCCCGGCCAGTGCCGGGTGGACAAAATGGAGCTTCACCCCGGCGGTGCTTTCGAGACACGCTACAGCGAAGACGGCAAGGAATTTGGCCAGCATGTCAGCGGCTGTTTCCTGGCGGTGGATCATGAGCAGCGTCTCATTTTCACCGATGCGCTGACGGCAGGTTTCCGGCCCTCCGCCCAGCCGTTCCTCACCGCCGTGATGACGTTTCGCGATCACCCTGATGGCATGGAATATGAGGCCTATGCCATGCACAACAACCTCGCCGACCGCGACAGACACGCGGAAATGGGGTTCTTCGACGGCTGGACCACGGTTGCGGAGCAACTGGCGCAGCTTGTCGAGAAGCAGACGGCGCATTGAGCCGCATCAGCCGAACAGGGGAATATCCGGCTTGTTGAGCATCAGCCAGATGATGCCGAGGACCGCAAAGAAGGCGGGAAAACCACAGGCGAACCAGATGCGGTAAAGACGGAACCATTGCGCCGGCAGGGCCTCTTCCCTGGCGGCGCAGTCCCGGGCGATATTGCGCAGCCTGATCTGGATCCACACCACAGGCAGCCAGAAAATGCCGGTGAAGACGTAGAGGCCAAGCGAAAGGGCGATCCAGCCTTCGGTGAGCGGCCAGCCGATGATGCGGGCGAGAAAATAGCCGGTCACCGGCTGGATGATCGCGGCGGTGGCGGTGAAGATCGTATCGGCAATGACGACCGTGCCGGCCACATGCGCGATCAGCGCCGGGTTTGCCGTTCGCCGCGCCATGAGCATGAAAAAGGCGATGCCGGCTCCGGTGCCGAACAGCACCGTTGCGCCGATGACATGGGCAAGCCGCAGCAATTCCTCAAGCGTCATCAGCGTTCATCCAGTGTGGCGAGGGCAACGAGCGTCAGGGCGATGGAAGGCAGGACCTTGACGAGGGGACCAAGTGGCTCGAGCCACAGGCCCGGCTCCAGCAGGCTGCCGCCCGTCAGATAGGCTGCGCTGACCAGCAGCATCCCGATGAGCGCCTTTCTGGCTAGCGGCCGCCACAGGACAGTGACGCCGAGGGTGATATCGATGAGGCAGGTGGCGAGTGTAAGGGCGATTGCCGGCGCCTGCGGCATGAAGGGCACAAAATGCGCCGCTGCTCCATTGATGTTCAGCAACGGCACGAGGCCGGATAACAGCCAGAATAACGACAGGCAGATGATGACCAGCGGTTTCAGGAGATAGGATCTGGCAAACCACAGGTCCTGCACGCCGGAAGGGTGAGCGGTCAGTGTCTGTTTCAGGGTCTGGAGCGACTTGATCCTCCGTTGGGCCTCGCGCTCCGTGACGATGCCTTCCGACATGACCGTCATGGCGGTTGAACGCAGCGGCGAGCGCCAGCCGAGTGCGCCTGCGGCATCCGCCATCAGGCTGACGGGGCGCGTGAGGACAGCCGGAAGGTTGAAGACGGGAGCGGCGGGCAGGCCGAGCCATTGCCGGTGGGTGGTGACCACGTCCTGCAATGTCAGCGTTTCCTCTGCGGCGAGTTCGAGATCGCTGCCTGGCGGGATTTCACCATCGATGGCCGAGCAAACTACTGCCGCCACATCATCGACCGCGACCGTTCGAACCGGCATCGCACGATTGACGAGCGGCAGCACGAGCGGAAAGCCGGCAAGCGCGCGCACCAGCGCCGTACCGCCATGGGCATTACGACCGACAACAAGGGCGGGGCGCAGAATGACGTGGGGTAAGCCGCTTGCGATGAGCGCCTCATCGGCGTGGCGTTTGGTGGCGAGGAATGGCAGGTCGGCTGCGGCGCCAACCGTGCGGGCCGATATCTGGACCAACAGCCTGCCGCCCGCCTGCGCCGCCGCCTCGTAGAGCGCCAGCATGGCTTTTTCCTGTGTCGCCGCCAGATCGTCCGATAGGCCGTCCTGAAGCGCGCCGGCGCAGTTGACGATGACGTCGTGATCGCTGACCAGCGTGTCCCAGTCCGATGCCCGTATCATGCGGGCCAGATCGGCGGAAATCCAGGTCGCAAAAGGCCATTTGTCCGTGGCGCGTGTTACGGAACGTCCCAGGCCAGTGATGGCGTGGCCTCTGCCGTGAAGGCCACGCACCACCTCCGAGCCGATGAAACCTGTCGCGCCGAGAATCAATATCTTCATGCGCGGCATGATAGCGGCCGTGATTTAAAAACCAGCCGTGTTTTATTGCCGCATTCTCATTGCGCGATTCATCTTTCGTTCTTTTTCTGTTGCGCATCAGGCTCGAATCCTGCGATGAGGACGCATGTTATTTTCACCGCAACAGGACGAAGCGCTCAAGGCTGTTTCCCGCTGGCTGAAGGAAGGCCGGACGCCGGTTTTCCGGCTGTTCGGTTATGCCGGAACGGGCAAGACGACGCTTGCCAAGCATTTTGCGGAAAATGTCGATGGCGAGGTGCTGTTTGCGGCCTTCACCGGCAAAGCGGCGCAGGTGCTGCGTTCGCGCGGCGCAACCAATGCCCGCACCATCCATTCGCTGATCTACCGCCCGCGCGGCGAAGAAACTGTCGAAGACGAGGAAACCGGCAAGACTTCCGTCGCACCGATGTTTTCGATCAATCGCCAGAGCCCGCTCGCCAAGGCGGCGTTGATCATCATCGATGAATGTTCGATGGTGGATGAACAGCTTGGCAAGGATCTGATGAGTTTTGGCACGCCGATCCTCGTGCTGGGTGATCCGGGCCAGCTGCCGCCGGTATCGGGCGGGGGCTTCTTCACCGAGCAGGAACCGGACTTTCTGCTGTCGGAAATCCACCGCCAGGCAAAGGACAACCCGATCATCCATCTTGCCATGGACGTGCGGGAGGGTCGCGAGATCATGCGTGGCGATTATGGCTCCGCGCAGGTGATTTCCAAGTCCGAAGTGACACAGTCACTGGTGCTGGACGCCGATCAGGTGCTGGTCGGCACCAATCGCACCCGCCGCCGCTATAATCAGCGGCTTCGCGAACTGAAGGGTTTTTCCGCCGATTATCCGCAGTCCGGCGACAAGCTGGTCTGCCTTCGCAACGATCCGGCCAAGGGCCTGCTCAACGGCTCACTCTGGCAGGTGATGAGTTCATCGCGCGAGACGGTGAAGCCCGGCATCAACCTGATGATCCGGCCGGAAGACGACGATATGGATCGCGGCGCGGCGAAGATCAAATTGCTGAAGGCGGCCTTCGAGGATGTGGAGACCGAAATTCCCTGGTCGACCCGCAAGCGGTACGACGAGTTCGATTTCGGTTATGCGCTGACCGTGCACAAGGCACAGGGTTCGCAATGGAACAATGTGGTTCTCTTCGACGAGAGCTATGCCTTCCGGGATTCCCGCGAAAGGTGGCTCTACACCGCCATCACCCGCGCGGCCGAAACCCTGACGATCGTTCGTTGATCAGGCGCGGATGACACCAAGCAGGACAGCCTTGGCGACCGCCTGAAAGCGGTTGCTGGCACTGAACTTGCCGATGATCTTCGCCTCCAGCGTGTTGAGATCGCTGCCTGAAAGGCCGAGGGCGCGGGCAAGCCGCACCGGCGCATAGCCCTCCGCCATCAGTTCCAGGCATTTGCGTTCGGTGTCGGTGAGGGCGATGTCCTTTGCCGGTGCGCGCTCAGTGCCATCCATGCCCTCCGCATCCGTCTCCGTCACCAGCAATTCCTCGATCTGCTGGGCCTGACGCTGGAGGGTGGAAAGCTCGGAGGTCAATTCCCTCTTCCGCTGCCGCAATGCGGCGTGGAATATGTCGTCCGCCTCTTCCTGCGAGAGCGACCGGACGAGTTTTTCCATGATTTCGGTAATCGCGGCAACGGAGATGCCCACTTCGCGACAGACATTGATGACGGCCATGCGCTGAACGTTGCGGTGGGTATAAACGCGCATCTGGCCGATGCGCTTCGAGGTCAACAGTGCCTTTTCCTCGTAAAAATGCAGTGTCCTGTGGGTCACTCCGAAGATATTGGCCATGTCGGCGATGGGAACCGGTTCGGCGGGCAGGGAGGAAGGCAGGCTCACATCCGGTAGAAAGCTGCTGATCCTGAGATTGGGTTTGTCCTCGTCGCCGTGTTCAAACGGCATCCTGCCATCCTGCATCGTCTCCCCCTTCACGCTTTTTGACAGTGTGCCTGCTTTTTATGGCATCCGTTATTCGTTCCCCCGTCGCGGGCTTGTCTTCTGATCAAGACATCATGCCAAACGCAGCAAAAAAACCATAACGTGTATTGCCTGCTTTCGTTCCCGCACCTTTAAAAAAATTTAACCAGCCTTCTTGCGGTCGGCGTCAACCTGCGAAACAAGGTATCAATTCCGAACCGGAGCCCGATGTCATGCCTGCAAAACTTTCCGTTAATCTGAACGCAATTGCGATGTTACGCAACCGCCGCGATCTTCCCTGGCCTGACGTCGCGCATTTCGGGCAGATTGCGCTCTCGGCGGGTGCAAGCGGGCTGACTGTACACCCGCGGCCCGACCAGCGCCATATCCGCTTTTCGGACCTGCCGGTGCTGCGGGCGCTGATCGATGATCGCTTCCCCGGCGCCGAATTCAACATCGAAGGGTATCCGACGGAGGATTTTCTCGTTCTGTGTGAAAAGACCCAGCCGGAACAGGTGACGCTGGTGCCCGACGACCCGTCGCAGGCGACCTCAGACCATGGCTGGGATTTCCGCAAACATGCCGTTTTCCTGAAGGATGTCGTCGGGCGCCTGAAGGCCGGCGGCATGCGCGTTTCGCTGTTTGCCGATGGTGACGGGGAACGCGAGCCCGTGGAACTGGCGGCCGAGACGGGGGCTGCCCGCATCGAGCTTTACACCGGCCCTTATGGCGGTTGTTTTGACGATCCGCAAAAGGCCGACACGCTTGTCGAGAAGCTCGGGCAGACGGCGGATCATGCCGCCGCACTCGGGCTAGCCGTCAATGCCGGCCATGATCTGACGGTTGCGAACCTGCCCAAGCTGATGAAACGCATCCCCAATCTCGCCGAGGTTTCGATTGGCCACGGGCTGACGGCAGATGCCATGGAATATGGCATGGCGGAAACAGTCCGGCGTTTTTGTCAGGCCTGCGGTCAGCCTAATTCATAACCAAAGTCAATTTTTTCGCCTATGCTTTGGCTTGCGCATGCTCCGTGCGCGAGCTTTGGAAGGCAAAGACATATGCAAGAACATCATGTTGTCGTCGTGGGTGGAGGCTTCGGCGGTTTACAACTGGTGCATGGGCTGGAGGGGGCCCCTGTCCGCATTACATTGATCGACCGTCGCAATCACCACCTGTTCCAGCCCCTGCTGTATCAGGTTGCGACGACGGCGCTGGCGACGTCCGAAATCGCCTGGCCCATCCGCCATCTTTACCGCGACCGCAAGGAGGTGACGACCCTGCTTGCGGAGGTGACGGGCGTAGACCGGGCGGCACGCGCCGTGCAGCTGAATTCGGGCCAGATCATAGGCTTTGATACGCTGGTGCTGGCCACCGGCGCGCGTCACGCCTATTTCGGCCACGATGAATGGGAGCGTTCCGCCCCCGGCCTCAAGACGCTGGAAGATGCAACGACAATCCGCCGCCGCCTGCTTCTGGCCTTCGAAAGGGCCGAACTTGCCACCAGTGAAGAGGAACGGCAGGCGCTGCTGACCTTCGTCATCATCGGGGCCGGCCCGACCGGCGTGGAAATGGCGGGCATGATCGCAGAACTCGCCCACAGGGCGCTGCCGGCGGAATTCCGCAATGTCGATACAACGAAGGCCCGTGTTCTGCTTGTCGAGGCCGGCCCGCGCGTCCTGCCGGTCTTTACGGAAAACCTTTCGACCTATGCGAGGCAAGCGCTTGAGAAGCTCGGGGTCGAGGTTCTGCTCGGCACGCCGGTGACGGCCTGCACGGATGAGGGCGTGACGGTGGGTGAGACCTATTATCCCTGCCGCACGGTTGTCTGGGCCGCCGGCGTGCAGGCGTCTCCCGCCGCGAAGTGGCTAGGGGCGGCGGCCGACAGGGCGGGGCGGGCCATTGTCGGACCTCATCTCAATCTGCAAGATGATGCCGATATCTTCGTTATCGGCGATACGGCCGCGGTCAATCAGGAAAACGGCAAGCCGGTGCCGGGCATCGCGCCCGCGGCAAAACAGCAGGGCGCTTATGTCGCAAAGGTAATCAAGGCGCGGCTGGATGGCAAGCCGGTGCCGGCACCCTTCCGCTACAGCCATCAGGGCAATCTCGCCACCATCGGCAAACGCGCGGCGGTGATCGATTTCGGTCGGTTCAAGCTGAAGGGCGTATTGGCATGGTGGATATGGGGGCTTGCCCATATCTACTTCCTGATCGGAACGCGGTCGCGGCTGGCCGTGGCCTGGAGCTGGCTGTGGATTTATCTGAGCGGCCAACACAGTGCGCGGCTGATTACCCAGAAAGAGACGCTGAAAGACGAGGCCTGAAGCCTAAAAACAACAAGGGCGGGAAGTATGACTTCCCGCCCTTGTTTATTTGGTCGTCTCTACGCGTATCAAGCGTCGAGCGAGGCCATGTCGATGACGAAGCGGTAACGCACGTCGCTTTTCAGCACGCGCTCATAGGCTTCGTTGACGTCTTTGATGTCGATCTTTTCGATTTCGGAAACAATGTTGTGCTTGCCGCAGAAGTCCAGCATTTCCTGGGTTTCCTTGATCGAGCCGATCATCGAGCCGGCGAGCGAACGACGGGCGGGAATGACCGAGAATGCGTGGACCGGGATGGCATTTTCCGGCACGCCGAGCAGAACCATCGTGCCATTGACCTTGAGCAGGTTGAGATAGGCGTTCCAGTCGATTTCGGCCGAGACTGTGCACAGGATCAGGTCGAAAGTGCCGGCGAGTTTCTCAAAGGTCGAGGCGTCGCTGGTGGCGTAATATTCCTTCGCGCCGAGCTTGAGGCCGTCTTCCTTCTTCGACAGCGTCTGGGAGAGAACGGTGATATCAGCGCCCATGGCCGAACCGATCTTCACGCCCATATGGCCAAGACCACCCATGCCGACGATGGCGACCTTTTTGCCGGGGCCGGCATTCCAGTGATGCAGCGGCGAATAGAGCGTGATGCCGGCGCAGAGAAGCGGCGCGGAGGCATCCAGCGGAAGGTTTTCCGGGATGGACAGGACGTAGTCTTCCCGGACGACGATATGGTCGGAATAGCCGCCTTGGGTCGCGGTCTTGCCGTCTCTATCGACGGAGTTATAGGTTCCGACGAGACCGGGCATATATTGCTCGTTGTCGAGATCGCGCGTGGCGCAGCCGACGCAGGAATCGACGAAACAGCCGACGCCGACGTGGTCGCCGACCTTGAACTTCGTGACCTTGGAGCCGACGGCGCGGACGACGCCGGCGATTTCGTGGCCGGGAACGATCGGATAGACGGCGTTCTTCCATTCGTTGCGGACGGTGTGGATGTCCGAGTGGCAGATGCCGGCATATTTGATATCGATGACGACGTCGTCATCATTCGGCTCGCGGCGTTCGAAGGTGAACGGGGTAAGCGGCTTCGACGCGTCGGTCGCAGCATAACCTCTTGCAATAGCCATCTGAATATCCTTTCGGGAGTTGGGGACGGTGGAATATGCGATGGAAGTGCAAGCGGGCGTTAGAGCGATCCTCCGAGCTTTTTGCACGATCCTGCAAAAAATACCCCGCATGCTCTTTGCGGATGGCGGGCGGCTTTCTAGATAAGCAACATCCAATACATCTCTTCTTTCAGTTAAGGGATTTCCCCCATGTCCTTGCCGTTCAATGTCTATCAGGAGATCGCCGCCATCGCCGCGCGGCACGCCACCCAGGACGGTGAGGTGCGGACGGCGATCGAATCCCTCGGCATCAGTCGCCGCACGATCCCCAGCGCGCCATGCCACGGCAGCTACCGCCCCTCTCTCGCATTGGTGGTCCAGGGGTCGAAAAGCCTTCAGCTGGGTACGGACACCATAAATTACGGTGCCGGTGATTATCTTCTGACTTCGCTCGATCTGCCTGTTGCATGGCGGGTAGTGGAGGCGAGCAGGGAGGTGCCGCATTTCTGTATCGCCCTTGCCATCGACAGTGAAAAGCTGCTCGATCTCATGCGCCGCATACCGATCGATCCATCTTCGGAGCCGGCGAATGCGCAGCGCGGCATCGTCGTCAACAGGGCCACACCGGAGCTTCTCGATGCGGCCATACGGCTTCTGCGCTTGCTCGATCGTCCAGCCGACATCGCCGCCATGGCGCCGCTGATCGAGCAGGAGATCCTCTATCGCATCCTGACTGGACCGGCCGGCGGGCAATTGATGAACGTCATCGCGGCCGGCAGCCACGGCAATCGCATCGCCCGCGCCATCGCATGGCTGCGCGAGAATTTCGCGCGCCAGCTACGGATCGAAGAACTGGCCGAACAGATCGGCATGAGCGTTTCGTCCTTCCACCATCATTTCAAGACGATCACGGCCATGACGCCGGTGCAGTATCAGAAGCAGCTTCGCCTGCACGAGGCGCGTCGGCTGATGCTGCTGGAGCGGCTGGATGCCGGCACCGCCGGCCATCGCGTCGGTTATCAGAGCCCGTCGCAGTTCAGTCGCGAATATAGCCGGTTTTATGGATTGTCGCCGTCGCGGGATGTTGATGCCTCGCGTGAGATAGCGGCGGGGTAGATTGGTTCGTTGGGAAGGTTGTGCGTTGGTGAGCTAACCACAGGTGGGTGCGGCTTTACCCCCCCTCTGCCCTGCCGGGCATCTCCCCCTCAAGGGGGGAGATCGATATGCGGCGAGGTCTCGCATATCTCAACCTTCGCGAATGAAGTGGCGGTAGCGCCGCTTGCCGATCTCCCCCCTTGAGGGAGAGATGCCCAGCAGGGCAGAGGGGGGTAAGCCCCACGCACCATCGACCCACTACTGACGCACAACCTCTTAGCACACCCACACTCATCTCACGCCGCACCGCACCAATTCTTATCTCCCTCCAAAGAATCCGCTTGACCCCGTCGCCACCTCCGCTTAAATGGCGCTCGAACCGTACCGTACGGTACATTAATCGAGCCCCTGGAGTGGAAAGACTTGGCTTCCGACCCGATCACAGCGCAGGAATTTTCGCCGCGCCAGAACGCCGTTCTGGACCAGGCATTGCGTCTATTGGTCGAGGGCGGCGAGAAAGCGCTCACCACATCCGGGCTGGCGCGCGCCGCCAACTGTTCGAAGGAAAGCCTCTACAAGTGGTTCGGCGATCGTGACGGTCTGCTGGCGGCGATGATTACCTTCCAGCAGAGCAAGGTTCGCACCTTCGAGAAAGCGGGCGACCGTGTTTCCGCGCCGCAGCTTGCCGATCACCTCGAGGTTTTCGCGCATGATCTGCTGGATGTTCTGGCAGGCGACGTGTCGCTGGCGCTCAACCGTCTTGCCATCGGCCAGGCGAGCCGGGACGGGTCGAAGCTCGGCGATCTGTTGCTGGAACGCGGCCGCCGCCAGATCGATCGCCGCGCCCGTGGATTGATCGAAGCGGGTCGCCGTTCCGGCTACCTGCGTTTCGATGACGCCGAAGAGGCGTATCGCAGTTTTTACGGCCTCATCGTTTCGGATCTGCATGTGCGCATGCTGCTGGGCGAGGCGCCGGACAAGGATTTTTCCGCCCGGGCAAAGAAGGCGGTCGTCGCCTTTCTGACGCTCTACGGCACGGAAAAGGTACATTCGGAACTGGGCGGCAAGGTCGCTTAAGGTTCCGGTTAAGACAACAGAGACAAGCATTAGGGAAGGACCATAAAATGCGCGTTTATTATGATCGTGATGCGGATCTCAATCTCATCAAGTCCAAGAATGTCGTCATCGTCGGTTACGGCTCCCAGGGCCGCGCCCATGCGCTGAACCTCAAGGATTCCGGCGCCAAGAACGTCGTCATCGCCCTGAAGGCCGGTTCGCCGACCGTCAAGAAGGCCGAAGCCGACGGCTTCAAGGTTATGACCGTTGCCGAAGCCGCCAAGTGGGGCGACCTCCTGATGATGGCGACGCCTGACGAATTGCAGGCCGACATCTACAAGGCCGACATCGCCGGCAACATCCGTGATGGCGCAGCCATCGCTTTCGCACACGGCCTCAACGTTCACTTCGGCCTCATCGAGCCGAAAGCATCGCTCGACGTCGTCATGATCGCACCGAAGGGCCCCGGCCACACGGTTCGCGGCGAATACCAGAAGGGCGGCGGCGTTCCCTGCCTCGTTGCCGTTCACCAGAACGCTTCCGGCAACGCGCTTGAACTCGCTCTCTCCTACGCCTGCGGCGTTGGCGGCGGCCGTTCGGGCATCATCGAAACCAACTTCAAGGAAGAGTGCGAAACCGACCTCTTCGGCGAACAGGTCGTTCTGTGCGGCGGTCTCGTCGAACTCATCCGCGCCGGTTTCGAAACGCTGGTCGAAGGCGGTTATGCGCCTGAAATGGCCTATTTCGAGTGCCTGCACGAAGTGAAGCTGATCGTCGACCTGATTTATGAAGGCGGCATCGCCAACATGAACTACTCGATCTCCAACACGGCAGAGTGGGGCGAATACGTCACCGGTCCGCGCATCATCACCGCCGAAACGAAGGCTGAAATGAAGCGCGTCCTGCACGACATCCAGACCGGCAAGTTCACCACCGAGTGGATGCAGGAATGGAAGGCCGGCGGCGCTCGCTTCAAGGGTATCCGTCGCAACAACGACAGCCACCAGATCGAAGAAGTCGGCGCCAAGCTGCGCGGCATGATGCCCTGGATCGGCAAGAACAAGCTGGTCGACAAGGCCGTCAACTAAGCTTCATTGCTTGGTGGAAGATATGGAGGCCGGGGCGAAAGCTCCGGCCTTTCTTGTTATCGGTCGCACCGATGTATCTTGACTTTCGGCATTCGGAGCGTACATAAATCTGTACATATTGCGGAAGGGCAATTCTCATGGCGAATGTGCGATTTACCGAGTTCAGGCAGAACTTCGCGACCCATTTCGACCGGGTTCTGGAAACCCGCGCGCCATTGCTCGTCACGCGGCAAGGCAAAGAGGCGGTCGTGGTGCTTGCCGAAGGGGAATATGAGAGCATGCAGGAAACGCTGCATCTCCTGTCCAACCCGGCAAATGCCTCACGGCTTCGCGTGTCCATGGGCGAACTTGAGCGCGGTGACACCATCGAGCGGGATCCGACCGAAGAATGAAGCTGGTCTGGACGCTGAGTTCATGGGACGACTATGAGTTCTGGCAAAGAACCGATGCTCGCATGGTCGAGAAAATAAACGATCTTATCCGAAATGCCAAACGCACGCCCTTTGCGGGGCTTGGGAAACCGGAGCCTCTGAAGGGCGATATGGCAGGATATTGGTCTCGGCGGATTACCGCCGAGCATCGGTTTGTCTACCGTGTATCCGGGTCCGGAAGCGAGCAACGGCTGGAAATCATTCAGTGCCGCTTCCATTACCAATAACCGCTCACTTTGGCGGGATGACACCCTTCGTCAGCAGAAAGCATCCATAAAACCGCGTCTCGCCTGTGGTGATGACGCAATAGGCCTGCTTGGCTTTTTCGTAGAAGGCAAAACGTTCGATGCCATACATGGGAGCGGACTTTCCCTCGGCCGCGTCGATTTCCTGCTGCACTTCGAGTTGCACCGGTTCCAGCTGATCGGGCGCGCCCATCACTTCCATACGGCCGACCGAAGGCTGCAGTGGCGTGTCGAGCGGCAGCACTGACAGGATGGCCTTCATGGCACGGGCGGCCGAGACATTGTCGATATGCAGCACCTTGCCGACCGTCGTGTGCCGGGCAACCGAATCGGACGGGAAGTTGGTGTCCGATATCACCAGCGTATCGCCGTGACCCATGGCGCGCAGCGCGTGCAGAACATCGGCATTCAGCGCCGGGTCGATATTTTTCAACATGTCTTCGAACTCCCATCATGGTCATGCCGTCTGCGGCACCGGCGCGCAATCCAGCCGGAAAAGCGTGCGGCGTCAATCGCAAACGGAAGATTGTTAAGCCTTCTCGGAGGGTGTATCTGGCTTTGTCCGGAAAAACGGCCGCGAGTGCGGGGCTGTGGCGGACACCGTGCAGGGAGGCAGAAATAATTCGAAAAACTGATAAGTCAGTATTGCTGACATATCGACATTTCTGTAAAGATGCACGCATAAAAACGACACAAGAGGAAACGTACCCATGCTTGATTGGGAACAAATTTTCGCCACGCGCTCTTCGCGCATGAAAGCGTCTGAAATCCGCGAGCTGCTGAAGCTGCTCGAACAGCCTGATATCATCTCCTTTGCCGGCGGTATTCCGGATCCGGCTCTTTTCCCCGCAGAGGAGTTCCAGCAGGCCTACGCAGAAATTTTTTCCGGCGCGCAGGTCAATGCCGCCCTGCAATATTCTGTCAGCGAGGGTTACAAGCCGCTGCGCGAATGGCTGGCGGGCGAAATGGACAAGATCGGCATCGAATGCACGGCCGACAATGTCTTCATCGTTTCCGGTTCGCAGCAGGGTCTCGATTATCTCGGTAAGCTGTTCCTGTCGCCGAAGGATACGGCGCTGGTCACCTGGCCGACCTATCTCGGCGCGCTTTCCGCCTTCAACGCCTATGAGCCGAATTACGACCAGCTGAACCCCGGTGGCAACCGCACGCCCGAGGCCTATCGCGAAACGGCCGCCAAGCTCGGCGGCGCGGTGAAGTTCGCTTATCTCTCGGCCGATTTCTCCAATCCGACCGGTGAAACCGTCGATCTGGCCGGCCGCGAGAAGGTTCTGGCGCTGGCTGACGAGCTTGACATCGCCGTCATCGAAGATGCGGCCTACCAGTCGCTGCGTTACGATGGCGAGGCTGTTCCGCCGATCATGGCGCTTGATATCGCCCGCTCGGGTGGCATCGAAAACACCCGCACCATTTATTGCGGCAGCTTCTCCAAGACGTTGGCGCCGGGTCTTCGCGTCGGTTACATCGTCGCCTCCGCGCCTGTCATCCGCAAGCTGGTGCTGATGAAGCAGGCCGCAGACCTGCATTCCTCGACCATCAACCAGATCGCCATCGAACGTGTCGCCGCGCGTGGTTTCGACAGCCAAGTCGCCAAGATCAAGGCGGCCTATAGCGCACGGCGTGACGCGATGCTCTCCGCGCTCGAGAAATACATGCCGAAGACCACCAGCTGGACGAAGCCGGAAGGCGGCATGTTCATCTGGGTGACGTTGCCTGAGGGCATGGATGGTGCCGCACTGCTGGCAAAATCCATCGCCACGGAAAAGGTGGCGTTCGTTCCGGGTCGAGCTTTCTTTGCGGATGGTTCTGGCACGAACACGCTGCGCATCAGCTTCTCCTGCGCCAACGAGGCGATGATCGAGGAGGGTATGAAGCGGCTTGGCCGGTTGATCGCGACGGCGCAGGCGGAGACGAGTGAGGTGCTGCCGGCGATTTGATTTAGACAAGTTACTGCAGCATGGGAGGGTGTGGCTTACCCCCCTCTGCCCTGCCGGGCATCTCCCCCACAAGGAGGGAGATCGATACGCGGTGAGGTTTCGCCCATCTCGACGTTAGAGAATGAAGTGGCTGTAGCGCTTCTTGCCGATCTCCCTCCTTGTGGGGGAGATGCCCGGCAGGGCAGAGGGGGGTAAACCACGCGCCGCAACGCAAAAAATTGAACGAACCAGGCGCAGTGGGTTAACGCCGCTACCCAAGGAGAGCTTCGTCCACCTGCAGCCCTACGCTGCGGAAGATCACACCCCTAAAATCCTGCCTGTCACATACATGTTATGCAATCATGTTTTAGCGGTCCCACCGAACAACAGGGACTGGACCCATGAAAACGCTGCTTTCCGCTTTCACCGCCATCGTATCGCTCGGCTTCATCGCCACCGCCGCCAATGCCGCCGATCTGGTGCTTTATACCAGCCAGCCGAATGAGGACGCGCAGGCGACCGTTGATGGCTTCAAGGCTGCCAATCCCGGTATCGAAGTCGAATGGGTGCGTGACGGAACGCCGAAGATCATGGCCAAGCTGATGGCCGAGATCAGCGCCGGCAATCCGGTTGCCGACGTGCTGTTGATCGCCGACACCGTGACGCTGGAGCGCATGAAGCAGGCTGGCCAGCTTCTGGCCCACAAGTCTGCCGAAGCCAAGAATATCGATGCCTCCCTTTATGACGCGGACGGCTTCTATTACTCCACCAAGCTCATCACGACCGGCATCATGTACAATACCGCTGCCGCGATGAAGCCGACGAGCTGGAAGGATCTGGCCAAGGCCGAAGCCAAGGGTCTCGTGACCATGCCGAGCCCGCTCACCTCGGGTGCGGCGCTGATCCACGCGCAGACGCTCGCCGCTGCCAACGACCTCGGCTGGGATTATTACAAGCAGTTGAAGGCCAATGAAGCCATTGCCGGCGGCGGCAACGGTGCGGTTCTGAAGTCCGTCGCTTCGGGCGAAAAGGCTTATGGCGTCGTCGTTGATTACATGCCGATCCGCGAAAAGGCCAAGGGTGCACCGGTCGAGTTCGTCTTCCCGGAAGAAGGCGTTTCAGCCGTCACCGAGCCGGTCGCGATCATCAAGGGTACCAAGCACGAGGAAGCGGCCAAGAAGTTCGTTGACTACGTGCTTTCGGAAAAGGGCCAGCAGGGCTTCGTCAAGCTCGGCTACATCCCCGTGCGCGCCGATGCCGGCATGCCGGAAGGTTTTCCGGCTCGCGACAAGATCAAGGTTCTGCCGCTCAGCGCCGCTGACGCGCTGAAGAACTCCGAACAGGACCTGAAGACCTTCTCCGATATCTTCGGCTCCAAGGGCTGATATAGGGGAATGACCCGTTCCAAGGCTTATGGAAGCAGCCAGCCGCGCTGGCTGTTTCCTTTTGTGGTGAGTGTCGTTTTTGCGCTGAGCGCCCTGCCGCTCGGGCGGCTGGCCTATACCGGCATCGTCTCGTCACTGAATGGTGACATATGGCGGCTTCTGGCCGATCCCGCTCTCTGGGATGCGGCGCTGAACACGCTCTCCACCTCGTTTTTTGGCATGCTGATTTCACTCGGCATCGGCGGCGCCTTCGCGCTTTCGCTGACGCTTTGTGACATTCGTGGCAAGTCGATTTTGAGCTTCCTGTTCATGCTGCCGATGATGATCCCGCCGCAGGTGACGGCGCTGTCGTGGATCGGCATGACCGGCCCGTCGAGCACGCTGCTGAAGGCGATCGGCCTTGCACCAGCGATGGGATCGCCGCAGCCGCTTTATTCGATTGTGGGCATCGCGCTGCTGCTCGGCGTGCAGCATGCGCCGCTTGTCTATCTGTCGCTGCGCGCCGGTCTGCTTGCGCTGCCGCAGGATGGTATCGAGGCTGCCAAGCTTTCAGGCGCTTCGCCGCGCCGCGTGCTGTTCGATATCATCCTGCCGCTTTCCACGCCTGGATTGATCGCGGGTGCGGCGATCTCCTTCGTGTCCAATGTCGGGAATTTCGGCATTCCGGCAATCCTCGGCATCCCGGCCTCGATCTTTACCCTGCCGACGCTGATCTACAGCCGCTTCGCCAGTTTCGGCACCAGCACCTTCGGCGATATCGCCATACTCTCGACCATGATTGCCATCATTTCCGTGGCTGGGCTTGCACTGCAGGAACGGGCGATGAAGGGCAGGGATTATCGCATCATCGGACTTTCCGGCAAGGCGGCGACTTTCGGGCTGGGGCGGTGGCGCGTGCCGGCGGAGCTTGCCCTCTGGCTCGTGCTGCTCTTCATGCTGGTCGCGCCGCTGACGGCACTGGTGGCAAGTTCGCTCGCCCCCGCTTATGGCGTGCCGCTCAGCCTCAAGACCGCAACGCTGCATGCCTATGAGGAACTGCTTTACCGGCAGAGCGTCACCCGCACGGCCTTCCGCAATTCGCTGTTTCTGGCGACTGCGACCTCGCTTTGCCTGCTGGCGGTGACGGTGCTGACGGCTTACTTTCTGGTGCGCGGCAAGAGCCGTTTCATGTTTCTGCTCTCGGCGCTGGTGGATATTCCCTATGCTCTGCCGGGTGTGGTGATTTCAGTCTCCTTCGTGCTGCTGTTTGCGGCGCCCATTCCGCTGCTCGGAGTGACGCTCTACGGCACGATCTGGATCATTCTGCTCGCCTATTTCTCCTCCTTCTTCGCTGTCAGCCTGAAACCCATGGTCAGTGCCTTCCTGCAATTCGATCCATCGCTGGAAGAGGCCGCACGGCTCTCCGGCGCCGGTTTCTGGCGGCGGCTGAAGGATATCATCCTGCCGCTGGTCGGGCCGGCGGCTGGCGCTTCCGTCATTCTCGTTTTCCTTATTGCCTGCAATGAGTTGACGGTCTCGGCGCTCCTGTGGTCCGCCGGCACGCAGACGCTCGGCGTTCTCATCTACAATCTCGATGACAGCGGCAGTTTCGATCTTGCCTCCGCACTTTCGGTGCTTGTCGTCATCATGGTCATTATCCTCATGCTGCTGCTCGAAATTCTGGGGCGCTATCTGCCGAAAGGAGTCGTCCCTTGGCGAAACTGATCCTCAACCGCCTGTCGAAAAACTTTGGTGCCGGTTCCAAACCTGCCGTGGACGACGTATCGCTGACGGTGCGTGACGGCGGGTTTCTGGCGCTGCTCGGGCCTTCCGGCTGCGGCAAGACGACGGTGCTGCGCATGATCGCCGGTTTCGAACAGCCGACCGATGGTTCGATCGTGCTTGGCGAGCGGGTGCTGGCCGATGCCGGCAGCATGGTGCCGCCGGAGCGGCGCAACATGGCGATGGTCTTCCAGTCCTATGCGCTGTGGCCACACATGTCGGTGGCCGACAATGCTGGATATCCTCTCAAAGTGCGCGGCATCTCCGGCGAGAAATACCGCGAGAAGGTCCGTCAGGCGCTTGCCGCCGTCCGTCTCGAAAGCTTCGCAGATCGCCGTCCCGCCGAACTCTCCGGTGGCCAGCGACAGCGCGTGGCGCTCGCCCGCTGCCTCGTCACCGAGCCTGACGTGGTACTGCTCGATGAGCCGCTCGCCAATCTCGACCGGCATCTGCGGCAGGAGATGGAGGAGACGTTTCGCGACTTCCACGCCCGTTCTGGCGCCACGATGATCTATGTCACCCACGATCAGGCCGAGGCCATGGCGCTGGCAACCGATGTCGCTGTCATGTCGCAGGGCAGGCTGTTGCAGGTCGCGGCGCCGGCGGAGCTCTATGCGCGCCCGGAGGGCAGGCTGGTTGGTTCGCTGGTGGGGCAGGGTGCTATCCTCCGCCTACCGGTGCCGGATGGGGCGTCGCGCGATCTCGACTGGGCCGGGCTTCGGTTAGTGATGGAGAGCGGCGCGCAATTACCGCTGGCGGATATCCTCGTGCGGCCGCAGGATGTGGTGCGGGATGCGGATGGTATCGATTGCACCGTCACCTCGGTTCTTTATGAGGGGGAGCGGTATGCCCTTCGTCTCGATCTGCCGGATGGACAGGCGCTCCGGGCCTATTCACGGGAAGCCGTGGCCATAGGCGATCGGTTGCCGGTTGCAATTCGTGCGGCATGGCGGCTTTAGGCTATTGGCGAGGCAGGGTTTGAGCGGCTAAGCTTTCCGTCCAGCAACAGGAATGAAACATGTCGCTTCGGCTCGCCACCTTCAATATCGAAAATCTTCTTACCCGTTTCGATTTCACCGGCTTTCGCAACCAGACGCGGCGCGACAGGGCGATCCAGCTTTTCGATATCAGGGATGAGGCCACCTATCAGGCGCTGGAAAGCGCGCGGATGGTGTCTTCCACCGATGATACCCGCCAGCTTTCGGCACTCGCCATCGCCGATGCGGATGCCGATATTCTCTGCCTGCAGGAGGTCGACAACATGGCGGCGCTGCAGGCCTTCGAATATGGTTATCTCTATCGCATGGTCGGCAATGGCTATCTGCAGAAATATCTGGTCGAGGGCAATGACAGCCGCGGTATCGATGTCGCCGTCGTCATGCGCGAAGAGACGCGCGACGGTGACAAGATCGAGGTGGTCGACATCAAGAGCCATGCGGCGCTGACCTATCGCAACCTCGATCTCTTCAATCCCGCACTCGCCGCGACCAACCAGATCGATGACAAGATTTTCAAACGGGATTGCCTGGAACTTGACCTCCGGATCGGCGGCAAGCCGCTGACGCTTTACGTCACACATTTCAAATCCATGACCAATGCCCGCGATGCGGTGGATGCGCGGATCGCGACCATGCCGATCCGCGAGGCGGAAGCCATGGCGGTTCGCCGCATCATCGAAAACCGCTGGGGTGTGGGCAATACCCGCAACAAGAATTTCGCGATCTGCGGCGATATGAACGACTATCAGGAGCGCGTTGCGATTTCCGGCGACAGGCGCAGCGGCTACGGTTTCACGCCCGTCAAGGAGGAGCGCAGTGCGCTCGATATCTTCACGGCTGATGGTTTCGTGGTCAATCCGATGACGCGCCGCGACGTCATGGATCGCTGGACGCTCTACCATTCGCGCGGGCCGCAGGAACAGCATCTGTGCCAGCTCGATTATGTCTGGCTTTCCCCGCGCCTGGCGGAAATGAGCGCCACCCATGTTCCTGAAATCATCCGCAACGGGCAACCTTTCCGCACGGTTTTTCCACCGGGGCAGGAGGTGGAGCGTTACCCCCGCACCGGCTGGGATCGCCCGAAGGCGTCCGACCATTGCCCCGTTGTGATGACGCTGGATCTGATCTAGGTCGCGGTGGAACTTGTCACCGGCGATGCCGCCTAGCCGTTCGCAACCTTCGGGAAATAGGTTGCCCATACCCGGTTTCGGCCCGCACGCTTGGCTTCGTAAAGCCGATCGTCGGCGATGGCGATCAACTCGTCCCAGCTGTTGATGGCGCGCGCCTCCTGCCAGACGACGCCGAAACTTGCCGTCAGTGACAAGCCGGTCTGTTCATCGAAAGTCTGAACTTCTATCAGGCGGCGAAGGCGGTCGGCGGTGGCGGTCGCCGTGGCGTGGCTGACATCCTGCAATACGACGACGAATTCCTCGCCGCCGTAGCGGGCCAGAATATCGGTCTTGCGCAAGGCGCCCTTTAAAAGGCTTGCCGTCTTTTGCAGCGCAAGGTCGCCCATGGCGTGGCCATAGCGGTCGTTGATCGACTTGAAGTGATCGATATCGATAATCATGACACTAAGCGACTGATATTGCTCATCACCACTCAAAATGGCCCGAACGGACTTTTCCAGCGCGCGGCGATTGAAGACGCCGGTCAGCGCATCGGTTTCGGAAAGCGTGCGGAGCTGTTCTGACAGTGCGCGCTGCTGTTCCTCCATTTCCCCCTTCTGCCGAAGCTGCTCGCGCAGGAAATCCAATTCCCTGAACATCTTCGTCACTTCCGGGGCAACGCCGGTCTGGCGCTGAGCCTCCGAAAGATCGCCAGCCGCTATCGCGGAGATTTGCGCCAGGACAGACTGCATGGGCTGGAACAGCGCCGTTTTATAGACCGACGTGAGGCGCAGCAGGACCAGAACGGCGATCAAGGCGAGAAAGAGCGACGCCAGGCCATAGATAAGCGCCTGTTGCTTGTTCTTTTCGATTCGCGCGCGGGTTTCGGCGAGGATAAGGTCACGCAGCTGATCTGATGACCGCATGCCCTGAATGTAGTTTTCGGAAAAATCGCGGATGCTTGGAAGTGCTGAGGGTACGACGATGGCAATCGTATTCTGCGCGTAGCGAAGCGACTGGCCGAAATAGTAGGTGTCGAAATCGCGAAACGCGGCGTCGAGACGCGGTGTCGACAGATAGGCGGCGGTGTAGTTCCACAGCGAGGATTTCACCAGCATGACGCTCTGCATCTCGGTGTCGAACTTCGCGCGATAACTTAATCTGTCCTGCCTGTTTGCCTGCAGGCTCATCACCACGTAAGAGCCGAGGCGACCGATTCTGTCGCGCATGACACCGGCGGTGCCGGTCATTGCGATATCGATCGCGACATCGGGCGTTTTCGTGATGATGGCGCGCGCCGCCTTGCCGCGGAGCAGGTTGACGCTATCGGCCGCCTTGAACATCGATTGAATGGCGTTGGCCATGGCGCTGTAGCTGCGCGCTTCCGGGGAAAGGGCGGCAACCGCGTCCACCGCCTCTCGCGATTGTGCGAGTTTCTGACGGGTTTCCGCAAGTGACTTCGCCAAGCCGGGTTGCGTTTTGATTTCTTCGGCGAAGGAGGACTCGACCTGAGACAGCTTGTCGTCTGTCGCCTTGCGCGCAACGGCCAGGCGCTCGATCAGGCTTGCATCCGCAGAAGTGGCCGCCATCAGGTTATTGGCCGGGCCGCGCTCGGCCGAGACCAGCCATGCGGATTGCAGCGCGGTTTCAAAGCGGTTCAGTTGCTGTGCGTTCGTTCGATAACGAAGATAGTTGGAAACGCTGGGCAGCGCGGCAAGTGTAGCCAGCAGGACGGCGCTTACGGCAATAACGATTGTGCCTGTCAGCTGGATTTTCTGTATGCTCGCGCGCATCGGGTGCGTTATTCTCGCTGGAAAGGTTATGGTCTGTCGCCATGTTAGCTTCGCCGCGTAAATACTTCGCTTATTTTATGAGCCTTTTGCTTTAATAGCGATCAGGCGGATACGTCCGTGAGATTACGGTGTAAAAAAGAGGCCTGCGCGACGAGCCGCAGATAATTTTTGCTTTACACCAAGTCAGAATCTGATAGTTGGCAAGGCACTGGCTTGCCCTTGTAGCTCAGTTGGTAGAGCACCTGATTTGTAATCAGGGGGTCACGAGTTCGAACCTTGTCGGGGGCACCAGTATTTTCAAAGGCTTAGCCTTTTCTTTTCCCCGTTTTCACCTCTGTTTTGATGATCCTATGGCTTTATGTGATAAAGCTTGTGCACGATCGACCAGCTGCCGTCGCGTTCCAGCAGGGACAGATATTCGTAAAAATCCATGCCGTCGAAGCGGGTTGTGAGCTTTACCGAGGCACTGTCACCCTCCTTGTCGATGCCCATGATTTCGAAGGCGGGATCGTGGCCGGGCAGCCCGCGTTCGCTCTTGCGCATCTGGCCGACGAAATCTTCAAGCGACAGCCATTCGATTTCACCTTCGAAGGTGCCGACGATGCTGGCGCGAGGATCGAATACATCCCGCATCAGGCCCTCATCCGCATAGGCCATGGCATGGACGTAGTCCGTGACGGTCTGGGTAATGGTTTGCGGCATCGGATCGTCCTCCCTTCAGATCCAAAAGCCGAGCTTACACCTGTTGGCGGCTTTCCACCATAAGGCCCTGAAAATGCGCCTGATATGCTCCCTTGAAAGATATTTTCCAGTGGGCAGCGGCAGAGAGGGTGCCGAATGACGCGGCATGTTTTGCCATCGCTTTCCACAATTTTGTCCCGCCCGTCATTATAGTCGCCTTCTGTCCGACAAATTTGGGCATCAAGGGCTTTCCCGTGCGTTGTGCCGCGCAGCTTTGTGTGGGCTTTGCCGGTTTAAAAGCCGGGACGGGGTGCCGCACGGGGTGGAATTGGCCTATGATCCGCCGGCAGGCCTCAGGAGCGTGGCATCGGGCATGCGGGTAACAGTTTGCGTTTGAAGGTGTTTTTGTGATCGATCCCTATGTTTTGCTTGGCGTGGAGCGCGATGCCGACGAGGCGGCGATCAAGACGGCCTACCGCAAGGTGGCCAAGGCCGCGCATCCCGACAGCGGCGGTGATGGCGAGCAATTTGCGCGCCTGCAAACGGCTTATGAGCTTCTGAAGGATCCGGTGCGCCGCAGGGTGTTCGACGATACGGGTTACGATCCGCAGCTTGCCGACGCCAAGGACCTCAAGGGCCTGCTGATGCTGGAAACGCTGGTCAATGAATTCATTCTGGATGAGCGTGAACCCGGCAGTTTCGATCCCGTCGCGGCCATGCGCCGCAAGCTGACGGACGATATTTTGAAAAGCCGTTTCCATATTCTCGAGCTGGAGCGGCACCGCACGCGGGTGCGCAAACACATGGATCGTCTGGGTCGCAAGCCGGAAACGGATGTGCTGAGCTCCATGCTGCGTGCCCGCAGCCAGTCCATAGCCGAAGCCATCCGCAACGCCGAAACCCAGATCGAGGCGATCGAGCAGGCCTATACGATGCTGGAAGGTTATTCCTACGAGCTGGAGACCGTGACGCTCACCGAACCTCTTTTGAAAGGCGAAGCGGCGGAATAAACCCGGCCGCTCAGGGGCCGTTGGCCAGCGCGAGGATGAGCTGGTGCACCCGCCCGCCCGGCGAAAGCTCGTCGCGGTCGAAATCGCGGCCGCGCTGGCGCTGCTCATTGGAAAGCTCGCCCAGACGCTGCTGCAGAACCACACGCACCTTCTGGCATTTGGGATCGTTCTCCGCTCTCAGCCCGGTGCTGAAGGCTTCGATCTTCTTCACCATATCGAGAATATGCTCGCCATGGACGCGCTCATGGGTTTCGACGCCGGAAATGAAGGTCTTCCAGCTGGCGGCGACAGCGGGCGGCAGGTTGGCCGGCGCTTTCGGCCAGGTGTAGATGATGGTGAGATTGGGCTTTGCGGTGGCCAGCACGCAGGCGCCATCCGGCTGCGGACGATAATCCCGTCGCCATGTCAGCTTGAAGGTGGTGTGGGCAATCGCCTGCACACCGGCCGTCGGGCCACGTTCGCCAATGGACTGGTAGAGCCCGCCGCCGCTATTGCCGCTGATGGCATAGGTTTTGATCTGTTCGGCGGGTTTCCAGCCCGTGGACTGGGCTGACAGCGGAAGGGCGCTCAGCAACAGGGCGGCGCTGACGGAAAGGGAAAAGAGACTATGGGCGGGCACGCATCGATCCTTGGTGATTTGCGCGCCGAAGATAGGCGAGGGCCGGGCTCCTAGGCAAGTGTCTGTCAGGCAAGGGGATGCCGGGAGAGAATAACCGGTTGCTGCGCGGAATGGTCAATATGAAAACCCCCGCGCCTCGGCGCGGGGGAAACAAGTGAACAACCACAGGGGTAATCAGTCGTCCAGCTTGTCGTAGTCGAGCTTGGGGGCGTTCTGCAGCGCGTCCTTGGTGGTGTCGACATAGGCCTTCCAGGTGCCGTTGTCGTTGTGAACCGCTACGGATGCCGGGTCGAGCACCACATAGCTCTTGTCGATGCCGAGGAAGCCGCCAACGCTGGCGACGAGACCGATCACCGACTTGCCGTCGCCAATCACCACATCCTCTATCTCGCCGATGTTCTCGTTCTGGGCGTTATAGATGTCCATGCCGTCAAGCTGGGAGGCGGTGAGATCGGTCTTCTGGACATTGACGAACTTCAGCGGGCCGCTGGCCTTGGTGCCCATGGTGATGCCGGGGCCCGACAATGTGGCGTCCGCGCCGGCAGCAGGGGCCGTGGTTGCCGTCTGGGCAAAGGCCACGGAAGAGGAGAGCGCTGCTGCGGCAGCGAGAGCGATGACATTGATTTTCATGATGTTTCTTCCCTTTGTATGCTGAACATTGCGTTCGGGGAGGAAACGGCGGGAGGCGGATTTGGTTCCGCATGGGAGGGGAGGAAAATTTGGTCTATGCTGAAAGAAGGAACAGATGCGCAGCAGGCCGGGAATGGCGGCGCGGCGAAATCGGGAGGGCATCATGGCAAAAACGGTTACGGAAAAAGATGCGCAGGAGACCGCAGCATCTGAGGTCATCGACCGTAAAATCGCGGAGCTGGACGATTGGCGCGGTGATATGCTCGCACGCATCCGCGCGGTGATCCTGAAAGCCGATCCCGAGGTGATTGAAGAGGTGAAGTGGCGCGGCGTGCCGGTCTGGTCGCATGCCGGTATCCTTTGCACGGGTGAAACCTACAAGAACGCCGTGAAGATGACATTTGCGAAGGGCGCTTCGCTTGATGACCCGATGGGCCTGTTCAATTCCAGCCTGGAAGGCAATACGCGGCGGGCGATTGATTTTCACGAGGGGGATGTCGTGGATGAGGAGGCGCTGGTGGCACTGATCCGGGCTGCGGTGGCGTTGAACCTTGCGGGAAAGAGCGCAAAGAAAGGAACCGGAAAATGATCGGTGTGTCTGGGGAGGTCCATGCCTCAATCGCCGGCGATGTCGACTGCCTTATCCCATTCCCCATCCACAAACTTCAACGCATCGATGATCGAAACCTTCCATACCGACCAGACATGATCACCATCGGTCACCCGCAATTCGGATTTGCGTTTGTCGGCCTGCAGCGTCTCGTGCAGGGCGATGGCACCGCGCCAGAGGAAGAAGCCATCATCGTCGCCGACGGTCAGATAGGTGGCGGGAAGGTCCTCGCTTTCGGCGACGTGCTGGGCGACGAGCGTAAAGACGTTCTTTTCGTTAAAGAGCCTGGCGTCGAATGGCGTGCCGAAGGCGCCGGAAAAATGATCGCCGGTTGAAGGCAGCACGATACCGCTGGTGATCGTGGTACGGTCGACCTGATGGAAAAAGGCGCTGTCCTGGATGAGTTTCAGTTCGGCGGGCGTCTTGTCGAGATCGGAGGCGGGGACGTTCTGCCAGATGGCGCCGGACAGGCTGGCGACGGCGCCATAGAGGTCTTCGTGACCGTAGGCCAGATGCAATGCGCCGAAACCGCCCATGGAGAGGCCGGCGATGGCGCGGCCTTGACGATCCTTGCGCACCGGCAGGGTTTTTTCGATCTGGTGGCGCAGGTCGCCGGTCAAGGCGGTTTCGTAATCGCCGGGGCCGCCGACAGCGGCGGAATCCACGTACCAGCTATTCTTGACACCGGGCATGACGACAACCAGCGGCCGGATGGCGCCGGCTGCGATGAGCGTATCGAGCGTCTTTTCGATATTGCCGAGATCGCGCCAGCTGTTCTGGTCTCCATCATGGCCGTGCAGAAGATAAAGCACCGGCCAGCCGTTTTCGGGCGGTGCGCCATCCGGGCGGTAGATGTTGACGGGAAGCGGCGCGTTCAGCGCTGGGCTGTGGAAGGTAGCGTCTTCGATCTGCCCGGCAAGCGCTGCTTTGCAGGATAGGAAGAGACACAGGGCCGCCAGATTTTTTCGAACCATGCCGTGTTTCCCTGTTGGCCATTTTATAAATGCAAGCGACGGTCGCAGCGATGGTGAGTTGGGACCGGAGCCAGTGGCTTATCGCCCCGGCCGTCCCGTCTTGCCCTTCGTCCGGCTTTTTCGCTTCTGCTCCCCCGCATCCTCGTAGGAACCCGCACCGATCTTGCCGCGGACCAGCGGTCTCGGATCATCGGCGGCACGCTCGGGCTGGCCTTCCAGTAGCGGTGAGAACCGTTTGCCGGCTTCTGTTTCGGGCTTGTCGGGCACCGCGCCGCGCACGGGCTTCTCGGTTCTTCCCACCGTCATTTCGTCCAGCGAGTTTCTGCGGAATAGCGGCTTTCCGGCGTCCGAGCCGGGGCCCATTTCGTCCAGAGAGGGTTTGGCGAAGAGGGAGTTGCTGCTTTCGTTCGCGGCGTTACCCCCCTCTGTCCTGCCGGACATCTCGCCCTCAAGGGGGGAGATCGACGCGTGGCGGGCGCTCGTTCCGCTTTTCCGGGACTTGCCGCCACCCTCGAGCGATTTGGCCTCTTCCTTGGCCATGGGGTCGTCCATGGTGGCGAGTTCGGCGGCTTTGAGGCGTTTGATCTCGTCGCGCAGGCGGGCGGCTTTTTCGAAGTCGAGGTCGGCTGCGGCGTCGCGCATGGATTTTTCGAGTGCGTTGAGATGGGCCTGCAGATTGTTGCCGACCAGATGGCCGCCATCGGCGAAGCCCTTGCCGGAAACGCCTGAAATATCGGCCCTTACGTGGTCGCGCTCATAAACAGAATCAAGAATATCGGAAATCTTCGCCTTGACCGATTCCGGCGTGATGCCGTGTTCGGCGTTGTAGGCCATCTGCTTTTCGCGGCGGCGGGAGGTTTCCTCCATCGCCCGCTTCATCGAGCCGGTGATGTTGTCGGCATAAAGGATGACCTTGCCGTCGACGTTACGGGCGGCGCGGCCGATGGTCTGGATCAGCGAGGTTTCCGAACGGAGGAAACCTTCCTTGTCGGCATCGAGAATGGCCACGAAACCGCATTCGGGAATATCGAGACCTTCGCGCAGCAGGTTGATACCAACAAGCACGTCGAAGGCGCCAAGGCGCAGGTCGCGGATGATCTCGATGCGTTCCAGCGTGTCGATATCAGAGTGCATGTAACGGACGCGCACGCCCTGTTCATGCAGATATTCGGTCAGGTCCTCGGCCATGCGCTTTGTCAGTACGGTGCAGAGCGTGCGATAACCCTTGGCGGCGGTCTCGCGGATTTCACCGAGAACGTCGTCCACCTGGCTGCGGGCGGAACGCACCTCCACCGGCGGATCGATGAGGCCGGTGGGGCGGATGACCTGTTCGGCGAAGACACCGCCGGACTGTTCCATTTCCCACGATCCGGGGGTGGCCGAAACCGCGACGGTGAGCGGGCGCATCGCGTCCCATTCCTCGAAGCGCAGCGGGCGGTTGTCCATGCAGGAGGGCAGGCGGAAGCCGTATTCCGCCAGCGTCGCCTTGCGCCTGAAGTCGCCACGATACATGCCGCCGATCTGGCTGACGGAGACGTGGCTTTCGTCGATGAACAGCAGGGCGTTGTCAGGGATATATTCGAACAAAGTCGGCGGCGGTTCGCCGGGATTGCGGCCGGTGAGATAACGCGAATAATTCTCGATGCCGGCGCAGGAGCCGGTCGCTTCCAGCATTTCGATATCGTAACGGGTGCGCTGCTCCAGCCGCTGGGCTTCCAGCAGGCGTCCGGCCTTTTCCAGTTCGGCGAGGCGGACCCGCAGCTCTTCCTTGATCGACTTGATCGCGCCATTCAGCGTCGGGCGCGGGGTGACATAGTGAGAATTGGCGTAAATCTTGACGGATTGCAGATCGCCGGTCTTCTGGCCGGTCAGCGGGTCGAATTCGGTGATGGAATCGATCTCGTCGCCGAACATCGAGATGCGCCAGGCGGCATCCTCAAGGTGGGCGGGGAAGATTTCGATCGTGTCGCCGCGCACGCGGAACGAACCGCGCTGAAAATCCATGTCACGGCGTTTGTATTGCTGGGCCACGAGGTCGGCCAGTAGCTGGCGCTGGTCCAGCCGGTCGCCCACCTGCATCTGGAAGGTCATGGCGGTGTAGGTTTCCACCGAGCCGATACCGTAGATGCAGGAAACCGAAGCGACGATGATGCAGTCATCGCGTTCCAGCAGCGAGCGGGTGGCGGAGTGGCGCATCCGGTCGATCTGTTCGTTGATCGACGATTCCTTCTCGATGAAGGTGTCGGAGCGCGGCACATAGGCTTCCGGCTGGTAATAATCGTAATAGGAGACGAAATATTCCACCGCATTGTCGGGGAAGAAGTTTTTGAATTCGGAATAGAGCTGCGCCGCCAGCGTCTTGTTCGGCGCAAGGATGACGGCCGGGCGTTGCGTCGCCTCGATCACCTTGGCCATGGTGAAGGTCTTGCCCGAACCGGTGACGCCGAGCAGCACCTGGCTGCGCTCGCCGGAATTGATGCCTTCCACGAGATCGGCAATCGCCGTCGGCTGGTCGCCGGCCGGCTGGTACTCCGAGTCCATGCGGATGGTAACGCCGCCTTCGGATTTGGGCGGACGGGCCGGCCGATGCGGCGTCCACATCTTGCCGTCCTTGAACAGCGGATTGCCGCTCTCGATCAGCGCCGATAGCGCCTCGACGGTGGCGGTGACTGCACCCGGTGCGAGGTTGGCCGCCTCCTCCAGAGAGACGTCCATCCCAGCTACCGGATTGAGACCGGCGGCGGCGCGGGTTTTCGGATCGCTCGACGCGCCGATGGAGACGCCGCGCGCTGTCTTGGACGCTGTGGTGTTCTTCGCCGTCTTCGGGGCCGCTTTTTCCGCTTCCTTGCGCGCCTCGATCTCGATCTTCTTGCGGTGCTTGCCGGCTTTCGAGGCGATTTCGCGCTGGGTTTCCACCGAGCCCGCCTCGGCTTCCGCCTCAAGCTGCTTTACCCAGTCGGCAACGCTGCCGCTCAGCGGCGCGCCTTCGAATGACGATTGCGGAGCTTCCTCGAAGCCCTGACGCGAGGAGGTGGTGTTTTTCGGTGATCTGGCCATCGGCGAAATATGGAGGGAGTCACGCGCAAAGAAAAGGGGAGGCGGTGAAAAAATGAGTACAAAAAGGAAACGAAGCGGCGGAACGAAATTCGGATGGATGCGTTGCGCGGCGGCTGGAGAGGTGCCTCAGCCGCGATTGTCGTTTTCCGAATATTCCACGCGTGCCTTGCAGATGCGGACATGGTTCTCATCGGCCCATTGCACCAGCAATTGCATAGGCACCAGAAAAGAACGGCCGAGATTGGTCAGCTCATATTCCACGCGCGGCGGCACCTCGGCATAAAGCGTGCGGCGAATGAAGCCGTCCTCTTCCAGCCGTTTCAGCGTGCGCGACAACATCTGCTTGGAAATATCGTCGATCCTGCGGTTCAGCTCGTTGAAGCGCAGAACTCCGCCCTGAAGGGCTTCGAGAACCAGCAGGCTCCATTGATCGCCGATGCGGTCCAGCACGTCGCGGATGGGGCAGGGCTGCTCGAAAGCGAAGATTTCATTGGTCTGTGTATCCGGCATTGTCCTTACCCCTTGCCCATTTTAGCGCCTCAAGGTCATCGCCATGTGACCAGATCACCGGCGGCTGACTTCTTGCGGCCAGCCTCGCGATACCATAGCTTTGCTTTACGGTCTATTATTTAGACTAATGACGATAACAGCAGAGGAAACAAGCCATGGCTAAAATCGCACTCATCGGCGCTTCCGGCAATGCCGGATCCCGTATCCTGAAGGAACTTTCCGATCGCGGACACCAGGTCACGGCGATCGCCCGCAACCCCGAAAAGATCGCCGCCCTGCCAAATGTGGTGGCGAAGAAGGGCGATGTTTTCGATCCGGCGGCGCTTTCGGAACTGCTGAAGGGTCACGATGCCGTGATCAGTTCGGTTCACTTTACCGCCAGCGATCCCGCAACGCTGATCGAGGCGGTGCGCGCCTCCGGCGTTCAGCGTTATCTCGTGGTCGGCGGCGCCGGCAGCCTTGAAATCGCGCCGGGCCAGCGTGTGGTCGACCTGCCGGATTTCCCCGCCGCCTATAAGGCCGAAGCAACGAAGGGTGCGGAATTCCTGGACAAGCTGAAACAGGAAAAGCAGCTCGACTGGACTTTCCTGTCGCCATCAGCCGAATTCGTGCCGGGCGAGAGAACCGGGAAATTCCGGATCGGCAAGGACAACCTTCTCAGCAATGACCAGGGCAGCCGTATTTCTTTCGAGGACTACGCCATCGCCCTTGTCGATGAAATCGAAAAGCCGCAGCATTCCCGCCAGCGTTTCACCGTCGGTTATTGAGAGGTATCAGCCATGAATTTCGTGACACGCCGTCTCGCCATCGCCACGCTTGCGCTCGCACCCGCGCTGATGGCCGCTCCGGTTCTGGCCGAAACCGCCAAACGCGATCTGGCCCAGGAAGAAGCCAACCGCAAGCTGGTGATCGAGTTTTACGACACCGTCTTCAACAAGCATGAAGTCGCAAAGGGCGCCGCCGTCATCGTCGACAGCTACAAGCAGCACAATCCCATGGTACCCGATGGCAAGAAGCCGTTCGTCGATTATTTCACCGGCTTTTTCAAGGAAAACCCGCAGGCAAAATCCCGGATCGTGCGCAGCGCCACGGATGGCGATCTGGTTTACCTGCATATCCATTCCACGGATAAAGAGGGTGCTCGCGGAGCCGCCATCGTCGATATTTTCAGGGTGACCGACGGCAAGATCACGGAACATTGGGACGTCATCCAGCCGGTGCCGGAAAAGGCTGCAAACAACAATACGATGTTCTAGGCCAGCTTCTGCCAAACCGCCCGCAATTCAGAAGTATACGGCCGGGGGAAACTCTCCCGGCCGTATTCTTTCAGGCTGCGCGTTGCTTCTGGCGGGACTGTACGATCTGATCCAGAACAAGCATGATCAGCAGGCTTGCGCCAACCAGGGGGAACAGGATGCCGCCGATGGCAAGCATGGCGAGTAGGCCGCGCAGGACGCGTTTATCCTGCGGCAAGGGTGGCACACCGAGCGAACCTCTGGGGCGGCGTTTCCACCACATGATGCCGGCGGAAACGGCAAGCAGGACGATGCCGAAACACGCTGCCAGCAGTACGATCTGGTTGGCGACGCCGAATTGCTGGCCCATATGGACGTTGATCCCCCATTCCAGCGCCTTTCCAAGCGGACCGTAATCGGTGTAGCTCATGTCGATCAGCGGCTCGCCGCTATATTGATCGAGATGGACGACACGCTGCTTTGAAAGGTCGTCGGGATAGACCGAGCCGCTATAGACGCCGGTGGGTTTAGTCGGTAGCGCGACGGTATAACCGGCGGCAAGACCAAGTCCGTCGAAACGTGCGATGGCCGCATTTATTCCGATTGGTTGCCCGGTGGCGGATGCGGTGGATTCCGGCACCTTCGCCTGTTCCAGCGACCAGCTGGTCTTGGCTATGTGATCGAGATGTTCGCCGGACATCGGAACATCGGTGCGCACGCCGGCCGGGTATCCGAAATTGCTGCCATTCGCCCATTCATTGACCTTCGCGCCCCAGACGCCCGACCAGGGCATGCCGGTGACCGCAAGGAGGACGATGAAAAAGCCCACGAAAATGCCGGTGACGGCATGGGTATCGCGCCAGAACACGCGCTTCTTCGGCGTGCCGCGCACGGTGACGACACCGCCCGTCTGCTTGCGCGGCCACCAGAGATAGATGCCGGTGGCAACAAGAAGGATGGACCAGCCCGCGGCGATCTCGATCAGATAACGGGCATAAGTGCCGAAATATTTCAGGCTGTGGAGATAACGGATTGTCCACATGACAGTACCGCGATCGGGCAGTGAACCGGCAACCTCAGCCGTATAGGGATTGACGTAAACCGCTCGCTTGCCGTCGTCCGTATTGACGGTGATTTCCGTGGAAGCACCCGGATCGGCTGATGTCGTATATTTGACGGCGGTACCGGGCACGGCTGCCAACGCCGCAGCGACGATTTCGGAAGGTAGCGCTTTCGGTGCGTTCTGCACCACCTCCACCCGCTTCAGATCGGAATGGATGAGATTGTCGAATTCGTCCCGGAAGAGATAAAGCGCGCCGGTGACGGCAAGCGATATCATGAAGGGCAGGACGAGTAGACCGGCATAAAAATGCCAGCGCCAAACGGCGCGGTAAAGATTGATGGATGAGGACTGCGCAGGTGCGCGCTCGCCCTCGAAAGAGGTCGTGACGGACATGAATGTCTCCGCAAAAGATTGGATTTCCGGCGGGCCGGGGAGGTCTCAAGCGTGCGGAGAGGTGGGTGGTGCGCGTGGACGCGATTCCAGATTGGGTGGCGAAGGCGGCAATGCGGCGTCGAAGTTCACAAAGGCGACTTCACCGCTCGCAATGACCCGATCCGCGCGTTCTACGGGCGTGACCGGAAGAGTAGCGATCGTGGCCGATGCCAGTCGGCAGAGCGTGCCGCAGCAGTCGCCGACGATCTTGCCCGCCGGATCCTGCTTGCCCGCGCCGCCTTCCGGCATGTGGCTGGAGCAGATGATTTCATCCGCCGCCAGCGCGGCCATTGCCATGTTACCGGTGGTCAGGCCACTGGCGAGACCCTGCAACAGGAAAAGCAGAATCGCCAGCGTGGCGATGGCGCCCGCCGAACTCCTGTCCTGCATGATCCTGCGAATGAATCCCATGCAATCGCAATGTCATATTCGCGGCGAAATGTCACCGCGACACAATGACGATACACGGTGGGGGCGTTCTTCAGGCCAGCAGGTCGTAGGTGCGGAAAATCCACGCGATCTGGTAGACCAGCGCGAAGATCACCAGAAACCTGTGAAAGCGGCGATTGTCGATGAAGGCGGCCGCTATGAACAGGACAACGTAAATAGCAGTGCGGATGAGATATTCAGGCCCGAGCGAGGCGAGGTAGTCATGTCCCTTCAGCAGCGTGTCGCCGACGTCAGTGACGAAAAGCGCGGCCAGAAACCCGAAAAACCAGCTTTTTCGGGAAAAGAAATAGTCCTCGTATCCCTTGTATTCCTTCATATCAGTGGGAAACAGCAGCACGCAGAGGAAATAGAACAGCGAGCAGAACAGGATGAGGAAAAGGAAGGCGCCGAAATCCAGCACATGACCAGTGGCGGAAAGCCGATGCTCCCACCACCAGAAATGCACCAGCATCAGAAACAGGAACGCCACCCAGCCGATATGCAGCGGGTAGATGCGCTCCTTCTTCGGATGCTGCACGAAACCGGCAAGGCCGGTCAGCAGACGCGCAAGGCTGAGGCCGACCACCATGCCCATGACCGCACGGATGTGCGAATAGGCTTCTGCGGCGTTGACGGCGGCCTCCATCGTGTTCACTCCGCCGGAGGAATGGGCGTCGGCTGCCCGTTTTCGTCCATCGCCACCATGATGAAGGTGCCGGCGGTGACCTTTTCCAGCTTGTTGTAACGCGAGCGCTGCGCCCAGGCTTCGACCGTCAGCGTGATCGAGGTGCGGCCGAGACGGGCGATATCGGTATAGATCGACAGCGTGTCGCCGATCTTCACCGGCAGTTCGAAGGCCATCTCCTTGACCGCTGCCGTGACGACGCGACAGCGGGACCGTTCCGCAGCGCGGATGCCGCTTGCCAAGTCCATCTGGGACATGACCCAGCCACCGAAAATATCACCGGCCGGGTTGGCGTCGGCCGGCATGGCGAGTGTCCTCAGCGTCAACTCGCCAGTCGGTTTGATGGGCAGGTCGGTCATGTCGGGATTTGCTCCTTGCGAATGTTAAAGACGCAGCATGCGTTGCGCTTTGTTATTTCGCAAGGAAGGGCAAGCGTCAGGACGACGCTTTGCCCAGAAATTGCTGCGTTGCATAAAGGGCGATGGCCGCCGCATTCGACACGTTGAGCGATTTGATCTCGCCCGGCATGTCGAGACGGGCGAGCGCCGAGACGGTTTCGCGGGTCTTCTGCCGCAAGCCCTTGCCTTCGGCTCCCAGGACCAGCGCGATCTTTGCGCCGGCGAAGGTTTGCTCGATGGGGGCAGGGCCTTCCGAATCCAGACCGACCGAGAAGAAGCCGAGCTTGTGCAACTCGCCCAGCGTATCGGCCAGATTGGTGATCTGGATATAGGGGATGAGTTCCAGCGCGCCGGATGCGGACTTCGCCAGCACGCCTGACTCCGTCGGGCTGTGGCGGATGGTGGTGATGACGGCGCCGGCATTGAACGCGACCGCCGAGCGCATGATGGCGCCGACATTGTGGGGATCGGTCACCTGATCGAGCACCAGGATCAGCGGGCTTTTCTTCAAGGCGTCGAGCTTCTTGACCGGAAGCGGCCTGGTTTCCAGCATCACGCCCTGATGGATCGCCTCGGGGCCGAGCACCTTGTCGATCTCCTGCGGCGAGACAATCTCGACCGGGAAGGGCTGGGCTTCGGCTTCGCCGATATCCAGCCGCGCAAAGGCATTGAGGGTAACCGACAGCTTGATGAGCCGCCGTTCGGGATTGGAAAGCGCCGCGCGCACGGTGTGCAGGCCGTAAAGATGGACCTGATCCGGCGCAAGCTGCGGCGGCTTCCAGTCTTCGGCGCCACGGTTGCGGCGCTTCGGCTGCTGCGGGGTCGGAATTTCGCCGCGCTCGCGTTTGGCATCGCGCACGGCACGGCGCAGGGTGGCGTAGTGCGTATCGCGGGTGGATTTGTCGTTTGGATCGTCTTTGCTCATGGCGCCTTATATCTCTGCGACGCGACGCACACCAGCCCCCGCGATAATCCACAGGGCTGCAAAGCGGATTGAATTTTTTCCCGAAAATTCGTGAAACGGCGTGTTGACAGAAACGAACGAGGCCGTCATATACGCGCCACAGACGACGCAACGGCGCTTCGCCGCAGCGAAATCTGTAGAGCTTGGTCGCTCGATCCTAGCAGAAAGCTGGAGGGATGCCCGAGTGGTTAAAGGGGACGGACTGTAAATCCGTTGGCTACGCCTACGTTGGTTCAAATCCAACTCCCTCCACCATTCTGCACGGATCGAAATCACCACCGCGGGTATAGCTCAATGGTAGAGCAGCAGCCTTCCAAGCTGAATACGCGGGTTCGATTCCCGCTACCCGCTCCAGCGATCGTCCTTCCAAAAAATAAATCACGCTCATCAAACGCCGGTTTCCCGGTGTTTTGTTTTGCGCGTTGTGGCTCCTATCGCCGCATCGTCCGAAAGGGCGGCGCTGATCACGCATGGCTGTGCCCACACCAGAAATCGCACCCTCGCCTTGATTTGTGTCATTTGGCTTTTTGCTGGAACCAGCGTTTACATCCCTGTAATAATCAATAGGTTGGCCGCATCTTTTGAGCAGGTCGAACGTTCTTGCAAAGAGAGCGGCTGGAGAAAGTTATGAGTTCACATACGCCGAAACTGGATAGTTGCGGCGCAGAGCCCATCCACATTCCCGGTGCTGTTCAGGAACATGGAGCCCTGGTGGTTCTGTCCGCGCGGGAATTATCAGTGGTGCAGGCGAGCGATAATCTCGCCGACTATATTGGTGTGGACCTGCCAATCGGGGCGGTTGTCACCGACGCAATCTTGCCGTTCATCTCCTCACTGTCCGCCTGGTACTCCGGCGAGGAGAGCAATTTCCGATATGCCTGGGCCGAAAGGAAACTCGATGTTTCGGCGCATCGATCCGGGACCTTGGTTATTCTTGAAGTGGAAAAGGCAGGAGAGGGCGATTCGGCTGAAAGGCTGATGGGTGAACTCACCAGTCTGGCGAAATATCTGAACAGCGCGCCGTCGCTGGAGGACGCGCTTTTTCGGACGGCGCAACTGGTGTCCTCGATCAGCGGTCATGATCGTACTCTGATCTATGATTTCGGACTGGACTGGAGCGGCCATGTCGTGGCGGAGGCCGGAAGCGGGGCTTTGCCGTCTTACCTCGGACTTCGCTTTCCGGCGGGCGATATCCCACCGCAGGCGCGGCAGCTCTATACCATCAATCGCCTGCGGATGATTCCCGATGTCGATTACAAGCCCGTGGCGATCAGACCGCAGGTGAATGCGGAAACGGGAGCGGTGCTCGATATGAGCTTTTCACAGCTTCGCAGCGTGTCGCCGGTTCATCTCGAATATATGCGCAATATGGGCACGGCCGCTTCGATGTCGGTGTCCATCATCGTCAATGGCACTCTCTGGGGCTTGATTGCCTGCCACCACGCGACACCCCATTCAGTATCCCTTGCCGTGCGTGAAGCCTGTGATTTTGCAGCGCAACTCCTGTCGATGCGGATTGCGATGGAGCAGAGTTCCCAGGATGCATCCCGCCGGGTGGAGCTTGGCCACATTCAGGCGCGGCTCTTGAAAGGCATGGCCGCCGCCGAAAAATGGGTTGATGGCTTGCTGGGAGGCGAAAATGAAAGAGAAGACCTGCTGAAACAGGTGGGCGCGGATGGCGCAGCGCTTGTCCTGGGCGACGACTACGAGCTGGTTGGCAAGACGCCCTCACGCCAGCAGGTTGAAGAATTGATTCTGTGGCTTGGCGAACGGGAGATCGCCGATGTCTTCGCGACCGACAATCTTGCCGGCGACTACCCCGCCGCCGCGGCTTATGCTTCCGTTGCCAGCGGCATTATTGCGATGCGGGTTTCGGAGTTGCACGGCAGATGGCTCATCTGGTTTCGGTCGGAAGTCATAAAAACGGTGCGCTGGGGCGGTGATCCGCATAAGACGGTGCAGGAGAGCGGGCGCATTCATCCGCGCAAGTCCTTTGAAATCTGGAAGGAGCAATTGCGCAACACGTCGTCGGCCTGGTCGGAGCCAGAACTTGCGGCAGCGAGGGAGCTTCGCGGCGCGATCATCGGCATTGTATTGCGCAAGGCCGAGGAAATGGCGGATCTGACACGGGAATTGCAGCGCACCAACAAGGAGCTGGAGGCTTTTTCCTATTCCGTTTCGCACGACCTGCGCGCGCCGTTCCGTCATATTGTCGGGTTTGCGCAGTTGTTGCGGGAGCGCAGCGATGCCCTGGACGAGAAATCCGTGCATTATCTGCAAATGATATCGGAGGCGGCGCTGGGTGCCGGCAGATTGGTGGATGATCTCCTGAATTTTTCACAGCTTGGCCGAACGCAACTCACCCTGAAACCGGTGGACATGCAAAAGGTGGTGAGCGAAGTTCGCCGCTCTCTTTCACACGCGGTTTCCGATCGCAAGATCGAGTGGCGGATTGGAGAATTGCCGGTGATATTCGGGGATCCGACCCTGCTGCGGCAGGTCTGGTACAATCTCATTGAAAACGCCATCAAATATTCGTCCCGGGAGCCGGTGTCGATCATCACCATTTCTGCGGTTGAAACCGAGGATGATGTCACTTACTTGGTCGAAGACAACGGGGTTGGCTTCGATATGGCCTATTACAGCAAGCTTTTTGGCGTGTTCCAGAGGCTGCAGCGGGTAGAGGATTTCGAGGGAACGGGCATTGGACTTGCGCTGGTGCGACGAATTGTCGAGCGCCATCACGGTTTGGTGGGTGCCGAGGGAACTGTCGGTGAGGGAGCCACGTTCTCCTTCACATTGCCGGTTACGAAAGTTGAAGAGGAAAAAATTGCCTGAACTCAGACCCATTCTGCTCGTGGAAGATAATCCACGCGATCTGGAACTAACGCTGACCGCTCTTGAGAAATGCCAGCTGGCAAATGAGGTGGTCGTGGCGCGTGACGGCACCGAGGCACTCGACTATCTGAATGTCACCGGCAGCCATCACAACCGGCCAGGTGGTGATCCGGCCGTGGTCCTTCTCGATCTCAAACTCCCGAAAGTGGATGGGCTTGAAGTTTTGCAGACGGTCAAGGGCAGCGATCACTTGCGGCACATTCCCGTCGTCATGCTGACGTCGTCCCGAGAAGAGCAGGATCTCGTCAAAAGCTACGAACTCGGCGTGAACGCATTTGTCGTCAAGCCTGTGGAATTCAACCAGTTCTTCAAGGCGATACAGGATCTTGGCGTCTTCTGGGCCCTCCTGAACGAACCGCCACCGGGTGCACATCGCAATGGCGGATGAGACGGTGTTGCGAATGGAGGCAAGCAGGCTTCTTCTCCTCGAAGACAGCTCGGTGGATGCGGAACTGATCGAGGAACAGCTTTCACGACTGTCGCCGCCGCCTGCGGTGACGAGGGCGGTCGGCAAGGCATCGTTCATCGAGGCGCTGGAAAAACAGCAGTTCGATATCGTTCTTGCGGATTTCTCCTTGCCGGACTTCGATGGCATGTCGGCGCTTGATCTCGTCATGCAGACCAGACCTGATACGCCGTTCATTTTCGTGTCCGGCATTTTGGGTGAGGATGCGGCGATCGATGCATTCCGGCGTGGTGCGACGGATTATGTCCTCAAGCAGCGGCTTGTGAGATTGCCATCCGCTGTCGAGCGCGCACTGGCGGAAGCTCGTGAGAAACAGGAGCGAAAACGGGCGGAGCTGCACAAGGAGCTGCTCGTCCGCGAGCTCAGCCACCGTGTCAAGAACACGATGGCAATGGTCGTTTCCATCATTCGCAGAACGGCAAAAGGCAGCACTTCCATCAAGGATTACCAAGAACGGCTGGTTGCCCGTGTGAGTGCTCTTGCGGAGAGCCACGCCCTGCTTTTTCAGAGCAACTGGGGCGAGACGAACCTGCGGGATGTCGTGAAGCGTGCGATCGAGCCGCATAATACCTTTGCGAGCAGGGTTGAGCTCGATGGTCCGGACGGCGTGAATGTGTCGCCAAAATCGGCGCTGGCGCTCGGAATGATCCTGCATGAGCTGGCAACGAACGCCCAGAAATACGGTTCTCTTTCCGGTGCAAACGGAAAGGTCGAGGTTTTCTGGAAAAAGATTCTCAACGGAGACGGCAACGACTGCATCGACCTGCGGTGGCAGGAGAGCGGCGGCCCCCCTGTTTCCTTGCCGCAGGATACCGGATTTGGAACAACCCTTATAACAAGGGGTGTGCAATACGAATTGCAGGCGGAAAGCGAAATTCGCTATGATCCCGACGGCCTGCAATATCGGGTTATCTTTCCCCTGGACTAAGTCGAGAGACGGAAAGAAGCGGGTGGGGCACCAGACCGAGATTGGCCCCGTCCTGGTTGGTCCCGACCTAATTGGTCAGTGAAAACTCATTCGCCAGAATACGCGACAGATTGTCGAAATCGCAGGGTTTGGAGACAACTGTCAGCCCGTCGAGTTTCGCGCGGACCCCGGGTATCTCCGCATATCCGCTGCAGATGACGAAGGGTATGTTTGCCGCCTTGAGCTCCTCAATGACGGGTAAGGACAATTCGCCTCGCAAATTCAGATCGATGACGGCACCATCCAGATCGGTGGCGTTTATTTTCTCCAGGGCCGCACCAATGTGCGAAACCGGCCCGACGACGTTAACTCCCAGATCGGAAAGAAAATCCTCCATATCCATCGCCAGAAGCGCATCGTCCTCCAAGACGAGGATTTGTTTTCCCTGAAAATTATAGCTCATCGTTACCGCATTCTCGTCATTTTGGCTCAGCCCAGATACGTCCAGTCAACCTTGCACAACCCTTAAGTCTCCTCCTGGTTCCCTCCATAAACAAAAAGAAAACAGTCGCCTCCGGTGTCGTCCTACTCTAGTTTGCACAATTAATTCGTGCCTACCGGGAATTTGGTTCTGTGACTGGTTTTTCACCGTTTGCCCAACGAAGCCTTTTGATGCTTGCCGTGGGTGTTGCGATTTTGATTGGCATGGTCTCCATGTCGTTGTGGCTGGTGCAGGTGAATAACCGCTATTCCCAGGAAACGGCGGAACTCCGACGTTTTCGTGCCGCTGTTTTGGATGTGCTGACGACGATGCAGGACATCGAGACCGGCCAGAGAGGATATCTGCTCACCAATAATAACGATTATCTGGTGCCTTACGAAGACGCCATGCGTGGTTTGCCCCAACGTCAGTCGAGACTTTTCGATCTTCTGAAAGGCGAACAATACAAACAGTCCCTTTCGGGCTTGAGGCAGGCAATCGACGCGAAGCTGGCGGAGACGCGCGAAACCATCGATTTGCAGCGCGCTGGCCGTATAACGGAGGCGGTTGAAGTCGTTCGCAACAATGACGGCAAACGCTTCATGAACGAGATCAGGACCATTCTGTCTGATCTGCAATCGGACACCGACGATCGGCTGCGCATCATCGTTGCGGATCAACTGGAGGCCGCCAACACACTCCGCTGGGTCACTGTCGGCGGTGCGCTTGCCATCCTCATTGTGGTCGGTGGCTCGATTTTCCTCGTCTTCACCTATATCCGTGCCCTGACAAGGTCGCGGGAGGATGTCGATGAACTCAATCGTCATCTTGAAGAACGTGTCGAGGAAAGAACGCGCGATCTTCGCAGCGCCAATCAGGAAATCCAGCGCTTCGCATATATCGTGACGCATGACCTGCGCGCGCCGCTCGTCAATATCATGGGCTTCCTGTCCGAATTCGATACGTCGCTGAAGCCGGTGACGCGTTATGTTCTCTCAGATGGCCAATCGCTGCCGGAGGATGTTATCCGTGAGGCGCGGCTGGCGGTTGAAGAGGATATTCCCGAGGCCATAGGCTTCATCCGCTCGTCCACCCGCAAAATGGATCAGCTGATCAACGCCATCCTGAAAATATCCCGTGACGGCCAGCGAAAGCTGCAGCCGGAGAAGGTCGATATCGAAACGTTGCTTTCGTCGCTGTCTGAGACGGTACGCCACCAGATCAACGCCAATGGCGGCGAGATCGAAGTCGAAACGCCGAAGCTGACGATCGTGACCGACCGGATATCTCTGGATCAGATACTCGGAAATCTCTTCGACAATGCGGTGAAATACCAGATGCCTGGTCGTCCGCTGAGGCTGAAGGCCCGGGCCTATCCGGCCGGACGGGGTGCGATTTGTATCGAAGTCGCCGATAACGGGCGCGGTATCGGCGAACAGGATCTTGAACGGGTTTTCGAGCTCTTCCGCCGGGCGGGCAGTCAGGATCAGCCGGGTGAGGGCATCGGTCTCGCGCATGTTCGTTCGCTAATCAGAAATTTAGGAGGTGACATTAAAGTCGAGTCTAAACTTGGCGAAGGCAGCACATTTATCCTGCTGATGCCGAGTGACCTCAGACGCGTGACGAAGGAAAGCGACAAATGAAAGCGACCGGTCAGGAAGTAACGATCGTGATGATCGAAGACGACGAAGGCCATGCCCGGCTGATCGAGAAAAACGTGCGGCGTGCCGGCGTGAACAACGAGATCGTGCCTTTTACGCTCGGCGCCAAGGCGCTGGACTTTATATTAGGCGAAAGTCGGGATGGGCTTGTCAGCAAGGACCGTTATCTTCTCGTCCTGCTCGATCTCAATCTCCCGGATATGTCGGGCCTCAATATTCTCGAGCAGATCAAGAGCAATGAATATACCCGCCGTTTGCCCGTGGTTGTTCTCACAACCACCGATGATGAGACTGAGATTCAGAAATGCTATGATCTCGGCGCGAATGTTTATATAACCAAGCCGGTCGATTATGAGGGCTTTGCCAATGCCATCAAAAATCTCGGCCTGTTCTTTTCCGTAATTCAGATACCTTGAAGGCATGATGGCTTTGCGCGTTTTGTATGTCGACGACGACCCGGCTCTGGCGCGGCTTTCCAGCCGCGTTCTTGGTCGTCACGGTATGGAGGTGGTTCACGCCACCTCCGTAGCTTCCGGCCTCGAGCTTTTTCAAAACGGGCAGTTCGATGTCGTCGTTCTCGACCATTATTTCCAGACGGCGACGGGCATGGAATTTCTCGCCGCGATCCAGACGATACCGGCAAGGGCGCCGGTTCTCTATGTGACGGGGTCCAACGAGGCCCAGATCGCCATAGACGCGCTGAAAGCGGGTGCTGCCGACTACGTCATCAAGAATGTCGGGGACGACTTCTTTCCGCTTCTGCTCACGGCCATCGAGCAGGCATTGGAAAACCATCGCCTGCGCCAGACCAAGGAAGAGGCCGACCGCTTGCTGATAAAGGCCAAAGAGCACGCGGAAATGATGGTCAAGGAGATGAACCATCGTGTCGCGAACAGCCTGTCGCTGGTGTCGGCCATGATCCGTCTGCAAATAAACACCGTGAAATCGCAGGAAGCAGAAACCGCTTTGTTGGAAACGCAAAGCAGGATTTCGGCCATCGCCGGCGTGCATCGCAGTCTTTATAATACTGCCAATGTCGGTCTCGTATCTCTGAATTCCTATCTGACCTCCATTATCAGCGACCTGTTTCAGGCGGTGCCCGGCTCTTCTTCCGTCACGGTTGAGACTTCCCTTTGCGAAATCGATCTCAAGGCTGATCATGCCGTTGCGCTTGGAGTCATCATTACCGAGCTTCTGACCAATGCGCTGAAATATGCCTATCCCGACCAGACCGGCGTGGTTCGCGTCAATCTCTCTGAAGAAAACGGGCAATTTGTCCTCGTCGTCGAGGATGACGGCGTGGGCGTGCAGCCGGAGTCGGCGCCCCGCGGCACCGGCCTTGGTACCAAGCTGATCATGGCCATGGCGCAGAATATCGGTGCCCGTGTCGAGCAGACGCATACACATCCCGAGCTGAGGCAGGGAACGCGTTTTGCAATGATATGGCATGAGAAGCGGTAAGGAGCGATTATCCGCCTTTACCAGCGCCAGGATGAGCGGCGCAGAAGCTTCTCTCAAGCGGTGCTAAAACCGGTGTGAAACCTCACAGATGCCGTGCAGTGCCGACAGCGATGACCGGGCCGGTTGCCTGACCGGTCGGCGAGCCCCCGAAGGGTTCCACGCTGATTGCGAAGGTCGTGCCATCCGATATGTTGCCGCGCATGTCGGCCGGAATGATGAGGTCGCCATTCGTGCCCGGCTGGAAAACGCCAAGCGAGCGTGTCTTGCCGCCATCCATGACGAGCCACAATTCCAGTGATTTTTCGTCTGTCTTTCCAGTTGCGACGGGCACGATATGCATTCTCCCCGATTCCGTATCATAGGAAGCAAGAAGATTGACTTGGCTGTCGGTTGTTGCGAGTTCGGCCACGAGCGGAGGGGTGCCTTGCCTCTGGTCTGGGAAGGCAGCATAAACGACGGCTGCGACGGCGGCGGCGCTGGTGGCCACTGATATCCAGCGCCAGAAAGATGCGGAGTTCCACAGGCTGCCATTCGTATTGAGCGCCTTGCCGCCGAACAGGCGCTCTTCGATCCGGGCAAGCACGACGGCGCTCGGCGTCTGCTCTTCATAATCGGCGTTGAAGTCGGAAAACTCGGATTCCCAGCGCTGCACCAACAGTGCGAAAGCCCTGTCGTCCTGGATGCGTCGTTCCACATCACGGCGCTTTTCAAGCGACAGGACGCCCAGCACATATTCGCCGGCGAGGATTTCATCGCGCGAGTACATTCCGCCGCTGTGGTCGCCCGTTGTCATCGCTGCATGCACTCTCTGAGTTTGAGAAGACTGCGCCGCAGCCAGGTTCTGACCGTGTTCAATGGCACACGCAATTCATCGGCGAGTTCGAGATAGCTCAGACCCTCGACATAGGCACGGCGTACGGCCTGTGCATGCACGGTCTCCAGTTCGCGCATGCAGTTATCGATCCTGCGGCCTTCATCGGCCAGAACGACCTGTTGTTCGGGATCACGAATATTCTCGTCGGTGAGATCATAAGCTTCGTCGATGTCATCGCCTGCGGGTTTACGCGCACGGATCGTGTCTATCGCGTGGTTGCGGGCGATGGTGGCGAGCCATGTCGCCGGTTTGCCGGCATTGACCGCAAATGTCCGGGCGCGCTGCCAGACCTTGATATAGATTTCCTGCAGCGCCTCTTCGGCTTCCGTCCTGTCCCGCAGGATCTTCAGGCAGATCGCAAAAAGCTTCGGGCTTGTCGCCTGATAAAGCGAGACGAATGCTGAACGATCACCCATGCCGACGCGGTTGATAAGCGTTGCGATCTCTGTTCCCTGCATTCGAACCTTCCTTGCTTTTCCTCCTTTATAGGGTTGTCTCTCGCAGGAAGACAAGACATGCAGGAGAGGAAGTTCACGCCATACGAGTGATAAGGGGTTCGGACTTAGGCCGTCAGCAAAAACAAGCGTTGTCATGGCGCACCTGCCGAATTTTCAAGCGGGCCGAGGAGGCGTACCGTTATGAGATAACCGATGGTGGCCGCTGTCGCGGAGACGAATGTTCCCCACAGAAGATCGGCAACGGTCAAGGTGGTGGACCAGTTTTTCAAGGTTGCCTGATTGGTCAGATCGTAAGTGGCGTAGGCCATGAAACCGACAACCGCGCCGTAGAACAGCGCCGTTGTCCATTCCCCTGACATCAGAGCCGGACGGACCGCGAGAAAGGTGAGACCAGCCGCGTAGATGAGATAAAAAATGATCGCCGGGGCCAGTCGGAAATTGTCCGCGAGAAGATCGCCGATGGCCGGCCGATAAAGACGCGACGCCATGGTGCTCAACCAGATAAAATCAATCACCAGGAAGGCGACGAGGGTCAAGAAATAAGCGGCAAGATAGGTCTTCATCGATATTTCCTTTATGGGCATGGAGAGATGGCGAGTGCTGCTGCAATGGCCGCGTTCATGCGTTAGTCGAGCCGGGTCCAGCTAATGCCCTTGCACAGCAGGCCGGCCACGATGCAGCCTTTTGTGGTCATGTTGTCGCCGTTCACGGTCACCGTTATCTTGTATGACTTATCCCGCTGTGGGTCGAAGGCTGTACCCGAATAGCTGCCTGCATCGCTTTGCTTGATATCCATGATCAGGCGATCGCCGGTTTTTTCTTTCGGCGTGCCGGGTTTGATCCATGTGTTGGTGGCGCATATTTTCTCACCACAGGGGGCGATCACCACTTTCGCGTTACCATCGCCACGCGCCCAGTTGCCGTCGATCTCGGCTGCTGTCGCGCTGAGCCCAACCAGCATCGGGAAGAGGGCGGATGAGATTGCCAATGCATTGACTTTCATGGTTTTTCTCCACTGTTGGTCCCGCCTTATCGGTGTTCTATCGTGTACAGGCCGACATTGATCGCTCCCTCGGCAAAACCTGCTTCGCAATAGCAGAGGTAATAGTCCCACAGCCGCCGGAAGCGGTCATCGAAACCGAGCAGGGAGATCGTCTGCCATTTTGCATGGAAACGCTGGCGCCATTCTGCGAGGGTGAGCGCGTAGGACTGACCGAATAGGTCCGTCTCGGTCACTTTCAGCCCAGCACGTCCAACCGATTGTTCGAGGGCAGAATTGGACGGCAGAAAACCGCCGGGAAAGACGTATTTCTGAATGAAGTCCGCGTTGCGCCTATAGGTGTCGAAGCGGCTTTCCTCGATGGAGATGATTTGCAGCACCGCGCGGCCACCGGGTTTCAGGCAGCGTTTCAGCGTTTCGAAATAGCTCGGCCAATAGGCTTCGCCCACCGCTTCGAACATTTCCACGGAAACGATGCTGTCGAATTGCCCTTTGACGTCGCGGTAATCCTGCAGACGCAGATCGATCCGGTCGGCCTTGCCTTCCTTTTCAGCGGCATTTTTTGCCCAGCGCAGCTGTGAGGGGGACAGGGTGATGCCGGTCACCTTGGCATTCTGCCGTGTGGCAAGGTGGACGGCGAGTGCGCCCCAGCCGCAACCGATCTCCAACACATCGCGATTTTCACCCAATTGCAGTTTTTCGGTAATGCGCTCGAGTTTTTTCAGCTGCGCGGCCTCGAGGGTCGGGGTCGTCTCGTCAAAAATTGCCGAGGAGTAGAGCATGGAGGGATCAAGCCACTGCCGATAAAACTCATTGCCGAGATCGTAATGCGCTTCGATGTTTCGGCGACTGCCGCGTCTGGTATTGGCGTTCAGAAGATGCGCCATGCGGTTGATCAGGCGCATCGGCTTGCTGCCGCGCACGGAGCGGTCAAATGCCTCACGATTTTGCGCAGCGAAACGGATGAGCGCCGTCAGGTCCGGTGTGGACCAGTCCTCCTCGATGAAACCTTCGGCGAAGCCGATATCGCCGTTAACGAGCACCCGGCGGATCGCGCGCCAGTTATGCAGCACCAGAACGACTTCGATACCGTCCGATCTGCCGGCTTTTTCGATCGTTCCGCCGTCGGGAAGAATGATGCGCAGCCGACCACGGTCGATATTGTTGAGCAGCCGGTTAATCAGCCACAGGCCGATGCCGCGGCGGCCCTTGAGGCTCGTATTCTGCGCAGGTAGTTCCGAGAGATTTTCAAACGGGGTCATGAATTCTGGCCTCGATTTGCGACGATGAAGGATGAACGAAGGAGACAGGCTCGGCAGGCGGTAGCGGACGTTTTTTGAGCCGCACGCCCTTCAGCCAGATTTTAAGGGCCTCCCAGTGAATGCCGAGAACGACTTTCAGCGTCAGGAAGGGGATCGTGGCGAAGGCTTTCAAAAGCGCGCCATCGGTCAGTTCGACACGCCGGCCAAGGTGCCGGGCGGTGAGGACGATACCGTCATCGTCGAACGTATCGATGACGATCTTCAGTCTGTCACCTGGAGGGATGACCCGGAAAACATAGCGCAGATTCATGTCCATGAAGGGCGAGACATAAAAGGCTTTGTCGCAACGCTGGACGATTTCCGGACCTTCGCCGGCCTCAACCGGGATCAGATAGGCATGTCGTTGCCCGAAGGTGTTATCCACCTCCCAGAGGATGGCTTTCAGCGACATGTCGCGCCCATGACAAAAGAACACGCTGAGAGGGTTGAAAGCCCAGCCGAGCAGGCGCGGCATGGTGAGCAGGCGAATGGGCCCTCCATCCACGGCGATACCCGCCGCGGCCATTGCCGTCTCTATCTGCCGGCGCAAGCCAATCGCGCTGCCGTCGCCGCGGTCCCTGCGATGAAATGAAAACAGGTTGAACCGGTCCACGGAGAAAAACCGCAATTTCCGGTCGAGCATCTCCAGCTCATCGAGATCGAGAAGCAGCGAATAGATCCGGTAGGCAAGTTTATGGGTCTTGGGCTTCAAGCGCGCATGGGTCACATGACCCGGAAAAAGCGCTGAGGTGAGGGGAGGCGTCATGCTGTCGCCTCCATGAGTTCAGCGTCCGTCGCAATGGTTTGCAAATCCAGGCGAACAATGCGGCCGCTATCGTCGGCGACCTTCCATGGCCTTTTCACGCCGCCGAGATCCTCGGCGACGGCAAGGCCCGCCTGAAGTCCATCCTCGTGAAAACCTGATCCGAAATAAGCGCCGCAGAACCAGGTGTTTCGCAGACCCTGCAAAGCCCATAGTTCCCGACGCATCTGTTCGGTGCCGGCGTCAAAAACGGGATGGTGATAGGTTTCCTCGGCGATGATCGTTCCTTCGTCCGGTTGCCGGACAGGGTTCAATGTTACGAACGTGTCCGGGGTTTTTCCCAGCGGCTGAAGTCTGTTCATCCAGTAGGTGATGCTGGGCTGACCCGCTTCAATGCCTGTGTCGGCCACATAGTTCCAACTTGACCAGGCGGCGCGGCGATGCGGCATGAAACTGCTGTCGGTGTGAAGCACGGCGCGGTTTTTCGTGTAGCTGAATGCGCCCAGAATGCGCTGTTCAGCGCGCGAGGCATCTACCAGCATGTTGAGCGACTGATCGGCATGGGTTGCGATCACCACGTCATCGAAGTGGGCAGTGTTGTCGTCAGCGGTGGTGATTTCGACGCCGCCCGGCAGGCGGCGAATGCGTGTCACCGGCGTCGACAGCCGAATTCGGTCGGCAAAGGGCACCGTGATGCGTTTGACATATTCGCGCGAGCCCCCGGCGACGGTGCGCCAGACCGGCCGGTCGCGCAGCAATAGCAGACCGTGATTGCGGCAGAATTTGATGAAATGTGCTGCCGGATAACGACCGACCTCCATCGCCGGCGTGGACCATATGGCTGCCGCCATGGGGTAAAGATGATCGTCCCGGAACGCCGCCCCATACCCGTTGCGCGTGAGATATTCGTCAAGCGATATGTCGCCCATCAAATGCAGATCGCGGGGGGCATTGCGGTAAAACCGAAGGAGGTCCGCCAGCATCGCCCAGAAACGTGGTCTGAGCAGATTTCTCTTCTGTGCCAGCAGGCCAAGACCGGTGCCGCCGGAATATTCAAAGCCGCCATTATCAAGTGAGACGGCGAAAGACATGTTCGAGGCCGCGGTCGGTACGTCGAGCGTTTTGAAAAGCGCGGTGAGATTGGGATAGGTCCACTCATTATAGACGATAAACCCGGTATCGACAGGAACCGGTCCATTATCCGTATCGAATGACACCGTGTTGCTGTGACCGCCGACGCGATCGGCCGCTTCGAAGACCGTCACATCGTGCCGTTTCGACAAAAGCCAGGCTGCCGACAGACCGGAAATGCCCGTGCCGACAATTGCGATGCGGCGCCGGCTATCTTTTTGTCTCGCTTCCGTGTCGGTCATCTATCCTCGCTATCGCATTACAGAAATTTGTCGTGGGACAGCGCAGATACGAAGCAGGGGGCGGATAAGTTTCAGGGGGCAGGTGTTTTTTTGGAATCTTTTCCGAAACCTGAAACTCTTTTGCCGGTTCGGTCGTATTTGCCATCACGAAACCCGGTCTCCATCTGTTCAAACGGTGAGCGAAGTAGTGATGTTGTCTGTGATCCTGACGCTTGCCATTCTCATGTCGCTCCTGATGGCAGGCGCGTGGGCGCTGCAGAGAGCAACTGGTTCGAGCGGCTGGATCGACACCGTCTGGTCGGCTAGTGTCGGGCTAGGCGGCGTTCTGGCTGTTTTATTCGCGGAAGGAGACGGCTGGCGGCGTGCGGTCGTATTTTTCCTTGTCGTGGTCTGGTCGTTGCGGCTTGCCGGTCACATCGGCATGCGCACGCGAGGCGGCGGAGAGGATCCCCGTTATGCCAAGCTGATCGAGGAGTGGGGGAGCGCGGCCTCTCTCAGGCTTTTTATCTTCCTCCAGATACAGGCCATTGCCGCTTTCGTGCTCGTTCTTGCGGTTTATCTCGCTGCCAGTAACGGTCAGGATTTTCCGCGTATCATCGATGTCTTCGCCACGGTGGTCGCTTTGACCGCGCTGGCCGGTGAAGCGCTCTCGGATGCCCAGCTTTCAAAATTCCGAAACACGCCGGAGGCTAAAACCGGCGTCTGTGAAACCGGCCTCTGGCGTTATTCCCGCCACCCCAATTATTTCTTCGAATGGCTTTTCTGGTGCAGTTTCCCGCTGCTCGCCATTCAGGAACAGGTCTTGTCCTGGGCGTCGCTTGCCGCACCTATGATGATGTACTGGCTGCTCGTCCATGTCTCCGGCATTCCGCCGCTTGAAGAGCACATGCTGAAATCGCGCGGAGAGAAATTCCGCGCCCTGCAACGCCGCGTCAACGCCTTCTTTCCGGGGCCGCGCAAGAACGAGGAAACGCCATGAACATGCTTGCCTTCGCCATCAATGCCGCAGAACGCGCACCGCTCAATGACGCGGTCACACTGGCTGGTATAGATATGCTCTGCGCACGAACGAAACGGCGGCTTGCAACTATCCCTCCTGATGCGGAATTGGCCTTTGTGAAGGATATGGCGCAGTTTCCCATCGCCAGCCATACGGACGAGGCAAACAGACAACACTACGAAGTCCCAGCCGAATTCTTTTCGCTGGCTCTCGGCGCGCAGCGCAAATATTCCTGCTGTTATTATCCCGATGCCACGACGACGCTCGATGAAGCCGAGACCGCGGCGCTTTCCGAGACCGTGGCCCATGCCGGGCTGCTCGATGGCATGGATATTCTCGAACTCGGTTGTGGGTGGGGTTCACTCTCACTCTATATGGCAGGCCGTTTTCCCAACGCGCGGATCACGTCGGTTTCGAATTCCGCATCGCAGCGCGACTACATCATGGGCTGCGCCCGGGAGCGAGGTTTCTCCAATCTTTCGGTGGTGACCGTCGACATGAATGATTTCACGACCGGCAATCGTTTCGATCGTGTTGTCTCGGTGGAAATGTTCGAGCACATGTCGAACTGGCAGAGCCTGTTTGAGCGCGTCCGTTCCTGGCTGCAGCCGGAAGGCAGGTTCTTCCTGCACGTCTTCAATCACCGCGACCGATCCTACCGCTTTGACCACAATAATCCGGCCGACTGGATCGCCCAGCATTTCTTTACCGGCGGCATCATGCCCGCTTTCGATCTGCCTCATCGTTTTGGGGAGATTTTCACCGTGGAACAGGACTGGCGATGGTCCGGTCTACATTACCGACGGACAGCTCTTGATTGGCTGGCGAATTTTGACCGGGAGATTGACCGTATCCGGCCGATCTTGAAGCGCGTTTATGGGAATGACGCGCGACTGTGGGAACGTCGCTGGCGACTTTTCTTCCTCGCAACCGCCGGGCTGTTTGGGCATCAGGGTGGCGAGGTCTGGGGTGTAGGGCACTACCTTCTCGCGCCAACCTGAACCGTGAAGGGAACGGACGGCTCGCCAACAGGCCGGGTTTCCGACCTGCTTCAGCCCATCTCGAGCGCTGAGTGTATCCGTTGCTTTTCCGCATCGAGTTCACTCAGCCGCACCATATGCGCCGTGATCTTCTCGAAGATTGACGAGCGATCCTCTGTCGCCACACGTTCCAGATGACGCAGGGCTGCGATGACCTCGATCAGATCGATGCGCTCCTGTTCAATTTTTTCAATATTCCACAGCATGTTCGCATGTCCCATTGGCATGCTTCTCAACGGCCTTCGCGGAAAAAGGTTCAACTCAGTAGAATTTAAGGTAAATTTTATCCTATCGACTGCGACACTGCACGCCGCGACCGGTTTTTTGGCAAATCGATTAATGGGGGGAGCGACACTGCTCCCGCGCGCCTGCCGCTGCCATATAACTATTATCGGTGGGATGGTATGAGGCGTACTGCGCTGCACACCACTTGACGTGGTTGATTTCTGTCTGCGACAGGGCATAACCGTTGGCGGTGGCTTCTTCACCTTTACCCGCAGCAAAGGCGGATGCGGAGTTACCGCGGCCATTTGTGTCCGGTGCCTGTTCCTGCTGCTGATAGGCCGGTTGTATGAGGCTCAATGCATGGGCGGGCACGGTAGCGGCGGTAGATATTGCGACGCCAAGAGCGAGCGCGGAGATGGTCTTCGGCATCCTCAACATCGGTAAATCCTCGTTAATCGTTCGAGATGCTAACGAAAACTTAGGAAATTCGTTCCGAAGAAGGGTTGACCGCACACGAATACGTGATTCTCGAGGCGAGCGCCTATCGTGCTCGCGACGACAGAACGCGTGTTGTCACAGGTGGCTGACACACGGCGCTGATGGCGACGGCGCGATGGCGTCGTCTTGATAAATCTGACGCGCCAGATGAGCGCATGTCGTCTGCCATCAATCGGACTTTTTCCTTACCGCACTGCTCGTTGACAAGTGGAAAATCCGGTCGGATAGTCGGCCGGCAATCATGCAACCGGGAGTCTTCAATGTTTAACAGGGTTGTCATTCTCTCATCATTTGCGCTGCTGGCATCGGCGGCGTTTGTCTCCCCCGCAGCCGCACTCACCATGAAGGAGTGCAGCGTGAAATATCAGGCCGCGAAAACCGACGGGTCTGCCAAGGATATCAAGTGGAACGACTATCGTGCGAAGTTCTGTGGCAGCGACGCAGCCGCTGAAGATGCCGCCGATGACAAGCAGGTCGCGGCCACCACCGAAAAAGAACCCGAAAAAGCGACGATAAAGGCCCCGAAGGGCGTCGCTTTTCCGAGTGCTGTCGATAAGAAATATTCAAGCGAGACGCCCGGAAAGGCCCGCCTGAAAACCTGCGTCGACTCCTATCACAAGAACAAGAATGACGGCACGCTCGGTGATCTGAAATGGATCCAGAAGGGCGGCGGCTACTGGAGCCTCTGCAATACCGCTCTCAAGAGCTGAGACGGGCGGGAGCGGCGAGCAATGTTCGCTGCTCCGGCATCGTTGCGTTTCCGAAACGGCCTTGGCTAACGCATATGCCGATTCGGCTGCGATTATTCACGCATGAGCCTTTGCCGGCATAGCCGGAGCATGAGGATATCTTGCTCATCCGTAATCAGGGGCTGATCGCGGATGAGCGGGTTTCTCGCGTGCCGGAAATCACGGCATGGGCAACCCCGTTTTCGGGCGGGTAAAATCTGCGAATGGCTTAGGATTCAGTCTCTTGATAGAAAGAGTTGATCCTGCGGCTCGATCCGCATCCAGCAATTTAAACGACAGCGGCTGTCCGATCGCGGCTGGTCGGCAATGTGGGCGGATGACCAGACGATTTCGAAACTATCTCACCGTGCTGGCCATATCGCTGCTGATGTGGATGGTGATACTCGGCGTTGTCTATTGGCTGTTTCGATAATTGCGCCGCAGCGTGCGGGCCGCGCTGAAACTGCTGCGATACGGATGCCGTAACGAGCCCGGACAATACCTCCGCCGCGTATCCTCAAAAATTTGACCTGTGACGGGCGGCCGCCTCATTTCGGCTCTGCACCCATGCCTTATAATTGGGTGTAATCAGGAAAGGGCCGTCATGAAAAAATCCGTTGCCGCACCATGCCTTGCAGTCTTTGCTTTATCGATTGCTACCGGCGCTCTCGCGGAAGATCTGGTGATTCCGCTTCCGAAAGACACGGCGGTTGAGAAGGTGGAAACCACTTACCAATGTGCTGCCGACCGGGTGGAAGCTGTCTATTTTAATGCCGGCGATGTCAGCCTCGTGCGGCTGGAGCTGAAGGATGGCGTTACCGTCGCTGCAAATGTCATTTCCGGGTCGGGCGCCAAATATCAGGGTGGCGTTTATGTCTGGTGGTCGAAGGGTGACGAAGCCGATCTTTATGATCTGATGGCAGATCCTGACATGAAGAAGCCGGTTCACTGCGTGGATGTCAAGAAGTCCTGATCGCCGGAGATATCCCCTTGGAGGAGCGGCGGCAGGGCGGTTTCTGAAAACCTTGCCATGCCGCCGGTCAGCGTGGGGGTAGGGCGCGTTCAGCCAAGAACGAGCGAAGCTAGAAGCGCCAGCAGGATGAGAGAGCTGGCGACGAAGCCCAGCTTCATCCTGCGAAGGCGGCGGGTACGACCGCCGCTCCAGTCATAAGCCATTGGCAGCTTTACCTTTCTTTTTATTATTATGACTTATTGCTAGCTCCCTAGGCTTGCTCGTGGCTGACCTCAATTGCCAGAATCCATCGGCGAGAAATCACGATTTCCCTGTCTGATCATGATGTTGCAGCACGTGCTGCGATTGATTCCCGCCGTTTGTGAGCGCAGCGGCGGGACGTGCGGATGCGATGGGTGCACGGCAAAAAAAAGGCCCGGAAACTGGTGTTTCCGGGCCTGGTCAGAACCAATTGTTGCCGTCTGTCTCAGCCGAGATAGGCCTGGATATAGGGCAGAACCTCAAGCGTGCCGTGATACAGCATGTTGAGCGCCACATAGATAATGACGATGAGGCCGAGATAGGAAATCCAGCGATAACGGTGCAGCAGCTTGGCGACGAAGTTGGCGGCGAGACCCATCAGCGCAATCGAAACGATGAGGCCGATGATCAGCACCGTCACATGTTCCTGCGCGGCGCCGGCGACAGCAAGCACATTGTCCAGCGACATCGAGACGTCGGCGATGACGATCTGGGTCGCGGCCTGGAAGAAAGTCTTGTGACCCTTGGTCAGATCGGCCTCGTCGTCCGTCACCTCATCTTCGATGGAACCGGCGGCCTCGCGCAGTTCCGTCCACATCTTCCAGCACACCCAGGCGAGCAACAGGCCGCCGAACAGTTGCAGGCCGACGATGGCGAGGAGTTGCACGGTGACTGCGGCAAAACCGATGCGCAGAACCGTGGCGGCAATGATACCGACCAGAATGGCCTTGCGGCGAAGATGGGCGGGAAGACCCGCGGCGGCAAGGCCGATGACGATGGCATTGTCGCCCGCCAGAACGAGATCGATCGCAATGACCTGTAAGAATGCCGTGAAACCGGCGGCTGTGAAGATTTCCATGGAATGGTCCTGAAACGGATAATAAGGACACGGGGGAAAGCGAAGGATCGATATAGAGCGCGGCCGGCGTGACCTGCGTCTCGTTCCAATCGCCTGTCTCCCCCGGCGATGGAATGTCCTTAAGCCATCATGCCGGTGCCGGTAAAGAAGTTGTGATGCAAATATCTCAATTAGTGATCGGCAATGGAGGAGGAGAGGGCTCGTCGGGCCTGCCCCGGCACTCCCTCTTGAGGGGTTTAAATGTCGCTAAACATATACCATATAAGCGGCTCGGGGCACGCTTGGAGCGCGCGCGAAGACGCTTTCACAATTAAGTCTTGCGCATTCGCTTACAAAGCCTTAAACGGCGACACCAAACCGGTTCGCCGGGAAATCGACTTCACGTTCACAGGAAGCAATTCACATGGCAAAGAGCAAGTTTGAGCGCAATAAGCCGCACGTCAACATTGGCACGATCGGTCACGTCGACCACGGCAAGACGTCGTTGACTGCTGCGATCACGAAGTATTTCGGCGAATACAAGGCGTATGACCAGATCGACGCCGCGCCTGAAGAAAAGGCTCGTGGTATCACGATTTCGACGGCACACGTTGAGTATGAGACGCCTGCGCGTCACTACGCACACGTCGACTGCCCCGGCCACGCCGACTACGTGAAGAACATGATCACCGGTGCTGCCCAGATGGACGGCGCGATCCTGGTTTGCTCGGCTGCCGACGGCCCGATGCCGCAGACCCGCGAGCACATCCTGCTTGCCCGTCAGGTTGGCGTCCCGGCTCTGGTCGTGTTCCTCAACAAGGTGGACCAGGTTGACGACGAAGAGCTTCTCGAGCTCGTCGAGCTTGAAGTTCGCGAACTTCTGTCGTCCTACGACTTCCCGGGCGACGATGTTCCTGTCATCAAGGGTTCGGCTCTTGCCGCTCTTGAAGATTCGAACAAGAAGATCGGTGAAGACGCGATCCGCGAGCTGATGGCCGCTGTTGACACCTACATCCCGACGCCTGAGCGTCCGATCGACCAGCCGTTCCTGATGCCGATCGAAGACGTGTTCTCGATCTCTGGCCGTGGTACGGTTGTGACGGGTCGCGTTGAGCGCGGTATCGTCAAGGTTGGTGAAGAAGTCGAGATCGTCGGTATCAAGCCAACGTCTAAGACGACTGTTACCGGCGTTGAAATGTTCCGCAAGCTGCTCGACCAGGGCCAGGCTGGCGACAACATCGGTGCACTCGTTCGCGGCGTTACCCGTGACGGCGTTGAGCGTGGTCAGATCCTGTGCAAGCCGGGTTCGGTCAAGCCGCACAAGAAGTTCATGGCAGAAGCCTACATCCTGACGAAGGAAGAAGGCGGCCGTCATACGCCGTTCTTCACGAACTACCGTCCGCAGTTCTACTTCCGTACGACTGACGTTACCGGTATCGTTTCGCTTCCTGAAGGCACGGAAATGGTTATGCCTGGCGACAACGTGACTGTTGAAGTCGAGCTGATCGTTCCGATCGCGATGGAAGAAAAGCTGCGCTTCGCTATCCGCGAAGGCGGCCGTACCGTCGGCGCTGGCATCGTTGCTTCGATCGTCGAGTAATTTTCGGGCCTGAAAAGGCTTGAAGGAAACCCCGCTGGAAACAGCGGGGTTTTTTGTTTTGTATTGGGTCTTGGGAGAGGGGGTGACTTTCGCTCTCCGGCCCGGGCTGCTACTTCATGGCTGGGGAGATGACGAGGAGTATCATGAAAAAGCGCATTCTATTTACCGGCGGTTCCGGCAAGGCTGGCAGGCATGTGATCCCGTGGCTCATCGACAAGGGTTACGAGGTCCACAACATCGATCTTGTCCCGCTCGACAAGCCGGGCGTTACCAATCTCATCGTCGATATCACCGATAGCGGGCAGGTCTTTAACGCCCTGTCCATGCATCGCGACTTCTCGGAACTTGAAAGCGGGAAGGGTGTGTTGCCTTACGATGCGGTGATCCATTTTGCCGCGGTTCCGCGCATCCTGATCAAGCCAGACAACGAGACGTTCCGCATCAATACGATGGGCACCTATAATGTCATCGAGGCTGCGGTGAAGCTTGGCATACGTAAGATCGTGATTGCATCGAGCGAGACCACCTACGGCGTTTGTTTTGCCGAGGGTGAGAAGGATTTCCATCATTTCCCGCTTGAGGAGGACTATGATGTCGATCCGATGGATTCCTACGGCCTCTCCAAGGTGGTGAATGAAAAGACGGCGCGGGCGTTTGCCGAACGAAGCGGATGCGACATTTACGCGCTTCGAATCGGCAATGTCATCGAACCTCATGAATATGAGAAATTTCCGGGCTTTTTCGCCCGTCCCGAGACGCGCAAACGCAACGCCTGGGGTTACATCGACGCACGCGACCTCGGCCAGATCTGCCATCTGTGCATCGAAAAGAACGGCCTGGGCTATCAGGTCTTCAACGCGGTCAATGATACGGCTACGGCGACTGTTCCCACACGCGTGCTTGCTCAGACCTATTTCCCCAATGTGGTTTTCCGGCGCGAGATCGAAGGCCATGAGGGATTGATTTCGAACCGCAAGATCCGCGACGTGCTGGGTTTCAGGGAAGAGCACGACTGGCGCAAATACGTCAAACCCTGAGAAGTGAGGGCTTTTTGGGGACCAGAGTGGAAAAAACAAAAAACACACTTGCCATTCTTTTCCCGGCGTCTTAAAGGAGCGCATACCGAATTGGCCAAGCGATTTTCGCGGCCGGTTCCGGTGTTTAAGGGGTATAGCTCAGTTGGTAGAGCGGCGGTCTCCAAAACCGCAGGTCGTAAGTTCGAGCCTTACTGCCCCTGCCACTTTCCATTCGCAAGCGCGGTTTTCGCTGCATGGCAGATGGGGCCGGATTTCCGGCGAATTTCGCCGAATGTCGATTTCCTCTTGTTAAAAGTGGAATCGGTGTTTATGTAGGTCAAAACAGACACGCGGTGCGTGGGGCTGATTAGTTCGGCTTTACGCGCCGTAATTGCGTGGGCAGTCAATGGCATCCAAAACTAATCCGTTTACGTTTCTGCAGCAGGTTCGCGCCGAAGCGTCAAAGATCACTTGGCCGTCGCGCCGCGAGACCATGATTTCGACGGCTATGGTGCTGGTGATGGTCATTTTTGCGGCTCTGTTCTTCTTTGCTGCGGACCAGCTCATTGGCTGGCTGCTTAGCCTGGTGTTGAACGTCGGCCGGTAACGGCACGGTCAAAGGCCCGGTAGAAGGATCGAACGGAGAATAAAATGGCAGCGCGCTGGTACATCGTTCACGCATATTCGAATTTCGAAAAGAAGGTCGCTGAGTCGATCGAGGAAAAGGCCCGTCAGAAGGGTCTGAGTCATCTTTTCGAGAAAATCCTCGTGCCGACCGAAAAGGTGGTCGAGGTGCGTCGTGGCCGCAAGGTCGATAGCGAGCGCAAGTTCTTTCCGGGTTACGTGCTGGTGCGCGCCAACCTGACGGATGAGGCCTATCACCTCATCAAGAATACGCCGAAGGTCACCGGTTTCCTCGGTTCGGACAGCAAGCCTGTTCCGATCCCGGATTATGAAGCCGACCGCATCCTCGGTCAGGTTCAGGAAGGTGTCGAGCGTCCGAAGTCTTCGGTTTCGTTCGAGATCGGCGAGCAGGTTCGCGTCTCCGACGGTCCGTTCGCGTCGTTCAACGGCGTGGTTCAGGATGTCGACGAAGAGCGTTCGCGCCTGAAGGTGGAAGTTTCGATTTTCGGCCGCGCTACGCCGGTCGAGCTGGAATACAATCAGGTCGAGAAGGTCTGATTGGAGGGGCGAAGCCCCGAACGCGTGGAAGGCTAACTGGCTCTTTAAGCCGGGGCAGGGCGCCGCACCACGCAACCGCAGCCGCCGGAGCGATCCGGCTCGAAGAGAAGCCGGGTAACCGGTTTGAATTGAAAGGCAGAGAGATATGGCTAAGAAAGTTGCAGGCCAGCTCAAGTTGCAGGTAAAGGCTGGGTCGGCCAATCCGTCCCCGCCGATCGGTCCCGCACTTGGTCAGCGTGGCATTAACATCATGGAATTCTGCAAGGCGTTCAATGCCGCCACGCAGGAAATGGAAAAGGGTATGCCGATCCCGGTCGTCATCACCTATTACCAGGACAAGTCCTTCACCTTCGCGATGAAGCAGCCGCCGATGACCTATTGGCTGAAGAAGGAAGCGAAGATCACCTCCGGTTCCAAGACGCCTGGCAAGGGCGCCAAGGTCGGCTCCATCACCAAGGCTCAGGTCAAGACGATCGCAGAAGCCAAGATGAAGGATCTGAACGCAGCCGACATCGAAGGCGCAATGGCAATGGTTGAGGGCTCCGCCCGCGCCATGGGCCTGGAAGTGGTAGGTTGATCATGGCCAAGGTAGCAAAGCGCATTCAGAAGATCCGCGAAGGCGTGGATCCCAACAAGCTTTACGTTCTCACCGACGCCATTTCGATGGTCAAGGAACGTGCTGTCGCCAAGTTCGACGAAACCGTTGAAGTTTCGATGAACCTCGGCGTTGACCCGCGCCATGCGGACCAGATGGTTCGTGGCGTTGTCAACCTGCCGAACGGCACCGGCCGTGACGTTCGCGTCGCCGTTTTCGCCCGTGGCGTCAAGGCTGATGAAGCCACGGCTGCCGGCGCTGACGTTGTTGGCGCGGAAGAACTGGTTGAAATCGTTCAGGGCGGCAAGATCGATTTCGATCGTTGCATCGCGACCCCGGACATGATGCCGCTCGTCGGCCGTCTCGGCAAGGTACTCGGCCCGCGTGGCATGATGCCGAACCCGAAGGTCGGTACCGTGACGATGGATGTTGCCGGCGCCGTCAAGGCGTCCAAGGGCGGCGCTGTCGAGTTCCGCGTCGAAAAGGCCGGTATCGTACACGCTGGTATTGGCAAGGCTTCGTTCGACGCCAAGGCTCTTGAAGAAAACATCAAGGCTTTCGCCGACGCCGTCATCAAGGCAAAGCCGACGGGTGCCAAGGGCAACTACGTCAAGCGCGTCGCGATTTCCTCGACCATGGGTCCGGGCGTCAAGATCGAACCGTCGTCGGTTACGGCTTAATCAATTCTCGCGCTTCCTATCGGGGAGCGTGACTAAAAGAATTTCCGGCTCTCAGGGAGCCGGAGATTTCCGGGGAAACCCGGAACTCCTGTCCGAGATTGTGGGTGGCCTTGTCTTTCGGGATTTGGCCTTAATCATTCAACCTGCATGAGACGGGTGAGGCTGGATTTGAGGCATCTTAGGATGCCTGACTGTCCGGTTCGAACCTAGTGTGCCTGTGCCTGAAGCCGTTTGCGGCGACAGAGCGGGGGACAGGATCCTCGAGCGTCGCTCGGGATCTTTGCAAAAAGGTCCCTTGGGGCAAAGGCAAACCCGACGGGTTCACATAATGTGGTCCCGTCTACTGGAGACAGACAGTGGAAAGAGCGGAAAAACGCGAATTCGTCACGGAGCTGAACGAAGTCTTCAAGGCTTCCGGTTCGGTTGTCGTGGCCCACTATGCTGGTGTCACCGTTGCGCAGATGAACGACTTCCGTTCGAAGATGCGCGCTGCCGGAGGCACCGTCAAGGTCGCGAAGAACCGCCTGGCCAAGATCGCTCTTCAGGGCACGGAGTCGGAAGGGATGACAAATCTCTTCAAGGGCCAGACGCTGATTGCATACAGCGTCGACCCGATGATCGCTCCGAAAGTCGTCATGGACTTCGCAAAGACCAACGATAAAGTCGTTGTTCTCGGCGGTTCCATGGGCGCAACCACGCTCAACGCCGAAGCAGTCAAGTCGCTTGCGACCCTGCCTTCGCTGGACGAGCTGCGCGCAAAGCTGCTGGGCCTACTCAACGCCCCGGCAACTCGCGTCGCTACGGTTGTCGCAGCACCTGCAAGCCAGCTTGCACGCGTGTTCTCGGCTTACGCCAAGAAGGACGAAGCCGCTTAAGGCGGTTTTTCGCTGTAATTATTCAAACTGGTTCGAACTGAACAAAAGGAACTATCAAAATGGCTGATCTCGCAAAGATCGTAGAAGACCTCTCCACCCTGACCGTTCTGGAAGCTGCAGAACTGTCGAAGCTTCTTGAAGAAAAGTGGGGCGTTTCCGCTGCTGCTCCGGTAGCTGTTGCTGCTGCTGGCGGTGCTGGCGCTGCTGCTGCTGTTGAAGAAGAAAAGACCGAATTCGACGTCGTTCTGGTTGACGCTGGCGCCAACAAGATCAACGTCATCAAGGAAGTCCGCGCTATCACGGGTCTCGGCCTGAAGGAAGCCAAGGACCTCGTTGAAGGCGCTCCGAAGGCTGTCAAGGAAGCTGTTTCCAAGGCTGAAGCTGCTGACCTCAAGAAGAAGCTTGAAGACGCTGGCGCCAAGGTCGACGTTAAGTAATCTTGCGATTGCTGGCGGGAAGGGGCTTAACGCCCCTTTCCGTCGTTATCGTTTTTAAAACTCATTACCCAAAAGCCGCGTGAAAATGGCTTTTGGGTAATGGGTTCTTCAAGAGAATGGTTCCGAACCGGCTCATCTAGGCAATCCGGCCTGATCGATCCGGGATGTGGAACGAGATTGATGACACCCATTGCTTGACGGGATCGACTGGCCATCGGTTCCCGTCCGTTGCAGGCCCGGATGCAATTTTTAAAGGAGCGACGATGGCTCAGACCCTTTCGTTTAACGGTCGCAGGCGCGTACGCAAGTTTTTCGGCAAAATTCCAGAAGTAGCGGAAATGCCGAACCTCATCGAGGTTCAGAAGGCTTCGTATGACCAGTTTCTCATGGTTGACGAGCCCAAGGGTGGCCGTCCCGACGAGGGATTGAATGCCGTATTCAAATCCGTATTCCCGATCACCGATTTTTCCGGCGCCTCCATGCTCGAATTCGTGTCCTACGAATTCGAAGCGCCGAAGTTCGACGTCGAGGAATGCCGTCAGCGCGATCTGACCTACGCAGCGCCGCTCAAGGTGACGCTGCGCCTCATCGTGTTCGATATCGACGAGGATACAGGCGCGAAGTCCATCAAGGACATCAAGGAACAGTCCGTCTACATGGGCGACATGCCGCTCATGACCAATAACGGCACGTTCATCGTCAACGGCACCGAGCGCGTCATCGTTTCGCAGATGCACCGTTCGCCGGGCGTGTTCTTCGACCACGACAAGGGCAAGAGCCATTCTTCCGGCAAGCTGCTTTTCGCTGCCCGCGTGATTCCGTATCGCGGTTCCTGGCTCGACATCGAGTTCGACGCCAAGGACATCGTCTATGCGCGTATCGACCGTCGCCGCAAGCTGCCCGTGACCTCGCTCCTGATGGCGCTTGGCATGGATGGCGAAGAAATCCTGTCGACCTTCTACACCAAGGCGACCTATGAGCGCTCCGGCGATGGCTGGCGCATTCCGTTCCAGCCTGAAGCGCTGAAGAATGCCAAGGTCATCACCGACATGATCGACGCCGACACCGGCGAAGTCGTTGTCGAAGGTGGCAAGAAGCTGACCCCGCGCCTCATCCGCCAGCTCGTCGACAAGGGCCTGAAGGCACTGAAGGCGACCGACGAAGATCTCTACGGCAACTACCTGGCCGAAGACATCGTCAATTACTCGACGGGCGAGATCTATCTCGAAGCCGGCGACGAAATCGACGAGAAGACGCTCGGCCTCATTCTGCAGTCCGGCTTTGACGAGATTCCGGTTCTCAACATCGACCACGTCAATGTTGGCGCCTATATCCGCAACACGCTGTCTGCGGACAAGAACCAGAACCGCCAGGAAGCGCTGTTCGACATCTACCGCGTCATGCGTCCGGGTGAGCCGCCGACCATGGATTCGGCCGAAGCGATGTTCAACTCGCTGTTCTTCGATGCCGAACGTTACGATCTCTCGGCTGTTGGCCGCGTGAAGATGAACATGCGTCTCGACCTCGACGCGGAAGACACCGTGCGCACGCTGCGCAAGGAAGACATCCTCGCGGTCGTGAAGATGCTGGTCGAACTGCGTGACGGCAAGGGCGAAATCGACGACATCGACAACCTCGGCAACCGCCGTGTCCGTTCTGTCGGCGAGCTGATGGAAAACCAGTATCGTCTGGGCCTTCTGCGCATGGAACGTGCGATCAAGGAACGTATGTCCTCGATCGAAATCGACACCGTGATGCCGCAGGACCTGATCAACGCGAAGCCGGCAGCTGCCGCCGTTCGCGAATTCTTCGGTTCCTCGCAGCTGTCGCAGTTCATGGACCAGGTGAACCCGCTTTCGGAAATCACCCACAAGCGTCGTCTTTCGGCTCTTGGACCGGGTGGTCTGACCCGTGAGCGCGCCGGCTTCGAAGTCCGCGACGTTCACCCGACCCATTACGGCCGTATTTGCCCGATCGAAACGCCTGAAGGCCCGAACATCGGTCTGATCAACTCGCTTGCAACCTTTGCCCGTGTGAACAAGTACGGCTTTATCGAAAGCCCGTACCGCAAGATCATTGACGGCAAGGTGACAACCGACGTGATCTACCTCTCCGCCATGGAAGAGGCCAAGTACTACGTTGCACAGGCCAATGCCGAACTTGACGCCGAAGGCGCCTTCACTGAAGAGTTCGTCGTCTGCCGTCACTCGGGCGAAGTTATGCTCGCACCGCGCGACAACATCAACCTGATGGACGTTTCGCCGAAGCAGCTCGTTTCGGTCGCAGCGGCTCTCATTCCGTTCCTGGAAAACGACGACGCCAACCGCGCTCTCATGGGCTCGAACATGCAGCGTCAGGCCGTTCCGCTTCTGCGCGCCGAGGCACCGTTCGTCGGTACCGGCATGGAGCCGATCGTTGCCCGTGACTCCGGCGCTGCCATTGCAGCCCGTCGTGGCGGTGTGGTCGATCAGGTGGATGCGACCCGTATCGTTATCCGCGCTACGGAAGACCTCGATGCCGGCAAATCCGGTGTTGATATCTACCGTCTGCAGAAGTTCCAGCGTTCGAACCAGAACACCTGCGTCAACCAGCGTCCGCTGGTTTCCGTCGGTGACGCCATCTCCAAGGGTGACATCATCGCGGACGGTCCGTCGACCGACCTCGGCGATCTGGCACTTGGCCGTAACGCGCTCGTCGCGTTCATGCCCTGGAACGGCTACAACTACGAAGACTCGATCCTGATGTCGGAGCGTATCGTTTCCGACGACGTGTTCACCTCCATCCATATCGAAGAATTCGAAGTGATGGCGCGTGACACGAAGCTTGGTCCGGAAGAAATCACGCGCGACATTCCGAACGTTTCGGAAGAAGCACTGAAGAACCTCGACGAAGCCGGCATCGTCTACATCGGTGCGGAAGTTCAGCCGGGCGACATCCTCGTCGGCAAGATCACGCCGAAGGGCGAAAGCCCGATGACGCCGGAAGAAAAACTTCTGCGCGCCATCTTCGGTGAAAAGGCTTCCGACGTCCGCGACACGTCCATGCGCATGCCTCCGGGCACGTTCGGCACGATCGTGGAAGTCCGCGTCTTCAACCGTCACGGTGTGGAGAAGGACGAGCGCGCGATGGCTATCGAGCGCGAAGAGATCGAGCGCTTGGCGAAGGACCGCGACGACGAACAGGCAATTCTCGACCGTAACGTCTACGGCCGCCTGATCGACATGCTGCGTGGCCACGTTTCCATCGCCGGTCCGAAGGGCTTCAAGAAGGGCGTCGAGCTTTCCAACGCCGTCGTCTCCGAATATCCCCGCTCGCAGTGGTGGATGTTCGCGGTCGAGGACGAGAAAGCCCAGTCCGAACTGGAAGCACTTCGCGGCCAGTACGACGAATCCAAGTCGCGTCTTGAACAGCGCTTCATGGACAAGGTCGAAAAGGTCCAGCGCGGCGATGAAATGCCTCCTGGTGTCATGAAGATGGTCAAGGTCTTCGTCGCTGTGAAGCGCAAGATCCAGCCGGGCGACAAGATGGCCGGCCGTCACGGTAACAAGGGCGTCGTCTCGCGTATCGTTCCGGTCGAGGACATGCCGTTCCTCGAAGACGGCACGCATGTCGACATCTGCTTGAACCCGCTCGGCGTGCCTTCGCGCATGAACGTCGGCCAGATCCTCGAAACCCACCTCGCATGGGCATGCGCAGGCATGGGCAAGAAGATCGGCGAGATGCTCGAAGAGTATCGCAAGACGATGGACATCAGCGAGCTTCGCAGCGAGCTGACGGAAATCTACGCGTCCGAAGCCAATGATGAGGTTCAGCGTTTCGATGACGACTCGCTGGTGAAGCTTGCCGAAGAAGCCAAGCGCGGTGTTTCCATCGCGACCCCGGTTTTCGACGGTGCGCATGAGCCTGACGTCGCCGCGATGCTGAAGAAGGCAGGTCTGCATGAATCCGGTCAGTCCGTCCTTTATGACGGCCGTACCGGTGAGCCGTTCGACCGCAAGGTCACCGTCGGCTACATGTACATGATCAAGCTGAACCACCTTGTCGACGACAAGATCCACGCTCGCTCGATCGGTCCTTACTCGCTCGTTACCCAGCAGCCGCTGGGCGGCAAGGCGCAGTTCGGCGGACAGCGCTTCGGGGAAATGGAAGTCTGGGCTCTGGAAGCATACGGCGCGGCTTACACGCTGCAGGAAATGCTCACCGTCAAGTCGGACGACGTTGCCGGCCGCACCAAGGTCTACGAAGCGATCGTCCGTGGCGACGACACCTTCGAGGCCGGTATCCCTGAGAGCTTCAACGTTCTCGTCAAGGAAATGCGGTCGCTCGGTCTGTCGGTCGAACTGGAGAACTCGAAGATCGAGAACCAGTCCGAGGACCAGCTGCCCGACGCGGCGGAATAAACACGATAGAGGCGGGCGCCTTCCAGGGCGCCTGCCGGTTTCCCCGTCAGCCCGGCTGGCGTGGGACACTTTCGCCGCATTGTGCGGTTAAATCCGTATTTAAAGCTCTGGACGGTGACCCGGGAAGAAGCCGGTCCAGATGCAAACAGGGGCAGCAGCTAGCCTCTCAAGGAGACAAGGCATGAACCAAGAGGTCATGAATCTTTTCAATCCTCAGGTGCCTGCGCAGCATTTCGATTCCATCCGGATTTCGATCGCTTCGCCGGAAAAAATCCTGTCGTGGTCCTACGGCGAGATCAAGAAGCCGGAAACCATCAACTACCGTACGTTCAAGCCTGAGCGTGACGGTCTCTTCTGCGCGCGCATCTTTGGACCGATCAAGGACTACGAATGCCTGTGCGGCAAGTACAAGCGCATGAAGTACAAGGGCATCATCTGCGAAAAGTGCGGCGTCGAAGTGACGCTGTCGCGCGTTCGCCGTGAGCGCATGGGCCATATCGAGCTCGCAGCGCCGGTTGCCCATATCTGGTTCCTGAAGTCGCTTCCCTCGCGTATCTCGACCTTGCTCGACATGACGCTGAAGGATGTCGAACGCGTTCTCTATTTCGAGAACTACATCGTCACCGAGCCTGGCCTCACATCGCTCAAGCAGAACCAGCTTCTGTCTGAAGAAGAGTACATGATCGCCGTCGACGAGTTCGGCGAAGACCAGTTCACCGCCATGATCGGCGCTGAAGCCATCTATGAGATGCTGGCTTCGATGAACCTCGAAAAGATCGCTGGCGACCTGCGCGCCGAGCTTGCTGAAACGACTTCTGACCTCAAGCAGAAGAAGTTCATGAAGCGCCTGAAGATCGTCGAGAACTTCATGGAGAGCGGCAACCGTCCGGAATGGATGATCATGAAGGTCGTTCCGGTCATTCCGCCGGACCTGCGTCCGCTGGTTCCGCTGGATGGCGGCCGTTTTGCGACGTCCGACCTCAACGATCTCTATCGCCGCGTCATCAACCGTAACAACCGTCTGAAGCGCCTGATCGAGCTTCGTGCGCCTGGCATCATCATCCGCAATGAAAAGCGTATGTTGCAGGAATCCGTCGATGCGCTGTTCGACAACGGCCGTCGCGGCCGCGTCATCACGGGTGCCAACAAGCGTCCGCTGAAGTCGCTCTCCGACATGCTCAAGGGCAAGCAGGGCCGCTTCCGCCAGAACCTTCTCGGCAAGCGCGTCGACTATTCCGGCCGTTCGGTTATCGTGACCGGTCCGGAACTGAAACTGCACCAGTGCGGCCTGCCGAAGAAGATGGCGCTCGAACTGTTCAAGCCGTTCATCTATGCCCGTCTCGACGCCAAGGGTTACTCCTCGACCGTCAAGCAGGCCAAGAAGCTGGTTGAAAAGGAAAAGCCTGAGGTCTGGGATATCCTCGACGAGGTTATCCGCGAACATCCGGTTCTTCTGAACCGCGCACCGACGCTGCACCGTCTGGGTATCCAGGCTTTCGAACCCATGCTGGTCGAAGGCAAGGCCATCCAGCTGCATCCGCTCGTCTGCACGGCCTTCAACGCCGACTTCGACGGCGACCAGATGGCTGTTCACGTTCCGCTCTCGCTGGAAGCCCAGCTGGAAGCGCGCGTGCTGATGATGTCGACCAACAACATCCTGCATCCGGCAAACGGCCACCCGATCATCGTTCCTTCGCAGGACATGGTTCTCGGCCTGTATTACCTGTCGATCATGAACCAGAACGAGCCCGGCGAAGGCATGGCTTTCTCGGATATCGGCGAATTGCATCACGCGCTTGAAAACAAGGTCGTGACGCTGCATGCCAAGATCCGTGGCCGCTTCAAGACTGTGGATGCCGACGGCAAGCCGGTTTCCAAGATCCATGAAACGACGCCTGGCCGTATGCTTATCGGCGAACTTCTGCCGAAGAACGTCAACGTGCCTTTCGACACCTGCAACCAGGAAATGACCAAGAAGAACATCTCCAAGATGATCGACACGGTCTACCGTCATTGCGGCCAGAAAGACACGGTCATCTTCTGCGACCGCATCATGCAGCTCGGCTTCAGCCATGCCTGCCGCGCCGGCATTTCGTTCGGCAAGGACGACATGGTCATTCCGGACAGCAAGGTGAAGATCGTCGGTGACACCGAAGCCTTGGTGAAGGAATACGAACAGCAGTACAATGATGGTCTCATCACCCAGGGCGAAAAGTACAACAAGGTTGTCGACGCCTGGGGCAAGGCTACCGAAAAGGTCGCTGAAGAAATGATGGCGCGCATCAAGGCTGTCGAGTTCGATCCGGAAACGGGCCGCCAGAAGCCGATGAACTCCATCTACATGATGTCCCACTCGGGTGCTCGTGGTTCTCCGAACCAGATGCGTCAGCTGGGCGGCATGCGCGGCCTGATGGCCAAGCCTTCGGGCGAAATCATCGAGACGCCGATCATCTCGAACTTCAAGGAAGGTCTGACCGTTAACGAGTACTTCAACTCGACCCACGGTGCCCGTAAGGGTCTTGCAGACACCGCCCTGAAGACCGCAAACTCGGGTTACCTGACCCGTCGCCTCGTCGACGTGGCGCAGGATTGCATCGTCAACTCCGTGGATTGCGGCACCGACAAGGGCCTCACCATGACCGCCATCGTCGATGCCGGTCAGATCGTGGCCTCGATTGGCGCCCGTATCCTCGGCCGCACGGCGCTCGACGACATCGACAACCCGGTGACTGGCGAGAACATCGTCAAGGCCGGCACGCTGATCGACGAAGCCGACGTTGCCATCATCGAGAAGGCTGGCATCCAGTCCGTTCGCATCCGTTCGGCTCTGACCTGCGAAGTGCAGATCGGCGTCTGCGGCGTCTGCTACGGTCGTGACCTTGCACGCGGCACACCCGTGAACATGGGCGAAGCCGTTGGCGTCATCGCCGCACAGTCGATCGGTGAACCGGGCACGCAGCTCACCATGCGTACCTTCCACCTTGGCGGTACAGCAAACGTGGTCGACCAGTCGTTCCTGGAAGCGTCGTATGAAGGTACGATCCAGATCAAGAACCGCAACATCCTGCGGAACTCCGAAGGCGTTCTCATCGCCATGGGCCGTAACATGTCGGTTACGATCCTTGATGAGCGTGGCGTCGAACGTTCCTCGCAGCGTGTCGCTTACGGTTCGAAGATCTTCGTGGACGATGGCGACAAGGTTAAGCGCGGTCAGCGTCTTGCAGAGTGGGATCCTTACACCCGTCCGATGATGACGGAAGTGGAAGGTACCGTTCACTTCGAGGACCTCGTCGACGGTCTCTCCGTTCTGGAAGCCACCGACGAATCCACCGGCATCACCAAGCGTCAGGTCATTGACTGGCGCTCGACGCCGCGCGGTTCGGATTTGAAGCCTGCTATCATCATCAAGGATGCTTCCGGCGCAGTCGCGAAGCTTTCCCGTGGTGGCGAAGCCCGCTTCCATCTGTCCGTGGATGCGATCCTCTCGGTCGAACCTGGTTCGAAGGTCTCCCAGGGTGATGTGCTTGCACGTTCGCCGCTGGAAAGCGCCAAGACGAAGGACATCACCGGTGGTCTGCCGCGCGTTGCCGAACTGTTCGAAGCGCGTCGTCCGAAGGATCACGCCGTCATCGCAGAGATCGACGGTACCATCCGGCTGGGTCGCGACTACAAGAACAAGCGTCGCGTTCAGATCGAGCCTGCGGAAGACGGTGTCGAGCCGGTCGAATACCTGATCCCGAAGGGCAAGCCCTTCCATCTTCAGGAAGGCGACTACATCGAGAAGGGCGAATACATTCTCGACGGCAACCCGGCACCGCACGACATTCTGGCGATCAAGGGTGTAGAGGCTCTGGCTTCCTACCTCGTGAACGAAATCCAGGAAGTCTACCGATTGCAGGGCGTTGTGATCAACGACAAGCACATCGAGGTGATCGTTCGCCAGATGCTGCAGAAGGTCGAGATCACCGATGCTGGTGACAGCCAGTACATCGTTGGCGACAATGTCGATCGCATCGAGATGGAAGACATGAACGACCGTCTCATCGAAGAGGGCAAGAAGCCTGCTTATGGCGAGCCGGTTCTGCTCGGCATCACCAAGGCTTCGTTGCAGACGCCGTCCTTCATCTCGGCCGCATCCTTCCAGGAAACCACCAAGGTTCTCACGGAAGCTGCAATCGCCGGCAAGACGGACACGCTGCAGGGCCTCAAGGAAAACGTCATCGTCGGCCGTCTCATCCCGGCCGGTACTGGTGGCACTATGACGCAGATCCGCCGCATCGCCACCTCGCGCGACGACCTCATTCTCGAGGAACGCCGCAAGGGTACGGGTGCAAGCTCTGCGAACCAGATGCTGCAGGACATGACGGACCAGGTTCCTGCCGCCGAATAAGGTCAGGCAAGGGCAGGGACTTTACGAAGCCCCGCCATGGTTCAGTAAAAACGCCCCGAGCAATCCGGGCGTTTTTGTTTGTGCAGAAACCGGCCGGTGCCTTTTGGTGTACTGCGGGTCAACCCTGTTCGCGGATGTTGTAGCGTGTCAGAACGGAAAGCCGTCGAACGAGATCGGCCTGGCCGGTGCTGCCGGTTTTCGCATAGATCGACTTGGCGTTGCTGCGAACCGTTTCGTGGGAGATTTGCAATTGCCTGGCAACGGCGGGAAGCGAAAGCCCCTTCATGATTTCCAGCGCGACGCGGGCTTCGCCCTTCGTGAGGTCGTAGAGGCCTTTCAGCAGCGTGCCTGCGTCGGCGATGGTGCCCATGGGCTGCGATATCAGCACGATGGCGCTGCCATTGGGTGACAGGTCCAGCGCATTCCTGCGCAGGGGGATGACGTGGAGGATGCAGGCCCCGTCCTCACCGCTGGGGAGGGGGAAAGACCCGACAGCGTGCCCGGCGAGCGCCTTATAGAGCAGCCGGTTTGTTCTTTCGTCGGATATGATGATCCTGTCACGGGCGCGGGTGGAAATGGATTTCTGAAGCGACAGAAACAGGTCGTTGGCGGAGAGAATGCGGCCACTTGCCTGTAGCACCGCGGCCGGTGCACCGATGACGTTGAGGCCGAGTGTCATGGCATCGGCCTTCTGCCGTTGCAGCCGGGTTGCGAGCGTGAGGCTGCGGGCGATGTGCGGCCTCAACCCGGCGAGCGCCGCCATGGTTTCCGGCCCGATGACTCCGCTCTCCAGCTTGCGTTCAAAAAGCACCGTCATTTCCGGATGGTCGGGCGGCGCAATCTGGGTGGCAACACCATATCCCAATCCGCGCGGCATCAGGAAATCACGCACGATCGGCAACCCGGCCCATTCATCATGGGTGAAAACGTCGAAATCCTGCACGAAGGAAAATTGTCCCTCACGGATCGCGCGGGTGAGGCGCTCATTGCGGCGGTTCCAGCCGCCTTCCATGAAGGCCTGCATCAGCTCCTGAAGATTGGGCGTATAAAGCCAGCATTCCTCCTCACCCTTGCCCCAGGTGAGGGCGCCACCCCAGAAATCCAGCCGGTGGCCGATGGTGGCAATCACTTTCGCCCAACGATCGGGGAAAAGCGCTGCCTCGTAAATGTCATCGATAATGTCTGCCGACGATATAGTATTCAACCCGTCACCGGAATATTGTGTCGGGATTATCTAAAGCTCATCCTGCGGTATTGTTCAATGGATAAAGTAATAATACTACTGTATTCAAAGTATATAATCTATGCGTGACTTAATATATTAATCAGCTTGCCGAAGGGGTCGCGCAGAAACAGCCGTTGCACGCCCCACGCCTCGGTCACCGGGCCGTATTCGATCGGCAAACCGGCTTTCAGAATCCTGGCATGGACCTCTTCGAAGTTGTCGACCTCGATGGAGAGATCCGGCAGATCAGTGCCGGACCCGCCGTCGCTTGCGAAACTGACCTGAGCGTGTGCTTCGAGCGGGCTGGTATGGGTGACGATCCACCCGTGATCCATGGCGACGGACATGCCGAGAATATCGCCGTAGAACGCCTGCGCCCGCGCGGGCTCGGGCGTTACGATATTGGCGACGACACGTCTGACCGCCATGGGGCTCTACCTCAGGCGAAGCGGATGATGGCGACTTCGCCTTCGAGCGCGCCCTGATAGGCGGACGCGTGCGGCTCTTCATCCGGGATCTCCGTGAGCATGCCGATCTGGTCGAGATCTGCCTCGATGAAGCCTTCCTCGGAAAGCGCGTTCAGCGTCTCGCGCACGGCGGTATCGTCGTCCGGCGCCCGGAGGATGACGTGGATGTCGATGCCCTCGGAATTGTCGGTCTCGTAAGCCTTGCCGATGACGATGAAGACCATCGGCTCGTCGCGTCCATTATCGTTGTCGGGGAGGGTGCTCATGGCGCGGTTCCTTGATCATTTGTTGCTTTCTTGCGGGCCGATGGAATCGGTCCCGCGGGCGGCGAAACCGATCCGGCCCGCCCTGAGGGAATCAATAGACGGATTTTGTGAAAAGCCAAAGCGCGGAGGTCAAAATCGCTGCCTTCTGCGCCGACTTATGTTAAAGCGCGTTGGAAATGGCCCGGACGCGGGCCTAGGGGCCATGGGTGGCGGCGCAAAATGTGGATTCACCCTTGACGAAAGCTGGCTAAAACAGTAGTACGCCCGCCATCGGAGCCTCTATCTGTGCTGGCCGTTCGGAAACGTTTTTCCCGAACATCATCTCAAATGAAGCTTCATTGCACGTAGAAGACACGAATGTTGCACGCAAGACGCCTCATCCGGCGTCCTCTGCTCTTGGTGGTCCATCCGTGAAAACGGATCGGGCCACGTTTTGCGCATGAGGATATATGCGTGCATCGTCGCCGGAAACGGCATAGCCGCCACCCGTGAGGGTGGCTAAAGTAGTTTTTGCAAGGGATGGTTATATGCCTACCGTAAACCAGCTGATCCGCAAGCCTCGCCAGGCACAGGTAAAGCGCAACAAGGTTCCTGCTCTTCAGGAAAACCCGCAGAAGCGTGGTGTTTGCACCCGCGTTTACACGACGACCCCGAAGAAGCCGAACTCGGCTCTGCGTAAGGTTGCCAAGATCCGCCTCACCAACGGCTTCGAAGTCATCGGCTACATTCCTGGCGAAGGTCATAACCTTCAGGAACACTCCGTGGTCATGATCCGCGGCGGCCGCGTAAAGGACTTGCCGGGCGTGCGTTACCACATCATCCGTGGCGTTCTCGATACCCAGGGCGTCAAGAACCGCAAGCAGCGCCGCTCCAAGTACGGTGCGAAGCGTCCGAAGTAATTCGGGTTTAACAAATTCCGGCGCTGCGCGAGGTTCTCCGCGTGGTAAAGCGTCAATAACATTGAGAGACAAAGAATATGTCCCGTCGCCATAGTGCAGAAAAGCGTGAGATCAATCCGGACCCGAAGTTCGGCGATCTGGTCGTCACCAAGTTCATGAACGCCATCATGCTTCACGGCAAGAAGTCGGTCGCAGAAAGCATCGTTTACGGCGCGTTCGACGTCGTTCAGGGCAAGACGAAGCAGGAGCCGCTCGGCGTGTTCCACTCCGCCCTCGACAACGTTGCCCCGCACGTTGAAGTGCGTTCGCGCCGCGTTGGTGGTGCTACGTATCAGGTTCCGGTCGACGTTCGTCCCGAGCGCCGTCAGGCTCTCGCCATCCGCTGGCTGATCACTGCTGCTCGCAAGCGTAACGAAACGACCATGGTCGATCGCCTTTCCGGCGAACTCATGGACGCTGCGAACAACCGCGGTTCTGCCGTCAAGAAGCGTGAAGACACGCACAAGATGGCCGACGCTAACCGCGCATTCTCGCATTACCGCTGGTAATCTTAAACGGTCGCATATCGAAAGGCAGTCCACTATGGCTCGCGAATATAAAATCGAAGACTACCGCAATTTCGGTATCATGGCGCATATCGACGCCGGCAAGACCACGACCACCGAGCGTATTCTTTATTACACCGGTAAGTCGCACAAGATCGGCGAAGTTCATGATGGCGCTGCCACGATGGACTGGATGGAGCAGGAGCAGGAGCGTGGTATCACCATCACCTCCGCAGCCACCACGACCTTCTGGAAGGGTCGCGACGGCAAGATGCGCCGCTTCAACATCATCGACACCCCCGGCCACGTTGACTTCACCATTGAAGTCGAGCGTTCGCTGCGCGTTCTCGACGGTGCCATTGCTCTTCTCGATGCCAACGCCGGTGTAGAGCCGCAGACGGAAACCGTCTGGCGTCAGGCTGAGAAGTACAACGTTCCGCGTATGATCTTCTGCAACAAGATGGACAAGACCGGTGCTGACTTCTACCGCTCGGTAGAAATGATCAAGACCCGTCTCGGCGCAACTGCCGTTGTCATGCAGCTGCCGATCGGCGCAGAGACCGAGTTCAAGGGCGTTATCGACTTGATCGAGATGAATGCACTCATCTGGCGCGACGAATCGCTCGGCGCTCAGTGGGACGTCGTCGAAATCCCTGATGACATGAAGGCCAAGGCTGACGAATATCGCGAAAAGCTGATCGAGACCGTTGTCGAGATCGACGAAGAAGCGATGGAAGACTACCTGAACGGCATCATGCCCGACAACGACAAGATCCGTGCGCTCGTTCGCCGCGGCACCATCGACGTGAAGTTCCACCCGATGTTCTGCGGTACCGCGTTCAAGAACAAGGGCGTTCAGCCGCTTCTCGACGCTGTTGTCGACTACCTGCCTTCTCCGCTGGACATCCCGGCGATCAAGGGCATCGACTTCAAGACCGAAGCCGAAATCGAACGTCATGCCGACGACAGCGAGCCGCTTTCCATGCTCGCGTTCAAGATCATGAACGACCCCTTCGTCGGTTCGCTGACCTTTGCTCGTATCTACTCGGGCAAGCTCGAAAAGGGTACGTCTGTCATCAACACGGTCAAGGACAAGCGCGAGCGCGTCGGCCGTATGCTGCAGATGCATTCCAACAGCCGTGAAGACATCGAAGAAGCCTTTGCCGGCGACATCGTTGCTCTGGCTGGCCTCAAGGAAACCACCACTGGCGATACGCTCTGCGATCCGCTGAAGCCGGTTATCCTCGAGCGTATGGAATTCCCCGAGCCGGTCATCCAGATCGCGATCGAGCCGAAGACCAAGGGCGACCAGGAAAAGATGGGTCTCGCGCTCAACCGTCTGGCTGCTGAAGATCCTTCGTTCCGCGTCAAGACGGATGAAGAATCCGGTCAGACGATCATCGCAGGCATGGGCGAGCTTCACCTCGACATTCTCGTTGACCGTATGCGTCGCGAGTTCAAGGTTGAAGCAACCGTCGGTGCTCCGCAGGTTGCCTACCGCGAAACCATCACGCGTCAGCACGAAGAAGACTACACGCACAAGAAGCAGTCCGGTGGTACCGGTCAGTTCGCTCGCGTGAAGATCATCTTCGAACCGAACCCTGAAGGTGAAGAATTCAAGTTCGAATCCAAGATCGTCGGTGGTGCTGTTCCGAAGGAATACATCCCGGGCGTTCAGAAGGGTATCGAAAGCGTTCTGTCTTCCGGTCCGCTCGCTGGCTTCCCGATGCTGGGCGTCAAGGCAACCCTGATCGACGGCGCATACCACGACGTCGACTCCTCGGTTCTCGCCTTCGAAATCGCATCGCGTGCCTGCTTCCGTGAAGCAGCAAAGAAGGCTGGTGCACAGCTTCTCGAGCCGATGATGAAGGTCGAAGTTGTGACCCCTGAAGATTACGTCGGTGACGTGATCGGCGATCTGAACTCGCGTCGCGGTCAGATCCAGGGCCAGGAATCGCGTGGCATCACCATCGTGATCAGCGCACACGTTCCGCTCGCGAACATGTTCAAGTACGTCGACAACCTGCGCTCCATGTCGCAGGGTCGCGCGCAGTACTCGATGACGTTCGATCACTATTCGCCGGTTCCGTCGAACGTGGCGCAGGAAATCCAGGCAAAGTACTCCGGTCAGAAGTGATCGGGGTACGCCCCAAACGATTTGAAGATTATTCCCGTCAAGGGACAAGAATGGAGAGCCACTAATGGCAAAGAGCAAGTTTGAGCGCAATAAGCCGCACGTCAACATTGGCACGATCGGTCACGTCGACCACGGCAAGACGTCGTTGACTGCTGCGATCACGAAGTATTTCGGCGAGTTCAAGGCGTATGACCAAATCGACGCCGCTCCTGAAGAAAAGGCTCGTGGTATCACGATTTCGACGGCCCACGTTGAGTATGAGACGCCAAACCGTCACTACGCCCACGTTGACTGCCCCGGCCACGCCGACTACGTGAAGAACATGATCACCGGTGCTGCCCAGATGGACGGCGCGATCCTGGTTTGCTCGGCTGCCGACGGCCCGATGCCGCAGACCCGCGAGCACATCCTGCTTGCCCGTCAGGTTGGCGTTCCGGCGATCGTCGTGTTCCTCAACAAGGTCGACCAGGTTGACGACGCCGAGCTTCTCGAGCTCGTCGAACTGGAAGTTCGCGAACTTCTGTCGTCCTACGACTTCCCGGGCGACGACATTCCGATCATCAAGGGTTCGGCTCTTGCTGCTCTTGAAGATTCCGACAAGAAGATCGGTGAAGACGCGATCCGCGAGCTGATGGCTGCTGTTGACGCCTACATCCCGACGCCTGAGCGTCCGATCGACCAGCCGTTCCTGATGCCGATCGAAGACGTGTTCTCGATCTCGGGTCGTGGTACGGTTGTGACGGGTCGCGTTGAGCGCGGTATCGTCAAGGTTGGTGAAGAAGTCGAAATCGTCGGCATTCGTCCGACCTCGAAGACGACTGTTACCGGCGTTGAAATGTTCCGCAAGCTGCTCGACCAGGGCCAGGCTGGCGACAACATCGGTGCACTCGTTCGCGGCGTTACCCGTGACGGCGTTGAGCGTGGTCAGATCCTGTGCAAGCCGGGTTCGGTCAAGCCGCACAAGAAGTTCATGGCAGAAGCCTACATCCTGACGAAGGAAGAAGGCGGCCGTCATACGCCGTTCTTCACGAACTACCGTCCGCAGTTCTACTTCCGTACGACTGACGTTACCGGTATCGTTTCGCTTCCTGAAGGCACGGAAATGGTTATGCCTGGCGACAACGTGACTGTTGAAGTCGAGCTGATCGTTCCGATCGCGATGGAAGAAAAGCTGCGCTTCGCTATCCGCGAAGGCGGCCGTACCGTCGGCGCCGGCATCGTTGCTTCGATCGTCGAGTAATTTCGACTTTCAAAATTCAGTCCGGCGGCGGTGTCAAGAACACCGCCGCCGGACTTTTAATAAAAAGCCTGGCGGCGTTGCATTTTTAGTGCTTGAAAAATTCGGTGAAAGCGCGTAAACGCGCACTCACACTCACCCGCTGGATTCGCAAGCAATTGCGGCGCGCGGTGTTTTAGCAATACAGACTACTGAAATGATTGGAGTGCAGGGGCATTCCTCTCGATTTTTGAAAATCTGCGGCGCCACGATCAATAGAAGTTCATGTGTTTCCGCGTGCGGAAACGAATAACAAAGAACAAGGACAAGACGAATGACCGGCCAGAATATCCGTATCCGCCTCAAGGCGTTCGATCACCGGATCCTCGATGCCTCTACCCGTGAAATCGTGTCGACCGCAAAGCGCACCGGCGCCAGCGTTCGCGGCCCGGTTCCGCTCCCCACCCGCATCGAAAAGTTTACCGTCAACCGCTCTCCTCACGTTGACAAGAAAAGCCGTGAACAGTTCGAAATGCGGACGCACAAGCGTCTTCTCGATATCGTTGACCCCACCCCGCAGACTGTCGATGCTCTGATGAAGCTCGACCTCGCTGCTGGCGTTGACGTGGAAATCAAGCTCTAAGACCCGGCCCGATCCATCCTAGGTGAGGGCTGAAATAACAAGGAAGGTACGTGGAGCAATCCAACGTCTTCCAAATCGGAGACCGGAAACATCGTGAGATGTCGAAGGGCACTCCTTAACAAAGGCCAGAGAGGGTTTTCCCTTCAAGGCTCGCAAGAGGATGAACCAATGCGTTCAGGTGTGATTGCACAGAAAGTGGGTATGACACGCGTCTATAACGACGCAGGTGAACATATCCCTGTAACAGTATTGCGACTGGATAACGTACAAGTCGTTGCCCAGCGCACGGAAGACAAGAATGGCTACACCGCAGTTCAGCTCGGTGCCGGCCAGTCCAAGGTCAAGAACACGACGAAGGCGCTTCGCGGCCATTTTGCCGCTGCCAATGTCGAACCGAAAGCCAAGCTCGTCGAGTTCCGGGTTTCCCCCGAGAACCTGATCGACATCGGTGCAACACTGACCGCAAATCATTTTCAGTCCGGCCAGCTGGTCGACGTCACTGGAACCACAATCGGTAAAGGTTTTGCCGGTGCTATGAAGCGTCACAACTTCGGTGGTGGCCGCGCTTCGCACGGTAACTCCGTATCGCACCGTGCACACGGTTCGACCGGTAACAACCAGGATCCGGGCCGCGTCTGGAAGGGCAAGCGCATGGCTGGTCATATGGGCCAGACACGCGTCACGACCCAGAACCTTGAAGTCGTTTCGACTGATGAAGACCGTGGCCTCATCCTGGTAAAGGGTGCGGTTCCCGGTTCCAAGGGCGCCTGGATCATCGTCCGCGACGCCGTCAAGTCGGCTGCGAAGTAAGGGAGCCTTATCATGGAATTGAACGTCAAGACCCTCGAGGGAAAAGACGCCGGCAAGGTTTCTCTGTCGGATGAGATCTTCGGCCTCGACCCCCGCCAGGACATCCTGGCCCGTATGGTTCGCTGGCAGCTTGCAAAGAAGCAGCAGGGAACCCACAAAACCAAGAACCGGTCGGAAGTTTCCCGCACCGGTGCGAAGATGTACAAGCAGAAGGGTACGGGCCGCGCTCGTCACCATTCGGCTCGCGCACCGCAGTTCCGCGGCGGCGGCAAGGCCCACGGCCCGGTCGTTCGCAGCCACGCCCATGACCTTCCCAAGAAGGTTCGTGCGCTCGCTCTGCGTCACGCTTTGTCTGCAAAGCTGAAGGCTGAAGAACTGATCATCATCGATCAGCTCGTTGCGTCCGAAGCAAAGACCAAGGCTCTGCTGGGCAGCTTCGCTTCGCTTGGCCTGACCAACGCTCTCGTTATCGGTGGCGCTGAACTTGATGGCAACTTCAAGCTCGCAGCCCAGAACATTCCGAATGTGGACGTTCTGCCGGTACAGGGCATCAATGTTTACGACATCCTGCGTCGTGGCAAGCTCGTGCTTTCCAAGGCTGCTGTAGAGGCTCTGGAGGAGCGGTTCAAATGACGGATCTTCGCCACTACGATGTGATCGTATCTCCTTCGATCACGGAAAAGTCGACGCTGGTATCCGAACAGAACCAGGTCGTATTCAACGTCGCCAAGACTGCTTCCAAGCCTGAAATCAAGGCTGCCGTGGAAGCTCTCTTCGGTGTCAAAGTCACGGCTGTGAACACGCTTATCCGCAAGGGTAAGACCCGTCGTTTCCGTGGGTTCGCCGGTAAGCTTAAGGACGTCAAGAAAGCCGTCGTTACGCTCGCCGAAGGTCAATCCATCGACGTGTCCACCGGACTCTAAAGGTTAGGCCCAAGCGGGCAAAGACCCAAAAGGGAACAAGAATATGGCATTGAAAAGTTTCAATCCGACCACGCCGAGCCAGCGTCAGCTGGTTATCGTGGACCGCGCTTCGCTCTACAAGGGCAAGCCGGTAAAGGCTCTCACCCAGGGCCTCAGCTCCAAGGGTGGCCGCAACAACCAGGGCCGGATCACCGTCCGTTTCCAGGGTGGCGGTCACAAGCGGACCTATCGTCTGGTAGACTTCAAGCGTCGCAAGTTTGACGTTGAAGGTACCGTTGAACGTCTGGAATACGACCCCAACCGCACCGCGTTCATCGCGCTGGTTACGTATACCGACGGCGAACAGGCTTACATTCTCGCGCCACAGCGTCTCGCTGCCGGTGACAAGGTGATCGCCTCCGACAAGGCAGTGGACGTGAAGCCCGGCAACACCATGCCGCTTCAGTACATTCCGGTCGGTTCGATCATCCACAACGTCGAGATGAAGCCTGGTAAAGGCGGTCAGATTGCCCGCTCCGCCGGTACGTATGTCCAGCTCGTCGGCCGCGATGCCGGTATGGCCATCCTGCGTCTCAACTCGGGCGAACAGCGTCTGGTGCACGGCTCGTGCCTGGCATCGATCGGCGCTGTTTCGAACTCGGACCACGGCAACATCAACGACGGCAAGGCCGGTCGTTCCCGTTGGCGCGGCAAGCGTCCGCACGTTCGCGGCGTCGTCATGAACCCGGTCGACCACCCGCACGGTGGTGGTGAAGGTCGCACGTCGGGTGGTCGCCACCCGGTTACTCCGTGGGGCAAGCCCACGAAGGGCAAGCGCACCCGTTCGAACAAGTCGACCGACAAGTTCATCATGCGCTCGCGCCATCAGCGTAAGAAGTAAGAGAGGTAGTCACTAATGGCTCGTTCAGTATGGAAAGGTCCGTTTGTTGACGGCTATCTTCTCACCAAGGCTGAGAAGGTGCGCGAGAGCGGACGTAACGAAGTAATCAAGATCTGGAGCCGTCGCTCCACGATCCTGCCGCAGTTCGTTGGTCTGACGTTTGGCGTCTACAACGGCAGCAAGCATGTGCCCGTCTCGGTCAACGAAGACATGGTCGGACACAAGTTCGGTGAATTCTCTCCGACCCGTACCTATTACGGTCACGGCGCGGACAAGAAGGCAAAGAGGAAGTAATCATGGCGAAGGCTAAGACCGAACGCCGGCTGAAGGACAATGAGGCTCAGGCCATTGCCCGTACGCTCCGCGTCAGCCCCCAGAAACTGAACCTGGTTGCCGCTCTTATCCGTGGCAAGAAGGTTGATCGCGCTCTCGCCGAGCTCGAATTCTCCCGCAAGCGCATTGCAGGCACCGTCAAGAAGACGCTCGAATCTGCAATTGCCAATGCGGAAAACAACCATGACCTCGACGTCGACGCTCTCGTCGTCGCCGAGGCCTATGTTGGCAAGTCCATCACCATGAAGCGTTTCCACGCTCGTGGCCGTGGTCGTGCTTCCCGCATTGAAAAGCCGTTCGCTCACCTCACGATCGTTGTTCGTGAAGTTGAGGAAAAAGGGGAGGCCGCATAATGGGTCAGAAAATCAATCCAATCGGCTTCCGCCTCGGCATCAACCGTACCTGGGATAGCCGCTGGTACGCTGACACCGCTGAATACGGCAAGCTTCTGCATGAAGACCTGAAGATCCGGGCATACCTGATCAAGGAACTCAAGCAGGCTGGCATCGCCAAGGTCGTCATTGAGCGTCCGCACAAGAAGTGCCGCGTCACGATCCACTCGGCTCGTCCGGGTCTGATCATCGGCAAGAAGGGTGCAGACATCGAGAAGCTTCGCAAGAAGCTTTCCGAGATGACCAACTCCGAAACGCACCTCAACATCGTTGAAGTGCGCAAGCCGGAAATCGACGCTACTCTGGTAGCTCAGTCGATCGCCCAGCAGCTCGAGCGCCGCGTGGCTTTCCGCCGTGCGATGAAGCGCGCTGTTCAGTCCGCAATGCGTCTTGGCGCCGAAGGCATCAAGATCACCTGCGGCGGCCGTCTTGGTGGTGCTGAAATCGCTCGTACCGAATGGTACCGCGAAGGTCGCGTTCCGCTGCACACGCTGCGTGCGGACATCGACTACGGCACGGCCGAAGCTGAAACCGCATTCGGCATCTGCGGCATCAAGGTCTGGATCTTCAAGGGCGAAATCCTTGAACACGATCCGATGGCTTCTGAGCGTCGCGGTCTCGAAGGCGACGCACAGGGCCCTGCAAGCCGTGAGCGTGGCGATCGTCCCGATCGTCGTCGCGAAAACGCTTGATTGACGCTGGCGAAAGATAAGCTCGGAGAAGTAAGAAAATGTTGCAGCCAAAGCGTACTAAGTACCGTAAGCAGTTCAAGGGACGCATCAAGGGCGTCGCCAAGGGCGGCTTTGACCTGGCATTCGGTGAATTCGGCTTGAAGTCGCAGGAACCGAACCGCGTGAATGCACGCGAGATCGAAGCGGCCCGCCGCGCGATCACGCGTTACATGAAGCGCGCAGGTCGTGTGTGGATCCGCGTATTCCCTGACGTTCCGGTGACGGCAAAGCCGACCGAAGTTCGTATGGGTAAGGGCAAGGGTTCGGTCGAATACTGGGCATGCAAGGTCAAGCCCGGTCGTATGATGTTCGAGATCGACGGTGTTACCGAGGAGATCGCCCGTGAGGCGCTTCGTCTCGGCGCTGCCAAGCTCTCGGTCAAGACGCGCTTCGTACAGCGCATCGCAGAGTAAGGAGCAAGGCACATGAAAGCCGATGAAGTTCGCGGCCTCAGCGCCGACCAGCTCAAGGACAAGCTCGCCGATCTGAAGAAGGAGCAGTTTAACCTGCGCTTCCAGAAGGCGACTGGCCAGCTGGAGAAGTCCTCGCGCATCAACGAAGTCCGCAAGGACATCGCCCGCGTTAAAACCATTGCCCGCCAGAAGGCGGCAGAAGCCAAGGCCTAAGGAAAAATAATATGCCGAAACGCATTCTGCAGGGCGTCGTAGTGTCCGACAAGAACGAGAAGACTGTCGTGGTCCGGGTTGAGCGTCGATTCGCTCACCCGCTCATGCAAAAGACCGTTCGTCGTTCGAAGAAGTACAAGGCACACGACGAGAACAATCAGTATAAGGTCGGCGACGTCGTTTCCATCGAGGAATGCGCACCGATTTCCAAGGACAAGCGCTGGACGGTTGTTGCCGCCCAGGCTTAATTTCATCAGAATCGCGCCAGGTCTCTTGTACTTGGCGCGGAATCCTGTATGAAGCAGCGCAAGGACGCTCGTGACCCGAGCGTCTTTTGCTTTATGCGCACGGAAGGTCCTTTAGGAAACCACCCTGTCACGACATTTCCGCGCAAAAAAAGATATATTCATAAGCTGGGGCAGGGGGCTCTCTCGAGAGAGTTTGCCCAACCGTCCCAGTAACAACAAGAAGGCGACCTGACATGATTCAGATGCAAACAAACCTCGACGTGGCGGATAATTCCGGCGCACGTCGTGTCATGTGCATCAAGGTGCTGGGCGGCTCGAAGCGCAAATATGCTTCTGTTGGCGACATTATTGTCGTTTCCATCAAGGAAGCTATTCCGCGCGGCCGCGTCAAGAAGGGCGATGTGATGAAGGCGGTTGTCGTGCGCACCGCCAAGGACATCCGCCGCGCTGACGGCAGCGTCATCCGTTTCGATAACAACGCAGCCGTTCTTATCGACAACAAGAAAGAGCCCATCGGCACCCGTATCTTCGGACCGGTTCCGCGCGAACTTCGCGCCAAGAACCACATGAAGATCATCTCGCTGGCTCCGGAAGTACTGTAAGGAGCGTATGCGATGCAGAAAATTCGTAAAGGCGACAATGTTGTCGTATTGACCGGTAAGGACAAGGGCCGTACCGGCGAAGTAATCCAGGTGATGCCGAAAGAAGACCGTGCCGTTGTGCGTGGCGTAAACATGGTGAAGCGTCACCAGCGCCAGACCCAGGCCCAGGAAGCCGGCATCATCAACAAGGAAGCATCCTTGCACATCTCCAACATCGCCATCGTCGACAAGGATGGCAAGCCGACCCGCGTTGGCTTCTCTGTTGTGGATGGCAAGAAGGTCCGCGTGGCCAAGCGTTCGGGAGAAGTGATCGATGGCTGATAAGTACGAGCCGCGTCTCAAGACGGAATACGTTTCCCGTATCCGCGGCGCCATGCAGGAGAAGTTCTCCTACGCCAACGTCATGATGATCCCCAAGCTGGACAAGATCGTCATCAATATGGGCGTTGGCGAAGCAACCGCCGATTCGAAGAAGCCAACGATTGCTGCTGGCGATCTGGCGGCAATTGCCGGCCAGAAGCCTGTCATCACCAAGGCTCGCAATTCGATCGCCGGCTTCAAGGTTCGTGAACACATGCCAATCGGCGCGAAGGTTACCCTTCGTGGCGAGCGCATGTACGAATTCCTTGATCGTCTGATCAACATCGCGCTGCCGCGCGTTCGCGACTTCCGGGGTCTGAACCCCAAGAGCTTTGACGGCCGTGGCAACTTCGCCATGGGCATCAAGGAACACATTGTGTTCCCTGAGATCAACTACGACAAGGTTGATCAGATGTGGGGCATGGACATCATCGTTTGCACGACGGCGACGTCGGACGACGAAGCTCGGGCTCTGCTTACAGAGTTCAACTTCCCGTTCCGTCACTAACCGTAACGACGAGCGTAGAAAAGGAACTCCGATATGGCGAAAACAAGCGCAGTTGAAAAGAACAAGCGCCGCCGCAAGTCGGTCGCCCAGCAGGCTACCAAGCGTGCTGCACTCAAGGCGATCGTGATGAACCAGTCCCTTCCGATCGAAGACCGGTTCAAGGCCACTCTGAAGCTCGCTTCGCTGCCGCGTGACGGCTCGAAGACGCGTATCCGCAACCGCTGCGAAGTAACGGGCCGTCCGCGCGCGTTCTATCGCAAGCTCAAGATGTCGCGTATCGCGCTTCGTGAGCTGGGCAATTCCGGCAAGGTGCCGGGCATTGTCAAGTCGAGCTGGTAAGGAGACGGGCACATGACCATGACTGATCCTTTGGGTGATATGCTCACCCGCATCCGCAATGGTGCTGCTCGCCGCAAGTCGTCGGTAAGCACCCCTGCTTCCAGCCTGCGCGCACGCGTTCTCGACGTGCTGCAGTCTGAAGGCTACATCCGCGGTTATTCCAAGGTCGATTTCGAAAACGGCAAGGCCGAATTCACGATCGAGCTGAAGTACTACGAAGGCGCGTCGGTGATCCGTGAGATCGGCCGCGTGTCCAAGCCGGGCCGCCGGGTTTATGTCTCGGTAAAGTCCATTCCGCAGGTCGCGAACGGCCTCGGCATCACCATCCTTTCGACTCCGAAGGGTGTGATGGCCGATCACCAGGCTCGCGAACAGAACGTTGGTGGCGAGGTTCTTTGCTCGGTCTTCTAAGACCCGAGCAAGGATCTCCATAACGAACAGACAGGATTGAACAATGTCTCGTATCGGTAAAAAGCCCGTTCCGGTTCCAGCAGGTGTGACGGCCAATGTCGACGGCCAGAAGGTTACTGCTAAGGGCCCGAAGGGTGAACTGTTTTTCGTCGCCAATGACGACATTCAGCTGAAGCTGGAAGATAACGGCGTTTCCGTAACGCCGGCTAACGGCACCAAGGAAGCTCGTTCGAAGTGGGGCATGTCCCGCACGATGATCGAGAACATCTTCAAGGGTGTTAAGGACGGCTATGAGCGTAAGCTCGAAATCAACGGCGTTGGTTACCGTGCCGCCCTGCAGGGCAAGAACCTGCAGCTGGCTCTCGGTTTCAGCCATGACGTTGTTTACGAGCCTCCGGTCGGCATCACCATTGCCGTGCCGAAGCCGACGGAAATCATCGTTTCCGGCATCAACAAGCAGCAGGTTGGCCAGGTAGCCGCGGAAATCCGCGAATACCGCGGTCCCGAGCCCTACAAGGGTAAGGGCGTGAAGTACGCTGAAGAGCGTATTGTCCGCAAAGAAGGCAAGAAGAAGTAAGGATCACGCGAAATGGCTAGCAGGAAAGAAGCACTTGCACGTCGCGCGAGCCGTGTGCGCCGCCAGATCAAGGCGGTTGCCAACGGCCGTCCGCGCCTGTCGGTTCATCGCTCGTCGAAGAACATCTACGCCCAGATCATCGATGACGTTGCTGGCAAGACGCTTGCGTCTGCCTCCACGCTCGAAGCCGATCTGCGCAGCTCGCTCAAGACCGGCGCCGACGTTGCAGCAGCAGCTGTTGTCGGCAAGCTGGTTGCCGAGCGTGGCGTCAAGGCTGGCGTCAAGGATGTCGTTTTCGACCGTGGCGCGTTCATCTATCATGGCCGTATCAAGGCCGTGGCTGAAGCTGCCCGCGAAGGCGGTCTGAACTTCTGATCTTTTTCCGCCCGGACAATGATCCGGGCGGAATTTCACCGGGCCATGCGGATCTCTTCATCGAGGCCGCTGGTCTTTTCGTTTGCCGTTCCACCCGTAAAAGAAAAAGGACAAGGACAATGGCACAGGAAAAAAGAGGTTCTCGCGACGATCGCCAGAACCGTGAAGAGCGCGATAGCGAATTCGTCGACAAGCTGGTCGCGATCAACCGCGTTGCAAAGGTTGTTAAGGGTGGCCGTCGCTTCGGCTTCGCCGCTCTCGTCGTCGTTGGCGACCAGAAGGGCCGCGTTGGCTTCGGTCACGGCAAGGCTCGTGAAGTTCCGGAAGCTATCCGCAAGGCAACGGAAAGCGCAAAGCGCGATCTGATCTTCGTTCCGCTGCGCGATGGCCGCACGCTGCATCACGACGTCAATGGCCGTCACGGCGCAGGCAAGGTGCTGCTGCGTTCGGCCAAGGCCGGTACCGGTATCATCGCCGGTGGTCCGATGCGCGCCGTTTTCGAAACGCTCGGCGTTCATGACGTTGTTGCGAAGTCGACCGGTTCGTCGAACCCGTACAACATGGTTCGCGCCACGTTCGACGCTCTGAAGCATCAGGTTCATCCGAAGGACATCGCTGCACAGCGTGGTCTGAAGTATGCGACCCTTCAGGCTCGCCGTGCCGCTTCCGGCAACGCTTCTGAAGAATAAGGAGCTGGATCATGGCCAAGAAAACTACTGAAGCCAAGAAGACTGTCACGGTCGAACAGATCGGCAGCCCTATTCGCCGCCCGGCAATCCAGCGTCAGACGCTGGTCGGTCTGGGTCTCAACAAGATGCATCGTCAGCGCACCCTGGAAGATACTCCGGCGGTTCGCGGCATGATCCGTGCGGTCCAGCATCTCGTTCGCGTCGTTGACGAGAAGTGAGACGGAGTAACCTATCATGAAACTCAATGAAATCAGAGACAACGAAGGCTCCTCCAAGGACCGTATCCGCGTAGGTCGCGGTATCGGTTCCGGCAAGGGCAAGACCGGTGGTCGCGGTGTGAAGGGTCAGAAGGCTCGTTCGGGCGTCGCCATCAACGGTTTTGAAGGCGGTCAGATGCCTATCTACCGCCGCCTGCCGAAGCGTGGCTTTAACAACATTTTCGGTTCCGAATTTGCTGTTGTGTCGCTCGGCCGCATTCAGACTGCCATCGACGCCAAGAAGCTTGATGCTTCCGCAACGATCGATGCTGCTGCTCTCAAGGCTGCTGGCGTCATCCGTCGCGTCAAGGACGGCGTACGCATTCTCGCCGATGGCGAGCTGAAGGCCAAGGTCGCTTTCGAAGTTGCCGGTGCTTCCAAGCCCGCACTCGAAAAGATCGAAAAGTCTGGCAGCTCGATCAAGCTTCTCGCAGTTGCAGCAGAAGCCTCCGAGTAATATATAGACTTCAGACGCCCGGGGCACGTCGCCCCGGGCGTTTGCGCTTCCTGGCCACTGGTGCTTTCGATCTAAATCGATTTGTAGAGGCATCAGGGCAATCTCTTCGCGGTGTGCTTTCACGGCCCCGCTTGCGGCAGAAAGTGCTGCAGGGAGAGCCTCACAGTTCTTGAACTTCCGTAGGGGAGGGGATAGGACATAAAAAACAGGGTGAGGCATGATGGCGGTCGAGAGCCGCATTCGTCCGAAGCCCGGTTTTGACCGGTATTTTTTAGACCTTTCCGCATTGGCCGGTATTGCTGGCTGGCAAGGGTCATTCGGAGAAATTTATGGCTTCAGCAGCGGAACAACTGGCTTCGAACCTGAATTTTTCGACCTTCGCTAAGGCGGAGGATCTGAAAAAGCGTCTCTGGTTTACTCTTGCCGCACTTCTCGTCTACCGTCTCGGCACCCACATTCCGCTTCCGGGTCTGAACCCAGAAGCCTATGCGCAGGCCTTCCGTGGCCAGGCCAACGGTATTCTCGGTCTTTTCAACATGTTTGCGGGTGGCGCCGTCGAGCGCATGGCGATCTTCGCCCTCGGCATCATGCCTTACATCTCCGCTTCGATCATCGTGCAGCTCATGACCTCGGTCGTGCCCTCGCTCGAAGCGTTGAAGAAGGAAGGCGAAGCCGGCCGCAAGATCATCAACCAGTACACCCGCTACGGCACGGTGCTGCTCGGCACGCTGCAGGCCTATGGCATCGCGGTCGGCCTTGAAAGCGGCAACGGTCTCGTGGTTGATCCGGGCATGTTCTTCCGCGTTTCCACCGTCATCACGCTGCTCGGCGGCACGATGTTCCTGATGTGGCTCGGCGAGCAGATCACCTCGCGCGGTATCGGCAATGGTATTTCGCTGATCATCTTTGCGGGCATTGCCGCAGGCCTGCCGAAGGCTCTGGCTGGCACGCTTGAACTTGGCCGCACCGGCGCGCTGTCGACCCCGCTCATCCTGATGGTTGTCATCGTGGCCATCGGCGTCATTGCCCTCATCGTCTTCGTGGAGCGCGCCCAGCGCCGTCTCCTCATACAATATCCGAAGCGACAGGTCGGCAACCGGATGTTCCAGGGCGATACCTCGCACCTGCCGCTGAAGCTCAACACGGCCGGCGTCATTCCCGCGATCTTCGCATCGTCGCTGCTGCTCCTGCCGGCAACGGCTGCAGGTTTTGCCGGTAACACCAACCTACCGACCTGGGCGACCTCGATCATCGCGTCGCTGCAGCATGGCCAGCCGTTGTTCATGGCGCTTTACGGCCTGCTGATCGCGTTCTTCGCGTTCTTCTACACGGCAATCGTGTTCAATCCGAAGGATACGGCTGACAATCTCAAGAAGCATGGTGGCTTCATTCCGGGTATCCGTCCGGGCGAGCGCACCGCGGAGTACATCGATTACGTCCTGACCCGCATTACCGTGGTCGGCGCGATTTATCTGGTCTTCGTGTGTATCCTTCCTGAGACACTTATCGCACGTACGGGCATTCCGTTAGCCCTTGGTGGTACTTCGCTTTTGATCGTTGTCAGTGTAACTCTGGATACGGTTGCGCAGATTCAGGGTCACCTGATCGCCCAGCAATATGAAGGTCTGATCAAGAAGTCGAAGTTGCGTGGAGGAAAGAGGGGACGATGAGACTGATATTTTTGGGTCCGCCGGGTGCGGGCAAGGGAACCCAGGCCAAGCGGCTGACTGACAAGTACGGGATCCCGCAGCTTTCCACCGGTGACATGCTTCGCGCTGCGGTCAGCGCGGGCACCGAAATCGGCAAGCGCGCCAAGGCCGTCATGGACGCCGGCGGGCTCGTTTCCGACGATATCGTCAATCAGATCGTTTCCGAACGCATCGAAGCACCTGACTGTGCCAAGGGCTTTATTCTCGACGGCTACCCGCGCACCGTTCCGCAGGCCAAGGCGCTTGCCGACAACATGCGCAAGAAGAATCAGGTCCTGGATGCCGTCATCGAACTGAAGGTGGATGAAGAGGCGTTGATTCGCCGAATCGAAAACCGCGTGGCTGAAACCATTGCCGCCGGCGGCACGGTTCGCTCGGATGACAATCCGGAAGCTTTCCGCAAACGCCTGACGGAATATCGCGAAAAGACCGCGCCGCTGTCTGCCTATTACAGCGAACAGGGCGAGCTGGTGACGCTGGATGGCATGGCTGATGTCGATGCCGTCACCGAGGCCATTGAGCGCGTTCTCGAGAAAGCCTCTGCCTGATCGATGGAACGGATGGGCAAGCGCTGTTGCGTTCTTGCCTATATCTCGCTTCTGCATGACGGTTGGTCCTCTGGATCGTAAAAGAATCTTGGCGGAGCCGGTTGCTTTTTTGCGCTGATTCCGTTAAACACCGCGCCAACTCGCGACATCCCAAGCGACTGGCGCGGATTTCCCTAAAGGGAGGGAGATCCGGGTTCAGTCGTTTTGACTTGTCACGGACATCAATTTGAACTGGCGGTCTTGTTGGCCGCTCGAATGGAATCACCACTTGCCGGATGGCAACTGGAACCAAGGAGAAAAGACGTGGCACGTATCGCTGGCGTCAACATCCCGACTGCAAAGCGCGTTGTTATTGCGCTGACCTATATTCACGGGATTGGTCCGAAATTCGCGCAGGAAATCATGGACAAGGTCGGTATTCCGGCTGAAAAGCGCGTTCATCAGCTGACGGATGCTGAAGTTCTTCAGATCCGCGAAGCCATCGACCGCGACTATCAGGTCGAAGGTGACCTGCGTCGTGAGACCTCGATGAACATCAAGCGTCTGATGGACCTCGGCTGCTACCGCGGCCTGCGTCACCGTCGTGGCCTTCCGGTCCGCGGTCAGCGCACGCACACCAACGCCCGCACCCGCAAGGGTCCGGCGAAGGCTATCGCCGGTAAGAAGAAGTAATTTTCCGGTTTTCCGGAAAGGGGAGGCTGGTGCAGTCCGCGCCAGCCTTTCTGAGTTTGGCGAAAAGCTCGGCTACGGGCTGATCGCCGGTGTAGCCGCTGGTGTTACGGCGGTGAAGAGATCAATGAAAGGTATAAAATGGCCAAGGAAGCCGCACGCGTCCGTCGTCGCGAACGCAAAAATATCACGTCTGGCGTCGCGCACGTCAACTCGACCTTCAACAACACGATGATCACCATTACCGACGCACAGGGCAATGCTATTGCCTGGTCGTCCGCTGGTGCCAAGGGCTTCAAGGGTTCGCGCAAGTCGACCCCGTTCGCTGCCCAGATCGCTGCTGAAGATTGCGCGAAGAAGGCTCAGGAACACGGCATGAAGTCGCTTGAAGTTGAAGTTTGCGGTCCGGGTTCCGGCCGTGAATCGGCACTTCGCGCTCTGCAGGCTGCCGGTTTCATGATCACTTCCATTCGCGACGTGACGCCGATCCCGCACAACGGTTGCCGTCCGCGCAAGAAGCGCCGCGTCTGACGCGACCGTGGTTCGGAAATTCCGCCTTTCCTTCGGTCTGGCGGAATTTTCGTGTATCTGGCGTGTGCGCGTCGATTTCGATCGACGGACTTGCGCTCAAGAACCCACTGATGAACCAGTGAATTAGGTTCCTCTCGGTGTTTTCATGCTCGGTCCGTCACGATTGGATGGTGGCGGCGAACGGAAGGTTTAAAGATGATTCAGAAGAACTGGCAGGAACTTATCAAGCCGAACAAGGTCGAGTTCACCTCGTCCAGCCGCACCAAGGCAACTCTGGTTGCCGAGCCGCTGGAGCGTGGTTTCGGTCTTACCCTCGGCAACGCGCTGCGTCGCGTTCTGTTGTCTTCTCTGCGTGGTGCCGCTGTAACGGCCGTGCAGATCGACGGTGTCCTGCACGAATTCTCCTCCATCCCCGGCGTTCGGGAAGATGTGACGGATATCGTGCTCAACATCAAGGAAATCGCCATCAAGATGGATGGTGATGATTCCAAGCGCATGGTCGTGCGCAAGCAGGGTCCGGGTTCGGTAACCGCTGGTGACATCCAGACGGTTGGCGACATCGAGATTCTGAACCCCGACCACGTAATCTGCACGCTCGACGAAGGCGCTGAAATCCGCATGGAATTCACCGTCAACAACGGCAAGGGTTACGTACCGGCTGAGCGCAACCGCGCGGAAGATGCCCCGATCGGCCTCATTCCGGTGGACAGCCTCTATTCTCCGGTCAAGAAAGTGTCCTACAAGGTGGAAAACACCCGTGAAGGCCAGGTTCTCGACTATGACAAGCTGATCATGACGATCGAGACCAACGGTTCGGTTTCCGGCGAAGACGCCGTTGCCTTCGCCGCTCGCATTCTTCAGGACCAGCTGGGCGTCTTCGTCAACTTCGACGAGCCGCAGAAGGAAGCAGAAGAAGAATCGGTTACCGAACTCGCGTTCAACCCGGCGCTTCTCAAGAAGGTCGACGAGCTCGAACTGTCCGTTCGTTCGGCAAACTGCCTGAAGAACGACAACATCGTTTATATCGGCGACCTGATCCAGAAAACCGAAGCCGAAATGCTCCGCACGCCGAACTTTGGTCGCAAGTCGCTGAACGAAATCAAGGAAGTTCTCGCTTCCATGGGGCTGCACCTCGGCATGGAAGTGCCGGCATGGCCGCCTGAGAACATCGAAGATCTCGCCAAGCGTTACGAAGACCAATACTAACAAACAAGAAGGCAGACCTTAAAGACTGCCTTTCCCCGTCAAACAGCAGATAAGTCATCTGCATGTGCCAGGAAACGGCAGGCCTTAAAGAAGGCACCTGCGTAGAAGGAGAATAGCAATGCGCCACGGTAATTCAGGCCGCAAGCTCAATAGAACCGCCAGCCACCGCAAGGCAATGTTTGCCAACATGGCTGCTTCGCTCATCACTCATGAGCAGATCGTCACCACCCTTCCGAAGGCGAAGGAAATCCGTCCGATCGTCGAGCGTCTCGTGACGCTGGGCAAGCGCGGCGACCTGCACGCTCGTCGTCAGGCGATCTCGCAGATCAAGGATCAGGACGCCGTTCGCAAGCTGTTCGACGCGATCGCTTCGCGTTACGCAACCCGCAATGGCGGCTACCTGCGTATCATGAAGGCCGGCTACCGCCAGGGCGACAACGCGGCTCTCGCCGTCGTTGAATTCGTCGAGCGCGACGTTGACGCCAAGGGCGCAGCCGACAAGGCTCGCGTTGCCGCTGAAGCAGCTGCTGCCGAAGCCGCATAAGGTCTGACGCCTTCAGGCGTCATGAGTTAAAAAGCCGGGTGAGAGATCGCCCGGTTTTTTGCGTTTGGGTATTGGGAAATTGAGCAGGCGAGGTGCTACCTCAGCAAATCCTTTGGCGTGCCTGCCAGACGCTCGGCTGAAGTTCTACTTCTCTCACTCCGGAACGTGAATACGAGCCTTGATGTGCTTGAGTTGCGCGACAATCGTAAACGTCATGATGACCAGCAGCGACCACGAACTCCACTTACCGATATGCACCACGGACCAGGCGCCGATCTGATCGGGATATTTCCAGATACCGAAGAATGTCGAGATGTTTTCTGCCAACCAGACGAAAAACCCTATCAGGACGAATGAGAGAAGCAGCGGCATCTTTCGATCCCGATCATAGGGGCGGTAGACCACCGTTGCGCGGGAATAGAGGCCGATGGCGCAGGCGGCGATGTACCAGCGGTAATCGCCGATAAAATGGTGGGTGAAGAAGTTGGCGTAGATAGCGATGCCGATCAGCGTTGCCATCCAATAGGTGGGATAATGGCGAATGCGCACATCCAGCAGGCGCCATGCCTGGATGATGTAACTGCCGACGGCGGCGTACATGAAACCGGAAAAGAGCGGCACGCCGAGGACCTTGCTATAGGCGAAATCGGGGTAGGACCAGGACTGGATGGCGCTTGACGTCTTGAACACTTCAAGCGCGAAACCGACGATATGGAACAGCAGGATGGCCTTGGCCTCGTCAAGCGTTTCCAGCCTGCTCCAGATCATGAAGAACTGGATGCCGAGCGCGATGATCAGCAGCACGTCATAACGCGGAATGCCAAATAGCCCACCATGCGGCACCACGAAGATGGAGATGAAGAACAGTCCCGCAAACAGGCAGGCACGGGCTTCCTTGATGCCGAAATAGAGAAATTCGACGATGAAGCGCCTGATGCCCTTGAGTTCGCCCCAGGGATAGGTATCGCACAGAAGATCGTCCAAAACCGAGAGGCGGGTTGCGGCTGGACCTGTTGCTGTGCTCATGTTCGCGCCTCGATTTGCATCCGTTAAATTTTCATACGAAAACCGGAAGGAACTCGCATGGGTCCGTCGCGCCTTTCCCCGCCTTATTTTGCCCGCATCCGGCTTTTGGCGGCGGCCGTGATGGTGATCATTGGCGGTCTTTGCTTGCGGGCGTTCGGCTATGAGGTGGGATTGCCGTTCGTGGTGGTAAAATATGGCGGATCCGTGCTCTGGGGGGCGATGGTTTATCTGCTGCTTGCGGCCATCCTTCCGTCCCGCTGGCACGGCTATGAGGTTCACATCGCCGTCATCGTCGTTGTCGTCGTGGAATTGATCCGGCTCGTTCATTTCCCGGCGCTGGACGCGTTTCGCGCAACGGCGGCCGGAGCTTTGCTGCTCGGCCGCGTTTTTTCCGTGTGGAATATTGTCTGTTATATCGGCGGGATCGCGGTGGCGTCCTTTACGTCCGGACGGGCCTTGCGCGCTTATTCCTCTTCATCGTCATGATCGAGGGCCGCACCAGCCGATAGCCCAGCAAGGCAACCATGGTGCTGATATAAAATACCGGCTCCAGCGTGATTGATTTCCGGGCCAGCACGAAATGCAGCACGCCGACGATGAGGACGAGATATACGAGCTTGTGCAGTGTGTTCCAGCGGCTGCCGAGACGGCGGATCGACCAGCGGTTGGAGGTGAGCGCCAGCGGAATGAGCATGATGAGCCCCGCCATGCCGAGCATGATGTAGGGGCGTTTGAGAATGTCGCCGGCAATGGAGCCGAGTATCAGCCCGCGGTCCAACACCAGATAGACGGTAAAATGGGCGAGCACATAATAAAAGGCGATCAGGCCCAGCGCCCGGCGATAGGCAATAAGATTGACGTTGAAGAGATCGCGCAGCGGTGTCACCAGCAAGCCGACGCAAAGGAAACGCAGCGCCCAGATGCCGAGCAGGTGCTCGAAATCCTTGACGGGGTTAAAGCCGAGGCCGCCGGTTGCAGCGAGGTAAAAATACCAGAGACCAGGGCAGAGGCCGAGCACATAAAGCGACCAGATGGCTGCCGGCTGGTAACGCTTCGGCAGGGAGGGAAGCGAAAAGGCGAGGGCCATGGTCAGTAATTCGCTTTCAGATCCAGCCCGGTATAGAGGCTCGCGACGTCGTCATAACCGTTGAACATCAGGGTAGGGCGGTTTTGCGTGCCGAAAAAGCCGCCTTCGCCGATGCGCTGTTCCGTCGCCTGGCTCCAGCGCGGATGGTCCACATGCGGATTGACGTTGGAATAGAAGCCGTATTCGCGGGCGTTGGAGTTCTTCCACGTCGTTTCCGGCTGTTTTTCCACAAGCGAAATCCGCACGATGGATTTGATGCCTTTGAAACCGTATTTCCACGGCACGACAAGCCGGATCGGTGCGCCGTTCTGATTGGGCAATGTTTCGCCGTAGAGGCCGACGGCGAGGATGGTGAGCGGATGACGCGCTTCATCGAGACGCAGGCCTTCGACATAGGGCCAGGACAGAGGCTGGAACAAGCCGCTCTGGCCGGGCATTTCCTCCGGGCGCACGACCGTCTCGAAGGACACGTATTTCGCGCTGCCCAGCGGCTCCACCTTGTCGAGCAGGGCAGACAGCGGAAAACCGATCCAGGGAATGACCATTGACCAGCCTTCAACGCAGCGCATGCGATAGGTGCGCTCCTCCAGCGGATATTTCATCAGCTCTTCGATGCCGAATTCCTGCGGCTTGGAAACGAGGCCATCCACCTTTACCGTCCAGGGCGTTGGCTTGAACTTGCCTGAATTTTCCTTCGGGTCGGACTTGCCGACACCGAATTCGTAGAAATTATTGTAGCTGGTGACGGCGTCGAGCGGGGTGAGTTTCTCATCCAGCTTATAGGCACCGGGCTTGGCGGAGAGCGGTGCGGCAATGGCCTCGCGGCCAGTCAACCCTACGGCAGCAAGGCCTGCCGCCGTTCCGAGGAAGTTGCGCCGGGACAGGTAAAAGGATTTGGGCGTTATCTCTGAAGACGCGATATGAGGCGGACGATAAGCGGGCATAAAAACCTCCACAAAAGCCGGGTGCATCGGCGATAAATCGATTATGATAGCCAATACGGTCGCTGCACAGATATGTTTCAGCACTCTGCGGAAAAACAACGATGAACGGGTGATAATCGCGCATTTGTGATGGCGTGTCCTTTGAAGATGGCGCTGAATAGAAAGCGTACCGTACCGAACCGTACTGTTTTGCCTGAAGGTGACAGTGACAGCGTGTGCGGTTTGCGCTAGAAAAACTGCAAAATGGGGTGAGGGCGGTTTGTCTGTGTTGTGGACAAACGCCTTCGCCGAGAGATCGAGGAAAACACCATGCCAGCCTATCGCTCCAGAACGACAACCCACGGCCGCAACATGGCGGGCGCGCGCGGCCTTTGGCGCGCCACCGGCATGAAGGACAGCGATTTCGGCAAGCCGATCATCGCGGTGGTCAATTCATTTACGCAGTTTGTGCCGGGCCATGTGCATCTGAAGGATCTCGGCCAGCTGGTTGCCCGCGAAATCGAGGCGGCCGGCGGTGTTGCCAAGGAATTCAACACGATTGCGGTTGATGACGGCATCGCCATGGGCCATGACGGCATGCTCTATTCGCTGCCGTCGCGCGAGATCATCGCTGACTCGGTCGAATATATGGTCAATGCCCATTGCGCCGATGCGATGGTCTGTATTTCCAACTGCGACAAGATCACGCCCGGCATGCTGAATGCGGCGATGCGCCTCAACATTCCCGCCGTTTTCGTGTCCGGTGGTCCGATGGAAGCGGGCAAGGTGGTTCTGCACGGCAAGACGGTTGCGCTCGATCTGGTCGATGCGATGGTGGCTGCTGCCGACGACAAGATTTCCGATGAGGATGTCAAGATCATCGAACGTTCCGCCTGCCCGACCTGCGGTTCCTGTTCCGGCATGTTCACGGCCAACTCCATGAACTGTCTGACCGAGGCGCTCGGCCTGTCCTTGCCCGGCAACGGCTCGACGCTTGCCACCCACTCGGATCGCAAGCGCCTGTTCGTCGAAGCCGGCCACCTGATCGTCGATCTGGCCCGCCGTTATTACGAGCAGGACGACGAGACCGTTCTGCCGCGCACCATCGCCAACAAGGCGGCATTTGAAAACGCCATGTCGCTGGATATTGCCATGGGTGGCTCCACCAATACGGTTCTGCATATTCTGGCGGCAGCCCACGAGGGCGGCGTAGATTTCGGCATGGAGGATATCGACCGTCTTTCCCGCAAGGTTCCCTGCCTTTCCAAGGTCGCGCCGGCCAAACAGGACGTGCATATGGAAGACGTTCATCGCGCCGGCGGCATCATGCGCATTCTCGGCGAGCTGGAACGCGGCGGTCTCATCAACCGCGATACCTATACCGTGCACGAGGCGACGCTTGGCGATGCCATCGACCGCTGGGATATCACCCGCACCAACAGCGAAACGGTGCGCGAATTCTTCAAGGCGGCCCCCGGCGGCGTGCCGACCCAGGTTGCCTTCAGCCAGTCCTCGCGCTGGGATGATCTGGACACCGACAGCGACAATGGCGTTATCCGCTCGGTCGAGAAGCCTTTCTCCAAGGATGGTGGTCTCGCTGTGCTTTACGGCAACATCGCACTCGATGGCTGCATCGTGAAGACGGCGGGCGTTGATGAATCCATCCTGAAATTCAACGGATCGGCAGTCGTTTACGAAAGTCAGGACGCGGCCGTGAAGGGCATTCTCGGCAACGAGGTCAAGGCGGGCGACGTCGTCGTCATCCGCTACGAAGGGCCGAAGGGCGGGCCGGGCATGCAGGAAATGCTCTATCCGACCAGCTACCTCAAGTCCAAGGGCCTCGGCAAAGCCTGCGCGCTCATCACCGATGGTCGCTTCTCCGGTGGCACGTCAGGCCTGTCCATCGGCCATGCCTCGCCGGAAGCGGCACAGGGCGGCGCCATCGGCCTCGTGCGTCAGGGCGACCTGATCGAGATCGACATTCCGAACCGCACCATCAACCTCAAGGTTTCGGATGCGGAACTGGCCGCGCGCCGGGCCGAGCAGGAAGAAAAGGGCTGGAAGCCGGAAGCGCCGCGCAAGCGTAATGTCACGACAGCACTGAAGGCCTATGCGGCCTTTGCGTCGAGCGCGGACAAGGGTGCTGTGCGGATTCTGCCGGAGTAAGCTGTCGCAGAGTGGGGCGGGAGTTAATTAACCGTCCCGTTGCGCGGTGGCTGGAGCTCGCTGACTAGGACCGGAAAGCTCTCATCCGTCATGCTCGGGCTTGTCCCGAGCATCTGCAACCGACCGATACTACGCGACGTGGATAGATCCTTGGGACAGGCCCGAGGATGACGTCGAGAGTGATGTGCGATCTGCAATTGTTCGATCAGCCGCCCTTCGGGGCGGCTTTTTGCTGTCTGAATTTGGTGTGAAGCCCAGCTCATAAACAGATTCAATTGCCTCACAGGGTGATTCTTCTGCCGCCTTTAACATCCTGTTTTTCCATCGTAAATACGAAACTACTTACAGGCTGCTTCCTATCCAGCAGTCACATTGGAGTGATGTTCGTCCAGCGACCCTTTTTCAGAACGCGGCGATGCCTAACTTCATCACCATGAAAAGACGAACCGCACTCGCCCTCATCGCCTCGCTGCCTTTTGCTCCGCTGGCCCGCGCGCAAAGCGCCGGCAACAACATCCGTTTCGATCCGTTGCTGAGGCAGGCGGATGCACTTTCCAGCCTCAAGGCGGTGATCGTCAGCATCGATGGCGAGGATGTTGCGAGCCGCGCCTATCATGGCGCCAGCCTCAACGGCTCCACCAATATCAAGTCGGCCTCGAAGTCGGTCATTTCGGCGCTGGTGGGCATGGCGATCGATCGCAAGATCATTGAGGGCGCAGATCAGCCGATCGCGACCATCCTGCGCGGTGATTTTCCGCCTAACCCCGATCCGCGGCTGGAGCGGATTACCGTGGGCAATCTTCTTTCCATGCAATCCGGTCTGGAGCGCATGTCCGGCCCGAATTATGGCCGCTGGGTTGCCAGCCGCAACTGGGTGAGAATGGCGCTGGGGTCCGGTTTCGCGGGAGAGCCTGGCGGCGCCATGCTTTATTCCACGGCCTCCACACATCTGCTTTCGGCGATATTAACGAAAGCGTCGGGCCGCTCGACGCTTTCTCTTGCCCGAGACTGGTTCCGGCCGCTTGAAGGGTTCGCCATTGGCGGCTGGGAACGCGATCCGCAGGGCATCTATCTCGGTGGCAACCAGATGGCGATGACGGCGCGTTCCCTGCTGGCCTTTGGTGAGCTCTATCGTCTTGGCGGCGTAACGCCCGATGGTGAGCGGCTTATCTCGCAGGAATGGATCAGCCAGTCCTGGCAGCAGCGCACCAATTCCGTCTTCAACGGCGATGGTTACGGTTATTGCTGGTTCATCAAGGAAATGGCGGGGGAGACGGTGTATTACGCCTGGGGTTACGGCGGGCAGATGCTCTATATCGTGCCCGCCAGACGGCTGTCCGTGGTCATGACCTCGCGTGAGGATGCGCCTTCGGCCAGAACCGGGTATCGCGACCAGCTGCATGGCCTCATGGAAAACATCATCCGTGCAGTGTGAGGCAGGCGATAACGCTCAGAGCGGACGGTTGATGCTCTGGAACGCTTCGCCGAGGCGCTTCATGCGTTCCTCATAGGCGCCCGTCAGGCAGGCGACATCGGCTGCGCATTCCTGGCGTTTCTTCAGCCATTTGCTCTGTTCGTCGCGCAAGGTATCGCGCGCGCCCATCGCCATTAGCTGGGTGAGGATGTCGAAGGTGGTGGCCATCTTCACATCCTGGTCGTTCAGCGCGCGGTTATCGCAGATCGCTTTTTCATCGGCCGCCAGATCGGTCTTGGTGCAATCGAAGCTTGCGGCGCTGGCCGGTGAAACGAGGGAGGAGGCGAGAAGGATGCCGGAGGCGAGGAGGGTGGGTTTCAGATGCATGGATCGTCTCTTCTAAGGACAGTCTTGTCGGCTGAAACCAAAAATGGGTGCTGTTGGTTCCAATTGCGCCGGCCGATCTCTGCCGGGATAATTGCGGCCATCATCTTGCCGCTCTTTGCTTTACAGGCTTTGGCGTTATAACTCCATCATACTGATGACGATGAGGAATCACATGCGAAGCGTGTTGAAGTATCTGTCCACCGGCTTTCTCGCCGCGCTCGTTCTCCTGCCCGTGGGTGCTGCGGCGCAGGACAACAAGACCGTGCCGGCAAGCCACACGGAAATGCAGCTCTCCTTCGCGCCGCTGGTGAAGCGCACGGCAGGTGCTGTGGTGAATGTCTATGCCGAGCGCGTCGTGCAGCGGCGTGTTTCCCCTTTTGCCGGTGATCCCTTCTTCGAGCAGTTTTTCGGCCAGCAGATGCCGAACCGCACGGAAAAGCAGTCATCGCTCGGCTCTGGCGTGATCGTGACGGCGGGCGGCCTTGTGGTGACGAACAATCACGTCATCGACGGCGCTGATGACATCAAGGTGGCGCTGGCGGATGGTCGCGAGTTTTCCTCCAAGGTGCTGATGAAGGACGACCGGGTTGATCTCGCTGTGTTGCAGATCGATGCCAAGGAGCAGTTCCCCGTGCTGTCGCTCGGCGATTCCGACAAGATCGAGGTGGGCGATCTGGTGCTCGCCATCGGCAACCCCTTCGGGGTAGGGCAGACGGTGACGAGCGGTATCGTCTCCGGTCTTGCGCGCAACCAGGTGACGCAGGGTGATTTCGGCTTCTTCATCCAGACTGACGCTTCCATCAACCCCGGCAATTCCGGCGGCGCGCTGATGAACATGGCGGGTGAGCTGATCGGCATCAATACCGCGATCTTTTCCAAGGGCGGCGGGTCGAACGGCATCGGTTTTGCCATCCCCGCCAATCTGGTTCGGGTGTTCGTAGCGGCCGCGGAGCGTGGCGACGCGAACTTCCAGAGGCCCTATATCGGTGCGACTTTCGATCCGGTAACATCAGATGTCGCGGAAGCGCTCGGCCTGCATCGCGCCCGCGGCGCGCTCGTCGTCGGCGTCACCAAGGGTGGTCCGGCGGAGAAGGCTGGTATCGAGCCCGGACAGGTGGTGACAGCCGTCAATGGCCTGGAAGTGGAGCATCCTGATGCGCTGGGTTATCGCCTGACGACGGCCGGCATCGGCAAGTCGGCCGAATTGACGGTGGTGGAAAAGGGCAAAGAAAAGAAGCTGACCATCGCTCTCAATACGGCACCCGAAACCGCGCCGCGTGATGAGCGGCTGCTCGAAGGCCGCAATCCCTTCGCAGGTGCTACCGTCGCCAACCTCTCGCCGAAGCTTGCGGATGAATTGCGCATGCCTTCGCAGGTGACCGGTGTCGTCATCACCGATGTGAAGCGTGGCTCACCGGCCTATCGCGTCGGTTTCCAGCCGAAGGATGTCATCCTGTCGCTGAACGGTGCGGATATCGGCTCCACCGCTGCGGTTGAAAAGGCGCTGGACGACAATCCCGGCTTCTGGCGTGTGGAAATCCTGCGCGACGGGCAGCGTATCCGGCAGTTCCTGCGATGAGCGACGACCTCTTCGCCCCGCAAGTGCCTGTCGAGGTCGCCAACCGGCGGCCTCTTGCCGATCGTCTGCGTCCGAAAACGCTGGCGGAGGTGAGCGGGCAGCCACATCTGACGGGCGAAGAGGGCGTTCTGCGCCGCATGATCGACAGCGGCTCACTCGGATCAATGATCTTCTGGGGGCCGCCAGGAACCGGCAAGACCACGGTTGCCCGCCTGCTGTCTGGCGAGGCGGGGCTGGCCTTCGAGCAGATATCGGCGATCTTTTCCGGTGTTGCCGATCTCAAGAAGGTTTTCGAGGCAGCGCGCACGCGCCGAATGAATGGCCGGCAGACGCTGCTTTTTGTTGACGAAATCCATCGTTTCAACCGCGCCCAGCAGGATAGTTTCCTGCCGGTCATGGAAGACGGCACCATCATTCTCGTGGGCGCCACCACCGAAAACCCGTCCTTCGAGCTAAACGCCGCTCTTTTGTCGCGCGCGCGTGTCCTGACATTCGGTTCGCACGACGAGGATAGCCTGAGCGAACTTCTGAAGCGCGCCGAGGAGGCCGAGGGTAAACCCTTGCCGCTGACGGAAGAGGCGCGCGCAAGCCTCATCCGCATGGCCGATGGCGATGGCCGCGCCGTGCTGACGCTTGCCGAAGAGGTCTGGCGGGCGGCGCGCAAGGATGAGACCTTCGATACCGAAGGGCTGACCCGCATCGTGCAGCGCCGCGCTCCGGTTTACGACAAGGGCCAGGACGGCCACTACAATCTCATTTCCGCGCTGCATAAGTCCGTGCGCGGTTCCGACCCGGATGCGGCACTTTATTATCTCGCCCGTATGTTCGATGCCGGTGAAGACCCGCTTTATCTCGGGCGGAGGCTGGTGCGCATGGCGGTAGAGGATATCGGCCTTGCCGACCCACAGGCGCTAGCGGTCTGCAATGCGGCCAAGGATGCCTATGATTATCTAGGCTCGCCGGAAGGGGAACTCGCGCTGGCGCAGGCATGCGTTTATCTCGCCACCGCGCCGAAATCCAACGCCGTTTATACCGCCTTCAAGGCTGCGATGCGGGCGGCTAAGGAGAACGGCTCGCTGGTGCCGCCGAAACATATTCTCAACGCACCGACCAAGCTCATGAAGGGCGAAGGGTATGGCGACGGTTACCGTTATGACCATGACGAACCCGACGCCTTTTCCGGGCAGGATTATTTCCCGGAGAAAATGGGGCGCACGACCTTTTACGATCCGCCGGACAGGGGTTTCGAGCGGGAAATCCGCAAACGGCTCGACTGGTGGGCGAAGCTGCGCCGCGAGCGCGGGTCGCGCTAGTCTCCATGCGGCCGGGGTACATTCCCTGTGATCTTGAGAAAGAGAATCAAGCGGCTGGCAAAGTGAGTCGCGAAATCGCGGCAACCCACTGTTTTTAAAAGAAATCAGGATGCCTTGCGATGGAGCGTTGCCTGCGGCTGCGCGGGTAGCATCTTGACGGAGGATTCTGCCAGACCGGTATGGCCCTCGGCATCGATGATCAGGTGCCAGTGCATGGTTTCCGGAACGGCGATGCGGATCGGTGATTTTTTGGCGACGCCGCCGAGGTATTTGAAGTCGAGCAATTCAGTGAAACGCTGGAAATTCGCACCCGTCATCAGCCGGACATTGTTGACGGACGACAACGATATTTCAAGCGTGGTGCCAGCCCGCAATTCCTTCAGGTCATAATGCGTATAGCGGAAATTCGGCCGGACCATCGCGCGCCTCCCTGTAGAGCCATTTCGGACAGGAAGGATAGGGGCGGCACGGTTAACGCTGTCTTTAAATGACGGTGGCGGGTCCGAAATTTCACGCCTGATGTCGTAATTCGGAACGATGCAATGATGTTTTCATCGAGCCCTGGAATAAGACCATCGTATAATATTCGTATTTAATAATAATAAATTTCTTGCCGTTAACATCGCCTGGTCGAAGTGCATTCGGCGATGTTGGGGGGAACATGAAAAACGTAACAATCTCTATGCGCCTTTATGCGCTCGTCGCATTGTTTCTGGCAATACTGGCTGCGGCTCTCACATTCAGCCTGTTTGAAAGTTATCGCGAGATGGAGCGCGAGCGCAAAGCCGGGCTGGCAGCGATGAACGAAACGGCCGTCGCCATTATCAAGCAATATTACCAGCTGGAGCAGGGCGGAAGCCTGACGCGGGAGGCGGCGCAACAGCAGGCGAAAACAACGATCGCGGCGATGCGTTATGGCAATGGTAGCGGTTATTTCTGGATTAATGACATGCATCCCACCATGGTGATGCACCCGATCAAGCCTGAAATGAGTGGCACGGACCTCACCGCCAACAAGGATCCGAACGGCAAGGCGCTGTTCGTGGAATTCGTGAATACGGTGAAGGCGGGCGGTCAGGGTTTTGTCGATTATTACTGGCCGAAGCCCGGTGCACCGGATCCGGTCGAGAAATTTTCCCATGTCGCTGGCTTCGCCCCCTGGGGCTGGATTGTCGGCACCGGCGTTTATGTCGATGATCTCGAGGCCGTATTCTGGCGCGACGCCTATTTTAACGGCGGCCTTTGTGTCGTGGTGGGCCTTCTGGTCGTTGGCGTCGCCGCCTTCGTGGTGCGTAGCGTGACACGGCCGATCGATCTTATCCGCCAGAGCATGAAGCGGATCGCCGATGGTGACGGCGCGGCCGAAATCCAGTTTGCCGACCGCGGCGATGAAATCGGTGCGATTGCCAAAACGCTTCTGGTATTGCGTGACAGTGTCAATGAACGCAGCGCGCTGCAGGCCCGCGAGGCCGATCAGCAGCGGGCGCTGGAGGAGGCGCGGCACGGCAACGAGATGGTTCTGCGTTCCGCATCCGAGCGTCAGGCCCATGCCATGGAGCGGCTGGGGCATGCGCTTGAGACGCTTGCCAATGGCGATCTGACGGTCGAACTTGCCGATATCGGCTCGGACTATGAAAAACTGCGTGTGGATTTCAATCGTGCCGTCGGCGCGCTGCATGGCGCGATCGAGGCGATTGCGAGAACCGGCCACGTCGTCAATGACAGCGCCTCCGACATCAGCGGCGCGACCGGCAATCTTTCCCGCCGCACCGAACAGCAGGCGGCAGCGCTGGAGGAAACGGCGGCCGCTCTCGATGAGATCACCGCGACGGTACGCACCGCCTCCGAGCGCGCCAATGAAGCCCGGCAGATGGTGCAGGACACAAAAACCAGCGCCGGCCGTTCGGGTGAGATCGTCCGCAACGCAGTCGATGCCATGGGACGTATCGAGGATTCCTCGAAACGCATCGGGCAGATCATCTCGGTCATCGACGAAATCGCTTTCCAGACCAACCTTCTGGCGCTGAATGCCGGTGTCGAGGCGGCGCGTGCCGGCGAGGCGGGTCGCGGTTTTGCCGTGGTGGCGCAGGAGGTGCGGGAACTGGCGCAACGCTCCGCCAATGCCGCCAAGGAGATCAAGACGCTTATCAACCGCTCGGCGGAGGAAGTGGGCGGTGGCGTCGCGCTGGTGCGTTCCACCGGCGATGCGCTGGACGAGATCGTGGCGCTGGTCAACCGCGTCGATGGCCATGTGAACTCCATCGCCACAGCGGCGCGGGAACAGGCGACCGGCCTGCAGGAGATCAACACCTCCGTCAACCACATGGACCAGATGACCCAGCAGAACGCCGCCATGGTGGAAGAAACGACCGCGGCCAGCCAGACGCTCGCCGCGGAAAGCCAGCAGCTGCGGGCGCTGCTTTCACGCTTCGAACTGGGGCAGGGCGCAGGACGCGCGGTTTCGCGGGCGGCTTGATTTGATCCGTTTTTCAATAAGTGGAGGGCGCGGCTTTGGCTGCGCCCTTTGCGTGTTGATGGACCTTCACCCACACTCGACGTCATCCTCGGGCTCGTGCCGAGGATCCAACCACGGCTCGTAAAATCAATCGGTTGCAGATGCTCGGAACAGGCCCGAGCATGACGGCGGGGAGGTCTTCGAACTTTCTCCTCCCCACGGATGCGGCTGGGCCGGGCTTTTGCATCAGATGGACCGCAAAACTAGCCATTCGTTATTTCCCGCAACCAATAAGGTTTCATTTACCTCATTTCTTTAAAATTTGTCCTGTATTGCCGCGATTGCGGCCGCTGAAGGTACAGGTTCTCGTATGGCGTATGTTTCCCTTCCGCGTCGTCTTGTGACGTTGCTGATGATTTCCACGGTCATGGTGTCGTGTTCGGCGGAGGGTCTCGTGCCTCCGGCCGAGGTGGACGGCACCACGCGCGTCAGCGCCATTCGCTCGTCGCGGCAGCAGGGTTACAGCGCGCCGGCGGGCGCGGTCAATCAGGTCGAACGGGCCGGGCAGGGTGCCGATTATCCCTCCACCATGTCGCAGCCGATGCCGGAACCTTACGCCTCGCAGGATCCGCTGCTGCAATCGCCGCAGGCCGGGCAGGGGTATTCCACACTCGATTCTCAGCATCAGGCGCGCATGGCGGCCAGCGGTCATACCAACATGCCGGCGCAACCCATGCAAGCCCAGACCATGCCCGGGCAGCAGTTGGCCAGCAACCAGAACGCCGAAGGCGAGGGCGGCGTGAACATGGATTCCATGCTGGGCGTGGAGCCGGTTCGCGGACTTGCCGAAGAACAGGATGCCGATATTGCCGAAGGCGCTTCGGCGCAGCCGGTGGTCGATGGCATCGGCACCGATAATCCAGTTGCCGTCTCTCCTCCTCGCCGGCAACAGAGCACCAGTCAATCGCGGCTGATACCGCCGCCGCCAGTTGGCTCCTCTTCCCGCCGCCAGCCGGTGGAGGAAGTCGCAATGCTGATGCCAAACGATCCGATGGCGGGTGGCCCGATGCAGAGCAACCGGTCGATGCCGCCAGGCGTCATGCCATCTTCCGAAGTTGCCTGCCGCAGCGAATTGCGCCGCCTCGGCGTCGCCTTCCGTGACGTCGCGCGTATTGCCGACGGCCCGACCTGCGGCATCGATTATCCGATTGAACTCAGCGGTCTTGCCAGCGGCGTTGCAATTCGTCCGGCGGTGAAGCTCAATTGCCAGGTCACGCTTGCCTTCGCCAAATGGGTGAAGTTCGAGCTCGTGCCGTCCTCGCGCTTCCGCTACCTCTCCGGCGTTGGCCGCATCACGCCGATGGGCGGTTATTCCTGCCGCAAGATGAATTCGCGTTCCAGCAATCCGTGGTCCGAACATGCGCGCGGCAATGCCATCGATATCGGCACCATCACGCTGAAGAACGGCAAGGAGATCGACGTCCGCAGCAAGAGCTTCTTTGCCTTCCGCGAAAAGGCACTTTTGAAGGCAGTGAGATCCGACAGCTGCAAATATTTCTCCACCGTTCTCGGGCCGGGCAGCGATCCCAATCACTGGAACCATTTTCACTTCGACCTGCGCACGCGCAAGTCCGGTTACAGGCATTGTGATTAGAGCGGCGATAGATAAACCGAAATCGGTCCCGCTGCTCTCAGTTCTTGTTTGAGCATCGGACTTTCCGAAAACCGCAATACAGTTTTCGCTCCGGTGCTCCAGGTGTGAGCTTTCAGTAGGTTGTCCGTTGGCAACGAACCGGAGGTGCGTGAGGCTTCCCCCCTCTGCCCTGCCGGGCATCTCCCCCTCAAGGGGGGAGATCGATCTGCGGCAAGGTCTTGCCCATCTCAACGTTTGAGAATGAAGTAGCGGTAGCGCCTCCTGCCTATCTCCCCCCTTGAGGGGGAGATGCCCGGCAGGGCAGAGGGGGGTAAACTACACCCACGCTCGACCCCAATGGACCGTCATTCCCGTCCCCGAAGCCCGAGGATGAGCCGCAATGACGGAGGGAGGGCGTTGGCATCCATCTCCCAACACATATGCCCCTGTCACATGCACAAAAAAAGACCGGCCCGAAGGCCGGTGAAGAAGACTGCCTTATCGGGGGGATATCGGCGTCTTTGCAAGGGCATGCAGTGGGAAAACGATCCCACAGAGTGGTCCATCCGGCGCGGATATGCGGCAAAAGACATCGCGCCGTACTGACCTGCGGCCAACATGGCTTGCCGCGCTTTTCTGATACGCTATGAGCGTCACATGTTTGTGACAACGGCCCTCGGAGACCGCTTTCATGCCCCCTGTTTCAGAGATACTGGTCTTTGCCGCCGCCCTAGCGGCCGCGGGTGTGGTGGCCGGACTTCTGGCAGGGCTGTTCGGCATTGGCGGTGGTGCGGTGCTGGTGCCGGTCTTCTATCATGTCTTCGGGCTTCTGGACGTGCCGGAGGCGGTGCGCATGCATCTTTCGCTCGGCACTTCGCTTGCCATCATCGTGCCGACCTCCATCCGTTCGTTCCTGACGCATCGCCAGAAGGGCGCGGTCGATATCGATCTGCTGAAGGGGTGGATTATCGCCGTGCCGCTCGGCACCATCCTCGCCTCCGTTGTGGCGGCCCATGCTTCCAGCGTCGCGTTGCGGCTGATCTTCGCCTTCATCGCACTCGCGCTCGCCTTCCGGATGATCGTCAACCGGGCGAGCTGGCAACTCGGCTCCGACCTGCCGAAAAACCCGGCCCGGTTTCTGGTCGGCACAGGCATCGGCCTTCTGTCCGGCCTGATGGGTGTGGGTGGCGGGGTGATGAACAATACCTTCATGACGCTTTACGGGCGAACGATCCATCAGGCCGTCGCCACCTCCTCCGGCGTCGGTGTGCTGATCTCGCTGCCGGGCCTTCTAGGCTATATCTGGGCCGGCTGGGGCGATGCGGGTCTGCCACCGTTTTCGACCGGTTTCATCAACTGGATCGCCGTGGTGCTGCTCATCCCCATCACGCTTCTCGTCGCTCCCTATGGCGCGCGGCTTGCCCATGCGCTCAGCAAGAAGCAACTGGAGAGGGCCTTCGGCGTGTTTCTGGTCTTCGTCGCCGCGCAGTTTTTCTATAGCGTTTACGGCTGATTTTCCGTCTATGCCGAACGCAGTGTTCAGTCCACCGGGCTGGCTTTTGCAACCTCTGCGGCCTATATGGCGTTCATCTCACTCGATTTCCAAAAGAGTTCGTCATGAATGCCATTGTTTCCATACGGAATCTGACAAAATCCTACGCAAATGGCTTTCAGGCGCTCAAAGGCGTCAGCCTCGATATTAAAGAGGGGGAAATCCTTGCCCTTCTCGGCCCGAACGGTGCCGGCAAGACGACGCTGATTTCCATCGTCTGCGGCCTCGTCAATCCGGGTGAAGGTTCGGTGCTTGTCGGCGGCCACAATGTGGTGAAGGATTTCCGGCAGACCCGCGCACTCATCGGCCTCGTGCCTCAGGAACTGACGACGGACATGTTCGAGACCGTGTGGAACACGGTCAGTTTCTCGCGCGGCCTGCACGGGCAGAAGAAGAACCCGGCGCTGATCGAAAGCATTCTGAAGTCCCTGTCGTTGTGGGACAAGAAAGACAACATGCTGCGGGAGCTTTCCGGCGGCATGAAGCGTCGTGTGCTGATCGCCAAGGCGCTTGCGCATGAGCCTAAGGTGCTTTTTCTGGACGAGCCGACCGCCGGCGTGGATGTGACCTTGCGCCGCGACATGTGGAATGTCGTTTCCGAGCTGCGCGCCAAGGGCGTCACCATCATTCTGACGACGCACTACATCGAGGAGGCGGAAGAAATAGCCGACCGGGTGGGTGTCATCAACGGCGGCGAATTGCTGCTGGTGGAAGAGAAGACCGCGCTTATGAAGAAGCTCGGCCGCAAACAGCTTTTCCTTGAACTGGCGCAGCCGGTGGAACGGTTGCCTGACACTCTCGCCCCCTTTGCCCTGACGCTTTCGGACGACCGCAGCACGCTCACCTACGAAATCGAGGGGAATGGCGAGCAGGGACGCATCGCCGATCTCCTGGGCGCTCTTTCCGCCGCCAACATCCATTTCAAGGATATTTCGACGCGGCAAAGCTCGCTCGAGGATATCTTCGTTTCGCTGGTGGGAGGCCAGAAATGAATTTCGAAGCCATCAAGTCCATCTACCTCTTCGAAATGGCGCGCACCCGCCGCACCCTGCTGCAGAGCGTGGTGTCGCCCGTCATTTCCACATCGCTTTATTTCATCGTGTTCGGAACGGCAATCGGTTCGCGGATTCAGGAAGTTGGCGGCGTTTCCTACGGTGCGTTCATAACGCCCGGCCTCATCATGCTGACGCTTCTGACGCAATGTATCAGCAACGGCTCCTTCGGCATTTATTTCCCCAAATTCACCGGCACGGTCTACGAGATATTGTCGGCGCCCGTGTCGATGACGGAAATCGTTGCGGGTTATGTTGGCGCTGCGGCGACCAAGGGGCTGATGATCGGCACGATCATTCTGATAACCGCGTCATTCTTCGTGGATATCACCATTGCCCATCCGTTCATGATGGTGCTGTTCTTCGTGCTGACGGCTGTCAGTTTCAGCCTGTTCGGCTTCATCATCGGCATCTGGGCGACGAATTTCGAACAGCTGAACCTCATCCCCATGCTGGTGGTGCCGCCGTTGACGTTCCTTGGCGGCAGCTTCTATTCCATCGACATGCTGCCGCCGTTCTGGCAGACGGTCAGCCACTTCAATCCGGTGCTTTATCTCATCAGCGGTTTCCGCTGGAGTTTTTATGAGATCGCCGACGTCAATCCGGTGATCAGCCTTGCGATGATCACGCTGTTTCTGGCGGTTTGCCTCGGTGTTGTCGCCTGGATGTTCAAGACGGGGTATCGGCTGCGCAACTGACGGCTCAAATCGTCAGAGATCGCGGGAAGCTTTCCTCATACGCGACGTCATCCTCGGGCTTGTCCCGAGGATCTGCAACCGATTGATTTAATTGAACGTGATTGTATCCTCGGGACAAGCCCGAGGATGACGAAGGAGAGGCTAATAAGCCCTCAAGACATGATCAACCCGCCATCGACATTTATCGTCTGGCCGGTGATATAGGCGGCATCCTCTGATGCCAGAAACGCCACCAGCGCGGCCACTTCCGCCGGCGTTCCGGCGCGACGCATGGGGATGTTGCGCACCCATTCGGCCATCAGTTCACCGGGTTTGTAATCGCCCAGCATCTGGCCCCAGACGCGGTCGTTATAATCCCACATTTCGGTATGGATGATGCCCGGGCAAATGGCGTTGACGGTGATGCCCTCAGGCGCCAGTTCCTTTGCAAGGCTTTGCGTCAGACCGATTACGCCGAATTTGGACGCGGCATAATGCGGTGTGTAGATGAAACCCTGCCGTGCCTGACCGGAAGCGGTGTTGACGAGGCGGCCTTTCGTGCCGCTTGCGCGGAAGCGACGGATAGCCTCCTGGCAGCAGAGGAACGCGCCCTTGGTGTTGACGTCGAGGTTCAAATCCCACTGTTCCTGCGTCAGATCCTCGATCTTTGAGATAGTGATGACGCCGGCGTTCTGGACGGAGATGGAAAGCGGGCCTATTGCCTCTTCCGCAGCGCCATAGGCGTCGCGCACCGCTGCCGCATCCCGCACATCGAGGATGACGCCGTGGGTGGCGGTGCCGGTTTCGTCCGCCAGTTTTTTAGCGGCGTCATGTGTGTCCTTGTCGACAGAGGCGATGGCGACTTTTGCGCCTTCCTCGGCAAAACGGCGGGCGATGCCGTAACCGATGCCCTTGTTGCCTCCGGTCACGAATACGGATTGACCTTCAAAGCGCCTCATGTCTCCTCCTTTATGGGTTTTGGCTATGTTTCCTGGCCGACCAGTCGTTCGGCGGTGAATTTATCGGTGACGAGCACGTCGATCACACCGGTTCTGAGCGCACCGGCAATCGCCTCGGTCTTTTTCGAGCCGCCGGCCAGCGCAATGACGCGGTCGACATTCGAGAGATTTTCCAGCGGCAGGCCGATGACCCGGTCGTCGAGCGGCGTCTTGACCGGCTTGCCGTCCTTGTCGAAGAAGCGCAGCGATATGTCGCCAACCGCACCCGCCTGGGCGAGATCGGCAAGCTCTTTGGCAGAGAAGATGTTGCCGGACCGGGCGAGAAGCTCTGACGGTTCGACTGCGCCGACGCCGACGATGGCGAGCGTAATGGAGCCGAAGAGATCGATGGTTTCGCGCACGAACGGGTCGGCCAGCATCAGAAGCTTGGCCTCGCGTGATGTGGAGACGCCCGGCACCGGCAGCAGCTTCGGTTCGGCCTCTGTGAGCCGCGCCAGCCGGGTGGTGATCTGGGTGGCATGCGTCTGCACGGAAGGATCGCCCATGCCGCCCAGTGTCTGGACGATGTAACGCGCCTTGGCTCCCTTCAGCGGATGGATGTTTTCCACCATCTTGAAGATCGTCTGGCTCCAGCTGGATACGCCGATGATCTCGTTCTGCGACAGCGTCACTTCGAGAAAATGCGCTGCCGCTTCGCCGATGCGGGCCATGATCGCACCGTCGCGATCCTCGCTGCAATCAACGACGATGGCTTCCGGCAGGTCGAATCGCTCGCGCAACTGCGCTTCCAGATCGCTATAGGTGCCCGGTGGTGGAATGATGCTGGTGCGGACGATGCCTTCCGCCTCCGCACGTTTCAGCATGCGCGAAACGGTGGCCTGCGACAGGTTGAGATGCTGCGCAATTTCCGCCTGCCGTTTGTGTTCGCTGAAATACATCTGCGCCACGCGGGATATCATCCGAAGTTCGTTGATCCTGCCCATAAGCCCTCCATGGTGAATTTTTATTCACCATTACCCGAGGTTACGGGCAAGGTCGAGCGGGCAATCGCGTCGCGCCAGATGCCGAGCCGCTGACGGCTTTCACCGTTTGCAGGCGCAATGGTGTTGCCGTTGCTATTCAACGCCGCGATGGCATTAAGATCGCTCCAGACACCGAGGGCCAGGCCGGCGAGATAGGCAGCACCCAGCGCGGAAGCTTCCGGCGCGTCTCGCTGAATGACGGGGTGTTCCAGCATATCGGCGACGCATTGCATCAGGAAAGGGTTCTGGCTCGGCCCGCCATCCACGAATAGGCGTCCAAAGCCGGAAGGCGACTGCGCGCGCATGGCGGCGAAGACATCGTGGACCTGAAAGGCGATGGAATCGGTGACGGCCCGGGCCATCTGGGCGCGGGTGGTGCTGAAATTGATCTGGGAGAACAATGCGCGGGCATGCGTATCCCAATAGGGTGCACCGAGACCAACGAAGGCGGGGACGAAACCGGGGCCATCAGGCTCGGCGGTGGCGGCAAGCTCCACGAGGGCCGCGACATCCGGCAGGCCGAGAATCTCCGTCATCCATGGCAGGGAGGCCGCCGAAACGAGAATATTGCCTTCAAAGGCGAAGGTTGGTTTGCCGCCGAGCCGCCATGCGACCGTCGTGGTGATGCCGCGCTCAGGCGCGATGAAATGCGGCAGCGTCGTCATGACTGACGAGCCAGTGCCGAAAGTCACCTTGCCGTCGCCGGGGTTGAACGCGCCATGGCCGAAAAGGGCGGCGTGGCTGTCGCCGATGGCCGCGAGGATCGGTGTGCCGTCCTTGATGCCAGGAACGCCTGATGTCACGCCGAAATCGCCGCTGCTGTCGCGCAGATCAGGCAAGGCGTTGATATCGATGCCGAAGAGGTCACAAAGCTCCTCGCTCCAGACTTGCCGGTTGAGATCGAGCACCTGGCTGCGGGCAGCATTGGAGGCATCGCAGGCATGGACCTTGCCGCCGGTGAAGCAATGGATGAGCCAGCTATCGATGGTGCCGAGGCGGAGCCTGCGGCCCTTCGGCGCGCGCTCCAAAAGCCAGCGCATTTTTGCGCCGGGAAACATCGGGTCGATCGGCAGGCCGGTCAGCGCCATGACGCGCTCGGAATGGCCCCTGTCGATCAGGTCGGCACAGTCCTTTGCGGTGCGGCGGCATTGCCAGCTGAGGACCGGGCCAAGCGGCTCGCCGGTTTCGCCGTCCCAGATGGTCACGGATTCGCGCTGGTTGGAAATGGCGATGGCGGCGACATCGATGTCAGAGGGCGCGGCTGCGAGGCAGGCGGAGATCGCTTCACGGACCGAGGCCCAGATGCGGTTCGGGTCCTGTTCCACCCAGCCGGGCTGCGGATAGGTAATGCCGACCGGCGATGAACCGCGCGCGAGCAACTCTCCGGTTTCCGAGACGAGTATGGCCTTGGAATTGGTGGTGCCCTGATCGATGGACAGAATAGCGCGCATCACTGTGTTCTCTCGTCTGCGGCGGTCATTTTCACACGGTGTTCTTTGTTTAAGAAGCTGCGTGCGTACTAAAAGAAGTCGCCGCGCATCCGAAGACACGCGACGACCCTGGGAGGAGACCTTATTTTCTCTTGATCAGCGCTTCAGCCGCATCCGCAATGGCCGCCGGTGCCATGCCGAATTCATCCAGCAGCCATTCGGCGGAACCGGTATGGGCGAAGACACCGGGAACGCCGAGGCGCTTCATCGGCACTGGCGAATGGTCGACCACGACTTCGGCGATGGCCGAACCGAGGCCGCCGAAGATCGAATGTTCTTCAGCCGTCAGGATCGCGCCGGTTTCCTTGGCTGCCGCGACGATGGCGGCTTCATCGACGGGGCGAACGGTTGCCATATTCAGCACGCGCGCCTTGACGCCCCGGCTCAACAGAATATCGGCGGCCTTGACGATGCGGTGGGTCAGCGTGCCATTAGCGATCAGCGTCAGGTCGGAACCTTCACGCAGCAGGTTGGCGCGGCCGAGTTCGAAGACGTGGCCTTCCGGCAGCAGATCCGGAACGCCGACGCGCGACAGGCGCAGGAAGCATGGGCCGGCATAGTCCGCCGCCCATTTGACGGCGGCTGCCGTCTCGATGCGGTCGCAGGGGGCGATGACCGGCAGGTTTGGCAGAACGCGGGTCCAGGCGAAATCCTCGATGGAATGGTGCGTCGGACCGAGTTCGCCATAGGCCATGCCGGAGGATATGCCGATCAGCTTCACATTGGCGTTGGAATAGGCAAGGTCGGCCTTGATCTGTTCCAGCGCGCGGCCGGTGAGGAAGCAGGAAGCGCCGCAGACGAAGGGCAGCTGGCCGCCATTGGCAAGACCGGCACCGACGCCTACCATGTTCTGTTCGGCAATGCCGACATTGACGAGGCGCTCGGGGAATTTCGATTTGAAGCCACCGAGCTTCGAGGAGCCGACAGAATCGTTGCAGACGGCGACGACCTTGTCATTGGCGGCGGCCAGCGCTTCCAGCGTTTCGGCGAAGGCGTCGCGGCAGTCATAAAGTTTGGCGGCGATTACGGGCGCGTTCATTACAATGCCTCCGAAAGTTCTTTGACGGCAATCTCGTATTGTTCCTTGCTCGGAACCTTGTGATGCCAGTCGACACGGTCCTGCATGAAGGAAATGCCGTGACCCTTGTTGGTGTGGGCGACGATGCAATGCGGGCGATCGCCGCGATGCTCCAGCGCCGGAACGACTTCCGCCATGGCGTTGCCGTTGATCTCGCTCACTTCCCAGCCGAAAGCCTCAAGCTTGGGGCGAAGCGGCGCGACATCATTGGTGTCGGCAATGGCGGCGCCCTGCTGAAAGCGGTTGTGGTCGATGATCAGCGTCAGATTGTTCAGCTTGAATTGCGCGGCGGACATGATGGCTTCCCAGTTGGAGCCTTCCTGCATCTCGCCGTCGCCGGTCATGACATAGGTGTGGTAGTCCGCGCCGGAAAGCTTGGCCGCCTTGGCCATGCCGACGGCAACCGGCAGCCCGTGGCCGAGCGGGCCGGTATTGGTTTCGACACCCGGCACCTTGTTACAGTTCGGATGGCCGTTGAGGCGCGAATTCGGCTGCAGGAAGGTCGAGATTTCCTCTTCCGGGATGAAACCGCGCTTGGCAAGCGTCACATACAGCGCGCAGGCCGTATGGCCCTTGGAAAGCACGAAACGGTCGCGGGCAGGGTTCTTCGGTTCATCCGGCCAGATGCGCAGGACGCGGAAATAAAGGGCGGTCATGATGTCGATGGCCGACAATTCGCCGCCGATATGGCCGGCGCCCGCTTCGAAAACAGCCTGCAGGTCGCGCAGGCGGATCTGGCGCGCAATGCGCTCTAGCTCTGTGGGCTGCATGGGATCCTCTTCAAAACATGCGTGTGAATATTTATACAGCTGTTTATATAATTGCAGACTTGGCGTTTCTGTCAAGGTCGAATTACGAATTCTCCTGTTTCGGCCCGTGCGGGTTCCCTCTGTCGCTCAATCCGCATTCACGCGGAAGAGCATCCCCACCTCCCTCATTCCTGTGCTTGTCACAGGAATCCAGTCAGCCCAAGTCCTTGGGCTAGAGGAGATTTTTCGCCGCGCAGACGCGCGTCGGCTGGATTCCTGTGACGAGCACAGGAATGAGGGGAGGCTGAAGATCGAGCGCCTCCAGTCTTCGTTCGCCAACGGCCTTGCGGTTAACGCCCTATTGACAAGCTTCTCCTAACTGGCTTATGCATGTTTCACCGATGATGAATAATTATTCTAATCGGTTTAAAAAAGACAAGACAGTCATCGGGAGGAGCCATGTCCGCGCTTGAACGCAATGAGGGGGTCACGCACACCAAAAGCCCGCTTGCCTGGTTAAGCGGTGCGACCGGACCTCTTTTGGGCCTGTTGCTACTGTGTGTGTTTCTGACCTTCACCAGCGAAAACTTCCTGTCGCTTCGAAACGGCCTGAACATTCTCGACCAGATCACCGTGCTCGGCATCATGGCCGTTGGCATGACCTTCGTGATCCTGCTCGGCGGTATCGATCTTTCGGTCGGTTCGGTTCTGGCGTTGTCGATGATGATCATGGGCTGGACGGCCAATGTCGCCGGCATGCCGATGGGCATGGCCATCGTGCTGGCGCTGATCGCCTCTGCCGCTTGCGGTCTTGTCGTCGGTATTCTCGTTACCGCCTTCCGGGTGCCAGCGTTTATCGCCACGCTTGCGATGATGTCGGTCGCGCGCGGTCTCGCCAATATGATTACCGATGGCCAGCAGATCGTCGGTTTTCCCGACTGGTTCATGATGCTGGCGATTGAGCGCCATTTCGGCGTGTTGACGGCAACCGTGTTGCTGATGCTGGTTGTGGTACTTGTTGCCTGGCTTTTCCTGCGTTTCCGCTCCGAAGGCCGCACAGTCTATGCGGTGGGTGGCAACCCGGAAGTGGCGCGTCTTGCCGGCATCAACGTGCCGCTGGTGACGATCTGTGTGTATATCGCCTGTGCGGTTCTGGCCGGTCTGGCGGGCATTGTTCTCGCGGCGCGTCTCGACTCGGTGCAGCCCTCCAGCGGCTTCGGTTACGAGCTGGATACGATTGCGGCCGTCGTCATCGGCGGAACCTCGCTTTCGGGTGGTGCGGGCGGCATCGGCGGAACGCTGATCGGCGTGCTGATCATCGGCGTGCTGCGCAACGGTCTCAATCTTCTCAACGTCTCTCCCTTTTTGCAGCAGGTCATCATCGGTGTCGTCATCGTGCTGGCCGTGGGCGCTGAAACGCTGCGCCGCCGCAGAAGCTGAATTTGCCTGCGGACGGGGATGAGCCGTCCGCGCAATAAACGACCCTCCCGATACGGGAGGCGTGAAAAACGACCGGAGGGGAGGAGGTTCGATCTGCCCGAGGGTCAAAAATCAACAAATGGAGGAATAATCATGAAATTTTCACGCATTCTGCTGACATCCGCCGCCCTTCTCGCCCTGTCGCTCGGCCAGGCCAACGCCGCCGAAGTCAAGAAGATCGGCCTTGCTGTCGCCAATCTGCAGGCGAACTTCTTCAACCAGATCAAGCAGGCCGTCGAAGCCGAAGCCAAGACGCGTGGCATTGCCGTCGTCACCGTGGATGCCAAGGGCGATGGCCCAACGCAGGTCAACCAGATCCAGGATCTTCTGACCCAGAACATCGACGCGCTGATCTATATTCCTGCTGGCGCCGCTGCCGCCACCGTTCCGGTGAAGTTGGCGAAAGCCGCAGGCGTGCCGGTCATCAACATCGACCGCAATGCCGATGGCGCGCCGGGTGATACCTTCCTTGCCACCGATTCCGTCGCTTCCGCCAAGTCGGTTTGCGACTACATCATCAAACAGGCCGGTGGTGCCGGCAAGATGGTCATCATCCACGGCCAGAAGGGCACGACGCCGGAAGTTGACCGTACCAAGGGCTGCATGGAATCGGTCAAGGCCAATTCCGGCGTGAAGGTTGTTGCCGAACAGTGGTCCAACATGTGGAGCCAGGACGAAGGCTTCCAGATCATGCAGAACCTGCTGCAGGCCAACCCGGATGTTTCCATTGTCTTTGCACAGGCCGATGGTCTGGCGCTTGGCACGGCACAGGCAATCAAGGTTGCCAACCCTTCGCAGAAGATCGTCGTTGGCGGTTTCGATGGCGATACGGCGGCGCTTGAAGCGCTGAAGAACGGCGTCTTCGACGTGACCGCGACGCAGCAGACCCAGAAGATGGGCCGCATGGCTGTCGAAATGGCCGTCAAGATCGTCGGCGGCGAGAAGGTTCCCGCCGTTCAGCTCTCCGATGCGACGCTGACGACAAAGGAAAATGTCGAAGGCTTCATCGCCAACCATCCGTAATATCTCTACCCCCGCGCGTCCGTCGGATGCGCGGGGGTATCATTGTTTTGTCTTTACGCAATTCGGACGCAAAGCTGCGGCCTATTCCGCTGTGAATGCTCCCTGGGAGGTCCCGTCATGCGCGAGCCGGTTCTTTCGCTCCGTGGCATCAGCAAACGTTACGGTCCGCTTGAAGTTCTCAAAGCCGTCGATCTTGACGTCTATCCGGGCGAAGTGGTGGCGTTGCTGGGTGAAAACGGTGCGGGCAAGTCTACGCTATCGGGCATTATCGCCGGTTCGCGTGAGCCGTCTGAAGGCAAAATGACGTGGCTTGGGCAGCCTTATGCGCCGTCTTCTCCGCGTGAGGCGATCGACAAGGGAATCGTGCTCATCCATCAGGAACTGAAGCTTCTGCCGGAGCTTTCGATTGCTGAAAACGTCTTTATCGGCCGCTGGCTAATGAAGAACGGTGTTGTCGACAACGCCGAGATGGTGCGCAGAGCCCAGCAGCAACTGGCGCGCCTCAATCTCCACATTCCCGCGACCCGCAAGGTGGGTGGCCTTTCGACCGCGAACCAGCAGCTGATTGAAATCGCCAAGGCGTTGGCGCTGGACGCCAAGTTGCTGATCCTCGACGAACCGACGGCCGCACTTGGCGGCGCGGAAACGCAGGCGCTGTTCGAGCAGGTGCGCAAGCTGCGCGCCGAGGGCGTGGGCATCGTCTATATTTCCCACCGTATGGAAGAAATCAGACAGATCACCGACCGCATCGTCGTGTTGCGCGACGGCGAGCGGGTGCATGAGTTCGCCGACAGCGCGACGCCGGTGCGCACCATCGTCGAAAGCATGGTTGGCCGCTCGCTGGAGCGCCTGTTCCCGGCGCTGCCCGAACCGCAGGACAAGGTGGTGTTGGAGGTCAAGGGGCTGACGGGTGCTAACAATGCTTTCCGCGACATCAGCTTCGGCGTTCGCGCCGGTGAAATTCTCGGCATCGCCGGTCTTATCGGCGCGGGACGCACCGAGCTGGTGCGCGCCATTTCCGGTGCCGATCCGACAAGTGCGGGTGAGGTGTTGCTGGATGGCAAGGTGCTGACGCTGAAAAGTCCTGCGGATGCGATAGAGAAAGGCATCGTCATGGTGCCGGAAGACCGCAAGCTGCAGGGTCTGGTGGTGGAGCACGAGATCGGTGAAAACCTGATCTATGCCAATCTTGACCGTGTCGGCACCGGCTGGATAACCCCGCGCATCAAGCGTGCCTTTACCAGGGAAGCCATCGCAAAATTCGGCGTCAAGGGCCGCAGCGAACAGCCGGCCTCGGATCTTTCCGGTGGCAACCAGCAGAAGGTGGTCATTGCCAAATGGCTGGCCCGCAATCCGCGTGTGGTGGTGCTGGACGAGCCGACGCGCGGCATCGATGTCGGCGCGCGTGCGGGCATCTACGATATTATCGTCGGTCTGGCGAAAGACGGTGTGGCCGTCATCGTCGTCAGCTCCGATCTCGAGGAAGTGCTGGGCGTATCGAACCGCATCCTCGTGCTTGCGCAGGGAAAACAGGCCGGCATCCTCAACCGAGACGAGGCCAACGACGTTTCGGTCATGGAACTGGCAACCATCTGAAGAAGGAAATAGCGATGTCCACCATCACCCTCAACGCGCCGAAACTGTTCGATCTTGCCGGTCAGGTGGCGCTCGTCACCGGTGCCGGTTCCGGCATCGGCCAGCGCATCGCCATGGGGCTTGCCCAGTCCGGCGCCAATGTCGCGCTGCTTGACCGCCGCACCGATGACGGCCTGGCGCAGACGGCCGATTTCATCGCCAGAGCCGGCCGCAAGTCGATCCAGATTGCCGCCGACGTCACCAGCAAGCAGGCTTTGACTGAAGCCGTGGCCCGCACGGAGGCTGAACTCGGTGCGTTGTCGCTCGCCGTCAATGCTGCCGGCATCGCCAACGCCAATCCGGCCGAGGAGATGGAGGAAAGCCAGTTCCAGACGATGATGGACATCAACCTGAAGGGCGTTTTCCTGTCCTGCCAGGCGGAAGCCAACGCCATGCTGAAGAACGGCCGTGGCGCGATCGTCAACATCGCCTCCATGTCCGGCGTCATCGTCAATCGCGGCCTGATGCAGTGCCACTACAATGCCTCGAAGGCTGGCGTCATCCACATGTCGAAATCCATGGCGATGGAATGGGTCGGCCGCGGCATCCGCGTCAACACCATCTCGCCGGGTTATACGGCGACGCCGATGAACACGCGGCCGGAAATGGTGCACCAGACCAAGCTGTTCGAAGAGCAGACACCGATGCAGCGCATGGCGGGCGTGGACGAGATGGTCGGCCCTGCGATCTTCCTGCTATCAGATGCGGCGAGTTTTGTGACGGGCGTGGACCTGCTGGTGGATGGCGGTTTCTGCTGCTGGTAGGACTTGGCATGGTCGCCCAGCTTCAACGACTGATGAAGTCTGAAAAGTTCACGGCCATCATCCTCGGGCTTGTCCCGAGGATCTGCAACGTATTGATTTCATTCGACGTGTTTAGATCCTCGGGACAGGGCCGAGGATGACGTCGAGGGGATGTGCGTCCTTTGCCACTTACTTCGAGGCGACAGCAAATTCCATGAAAATCCAAACGAGGCAGCAGTAGAGTCTGAGGACGATGTCGCATAAGAAGTAATGTCTGCCTCCAAATTCACGCCCGGCCTACGCCGGGCGTTTTGGTATTTGCACCACAGGTTTGCGCAGTTCAAGCCACCTGCTTCTGCACCACTTCCTCGACAACCTCGCCCTTGAGATAAGAGACGAGGTCCTTGATCGTCACGACCAGCAGGCCGTGGCGTTCGGCGAAGACTTCGAGCTGGGGCAGGCGGGCCATGGTGCCATCGTCATTGGCGACTTCGCAGATGGTGCCGGACGGGAATTTTCCTGCAAGGCGGCAGAGATCGACGGCTGCTTCCGTGTGGCCGGTGCGGCCGAGAACGCCTTCTGGATTGGCGCGGAGCGGGAAGACATGGCCGGGACGGGCGAAATCTTCCGGGCGGGAATCCTCGGACACCAGCGCACGCACGGTCTTTGCCCGGTCGGCGGCGGAAATGCCTGTCGTGGTGCCCGGAATATAGTCTACCGACACGGTGAAGGCCGTCTTGAGGGATTCGGTATTGCGCGACACCATCAGCGGAATGTCGAGCGCATCCAGACGCTCGCCCGGCATGGCGACGCACACCAGCCCGCGCGCATGGTTCATCATGAAAGCGATCTGCTGTGGGGTAATGCTGTCGGAGGCGGCGATGATATCGCCTTCATTTTCGCGGTCTTCGTCGTCAACCACAATCACCATTTCACCACGGGAAATGGCGTCGATGGCGTCTTCAATTTTAGCAATAGTCATTTTATTTCAAGCCTTTCAAGGGTTATGCCGGTTTGCGGCATTTTCGCGCTTCAAGAAGCGCCAAATATCCCTTGGGCGAACAATGCAATGCGAAGCCCACAGAGTGCGGGCGTCTTTATGCCTTGTCCTCTTCCATCCGGACTATACCGTCGGCTCCGGCCTCTCACCGGATCTGCTGACCTTCCGGCGTTGGAGACCGGAAGCGCTCGCGGGCTCCGGGAAAATCCCGATACCGCCGGTGGGGAATTACACCCCGCCCTGAGAACAGCACCAACATAAATTATCAAATGGGAAGGAATCAAGGGGGAATGCTCTGTCGCGACTGGGCAGTGCGAAAAGAACATTCTGATTGTGTTCGAAACCGGGTATTTCCTTTCCGCGGCCGATGACGAATACGGAGTGTCGAGCCGTAGCCCTTGATGCCTCCGGCTTATCGATCCCGCAATCGCAATTCATCCGTCTGCATCTGCAGCGAACCGAGCGTCGACAGGAAGCTCATGCCGAGCAGGCTCTGGCCCAATTGGCCATCCTGGGCGACGAGGGCGGGGATGTTGCGGCGCACGATCGGGCCGATGCCGATTTCCGACAGGGTGACGGGGGCGGCTGCCGTGCGGCCGTTTGCGGTCATGACCGGTACGGTATAGCGCAGGCTGCCCGTGTCGATACCGATTTCGGCGGCGTCGGCATTGGCGAGCACCACGGAGCTTGCGCCGGTATCGACCAGCATATGGATGGTCTTGCCATCGACGCCGACATTCGCCTCGAAATGGCCGCTCATCGATTTGTGCAGGACAATTTCCTGTTCGCCGCCAGCCGTCGTCACCACCACGGCGCGGCCGGGCATGAGGCCGCTCAGCAGCCGGTCGCCGAAGGATTGCAGGTCGTAGTGATAGAGATAGAGCGAGACGAGGCCGAGGATGATGACCAGCCAGACGGCGAGCTGGCGGATGACGGTGCCGAAGCCGCCACGTCTTCCGGCGAGGATGCCGACCGACAGGAGGCCGGCAATGGGTACCAGATAGAGAGCCTGTGCGAATTGATCATTATCGATGCCGAGCGTGCGGCCACCATCGTGATTGATGAGAAGCAAGCCGAGGCCCACGGCAAGGATAAGGAGAACGATGGTCAGCCTGTTCATGCGGTATGCGTCTCCTTGGCGGTCTCGCTCAAATTTGCCAGTCTCTGCGGCAGCGCCCGCATGATCGTGCGGCGCTTCTCGTCGCTATAATCTGCCCAGCCGCCGATTTCATCCAGCGTGCGTCCGCAGCCGATGCAGAGGCTATGGGTCACATCGAGGCGACAGATATGGATGCAGGGTGTTTCCATGATGATCTATATCAGGCCGTCATGCCGCAAGAGCAAGTGCGACGAGAGTAACGATCTCCGTGATCTGCTGGCAGGCGCCAATGGTATCGCCGGTGTGGCCGCCGATCTTCCTGTCGCAGAGCCGGCCGAACAGCACCGTCGCCAGAATGGCTGCCGCCATCACAAGTGCAATCGACAGGATGGGCAAAGCGTGCAGCGTGAAGAGGATGAAGACCAGCAAACCCGTCACCAGTGCGATGTTGCGTTCGCTTTCTCCGGGCTGGCCCGCGCCGGCGGCAATGCCGGAGGTTTTGGCAGCGGGCAGGGCCTGCCAGTGCCACACCATCAGGGCGCGGCTCATGACAAGCGCGGCAATCAGGCAGGCGGCGGCGGTTTTTCCGGGCAGGGTCTCGATCAGCGATGCGAGCGCCGTGGCGCGCAGCGCGAAGGAAAGAACCATGGCGATGGTGCCATAGCTGCCGATGCGGCTGTCCTTCATGATCTCAAGCATACGGGCTTTGTCCTTGCCGCTGCCGAAACCGTCGGCCATGTCGGCCAGCCCGTCCTCATGCAATGCGCCCGTGATGAGCGCCGTGAGGGCGATGGTGAGCCAGCCCGTGAGCTGCGGCGATGCATCGAAGGTGGCGAAAATCACAACTAGAAAAGCGGCGGGCAGGGCGATCAGCAGGCCGGCGGCGGGAAAGGCGCGGGCGGTGCGGCGCATCGACATGCCGTCGGCATTGTCGAAAAACCGCGAGGGAACCGGCAGGCGGCTGAGAAAGGCAACGGAATGCATGACATCTGTTATAAAATCCCCGGCCTTCATGCTCTCTCCGTTGCTGCACTTGCATTTCCGGTTGTTCCGCGGCGCTTCCGCGATTATGAGAGGCGCAACAAAGACCGATTTGCCGGAAAACACAAGTTCCGGACGCATGAGCCGATGCGACAGCCAACCCGGCTACGAAAGAGACCGACACCATGAGCATGAGCGGATTGCCCTTCGACGATTTTCGCGCGCTGTTGCGTGAGCTTCCCGGCCCGGATACGCATGCGCTGGTGGCGGCCAAGGAGCGCAATGCGCAGCTGACCAAGCCTGCCGGCTCGCTCGGTCGTCTGGAAGAGATCGCCATGTGGCTGGCCGCATGGTCCGGCCGTTCGCCCGCCGTCACGCGTCCGCTGGTGGCGATCTTTGCCGGCAACCACGGCGTCACCCGGCATGGCGTTACCCCTTATCCGACATCCGTGACCCAGCAGATGGTGGAGAATTTTGCAGCCGGCGGTGCTGCCATCAACCAGATCTGTGTGGCCAATGATCTCGGCCTGAAAATCTTCGATCTGGCGCTTGATTATCCGACCGGCGACATCACCTGCGAACCGGCGCTTTCGGAGCGGGACTGCGCCGCTACCATGGCCTTCGGCATGGAGGCGATTGCCGGTGGCACCGATCTTCTCTGCGTCGGCGAAATGGGCATCGGCAACACCACGATTGCTGCAGCGATCAATCTGGCGCTCTATGGCGGCACGGCGGAAGAGTGGACCGGTCCCGGCACCGGTTCGGAAGGCGAAGTCATGGCCCGCAAGATCGCGGCGGTGAAGGCTGCGGTGGAGTTCCACAAGGATCACCTGTCCGATCCGCTGGAAATCATGCGCCGCCTCGGCGGCCGCGAGATCGCGGCAATTGCCGGCGCCATCCTCGCTGCCCGCGTGCAGCGCATTCCCGTGCTGATCGACGGTTATGTAGCAACGGCCGCTGCCGCTCTGTTGAAGGCCGCCAATTCTTCGGCGCTCGACCATTGCCTGATCGGCCATGTCTCAGGCGAGCCGGGCCATCTGGCTGCCGTCGAAAAGCTTGGCAAGACGCCGCTTCTAGCGCTCGGCATGCGATTGGGTGAGGGCACAGGTGCAGCGCTTGCCGCCGGCATCGTCAAGGCCGCTGCCGCCTGCCATTCCGGCATGGCGACGTTCGAGGCGGCGGGTGTCGACACCCACATCAGCCCGCGCACCGAGCATTGAGGTCAAAGATGGACGCGACGCCGCAAAAGAAGCAACCCGAGCCTGCATTCCGCAAGGAAAAGGGCTGGCGGCATCTTTTCGCCGCCGCGCGTTATTCCGTGCAGGGACTTGGCCGGCTGTGGCAGGAAGCGGCGTTCCGCCATGAGGTTCTCGCCTTCGGAGTAGGGCTCGCCCTGCTTCTGGTGGTCGGTGCACCCTTTGCGCATCTTCTCGTTTTCACGGTGCTGATGCTGCTCCTGTTTTCGGTTGAGGCGCTGAATACGGCGATCGAGGAGCTGGTGGATCGCATTTCGCCGGAAATTTCCTCGGTCGGACGGCATGCGAAGGATCTCGGCTCCTTTGCCGTCTTCTGCCTGTTGCTGGCGAACGGATTTTTCGTGCTGTATTCGCTGGTGACGACGCTGTTCTTCTGAGGTCTCCAGTTTCCTGAAAATGCTCTAGGCGAAGGACCGCCGGCGCGGCTGGATGGCGTGGGTTTCTTCCACCGCCGGCAGGCTTTGCAGCACGCGTTTTGCCGGCAGGATGGCGATGCCTTCGGTGCCTTCGCGCAACTTCGATTTCAGGATGAACTGGCCGTCGTGCTTGGCGAGAATGGCCTGAACGATGGGCAGGCCAAGGCCCGTTCCCTGTTCCGCGCTCTTGATCGCGATCGACCCTTGGCCGAAGGCCGACAGCACCACGGGGATTTCATCTTCCGGAATGCCGGGGCCGTTATCCCTGATCGACACATATTGCCCACCGCCCGCCGTCCAGCCCGCCTTCACCAGAATCTCGCCGCCCTGCGGGGTGAATTTCACGGCATTGGAGAGCAGGTTGAGTATGACCTGGCGGATGGATTTCTCATCGGCCCAGACTTGCGGCAGACTGGCTTCGAACTGCTGGGAAATCCTGATGTTCTTGGCGCGGGCGCGCAGCTGGATCATGCCGATGCAATCCTCGGCGATTTCCAGCATGGAGATGGATTCCTCGTTAAGATCGTAACGGCCGGCCTCGATGCGCGACAGGTCGAGGATTTCGTTGATGAGATCGAGCAGATGCTGGCCGGAGCGATGGATATCGCCGGAATATTCCTTGTAGAGCGGATTGTTGAGGGGGCCGAGCACCTCTGACGACATGACCTCGGAAAAGCCGAGAATGGCGTTGAGCGGGGTTCTGAGCTCGTGCGACATGGAGGCGAGAAAACGCGATTTCGCCAGATTGGCCTCTTCGGCGCGCCGTCGTGCCTCGTCGGACACAGAATTGGCGACCTCGAGTTCGGCGATCAGGTCGTCCTTTTCCGTCTGCGAGGACAGGAGCTTGATGCTGGTCTGGTAAAGCCGGCTGGTGATGCGATGACAGAAGAGGATCGCCATGCCGAACATCAGCGCCAGACCGACATCGAAGGGATCGCGCGAAATCGCCGAAGTCATGCACAGCGCCGCCAGCACCGGCAGGAAGGTCATGAAGGTTGCCCGCCGCAGCATGAAGTTGGCCATGGCGGTCAGCGAAAGGGCGATCAGCAGCGTCGATCCCTTGAAGAAAAGAACGAGCGTCGGGTCGTTGCGCACCGGTTCGGCCAGTGCGAACATGGCCCAGGCGCAGCCGATAAGGATCTGCATGCCGAGAAAGATGTTTTTCCAATGCTGGAGATTGTCGTCGGTGATCGCCTGTTTGGCGGCTCGTTTTGCCAGCACCAGCGACATGGCGTGAAAACTCAGCGCAATCAGCGACCAGATGATCAGGCTGATATCGCCGGTGATGTAAAGGCCGATGATGGAGGCAAGCACGATGAAAAGTGGCATGATCATCGCGCCCTGAAGGGCTTCGGCGATGTGCATGGTCAGCATTTCGCGTTCATAGGCTTCGTTTCCGCCGGCACCCTGCTGCAGGCGTTCACGCGTCGTCTTCACCGTGTCGAAAACCGCCTTGTTGCGGTGTTTCTTCGATCGGTCGACGATGATCTTGTCTGTGGACGTGCTGACGCTTTTACTCATTGTTACAACGCAGGTGACATGAACCCTTGCAGGCTACGCCCAAAATCTTAAGAAGATGCTGCCGTGAAAGGATTTGTTTGCCATTTCTGACAAGGGTTTGTTGTGACATGAGACGAAATGGAGGCAGGCGCGGGCGTTTTTCGGCAATGCGCGATGGCGGGCTTTTTCTCGCCACGGTTTTTCTCGGCATTCTCATTGCCGCCAAGCTCGACCAGATCAACAGCGAGACCCATGTCGGTCGCTTCTTCGTCATTGATGGCGATACGCTTTCCAAGGGAGACGAACGCTTCCGGCTGCTCGGGATCGACGCGCCGGAGCTTGCGCAGACATGCCTGCGCAGCAGTGAGAGCTGGCCGTGCGGGCTGGAGGCGCGCGGAGCGCTGCAACGCCTGGTGACGGCGCGGGATTTTTCCTGCTCCGGCAGCTCGAGGGACCGTTACGGGCGACAACTCGTCTATTGCACGGCGGATGGCAAGGATGTGTCCTCGGAAATGGTGTCGGCGGGGTTTGCCGTCGCATCAGGTTATTTCCAGTTTTCCGCCGAGCAGGCGAGGGCACGGCGGGAGGAGCGGGGTATTTGGGCGGGAGAATTCGAAAAGCCCTCCGAGTGGCGTCGTGAGCACCGGGCAGCGGATCTGGAAACGCCGGCTACGGGCTTTTTGACCGTCATCCGTCATTTTCTCGGGTGGGATCATGGCTGAAGCGGAGCGATCCCCGTGGTTGCGGGATGACGGGTTGGATGAGCTGCGCGGCGAGATCGCCCGCTGTCGTCTCTGTCGTGATGCGCCGCTGAAGGGAGTGACCGATCGCCTGCCGTATGAACCGCGGCCGGTGGTCGTGATCTCGACCAAGGCGAGGATTCTGATCGCCGGGCAGGCACCGGGGCTGCGTGTGCACGACACCGGCATACCCTTCAACGATGCCTCCGGCGACAGGCTGCGGCAATGGCTCGATGTCGACCGGCAGACGTTTTACGACCCTGAGCGTTTCGCCATCGTGCCCATGGGGTTCTGTTTTCCCGGTTATGACGACAAGGGCAGCGATCTGCCGCCACGGCGGGAATGCGCGCCTTTGTGGCGTGAGCGGGTGATGGCGGCGATGCCGCAGGTGGAGCTGATCCTCGCGGTCGGCCAATGTGCGCAGGCTTTTCACCTCGGTGAAAGGCGCCACAAAACCATGACCGAAACGGTAGAGAACTGGCGCAGCTACCTCCCTGCCAATTCCGGCCCCGGCATTTTGCCCCTTCCGCATCCAAGCTGGCGCAATACGGGGTGGCTGAAAAAGAACGCGTGGTTCACGGAGGAACTGCTTCCGGTTCTGCGACAACATGTGGAAATGCGGATTTAGTGAAACAATTTTCTGTTTTTCTGCGGAAATTAGTGTATTGAAAGGAAATTAATTCAGGAGGATAGACGCATTGGATCGCCTAGACCGTAAGATTTTGCGCATTCTGCAAGAGGATTCCACGCTGGCCGTTGCCGATCTGGCGAAAAAGGTCGGCCTTTCCACGACGCCCTGTTGGCGGCGTATCCAGAAGATGGAGGAAGACGGCGTTATCCGCCGGCGTGTGGCGTTGCTCGATCCGGTCAAGGTCAACACCAAGGTCACGGTTTTCGTCTCCATCCGCACCGCCTCGCATTCGATCGAATGGCTGAAGCGTTTCTCGGAAGTGGTTTCCGAGTTTCCTGAGGTTGTGGAGTTCTACCGCATGAGCGGCGATGTCGATTATCTGCTGCGCGTCGTCGTGCCTGATATCGCGGCCTATGACGCCTTCTACAAGCGGATGATCGCCAAGATCGAAATTCGCGACGTATCCTCCGCCTTCGCGATGGAACAGATCAAATATACGACGGAACTGCCGCTCGATTACATGCTGCTGGATAATCCCAAATCCGGCGAAGAGTGATCCGCCGTCCATCCTGTCTTTGAGCAATGCCCTTTCCGGCCGCCGGGGAGGGCATTTTTATTTGTGGGATTGCCTCTCCCCATCGATCTAGCCCGTCAGGGGATGACCCTGCCGGAAGGTCCATCCGGTATGCACGGCCAAGGCACGACAATCTTATTCCGCCCTATCGGGCAAACTCGCACATTCAATTCTCTCCACGCCGTCTCCGCGCAACATGGGAATTTGATAAAATCTCTCGAATATCTACGCTTTTAATATCTGATGATGGCAACAGCGAGGGATATCGATATGATCACACGACGCGGAACATTGGGACTGCTTGCAGGTGCGACGGGGGCGGTGTTCCTGCCGCATATCCGCCGGGCTGGGGCTGCAACGACCACATTGCGGATCGGCTGGCAGAAGAATGGCGTGATCGCGCTGGCGAAAAGCCAGGGGGCGCTGGAAGCGCTGTTGAAGGATCGCGGCATCGAGGTCAAATGGTCGGAGTTTTCCTCGGGGCCACCGCTTCTCGAAGCGCTGGGCGCGGGTGCGCTGGATATCGGGCCGACCGGCGATGTGCCGCCGCTTTTCGCGCAGGCCGCCGGTGGCAATCTGCGCTACGTCGGCACTTACAAGGCAGCGGCCGGCGGATCGGCCATCCTCGTGCAGAAGGATTCGCCGCTGAAGACGCTGGAAGACCTGAAAGGCAAGAAGGTCGCCTTCAAGCGCGGCTCCAGCGCCCATAATGTTACCGTCAAGGCGCTGCGAAAGGCGGGGTTGACGTTGAGCGACATCACGCCGGTTGATCTTGCGCCTCCGGATGCCGCCGCCGCCTTCCGTAGCGGCAGCATCGATGCCTGGTCGATCTGGGATCCCTATTTTGCCGTGGCGGAAAAAGAGCCGACGACGCGGGTTCTTTCCACCGCCGAAGGCATCGTCGATCCCTGGAGCTATTTTCTCGCCAATGGCGATTTCGTCGAGGCCAATCCCGATCTCGTGCCGCTGATCCTGAAGGAACTCGCAAATGTCGGCGCCAAGGCACAGGCCAATATCGATGCGACCGCAAAGTCTCTGGCGGCGATCACCGGTGTTCCGGAGGACGTCACGAGGGTTTCGCTGACACGGCCGGGCGCCGATCTCGGGCGGGTGTCGCTGGTTCCGGATGAAGCCATCGCTTACCAGCAGGCGCTGGCGGATGAATTCTACGATCTGAAGATCGTGCCGAAGAAGCTCAAGGTGACGGATATCGTCTGGCGGCCGAAGGCCAGTTGATGGTGTCGGAAAGCTGAATCTCTTCAACTGGCTGGCGGATGTTGTTGAGAGGTTGATTCAGGCATGTTTCTAAAAAGTGGGGCGAGCCGATGCCCCTTGTTTCTTCTCCCCGCCGGGGAGAAGTCCGCGGCAGCGGGATGAGGGGGCAAGGGTCAGGATAAACCGAGAGCTTGCCCCTTCATCCGACCCTTCGGGCCACCTTCTCCCCGGCGGGGAGAAGAAATCTGCCGCGACGTCTGCGACAAGCCATTGCCGTTTTAATGATGCAATGCCGAAGCGACATCAGGCCTTGAGCTTCGCAATCACCAGATGGCCGGGCGTCGGATTGCCGTCCTGCATGCGAACGTTGATGTCGGTGACTTCGATGACCTCAAAACCGGTGGCGGCCAGCCGGTCCCGCACGTAGGTTTCGGCATGGGCGAAACGCTGGTGCGGGCCGACCATATAGGGGCGTCCGGCCATGATGTCTGCGGGCAGGGTTTCCGAGGAAAAGATCAGCAGGCCGCCGGCGTTGAGATTTTCGGCGGCGCCGAAAAACAGCGGTTCCAGCGCGCCGAGATAGGGCAGCACATCGGTGGCGGTGATGATGTCGAAGGGCTCGTCGTCATTGTCCTCGAGAAAATCCTCGGCTTCGGCGACGTAGAGCGTCTCGTAGAGGTCCTTCTCATGGGCGATCTCGACCATGTTTTCGGAAATGTCGATGCCGGTGATATCGTCGGCCATATCGCGAAGCGCCTCACCGGTGAGGCCGGTGCCGCAGCCGAGATCGAGCAGGCGCTTGAAAGGACCAAGGTTCAGTGTCTGCAGCCGCTGGCGCACCATCATCGGCACGGCGTAACCCAGCTGCTCGACAAGAATATCCTCGAAGGCTTCAGCATGTTGGTCGAACAGGGTTTCGACGTAAGCGTCGGGCGCTTTCGACGGCTGTTCGCCACGCCCCATGGCGGCAATGCGCACGGCCGCGCCGCCGTGATCGTCAGGATCGATGGCGAGAACTTCCTCATAGGCCTTCACCGCTGCATCCACATCTCCGGCCTTTTCGAGCGCCAGCGCACGGTTATAGGCCTCGGCAAGCGCCTCTTCGTCAATCTTCTGGTTTTTCGTCATCGTGCGGTATCCGTCAGCGTCATCAGTTGACGTTTGCTGTAAGCCGCAACGGTGGCGGGCGCAATGCTTATGTGGCCAGATGCATCAGTGGAGGATGAACTCTCCCTTCAGCGCGCGCCATTCCTGTGCGGAGATCACCTGTCGGTGCACGTAGCGGACGGAATGCAGGGGACCGTCGAGCTTTTCCTGCCAGAATTTGAGGAAACCATGCATTTCGGGGAAGTCCGGGGCGAGATCATAGTCCTGCCAGACATAGGTCTGGAGAACCAGCGGATGGTCCGGCATACGATAGAATATCTGGGCGGTGGTGAGGCCGTAGCCTCTGAGCATCATTTCCATTTCCTTGTTCATGACGGCGGTTCCCGTATCCATGATTGCGATTACAGCATTGCCGCTGTATCTGACATGGGAACACGACAGGGTTAATCCAAGCTTGCCAAAGGCGCGGACCCGTCACAAATTTGTTATATTTTTCAAAACGTTGGCAGCCTCCGTTGATGAGTGCTGCCAACCTTGCCGTTCAGCGCTTGAGGTGTCGCGTCAGGCGGGCTTCCAGCCACGCCCAGATATGCCGCAGCGTTTCGACGATCGTCAGGTAGAAGATCGCGGCCCAGAGATAGGCCTGATAGTCGAAGGTGCGGGAGAAGGCGTAACGGGTCTGTCCCATCAGGTCGAAGACCGTGACGATCGAAACGACTGCCGAGCCCTTGATCATCAGGATGATCTCGTTGCCATAGGGACGCAGTGCCACGATCAGCGCCTGCGGCAGGATGACCTTGCGGAAGGTGATGAATTTCGAGATGCCGAGGGAGGCGGCCCCCTCATGCTGGCCGCGCGGCACGCTCCGGATGGCGCCGCGCAGGATCTCGGCCTGATAGGCGGCGGTATTGAGCGTTAGCGACAGGAGGCCGCAATACCAGGCTTCGCGGAAGAACCACCACAGATCGACGGCTTCCAGCGCCGGGCGGAAGCTGCCGAGGCCGTAGTAGATCAGGAAAAGCTGCGCCAGAAGCGGCGTGCTGCGGAACACATAGACATAGGCATAAGCGAGCGCACCGATGACGCGGTTTTCCGACATGCGGGCAAAGGCGATCGGCACCGACAGGATCGCGCCGAGAATGATCGAGCTGCCGACCAGCGTGATGGTGGTGATGAGACCGTCGATGTAGCGCGGGCCATACCGCTGGAATTTGTCCCAGTCCCAGCCTTCGATCATCGCGAAGATCAGCCCGGCGGCGAGCAGCAGCCACAGCGTGATGACGGCAATGCCGAAGACTCGGGAAAGATTGATCGGCTTGTCGGCGACAACGGGGGCGGGCTGCGGCGGAATGAGTTCCTGGATATGGCTCATCGTCCGGCCTCCGATTTGCGAGACCAGCGGTCAATGAAACCGATGCCGACCGACGAGATGAGTGCGAGAATGAGATAAAGCAGGCAGGCAATGCCGTAGAAGAAGAAGGCTTCCTTGCTGACGCGGGCGGCAATGCCGGTTTGGCGGATGATATCGGCAAGGCCGATGATCGAGACGTAGGACGTGTCCTTCAGGAGGATCACCCAGAGATTGGTCATGCCGGGCAGGGCGATCCGCACAAGCTGCGGAATAATGATGAGCACCATGGTGCGGCTGCGGGAAAGGCCGAGCGCGTCACCGGCCTCATATTGGCCTTTGGGTATGGCCTTGAAGGCGGACAGCAGCACTTCCGACGCATAGGACGAAAACACCACTGAGAGGGCCAGCATGCCGGCCACGAAGGCATTGATTTCGATAGGGCCGCTAAAACCGACATAACCGGCCACCGATTGCAGCAGCATCTGGACGCCGTAATAGACGATGAAGAGCGTCAGCAGTTCCGGCAGGCCGCGGAAGATGGTGGTGTAGATGCCGGCGGCCAGCCGCAGCGACTTTTCCTCCGATTGCGCGGCAAGCGCGATGAGGAAGCCGATCAGCAGCCCGACGGGCAGGGTGGCGAGCGCCAGCGAGATCGTGACCTTGACGCCGAAGGCGATTTCATCGCCCCAGCCCGCATCGCCGCAGGCGACCAGAGTGCCGTTTCCGAAAAGCGAGAAGAGACCGACCGGTCCGCAGAAGGGATCGAGAAGTGTCGAGACATAGGTCCAGAACGCACCTATGGCGGAAAATGCTCCGCTCATGCCAGTTTTCCCCTGCGGTCTTAAGCCGCCGTGATTGTTATAGTGACGTTTTCAAACAAAAATGGCGGAAGGGCAAGCCTTCCGCCACGAGATTTCAACAGATCGAACCGGCTTAATCGCCGTAAACGTCGAAATCGAAGTATTTTTTGTTGATCTCCTGATACTTGCCGCTGGCGCGGATACCGGCGATTGCGGCCGTGAACTTGTCGGCCAGCGCCGTGTCGCCCTTGCGCACGGCAATGCCTGCGCCATTGCCGTTGATCTCGGGATCGACCTTGAGCGGCGTCAGGATCTTGCAGCACTTGCCGGCGTCGGTCTTCAGCCACTCCGACAGCACGACGATATCGTCGATGACGGCGTCGATGCGGCCATTGGCGATGTCGAGCTTATATTCGTCGGCGGTCGGATACATCTTCACGTCGGCATCCGGGAAATGCTTTTCGGCATAGTTGGAGTGTGTGGTGGAACCCTGCGCGCCGAGCGACTTGCCCTTGAGATCGTCGATGGACTTGATCGGCGAATCCTTCGGCACGGCGATTGCCGGCGGTGTGTTGTAATATTTCTTGGAGAAATCGACCTTCTGGAGGCGTTCCGGCGTGATCGACATGGACGCGATGATGGCGTCGAACTTCTTGGCCTGAAGGGCGGGAATGATGCCGTCCCAGTCATTGGTGACGAAGGTGCATTCGGCCTTCATTTGTTCGCACAGCGCCTTGGCGATGTCGATGTCGAAGCCGGTCAGCGTGCCGTCGGCTTCGAGATTGTTGAAGGGCGGGTAGGCGCCTTCGGTGCCGATGACGATTTTGTCCTGCGCAAGGGCTGCGCCTGAAAACAGCGAGATGGCGGCAATCGATACGGCTGCGAGCAGACGGGTGGAAATAGGCATTTCGATCCTCTCTGTTGGTCGTTCATCCGCAGTCTGTTGTTATTTTCAGTGCGGATGCCATAGGCGCTGGGCGCGGCAGAACGGAGGATACCGCCTGTGGCCTTCAGCGCGGATCAGATTATTCATCCGGTTGGTCAAAAAATGCAACTGCAATATTAGTGATCGCGTTTGCGCCGCAGAGCTTCCACGAAAAGGCCTTGATCTGTTCATTTCCGGTACACAAGGCTTTGGTCATCATGGGAACCGGAGCGTGTGTAAGGCGTTGAACAGCGCCTGCGGCCAAGCCGGGCCCACGATGTCGCATCATTTGCGACCCATAAATGACGGCAGATGAGGAAGCACTGATGCTGAAGAAGAAGAACACATTGCTGACCGGGGTGGTTTTTCCGCTCATGTCTCTCGCGATTGCGGTTGAGCCAGCAGCCGCGGGCTTTGCCGGCGCAGCCCGCGCACAGGCGCCGATCTCCCAGACACTTCCCGGCCAGGTGATCCTGGCGCAGGCGGAACCGGCAGCGGAAAACCCCGAAGAAGAGCTGCGCAAGAAGCGCAAGCAGGCAGAAGAGGCGCAGCCGCAGGCCGAGCCAAAACGTGAGGAACGCGCGCCTGAGCCGCAGCGCGAACTGGAGCCCAAGCGTGAGGCGGCTCCCGCCGAACCTCGCCCTGAACCCAAACACGAAGCTCCACCCGAACCCAAGCGCGAAGCTGCGCCCGAGCCCCAGCAGCGCGAAGCCCGCCCGGAACCCGCGCCGGCACCCGCCGAACAGCCGCAGGAGCGTCCGCGCAAACCCGAACGGGCGCAGGAGCCGCAGGGCGAGGGCGAACAGCGCCCGGCACGCCAGCGGGAAGCTGCACCGGAAGCAGCGCCTGCCGAACAGCAGCCGCAGGAACGTCCCCGCAAGCCTCAAAAAGCGGAACAGCCGGCCGGCGAAGGCGAGCAGCGCCCGGAACGTCCCCGCAAGGAGAAGGAGCCCGCTGCCGAACAGCAGCCCGCCGCGCGTCCGGAAAATGCCGAGCAGCCCGCCAAGCCGCGAGAACCGGCACCCTCGAAGAAGCCCCCGGTAGAGGAAAAAGCCCCGGAACAGAAAGCCGAACCGGCTGAAAAACCCGTTCCGGAGAAAAAGCCGGCAGCCCCCGAGCCCGCCGCAAAGGAAGCACCGGTTCCGACCGAAGCACCGACGCCCGCGCGTCCGCCGGCTCCCGAAGCACAGCCCAACCCTGCACCCGGCCGGCAGCCTTCCGAACAGCCGCCGGTGAAGTCCGAACCCGCAGCGCCGCTTCCCGGTGCCCCGACGCCGCCGCCGAGCGGTGCAACGACCGGACAGGCTCCGGCTGGCGAAGCCGTGCCCAGTCAGGTCGCCGTTCCGCAGACGGAAGCACCGCCGACGACGAAGGAAGAGCTTGATAAGGCCAAGGCAATCGCCAAGGACCCGTCCAAGACCGCCGACACCGTCATCCTGCCGGTCGACAAGGGTGCTGCCGTTCTCGACAGCGACAAGGAAGTGGAACGCTCCGGCAACCGCCAGACCCGCGAGGAACGTCGCCGCGAGCGCGAGCAGGCCGGTGACGTCAAGGTCCCGACCTCCGATGCCGAGGCGCAGCGCGCCGGTGCCGCCGAAGGCAAGGCTCCGCCGCCGCCCGTGAAGCTGGAGGCGATCACCTCCCAGCAGGGCGAGCGCATCGACCGTCGTCCGCAATATGAGCGGCCGGACGGCGTGCGCGAATGGCAGCCGCGCGAAGGCCGCCCGCGCGACCGGGACATGGATGCGCCGATCATCCTGCAATTCGGCGACCGTGTCGTGGTGCGTGGCGATGACAATCAGCGCTTCATCCGCGATGGCGGCGAGCCCTATTATGAGCGTTTGCCGGGCGGTCGCGTCCGCGAAACCGTGGAACGTCGCGACGGCACGCAGGTAGTGACGATCCGCAACCGTTACGGCGATGTGATGCAGCGCTCGCGCATCGACGATCGCGGTCGTGAATACGTACTGTTCTACGCACCGGAACTGATGGATGATCCTGATCGTGATTACGTCTATCGCGATCCGGGTCTCGACCTGCCGCCGATGCGCCTGCGCATCCCCGTGACGGACTACATCATCGACACGTCAAGCGATCCCGACCGCGATTATTATCGCTTCCTGGAGCAGCCGCCGGTCGAGCCGGTGGAGCGTGTCTACTCGCTGGATGAAGTGCGTTATTCGGCCCGTATCCGCGACAAGGTGCGCCGTATCGACCTCGATACGATCACTTTCGCCACTGGCAGCGCCGACATCCCGATGGCGCAGGCCCGTTCGCTGCGCAAGGTCGCCGACGCGATCAACAAGGCGCTGCAAAAGAACCCGGCGGAAACCTTCCTGATCGAAGGCCACACCGATGCCGTCGGTTCGGATGAAAGCAACCTCGTGCTTTCCGATGAACGCGCCGCTTCCGTCGCCAATGTGCTGACCGATGTTTACGGCATCCCGCCGGAAAATCTCGCGACGCAGGGTTATGGCGAGCGTTACCTCAAGGTTCAGACGCTCGGCCCGGAACAGCAGAACCGCCGCGTGACCATCCGCCGCGTGACGCCGCTGGTGAAGCCGATCGCGCAGAACTGATTGGGTTCTGGAAGAAAAACAAAGGCCCGGAAGCGCAAGCTCTCCGGGCCTTTTTATTGTCGGTGACGGGTTTTCCTGTAACTCGACGTCATCCTCGGGCTCGTCCTGAAGATCCAATCACGTCTCACTGGGCGAGGCGTCGCAGATGCTTGGGACAGGCCCGAGCATGACGGAGGAGAAGTTTGCGACCTCCCACTTCTGGGAAGTCAAAAGCTCGCGGCTCTTCTTTATTTTGACGAAGCCTATCTGTTGTCGAACGGAACGAAGAGGGCAGGTATGACCTCAGCTCAACGCCACGGCGATTTCCGCAGCCAGCTGCGCATTGTTGCGAACCAGCGCGATGTTGGTCTCGAGGCTCCTGCCATCCGTCAGGCGGAAGATATCGCCGAGCAAGTAAGGCGTGACCGCCTTGCCGGTGACTTCGTCGCGTTCTGCATGGGAGATGGCGCGGTTGATGTAGATCTCCATCTCCTCGCGCGGAATTTCGTCTTCTTCCGGCACGGGATTGGCCACCAGCATGCCGCCATCGATGCCGAGCTGTTCGCGGGTCGCCTGGAAATTGGCGATTGCCGCCGGGCTGTTGAGCGAGAGTGGGCTCGCCAAGCCGGAGGAGCGCGACCAGAAGGCCGGGAATTCTTCGGAGCCGAAGGTAACGACAGGCACGCCATTGGTTTCGAGAACCTCGAGTGTCTTTGGAATATCGAGGATCGCCTTGGCGCCGGCGCAGACGACGATCACGCCGGTCTTGGCAAGCTCGGTCAGGTCGGCGGAGATATCGAAGGTTTCTTCCGCGCCCTTGTGCACGCCGCCGATGCCACCGGTGGCGAAAACGCGGATTCCGGCGCGGGCGGCGGCGATCATGGTGGCGGCGACCGTGGTGGCACCCGTGCGGCGCTCGGCAATCGCAAAGGCGATATCGGCGCGCGAGACCTTCATGGCGTCAGTGGTCTGCGCGAGCGCCTCGAGCTGGTCTTTCTCAAGGCCGATATGCAGCGTGCCGTGAATGACGGCGATGGTGGCCGGAACCGCACCCTGATCGCGGATGATCTGTTCGACGCTTTCCGCCATCTCGATATTGCCGGGATAGGGCATGCCGTGGGTGATGATGGTCGATTCGAGCGCGACGATCGGCGCACCGCGCTGCTTGGCGGCGGCGACTTCCTGAGAATAGACGATGGGCAGGAGCGGGGAGATGGGGCGGGTCATTTCATCTGTTCCAGTTTTTAAAAGCGGTTCATGCCAGCATTTCGGCTTGGGGAACAAGCCCCAACATGGCTTCGACACTGTCTTTTGATAGGTCCTGGGAGGTGGCGAAGGGTGACTGCACGGTAATGGCCGCTGCCGCCGCCCCCTGTCTCAGGGCCTCCCTGATTGTTTTTCCCGCGGCAATCGCGGCGAGATAACCCGACGCCATGGCATCGCCGGCGCCGGTGACATCCTTCACCTCGCGGATGAGGGGCGGGTGGAGGATCGCTTTTTCCGTCCCGTTGAAGGCCACGACTTCGCTTGCGCCGCGGGTGACGACGCCCCCGGAAAGTCCGGCCTTGCGTAGGATATCCGGCCAGTCACGAACATTTTCCGCCGTCTCGCCGGTGAGCGCGCGGGCTTCCGCCTCGTTCATGAAGAGGATGTCGATATCGTCGAGCGCCGCTTTCAGCTTCACCGCCTTGGCCGGCGAAATGGCGATGGCGGCGAGCGGCTTTTCGCAGGCGCGGGCAATGAGGCCAAGCGCCGTCAGCGTATCCTCGGGCAGATTGGCGTCGCAAAGTAGAAAGTCGCTCGCCGTAATCGCCTCGCGCACCGCGCGTACCTTCAGGCGGCGCGGGGTAAAGAGCTTGTAGAGGTCCATGTCGGCCAGCGCGATCACCAGATTGCCGTCACGCTCCAGAATGGCGGTGTAGCTCGGCGTGCGGCGGTCGAGGAAGGTGAAGGGCGTGTCTTCCACCCCTGCCTGCCTTGCTGCTTCCGCCACCACTTCGCCGGTCACGTCGCCGCCGCGCGGGGCGATGATGCGGACTTCAAAACCGAGGCGGGAAAGATTGCGCGCGGCGTTGAAACCGCCGCCGCCAGCCTCTTCCATCCAGGAGCCCGGATTGCTGGCGCCGGGCGCCGTCTCGGTCTCGATCATACCGCGCCTGTCGATATGCGCGCCGCCCAGAACGAGTATTTTCTTCACGCTTGCGTTTCCCTCTCTGGCGCATGGAAAAGTCGGACGATTCGGCCTAAACTGACGTCTTCCTGACCTCGCATCCGGTTTGCGGCGATGGGCCGGGCACGGAAAAACGAAAGCAGAACAAACTACTTATCGTTATTTGTTTTCAATATGCTGGCTCAGCCTTGCGAAATTAGAACAAATAGAGTACATACCGTTTCCATACTGCTTCGTTGCCTGTGCGGCTTCAATAACCTAAAGGTGGTTCGGATGGCACAAAATTCTTTGCGTCTCGTAGAGGATAAATCGGTGGATAAAAGCAAGGCACTGGAAGCGGCGCTCTCCCAGATCGAACGGTCGTTCGGCAAGGGATCGATCATGAAGCTCGGTTCCAATGAAAATGTGGTTGAAGTGGAAACCGTTTCGACGGGCTCGCTCAGCCTGGACATCGCGCTCGGCATCGGCGGCTTGCCGAAGGGGCGTATCATTGAGATTTACGGCCCGGAAAGCTCCGGTAAAACGACGCTGGCGTTGCAGACGATCGCGGAAGCCCAGAAGAAGGGCGGCATCTGCGCCTTCGTGGATGCCGAACACGCGCTCGATCCTGTTTATGCCCGCAAGCTCGGTGTGGATTTGCAGAGCCTTCTGATCTCGCAGCCGGATACCGGCGAGCAGGCGCTTGAGATCACCGATACGCTGGTGCGTTCCGGTGCGGTTGACGTTCTTGTCATCGATTCGGTTGCGGCCTTGACGCCGCGGGCGGAAATCGAAGGCGAAATGGGCGATAGCCTGCCGGGTCTTCAGGCCCGTCTGATGAGCCAGGCGCTGCGCAAGCTGACCGCCTCGATCTCCAAGTCGAAGTGCATGGTGATCTTCATCAACCAGATCCGCATGAAGATCGGCGTCATGTTCGGTTCGCCGGAAACGACGACGGGCGGTAACGCGCTGAAGTTCTACGCCTCCGTCCGCCTCGATATCCGCCGTATCGGCGCCGTCAAGGAGCGCGAAGAGGTTGTCGGCAACCAGACGCGCGTCAAGGTCGTCAAGAACAAGATGGCGCCGCCCTTCAAGCAGGTTGAATTCGACATCATGTATGGTGAAGGCGTTTCCAAGACCGGTGAGCTGGTCGATCTTGGCGTAAAGGCCGGTATCGTCGAGAAGTCCGGCGCCTGGTTCTCCTATAATAGTCAGCGTCTGGGGCAGGGGCGTGAAAACGCCAAGACCTTCCTGCGTGACAATCCGGATACGGCCAATGAGATCGAACTGGCGCTGCGCCAGAATGCCGGTCTGATTGCCGACCGCTTCCTGCAGAATGGTGGCCCGGACGCCGGCGACGGCGACGACGGCAGCGACGAGGGCTGATCGTTCCGCAAAGGTCCGGGCATCAACGCCCGGAGGCTTTGCGCAGCTGATATGGATCAAAAGGGTCGTGCGATTTTTCTTCGTGCGGCCCTTTTTCCTTGCCTATATGTCTTGCTTCGCCTCCATGGCTGGACAGGGCCGGATGTGGACGATAAAAGCCATTGATTTTGCAATATAGCCATCCTTTGCGGTGGCGGTGATGGACTCCAGCTGTGAGCGGTGTGTGGGCATGAGCGGTGTGAATGAAATTCGGTCGACCTTTCTCGACTACTTCAAGAAGAACGGACACGAGATCGTGCCCTCCAGCCCGCTGGTGCCGCGCAACGATCCGACACTGATGTTCACCAATGCCGGCATGGTGCAGTTCAAGAACGTCTTCACCGGTCTTGAAAGCCGTCCCTATTCCACGGCGGCATCTGCGCAGAAATGCGTGCGCGCCGGCGGCAAGCATAACGACCTCGACAATGTCGGTTATACCGCCCGCCACCATACCTTCTTCGAAATGCTCGGTAACTTCTCCTTCGGCGATTATTTCAAGGAAGAAGCGATCACCCATGCCTGGAACCTGATCACCAAGGAATTCGGCATCGACCGCAACCGCCTGCTGGTCACGGTCTATCATACCGACGACGAGGCCTTTAATCTCTGGAAGAAGATCGCCGATTTTTCCGACGACCGCATCATCCGCATTCCCACCAGCGACAATTTCTGGGCGATGGGCGATACCGGTCCCTGCGGTCCCTGTTCGGAAATCTTCTATGATCATGGCGATCATATCTGGGGTGGACCGCCCGGTTCGCCGGAAGAGGATGGCGACCGGTTCATCGAAATCTGGAACCTCGTCTTCATGCAATATGAGCAGCTGACGAAGGAAGAGCGCATCGACCTGCCGCGTCCGTCGATCGATACCGGCATGGGGCTGGAGCGCATTTCGGCGCTGCTTCAGGGCAAACATGATAATTACGATACGGACCTGTTCCGGGCGCTGATTGCCGCCTCCGTCGAGGCGACCGGCGTTCCGGCCGAGGGCGAGCATCGCGCCAGCCACCGGGTCATCGCCGATCATCTGCGTTCATCCGCCTTCCTGATTGCCGATGGTGTTCTGCCGTCGAGCGAAGGTCGCGGTTATGTTCTGCGCCGTATCATGCGCCGCGCCATGCGCCATGCGGAGCTTCTGGGCTCGCGCGATCCGCTGATCTACAGGCTGCTGCCGGCGCTCATCCAGCAGATGGGCCGCGCCTATCCGGAACTGGTTCGCGCCGAGGCGCTGATCTCGGAAACGCTGAAACTCGAGGAAACCCGTTTCCGCAAAACGCTGGAGCGCGGCCTGTCGCTGCTGTCCGATGCCACTTCGACCCTGCACAAGGGTGACATGCTGGATGGTGAAACTGCCTTCAAGCTTTACGACACCTACGGCTTCCCGCTCGATCTGACGCAGGACGCGCTGCGCGCCCGCGAAATCGGCGTCGATATTTCCGGCTTCACCGATGCCATGCAACGCCAGAAGGCGGAAGCCCGCTCGCATTGGGCCGGCTCCGGCGACAAGGCGACCGAAACCGTGTGGTTCGAGCTGAAGGAAAAATTCGGCGCGACCGAATTCCTGGGATATGACACCGAAAGCGCCGAGGGCGTCATTCAGGCAATCGTCAGGGATGGCAAAGAGGTAGAAAGCGCTGCCGAGGGCGAGACGGTTCATATCGTCGTCAACCAGACACCTTTTTATGGTGAGTCTGGCGGCCAGATGGGCGATACCGGCGTGATCGTTGGCGATAACGGCGCCTTTGACGTTTCCGGCACCCAGAAAAAAGGCGAAGGCCTGTTCGTGCATTCCGGCACCGTCTCCAAGGGCGGGTTGAAGGTCAATGAGGCCGTGCAACTGACGGTCGATCATGATCGCCGTTCGCGCCTGCGCGCCAATCACTCAGCCACCCACCTGCTGCACGAGGCGCTGCGCGAAGTGCTCGGCACCCACGTCGCCCAGAAGGGTTCGCTGGTCGCGCCCGAGCGCCTGCGCTTCGACGTTTCGCATCCGAAGCCGATGTCGGCTGAGGAGCTGAAGGTCGTTGAGGATATGGCAAACGAAATCGTGCTGCAGAATTCGCCTGTTGTCACCCGCCTGATGAGCGTCGACGACGCCATTGCCGAGGGCGCCATGGCGCTGTTCGGCGAGAAATATGGCGATGAGGTCCGCGTTGTCTCCATGGGCACCGGCCTTCATGGCGCAAAAGCCAACCGTCCTTATTCCGTCGAACTCTGCGGTGGTACCCATGTGGCCGCCACCGGCCAGATCGGCCTTATCCGCATTCTCGGTGAAAGCGCCGTCGGTTCAGGTGTGCGCCGTCTTGAGGCCGTCACCGGTCAGGGTGCGCTTGCCTATCTGGCCGAGCAGGACGAGCGTGTGAAGGCGCTGGCGTCGTCGCTGAAGGTTCAGCCGGGTGACGTGCTGTCGCGTGTCGAAGGATTGCTTGATGAGCGCAAGAAGCTGGAGCGTGAGCTTGCGGATGCCCGCAAGAAGCTCGCCATGGGCGGCGGTTCGTCGGATGCCGGCGCAAACGACGTTCAGCAGGTTGCTGGCGTCAATTTCCTGGCGAAATCGCTCTCCGGCATCGATGCCAAGGACCTGAAGGGTCTTGCCGACGAGGCCAAGGCCAATCTCGGCTCCGGCGTTGTGTTGCTGATTGCGGTTTCCGAAGACGGCAAGGCAAGCGCCGTGGCCGCCGTGACCGAAGATCTGACTGGCCGTTTCAGCGCCGTCGATATCGTCCGTACCGCTTCGGCAGCACTTGGCGGCAAGGGTGGCGGCGGTCGCCCGGATATGGCGCAGGCAGGCGGCCCTGACGGCGCCAAGGCGAAAGAAGCCATCGAAGCGGTGGCCGCGGCACTGGCGGCTTGATCGGCAAGAATTGAGAAGGCGGGGTTTCCCCGCCTTTTATATTCCGGATTTCCATTTACGGATGGTTTGACGACCGTGGCTGCTGCGGAGAGTTTAGTCCATCAGTTCGTCGCGTTCATTTCCTTTGCCGCTTCCTCGTCAAGCTGGGCGGCCCGTTTGAAGGCCGGCCGGTCGGTCAGATGCGCCATGTAAGCGGTAAAGGCCGGCCTCTTTTCGATGGTGCCGAAGTGTAGGCCCCAGCCGACATGGGCGCCGACATAGACATCCGCGGCGGTAAAGAGATCACCAGCGATAAAGCGGTTTTCGCTGACGGCGCGCTCCAGCGTGTTCATCACATCGGCATAGCTGCCGCAGCCGGCCATGCGCAGTTTCTCCTTGGGCACTTCAAAACCCATCGCCTTCATGCTTGCCGCCATTTCCAGCGGGCCTGCTGCGAAGAACATCCAGCGGTAATAGAGCCCACGCGCCTTCGGTGTGGGCGCAAGATTTGCGCCGGGAAATGCATCGGCGAGATAGGCGCAGATCGCTGCCGCCTCGGTGACGATGGTATCGCCGTGCTTGATCGCCGGCACCTTCGCCATCGGGTTAATCAGCCGGTAGGCCGGCGATTTCATCGAGGTCTCGAAACCCAGTATTTCCGTTTTATAGGGAACGCCCACTTCCTCGAGCATCCATCGCGCGATGCGCCCGCGCGACATCGGGTTGGTATAAAAGATCAATTCACTCATGCTTTTGCCTCCCCAAGCAAAATCGCCGAAGCATCTTGGGAAAACCGGAACGGATTTCGCGCCTGCGCTTCGAGTTCTTCACGATACGCAGCATCATCAGCGTCTTATTGAAGATCGCGGTGATGCTGCGATAAATGTTTGACTGTGCCGGGCAATTTATATGCAATTAGATGCTGTTTTTGTTTTGTCTTATTGTTGTACTGGCCGTGGCACGTGGAAGCGAATTCTGCGCCTAGTGCAATGGCTAATCAAGATACTGTGAACAAAAAAGAAACCCGGCGTTGCCGCCGGGTTTTCCTATTTCACCATTTCAGACGGGCATTGCCCTCCTGATTTCAGGCCGCCATCGCCGTCTTGAGGTTTTCGTCGATCTTGTCGAGGAAGGCGGTGGTAGAGAGCCAGGGCTGGTCCGGGCCGATGAGCAGGGCCAGATCCTTGGTCATGAAGCCGCTTTCGACGGTATCGACGCAGACGGTCTCGAGCGTCGTTGCGAACTTTGCCAGTTCCGCATTGTCGTCCAGCTTGGCGCGGTGGGCGAGGCCACGGGTCCAGGCGAAGATCGAGGCGATCGAGTTGGTAGAGGTTTCCTGACCCTTCTGGTGCTGGCGGTAGTGGCGCGTGACTGTGCCGTGGGCCGCTTCGGCTTCTACAGTGCGGCCATCCGGCGACAGGAGAACCGAGGTCATCAGGCCGAGCGAGCCGAAGCCCTGTGCAACCGTGTCGGACTGCACGTCGCCATCGTAGTTCTTGCAGGCCCAGACGTAGCCGCCGGACCACTTCAGCGCCGAGGCAACCATGTCGTCGATCAGGCGGTGTTCGTAGGTGATGCCGACTTCGTCGAACTTCGCCTTGAACTCGGTCTGGTAGACTTCTTCGAAGATATCCTTGAAGCGGCCGTCATAGGCCTTGAGGATGGTGTTCTTGGTGGACAGGTAAACCGGCCACTTGCGCATCAGGCCGTACATCATCGAGGCGCGGGCGAATTCGCGGATGGATTCGTCGAGGTTGTACATGGCGAGTGCAACGCCGGCGCTCGGGGCGTCGAAGACGTCCTTCTCGATGACCGTGCCGTCTTCACCGACGAACTTGATTGTCAGCTTGCCCTTGCCGGGGAACTTGAAATCGGTTGCCTTGTACTGGTCGCCAAAGGCGTGACGGCCGACGACGATCGGCTTGGTCCAGCCCGGAACGAGGCGCGGAACGTTCTTGCAGATGATCGGCTCGCGGAAGATGACGCCGCCCAGAATGTTGCGGATGGTGCCGTTCGGGCTCTTCCACATCTGCTTCAGGCCGAATTCCTCGACGCGCTGTTCGTCCGGCGTGATCGTCGCGCACTTGATGCCGACGCCGTGCTTCTTGATGGCGTGCGCTGCATCGACCGTGACCTGGTCGTTGGTGGCGTCGCGGTTTTCAACCGAGAGGTCGTAATATTCGATGTCGAGATCGAGGTATGGCAGGATCAGCTTGTCCTTGATGAGCTGCCAGATGATACGGGTCATTTCGTCGCCGTCGAGATCGACGACTGGATTGGCTACCTTGATCTTTGCCATGAATTCCTCACCTTCGAAGCTGTGGCGCCTGTTGACGCTAATAGTCGGAAAAATATCCGGTCGGGCTATAGCATCGCGAGCGTCTGAGGCAAAGCCATGGGGGGCGCTTTTTTGGCGCAGCGCAATAACGCTTTGCGCATTGCCAAACCACAATGCCGGAATACAGTCAGGCGAATCGCTTCGCCCGCGTGTCGGGCCTATCCCGGGATCACATCATGCGGAAATTTCTGCTTCTGACTGCCGCCGTCCTCTTTTCGCACAGTGCCCTTGCGGCCGGGCCTGCCGATCCCGTTCAGAAGGTGATGGATATTACCGTCAAGAACTGGTCGGGCGATGCCGAGAACTGGAAGTATATTTTCGACGAGGACATGCTGACGAGCCTGTTCAGCAAGGACTTCGTGACGCAATATCGCGAAGCATCCAAGAAGCCGGCTTACGAAGCCGAAAGCGGGGAAAAGGGCGATCCTTTCGGTTATGACGTCGTGACCAACTCCCAGGATGGTTGTCCGCTGCAGGAAGTTTCGGTGACCCCGGGTGCGGTGAAGGACGGCGTGACTGACGTGACGGCGAAATTCAAGCTTTGGGCCTGCATGGACGAGGCCGAGATAAAGGCGACCGTCGACGAGGTGCATTTCGATGTCATCGAGGAAGACGGCCGGCCTGTCATCAGCGATATTCACCGGGTGGGTGACGAGGGCAGGGATTCGCTGCGCGAAGAGATGGCGAATATCATCAAGGGGGAGTGAGGGCGGCCTTATACCTCTCCGGCTTTGATTTTCGCGCTGATCTGTGCCAGTGAGGCGCGCTTTAGGGCATCGTTGAAAAATCGATGCCGCGCTTCAAACACGGACAAACGACGATGGCAGGCACTAACAGCGAGCTTGAACTTGTGGCGGAAGGCCCGGCGATCATTCTGGTCGAACCGCAGCTCGGCGAAAATATCGGCATGGTGGCGCGGGCGATGGCCAATTTCGGCCTTTCCGAATTGCGTCTGGTCAATCCGCGTGATGGCTGGCCAAGCGAGAAGGCGCGCGCTGCCGCTTCCAAGGCCGACCATGTCATCGACGGCACAAAAGTGTTCGAGACGCTGGAAGAGGCGATCAAGGATCTCAATTTCGTTTATGCCACGACGGCGCGGGAGCGTTATGGTTTCAAGCCGGTGCGCGCGCCCGTGACCGCCGCCGCGACGCTGCGGACAAAATTCAGTGCGGGCGAAAAGACCGGCATCCTGTTCGGGCGTGAGCGCTGGGGGCTGTCCAACGAGGAAGTGGCGCTGGCTGATGAGATCGTGACATTTCCGGTCAATCCCGCCTTCGCCTCGCTCAACATCGCGCAGGCCGTGCTGTTGATGTCCTATGAGTGGATGAAATCAGGTATGGACGATCTGGACGAGACGCTTTTCCAGTCCGTCGAGCAGCGGCCTTCCACCAAGGAGCAGGTTTTCGGCCTGTTCGAACATCTTGAGGAAGTGCTGGATGCGCGCGGCTATTTCCATCCGCCCGAAAAAAAGCCCAGAATGGTCGACAATCTGCGCGCCGTGATGTCGAGGCGCGGGTTTTCCGAACAGGAAATCAGCGTTTTCCGTGGTGTATTGAATACGCTTGACCGTTTTCCCCGTCGCTGGTCGAAACAGACCGGAAGGGTAGAACCGGCACAGGAGATGGGGGAGAATGCTGAAGACGAGTGAGGCAGCGGCCGATGTGCTGAAACCGGTGCTGGTGTTCGATTCCGGCATTGGCGGGCTGACCGTGCTGCGCGAGGCGCGCGTGCTGATGCCCGAGCGCGGTTTCATCTATGTGGCCGACGATGCCGGTTTTCCCTATGGCGGCTGGGAGGAGGAGGCGCTGCGGGCGCGTATTCTTTCACTCTTCGAAACGCTGCTGCAGGATTACAGCCCGGAAGTCTGCATCATTGCCTGCAACACCGCCTTCACGCTGGCCGGAGCCGATCTTCGGGCGCGGTTTCCCGACATGACCTTCGTCGGCACCGTTCCGGCCATCAAGCCTGCCGCTGAGCGCACTCGCTCCGGCCTCGTTTCCGTGCTCGCAACGCCCGGCACCGTCAAGCGGGCCTATACGCGCGATCTCATCCAGTCCTTCGCCACGCAATGCCATGTTCGTCTCGTGGGCTCTGAAAATCTGGCGCGCATGGCGGAAAGCTGGATCAGGGGTGAGCCGGTATCCGACGAAGCGGTGCTGGCCGAAATCGAACCGTGCTTCATCGACAGCGACGGCAAGCGCACCGATATCGTCGTTCTCGCCTGCACCCACTATCCCTTCATGGCCAATGTGTTTCGCCGGCTTGCCCCTTGGCCGGTGGACTGGCTCGATCCGGCCGAAGCGATTGCCCGGCGTGCCCGCCATCTGGTGCCGCTGCCGCAAGATGCGGAGCATCCTGACGGTTTCGACTTTGCCGTCTTCACGTCTGGCAAACCGGATTTCGCCACCCGGCGGTTGATGCAGGGTTTCGGCCTCAGCGTTTCTGCCAGTTAAAAGCCTGTTGCATTTTTGCATCGCCTTTGCTCGTCTTTTGCAATTCGAGATTGCGACCTCTTGTCGCGCCGGCTTTCCTATGCAAGATATATTTTGTCTATAACCGCACTAAATGGAGGCGTGGAATGAGCAATGACATTAATATGCGCCTTAATGGCATGTCAGGCCTTTTTGGCGTGATTGTGGGCGGTTATGTGATGCGAGGCATCTCCCTCCGATAAGGCTTATGGCCTGATTCCCCAGCCGTTTGGCATTTTCACTTCGTCCGACATGTGACTTGCGCGTCCGCGTGGCATGCGTGCTGCGCCCGTCGTTTCGGCATGTCGTTTTCCATCGATAAAGGACCTGGCCGCTTGCCGCGCCGGGATGGATTTCCCATGCAAAATGATCAACCATTGGTAGCATATGCGCTGCCGGATGCGGTGGACCGTCTGTTCGTCACATTCGGCGTCTGGAAAACCCTGAAAGCAGTGGTCGTCGCGGCCATAGTGCCACGCCCGCCGCCGACCGATCTTGCCGATCTGCCGGACCGTTTGCTGGTCGATATCGGCTTTGTGCCGTCGCAAGTGAAGCGGCGACGGGACTGGTCGGTACCGTGGGCGCCGCGGTTTTGAGCAGTGGCGGCCTCTTCGACAAAGTATGTCGGGGAGGTCGCACCGCTACGAGCAGCCACCCGTTCGTCCGCTGGATGACAGGGCGGCTTGATCCTCGAAGATTGAGCTTGATACCTCCTGATTTTGGTGGCTTGCTCGGCAAATTGGACAAGGGAGACTCAAATCATGCCGCTGGAGAACTGGCTGGCCTTCGTGGCCGCATCTGCCATCATGCTCGCCATTCCGGGACCGACGATCCTGCTGGTGATTTCTTATGCGCTGGGCCACGGCCGCAAAGCGAGCACGGCGACGGTGACGGGTGTGGCGCTTGGTGATTTCACCGCCATGACGGCCTCGATGCTGGGGCTTGGCGCACTGCTTGCCACGTCGGCCGCACTTTTCACCGGTCTGAAATGGATCGGCGCTGCTTACCTCATCTATCTCGGCATCAAGCTGTGGCGTTCGCCGGTTGGTGGCGAAGGCGCTGATGGCCAAGGTGTGACGGGCCGTGAACGGCCACTTAAAATCTTCCTGCATGCCTATATCGTCACGGCGCTGAACCCCAAGAGCATCGTCTTTTTCGTCGCGTTCCTGCCGCAGTTTCTGGTGCCGACATTGCCGTTCTGGCCGCAGGTGCTGATTTTCGAAGCGACGTTCCTGGTGCTTGCCACGGTGAATGCGGCGCTTTATGGACTGCTGGCAAGTGCCGCCCGCAACACGATCCGCAAACCGAAGGTTCAGCGCATCGTCAACCGCACGGGCGGCGGTCTCCTGATTGGTGCCGGTCTTGTCGCCTTCGCGTGGAAGAGGACCGCTGCACCGTAAAGGCTTCGTGAGAGCCAATACCGGACATACAACATGGCATTGCCGCATATACTTCTCGCCCTGATCACCGTGTTTTTGTGGGGCTTCAACTTCGTCGCCATCAAGATCGGCGTCACCGACATGCCGCCTTTGTTCCTGACGGGCTTGCGTTATCTCTGTGCGGCCGTGCCGTTGGTTTTCTTCCTGCCGAAACCGAATGTGCCGTGGCGGCATATGATCGTTTACGGCATGGCGATGGGCTTTTTTCAGTTCGGCCTGCTTTACCCGGCGATCAAGCTCGGCCTGCCCGCCGGGCTCGCCTCTTTGGTCATGCAGTCGCAGGCCTTTTTCACGCTGGCGCTTGCCGTGGTTTTTCTCGGTGAACGGCCGTTGCCTTCGCAAATCATCGGCGCGGTCATCGCTTTTGGCGGGCTCGCGGTGATTGGGGTAGAGCGGATGACGATGGCGGCCTTTATACCGCTGTTGATGGGCATCGGCTCGGCCATCGCCTGGGCTGTCGGCAATATCGTCAACCGGCGTATTGGCCAGGTGAATGCGATCTCTTTCGTGGCGTGGACGAGCCTTGTGCCTGTTCTGCCGCTGCTTGCGCTTTCGCTTGTCGTGGAAGGACCGGGGGCGATTGCCGAGGGACTTGCCAATGCGACGGCGACGACGGCTCTTGTGGTCATTTATATGGCTTATGGGGCGACGATTGTCGGCGCGGGCATCTGGAGCTATCTGCTTTTACGGTATCCGGCTGGAACCGTGGCGCCGTTTTCGCTGCTGGTGCCGGTGGTCGGTTTCATCAGCGCCTATCTCGCTTTTGCGGAGCATATTACCATATTCGAAGTGCTGGGTGCCGGGCTGGTCATTCTGGGGCTGGTGCTGAACGTATTCGGGCGGCGCATCGCCCTGTCGCGGTTGTGGACCCGGCCCGCATAGGCGCAACACGCAATTGCCTGTGCATTATCGGCATGGGGCAGACGCAACCGGCGATTTTTTGGTAAAGAGCATGTTCGGCCGCGCCTGAGGGAATCGGTCGTATCAGATGCAGTACGAGGAATTGAACATTGCAGGTCGGCATCGACATGGGGACCCTATCGGGCGGGCAGCAGGCCAAGCTCGATATCGAGGAATTGCTTGCGACGCGTTTGCTGGTGCAGGGCAATTCCGGTTCCGGCAAGTCGCATCTGCTGCGCCGGCTGCTGGAGCAATCGGCCCAATGGGTGCAGCAGGTCATCATCGATCCCGAGGGCGATTTTGTTACGCTGTCCGACAAGTTCGGTCATGTGGTGGTGGATGGCGAGCGGACGGAAGCCGAGCTTGCCGGCATCGCCAACCGCATTCGCCAGCACCGCGTTTCCTGCGTGCTGACGCTGGAAGGCCTTGATGTCGAACAGCAGATGCGGGCCGCCGCCGCCTTCCTCAACGGCCTGTTCGATGCCGATCGTGAATTCTGGTATCCCGTGCTTGTCGTTGTGGATGAGGCGCAGATGTTTGCGCCCTCCGTCGCCGGCGAGGTGACGGAAGATGCGCGCAAGGCGTCGCTTGGCGCCATGACCAACCTGATGTGCCGTGGCCGTAAACGCGGTCTTGCCGGCGTCATCGCCACGCAGCGGCTGGCCAAGCTTGCCAAGAACGTGGCGGCGGAAGCCTCGAACTTTCTGATGGGCCGGACCTTCCTCGATATCGATATGGCGCGCGCGGCCGATCTGCTCGGCATGGACCGGCGGCAGGCGGAAATGTTCCGCGATCTGCAGCGCGGTAATTTCGTGGCGCTCGGCCCGGCGCTGTCGCGTCGCCCGTTGCCGATCGTCATCGGGGCGGTGGAAACCTCGGCGCGCTCGTCTTCGCCGAAGCTGATGCCTTTGCCGGATGCACCGCAGGATGTCGAAGACCTGATCTTCACGCCGGATCCGGAAGAGTTCACGCGCGCCGCCGTGCGCCGCCCGCCGCCGGCGCCGCGTCCGACCACCGATATTCTGGCAGAACTCTCCCGTTCCACGCCCGCCGCCGTTGGCCCTTCATCGGAGCAGTCGCCGCGTGCAGGCCAGCCGGAACTGACGCCGGAGGAGCGTGAGGAAAAGATTGGTGCGGTTCTGGTTGAAATTCTCGACGATCCGCAGTCTGCCTATCGCACGGATGCCGTGCTCTATCAGGATTTTCTGGTGCGCGCCCGCATGCGTCGCATTCCGGGCACGCCGATGACGCTTGCCGATTTCCGGCGACAGGTGGCGATTGCCCGCTCCGGCGTGGATGCGGTGATGGCGGCCAGCGAAGGCTGGGAGAAGGCGCTGCAATTGTCGATGTCGGTTTCCGATGATCTGCAGGGGGTTTTCCTGCTGCTCGTCAAGGCCGCACTTGGTGAAGAGCCTTGCCCGTCAGATGCCCGCATCGCCCGCGCCTACGGCACCCATTCCGCCCGCCGCGCGCGGCGTCTTCTCGGTTATTTCGAGGAGAAGGAGCTTGTGGTGGTGCATGCCGATTTCTCCGGCAAGCGCATCGTGGCGTTCCCCGATCTCGATGCAAAAACCGCACCCGGCGATGCGGATGCGGCTGAGGATGATGCGAGGCTGGCGGCGGAGTGAGGTTGCGGCAGGTTTCCCTGCCGCTTACCGTTTAAGCCTTACTCGATAGCCTTCACTTCTTTCCGTGTCGCGATCAGCGAACCGATGATGCCGGTTGCGAGGATGGCAACTGTCACGCCGAGCGAAACGGCCGGCGGGATCTTGGCGATGCCCAGCATGTCGGCGACGAAAATCTTCGAACCGACAAAGACCAGAACCGCAGCCAGCGCATATTTCAGATAAGCGAAGCGGTGGATCAGGGCGGCGAGTGCGAAGTAGAGGGCGCGCAGGCCAAGGATCGCGAAGATGTTCGAGGTGTAGACGATAAACGGATCGGTGGTGATCGCGAAGATTGCCGGGATCGAATCGACCGCGAAGATCAGGTCGGCGATTTCGACCATGATGAGCGCCAGGAAAAGCGGCGTCACAAAGGTCTTCAGCTTGCCGGTGGTCGCATCGGTCTCCTTGACGAAGAACTTTTCACCGTGAAGCTTTTCCGTCACCGGCAGGCGGCTGCGCAGGAATTTCAGGATGCGGTTATTGCCGATATCGTTCTCGTCATGGTCGGACGAAAACAGCATCTTGAGGCCGGTGAAGACGAGGAAGGCCGCAAAGAGATACAGCACCCAGTGGAAGTTTTCGACGATGGCTGCACCGCCGGCAATCATGATGCCGCGCAGGACGATGACGCCGAGGATACCCCACAGCAGCACACGGTGCTGATATTGGCGGGGAATGGCGAAATAGGAGAAGATCATGGCGATGATGAAGATATTGTCCATCGCCAGGCTTTTTTCGACCACGAAGCCGGTGACATATTCCATCGCCGACTGCTGGCCGGACTGGTACCAGATCCAGCCGCCGAAGGCCAAGCCGATGGCGATGTAGAAGCCTGACATCAGCAGGCTTTCACGAATGCCGATTTCCTTGTAATTCTTGTGCAGCACGCCGAGATCGAGCGCCAGGAGGCCAAGGACGAGAGAAATGAAGACAGCCCACATCCATGTGGGGGTACCGAGAAAATCGTTGAGGAGGAACTCCATCAGTCAACCTTTAGCCGGACGAGGTTGGCTTTGCGGGTGGGGGACGTGTGTCAAGAATATACGTGGGCCCCAACCTTAACAAACTCGACATCACGTGTTGTCCGGTAACACGTCAGAGGGGCCCGAGTTCTGATCACGATGGAAAGATGGGTGGGCCCTCGGGCTTTTCAAGGGCGGTCACAAGAAAAAAGCGGCGGGCTTTGTTTGACAAATTTGTAAAACGTGTTTAGAAGCCGCCCCAACGCCGGGCAGTAATGTCCGGTGTGTTTTGTTGATTGCCTTGCAGTTTAAGTGCTGACGTTTGGCAGTCAATATCACCGACATGTCCCGTGGTTTCTCCATTTGCATGTGAGAAGCCTGTCAGAGGCCCTGAAACGGGCCTCAGAGGAGGGCGTGTTTCCTTAAACCGGTTTGGCAACAGACCGGCATAACCTTTTGAGAAGGAAATACGATGAGCAAGCGCGAATCGGCCAAGTATAAAATCGACCGCCGCATGGGCGAAAACATCTGGGGCCGTCCGAAGTCCCCGGTTAACCGCCGCGAATACGGCCCGGGCCAGCACGGCCAGCGCCGCAAGGGCAAGATGAGCGACTTCGGCACGCAGCTGCGCGCCAAGCAGAAGCTCAAGGGCTACTACGGCGAACTGCGCGAAAAGCAGTTCCGCGCCACTTTCGACGAAGCAAACCGTCGCAAGGGTGACACCTCCGAGAACCTGATCGGCCTGCTCGAGTCGCGTCTGGACGCCATCGTCTACCGCGCCAAGTTCGTTCCGACCGTTTTCGCATCGCGCCAGTTCATCAACCATGGCCACGTCACGGTTAACGGCGTTCGCGTCAACATCGGTTCTTACCGTTGCAAGGCTGGCGACGTAATCGAAGTTCGTCAGAAGTCCAAGCAGCTGGTGACGGTTCTCGAAGCCGTTCAGCTCGCTGAGCGCGACGTTCCTGACTACATCGAAGTTGATCACAACAAAATGGTTGCGACATACGCCCGCGTTCCGTCGCTTTCCGACGTTCCGTACCCGGTCGTCATGGAACCGCATCTGGTCGTCGAATTCTACTCGCGTTAATCGACGCGTTTCAGTATTGAGAAAGCCGCCCCTTGGGGCGGCTTTTTTGTTTGCTGGGGAAGGCTTTGCATGCAGGATATTCAGGCGATCGTCGATTCCATCTATGACAGCATGCTGCCGAGACTGGGCGAGGGGAAGGTTGCGGATTACATTCCCGAACTCGCCAAGGTCGATCCCAACCAGCTCGGCATCGCCATCACCACCGTCGATGGGACGACCTATACGGCCGGCAATGCGCTTGTGCCGTTTTCGATCCAGAGTATCTCCAAGGTCTTCATGCTGACGCTGGCGCTCGGCAAGGCTGGAGAAACGGTATGGAACCGGGTAGGGCGCGAACCATCGGGGTCGTCTTTCAATTCCATCGTTCAGCTGGAACATGAGCACGGCATTCCCCGCAATCCCTTCGTGAACGCCGGTGCGATCGTGGTGACCGATATCGTTCTTTCCGGCCACCAGCCGCGTGAGGCGATAGGCGAGCTTCTGCGGTTCGTACGTTACCTCGCTGACGATGACACGATCAGCATTGACGACACGGTGGCGAAATCCGAGCAGGCGACGGGTTTCCGCAATTTCGCGCTTGCCAATTTCATGCGTTCCTTCGGCAATCTGCATCATCCCGTGGAACATACGCTCGGCGTTTATTTCCATCAGTGCGCGCTGTCGATGACCTGCGCCCAGCTTTCCCGTGCCGGGCTTTTCCTCGCCAATCGCGGCCGCAATCCGCTCTCCGGCCATACCGTCGTCTCGGACCGTCGGGCGCGGCGCATCAACGCGCTGATGCTGACCTGCGGCCATTATGACGGATCGGGCGATTTCGCCTATCATGTCGGCCTGCCGGGCAAGAGCGGCGTCGGCGGCGGCATCATGGCGGTGGCGCCGGGCAAGGCGTCGATTGCGGTCTGGTCGCCGGGTCTCAACAAGGTTGGTAATTCGGCGCTCGGGTCACAGGCGCTGGAATTGCTGGCGACGAAAACCGGCTGGTCGGTATTCGGGGCTTGATCTTGCCGGCGGATGGGGGCATTGCCTGCATCAAGAACGGCAGTCGTGCCGGAGCGAGTTGATGATGAACATTCTCACCAAGATCGATGACTTTGTAGATCAGGCCGGGGCTGACAAGGCTGGGGCAGATCACGACCCGTCCGAAGAAAATGGCAGCTCGCATCCCCTGTTCGACAATGCTCCGCGTTCGGTTTCCTTCAACAAGCTGCGCAAGCGGCTGTTGCGCAATGTGCGGCAGGCGTTTGAAGATTTCGGCATGCTGAACGGCCAGAAGCGCTGGCTGGTCGGCCTTTCCGGTGGCAAGGACAGCTACGGGCTGCTGGCGCTGCTGCTCGATCTGAAATGGCGCGGCCTCTTGCCGGTGGAGCTGGTGGCCTGCAATCTGGATCAGGGGCAGCCGAATTTCCCCAAACACGTATTGCCGGAGTATCTGGCAAAGATCGGTGTGCCCCATCGCATCGAATATCGCGACACCTATTCAATCGTGAAGGAAAAGGTGCCTTCCGGCGGCACCTATTGTTCGCTCTGTTCGCGGCTGCGCCGCGGCAATCTCTACCGCATCGCGCGGGAGGAGGGCTGCGACGCATTGTTGCTCGGCCATCACCGCGAGGATATTCTCGAGACCTTCTTCATGAACTTTTTCCATGGCGGTCGCCTCGCGGGTATGCCGGCGAAGCTGATGAATGACGAGGGCGACCTGATGGTCATGCGCCCGCTTGCCTATTGTGCCGAAGAGGATATGGCAAAATTTGCAGCCGCGATGGAGTTCCCGATCATTCCCTGCGACCTCTGCGGCTCGCAGGACGGCCTTCAGCGCAATGCGATGAAAGAGATGCTGGCGGATATCGAACGGCGCATGCCAGGCCGCAAGGACGTGATGCTGCGGGCGCTTGCGCATGTGAACCCATCGCATCTGCTCGATCCCAAGCTTTTTGATTTTTCCGCGCTTGCTGTCACCGGCGCGTCACCTGAAGAGCGTAGGGAGGCCAGCCCTCCCTGATGAAGAAGTGCCCCGCGCCATGAGCTTTTCCGATAAAGATATCGAATTCCTCGTTTCCACCGTCGCCGCTGCCGGCGCACAGGAAATCATGCCCCGCTTCCGAAACCTGAGCGCCGGCGCCATCTCCGAAAAGACCTCCGCCATCGATCTCGTCACCGAGGCAGATGTTCTGGCGGAAAAGGCGATCACCGCCGCGCTGCTTGCGCGGTTTCCGAAGGCTCATATCGTCGGCGAAGAGACCTATGAGGCGGACCCTTCCGTCATTCCAGCCCTTGCCGATGCGCCGCTTGCCTTCGTGATCGATCCGATCGACGGCACGTTCAATTACGCTTCCGGCTTTCCCGCTTTCGGCACGCTGCTTGCAGTCACCGTCAAGGGTGAGACGGTGGCGGGCATCATCCACGATCCCGTCATGGGCGATACCATTGTGGCCTTGAAAGGTGAGGGGGCTTATCTCCACCGCAAGAACGGCTCGCAGGTCAATCTCAAGGTCGCGGACCCAGCGCCATTGTCGGAAATGGTCGGCATCTTTTCCTGGGGTCACAGCCATGAGGATCGTCGTCCGGTCATTGCCGCCAATATGGCGAAGATCAAGATGGCGCTTTCGATCAATTGCTCGGCACATGAATATTGGCTTGCCTCGGCCGGCAAGCTGCATTTCATCGGCCATGAAAAGCTGATGCCGTGGGATCACCTTGCCGGTGTTCTCGTCCATCAGGAGGCCGGTGGTTACACGGCCCGTTTCGACAATACGCCCTACCGGCCGGGACAGACGGCCGGCGGCATCCTGTCGGCGCCCGACAAGGAAAGCTGGAAGATGCTGCGGCGGGAAATCGTCGCCTTATAAGATTGATGCTCAGATAGAAGGATATCGCCCATGGCTCTTGAACTCGACATCGCCTCTCTTGCCAATGCGCTTCAGGAGGCGGCCGCAGTGGAAATCCTGCCGCGGTTCCGTAATCTGGGCGAAGGCGACGTCAGGATAAAGTCCGAGGCTATCGACCTCGTAACCGAGGCCGATGAGGCTGCCGAACGGTTGATCCGCGCCCGCGTGCAGGACATCATGCCTGATGCGCTGTTCATCGGTGAAGAGGCCGTGGCGGCTGACCCGTCCCTGGTCGGCAAGCTTGCCGATGCCGATCTTGCCGTGGTGGTCGATCCGATCGACGGCACCTTTAACTTCGCTTCCGGCCTGCCATTGTTCGGCGTGATGATGAGTGTCATCTCCAAGGGCGAGACCGTTGCCGGCCTGATCTTCGATCCGATGGGCAATGACTGGGCAATTGCCGAAAAAGGCTCCGGCGCATGGCTTTGCGCCGCCGATGGCTCGCAGACGCAGATGTCTGTCGTGACAGCGCCGCACCTGTCGCAGATGGTCGGTATCGCCAATACAGGTTATTTCGATGTGGAGACACGCCGCAAGATCTTGATGAACCTTGCGGATGTGCGGCTGTTCACCAGCTATCGTTGTGCTGCGCATGAATACCGCCTGTTCTGCGGCGGTCACATGCATTTCCTGATGTATAACAAGCTGATGCCCTGGGACCATCTGGCCGGCACGCTGCTTTCGCAGGAAGCAGGCGCTTATGCCGCCCGTCTTGACGGTTCGCCCTACCTGCCGCGCCATTTGGATGGCGGGCTGCTGCTGGCGCCGGATCAGGAGACCTGGGAGCTGCTGCGCGAGAAGATTTTTACGGTTTAACCGAACAAGAGCTGTTTTCAATAAAAAGGGCGCGGAACAGAATTCCGCGCCCTTTCTTTTTTCTGTCAGAACTTACCTTGTCGGCTTGTTATGGGCCTGAAACAACACGCCCTTTTCGCCGATCAGCACGAAGATAAGGCCGATGATGGAGACGGCGAAGAAGCCGGCCACCATGGGCAGTGCCGTGCCGTCGAAAGCCTGGCCGATGCCGGCGCCGATCAGCGAGCCGCCGACGGTTCCCATGAAACCGATGACGGAGGAGGCGGTACCGGCGACATGGCCGAGCGGTTCCATGGCGAGCGAGTTGAAGTTCGAGCCGATCCAGCCGAACTGGAACATCGCCAGCGCAAAGAACACGATGAAGATGGCGAAGGGCATCGGCTCCGGCCCCAGCACCTGCACCACCAGCCAGACGAAGGTGATGGCGATGAAGCCGAGCAGCGACCCGTGCGACAGCTTGCGCATGCCGAACCGGCCGACCAGCCTGGCATTGATGAAGGACGAGAAGGCCATGAACAGGGCAACGCCGGCAAAGGCCGCCGCAAACCATGCGCCAAGGCCGTAGATGCCCTTGTAAACCTGTTCAGCCGAGTTGATGAAGCCGAACAGCGCGCCGAAAATGAAGGTGCTGGAAAGCGTATAACAGAGCGCGATACGGTTGGTGAGCACGATCTTGAAGCCGCCGAGGATCGAACGCGCCGTGAAAGGCCTGACGTCATCGGGATGCAGGGTTTCCGGCAGGCGGAAATACATCCAGGCCGTCACGACGGCGGCGATGCCGGCCATGAAGGCGAAGATCAGGTGCCAGTCGCCGAAGAAGAGGACGATCTGGCCGGTGCCGGGCGCGATGACCGGAACGACCATGAAGACCATCATGATCAGCGACATGACTTCTGCCATCTGCCGGCCGCCATAGATATCACGCACGATCGAGATGGTGATGACACGCGTTGCCGCCGAACCGATGCCCTGAATGAAGCGCAGGACCAGGAGGCCGGTGAATGATGGCACGAAGACCACGGCAATGGCGGAGATGATGTAGATGGCCAGACCGACGAGCATCGGCTTGCGTCGACCGAAACGGTCAGAAATCGGCCCGTAGAGCAGTTGGGCGATACCGAAACCGAGGAGATAGGTCGAAATCACGTATTGGCGGTGGTTTTCATTGACGACGCCCAGTGATGCGCCGATTTCCTGAAGACCCGGCAGCATGATGTCGATGGCCAGCGCATTCAGCGCCATCAGCATTGCTGCCAGCCCAATGAATTCCGTGCGCCCCATCGAGCCTGCGCGCGAAGCGGTGGATTGTGAAAGTTCTGTCACAGGATTGCCCCAAAAAGAACGGCAAAGGCGTTGCATGAAGCAACGCCTGGCATAAATTTCTGACAATCAGGGTGGGCCGGACGAACCGGCCGAAATCAGGCCGCGCCGCGGACGCTGATACCCTGTTCTTGGAAGTGGCTTTGCAGCTCGCCGGACTGGAACATCTCTTTTACGATATCACAGCCACCGACGAATTCGCCCTTGATATAGAGCTGCGGAATGGTCGGCCAGTTGGAATAGTCCTTGATACCCTGACGGATGTCGGCATCGGCAAGCACGTTGACGCCCTTGTATTCGACGCCGAGGTAGTCAAGAATCTGTACGACCTGACCGGAAAAACCGCACTGCGGAAATTGCGGAGTTCCCTTCAAGAAAAGAACGATGTCGTTGCTCTTCACTTCGCTGTCGATGATGTCGTGAATGCCGCTCATGGCCATATCCTTTCACATGCGGTTCAAGGCCGCTGCTTTCTGTTAGCCTCTAAATAACATGTCGCGGCGCGATTTCCACCCGTGGCGCGCAAAAAATGCGTCTGTGTGGCATGGCATGACAGACTAGATCCGGCCTGCTGCTTTTTATTTATACCGCTGCCTGCTGCGGGAAGCGGCGGTGCGCCTTTTGCTTACCTGCTTCCTGGCCGGCTTGGGTTTGACGGCGGCCTTGATCGCTGCTTCCAGAACGGAACCGACAATGCCGCCAGCCAGCGAGCCGGTGGTTTTCGTCCGGCGGGCGCGGCGCGTCTTGCGAATACCGGTCTTGGTGAGGACTTCAGCCAGAGCGCCCTTGACGACGCCATTGAGCAACTGATCGACGATGCCAGACAAAATTCCCTCGCCACTAAATAAATCATATTTCCGTCGCGATTTTTACTATACGTGCATCGCCCACTGTATCAAGCGATCCTTTCGGGTGTCTCCAGCCTGAAGGTTTATGCATGCCGGCCGTCCAGTCACGACTTGTTCTTTATTTCCCCGGTTTCGATCCGCTCGATGCGGCTGCCCATCATCTGCGCTACCAGCGCGCCGCAGCGCTGGCGGGAAAGACGTGGGACGTCAACTATGCCGTGGGGCCGCTGGAGAGCAGGCCGGCTGGCGAAGCATTCACGGTGGAGGCTTCGGCGGGCGACTGGCGGACGCGCTCGGATATCGTCGTCTATGACCATAACGATGTCATCTCGCAGCTGCGGGATGCCTCGGTGTGGCGGCAGATCTGGCTGGGTTTCAAGGCCGGAGCGGGCATCGTCAGTGAGGGCGGTGCTGCACGCTATCTGCGCCACGCCTGGCGGTTCGGGCTGTTCTTCATCTTTCCGTTCCTGCTGATGCTTGCCGGTGGCGCGCTTGCTGCCGGCATTGCGCTCTCGCCATGGCTTTTCGGCTTGCCGCTGTGGCTTCTGGTGGTCAGCATTCCCGCTGCCGCCGTGTTTTTCGTGAAGGCGTTCCTGCCTTTCGCGGAGCGGTTTCACACTTTGCATCTTTATGCGGACTGGCGTTTCGCGCTCGCGGTCGGACGCGATGAACCTATTGCCCGTGACTGGATCGAGGAGAGGGCGGCACTTGTGGTGACGGCGCTCGAACGGCCCTCGGATGAGGTTCTGGTGGTGTCGCACAGCATGGGTGCCAGCCTCGCGCTCGCGGTCATCGGCCGCGTGCTGGAGCTGAAGCCGGATGCGCTGGATGGCCGCAAGCTGTCTTTTGCGACGCTGGGCGGTGCCGCGCTGCAATGTGCGTTCCTGTCGAGCGCGGACAGGCTTCGCGAGAGCGTTGGTGCAATCGCGCGTCACCCTGATGTGACATGGTTCGATATCCAGTGCCTGACCGATCCGATCCATCTCTATCGCTGCAACACGGTGGCGCTGACGGGTCACCGCGATGCGCCGCTGCCGAAGATCGTGCCGATCCGTTTCAAGCATTCGCTCTCATCGGAGCGCTACAAGAAGAACAAGCGCAATTTCCTGCGCATGCACCGGCAATATGTTCTCGGGCCGGATCGCAGATCCGGTTACGATTTCACCCTTTTGACAGCGGGGCCGCTGCCGGCCGCATCCTTCGCTGATCTGGATTCACAGAGCCCGCCTGCTTTGTAAGCGGCGTTTTCCCTTCTGCCTGATATGAAAAGGCCCGCGTGAGAGCATCACGCGGGCCTTTGATTTAGTCCGGGGCCTTTATGCGTCGGCGGGACAGTGAAGCTGTCTTGCGGGCACGTTCACGGCCACAATCATTCTGGAGCGGAGGTCTGCAGGGCAAGGGCATGCAGAACGCCGCCCATATTGCCCTTCAGCGCGTCATAGACCATCTGGTGCTGCTGCACGCGGGTCTTGCCCTTGAATGCTTCCGCAACGACTTCCGCCGCGTAATGGTCGCCGTCACCGGCCAGATCGCGGATCGTGACCTTTGCCCCGGGAATTCCCGCCTTAATCATGTCTTCAATGTCGCCGGGTTTCATGGGCATGGTGTTTCTCCTTAATTCATTCTGCGGCAATCAAAGTTTCGCCGTCCATGAACTGAGGGAACCACGATTCATAGGCCAAGTGCAATTCTTTAATCTCGACTGCGCGCGCCGTGCCCAGCTTTACGGTGGAACCACCGGTAGTACCGATAACAGGGCAGGAAACACCGGCCGCTTTAGCCGCCGCCTGCACCTTGTCGAGATCGGACTTCTTGACGGTCAGGACGTAACGGGCCTGATCTTCGCCATAGAAGGTGAGAACCGGATTATGGCCTTCAACCGCATCGATCGTTGCGCCGATGCCGGAAGAAATCGCCATTTCGGCAACAGCAAGGGCGAGACCGCCCGAGGAGCAATCGTGAACGGCGGTGGTGAGGCCTTCGGTGATGAGGCCACGGACGAAATCGCCGTTCTTCTTCTCGGCGATGAGATCGACATGCGGCGCCGGGCCATCGGTGCGGCCGTGAACGTCACGCATATAGACCGACTGGGCAATGTGGGTGCCGAGGCCGACAGGTGCGCCGACCAAGAGTACCACCTCGTCGGCAGCCGCGAAACGGATGCGCGCCATGCGGCCCCAGTCCTTCAACAGGCCAACGCCGCCGATGGTGGGGGTGGGCAGGATCGCCTGACCATTGGTCTCGTTGTAGAGCGAGACGTTGCCGGAAACGATCGGGAATTCCAGCACGCGGCAGGCTTCGCCGATGCCCTTGATGGCATGGACCAGCTGGCTCATGATTTCAGGCTTTTCCGGATTGCCGAAATTGAGGTTGTCGGTGGCCGCCAGCGGCAGAGCACCAGTCGCGGTAATGTTGCGCCAGCATTCGGCCACGGCCTGCTTGCCGCCTTCGAAGGCATCGGCCTCGACGTAGCGTGGCGTCACGTCCGAGGAAAAGGCGAGCGCCTTCTTGTCATGGCCTTCGACGCGCACCACGCCGGCATCGCCGCCCGGCAGCTGCAGGGAGTTGCCCTGGATCAGCGTGTCGTACTGCTCGTAAACCCAGCGGCGCGAGGAGTTGTTGGCCGAACCAACCAGCGACACCAGCGCATCGGCAATGTCGGCTGCAGGGATGTCGGTTTCCGAAAGCGCTGCGGGCACCTTGGCTGGCGTCCACGGGCGGTCGTATTCGGGGGCCTCGTCGCCGAGCTCCTTGATCGGCAGGTTGGCAACTTCCTCGCCATTGTGCAGCACGCGGAAGCGCAGGTCGTCGGTGGTCTTGCCGACGATGGCGAAATCCAGACCCCACTTGACGAAGATCGCCTTGGCCACCTCTTCCTTGGAGGGTTCGAGAACCATGAGCATGCGCTCCTGGCTTTCCGACAGCATCATTTCGTAAGCCGTCATGCGCTCTTCGCGCACCGGCACGGCGTTCAAGTCGAGTTCGATGCCGAGATCGCCCTTTGCGCCCATTTCGACAGCCGAGCAGGTGAGGCCGGCGGCGCCCATGTCCTGAATGGCGATGACCGCACCGGTCTTCATCAGTTCGAGGCAGGCTTCCAGCAGGCACTTTTCGGTGAAGGGGTCGCCGACCTGAACCGTCGGGCGCTTTTCTTCGATCGACTCATCGAATTCGGCAGAGGCCATGGTCGCGCCGCCAACGCCGTCGCGGCCGGTCTTTGCACCGAGATAAACGACCGGCAGGCCGACGCCCTTGGCTTCCGAGAGGAAGATCGCATTGGACTTGGCAAGGCCGGCGGCAAAGGCGTTGACGAGGATATTGCCGTTATAACGCGGGTCGAATTCCACTTCGCCGCCAACGGTCGGCACACCGAAAGAGTTGCCGTATCCGCCGACACCGGCAACGACGCCGGCCACGAGGTGGCGGGTCTTCGGATGATCGGGCGCACCGAAACGCAGGGCGTTCATGGCCGCGATCGGGCGGGCTCCCATGGTGAAGACGTCACGCAGGATGCCGCCGACGCCGGTTGCCGCACCCTGATAGGGCTCGATATAGGACGGGTGGTTATGACTCTCCATCTTGAAGACGACGCAGTCGCCATCATCGATATCCACCACGCCAGCGTTTTCGCCGGGGCCCTGAATGACGCGCGGACCTGTTGTCGGCAGGGTCTTCAGCCACTTCTTCGAAGACTTGTAGGAGCAGTGCTCGTTCCACATGGCCGAGAAGATGCCAAGCTCGGTAAAGCTGGGCTCCCGTCCGATCAGGTCGAGGATACGCTGGTATTCGTCGGGCTTCAGCCCGTGGGATGCAACGAGTTCCGGGGTGATCTTGATGGAGTTTGAAATCGACATAGGTCTCACGCGGTTCGAGCCGAGGAAAGTTTCCGGTTCTTTAGCGCAAGAGGCTCATTGGTGCGACAGGAAAATGCGCAGTTCTACCGGCAAAACGCTGCTTTCTTGGCTTATTCAGAACTTGTAGCCGACCATAAGTCCAACACGCGTCAGCCCGTCATTGGGGCCGTCGCACAGATTGGCGTGGGAGGCGTGTTCGATCTGGGTCGAAATATTCCAGTTGCTGTTGAAGCGATATCCGATAGCGGCATATTCATGAAAAAGCAGGTGGCAACCGAATTCCGCGCCCGTTTCGCCAGGGCCGTTTTTCAGTCTGCCGTCATGCCACAGGCCACCAAAGCCAAGGTCGACGAAAATCTTCGGATTGAGGTCGAAGGTCCAGTTGACACCGCCGTAAATGGTATCTGCCTCTCCCTCGGTGCCGATTTCGCCGCCCAGATGCAGACGCGGGCGGGCGAGTTTTTCGCCGAGGGTGACAGCCGAGGCGCTCGCGAAGGGATCAAAATAGGCGGTAAAGGCCGGGAATGCGCCATCTTCACCGCCGCCATCGCGGCTGGTGACAGAGGTTGTGACCCCGAACCGCAGTTCGTCGAATACCGTACCGTCGGCGGCGATGGCCGATGTGACATCCGCAAGCACAAATGCTGCAAAGACCATTGCAAGAGCGAACAGTACCCTAATGGATGTGGAACCGAATGCTGCCATCGAATCATTCCCCGCTCCGAAGTAGGGAGAGGATGGCAGATTTGTCGGCGCGGTAAATAATGAGTTACTGATTTAGGAATCGTGTTGCAGGAATGACTCGGCCGGGCAACGCTTACGCCTCGCTTTCATAGCCGGCCGATCCATTGTCGAGCAGATTGCGCAGGATGCCGAAGGCATGTGTCAGTTCCTCGCGCGAGGAGGGTCCGGAAAAGCTGATGCGGACGCGGTGAAACACCTTTTCCGAGCGGCCTGCCTTGAACTCGTCCTCGTCGTCGATCAGCACGCCTTCCTTCATGGCGGCATTGCGGAAGGTGCCCGACAGCCAGGGTTCGGGCAGTCGCAGCCACATGAAGGCGATATCGGGCAGGGAGTTGAATTCCAGCCCGGCAAAGATACGTCTGGCCATTGCCTCGCGCTGGTTGATCTCGGCGATGCAATCCTTGCGGATGTCATCTGCGTCGCCACTATTGACGAGACGCGCATTCAGTTCGGCCAGCATGAAGGGCAATCCGCCTGTTAACATCGAATGGGAAATTCGTATTCTCGATGAAAACTGCGCCGGGCAGGCAACCCAGCCACCCCTGACCCCGGCGGCAACGGATTTCGACAGGCCACCGACAACGAAGGTGATATCCGGCGCGAATTCCGCAATGAGCGGGATCTGCTCGCGGGTCATGGCGCCGTAGAGATTGTCCTCCACGATCCATACGCCGTATCTGCGGGCGATATCGGCGATTGCCCGCCGCCGATCCTCGGGCAGGGTGGCGCAGGTGGGGTTCTGGCCGGCCGACATCAGGAAGATCATCTTGGGATGTTGCTGGGCGCAGACACGCTCGAAATCATCAGGGGCGATACCCTTTTCATCCGCTTCCACCAGCGTCACGCGACGCCCGGCAAGGGTGGCGCTGCGGCTGATGTGAGAATAGGTGACGGGCTCGAAGACGATGCGGTCACCCGGCGCCGTCATTGCGGTCACCACGCTCATCACCCCCGCATGGGCGCCGAGCGTCGAGACGATGTTTTCCGGTTTCGGCGACCAGCCGTTCTGGGAAAGCCAGCGAGCGCCCGCCATACACCAGTTGTCGGGAAAGCTGCGGGTGTAGTTGGAAATTTCGAACGGATGTTCTCTGGCAAGGGCCTCGACATGTTTACCGACCAGCACGCTCTGGCCGACATCCGGCGCTGCGGTGGTGTTCAGGCGGAATTCGGCGCTGGTGTCGAGGGCGTAGCGCGTGCCGCCGAATGCCGACACGGACGGTTCCTCGGGCGATAAGGGCGCTGGGGTCTTGCGTTCATTGACATAGGTGCCGCGGCCGACTTCGCCGCTGACGAGGCCACGTTCGTGAATAAGGCCATAGGCCCGGCTGATTGTGCCGATTGTCACGCCGAGATCGTAAGCGAGATTGCGCTGCGGTGGCAGTTTCGAGCCGGCCTGCAGGATTCCGTCGGAAATCGCGCTCTCGATACTGTCGGCGAGGCGAAGGTAAATCGGGCCGTCGCCCTCGGTGATGTCAGGAAGCCAATTTGTCATGGTGACAATTTATGCATTGTATCTGTACTCAAGTCAATTGTATTTATTGTCTGCATTGAACGACATCAAGCACACGGAGACAATAGGTGCAATATGCGCAAGATGGATCAATACCTCTCGAAAGCGGATACACTCTATCCTGATGGCTACGAACGGGAACGCGTGTTCCGCGATGCCGGCGACATGGTCGCACCGGCGCCGTTTCCGGCCAAGATCGCCCGCACGCTTATTGGTCGCATGATTGCCGGCGTGTTTCACTGGCACCTGAAACGGCGCGGACGGTTCGCCTTGCGGGAACTTTCTGACGATCTTCTGGAGGATATCGGGGTAACGCGCGATGAGGCCCTGAAGGAGGCTGCGAAATCTCAGCTTTTCTCCTGGCCGACGCGGTCCCTCTGATTTTTTGTCGGAGAGCGGCGCCTTCTTTCCCCGGCGCCATCAAGCCATTCGGCAGCCCGCCACGCCACTCCCAACCGGCGTCGGCGGGTTTTTTTATGTGGGCTGGTTTTTAGAGCCGTTCCGCTCGATCAGCAGCCCTTGCCGCCATTCGCCCAGCGCTTGACGTCGGTGGCGATGCGGCCGGAGATGGCCTCGCTCATCACGGGTCCGAAAGCATCGAGCTTTGCCGGATTGCCTTCGGCCTGGATCACCAGCATGGGGCGCGATTCCGGGCTGTTGCGCGGCACGAGGAGGATGCGCGGGCGGCCCGAGAAAGAATTGAGTTCCGGCGCGAGGCGATAGGCCTTGAACGCCGCATCACCCGATTTGAACCAGCAGGCATTGGCGCCAAGCGCGATCCGCTCCATCGTCGGCAAAGCCGCGCGGGAGACGGAGGCGACCGGCTGCGGTTTCGGCTGGCAGGCGGCGAGTGCTGATGCAGCGAGGATCAGTCCGGTAGCTTTGTAGGCATTCAGTCGAAAAGCAAGAGACATCAGGTCATCCAGAAGAGAGGCCGAAACGGCAGCCGCGAGCGGGCATTAAAAAAGGCGGGCTTGAAGCCCGCCCGGTCCATCAGGCTGCGATGACACCGAGTGCCGAAGCGAAGAGGCCGCGGCCGTCATTGCCGCCGTGAGCGGCTTCGATGAGGTTTTCCGGATGCGGCATCATGCCAAGAACGTTGCCTTGGGCGTTGATGACGCCGGCAATGTCGTTCAGCGAGCCGTTCGGGTTGGTGCCCTCGGCATAACGGAACACGACCTGGCCGTTGTCTTCCACGGACTTCAGCTCATCCGTATCGAGGAAATAATTGCCGTCGTGATGGGCGACAGGGCAGCGCAGGATCTGGCCCTTGTCATAGGCGCGGGTGAATTCGGTGTCGTTATTGGCGACTTCGAGCTTCACTTCACGGCAGACGAATTTCAGCGAGGCATTGCGCATCAGCGCGCCCGGCAGCATGCCGGCTTCGACCAGAATCTGGAAGCCGTTGCAGACGCCGAGAACCTTGACGCCCTGTTCGGCCTTTTCGCGAATGGCCTGCATGACAGGCATGCGGGCGGCGATGGCGCCGCAACGCAGATAGTCACCATAGGAGAAGCCGCCCGGAATGACGATCAGGTCGACATCGGGAATATCCGTTTCCGTCTGCCAGATGGTGACGGGCGCCTGACCGGAGATTTTCGTCAGAGCCGCGATCATGTCGCGGTCGCGGTTGAGGCCGGGAAGTTGGACGACAGCGGATTTCATGGGCAGCGGCTCCTGGAGCTTAAAGAATGCTGATGGCGTAGTTTTCGATGACCGTATTGGCCAGCAGCTTTTCGCACATTGCCTTCAGGTCGGTTTCGGCCTTGGCCTTGTCGGCGCCTTCCAGTTCCAGATCGAAGACCTTGCCCTGACGGACGTGGCCGACGCCACCAAAACCGAGGCTGCCGAGCGCGCCTTCGATTGCCTTGCCCTGCGGATCGAGAACGCCGTTCTTCAGCGTAACAGTCACCCGTGCCTTGATCACCTGATCTTCTCCTGATTTACCCTACGAGGCCAATATAACTTTACGAGGCCGATATTACTTTACCAGGCCGATATCACTTTACGAGGACGGGGCCGGTGCCGCGGATCGGTTCGTTTTCATTGATGATGCCGAGACGGCGCGCCACTTCGGAATAGGCTTCCACAAGCCCGCCCAAATCGCGGCGGAACAGGTCCTTGTCCATCTTTTTCTGGGTCTCGATGTCCCAGAGACGGCAGCTGTCTGGCGAAATTTCGTCAGCGAGGATGATGCGCATCATGTCGCCTTCGAAAAGCCGGCCGCATTCGATCTTGAAATCGACGAGCTGGATGCCGACGCCGAGGAACAGGCCGGAAAGGAAGTCGTTGACGCGGATGGCAAGCGCCATGATGTCGTCAAGCTCGGCGGGGTTGGCCCAGCCGAAAGCCGTGATGTGCTCTTCAGAGACCATCGGGTCTTCCAGCTCATCCGACTTGTAATAGAACTCGATGATGGAGCGCGGCAGCACCACGCCTTCCTCGATGCCAAGGCGCTTGGACAGCGAGCCGGCAGCGACATTGCGCACGACGATCTCAAGCGGGATCATCTCCACTTCCTTGATCAACTGCTCACGCATGTTGAGGCGGCGGATGAAGTGGGTCGGAATACCGATCTTGTTCAGATGCGTGAAGACATATTCGCAGATGCGGTTGTTCAGCACACCCTTGCCGTCGATGACTTCGTGCTTCTTCTTGTTGAAGGCGGTCGCATCGTCCTTGAAGAACTGGATAAGCGTGCCTGGCTCCGGACCTTCGTAGAGGATCTTGGCCTTGCCTTCGTAAATACGGCGGCGACGGTTCATAATGGCAGGTCTCTTGGTTGACGCCGATTCGGGTGGCGTTAAGTTTGGTCTTTGAAGCGGTCCCTTAAAGGAAAAGACTGCATTCTACAATGCGGCTGGCATATTTCCCTTCAATTCTTGTGACAGACCCGGGAAACCGCTTCGTCCTGAAAATCGGCCTGCGGGGCCGATCGAAGGGGAGGTGGTCCACGTGGCCGCCACCGTCAGGTCTCGGGCGTCTTCAGGCGGCTGAGGAACTGGGCAAACACCATACCACCCTCGGGCCACGGGCCATGGCCGGACTCGGCGTTGATGTGGCCGGACATGCCGGCATCCACCAGCATGGAGCCCCAGGCGCTGGCAATGTCGTCGGCATGTTCGTAAGTGCCGAAGGGATCGTTGCGGCTGGCGATGGTGATGGACGGAAACGGCAACGGATCGCGCGGGTAGGGGCCGAAGGTCATCAGGTGTTTCGGCCGGATATCCGGATTGGCGACATCGGGCGGGGCAACAAAAACGGCGCCGACGACCTTATGGGCGATCTCAGGCAAAGCATGGATCACGGTCGGCACACCGAGCGAATGGGCAACCAGCACGACGGGCTTGGTAGCGGCGTTCACCTCTTCCACCAGCCGCGCCACCCAGTCTGCCTTCACGGGCTTGGTCCACTCCGCCTGCTCGACCCGGCGCGCGGTGGATAGCTTGCGCTCCCAGCGGGTCTGCCAGTGGTCGGGGCCGGAATTGGTGTAACCGGGTACGATGAGGATATCTACGTCTGAAACTTTCATGCGCCCATATCTGTGCTTTGATGCCGTCGCGATCAAGACCGCGACAGCATTAACTTATCCGCGTTCTGGATCAGGCCTTGCCGAAGACACGGGTGAAGATCGTGTCGACATGCTTGGTGTGATAACCGAGGTCGAACTTTTCACGGATCACGTCTTCAGGCAGCGCTGCGCGCACTTCCTCGTCACCCAGCAGTTCTTCCAGGAAATCGGCACCCTGTTCCCAGACCCGCATGGCGTTGCGCTGTACCAGACGGTAAGCGTCTTCGCGGGAAACACCAGCCTGTGTCAGCGCCAGCAGAACGCGCTGCGAATGCACGAGGCCGCGGAACTTGTTCATGTTCTTCAGCATGTTGTCCGGGTAGATCACCAGCTTTTCGATGACGCCGGCAAGGCGGTTCAGCGCGAAATCGAGCGTGACTGTCGTGTCGGGGCCGATGGCGCGCTCCACGGAGGAGTGGCTGATGTCGCGCTCGTGCCAGAGGGCAACGTTTTCCATGGCCGGGACGACCGACATGCGCACCAGACGCGCAAGACCGGTCAGGTTTTCGGTCAGAACCGGGTTGCGCTTGTGCGGCATGGCGGACGAGCCCTTCTGGCCGGGAGAGAAGAACTCTTCGGCTTCCAGAACTTCAGTGCGCTGCATGTGGCGGATTTCGATGGCGACGTTTTCGATCGACGAGGCGATGACGCCGAGAACGGCAAAGAACATGGCGTGGCGATCCCGCGGGATGACCTGCGTGGAGACCGGCTCCGGCGTCAGGCCAAGCTTTTCGCAGACATGTTCCTCGACGCGTGGGTCAATATTGGCGAAGGTGCCGACGGCGCCGGAGATTGCGCCGGTGGCGATCTCGGCGCGGGCATGGACGAGGCGCTCGCGGTTGCGGTGCATCTCGGCGTAAAAGCGGGCGAAGGTCAGGCCCATCGTGGTCGGTTCGGCATGGATGCCATGGCTGCGGCCGATGCGCACCGTGTTCTTGTGTTCGAAGGCACGCGTCTTGAGAGCCGCCAGCACCCGGTCCATATCTGCGAGCAGCAGATCGGCGGCGCGCACGAGCTGGATGTTGAGCGTGGTGTCCAGCACGTCGGACGAGGTCATGCCCTGATGCACGAAGCGGCTGTCGGGACCGACAAATTCGGCAAGGTGGGTGAGGAAGGCGATGACGTCGTGCTTTGTGACGGCCTCGATCTCATCGATGCGGGCGACGTCGAAGGTGGCGCTGCCGCCCTTTTCCCAGATGGTCTGGGCGGCGGACTTGGGGATGACGCCGAGTTCGGCCAGCGCGTCACAGGCATGGGCCTCGATCTCGAACCAGATGCGGAACTTTGTTTCCGGCGACCAGATGGCGACCATTTCCGGCCGGGAGTAACGAGGGATCATGGCAATGACTTTCTTAGTGGAGGAATTCTTAGTGGAGGAATTTTGCTGCCCGTTTAGCAAAGTGTTCCGGTAATCTCAATCTATCAAGCTGCATGGCTATGTCGCTTGCCGCGCACGCCGGCAGAGGAACGCGCCGGCGGCCAAGAGCGGAAGAGCCGCAAGGGGAAAATAAAGTCCGAGACCGAGAACTGCGAATTGATACACCGCGCCGAGCGAGGTGAAGAGCTGCTGGAAAAACCAGATGCGGGAAAAGGCCGGTGCGTGCCACTGCGCATAAAAGATGCGGTACTGGAACGCAAAAAATGCCGCCGCAACGGCAAGGGTGAAGAAAGCGATGGCGAGGCAGGCCGCTGCGAAACGCACCGGCAGGGCAGTGGAGGCGGGAAGGAAACGCAAAGCCACTACCGCCAGCAGCCAGCCCAAAAGGCCGCCGCAGAAGAAAAGCGTGATAATTTCGGCGGCATGGTCGGTTTCCAGCCGGTTCCGGAGATAAAGGCCGATGGTGGCGGCAGCGGCCGAGCAGAGGGCCCAGACAAGGGCGCCGAGAGCCAGGAACAGCGCTGCAGAAGCCGTGTCACGGAAACCCTTTCTGTCGCTTTCCATGACTATCCCCCCAACGCCCGCTATGCCGCCCCCGGCCTTTCCGCATTCAGCGACGGCGGGTTATGTCCGCCCGGCTTCCGCCGCCATGCGCAATTGTGCGACGGTCTTGCGGTAGTCGGCAACGCCGTCACCCTTGAAGACAGCCGAGCCTGCCACCAGCGCGTTGGCGCCGGCGGCAATGATTGCGCCTGCGGTTTCCGCCGTCACGCCGCCATCCACTTCCAGATCGATCGGCCGGTCGCCGATCATCGCCTTTGCCGCCCGAATCTTGTCGAGCATGGCCGGAATGAATTTCTGACCGCCGAAACCCGGGTTGACGCTCATGATGAGGATAAGATCGACGTCATCAAGCACGTTCTCGATGACGGAGAGCGGCGTGGCGGGGTTAAGCGTCACGCCGGCCTTCCGGCCAAGCCCGCGGATCGTCTGCAGCGAGCGGTGCAGGTGCGGTCCCGCTTCCGCATGCACGGTGATGCTGTCGCAGCCGGCCTTTGCGAAGGCTTCGAGATAGGGATCGACGGGTGCGATCATCAGGTGGCAATCGAAGAAAGCCATGCTGTGGGGCCGCAGCGCCTTGATGACATCAGGCCCGAAGGAGATGTTGGGGACGAAGTGGCCATCCATGACATCGAGATGGATCCAGTCCGCGCCGGCTTCCGTGACATCGGCGACTTCCTGTCCCAGCTTGGCGAAATTGGCAGCCAGAATGGACGGGGCTATGCGGATGGGCAGGGACATGGGGCAAACTCCTCTCGACGCGTTGCGTAAGCTGCCTTTAACATCAAGTATCCGGGTTTGAAACGGCTTGCGGCGCGCTTGCCCGCGGTTTTCAGCCGTGTTTCAACGAATTCCCGCGGATGTCGCGGTGGCTATTGTCTTTCCGCCCTGCCCGCCGGCTCGAAGCGCTGGCCGTTCCAGCGCTGCAGGCGATAGGGGTTGTCGGAAAGGTCGTGTGACGGTGTGAAGCCTAGATCGCCGATGACGGTTTTGAAGACGGTGCCGCCAGCCAATATTTCCGGTGCGGGTTTCGATTGCGCCTGTGTCGCCTCCGCAAGGGCGGCCGTCAGTTCCGTCGCCGCATAGGCCGGCAGGACGTAACCTTCGGGCTCGATGCCGGCGGCGCGCAACTCTCCGGTAACGGCCTGGGCCGAGGGCAGGGTGTCATAGGCCGGGCGCGTGACGGCCAGCACATTGGCGGTGAGGGGAACCGGGCTGTTTGCCGCATTCATGGCGTCGCCGCCCATGATGATCAAAGCAAGATTTTCGGATGCGGCGTCTCTGGCGATGATGGCAACGTCATTGCGCTCCGCGCCGACGAAGACATGGGAAATGCCGGTTCGCGCCAGCCGGCGCACCAGCGCCACCTGCTGTTCCTGGTTGGGACGCATCGTATCGGCAAAGGTGGGCTTGAGGCCGTTTTCCTCCAGCGACGCGCGGATGCGGTCGACAAGTTCGCGGCTATAGATCGTGCCATCATCCACAAGCGCGAGGGAATGTCCCTTCCAGTCGCGCAGGATGATTTCGGCGATCCTGTCCGATTCGGCCCTGTCGGAAGGCGAGAGGCGGAAAAGCGGCCAGCCATATTTCAGGGAATCTTCCATCAGAATAGGCGCGCGGCTGGAAAGCGTGATCGCGGGAATGGCCGCCGACTTTAGTGGCGGCAGGACACCCTGAAGCGTTTCCGTGCATAAAAAACCGATCGCGGCGCTGACCTTGGCGGCCACCAGGCCATCGGCAATCGCGCCACCGCTGCCATCTTCGCAGCTCTCATGGATTTCGACGACATCGAGTCCAAGCTTGGCCGCCGCCGCCTTGGCACCTTGCCGCACCTGCTGCCCCAGAAGCTCGTAAGGACCATTCTGCGGAGCAACAATGCCAATCGATGCAGCACTTGCTGAGCCCGCAAAGGCAAAACCGGCGATGATCGTTAGCAGGCGGAGTGAAAGCATGACGTGATCGAAATCCTGTTGTCCCGGCTTGATGTTTATCGGCAACAACCGGTTTTCCAAAGGAAAAATACGTGCGCTTCACAGACATTCCCGCAAAACCACCACATTGCTGATGTGCCGGCCTCGCTGTCGAGGATCAGCTTGCCGATCTTTTGTTACTTTCAGCGCTTGCCCGTTTTGAGCGCAACTCCTCGCCAAGGTTTTGCTCCACCCAGGGTAACTGGGCCATGAGATCGTTCCATGCGAAGGGAGGGCCGGCGCGACTGGTCAGATTGTTGTGCCATCTGGTCAGTTCCGCGAAGCGCTGATCGTCGGTTATCCTGACGTCATGGTCGCGATAAACCTTGTTTATCAGCCTTCCGAGCGGATTGATCAGATCGACCAGAAGCTGATGGTAGCCATGGTCTGTGCTGGTGGATTGCCCACCTTCGAACATATCTCCTTGCCCCGTGACGAGCCAGGATATGTTCACGCCGAACTCCCGGTGATAGGCGGAAAGCAGTTCTGCGTCGGGCACGCGCTCGCCTCGCTCGTAATGCGCCAGACCACTTTTGCTGATCACCAGCCGACTGGCGAAGACATCCCGGTCATCGATATCGAACGCTGCCCTCACGGCTCGGAGGCGTCTTCCTAGGTCTGTCTTGGGCTCGACTTCTTTCCTAGCCAAATTCTTTCAAGTTAAATCACAAATGGAGTTTACAAAAATCCAAATGTAATTTAATCCTCTCTGTGTTCGCATATCGATAATTGGAAGCTCGTCTGGCAGGACGCACTTGTTTTAATAGGTTATTTAGCACTGTGTTAAAGTCATCAGCAAGATAGGGTGCACGCTTCGTGCTCCCGCGTAAAATCAAACGTCGCGTGGTTCGTTGTGTGGTGGCCCGTTAGCGGTCGTCAAGAGCGTTCGACTTTGAAGCGACGATGACAATTTTTGAATACGTAGATACCCGAAAAGGTGGCCATGATGCACGTTGAAAGGCCAGGATTGTTGAGCAGGGTGCTCGGATTGATTGCCAAGGGCCTTGCGATGCTTGTTTTGTATCCACTTCTTTTCTTATTCACGATTGTCGTCATGGCGATGGTGGTGATTTCCCCTGAAATAAAGCCAAGGGAAGAAAGGATGGATTGAACGAAATTTTCCTAGCCGACCAAAGAGGGGGGGCAGCAAATATGTGCATCATGGGAGGAATATGGAGCAGATCGCCCACAATATCGTAATTTTCTTTAAGCGCAGGTCTTTATTGCTGGTTTTAGTCGTCTCTATTTTTATGTGGTCGGTTATCATTTTTTGCGCCGGATTACTTATGTCGGCATTGTGAGCGTATCCAACTGCGGATTAGCTATTGGGATCGCCCATCATGTCCGTGTTGGATTGTCTGGGGTGCCGCATTCCAAAGTTTGCAATGCCCGCGCCGCTTGATTGATCACCTTTATGAATTTCAATTTTAAGATGTACTCGGCTCTCTATGATGGAAGGCGTCTCTATCGTTAATTTTCTATGTCTTTAATCCGCTTGCGTATCTTGCTGCGAGCAAAAAACTCCGTCTGGAGGAATGAACGTATTGCGTTATAAAACTATTATATTTGTAGAGTAGATACACGATTTGGAATGTGTGCGTTTTTGATTGTGCCTCTTAGAGTGCAGCCCACAAAAATGCACATTTTATTTCCACTTCCATAAGCTACTGATATATATTCAAAATTGATAAAGCTTCATGGCGTTGGAAGGTTTCTCCCCACGGTTTTTTCGCATTTGCGAGAAGATTTACTTGACGGAAAGTAAGTGATTAGCTTAGATGGAGTTGTTTCAGGGGACGACTGAAATTGGCTCTATCAGGCCTCGGAAAGTGTTCCGATTATAAGCACTGCCAGACTATATTGCATTCTATATTCTATTTTTTTCATTACGTATAAACCGCTTCGGGAAACTGAAGCGGTTTTTTATGTGAAGCTAATTTAAGCAATTTAAAATTGAATTTGAATAGCCTTACGCAAAGGCGTTCTTTCATTTTCCTTTTTCCTGAAAAGATATGGCGCGGAGAGAGCAAGGCCAGCGCGGGCACGTAATCCACGTGGCTGTTTGAAAACGGGCTTTGGCAGCGGCCGTCGCCCGCAGGTTCAGTTTCCCGTGCGGCCTTGTTTCAGGGCGGCCAGGGCGTCTTTTGCAAAGGCGGAGAGGGGCTCGGGAAGCTTATCCGGATCGAACCAGCCAATGGCGGAAAGCTTGTCCGGTTCGGTTAGTGCTGGTTCACCCTGCGTATCGCGGGTGACGAAGATCAGCGAGACCCAGTGGTGGCGGTCTTGCGGATCGATAAATTCGCTGTGGCAGAGAAATTCAACAGCGCCGATCTGAAGGCCGGTTTCTTCTTCGGCCTCCCGTCGCGCTGCGGCGAGGCAAGTCTCGAGGTGATCCACCTTGCCGCCCGGAATGCTCCAGTATCCGGCTTCCGGCGCTTTCATGCGCCGGCACAAAAGCAGGCGGCCTTCGCGCAATATGACAAGGCCCACGCCAACGCCCGGAAAATCGAGGCCGGGCTTGATGGTCGATGTCCTATTGTCCATCGCGATGGTCAGGCCTTGGCGTTAGCCACGATCAGCATGAATGCCGGAATATCGTCGCCGAAACCGACAGGTGTCGGGCCATCGTCGTGGTCACGATAATGACGGCGACGGTCGCGGTTGTCGTCATTGGCGTGCAGCGAGTTCAGGTTGCGGCTGTTGCGCTCGGAATTGCGCGGGGTCTTTTCCGGTCTGCGTTCTGCCTTCACCTTGTCTTCTCCGTGAGCCGCGATGTCCGTATCCACTACGGATTGTGTGTCCTGATTGATGTTTTCCACCGGCGATGCAGGTGCATCGCGACGGTTTCTGTCGCGGCCTCTGCCGCCACGTTCCTTGGTGCCCCGGCGGCCGGAATTGCTTTCAAAGCTTTCCATGGGCGCGGGGAGGGAGGACAGATCGCCGCTCAGCCATTCGATCTTTTCGGCAATCAACTTTTCGATCGCGTCGAGATATTTCGCGTCACTCTTGGTGACGAGAGTGAAGGCCTTGCCCGAACGGCCGGCACGACCGGTGCGGCCGATGCGGTGGACGTAGTCTTCGGCATGAATGGGAACATCGAAGTTGAAGACGTGGCTGACATCAGGGATATCAAGCCCGCGGGCTGCAACGTCGGAAGCGACCAGCAGCGTCAGGTTTCCATCCCGGAAGTTCTGCAGCATCGTCGTGCGCGAGCGCTGATCCATGTCACCATGCAGTGCGCCAACGGAAAAGCCGTGACGATCCAGCGAACGGAACAGATCGGCCACATCCTTCTTGCGATTGCAGAAGATGATGGCGTTCTTGAGTTCCGCTTCTTCGGCACGGACCAGATCGCGCAGCACGGCGCGCTTCTCATAGTCCTTATTATGCGCGGCGACGATACGCTGCGTTACCGTCTTTGCGGTAGAGGAAGGCTTGGCAACCTCGATCCGCGTCGGGTTCTGCAGGAACCGGTCAGCCAGCTTCTGGATTTCCGGCGGCATGGTGGCCGAGAAGAACAGCGTCTGCCGGGTGAAGGGGATCATTTTGGCGATACGCTCGATATCGGGAATGAAGCCCATGTCGAGCATGCGGTCGGCTTCGTCGATGACGAGGATTTCAACGCCGGTCATCAGCAGCTTGCCGCGCTCGCAATGGTCGAGAAGGCGGCCGGGGGTGCAGATCAGCACGTCGGCGCCACGCTCCAGCTTGCGATCCTGGTCTTCGAAGGAAACACCACCGATGAGCAGGGCAACGTTCAGCTTGTGATTCTTGCCGTATTTCTCGAAGTTTTCCGCCACCTGCGCTGCAAGTTCGCGGGTCGGCTCGAGGATCAGCGTGCGCGGCATTCTGGCGCGCGCACGGCCCTTTTCGAGCAGTGTCAGCATCGGCAGAACGAAGGACGCGGTTTTGCCCGTGCCGGTCTGTGCGATACCGCAGATATCACGCTTTTCCAGCGCGGGCGGAATGGCGCCGGCCTGAATGGGTGTCGGCGTCGTGTAGCCGGCATCTGCAATAGCGGAAAGAACTTTTTGGCTCAGGCCAAGATCAGAGAATGTTGTCAAAGGAAGAACTTTTTCCGTTCTGGTTCGGTAAGAATACCTGCGTGCCGCTGCGGCACTTGCAAAGACTTGGCGCGGGGATAGGCCCAAATTGCCGGAAAGTCAAGGAAACAACGGGAAAAGCGCGCGAAACGTGATGCTCCGGGCGGGGCTTTTAAGCCCTCACCGTCAATTTGTGTGATTTATCGTTAAAAGAGCAAAAGAAGGGTTAAAATCAGCCTGCTATTTTAGATAGGTTTTCAGCTCCGCCCCGGCGATCAGGTATCGCATGGGATCGACCGGTGTATCGTTGCGCCGCACTTCATAATGCACATGCGGGCCGGTGGAGCGGCCGGTGCTGCCGGCGCGGCCGATGACGTCGCCGGCTTCCACCCGGTCGCCAGCCCGGACGAGGATGGCGGAGAGATGGCCGAATCGGGTGGAGACGCCCTGGCCATGATCGATCTCGACCATATTGCCGTAACCGCCGGAGTTTTCCGCCACCGTCACCTTGCCGGCGCCGGTGGATTTGACGTCCGCACCGGTTTCAGCGCGAAAATCGATGCCGGTATGCAAAGCGGGACGTCCGAGAAACGGATCCATCCGGTTGCCGAATCGGCTGGTGATGGCCCGGCCGGGGGCAGGGTTGCCGAAGGGCAGGGCAGTCGCACTTTCCTTGACGACATCAAGCCGGTTCAGCGCATTATCGAGACTGGTGAGCGACAGGTTGAACGGGTCGGTCTCACCGCCCAAAGGCGCGGCATAGGGACCGCCGACATCGTCCGTGCCGTTTTCCTCGATCTTCAGGCCTGCCTGCCGGATGATGTCCTGCATGGCGCTTGCCTTGTCCTCGGCGTCGCTGGTCAGCCGGGCGATGCGCGATATCTGCTGGCGTTCGATATCCTTCAGCGACAGCGTGACCTTGGAGAAAACCCGGTCCGCACGGTCGGAAGGTGTTTCGCCGGATTCAGGCACATAGGCGGCCCGTCTGTCGGCTGCGGCGGCTTTTTCCGCCTGCGGCTTCGGCGCCATCAGCTTTTCGATGGCGGAAAGGCCGCCGGAGAGGTCGGCGCGTTTTTCCGGAACCATGGCATTCGAGAGGGAAGAGGGCGCGGCCGGGGCTTCCGCAGCGATGCCGGAATTTTCGGCGCGCTCCAGAAGCTCGCTCATGCGCCCGTGGCGCGAGGTCAGCGCGGCCTGCTGTTCCAGCAGTTTTTCCACTTTCTTTTCAACGACCTGCTGATCGAGCAATTGCCGGGAGGTGACGCGGTCCACCTGGGCTCTCAGCGCCGCGATGCGGTCTTCATAGTCGTTCTGCATGCGCGTCTGGCGCGCCATTGTCGCGCCGATCAGGTCGTCGCGCAAGATGAGGTAGCCGGTAGCACCGAGATAACCGAGCGAAAACAGGCCGATCGTGCAGCCGGCAAGCGCCGCCATCCAGGGCCGGATGGTCATGTGCCGCACGTTTTCGCCGCGCGCGAGAATGAGCACATGTGGCTCGCGTTTCTTGCCAAATACCCGATTTTCCGCCGTATCAGTCACAATCTCTCTCCGGACTGGCCGATTTCTTAACCGAAATCATAATTCGTTAAGGTTAACGAAGTTTTGCCGGAGATGCGTATCGTTGGGCGTCAGCTATGGCTGATGGATGTGAGTGAGCGGTAAAAGGAAGGTGTCAGGCCGGCTTCGGCGCGGGCGAGATCGTTGAAGGGTGGTTTCAGCGGGCCGCGGAAATTGGCGCGCACCAGTTGTCTGAAGGTTGCGGCCGGATCCTTCTTTTCACGCGCGCAGAGAAACCGGAACCATTTGGCGCCGATGGCGACATGACCCTTTTCGTCATTATAGATGACGTCGAGAACCGCAGCGCTTTCGAGATCGCCGGTCTCGCGCATCTTGGCCTGCAGGGAAGGCGTGACGTCCAGCCCGCGCGCCTCCAGGATAAGCGGGACGACGGCGAGCCGTGCGGTCAGATCGTTGTGGGTGGAGTGCGCAGCCTGCCACAGCCCGTCATGGGCGGGCAGGTCGCCATAGTCAGCCCCGAGGCTTCTCAACCGATCCCGAACCAGCCGGAAGTGCTTTGCTTCCTCGAAGGCGACCTGCATCCAGCCATCGAAAAAGGAATGGGGCACCGGCTCACTGGCATAACGGGCGACGATATCGAGCGCGAGATCGACGGCATTGAGTTCGATATGGGCGATGGCGTGCAGCAGGGCGATGCGGCCCTTGACGCTGTGTAGCGAACGCCGCTCCACAGCGGTCGGCGGAACGAGTTCCGGCTTCTCCGGCCTGCCCGGCCGCTCTGGCAGGGGCGGATCGAGCGGCGAGCGCAACGACAGCCGGCGTTCGAACCAGCGCGTTGCGGTTTCCTGCGCGAGTTCGGTCTTTCGGTCGAGATCGGCGCTGACGATCGCTTCCGTGGCGCCGCCGCGCAGGGATATGATTTTGGCGGGGAACATCACGGCTGGATGGCCTTCAGAGCTTTTTGGCGGCCTCGAGAACGGCCTGTGCGTGACCCGCCACCTTCACCTTGTTCCAGATTTCGGCGATCTTGCCATCCGGGGCAACGAGGACCGTCGTGCGTTCGACGCCCATGTACTTTTTCCCGTACATGCTTTTTTCCTTCCAGACGCCATAGGCCTCCAGAACCTTCCTCTCCTCGTCGGAAGCGAGCATGACGGAAAGGGAATGTTTTGCCGCAAACTTGTCGTGGCTTTTGACGCTGTCGGGTGAAATTCCGATGACCACGGCATTGGCGGCCTCGAATTCGCCGCCGAGCGCACTGAAGTCGATCGCTTCGACCGTGCAGCCCGATGTGTCGTCCTTGGGGTAGAAATAGAGGATGACGGCCTTGCCTTGCAGTTTCGACAATGTCACCGTCCCTTCACCATTACGGGGCAAGGTGAAGTCGGGGGCGGGGCTGCCAATCGTCAAGTCTGTCATATTCTACCTTTCTTTCGCCGGGATGTTGAGGGAAAGTCGCCACATTCGATATATAGCGAAACCGCGCGTCGTCCAGTGTTGCGGCGAAACAAAAGCTACTTAGAGGCAAACACGGGCGTATGGCTGAAATAAGGGGTGAAAAGGTTACGTTCGGCAAGCGCGATATGGTTGCGCTGCACGAGCTTCCTTCGGCTCAGGCCGAAGACCCGATCATCGTGCATTGCCCGGCGCCGCGGTCCATGGTGCGCGCTTTCTGCAAGATTTTTGCGGCCCTTTTCGTGCTGGCTTTCCTGTCCATCGGCGGCATCATCGTGTCGGTCGAGACCGGCTCCATCGACAAGGCGCTTTCGAGCCAGGCGCAGCAGGCGCTGGAAAAGGCGCTCGGCCCCCATTACAGCGCACGGATCGGCTCCTCGGCGATCCGGTTCTCCACCGGCCTGCAGCTGGCGCTGGTGGCAGAGGACGTGGATATCGTCGAGAAGGAATCCGGCCAGCATCTGAGCCGGGCGCGGGCAATCGGCATGGCGCTCGATCCGCTTGCGCTTCTGGCTGGCCATGTTTCGGTGCAGAGCCTCGAAGCCGACGGCATGGAACTCGATACGGCGCTTTTGCCGAAGGGCAACGGTTTCGATCTCGCCAGCATCAAGCTTGATGCCGTGCCACAGCAATTGCAGGCGGCCTTCGGGCAACTCGACAAGCTTGCGCAGGCTTTTCTGAGCAGCGGCACCGAAGAAATCGATATTTCCAGCGTTTCGGTTCACCTGCCGCCCAGCGAACAGGGCAAGCCGCGCACCATCGAAGTGCGGGAACTTTCGCTGACACCGGATCAGCAGGGCGGATATACGCTCGACGGAGAAACCCTGTTTAACGGGGAAATCGCCAGCGTGTCGCTCAGGACTTCCGGCGCAGGTGGTGTGATCGACGGTTTCGACGCCCGCATCGATGGTTTCGACATTGGCCCGTTCCTCGAAAAATTCGATCCAGACGGAAATCTCCATGAAGGCCTGAACGTCAAGACCGGCGTGAATATTGTTGCCCGGCGCGCGATGGCAGCGCAGGAGCCGCGGCTGGAGGTTTCGGTCGGTCTCGGCAATGGAACGCTGATGATTGGCGGCGAGGCGCAGCCCTTTACGACTGGCACCGTGCATGCGCGTTATGATTTTGCGAAAAACAGCGTGGTCATCGACAATTCGCAGGTGGAGCTGGGGCGGACGATCATTCCCGTCACCGGTGAAATCAGCGATACGGAAGAGGGATTCGGCCTTTCGCTGAGAGTAGATAACGGCGTTGCTTCCTCCGAAGCCTCCGGTGAGGCGCCTGTTTCCTTCAACCTGAAAGCGGACGGGCATTTTGCGACAGCCACAAAGCAGCTCGATGTTCCCTCGCTTTATGTCAGCGGCCCGCTCGGAGACATGGCGGGATCGCTGAAAATCCGGTTTGGCGAGGGTTCGCCGGAAATCAGCTTCGGCGGCCAGATTCCAAAGATGGAGGCCACGGCCGTCAAGCAGCTCTGGCCGTTCTGGATGGCGCACAAGCCGCGTGACTGGGTGGTCTCCAATCTCTACGGCGGCACCGTCACCAATGGGTCAATCGCGATCTTCATTCCGCAGGGACGGATGTGCGGCCCGGGCTGCCCGCTGGTGCTTGGCGAAAGCGAAATGCAGATCCGCTTCGATATCGACGATACGCGCCTCAACACGACGGGCGATATTCCACCGCTGCGTGACGTCGATGCGCATTTCGACCTCGTCGGCGGCAAGATGGCCGTCGATATCAAGCAGGCGACATCCTATTTCCCGTCCAACCGGACGCTTTCGCTGGAGGACAGCCGCTTCCTCATTTCAGATGTGTATGAGAAGCCGCTGCTCGGAAATCTCGAGCTTAACGTGTCCGGTGCCGCCGATGCCGTGGCGGAGCTTGCGACGCTCAAACCCATCAATGCGCTCAAGGATACGCAGTTCAAGCCGGAGGATTTCACCGGCGACGTGAAGGCCAATGCGAAGCTGACTGTTGGCATGCTTTCCAGTCAGAACCCGCCGCCGCCGGTGTGGACGGCCGATCTCGACCTGAAGAACCTTGCGCTGACCAAACCCTTTGCCGGCCACAAGGTGACTGCGCTTGACGGTTTCATGTCGCTGAACGACCACCAGCTCAAACTGGAGGGCAAGGGCCGGGTGGACGATGTGCCGATGGATATCGTGATGACGGAGCCGGTGCGTAAAAACAGCAACGTCGCTCCCACTTTGTCCCTGAAGGCCACCTTGAACGAGACGCAGGTCGCCAAGCTCGCGCCTGAACTTTCCACCGTCCTTGGCGGTACGACGGCGATCGAAATCGACGGCGCCGACCCGAAAAGCCAGGACATCAAGCTCGATCTCACCAAGGCATCGATCATCCTGCCGGGGCTTGGCTGGAGCAAGGGCATCGGCATTCCCGCCAGCGCCGCCTTCACCATACAAGTGGCGGACGGGCGCACGACGGTCAGCGATTTCTCCCTCGATGGCGACGGTTTCGGCGCCGCCGGTGATATCACCTTCAGCAAGAACGGCCTGATTTCCGCCGATCTCAGCCGCGTGAAACTCTCGCCGTCCGACAATTATGCCGTTTCGGTCGCTGCGTCCAAGAACGGCTATATCGTCAATGCGTCGGGTAAATCCGCCGATCTGCGGCCCTTCATCTCGAAGCTGCGCAGCCCCTCGAGCGGTGGTGACGGCGCATCCCGCTCGCAGCCCACGCTTTCCGTTAAGGCGCAGTTCGACAGGGTTTATGGCTTCAACGACGAGGTGCTTGCCAACGTCAATGCCGATGTCAGCGTGCGGGATGGCAAGGTGCGCTCGATCGATGTGCGCGGCGTCACCGGCAATGGCCAGGCGGTGGTTGTGCAGACCGTCAATCGCGGCGCGACTGGAACCGTCACGCTGACCAGCAGCGATGCCGGTTCGCTTGCCCGTTTTGCCAATATCTACAGCCGTATTCGCGGTGGTCTTCTCAATCTGGCGCTCACGACCTCGAATGGCAGCGACTGGAGCGGCTCGCTCGACCTGCGCAATTTCGCCGTCGTAAACGAGGCCAAGCTGCAGGACATTGTCGCCACGCCGACGGGAGAGGACGGTAGAAGCCTTAACAATGCGGTGCGCCGCAATATCGATGTCAGCTCGGAAAAGTTCCAGCGTGGTTTTGCCCGGGTGGTTTACGTCAATGGTTCGGTGGCAGTCGAAAACGGTGTGGTGCGCGGTGAACAGATCGGCGCGACATTCCAGGGGCTATTGAAAGATCAGAGCGGCCGCATGGAGATGACCGGCACCTTCATGCCTGCTTACGGGCTGAACCGGCTCTTCGGCGAGTTGCCGTTCATCGGCATCTTCCTCGGCAACGGCCGCGACCGCGGCCTGCTCGGCATCACCTTCAAGCTATCAGGCCAGACGGACCAGCCGAAGCTGACGATCAACCCGCTGTCGCTGATTGCGCCGGGTGTCTTCAGGCAGATTTTCGAGTTCCAATAAAAAGGGCCGCTTTCGCGGCCCTTGATGCGGGTTTGACGCTGGTTTTACGCCGGGCGAACCAGAACGTGCTTCTTCTTGCCAACCGAAAGCTTGATGACGCCGTCACCGGTCACTTCACCGGTGCCGATCATCTGGCGCTCGTCCGAAACGCCCTGATCGTTGATCTTCACTGCGCCACCCTGAACATGGCGGCGGGCTTCGCCATTCGATCCGGCAAGGCCGGCGCGAACGATGAGGGAGAGGACGCCGACGCCGGCTTCGAGTTCGGATGCCGGAACTTCGATGGAGGGCAGGTTCTCGGCAAGCGCGCCTTCCTCGAAGGTCTTGCGCGCCGTTTCCGCGGCCTCTTCCGCGGCAGCGCGGCCATGCAGGATCGCCGTCACTTCCGTCGCGAGGATTTTCTTCGCTTCGTTGATCTCAGATCCGCCAAGCGCGGCGATGCGTGCGATCTCATCCATCGGCAGCGTGGTGAAAAGCTTGGCGAAGCGCACGACATCCGCGTCTTCGGTGTTGCGCCAGTATTGCCAGAAATCATAGACCGGCAGCAGGTCCTTGTTCAGCCACACGGCACCGGACGCGGACTTGCCCATCTTCGCACCCGAGGAGGTGGTGAGCAGCGGCGATGTCAGCGCATAAAGCTGCGGTGTCCCCATGCGGTGACCGAGGTCGATACCGTTGATGATGTTGCCCCACTGGTCGGAACCGCCCATCTGCAGCCGGCAGCCAGTGCGCTGGTTCAGTTCCACGTAGTCGTAGGCCTGCAGGATCATGTAGTTGAATTCGAGGAAGGACAGCGATTGCTCGCGGTCGAGACGCGTCTTCACGCTGTCGAAGGACAGCATGCGATTGACCGAGAAATGGCGGCCGACATCGCGCAGGAATTCGAGGTAATTCAGACCACGCAGCCAGTCGGCATTGTTGATCATCAGCGCCGGGTTCTCGGCGCGGTCGTAATCGAGGTAATTGGCAAAGACGTGCTTGAGCGAGGTGATGTTGTCCTCGATCATGTCGATCGTCATCAGCTTGCGGGCCTCTTCCTTGAAGGAGGGATCGCCGACCATGCCGGTGCCGCCACCCATCAGCGAGATCGGCTGGTGGCCGGTCTTCTGCATCCAGTGCAGCATCATGATCTGGGTAAGGTGGCCGACATGCAAACTGGAAGCCGTCGGGTCATAGCCGATATAGGCGGTCACGGTTTCCTTGGCGAACAGTTCGTCGAGACCTGCCTCATCGGAGATCTGGTGAATGAAGCCGCGCTCATCGAGCGTGCGGAGGAAATCGGACTTGAACCTGGACATAACCTTTTACTTTCTGGTTTGATCTTTTCCGTCATTGAAAGCCAATGAACGCCGGGGCTTTATCATTGTTTTTTGAAATGTGCACCCGTTTCGGCCATGAATATCGGGATTCACGTCATCATGATTCGATATTGCAAGGGAGCGGCGCGTGGGCGAGGTCAAAACGGCAATCGGGCTGATGAGCGGCACATCGATGGACGGCATCGATATCGCGCTTCTGCGCACGGATGGCGAAAGCGTGGTCCGGCACGGGCCGAGCGGTTATTTTCCCTATGATCCGGGTCTGCGGGCCATCTGGCAGAAGGCGCTCACGACAGCCAAAGCCATTCGCGAACGGCGCGAACGTCCGGGCGATCTGGGGGAGGCCGAAGGCAAGCTGACGCTTGCCCACGCGGCGGCGGTCAAATCCTTCCTCCAACGCCATAGACTTTCCCCCGGTGATATCGACGTGATCGGTTTTCATGGCCAGACGGTGCTGCACCGGCCGGATGAGGCATTGACCGTGCAGATCGGCGACGGCAAGCTTTTGGCCTCCGAGATCGGCATCGACGTGGTTTACGACATGCGCGCCAATGACATGGTGCATGGCGGGCAGGGTGCGCCGCTCATTCCGGCCTATCACATGGCACTGTCAGCCAATCTGCCGGATGGGTTCGAAACGCCCGCCGTCTTCGTTAATATCGGCGGCATCTCCAATCTGACCTATATCGGCGAGGGCGGGCGGCTTGCCGCCTTCGACAGCGGTCCCGGCAATATGCTGATCGACCAGTGGATCGAGGCGCATACCGGCAAGGCGTTCGACAAGGGCGGCAGGACGGCGGCGGGTGGCAGCGTCGTTGCCTCGCTCGTCACGCGCTATATGGAGAGCCCGTTCTTCTCGGCCAATATCCGCCGCTCGCTTGACCGCGGTGATTTCATGCCGCCGCAAAAGGGTGAGGTTTCGCTGGCGGATGGCGCGCGGACGCTGGCGCATCTGACGGGGGCGGCGATCCTCAAATCGGCGGGCTATCTGCCGGAAGCGGCGAAGACCTATGTGGTCTGCGGCGGCGGGCGGCTCAATCCGGTGATCATGGCGGAATTTGCCGAGCTTGCCGCAAAGCAGGGCGCGCGGGTGATCGCGGCGGAAGAGGCGGGTTTCGATGGCGGGGCGATGGAGGCGGAGGCTTGGGCCTATCTGGCGGTCCGTTCGCTGAGGGGGCTGCCGCTGACCTATCCGGGGACTACGGGGGTGAAGGAGCCGGTGACGGGTGGGGTTTTGGTGCGGGCGTAATTTGAGGACGGTGAGTGTGGCTTACCCCCCTCTGCCCTGCCGGGCATCTCCCCCACAAGGAGGGAGATCGGCAAGATGCCTGCTCCCCGCCTGAAATTCTACCGTTGAATATGGCCTGAAGGTAGCCACGATTCGATCTCCCCACCTGTGGGGGAGATGCCCGGCAGGGCAGAGGGGGGTAAAGCACACCGCCGGAGCTATCGAAGGGATATCAAGCCTGCCCAGATGCCGGGCCGCCAATCACCGAATACGCTTCGCCGCCGGTTCCGGCACAAGCTCACCATTCAGGCGACGGTCGAGGTAGTCCTCGCATTCGCCCATCAGCTCATCCACCTTGCCGTTGAAGAAGTGGTTGGCGCCGGGAAGCGTGCGGTGGGTGATGAGGATGCCCTTCTGGGTCTTCAGCTTTTCGACCAGACCATTCACGTCCTTCTCAGGCGCAACCTTGTCGGCATCGCCGTTGATGATGAGGCCCGAAGAAGGGCAGGGGGCCAGGAAGGAGAAGTCGTAGGTGTTGGGCTGCGGCGCAATCGACATGAAACCTTCGATTTCCGGGCGGCGCATCAGTAGCTGCATGCCGATCCAGGCGCCAAAGGAATAACCGGCGACCCAGCAGCTTTTCGAATCGGGATGCAGGCTCTGCACCCAGTCGAGAGCGGAAGCAGCGTCGGAAAGCTCGCCGGCGCCATGGTCGAACTCGCCCTGGCTGCGGCCGATGGAGCGGAAGTTGAACCGGAGCGTCGTGAAACCACGCTTCTGGAAAAGATAGAAGAGCTGGTAGACGATCTGGTTGTTCATCGTCCCGCCGAACTGCGGGTGCGGATGAAGGATGATCGCTATCGGCGCGCTCTTTTCCTTGGAGGGTTGATAACGGCCTTCGAGGCGACCCGCAGGGCCGTTAAAAATGACTTCGGGCATTGGTACTCCGGTCGTGTTTTTTCATTCCCGAACCGCATTCTTCCGATGAGAAGACTTGACGAACTGTGTCATCTTTTCTAGAACGCAGTTTAGAATAATTCGAAACTTTGCGTGTGCTCAAGCACTCGGGTCGTGTCATAAGGCAAGCGCAACTGTAATTTCAAGAAAAATGCGTTTTGGCGCATATAAGATTGAGCGAAGCTTTTCCGCTATGACGGGTTTAACGCGTACATATATGGACTGGAACGCCACGGCGCCGCTTCTGCCTGCCGTGCGGGACATCCTTGTGTCCGCGCTTGATCTTGCCGGCAATCCGTCTTCCGTGCACCGGGAAGGGCGCGCTGCCCGCGCCGCCGTGGAGGCTGCCCGCCGTGACGTCGCCGCCCTTGCCGGCGCGCAGGCATCCCATGTCACCTTCACCAGCGGGGCGACCGAAGCTGCCAATCTGGTGCTAACGCCGGAATTCAAAATGGGGCGCGCGCCTGTGCGTTATGGGCGGCTTTACGTGTCCGCCATCGAGCACCCCGCGTTCCGGGAAGGCGGCCGGTTCGATAAGGCTGACGTTACGGAAGTTTCCGTTACGTCAGCGGGCGTCATCGATCTCACCGCGCTTGAGGCGCTGCTGTCGTCGCATGACAAATCCGCTGGTCTGCCGATGGTCGCCTGCATGCTGGTCAATAACGAGACCGGCATTCTCCAGCCGGTGGCGGAAGCCGCGCGGCTCGTGCACGCGGCCGGCGGCTTGATGGTTGTCGATGCCGTGCAGGCGGCGGGCCGCATTCCGCTCGATATCCATGCTCTCGATGCGGATTTCCTCGTTCTCTCGTCCCACAAACTTGGTGGCCCGAAGGGTGCCGGCGCTCTCATCTCGCGCGGTGAGGTGATGATGCCGAAGCCACTGATCCATGGTGGCGGGCAGGAAAAGGGACATCGCTCCGGCACGGAAAATACCCTGTCGGTCATCGGTTTTGGTGCCGCCGCTGCCGTGGCGGCTGAGCACCTGGCGGACGAGGCGGCGCGTCTTGGCGCGCTGCGGGCGAAGCTGGAGGACGGCATGCGGGTGAATGCGCCTGATGTCATCATCCATGGTGCGGATGTGGCCCGTGTGGGCAATACGACCTTCTTCACCCTGCCGGGCCTGAAAGCGGAAACGGGACAGATCGCCTTCGACATAGAAGGCATTGCACTCTCGGCCGGTTCGGCCTGCTCCTCGGGCAAGGTGGGCGAAAGCCATGTGCTGACGGCGATGGGGCACGATCCCAAGCTCGGCGCGCTCAGGATTTCCCTCGGTCACGCGACTGACGAGTCGGATATAAACAGGACGCTTGCGGCGTTCACGAAAATTGCCGGGCGGCGCAAGCTTTCCGGTCAGGCCGCGTAAAATGCGGCAAAGAATTGCGGAATAGCAATTTTCCGCTTGCCGGGATGTGTGAAAAGCGCCATCCCGCACTTACATGGGTATAAGCTCCGCCCCGTTTATGCGGGCCCGGATATTTGCCCGAAGATGGATGAAGGCGGCTTTCCGCCTTGATACGTTGACAAGCCACCGGACCTTGGCTCCGGCGAGATTGGAGAACGACATGGCAGCGGTTCAGGAAACGATCGATCAGGTTCGCCAGATCGATGTGGACCAGTATAAATATGGCTTCGAAACCGAAATCGAAGTCGACAAGGCCCCGAAGGGCCTTTCGGAAGAGGTGATCCGCTTCATCTCGGCCAAGAAGCAGGAGCCGGAATGGATGCTGGAATGGCGTCTTGAAGCTTACAAGCGCTGGCTGACGATGGAAGAGCCGACATGGGCGCGCGTCAGCTATCCCAAGATCGATTTCAACGATCTCTATTATTATGCCGCACCGAAAAGCACGCCCGGCCCGAAATCGCTGGACGAGGTCGATCCGGAGCTGCTGAAGGTTTACGAGAAGCTCGGCATTCCGCTGAAGGAACAGGAAATCCTGGCCGGCGTCGAAAACCGTCGTGTGGCGGTGGATGCGGTGTTCGACAGCGTCTCCGTTGTCACCACTTTCAAGGCGGAACTGGCGAAGGCCGGCGTGATCTTCATGTCGATCTCCGAAGCCGTGCGCGAATATCCTGATCTGGTGAAGAAATATCTCGGCTCGGTCGTGCCGCAGACGGACAATTTCTACGCGACGCTGAACTCGGCTGTCTTTACGGACGGTTCCTTCGTGTTCGTGCCGAAGGGCGTTCGTTGCCCGATGGAGCTTTCCACCTATTTCCGCATCAACGAAAAGAACACCGGCCAGTTCGAGCGCACGCTGATCATCGCCGAAGAAGGCGCCTACGTTTCCTATCTGGAAGGCTGCACCGCACCGCAGCGCGACGAGAACCAGCTTCACGCCGCCGTTGTCGAGCTTGTGGCGCTTGACGATGCCGAAATCAAATATTCCACCGTCCAGAACTGGTATCCGGGCGACAAGGACGGCAAGGGCGGCATCTACAACTTCGTGACCAAGCGCGGCGATTGCCGTGGCAACCGTTCGAAGATCTCGTGGACGCAGGTGGAAACCGGTTCTGCCATCACCTGGAAATATCCGTCCTGCATTCTGCGTGGCGATGACAGCCGTGGCGAATTCTATTCGATCGCGGTTTCTAACGGCCATCAGCAGATCGACAGCGGCACCAAGATGATCCATCTCGGCAAGAATACCTCGAGCCGCATCATCGCCAAGGGCATCGCTGCCGGTTTCTCGGAAAACGTCTATCGCGGCCAGGTCTCGGCCCACCGCAAGGCGACCAACACGCGTAACTTCACGCAGTGCGACAGTCTGCTGATCGGCGACAAGTGCGGCGCGCATACCGTGCCGTATATCGAGGCGAAGAACTCGTCTGCTCATTTCGAGCACGAGGCGACGACGTCAAAGATTTCCGAAGACCAGCTGTTTTATTGCCTGCAGCGCGGCATTCCCGAGGAGTCGGCGATCGCACTGATCGTCAACGGCTTCGTAAAGGATGTCATCCAGCAGCTGCCGATGGAATTTGCTGTCGAGGCGCAGAAGCTGATCGGCATTTCGCTGGAAGGGTCTGTGGGTTAACTCTTGCTCGACGTCATCCTCGGGCTTGTCCCGAGGATCTGCTGTGGTGGATGTTTGGATGGGTGGCTTCGTCTACATGATGTCCGACAAACCGCGCGGGGTGATCTACACCGGCGTCACCGGCGATTTATGTGGACGGATATGGGAGCATCGAAACGCGGTACGGAAGGGTTACACAGAGAGATACCGGGCGAAGAACCTCGTCTGGTTTGAGACCCACCCGAACATCGTGCTGGCAATCCAGCGGGAGAAATCTTTGAAGCGTTATATGCGCGAATGGAAAATCAGGTTGATAGAAGAACTAAATCCGACCTGGATGGACCTTTACGAGCGCATAAACGAAATCGCCAACGCCTATCGGCCGCATGAGAATACGCGGAAGTGGGGCGACTATAATTGACGTGATTAGATCCTCGGGACAAGCCCGAGGATGACGGATGTAAAAGTTGAGACAGGCCCATGGGGTCCACGAGGCGGTCCTTGAAACCGCAATACGGATAGGAACTAAAACATGCTTGAAATCATCGACCTGCACGCAAAGATCGCCGATACCGAAACCGAGATCATCAAGGGCCTCAACCTGAAGGTTGCCGCTGGTGAAGTCGCCGCCATCATGGGGCCGAACGGTTCCGGCAAGTCGACGCTGTCCTACATCCTGTCGGGCCGCGAAGATTATGAAGTCACCTCCGGTGATATTCTCTATAACGGCGAAAGCATTCTGGAGCTGGACGCCGCCGAGCGCGCCGCCAAGGGCATTTTCCTGGCCTTCCAGTACCCGGTCGAAATTCCCGGCGTTGCCACCATGCAGTTCCTCAAGGTTGCGATGAACGAGCAGCGCAAAGCGCGTGGCGAGTCCGAGTTGACGACGCCGGACTTCATCCGCCGCGTCAAGGAAGCGGCCGGTGATCTGAAGATCGACATGGAGATGCTGAAGCGTCCGCTGAATGTCGGCTTCTCTGGCGGTGAGAAGAAGCGCGCTGAAATCCTGCAGATGGCACTCCTGGAGCCAAAACTCTGCGTTCTCGACGAAACCGATAGCGGTCTCGACATCGACGCCCTGAAGATCGTGGCTGATGGCGTCAATGCGCTGAAGTCGCCGGATCGTGCCACCGTCGTCATCACCCACTACCAGCGCCTGCTCGATTACATCGTGCCTGACAGCGTTCACGTTCTCTACAAGGGCAAGATCATCCGTTCGGGCGACAAGGCTCTGGCGCTGGAGCTGGAAAACAATGGTTACGCCGACATCATCGGTGACGCGGCCTAAGTTTGGCCAGGAGGTGATGTCCATGAACATTCAAACGACCAACCGGCTGACGCCAGCGGAAACCGCGCTGATCGACGCCTATACCGCCAAGTTTAGCGAATTGCCGGGCAATGGTGCGGTTGTCGCCGCCCGTGACGTGCTGTTCGACGATCTGAAGACCGGCGGTCTTCCGACCCGTCGCATCGAGGCTTGGCACTACACCGATCTGAAAACGCTGCTGCGCGCCATTCCGGATGACCAGCCTGCGCCCGTTATCGACAAGCAGGCATCGCTTGTCGCCGGTTCGCCCGTCGCCTATGTGCTGCACGGCACGGCCAATATCGGCAAGATCGAAGACATCAGCGTTTCCAGCTTCGCCGAGAGCCTGCTTGATGGCACGGCTGCCGCAGGCCTTGCGGAAGCGAGCAAGGACGACGTGATCGGCCGCATCAACGGCAGCTTCGTGCGCGATGGTCTGGTACTCGACATTCCGGCCGATGCCGAGATCGAAAAGCCGATCGAATTGCAGGCCGTCCATGGGGCAGGTCAGGTTCACAGCCGCTTCCCGGTGCGCTTCGGCAAGGGTTCCAAAGCGACCGTTATCGAGCGTCACCTTTCGGTGACTTCGGATGCGGCCCTGGTGTCCTCCGTCAGCGACATCGTCGTTGAAGACGGCGCGGAAGTGACCTGGATCATCCTGCAGAGCCAGGGTGCGGCCGATATTCATCTTGGCCAGCTGCGCATGAAAATCGGCGCGGATGCCAAGGTGCGCATTTTCATCATCAATGCCGGTGGCAAGCTGGTGCGGCAGGAACTGCGGATCGACGTGGAAGGTGAGGGCACTGATCTCATCGTCCGCGGCGTCAACCTCTTGGGTGGCGAAACGCATACCGACGTGACGATGGTGCTTGGCCACAACGTGCCGAACACCACCTCGACGGAAGTGTTCCGCAACGTGGTGTTCGACCGTGCAAAGGGCATTTTCCAGGGCATGATCCGGGTTGCACCCGATGCCCAGAAGACCGATGCGAAGATGGCGTGCAATACGCTGCTGATGTCCGACGATGGCGAGTTCTCGGCAAAGCCGGAGCTTGAAATCTTCGCCGACGACGTTCAGTGCGGTCACGGTGCGACGGTTGCCGATATCGACGACAACCATCTCTATTACCTGATGGCGCGCGGCGTGCCGCGGGCCAAGGCGCGGGCGATGCTCGTCAACGCCTTCGTCGCCGAGATCGTCGAGGAACTGGAAGAAGAAAATCTGGTAGAGGCGCTGGAGGCGATCATCTCCGGCTGGCTGGAACATCATGCCTGAGAGCGAACGCGCCGCAGTGGCGGCCCCTTATGACGTCGAAGCCGTGCGCAAGGATTTTCCGATCCTGTCGCGCGAGGTCTACGGCAAGCCGCTGACCTATCTCGACAACGGCGCGTCCGCTCAAAAACCGCAGGTGGTGATCGACGCCGTCTCGCGTGCTTATTCCAACGAATATGCGAATGTGCATCGCGGCCTACATTTCCTCTCCAATGCCGCCACCGACGCCTATGAGGCGGCGCGCGAAAAGGTGCGCCGTTTCCTCAACGCCGGTTCGGTGGACGAGATCGTCTTCACCAAATCCTCGACCGAGGCGATCAATACGGTCGCTTACGGTTACGGCATGCCCAAGATCGGCGAGGGTGACGAGATCGTCATCTCGATCATGGAGCATCACTCCAACATCGTGCCGTGGCATTTCATCCGGGAACGGCAGGGCGCAAAGCTCGTCTGGGTGCCTGTCGATGATGACGGCGCGTTCCACATCGAGGCTTTCGAAAAGAGCCTGACGGAGCGCACCAAGCTCGTTGCCATCACCCATATGTCGAATGCGCTCGGCACCATCGTGCCGGTCAAGGAAATCTGCCGCATTGCCCATGAGCGCGGTATTCCGGTGCTGATCGATGGTTCGCAGGGCGCGGTTCATATGCCGGTCGATGTGCGCGATATCGATTGCGACTGGTATGTGATGACCGGCCACAAGCTTTACGGTCCCTCGGGCATCGGTGTGCTCTACGGCAAGGCTGATCGCTTGCGCGAGATGCGGCCGTTCCAGGGCGGCGGCGAGATGATCCTCGACGTCTCCGAAGACAATGTCACCTATAACGAGCCGCCGCACCGTTTCGAAGCCGGCACGCCGCCCATCGTGCAGGCGATCGGGCTTGGTTACGCGCTGGATTACATGGACAATCTCGGCCGTGCCGCGATTGCGGCCCACGAGGCCGATCTTGCTGCTTACGCCGCGGAGCGGTTGCGCGAGGTCAACTCTCTGCGCATCATCGGCAATGCGCCTGACAAGGGCGGTATTTTCTCCTTCGAACTCGAGGGTATCCATGCCCACGACGTCTCGATGGTGATCGATCGGCGCGGCGTTGCCGTGCGGGCCGGCACCCATTGCGCCATGCCGCTCTTGAAACGGTTCGGCGTCACCTCCACATGCCGGGCATCGTTCGGCCTTTACAATACCCGCGCCGAAGTAGATCGTCTTGTTGAGGCGCTGGACTATGCGCGCAAATTTTTCGCCTGATATCGGCATAGATGAGATCAGGATTGAGGATCAGACCATGACTGCGGAAGCCACTGCAAAGACACAAGATGCAACGGAAGAAGCGGCAAAGCCGTCTTCCATTCCGCCCGACGAGCTGGCGCGTCTCAGCGACGACGTGATCTCGGCGCTGAAAACCGTCTACGACCCGGAAATTCCGGCCGATATTTTCGAACTCGGTCTGATCTACAAGATCGATATCGAGGACGACCGTATGGTGAAGATCGTCATGACGCTGACAGCGCCGGGCTGCCCGGTGGCTGGCGAAATGCCGGGCTGGGTGGAAAACGCTGTTGGCGCTGTCGAAGGTGTTTCCGGCGTTGACGTGTCGATGACCTTCGATCCGCCATGGACGCCGGAGCGCATGTCGGAAGAAGCGCAGGTCGCCGTCGGCTGGTATTGAGACTGAAGCGATTTTGACAGGCGTCATCTCTTGATGACATTGTCGGGTGCACTTAAATTGAATTCCATAAGCATCGAGCCTTGAACTCGATTGTCGAAGGAGAATGAGCCCATGGGCTTTGCGATCATGACCATGACCGGGGCTGCCGCCTCGCGTGTTAAAGCAATCGTCGATAATTCCGGACCCGACGCCAAGGGCGTGCGTATCGGCATCAAGAAGGGTGGCTGCGCGGGCATGGAATATACCATTGACCTCGTGACCGAAGCGGATGCGAAGGACGATCTGGTTGAATTCGACGGTGCGAAGGTCTGGGTTCAGCCCTCCGCCGTTCTCTACCTGCTCGGCACGCAGATGGATTTTGAAGTGACCAAGATGCGTTCGGGTTTCACCTTCAATAATCCGAACCAGACCTCGGCCTGCGGCTGTGGTGAATCGGTCGAATTGAAGCCTGCCGATCTGGCGGCGCTGGCGAAGCAGCGTGAGGCTGAGGCAAGCGTTTAAGAGCCAACGCGCCCTGTGCGTCGGCGAAGCAGATTTTTCTTGTGTATGCGCGCTCCTCCAAACGCGACGTCGTCCTCTGGCTTGTCCCGAGGATCCGCAACTGATTGATTTTACTCAACGTGATTAGATCCTCGGGACAAGCCCGAGGATGACGGAGGAGAGGTGTCGGATTTCAATTCCCGGAACTGACTGTCGCCGGAAATCAGCTATCGAGGTGCGACGCCTGCTGTTTGAGTGTTTTGATGAAATCCGCCAGCGGATGAATCGGTGGCGTCGTCGTCAATAGCGGTTCGAGAGCGGCAGCGATCATCTTGCAATCGTCTGCGGAGAGCGGCCGAAGGTTCGATACGATTTTGTTGTAAGCCGGTGTCCCGCGTGCCGCTAAAGAGCGATTGATCACAAACTGCTCTGTCTGCCCATCCATTCGCTCCACGAAGAGGGCGAGTGAACCGCCGTCAGCGGCAGCCGCGCTGTCCGATACCGATTTGAACATAGAAACCCCTTCCGGCAATTTGTGAACCTATTCGCTCGAAGCCGTTGCAGCATCGACCGCTTTCCTCACTCGTGCCGCAACGCCTCGATCGGGCTCAAACTCGCCGCCCGCCGTGCCGGGAAGTAACCGAAAATCACCCCGATGGCCGCTGAAAAGGCAAAGGCGAGGAAGATGATCGACGGGCTGGTGACGAAGGGCACGTTGAGGAAGCTGACGACGCCGTAAGCAAGGCCGAGCCCCGTCAGAATGCCGACGATACCGCCGAAGGCCGATAACATGACGGCCTCGACCAGAAACTGCGTCAGCACCTGTTTTTCGAGCGCGCCGATGGCGAGGCGGATGCCGATTTCGCGGGTGCGTTCTGTCACCGACACCAGCATGATGTTCATGATGCCGATGCCGCCGACAAGAAGGCTGACGGCGGCGACCGCACCCAGAAGCCCGGTGAGCAGTGTCGTCGTGCCGGTCATGGCAGAGGCGATCTGTGTCATGTCGTTGACGGTGAAATCATCCTCGCGGCCAATGTTGATGCGCCGCCGCTCACGCAGCAGGTTCTGCAGGTCGCTCTGCACCTTGGCGGTGGAAACGCCGTCCTGTGCCGAGACCATGATCGAGGAGATGGTGGTGGTGCCGCCGATGCGCCGCTGGTGGATTTTGAGCGGCATGATGATGGTGTCGTCCTGATCGTCACCGAGGCCGGACTGACCTTTTCTGGCGAGGACACCGATGACGGGGCAGGAGATATTGCTGACTCGGATTGTCTGTCCGACAGGATTTTCCGCGCCAAAAAGTTCCTGACGCACCGTTTCGCCGATGATGCAGCCGATCTGGCCGCCGCGGTCTTCGGCAGGCTGGAAATCGCGGCCGAGCGCAATGGTCCAGTCCTGCGCTATCAGATAATCGTTGGTGGTGCCGATGACGCTCGTCTGGTGGTTCTTGCCGCCGAAAATGACAGTGGCCGCGGAACTGCGGTTCTGTGGCGCGACGGCGCGGATGCCTGATATCTGGTTGCGGATGGCCTCAACATCGCGGTCATCGAAACGCTTGGCTTCCGTGCTGGCGCGGCCGGGGCCGAACTGACCGGGGCGCACGAACAGCATGTTGGTGCCGAGCCGCGACAGTTCCGATTTCACCTGTTCCGTCGTGCCGTTGCCGATGGTGACCATGGCGATGACGGCGGCCACACCAATGACGACGCCGAGCACGGTGAGGAAGGAGCGCAAAAGGTTGCGGCTGATGGCGCGCAGCGCAAGACGTGACGTTTCAAAGAACATCGGATGTCTCCTTTTCGTCGGCCGCGCTGTCGGAGGCGAGGTGGCCATCGACGAAGCGCAGCAGGCGTCCGGCGTGGGCGGCAATATCCTCTTCATGGGTGACCATGACGACCGTGATGCCCCTGTCGCGATTGAGCGCCGTGATCAGTTCCATGATCTCGTTGCTGGTTTTGGTATCGAGGTTACCCGTCGGCTCGTCGGCCAGAAGCAGGGCAGGGCGGGTGACGATGGCGCGTGCAATGGCCACACGCTGCTGTTGGCCGCCGGAAAGCTCCTGCGTGGTGTGATCCTCGCGACCCTTCAAACCCACCTGTGCCAGCGCCTCCATGGCGCGGGCGCGCCGTTCGGAGGCCTTCATGCCGCGATAGACCAGCGGCAGCTCGACATTTTCCACCGCCGAGGTGCGGGAAAGAAGATTGAAGCCCTGAAACACGAAACCCAGCATGTGCCGGCGCAGCAGCGTCAGGTGCTCATTATCGAAGCCGCTGGTCGGCACGCCCTGAAACAGATATTCGCCAGCCGTGGGTACATCCAGACAGCCGATGATGTTCATCGAGGTGGATTTGCCCGAGCCTGATGGCCCCATGATGGCGACGAATTCCCTCTCGTGGATCGACAGGCTGACGCCATCGAGCGCGCGAATGGTTGCTTCGCCGCGGCCATATTGCTTGACGACATTGCGGAATTCGATGAGCGGCGGCTGTTGCATGCGGTTCTCCCCCGTCAGCCGGCGTTGCGGGTCGTAGCGTCGGTAATCACCAGATCATCGGCTTTCAGCTCGCCCGATTTTACCACGGTGTGCTGGCCGTCGGTGGAGCCGGTTTCGATGGCGACGGAGACGGGCGCGTTGTTGCGCAGCACCCAGACGGTTCTTTTGCCCGTCGCGGCCTGACCGGCGTCGCGGTTCTGCGAGCGGCCCATGCGGGGCGGGCGGAACAGGCTCATCAACCCGCCGCCACGGGAAGCGGATTCGCGCGGCGGCGTGTAGCGAAGCGCGGAATTCGGCACCAGCAGTGTGTCTTTGATTTCTTCAACAACGATATTGGCAGTTGCGGTCATGCCCGGGCGCAGCAGCAGTTCGGCATTATCGACAGTCAATATGCCCTTATAGGTCACCACATTGGATACGGTTTCGGACGCGAAGCGGACAGTCTCGATTTCGGCCGGGAAGCTGCGGTCGGGATAGGCATCGACGTTAAACGTGGCCTTCTGCCCGGTTTCGACCTTGCCGACATCCGCCTCATCCACCGAAACCTGCAATTCCATATGGCGCAGATCGCCGGCGATGGTGAAGAGCACAGGCGCGTTGAGCGAGGAGGCGACGGTGGCGCCGGGATCGACGCTGCGGGTGAGGATGACGCCATCGATGGGCGAGACGATCTTGGCTTTGCCGAGATTGACCTCGGCGAGCCGCAGATCCGCCTCTGCTGAAAGCACGGTCGCCTCGTTGACCTGCAACGTCGCGGCGGCAGCATCGTGGGTGAATTGTGCGGCATCCAAATCCTGCTGGCTGGACACCCTATTCTGCACCAGAGACCGCAGACGCTCCATGGATGTCTTTGCCGAGCCGAGATCGGCCCGCGCCTTCAGCACGTTGGCCTTGGCGGAGGCGAGTTTGGCGCGGGCGCTCTGCACATCGGCTTCGAGCTTGTTGGTGTCGAGCTCGGCCAGAATATCGCCTGATTTGACCGGCGTATTGTAGGTGACGTTGACCTTGCGCACCGTGCCGGACAATTCACTCGATATATCGACCTGATCCGTCGGCTGCACCGAGCCGGTGGAGGTGACGATGACGGAAAGATCGCCCTGACGTGCAGGTTCCGTGGTGTAGTTGTAGGCAACACCCGCCGCGCGTGACTGGTAATAATATCCAAGGCCGCCGCCAATCAGCACAATGGCCGCCGCGATATAAAGAAACCGACGCGATTTCTTCTTCCGGCCGTTTCTGTTCGTTCCCAGAATCTCACGCAGATCGGGCTGGCTGTCTGGTGTATCGCGGCCATTGCCGTTGGCGTCATTCATTCTCGTCACCCGCAAAATTCAAAATACCACAGAGGGTTGTTTCAGCTCTGCGCTTTGTCCATCCGTCCGTCGCTGTGTATTCCTCTGATTGTGGGAAGTGACATAGCTTGCCTCTAGGGTGAAGTGAAAACTTGGTAATATTTATGATAGTTCTGGTCTGCTAGAGATAAGCACTGGAAAGGCCGATGCCACTAAAACAGCAGAGGTTTCAGCAATGACATTCAGGACGATGATAGAATGAACGACAATGTGGTGAAGTTCCGCAAACCGGTGCCACCGAAAAAACCGCGCCAGCCGATGGGGCCGAAAGCGAAGAAGGCGCTGACGATTGTGGCTGTCGTCGCGTTTTTTGTGGCGGCTTGGGGGTATTTCACGCTGATGGGGCGGGGGTAGGGCGAAAGGGCCAGCGTTGGCGCTTTTGCTTTGGGCAGAGTGGACGGCGCAAGTGTGCAAGTCGGCTAAAGCGGGTGTTTCTGGAGGCGATTGAGGTTTGGGGCACGGCCGATTCTGATGGCGGCTGTTGGTCCTGAACGGTCATTCCGGGATTGGTTTCCTAAAGGTCGAGGTGGGGTGGGTTGCGGACAGGCGGCTTTAGCAAGTGGCCGTTTGAAACCGACACTATCGAAGTGGCTGCCAGTCGGCTATGCCTTAAGTTGCAACCGCACTGACCTGATTAGGAGATAGCGATGACAGGGGCACGCGTGATGAACCGCGCAGAATGGGCGGAGTCCGAAAATGTCTGGCACGGCGAGTTTGAGGGAAAGGCATTTGGCACAAACGCGTCTGTGATGTTCTTTAGCACCGATGAAATCGGCAAGGGTCCCAAGCTTCATCAGCATCCTTACGACGAGATTTTTATAGTTCGAAGTGGCGAGGCAAAATTTACAGTCGGCGGCCAAGAATTTTGCGTAACTGCGGGGCAGATCGTTTTCGGTCCTGCGAACGTGCCGCACAAATATCAAAACACTGGGACGGCCCCTCTGGAAATGATCGATATCCATGTTTCGGCAGTCTTCAATCAAATTGATCTCGAGTAAGCAGTAGCCGTTGACGTGAGGCACGTCCGTTTTTGGCGAAGTACATAGCCTTCCTAAAGTCAGATATGGGCGAAATGATCCCTCCCGGAGCAATTTGAGGTGTCTGCAATTGGCGCAAGTTGCCCAAGCGATACTTGTAGACGCTACTGTAATAGCAGCTTGCCCGTAGGCTCATACCCAATACCTTTATCAACACAGCCAAGGGAGGTGGAATGTATGAAGGGTTTTCGCGACAGTGTCCTTTTTCCGCTCACGCTCCTGACCGGCGGCGTGGTCGCGTTTTTTCTCTTTCTCTACGTCACTGGTCACGATCCGGATGAGCGACCCTTGACCCTGGTCGAGTGGGTTATCGGCGGCATGCTGATAGGGCCGGGTTTCGGTTATCTCGTGAAATGGAGAACGATGAAGAACAACCGCGATGCAAACGCAGACTGATCGCGTGCTGCGATAAAATCCGTCCAGTCATTCATCGGTGATTTGAGGAGCGGTGGCGACCCCTGCAGGATTCGAACCTGCGACATTCGACTTAGAAGGTCGACGCTCTATCCAGCTGAGCTAAGGGGCCGTTATGCCGGGCAATGGATGCTCCAGCAGAAATCTTCAATGGGCGTGTTTCAGTGCGCCGTTTCAGTGCGTCCAGGGCTGGGTGCGGTTGAAGCGGAAATTGTCGGTGTAGGAAACCACCTTGCGGGTTGCTTCCTTCGGCAGGATGACGCGGTATTCGATGCCCTTGCGCTGTGCATAGGCTTCGGCCTGTTCCTGCGTTTCGAATGTCAGCTTGACCTGCTGCTTCATGTCGGAACTGGAGGTGTAGCCCATGATCGGATCGATCTTGCGCGGAACCTCGGCGTCGAATTCCAGAACCCAGACATTGGTCTTTGCCGTGCCGGATTGCATGGCGGTTTTTGCAGGGCGGTAAATCTTCGCAGACATGTCGAAACTGCTCCGGTTGGACAGTGGGGCGTTTACATCCCCGAATTATTCTTCACGTACCTGAATAGAATAACCAAATCGTGTCAGGAACGTTGAATTTGAAATGGACTGACTTCAGGTGAGAGTCAAGACGATTATCCCGCGCTTTCCTTATCCCACCGCTGCCACGCCGGCCGCGGATTTTGCCGATCTAGGCCATGACTGAACAAAGATGAATTTCCCTGTTGCGGACTTCAGGTGAACCGTGTATTCCCCAGCCATCGCCTCGGCGGAGTGTAGCGCAGTCTGGTAGCGCATCTGGTTTGGGACCAGAGGGTCGGGAGTTCGAATCTCTCCACTCCGACCATTTTAAAGCTGAACATCAGCTTTCCGGCGTAACTCCCAGGAAATATTCTCAGTTATTCCGCAGGCGGACCCGCCAGGGTGCTCTCAGCCGTGCCGATCGTCATGACATTGCCGCGCCAGGCCACCGCGCTGCCGATCCAGCTGCGCGCCCAGACGACGGGCATGATCAGGTCGCGGGCGATCATGGCCGGCAGCGTATAGAGCGATACCGGCCAGCCATTGAGGGCAGCGAGCGCCAGTTCCGGGCCGTACATGAGGGCGAGGACGACGGAGGCGGTCGCGGCGAGGTTCACATCCATCATGGCGGCGGCGGCAAGTGCGAAAAGAAGCGGCGGCAGCGCGCCGGTCAGGATTTCCGGTGCGAAATATTGCGGAAAGGTCACGCGTCTCAGCCGCGCCCAGCGGGTTTGGCGTGACCAGATTTCGCCGGCATGGCGCTGGCCGAGCGGTTGCTCGAATGGGGCGGAGACCAGATGCACCTTGCGGCCGGCGCTTCGCACCAGCTTCGTGGACGCGGCGTCCTCGGCGATTTCGGCGGCGAGTGCGCGAATGCCGCCACGGTCCTCCAGGAACGGCTTGTTCCACAACATCGATTTGCCCTGTGCGAAACCGATGCCGATCGCTTCCGCTGCATATTGCCAGCGGCCCTGCGAGCCATTGAGGAAGGCGCATTCCACATTGGCCCAGAACCCCACAGGGCGGGAACCGAGCGGTGGCGAGCAGACCAGCCCGCTATCCGGCCGCCAGGCCGACATCATTGTGGCAATGTAGGACTTTGGCATCAGCACGTTCGAATCGGCGAGAATCACCCATTCATGCCCGGCGGCCCGCCAGCCCTTGACGCAATTGTTCAGCTTCGGATTGGCGCTGACGCGGTCGTCACCGATCAGCAATTGCATGGAGACCGAGGGAAATGCGGCCGCGGCCTTGCGGACTTCCGCGATCACGGGATCGGATTCGTCTGCGACGCAGAACAGCAGCTCATAATCCGGCCAGTCGAGCCCGAAGGCACGCGAGAGCGTCAGCGGCGTGAAGTTCTCGACGCCCCGCAACGGCACCACCAGCGAGACCGGCGGCTTTTGCTGGACAAGATCGTTTTCCGCGTCCCGTCTCGTCAGTCGCCAGCCGGCGAGAACAATGCCGAGAAGATTAAAGGCGAGGAGCATAATTGCGCAAAGGGCAAAGACGGTTTCCATGCTGGCCAGTTCCACTCCCAAGCTTTCGGCGGGTCACCCGCCAATCGATTCCATGGAATTCGTCTCTGCCGATTATAACGTTTGCGTGACAGTTACATGTCATGATCGGCAGGCGCGAGGCTGCGCCGTGCACGAAAGCGCTGCGGAAGCCTCGCGCAAAGAAAAGCCCTTCATGAAGAAGGGCTCAATCATCATGACGGTCAGTAACTTTTAGTGGACGTTCAGGATATGGGCATGACTGCTTGCAACGAGAAACGATTCCCGTGCTATCTCGATGTCACATTTGCCAGCAATGGCATTGAGGCAGTTTCTGCGCGCTTCTTCATATTCAGGCCCATGTTCCTCGGGCCAGCGGTACATCAGCATGTCGAGCGCCACCAGCGGGCTGTAGATCTCCACGGCGACGCAAAGCGGCAGGTGGATTGCCACCGGTTTCATCCACGAGGCGTGGTGACACGGCTCTGTTCTGTTGATCAGCATGTCATTTTCCTCCCTGTTTCACGCGCCTTCATGGCGGTGTTTGCTCCCATGCGCGAAATGCTCGCCTCACGAAATGGTTCCCGATCACCTAAAATGTGATCGATCAGGGGGTTCCAATTTTCCAAGATGAATGGAAGATGAACAAATAGATGAACCGGAGATGAACAAAACCGCCCTCGGGGCGTTGTTGTGTCCATAAGAAGGAGAACGCATATGTTCAATTTGTCAGGCATTCAGGAAAGCTTTTTCGGAGACCGCATGGCTGGCGTATGTCAGGCAATCACTTCGGCGCTGGCCTTCGAATCGGGTCTCGAAAAGTCGCGCATTTCCGCGACCGTCGAAAATGACGTGATCTATCTGGAAGGCACGGCCGATTCGGTCGAGGCGATCGACATCGCCATCAATCTTGCCGCTTCCATCTCCAATTGCCGGATTTTGAGCCATATCGAGCCGGTTTACTGATTATTGCGCCAGCCGGGCGAAAGGTCGTCCGGCTCATTCAGACACAATAACGCGGCAATGTTATTTTCGGTTGCCGATCTGCGCGCTGCGGACAATGTCGCCAGGCTTGATGCCATAACGTTTCGCGGCGCCTCCATTCAGCTCAAGCACAAATTTCACGGGCCCGCGGGAGCTGATGATCGCTTCCGAATGGGGAACCGCGTTTTCATGGATATGAGTGATTCGGCCGTCACTGGCGATGAACAGCATATCGAGCGGGATGAGGGTGTTGCGCATCCACATGGCGACGGCGCGTGTTTCACCGAAATCGAAAAGCATGCCGTTTTCTGGCGGCATGGACTTGCGGAACATCAGGCCCTGCGAGCGCTGGGCGTCGTCCAGCGCCAGTTCGGCAACGAAGTCCTGGGTTTTGCCCGAGGCCGTCTCGATGGTCAGCGGCTCGGAGGTGAATGTCTGGCGTTCCTGAGAGTGTGCGGCGCCGGCTAGCGTGAAAAAAACAAGCGCCATGACGGCACTTTTCAGCATGGGACGCAGGCCGGACATCAATGCGACATCCCGATGGAAACCGGGTTATCGGGATGGATTTCCGCCGCCATCAGGCCCTTGTCGCCATCGCCGTAACGCACCAGCACCACCTGGCCGGGCCGCAGCTCCGTCAGGCCGAAACGGCGCAGCGTTTCCATATGCACGAAAATATCTTCCGTTCCTTCGCCGCGCGTCAGGAAACCGAAACCCTTGGTGCGGTTGAACCACTTGACGATGGCGCGCTCAAGCCCGCTATACGGCGTCACCTGCACATGGGTGCGCACCGGCGGCAGCTGCGACGGGTGAACGGCGGTCGACTGATCCATGGACAGGATGCGGAAAACCTGGAAACCGCGGTCGCGCCGCTGGATGAGGGCGACGATTCGCGTGCCTTCAAGTATGGTCTGGTAACCGTCGCGGCGCAGGCACGAGACGTGCAGCAGCACATCCTGTGTGCCATTATCGGGCACGATGAAGCCGAAACCCTTGGCGACGTCGAACCATTTCACGACGCCGGTGATTTCGGTCAGGTCGACGGCATCGCCCGAAAGGTCCTCGACATCGACTATCGTTTTCGATGACATCCTATCAGCCATATCCTGCCAACCCCTCGATTACGCGCCATACACCGGTCAACTGATTCCTGTGCGCCAGATTAACATCTTGGTAACGGTTTCACGCAAGCCCTAGTTTTTGATTTACGCACCTGCTTTTATGTCGCCGTCCTTGTCCGGGGCTTGCCATCGTGCGTTTAACGGCTTCGGACCCGTGTAATGGAGAGGAATAAAATGCGGTATCTGCACACGATGGTTCGCGTCAAAGACCTTGGCGAATCACTTAAATTCTACGTCGACCTTCTGGGTCTCACGGAAATACGCCGAATCGAGAATGAAAAAGGCCGGTTTACGCTGGTGTTTCTTGCCGCCCGCGACGACATTGCTGCGGCGAAGGAAAACAAGGCGCCGTGCCTGGAGCTCACCTATAACTGGGATACTGAGGATTATACCGGCGGCCGCAATTTCGGCCACCTGGCTTATGAAGTCGACAATATCTACGACTTCTGTGCGCGTCTTCAACAGAGCGGCATCGTCATCAACCGTCCGCCGCGTGACGGGCACATGGCTTTTGTGCGGTCACCGGATGGTATTTCATTCGAAATTTTGCAGAAAGGCGAAAGCCTCGCACCAGCCGAACCGTGGATATCTATGCAGAATACCGGTTCCTGGTAGGGTTTTTTGAGCGAATAAGGGCGGTTTTTCGCGCACTTGCCTTGTCCCGCGGGGATGAGGCATAGTCCGCGAATCAAAAACGGCCTGTTCCGTTTCGGGGAAGCGCACGATTCCGTTGCCGTGCTGCTGGTGAAAATGCAAGATACGGAGGCCATCCATGAAAACTGCAGAGAATGCGAAAGGACGCCTTTCCTGTCAGCGTTTTGTCGTCGCGGTTTCGCTGCTCGGGCTTTCCGGTTGCGTTTCAGCGGTGACGGATGACGAGATGGCCGCCACGGCGAAGAAGCCGGAAATTGCCGCACAGCACAAGCCGCAGACAGCCGCCGCCGCCGTTGCTTCGCCGGCGACCGGCGCGCAGCCGGGGCATTATGTGGATCCCGCCGTCGCATCGGCGGCCGGCGTAAACAACGTTCCGGCCCAACACCAGGCGCCCGGTAGCCCCGCACAGGGTTATGGTGCAGCCGCCGATATAGGCGGACTGACGACGCAGCCGACGGCAATTTCCGCCGGGACGTCCAGCATCTATTCCACAGCGACGCATCCCGGTTCTGCAGCCGCTCAAGGCGTGGCCGCAGCCCAGGGCGGTTCCGCCCAGAAAATCATTCCCGCCGTCAGCAGTGTCTATTCCGCGCCGATACAGCCGACGCAGCCGCAGCCCGTTGCCGCGCCGGTCCCTGTTCCGGTAGCCGTTCAGGTGCCGCCGGAACAGCATAGCGAAAATCGTCAGCCCGCCGCCGTGCCGGTGCCGCAGCCGGAACAACGCGCGGCTGCGCAGCCTGCCACCAATGCCGCAGCGACGGGTGAGGGGCGAGAAGGCGAGGGCAAGAGCCTGACGCTTGCGGCATTTTTCGCCGGTGCCGCCAAGAAGCGTCTGCCAAAAATGATCGAAAGCGGCACGGCCGGCAATACTGAGGTCGCCGCCTTATCCGGAGCGGCTGACGGGTCTATGGGTATTGCGCTTTCCGGCCGCGCGATGATGTCCGAGGAATTCGACGACGCCCATCTCGATGAAGAGGATGACCAGCCGACCGGCCTGATGAAGCTCGCCTCCCTCTCGGGTCTCACCCGCGTTTCCCCGAACGGTCTTTTCCTGCAGACGGACCACGTCGAAGTCGGCTGTTTCAAGCCGGAACTGGTGCGGATGATCAAGGATGTGGAGCGTCACTATAACAGCCCGGCGATCGTCACCTCCGGTTATCGCCCGCCGAAGGGAATTCGGCAGGGCTCCAAGCACTATACCTGCGATGCCGCCGACATCCAGATCAAGGGTGTTTCCAAATGGGAACTCGCCGCCTATCTGCGTTCCCTGCCGGATCGTGGCGGCGTGGGCACCTATTGCCATACTGAGTCAGTGCATATGGATACCGGCGAAGCGCGTGACTGGAACTGGCGCTGCCGCCGAACCGCCCCGCGCAAATAATCCCGCTCGTTTTTTCGGCATTACGGCCACTCGGCGCATCTTCCGACAAGACTGGAGATCGCAGCCGCATGGACGGATGGCCCGGCTTGCTGTAGGAGGCGGTTCGTTCTGTCCCGCTTATGGTGCCTTCGAATGCAGCATGCCTCGACTTTCCCGATCTATATCGTTTCGATTGCTCGCGCACGGTCGCGGCTGGAGAAGATGCTGGAAGGCGCCTCCGGCCTCGGTCTCGACCTGCGGCCAGTAGAGGGGGTGGACGGCAAGACCATTTCCCCTGTCGGCTGGCGGGATTTCGACCGGCGCGGCTTCGAGCTGCGCAATGGCCGCCACGCCCTGCCGGTAGAATATGGCTGTTACGCCAGCCATATCAAAGCGCTTGAAATCTTCCTCGCGACCGATGCGCCTGTCGCCGTGATCGTCGAAGATGACGTCGCCTTCACGCCGGATTTCTCGGAACGGGTCAAGGCCATGGTTGCGGTGATGCCTGACGACGCGATCATAAAACTGACCAATCACCGTCGAAAGGGCTTCAAGGGCCGCAAAACCAGTGCCCTTGGTGATACGTTCGGCCGGTGCATCTATGGCCCGCAGGGCTCGTCTGCCTGCTACATCATCTCCCGCAGGGCTGCGGAGCGTTTCCTCAAGACGGCACGAAGGATGACGCTGCCCTTCGACCGGGCTCTTGAATGTGGCTGGGGTTATGGCACTGAGGTCTACATCACCGATAAGGATTTCCTGCCATTCGGCGACCCGGATACGCTGGTCGGCACGCGTGACGAATATAGGGGCAGCAAGTTTGCCCGTTTCAGTCGGGTTCCCGCCTATCTTTCCAGCTTTTACGACAATATCGCCCGGTACATCTACGCTTATCGGTAGGGATGGTCATCCAAAGGGCGGCAGGCCGCGACGTGGTGATATTACGAGCCACCCGCGTCAAAATGCCTGATGTTGCGTGAGGGAGTTTTGAGGTAATTCTCTTTTATCACAGAGTGTTAAATCAAAGTCTGGAAGTGTCCAAAATGTGGGATTTTTTCCCTTTAGTCTTCTTGCCGTTCAAGCTTATCGTGTTAGGCGTTGGCATGTTTTTCTCCATCAAGTGGCATCACGATCAAGCTAAAAACAAGTAGAACATGGGCGGACCGTGAGGCCCGCCGATCAGGGACTCCGTTATCGGGCGATACTCAACATTCTGGATCGCAATGCTACCGCGCTCGTTTCTCATCGTGCTGATGGTTTTTGGACTTTCCGCCGTGTCAGCGCCGGCGACGGATGCCGACAGGGTGGGTGCCTTCCACCACGCCATTCAGGTGGGCGATGTCCAAACCGTTCGAACCATGATTGCGGCTGACCCCAGTCTGGCAACGTCAAGAGACAAGTTCGGTTTCCAGCCGATCCATCTCATCGACATATACCCCGAAGAGCAGGTGCTCGACCTTCTGCTTAAAAATGGTGGCGACATCAACGCGGCGAACGACGAAGGCGTGACCATTCTCCATATCATCACCGATCCAGACACCGTTTCCCTGCTTGTCAGGCGCGGTGCGAATATCGATGCCCGCGATGAGAAGGGATGGACGCCATTGATCATGCAGGCGAATAATCAGCAGAACGGCCCTGATGTGGTGGCTGCGCTTCTCGCCCAAGGGGCAGATCCGAATGCCGAGGGCTCCGCTGGCGAAACTGCTCTCTCATTTGCAAAACAAACTGGCGACACGGCTCTTGTCCGTATGCTGATCGCAAGTGGTGCAAAGAAGTAGCGGTGGTTGTTTAAGGGTGTCCTGCGCCGCCGCCACAAGGAAGCGAGGCTATGCGTCACGTCGGTGACAGAAATGTCCGCAGAACCGACAGGAGCATTCGATGCGACACATATGTGAGGATGATCTCACCGGCGTGAAGGGTATTTTCAACGGATAAGTGATTGATTCCGTTGGTGAGAGCGCAGGGATTCGAACCCTGGACCTACTGATTAAAAGTCAGTCTTTTATGTAATGTTTTTAAAGCGCTTAATTTCAAACTGCATCTTGTAACGTACATCGAGTTTCAAAGACTTACAGTAAGTCTGCAAACTGAAAAAGCGACTGAATAATTCAGTCGCCTTACAGTAAGGTTACATTCAGGGTTGCGTCAAGCTACTTCTTTTGCCCCTGATAATCCTCCAGCTTGGCAATTGCTTGCTCGGCGAGTTCAGCTCGTCCGCCCAGATAGTGAGCGTCAAGGATAGCGTCGACATCGCGTAGGCTGTGGCCGGTGATGGACGCGATTTGGCTGTTGTTGCATCCTGCCATGGCCAGACGGGTCACAGCCGTTCCGCGAAGGTCATGGAAGGTCAGATCCTCGATACCAGCCTTTGCTTTTGTTTTTTGGAACGATGTGTCGAAGCCATCCGACGTCCACGGGATTTTCTTTCTCGTGTTGGTGAGAATCACCGTCGACCGTCGCGGCATCGCGTCCAAAATCTGTTTCAGTTCGTTGCCGCAAGGGATTTTTACGCGTGCGCCGGTCTTGCTCTGCTTAACCTTGATGGTCTTGCCGTCGTAGTCGCTCCATGGGGCAACCAGCAGGTCGCCTTTCCGCTGACCTGTCCACAGGGCGAAGATAACTGCAGCCTTTATCTCTTTCGTCGCAACGGCGAACAGCTTCTGCAAGTGATCTTCGGTCCAGATGTTTTCGGTGCGGTCGGCGGAATAAAGGCGGCCGCCTTTCTCCGCAATGTTCACTGACAGCTTGCCGCGGTCCTTGCCGAAGGAAAGGATGCGGGCAAGGGTGGTCCACGCATAATCCGCTGTGCGAGGCCTGTCCGCCATGCTGTCGCGCCACTTCTTGAGCTCGCCTCGGTAGCGCGGATCCTGAAGCATGAAGAATGGTGCCTTGCCGAACTTCTGTCGAATTAGATCGAGGTACCGGTCATATTCTCGGCGTGTCTTGTCTGCTTTCGATAAGAACTCGGTCGACGCCCTATATTCGGTGATGAGGGCTCCCAACGTTTCGCTTGGGTCAACGTGGCGATCCTTCGTCGCGTCCGAAAACGCCTTGATCAACATGGGATCGCCCGGCTGCATTGGCTCGCCGCTCTTTGTTTTGAGAAGCGGACCGCCGCGCCAGGCGTAGCAGTAATAGATGGTCTTGCCGCTCGCGAGGGTCTTTTTGACCTTCATCAGCCCTTTGAGCTTAACTCGCATTTTCCCTCATCCATTTCTCATATGGGTCTTCATTGTCATTGACCGCCAAGCCGCTCAATTCGTCAAGGCGAGCATCGATCGCCTTTTTGTCCCATTTTCTGGTGCCGGCGATCGGCTGCGGCATCTTGAGAGTGGCCACCCACGTCGAGAACGTGGACTCGGCTATGCCAAGATATTCTGCAGCTTCTCTTCTGCCCATGAGGCGAGGGGCGTTGTCATTGGCTGGTGACATCGGTGGCCTCCTGCTTCGCGGGTGCTGCGGCGAGCATCGCGCGATACACCCAAAACAGCCGCATGGCTTTAGGCGGTACATGATCAACGTCACGGCATTCAGGTGGCGGCTCTTTGCCGAGTCGTTTGCAATGAGCTATGAGGGCCGCTTCCGTTGGCCGAGCGAAGTCCAGCCACATCATCAGGTGCCGTGCAGCATCTTCCATTTCTGCTGTCGGTTCCACCGGCACAAGCTGCCACCCCGCCACGTCCTGCACCTGTGCGGAGAGGGCGATATCTATGCAGGTCAGGCAGACATAACCGCCCATTCTGTCTACGCGCAGAGGGGTATGCTTTTTCAAGCCGCACTTGGCGCAATTCGTTTCTTGCACCTGTGCGGAGAGGGCGGAGCGGCCACGATGACCGGCGATGAAGTTCGCGTATTTCACGGCCTCCTTGATGCGCCAGAGATCAATGTCAGGGTTCGCCTTCCGATCAACGTTGTATTTGACCTCTGCCCATTCCTCGTCTGTCATCTCGCGTGGGATCACATAGACGGTGTCGAAGTCCAAAGCCTTCACGGCCAAGGATGGCGCAGGAGGTTTGGCGTAGAGGGGCGAACGTCCTTCCTCCTCGCCGCCAAGTGTTACGCTTCGCAGATGGTTTCCCCAGCCGTTATTGCCCGACACCATTTCGAGATATCGCAGTTCTTGCTGGTTAATCCACGCCACTGGCTCCGCAGCGGACAGGGCAGTCTTAGACACTGCCGTAGCGATACCCCCCACGCTCATCTTCTCCTCCCATTATCATTCGCCGCGACGAGAGCACGAAGCTTGGAGGCAATGACGCGATTGCGGCCGCCCTTCCTGCGCTCGTGCCATTTGGCGACAGCCATGAGAACGGTAGTCGGTGCGGTTTCAGATGAAAGGTTGGCTACGACTTCAAGGCCGTCGCCGGCATAAGGGGCAGGGGTGTAGGTGTTGTCGCGTCTTCTGGACATGATTGTCTCCTCGGGTGTGGTGTGGTGGTGGGTGGTGTGCTGTGGTTACTTGGTGGGGGATTGGAGTGCGGCGCGAACCTCGCAACCTAACTCTGTGATCTCAGTCGTCGGTATCCGCCACCCGTCATCGCAGGTTGGCGGCAAATCCTTCAAAAGTCCCAATAATCTCAGGCCATCACGAACTGCGGACCAGTCGTGCGTGGTAGACCAAGTTTGCTGGCCGTCTTTCATGCCGCGCATCTGATCGGACAGAAGCGGCATGTTCTTGACGGAGCGGTCCCACGCCTTGATCCCTTACATCGCCGTCTCAAATGTTGGCGGGTCAAAGATTCCCATTTCCCTATCCCTTGTCTGAAGCCCTATGCGGGGCGGGTGTCAGTAAGCCCAGATCAGCACTGCGGCTATGAAGAGCGACAAAGCCAGAAAACTGGCTATGTCCCGCAACAGGTCGGCATGCTCTTCGGTGATGATCTGCTGAACTGTCGGCTTCTCAACAGCAGCTGCGCTCATTCGCCAGCCTCCAGCGCCTCGACGCTGCCGATGCGAACGAACACTTCAAAGGTGCCGCCGTGCTCAGAGTGCAGGCGGGCGGCTTCGACCAGTGCGGAATCATAGGAGGGATGCTCGAAGGGCCACATGCAGGGACGAATGCGTCCAGTGCTGTCACCACGGCGGAATACGAAGTGGCCACCGCCGACTTCCTCGCCGTTGCGCGGCTTCTTGGGGAAGCGGCGCATGTATTCGTATTTCGTCTTGGGCTTGCCGTGCTTCTTGGCCTTGTGGTCCGGGCGCTTCATTGGCTCATCGGACTGGGCAGTCGCGCCGTGTGCGGCTACAGAGATATTGTCGAACTCTTCTGGACGCGGTCTGTACATGGTCTGTCTCCTTTTGTGGTGGCCAGCTTGGTTTGCTGGGTACAAGAGGAGATATAGACCTACAAACTTTTATCGTCAATCACAAAGTTTGTTAATTTGTGTTTTTTAGTATTTTCCGGCCAGTACGATCGGGTGAGTCGTGAGAACCTCGTTGACGTCAAACTGGATCTCGATTGGTGGATTGTACTGCCGGAGAACCAGGTTGTTGCCCTGCCGGCCGACGTATTCTTTGACGTAGCCCCAAGGGGGAGAGCCATCGTCTTCTATAGGTTTGAGTTGCACAATCACGTCGTCGCCTCGACGAGCTGGCTTACCTGGGTGGACCCACACGGTCTCGCCAGCCTTAAAGCGAGGATACATCGACTCGCCATCAATATAGACCGCATAGGCTCCCGCCACGTTCTCTAGAGACGGAGGGCAGACAACATAGTCGATCACGCTACCATTAAATATGTAACGGCCATCTTCACCGCCGACAGCCATGCCAAGAACGGGGAGCATTTTGTTGGTTGTTACAATCTGTTGGCGGGGGGCAACGGTGGCGTTTGGCGCCTGCCGAGTGGGCCGCAGCAGAGGGATCCGATCATCGAAATCGGGGACTTCGTCTTCAGTGTGTGGCATTTTTCGAAAGCCCAGATCTCGTACCCATGCCTCCGCGGGGAGATCGGGTCCAGCATCCCTTCGAACCGCCAACATAATTGAGTCTAGTTCTATTTCTCGCAGACCAAGAGCACGCGCCGCCGCCTTCCAATAGGAAGGTTTGATAACATCCCCATTCAACCAGTTGCTGATGTTCTGCTGGCTGGTGCCAACGACCCGAGCGAGCTCGCTTGCGTTGCCGTCAAATTTTTCACGAAGTTTTTCATTGAGCAGGCGGGTGAGGGCCGTTTCCATTTCCTTGATCCCTGATTTCTACAATCAATTATCAAAAATAACGCATTCACACAAACAAACTTATTGACCTTAAATTTGTTTGTGTTAGTTTGTGAATCAACAGCGGCCACACAAGAAGCCGACAGGGCAAGAGACCCGAAAGACGAACCTGCAGCATGAAAGGGAATGCGCATGTTTAAGGATTGCGAAAGAAGACGATCGACGACCCAAGCGCTGATCGGCATGAGCGCCATGATGGCGAGAAGAAGATGGGAGCATGAGGTTCCCGACCGCAGAAGAAGATGGCGGCCAGTGACCGGGCCGCCGTAAGCGCCAGCAACCGACTGGCGATAACAAAACCAATAATGCCAGAAGGGGAGACTACTATGAGAAAGACCGCAAACAATGACTTCGAAAACTTAACGCCGGTGGAGCATGAAGCTCTGCCGGCGTTGTCGTGCATGCAGCAGAAAACGAAAAGGGGCGTAATGAGCCGGCACCACCCGTAACTCCGCCCCTTCTCCGTACTGACACGCTGAGGAGACCTTCGCCGTAAGGCGGGATCAAAGCGCGTGTTCCATATCCGCCACCACAGCGGACAGCCAATCTCCTACACAAATTTGTAGGAATTGTCAAGCGGCATTGCGGGCGGCCAACCTGTTATGCCGTAACCACCCGCTCCGAAAGGACGATGACATGAACAGCTTCCACGTTTTTCACTTCAAGCTGCGATCCGTCGTAGCGGCTAAGCTGAACCGCACCGTTGCTCATTCCTTCGAATCGCCCGATCCAGGCGAAGCCGCCCGAATGCGCAAGCACGTCGTCACCGACGGCGGGCCATCGGGCAGGGTCAAGCCAGGCTTTCACGCCAACGTGGAAGACAGGCTCCATAACCTTGGTATCGATGACGATGGCGTAACGGCCTTCTGGGATACGCTTGCGACCGTCATTGATGGGTTCAAACTTGAACTTGCCAGCCTTGCGGTCGGATATCTTGCCGTAGGTGCGGGCAACTGTAATGGGCGTGATGGAGGGGGAGGTTTCGGACGCCTCGCGAGCCATCTCTGCCACGTCATCTTCGGAGACACCCAGGAAGGCGGCAATCGCCGGGAATTGCCTAGGTCTTGGAATGACGCCGGCCTTCCAGGTGCTGTAGGTCTGCTGCGGCACGCCTAGTTCTTCGTAGACAGCGCGATCCTTTACGGCTCTCCGCTTCTGTTCTTTCAGTATCGATTGCAGGAGGCGCGACTTAACTTCAGGCATGCATCCACCTTGGTGAAATCTTGACAAATTTGTAAAAACAGTTTAGTTTCACAACCCTGTCGCTTTGTCAACCACAAGGCGGCCACCACCCAGAGGAGACGACATGACGCTTATCACCAGCACTATGCTGGCGGATATGCACGCGCGCCGTGAAAACGGTGAGAGCGTCGCAGATATCGCCGCCAGATACAACGTCAAGCCCATGGCCGCATACCAGCGGCTGCGGCGCACATACGGCCTGCAGAAGCAGCGCGCCTTCATCCCGGCCAACGACAACAACCCTGACCGCGTGACGCACTTGGCGCCGCACAACGGCGGTTGCTCTACGCTATCCGGCCTCATGCCAGTTTCGCTGCCGCGCGTCGCTGCGAACGACAACATCGACGATGCTGACTTGCAGGCTGGGCAGGCGGTCAATGACTACGCACTGCGTGGGGTGGCGGCATGACCCGGCAAGAGGACTGCACGTACCTGTATTTCAAGGAGAGCGGGAAGTGGAAATACGAAGGCCGCGGGTTCTTTCCTACGGCTGACGTTTTCACCATCCGGCGCGAGCACATCGTCGCTGAGAACGGCGGCATGCCAGGTATCAGCACTCTTGGTGATGATATGTTTGTAATCATCATCCCTGACGACAATTGCGCTCATCCTTTCGCATATCCGCGGATGATCAAGCCGGAGGGTCTCGAATGACCTGCGACTGCGAATTCTTCAATTTCGGCGATCCGGTCCGCAACCGGCAAAATCCTCATCTGACCGGCGTCGTCATCGGCGACCGCAACTGGGGCAGCGAGTATCAGGTGCGCCTTGCCGACGGCGCCTCGACGATCTGGTGGCACGGCTTCGAGATCGAGCACGATCAGGAAGGCCACCCGCCGGCGAAAGAGGATGACGACACCAACGTCATCAAGGTCGACTTCACACAACGGCGCGCAATGACCGCCGAGACAACAACGGAAGGAGCAGCGTGATGGGTGAGTTTAAGAAGGGTGACGAAGTTAGACTGATCAAGTCTGAAGATTACAACGGGCACGGTCGATACGGGAAGACCGGAGAGATCGGCACAGTCATCCGGTACGACGCCATTGACCACACGTACTATGTGGATTTCACTGAATCTGGACAGTGGTGGGCGAAGGCCTCGAACCTCGAACCTTCTGCCGCCACCCTCAGGATCGAGGCCGGCAAGTTCTACAAGACGCGCGACGGCCGGAAGGTCGGGCCGGTTCGCCTCAAAGTCACATATGGTTCAGACGGTCCGTACCGGATTGACGGTTCGTGGAACTATCTTGAAAATGGCCTCGTTGGCTCGATTTCGAACGGTGATCACAAAGACGACCTCATCTCCGAATGGATCGACGAGCCTCTGGCGAAGGCCAGCAACGACAACAGCGAGACGCTGGGCGGGATCCTTCAAGATTGCATCGGCAAGACCTTCACATTCAAGATCAAACAGCCGAAGTTCAAGGTCGGCGATCGGGTCGAGATCACGGCAAACGATAACTACCGCGTCAACTTCGTCGGGAGTTTTGGAACCATCAAAACAGCGCCGACGAATGCCGCGGCGGGGTTCAGGGTGGAACTGGATGACGGTCGAGAGTTCCCGTTTTGGCCAAGCGAGATGACGGTTCGACATTCATCAGCTCCACCCACCACCACCATCGTCGCCCTCATCGAAAACGGCCATCCAAAGCCGTCGTCTACGCCGCACGTTCACGCGTCCACCGGCGCGGCCGAGAAGGAAGCCAAGCGCCTTGCGGCAAAATACAAAGGCAAGCAGTTCGGCGTGTTTACGCTGACCACGACGCATGAAGAAGCCGCGCCGGTCTATGACCACAAGTGGCAGAACATGGCGGCGCTGGGCCTCAAGATCGACGCGATCAAGGAGCTGCGGGCTGTCGCTGGCCTTGACCTCTTGTCGGCAAAGCGAGCTGTCGAAGCTTTCGAGCAAGCAGCCTAACCAGCCGCACTTCACCACATCATTGAGGAGACTTTTTATGAAGGATTCTTTCGCAATCCTCGGCGCGACGCTGATCACGCTCGTGCCGCTCAGCGCTGTTGTCGCCGCGGTCGCCGCTTGGGTGACGCACGTCTATGTCTGTATTCAGGCAAGTGCGTGGATCCTGCTGGCCTTTGGTTGCGTCGTCGCACCTGTCGGCATCATCCATGGCGTAGGTGTTTGGTTGGGAGCGTTCTGATGACGTCCCCTTGGTTCACCGAATCCATCACCGCACCACCGCTCGATCACGTGCCGGTCACGCCTACGCCGCGCAAATACGTTTGTCGTGGCCTGAAGCGCGGTGCAATCGCCGCCGTTACAGCAGCAGCGGCCATAGGCCTGATTACGCTGTTTCCGTTCGCAGTCGTTGCGATTGTCGTGCTTGGCTCCTTCTGGTGGCTGTTTTGCCGTCTGTTCGCGCGCTGATCACTCATTGGCGGTGGCTCATTGTCTTTGCAGCCGCCGCCTACATCGCCGCCATCATTTTCACCGCACCACCACACTGAGGAGGCTTAATGTCAGTCTTTGACAAGCTGAGATCGAGCAAGCGCAAAACACCGCCTGTTCTCGCCATTTATGGCATCGGGGGCATCGGCAAGACCACGCTCGCCGGGGAGTTCCCCAATCCGATCTATTTGCACACCGTCGGCGAAGAAACGCCGGTTGATCTCGACGTTCCGTCGATTGAGATCGAAAACTTCAACGAGATGATGGATGCTTTCGAGCACCTTCTCACCGAAGAACACACCTTCAAGACTGTCATCATCGATAGCTTGGATGCGTTCGAAAAGATGGTCTGGACTTTTACCTGTGCGCGCATGGGCTGGGACACCATCGACAGCAACGACAAGGGCTCTCCGACCGCCTTTGGTAAAGGCTACCTGGAAGCTGATAACGACTGGCTTGAGTACATGTCGGCCATTCGTGCCCTGTCCCGCGCTGGCGTCCACGTCGTCCAGATCCTGCACAGCAAGGTCAAGTCGTTCAACGATCCTCTCGTCGACGCCTACGACCGGTATCGGCCAAAGCTGCAGGATCGCGCCACCGACATCATCATGGAAAAGAGCGACGCGCTCCTGTTCATGAGCAAGCGCACCTCGGTCAAACAGATCGACAAAGGGTTCGGCAAGAAAGAGGCGAAAGCCGAGGGCATGTCTGGCTCTGAACGCGTCATCTTCACCGATGAGCGCGCAGGCTTCCTAGCAAAGAACCGCCTCAACATGCCGCCGTCCATCCCGTTCAAGAAAGGCAAAGGCTTCGCCGAGCTATCGAAGTACTTCTACACGGCGCACGCGGCTGTCGAGGAAGAGGAGGCGGCATGACCATGTTCCGCGGTGAATCGTGGTTCGCGTGGCATCCCGTAAAGGCTCGCACGCGCTCCGGCCAGTTGATCTGGGTCTGGCTTACTCATGTCTGGCGCGACCAGGTATCGACGCAATTCGGTAGCGGACCTTTCCGCTACTACCTCCGCTAACCACCACACCACACCACACCACAAGGAGACTACGCATGGCAGGACTTGGTCAAAGATTTGATGCGACCGCACACGACACACAGCAGAACGACTACGCCGAACTTCCAAACGGCATTTACAAACTCGAGATCGAGGCGAGCGACGTCGGCCCCACGAAGGCAGGCAACGGCACCATTCTCAAGACGACGATGGTCGTCATCGAGCCCGAAAGCCTCAAGGGCCGCAAACTCTTCACGACCTACAATCTCGAAAATTCCAACCCTCAAGCCCAGGAGATCGGACAGAAGCAGTTCGCCAGCCTCTGCCGCGCTGTTGGTGTTTCGGCAGTTGAGGACAGTGAAGAGCTTCACTTCCTCGCGTTCACGGCAAAGGTCGGCCTCGGAAAGGCGCAAAATGGCTACGCCGCACGCGCCGAAATCAAGCGGTACTTCTTCGAAGACGAAGGCAACGTACCGGCGCCGGCGATCGACGCTAACCAGCCTGCGCCTCAGCCAGCCGCAGCCAACGACAACCGCCGCACCGCAGCCACCAACGACAACAAGCCTGCCGCTGCGGCTGCCGGCACGACGCGCCGGCCCTGGGGTGCAAAATAATGGGCTGCCCTGACGCATTCGCAAGTGCCGCTGGTGCAGCCGCCTTCGCGGTCTGCTGGTGGGCTATTTTCCGCTAACCCACACCAACGCGGGCTGCCTCACCAGCGGCCCGCTAACCACAATTGAGGAGACACCCATGCACCTTGTCATCCACAAGGAAGACCTGACGCGTGCGCTTGCGGCCACAACGAAGGTCGTCGAGGCAAGATCCACCATTCCCATCCTGTCGAGCGTGCAAGTTGCGGCCGCAGGTGAGGGCCTTGCGATCACTGCAACTGACCTCGACATTATCGCCACCGCAGGCGTGCCTGCTGAGGTCGGCAAGCCAGGCAACATCTGCGTCAGCGCGAAGCTGCTCAACGACATCGCACGCAAGGCAACCGGCGACATCACCATGACACTGGATGGTGACAAGCTTCTGGTGAAGTCCGGACGGTCGCGCTTTTCTCTTGCCACGCTGTCAGCAGGTGACTTCCCAACGCTCGGCGACGACAAGTTCGACGCTGAATTCGAGATCGATCTGGCAGGATTGTTCGCGCCAGTGTCGTTCGCCATTTCGACCGAGGAAACGCGCTATTTTCTTCAGGGTGTTTTCATTCACAGCCACGAAGGTGACATTGTAGCGGTAGCAACAGATGGTCATCGCCTCGCCTTGAATGCCCTGCCGCTAGATACGCAGTTTCCTTCGGTTATCGTGCCACGCAAAACGGTGGCCCTTCTGCCAAAGGGCAAAGTGCAGGTGTCGATCAGCCTGCAGAAAATCCGCATCGTCTCTGATGATGTGCGTATCACGTCAAAGCTGATTGACGGAACATTCCCAGATTATCGGCGAGTAATGCCTGCATGTAACACCAAGGTAGTTACTTTTGATCGTGACGCCTTGATGAAGGCATCGGATCGCGTTTCGACCGTCTCATCTGAAAAGGGACGTGCGGTGAAATTCTCTGTCACCCCTGGTGGCATTTCTCTCTCCGTTAGGTCCGAAGCCGGTGATGCCATCGATGAGATCGAGGCAGAGTACTCAAGCGAACCAGTCGAAATCGGGTTCAACGCTGCGTACGTTCGTGACATGCTCAATGCTATTCCCGCTGGCATTACAACGCTTGCCCTTGCAGACGGTGCCTCGCCGGCTCTCGTTAAGTCATCGTCCGCGCCAAACTGGACTGGCGTATGCATGCCAATGCGTGTGTAGCCGTGAAGATCACCATTGATTACCTGCGTCTTCGGTTCCGATACGATTCTGAGACGGGAAAGTTGTTCTGGCGAAATGCTACGCCAGAGCACTTTAAACTTCATCGCACATACTTGGCTTGGAACAAGCGCTTCGCTCAAAAGGAGGTTGGGGCGCTTCTGAACACCGGGTACTTATACGTAAACATAAAAAAGAATGTGATGCTCGTACACCGCATCATCTTCGCGATGGTTTACGGGTATTGGCCGAAACAAGTCGATCATATCAACCATGATAGGACCGATAACAGGATCAAAAACCTAAGGGCCGCAGATTCCGTTTCTAACGGTCAAAACATCTCGCTGCCGAGCGACAACACTAGCGGACGTATTGGTGTCTATTGGTTTCGACAGAGAAACATCTGGTACGCGCGAATAAAGTGCGGCGGGAAAAACCACCATCTAGGTTACTTCGCTGACAAGGCAGACGCGATAGCCGCTAGGGAGGCCGCTGAGCTTCGCTTTGGGTTTCATCCAAACCACGGACTTGTCGCCAACGACAATGTTAACCTGTTGGAGACCGCATAATGGCCCCGCTACCACGCGCCGAATCCAGCACGGTCAGAGCCATTTACGCAGCCTACGAGGCTGCAGCATCATCATGGGATAGCCTCGGGATATCCGTCGGCGAAGCCAACAATCCATGCGATCGCGCGCTCTGGTATGCATTTCGATGGGCATCGCCACTCGAAAAGCATCACGGCCGCCAGCTGCGCCTGTTCGAAACCGGCAACATCGAAGAAGATCGGCTTGTTGCCGACCTTGAGCGCATCGGCGTCGATGTCTACGGGCAGCAGGACAAGATCAGGCTGGTGCAGGGCCACGTGCGCGGCAAGTGCGACGGCAAGGCCATTGGCGTTGTTGAGGCACCAAAGACTGAGCATTTGCTTGAGTTTAAATCAAGCAATGCCAAGGGCATGAAGCTGATTATTAAGGAAGGCTGCAAAGATGCGAAGCCACTCCACTACGGCCAGTGCCAGTTGGGAATGCATGCGTTCGGTCTGTCGCGCTGCCTCTACCTCGTCAGCTGCAAAGATGACGACACGCTTTATGCCGAGCGCATCGAATACGATCCGGAGTTCTGCCTACGCCTGCTGGCGCGATTGGAGCGCGTCATCAATTCGTCTGAGCCGCCATCCCGTATCAACGAGGCAGCAGACTGGTTTGAGTGCACCTTCTGCAAGCACAAGCCTGCCTGCAAGGAGGGCGCATGGCCCCGCGTCACGTGCCGGTCGTGCATCCACTCTTCACCGGAGATGGGCGGCGATGGTCATTGGTCATGCGCGCGATGGGCAAAGCCGATCTCGTTCGACGAGCAGAAGGAAGGCTGCCCTACGCATCTGACGATCCCGGCCCTCGTGCCCGGCGAGCAGACGGATTGCGACGAGGAAGCCGAGACGATCACTTATGTGCTGCGAGACGGCACGACATGGATTGATGGCGCCACCAACGCCTAACGACACCACACGAGGAGACCAATATGCCGCCTGTAGCACGCACGCCACTTGTTGCTGCCAACGATAACAATCCGCGCAGTCCCGAGTTCGACCGCAAGCTGTTGGCCTACGAGCCGGCATTGCGAAGACTGGCGCGAAAGATCACCAAGAACGACGACGCTGCTGACGAGCTGTTTCAGTCGGCGATGGTCGTCATGTTGCGCCGTCATCGCGAATGCCGCCTTGAGACCTTTTGGACCTGGGCCGTCCTTTGCGTTCGAGGCACTGCACAGGAATTCGTCCGCACCAATTCCACGAAGTCGCGCTCTGCGGAGGTCTGCAGCCTCTCGGCGTTCGAAGAACTGCCGGGTTTTACTGATCCTCACCAGGAGGAGGGCACCGACCTATCGCGAGTTGTTTCCCTGCTGGAAGGCCGAAACGGCACGATGCTGATGCGCCGGGCTATGGGAGAGACGCTGGAGGCCATTGGCAACGACCACGGGCTCACCAGAGAGCGTGTCCGCCAGATTGTCAACGAAGAGCGGGCGAGGGTTCTTGGGCTGCTGCGGGAGGCGGGTTAGTCTAAGACGTCGAATCCGGCCGAAGCGAAAGCAACGCGATCATCCTTTGAGCCGTGCATCCGGTAGCCAATTCGAAACCCGAGCACGAAGGCGCCCTGCTTGTTTTTATCGGGAAAACTCACGTTGAAAATACTGGTGTTGACTGCCGGCATATCGCTCGAGAACCTACCGGGTAAGCGGAATGGCACATCGAATACGTACTCGCGCTTCCCCTCGATAATCACGTCGTAGAGGGCCGCGATGATGTCACGGACCTCTTCAGCTCCGCGGTGGACTACCACCCAATCAGGGTACTCAAGCGTAATGCTCATGACATAGAGCGGCAACCTGTTGTGGTTGACAATCTCGATCGCGACGCGGTGGCGATAGTTCCTACCGTCGTCTGGCAACTGATAGGCGCTGAATACTGGCTCAACGTCACCCAGGACCGCGTCCGCCTGTCGTTTTGCATGGCGGGCTGACGAAAAAGCAAAAGCAGCCGCGAGAATAGCGGCCAGTGCAGACCACCCTGCAATCCAATCGTTTATCTCAAGGTCTGGAATCTCGTATGCTCCAACTGCGCCACTACCAAGAAGAAGCAGAGAACGCCGTTTTCGACTATTGGTCAACGACGGCCGGCAATCCGCTCGTTGATCTTGCGACCGGCTGCGGCAAGTCGCTGCTTATGGCTTCGCTCATCAAGAGGCTGGTTGAAGGCTGGCCGGACATGCGCATACTTGTCGCTACCCATGTCGCCGAACTGATCGAGCAAAATTACCTCGAGCTGCTTGGCATCTGGCCTTTTGCGCCAGCGGGGATCTTCTCTGCTGGCCTTGGTCGCCGTGATGCTCGCAGCCAGATCATCTTTGCGGGCATTCAGACCGTGCACAGCAAAGCCGCGCTCATCGGGCATATCGACGTGCTGATGGTGGACGAGTGCCATTTGATCCCTGCCAACAGCAATACGATGTACGGCCGCTTTATCGCGGCGCTGCGTGCCATCAATCCAGACATGAAGATCCTGGGGCTCACCGCCACACCTTACCGGCTGGACACCGGGCGGCTGGATGAGGGCGACGATCGTCTGTTCGACCAGATCGTGTACACCTACGGGATCGCTGATGGTGTTGCCGACGGATATCTTGCACCGCTTTCGTCCAAGGCTACTGCCACGACGTTCGACATGAAGGGCGTCGGAAGGCAGGGTGGCGACTACAAGCAGTCAGCGTTGCAGGCCGCTGTGGACAAAATGGATGTCACGCGTTCTGCTGTTGATGAGATCGTTGCCAAAGGCGACGACCGCAAGTCGTGGCTTTGCTTCTGCTCGGGTGTCGAGCACGCCGAGCACGTTCGTGATGAGATCCGTTCGCGAGGCATCTCATGCGAGATGATCAGCGGCGAAACGCCAAAGGACGAACGCAGGCGCATCATCGAAGACTTCAAGTCCTACAAGATCCGCGCGCTGACCAACAACTCTGTCCTTACCACCGGCTTCAATCACAAGGGTGTCGACCTAATCGCTGCATTGCGTCCAACGTTGTCAGTTTCGCTGTACGTGCAGATGATGGGCCGCGGCACGCGCGTCATATATGCGCCCGGCATGCCGTTGGACACGCCTCAGGATCGCATTGCGGCGATCAAGGCAGGTCCGAAACCATCGTGCCTGGTGCTGGACTTCGCCGGTCTCGTCGACAAGCACGGGCCGGTCGACATGGTGCAGCCAAAGACGCCCAACAAGGGCGACGGCGAAGCTCCGGTCAAGGTTTGCCCCTTTGACGTCGAGGACAAGAATGGACGCTTCGGCTGTGGCGAAAAGGTGCACGCCTCCGCGCGTACCTGCTCTTGCTGCGGGTATGAGTTCGACATCGACGACAGTCCGAAGATCACAGCGACCGCAGCAGACACGCCGATCATGTCAACGGCAGAGCCAGAACCCCGAATAGTCACCTCACGCAACTTCTACTTCCATGAAGGCAAAGGCGACAAACCGCCGTCGGTAAAGGTCAGCTACATGTCCGGCATGACCGCGATCAATGAGTGGATCTGCCCTCAGCACCAAGGCTTCCCGAAGTCCAAGGCAGATCGCTACTGGCGCGCGCATGGTGGCAAGATGCCGTTTCCGCGCACGGTCATGGAGTGGATCGAGCGTCAGTCGGAGCTGGCAGACACGGTGGAGATCACGGTCAAGCCGCGCCAGAAATACTGGGACGTTGTGGGCCATGTCGTCGGTGCGTCCAACGACAATCGTGTGTCACCGGCGAATGACAATGCGCCTGTTGAAGAGGAAGATTGGCGGGTGTTGATGGACGATGACGTGCCTTTTTAGGGAAAGGCGGGGCTGGGCCCCGCCATGTAATCAAATGATGCCTCGATAGTCGATCGATACAAGAACAACCCCAGACTTCACGTCATATTGAGCATTTACGATGACCCCTTCTTTTTTAAGGGATGCTATCGCCTGCTGCACACCCGCAGAATTCACAACTTGAGGCGCGACCGTTGAGTTCATCTTGAAGTCAATATCATTGAGTGGATATTGTTTTGGTACAGATGAACCAACGTCTCGATAGATCACCGCTTTATCGTGATAACAGCCGACGGTTGCCACCCTCAATCCGCCGATATTGTCGAGGTGGAGCTCAATAATTTTCTGCACATTTTCTTCGGAAAGCAGACGGCAAACTGATTCCTCAGCCGTCTGAAGCAGTTGCTTCATCAACGCAGCATGATTGCCATCCGCAGCTTGAGCAGACGCTGAGGCGTCCTTTTCTTTCTCCATAATTTTGTTCTTCAGATTGTCCCTAAGCCCCAATTTAGTCTCCTGTAGTTGCTTGCAAAAAATACGTAGGAGAAGTTGTGGATCTTTTCAACTTCGCGCACCTAATAAAAATCTCGCTCAATGGAAAACTTGACAAATTTGTAAAAACGGTTTAGCTTCAAACTCTGCGCCACACCAATGGCGTCACCACATTGAGGAGATACGAATGAGCGAGAGAAGATCCGCCAACGACAACTATTTGGCCGCCGACGTCGCCAACCTCGAAGCGCTTTTCGCCGATATGCTTGCGGCTTATCCCGAGCTCGATGCGGACGAAGAACTCCGCGCTGATATGCTGGAAGGCGAGACCAACTTCCACGCCGTCCTCACACGTATCGTGAACTCGGAAAGGGACGCCGACAGCCTGGCAAAGGCCGTGGCCGGTCGTATCTCCGATCTGCAGGCGCGAAAGTCACGTGCCGAGCGCCGCAAAGAGGCGATGCGCGGCCTCATGTTCAAGCTGCTCAAAACCGCTGGCGTGCCGCGCGTGCCGCTGGCCGAGGCGACGATTTCGATCGGCAAGAAGGCTGCGACTGTTGAGATCGTGGATGAGGCGTTGCTGCCCACCTACGTCGTGAAAATCACCACCGCGCCGGACAAGAAGGCGATTGCCGAACTTCTCAAGGCTGGCACAGACGTGCCAGGGGCAAAGATGGGTGAGGCGGGCGAGCAGCTGTCGGTGAGGGTGGCTTAGTCTTGCGGTTTCGACTTCGCCAGAGCTTTTCCGAAAGCCTGGATGGCGGCATCTCTATTGGCCTCAATCATCAACGACGCTAGAAGAGCGAAGTCACTGTTGTGAATGAAGACGGCAAGCTTCTCTCTTTTGGCCGCTGTTCCCATGTCGAAACTCAACGCGAAACCCATGTCTTTTGCCCCGGTTCCGGGATTATGGCATTCAGCGTCTATCTCTTGCGTGGCGCCGCTACCGCCTCTGCGATAAACATTTGACTTCTTGAGTAACATGCGACCTCCGTAAATTAGAGACATAAGTACCACATCACCCGCCGCGCCACCAACGCGGCGTCCCGCTTCGGCGGGAACACCACAGTCTGAGGAGACAATATGAACATGAACGTTGCGCCATGTGCGCAAGCGGACGCCTATGCTGCGTTCTTGGCGAGAAAGGCCATCCTAGACCCGCCAACGGGTCTGACCGAGATTCCAGATCTTCCATCGGTGCTGTTCCCGTTTCAGCGCGACATCGTGACATGGGCGCTCAAGCGTGGCCGTGCTGCGCTCTTCGCTGGTACTGGCCTTGGTAAGAGCTTCATGGAGCTTGCTTGGGGGCAAGCCGTCAGTGCGTCGACACAAGGCGATATACTTCACTTCGCGCCGCTCGCCGTTGCGGCTCAGATGGTTCGTGAGGCCGAGAAGTTCGGCATCCCCGCCAGACACGTGCGCGCGCATTCAGACGTCGGCCCAGGCATCAACGTCACGAATTATCAGAAGATCGATGCTTTCGATCTATCGCAGTTTTCTGGCGTCATTCTCGACGAGAGCAGCATTCTGAAATCCGAGACAGGTCATTACCGCAATGAACTCGTCGAGGCGTGCCACGACATACCGTTCCGGCTGGCAGCGACTGCTACGCCGGCGCCAAATGATTTCATGGAGCTCGGAAACCACGCTGAGTTTCTCGGCATCATGTCCTACTCCGACATGCTCGCGACGTTCTTCACGCACGACGGCGGAGAGACACAGAAGTGGCGGCTGAAAGGTCACGCAGAGAACGACTTCTGGCGATGGATGGCGTCATGGGCCGTCATGCTGCGCAAGCCTTCCGATCTTGGCTACGACGACGGCGCCTATCTCTTGCCGGCACTCCATCAGATGCATCACACGGTTACCGCTCCCATGTCGACTGACGATCTCGTTGGTGGCCGTGCGTCTACGCTCCAAGAGCGCATCAAGGCTCGCCGAGACAGCGTAGAGGATCGCGTAGCGTTCGCGGCAGCGATGACGCCACCTGACAGGCCTTTCGTGTGGTGGTGCAACCTCAACGCCGAGAGCGAGGCATTGACCAAGGCTATTCCCGGCGCGGTCGAAGTGCGCGGTTCAGACAAGGAAGAGGTGAAGGAGCGCAAGCTGATCGATTTCAGCGAAGGTCGCATCCGCGTTCTGGTCACCAAGCCTTCAATCGCTGGGTTCGGCATGAACTGGCAGCACTGCGCAGACACTGGCTTCGTCGGCCTCAACGATAGCTTCGAGCAAATCTATCAGGCCGTTCGCCGCTTCTACCGCTTCGGCCAACTTAACGAAGTCTCGGCCCACTTTATCGCCGCGGAGACGGAGGGAGCTGTGGTTGCCAACCTCAAACGCAAGGAGGCTGACGCCGACCGCATGGCCGCGGCGATGGTGCTCCACACTGCCAACATCACCAAGCAGGCGATCAACGCACAAGCGCGTGAAAAGGCCAGCTACGACCCAAAGATACCGATGCAAATCCCATCATGGCTAGGAGGTGCCGCATAATGACGAACGCACAGAACACTGCGGCACTGACAGCTGACATCAACGCCGTAAATCAAGTGATCACCGACAACTACGCCATTTATGAGGGGGATTCGTGCGAGCTCATTCGCGCCATCCCTGGCGACAGCGTGCATTTCGGCATCCATTCTCCGCCATTCGAAGGCCTCTACAAGTTTTCGAGCTTTGACCGCGACATCAGCAACAATGAGGGCGGCGCGTTCTGGGAGCACTACGCGTTCCTTATCCAGGAACTGTTGCGCGTCACAAAACCGGGACGCATTCATAGCGTTCACTGCATGCAGCTGCCGACGAGCAAGAGACGCAACGGCTTCATCGGCATGCGCGATTTCCGAGGCGAGATCATCCGCGCATACGAGGACGCCGGCTGGATCTTCCATTCCGAAGTCTGCATCTGGAAAGACCCGGTCGTCGCCCAGCAACGTACCAAATCCATTCGCCTGCTGCACAAGCAGATCACGAAGGATAGCTGCATCAGCGGGCAGGGACTTGCCGACTACATCGTTTCGTTCCGCAAGCCGGGTGACAATCTGGTGCCGGTCGATGGCATGTTTGACATGTGGGTGGGAGACCAAAGTCTGGACATCAGCCGCGAGGCCTATGACCGCCATGCCGCAGAGACAATTGCCGATGGTCGCACGCCATGGAGTTTCGAGCAGTGGCGCTCCGTATTTGTCTGGCAGCGCTACGCATCGCCGGTTTGGAGTGACATTCGCCAGACACGCACGCTGCAATACCGATCGGCGCGCGATGAGCAGGACGAACAGCATATCTCGCCTCTGCAACTGGACGTGATCGAACGCTGCATTGATCTCTGGAGCTTGCCCGGTGAGACGGTACTTACGCCGTTTCTTGGGATCGGGAGCGAGGTATATTCTGCCGTCGAAATGGGCCGCAAGGGTGTCGGCTTCGAGCTCAAGCCTTCATACTTCCGTCAGGCGGTGAAAAACATCGCGTCGTTGGGTACGAACGAACAGCCGGTGGCTGATCTGTTCGCTGCCGCCAATGACAATCATGCTTTTTCCAAGGCGGCAGCATGACCTCACTTGTCACGAACAAACACATGGGCCTCTTCGGCAGCCTTAATGAAGGCTTTGCGAGCCTTAACCGGCTCTTCGAGACCCTCCAGCAAGGCAAGGCACATCTGCTTCGCGTTGTTCAACTTCTTGCCGGCGTCAGTCGGCCATTGGTTCATCAGTGTCAGCGCGGCTTCGCTCGTGCTGTTGATGGTCCTGTATTGGCCGACCTTGCCGGTCTGGAATGTAACCGGCTTTTTCCATTGTTTCGGGTCCATTACGCGATACCTCCCGGTGCGAGTCAACTTCGCATGGGCTGCATTGTTCCATCGGTGGCAGCATGACCAAACTCCCAACGACACCGCGCCAGCACACGCCAACGGTCGACGCCAACCATAACCCCACCACGTGTTTCGTCTGCGGCATGCACGCCTTCGGGATCGGCGTGAACCAAAACCGTAGAGACAAAGATCCTCACTTTATCTGCCGGAGGTGCGCTGTGGGAATCGACAATTACAAGAAGATCGAACGGCTCGATGACTACGAGCTGCGGGCCTTGGACGCCGGCGTTGATGCGGTTGGCGAATACATCGCGGAGCATGGCGTGACGGACCTCGCGCACTTCGACGAACTCATGCAGCGGATGATGGTCAAGGCGGCGTGGGAGGGCTGTGCGCGTGGGTTGAGGGCGGCGCTCAGTGAGGCGCCGTTTTGAGAATAAAATGCACAGCTTGTTAAATAGCCAGGCCAAACGAGAGACAATACTGCCGAGAATGCCGCGGTGTTGGATACATCGAGCGTCATGAACCATGCGCCATGAGCTACCCGGAATGTCCTTGGGAGTATGAGACAATGACTGGTGGTTGGGCATGCAATAAATGCGGAAGGAGTGGCCCTCTGTGATAAAACACGCAAATGACAATAACTCCGGCCTACGCTTCTTGTCGGTATGCTCCGGCATAGAAGCGGCGTCGGTAGCTTGGCACCCGCTCGGCTGGAAAGCCGTGGCGTTCTCGGAGATTGAGAAATTCCCTTCGGCCGTGCTGAAGCACCACTATCCGGATGTTCCAAACCTTGGCGATTTCACCAAGATCGACATCAAGACGCTTGGTCGCGTCGACATTCTCGCAGGAGGTACGCCTTGCCAGGCGTTCAGTGTGGCTGGCCTTCGTCAATCTCTCGCCGATGCGCGAGGAAACTTGTCACTCGAATTCGTGAGGCTTGCGCATGAGCTCGCAGCTAACAATGGACTTCGGAATGTCGTCTGGGAAAACGTTGTCGGCGTTCTCAGCACCAAAGACAACGCCTTCGGCTGCTTCCTCGCCGGACTTGTGGGCGCTGATTCCCCCATCGAACCACCGAGGAGAGGGAAGTGGGCGCGTCACGGTATGGTCTCTGGACCTAAAGGACGGGCCGCGTGGGCTGTCAAAGATGGGCAATTTTTCGGAGTGGCCCAACGACGCCGCCGTGTGCTCGTTGTCGCAGATTTTGGAAACGGGGCAGATCCCGCAGCGGTTCTTTTTGAGCCCGAAAGCATGTTCAGGGGTACTCCGCCGAGCAGAGAAGCGCGGAAAGACATTGCCCCCACAATTAGCGCACGCACTAAAGGCGGCGGCGGGCTCGGAACAGACTTCGATTTAGATGGTGGGCTGGTGCAGGTTTCACACCCGTTGCTTGCGAAGGGAAACTGTAGCCATGATGCCACGAAGGAGACGTATGTCCCAACATGGCCGGCCGAGGTTGCGTCAACGCTAAACGCCGCGTTTGGCAAAAAGCTCGGGCTTGAAAATCAGCACATAAATTCTGGCGCTCCTCTGTTCGTACCGTCGGCAGTCAGCGTCGCTGGCGACATTGCTCACACACTCAAAGGTGAAGGTGCGGATGCCAGCGAGGATGGAACGGGCCGGGGTACGCCCATCATCACTTGCGCCCCAATTACGCCTGCTATGGTCAGCAACGGTGACAGACATACCGGTTTCCGGGACGAAAACGGCTTAGTAGTTGAAACCTATGTGATCAGGCTAGTTAGGCGCCTTACTCCCGTCGAATGCGAACGCCTCCAAGGGTTTCCCGACAACTACACGGACATACCATGGCGCGGCAAAGCTAACTCACCTGACGGCCCACGCTACAAAGCTCTCGGCAACAGCTGGGCCGTTCCTAAATTCATCTGGCTCGGCGAGAGAATTCAAAATCTGATGCCGGCGAACGACAACTCAATAGAACTCAACCAGAAACGAGCAGCCTAACTTTTGCGAAACCAAAGCGTGCGATCGTCGCCAGATCAATTGGGGGTGATCGCATGCTAAAAGTTAAGACAAAAGTGCCTGGTTACGGCGACTTTATATGGCCAACCGTGGTTGCGTTCAGGGAGCTTGGAGGCTCTGCTGACAAGCAGCAATTGCTAGACAAGATAGCGGAGATCATGGGGTTATCGGAAGATGTGATGACGGAACTCCACCACAATGGACCAGCGTCGGAAGTCTCATATCGCGTAGCTTGGGTTCAGACGTGGCTAAAACACGCCGGTATTCTGGAAAACCCGAAACGCGGCGTCTGGGTTCTGACATTGATTGGGAGAAGTGTTTCCAAGGAGGAAGCTGAAAGCGTTGCACCTAACAAAAAACGCATATCAGCAAAGGGGAGCGACACGGTACAAGTCGACGTCGAACCTGTTTTGCCGGCAACCACTCCAGTCGATGAGATCGAATGGCAGACGGACGTGCTGGACACCATCAAAAGCATGAACCCAGCAGCATTTGAACGGCTGGCGAAACGCCTACTGCTCGAACTGGGCTTCTCAAAGGTGACTGTGACAGGCGGCTCAGGTGACGGCGGGATTGATGCAGTCGGAACAGTAACCGTCAACAGCGTTTTGACCTTCAAAGTCGTGGTTCAATGCAAACGTTACAAGGATACCGTCGGAGCGGGCGACCTCCGCAATTTTAGGGGCGCCATGCAGGGGCGAACTGACAAGGCGCTATTTATCACAACGGGTACTTTCACCAAAGGCGCCCTGGATGAAGCGACACGAGATGGCGTGCCTGAAATTGATTTGATCAACGGGGAGGATCTCACCGCGATCCTCAAGGAATTGAAGCTCGGCGTAAAAACCGAGATGGTCGAAAAAGTCAGCGTGGTGAAGGAGTTCTTCGCCGAAATTTAAACAGCATACAGCGTCGACCACCAATCGGTGCTGCCTCACCACCACAGAGGAGACCCACATTGCAAACGCCGCTTGAACTAGCGCAACACTACGTCGCCCAAGGCTGGCCGGTATTTCCCTGCCGCTCGCACGCCGAGGAGAATGTCGACCAAGCGACTGGCGAGGTCATCACGCTCGGCGAGAAGACGCCTTTGACCCCCAATGGCTTCAAGGGCGCAACGCGCTTTCCGCGCATCATCGAGAGATGGTGGTCGGACTGGCCGGATGCTGCCGTTGGGTTGCCGACAGGCGAAAAGACCGGCTTCTTCGCGCTCGACATCGACAACAAACCTGGCGGCGCCAACGGCTTTGACTGGCTGTCGGAGATGGAAGCCGAGCAGGGTCCGCTGCCCGACACGGCGCGCGTGACGAGCCCGAACGGCGGCCTACATATCTACTTCAAGTACGTCGTCGGCACTCGCAACCGCGGCGCGCTTGGTGCTGGCGTCGATATCCGGTCCGAGGGCGGTTATGTTCTCGCGGCTGGCAGTACGATGGCCAACGGCCGCTCCTACAAGTGGGAAACGGACACACGCGAGATCGCCGACGCGCCAGCGTGGCTGCTCGACCTGCTGCTGCCGAAGTCGGCGCCCGCTCACACCCAGTACAGCCTGTCGGCTGCGACGAACAACGCGTACGTTGATGCTGCCGTTGATCGAGAATTGGCGGACCTTGCTGGCGCGCCAATGGGCACGCGCAACAATGCTCTGAACGACGCTGCATTCTCGATCGGCACCATCGTCGGCGCCGGTGCGCTTAGCGAAGCAGAGGCACGTGCCTTGCTGCAAGACGTCGCGCGCGGCTGGGGCAGGGACTGGTCGCGCTGCTGCAAGACGATTGAGAACGGGATGAAGGCTGGCATCCAGAACCCGCGCCACATTCCCGAGCCAGACTTCCCGGCACACGACAACACGCGCCTGGTCGACATCACGCGGATGATCCAACGCGGACTTGAGAAGGGCAGGCTGCGCGAGCAGGCGGCTGCGGCAGAGGCGGACATTATATCAGAACCCGCACCGAAAATAGAGGAGTCACCAGCCAGTGATATCGAGCCCGCAAACGACAACGTGCCTTTGCCTACAGAACAGCAATCGCCAATCACAGCCACTGCATTCAAGTGGATCGATCCCAAGACATTGCCGCGCCGTGAGTTTGCCTACGGCTCGCACTTCATCCGCAAGTATGTGTCTGTAACAGTATCACCGGGCGGCCTTGGTAAGACGTCGGCCAGCATCGCTGAGGGCCTTGCTATGGTGTCGGGCAGGGCGCTGCTCGGGATCAAGCCACCCAAGCGCTTGCGCACGTGGATATTCAATGCCGAAGACCCGCGCGACGAGATGGAGCGGCGCATCATGGCGGCTTGCATCCACTACAAGCTGAAGCCTGCAGACCTTGAAGGGCATCTCTTCCTGGATAGCGGCCGCGAACAGGAACTGGTCGTCGCCGTCGAAGACAAGAAGGCTGGCGTTCGCATCCAGCAGCCGATTGTTGAGGCGGTGGTCGAGCAGATTGAGCGATATGGCATCGATGTCATGATTGTGGATCCATTCGTGTCCACGCACGGCGTGAACGAGAACGACAACGGCGCAATCGACAAGGTGGCGAAGCTCTGGGCGCAGATCGCCGACTACACCAACTGCTCAATCGACATCGTGCATCATCTGCGCAAGGTCGCCGACCGAGAGGCTACCGTCGAAGATGCCCGCGGTGCGGTGTCGCTGATCGGCGCGGCGCGCTCGGTGCGCGTCCTCAACCGCATGTCGGAAGAGCAAGCAGGTGAGGCGGGTATCAACAAGGAAGATCGTTTCGGATACTTCTACACCACCTACGGCAAGTCGAACCTGACGCCGTTGTCGCATAAGGCGGAGTGGCGCCATCTCGTGTCGACGCCACTAGGAAACGGGACCGGCCTTGCTCAGCCCCAGGACTTCGCGCCGGTGGTGACGGAATGGCATTGGCCGAGCGCCGAGGAAGTATCGGGAGACCTCACGGAGGACCAGCGCGCGTCGATTCTAGCGGCTGTCAGCGCTTCCGACTACAAGAAGTCACCGAAGGCCAAGAACTGGGTCGGAAGCGCTGTAGCGTACGCTGTGGGGCTGGATTTGGATGACAACGTCCAGCGAAAGCGGGCGTCCAGCCTTGTGACTGCGCTGATGCGTGAAGGTGCGCTCGTCGAGCGGGAGGAGCGCGATCCAGTGCGGCGGGAGTTGGCGGTGTTTGTCAGGGCGGCTTAAGGAACCAACCAGCACCTGCTGCGTTTCCTCATCACACAACAAAGAGGAGACATATCAATGGATTGGAACCGTGTAGAAGGTAACTGGAAGCAGATGAAGGGCAAGGTTAAGGAGCAGTGGGGCAAACTCACCGACGACGACCTTGACGTCATCAATGGCAAGCGCGAGCAGCTGGAAGGCAAAATCCAGGAGCGTTATGGCTATGAGAAGGACCAGACCAAGAAAGATATCGACGACTGGTATGGTCGTCAGGGTTGGTAATGTAGTGCGGGGCCGCTGGTCAGAAATGGCTGGCGGTTTTTTACGGAACTAAAGATGTTCTCGCAAGTTATGTGGCCAGACAGCTTGCGCACTGACCACAGATGTACTGGCAGACAGCGATAGCTACAGGAAGGCTGGGGCAGAGATGCACCGGCCTTTTTTGTGATGGACTGAGCGGCACGTTACGGCTAGTTCCGCATTCTCCAGAATACCGCTTCACCCTCTGTCTCTCTGACGAGCGAATGCCTAAGATGTGGGGCAGCATTTTTCTGCAGGATGTCGAATACATCTTTGATAACGTCCCTGCTACTCGCAAAATAACCATGGGAAAAGTCGCCCAAGTTTGCGTCGTTCACCATCACCGTATCCATCCCCTCTAATACGAATGTAGGCGGAGTAAATCCCACGCGTGAAACAGACCTGAGCCAGCCTGATATTTTTAGCGCGAAATCGTCCTTGGATACATAGGAAGTCACCCTCTTACATCTTCCGATAATATGCTTGCCTTGATAGGGCATTATTTGAGAGTCTACGTCTGCCGCTGATAATATTACCTGCTCTACACGATTCAGAACCGAAGTTCTTCCATTTGAAAGGGTCTCAAGGGCTCCTACAAGGCATTTGCACCCCATGCTGTGCGCAATCAGATTTACTTTCCTGTCTGGGGTTTTTTTCACGAAGTCAGCGATAAAATCCGCTAGAACATACTTGCTTGCCTCTGCGTTGGCCTCGTCGGCTAGGTATGACCGAAAGTCTCCCTTGGATGGCCAACTGAAAAGTCCAATGCCTTGCCCTATGCCGAGATCAAACCCAAGCTGTGCAGTGCGTAGGACGGCGTCATCGAAACTCGTGTTGAAACCGTGCACGAAAACCGTTGGCGTATTTTTCTGTGTCATCTTGCTTGCAGTGTCAGAGAGAAACTGCCAAAAAAGCTCGTCACTGAGCGAGATTAAACTCTCCCGCCTCAGGGTGTCGTCCTTGAGGTTCAAAAGTTTTTTCCAGAGTGATGTGCCGAGCTGACCGATCCGGTGTCCATCCGGAATGATGACTTCGCATATGCCGTAGCTTAATGATTCTAATCGCTTCGCCCCGAAAGTTTCAAGCTTTCCACGCGTTAAAATAGGGTCTCGGTTGGTTGCGAAGAAAACATCGTATTGGTTCTTTGGTTTCTTTTCAGATGACTTCTTAGGTTGATTTAGGCTTTGTTGGTCTGTACGGCGAATTTGCACACCCACTATGGTCTCGATGATCGATGCTGCCCGGTCGACCACAGTGGCTAATTGGCGATCAGAAAGCGATGATGCAGAGAATCGTGCGTTAATGAGCGCTGCCTTTTCCAGATCAACGTTTATGAGGACAGCGCTATCAAATAGGGCGGAATAAAAGCGCGAATTTTCTATTTCTACGTTCGTAAGGTTCGCTTTAGTGAAGTCTGCGTGGTCGAAATTTGACCGTGAAAGGTTGGCTCCGCTGAGTTGAGCGCCTCTGAATTTTGCTCTCGAGAAATTTAGACTTGAAAGATCGCTACCGCGAAGGTCAGCTCCTGAAAGATTGATATTCTCGAAGTACCTTGATGTTTTTGGCGCATCACGAAAGTCTGGCGGCAGGTAATCATAGAAATTGACTTCAGAGAGCGAGGGCGAAAATTTAACTTTCTTCCTTCGTCTGTTCCAGGCATCGACGCCTTCTCGCAGCCACGAAGCATGTTCTAGATTCATGGATATACTCCTGATATGCCGCCGCATCGATGTTGTCGTCGATGGAAACCGCCCGACTATTTCATGATAAGTATACAACCAATTTCTAAATCAATAACAACTTCTAATACCGCCCGGATAGCGCATTTTTTATCCGTGCAGTAACTGTGCACATCCGGGCGGAGACACCTGCACAGCGCTGCCCGGTTAGTGCACGTTTAGTAGGGTATATATTTATATATACCCCTACACGTGCAACCGTGCAGGGCGGTGTGCCGCGCGCACGGTTCTCAAGATGATTTATTCAGGCAACGTGCGGCGGGCAGATGGGCGGTCCGGGTGCAACCTGCATTTTGACTGGAACCCGAATCAGGGCGATCGCATTTGCGGTTCAGAAGGAGGGCGCCATGCCAGACAACGAAACGCAGCCATACACCGTCGAGCAACTGCAACAGGAATATTCGGTCAGCCTGCCAAAGGCCGTCGAGGTCATGGATCGGTTCGGCGGAGATCGACGGACGATCAAGAAGCTGATGAAGCGATGTCCGCATCGCGGTGACGAGCACTAAAAAACGACCGGCGTTCAGCCGGTCTTTTCTTTTGGCCAAAAAATATTTCACAAATCGACTACCCGTTTTCGCGCCTCTCTCGGAAAGTATGTGTGTCGCCACCACCACTGGCGAGCCACCACGAGGAGACAGCCATGGGAAAAGCCACCACCCAAACCACCCGCGTCAACGGGAAGCGCGTTGTGATCCGCACAAGCGCCAAGGGCAAAGTCTCTGTGGCCGATGCACCCGTCAAGGAAAGCGAAGGGCAGGCGGCCCAAGTGCGCGCCCTGCGGTCGCTGCCGGAGTATAGCCGCCAGTTCCTGCTTGCTGGCGACATGAACAGCGCCAAGCGTGGCCCACGTGCCCAGGCCGACGCAATCGCAACCGGCATGACGCCGGGCGAAGCTGACCTGCGGATCTACCTCAAGGGCGGCGCGTTGCGGATGATCGAGAACAAGGTCGGCAAGGGCAGGCTATCTCCGGCTCAGGTTGATCGTCATGCATCGCTGGCGCGGCTCGGGCATCCAGTTGAGGTGGTGCGGTTCACATCCACGGCAGAAGCGGCCAGCAAGGCGGTAGCACTGGTCAAAGGCTGGCTGGCCGACAACGACAATCACCCAACGCAAGCGCAGCAGCAGTAAGAGCACCACAGGGGAGACGATATGGCCAGACACGGATCACTTGCAGAGCAGCTTTTCACGTTGTCGAACGAAGCGACCACGCCAAAAGCCAAATCACGCTCAGCCGCGAACGACAACAAGCCGAAAAAGGAACCACCGCCAAGGTACAGAGGAACGCTACCCGCTTTAAGGTGGCTTTGGGACAATCACCCAGATCTCGCACCGGCTGTTGCTGGAGCCCTGCCAAGGCAGGCTGCGAATTGGTTTATGGATGTCGAACCTACACGACAAGAAATCCGCCCCACGGTCGGCGAACTGATTGCAGCCAGTCAAGACGATGATGGTAAATCAGTCCAGCAGACCTACGAACGCCATGGTGGATCGTGCCACGTGACGCTTGGCAGGTTGAAATTTCGAGACGGTTTGCTGACGGAGTGGGGTGTCACGAAGAAGGGAAAAAAGCTCAAGCCGACTGACCGCCCGAGGAACACAGAAGACAAGTCGCAGAAGACCCGCAAAATTTCGTTCTATCTAGAAACCAAGCCTACGACCAAATCGCCGTTCGAAGCAGATCACCTGCACCGGTCGATATCGAAAGAGCCGGCAATCGCATCAATGTACGATCCTCTTCCAGGCGTTGAGGCAGCACGAGCGCTTCTTGCTTCGCTTGGCGTCGATGGGTCCCGGCAAGCCGGAGACATACCGGTGCCGATTTCCTTCGGGCCTCTAGTGCCTGCGGACGGCGCAGGGTTTCTCGGTGGGGTATCAAGTCCATCAGGCAATTCATCGGAAGGGGCGATCATGTGGGATGCGCCCGAGGATCGCAAAAGCAGTGCGGCTTCGGTCATTGAGGAGGTGGCGGCTTCTGGAACGCTAAAGTCAATTGGCATGCGTCTTGGATACAGTGAGGGTTACGCAGACAGGGCAGGTAAGACAGCCCTTCTAGAACTAGCAGAAATATTGTCGCTGACGGAAAAGCACAAAAAAACTGCATAGCATGTGCCTTTTTGTGGCGCGATGTTGCGTACTCTTATGAAGGGGATAGGCACACACCTATCCCCACTGAGACGCGACTGAGGTCGCCCCGCCGTCATGCTGCATTCGGTGCAGCCGCTGAACGCAGCGGGTAACTATCACGTGGAGTAGAGCAGTCCGGTAGCTCGTCAGGCTCATAACCTGAAGGCCGTGAGTTCGAATCTCACCTCCGCAACCAATCCCATGCGCGTTCTCCTCCGCTTGCATGGTGATCGTGCGGCCCGTTCCCTTAATTGGTTGAGCGGGCCGCTTTTGTTTTCCTTCCGAAGATCGGCGCTATGGCCTAGTATCTGGCCTACCTGGTTTCGGCAGGTTACGTGGGATGGGGCGTTCACTGCCACCCCCTCCACCAGCGTCAGGCATCGGTCGATCCGGACCACTCTGCACTCTTGCCGTCATCTCTCCCTGGCTTGGAAAATCAAATTGGATGCGGCGTCCCACCACAAATCTTTGTCGTTCCCTTACCCTATCGAGAATTTCTTCGGTGGGAGTAAAGCTCTTGAACTTTGCGAGGAGATCGTCGCCAAGGTTTAGCGTCTTATTGTCGGTGCTAAATACGATGTCCGGGCAATGTGGGATTGATGGTGTCCTTGGTTCCGGTGTTGAGGTTGGCTCAGTGGGGAACATAGGTTTTATCGCTATCACTTTCGCATCGGGCCGATCGGGACGAAACTGATCGGCGACGCTTAGCGTGCGAACGTGCCCAACGGTGTATCCGTCAAGGTTAATCGCCGCAAAGTCCTTACGCAGTTGAACGATATCCACTCGTGGACACGGTTGTTGACTGTGGGTTTGGGAAAAGGCGCCGGTAGGCGCCAATAGTAAACTACCTAAGACTAAGGTTACGGGCGCAAATAAACGAACGCTGTCCATCAGTTTCCCCCTGATCCTTGAGCGGATAAACCTACAATTGCACCGTACTGTGCATTTGTCTAGAAGGTGTATTTTTTGCTCCTTACTGCATAGTGGTGCTGAGGAAGCAGCAATGCCCAAACCCTACGGCCGCTCATCCGAGGCCGCACTCTACCGTCGCCTCTACAAGACAGCACGGTGGCAGCGATTGCGCGAGGCGCAGCTTGCTGCCGAGCCCTTGTGTCGCTTCTGCCTGGCTATTGAGGATGTCACGGAAGCGACGGTGTGTGACCACGTCAAACCTCACAAGGGCGATGAGGCTTTGTTCTATGACCCATGCAACCTGCAATCGTTATGCGCTCCATGCCACGACACACTGAAGGCTCGCATCGAGCGAGGCCAGCAGGCTGTGGTCATCGGCGTTGATGGTTATCCGATCGATGTCGGTGCGTAGGGGGTGCCTCGAAAGTGGCCGGCCGGCCACCGCAGGACCGCCGGGGTAACGCAATTCAAATGCAAACACAGATTTTTGCCTAGCGCGTGCGCAAGCGCGCGTGCGCGAGGGGATTCCGCATGTCTGAGAAGAAAAGCCGTGTCGACAGCGTTGATGAGGCCGTGAGGATTGCCTCGGCGGCATCTGATGACATCCAGTTTCCAGAGAACGTTCCGCTCGACGATGGCGACGTACCATTTTTCAAGAACGTCATTGCCGAATACGCCCGCGCCGACTGGTCGGCGCACCAGCTTGAGATTGCTGCGATGCTTGCCCGCACGATGGCCGACCTTGTGAGGGAGCAGGACCTGCTTCGCACCGAAGGTTCAGTTGCCGTCACCGAAAAAGGCACGCCGGTCGCCAACCCACGCAAGTCGGTAGTCCAGATGCACGCTTCTTCCATCCTTTCGTTTCGCCGATCGCTGGCGCTGCATGCGCGCGCCGTACAAGGCGAGGCGAGGGACGCGGCCAAGCGTCGAGACCAAGCCAAAGAGATTGAGGCGGGCGCAACCGTGGACGACGAACTCCTAGCCTAATCGAGGTTGTGAATGCTTTCTGAGGCCGTGGTCGGCGCCATCAAGTGCGGCCCGATCCCGGTTCTGCGCGACTGGCGCGGACTACCGACGTCGGAGCTCACCCGCGGCGAAAAGATGTGCCGCTTCATCGAAGAATACCTGGTTGTGCCAGAGGGCGCGCTCGTCGGTCAGCCAATCAGACTGCTCGACTTCCAGGTGGCCTTCATCCTGTCAGTCTACGACAACCCGAACGGCACGTCGCGAGCCTATCTGTCGATCGCACGTAAGAACTCCAAGACGGCCACCATCGCCTGTCTGTTGCTCGGCCATGTGATTGGACCGGAGGCGTTTCCGAACAGCCGCATCATGTCGGGCGCGCGTTCTCGCGACCAGGCTGCGGAAGTTTTCAACTACGCCAGCAAGATGCTGATGATGTCGCCGCGTCTGAAGGGGCTATATCGCATCGTCCCATCCGGCAAAATGATTGTCGGCCTGCGCAAGAACGTCGTGTATCGCGCCAGCTCGGCGGAAGCCAAGAGCGCGCACGGTGGCTCGCCGTTGGTCGCCATCCTCGATGAGGTTGGCCAGATCAAAGGCCCGCACGATGACTTCGTGGAAGCGATTGTAACGTCGCAGGGCGCGTACGGCGACAAGGCGATGATCTTCGCTATTTCGACGCAGGCAGCTACTGACGGCGACCTTTTCTCGCGATGGCTGGACGATGCCGAGACATCAAAAGCACCACGAACGGTTTCGCACCTATACACGGCTCCGGCTGATTGCGACGTCCTCGACGAGGAAGCGTGGAGGGCGGCAAACCCTGCGCTTGGCAGGTTCAAGTCCGTTTCATCGGTTCGCGACGACGCGGAGCGCGCGGCACGTATGCCGACCGAAGAGGCCAGCTTTCGTTGGCTACATCTCAATCAAAGGATTGATGCGAATGCTCCGTTTGTGTCGCCGGCTATCTGGCGAGCGTGCAACGCTCGAGTTGTGGACTTTGATGGTCTCCCTGTCTTTGGTGGGCTCGACCTTTCTGAGGTAAGCGACCTGACTGCTCTGGTTCTCATGGCGCCGAAAGAGCAGGACGGAAAGACCACTTGGCACGTTAAGCCGACGTTCTGGCTGCCCGGCGACGGGATACGCGCAAAGGCTAAGGCCGACCGTGTGCCGTACGACGTGTGGCACAAGGATGGCCAACTTGAAGCCGCCCCGGGAAAGACAGTGGACTACGAATTTGTTGCGCATTACCTGCGCGACCAGTTCGAAGAGATGGACATCCGCAAGATTGCGTTCGACCGCTGGAATTTCAGGCATCTGAAACCTTGGCTGCAGAAGGCTGGTTTTACCGACGATCAGCTTGAAGGCGACGACGCTGTGTTCCAGCCGTTCGGGCAGGGCTTCCAGTCGATGTCTCCAGCTCTACGCGAGCTCGAAAGCATCATCCTCAACGGCAATCTCGCCCACGGCGACCATCCCGTACTGACGATGTGCATGATGAATGCGACCGTCAAGGCCGATCCCGCAGGCAATCGAAAGCTGGTCAAGCACAACCGCGAACGCCGCATCGACGGCGCAGTCGCCTTGGCAATGGCAACGGCGATGGCCGGAACCTACGAAACCAGTGACACCGGCGACATGGACGACTTCATCAACAACATGGTTATGGTGATCTAATGGGTCTCTTCGATAGATGGCGCGGAGTACCTATCAAGCTCACCGACGGTGAGTTCTGGCGTGGGTTCTTCGGGCTGGGCACGACATCCGGCGAAAGCGTGACGATTGAAACGGCGCTCCAGCTTGATGCTGTGTGGGCGTGCGTCAATCTGATCCGGAATGCTGTGATCATGCTGCCGTGTAACGTCTACAAAGACGATGGCGTGACAGTGGATAGTGCCTCGCCGCTGTATGACTTGCTGCACGACATGCCGAATCTGGACGACACTGCCTCGGATTTCTGGGCCATGGTCGTCTTGTGCTTGTGCTTGGACGGAAATTTCTTCGCTGAGAAGAAGTTGAACGGCGGCAAGTTGGTAGCGCTCAATCCGCTGCCGCCTCTTGCCGTCAACGTCTGCCGCGATAGTCGCAACGCGCGATACTATGAGGTCACGGAGAGCGGCAAGAAGCGCAGGATAGCCGAAGACAAGATGTTCCACGTTCGTGGGGCTGTCTTGCCTGGGTGTGACCGAGGCATGTCGCCCATCGGCGTCGTTAGAAACACGGTTGGTAACGCTCTGGCGGGCGAAAAAACTGCTGGAAGTATGTTTGCCAACGGTTTCCAGCCAGCCGGGATACTTACGTCAGACCAGATCCTCAAGGATCCTCAGCGCGCTCAGCTGAGTGAGATGCTCAAGCAATTCTCAGGGTCAAACAAGCCCGGCAAAGTCGCCGTCCTTGAGGCTGGCCTCAAATACGAGCAGCTAACAATCAATCCAAAAGATGCGCAGATGCTTGAAGTGCGCCAGTTCAGCGTTGAGCAGATTTGCCGAATTTTCGGTGTTCCTCCGGTGATGATTGGGCACGCTTCGAACGGCACGACGACCTGGGGCAGTGGCATCGAGCAGCTGATCCTGCAGTTCATCAAGACTTGCCTTGGGCCTCTGGTCAAAAGCATTGAATCTGCCGTCTATCGCGACCTTCTCGACGAAAAAACACGCAAGACCACCATTGTGAAATTCAACATGGAAGGCTTGCTTCGCGGCGATAGCACGGCGAGGGCTGAATTCCTTTCGAAGATGGTCACGAGCGGCATCTACACGCCAAACGAGGCCCGTTCTTACGAGAACAAGGCCCCAGTCGACGGCGGCGAAAAGGCAATCGTCAACGGCACCATGACCCCGCTCGATAAGGTCGGTCAGGCCAACGATAACGCGCCACAAACGCCAGCATCGCGCGCTGCATAAGGGAAAATCATGAAGTTTGAACACCTGATTTCGGTCTTTCTGGCCGAACCTTGGGCTATTCAGCGCGAAAAACTGGGCGTTTTGGCTGATGTTTTGGTGGCGCGGGCCGAAGGTGAGAAGCTGTTTTCGTCCGAGTTCGCGGCATCGATCGACGATGCGCGCGCCAAGGAAATCGCAGAATCCAGCGGCAGCGTGGCCGTTATCCCGGTTTACGGGGTGTTGGCCGACAAAATGGACCTGTTTTCCGCGATGAGCGGCGGGACATCGTATGCCGGCATCAAGAAATCGTTGCACAAGGCGCTTTCGAACGCGGACATCAAGGCTGTCGTGCTCGACATCGACAGCCCTGGCGGCACGGTGCCAGGCACAGACGAGCTTGCGACCGAAATTCGCAAGCTGCGCGGCGGCGAAAAGCCGATCATCGCGCAGGTCAACAGCCTTGCGGCAAGCGCTGCTTACTGGATCGCGGCATCGACCGACGAAATTGTCGTCACGCCTTCCGGCCGCGCGGGTTCAATCGGCGTTTACACGGCGCACGATGACATGTCTGCTGCCCTTGAGCAGAGAGGCATCAAGCGCACCTACATTTCTGCCGGCAAGCACAAGGTCGAGGGCAACGAGACAGAGCCGCTTGGCAAGGACACGCTTGCCCACGTGCAGGACGGTGTGAACCGCTCGTACAATCGGTTTGTTGCAGCCGTTGCTGAAGGGCGCGGCGTGACGGTCAGCAAGGTTGAGGACGGCTACGGTCAGGGGCGCGTGTTCTACGCAGAAGCCCTCATGGACCGCGGAATGGTCGACCGCATTGCGACGCTTGACGAAACCTTAGCCCGCTACGGCGCGGACGCGGAACCTGCGCCGGTAAAGCGCATCAAGGCCGCGAACGCCGCGAAGGCTGAGGCCGCACAGACGCTGGTTGCGAAGATGTCCGCCGGCGAGCAAATCACAAAACGCGAGTTCGAAAACGGCATCAGGGGACTGATGGGGTTGTCGGGCTCTGAGGCAGAGCGGGCCGCTCGGCTCTACCTCAAGGATGGTCAGGGGGCTCCTGACGTCGAGACGGATGCTGCTGCTTTGGCAGCCATTGAACGGATTTTGGCCGAAGCAAAAACACCCCTCATTCAATAAGGAGCCTTTCATGGCCGAACTTGCAGAAAAAATTGGCGAACTTGGCGCCTCCCTCGCATCCATCAAGGAGCAGGTTGGCAATCTCGCCACTGACTTTACCTCGAAGCTTGTCGCAAACGGCGAAGTTTCGGCAGAGCTGAAAGAAAAGACCGACAAGGCGTTGTCCGAACTCGGTGACATTACGACCCGTCTTTCCGACATGGAAAAGCGCGCCGCGCGCGAGCGGGAAACCGACGAAGACGAGCAGAAGTCGCTTGGTGACCTCGTCATCGACTCTACCGAATTCAAGGCTGGCATGCTCACCGGTGCATCTCGCGGCTCTATCCGCGTGAAGGCCGACCGCGCTGCCATTACCTCTGCCAATACCACTGTCGGCGCCGGCCGCTCTCAGGGTACTTCTCTGGTTCCCGGCGCGCGCGTTCCTGGCATCTTTGGTCTGCCTGAGCGCCAGCTGACGATCCGCGACCTCGTTCTGCCTGGTCAGACTGCTTCGAGCTCGATCGAGTACGTCAAGGAAACGGGCTACACGAACAATGCGGCGCCGGTCGCTGAAACGACTGCGAAGCCTTATTCGGATCTGACGTTTGACATGACGTCCGCGCCGGTTCGCACCATCGCGCACCTGTTCAAGGCCTCGCGCCAGATCCTGGACGACGCGCCCGCGCTTCGCTCCTACATCGACGGCCGCGCTCGCTATGGTCTGCGGTTCGCTGAAGAAAATCAGCTGCTGAATGGCTCTGGCACCGGCCAGAACATCCACGGCTTGGTTCCGCAGGCTACCGCGTTCAACCCGGCCTTCGCTGCCGCCGACGAAACGGGCATCGACCGTCTCCGTCTGGCTGTTCTGCAGGTCGTGCTCGCTGAGTATCCGGCAACCGCGTTCGTTCTGAACCCGATTGACTGGGCAAAGATCGAGCTAACCAAGGATGCCGGCGGCAATTACATCATCGGCAATCCGCAGGGTTCACTCACTCCGACTCTCTGGAACCTGCCGGTCGTTTCGACGCAGGCCATGGCCGCAGGCGAGTTCCTCACCGGTGCATTCAGCTTCGCAGCTCAGATCTTCGACCGCATGGAAATCGAGGTTCTGCTTTCCAGCGAGAACGTCGACGACTTCGAGAAGAACATGTTCACGATCCGCGCTGAAGAGCGTCTGGCGTTCGCCGTCTATCGCCCCGAGTCCTTCGTGACCGGCGATGTCGAAGGCGCCTGATTGACCTGAGGGGAGCTTCGGCTCCCCTTTCCTTGAAAGGGAGTGAACATGACCGATTTTCTAGAAGTGAAGGCCAAGCGCACGTTCGCAGTTGGCAAAGAACTGAAGACCAAAAAGAGCGATCCGTTTCAGGTCGAGGCCGGCGAGGCGAAGCAGCTTGATGAGCTGGGCCTCGTCGATATTTTGGGCGAGGTGCAGGCCGCCGTGGAAGACGGCGCCGCGGATGAAGCCGATGACCAGCCGGTGATCTCCTCTGCTCGCTCGACGAAGAAGAAGGACAAACCCGATGCTGTCAACGAAGGTTCGTAAGCGCAGGGTCGCGTCCTATATCGGCGCCGGTATCGTCAACGGTATCGGCTCACCGGTGAATTCTGTTGCGCCTGCCATCACAGGCACGGCCCAGGTTGGGCAGACACTGACGTCGACCACTGGCACATGGTCCGGCTCGCCGACTTACGCGCGGCAGTGGTTTGCGGCTGGCGTCGCGATTTCTGGTGCAACGGCGGCGACCTACGTTCCTGTAGTTGGCGACGTTGGTAAGGCTATCACGGTTCGCGTCACGGCCACAAACGACAAGGGCAGTGTGCCCGTCACAAGCGCGCCGACGGCCGCAGTTGTGGCGGCCTAATATGGCCATCGTCGATCTCGAAACCGTCAAGAAGCACCTCCGTGTCTTTCATGAAGATGAAGATACGGAGATCGGCCTCTATCGCGACGCCGCTGAAAGCATCGTAACGCAGCATCTAGATCGCGAAGTGGTCGCCATCGGCGAAACGCCTACGGCTGCCGACGGCATCGCCGCTTCGCCTGCCATCGTATCTGCGATCCTGCTTGTGACTGGCGATCTTTACGAGGTTCGGGAACCCGATCAGAAGGCGACAGGCGACGCAGTCCTTCCGCGCGCAGTGCGGATGCTTCTGGCACCGTGGCGTATCTGGCGAACCGTGGCAGACGACTATGTGGCTACGATTCCATAAACCATTCGATTGGCGCCAGCCGGGTTTCACCGTCGCATATCAACCTGGCCTCTACAACGTCACGCGCAAATGCGCCGCGGCTGCCATAGCGGCCAAGGCCGCCGAACCCACCAAGGATCGACCGAATGCCAAAACGCAAGAGGGCGGGCGCAGGCTCGCTGAGTGAGCGCATCGGCTTTGAGGCCGAGGTCGAAGGCGATGACGGGTATGGTGGGACCATTATAGGATGGAATGAGGTCTTCGTTGAGCCTGCTCGCCTTGAACCGCGCGTCGGTTCGGAAACGGTCATCGCCAGCCGCCTGCAAGGCTTGCAGCCCTACACCATGACTGTCCGCAGCAACGAGCGAACGCGCACCATTACGCCGGCTTGGCGGGCGCGGAATAAGCGTTCTGGCCTGGTCTACGCAATCAAGGCTGCGGTCAATATCGACGAACGCAACCAGTGGATCGAGCTGCTTGTGGTGCAGGGGGAGGCGGGATGACTATTCTAGGCCTCGCCAAACTCAATCGAAAACTGAAACAGCTTCCTGCCGCTGCTGAAAAACGAATAAAGGAAGCAATGGCGCAGGGTGCCGACGAGATTGTCGCGCTCATGAAGTCGCTTGTTGCCGTTGATAGCGGCGAACTTCGCGATTCGATTGGCTGGACATGGGGCGACGCTCCGAGATACAGCCAGAAAATTGCCACCGTGAAGTCCGCTGATGGCAAACTTGTAATCACGATTTACGCCGGAAACAGCAAGGTGCGCTATGCTCACCTTGTAGAGTTCGCCACCAAGGCGCACGAAAACGCCGGCCAGTTCCCCGGTACTCAGCATCCAGGCACCAAAGCGCAACCGTTCTTCTTCGTCTCCTATCGCGCTCTGCGCCGGCGCACGAAGTCGCGCATAACACGCGCGATTAACAAGTCTGCGAAGGAGGTGGCGGCGAATGGCTGATCCCACCCTCGAGCTCCAAGGCGCGATTATTGCTCGCCTCAAAGCCAATGCAGCCGTAACCGCGCTGGTTGGAAATCGCATCGCCGATATCCCGCAGTCGACATGGGCCAAACCCTACATCAGCATCGGTCCTTCAAACTACGTGGCAGAGCTTATCGACTGCATCGACGGCGGCGAGATCATGATGCAGATCGACTGCTGGTCGGAATCTACGACCATGAAGGAAATCCGCGACATTGCTGGCGCCGTGCGCCGAGCACTGCGCAACTGGGATCCTGACTTGGCAACCAACGCCATCGTGACCTTCGATCCATGGCGCACTGACTTCATCCGCGACGGCGCACTTAAGCAGGCGTCACTTCGCTACACGGCGATCGTCGAAGAGCCGTAGAACCTCACCAATCACTAAATTTTAAGGGGCACGCCCTATGGCAGCTGCAACAACTATCAAGGGCGGCAAGGTCCGCGTTCTTCTTGGTAATGACGAAGATCCTATCGTTTACACCTCTCCGTGCGGCTTCACGCAGCGCTCTATTACGCTGAATAAAGGCCTTGAAGAGGTCAATATCCCTGACTGCGAAGACCCGGACAAGGTCGACTGGGTTGGCCGTGACGCAACTTCTCTCTCGATGAGCATTTCTGGCGAAGGTGTGCTTGCCTCAGAGAGTGTCGATACATGGATTGAGGGCTTCGAGAGCATCGACAGCATTCCGGTCAAGGTCGAATGGGAGTTCCCAGCAAAGACGATCACCTGGACCGGCCGCATGCATATCGAAAGCATGGAAGTCGGCGCCAACAACGGCCAGCGCGCAACCAACAACGTCTCTCTCCAGAGTGACGGCGAGATGGTTCGCGTAACTACGCCGGTCACGCCTTAATGCGGGATGCGACTGTCACATTCGATTGGGCAGACGGGACGTACTCGTTCCGCCTCGCCTGGGGGCAGTTGGGGGAACTCCAAGAGAAGACCGATGCCGGTCCGTACGTCGTACTCCAGCGCCTGCACAGCGGCGAGTGGCGCATCGAAGACATCAGCAACATCATCAGGCTCGGCCTGATCGGTGGCGGGATGCAGCCTTCGCCAGCCCTCAAGTTGACACGCGCCTATGTCGAGGCTCGCCCACCGATGGAGAGCCTCATTCCCGCGCAAGTCATTCTGTCGGCCGCCCTCATGGGCGCACCGGAGGAGGCTGTGGGGGAGGGAGACGCAGCAAATCAAACCGAAAACAGCTCGACGAACTCCCAAACGGAAAGCTGAGATTTGCTGCTATCTACGGGACCGGCGCTGTGATTGGGTTCACGCCGCAGCAGGTCAACGATATGACGGTGTGGCAATTCATGGCTGCTGTTGACGGCTACGTCGAGGCCAACACGCCGGATGACGGCGGGCTGACGGCTAAGGAAGTCGATGAGCTTTGGGGGTGGATATCCGGTTAATGGCAGCGTCACTCTATTTGTATTCGACGTCCCGAATACGGCAGTCGGCTTTTTTAACCGGCAGACCTTGAGGTCCATAGTTTTTTGCGTAAGCGACGTCGCCGGGAGCGATATTTTCCGCATTAACCGACAGAGTGGTCAGCGCCTTACCGTTTTCTCCTAATAGGCCGCACTCTGCGGCAATGAAGGTGATCGTTTTCACGGAATTGTTGTGGAACTTCAATACAAGCTCAGCCGCTCCCGTCTGAGTGCGGCTGAACGACTCGTATTCAAATTCAGCTGTATCCGCCGCCGCGACACTCGCAAAAGCAGCAAGTATTATTGCTGTATTGACCACCAATTTCATAAACTTCTCGCCTCCCGCCGTGGTTGAGCGCGCATTATCAGGGAAACTAGATAAATGGCAACAGACCTAGAGCGTCTCGTCGTTCAGCTTTCGGCCGACGTAAAGGGATACCAAAACGCGCTTAACCGGGCGCAGGGGATCACCAATCGGCAGGCGCGCGCGATCGAGAGCCGGTTCGCATCAATGAACAAGCGGCTGACCGCCAGCTATTCTGGCGTCGCTGCTGGTGCTGCGAAAGCCTTTGCTCTTATCGGAGGCGCGCAGGGGTTTCGTCAGCTTTCCGATAGCGCTACGAAGATCGACAACTCTCTAAAAGTGGCTGGCCTGTCCGGCGAGGAATTGGAGGGCGTATACCAGAAGCTTTTCGCAGCCGCGCAGAAGAATGCAGCGCCGCTTGAGACGCTGGTGCAGCTTTATGGCCGCGTCTCGCTGGTGCAAGGCGAACTTGGCGTTTCGTCTGAGCAGATCGTCAGCCTATCTAACAATGTCGCCCTTGCGCTTCGCGCTTCTGGCCAATCTAGCCAGGAAGCATCCGGCGCCCTGCTGCAGCTTTCGCAGGCCTTGGGATCTGGCGTTGTTCGCGCCGAGGAGTTCAACTCTATCCTTGAAGGCGCGCCGACCATTCTGCAAGCTGCCGCAGCGGGCATTCAACAGGCTGGCGGCTCCGTTGCGAAGCTCCGGCAGATTATGCTGGATGGGCAGCTTTCTTCGAAAGCGTTCTTTGACGGCATCAATGCCGGTGCACCAGTTCTTGAACAGAAGGTTGCTGGCGCAGTTTTGACGCTTGATCAGCGGCTGGAGAACCTTCGAACCGCACTTACTAACGCCACGCGCGACTTCAATAGGTCTTCGAACGCTGCAAACACGTTCGGCTCGGCCATCGACAACATGGCGAACTTCGTCAACAGCGTCGACATGGATGGCCTGTCTTCTGACATTGGCGCCATAATCAAACTCCTTAATGAAGGTGCTACTGCGGCGCAGAACATGGCCGAGTGGATTGGCAGGATTAGTGGCCTTCAAAATATCGGCGCCGGTGTGGTTGATGCGCTCGGCGGGAAGGACGGCAAGGTTTCCTACCTTGGCGGCGCGCTGACGATAGAGTCTACCGTCAAGTCCGCCGATAAGCTGAACGACATCACAGCCAAACGCCTCGACCTTGAGAAACAGATTGCTGAAATAAAAGCCAATCCCATGAATGTCCTTGGGCAGGCAGAGGTTCGTCAACTTGAAGGTCAGATAAAGGGGCTGCAAGAAGAGGCCGCAAAGCTTGCTCCAACTGCTGTTCAGACGGCCCTCGAAAAGACAAAAATCGAATACCCGTCAACGGCACCAACAATTGGGTCGGGCGGTTCTGGCAAGAAATTCACGCCGATTGACATCACCGATCCTCAATATCAGGTGACATCCAGTGGCGGCGGCGGGAAGAGTGGGAGATCCGGCCGCACCCGTGCCGACGAATACGCTCGCGAAGTCGAGCAGATCACGAAGCGCACGGCGGCTTTGAAGGCTGAAACCGAAGCGCAGGCTGGCCTTAATCCTCTCCTGAACGACTACGGCTACACACTGGAGTTCGCGAGGGCAAAGCAGGACCTGCTCACTGCCGCGCAAGAGGCTGGTGTCGAGATAACGCCCGAACTTACGGCCAGCATCGAGCAGCTCGCCGCCGGCTACGCGAACGCCGTGGTTGCGTCCGAGCAGCTTGCTGAAAAGCAAGATGAGATCCGCCAGCGTGCCGAAGAAGCCATGGCCACCGCCAAGGATGTGACACGGGGCATCATTGACGGCTTCGTCGAGGGCGCAAGCGCGGCGGACATTTTGGCAGATAGCCTGAAGAAGATCGGTAATGCCCTCTTGGACGATGTGCTCAACAACATCTTCAAGATCAACAATGCCGGCGGCGGCGGTGGAGGGTTCTTGAGCGGCCTGTTCAGCCTCTTCGGCGGCGGTGCGTCTCGGTACGCCGGCCTGTCAGGCGGGCTTTTCTCAGAAGGCGGCTACACCGGCGACGGAGGCAAGTACCAGCCCGCCGGCGTCGTGCATAAAGGCGAATACGTCTTTGATCAGGCGGCAGTTAAGGCTGCCGGCGGCCCCGCAGCCATGGAGGCTATGCGGCGCGGCCTGAAAGGTTACGCTGACGGCGGGTATGTCGGGATTTCGGTTCCGAGTGTGCCGACTTTGCGATCCATGTCCGCACAGTCGGCGGGTGTCGTCGTGAACTTCAATCCTGTCGTCGACAACCGCGGTGCATCTGTTGAAGCCGTCGCGAGACAGGAAAAGGCGCTAGCCAAGATGCAGGGCGAGCTACAGAGCCGCGTAGAAGCGGCGGTTCGGTCTGCTCAGAAACGAAACGTGAAGTTGGGGTAAGGCATGACAATCACATACCCGCTCCCAACATCGTTTTTCGACGAGTTCCCAGGCTGGTCGACGGAGTTCAATCTGCTTTGGCGACAAGAACAGTCGCGCACGGCTGGCGGACAGACAGTCGTCAAGGACATGGGCTCGCCACTCTGGCAGATGACGGCGCAATCGCGCTCGATGAAGCCGAACGAACTGGATTACTGGCGTGCGCGGCTTACGAGCCTGGAAAACGGGCTCAAGACGTTCCGCGCATTCCCGAAGTCTCGCTGTTTCCCTGTGGCATATCCGAACGGCAGTTGGCCAACCGGCGGCGCATTCGCGGGGGTAGGGCAGGTGGCTACGATTGCGAGTAACCGCAAGGCGATCTCGCTTTCAGGCCTTCCCGGTGGCTACAAAGTCACAGTCGGGGATTTCATCCAGATCGGCGACAAAGACCTTCACATGGTTATGGAGCCCGTAACGGCCAGCGCAGGTGGCGTGACGACGCAGTTTGAGGTTCGCCCGCATCTGTGGCCGGGCGTTACGGCACCTGTCGCCGCTACGCTGGTCAAGCCTTCCTGCATCATGGCGATCGTGCCCGGCTCGATCTCGACAACTGCCGACATGGCAACGGGACGCGGCACGGTCACGTTTCAGGCGATTGAAGCGAGATAATTGTTGTATAAGTCCGTGGCGGGCTAGCTCAGTGGAAGAGTAGGCCGGTTGATGGCGACGTCATCCGGATAGTTACTGCGGGTCTTCGACCGGCAGTAAAGCGTAGGTTCGATTCCTGCGCCCGCCCACCTTTTCTTGGAAGCTCAATGAGAAACATCTCAGCAGAAAACCTTGCTGCGCTTGAGGCGCGGCAGCTGGTGGCGCGCGACTTCCTCTGGTTTGTTGCGCGCGACCGAGCGACTGGTGCGCCTGTAACCGATGGCATGTGGTCGGACGTCGGCAACGTGTCTGCGGCGATTGTGCACCCCGATACAGGCCTGCCGGTCACTCGTGACTGGTATGGCTCCGGCACGCTGGTGCAGATCGATGACATCCCTCTCGTCGCCAACCTGTCGGTGCAGAACGTCAATATCCGCCTGTCTCAGGTGAGCGAGCACGTCCAGACGCTGGTGCGGCAATACGACTGCCGTCAGGCTCGCGTCGAGATTTATCGAGGTCTATTTGATCCGGACAGCCGCCAGATGGTAGCGCCGGCCGAATGCCGCTTCGTGGGGTTTGTCGATACCATCACGATCAACACGCCTTCTGAGAATGAGGAAGGCAGCGTGACAATGGTTTGCGCCAGCCATACCCAGGAAATGACGCGTTCCAACCCTTCGACGCGCAGTCATGCCACGCAGGTGCTGCGACAGGCCGGCGATGCGTTCTTCACCGATGCTGATACCTCGTCCGAGTGGGAATTCTTCTGGGGATCCGAGAAGGGCAAGGTCGCCACGCAGCCGAAGCGCAAGAAGTTTCTTGGGATATTCTGATGGACGTCCGGTTCGCAACTGCGCAGGACCGCGACCGTGTTGTCGCGCTCCTGCGTGAGAGCCATGAGGCCGCTGGCTTCACTTTTCCATTCCAGGCGGCATATGCCGATCGGCTGTTTCAGCAGCATCTGGTGTCGCCTGTGGCTTGCGTTCTAGTTGCTGGCGAGCCTGCGCAGAGCGTGTTGATGGCATGTGCTTTCGATCACCCATTCGGCGCGGGTCGAATTGCCAAGGAAACGGTCTGGTACGTCACGCCGGCGGCACGCGGTCGCGGCGCGATCAAGATGCTTGATGCCTACGAGGCGTGGGGGCGGTCGGTAGGTTGCGTCTCTGCCGGAATGGCTTCGCTCGCAACCAATGATGTTTCCAGCCTCTACGAGCGGCGCGGCTACAGCGCTGTCGAAACTCATTTCATGAAGCCGCTCTAGCGGCCGCGCGCGCATCGCGCAGCGCATCCACCAAGGAAAATCGATGGCTATTTTTTCTGGCATCGCAGCCGCGATATCCGGCGTGGTTTCGGCTGTCTCCGGTTTTATTGGCGGCCTTGGCGTTGTCGGCTCCTTCCTGCTGAAAACCGCCGTCGGCGTCGGCCTCAGCCTTCTCGCGCAGTCTCTTGCAGGTAAGCCAAAAGACCCGACGTTCTCGATTAACGGCACACTGCAGGGCGGCGGCGATGTTCCTCGCTCCTTCATCCTTGGTCGCACCGCTACCGCTGGCTCCCTCGTGTTCGTCAATACCTGGGGGCAGGACGGCGACACGCCGAATGCCTATCTTACGCAGGTTATTGCCCTGTCGGATTTGCCGGTTCGAGGTCTTGCCGAGGTCTGGGTTAATGGCGAGCGCGTCACGCTCGGCGGCCTGACTGATCGTGGTTATTCGGTCAACGAATATCCCGACAGCCTTTGGGTAAAATTCTACGACGGCACTCAGACGACGGCCGACAGCTTCCTGTTTACATCGGTTTCGAATGGCAACAGGTGGTGGAACCCGGATCGCATTGGGCGCGGCGTTGCTTATGCGATCGTCACCGCTCGCGTGTCAAAAAATATGTTCTCCGGCGTGCCGTCCTTCAAGTTTGTGCTTGAAGGCATGCGTCTTTATGATCCTTCACGGGACAGCACTGTTGGTGGCATAGGCGACCAACGCGACGAAGATCCCGCGACCTGGGGCGGCGATGGCGACTTTCTGCCGGCAGTCCAGATCTACAATCTGCTTCGCGGCATCTACTATAATGGCCAGTGGGTATATGGCCTGCAAAACCTTTCGTCATCGCGTCTGCCAGCTGCGGCATGGATTGCGCAGATCGACAAGTGCCGGGCTTCCGTACTGGAATCGACTGGCTACGTTCATATGTACCGTAGCGGCGGCGAGGTGCAGGTCGATGCGCCATTGACGTCTGCTATCGAAGCGCTGCTGACTGCCTGTCAAGGCAAGATTTCCGAAGTCGGCGGCGTCTATTATCTGCACTCCGGTGCGCCGGATGTTCCCGTCATCGCCTTCACCGACGATGATATCCTGTCGACGGAAGAACAAGAGTTCACGCCATTCCTCGGGCTGGCTGACACCATCAACGGTGTTTCGGCAAGCTACCCTTCGCCGGCAGATGGTTGGGTCGCCAAGACAGCACCCCCGCTCTATCGGACTGACCTTGAGGCGATCGACGGCAATCGCCGCCTGATGGCTGACGTCGACTTGAACTTCGTTCCTTATCCGGAGCAGGTGCAGCGCTTGATGAAATCGGCGCTTGAAGAGGCTCGACGGTTCCGCAGGCATACGATTGTGCTGCCGCCAAAGTTCTGGGCCTATGCGACGCCGGGAACGGTGTTTTCGTGGACGTCTGAGCGTAACGGCTACATCGCGAAACTGATGAGGCTCGATGGCGTTGCCGATCGCGCCAACCTCGATGTGATGATCGACATTACCGAGGTCGATCCGACTGACTATGATTGGAGCAGCGATACCGAGTTCAAGCCTCCTGTTGACGGCCAGCTTGGCGTCATTCGTCCGACGCCTCAGCCAATCGTCGACTGGTTCGCCGAACCGGCCACAATCAAAGACGCGGCTGGTGACGATAGGCGACCTGCCATCCGGCTGACGTGGGATAATAGCGACGGTCGCCTCGATGATGTCATTGGCATTGAGTATGAGGTCCGGCTTCAAGCCACGCTTGAAAAGGTAAGCGAGGGCCGTACCGACCAGCCGCAAGTCGGCTCAATGCTGATCTCGCAGAGCCTTCTGCCCAATCAAAGCTACGTTGTCCGCGGCCGGTACATTCCCGGCGGTGACAGGCCGGTGTTGTGGTCCGGGTTCATACCCGTCATCACGCCGAACATCCTTCTTTCCGACAAGGATGTGTTTGTTGATATCGATCTGAGCGGCGTTGAAGAGGCGCTCGGCTGGCTCCGCAACAGCACCAGAACCGCGCAGGATGCCATAGACGGCCTCCTTGCGGGGATGATGGAGCTTTCGGTCGTTGCCTACAAGGACACCCGAAATCTCGCCAGAGAAATGTCCGTAGAGCTTGGAGCAGCGCGTGCTGAGTATCGGGAAGATATCCAGCTTGCCGTGAATGAGACCATGGCCGTTGCTGGCAAGGTCGAAACGCTGACGGCGGCGCTGGGCGGCAGCTCTGCTTTCGTAAACGTGGCATGGGCCGCCATCGCCGCCCCTTTAGGATACGCGGCGCGATACGGCATCACGGCTGCCGTCAATGATGAGAACTATCGGTCTGCATCGTTCCTGATGGACGTGCCGTCAAACCCGGCAAGTCCGACGCGCATCATCATGAAGGCCGGTCAGGTCGTCATGGTGAGCGATGACGACGCCACGATAAAGCGGCCGTTCGTGTTCCAGTCCGGTGTCCTCTATCTCGATGAGGTGAGGGTCAATCAGCTTTCGGCATTGTCTGCTGTCCTCGGCAACGTCGATATTTCGAGTGCTTACATCGGTACGCTGACCGTTGGCACGTCGAATATCGATCCGGGGGCGGTAACCAGATATGATGCGACAAGCGGGGACAGTGGGGACATCTTCTCCACGACGTTCACAACAGTACTGTCATTCACAAGCTTTCACGGCGCTGGAGCGCCCCTCATTGAAATTATGTTCAACGGGGCGGTGGGCGCTGGCTCAGGCGGAAATGCCGAGTACAGGGTTTGGGCCGTAGAAGACGGGGCTGCCCTGAGACAGCGAACAGTTCTTGGCGGAGGTGCTCCAAGCACCACCGCTCCCTCTACGGAAGTAATGACGCATACGCCGCCATCTGGGCGAACGCAGACGACCTACCAATTCCAACTCAGATCAACCGCACCCAGCAACGCAGCGGGCATGCGCGGCGGCTACATGCGCGCCTTCGTAATGAAGCGCTAACATCGAGACAGGTAATAAATGGCAACCGGAAATCAGATGCAGGTCGACGCTTTGGTCGGTCTGCAAGAAGCGGAAGTGCGCGAAGCTTTCCTGAAGAACCGCACACTTCTTCTCTCCCAACACCTCGCCATGCAGAAGCAGGAAAACCAGATCCTCCTCGACAAGATCAACGGTCTCGAAGCCGATCTGCGCCTCGCTCGAGGTGAAGGCGAAGGAGACCCCGCCAATGGCTAACACCACATGGTACGGCGATGGCACGGCAACCGTCGCTGTAGGCTCTCGCACGGTTACTGGCACTGATACGGGCTGGCTGACGGAAGCTGCTGGCCTGACCCCAATCAAGGTTGGTGACAAGTTCGGCATCCACGTCGGCCGCCCGATTGTCATCGAGCAGATCGTCAGCGATACGGAACTGTTGCTTGCCGATGACTGGCCCGGTCCAGCGCAGACGGACGCGCCTTACAAGGTCGAACTGACGTCGCCGACGATTGCCGCTGTCGAGGCTATGCGTCGGCTGCTGGCTTCGTTGTCGAATGGCAATCTCGACAGCCTGTCTGAAATCTCGGTCGGCACGGATGATATTCCGATTGGCATTGGGCCGGGTGTGTTTGGGACGATCAACAAGGCTGCTCTGGTCCAAGGCGTCCAGTATGATGCATTCGTTGCCAACCTTGCGGGCAGGGCGGCATATAATGGGGCTGCTGCTGGCTTCGCTGTCCTCGTCATCGATATTGGCGATGGCCGGTCGGCGATCTATTTCAAGAACTCGGCAACGTCGGGCGACTGGAGTGCGCCGTCCTATGTAACTGGTCCTGTCGGTCCTGCCGGCGTGAACCAGCGCGGCAACTACAGTGCAGGCACGGCATACGCGATCCGCGATATCGTGCAGTCTGGTGGTTCGACGTGGATTGCCAAGGTCGCAACGACAGGAAATGCGCCTCCGACGCTTCCAACGACGGAGAACACGCAGTGGCTTCTGTTCGCTCGCTCTGGCACTCCGGGCGTGGTGGATCGAGGCGCCTACAGCGGCGCGCCGGCATATGAGGCGAACGACATCGTTCTCAACAATGGCTCGACGTGGCTTGCGCTGCAGCCGACCACGGGCAATGCGCCGCCTACCTTGCCGACAGAGAGCAACGCTTATTGGCGGCTGCTGGCCCGTAAGGGTACGGATGGCTCGGGTACGGGTGATGTCGTTGGGCCTGCTGGCGGGGTTGCTGATAACTTCCCGGTAGCGTTCGATGCCACCACTGGAAAACTCATTAAAGCGATCACCGGGGCGATTGCCGCTCTGCATGCGCTGACCCCTGCTGCCAATAAGCTGGCTTACTTCACGGGCGCAGGCGCAGCCTCTCTAACGGACCTCACCGCATTCGCGCGTACCATTTTAGATGACGTCAATGGTGCAGCGATGTTTGCCACCATGGGTGCATCGCTTTCAGGAACATCCACGAATGGGACGATTATCTTTCCAAATGGGTGGATGATTAATTTCGGTCAGACGAGTGGTGACACGACCACTACATTTGCAGTTGCTTTCCCGACTGCTGTTTTAGCTCACGGGGCGAATGCCACGAACGCACAAACCGCTTCAGGGGAGGTTCTGTCTATTCATGCCAGTACGATTTCTCAGAGTTCCGCGACTTGGCGTCCGAGATATGGAAATTCTGGCGCTTTCGGAGTGGCATCGCAGACGTACAAATGGTGGGCTTTGGGGTATTGATATGAGATATGCAACGATTGACGAAAACGGCTTTCCCTCCGGCTTCTATTTTGCCGATATTCACGGCGATGCCATTCCTAAAGAAGCCATTGAAATTACAGATGCGCAATGGCTTGAATTTATCGGCAATCCCGGTCTGCGGAAATGGGTTGATGGTCAGATCATCACGGTGGAGCCTTCAACCACCCCTCCCACCATCACCGACTACGAATACGCCATCCAGAACCTTGTCGACGGCACGGCGCGCGAGCGTCAGTTCCGAGACGGCGTAACACTGGCCTCCTATATCGGATCTACCAAGCCAAAATGGGCGGCAGAGGCTCAGGCCTTCGTCGCCTGGCGCGATAACGTTTGGTCCTACGCTTATGGAGAGTTGGCCAAGGTGCAGACAGGGCGGCGCCAGCAGCCAACCGTCGAGCAGTTCCTTGCCGAGATAGCTCCAATCGCTTGGCCAAATCTCTAGCTGAACAGCTGAATCAACGAAAAGCGCATTCCTACAGAGCGCATCACAGTTCTTTGTTCCCTGGGATCGATGGCCTGATCGGGCCGCAATACAACTTTGCCTCATTGTCGCCACTCGGTGCATCGCATGGCGGACCGCCGGTTATGTTTGAGTAAACGCAGCTTCCTCCAGTGAATTCCCGGTATCGCTTTAGGTCGATGTTTCGCGTTGGATCCTTTTCAAGTTGCGACCAGATTTCTTGATTGGATAAGAGTCGGTCTGGCCAGAGCGAGGGCGCGACGTCGCGGACGAAAAATGCGCTCGAGGTTACGAACCAGGCGAGTACTACAAGGCTGATAGCTGCGTTGAACCGATTTGGGCGAAAGGCAACCGAGAGCGTCAGCATCCCAAAGAACATCGGGAAAATCAAATATCTCCCGCCCACCAAAAAAGGGGATAGTGCTGCATGATCGGTCTCAGCTCTAATTCGGGCGACGGTCAGCAGGCAAGTGCCAAGATAGGCCAATAAAGGAAATGTGATCGCTGAGGCAAGAGCAATCCTTCTGCCTTCACCACTAGCGGCTGAAGTCCAAAGTTTTGCTAGCATCATTGCGATGACTACTAGCCCCGCGGCACCCGATATAGTCTGCAAGGTTTGGGATTGAAGGTCTGGGACAGAAAGCCATGGAGTGGAAAATGTCGCACGGATCGCTGCGATTGGCTGCTCTACAATCAACGTCAAGAACCGAGAGACGCTCGCAGAAATCTGAACTGGGCCATCGCGACCACCACCACTTTGTGCTGTCGGGGTGGCGTGCAAAAGCGTTAGGGATGCTCCAACGACTAAGGCGGATCGAGCCTTTGCAAAGGCACCCATTGAATATGCTGACAGCGCCAAAGAGATCAACCCAGCCACGCTAACGGCGAGACCTATTCCGAAAAAATGCATCGAAGCATAGGCCGATAATGTGCACAAAAATGCAGACCGTCTGGTTGGTTCATTGATGAACTCCATGAGCCAGTACAGTGCAAGGGCCACGCAAGCGAGGCAAGCCATCTGGAACCACGTAATTGGCCAGCTGAAAAGCTCTGTGGCGAACGGGTGAACCGCAAAAGAAAGAGCAATGGCAACTCCGATAATCAAAGATGCGCGCTTTCCGGCGGCTGGATGTACGTTTAGGATAGAGCGTTGCATTGCACATGCGGCGCACACGCTCATTGCCGCGAGGACAAGGGCTTGCCGAACACTCCAAAGCGCCTCGTTGGGCCCAAACATCCAGGAAGCCAGCAACTCAGTCGAAAGCGCAGCTGGAATAAAGTGCCCACCATATGCAGAGGTGAGGCAAGGCTTTATCCACTCCCACCAATTTGGCGAGTATGCTTGCTGCAAAACAAGCCCAGACTCAGCTCTTAAAAACTGGATCGGAAAACCAAAGCGTTGATTGAATACCCAAAGCGCTATTGCCGTCACGAAATACAACGAAAAAAATCTAGTTATCGACAACGCTTCCCCCGTCCGCTTTGCGGGAAACACATACACAACGCACAATTGAGCGCAAGCTTGCATCGCTTCGCCTTATATCGATCTGACTATTTAGGTTTTTCGGCCGTGACCAAAAATTGCTTCCCGAAGATTGGCCATGCGAACGGCATTTTCAGGTAGCTCTTGATGAGAATGTCGTGTGTCGGTTGTTTGTTGGCCATCGTGAACGGTAGAAATCTCGGAATGTTCGAGACTACGCTATAACCGTTCATTTTGAGACCTTCTTCAAGTGATAGGTGAGATAACTCAAGGTAGTGGTCGTAGAAGTCCCAATATTCCTTGTAGGCGTACTTGATGTTTGGCCCGAGAATTATGAATTGGCCACCCGGTTTGAGTGTTCGAAGAACCTCCCTCAAAACGATATCGCATGCTTTTTTGTCGGGCAGATGCTCAAGAAAATTAGAGGTGAATGCGCGGTCGAGTGTCCCGTCAGGAATATGAGACAGATCGTCAGCCCTCGTCGCCTTGAAATTTACGCCGGGCGACAGTTGCTTTTCTGCGTCAGGATTTAGGTCAACGGCATATTTGGTTTTCACATCGATATTGTTGATGAACTCGCCGTAGCCGCATGCCAAATCGAGAATGCTACCGTTTCGGATGACGCGAGAATTGAAATATGACGTGCACAGCACTTTCCAAACACGGTCACGTTTCTCCAACCCGGTGTCGACAAAGCGAGTGCGGTAGATTTCAGACACATTCTCAGCGGTCTCAACAGCCATGTTTCCCTCCATTAGTGATCTCGAAAATTCGTACAATCGCCCCATGAAGATGGCAATGCCTACAACTTAAAAACGCCGCAACCCGGCACCCATATCCCACAAAACAAAAGAGGCCCGTCGCACGCAGTATGGCGACCTGTTTCAGGGGACGTGCGGCGGCCTCCTCATACAACTTGGAAATTAAAAACAAAAGACCCGCGCAACGGGGGGCGGATGTGCGCGGGTCTTTAAACCATGAATTGGGGACATGGCGCGGTACTAATGCGCCGGCCGCATGAAGGTTCCCAACACTTTCCCAACTAGGACACCAAAATGCCAATCACCACAATCTCCACACAGGGGAGGGCTTTCGTGCGCCTGCACGAGGGCAATCCGCTCACTGCCTATCTCGACCCCGTCGGCATTCCGACGATCGGCACAGGTTTCACGATGGGCAGCGATTCCGTTCGCCGCGAACTGGCAAAGATCGGCATTACCAAGCTGGTGCCAGGCAAGACCAAGATCACGGCCGCACAGAGCGACGTGATCCTCGACGCCGTGCTTGCTGCCGAATACGTCCCCGCTGTTGTTGCCGGATCGCCTGAGAACCGCAAGCAGCACGAGCTTGATGCTGCCTCGTCGGTGACGTTCAACCTTGGCGTTGGCGCCATGAAGTGGACGTGGGCTGAGTTCTGGCGCAAAGGCCAGATCAAGGCCGCAGCCGCGCACCTCGCGAGAAACTACAACACCGCGAAGGGGAAGAAGCTGCCCGGCCTCGTGCGCCGCCGCAAGGAAGAGGCGCTGCTGTTCGAAAAGGGCATCTACACCGGCATTGTGAGCGCGACAAAGGAAGCCACCGCAGAGCCGCCACCCCAGCCAGATCCACTCGTCAAAGAAGCACAGGAATTGCTGACCACGGCCGGCCTTAATCCAGGCGCTATCGACGGCTGGATGGGCGAGAAGACAAAGGCGGCCGTCATCGCCTATCAGAAGGCACATCCGCACCTGATCGCAGACGGCATCATCGGTCCAGCCACGCTCGCTCAGCTTCGGCGCGACGCAGGCGCGGCCAAGGACGTGGTCACAAAGGGCGTGAGCTCGGCGGCTGGCTCTGGATTGCTCGCTTTCACCGCAGGCCTTCCGTGGGGCTGGATTGCTGCGGGCGTGCTTGTTGCAGTCGTTGGTTACGTGGCCTACCGCAACCGCGATGTGATCGCACGCCGCTGGAATAGCTGGCGCGGCAAGGAGGTGACGGTTTGATCCTCCTGTGGGCAAAACTCAAAGGCTACCTAGCAGCAATCGGCACAGCGCTCGCGATACTCGCGGGCGTATTTTTTTACGGCCAGAGGGCAGGGCGCTCCGCGGCGAAAGACGAACAGGCCGTAGCAAACGCGAAGGCCATCAAGAAGGCCGGGGTTGTGGAAAATGAAATCAGAAATCTGGATGACGCTGGCGTTGATGGCGCTCTTGGCAAGTGGATGCGCGACAAGCGGTAGTTATTGCGACATCGCAAAGCCGGTGCGGCCGTCTATCGAGGACCAGATGACGTCAGAAACGAAGCGGCAGATCCTCACCGAAAACGAGAAGCTGCAGAAACTCTGCGGGGTTAAACCATGACCGGCCCTGAAATCATGGCTGTCGGCGGGTTCTTCGTGCTGCTGTTCGGTTTCCTCTTCGGCCTATGGAAGTACGTCGACGCGAAGATCAGTGCCGCAAAGATGGAGGCGTCTGGCGCCGCATCTGCGGCTTCGGCGATGGCGTCCCTTGCGAGGGAAGAGCTCGCCGCTCACCGCCTGCATGTGGCGGAAACCTACGTTTCAAAGTCCGGCCTTCGCGAACAGACTGAGCAGATCATGGGCGCTATCGGTGCCGTGAAGGATGCCGTCGACAAGATGACGTTGCGCGTGGATCGCATCGTTGAAAATCAATCAAAGCCGCGCACGACGCGGGCTTCATGAGTTAACCCGCTTGCCGAGAGGCAGGCGGGTTTTTTATTTGTTGCGAGAGCAAAACAAAACCCGCCGAGTGTGGCGGGCTAGTTGGGAAAAAACGCGCGTACTAAATACATTTCGCGCTTAGATTCAGCGTGCCATAGCAATGTAAACGGCTGGTAAAGGTCAGATGCATGAGGCGTAGGGATAATCCTACCGCTTCTTCACCTCGTCCCGTTTCAAGGACGCCCTAATACTCACATATGCGTGGCAGAGGAGCGATATGAAAAATCCTACGAAAGCCAGAGACGAATAGCCTACTATCCGATTGGAAACGTTGTGCCAGCCTGCAAGCAAGGCGCCGCCGTGAAGCAGCATTAGAACCAAGAAGGCGATTTGGAAGCACATGGCCGCTTTCCAGAAACCTGATGCGTTCGCAATGTAACTCCCGAGCCACGATGAGCCTTGAGTCTTTTTAGTTGGTTCAGGCACCGCTCACCTCTCCCTTTTCACCCGATCTCCCAAAATCTTCCACCGCCCACAAAACCGGCGCCGCGCGCTCTGCTCTGAACGTCTTGAGTTCACCATCACCGTGACGGCTCCTTGTACGGATAATGCTCCCAGCAATGCCATGATGACTTTTCGGCCTTCGATCGGGAATACCCGAAGCCTCCCCATTTACGGCAGCCAGGATGCTCACACCAGTGGTTCTCATGGATGCCATCGCCGGCCTTGTCAGACTGGTCGCTCATTGATTAGTGCCCCTTGCGAGAGTTTTGCGGCGGATCGTAAGCCGCAACGGGCGACCCATCACCGCCTTGCATCTCCTTCGTAAATAGGTGCATTGCTTCGGCCGGTGAACTGGCTTTAACCCAGAGAATTACGGGCCCCGACAAAGCGGGGTCGCGATAGAGGATGCCCGCCAGCGACAGGGAATCACTGAACAAAACCTGCATTGATGCGCCGGAAGCACGGGTTTCGTCATACCAGAATCTCTCAGTTCCAGCATAAGCATAGACGTCGCGAAAACCCGGTTTGGCGGCAGCCTGTTCGATGAGCTGAGCATCGATGCTCTTCAGCTCAATCTCGTCTATGTCTATGTAGTCTCCATCAGCCTGTCGGCCGATAACGCGTATGCCATGCTTCCTTAAAACCTTCGGCTTTATCAGCATGCGCCTTCTCCTCTATCCGAATAGATCGGACGGCTTCCTCTCGTCTTCTACAGGCAACAGCACGAGGCCGTCATCGGGCAGCGGCCGCTGAAGCGCTTTCGCTTCTTCCCATGGCGCCGTCAGCCACATCTCCACCTCATCCTTATTCGTCAAAATGACCGGCATTGCCTTTGGGTGGATTGGCTTCACGACGCTGTTGGGGTCGGTCGTCAGGAAACCGAAAAGCTGATGGTCGCCATCGCGCGGGTTCTTCATCGAGCCGCGGACACCGTGCCAGTCTATCCAAATCCCAGCGAAGAAGGCGAGGGGTGTTTCCTCATTGATCGCAAACCAGCGCTTCGTTTTCCGGGGCTTTGTGTCTTCCCATTCGCAAAATGTCGTCCACGGAACCACGCATCGGTTCTCGACCCGAAGCCACCGCCGCCAATGTGGTGAGGTAACATTGCGGATGTTGGTCACGCCGGTGTCAGGCTTGCCTTGTGTGACGAACTGAGGCGAGGGCATGCCCCACGTCAGCCCGGCCAACTCCCGACCGCTTTCACCGTTCCGCACAACTGGCGCCGGCCGGTCGGGGTAGACATCAACGTCTGGCTCCAGGTTAAGCCGTTCCTGCATGATCCCCGCAATGTCGCGGATCGATTCCTGATTGGTTTTCACGCGGTACAGATTACACATGCTCACCTCGGCAATTTTGCAATCGTGATAAAGGAGCCGCCCTTTTCGCCGCACTTCCGGCATTTCAAGCGGGGCTGTAATTCTTTGAGGGTCGTGTTACCGCCGACCATCTTCAAGAGCTTCCAGCGTGGTAACTCCGTCACATGCTTGCACGATCCACACCCGGCCACAACGACTTCCCAGGAGCGTAGATCGAACACTCGCGCGCCGGAGGTTTCTTCTTTCGCCGCTTTTGATGTTCGTTCCTCGAACGTCCAATAGTAGCTCATCCTGCATCGTGGGCCGAAATCTTCCTTCGATTTTGGACATCCAACAAGCCTCTGCGCAATCATGCGAAGCGGGCTTGGGGCTGGGGCCGCAATAAATTCCGCCTTCACCGCATTGCCATCAAACGACCGAAGAATCTCACAATCCTCGCAGATGACCCATATTTTTTCTCTGTCGAGTTCCTTGTAATCGTAGCCGTTATCGTTTGCTGTCATCCCGGTCTTCATTCGGTAGCCAGCCTCGTGTAAAACCCTTGCCCATCGCTGCGGTCGCAAGCGCGAGCTGCAGGCGCAAATGCTGAATGTCTTCCATCAGCGTCTCGATGGCCGCACGGCTGTCGCCATCGTGCCATGCAATGATGTGGTCAACCGGATCGGCCTCCGGCTCTCTGGTGTGTGGGCGCACTTTCTCATTCTCCTGTCTCAGAGTGTCAAAATCTTTCCCTGTTTTGAAAGGCGCGCGTCCCCGCGCCGGTAAATCAGTCTGGCATCAAATCGGCAATTTGCCCGTGTTGCACCAGCAGGCGCGGGTTTGCCATGGTGCCACTTTCCTCGTCCACGGTAACGGCATAAGCCGCAACGCCGACGTGACGCGGGGCCATCGCGCTCGCGATTTTCTCGGCGGATGCTTGATTGGAAGCTTGCCGCATTTCACCCGGAACGACACCGCCACGGCTGTTTTTGAACTGCACGACAATAATTTTCTCGCCGTCTGCCATTTTGCCTACTCCAGTTTGTTCTACAAATGTTCTCGTTTTGGAATGGAGTCAAGTGGAGTCTTGGAATCTTGACAAATTTGTAAAAACAGTATAGCTTCATTATCGGCCCCACCAGCCTGCTTTACCAGAAGCACCACCACATTGGCGCCAGACGCCAGAAAGAGGGGATAATCATGCTCAGACGATTCCTGCGTGCCGCGTTGCGGCGTTCTCCCACAGCATTCCTCGTTGCCTTATTTCTCGTCGTCGCCGCAACATCTGCGGCCGCATATGCGCTCCTTCCTCCACCGGCATTGCCGGCGACCGAGAGCGCAACCGTCAAAATCCAAGTCAACGACGGCCACGGCTCCGGCGTCCACATAGGCGACGGCTTTATCATCACTGCTGCGCACGTCGTCGGCGACGCTAAAGAGGTCCAGCTGAAAGCGAAGGGCGGCGAGTTCCGCAAGGCTGATGTCCTTTGGGTCAATAAGGCCAATGACATCGCACTGCTGCGCACGTCGTCGGCGGGCCTTGGATCTGCAAAGCTTGCCTGCCGCGTTGTGAAGGCTGGCGATCCTATCGTGGCCTACGGCAATCCCCTGCAAATCGAATTCGTTGCCGCGTACGGCAAGATTGCCGGCGAGCCTCGCAAGACAGGTCCGTGGAACGCGGTCTACGTGACCGACGTCACGACCGTGATGGGCGCCAGCGGCGGTCCGGTCTACGCGGACAACGGCGACCTGATCGGCATAACTGTCGGCGTGATGGCTGCGCCGATTGGCTTCTCTGGCTCGCTTGTCGGGTATGGCTTTGTTGTGCCTTCTACTGAGATTTGTGGGTTGCTTGGGAGGTCGGCGATATGAGCTTCTTTGGGCTGCGGCTCCACAATGGGGGCCCGGACAATCCGACCAAGATCAGAGCATACACCGGCACTCTCCTTTCTAAGGGGAGTAGCACGGAAGGCCGAAACGATTACGCCGACCACGAAATAGCGCGTTGGTATGGGATATCTTTCAAGCTGAAATGGTTCATCGGTTTCTGGATCTTTGGAAACACTGCTTACCCCAGCGAGTACGGCCCTATCCCTTACCGCTAAAGAAAATCGGCCGCCCCACCAAGCGGCCTTCACCACCATATCGAGGAGACTTCATGCCTCTACCCATAGAAGAACTGCGTCGAAGAGCCGACGCCTACCGCGAGCACGGCACGCTTGTGAAAGCTGCAGAAGTGCTTGGGATCGGCAAGTCCGCACTTGCTGATAGCGTCAAGCGCGCCGCCGAGGCTGGCCTTCTCGGGACGGAGCCTGTCTTACCCGGATTTCGCATCAGCAAGATCAGCAACACGCCAAGCGGCACATTCATCCAGCAGACGCAGGAGCGAGGCGAGCGTTTCGAAGTGCCTGCCGGGCACGTAGTCAAAGGCGTGTCTGCTCTCGTCGATGCTGAGGGTCGCGTTATCCAGCAGTGGCAGAAGACGGCGGTGGAGCAGGAAGGCCAGCTAGTTGCGTTCCGTGCGATGGTCGACGGGCTCAAGGAAGACCTGCCTCGCATCACGATAATGCCTGCGCCGCAGCACGTCGAAGAAGACCTCCTCAACCAGTTCGTAGTGACAGACAGCCATTTCGGTATGCTGGCCCACCGCGAGGAAACTGGCGCTGACTACGATCTAAGGCTGGCCGAGCAGTTACTGCTGGACTGGTTCGCCGCCGCTGTGGCGGGCGCTCCGCAGGCGCACACGGCCGTTCTCGCGCAGCTGGGCGACCTATTGCACCACGACGCTCTTGAGAGCGTGACGCCAGCGCATAAGCACGTTCTCGACGCCGATTCTCGCCTTCATAAAGTTGTTCGCGTCGTCATTCGCACGCTGCGGCGCGTCGTCGACATGCTGCTTCAAAAGCATAAGCATGTGCATGTCGTTATGGCGTCGGGCAACCATGATCCGGCCTCATCAGTATGGGTGCGAGAGCTTCTCGCGACGATCTATGAGAACGAGCCGCGCGTGTCGGTCGATACCAGCCCGATGCTCTATTACGCCTACAAGTGGGGCGACACGGCGCTCTTCTATCACCACGGCCATAAGCGCGGCGTGGCCCAGGTCGACGCGACATTGGCAGGCATGTTTCGCGAAATGTTCGGCGCCTCGAAATACGCTTTTGCCCACGTCGGCCACCTGCACAGCGATGAGGGCCGCAAGTCCGCGCTGATGTATGTCGAACGCCACGAAACGCTTGCCGCACCTGACGCTTACGCTGCGGGCGGCGGCTGGCTGTCTGGACGATCCGCCAAGGTCATCACGTATTCGCGTCGCTTCGGCGAAGTGGCTCGCGCCACGCTGCGGCCGGAGATGGTTGCCGGGCGGTTTGCGGCTGCGAATGACAATGAGCCGGCGAGGGCGGTGGCGTGAGCTAGTCACACCACGAACGCCCCTCGCAGGATAATGGCGAGTGTGATCACAATGACGGTGAGCGCGATAATGGCTAAGGCGCCACGTGCTTCGCCCTCTGTCTGACCATGCTTAATCTTGAGGAAGTTCTTCATTTGGTGCTCCAGTGAAAGATTCGCTGGCACCACAATGGCAATACGCACACCTTACAGGCGGCGCGTCAATGTCGTTTGTGAACCAATCCGGAACAAACCCGCAAAACGTGGGCAAATACGATCACGATTTCGACTTATGCCCAGCAATCCCCAGCCGACGCCATCCACCAAATGGCGTCGAATCACCACACCACAGAGGAGATATAGAGAATGGCAATTTCACCAGAGACAACAGGAGAGGGCGACCGCCCACCTGTACCAAGAGCGGCGTTCGCCAACGACAACAGCCCTTCACACAATCACGCCGCAGCCATCAACCTCTTTGCAGCTGACTGCCACGCGGCGAGCCGCAGAGCAGGCTGGTACACCGACCTCGCAACCGGCAAGGCGATGGACCGCAACGTGCCTGAGATGCTCTGCCTGATCCACAGCGAGATCAGCGAAGCGATGGAGGGCTATCGCAAGTCAAAGCCTGGCAAGGTGCTGATGGACGACAAGCTGCCGCACCGGCCTATGGCTGAAGTTGAACTTGCCGACGCTATGATCCGGATCGGCGATCTAGCGGCTTTCCTTGGCTATGACCTCGGCGGAGCGATCATCGAGAAGATGGCATTCAATGCCAACCGTCCTGACCACAAGATTGAGAACCGGCTTAAGGCTGGCGGGAAGGCGTTTTGATGCTGATGCGAATAGAACAAGCCGTACCGGCAGAACTCGCCACCACCACCTTCGGCCCGCTCGACAAGTACGTGGCTGCGAACGATAACCGTGAAGGCCAGTGGATCCCCGACTGCAGCAATACTGCCTCTCGCGGCGTGTTCGTGCCAGCTGAACCACCTCGCACCGGCGATTTCATGCAGACATACACCGGCCGCCAATACTGGCCGATGGACCCGCGACCGCACGAAGTCTACATCGATGACATCGCGCATTCGCTCGGCCTGCAATGCCGATACGCTGGTCACTGCATCAAGTTCTACAGTGTCGCGGAACACTCGGTTCTCATCGCACGCCACCTAGCGGCTACACACGCGCCAGAGGTTGCTTTGGCTGGCCTTCTGCACGATGCGTCGGAGGCGTACTGCGTGGACATTCCGCGTCCGCTCAAGCCTTATCTAACGAATTACCGGGCCATCGAGCAAGACAACTGGCTGGCTATAGCGGCGCGGTTTCAATTAGACCGCGAACTGCCGAGATCGGTGCACGATGCCGACAATCGCATCATCGCCGACGAGCTCGTCAATCTTGTGCCAATGCCTTGGCATGCGCGGTACGCTGGCCAAGAGTTGGGCGTGAAGCTGCGGTACTGGTCGCCGGAAGAGGCGGAACTGGAGTTTCTGGCGACTTTTGATGCGTTGATGGCAAGGAGGGCGGCATGAGCGACACGAGGACTTCTTACGCCTATTCAGTTGTTGTCTGCGGCACCTGTGACGGCAAGGGATACACTACTCGAGATGTGCTGACTGACTATCACCGTAGGGAATACGACACAGAGATACACAATTGTTGCCGGTGCAAAGGGTCGGGACGGATGGAGTGCAAGGTGACCACAGAGACGTGGCCGTTTGTGCCGCGCGAGGTCTCCACATGAGCATCAAACCCGGCGACGAAGTGATCTGCATCGACGACGCCACCCTTCCAGAGCAATACCTCGGCATTCGTGCCGGGGAGACCTACACAGCGACGTGGGTAGGCATGTGCCGCACATATCTCGGCGGAGACTACGCGGGCATCCGCCTGGCTGGCGTGAACCGCGGTGTTTGCCCGCAGTTTGGCGAAGAGGATCCACCGTTTGCGCTGCGCCGCTTTAAGCCAGTGGTGAAGCCGAAGGTGGATGAAGAAAAGAAGGTTGAGGAGACGGTATGAGTGACTTAGACACAGCAATCAAACTGGCAGTCGATGCGCATGCAGGGCAGACCGACAAGGCGGGGCAGCCCGACAAGGCGGGGCAGCCCTATATCCTGCATCCGCTTCGCGTAATGCTCACGCTGGAAAGCGAAACCGCTCGAATCGTCGGCGTACTTCATGACGTCGTCGAGGACACTGGCGTCAGCCACGCCGATATCTTGGCGATCTTCGGTGAAGAAGTGCACGCGGCTGTTTTCGCCGTCTCTCGGCAGGAAGGTGAGGACTACTTCGATTTCGTGCGGCGGGCGATCTCTAACTCGATCGCGCGACAGGTGAAGATCGCCGACCTCCGCGACAACATGGATGTTTCGCGCGCGCTGCCTGACGACGAGAAGAACCGGGCGCGCTTGGAGAAATACCGAAAGGCCATGGCGATCATCGAGGAGACCGGCGTATGACAATCACATCCAAAGACGCCGGCTGCCTCACAGCCGTACCGGCGAATGATAACGTTCCGGTTCCTGCAGAGCTAGTGCCGTTGGCGGAAGCCATCGGCAAGTTGCCTTCCTCCAATCCGAAGCGAGCCTTTGGCGTGAAGAAGCCGTCAGCGCAGTTCATCCCGCCTGTTGCGATCATTGAGGAAAGCGTCGTCATGGCGCTCGGCGCCGCCAAGTACGGCGCTTTCAATTGGCAATACGATCCCGTCGACGCCACCACATATTACAGCGCAGCTATTCGGCACTTGCTGCAATGGTTCTCAGGTGAGGATATCGATCCGGAGAGCGGGGCATCTCATCTGGCGCACGTTCGGGCCTGCATGGGTATTTTGCTGGACGCGAAGGCAGCGGGAACGCTGATCGATGACCGGCCTAAGTGCGCGTCAGCTAGCGAGGCTGTCGAGCGGTTGAGGATGGCGGCTTAAAGAAAAAGCTCTTGTGTGGATAAACCGCACAAGAGCTCCTTTGGTTACCAACCGAAGATTCTAAAAATCGAGGGCCAGCTGATTTTCACAGCAAAAGCCAATCGAAAACTCCTCTCCGACTGGTTGGTCTCGATGAGCAAAAGAGCGTCCATGGACGGTCCTTTCTATCGCTGTGTGCCTGGCCTTATTGAACCGCTGACGCACGTTGACCAATGCTAGGGTTTTTCCGTTTAACTCGCTAATTCCTTTTTATCGGAAGTGCTTCTCAGCCCGGGGCTCCCTAATGCACGCGGCTGTCTCTTGTTGAAAATTATCTAGGTAGGCACATTGCCGCTTACAAGGGAGCGAGTATTAATCAGAGTCCAGCCGCCCTCTTTTTTTGAATAAGGTACGTGACGAATGCAGAACAAGCGCCAAGCATAAACATAGCGTCCGCTTCATCGACATCAGCATCACCCTTCTCCAAAAGAGAGTGTCGTATTCCTCCGGCGTCACTCGTGAACCCGTAAATTGATCCAAAAGCAGTTTTCAACGCTGTGTGAATCACTCGGTTCTTTTCGAGAGCTGTCAGTGCAGGCCCGAGCGTATTAGTATTAGGTGCAATAGTTCTGGCGACCGATTCCACGGCGTGAATACTCTCTCTAATGGAATCGGCCCACGCACCCGCCGTAAGACTACTCATAGCATTTCTCAGATGGGAGCGAGCGCCATCCATTCCTGCCGCTTTCAATTCATCAAGAGCGTTTTGAGCGGCCGCACCTTCCTCCTCCGTAGCGAATGGAGCGATAGTGTCACCGTCAACAACTCGGTACGCGGCACGGTTGCTGGACAAAATGAGGTTTACGCGATTGCGGAGCGAGGTGGGGCAGCTCGGATGTCTAAGGACATATTGTATGAATCCAAAGAATCTAATGTAGTCGGTCGTGAACATAACATGCTTCACGTGTGCCTTGGCAAAAGCGGTTCGAGTGTCAAATTTGTCTATGGGTTGCCGAAGCCTATCAACATAATGGTCTTTCAGTATAACGCGCCATGGCGGTCCAAGCCACGTTCCCGAAGTATTTTCAATTTCGTCGTGAAACAGTTGCCACATCTTTGCAACAAGAGCGTCTGATACCTCTTTGAGAGCTAATTGTGAGGGCAATGAATCTGCGCCTTCCGCCTGCTCAAAAGTCAACTCTTTGCGATATGAAAACTCGTTATCCAATTTAGGGCCTCGCAGTCCAAGACATCACCGGTGCGTATCAAAAAGCCTCCCCCGCGCGAGCAGGAGAGGCTTCTGCATTACAGGCCGAGCCAGCCGAGGATCAAAGCCACACTGACCTTCAGGTCAAGCTTCAACCGAAACGACCGTTCGGACTGACTGGCTTCGAGAAGCAAAGATGCATCCATAAGGAGCTCCTATATCTCTGGGCGAAGTCTTGGGTAACCGCGTATCGCCCGCCAGACTTTTTGAGGGTGTTTCCAGTTTGAACAGCCAGGTTGCCCCCTCATGCGCGGCTGTCTCTAGTCATAATGAGAGATGGTTGTCGGCACCGATTCCCGCAAGAGGAAAATCAACAAAAAGTTGCACCACGAGAACGCCCGCAGAACGAACTCTGCAAACTGGCAGCAAACTACGCAAACCGCGATGTACGCAAGCGCTCGCTAACTTGCCGGTTCTATCAAAGATTTCAGGTGGTTAGGTGGTGAGAGCGCAGGGATTCGAACCCTGGACCTACTGATTAAAAGTCAGTTGCTCTACCGGCTGAGCTACGCTCTCCCGTGTCCGGGCTTGGCTGCCCTTCGGAAGTGCGCGGAACATAGGTAGAGCGATCCGTTCGGTCAACCCAAAAAAAGCGGTTTCGACACTCAATACGGTTTTTTTTGTCGCACCCCCAAAAAGGTGATTGGAGAGAGGGGGCGGCTGGGGATAAAACCGGCTTCAGGCGTGTCGGGCAGACGGGTGAAATCGTTTTGCAGCAATGACATGCACGAAAATGAAGCGTGAAGCATCGGCGATTATTGAGAATCGCCGGTCTTTGCGGGATGCGGAGTTCTTTCTTGTCGATTGCCGATATTTCCCTGTTCAGTGCGCTTCTGGCCGGCGCTCTTTCATTTCTCTCGCCCTGCGTCCTGCCGCTGGTGCCGCCTTATCTCTGTTATATGGCGGGCGTTTCGGTCGAGCAGTTCAGGACGGAAGAGACCGCGCCGCGGCCGGAGGTTCGCAGAGCCGTGCTGTTTTCGGCTTTCTGCTTCACGCTCGGTTTTGCCACCGTGTTTGTGGCGCTGGGGGCAGGCGCTTCGACGATCGGCACGCTGCTGCGCCAGAATCTCGATATTCTCGCCAAGATCGGCGGCTTCATCATTATCCTCATGGGCCTGAATTTCCTCGGTGTTTTCCGCATCGGCCTGTTTTCGCGCGAGGCGCGTTTTCAAGGGGCGGGCAAGCCTGCCACGCTGTCCGGGGCCTATGTCATGGGTCTTGCCTTCGCCTTTGGCTGGACGCCCTGCATCGGCCCGGTTCTGGGGGCTATCCTCGGGGTTGCCGCTTCGCGTGATACGGTGGGCGATGGCGCGATGCTGCTTGCGGTCTATTCGCTTGGCCTTGCGGTGCCGTTCTGGATCGCGGCGGCGTTTTCCGGGTCGTTCATGCGTTTCCTCGTCCGTTTTCGCCGCCATCTTGGGCTGGTGGAAAAGTTGCTCGGCGTGCTGCTGGTGCTCACCGGTCTCGCTTTCATGTCCGGTTTCATCACCAATGTCGCAATCTGGTTCCAGGAGACCTTTCCGATCCTGATGCAAATCGGCTAAGCCTCTCGCGGATGTGAGGGAACGACCGTGGCTGATATCATTGGATTGCTGTTGCCGTTTTTTGGCCTGATCTTCATCGGCTACGGTGCAGCGCGCATAACAAAACAGCCGGTCGAGGCGATGGGCTGGCTGAATACCTTCATTATCTATGCCGCTCTGCCGGCGCTGTTTTTCAAGCTTGTTTCCAAGACGCCGGTGGAAGAGCTGGCGCGGATGGATTTTGTCGCCGCCAGCCTTGCCTGCACCTACGGCATTTTCTTGGCTGTGTTCCTGATCGGCCGGTTCGTGCGCCGGAACAGCCTCGCCGAAACCACCATCCAGAGTTTCGCGGCCAGCTACGGCAATATCGGTTACATGGGGCCGGGGCTTGCGCTCCTGGCGCTTGGCGAGAAGGCGGCGGTGCCGGTGGCGCTGATCGTCTGCCTTGAAAACGCGGCCCATTTCATCGTCGCGCCGGCGATGATGGCGGTTGCGGGCGGGGATAAACGCTCGGCTGGAAGGCTTGCGCTGGATGTGGCGCGCAAGGTCATCACCCATCCGTTCATCGTCTCGGTCATCGCCGGATTTCTCGCTGCTTCGCTGTCATGGCAGCCGCCGGAGGCGGTGCAGCGGCTGGTGGATTATCTGGCGCAGTCGGCGGCGCCGTGTGCGCTGTTTGCCATGGGGGTGACGCTGGCGCTTCGGCCGATGAAACGGGTTCCTGTGGAGATCAGCTATATCGTGCCGGCCAAGCTGATATTGCATCCGCTCGCCGCCTATCTGCTGCTGTCGTCGCTCGGGCGCTTCGAGCCGGTGTGGATTTATTCCGCGGTGCTGCTGGCGGCGCTGCCGACCGCGACGAATGTGTTCGTCATCGGCCAGCAATATCATGTCTGGCAGGAGAGGGCGTCCGCGACGATCCTGATCTCGACGGTGCTGTCGGTCTTCACGCTGACGGGCGTGGTTTATTTCATCCAGCCTTTTTGAAGCTGCCGAACAGCAATGATGGCAAGGCCTTCAATCCGCGCCCCGGCTCGATGCCTTCGCGCATCACCATGCTTCTGAGCGTGCTGATGCCGGAGAGTACATGCAGACCGGCCGCGCGCGCCATCTGGATGGGCAGGAAGTCGGAAAGCAGCGACCGGTTCAGGAGATCAACGCTCAGCGTGCGGCTATAAACATCCGCCCGCCGTTTGCGGTCGAAGCTGCTGCCGGCGTCCGCCGCAATCGGCCGATCGGAGACGGCGCCAAGCAGTTCTGTCAGTGCAATGATGTCGCGCAGGCTGAGGTTCAGCCCCTGCGCGCCGATGGGCGGGAAGCCATGCGCAGCTTCGCCGATCAGGGCGACGCGGCCCTTGCCGAAGCGGTGCGCCGTCATGGAGGAGAGCGGCCATGCCTGCACGCTGTTTTCCACGGTAACCGCGCCGAGCATGGATTGCATGCGTTCCTCGACCTTAAGACTCAAGGTTTCCAGCGGCAGCGCCGTCAGTTCTTCCGCCTGCTGTGGGGTGACGACCCAGACGAGACTGGAGCGGTCACCCGGCAGGGGAACCTGGGTGAAAGGCCCCGTCGGTGTGTGGAATTCCGTGGACACATTGCCATGCGGACGGCTGTGGGAAAAATTCAAAACCACGGCGGTCTGCGGATAGGACCAGGATTTGACGCCGATGCCGGCCGCTTCCCGCACCATCGATTTCCTGCCGTCTGCGCCGATCAGAAAATCGGCGGAAAGCACGTCACCATCCGCGATCGTGACCGAAATCCGGTCATTGCCGATGTTGATCGTCTCGGCGGTCGTGTCGAGGCGGGTAATATTGTGTTCCTGTTCCACTGCTTCGCCGAGAACGCCGAGCAGCGCCTCGTTCGGGATATTCCAGCCAAAAGCATCGAGGCCGATTTCGGAGGAGCGGAACTGCACGGTCGGCGCGCGCAGCAGGCGGTCGGTGCCGTCGATGATCTGCATGGTGGAAAGGCGTGCGGCGGCAGGCGCTACGCGTGACCAGAGGCCGAGACGGTCCATGAAACGAATGGACTGGTCCATCAACGCCGTGGTGCGCTGGTCCTTCTTATCGCTTGAAGGTGCGATGAGCGCCACATGGCGCCCGGCCCGCGCCAGTGCGATGGCCGCGATCTGGCCCGCAAGTCCCGCACCTGTTATGGCGATATCGAAGTGTCTCATGGTCGTGATCCATTGTTATTTCCAAAACATCATAGAGGCTTTGGGCGGGTAAATCCACTTTCGCGCCGGAACATCCGCACACAAACATTCGTGGGTTGCGACGCTATATTAGTCTTAGGATAAGCGGATTGAGCCGGTTGCAAAGCGTGGTGAATGGCCGCATACCGGAATGAACAGGGCGGATGAAAAAACGGGGCGCAGGCGCTGACCATGAAAATTTTCAACTACAAGCGTGTTCCCTATGCGGAAATCCGCGCCTTTTCCGTTCATATCTTGACTGCCTCCGGGTCGTTTCTGGCTTTTCTTGGTGTCGTCGCCGCGTCTGAGCACCGTTTTGTCGACATGTTCTGGTGGCTGGGGCTTGCGCTTCTGGTTGATGGTATCGACGGCCCGATTGCCCGCAAGGTGCGGGTGAAGGACGTGCTGCCCAACTGGTCCGGCGATACGCTCGACAATATCATCGACTACGTCACCTATGTGCTCTTGCCTGCCTTTGCGCTGTACCAGAGCGGCATGATCGGCGAGCCTTTGTCCTTCGTGGCGGCCGGCATGATCGTGGTGTCGAGTGCGATTTATTATGCCGATATGGGCATGAAGACGGATGAATATTTCTTCTCCGGCTTTCCGGTGGTGTGGAACATGGTGGTTTTCACCCTGTTCGTCATGGATGCCAGCGCCACCACGGCCATGACCGTCGTCACCGTCTCGGTGTTCCTGACATTCCTGCCGATCAACTTCCTGCATCCGGTGCGGGTGAAGCGGTTGCGGCCGCTTAATCTCCTCGTCGTGGCCATCTGGTGCGCGCTTGGCGGTTATGCGCTGCTGATGCATTTCGAAACGCCGACCTGGGCGGTGATCGCCTTCGTGGCGAGCGGCATCTATCTCTATTGCATCGGTGGAATTTTGCAGTTTTTCCCCTCCCTCGGCGCGAAATAGGAAAAAGATAAAGCCGTTTATTGCTTGTGCAAATTGCATTTAAGCAGCGTCTTTTTCAGTTGTGCGCAGCAGCAAAACAGTTATCAATACATCATGATGGCGCGGCATTGCATACGACTTGCGGCGCTATTGGGAACAATGACCGCGGCCGTTGAAACGCCTCGCAGAAGGCATGGACGTCCGGTGAGAGAGGGAACTCGTGACTGGAACTTTGGCACCGGAGGCCATGCCTCTCCTGTCCGTTCGCAAGCTGACCAAGCTGTTCGGCAATTTCGCCGCCTGCAACGGTATCGATCTCGATATAGCGCCGGGCGAAATCCATGCGCTTCTGGGTGAGAACGGTGCCGGCAAGTCGACGCTTGTCAAGATGCTGTTCGGCGTGCTCTCGCCGACTGAGGGCGACATCATCTGGCAGGGCCAGCCGGTTTCGGTGGCTTCGCCCAGCGAGGCCCGCAGGCTCGGCATCGGCATGGTTTTCCAGCATTTTTCGCTGTTCGAGGCGCTGACGGTTGCTGAGAACATTGCCCTGTCGCTCGACCCGAAAATTTCACTGAAGGAAATCGCCAGGGAAGCGGAACAGCTTTCGCGCGCCTACGGTCTGCCGCTCGACCCCAATGCGCATGTGGCCGATCTGTCGGTCGGCGAGCGCCAGCGCATCGAGATCGTCCGCGCTTTGTTGCAGAACCCGCGCCTTATCATTCTCGACGAGCCGACCTCGGTTTTGACGCCGCAGGAGGCCGACAAGCTGTTCGAGACGCTGGCAAAGCTTAAGGCCGAAGGCCGCTCGGTGCTTTATATCAGCCATCGCCTCGAAGAGGTGCAGCGCATATGCGACCGCGCCACCGTCCTGCGCCATGGCAAGGTGACGGGCGCCTGCGATCCGCGCAAGGAAACCCCCGCATCGCTGGCGCGCATGATGGTGGGCAGCGATGTCGCAAGCGTTTCGCGACCAACAGGCGATGCACTCGGTGCGCCGCAGATCGAGGTCATGGGGCTCTCGGTTGCGCCGCGCACGCCTTTTGCCGTGGCGCTGAAGTCGATTTCGATGCAGGTGCGTGCCGGTGAAGTGCTGGCGATTGCCGGTGTGGCTGGCAACGGGCAGGGCGAGCTGTTCGATGCGCTTTCGGGCGAATATCCCGTCTATAATAATGATGCCATCCATCTGCGCGGCAAGCCGGTCGGTCGTCTCGGCATCAATGGCCGGCGGCTGATGGGCGCCGGTTTCGTGCCGGAGGAGCGCCATGGCCATGCCGCGGTTCCCGGCATGAGCCTTTCCGACAATCTGTTGCTGGCGCGGGCGCGGTCCGACCGCAAGGCGTTTCTGACCGGCGGTTTCCTGCGCATCGTCAGGGGCTCGACCATCAAGGCGGCGGCGCGGCGCATTTCGGAAACCATGGATGTGCGCAAAAGCGGAGCCGATCCGCTGGCGGGTTCGCTTTCGGGCGGCAACCTGCAGAAATTCATCGTTGGGCGCGAACTCGATCGTCAGCCTTCCGTGCTCGTCGTCAACCAGCCGACCTGGGGTGTGGATGCGGGTGCCGCAAGCCGCATCCGCCAGGCGCTTGTCGACCTTGCAAAAGCGGGCTCTGCCGTCATCGTCATCAGTCAGGATCTCGATGAAATCTTCGAGGTTGCCACCAATATCGCCGTCATTTCCGACGGCAAGCTTTCCGAGGCCCATCCGGTGGAAGAGATGACGCTAGAAAAGATCGGCCTGTTGATGGGCGGCATTCACACGTCACATTCGGGAGCCGCCCAGCATGCGCATTGAGCTTGAAAAACGGGCAGGGGTCTCCCGGCTTTTCACCCTGCTTTCGCCGCTTCTGGCGCTGGTTTTGACGCTGCTTGTCGGCGCCGTCATGTTCGCCATGCTCGGCAAGAACCCGCTCGATGCGCTTTACGCCTTTTTTGTCGAGCCGCTGCTCGAGGTCTGGTCGCTTCACGAGCTGGCGATCAAGGCAGCACCGCTGATCCTGATCGGTGTCGGTCTGTCGATCTGTTATCGCTCCAATAACTGGAATATCGGCGCAGAGGGGCAATTCACCATCGGCGCGATCACCGGTTCCATCCTGCCGGTGCTTTATCCCGACTGGCACTCGCCGCTCATCCTGCCGCTGATGATGGTCATGGGTGCCATCGGCGGCGCGCTTTATGCGGGTATTCCGGCGCTGTTGAAAACGAAGTTCAACACCAATGAAATCCTCGTCAGCCTGATGCTGGTCTATGTCGCGCAGCTTTTCCTCGACTGGCTGACGCGCGGCATCTGGCGCGATCCCGGCGGTTACAACTTCCCGCAGACGAAACCCTTCAACGACAGCGCCGTGCTGCCGGAAATGCTGGCCTCGGGTAGGGCGCATTGGGGTTTCGTGTTCGCCATCGTCGCGGCAATCGCACTGTGGTTCATGATGCGCTACATGCTGAAGGGCTTTGAAGTCACCGTGCTTGGCCAATCGGCAAGAGCAGGACGTTTTGCGGGGTTCTCATCGAGCCGCATGGTCTGGTTTTCGCTGCTGCTATCGGGTGCACTGGCCGGGCTTGCGGGCATTTCGGAAGCTTCCGGTTCCATCGGCCATCTCCAGCCCAGCATTTCGCCGGGTTACGGCTTTACCGCCATCATCGTTGCCTTTCTCGGCCGTCTCAATCCGCTCGGTATCATCCTTTCCGGGCTGGTGCTGGCGCTGACCTATCTCGGTGGCGAAGCGGCGCAGCTCTCCATCGGCGTGTCAGACAAGGTGACGCGGGTGTTTCAGGGGCTGATGCTGTTCTTCGTCCTCTCCTGCGACACGCTGATCTTTTACCGCATCCGGGTCGTCTTCACCGGCAAGGCACATCGTAAAGAAGGAGCGGCATGATGGATATGCTTCAGGCCATTCTTCTCACCGTCATTACCGCCGCCACGCCGCTCGTCATTGCCGCTTCGGGCGAATTGGTGGCGGAGCGCTCCGGCGTGCTCAATCTCGGCGTCGAGGGCATGATGATCATGGGCGCGGTCTGCGCCTTCGCCATCACGCATATGACGGGGTCGCCCTATCTCGGCATTCTGGCCGGCATCGCGTCGGGCGCGGTCTTCTCACTGCTGTTCGGTTTCCTGACACTGACGCTTGTCACCAATCAGGTGGCAACGGGCCTTGCGCTGACCATTCTCGGGCTTGGGGTTTCCGGCATGCTGGGCGAAAGTTTCGTCGGCCTGCCGGGCATCAAGCTGCAGCCGATCGTCTTTCCGGTTCTGTCGGAAATTCCCTTTATCGGGCCATTGCTCTTCCGGCAGGACCTGATCTTCTACATGTCCATCGCGCTGGTCTTTGGAATCAGCTGGTTCCTGTTCAAGAGCCGCACGGGCCTGAAAATCCGCGCCATCGGCGATAACCACGCCTCGGCCCATGCGCTCGGTATCAATGTCATCCGCACGCGGTATCTGGCGGTCATGTTCGGCGGCGCCTGTGCGGGCCTTGCAGGAGCTCAGCTGTCGCTCGTCTATACGCCGCAATGGGTGGAAAACATGTCGGCCGGGCGCGGCTGGATTGCGCTCGCACTCGTCGTCTTCGCCTCCTGGCGTCCGTGGCGCCTGCTGGCGGGCGGTTATCTGTTCGGCGCCGTCACCATCGGCCAATTACATGCGCAGGCCTTCGGTATCGGCGTACCGTCGCAGCTGCTTTCGGCGCTACCTTACCTTGCAACTATTGTCGTGCTCGTGATCATCTCGCATAATCGCCGCACGACCTTGATCAACACACCGGCATCGCTGGGCAAATCCTTCGTGCCGGACAGGTGAAGAAGAATCCGCAAGTCTCCAAACCAACAGGGGTAAAAATGAAAAAACTGGTCATCGCACTTGCCGCGTCCGTCGCGGCGCTCGGAGGCGTTGTTTCCTCCGCTGAAGCCGCCGACGCCAAGAAGGTCTGCTTCATCTATGTCGGCAGCCGCACCGATGGCGGCTGGACGCAGGCGCATGAAATCGGTCGCGAAGAGCTGCAGAAGCATTTCGGCGACAAGATCGAAACGCCGTTCCTCGAAAGCGTTCCGGAAGGCCCGGATGCCGAGCGCGCCATCGAGCGTATGGCCCGTTCCGGCTGCGAACTGGTGTTCACCACCTCCTTCGGCTTCATGGATGCGACCGTGAAGGTGGCCCAGAAGTTCCCCAAGGTGAAGTTCGAGCACGCCACCGGCTTCAAGACGGCTGAAAACGTCGCGACCTACAATTCGCGTTTCTATGAAGGCCGCTACATTCAGGGCCAGATCGCCGCAAAGATGTCGAAGAAGGGTGTTGCCGGCTACATCGCTTCCTTCCCGATCCCGGAAGTGGTGATGGGCATCGACGCTTTCGTTCTTGGCGCGCAGTCCGTCAATCCTGAGTTCAAGGTCAAGGTTGTCTGGGCCAACACCTGGTTTGACCCCGGCAAGGAAGCCGATGCCGCCAAGGCGCTTATCGACCAGGGCGTTGATATCCTGACGCAGCACACCGACACGACGGCTCCGATGCAGGTTGCAGCCGAGCGCGGCATCAAGGCCTTCGGTCAGGCTTCCGATATGATCAAGGCCGGTCCGGAGACACAGCTGACCGCGATCAAGGACACCTGGGGCGCTTATTACATCAAGCGCACGCAGGCCCTGCTTGACGGCACGTGGAAGTCCGAATCCATCTGGGACGGCCTGAAGGACGGCATCCTGACCATGGCGCCTTACACCAACATGCCTGACGACGTGAAGAAGATGGCTGAGGAAACCGAAGCCAAGATCAAGTCAGGCGAGTTGCACCCCTTTACCGGTCCGGTGAAGAAGCAGGACGGTTCGGAATGGCTGAAGGCGGGTGAAAAGGCCGAAGACAAGGTTCTGCTCGGCCTCAACTTCTACGTTGCCGGCGTGGACGACAAGCTGCCGCAATAATGCGGATTGTCTTCCATTACTGATGAAAGGCCGCGCATGAAACTCATGTGCGGCCTTGCTTATTTTCATACGTTTTACTGTGCGGATGAAGTTTGTCTTTGCTTTTCACGCCACTTGATGTTTTTCACTATAATCTGACTTGAGATACACACGTCTGGCGCGATTTTTTTGAAATCGCCAGCCGAACGGAAGGACATGACATTTGCAGCGCGGAATGCTCGATGCAGCGATCGGTTTTCGAAAGCTGCGGACAAATCATGCACAGGTCGTTCACAAGCTCGGTCTCGATATCGTCTCCGGCACCTTCAAAACGGGGGATATCCTGCCGGGTGATGCCGATTTGATGGAGCGGCTGAAAGTGTCTCGCACGGTACTGCGCGAAGCGATGAAGACGCTGACCGCCAAGGGCATGATTTCACCCAAGGCGCGCATCGGCACCCGGGTGACGGAGCGAGAAAGCTGGAACATGTTCGACAGCGAATTGCTGCTGTGGCATTTCGAGGCTGGTGTCAGTGATGAATTCCTGTTGCATCTCTATGATATCCGTCAGGCTTTCGAGCCCTATGGTGCCGGGCTGGCCGCCGTGAGGGCAAAGGACGCCGATATCACCAAACTTGCCGCTTACGCCAACGAGATGGGCAACACTGCCTATTCCAAGGAAAAGCGGGCGCTTGCCGACATGAATTTCCATGTGCTCATCACAGAAATGTCCGGCAATCCGTTCATGCGCACCGTCGGTTCGCTGATAAAGGCGGCGCTGGTGGGGATTTTCCGGATGAGCAATCCGGAAGCCGATCCCCACGAGATTTCCGACGTCTCCGCCTCGCATCTGAGGCTTGTCGAGGCGTTTCGCCTGCGCGACGAGGCGGGGGCCCGCCGTGAAATGGAACGGCTGATCGAAAATGGCCGCCAGCAGATCCTGCAATTCACCGCCCGCAATCCCCGCAAATAGATCACGAGCCTCCTGCCGCTGATCACGTTTGATGAAAATCGCCGCGGAAATTTTGGTTGGGATTTGCATGGTTTCTTAAGCGGGCCGCCGTTATAGCAATGCCGGAATTACATTACCGATGCGCCTTTCCGGCCGGCCGGATGGCGTGAAGTCAAACATATGCCCCTGTCCCATCCGCTTTGCGGCGGTTGACAGGGTGTTGGAGGTCTTATGGAGCGCAGCTCTCTAGCCATTATTCTCGCAGCGGGCGACAGCACGCGCATGAAATCGTCAAAATCCAAGGTGCTGCATCCGGTCGCCGGGCGTCCGATGATCACGCATGTGGTTGGGGCGGTGGCTGGATCGGGTGTCGGCACGGTGGCGCTCGTCGTCGGGCGCGATGCCGACAATGTTGCTGCGGCCGCGAGCCTGCCTGGCCTTGAGGTGGAAGCCTTTCTGCAGACGGAACGCAAGGGTACCGGCCACGCCGTTCTGGCTGCCCGCGCCGCCATCGAGCGCGGTTTTGACGACCTGATCGTCGCTTATGGCGACGTGCCGCTCATCACCTCGGCAACGCTCGACCGGGCGCGCGAGGCGATTGCTGCCGGTGCCGACGTTGCCGTCATCGGTTTTCATACCGACCGACCCACGGGGTATGGCCGCTTGCTGGTCGAGAATGGCGAGCTGGTGGCGATCCGCGAGGAAAAGGATGCCACCGACGAAGAACGCAAGGTGACCTGGTGCAATAGCGGCCTGTTGGCGATCAATGGCCGCAATGCGCTCGATCTGCTCGGCCGGATCGGCAACGGCAATGTGAAGGGCGAATATTATCTGACTGACATCGTTGAGATCGCCCGTTCGCTCGGTCGCCGCGCCGTTGCCATCGATGCGCCGGAAAACGAACTTGTCGGCTGCAACAACCGCGCCGAACTGGCCTTTATCGAAAAGCTCTGGCAGGAGCGCCGCCGTCATGAATTGATGGTCGATGGCGTCTCGATGATCGCGCCTGAGACCGTGTTCCTGTCCTTCGATACGAAGATCGGGCAGGACGCGCTGATTGAGCCCAATGTCGTCTTCGGACCCGGCGTGACGGTCGAGCCGGGCGCCGTCATTCATGCATTTTCGCATCTGGAAGGGGCCTATCTGGCCGAGGGTGCGGTTGTTGGTCCGTTTGCGCGGTTGCGTCCGGGTGCAAACCTGCACGCCAACGCCAAGGTCGGTAATTTCTGCGAGGTCAAGAAGTCCGAGATCGGCGAGGGCGCCAAGGTCAACCATCTGACCTATATCGGCGATGCTTTCGTGGGTGCAGGCAGCAATATAGGCGCGGGTGCCATCACCTGTAATTATGATGGTTACAACAAGTCCGAAACGCGGATCGGAGCCAACAGCTTCATCGGCTCGAATTCGTCTCTGGTTGCTCCCGTCTCCATTGGAGAGCGGGCCTATATCGCTTCCGGCAGCGTGATTACCGATGATGTGCCTGATGATGCGCTGGCTTTCGGGCGCGCGCGCCAGGAGGTGAAGCCGGGCCGGGCCGTTGCCCTGCGCGAGCGGGCGAAAGCGCTGAAGGAAGCGAAGAAAAAATCCTCTTGAGAGACGTTACCGAGCGATACTGAAAGTGACCGGCGGGATAATTGCCGATTTCAGAGAAACGGTTAAAGCATTTCCAGTAAAGGTGCGCAGCGGTTTTACGTCCGGAAATGCATCAGAACAAAAAGGTGGTGTATTTTCGCATTTCAGGGAAAGGCGGAAATACTCTGGAAGTTTCGGTGAAGAGATCGCCGTCTGGAGAAATATATGTGCGGAATTGTCGGAATTGTCGGAACGCAGCCCGTTGCTGAACGGCTTGTCGATGCGCTGAAGCGCCTCGAATATCGCGGTTACGATTCGGCGGGTGTCGCCACCATCGACAATGGCGCGATGGACCGTCGCCGGGCGGAAGGCAAGCTGTTCAATCTGGAAAAGCTGGTTTCGGAAAAGCCGCTGCCGGGTGTCGTCGGCATTGCGCATACGCGCTGGGCGACCCACGGCGTGCCGAACGAAACCAACGCCCACCCGCATTTCGTTGATGGCGTGGCCGTCGTCCATAACGGCATCATCGAGAACTTTGCCGAATTGCGCGAGGAGTTGACCGCCGAGGGCGCGACCTTCACCACCCAGACCGACACTGAAGTGGTGGCGCAGCTTCTGGCGAAATATACCCGCGACGGCCTTGGCCATCAGGAAGCGATGCTGAAGATGCTGAACCGCGTCACTGGCGCCTATGCGCTGGTCGTGATGTTCCAGGATGATCCCGACACGCTGCTTTCTGCGCGCTCCGGCCCGCCGCTTGCCGTCGGTTATGGCCGCGGTGAAATGTTCCTGGGGTCGGATGCCATCGCGCTGTCGCCCTTCACCAACGAGATCACCTATCTGGTCGATGGCGACTGCGCCATCGTGACCCGGCAGGGTGCGGAAATCATCGATTTCTCCGGCAGGCCGGTGAAGCGCGAGCGGCAGATCTCTCAGGCGACGGCTTTTGTGGTCGACAAGGGCAATCACCGCCATTTCATGGAAAAGGAAATCTACGAGCAGCCGGAAGTGATTTCCCATGCGCTCAGCCATTACGTCGATTTCTCCACCAAGACCGTGAAGGATGCCGACAAGGCGATTGATTTCGCCAGCCTTTCCGGTCTTGCCATTTCCGCCTGCGGCACGGCCTATCTGTCCGGCCTGATCGGCAAATACTGGTTCGAGCGTTATGCCCGTCTGCCGGTGGAAATCGATGTTGCCTCGGAGTTCCGCTACCGCGAGATCCCGCTTGTTCCCACGCAGGCGGCGCTGTTCATTTCGCAATCTGGCGAAACCGCCGATACGCTGGCGGCCCTGCGTTATTGCCAGCAGGAGGGTCTGAAGATCGGCGCGGTGGTCAATACCCGTGAATCGACCATGGCGCGCGAATCCGATGCGATCTTTCCGATCCTCGCCGGTCCGGAAATCGGCGTCGCCTCCACCAAGGCCTTTACCTGCCAGCTTGCAGTGCTTGCGTCGCTGGCCGTTGCTGCGGCCAAGGCCCGCGGCACGCTGAAACCGGGTGAAGAAAAGCAGCTGGTGCAGCAGCTGATCGAGATGCCGCGCATCATGAGCAAGGTGTTGAACGTCATCCAGCCGCAGATTGAGGCGCTGTCGCGTGATCTGTCGCGTTTCAAGGATGTGCTTTATCTCGGCCGCGGCACCAGCTTCCCGCTGGCGCTGGAAGGCGCGCTGAAGCTCAAGGAAATCTCCTATATCCACGCCGAAGGTTATGCCGCCGGCGAGCTGAAGCATGGGCCTATCGCGCTGATCGACGAGAACATGCCGGTTATCGTCATTGCCCCGCACGACCGCTTCTTTGAAAAGACCGTTTCGAACATGCAGGAAGTGGCTGCGCGCGGCGGCCGTATCATCTTCATCACCGATGAAAAGGGGGCTGCCGCTTCCAAGCTCGACACCATGGCGACGATCACGCTGCCCAATGTCGACGAGCTGATCGCGCCGATGGTCTTCTCGCTGCCGATCCAGCTGCTCGCCTATCACACCGCCGTCTTCATGGGCACGGATGTGGACCAGCCGCGCAATCTGGCGAAATCGGTGACAGTGGAATGATTGTCCGGCCGGAACAGCCGAGTGATGAGGAAGCGATCGCTCGCGTTACGGAAGATGCCTTCCGTAACGTCGAACACCGTAGCGGGACAGAACAACTGATCGTCGCGCGGCTGCGGGACGCCGGCGCTCTGACGGTTTCACTGGTTGCGGAAGACAGCGAAGGCATCATCGGCCATGTCGGTTTCTCGCCGGTGACGCTGACAAGTGGCGAGACCGGCTGGTTCTGCCTTGCGCCGCTCTCCGTTACACCGGAAAGGCAGGGCGAAGGTGTCGGTTCGAAGCTGGCGCGTGACGGGCTTGCCGTGCTGGAGCGGCTGAGCGCTGCCGGCTGCGTTGTTGTCGGCGATCCCGCCTATTACGGCCGCTTCGGTTTTCGCCCTGTCGAGGGCCTGAGTGCCGAGGGGATTCCTGACGAATATTTCACAGTTCTTCGCTTGCATGGCGGAACTCCATCCGGCATTGTCGGTTTTCATCCGGGTTTCGATGGCGACAACGCTTAATTCCGAACGGTAAATGACCGATATTCCAGTCAAAATTTCATTCGCAGCCCGTCTGCGCAACAGCTTCCTGACGGGTGTTCTGATCCTCGCCCCTGTCACCATCACCATGTGGCTGGTGTGGAGTTTCCTGCAATGGGCGGATAGCTGGGTCAAACCCTATATCCCCGCCCGTTACGATCCCGAGCAATATTTCGATGTGGCGATCCCCGGTTTCGGGCTCTTGATTGCCGTTATCGGCATCACGCTCATCGGCTTTCTCGGCAATAACCTGATCGGCAAATGGATCGTGGGCGTCGGCGAATCCGTTCTCAACCGCATGCCGCTGGTGCGACCGATCTATAAAAGCATCAAGCAGCTGTTCGAGTCCGTGCTGAAGGAGCATTCGAACTCCTTCAAGAAAGTCGGCCTGATCGAATTTCCCTCTCCCGGGACGTGGGCGATGGTTTTCGTATCCTCAGAAGTCAAGGGCGAGCTTGCTCACCGTTTCAATGAGATGGGCCAGCAGATGGTGGCGGTCTTCCTGCCGCCGACCCCAGTGCCGACGGCGGGTTTCCTGCTGTTCGTGCCGAAAGACAAGATCGTGATGCTTGATATGACGCCGGAGGACGCGGCGAAACTATTGATATCGGGCGGCCTGGTGGCACCGGACTTCACACCGCCGAAGGTGATCGCGCCGGTTTGAAGGGCCTTAGCAAGGCATTAGATTGTTTCCTCCATTCCCACGACAGGATGAAATACCACAAGCTTGACGAACCAATATGGTTCACAAATAATCATAGTGAACCAGGAAAGGTTGCGATCATGACTGCATTCACGGTGCGCTTGCCTGATGAGGTTGCCGAAAAGCTGGATCAATTGGCGGAAAAGCTTGATCGCTCGCGGTCTTATATGGCGGTGCGAGCGATTGAGGACTTTGTTGCCCGCGAGGAGTGGCAGCTTGCCGAAATCGAGGCCGGTTTGGCTGAAGCGGATCGCGGCGAATTCGGAACGCCGGAAAATCTCGCAAACATTGTCGGAAGATATGTAAAACCCGCCCGGCCCTTATGAGTGACCGGGGAATTCGGTGGACCTTGCGGGCGCTACGACGGCTCGATGAAATTGGTGCGCATATCGAACAGGATAACCCGGCTGCTGCGGCCAGAGTGATTTCCCGCATTGTTTCGGCAGCCGATATGTTGGAGGAGCAGCCGGCGGTGGGACGAGTCGGGCGTATCAAGGGAACACGGGAAGCTGTGCTTTCCGACATTTCCTATATCATCGCCTATCGCGTCGGCCGGGATATCGAAATCTTGACGATCATCCATACCTCGCAGCGTTGGCCTTCGGCGCTCTGACCAAACAACACTCTCAGTGTGCCCAAATCAATCCTCGTCATCCAGATCGTCCACCTCTGTCCCCGTGGTGGTCGCGTGGAAAACCGGAACAAAAAGCCGCATATAGACTAGCCGCACGGTCCAGCCTTCTTCCAGCGCCTGCGCCCAGGCGCTCTTGCGGCCGGGTTTCTTGAATTGTTTGCCGATTGCCTTCTTCTGGCTTTTGGCGAAGGTGTCGGGTTGCAGGATATTCTGCGGCGAGCAGAGCGCGTAGCCCTTGCGGAAGGCGGGTGGCGGGCGGCGTGGGTCGATCATGTTCATGGCAGGTCACTTTCAGCCGGCGTGCAGGAAGCGGATCGCTTCGTCGCGGCGGTGCAGATAGAGCAGGGTGCGCAGGCTTTCGCCGCGCGGGCCGGTCAATTCGGGGTCGCGCTCGATGACATAGGCCGCATCCTTACGGGCGATTTCCAGGAGGTCGGCATGGGCTTCGAGGCTGGCGATACGAAAGCCCGGCGTGCCGGACTGGCGGGTGCCGAGCAGTTCGCCTTCTCCGCGCAGCTTCAGATCCTCTTCCGCGATCAGGAAGCCGTCCTCGCTGTCACGCAGGATGGAAAGTCGGGCGCGGCCGTTTTCGCTGAGCGGCCCCTTGTAGAGCAGGATGCAGGTGGAGGCCTCATCGCCACGCCCGACCCGGCCGCGCAGCTGGTGCAGCTGGGCAAGGCCGAAACGTTCGGCATGTTCGATGACCATGATCGTCGCGTCAGGCACGTCGACGCCCACTTCCACCACTGTCGTCGCCACCAGCAGCCGGGTTTCGCCGCTCTTGAAGGCGAGCATGGCGGCGTCCTTTTCCGGGCCGCTCATGTGGCCATGGATGAGACCGATATTTGCGCCGAGCATCTGCGACAGAACCGCATGCCGCTCCTCGGCCGACATCAGGTCGGATTCTTCCGTCTCTTCCACCAGCGGGCAGATCCAGTAGGCCTTTTTGCCGTCCTTCAGCGCCGCACGCAGACGCTCGACAATGTCTCCGATGCGTTCGGTGGGAATTGTGACCGTCTGGATGGGTTTTCGGCCGGCAGGTTTTTCGGTGAGCTTGGAGACATCCATGTCACCGAAAGCTGCCAGCACCAGCGTGCGCGGAATGGGCGTGGCGGTCATGACCAGCATATGGGGCGTGATGCCCTTGGCAGTAAGGCGCAGGCGCTGGTGCACGCCGAAACGGTGCTGTTCGTCCACCACGGCCAGCACGAGGTTTTTGTAACTCACGCTGTCCTGAAACAGCGCATGCGTGCCGATGACGATCTGTGCTTCGCCTGATGCGACGCGCTCCTCGATCTCGCGGCGTTCCTTGCCTTTCGTCCGTCCAGTCAGCACCTCGACTGTAAGCCCTACGGCCTTTGCAAGTTTAGATATGGTGGCGAAGTGCTGGCGGGCGAGGATTTCAGTCGGCGCCATCAGCACCGCCTGTCCGCCGGCCTCCACTGCTGTCGCCATGGCCATCAGCGCCACCAGCGTCTTGCCGGCGCCAACATCGCCCTGAAGCAGCCGCAACATGCGGTCTTCGCCGGCCATATCGGTCAGGATATCCTTCACCGCCGCGCTTTGGCTTGCCGTCAGCGAGAAGGGCAGCTGCGACAGGATCTTTGCGGCGATATCACCCTTGGCGCGGATCGGCTGGCCCGCCACCTTGCGTAGTCGTTGCCGCACCAGCGCCAGTGATAGCTGCCCGGCGAGGAATTCGTCATAGGCGAGCCGTCTGCGCGCCGGGGCCTGCGGGTCGATATCGGCGCTGTCGCGCGGGTCATGCAGCTCGCGGAAGCTCGAGGCGACATCCCCGAAACCCTGCCGGGTCTTGAGCGTCTCGTCTATCCATTCCGGAAATACGGGCAGCTTCGACAGCCCGCCTTCGATCGCCCGTCGCAGCACCTTTGCGGAAAGACCTGCGGTCATGGGGTAAACCGCTTCCACCAGCGGCAGGTTTTCCGCCTCGGAAAGCTTCACCATGAAATCCGGGTGCACCATGGAGGCGCGGCCGTTGAACCAGTCCACCTTGCCGCTGACGAGCACCTCTTCATCGACGGGAAGGGCCTTGGACAGCCAGTCGCCCTTGGCACGGAAGAAGGTCAGCGCCAGTTCGCCGGTCTCGTCATGCAGGAAAACGCGATAGGGGGCGGAGCGATTGCCTGCGGGTGGCGGTTGGTGCCGGTCGACACGTCCCTGGATGGTGACAATGGCGCCGGGTGCGGCAAGCGCAATGCCGGGGCGGTTGCGACGGTCGATGACGTTCGACGGGGCGTGGAACAGGAGATCGATGACGCGGGTGTCGTCGGCGCTTTCCCGGCTCAACAATTTCGCCAGCAGATCGGCAAGCTTCGGCCCTACACCGGCAAGGGTGAAGACGGAGGCAAACAGCGGATCGAGAATGGCCGGGCGCATGGTCAGCAAAATCGGGGAAGGGGACGCGTTATGCAAGACTTGGCGTCCGACAAACAGGGTTTATCACCGGCAGATTTTAGCCGCCGTGGCATTATTTCTATAAAAACCGGTTTCAAGCGTTCGCCTCCTGTTCTATAGGAGGTCGCAATCAACATCCTGTTGAATAGCCAACCGAAAGGTGAATGCGATGACTGGACTGGTGCGCACGAGTGCCGATCTCGATCCGAGACGCCGGCGGATTCTTTACCGCTGCTGGCACCGGGGCATTCGCGAGATGGACCTGGTGCTCGGGCAATTCGCAGAAGACAATATTGCCGGGCTTTCCGATCATCAGCTGGATGAGCTTGAGATTATCATGGCGGAAGAGGATAACGACCTTGTCCAGATGGTGACGGGCGCGCAGCCGGTGCCGGAAAAGTTCCGGACACCTCTGTTTGAAAAGATTGCCTCTTATCGTCCCGATTTTGATCTCGTCACCGCCGAAACCCTGAAGGCCTGAAACATGATAGCCGGATTCGATGCAAAGCTGGTGTCGTCGGCCGATACGCCGCTGACCATCGGAAACGTACCATCAGGCATGGAAGCCCTGCTGCTTGCCGATATGGCGCGGGCGGGCACATCGGTGGCTTACGTGATGTCGGATGGCCAGCGGGTCGCCGATCTTGAACAGATCCTCGGTTTCGTGGCACCTGACATTCCGGTCATGTCCCTGCCGGCCTGGGACTGCCTGCCCTATGACCGCGTGTCACCGAGTGCAGACACTTCGGCGCGCCGGCTCGCGGCGCTTACCGGTCTCACCAGTCACGCGAAGAAACCGCATCCGGCCATCGTGCTGGTTACAGTCAACGCCATGCTGCAGAAGATGGCGCCGCGTGACATCATCGAAAATCTCGGCTTTTCGGCCAAGCCCGGCAACCAGATCCGCATGGAGGAGATTGCCGCGCGGCTGGAGCGCAATGGTTTCGACCGGGTGGCGACGGTGCGCGAAGTTGGCGAATTTGCCGTGCGCGGCGGTATTCTCGATGTCTTCGTGCCGGGCACGGAAGAGCCCGTGCGGCTCGATTTCTTTGGCGATACACTGGAAAGCATCCGCACTTTCGATCCGGCCAGCCAGCGCACCATTAGCCAGGCGCGCTCGCTTGACTTGAACCCGATGAGCGAAGTGACGCTGACGCCGGATACGATTGGGCGTTTCCGCAAGAATTACCTGTCGCTGTTTGGCGCTGCGACCCGCGATGATGCGCTTTACCAGGCCGTGTCCGAGGGTCGCCGTTACGCCGGCATGGAGCACTGGCTGCCGCTGTTTTACGAGCAGCTCGAGACCGCCTTCGATTATTTGAGCGGGTTCCGCATCGTCACCGACCACACGGCACGCGAAGCGGCGAAGGAACGCTCCAAGCTGGTTCTCGACTATTACGAGGCTCGCCGCGCATCTGGCGAAACCAAGGGTTCGACACAGGGCGCGCCCTACAAGCCGGTATCGCCGGGACAGCTTTATCTCGACGGCAAGAGCTTCGATGCGGCACTCGCCGCCGTCAACGCCGTGCGGCTGACGCCATTCAATGAACACGATACGGAAGGTCGTCCGGTCGCAACGCTGGATGCGCATGTCGGGCCGCGCTGGGCGCGTCCTCCGACCGAAGGCAATAACGAAGAGCGGGTCAATGTTTTCGATCTGGCGGTAAAACACATTGCCGAGCGCCGCGCCAAGGGCTGGAAGGTGCTGATTACAGGCTGGTCGGAAGGGTCGCTCGACCGGCTGTTGCAGGTGCTGAACGAGCACGGGCTTGAGAAGATCAAGCCGGTGACTTCGCTGAAAGAAGTGGACAAGCTTGGCAAGGGCGAGGCGGCCGCAGCAGTGCTGAGCCTTGAAGCCGGTTTCGAGACCGGAACGCTGGCCGTTATCGGCGAGCAGGATATTCTGGGCGACCGCATGGTGCGGCGCTCCAAGCGTCGCAAGCGCGGTGCGGATTTCATCGCGGAAGTGGCGGGGCTGGATGAGGGCTCGCTGGTCGTTCACGCCGAACATGGTATCGGCCGCTTCGTCGGCCTGCGCACCATCGAGGCGGCGGGTGCGCCGCGCGCCTGTCTGGAACTGCATTATGCCGACGACGCCAAGCTGTTCCTGCCGGTCGAAAACATCGATCTTCTGTCGCGTTATGGTTCTGACGCTGCGGAAGCCACGCTCGACAAGCTCGGTGGCGGCGCATGGCAGATGCGCAAGGCCAAGCTCAAGAAGCGCCTGCTCGACATGGCCGACGAGCTTATCCGCATTGCGGCCGCGCGGCTGGTGCGCCATGCGCCGGCGCTGGTTGCACCAGACGGGCTTTATGACGAATTCGCTGCCCGTTTCCCCTATGACGAGACCGAGGACCAGCTGAACGCCATCGAAGCGGTTCGCGAGGATCTCGGCGCCGGGCGACCGATGGACCGGTTGATCTGCGGCGATGTCGGTTTCGGCAAAACTGAAGTGGCATTGCGCGCCGCCTTCCTTGCCGCCATGAATGGCGTGCAGGTGGCGGTGGTGGTGCCCACTACGCTTCTCTCTCGCCAGCATTTCCGCACCTTCTCGGAACGCTTTCGTGGCCTGCCCATCCGGGTACAGCAGGCTTCGCGGCTTGTTGGTTCCAAGGAACTGACGCTGACGAAAAAGGAAGTGGCTGATGGCAAGACAGATATCGTCGTCGGTACCCATGCGCTGCTGGGCGCTGGCATCAGCTTTGCCAATCTCGGTCTTCTCATCATCGACGAAGAGCAGCATTTCGGCGTGAAGCACAAGGAGCGCCTGAAGGAGCTGAAGAGCGACGTGCATGTGCTGACGCTGTCCGCGACGCCCATTCCGCGTACGCTGCAGCTCGCCATGACAGGTGTACGCGAACTGTCGCTCATCACCACGCCGCCGGTGGACCGCATGGCGGTGCGCACCTTCATTTCGCCCTTTGATCCGCTGGTAATCCGCGAAACGCTGATGCGCGAGCATTATCGCGGCGGCCAGAGCTTTTATGTCTGCCCGAGGCTTGCCGATCTCGCCGATATCCACGCTTTCCTGCAATCGGACGTGCCGGAGCTGAAGGTGGCGGTGGCGCATGGCCAGATGCCGGCGGGCGAACTCGAAGACATCATGAATGCTTTCTACGACGGCAAATATGATGTGCTGCTGTCGACCACCATCGTCGAATCCGGTCTCGACGTGCCGACCGCCAACACGCTGATCGTGCACCGCGCCGATATGTTCGGTCTCGCCCAGCTTTACCAGCTGCGCGGCCGTGTCGGTCGTTCCAAGGTGCGCGCCTTTGCGCTGTTCACCCTGCCGGTCAACAAGGTGCTGACGACGATGGCGGAGCGGCGGCTGAAGGTGCTCCAATCGCTCGACACACTCGGCGCCGGCTTCCAGCTGGCGAGCCACGATCTCGATATTCGTGGTGCGGGCAATCTGCTTGGCGAGGAGCAGTCCGGCCACATCAAGGAAGTCGGTTTCGAGCTTTACCAGCAGATGCTGGAAGAAGCTGTTGCCGAAGTGAAGGGTGATGAGGAGGTGCGCGACAGCGGTTGGTCGCCGCAGATCTCGGTTGGCACCTCTGTGATGATCCCCGAAGATTACGTGCCGGACCTGCATCTGCGCATGGGTCTCTATCGCCGTCTCGGCGAGCTTGCCGATATCAGCGAGATCGACGGGTTCGGCGCGGAAATGATCGACCGGTTCGGACCGCTGCCGAAAGAGGTGCAGCATCTCCTCAAGATCGTCTACATCAAGTCACTCTGCCGCATTGCCAATGTCGAGAAGGTGGATGCCGGGCCGAAGGGTGTCGTCGTGCAGTTCCGCAACAAGGAATTCCCGAACCCGGCGGCGCTGGTCGGTTACATCGGCAAGCAGGGATCCATGGCGAAAATCCGCCCGGACCACAGCCTGTTCCTGAACCGCGATCTGCCGACTCCGGAAAAACGGCTGACGGGTGCGGCGATGGTCATGACGCAGTTGGCGGAGCTGGCGCGGTCGTGATGGGAGCTTTGGGGGCATTGACGGCATTGACGGGTGGGGCTACCCCCCCTCTGCCCTGCCGGGCATCTCCCCCTCAAGGGGGGAGATCAGCAGGAGGCCCTTTTGTCGCTTCATCCTCAAACGTTGAGAGGGGCGAAACCTCGCCGCATATCGATCTCCCCCCTTGAGGGGGAGATGCCCGGCAGGGCAGAGGGGGGTAAAGCCCCAACCACCTTCGGCCCGCTAACAAATGGCCAATCCCTCGTAAAGCCCCACCCGCAAAGGCTCAGCGACATTACGGCGATGTAACCAAACGGACATGTCTCGGTAGTCTTCGCGGGCGTAATCTTTCCTTCATACCCGGTGCGGCGGATCGTTCAGGCCGCCGGGTCATGAAGGAGCAGGACGATGTGGACCAATATCAACAGGTTTGCCACCGCTGGTCTGGTTGCTTTGACAATTGCGGGCACCACAATTGCCACCACCACCCAGGCGGAAGCGCGCAATAATTTCGGCCGCGGCCTTGCCGCCGGTATTGCCGGCACGATCATTGGCGGAGCGCTTATCGCCGGGGCAAGACATCCCGGTTACGGCTATGGCCCCGCTTATTATGCTCCGGCCTATGGTCCGCCAGCCTATGCTGCGCCCGTCTACGGTCCGCCGGTGGTTTACCAGCCCGTTTATCCACGCTGCCACGTTGCCTGGAGGCAGAATGCCTGGGGCGACATGTATCGGGTCAGGGTTTGTGATTGATCGAATGCCATGCCGGCGACGTGAATATGCGTCGCCGGTTCTTTGTATTCTTCAGGCGTCAGCGCCCGTCTTCCGGTGTAATGCCGACAGCCACGTTCTGGTCGGTTGCGGCGATGGAGGCGGGCAGCGGCACTTTTCTCTGCTTCTCACGGATCAGCGTCAGCAGGCCGGATCCGACAATAAGGACGATGCCGATGAGCATCCATCCGTCGATGCGGTCACCGAAAATCAGATAACCGAACAGAATGGCCCAGAGCATCTGACTATATTGCGTCGGGCCGATCATGGCGGCGGGCGCATATTTGGCGGCATACATGACAAGCACGTTGCCAAGCGCGCCGAGCAGGCCATATCCCGCCAGCAGCAGCCATTGCTCGCCGCCCGGCATGACAAAGGTCGGCACCATGGCGATGCCGCTGATGATGAGACAGCCCAGCACGCCGGCCCCATAAAGCGAGACGTTCTTTTCCGAGGGGCCTATGGCGCGGAAGATGACGATGCTGAGCGCACCGCTGAAGCCGCCGATGATGGCGCCGAGATGGCCGATACCCAGTTCACGGAAGCCCGGACGCAGGATGACCAGCACGCCGAGGAAACCGATGATGACCGCGGACCAGCGGCGAATGCCCACCTGTTCCTTCAAAAACACCACCGACATGATGGTGACGAAGGAAGGAAGCAGGAAGATCAGCGCGAAGGCTTCGGCCATGGAAAGATGGGTGAATGCCGTGACGCTGCCGACGGCACCCGTGCCGGCGGCGAAAAAGCGGATGATCCACAAAGGCCGGTTGGTCGTCTTCACCACATCCACCCAGCTGTCATTACGCTTGCGGATGAAGGGCAGGGCGATGAGGCCGAACAAGGCGCCGAAGAAGGCCGATTCGATCGGTGAAATCTGACCTTCTATGAGTTTAACGCTGGCATCGCTCCAGGCGTAGGCAGCGAAGGCGGCAAAGGCGAGCAGAATGCCTTTCAGGGTCTTGTCGGACACGGGAAAACACCAACAGTTTATCGGTTAGGGTAAGCTGCCGGTGGTTCGACCGTCAGTTCATCGCCTTATGCTCGTCCGCCTTGATTTTTGCAATATCCCGCAGTGCAGCAATCAATACGTCAGGCGTTTGTGCACCGCTTATGGCGTATTTCTGATCGAGTATGAAAAACGGCACCCCGGCAACGCCCATCTGCTGCGCGGCGTCTATTTCTGCAACGACCGTGTCCTTGTCAGCATCCGAGGCGAGAAGCCGCTCGACCACTTTCGCATCCATGCCAGCCTTTGCGGCGACGTCAGACAGTACGGCGTGATCACCTATATTGCGGCCTTCCTCGAAATTGGCCTTGAACAGGCCGGTCACGACCTTTTCCTGGATGTCGCGGCCTTCCGAATGAGCCCAGAGCGACAGGCGATGGGCGTCGAGCGTGTTCGGGCCGATCTTGATCGCATCGAAATCATAGTTGATGCCGACTTCCTTGCCGAGCTGCACCAGCGAGGCATGCGCCTGCTCCAGACGCTCCTTGCCGAGCTTTTCTTCGAGAGCGGCTTTCTGGTCCACACCTTCAGGCGGGTAGTCGGGATTGAGGCGATAGGGGCGCCAGTTCACATCGACGCTGATTTCGTCCTGAACCTCGGCAATGGCGAGATCGAGCCTTGCCTTGCCGAGATAACACCAGGGGCAGACCATATCCGATACGACGTCGACAACGATGCGTTCCATGGTTTTATCTTCCCTTGTCTGGACCGGGCGGCGGTGGGTTATTGCACCCTTGCATCCCACCAGGTCTGTTTCTGATTTCCTGATATCGGGGTCATATCCGGACGGTCGATATATTTCCAGCGCGCAACCCATTGCGCGCCGATGTAATAGAGCGGAATGATATAATGGCCGGCCACAAGCAGGCGGTCATAGGCGCGCACGGCCGCCTGGAAGTCTTCCGTCGAGCGCGCCTGCAACAGCGCCTCTATCATCCGGTCGATATCGGGATTGGCAACGCCCGCATAGTTAAAACTGCCCTGTGCATCGCGCGACATCGAGTCCCAGCGGTTCAGCTGCTCCATGCCCGGTGAAAGCGATGAGGGCAGGGAGCGGATGATCATGTCGTAATCAAAGCTGTTCGAGCGGGCCTGATATTGCCCGTCATCGACCGAGCGGATGCCCATGGCGACGCCGATCAGGTTGAGCGAGCGCTGATAGGCAAGCGCGATGCGCTCCTGCGCCGGGTTCTGCGTCATGATCTCGAAGGCGAGCTGACGGCCGTTGGCGTCGGACATCCTGCCATTCTTGATGCTGTATCCGGCCTCTTTCAGCTTATCGACGGCCAGTTTCAATACCTTGCGGTCCGCACCGGTGCCGTCAGTCGTGGGCAGGGCGTAAGTGCCGGCCAGAAGCTCCGGGGGCATGGACTTTGCCGCGTCGCCCAGTAGCGCAAGTTCGCGCTCATCGGCCGCATTGCCATAGGCGCCGAGCGGGGAGTTCTGCCAGTAGCTCTGGGTGCGCTTGAAGGACCCGCCGAGGATGTTCTTGTTCATCCATTCAAAATCGAATGCATATGTAAGGCCCTCGCGCACCTTCTCGTCGGCAAAGACGGCTCGACGCGTATTGAAGACGAGCCCGAACATGCCGGTCGGAAGCTGTGGCTGGAACACGTCCTTGACGATATCGCCACGATGCACGGCCGGGAAATTATAGGCTTGTCCCCAATGGGATGTATCGGAGGTGCCATTGATGGCATCGCCCTCCGGGTAGATGTCGATATCGCCTTTCTTGAAGGCCTCGAACATAGTCGTGACCTGAAGAAAATAGGTGATGCTGATTTCGTCGTAATTGTCGAAACCGACTTTGCCGGGAATATCCTTGCCCCAGTAATCGGGGTTCCTCTCCCAGACGATTCGCTCACCCGGGCGCAGCGTCTTGATTCGGTAGGGACCGGAGCCGATGACATCGCCAAGGCCCGCCTGTTCGAATTTTTCAGGATCGGTCGCATGTTTCGGCAGGATCGGCGTGGAGGAGGCGAGAATGAGCGGCGTTTCGCGATTCGCCTTGTCGTTGAAGGTGAACCGAACGCTGCGATCGCCAATTTTCTCCATCCTGGCCACGCCGGCAAGTCGCGTGTTGAAGGGCGGGCGGCCTTTCTCCTTCAGGAGGTTGAAGCTGAAGATCACATCGTCAGGCGTGACGGGTTGGCCATCCGACCATTTTGCCTTGGGATTGATGTTGAACTGGACGAAGCTGCGCTCCTCGTCCCATTCCACGGTTTCGGCGAGCAGACCGTAAAGGCTGAAAGGCTCGTCACTCGAGCGCAGCATCAGCGGTTCATAGAGAAGATTGCCGAATTCCGGATCCCACACCCCGCGGGCGGTGGTGCGCATTCCCTTGAGCACGAAGGGATTGAGGCTGTCGAAGGTGCCGACGACGCCATAAGAAATGCGGCCGCCCTTCTTCACGTCCGGATTGACATAAGGGAAGTGGCGGAAGTCTGCGGGAAGCTCCGGCGTGCCATGCATGGATATGCCGTGCAGCGGTTGCGCCAGGGCGGTCCCGGCGGGAAGCAGGGATGATCCCAAAAGGAACAATGCGGGGAGGAGGGCCGCAAGGTTGCGCATGTCACTATCCTGTCTAACTGTCCGTCCGATTTGCGTCACAACCGGTTTATCGTCATGATTCTGGCAGATATGTAGCATAAGGACATCGCATGACCCATGCGGGGCCGGGAAATCTTGGGTCCGCTCAAGAAAAAGTTAAAGAAGTGCTGGATATCGCCGCGAACGGCATGTAACAGGGTGGCCGGAAGAGACGGGTCACGCATTTGCCTCATTTAAACGACAGTTGAACGGGCAGAAGGATACCGCCATCGGCGGACAGGGCCTTGAAAGGTTCTGTTCTGGCAGACATTCAGGAGACGGAACTCTTATGATGCAAAAGGCAAACACATTCACCCGGACGGCTCTGTCCGCTCTGGTCCTCTCTCTGGGCGCGGTTTCCGCTCCGGCCATTTCGCAGGCGCAGGATGCTGCCCCGGCCGCTCAGGGCGGCGCTGGCGCTCCGCCGCTCGGCTGGTTCAAGACCTGCTCCAAGCAGGAAGACAACGATGTCTGCGTCGTGCAGAACGTGGTTCTCGCCCAGAACGGCCAGATGATCACCGCTGTCGGCCTCATCACCGTTGAAGGCAAGGTCAACCGCAAGCTGCTGCAGGTTTCCGTTCCGACCGCGCGTCTCATTCCCCCGGGTGTGATGATGCAGATCGACGGCGGCAAGGGCCAGAAGCTCGATTACGCCGTTTGCCTTCCCGACAAGTGCACGGCTGAAGTTCCGCTGACGGATGCCATGATCGCTTCGCTGAAGAAGGGTAGCGAGGTGGTCTTCACCTCCATCAACTTCCGCCGCGCGCCGAACCCGATCAAGATCGCGCTTTCCGGTTTCACCGGTGCTTACGACGGTGCTGCCATCACCCAGTCGCAGCTGGCCGAAAGCCAGCGCAGCCTGCAGGAAGGCATGCAGAAGAAGGCTGAAGAGGCCCGCAAGAAGCTGGAAGCCGCTCAGGACGCCGCCAAGGCGCCCAAGCCCTGATCGCTACAAAGCATCAAGAATGACAAAACCGGTCTGGCAACAGACCGGTTTTTTTATGCGCTTGATGTCCCTGGGAGGGGGGAGATGGTTGGCAGGCGTTAATGCGCCGTCGATATCTTCGGACGCCATTCGCCGTTCGGCGCCTTGTCGAATATGCGGCCGATATTGGGGTTTCTCAGCGGCGTATTGTTTTCATCGTGCACGAGGTTCTGTTCGGAAACATAGGCGACATATTCCGTCTCCTCGTTTTCGGCCAGAAGATGATAGAAGGGCTGGTCGCGCTCCGGCCTGATTTCCGCGGGGATGGCGTTCCACCATTCCTCGGTATTGGCATATTCCGGGTCCACGTCGATGACCACGCCGCGGAACGGAAACACCTTGTGGCGGACGATCTCGCCAAGCGTGAATTTTGCGTCTCTTTGTTTCATGGCATGAATTTCCTTTCCCAATACTAGTTGGTGTCGGAATGCGAAATATCAAGACCTAGCGGTCCCAGTGCCGGTCTGCCGCAAAGCTCAGCGCTTTCTGCCAATCGGCGCGGTGGCGAGAATGACGCCGCCGGTGACAAGCACGATGCCGATGGCGTGATAGGTCTCGAAGCTCTCTCCCAAGAATATCGCCGCCATGAGGATCGAGACCGGCGGCATCATGTAAAGCGTGATGCCGGCCGTGGCCGGGCCGAAAACGCGCACCGTATGGGTGAAGCAATAAAACGCCAGCAGCGAGGCGAAGAGGATGATGCCGCCGATCTTCGCCCAGGCTATGCCGGTGGCCGGCAGCATGCCGCCCTGCGCGAGTTCCAATGCGGCCGGCGGCAGAAGCACCAGCGCGCCGGAAAGGGCGATCAGGCCGAAAAGGCTGAAGGATGCCATTTGCCGCGCCGCGGGATCGCGCAGCAGCAGCGAATAGATGGCAAAGGCGATCGCCGCCGTCAAAATCGCGAAATCGCCGATGTTGAAATTCATGTGCCGGAGAGCGGAGATATCGCCCTTGAGCACGATGGCCGCGACACCGGCAAAGGCGATGACCATGCCCGCCACTTCAAGCTTTCGGATCGGCCGACCCTGAAAGATGCGCTGGAACAGGATGATGAACAGCGACGAGGTGGTGTAGATTAGCGTGCCATTGGCGGCCGTCGTCATGGTGAGGCCCCAATAGACCACGCCGCCGCAGATGCCCATGCCGAGAATGCCGAGCACGAGCCAGAGCAGCGTTCTGCGGTGCACGAAAGCAACGCAGTTCCGCCAGTCGGCAATCATGAAAGGGGCGATGATGAGCGTCGATCCCATCCAGCGAATAAAGGCGGCGATAAAAGGCGAAACTTCGCCAACGACGCCGCGGCCAAAAATGACATTGCTGGAAAAAAAGAACGGCACCGCCAGAAAGATGAGCCAGTCCATGGGGCGCGTTTGCTGAGAGGCTGGCTTGATCGGCATTGTTTACGTCACATTCGGCAGAATAGAAAACGGCGGCTTTCCGTGGAAAACCGCCGAGAGGGAGGAGCGCCGAAAGGACGGCGCTCCGAAGGCCGATCAGGCCGAGTAGTACATGTCGAATTCGACCGGATGCGGGGTCATTTCGAAACGCATGACTTCCTGCATCTTCAGCTCGATGAACGAGTCGATCTGGTCGTCGTCGAACACGCCGCCGGCGGTCAGGAACTTGCGATCCTTGTCGAGGCTTTCCAGCGCTTCACGCAGCGAACCGCAGACGGTCGGGATCTTCTTCAGTTCCTTGGCAGGAAGGTCGTAAAGGTCCTTGTCCATCGGCTTGCCGGGGTGGATCTTGTTCTTGATGCCGTCGAGGCCGGCCATCAGCATGGCCGCAAAACCGAGATAGGGGTTCTGGGTCGGGTCCGGGAAGCGGACTTCGACGCGCTTTGCCTTCGGGTTGGAGCCGAAGGGAATACGGCACGATGCGGAACGGTTGCGCGCGGAGTAGGCGAGCAGAACCGGCGCTTCGTAACCCGGCACCAGACGCTTGTAGGAGTTGGTGGTGGGGTTGGTGAAGGCGTTGATTGCCTTGGCATGCTTGATGATGCCGCCGATGTAGTAGAGGCAATTTTCAGACAGGCCCGCATATTCGTCGCCTGCGAAGGTCGGCTTGCCGCCCTTCCAGATCGACTGGTGCACGTGCATGCCCGAGCCGTTATCGCCGAAGATCGGCTTCGGCATGAAGGTTGCCGTCTTGCCATAGGCATTGGCGACCTGGTGCACGACGTACTTGTAGATCTGCATCTTGTCGGCGCTGGAAACCAGCGTGTCGAACTTCACGCCCAGCTCGTGCTGTGCGGCAGCCACTTCGTGGTGGTGCTTTTCAACGACAACGCCCATTTCGGCCAGAACCGTCAGCATTTCGGAACGCATGTCCTGCAGGCTGTCGATCGGCGGAACCGGGAAGTAGCCGCCCTTGACGCGCGGACGGTGGCCGAGGTTGCCCGTCTCGTAATCCGTGTCATCGTTGGATGGCAGTTCGGACGAATCGAGCTTGAAGCCGGTGTTGTAGGGGTCTGCCTTGTACTTCACGTCGTCGAAGACGAAGAATTCCGGCTCGGGGCCGACGAAGACGGTGTCGCCGATGCCCGACGCCTTGAGGTAGGCTTCAGCCTTCTTGGCGGTGCCGCGCGGGTCGCGGTTATAGGCTTCGCCCGAGACCGGGTCGAGAATGTCGCAAAGGACGACGAGGGTGGACTGGGCGAAGAACGGGTCGATGTGGGCGGTGGCCGGATCGGGCATCAGCACCATGTCGGACTCGTTGATGGCCTTCCAGCCGGCGATCGAGGAGCCGTCGAACATGACGCCATCGGCGAACATGTCTTCGTCCACACAGACAATATCCATGGTGACGTGCTGCAGCTTGCCCTTGGGGTCGGTAAAGCGCAGGTCCACGAACTTGATGTCGTTATCCTTGATCTGCTTCAAGATATCGTTTGCGGTCGTCATTTAAACGTTTTCCTTGAGTGTGATGATGACGAGGTGAAACCCAAGCCTCCCCGGCTTGAGACCTGGTTCTGATTATATGGCGTCCACGCCTGTTTCACCGGTACGGATGCGGATGACTTCCTCGATATTGGAAACGAAAATCTTTCCGTCGCCGATACGTCCGGTCTGCGCCGCATTACGGATCGCCTCGATGACGGCTTCCGCGTTCTCGTCCGCCAATACGACTTCGACTTTCACTTTCGGCAGAAAGTCCACGACGTACTCTGCTCCGCGGTAGAGTTCCGTGTGGCCCTTCTGACGACCAAAGCCTTTTGCTTCCGTGACCGTGATGCCCTGAAGTCCGACTTCCTGAAGGGCTTCCTTCACTTCATCGAGCTTGAAAGGCTTAATGATCGCTTCGATCTTTTTCATGAGAAAATATCTCTCCGCTTCTCCCGTTAAAGCAGGTAACTCCCGCTCTGCCACAAGAATGCACGTATTGTGCCAGATCGGAAGCGGGCTTGAAGAAAAAACTTCGCTGACCCGGCTTTCCGAGACAAAATGCATTCGGTTTTGGCGGTTTTCCAGCCAATTTCTCGCTATACCCCGAAAAATTCCGCAGCAATTCTGCTGATTTGTATTATTTTAGTGATTTTGAATATTTAAAGATCATGGAGCGCTTAAATATTGATTTGTTTATATTTTGTGCAAATGGCTATATTTTATTCATCCATAAATGCTTATTTTTGTATCGATTGCCTTTCCGGCGTTTTGAAGGGATGATCGCGGTATGACATTCCTCTCTCAGCTTTCCCTTTTCGACCCTGCTGATATGGCCCGCATCGATGCGGCGGCCGGGCAATCCGGTATTCCGCTTTATGATCTCATGGAGCGGGCGGGGCAGGCGGTCGCCGCTTCTGCGCTGCGGTATTATCCACAGGCGCTGCGTTTCGTCGTGCTCTGTGGCGGCGGCAATAATGGTGGTGATGGCTATGTGGCGGCGCGGGTGCTTGTGCAAAGCGGGGCGACGGTTACGGTTCATCATCTCGGCGATGCCGGCACGCTGAAGGGCGATGCGCGGGTGGCATTCGAACGGAGCGGGCTCGTGCCGCTGCCGCTTGACGACTATGCGCCTCTTGCCGGTGATGTGGTGATCGATGCGGTTTTCGGGGCTGGATTGTCCCGCGATTTGCCCGAGGAACTGGCCCGTATAATCGAAGCGGTGACCAGCGCCAGGGTGCCGGTGCTCGCCGTCGATCTGCCCTCCGGCCTCTGCGGACGGCGGGGCGTACCGCTCGGCGCGTCGTTCAGGGCCGAGCGGACCGTGACCTTCATGGCGCGCAAGCCCGGCCATCTGCTGATGCCTGGACGGGAACTTTGCGGGTCGCTCGAGGTGTTCGATATCGGCATTCCCTTGCGCTTCCTTGCCGATCACGCGGGCTCCGTTGCGGAAAACCATCCGCTTGTCTGGCGTGATGCCTTGCCCGCCAGCGATCTCGAGACGCATAAGTTCCGCCGTGGGCACCTGACCGTCTTTTCCGGCCCGGCCCATGCGACCGGGGCAAGCCGCATGACGGCGCTTGCGGCGCTGAAGGCGGGGGCGGGCATCGTCACCATCGCTGCGCCGAAAGAGGCACTTGACGTGCTTTCCATGACGCTGACGGCTGTGATGAATGCGCCGATGGACAATGCCGATGATCTGGGGCTCTGGCTGGACGACCGGCGTCACGGCACCTTCGTTCTCGGCCCGGGTTTCGGTGATCTCGAAAAGGCGCGACAATTCGTGTCGCTGCTCGGAGATAAGGCGGCCGTGCTGGATGCCGATGCGATCACCGCTTTCAAGGATCATACGGCGGCCCTGTTCGAGCGCATCACATCCGGTACGGGCAAATTCGTGCTGACACCGCATGAGGGCGAGTTTGCCCGGCTATTTCCCGATCTCGCTGCCGACAGAACGCTCAGCAAGATCGAGAAGGCGCAGGTCGCTTCGGCCCGCAGCGGCGCGGTGTTGGTCTATAAGGGTGCGGACACGGTGATCGCCGCACCTGACGGCCGGGCGCTGGTCAACACCAATGCGCCGGCGAGCCTTGCGACGGCCGGATCGGGCGATGTGCTGGCCGGCATCATCGGCGCGCTGCTGGCACAGGGCACACCCGCTTTCGAGGCGGCTGCGGCCGGTGTCTGGCTGCACGGCGAGGCGGGACAGAGGGTGGGTGCAGGCATGACGGCGGAAGACCTCGCTGACGCGGTCATGCCATTCGGTTGATGTCGCCCGACAATGCTGCGTCGCCCCGGACGAGGTCCGGTGCGGTTAATTCCATGATCGCGCGGCACGCTTCCCACGACCCAGGACCCACGACGCAGATGCGCCGGCATTCAATGTGCGGCCTTGCCTCCCTCGCTCGCCATTGCCATCCGCGATGCGCTCATCAGCAGTTTGCGCTCGGCACGTTCCTGTTGCGGCGTGCGATTGTAGATTTCGCGATAACACTTCGAAAAATGCGAAGCGGAAACGAAGCCGCAGGCGACCGCAACCTCAACGACCGGCATGGCGGATTGGATCAGCAGATGCCGTGCCCGATCGAGGCGGATTTCGAGATAATATCGGGCGGGGGAGCGGCCCATTTCCTGGCGGAAAAGGCGTTCCACCTGTCGCCGCGACAGATCGGCAGCGTCGGCAATATCTAGAAGCGAAAGCGGCTCTGATAGATTGCCTTCCATCAACTCGATAATCGACAGAACCTTGTTGTTCTGAACGCCAAGGCGTGCACGCAATGGCAGGCGCTGGCGGTCGTTCGGGCTGCGCACACGGTCGGTCAGCTGCTGTTCGCAGACACGGTTGACGAGGCTCTCGCCAAAGTCCTGACCGATCAGGCTCAGCATCATATCAAGGGATGCAGTCCCGCCGGCGCAGGTATAGATATTATTGTCCACTTCGAAGAGGTCGGCATAGACCTCCACCTGAGGAAAGGCTTCGGCAAAACTTGGGAGGTTTTCCCAGTGGATTGCACAGCGTTTGCCGTTGAGAAGCCCCGCCTCGGCAAGAATATGGGTCGCAGTACAGAGACTGCCGATGGCGATGCCGCGATTATAGGCTTCGCGCAGCCAGGCATTGACGGATTTATTGCCATATTGCTCGACATTCAAACCCGAACAGACGATCGCCATATCCGGACGGTTTTCACCGTTTACGAAACGTCGTTCGTCGGCAAGACAGGTATCGGCTTCAAGACAGATACGGCTTGATGACATGACCTTGCCGCCATCCAGAGACGCCAGACGCCATTGGTAGGCCGTGTAACCCAGCATCTGGTTTGCCAGACGAAGGGTCTCGATGGCTCCGGTAAAAGGCAGCATGGTAAATTGCGGAATGAGAAAAAAGACGATTGAGCGTTTCTTCTGGGAGTCTCTGCTCATTTGCCCGTGCTCCGTTGCGAATACACAATTCCTCTCTTGGAATTGGTAATCTGGATGTCCTCATTGCGACATCTTTCGCGAAAAATACGTCGCGAAAATGGAGCTGTCAAAGAATAGCTTTTGAAATATGCAAATTTTGCGACGCGCCTTCTAAACAGGCGGTCTGTCGCATGCAAAACAGGCAGGTGTATTTGCGTCCTTCATAACATAACTCAGGATTGGAGATAGTGGCTCGCAACACATTCACTGGTTGCGAGCCATCGGTCGGCCATCATTTGCGGACGGCATGTATGCGGGTGGTGTCGGTCGTCGGCCATCCGATATCCTTCAATGTTTCGGGTGGCAGTGCCTCCAGTGCACGAAGCATCCTGTCGCGGCGCCATTCCGCGTAACGGGCGGACAAATGGCTGGACAGGCGATCAAGCCAGCCGCTGGGCGACGGGCGGAGTGAAGAGCGGTTTGTCACCGGCAGATAATGTATCATGGTCATGTCTTTGATCCTTTCGTGAACCACGATCCTGTTTATGGCTTCGGTATGTGCTCGCCTTTATCATCAGGCAAGCGAATGAATCTTATGCCATCCATCAACAGCGGGAATGAATTGATGGCAGCGGCTGTAGGAGCATTTCAGTCCGTGCCACGGTGTCGCTTCATTTCCTGCGAGGCTCATCCACCCCGTTTGTCGATGTCCCGGATGGTGCGCGGTTGTTGACATTCAATCAAACGAAATGATATCCATCTATAAATCAAAATATTTGAAGGTGCGTGCCATGACCGTGACTTTCCGCCAACCGCTGCCGTTGCTGGATAACGACATATTGAGAACCTTCGTCGCCATCGCCGAAACGGGGAATTTCTCCACCGCCGCGGAAGTGGTGTTCAGAACGCCTTCGGCTGTTTCCATGCAGATCAAGAAGCTCGAAGAGCAGTTGAAGACGACGCTTTTCCTGCGTGATGCGCGCTCGGTCACATTGACGGCGCATGGCGAGACGCTTTTGACCTATGCGCGGCGCATGATCGCGCTCTCCAACGAGGCGGTCTCGCGTTTCGTTATGCCGGAACTTTCAGGCGTGGTGCGGCTCGGCGCGCCCGAGGATATCGGCGAGCGCGGCCTGCTGCCCGGCATTCTCAAGCGCTTTGCCGATGTTTTCCCCGGCATCATGATCGATGTCACGATCGATTCCAGTTCCAACCTCTACAAGCGCATGGACGAGCAGCGGCTTGACCTCGCGCTCGTCAACTGTGCCTCGCATCCGCTTCGGGATACGGGCGAGGTGCTGATGCGCGAACGTCTCGTCTGGGCCGGCGCCAAATGCGGCACGGCGTATCTGCGTGATCCGCTGCCAATCTCGATCTGGGAAGAGGGCTGCATCTGGCGCTCGGAGGCGATCGTTTCGCTGGAGCGGCGCGGGCGCAATTTCCGCGTGGCCTATCTCAGCGGCCATACCATGGCGCAGCGCGCGGCAATTGCCGCCGATCTCGCCATCGCGCCGCTGCCACGGTCCTACGTGCAGAATGATCTCGTCATTCTGGGCGACAAGGAAGGCCTGCCGGAGCTGGGCTCTTTCGATATTCGCCTGATCATGGGCGACAAGGCGTCCCGTCCCGTTCTGGCGGTGGCAGAGAGCATCCGCAATGCCTTTGTCGAGGTCGCAAAGGCGGCGTAAAGTGTGAAGCGCGCGCGACGGCCTCGTCCGTCGCGCCGTGAGGAAGGCGGCTTTCAGCCAGCCATTGAATCCACCGGCGCCGAACGGCCTGCGTCGCCGGTCTGCCAGCTTCCGCGGCTGACCAGCCAGTCGGCGGAATTCTGCAATCCGCCAAAGGGGAAGACGTGAATTTGCCGGATCGGCCCCTGCGGATTGGCCTGCCAGTGCCGCTCGATCGGCCCAACGATGCTGTCAGGCGAATGGCCTCTGGCGAGCGTGGTCAGGGAAAGCGCATTTTTCTTGAGATAGGCGATGGAATTGCCGACACCGCAGAGTGCTGCATATTTCAGCAGCGTCGTGATCTTGGCCGGGCCGGAAACGCCGATATGCACCGGCAGATCGATGCCTGACGCCGCAAGGCCTTCCGCCCAGGCGATGAAGCGCGCGGGATCGAAACCGAACTGGGTGACGATGCGCATGGCCGCATCGCTTCTTTCGGCAAAATCGCGTTTCAGCCTCAGGGCGGCAATCGCCGTCTCCTCGCTGAAATCGGGGCTGCCTTCGGGGTGGCCGGCGATTGCGATCTTTTTGATGCCGTAACGGTCGAAAATGCCCGATGACAGCATGTCCATGCTGGAGGCGAAGGGACCAGCCGGCCTGTCGACGCCACCGCCGACGACCAGAACATCGGTAACACCCGCTTCACCCGCCAGCCGCTTGACCTGCTCCTCAAATTCCACACGCGAGGGGATGCGCCGCGCTGCAAGATGCGGCACCGGTTCATAACCGAGATTGCGCAGATGTGTGGCGGCATCCACCAGCTTTTCCTGCGAGGCTGCTCCGGTGTCCGTCAGATAGACGCGGACACCCCGAGGAAAGATCCCGGCGAGGCTTGCCGGGCCGAGTACCTGCGCGGGTGAGGCTTCGATGGAGGCGGGAATGAGGTAGGCGGCGGAAATATCTGGCAATTTGAGCATGATCCTTTTTATTACCATGCACCGTTTTTCCGCCGAAGTCTGTGTCTGTTGCGGCAAGACAGGCTTGCATCTGCGACGAGGCTTGGCTGCGAGTGCCTGCGTGCAGTTTTACCAGATCCGTTTCGTCAGGCCGTTCCACAGCCATGTCCAGATCGGTGGCGGAAAGCGCAGCACCGATTTTCCGGGCGAGGGCGGCTGCGGCGCGAGGCTGCCGGACAGGGCGTCTTCGATGGCGCTGACGGCGATATCCACCGAGGCGGCGGTCAAAAGCAGCGGATAGGTGGCGATGGTGTCGGAAGGCGAGGGTTTCAGCCGTTTTTCATAAAGCGTGGCGCCGGTATCCACGCCCTTGTCGACCAGATGCACGGTCGCGCCGAAATTGCCGCGGTCCTTTTCCACCAGCGCCCAATAACCGCCCATCTGGCCGCGATAGGCGGGATTGATACCGGCGTGGAAATTGATGACCGGACATTGCAGGGTGCGCAGCGTCGCCGGCGTCAACAGGCGGCAGGAAATGGTGAAGATCACCGCTGGTTTCAGCAGATTGGCGGCTTTCTGGCATTCTTCGTCGTTGAGCGAGGTAAATTGCGTGACGGGAAGACCGTGGTGGAGATCGGAAGACAGGCCGTGTTCGGCGATGATTTCGTGGCTTCTTCGGGCCGTGAAGCGTTTGCCGAGGCGGGATGCAACCATCGTCGCCATCTGGCCCGCGGCGGCAAACCAGCCGAGCCGCCGTGCCCGGCGTTTGAGAATGGCCGACTTGCTTTCCGGCTGCTCCATGAAGATGTGGATATCCGGAAAACGGGCGGCCAATGCATTGATCATGACATTGGGGTTTGCGCCACCTGCCGTCATCACGAGAAGCCGATTGTTGATGTCAGTCATATCACCCACGGAAATTTCCTAAGCCACGATCCTGGCACCTAGTTTCTCTTGGGAACTTCAAAACCCTGTTAATTTTCATCGACAGGATTTTTTGAAATGCAGCGGGAACTGTTTTTGCGGACTCACGTTATTGTGACGCATATCACATCGGCGCTTGCCGTTGGACGGCAAGTCATAGGGGAGTAGTTTCACATGATCACACGTATTCTTTCGACCGTTTTTGTCGCTTTGCTGACTGTCGTCACCCTCAGTTCCTGCGGTAACACCATTCGCGGCGTAGGCCGGGATACGGCGAACGCCGTTGACGCGACCCAGGATGCCGGCCGCAGCGTGGACCGCGCCGCACGCCGCTAATCTAGGCTCCCCTCCCGGAAAGGCGTTACCCGAAAACCCGGGTAGCGCCTTTTCTTTGACCGAATTTCCCTGCGAATGTTCGCCTGACGAGAATCAGAGGGGCGGGCATGATCGTATCGATGAAGAAACTGGCGCAGGTATTGCTGCCATTGCTTCTGCCGTTTTCGGCGCAGGCCGGCGGGCAGCCGGATTTCTGCAAGAGCATCGACCATGCCGGCGGCCGCTATACCGTCTGTAGCTTCGACCCGGCAAAAAACACCATCCGCATCTATGATCAGGATCATGTCTCCGGACAGGGATACCGGAGCTTTGCCGATCTGTCCTCCGCTCTGTGGGGGCAGCACATGTTCAGCGTCTTCGCCATGAATGGCGGCATGTATCATTCCGACTATTCGCCCGTTGGCCTGTTCGTCGAAAACGGCGTGGAGCGTTCGCCGGTCAGCACGCTGGGCGGCTGGGGAAATTTCCACCTTCTGCCGAATGGCGTGTTTTATCTTAAGGGCAACAGTGCCGGGGTGCTGGAGACCGAGGCCTATCTGGCGGCAGACCCGAAACCCGATTTCGCCACCCAGTCCGGGCCGATGCTGGTAATCGACGGGAAGCTGCATCCGCGCTTCCTGCCCGATAGCGACAGCCTGAAACGCCGCAACGGCGTCGGTGTCTCCCGCGACGGCAGGGTGCATTTCGCCATTTCGGAAACGACCGTCCGCTTCTATGATTTCGGCACGCTGTTCAGGGATGTGCTGGATGCGCCCAATGCGCTTTATCTGGACGGCACGATATCCAGCGTCGATATTCCCGCGATGAACCGGCGGGACCAGCTGTTTTCCATGGGGCCGATCATCGCCGTTGTCGACAGGGTACCGGATTAGCCGGAAAAATCAGATCGGCGCTTTGGGATAGGCTTTTTCGAGACCGGCCGATGCCGTCAGCCCCTTGCGGAAGGCGAGATAGGCGGGGTGCTGGCTCGCCTTGCCAATTTCCGCGATGCGGATCTGCAGGCGGGCAGGGGCATTGCCCCCCAGCCATTCGCCGGTCGCTTCCAGCTTCAGACTGTTGAGAAAGCGGGCGCTTGTCTGCTGGTCGAGATAAAGATTGAGGCCAGTCAGCAGATTTTCATCCTGCAGGGCGTTTTCCATCAACAGCAGCACCCAGGCCTTGTCCTCGCTGGTCAGCGAGGTGAGTTTCGATGCGACCGTGTCGCGGTCGGGAAAAGAGGATGCCTGCTGCATGGAAAGACTCGCCCCGTTGTCATTGCCATCGTCGATAAAGCAGCGCCCGTGGCCTTTCAAGCCGCGGTCCTTCACCGCAGGAAATTCGACCGTAACGTGCCGGCGGCGATGGTTTTCAACAGGGGTTTGTAGGAAAGCATTAAAAAACGGTTACACTTTAGCCTAAATTGCGGCGGAGCCCCGAACCGTGCCTTTTCAAGCCCGCTGCTAACACCTTGTTTTTTCACGGACCTATGCACGGGGCGAATGGCAGCTTATCGAAAACGCCTTCATTTAGCCGCTTTTTGCATTTGCGTTCGCCGCCGGATTTTAATAAATGCTTGCCTCAACGGGCCGGGTCTTGAAGATCCCCCGGAGAGTGAATAGCTGGAGTAATCATGGAAGAAACCGCTCAGAAATCCTGCTGGGGCGTCACCATACGCGCACTTGCAGGCTTTGCCGCTTTTCTCGCATTGACGTACATTTTTGGCAGCCCATAAGCTTCTCTCCTGAATGACGGGTTTTGAAACGGCGCGGTTTCCTCTGGAAACCGTGCTGTTTTCGTTTCCGGCACCTTCATGTCGCAGCTGCAAAAGCCGGTGCCGCTCTTTTGTGGCGATCCGCCGCAGCTTTGGATATGATGGGCTGAAATCCATTATGCAGGGTATATTTCATGTTTCTTTCGGTCTTCGACGTCTTCAAGATCGGTATCGGTCCTTCCAGCTCCCATACGATGGGGCCGATGACGGCTGCGAACCGCTTTCTGGCGCTGATCCTCAGTGATGAGTGGCCGCGGCCGGCGGGTGCGGCCGTTGCGCAGCTGAAGGTCAGCCTGCACGGGTCTCTCGCCTTTACCGGCATCGGCCACGGCACCGGGCGTGCCGTCGTTCTCGGTCTCACCGGTGAGCGGCCTGACCTTGTCGATCCCGATGCGATGGACGCCATCATCGAGACGGTGGAAAAGGCAGGCACGGTCACGCCGCCCGGCCACCCGTCCTATGTGTTCCGCCCGGCCGAAGATCTGGTCTTTGACAAGAAGAACCCGCTGCCCGGCCATGCCAACGGCATGATCTTCTCCGCCTTCGACAATCAGGGCAGGCTGCTCATCAAGCGCATCTATTATTCCGTCGGCGGCGGTTTCGTCGTGACCGATACGGAACTGGAGGCGATCAAGCAGCGCGGCAAGACCATCGATAACGGTCCGCGTGTGCCTTATCCCTTTGCGTCCGCGCGGGAAATGCTCGATATGGCTGCCCGTTCCGGCCGCACCATCGCCCAGATGAAGCGCGCCAACGAAGAAACGGCGGTCTCACGCGACGAGCTGAACGAGCGCCTCGACCAGATTTGGGACGCGATGAACGGCTGCATCGAGCGCGGTCTGAAGGTGGATGGCATCATGCCCGGAGGCCTGAAAGTGCGCCGCCGCGCCCGTTCCATCTATGAGAAACTCAATGAGGAGTGGCGCAGCAACCGGCTCAACCCCGTCATGGCGAATGACTGGCTCAGTGTTTATGCCATGGCCGTGAACGAAGAGAACGCCGCAGGCGGGCGTGTCGTCACCGCGCCGACCAACGGTGCGGCGGGCGTCGTGCCTGCCACGGTCAGGTATTTCCGGCATTTTCACGAGGATGCGACTGTCGACGACGTGCGGGATTTCCTCCTGACGGCGGCGGCCATTGGCGGCATCATCAAGCATAATGCTTCCATTTCGGGCGCGGAGGTGGGCTGTCAGGGCGAAGTCGGTTCGGCTGCTGCCATGGCAGCGGCAGGGCTCGCTGCCGTCATGGGCGGATCACCTGAACAAATCGAAAATGCTGCCGAAATCGCGCTTGAACATCACCTTGGCATGACCTGCGATCCGATTGCGGGACTGGTGCAGGTGCCCTGCATCGAGCGCAACGCGCTCGGCGCCGTGAAGGCGGTAACGGCTGCCTCGCTGGCATTGAAGGGCGACGGACAACATTTCGTGCCGCTCGATGCCTGTATCGAGACCATGCGCCAGACCGGCAATGACATGAGCGAAAAATACAAGGAAACCTCCACCGGTGGCCTCGCCGTCAACGTTGTGGAGTGCTGAGCGGGCAGGGCGTGAGGCACCGTCCAGATGCTTGACGCCCGTCGCAAAAAGGCATTGATAGGGGCATGCCTCTACATCTCATTAAACTTTGCGTCGGTGCGGACTCCCTTCAGGATTTGAGGGAATGGGTGGCGCATCGATCCCTGACGGCCATTGCCGCCGGCCTTGAGCCGCATAGCGTCCACACTACCCGTATGATCCCGAAACGGGTCGAGGAACTGCTGGAAGGCGGTTCGCTTTACTGGGTCATCAAGGGACAGGTGCAGGCGCGGCAGAAGCTGCTCGATATCCGCTCCTTCAAGGGGGAAGACGGCATTACCCGCTGCGACCTCATTCTCGGCCCCGAGGTGATCGAGACCTCGCCTGCGCCAAAGCGGCCGTTTCAGGGCTGGCGTTACCTGAAGAATGACGAGGCGCCACGCGATCTCGGTGGCGGCGGTGGCGGGGAAGACATGCCATCCGACCTCAGGCGGGAACTGGCCGAGCTTGGCTTGCTCTGACGTTCCATGGATGAAAATGAAATCCTTGTGTCGCCGGCCGAGTCGATGGTGTCCTGAAAGCTATCCTCCGTCATGCTCGGGCCTGTCCCGAGCATCTGCGACGTCTCAATTGAGTTGGACGTGATCAGATCCTCGGGACAGGCCCGAGGATGACGTCGAGTGTCAGGCGTTCATCGGCAAATGAAAAGCCGGCCCTTGCGGAGCCGGCTTTTTATTTGGGGAGACGGAGACGGTATGCTGTGGGGCTTGCCGTGATTTACCGGATGCCGCCGACCGCAGCGGTGGCGCGGCCGTCCTGAATTTTCACCCAGCGGCCCGGATTGGCCGTGTCCTGACGCTTCAGGTAGGTATATTCGGTTTCCGACCAGTTCATCACCTTGTTGCGCATGTTGTCGAGAACGAAATCGCCACGGTCGGTGCGGACGGTCAGAACGGCGTGGCCTTCGCCATTCGGCTGCAGAACGACGGTGATCAGCAGGTTGGAGGGGGAGAAGCCCTTGTTCATCAGCATCTTGCGCTTCAGAAGCACGAAATCTTCGCAATCGCCGACGGTGGTGGGATAGGCCCAGCGCTCTTCAACGCCATAGATTTCCATGTCGGTCATCGGCGTGATCGTGGTGTTGACGGTGTAGTTGACGTCGAGCATCGTCTTCCAGCGCTCTTCGGTCAGCTGCAACGGGCCGTTGTCCAGCGAGGTCGGCTGGCATTCGCTCTGATAGGTCTGGCAGAATTCATAGTGGCCGATCGGCGGATTGGCCTTGCCGATCACACGCATGACGGCGGCCGGCGAAGCGCTGGCCTGATGGGCGAAGGCGCTGACGATGAATGCGATCAGAGTGAATACGAAACGGTTGTTCTTGTTCATTGCTTGTCTCCCCGTGGTGAGGAGACATTCGCAGTTATATTTTGAGCCGACGGAAATTTAGGTGGGGCAATTTGAGCTTAAATTTCAGCAAATTAGCGGCTATTTTGAACTGTATTTGAGTGAGTTTTTACGCGTTTTTGAGCCAATTTTTATTACAATTTTACGCATTCCCGCTTTAGGTTTTTGGTAGTCATCTAGACCGCTGGATTTAAAGCGGTTTTCCACACCCCGCGATTTTTGTGGTGGCCTGCGGTCGGCTCGCAGGGCTTGGCGAAGACGTGGATTTCCCGTTTTGGGATGAGTGTTTCAGGCTGGAACAGTCCGAAAAGGGCGGCAAAAAAACTTCGAAAAAATCGCATTTTTCTTGGAAAAATCTTTGAAAACCGGCTTTTGCGGTCGCTGGGAGCAATAATCTGGGCCGATCTGGTGCGCAGCTGGCCCTCATAATCGCGTTTTCCGATCGGCACGCCGCGCATGCGCAGGATGGCGTAGGCAGTCACGGTATGGACATGGAAGTTCGGCAGAGAGAACGGGAGAATGAAGGCTTCCGAGGTGAAGCGGCGCTTGCGGGAAGGCGATCTTTGCATCCTGCTCTGGCGCAAGGGGAGAGATAACCCAGCCTGGGGTTACTCTCGACTATGAGGCCATGGCGAAGGGCACCGCGCGCTGAAAATACCGCACGCAGCTTAACGGCGCGAAGCCGCACCATATCCGTTGGACGATCTTAAATGAACTCGATCAGCGCGTCGGGTGATTGCACCCGGTCGAACTCGACTGCGACGCCTTCCATGAAGTGGCGCACGATCTTGCCGCTCATGTTCTTGCCAAGCTGGACCCGGCTGCCGAGCGGCGGCCGGTTTTCGATCTCGATGGCTGCACCCGACAGGGAAAGGTCGATCAGCCGGCAGGCGACGAGCACGCCGTCTTCCAGAACGAGCTGCGCTTTTGCGTTACGCGGCGTCAGGCGATCATGGCGGCGGTCTTCCGGCAGGCCGAGCAACTGGCGTTTGGCGATCCATGCCAGCTGGGCGGCGAGTTTTTCCCGCTTGCGCTCCGGCGCGTTGATGGCGATGAGGAAGCCTGCTGGGGTCAGCGCCGTCACCGTGCCCTCGATCCGGCCAATATGCTGGAGATAGGCGATGACGCGGTCACCATTGCGGGCCATGCCCGAGCAGGTGAACTGCGCCCGTTCGGCGGTCATCTCGGTCGCGGTGCAATCATATTCTTCATGGTCGGGCAACATCAGGCGGCCGGTGAAGGACACACGGACGGCATCGTCGAGGTGGGCTTCCTCAACCGGGCGCATAATTTGGGCGGTGTTGACCGAGCGGGACGAAAACATGAGCAGCGCAATTATAATGAATGATGACGGTAGGTTTCTACATTGCGCGAGTTAACAGACTGTATTCTTTAATCTCTACAATTCTTCTGATCGGTAAAATCGTTACAGCTTTGACCTATTTTTCTTAAAAATCAGCGACAACGGTAACCCTGCGGCCTGGGCATGCGTAGCGGGACAGGTCGTCAGAAGCGTCCCGCAAATGGCGTAGAGGCGGTTTCCATGTCTGCCCGATGCTCTGACGGCGCGATGTCCATGCGCAGCAGGCGGCTGCTTTTCATCGACAGGCAGCGGATGGGTGCGGCGAATTCGTGGCGCGGCCGTTCGGGAAGCAGCGCGCCAAGCAGCCGCGGGGCGGCATCGGCATCCGTGCGGAGCGGCAAAAGCAGCATTTCGAACGCCAATGGTACCGCGCCATAATCGTCTTCCGCTTCGACATCGAAGACAACGGGCAATTGATGGTGCAGGATGCCGCGCGCCACCCGGCAGGGGAAAATGGCATTCACCTGATGCCACAGCTCCGAAAACGGCCGGTCGCGTAATTCCCGGCCGAACAGGTCGCAGAGACGCGTGCCCGCAAGGCGGAAGAAAGGGGTGGCCTCTCCTTTGTCCGTGAGGATGAAAAGATCGCCAAGATGGGTTTTGAGTTTTGCGGGATTGATATCCTCGCGACGCGGCGCGGATCTGCTGCCGCGCAATTCATCCCAATAGGCATATATGTCCAGTCCGGCCATGCTTTTCATAGCATTTCTCCTTGTTCGCTTTTGGGACATCATGTCCATCCGAACGTCTGTAATTCTATGTGTAGCGATTTTCGTGCCAACCGGATTTGTTAAGGTTAACAAATGGTTGAGATTGTCTGGCGACCACAGTCATGGCATCCGTTCCGCCATGTCGGGGGAACTCTCCCTTCAGCACAATTGATGGCGCCGCCCGTGATTCCAAGGGCGTGCCGGCAAGCCGGACCGCCCGTGGCTCGGCGCTCGAACCGGTTGCGGTTCGGCGTCGCGTACTACAAAGGCGGGACGGCTTTTTTTTCGTTCGGGCTTCCTATATTGCTCGGGGAACACCAATTTCGACCAAAACAGGGATGGGATCATGTCCTATGAGGACGGCGAACAGCCGCCGGTTTCGGAAACGCCGGAACCGAAAGACGACACGAACAATCCCATCTTCAACCTGCCGGGGCTGCTCGTCGGCATATTGGCAGCGCTGGCCATTGCCTATGTCGTTCCTGCCTACCTCCTTTCCGAGGAAGGCAATGGCTGGTTCATCTTCACCTTCGGCTTCATTCCGCTGCGTTATGCGGTGCCTTTTTCTCAGCAGGGGCTGGAATGGCTCTGGACGCCGGTGACTTATTCTTTCCTGCATGGCGGCATCGAGCATATTCTCTTCAACGGCCTGTGGCTGATGGCCTTCGGCGCGCCGGTTCTGCGCCGGATCGGAACAGTGCGCTTCGTGCTGTTATGGTGCATTTCCGCCGCCGTTTCGGCCTTTGGTCATGCGGCTTTGAACTGGGGTGATGTCACGGTGCTGATCGGCGCGTCCGGCGTCGTTTCGGCGCTGATGGGGGCGGCCTGTCGTTTCGCCTTTCCCGTACGCGGTGGCTACAGCGCCTCCTTCGGCCATCTGATGCCGCGGCAGAGCATTCTTGCGGCGCTTTCCAACCGCACCGTGCTGATCTTCACGCTGATGTGGCTGTTCGGCAATGTGCTGATTGCAGTCGGCGTGCCGCTATTCGGTGATGTCGGTGGCCAAATCGCCTGGGATGCACATGTCTTCGGCTTCCTGCTCGGCTTCCTGTTCTTTAGCCTTTTCGATCGCCCGTCACGTTAAGCCGATCACGCTCCTTGTCGGCTTCGGCGCAAATTTGCTTGTGCGCGTCCCATCCGGGATTGCATTCATGCGGGCCTCAGCGCACCATACCGCATGATTTGCAACCGCCGGGGGAGACTGCGGCACTGCAAATCGCTGCAAAGAGGAGGAAGGCATGGCAACATTCGTAAAGGATCTTCTCGACCGCAAGGGCCGGGATGTCGTGACTGTCGGTCCCGACGTCAGCATCGGTGAGGCGGCGGGCACACTGCATGCGCACAAGATCGGTTCCGTCGTCGTGACAGACGCGGATGGTGTGGTTCTCGGCATCTTCACCGAGCGCGATCTCGTGAAGGCCGTTGCAGGCCAGGGTGCGGCTTCCCTTCAGCAGTCCGTCTCCGTCGCCATGACCAAGAATGTGGTGCGCTGCCAGCACAATTCCACCACCGATCAGCTGATGGAAATCATGACCGGCGGACGCTTCAGGCATGTCCCGGTTGAAGAAAATGGCCGCCTTGCCGGCATCATCTCCATTGGCGACGTGGTGAAGGCGCGGATCGGCGAAATCGAGGCCGAGGCCGAGCATATCAAGGCCTATATTGCCGGATGATCCCATTTGTCATGCAAGGTGGGTTCTGGCGGGCATTCCGACGAGGAACTGACACGGTGAGGAGGCGAGGGGCTCGCCTTCAGCGCCGGAATGCCTGCTGCATGCGCTCGAGTTCGGGAATACGCGCGCGCGTTTCCTGATATCCGCGGTCAATGGCTTCGCTGGCGCGATGGAATTCCGACAGGCCGATATCGTTGATGCGCGGATGGAGCATGAGGTCGGGCGGATCGCCCGCCAGGCGCGAGCGCGAAATCCTGTCCTGAATGATGTTGAAGGCCTGCACCATGACGCCCGGCAGGCCGGGACGCGGCGCCGTTTCCGCGGGCGGTGTGCCGCCGCCCTGTGGTGAGGCCGCGTGTTTGACCACGGCGGAACGGCCGAAAAGATCGTAATTGAGGTTCACCGCAACGACCAGCGCCTGCTCATAGGCCCGGCAGACGGAAACGGGCACGGGATTGACGAGCGCGCCGTCGATCAGGGTACGGCCATTGCATTGCACGGGCTCGAAGATGCCGGGCAGCGCATAGGAGGAGCGCAGCGCGGTGACGAGATCGCCCTGATGGATCCAGACCTCATGGCCTGTGCGCAGTTCCGTGGCGACAGCGATAAAGGGGTGGTCGAGGTTTTCGACGCGCAGACCTTCCAGATGTTCCTGCATGCGCTTGGTCAGCCGCATGCCGCGGAAGAGGCCACCGCCGCCGATCGTCAGGTCGAGCAGGCCGGCAATGCGGCGCATCGTCAGCGACCTGGCGAATTCTTCCAGTTCATCGAGCTTACCCGCGAGATAACAACCGCCCACCAGCGCGCCGATCGAGGTGCCGGCGATCATGCCGATCTTCACGCCCGCTTCGTCCAGCGCCCGCAGCACGCCGATATGGGCCCAGCCGCGGGCCGCCCCGCCGCCAAGGGCGAGCGCTATTCTGCGCGTATCGACAATCTGGGTGACGGGCGGCTCATTGCCGGTGGCTTCGGGATTTCCAGCCGCAAGATTATTGTGACGATTTCCCCATCCCAACATTGGTCGCATTCCCTGCCTGCCTTTCAGGTTCCGCCCTTATCCCCGGAGCCTGCTATATTGGTAGCAAATTGGTGCGGCCGATGGAAGGTCGCCGATTATGTATTCGAATAGGTGGTGGCCGGATCGAAATGGCGGGTATCGTCGGTGATTTTCGTCACAGCATCGCCGTTTGATAGCTCGACAGCGCGGTAAAAGCATGAGCGGCGGCCGGTATGGCAGGTCGCGTCATGGCCGGCGACGGAGACCTTCAGCCATACGGCATCCTGATCGCAATCGGTGCGGAATTCCTTCACCGTCTGCAGGTTGCCGGAGGTTTCGCCCTTCTTCCAGATCTTGTCGCGGGAGCGGCTGTAATAATGCGCGATGCCGGTCTCGAGCGTCAGCGACAGGGCTTCCGCATTCATATGGGCGACCATCAGCAATTCGCCATCGCGCGCATCGGTAACCACGGCGGTGACGAGGCCGTGGGCATCGAATTTCGGCGAAAAGAGACCTGCGTTTTCGAGCACTTCCTTGTCCGCAGGCGCGGACGGAAAGGGAATGGACATGGCTACCCCGGGGAGAAAAGCGGAAGGTTTCAAAGCGGCGGAGGACATGGAATCAGTCCGCCACTCCAAAATTTTGTGTGAGCAGCGGGTTTCAGGAAACCCGCGCTACAGTTTCCGGTCCGATGTTCAGCGGTTCCGCACCATGGTCATGAAGCGCACCTGCTCGGCCGGATCGTTCTTGAACGTGCCGGTGAAGCTGGTGGTCAGCGTCGTGGACCCTTGCTTGTTTACGCCGCGCATGGACATGCACATATGTTCGGCGTCGATCATGACGGCCACGCCACGCGGTTTCAGCGTTTCTTCGATCGATCTTGCGATCTGCGCCGTCATGTTTTCCTGCGTCTGCAGGCGGCGGCCGAAGATTTCGACGACGCGGGCGATCTTCGACAGGCCAAGCACACGGCCGGCCGGAAGATAGGCGACATGCGCCTTGCCGACGATCGGCACCATATGGTGCTCGCAATGGGAGAAGAAGGGGATGTCGCGCACCAGCACCACATCGTCATAACCGCCGACTTCCTCGAAGGTCGTGCCAAGCACGTCCTGAACATTCAGCTCATAACCGGCAAAAAGCTCGCGATAGGCTTTGGCGACGCGCTTCGGCGTATCCAGAAGTCCTTCGCGGGTCGGATTTTCTCCTGCCCAGCGCAGGAGAACGCGCACGGCTTCTTCCGCTTCGGCCTGGCTTGGGCGAGCTTCGGCCACGTCTGGTTTTGCGCCAGCGCCGGGGAAATTCTTCACGATCGCATCCATTCCGTCTCTCCCGATGCGGGTAAAGGCCGCACCTGAATTCGTTTTTCATCGCGAACTCATGTTCGCAGCTGCTGCTATCTGGTTGTTTTACAGCATTTTGGCAAGACCGATGCTGTTTTTTCGGTATCGGAGCCGTTAATTTGATCACGGCTTGATGTCCAGAAAGCTCGTTAGCATATAATGAGAATGAAGGGCAGGAAAGCTTCACTGCGACAAACGCTGTGTTTGAAAAATCTGACCTGTCCCGTTTTGGGCATTTTTGAGCGCGCCGGACACTTTCGATGGACGATATCTACAATAATCGCATTCTGGAATTTGCAGGGAATATCCCATTGACGGGAGTTCTCGATGATGCCGATGCCAGTGCTGAAAAACACTCGCGGTTATGCGGCTCTAAACTCAAGGTCTATCTGAAGGTCGAAGACGGCACCGTGACGGCTTTTTCGCATGAAGTGCGTGCGTGCGCACTGGGGCAGGCCTCGGCCTCCATCATGGCGCATCACATTGTCGGGGCTTCCACCGGCGAAATCCGGCAGGCGCGGGAAGATATGCTCGCCATGCTGAAACAGGACGGTGAAGGGCCGACGGGCCGTTTTGCGGACATGCGAGTGCTTTTGCCGGTCAGGGATTTCAAGGCGCGCCACGCTTCCACCATGCTGACCTTCGAGGCGGTGGTCGATGCGCTCGACCAGATCGAAGGCCGGCCGGCTCTCAACGTTGCGGGTTAGTCGATGTGCGGCGAACCGGGCTGCCGGCATGAGAAGACAGCGGCGAAAGCCGGGCGATCGCGCAATTGGGCGGGCAGCTTTGCGAAGACACCGGGACGGCTTTTCGGCGTCGGCTTCATCAGGCTTTATCAGCTGACGCTATCGGGCTTTGTCGGCAACTCCTGCCGTCATATTCCCACCTGTTCCGAATATGGCTATGAGGCGATTGCCCGCCATGGGCTCTGGGCTGGCGGCTGGATGGCGCTGTTTCGTGTGGCGCGCTGCGGCCCTGGCGGCACCAGCGGGCTGGATCCGGTGCCGGAAGAACTCGATGGCAGCAAGCGCTGGTGGATGCCGTGGCGTTATTGGAGCCGGCATCGATGAATGACTATGTGGCCCTGCTGCACAGCATCGTGCTCGGCCCCGGCAAGCGGCTCATCATGGCCGATCTCAGGACACTGGCGGAAGAGTTGGGATTTGCCGACTGCAGGACGCTTGTCGCGACCGGAAATCTGGTTTTTAGCACTGAGGCGGCACCTGTTCGCGCGATCGAGGACAGGCTGGAGCGTGCCTTTGAGGCCCGTTTCGGCAAACATGTCGATATTCTCGTTCGTTCGGGTAGCGACTGGCTGAAACTGGCGGAGGACAATCCGTTTCCGCACGGCAATCCGCCTGACGTCTGCGTTCGGGTCATGCGGGAGCCGCTGGACGGGAACGTTCTCGGATTATTCGACAAGTCCCGTCAGCGGGAAGAGGTTGCCGTGGTCGGCGGCGACCTGTGGATCGATTTTCAGGGTAAACCAAGCGAGAGCCGGCTGCTGTCGGTCCTGACCACCAAACGGCTTGGTATCGGCACGACCCGCAACGCCAATACGGTCAATGGTCTCGCGGAAATGCTTCGCTGACCTGCCCTTCACCTTTGACTGGAATGGCAAAAGCCTTTATCAGCCTGCCTGTTCGCTTATCGCGGGCAGATCATTATTCCAACACCACCCGCATTCGTTGGCGGGACTGGACAGGAGCACGAGACGATGTCTGAAGCCATTTCCCTTACATTTCCCGATGGATCCGTGCGCAGCTACCCCGCCGGTACGACCGGCCGTGAGGTCGCCGAATCCATCTCAAAATCGCTTGCCAAGAAGGCCGTCGCCATTGCGCTTGACGGCACCGTGCGCGATTTGTCCGAGACCATCACCGATGGCAAAATAGAGATCGTCACGCGTGAAGACGGCCGTGCGCTGGAGCTCATCCGCCACGATGCCGCTCACGTCATGGCGGAAGCCGTGCAGGAACTGTGGCCCGGCACGCAGGTGACGATCGGTCCTGTCATAGAGAACGGCTTTTATTACGACTTCGCCAAGAACGAACCCTTCACGCCGGAAGATCTGCCGAAGATCGAGAAGCGGATGAAGGAGATCATTCAGCGCAACAAGCCGTTCACCCGCGAAATCTGGTCGCGCGAAAAGGCCAAGGAAGTTTTTGCCGCCAAGGGTGAGAACTACAAGGTCGAGCTGGTCGATGCCATTCCTGAAGGTCAGGACCTTAAGATCTATTATCAGGGCGACTGGTTCGATCTCTGCCGTGGTCCGCATATGGCCTCGACGGGCCAGATCGGTACGGCCTTCAAGCTGATGAAGGTGGCCGGCGCCTATTGGCGTGGTGATAGCAACAATGCGATGCTGTCGCGCATCTACGGCACCGCCTGGGCGACGCAGGAAGAGCTCGACAATTATCTGCACGTGCTGGCCGAAGCCGAAAAGCGCGACCACCGCCGCCTTGGCCGCGAAATGGACCTGTTCCATTTCCAGGAAGAAGGTCCGGGCGTGGTGTTCTGGCACGGCAAGGGCTGGCGCATGTTCCAGACGCTGACGGCCTATATGCGCCGGCGTCTCGCCAATACCTATCAGGAAGTCAATGCGCCGCAGGTGCTGGACAAGTCGCTGTGGGAAACCTCCGGTCACTGGGGCTGGTATCAGGAGAACATGTTCGCGGTGAAATCCGCCCATGCCTTTACCCATCCCGATGACAAGGAAGCCGATCAGCGCGTCTTTGCCTTGAAGCCGATGAACTGCCCCGGTCACGTTCAGATCTTCAAGCATGGCTTGAAGTCTTACCGCGAAATGCCTGTGCGTCTTGCAGAATTCGGCAACGTGCATCGTTATGAGGCGTCGGGTGCGCTGCACGGCCTGATGCGCGTTCGCGGCTTTACGCAGGACGATGCGCATGTCTTCTGCACCGAAGAGCAGATGGCGGCGGAATGCCTGCGCATCAACGACCTGATCCTCTCCGTCTATGAGGATTTCGGTTTCAGCGAGATCGTCGTCAAGCTTTCGACGCGCCCGGACAAGCGCGTGGGTTCCGACGATCTCTGGGATCGCGCCGAAAGCGTGATGCTGGAGGTTCTAAAGACCATCGAGGAGCAGTCCGGCGGCCGCATCAAGACCGGCATCCTGCCGGGCGAGGGTGCGTTCTACGGGCCGAAGTTCGAATATACGCTGAAGGACGCCATCGGCCGTGAATGGCAGTGCGGCACGACGCAGGTCGACTTCAACCTGCCGGAACGTTTCGGCGCCTTCTACATCGACCAGAATTCGGAAAAGACGCAGCCGGTGATGATCCATCGCGCCATCTGCGGCTCCATGGAGCGCTTCCTCGGCATTCTGATCGAGAACTTCGCCGGTCACATGCCGCTCTGGTTCGCGCCGCTTCAGGTCGTGGTCGCGACGATCACCTCGGATGCGGACGATTACGGCCGCGAGGTTGCCGAAGCGCTGCGCGAGGCGGGCATGGCGGTGGAAACCGACTTCCGTAACGAGAAGATCAACTACAAGGTCCGCGAACACTCGGTGACCAAGGTTCCGGTGATCATCGTCTGCGGCCGCAAGGAAGCGGAAGAGCGCACCGTCAACATTCGCCGTCTCGGTTCGCAGAACCAGACGTCGATGTCGCTCGAAGAGGCGATCACCAGCCTTGTGGACGAGGCGACGCCGCCGGATGTGAAGCGCAAGCTTGCGGCGAAAAAGCAGGTTGCCTGATAACAGTTACGGCCCCTTCGGGGGCCGTTTTTGTTTGCGGGGCGATGTTTTTAGGCGGTGCTAACAGTGGCAGAAAAGGAGCATCCGCACTCCGTCACCCCGGACTAGATCCGGGGTCCAGTGCGATCAAGTCTTTGATCGCGAAAGACTCCTCTCACGACGCAGACGCGTCGTGGCTGGATGCCGGATCCAGTCCGGCATGACGGAGGAGAGCTTTTCGGATTTCGCCACCTGTCTCAGGATCGGCTTCGCGACCTACTCAAAATCCCCGGTCATGTCTTCCGGCGCCTGGTCCTTCATCAGCACTTCCACATCCGAATCCCGGCCGGACGTGACCTTGAAGTTGCGCTGGTAGACCTTTTCCTTGTTGCGGGCGATGGCGGTATATTCGCCTTCGGCCAGCACCATGGTCGAAAAGGCGCTGACGCTTTCATTCACCACGTCGCCGCCGCCGTTCAGCACCGACCAGGCCGTATCGGCAATGGCTTCGCCGCCGGCTTCGGAGACGAGCTTGAGAGTGATCTGTGCTGCCTGGTGCTGCAGCGTCGCTTCGGTCAGCTTGCCGGCTTCGACCTGGATATCGGCGCGCACCACCGCGTTGACGTTGCCATATTCGGAAACCACATGATAGGTGCCGGCATTCAGCCGCACGATGGTGTTGGGCTTGATATCGGCCATCACGAGGCCGCGTTCGCCATCCGGACGGGCGTCGGAGGAATAGACGGAGAATTTCAGCTGGTTGCCGGAAATCTGCTTGTCGGAGCCTGCAATCGCATTCAGCACGAAGCCGCCGGCATCGAGGATCAGCACCTGTTTCTGGACATTACCGGAGGCCGGCACGTTGAGCTTCTTGGTAACGCCCGCACGGCCGAAGGCGACGTTGACGAAATATTCGCCGGGCACGAGATGAAACTGCGCCGAACCACCCTCGGAACTTGCCAGCATCGGCAGCTTGCCGTCAGTGCCCGGAATGGGGCTGAAGACACGCCAGGAGAGGCCTTCCTTCACCGCGTCGCCTTCGCTCGTCAACTTCGCTTCCATGGCGATATCGCGCGCGGTGCTTGTCGGGGCATCGGGAGCGGAAGGGGCGGTGAAAGCGTTGAGTTTGGGCATTTTCGGCGTGCCGCCGAGCTGCTTGAAGTCTTTAAAGGCATCCTGCGAAAAGGCCGCTTCCGATAAAACGCCGATCGCGGCGAACGCAATGGCCAGACGTGCCGCGATTTTGATTGCCGACATTTTCGATACCGATTGACTTCTTGTTTTTCCCGGATCACTTCAAAACCAATGCCATGGCTATTTCAAGGCCCTAGTTTCGCGATGACAGCAGAATGGAAGATTTTTGATCATGACCAGCGATATCAAGCTCCTCGATTACCTCAGGGTTCGCCGCTCCACGCCGGCCCTGCAACTCAGCGAACCCGGCCCTTCGAAAGGGGAAATCGAGGAAATCCTGCGCCTTGCCGTGCGCGTGCCCGACCATGGCAAGCTCGCCCCCTGGCGCTTCGTCGTTTATCGCGGCGAGGAGCGGGTGCGTCTCGGTGAGGCGGCGCTCAGGATCGCGCGCGAGAAGAACCCCGATCTCGATCTGCAGCAGCAGGAGGTGGAACGCACGCGCTTCACCCGCGCGCCTGTCGTCATCGCCGTCATCAGCACCGCAAAACCGCATTTCAAAATCCCGGAATGGGAGCAGATCATGTCCGCCGGCGCGGTGTGCCTCAACGTCATCTTCGCAGCCAATGCCAGCGGTTTTGCTGCTAACTGGCTGACGGAGTGGCTTGCTTTCGACCCGGCCTTCCTTGCGGAGATCGGCGTCAGCGGAGAAGAGAAGGTCGCGGGTTATATCCACATCGGCTCGACGACATTCCCGCCGGTGGAGCGGCCACGCCCCGAGTTGGCGGATGTCGTCACCTGGGTTGGTGACGTCTGATGTTCTATACGACCGACACCAATCAGCACGGCCTGCCGCATGATCCATTCAAGGCGATCGTCGCGCCGCGGCCGATCGGCTGGATCGGTTCGAAGGGCAGGGAGGGTGTCTTGAACCTCTCTCCCTATTCCTTCTTCAACGCGATTTCGGACAGGCCGAAGCTCGTCATGTTTTCCTCGAGCGGCCGCAAGGACAGCCTGCGCAACGTCGAGGAGACCGGCGTCTTTACCGCCAATCTCGTCAGCCGCCATCTTGTCGACCGGATGAACGCGTCTTCCGCGCCGGTTGCGTATGATGTCGATGAGTTCGCCCTTGCCGGTCTCACCGCCGTTGACGGGCGGGTGGTCGATGCACCCTTCGTGCGCGAAGCTCTGGCGGTTCTGGAGTGCCGGGCGACGCAGATCCAGCAGCTCACCGATATCGACGGCAAACCGACCGAATCATGGATGGTGATCGGGCAGGTCATGGCGATCCATATCGATGAGACGATCATTCGGGATGGCCGCATCGATATGGGGCTTGCGCGTCCGGTGGCGCGCATGGGCTATATGGATTATTGCGATGGCGGCAGCGATGTATTCCAGCTACAGCGCCCCTCTGCTGCGCCGTCAGTATAATCCTTCGCCGGCAAGGGTTAAATTTTATGGTGAACCAAACGTAAACCATTTGTGCCTAGAGTTTCATACATGGTGGCGGCGATGATGCAGTCATCCAGTGTATGAATGTGTTTCGAGGCTCAGGTGATCGTACAGGCATTTCTTCGCTGGTCTGAAAAGGCCGGATCGGGCGAGCGGGCAAAAGCCGCCAATGCGCTCGGCCGTGCCTATCTGCAGGCCGACATGGCGCGGGAAAACCGCGATGCCGCCTATATGGCGATGACCTATCTGCTGGATGATCCTTCACCGCGTGTGCGGCTGGCGCTTGCCGAGGCGCTGGCGGATGCCCATGACGCACCGCGCGCTATTCTCGTTTCGCTTGCCGAAGATCAGCCGGAAATCGCCTGCACGGTGATTGCCCGTTCGCCGGTTCTCGGTGAGGCCGATCTGGTCGATCTGGCCGGGCGCGGCGAAAGCCTGACGCGTTCCCTGATCGCTGCAAGACCGGGCCTGCCGCGTGGCGTCTGCGCAGCGCTCGCCGAGGTCGGTGACCTGCCGGAAACCTTCATCCTGCTCGAAAATGACGATGCCTTCATCACGCCGTTTTCGCTGCGGCGCATTGCCGAGCGTCACGGCTCGAATGCCGACATCCGCGATCTCCTGCTTCGCCGTGAGTCGCTGCCTGCCGATGCGCGCCACCTGCTGGTGGGCCGCATCAGCGAAGCGCTCGCCGGGTCGGGGCTCGTCAATGCGATGATCGCCCGCAACCGCGCCGACAGTCTGTTTCGGGAAGCGGAAGATTCCGCCACCATTCTCATCGCTGCCGGCGTTTCTTCACCGGAACTGCCGGCGCTGGTGGAGCATCTTCGCCAGCGGCTGGAGCTGACGCCTGCGCTGCTGATCCATGCCGTCTGTTCGGGCCGGCTGGAGTTCTTCACGGCGGCAATGGTCAATCTCTCCGGTCTGGATGACCGCAAGGTGCGGGCCATTCTGGCAACCGGGCGGCCGCATGCGCTGAAGGCCCTGTTCCAGTCGATCGGCCTTTCGGGTGATGTCGTCGACGTCTTCATTGCGGCAACGCTGATGTGGCGCCGCGCCGCCCGTTCGCAGCTTTCGGAAGCGGCGGCCTCCGTCTCGGCCGAATTGCTGGCGCATTTCCGCGACGTCAGCGGCTCGGAAACGTTGTTCGAACTGCTGCATGCCGTGCGCAAGCTCGCCATTGCGGAAGAGCGGCAAAAGGCCCGCTATTATGCGGAAGCACTTTCGGTCGAGGCGGCGTGAGGGCTGAGCATTTTTGCAATGCTCAGCTGCGATATCCACCACAACAGCCCAAAGTCATCACCCGCAATCACTTATCGAATCGCTTGGCAATCCACGAATAGCTGTTTTCAACCATCCTCACCGGCGTTCCCAGAAAGTGCTTTATGCCCTCGGTGGAAGGAAGGATGCGGCTGACGCGGCCGATCGCCTGTTTGGTGAGGCTTTCCTCTTCCTTCGGCGTAACCTCTGCGGTTGCCTGCTGTGCATTGGCGGGAGGCTGTGTGCCGGCCGTCTGCGGGGTCTGCTCACCCGGTGTCTGGCACACGGCCACCACGACCGGATAGGAGGCGTTAGCGAAGCGTTCCAGCTCCTTTTCCGACACGGCGTCGCACAGTTCGATGCTCGTCCAGCGCTGCTGTGAAGTCGCGAGGTAATGGCAATCGGTGGCGCTGTCGTCGCAGCCAAGGAAGGTCATGAGAACGAGGGCTGTTTTCATGGGGTGTGGTTGCCTCTGTCGGGAATAATGCTCTAGAAACTCATCTATCCCGATTGCAGTGACATTACGACGAAATACGCATTTTTTGAAAGAAAGCAGGCATCGCATTGGCCATCGAAATCAAGCTTGAAACGCCGCGCCAGGAAGCCGTTCTGCGCCTCATCGATCTCTCCAACACCTATATGGCCTCGCTTTACCCCGCCGAGAGCAATCACCTGGTCGATATCGGCGCGCTCGAGAAGGACAATGTCTCGTTTTTCGTGGCGCGGCACGATGGCCGAGTCGTCGGCTGCGGCTCGCTGGTGGAGGCGGGTGACGGCACGGCGGAGGTGAAGCGCATGTTCGTTGATCCCGAGGCGCGGGGATTGCGGATCGGCCAGCTGATCATGGACACGCTTGTTGCGCGTGGCATGGAGCTTGGTCTCTCCGCCATACGGCTCGAAACCGGCATCAGCCAGCCGGAGGCGATCGGCCTTTACCGCAAGGCGGGATTTGTGGAGATCGAGGCCTTTGCGCCCTATAAGCCCGATCCGCTCAGCCTGTTCATGGAGAAGGTGCTTTAAGTCTACGGCACAGGTTCGCCGCGACCTTGCAGTGTCCGGAACGAAGGAATTGACACGCCATGAAAAGTAGCGCGGACGACGGACAACAGATCGCGTCAAACACTCCAACGTCATCCTCGGGCTTGTCCCTGTTATCTGCAACCGATTGATTTTTCGACGTGATTAGATCCTCGGCACAGGGCCGAGGATGACGCCGATGGTGTATTTACCGTTCCCAACCCGTTTCAGACCTCAATGAGAACTTAAACTTGAGGCTGACGGCAACGTACCGAAAATCAAATCCCGTACCGGAGAACCGATAAGTCGTAGATGCGCGAAACGAGCCCGAGCATGGACGGATGCAAGATTCGCGGATTATCTATCTTTATCCAAACCGCGGCATCTGCCTCAGGCTTCACCAATCAAAAAGCCGCTTTCCGAAACGCTGTCGTTTCGTCGTTGTCGTCCTCATGCGAAACAGCCTCCGTGGCCGGATCGTTCTGTGTGAGCGGCGGAGGCGGAAGCTCGGCGCTGACGGCAGCGGAAATTTCCACTTCACGCACCCATTCGCGCCAGATCGCGACCAGCAGCGCCATCAGCACCGGGCCGATGAAGAGGCCGAGGAAGCCCATGGTCTTGACGCCGCCGACGAGGCCGAAAAAGGTCGGCAGGAAGGGCAGCTTGATCGGGCCGCCGACGAGCTTCGGGCGGATGGTCTTGTCGACGATGAAGAGTTCGACCGAACCCCAGACGAACAGCGCCAGCCCGTGTGCGGGCGAGCCGCTGGCGACCAGATAGATCGAGACGAGCGTGAAGGAGAGCGGCGCGCCGCCCGGAATGAGGGCCATGACGCCGGTGAGCACGCCGAGCGTGACGGGCGAGGGCACGCCGGCGATCCAGTAGGCGATGCCAAGGATGATGCCTTCGCCGATGGCGATCAGCGTCATGCCCGTGACGGTGGAGCTGATGGTGGCGGGCACGACGCGGGAGATGCGTTCCCAGCGCGTCGGCAGGATGCGCTCACCCACGAGATCGATCTGGCGGGTGAAGCCGGCGCCGTTGCGATACACGAAGAACAGCGCGATCAACATGAACAGCAGGGTCAGCACCAGATGGAACGCGCCGTTGCCGGCGGCGAGGATCGCCCGGTAGATATTGCCGATATTGGCACCGCTGACGAGCTGGATCACTTCGCCGATGGCGCCCGGCGTGCCGATATATTTCACCCATTGTTCGCCGAGCCAGGGGCCGATGCCCGGCAGCGCCGCGATCCAGTCCGGCACGGGAGCGCCCGCCTTGTTGACATGCACCGCCCAGCCGAACCATTCGCGGATTTCGGTTGCCGTATAGGAGGCGGCGATGAAGATCGGCACCACGAGGAAGGCGATGATGAGGATGATGGCAATGGTGGCGCCGAGCGTGGTGTTGCCGCCCACCTGCCGCAAAAGCCGCGTATAGACCGGCCAGCTGGCGAAACCGATGACGAGGGCAGCGAGAACCGGAACCAGAAAGCCGTTGAAGAAATAGATGCCCGCAAGGACGACCAGAAGGAGCAGCCAGCGCGCAGCCGATATGGGCGGTATCAGGGCGATCCGCGTCGGGCTGGCGGGACCAAGCCATCTCGGTTCGCCATTCTGCTTACGGCTGTCAATGTTACTCACGGCAGGCTCTTTCTCGCATTCTCCCCTCAAAGGGGTGCATTCACTTTGTCACACCGATACATATAAGTGCAATATAACCGGATCACATTACCGTTGTGTGTTTATTGCGGAAGCTATTGAACGATTTTGGTAAAAATAGAACATCGGTCTTGGCGCGCGCATTGAAATATGACAATTAAACTCCCGTTTTCCGCGGCGTCAGATTGCCGCGCCCGATCTCCAGGTCATGCCATGCTTCGCCGTTTCTTCGCCTATTACCGTCCCTATCGCGGTCTGTTCATTCTCGATTTTTCCTGCGCGGTCCTGTCGGGCGTGCTCGAACTCGGTTTTCCGATGGCGGTGAAGGCCTTTGTCGACGTGCTTCTGCCGGGCGGCCAATGGGGGATCATCCTCGCCGCCTCGGTGGGTCTGCTGGTCATTTATGTGCTGAATACCGGGCTGATGGCGACCGTCACCTATTGGGGACACATGCTCGGCATCAATATCGAAACCGACATGCGGCGGCTGGCCTTCGATCACCTGCAAAAACTCTCGTTCCGTTATTTCGACAACCAGAAGACCGGCCATCTGGTCGGGCGGCTGACCAAGGATCTGGAAGAGATCGGCGAGGTGGCCCATCACGGCCCGGAGGATCTGTTCATCGCCATCATGACCTTCATCGGCGCTTTCCTGCTTATGATGTCGGTCAATGTGCAACTGGCGCTCGTCACCGCCGCCGTCGTGCCGGTCACCGCCTGGGTAACCAGCCGTTATGGCGGCCGCATGACGCAGAATTTTCGCGCGCTTTATGGCCGGGTGGGGGATTTCAACGCCCGTATCGAGGAAAATGTCGGCGGCATGCGGGTGGTGCAGGCCTTCGCCAATGAAGACCATGAACGCTCGCTGTTCGAGAAGGACAACCAGAAATATCGCCGCACCAAGCTGGATGCCTACAAGATCATGGCGGCCAGCACCTCGCTCAGTTATATGAGCATGCGTCTGACGCAGATGATCGTGATGATCTGCGGTGCGTGGTTCGTTCTCAATGGCAGCCTGACGGAAGGCGGCTTTGTCGGTTTCCTGCTGCTGGTCGGCGTGTTTTTCCGCCCGGTGGAAAAGATCAATTCGGTCATCGAGACCTATCCGAAGGGTATTGCCGGTTTCCGCCGCTTCACCGAACTTCTGGATACAGCGCCCGACATCGTCGACGCGCCTGACGCCATCGACGCGCCGGCTCTGTCAGGCGCCATCGAATATCGCCATGTCGGTTTCGGTTATGCCGAGGGCAAACGGGTTCTCGACAATATCGACCTGAAGATCAGCGCCGGCGAGACCGTGGCCTTTGTCGGCCCCTCCGGTGCGGGCAAGACGACGCTCTGCTCGCTGCTGCCGCGCTTTTACGATGTCACCAGCGGTTCGATCACCATCGATGGCATCGACATCAGGAAAATGAAGCTCGCCTCGCTGCGCAACCAGATCGGCATCGTGCAGCAGGATGTTTTCCTGTTCGGCGGCACGATCCGCGAGAATATCGAATATGGCCGGCTTGGCGCATCCGATGAGGAAATCATGGATGCCGCAAGGCGCGCCCGTCTCGATGGCGTCATCGAGGCCATGCCGCTCGGGCTCGACACCGTCATCGGCGAGCGCGGCGTGAAGTTGTCGGGCGGGCAGAAGCAGCGTCTTGCCATTGCCCGCATGTTCCTCAAAAACCCGCCGATCCTCATTCTCGATGAGGCGACCTCGGCGCTCGACACGGAAACCGAACGCGCCATTCAGCAATCGCTGACGGAGCTTGCCAAGGGCCGGACCACGCTCGTCATCGCCCACCGGCTGGCGACGATCCGTGATGCCTCGCGCATCGTGGTGGTGGACCAGACCGGCATTGCCGAAACCGGCGCCCATGCCGAGCTTCTGGCCGCCAAGGGCCACTACAGCCGGTTGCACGAGGCCCAATTCAGCGGGCATCTGGCGGGCCTGAGCTAACGCCTGGTTTTGCGCTTACCCGCCGTTTTCCGCAGCCTGTTCCTCCACGATGCCGGGGTTCGGCTCCGGCTTGCCGGGATGGCTGGTGACCAGGTAACCCATGGCCACCGCCGCGGCGACGATGAACAGCAGGACGATGCCGCTGATCGTCATCAGCCAGTCGCGCGGCCTTCGGTGCGCCATGATATATCTGGGCCATCGGCTCGGATGGTTCGCCAGGCTGAATTTATGGCCGTGTCGCATGAACTTCCTCGGTTATTGAATTGTGTCCTGATCATTCAACGCGGGCGGGTTCGCAGCTGTTCCGAAATGGCCGGGCAGCGGTGATGACAAGGCCGTGAGGGGTGGAAGCCCCGGCTTTCGATAGCTCCCATTCTCCACTGGTCCGTGCGTAGTGATTCTGCACGCGCCGCTAGACGTCTGACTCCGATTTCCGTCATGCAGGCCTTGAGCCGCAGTTCCGGCAGTACGCTTTGGCGTGGCGGGAGGAGCCATTTTCACCTCCAGGCCCCTCGGCCGACTGGTCTCCGGCTTGGGGTTAGAATGACGGGAGGGGGGGGGAGAACCGGCAGTCTTCCGCGAAACTCCGCTTGCCAGTTCCTGTTCTTTATGAGAATGATTTGCAATTGCATTAATTTGATTTCCATGAAAGCTCAGAAGATGGACAAGCCAGTTTTTGGATGGCGACGGAACGGCGATGATCTCTCGCTGTCTGACGTTCACAGTTCGATCCGCATCAAACCGGATGCCAGCACGTTTCGCCGGGCGATGGCCTTTTTTGGCCCCGGCTATCTTGTTGCGGTCGGTTATATGGATCCCGGGAACTGGGCGACCTCGCTCGCCGGCGGCTCCAAATTCGGCTACACGCTGCTGACAGTTGCGCTGGTTTCCAACATCATGGCGATTGTGCTGCAGTCGCTCTGCGCGCGTCTTGCGATTGGTTCCGGGCGGGATCTCGCCCAGGCCTGTCGCGATGCCTATCCGAAACCCGTGGCCATGGTTTTGTGGCTGCTGGCGGAAATCGCCATCATCGCGACAGATATCGCCGAGGTCATTGGTACTGCGATCGGTCTCAACCTGATTTTCGGCATTCCGCTGGAAATCGGCGTCCTCATCACCGCGCTCGATGTGTTCCTGATCCTTTATCTGCAGAGGCTCGGTTTTCGTTGGGTGGAGGCGCTGGTCATCACGCTGCTCGGCGTCATCGCCGTGTGTTTCGCCATTCAGGTGGCGCTGGCCGACCCTGACTGGGGGCAGGTGATCCTCGGTTTTGCGCCGACGACGGAGATTGTCACCAATCCGGACATGCTTTATCTGGCGCTCGGCATTCTGGGTGCGACTGTCATGCCGCATAATCTCTATCTGCATTCGGGCATCGTGCAGACCCGCGAAATCGGCGAGACGCTACCCGAAAAGCGTGAGGCATTGAAATTCGCGACGCTCGATTCCACCATCGCGCTGATGTTCGCTTTGCTCATCAACGCCTCGATCCTCATTCTCGCGGCGGCGACCTTCAACAAGACGGGGCAGACCAATGTCGCCGAACTCGGGGAAGCGCATAGTCTGCTTGCGCCGCTGCTCGGCCTTGCCATAGCGCCGACGCTGTTCGGCGTGGCGCTTTTATGCTGCGGCATCAATTCCACCGTCACGGCAACGCTCGCCGGCCAGATCGTGATGGAAGGTTTCCTCAAGATGCGGCTTGCCCCATGGCTGCGCCGCCTCATCACCCGCGCCATCGCCATCGTTCCTGCCGCTGGCGTCACCATCTTTTATGGCGACAGCGGCACGGGCGAACTGCTGATCCTGACGCAGGTTGTGCTCAGCCTGCAACTTTCCTTTGCCGTCTTCCCGCTTGTGATGTTCACCTCCGACAAGGCCAAGATGGGCGAGCTGAAAGCACCGTTATGGCTCTCGGCTCTTGCGTGGCTGATTGCGGTGGTGATCGCGGTGCTGAATGTGAAGTTGCTGTTTGATTTTATAGGGTGATGGATCGGGGCGTGCCGAAACTCGCCTCTTCAACCTCATTAGGTCGAGGCTTCAACGCCATCAGGAATGAGCTTTGCGTATTCTGATGGTAATTTCCCTGACTCCTCAACGAATAGATTCAACGACCCTGATCGCAGAAGATATGTGAACGGCGTGTGACTCAATCGCTCGCAATTATTGCAATGCACCTGATCTTTCAAGTAAAATAAAGGAGCGTATTTTTTTCTTATTTTCACGTCACTTTGGTCGCACCATTCGCATTTAAATAGAAAATTTATCTGTTTATTGAGTGATCGAGATAAAGAATCTAAACGGCCTTCATAGAGATTTCCGAACAGTCCAACCGATCTAATCAAAATTTCATTGACAGTAATTTCATGTATTGGAAAGTATTTTTAGAACCCTTTCAGGGATAGTTGAAGAATGAAAAAAAGCAGTATGGGCAAAGTATTGTAAACACTATATTTATCATCTCCATGTTCGTAATAAAAAATTCTATTTAGACCAAATTTTGGTGTCGCTAGAGCTGGGTGACGGGTGGTGATAAGGTGCATGGATTTCTGCATATTCAGCTGTAATCCATTGGGTGTTTTTTTATCAAAGACAATTTTATATATTAAATCGCCCGTTGCGAAATCCTGCAAATATAGTTCTTTGATGACGTCATCAAACAAGGATACGCAATCTTTTGGATCTATTTGCATTACCTGTTTTGTTTGAAGTGAACCATCCGCGAAAGATTTTATTAACGCATCATCGTTCTGTATTAGCTTCGAGATAATGATCAAGTTTTCGGTGAGCGGTTTTCGAAGAAGGGCGTACGCGACGTTAAATTTTCTTTTTTCGAAGGCCGTAAGCGCTTCGTAAATGAAATGCATTGTGTCAGCAATCAGCCCCAACAGTATATCTAGCTTTATTGGAGTCGATACTATTCCTCCAGCTTCCGCTACTTTAGTCCATATCGATTCGTCACTTGCACTTTTACCATTTTTCCTTAGTGCATCTTCTAAAAGGTCGTGCCAGAACTCAACGTGCCCAGATTGAGTTGCCTCAACCAATAACCGGGTAATTTCGTCGTGGAGCCAAAAACAGTACTCATGCCGCGGAATTATCTCCCGCGGCATGTATTGAAGTCTCTCATCTGGAATGATTCCGAGAGGTTGCATTTTTATCAAGAGCAACCGCTCGTCGCACCGCAAGTATCGCACTTCTCGCAAGTGCCGTTGCGCACCATCGTGAAGTTCTGGCATTCCGAGCACATGTTGCCGGTATACCCTTGAGCGATCGAGCGCATGCGGCGTTCGTTTTCCTTCTTCTTGGCTTCCGCCTTGGCCGATGCCGCGTCGGCGGCGGCTTTGTCGGAGAAGAGGGCGGTGGCGGTCTGCTGGGCTTCCTGAACCACCTCGTCGATCACTTCTTCTGCGATCTCTACCGCCAGTTCCTTGGCACGCTCTTCATAATCGCGCTTGAAGGAGACGATTTCCGATGTGGAGATCGCGACTGTCGGTTCCAGCTTGCGGGCGGCGGAGCCGGCAAAGGAGGTGACGTTGGCGGAGCCGCGGGCAGGGGCTGCCGTTGCCGAACCCTTGGGCTCGGAAGCGGCGCGGTCACCTTCGTTGCTGGAAACCAGCGTCGGCTTGTAACCGCGTGTCCAGCCGGTGGAGAGCAGGTTGGTCTTGCCTTCCTGGATACCCTTGCCGAGCGCCGTGTTGGAGAAGTCGGACGTATCGACATGGGCGAGATCATGGCGGCCGAGATAGGAGACGGCGAGTTCGCGGAACACGTAGTCGAGGATCGAGGTTGCGTTTTTGATCGCGTCGTTGCCCTGCACCATGCCGGCCGGTTCGAACTTGGTGAAGGTGAAGGCCTCCACATATTCTTCCAGCGGCACGCCATATTGCAGGCCGAGCGAAATGGCGATGGCGAAGTTGTTCATCATCGCACGGAAGGCGGCGCCTTCCTTGTGCATGTCGATGAAGATTTCGCCGATGCGGCCATCACCGAATTCGCCGGTGCGCAGATAGACCTTGTGACCGCCGACGGTTGCCTTCTGGGTGTAACCCTGACGGCGGTTCGGCAGCTTTTCACGCTCGCGCGATACACGCTCGATGACGCGTTCGACGATCTTCTCGGTGATCGTCACGGCCTGCTGGGCGAGCGGCTGCTGAATCAGTTCCTCGACGAAGTCTTCGTCGTCCTCATCTTCCACCAGCGAGGCGTTGAGCGGCTGGGAAAGCTTGGAACCATCGCGGTAAAGGGCGTTGGCCTTCAGCGCCAGCTTCCAGGAGAGCATGTAGGCGGCGCCGCAATCTTCCACTGTTGCATCGTTAGGCATGTTGATCGTCTTGGAGATCGCGCCTGATATGAAGGGCTGTGCCGCCGCCATCATGCGGATATGCGATTCGACCGAGAGGTAACGCTTGCCGATCTTGCCGCAGGGGTTGGCGCAATCGAACACCGGCAGATGCTCGTTCTTGAGGAACGGTGCGCCTTCCAGCGTCATCGCGCCGCAGACGTGCACGTTGGCAGCTTCAATGTCCTTCTTGCTGAAGCCCAGATGCTCCAGCAGGTTGAAGCTCATGTCGGAAAGCTGCTCGTCGGAAACTTTCAGCGTGCCCTTGAGGAAGTCAGCGCCGAGCGTCCACTGGTTGAAGACGAACTTGATGTCGAAGGCGCTTTTCAGCGCGCCATTGACGGCTTCGATCTTCTCATCGGTGAAGCCCTTGGCGCGCAGCGTCGAGGCGTTGACGGCAGGCGCCTGGTTGAGATTGCCGTGGCCAACGGCATAGGCCTCGATTTCGGCGATCTGGCTTTCGGAATAACCGAGTGAACGTAGCGATTCCGGCACGGCGCGGTTGATGATCTTGAAGTAACCGCCACCGGCGAGCTTCTTGAACTTCACCAGCGCGAAGTCGGGCTCGATACCGGTTGTGTCGCAATCCATCACGAGGCCGATCGTGCCTGTTGGCGCGATAACGGTGGTCTGGGCGTTGCGGTAGCCGTGCTTTTCGCCAAGTTCCAGCGCCTTGTCCCAGGCGGCTGTCGCATGGGCAATGAGGTCCTGATCCGCGCAATCGGCATGGATGAGCGCGACCGGGTTGACCGACAGCCCCTCATAACCATCCGACAGGCCATGGGCGGCGCGGCGGTGGTTGCGGATGACGCGCAGCATGCTGTCGCGGTTCGGCGCAAAGCCCGGGAAGGGGCCAAGCTCGCCGGCCATTTCAGCCGAGGTGGCGTAGGAAACGCCGGTCATGATGGCGGTCAGGGCACCTGCAATAGCGCGGCCTTCGTCGCTGTCATAGGGAATGCCAGACGACATCAAGAGGCCGCCGATATTGGCGTAACCGAGGCCGAGCGTGCGGTATTCGTAGGAACGTTCGGCAATCTGGCGCGACGGGAACTGCGCCATCATGACCGAGACTTCGAGAACGACGGTCCACAGGCGAACGGCATGTTCGTAATCGGCGATGTCGATGCGCTTTGTCTTGGCATCCTTGAACTGCAGCAGGTTCAGTGAGGCAAGGTTGCAGGCCGTGTCGTCGAGGAACATATATTCCGAGCACGGGTTCGACGCGCGGATGGAGCCGGCGGCCGGCGAGGTGTGCCAGTCGTTCATCGTCGTGTTGAAGTGCAGGCCCGGATCGGCCGATGCCCAGGCGGCGTGGGAAATCTTTTCCCAGAGATCGCGGGCCTTCAGCGTCTTCATGACCTTGCCGTCCTTGCGGGCGGTGAGGTTCCAGTCGCCGTCGTTCTCGACAGCGCGCAGGAAGTCATCCTTCAGCGAGACGGAGTTGTTGGAGTTCTGGCCTGAAACCGTGAGGTAGGCTTCCGAATCCCAGTCCGTGTCGTAGGTCTTGAACTGGATGTCCTTGTAACCCTGCTGCGCGAATTGGATGACGCGCTTGACGTAGTTTTCCGGCACCATGTCCTTCTTGGCAGCGCGGATTTCGCGCTTCAGGGCAGGGTTCTTGGCCGGGTCGAAACAATCGCCATTGTCAGCCTCGCAATTGACGCAGGCCTTCATGATGGCCTTGAGGTGCTTGGCGACGATCTTGGAGCCGGTGACGAGAGCGGCAACCTTCTGCTCCTCGTTCACCTTCCAGTCGATATAGGCTTCGATATCGGGATGGTCGGCATCAACGACGACCATCTTGGCCGCACGGCGGGTCGTGCCGCCGGACTTGATGGCGCCGGCTGCGCGGTCACCGATCTTGAGGAAGCTCATCAGGCCGGAGGACTTGCCGCCGCCGGAGAGCTTTTCGCCTTCGCCGCGGAGATAGGAGAAGTTGGAGCCGGTGCCGGAGCCATATTTGAACAGGCGCGCTTCACGCACCCACAGGTCCATGATGCCGCCTTCGTTGACCAGATCGTCTTCCACGGACTGGATGAAGCAGGCATGCGGCTGCGGGTGTTCGTAAGAGGATTTGGACTTGGTCAGCTTGCCGGTGAAGGGGTCGACATAGAAGTGGCCCTGGCCCGGGCCATCGATGCCATAGGCCCAGTGCAGGCCGGTGTTGAACCATTGCGGGCTGTTCGGCGCAACGCGCTGGGTCGCCAGCATATAGGCAAGCTCATCCTTGAAGGCGGACGCATCTTCTTCGGTTGAGAAATATTTGCCCTTCCAGCCCCAATAGGCCCATGTGCCGGCCAGACGGTCGAAAACCTGGCGCGCATCGGTTTCGGAGCCATAACGTTCACCCTCGGGCAGGTCTTTCAAGGCCTTTTCATCGGCAACCGAACGCCACAGGAAGGAAGGAACGTCGTTTTCCTCAACCTTCTTCAGCAGCTTCGGCACACCGGCCTTGCGGAAGTATTTCTGCGCCAGAACGTCAGTCGCAACCTGGCTGAACTGCGCGGGAACGTCGATATCCGCCAGACGGAACACGATTGAACCATCCGGGTTCTTGATTTCACTGACGGCCTTGCGGAATTCGATTTCCGCATAAGACGATTGGCCGGGCTTCGTGAAGCGGCGTTCGATGCGCATGGTTTCGTGTCCTCGTCTATTGGGCGCCCGGCAAAGGGCGCAAAAATCCGTTCCAGCCGTGCGAACTGTGCGCGCAGCCGGTTGTTGCCGATCTGTAAGGGATGTTCATCCTTGGATGCGATCCCTGTATCTCGTGTTTAAGATGGCTGCAAGCCTACTATATATAGTGTTAACACATTCTTGCTGCCAGTCCCCGCTTTATGTTTCCGGCGGCTCCATAGGCACAGAAAAGCCACCGGCGAACCGCCCCCTCATGGTCGGGACGCCGCTCTGGATCTGCGCGCTGAATATGGAGAAGAACCGGCCTCGTTACTTTCCGGTCCGTTGCCGCCGCAACATAAGTGTCACTTTCCTCTCGTGACATAGATTCGTCAAGACATAGATTGGAACGCATTTTTAACCACAAGATATTGTGTGGAGTGCCTGTGGAAAACGGGGATAGGAAAAGCAATTAGAAAAATCAGTGACTTGGCGGGAAAATTTGAAGCTTGCGTGAGGCTGGTTTCCGCAACGGAAAGGCAAAACCCCGCATTTCCGGGGTGAGGCATAATGGCGACACTGCGGTTTTTCCGTGTTTTCCGCAGCTTTCAAAAAAGACGTTTCCCCACAAAAAACCGCCCTCGACGGGGCGGCTTTTAAGAGCGGATAGCAGCGGAGACAGGCAATCAGCCGCGCGATCCCTTGGCGATCGGCTCCTGATAGGTAAAGCCCATGTCCCAGGGAAAATAAATCCAGGTGTCCTGGCTGACCTCGGTGACAAAAGTGTCAATCGTCGGCACGCCCTTCGGCTTGGCGTAAACACAGGCGAAATGTGCGCGCGGCAGCATCTCGCGCACTTCCAGCGCGGTTTTGCCAGTATCGGTCAGGTCGTCAACGACAAGCACGCCTTCGCCGGCATCGGTCATCAGTTCCGGGGCCACGCCCTTCAAAAGAACCGTGTCGCCCTGGTTGACATAGTCGTGACGCGTGGCGATGCAGACCGTGTCGATCATGCGGATGTTCAGTTCGCGGGAAATGATCGCCGCCGGAACGAGGCCGCCGCGGGTAATACAGACGATCGCCCGGAACTCTTTGTCGAGGCCGGCAAGACGCCAGGCAAGCGCACGGGCATCACGGTGGAACTGGTCCCAGGAGACGGGAAAGGCTTTATCGGGAAGGGACATGTCGTCTACCATCTGGTCAAAATTGTCGATGGCTTTGGCTAATAGCCGCAAGACCGGCAAAAAGGCAAGCGTTCCGCGTAAGGGCAGGGGGAGAGATTGCCGCTTGTTTCTTCTCCCCGCCGGGGAGAAGGTGGCCCGAAGGGTCGGATGAGGGGGCAACGGTAGAGATATGCGGAGAGCTTGCCCCCTCATCCCGCTGCCGCGGACTTCTCCCCGGCGGGGAGAAGAAACAAGCGGCAATCGCCCGGTCCAGGTGGGATGCCGAGGGCGCTATGCGCGTTTTCAACGCGACAGCAACGTCATAGCCGTCATGGAATCGAGCAGCGTGCGCGTCACGCCGCCGAACAGCAGTTCCCACCAGCGGGAGTGGCCATAGGCACCCATGACCAGAAGGTCGATGCTGTTGTCGGACAGGCGGTTCTCGATGGCGGCCTGCGGCGAAAGCCCGGCGATCTTTTCCTGCGAGGTGACCGTGACATTCACGCCGTGGCGGGCAAGCGTGGCGGCGAGTTCCGCGCCGGCAAGGCCCGCAGACTGCGTTTCGCTTTCGGACTGGTCGACGGAGAAAATCTCGACGCTGTCGGCCGCCTTCAGGAAGGGCAGGGCGTCGAAGGTGGCGCGGGTCGCCTCGCGGGAGCCATTCCAGGCGATCAGGACGCGCTTGATCGGTTTGGCGACGGTCAACACATGCGGCACGAGAAGAACGGGGCGGCCGCTTTCATAAAGAAAACCGTCAATATCCGAGCGACTGTCGGACAATGCCGATGAGCTGCTCTGGCGCGCGACGACGAGATCGGCGCAGCGGGCGCTGTCAATGGCGGAGGCGGAAGCGTAACCGACCGAGGTGACGAAACTGCGCCATTCATGCGAGATGCCGTTGGCCGAAAGCGTGCGCTCGAAGAGCGTGCCGACATCGGTGGTTTCCTTGTGCGCCACGTCCTGCAGCGCCTGCACGGTGGCGGGATCGGGAATTTCCATCGGCGCGACGAGCGGAACGGCGGCGAGCGTTTCCATATGCAGGCCGATCACATGCGAGGAAAACTGGTCGGCAAGGCTCACCACGAATTCGCCGAGCTTCTGCGTGTTCGAAACATTGTCGACCACTGCCAGTATCGTTTTGTAACCCATTTCTCTCTCCTCGGTGACATCTGGTTGCTGTGCGGAGAATGGCCGTTTTTGTCGATGGCCACCTTGATTTTGGTCAACTCCGTGCCTTTGAAACTTCTGTCTCAGGCGGTTGCATCGCCCTTGCTTGCGGCCAGCTGCTTCTCCTGGCCGATCGCTTCGATCATGGCCGCCACCGCCTCGGCTGCCGCCTTCAGCACGCCGGCGTCGCGGGCGCGCACAACGATTTCGGTTGAAAAACGCTGCCCGTCATATTTCGGATAGGAGCCGATGCTGGTTTCGGGATGCGCCTTCTGGATGGCCGTCAGCGGCGTGCCGATATCGCCTTCGCCGTAGGGCGAGCGCACCGCCTGCGACATGACCTTCGCGCCGGTGCGCAGGGTCGGCATGACATTGTCGAGCATGGCCTGAAAAACCTGCGGCACGCCGGCCATGACATAGACATTGCCGATGACGAAGCCGGGAGCGACGGAAACGGGGTTGGCGATATGGGCGGCACCTTTCGGCATACGCGCCATGCGCTTCCTCGCCTCGGTGAATTCCATCTCGCGGGCTCGATACATGTCGCCCAGGAGGCGTAGCGCCTCGGCATCGTGTTCGCAGGGCAGGCCGAATGCCGCAGAGACCGCATCCGCGGTGATATCGTCGTGCGTCGGACCGATGCCGCCCGAGGTAAAGACATAATCATAACGGCTGCGTAGCGCGTTCAGCGCCTCGACGATCGATTCTTCCTCGTCGGCGACGATGCGCACTTCCTTGAGGTCGATCCCCGACATGGTGAGCACATCGGCGAGGTGCCCGATATTCTTGTCCTTGGTGCGGCCGGACAGCAGTTCGTCGCCGATGGCGAGCATGGCGGCAGTCACGACGGAGGAGGTGGAGGAGGGATTGGACATGGGTGCACTCGTCATCTGTTTCGTCAGACGTTAGCCCTGCGCCCGGGGAATGCAAAGCGGTTTTGGCAAAATGTCTTTTTGTAAATGGTTGACGTTCCGGTTTTCCGTTCACTCATGGTGAACAGTGCGTATGCAATCCCCGGCTGGCGGTATCGGGGTCTGTCAGATACGTTGCCTTCAAATTGAGTTGACGGGTCAACACCGATGATCATCGAGTTTTTGTAGAAGCTTCTGGCCGGTACGCCGGAAACAGTTCCAGCAAAGGAAACGAAGAGAATGACGAAGGTTCTGGTACTTTATTACTCCTCTTACGGCCATATCGAGACAATGGCCTATGCGGTTGCCGAAGGCGTGAAGTCCACCGGCGCGGAAGCCGTGGTCAAGCGCGTTCCCGAACTGGTTCCGGAAGAGGTCGCCAAGTCCTCGCACTTCAAGATGGATCAGCCGGCACCGGTGGCGACGGTGGACGAACTGGCCGAATACGATGCCATCATCGTCGGCGCCGGCACACGTTTCGGCACGGTCGCTTCGCAGATGCGCAATTTCTGGGACCAGACCGGCGGCCTGTGGTTCAGCGGCAAGCTGGTGGGCAAGGTCGGTTCGGCCTTTACCTCGTCCGCCACGCAGCACGGCGGTCAGGAATCGACCATTCTCGGTTTCATTCCCACCTTCCTGCATCACGGCATGGCCGTTGTTGGTCTGCCCTATGCCTTTCAGGGACAGATGGGTGTCGATGAAATCAAGGGCGGCTCGCCCTATGGCGCTTCCACCATCACCGATGGTGACGGCTCGCGCCAGCCTTCCGCAATCGAGCTGGAAGCCGCGCGTTATCAAGGCGCACATGTCGCCAAGCTGGCCGCCAAGCTTTCCGCTTGAGCCAGATTTGATTGAAAAAGAAATGCGGCCCAAAAGGCCGTATTTTCTTCTCGCCGGCATTTGAGACGCCGGACCTGTGGAACTTATGGTTTTTTGAGGCTGGTCAGATCGGCGGATTGACCATGAAAAAGCAGCTTGCGATCACGAAGCCGAGCATCGAAATTTCGAGAAAACCGTTCAATCCGTCACGCATTTCAATCCTCCTCATGGTGAGCGAAAAGAGAACGAAGAGAGTTTATCGCGGTTCCATAACAGAAACGTAAAATTCGGAAAATTCTAGCGCGTGCCTCTCAGTTCTCGGACCAAGGGGATATTGGTGCTTTAGCCGTTAACGACGAAGGCGACTACCAGATGGCCAACAAGCCCGATGGCGAGGCAGGAGAGGAGGAAAATGAACAGGGCTTTTTTCATGTTTGCGGACGCTTCCATCTGTTTTTACCCTTCGAACCCGTTGTCTTGACGTTTTCGCGCCGCAGGGCGCATTTCCCGGACAAATGATCCGATGTCATCAGGCCTTGATGTCGAGACCGGCCTCGATGGCGGCGGCGATGAAGGCCTTGCGCGCATCCTCCGGTTTTTTCCTGCCGGCGTCGACGGCGGCGCAGACCAGCAGGGCCTTGTCCAGCGCATCGCCGTCTTCTATCGGCCAATCCTCGATCAGGGCCCAGGATGCCGCCTGCGTGGTCTCGATGCTTGTGTAGTCGCCCGGCGTTTCAAACGCGATCAGGACGGGTTTTTGCCAGCGCGTGTTCATCGCCTATCCATATTGGTTGTTGCGCCCGGCTCTAAACCAAGCGGCCAGGATGCGCAATCCAGCTCCCGGCCCGTTTCTCGCCGTTGCGGTGCGGTCAGTCGTCGCGCCCGAACAGCCATTCGCGAATGATGCGCCGGTCGATGAGTTCCAGCGAACGGTCAGGCGCGATGCGATAGGTCTCTACCGCCCTGGTACTGCCATCGATGCGGAAATCATGGGTGAAGGTGCTGCCGATCGGCGATTTCGTCAGCTTGGTGCGCGGCTGGCCCCTGTAGATGATACTGCCGGGGATGGGTTCGACATAGGGCGCAGGTCCGGAATAGGTACCCGGCCCGGCGGTCGTGCATCCAGAAAGTGCCAGTGAAAGCGTGATAGCGGCCGATGATAGGAGCGTTTTCATCCTGTCCTCCGAAGTGCGTCTATAAAAACGATATGGAGGCGCTGCGGTTCCCGGCGGGCAAGAATATCGGGCATAATGCGTCCCGGCTATTTGCCTTTCGGATTCTGAATGTCGCGCGCGACCCAGCGGAAGAAAGCGTAGACCAGGAGGCCGAAGATGAAAAGCGGGATGAGGTTCGCAAAACCGGACATATGATTCTCGTTTCTTCCTCCCGGTCCGGGGTCTAGCCGGAGTGAAACCGGCAAGGCAAGGGGAGCGCATGGCACCACCGGTAAAATATCCGTGTGACTGCCCAGAGGATTTAGGAGGGGCCAGAGGATTTAGGAGGTGCCAGAGGATTTGGGAGGGGCGGGAGAGATCCGGCGCACTGCCAGTAATGCCAGATCTCTCCGTCTCCCGCCGGTTTCAGGGTACGGGGGACTTTTTTTACTATGACGGACAACGGCCAATCGACATAGGCCGAGAAATCACCTCGAATAATTCGCTGCCATGGCCCGGTAAGCCGGCAGCCGGGTGCCTGCACCGAAATCCGGGAAGACCACGACACCCGACAGCGAATATTCTTATCCGGCAAATTATATCATGCGGCGGGCGGCGGGAGTTTGATCCGCCATACCATGTGCGATGATCGCTTAACCCTTTGAAACGGCTGGAATGCATTGCGCAGGACAGGCCGCGGCGAGGGGAGTGCAAGGGAACTTTTCTCAGGTTGCATCATTAAAGCAGACAGACACATGCCAACAGTGGAGGGTTACACATGCTCGGCACCATCCTCGTCATCCTGCTCATCCTGTTCCTGATCGGCGCGCTGCCGAGCTGGGGGTATCATAATTACGGTTATGGCCCGTCGGGCGGCCTCGGACTGGTTCTGGTCATCGTCTTGATCCTGGTGCTGATCGGGCGAATCTGATCGATCACCCCAAGGGAATACGTCATGCCCGCATTGCCGCAAACGCGCGCTATGCGGGCATTGTTTCTTCTGAAATATGAGGAAGATACAAAAAACAACGTAATCTTAAGCGCTTAGGGGATGGGCTCATCCGTTACGCTCTTACGGTTCGAAAAAACACCACATTCAGAACGAAGCCTCTTGCGCCCAAAATGGATTCGTTCTAAATGCCCGCCATCGCTTGAATAAAAGAGCGTGTGAGGCCTCGTGGCGGAGTGGTGACGCAGAGGACTGCAAATCCTTGTACCCCGGTTCAATTCCGGGCGAGGCCTCCAAATTTCTCTCACCATCGGCATTATATAATATCTGCGCTCGTAGATGATGCGGACGCGCGCCGTTTTCGGCCAGAATGCAGGAGGAGAGCGTGGATCAGGATCAGCGGGACGACGCGGGCAACAAGAAGCGAAGGCTGTGGCCATGGCTGCTTCTCGGTGTCGTTACTATTCTGGCGATCTATGCCTATGTGACGACGATCGAGATGATCGAGGATATGGCACGGCTGTGGAGCGATCTCGTTCAGCTTTTCTGGTGGATCATGCCGGATATTCCCGCCTCCTGACGACGTATTTTCCTGGCAATCGCGAGAAATTTGCATCACCCTCCAGTGCTTTTTGGGAGCGCAGCCAATGAGCGCGCTTGAAAGCGCGGCTTCTGGCAATTATGAGATTGTTTTAACGGTCGGCTGCATCTTCCGACTTCGGGCTGGTTTCCAGCCCCTATCCTTGAAATTGAGGCGATAAGGACATGATGGATTTCGAAACCGCACGCGCCAATATGGTCGACAGCCAGTTGCGCACGACCGACGTGACGTCGCATTCCGTGCTGAAGGCGTTTTTGAGCGTGCCGCGCGAGGCATTCGTGCCGGCGGGTGTGCGGCAGATTGCCTATGCGGATGAGGATCTGCAGATCTGTCCGGCGCTTGACGGTCGCCCGGCCCGTTATGTCATGAAGGCATCGCCGCTGGCCAAGCTTTTGCAGCTCGCTGCCGTCTCCAAGGACGATGTGGTGCTGGAAGTCGGTGGTGGCTCCGGTTATGCGGCTGCCATCCTGTCCCAGCTTGCAGGTTCGGTGGTCTCGCTTGAAAGCGACGAAGCGCTGGCCGCACAGGCGACCGAGACGCTCGCTTCGCTCGGTTATGACAATGTCGCTGTCGTGACCGGCGATCTCGCCAAGGGTTATGCGGGTGAAGCGCCCTATGATCTGATTTTCATCAATGGTTCGGTCGAGGAAGTGCCGGCGGCGCTGACCGACCAGTTGCGCGACGGCGGACGTCTTGTCGTCGTTGTCGGATATGGCAATGCCGCCAAGGCCACGGTCTATCGCCGTGATGGCAACAGCACGTCTGCTGCGAGCTTTTTCAACGCCTCGGTCAAGCCTGTACCGGGTTTTGCCAAGGCGGCCGAGTTCGTTTTCTGATCCCTACGCGATCGTTTTTTTTGAGGGCCGGGGTGGATTTTTCACCTCGGCTTTTTTGTGGCCGGTGTCTTGGTAAAATGCGTGATCACCGGCGGTTTTCACAAAGCTGTGCATCACCGCGAAACTTGTCGAATCAGTGATTTAGTTCCTAACTGTGCTGCCCTAGACTAGGTGTGATTCGGGGTGTGCGTATTTCTGCCCCGCATGACCCTGCAACAGGGACGGCAAAAACGCCCGGCGGTTTTGACCGAACTGTTTCAGAGCATCGGCACGGCGATCTGCTTTGGTTGTCATGGGCGCGATGTATAGATTGAACAGGTGTAAAGCGCCGTGTCCGGTATCCCAAAGGGGATGCGGCAAGCGTGCTTAAGAGTAGAAACCGGGGATTGATATGGCTCAGCCAAGTGTCGCGCGTGAACCGTCCATGGAAGAGATTCTGGCGTCGATACGCCGGATCATCGAAAGCAACGAGCCTGGACCTGCCGGTGCGTTTTCCGGGCAGTTGCCGCCGGTCTATGACGATGAGGACGAGGCTTCCGGCGAAGCTGCGTTCGCCGCGGAGCCAGTGAGCCCGCCGGCGCGCGTTCCCCCCGCCGCAAACCAGGCCTATGCCGCGCGCCCGATGCCGGATTTTTCACCGGCATTTGACGCGCCGTTGGTTGAACGGCAGGAAAGCCAGGCCGAAAAGACCATGTCGCTTGCCGATGTCGCTGCCCGTGTGCGCGCCGCCGCAGACCGCAACGCCGCCATGGGGCCGCAGGCCTTCGCCGCACAGGCGCAACAGCGCGCGGCCGAGACCGCTGCACCGGCTTCCGCCGTATCGAATGTTTCGCAACCTTCGGCAGTGCCGTCGCCTGAACGCGCCGCGCCGCAGCGCCCGACGGATATTCGTCCGCTGATGGCCGCCGTGGCTGCCACAAGCGCGGTTGAGCAACCGGCATCCTTCGCCGCCGAGGATCGTGCCGCTGCTGCTGCCATCGAAAATGCGCCGTTGGCCGAGAGCCGTTTCGAGCAGCTTTCGCTGCGCGGTGCCATCGATACGACGGTGACGGCGGAACGGTTCGACATCGCGCTCGAACCTGTCGCTGAAAAGTCGATCTTCGATCTGCGGGAGCCGGAAGCGCCGGGTGAGACAGACGTGAAAGAAACTGCGCACATTGCGGACGGCCTGTCGCTCAATCTCCTTTCCGCCGCCGCCGGTGCGCAGATCGCCCGATCCTTCAGCGAGCTGGCGGAGGTTTTCGACGGCGTCGAACGGCGTTCGATCGAGGATATGGCTGCCGATATGCTGCGCCCGATGCTGCAGGACTGGCTGGAAGACAATCTTCCGACGCTGGTGGAGCGCCTCGTGCGTGAGGAAATCGAGCGTGTAGCGCGCGGCTCGCGCCGCTAAGGCCGGCCCGTCCGCAGGCTGTAATCGCTGCCGATGCGATGAAACAGGAGCCGCTCCGGCATGGGAGCGGCTTTTTTGTTGAAGATGAAGGTGTTATCGGGGCATAGTCATCCGTGGGTCCACGCAATGGTTGGCACCCGGGTTGGTTTCTGTTGACTCTCCCCCATCCATCCTTATTTAAAAAATCCACACAAGAACTCTAAAATTCAGGTCAGGAAATGCTCGAAAAGACCTACGATTCCGCATCCGTCGAACCGAAGATCGCCAAAGCCTGGGACGAGGCGAACGCTTTTCGTGCCGGCGCCAACGCCAAGCCGGGCGCGGAAACCTTCACCATCGTCATCCCGCCGCCGAATGTGACCGGCTCCCTGCATATGGGCCACGCGCTCAACAACACGTTGCAGGATATATTGGTCCGCTTCGAGCGCATGCGCGGCAAGGACGTGCTGTGGCAGCCGGGCATGGACCATGCCGGCATCGCCACGCAGATGGTCGTCGAGCGCAAGCTGATGGAGAACCAGCTGCCGGGCCGCCGTGAGATGGGCCGCGAGGCCTTCGTGGAGAAGGTCTGGGAATGGAAAGCCGAGTCCGGCGGCCTGATCTTCAACCAGCTGAAACGTCTCGGCGCCTCCTGCGACTGGTCGCGTGAGCGCTTCACCATGGATGAAGGTCTCTCCGAGGCCGTCCTCGAAGTCTTCGTCACGCTCTACAAGCAGAACCTGATCTACAAGGCCAAGCGCCTCGTCAACTGGGACCCGAAGCTGCAGACTGCGATTTCCGATATGGAAGTCGAACAGATCGAGGTCAAGGGCAACCTCTGGCACTTCCGCTATCCGCTGGAAAAGGGCGTGACCTATGAATACCCCGTCGCGTTTGACGCCGACGGCACGCCCACCGAATTCGAAACACGCGATTACATCGTCGTCGCCACCACGCGTCCGGAAACCATGCTCGGTGATACCGGCGTTGCGGTGAACCCGGAGGACGAGCGTTACAAGGGCATCGTCGGCAAGCACGTCATCCTGCCGATCGTCGGCCGCAAAATCCCGATCGTTGCCGATGATTATGCCGATCCGACGGCCGGTACGGGCGCGGTGAAGATCACGCCTGCGCATGACTTCAACGATTTCGAAGTCGGCAAGCGTTGCGGCCTGCGCGCGATCAACGTCATGAACATCGATGGTACGATCTTCATCAAGGACAACGAGGATTTCCTCGAGGGCCTCAGCCATCCCGCAGCCCTGCATGGCGCCTGGGATCGTCTGGAAGGGCAGGACCGCTTTACCGCCCGCAAGATCATCGTCGAAATCTTCGAGGAAGCCGGTCTGCTCGACAAGATCGAGCCGCACAAGCATGTGGTCCCGCATGGCGACCGCGGCGGCGTGCCGATCGAGCCGCGCCTGACCGACCAGTGGTGGGTGGACAACAAGACGCTCGCGCAGCCGGCAATCGCCTCGGTGCGCGAAGGCCGCACCAATTTCGTGCCGAAGAACTGGGAAAACACTTACTTCCAGTGGATGGAAAACATCCAGCCCTGGTGCATCTCACGGCAATTGTGGTGGGGACACCAGATTCCGGCATGGTACGGCCCGGACGGGCAGGTCTTCGTTGAAAAGACCGAGGAAGAGGCGCTGCAGGCGGCCATCCAGCACTATATCGCCCATGAAGGCCCGTGGAAGGCCTGGGTTGAAGAGAAGCTTGAGAACTTCGCGCCAGGCGAAATCCTGACGCGCGATGAAGACGTGCTCGACACCTGGTTCTCGTCGGCGCTCTGGCCTTTCTCGACACTCGGCTGGCCCGAGCAGACGCCGGAACTGGCGCGTTATTATCCGACCAATGTGCTGGTCACCGGCTTCGACATCATCCCGTTCTGGGTGGTGCGGATGATGCAGATGGGTCTGCATTTCATGAAGGACGATGCGGGCAATCCGGTCGAACCCTTCAGCACGGTCTACATCCATGCGCTGGTTCGCGACAAGAACGGCCAGAAGATGTCGAAGTCCAAGGGCAACGTGATCGATCCGCTGGAGCTGATCGACGAATATGGTGCGGATGCGCTGCGTTTCACGCTCGCCATCATGGCGGCGCAGGGGCGTGACGTGAAGCTCGATCCGGCGCGTATCGCCGGTTACCGCAACTTCGGCACCAAGCTCTGGAACGCCACGCGTTTTGCCGAGATGAACGGCGTTAAGCGCGATCCGCATTTCCTGGCCGAAACCGCGTCGCTGACCATCAATCGCTGGATTCTGACCGAGCTTGCCAATACGGCGCGCGACGTGACGGCGGCGCTTGAGAATTTCCGTTTCAACGATGCCTCCGGCATCCTCTATCGTTTCGTCTGGAACCAGTTCTGCGACTGGTATCTGGAACTGCTGAAGCCCGTCTTCAGCGGCGAAGATGAAGAGGCGAAGCGGGAATCCCAGGCCTGCGCGGCCTATGTTCTGGAGGAGATCTACAAGCTCCTGCATCCCTTCATGCCCTTCATGACCGAAGAGCTGTGGGCGCATACGGCCGGCGAGGGAGAAGAGCGGGATGATCTGCTTTGCCTCACCGACTGGCCGGAGCCGGAATTCCGCGACGATGCGGCGGCGGCCGAAATCAACTGGCTGATCGATCTCGTCTCCGGCATCCGCTCCGCGCGCGCCGAGATGAACGTGCCGCCGGGCGCCACCGCCTCGCTGGTCGTCGTTGGCGCCAACACCTCCACCGAAGCGCGGCTTGACCGCCACGCCGCCGCCATCCGGCGCTTAGCGCGTGCGGATGAAATTCGTGGCGGCGATGTTGCGCCGAAGGGTTCCGCGCAGATCATCGTTGGTGAGGCGACGGTCTGCCTGCCGCTCGGCAATCTCGTCGATCTTGCGGCCGAACAGGCCCGGCTCGAAAAGGCGATCGGCAAGGTGGATGCGGAAATGGAACGCATCGACAAGAAGCTGTCAAACGAGAAGTTCGTCGCCAATGCCGATCCGGAAGTCGTGGCTGCCGAGCGCGAGCGCAAGGCTGAGCTGGACGTTCAGCTGGCAAGTCTGAGAACGGCTCTCTCGAGGGTCAGCGAAGCCGGTTAATCCGCGCAATCATCCATGACCAGAATAAACGAAAGCGCTCCGTACCAACGGGGCGCTTTTGTGTTTTGTCAGTTCCGGAATGTTGCGCTGCAGCGTCGAATCGCTGTGGCTGCTCAGCAAGGGTATTTCAAGGACGAGACGGTGAAAATGACCGTGGAACGTCGAAAAAACCCAATAAAAACGGCCCGATAAGAGTGTTTTTTGGGAAACTTTTCACTGTGGTTATTTGGCGACAATTCCCGTCTGCCTTAGGCATTTGTTTCGTTTCGTGACGGGTCTGCCCATATGGATTAGAAAAATAACCTAAAATGACTATTTAAGGGCATCCGCATAGAATTCTTACGTAAAAAATGGAGAAGTGCCGCAGAACTGTGCCAGGGTGCGGCAGATTGTCATTTGCCGCGAAGCACTTCACTCTTTTGATGATCACATTGCCTTGATTGGGGAGAGAGATGGCAAAAACTGCAATTTTTCGCGGCGCGGTATGTTTCGCAGTCAGCATCGCGGCGGTAACGCCCTCACTGGCCGGCGGCCTTGAGCGTGGCGGTTACAATATCGACCTGCTGTTCGATCCGTCCGATTATGTTCTCGATAGTTCTGCAACCTTCGTCGCACCGCAGCGCAAGGTGGAGAATGCGCGGGACAATCCGGTTAAGAGCGGTGGTCCGCTGCCCGCATCCTGGTCTACCACCGCCGATGATTCCGAAAACTACTGGTCGACACGTGTTGGCGCGAAGGCCGCGATTGGCGATTTCGGTGACTGCATGTTCGATTACTCACAGCCATGGGGGGCGGACCTTAACCCCGGCATCTGGCAGGGATCGAGCTACAATATCGAGACAAAGGTCAAGTCGCACAATTACGCGACGACCTGCCGGGTGAAGTTCGATCTCGGCAAGGGTGATTTCTCGATCATCGGCGGTGGCTTCTATCAGGAAATCAGCGGTTATAAATACCGTCAGGTCGTTTCGCCGACAGCGCTCGGTCCGGCCTATCCGTCCGTTTATTCCGGCGTCGGCAAGCTGGATATGGAAGGCGACGGCTGGGGATGGCGTGCGGGTGTCGCCTATGAAATCCCGGAAATCGCTTTCCGCACCAGCCTTGTCTACAACAGTTCCGTCGATCACGATCTGAACGGAACGGTCGACCTCAGAAGCCTTCCGGCAGCCGGCAGCCCGGCCCTCGTCGCTTATGGCGGTAAAGTCACGCCGGTCTATGGCTCGGTTTCCATGCCTGATAGCCTCGAATTCAAGCTGCAGTCCGGTATCGCGCCGAACTGGCTTGCTTTCGGTTCGGTCAAGTGGACGGACTGGAGCCAGATTCAGGTCGTGCCCTTCTGCCAGGTCGGTGTTTCCTCCTGTATAGCGGGCGTAACTTCGCTCACCTCGCTCGATCTTTATTATCGTGACGGCTGGACGGTTACCGGCGGTATCGGCCACAAGTTCAATGACCAGTGGAGCGGTGCCGTCAGCCTGACCTGGGATCGTGGCACCTCGACGGTTATCGGCACACAGACCGATACCTGGATGATCGGTACCCAGGTCGTCTATTCGCCTACTCCGAATGTCGAGTTCAAGATTGCTGGTGCTGTCGGCCTGTTGACCTCAGGTGAATCCTCGATCGGCGGCGGACGCTGCAGCAACATCGGCACCGCGACGTGCGGCGATGAGGCTGGCTATAGCTTCGGCAGCGATGTCGTTGCGGCGATCTCCACGGGCGTGAAGGTCAAGTTCTGACCTCATCCTTTCGTTGATGCTAAAATAAAGGTCCGGTTTACCAACCGGGCCTTTTTTCATGCGCGACTATGATTCCTGCTCGATAAAAATTTCCAACCCGAAAGTTTTGTGACGATTTGGCAACACTTTTCTGCAAGCGTGTGGTCGCGTTGGAATGTGGGCATATTTGTCCATTTCCCGCCACAAACAGAGTGCTTGGCTTATGTTTAAGAGCGCGGGAATGGAAGAACATGCAGGCGTTTGATGTGGGCCTGCGGAGTTGCAGAAAGTGAAAACGGGTTTGGATTCAGCGTTTAAGCAAGTAATGCGGGAATATCGCCCGGCTTTCTTGTCTGGCGCTGGCCGGCAGATAACGGAATGCCGTTATGTTGCCGGAAATTATGCCTATATCTGTCTCACTGGAAAATTAGGGCAATCGCCGCATAAGACCACCGGTGGTGCGCTGAAAAGTGCTGCCGGAAAGACGCAGTGTGTTCGAAAAATCGCGACCCGGCGGGGTTCGGCTTTGCAGTATTCCGCAAGTATTGGCTATATGCCGGGAAGAGTGAGAGAAGTTCGCCGAAATGCTGAAATGTGAAGCCAACGTTTTAAAGCCGCTCCTCATGGGCATGTTGCTTGCGTCGCTCGCAATGCCGGTGCTGGCTTTTGACATTAATGCGGGCGTGACCAAGGAATCCGGCCCCTTCGACCTGTTCAAGTTTGGCTTCAAGGCCTACAAGAACGGCAACAAGGACGAAGCCGTCGAGGCCTATCGTTATGCGGCGGAAAAGGGCCATACCGGCTCGCGCTGGGCGCTTGCCAATATGTATGCCTATGGCGACGGCGTCGCCAAGAACGATCTGGAAGCTTTCAAGATCTACAGCGAAATCGCCAGCCAGGGTGTGGAACCGGGTTCGGAAGATACCGGCTTCTTCGTCAACGCCCTTCTTTCCCTTGCCGATTATTACCGTCACGGCATTCCCGGCAGCCCCGTGAAAATGGACCTTTCGCAGGCCCGCCAGCTTTATTTCCAGGTGGCTTCCACCTTTGGCGTGGCTGAAGCGCAGTTCCGGCTGGCGGAGATGATCCTCGCGGGCGAGGGTGGCCGCGCCGATGTGCAGCAGGCCAAGAAGTGGCTCAACCAGGCCCGCAAGCACGGCCATGCCGGCGCCATGTCGATTTTCGGCAACCTGATCTTCCAGGAAGGCCAGACGACGCAGGGGCTGGCCTTCATGACGGCGGCGCTCGACAAGTGCACGGTGGCCGACTGTACCTGGATCCAGAACCTTCAGGAGCAGGCGTTTTCTCTCGCCGGCGAAAACGATCGCCGCGCGGCCATCGCCATGGCGCAGAACATGCAGTTCAACGATCCGGATTGAGAATGGCAATCGGGGCGGCTTTTCCCGCCCGCAGACGTCCCGTCAGTTGACCGGGCTGAAATCGAAATAACCGCAGACCGGCACATGGTCGGACGGTTTTTCCCAGGCCCGAACATGTTTTTCGATCTCGACCGAGTGCAGCCTGTCGGCTGCCTCCGCTGACAGCATCAGATGATCGATGCGGATGCCATTGTTTTTCGGCCATGCGCCAGCTTGATAATCCCAGAAGGAATAAAGTCCTGCCGCGTCGGTCGTCGCACGCGCGGCGTCAGTAAAGCCCAGATTTTCCAGTTTGCGGAAGGCCGCCCGGGTCTTCGGCAGGAACAATGCGTCGCCTTCCCACACACGTGGGTCGTGGCAATCAAAGGGTTCGGGAATGACGTTGTAGTCGCCGGCAAGGATCAGCGGCTCTTCCATGGCGAGGCGATCTTCCGCAAAGCGCCGCAGGCGCTCCATCCAGGCAAGCTTGTAGGGATATTTGACCGGATCGTCGGGCGGATTGCCGTTTGGCAGGTAAAGCGAGCAGACGCGGATCGCGCCGCCTTCCACGGAAAACACGCCTTCGATGAAACGGGCCTGTTCATCGGCATCATCGCCCGGCAGGCCACGATTGACCTCGTCCGGCTTCACTTTCGAGAGCAGGGCGACGCCGTTAAAACCCTTCTGGCCGTGGGTTTCGATGTGATAACCGAGCGCCTCAATCTCCAGCCGGGGAAAACCCTCGTCGACCGACTTGATTTCCTGAAGGCAGACGATGTCAGGCGAGGAGTCCTTCAGCCACTGGCAGAGGTTTTCGATACGCGCCTTGACGCCATTGATGTTCCAGGTGGCAATCTTCATCGGAGTTTCCCTTTTGTGGGGGTACTTTTACCCGATGCAAAACCGATTGCTACCGTTTTTGGAAGGTGGTGGCGAGGATGTGGTGGAAAGCGATGAGAATGGCGGAGTTCTCTCTTCCTTCATTCCTGTGCTTGTCACAGGAATCCAGCCAGCCAAAGTCCTTGGGCTGGAAAAGACTCTCTCGCCGCGCAGACGCGCGTCGGCTGGATCCCTGTGACAAGCACAGGGATGAGGGAGGGGAAAAATGGCGAGCTACTTAATACCGGAAGCGTTTGACGCACGGTCCGCGCGTCATTCCTAATCAAATGGAAAAGCTCGTCCCGCAGCCACAGCTGGCCACCGCATTGGGGTTCTTGATCTGGAAAGACTGGCCCAGAAGATTGTCGACGAAGTCGATTTCGGAGCCGGCCATATAGATGACCGACATGCTGTCGATCAGCACTTTGGCGTCGCCACGGGCGATCACGATGTCGTCATCGGCCGGGTTTTCGGCCAGATCGAACTTGTAGGAGAAGCCCGAGCAGCCGCCGCCTTCGACGGAGACGCGCAGCGCCTGTTTGCCGGCATCGGCGGCGACGATCTGCGCGATTCGCTTCGCCGCTGCTTCCGAAAGGGTAATGTCGCTGTTTTCCATGTCGTTTCTCCTGCCGGGGTCAAGAACCGGAGAGCAATAATCTCGTTGCCACCATTATAAACCGGTCAAATTAACGGTCTATAGCCTGTGGAAGGCGGTCCACGCGGCGATGACGCTTTGCGCTGACCTCTGCGATAGGTATGAAGGGTGAATGAAAAGGTCAATGGCCGAGCCCAAAAGGATGCCACGGCCGGAGAAGACAACAGGTGAATGTATGATCATAGACCAGCGCGCATTGGGTTTCGGAAGTGGGGAGAGGGCGGTGTTCGCCTCGGATCCATGGACGACGCGCGGGCGTCTTTTTCCCGAAGCCGGAAGCCTCACCCGCTCGGAATTCCAGCGTGACCGGGATCGCATCGTCCACACAACGGCCTTTCGCCGCCTGAAGCACAAGACGCAAGTCTTCATCAGCCCTGACGGCGACCACTATCGCACGCGGCTTACCCACACCATCGAGGTGGCGCAGATCGCAAGGGCGCTCGCCCGCGCGCTGAAGCTGGACGAGGATCTGGCCGAAGGCGTGGCGCTGGTGCATGATTTCGGCCACACGCCATTTGGTCATACCGGGGAAGACGCGCTGGATGCGGTTTTGCTGCCCTATGGCGGTTTCGACCACAATGCCCAGTCGCTGCGCATCGTCACCAAGCTGGAGCGCCGTTATGCCGAATATGACGGCATCAACCTGACCTGGGAGACGCTGGAAGGCCTCGTCAAGCACAATGGCCCGCTGGTGGATGCCAAGGGGGAGGGGATAAAAGGGCCGGTTCCGCTGCCCATCCTCGAATATTGCGAGTTGCAGGATCTCGAGATCGGCAGCTATGCCAGCCTTGAAGCGCAGGTGGCGGCGATTGCCGACGACATCGCTTATAATACCCACGATATAGATGACGGTCTGCGCGCCGGTTATCTCACCTTCGAGATGCTGGAGGAAGTGCCGTTCCTGAGCAAGCTGATGGCCGAGGTGCGGGGTAAATATCCCGTGCTAGACAAGGAGCGTTTCGCCAACGAAATCATGCGCCGGCAGATCACCCATATGGTGGAAGACGTGATTGGTGTCGCGCAGCAGAATCTCGCCCGGCTCAAGCCGCAGAGTGCGGCCGATATCCGCGCCGCCGATTTCACCGTCGCGACGTTTTCGCCCGAAATGGCCGAAACCGACCGGCAGATCAAGAAGCTGCTGTTCGGCCATATCTACCGCCATCCGGAAATCATGCGCATCCGCGCCGGCGCCACGCAGATCGTCACTGATCTTTTCCACCGTTATATGGAAACGCCGGCGGAGATGCAGAGCCACTACTGGGTGGACAGCATTTCCGGCATGAGCGTGGCCGCGAAGGCCCGGCATGTGGGCGATTATCTGGCGGGCATGACCGACAGTTATGCACTGCGCGCCCACCAGCGGCTGTTTGACCACACTCCCGATTTGCGATAGGGCAGCGGGCGATCGCGAAGCCACCCGGTTATGACGACCGAGACAAACAGAAGCCCTTCGCGCAGGTTGGAACGATGAACATTTTTGCCGATTTCGATACCAGGATCAAAAACGCGCTCGAGACCCTCGATCTCGTGAAAGAGAACCGCGAAAAGGTCGATTTCAGTCGAATTACCGTCGAATCCCCGCGTGATCTCAGCCATGGCGATGTCGCAACCAATGCAGCCATGGTGCTGGCGAAGCCTCTTGGCACCAATCCGCGCGCGCTTGCCGAACTTATCGTGCCTGCACTCCAGGCGGATGGCGATGTCGACGGCGTCAATGTCGCGGGTCCCGGCTTCATCAATCTCAAGGTTTCCGTCGGTTACTGGCAGTGTCTGTTGGCCGACATGATCGGGCAGGGCGTCGATTTCGGCCGCTCCACCGTCGGCGCCGGCCAGAAGATCAATGTCGAATATGTCTCCGCCAACCCGACCGGCCCGATGCATGTCGGCCATTGCCGTGGTGCTGTCGTGGGTGACACGCTGGCGAACCTGCTTGCATTCGCAGGTTACGGCGTCACCAAGGAATATTACATCAACGATGCCGGCTCGCAGATCGACGTGCTGGCCCGTTCCGTCTTCCTGCGTTACCGCGAGGCGCTGGGCGAGGATATCGGCTCCATTCCGTCCGGTCTCTACCCCGGTGATTATCTCGTTCCGGTCGGCCAGGCGCTGGCGGATGAATTTGGCATCAAGCTGCGCGCCATGCCCGAAGAAAAGTGGATGCCGATCGTCAAGGACAAGGCGATCGACGCGATGATGGTGATGATCCGCGAGGATCTTGCGCTGCTCAATGTGCGGCACGACGTGTTCTTCTCGGAGCGCACGCTGCATGAGGGCAATGGCGGCCCGATCCTTTCGGCGATCAACGATCTCACCTTCAAGGGCCATGTCTACAAGGGCACGCTGCCGCCGCCGAAGGGCGAATTGCCTGACGACTGGGAAGACCGCGAGCAGACGCTGTTCCGCTCTACGGAAGTGGGCGACGACATGGACCGCGCGCTGATGAAGTCGGATGGTTCCTACACCTATTTCGCCGCCGACGTCGCCTACTTCAAGAACAAGTTCGACCGTGGTTTTTCCGAGATGATCTATGTGCTCGGCGCCGACCATGGCGGTTATGTGAAGCGGCTGGAAGCCGTCGCGCGCGCCGTCTCCGAAGGCAAGTCGAAGCTGACGGTGCTGCTCTGCCAGCTCGTCAAGCTGTTCCGTGACGGCGAGCCGGTGAAGATGTCGAAACGCTCCGGCGACTTCGTGACGCTGCGCGATGTTGTCGACGAAGTGGGTCGCGATCCCGTGCGATTCATGATGCTCTATCGGAAGAATTCCGAGCCGCTGGACTTCGATTTCGCGAAAGTGACCGAACAATCGAAGGATAATCCGGTCTTTTACGTGCAATATGCGCATGCCCGCTGCAAGTCGATCTTCCGTCAGGCGCAAGAGGCGTTTCCGGGCCTTGCGCCGTCTGCCGAAGACATGGCGGCGTCTGTTGCTTTAATTAGCGATATCAACGAGTTGCAGCTGGTTGCGAAGCTCGCCGAATATCCGCGCCTGATCGAATCCGCGGCCCTTTCGCATGAGCCGCACAGGCTTGCTTTTTACCTCTATGATCTCGCCGGTTCCTTCCATGGACACTGGAACAAAGGCAAAGACCAGCAGGAATTACGTTTTATTAACGATAAAAACCGAGAATTGAGCATTGCCAGACTCGGGCTGGTGAATGCTGTCGCGAATGTTTTGAAGTCCGGCCTTACGCTTTTAGGAGCGGACGCACCTGACGAAATGCGATAACATATCACCATTATTTGCTCACAATACGCTGGCAAGAGCTGCAATGCGTAGATGGTGGAACACGTAATGGTCGAAAAAAATGTCGCGTATAACCGGGACGCCCGGTCCGAAGGCTTCGCTGACAACGATCCTCTGGCAGAACTGGCGCGTATCGTCGGCTTTGACGATCGTCCTTCGCATGCGGGTTCCGAGGTCCAGCCACGCGCTGCATCGCCGGTCGTCCGCCGCGAACCCGAATTCAATCTCGAAGACGAGCTGCTTCGTGAATTTGAGGTTTACGATGCGCCGCACGCCGATCCGGTCGTTCTTGATCCGGCAAACGATGTTCGTGCGGGCATCCACCCCACCGACTTCATGCAGCGCGTCGAGGAGGTTTTCGCCCGTCGCGAGCCCGAGCTTGCGCCAATGGCCGAACCCACGCCGCAGCCGCAGGTGAGGCAGGAGCCGCTTCCCGAGGTCGATCAGGCCTATATCCACAATTACGTCGAAACATCCGGACAGCAGGATATTCGCGCGGATTTCCGTGACGACGCCGGTGCGGTGGCGGAAGTTTTTGATGTGCATTCGCGCCAGCCGCGCGCTGCCGAGCCGGTTGTCTATCAGCAGGCCGCCCCGCAGGTCGCCCCCGAGCTTGCATGGGAAGAGCCGCAGGCCATCGAGCCGTCCCAGCCTGAATGGCATGCCATGCCGGAACTCCCGGCCGATGTTTCCAGCAATATTTCTGCCGATGCTCACGCCTACGCACCGGAGCCGCAGGCTTTCGATCTCGCTGACGAGGTGGAGAGTGCCGTTGCGGAAGCAGCGCCCGCGCCGGTTTCGGTCCGTCCTCCGTCGCATGGCGGCCGTTCTTCGCTGGAATTTTCCAGCCTGAGGCTGCCGCTCGCCAATTTCGGCGCGCGCCGTGATGTTTCGGCCGTCGATCCGCGACGGGTCGAACCGCGATCCGAACTTTACCCGGCTGCGTCGCGGGTTGAACCGCAGGTCGAGCCCGCTCCTGCTGTTGTTCAGGCCGAAGAGACCGCACCATCCTTTGCCCCGTCGGTCGCCGAGGTGTTCACGCCTGCCGCAGAACCGCTGGCGCCGGCAATTGCCGAGAGGCCGGCCGCAAAAAATCTCTCGCCGATGGATGAGCTGATTTACGGCGTTGCGCAATATTCCATTCCCGAGCGCGGTGAGGCGCAGCCCGTCAAGACCGAACCCGCGGCTCCGGCTGCGAAAGTCGAGCCGCCTGTGTTTACCGCAGCGCCCGCGAAGGCAGTAACAGTTGCCGCCGCCGCGCCCGCGTCGCCCATCGAGGAACCGGATTTCGCGGATTTCGCCGGCTTCAATGATGATGATTTCGAGCTTGCGCTTGATGATCTCGACCTTGATCTGGATCTTTCCGAAATCGCCGAGGCGGAGGTTGCACCCGCGCCGCAGCCCGTGCGTCCGCAGCCTGCCGCGCCGATTGCTGCTGTTGCGCCGCAGCCGGTGAGGCACGAGCCTGCGCCGCAGCCGCGCCCCGCGTCCGTTGTTGCCGCCGCTCCGATCGCCGCAGCGCCGGTCGTTGCCGCTCCGGTTCAGCCGCGCCCTGTTGCCGCGCAGCCGGCCGTGCCGCAGACGCTGGAAAGCCTGCCATTCGATCCGTCGCAGATCGGCGAGACGGAAGAGCATCCGGAAACCATCATCGAGATGGATGTGCCGGAACTGCCGGTCGGGGTTTTCGAGCCCAAGCCGGCCGCTCGCCGTCACGAGGAAGATCTCGATATCGATACCGAGCTTGCGACGCTGTTTGCGCCCGCAGTCGCCGGTGGTCTTGACCGTCACAAACATGCGGAAAACCGCGGTGCCGCCCAGGCGCGCCCTGCGCCGGCTCCGGAAGAGGCCGATGAGTTCGAGCGGGCGCTGGAAGAGGATTTCCGCCGCTCCATGCAGGAGGCTGCCGCTTCCCGTGGCAATGCCCCCCGCGATGCCGAAACCTATGTCGATCATCAGGCCGCCTATCGCGATGAGGATGAACGCGGTGGTCGCCGCTGGATCATGCCGGTGGCAGCTGCAATCGGTTTGGTGCTGATCGGCGGCGGCGTTTACGCGCTGGTGTCAGGCGGTTCGTCGGGCACCGGCTCGAATGGCGCGCCGGTCATCATCTCGGCTGACAATGATCCGATGAAGGTCGTACCGGAAAATCCGGGCGGTCGCGTCGTACCAAATCAGGACAAGGCGGTTTATGACCGCGTGGCCGGCGGCGCCGCTGCTGATCCCAAGCAGCCGGCGCTGATCTCCAGCAACGAAAAACCGGTCGATGTGGTTCAGCGCACGCTGATCCCCGAACAATTGCCGCTGGAAGGCGAAAACGACGCGGATATGGAAGCAGCCGGCACGCCGGTTGGCGAGACCGAGGATCCGCGCCTGCTTTCGCCGGAAGAAAAGGCCTCACAGAACGAGGGCGCTGGTGCCACAGGCGTTTCGCCACGCAAGGTCCGCACCATGATCGTCAAGCCTGACGGTACGCTGGTGGCGCAGGAAGTCGATGCACCGGCTGCCCAGCCGCCAAAGGCCGACAAGGTCGCGGAGCTTGCAGCACCCCAGGCCGCCAAGCCGGGTGAGGGCGCTCCCGCCGTCATCGCCGCTTCGCGGGTTCCGGTGGCGCCGGAGCAGGCTCAGCCGCAGGCCAACACGCCTGCCGCCGCCAAGCCGTCTACGCAATCGGCAGCACCGCTTCCGGCGGCGCGCCCGTCCTCGCAGCCTGCCAATGTGGTGGCAACGGTGACCAACCAGGGCAATGTCCGCCCCGCGACGACCGCTCCTGCCCAGCCGCAGGCTGCACAGCAGCAGACCGCAGCGGCAACACCCGCTGCGACCAGCACGCCGTCTGCCGGTGGTTATTATATCCAGATCGCCTCGCTGCCGAGCCAGGCCGAAGCCCAGAAGTCCTACCAGAACATGTCCGCCAAGTTCGGCTCGGTCATCGGTGGACGCGGCGTCGACATCAAGGCTGCCGAAATCGCCGGCAAGGGCACGTTCTACCGCGTCCGTATCCCGGCCGGCGACAAGAACGAAGCCGTGGCGCTGTGCGAAAAGTTCCGCTCAGCCGGTGGCAGCTGCCTGGTCGCGCGGTAATAGAGACGCGCCGGGGGGAGTACCCCCGGCGCTGATTGTCTAACAACAGTGACGGAGCACCTAACCTCCGTCATGCCGGACTTGATCCGGCATCCAGCCACGGCGCGTCTGCGCCGTGAGACGAGTCTTATGCGATCAAGGACTTGATCGCGCTGGACCCCGGCTCGGAGGCCGGGGTGACGAACGTTAAACGTCGCCGCCCTCGCACCGGCCGAGGAGCAGGCAAAGTTCTTCCCATCTATTCCAAGACAGGCGTGATACCATGACCGATTGCAAAGCTATGATCCTCGGATGCAGCGGGCTTTCGCTGACTGCCGACGAGATCGCCCTTTACCGCGGCGAGCAGCCCTGGGGTTTCATCCTGTTCGGGCGCAATATTGGCGAGCCGCAGCAGATCACCGATCTCGTCGCCGCGATGCGTGATGCCGTTGGACGGCCGGACGCGCCAGTGCTGATCGATCAGGAAGGCGGACGCGTTCAGCGCATCAAGCCACCGATCCTGCAGGCCTATCCGAATGCCCGCATTCTCGGTGAAATTTACGAGCGCGACCGCGAAGAAGGCCTGCGCGCCGCCTGGCTGATGTCGCGCCTGCATGCCTTTGACCTGATGAAATTCGGCATCAATGTCGATTGCCTGCCGGTGCTCGACGTGCCGGTGGAAGGCGCCAGCAACGTCATCGGTAACCGCGCTTATGGCTACTCGCCGACCATGGTAGCCGAGATGGGGCAGGCGGCGGCCGACGGGCTGAAGGCGGGCGGCATGCTGCCTGTCATGAAACACATGCCAGGCCACGGTCGCGGCATGGTCGATTCGCACCACGAACTGCCTGTAGTCGATGTGCCGCTTGATGAGCTGGATGCCCGTGATTTCGTGCCGTTCCGGGCCCTGAAGCATGAATTGATGGCGATGAGCGCGCACCTCGTCTTTAACGCCGTCGACCGCGAGCGGCCGGCGACGACGTCGAAGAAGGTGATCGATGAGATCATTCGCGGCCGCATCGGTTTTGACGGTCTGCTGATGTCCGACGACAGCTCCATGAATGCGCTGAAGGGCACGCTCGGCGAGCGGGCTGCGAATATTGTTGCGGGTGGCTGCGATATAGTCTTGCATTGCAATGGCGTGATGGGTGAAATGCTTGAAGTCGTGAAGGAGGTTCCCGTTCTTTCCGGCCGTTCGCTGGAGCGGGTGCGGGCCGTGGAAGCGGGTTTTCCCGCCGCCGACCCGTCTGACGAGGCGGAACTGAGAGCCGAATTCAACGCCATGTGGGCCGTTTCCTGACGATCGGGCGGCGGTCGTCCACTCGGGATCACAGGCCGGACATCCGGCGGATGGAACAATGGCCGCAGACAAGTCTCGCAATTCAACGCCGATGGACAAGCTCTGGCAGGATGTGACGCCGGAGCGGCTGACGGGCGAGGCCGGGCTGGTCATCGATGTCGCGGGTTTTGAAGGCCCGCTCGATCTGCTGCTGCACCTTGCCCGCACCCAGAAGGTTGATCTGTCGCGCATTTCGGTGCTGGCGCTTGCCGAGCAATATCTGCAATTCGTGGAAAGCGCACGCCGCGTGCGCATCGAGCTTGCGGCCGATTATCTGGTCATGGCGGCCTGGCTCGCCTTTCTCAAATCCAAACTGCTCATTCCGCAGCAGGCGAAGGACGACGGCCCGTCCGGCGAGGAAATGGCGGCGACGCTGGCCTTCCGGCTCAAACGCCTGGAAGCGATGCGCGAGGCGGCGGAACGCCTCGTCAACCGTGCCCAGCTTGGCCGTGATGTCTTTGCCCGTGGTGCCCCGGAGCATATTCCGCATATCAACCGTTCGGCTTACGAGGCGAACCTCTACGACCTTCTGAGCGCCTATGCCAATCTGCGGCAGAGGCAGGCCATCACCCAGGTCACGATCGAAAAACGGCAGGTCTGGTCGCTGGTGGAGGCGCGCGAGCTTCTCAACAGTCTCCTCGGAGATGTCGGTGAATGGACGGTGCTCGATCAATATCTGCTGCAATATGTGCCCGATCCCGCCATGCGGGTGACGGCCATCGCCAGCGCCTTTGCCGCCTCGCTGGAGTTGGTGCGCGAGGGATCGCTGCAAATCCGGCAGGAGGGCGCTTTCCAGCCCCTCTATATGCGCCGTGGCACAAGGGACGACCGTGCGGTGAATGCCGAGAGGGCTGACAGTGATTGATAACGATGAGACAGCCGAAGCAACGATCGTGACAGATGGGGTGGGAATAGAACCCACCGTATTTTCCGAACGCCAGCTGAAGGAGGCCGAGCGGATCACAGAAGCGCTGGTTTTCGCCTCGGCCGAACCGGTTTCCGTTGCTTTTATTGCCGAGCGATTGCCGCGCGGCATGGATATTGTCGCCATTCTGCACCGGCTCAAAGCTGCCTATGGCGAGCGTGGTGTCAATCTCGTGCAGGCGGGCGGGCAATGGGCGTTCCGCACGGCGGGTGATCTTTCCTTCGTCATCCGTACGGAGGAGAAGGAACCGAAGAAGCTGTCACGCGCGGCGCTGGAGGTTTTGGCGATTATCGCGTATCATCAGCCGGTGACACGCGCCGAGATCGAGGAAATCCGTGGTGTGCAGACCTCACGCGGCACACTCGACGTGTTGATGGAGGCAGGCTGGGTGCGTTTCCGCGGTCGTCGGCGTACGCCGGGCCGGCCGGTGACGATCGGCACCACGGTGGAGTTTCTCGATCATTTCGGCCTTGAGGAGTTACGGGATCTGCCGGGCCTTGAGGAACTGAAGGGAGCGGGGCTGCTTTCGGGCCGTATACCGTCCAATTTCGGCGTGCCTCTGCCGATGATGAGCGACGAATTGCGTGAGGATGAAGACCCGATCACGCAGCTCGATCTGGAGGAACTGGGCCTCCTTGCGCCGGGTGGCGGCGATGGTGACGATTGATATCGTCATAGGCCCACGGGATACACGCGAAAAGTTTATGGGCACGGCCCGTCGCAGTGACGATTTGTCGTTTGAAAAAGCCTTTCAAACGTCTTACATCGTCTGAAAGCGAAATTCAGGAGTTGCAGTTATGGGTTCTTTTAGTGTGTGGCATTGGCTCATCGTGCTGGTGATCGTTCTCGTCCTCTTTGGACGCGGCAAGATTCCGGAATTGATGGGTGATGTCGCCAAGGGCATCAAGAGCTTCAAGAAGGGCATGGCTGACGAAGACCAGACGCCGCCGCCGGCCGATGCCAACGCGAATGCCAAGACTGTCGACCACAAGGCTGACGAGATCAAGTAAGCGGCCTGTTCCGTTTGTTGTGAGACTGGCGTTCGGGTCTCGGGAGCATATTGATGTTAGATATCGGCTGGAGCGAGCTTCTGGTGATTGCGGTCGTGCTGATCGTGGTTGTCGGACCGAAAGACTTGCCGCCCATGATCCGCGCCTTCGGCAAGACGATGGCCGGCCTTCGCAAGATGGCGGGGGATTTCCGCACCCAGTTCGATGAGGCCCTGAAAGAGGCCGACATGGACGATGTGCGCCAGACCATCTCCGATGTCCGCAATCTCAACCCGACCAACTCGCTGCGCGATGCGATGAACCCGCTTCGCCAGCTTGGCAATGAGATCAAGTCCGATCTGCAGAAGGCGACGAGCCCTTCCGATGGGCTGTCGTCCACCGCAGCACCGGCCACGAGTGAGCCTGTTGCGCCGCTGGTCAGCGTGCCCGAGCCGGATATGAAGCTTCCGGATACGCCGCCAGTCGTCGTCGCAGCACCGGCTCCAGTTGCCGCAGCCGCGGTCGCGGCAGAGAAACCGAAACGCGCACGGGTGAAATCGATTGCCACCGTCGAGGCCGAAGCGGTTGCCGCCACGCCGAAACGTGTGAGCCGCAGCAAGGCCGTGGCAACGCCGGAAACCACCGTCGCCACCAATGCCGGTGAACCGGCCGTCCCGAAGCCGACCGTAAAGGCCGTCGCCAAAAAGGCGACCGTCAAGAAGATCGCGGCCGAAAAATCCGTGGCGGTGGCTGATGCGAAGCCGGTAAAAGCGGCGAGAACCAAGGCTGCAAAGCCCAAAAAGGATGAAGCATGAGCGGGGATACCGAGGACAAGCCGCAGCCGCTTATCGAACACCTGATGGAACTGCGCACGCGGCTGATCTGGTCGCTCGGCGCGTTTTTTATCGCCTTCATCGCCTGTTTCGCCGTCGCCAAGCACCTCTTCAACCTGCTTGTCCTGCCTTATAAGTGGGCTATCGGATGGGCCGGTCTTGATGTGTCGAAATCCGGGCTGATCTATACCGCGCCGCAAGAACTCTTGTTCACGGAGATTAAGGTCGCCATGTTCTCGGCGTTGGTGATCTCCTTTCCGGTGATCGCCTCCCAGCTCTACAAATTCATCGCTCCCGGCCTCTATAAAAACGAACGAGCGGCCTTTTTACCGTTTCTGATCGCTTCGCCGATTCTGTTTTTGATCGGCGCCGCGCTGGTTTATTTTATGTTCATTCCTATGATGATGTGGTTCTTCATCGGAATGCAGAGATTGCCAGAGACAGGCGAGGTGGCGATTTCGCTGGTGCCGAGGGTGTCAGAATATCTAAGCCTCATCATGACGCTGGTTATGTCCTTCGGTCTGGTATTCCAGTTGCCGGTCGTCACCACGCTTCTGGCGCGCGTCGGGCTTCTGACCAGCGACTGGCTCAGGGAAAAGCGCAAATTCGCCATCGTCATGGCCTTTGTGGTCGCCGCCGTGCTGACGCCGCCGGACCCCATGTCCCAGATCGGTCTTGCGCTGCCTGCGATCATTCTCTACGAGATTTCCATCTACATGGCTCGACTCGTGGAGAGGAAACGTGCGGCGGAATCCAAAAGCACGGAGCTGGAAGAGACCTGATTTTTCTGAAGGTCTCACCGCTCAAAAAATCCTCGCGCCGGGTTCATTCCCGGCGTTTTGCTGTAAAACGCGACGATGCAACAACGGTCTGGAACGACGATGCACGACATTAAATGGATACGCGAAAACCCCGAAGCTTTTGATGCGGCCCTTGCACGGCGCAGCGTAGAGCCCGCGGCGGCAGGTCTGATCGCTCTCGATGAAAAGCGCCGTTCCGTCATCCAGTCCCTGCAGGACATGCAGTCCCGCCGCAATGCCGCCTCCAAGGAAATCGGCGCCGCCATGGCGCAGAAGAACATGGAACTGGCGGAAAAGCTGAAAGCCGAAGTCGCCGACATCAAGGAAAACATGCCGCGCGCCGAGGAGGAGGACCGTCAGGTCTCCGCCGAGCTGAACGACGCCCTGTCGCGCCTGCCGAACATGCCCTTCAACGATGTGCCTGACGGCAAGGACGAGCATGACAATGTGGTGACCCGCGTCACCGGCCAGAAGCCCGGCTGGAACCACGCGGCAAAGGAACACTTCGAGATTGGTGAAGCGCTCGGCTACATGGATTTCGAGCGGGCGGCCAAGCTCTCCGGTTCGCGTTTCACGGTGCTGACCAGCCAGCTGGCGCGCCTGGAACGGGCGCTCGGCCAGTTCATGATCGACCTGCACACCCGCGAACACGGCTATACCGAAGTCTCTTCGCCACTGATGGTGCGTGACGAGGCGATGTTCGGCACCGGGCAATTGCCGAAATTCGCCGAGGACCTGTTCAGGACCACCGATGGCCGCTGGCTGATCCCGACGGCGGAAGTGACGTTGACCAACCTCGTATCGGGCGAAATTCTCGAGCAGGAAAAACTGCCGCTGCGTTTCACCGCGCTCACACCGTCCTTCCGTTCGGAAGCGGGCTCGGCCGGACGCGACACGCGCGGCATGCTGCGCCAGCATCAGTTCTGGAAGTGTGAGCTTGTCTCCATCACCGATGCGGAAAGTGCCGTTGCCGAGCATGAGCGCATGACGGCCTGCGCCGAAGAAGTGCTGAAGCGTCTGGGCTTACATTTCCGCACCCTGACGCTCTGCACCGGCGATATGGGCTTTGGCGCCCGCAAGACCTATGATCTGGAAGTGTGGCTGCCCGGCCAGAACACCTATCGTGAAATTTCCTCCTGCTCGGTCTGCGGTGATTTCCAGGCGCGGCGCATGAATGCGCGTTATCGCGGCAAGGACGACAAGGCGACGAAGTTCGTGCACACGCTGAACGGCTCCGGCACGGCTGTCGGCCGCTGCCTGATCGCGGTTCTCGAAAATTACCTGAACGACGACGGTTCCGTCACAATTCCGGACGTGCTGCTGCCGTATATGGGCGGTCTGACGCGGATCGAGAAGGCGGCTTGAAGGAGCGCAGCGTTATTGGAAGGGCGAGTTCTGCCAATTACGCCGACGTCATCCTCGGGCCCGTCCCGAGGATCTGCAACCTGTCGATTTATTGAGACGTGATTAGATCCTCGGGACAGGCCCGAGGATGACGTTGAGAGAACTGCACACTTCACCGCCGGAGGAGAGGATGCTCCGTCCCTGAAGACATAAAGAGCGGAGAGAGAAACATGCGGATTTTGCTGACCAATGACGACGGTATCCATGCCGAGGGTCTGGCGGTGCTGGAGCGTATCGCCCGCACGCTGTCTGACGATGTCTGGATCGTTGCGCCGGAAACCGACCAGAGCGGTCTCGCACACTCGCTCACGCTTTCCGAGCCGCTGCGGCTGCGCAAGGTTTCCGACAAGCATTTCGCGCTGCGTGGCACGCCGACCGATTGCGTCATCATGGGTATTCGCGAAGTCCTGCCGGAAAAGCCCGATCTCGTGCTCTCTGGCGTCAATGCCGGCGCCAACATGGCCGATGACGTGACCTATTCCGGCACCATTGCCGGCGCCATCGAAGGCACGCTGCAAGGCGTGCGCTCCTTCGCGCTTAGCCAGGCCTTCAGCCACGGCGAAGGCCGTGTCGTGCCGTGGGAGGTTGCCGAGACCTATGCGCCGGATCTTCTGAGCAAGCTGATGAATGTCGATCTGCCTGACGGCACCTTCCTCAACCTCAATTTCCCCAATTGTGCGCCAAAGGATGTGCAGGGCGTGTCAGTCACCGGGCAGGGCAAGCTCGATTTCGGCCTGACGGTGGAAGAACGCCAGGATGGTCGTGGTCTTCCTTATTACTGGTTACGCTTCGGCGAACGCCTCGGTACCTTCCGCGAGGGCACGGATATCCACGCTTTGAAGCACGGCAAGATTTCGGTCACGCCGCTTAAGCTTGACCTGACGGACTACACGGTCAAGGATCGGGTTGCGCAAGCGCTTGGATTCGGAGTCGCCGATTGAAATCTGCCATGGTCGAAAAGGAAGGTTTTGCCGCTCTCGTTCTCCGCCTGCGGGGCGAGGGGATTTCCGATCTCGACCTGTTGACGGCGGTTGAGCAGACGCCGCGTTCCAAATTCGTGCCGCCGCAATTTGCGGCCGACGCCTATTCCAGCCGCACGATCCCGATCGACTGCGGTTCCTTCATGGAAGGCGCGGACATGGCCGTGAAAATCCTTGCCCGCCTGCAGCTCAAACCCGGCCAGCGCGTGCTTGAGATCGGCACCGGCAGCGGTTTCATGACGGCGATCATCGCGCGCCGGGTGGAGCGGGTGTTTTCGCTGGAGCGTTACAAGACGCTGGTGCAGCAGGCGCAGAACTGTCTCGACGATCTTTCCATCCGCAACGTCGTCATCCGCCAGGCGGATGGCAGCAACGGTCTGGTGGGTGAGGGCACCTTCGACCGTATCGTCTCCACCGCCGCCTTCACCACTATGCCCCGCTTCTTTGCCGAGCAGATCGTTTCCGGCGGCATGATGATCGCGCCGATCATCCTGGAAGATGAGCGCTGCGTGATGACCCGCTTCTCCAAGACCGGCAGCCGCTTCGAGAAGGAAGAGCTGTTCGAGACGCCGTATCTGCCACTCGGCAGCCATATTGCGCGGCATTTGTGACGAAATGAAAATTTTGAAGGCAATTCATTTTTGTCTTCTAATGTTCTGAATTGTCGCAACTATCTGATTTTCAATATCATTATTGTCTCGACATGACGCATCCAGTTTTCGTCATGGTTATCGAAGTGTCAAAAAAGCGCTGAGCGGCTTAACGTTTTAACGGCGTGGTAACACTAACGCGCTTTAATCATAAACATCGACGCATGGTTTTCCCCACCTCGGGAAATGGGCCTTGCAAGAAGTGAAATTTGTGCCGGGTCGATCTCGATGCGGCGGGTTGGCGTCAGTGTAGATCGAGTCATGCGTATGAGACATTCGTCTAAAATCGGAAAATCAGTCGCAAAAATGTTCGCAGCGGCATTGCTGGCAAGCGTCGCAACGGGCTGTAGCTCGGATGCAACGCGGTTCAGCGGCCTCTTTTCCAGTGGACCGGATCGGATGACAACGGCGTCAATTCCAGCCCGTCAGGGCGGCGGTGCTTATGGGCAGGCCCCGGTTCCGCAGGGCGACATGAACGGCGGTTACGCCTCTGCCGCGCCGCAGGGCGGATACGCCAATCAGAACATGGCGGGCAATTCCTATCCGCAGCAATCCGGTGGTTATGGCGGCGTTCAGCCTTCGACCGCCCGCGCTTCGGCCTCGCCGGTGCAGCGCTCCGAGCTGTCGGCGCCGACGGCGGTGGCAAGCCGCGATCCGTCGACCCGCAACGAAGCCATGGCCCAGCCTTTCCCGTCGGCCCAGCGCCCAGCCGCGCCGTCTCTTGCGGCACCTGCCCGGCAGGCCGCCGCGCCAACCGACAATCTGACGACCGCGACGGTTCGTTCCGACAAGAACGGCTGGCACACGGACGGCGCGTCTTCGGTCACGCTGCGCCCCGGCGAAAGCATTGCGACCATTTCCAACCGCTACGGCGTGCCGGAAAAGGAACTGCTGCGGGTCAATGGCCTGAAAACCGCGTCTTCGGCGCAGGCTGGCCAGTCGATCCTCATTCCGAAATTCGGTCAGGCCCGCAACGCCGCCAAGGATGCCGCCGGCAATATCGCTCTCAACCGCAATGGCGACCAGCCGACACCGCTGCGTGCCCCGGATGGGAATGTGGCCGTGCTGCCGTCGCAGGCCGCCGCCCGTGACAAGCTTTCCGCCGAAGCCGGCAAGCTGACGCCTCCGGGCGGCAAGCCGCTGCCGCCGACCGGTGGTTACAAGGTTCAGCCGGGCGACAGCCTGGCCAAGATCGCCCGTGCAAACGGTGTCTCGGTTGCCGCTCTCAAGGCCGCCAACGGCATTTCCACCGAAAGCATTCGTGTCGGCCAGACGCTCAACATGCCGGGTGCCGGCACGGATGCAATCAAGACCGCCTCCGTTCCTGCCAAGGAAGCTGCTGCAGTCAAGGCCGTCGAAACCGCATCGGTGAAGCCCGAGCCCTATAAGGCCCCGGCTGCTGCTCCCGCCACCTCTGTGCCCGCAACACCGGCCACCGCCAGCGTCAGTGATATCGAGAAGAAGGCCGACATGGCGTCCGTCGCTCCGGAATCCACCGGCATCGGCAAATATCGCTGGCCGGTTCGCGGCGCGGTCATCAACAATTTCGGTGACAATGTCGAAGGCAGCCGCAATGACGGCATCAACATCTCGGTTCCCGAGGGCACGCCGATCAAGGCCGCTGAAAACGGCGTGGTCATCTATGCCGGCAACGGCCTGAAGCAGCTCGGCAACACGGTGCTGGTCCGCCATGACGACGGCAAAGTCACGGTTTACGGCAACGCCGCCAATCTCGACGTACAGCGCGGCCAGAAGGTTCAGCGTGGCCAGACCATCGCCACATCAGGCATGACTGGCAGCGCCAAGCGTCCGCAGGTTCACTTCGAAGTTCGCAAGGATGCGACGCCGGTGAACCCATCAGGTTTCCTTGAATAGGTATTGCGTTCTCAAGGAATGATGAAGCCGGGTGATGAGCCCGGCTTTTTCATTTTTATTGTCGGCTCGGTAATCGTCCCCCAGTTCCAGGGGCAATTATCCCCTCACCAATCCAACCGTCCTCTCGATGAAATCGGCAATGGCACCTGTATCATCGAGATCAAAAACGGGCAGGGCAGTGTCCGCCACCTCATGATCTGCGGCAATCGCGACGATATGCGGGTCGAGCGGCGCGAGCGGTTCGGTTTTTGCCGCTTCCAGTCGGCGCGCCTCGATCTTCGGCACGGGCTCGTATTTGTAACCCTCGATCAGCACCAGATCGCAGGGGGCGAGGCGGGAGAGGATGTCCTCGAACGAGGGCTCCGGTTCGCCGCGCAGCTCATGCATGATGGCGAAGCGGGTGCCGGAGACGATGGTGACCTCGTGTGCGCCGGCCTGGCGGTGACGCCAGCTATCGGCGCCGACCTTGTCGATATCGAAATCATGATGGGCGTGCTTGATGGTGGAGACACGGTAGCCACGGGCCGTCAATTCGGTGACGATGCGCACCGCAAGCCCGGTCTTGCCCGAATTTTTCCAGCCGGCAATGCCGAAGACCTTCTGCTTGCTCATGTTTCCATAGTCTCCAGATGGCTGCGCGCCAGCGCCAGTTCATCCGGCGTGTTGATGTTGAAGAACGGGTCAAGGCTGCCCCTGGCCGTTTCCAGCGGCGGGAACGCCACGCCGATGGTGACGTGGCGGGCGAGGAAGGCACGGATGCGGCGGTTTGTATCGTTCTTCAGCCAGTCCTCGAGATCGTCGGCAAGCGCCACCGGCCACAGTGCGAAGACGGGGTGAAGCTGGCCGCTGGAGGCGGCGATGATGATCGCATCGTCCGAGAGGTGCTCGCAAAGCCGCGCCACGAGATCGTCGGGGAAAAACGGGCAGTCGGCGGGCGCTGTCAGGAAATGGCCGCCGGCGGCCTCGCTATCGCGAAAATGCCGCATGCCGGCAAGAACGCCCGCAAGCGGCCCGGCATGGCCGTTCAGCGTATCTGGCAAAAGCGGAAGGCCGAACCCTTCTGCCCAGCTGCCTTTGTCGGTGATGGCGGCATTGATGGTGACGTCTGAGACCTGCGGTGTAATGCGGCGGATGACATGGGAAAGCAGCGGCGCATCGCCCAGCGTCACCATTGCCTTGTTGCTGCCCATGCGGCGCGAGAGCCCGCCGGCCAATATGAGACCAGGGGGCACGAGACCGGGTATTTTTCGGGGAGGGGCGATCATTGCCGCTGTTCCTGCAGCCTTACGACATAGGTGGTGAGAAGGGCGACAAGGCCGGTCGCCAGTATCACCATAAGAAGCGGCCAGGTTCCGTCCTCCTTGGACAGGACCGAGGAGGCGAGCACCGAAAGCGCCGCCCCGCCGCCGATGGTCATGGCGCCGCCCAGCCCGGAGGCGGAGCCTGCCAGATGCGGCTGGACGCTGACCATGCCGGCATTGGCGCTGGGCAGCGTGACACCGTTACCAACGCCGATCAGGGCAAGCGGCACGAAAAACGCATAGGCGCTTTCGGCCCCGCCCGTTATCAGCGCGATGGCGGTGACGATGCCGGCGATGGCGATGACATTGCCCGACAGCATCATTCTGCTGATGCCGATCTGGCTGGCATAACGGCCGGAGACGAAATTGCCGAGCATGTAACCGCTGGCCATGAAAAAGAACTGCAGCCCGAGCATGGCGGGTGTCAGCCCGTAAAGCACGCTGCCGACGAAGGGCGCGCCGCCGAGGAAGGAAAAGAACATGCCTGACGAGAAGGTCGAGGTCAGCGCATAACCCCAGAACAGCGGCGAGCGCAGAAGCTCCGGCCAGGCGTGGAACTGCTGCGAAAAGCTCGCCGACTTGCTTTGATTGGTTTCGCCGAGATCGAACCAAGCGAGCACCAGAATGCCGGCGCCGAGAAGCGCAAGCAGCGCAAAGCTGGACTGCCAGCCGGAGAAGTCGTTCAGCAGCCCACCGACGGTGGGGCCAACCATCGGCACCACGGACATGCCCATGGTCACATAACCGATCATCGAGGCGGCCTGCTCCATCGGCACCATGTCGCGCACGATGGCGCGCGCGAGCACGAAGCCGGAAACCACGGCCGCCTGCGCCACGCGCCCGATCATGAAAACGGTGATATCGGAGGCCAACATGCAGACCAGCGTGGCGGCGATCATGATCGCGATGCTGGCCAGCATCACAGGACGGCGGCCGAAGAGATCGGAGAGCGGGCCGATGACCAGTTGCAGCAAGGCGGTGGCGGCAAGATAACCCGACACGGCAAATTGCATCACCGCGTAATCGATCTCGAAATAAAGCGCCATGGCGGAGAGCGAAGGCAGGAACAGGTTCATGCACAGCGCCGCGACGCCGGCGATGACCACAAGCGTGATGATGTGGGGCGGGGTGGTGCGGTCGAGGAAACGGCTGCTCTTCATGTTATTCTCCAGCCTCTTCCGTTACGGTAGCTTTCGTAACGGAAGCCGGTCGTACCGTGGTTGCGGCCGTGGGTGTCGCGGCCGCGCGCTTGGCCATCTGCGAGCGTTTGCGCAGGCTTTCGCGATAGAAGGTATAAAGGCCCGAACCGATGACGATCATGGCGCCGATGATGGTGTAGCTGTCGATTTTTTCGTTGAAGAAGAACACACCGATCATGAAACCCCAGAGCAGGCCGGTGTAACGGAAGGGTGCGACGAAGGAGATTTCGCCTGTTCGCATCGACAGGATGATGGCCTGATAACCGACCATCACCAGAATGGCCGAACCGGCCAGATGCGACACGATCGTAAAATTCATCGGCTGCCAGCCGCCGAATGGCACGATCAGAAGTCCGCCCACCGCCATGTTGACGAAGGCGGTGATGACGGTGATGGCGAGCGAGGGCACATCGGCATACATTTTCCGGGTCAGGAGATCACGCGCGGCGGTGACGGCGAGCGATGCGACGACCAGCAGCGCGCCCGGGGTGAAACCTTCAGGACCCGGCCTGATGATGACGAGCACCCCGATGAAACCGACGATGATGGCCACCCAGCGCCGCCAGCCGACCGGCTCGCGCAGGAAAAGTGCAGCCCCCAGCGTCACCACCAGCGGCAGGGATTGCAGGATGGCCGATGCGTTGGAGAATTCAATGAGGCCGAGCGCCGTCAGATAAAGCACGGCGGCTGTCACCTCGCAGAGACAGCGCAGGATGATGATGGGCCGCAGCAGGGTCTTCAGCGGCCGCAGCGCCCCGAAATGCCGGGCGGCGATATAGATCAGCACCACGGTCATGATACCGCGCACGAACATGATCTGGCCGGTATTGATGTAGGGGGTGACGGACTTCGTGAGCGCATCATTGGCCGTGAAGCTTGCCATTGCGAGCGCCATGAAAAGTGCGCCGCGCGTATTGTCCGTCAATGCCATTCCCAAATATCCCAGACCATGCGCAGTATCCCGCCGCCCTTGCCGGGCGAAGTGGGCAGCCTCCCAGGCACGACCACGCATTCCTCCATGCATAGAGACGTGGCACGGTAGAGCTGGCAATTCAACCGTTTATATGGGTGGGTGGACGAGAAAGAAGTTCAGCCGGCCTCAGCCGCCAGTCACGCTCATATGGCGGGAGACGGCGGGACGGTTATGGGTGCGATCAATGATGAAATCATGCCCCTTCGGCTTGCGCAGCAGGGCTTCATCGATGGCGGTGGAAAGATAGGCGTCGCTGTCGGAGGCGCGCAGCGCCGTGCGCAGATCAGCGGCATCGTCCTGGCCGAGACACATATAAAGCGTGCCGGTGCAGGTGAGGCGAACGCGGTTGCAGCTTTCGCAGAAATTATGGGTCATCGGCGTGATGAAGCCCATCCTGCCGCCGGTTTCCTTCACCGTCACGTAACGGGCGGGGCCGCCGGTCTGGAAGTCGCTGTCGACAAGGGTGAAGTTCTGTTCGAGATCGGCGCGCAGCTGCGAGAGCGGCAGGTAGCGGTCGGTGCGGTCTTCCTCGATTTCGCCCATCGGCATGGTTTCGATGACGGTAAGGTCCATGCCGCGGCCATGGGCAAAGCGCATCAGTTCCGGCATTTCGGCGTCGTTGAAATCCTTCAGAGCCACAGCGTTGAGCTTGACCTTGATGCCCGCTGCTTGCGCGGCATCGAGCCCTTCCATGACTCGGTCGATATCCCCCCAGCGGGTGATCTGGCGGAATTTATCCCGGTCGAGCGTATCGAGCGAGACATTGATGCGGCGCACGCCGCAATCGGCAAGTTCGGCTGCGAATTTCGCAAGCTGCGAGCCGTTGGTGGTCAGCGTCAATTCATCGAGCGTGCCGCTTTGGACATGCCGACCAAGGTTCCTCACCAGCGACATGATGTTCTTGCGCACCAGCGGCTCGCCGCCGGTCAGCCGCAATTTGCGCACGCCGCGCGTTATGAAGACGGAACAGAGCCGGTCGAGTTCTTCGAGCGTCAGCAGGTCCTTCTTCGGCAGGAAGGTCATTTGCTCGGACATGCAGTAGGTGCATCGAAAATCACAGCGGTCGGTCACGGAGACGCGCAGATAGGTGATGGCGCGGCCGAAAGGGTCCACCATCGGGGCGTTGTTTTCCGTCAGGGTTTTCGCTTTTTCAAGCGAGCCGGAAAAACTGTTCACGTCTCCATCCTCACCGCGTCACGCGCCGGACACACGGGGCCGACTATGTGGCTTATAGCTGATGTAGTGGCTTGCCTATCGTGAGGCAAGTCCGTAATTCTGACGCATATGACGAGCCTGCGGAAGTGAAAAATGAGTGATGCCTGGCCGACCGAGCTGCTTGTGTCGAAAGACCGGCGGGAATTGACCGTTTCCTTCGACGATGGAAGCATTTACCGGCTTGGCGCCGAGATGTTGCGGGTGCTTTCGCCCTCGGCGGAAGTGCAGGGCCACGGGCCGGGACAAAAGGTCACGGTGCCCGGCAAACGCGATGTCACGATCCGTTCGATGGTCGCCACCGGCAATTATGCGGTTCGCATCGTTTTCGACGATGGCCACGATAGCGGCATCTACACCTGGAAATATCTGAAGGAGCTGGGTGAAACCGGCGACGCGCTGTTTGCCGATTATGAGCGGCAGCTTGCGGAGAAGGGCTTGAGCAGGGAGCCGCGCTTCCGGTAGAGAAAATACCGGGGGAGGCACCCTCGCCGTGGCTGGATGCCGGATCAAGTCCGGCATGACGGCGGAAATCTTCTTACGCATTGCGGATAATCAGGCGAGGGCAAAGCTCTCGTCTCACTATTAAAACGGGGTGGCGTGTGGCTGTAGAAGCGAACGGAAATGATCTGGCCCAGGTGGTCGTGCTGTTGGCGGCGGGCGTTATCGCCGCGCCGATCTTCAAGCGCATCGGCCTCGGCTCGGTGCTGGGTTATCTGGCCGCCGGCCTCGTGATCGGGCCTTATGGCCTCGGTTTCTTTTCCGATTCGCAGGCTATCTTGCATGTCGCCGAACTGGGCGTGGTGATGTTCCTGTTCATCATCGGTCTTGAAATGCAGCCGTCGCGATTGTGGTCGATGCGGCAGGATATTTTCGGGCTCGGCGCATTGCAGGTTCTGGTCTGCATGGGTGGCCTGACGCTGGTGGGTGTCAGCCTCGGTTTTCCCGTCATCATGTCCTTCGTTGCCGGTACTGGCTTCGTGCTGACCTCGACGGCGATCGTCATGCAGATGCTGCAGGAACGCAACAGCATGTCGAGCCTGAAAGGGCAGCGCATCGTCGCCATCCTGCTATTCGAGGACCTCGCCATCGTGCCGCTCTTGGCGCTCGTCGCTTTTCTCGGTTCGGGTGGGGAACATGTGACCGCCTCCGAGCGCTGGCTTTCGATCGGCATCGCGCTTGCCGCTGTCGGTGCACTCATCCTCGCCGGGCGTTATCTGCTCAACCCGTTCTTCCGCCTGCTGGCGGCCTCCGGCGCGCGCGAGGTGATGACAGCCGCGGCGTTGCTGGTGGTGCTGGGGTCGGCACTGCTAATGCAGGTCAGCGGTCTTTCGATGGCCATGGGGGCGTTTCTGGCCGGCGTGCTTTTGTCGGAATCATCCTTCCGTCATCAGCTGGAGGCGGATATCGAGCCGTTTCGCGGCATTCTGCTCGGCCTGTTCTTCCTTGGCGTCGGCATGGCGATCGACCTTGCCGTCATTGCCGCCAACTGGCAGCTCGTGGTCGTCAGCGTCGCGGGCTACATGCTGCTGAAAGCCTTCCTGATCTATGGCGTGGCGCGGGCGCTCGGCACCACGCGGCGTGAAAGCCTCGAGCGGGCGGTGCTGATGGCGCAAGGCGGCGAATTCGCCTTCGTGCTTTATTCCGCCGCCGTCAGCGCCGGCATTCTCGACCGGGAGGCCAACGCCATTCTGACGGCGACGATCATCATTTCCATGGTGCTGACGCCGCTGATGGTCATCCTGCATGACCGGCTGGTGCCGGCGGCGGTTCCCAATACCGACGATCTCGATGTGCCTGAGAATGTCGAAGGCAGCATTCTGCTGATCGGCTTCGGGCGTTTCGGCCAGATCGTCAGCCAGCCGCTTCTGGCGCGCGGTTATACGCTGTCGCTGATCGACAAGGATGCCGACTTCGTGCGCGATGCGGCGGAGTTCGGCTTCAAGGTCTATTATGGCGACGGATCGCGGGCGGAAATCCTGCATGCGGCGGGCGCCAGCACGGCGCGGGCCGTGCTTATCTGCGTTGATGACAAGGACGCGGCCGTGCGGATCGCGGAAATCGTCAAGCATGAATTCCCGCTGGTTCCCGTGCTTGCCCGTGCCTATGACCGCGGCCATGCGATCGATCTTCTGAAGGCTGGCGTCGACTACCAGATTCGCGAGACGCTGGAATCAGCCTTGAATTTCAGCGAGGAAGTGCTGGGCGCCATGGGCGAGGAGCGGGAAGACGCCGCCCGCCTGGTGGAGGAATTCCGCGACCGCGACGAGGAGCGTTTCGCCATGGAAGTCGTCGGCGGCATCTATGCCGGCCGTTCGCTGATCCGCGGCAATGCCCAGCCGGCCGATCTCGTCGCCGCGCGCACCGCGCGCGAGCGGGCGGAACGGGAAAAGGCGGAAGCGGAAGAATAGGGGATTGCGCCTTTCGGCGGCGCGGGGTGATTTCGAGGGATTGGAACTGACATGACCATCATTCGCACGGTTGAGGAACTGAATGCCATTTATGACGGCACGAGCGAAGCCTCGGTCGCCAAGGTGACGGCCACGCTGACGGCGGAATACCGGCAGATGATCGAGGCATCGCCCTTCCTCGCGCTGGCGACGGTGGGGCCTGAAGGCATGGACTGTTCACCGCGCGGCGACAAGGGTGGCGTGGTGCGGGTGGCCGATGACAGGACCGTGCTGTTGCCGGACTGGCGCGGCAACAACCGCGTCGATTCGCTTCTGAACATCGTGCGTGACCCGCGGGTGGCGCTGATGTTCCTGATCCCCGGTTCGAATACGACCATGCGCATCAATGGCCACGCCGTGGTTTCCGTCGATACGGAGTTGCTGCAGAGCTTCGAGATGGACGGCAAACATCCGCGCACCGTCATCGTGGTGACGATTGACGAGGTCTATTTCCAATGCGCCAGGGCGCTGATGCGCTCGGAACTGTGGAACCCCGCCAATTTCGTAGACCCTGCCTCGCTACCGACACCCGGCCTGCTCCTCAAGGCGGCGAAGGCGGAGTTCGATCAGGAAACTTATGATCGGGAATGGGCGGTGCGGGCGGCGAAGACCATGTGGTGAGGCATCAATTGCCGCAGCAACAGGTTGGCACTTAAAGGGCATGCACTTGTGTCACCCCGCCCTCATTCCTGTGCTTGTCACAGGAATCCAGTCGACGCGCATCTGCGCGGCGGGAAGAGTCTTCTCAGCCCAAGGACTTGGTCTGGCTGGATTCCTGTGACAAGCACATGAATGAGGGCGTCAACGGAACGGCTGCTGCCCTCTAATTTTCACGTCCGATAAATCAGCCAGTTCTTGCCGGTATAATTGTTCTGCATGCCGTCCTCGTAAAAGACGGAACGGTTCCGGCCGGTTTCCTTGGCGTGGTAGAGCGCCGTATCGGCATGGCCGTAAAGTTCGCTGGGATTGGTGGCGCGTGCGGCTGATGCGAAGCCTATCGAGATGGAGACCGTGCCGTAATCGGCACCTGATCTCGAATTGCGGAAGGGTGTGCTTTCCAGCGACAGGCGGATGCGCTCGCACATCACCATCACCTCTTCCGGCGTGTTTCCGTCCAGAATGATGGCGAATTCCTCGCCGCCGCTTCGGGCGACGAAACCATCCTTGCGCACATTGGCGCGGATGACGGAGGCGACGGTGGCGAGAATCTTGTCGCCGACCGGATGGCCGAAGGTGTCGTTGATGCGCTTGAAGTGATCGATATCCAGGAGGACGAGCGTGGTATATTGCAGGCCGATGGAGCTGTCATAAACGGAGGCCAGCCGGTCGTCGAAAGCGCGCCGGTTGGAGAGGCGCGTCAGCGAATCCGTGTTGGCGATGCGTTTATATTCATCGAGCTCAAGGCGCACCTGATGCATTTCCTCGGCATGGCGGTTGACGTCGTTGAACGTCTTTTCGCCATCGATGATTTTCGAGCCGGTGGCATCGGCCAGCAGTGAAATCGCATTTCTCAGAATATTGTTGCTGGCGGCGTTCTTGTCATCGATGCGCTGGCGCGTTTCGCCGAGAATGCGGTTGTAGTTCTCGATGGAGGATTGTTCGCGCTTCAGCGTGCCCAGCAGCGCCTCCAGTTCGCGCCGCAGTTTGTCCTGCGCGTCGTCGATGGAGCGGTTGGGATTGCCTTCGCCGTAACGCGATGACAGCTCGTCCAGATCCTCCTGCGTGACCCGGTTGCCAAGCGCCGCCAGATCTTTCGTGAGCGCCGGGTTCGAGCCGATATAGGCTTCGTAAAACAGACTATAATTACGCGGGATCGGCGAAACACCCATGCTCCGCATGGCATAGGCAATCTGCCCGGCAATGTCGGGCCCCGTGGTTTTGGGCGTGGATGCCGTGTTCATCAAGAAACTCCAGTGAGTCTGCTTATCGACTATGATTATTATTACACGAGCTGTTTTGGAAAGCTTAATTTATGGAAAACTAATTTCTGTTCCCTGAAATTTCTTTTTCGTCGATTTTTATCTTATTTAATTGATAATAATAAGTAATTTTCATTTTGTAGGATTTCCGTAGTTTTTGTCTCTACTGTTCGTCTTGGTGCCAGTATCGCATTTATTCTGTCAATCCCAATAACAGGATTCATGTGATTTATTTTGGCACAACAATATGGAGAAGCTTTCCGCTGGGGGAAAGGCATGACGCCGGGGAGACTCTGCTTTCAGGCGGTTCTTTTTATCATCCGTGTCGAGATACAGGGATGTTACAGTTTTATCTGTGCTTCCCCTGCCATGCGGCTGGCACTGGCTCCACTTTGTGAAGGGGGGCAACCATTCGGCACGATTTGGAAAAGGCTGCTCATTGCGGGTCGAAATCCGGACCGCTGCCTGTCAGGGCTTTAGCCTTATAACCGGGCATGTCGCCCCGGACGCGGCCTCCGGCGCGTGCGGCGGGCGCACGATCAGGCCATCGGAATGGGCCAATATCTTCATCATGGATGAATCCTGCTTCGCATAGGCTTCCGCCACCAGCGCACCGTTTTCGTCGGTGCTGAAACGGGCGCGCAGGTAGTCCTGCCGATGGTCGTTGGCTTTCAGCGGCGTTGCGGTGCGGGCCGATGTGCCGCGCTGCAGCGGCGCACGACGGGCGATCCTGCGGATCAGCGGCTCCAGGAAGAGCAGGCCGCAGACGAGGCTTGCGACCGGGTTTCCGGGCAGGCCGAGAACCTGCGTGCTGCCGATCGCGCCGACCATCAGCGGTTTTCCCGGGCGCATGGCGATGCGCCAGAAATCGAGCTGCATGCCTTCCGCCTTCAGGGCCGCCTGCACCAGATCATGGTCACCGACGGAAGCGCCGCCGAGCGTCACCAGTATATCCACCCCGGCCGCAACGGCCTTGCCGATGGCGGCGCGGATGAGGCTGTCATCATCGGCGATGATACCGAGATCGATAACCTCCGCGCCTGCCTGCCGGGCCAGTGCAGCGACTCCGAAGGTGTTGGAGGCGATGATCTGTGCGGGTTCGGGCGCGCTTCCCGGTGGCAGCAATTCGTCGCCGGTGGCGAGAATGGCGATGCGTGGCCTGCGATAAACTGACAGCGTTGCGTGGTTCATCGCCGCCGCCAGCGTCAGGTGGGTGAAGCCGAGTTCGCGGCCGGCTTCCAGAGCCGTTTCGCCCTCAGTGAAATCCTGCCCGCGCGGGCGGATATGTCGCCCGGCGGCGACAGCGAAGGTGGTGCGGATCTTGCCGCCTTCCAGCACTTCCGCATCTTCCTGAATGAGGATCGTATCGGCTCCTTCAGGCACGGGTGCACCGGTGAAGATGCGCACGGCCTCGCCTTTGCCCACCTTGCCTGCGAAGGCATGGCCGGCAGCCGCCTGGCCGATGAGGGTGAGGACCGAGCCGATCTCCGGCGCGTCGGCGCTGCGCAGCGCATAACCATCCATGGCGGAGGCATCGAAAGGGGGCTGGGTGAGGCGCGCCGCGACATCGCTTGCGAGAACGCGGCCATCACAGTCGGCGAGCGGCAGGGTCTCGCTGTCCGTTACCGGAACTGCTGCATCCAGAAGGCGTGTAATGGCCTCGTCCACGGGCAGCAGCGGTTTCATTCAGTTCTCCTGTCGCCCGAAAACGCTGGCTTTGAAATCACCGGATTTGCCACCACTCTTTTCGAGAAGGCGGATGTTGACGATTTCCATCGCCTTGTCGGCGGCTTTCGCCATGTCGTAGATCGTCAGGCAGGCGATGGAGACGGCGGTCAGCGCTTCCATTTCCACGCCGGTCTTGCCCGACAGTTTCACCATCGCCTCGACCCGCAGGCCGGGCAGGGTGGCCTCTTCGGTAATATCCACCGCCACCTTGGTCAGCATCAGCGGGTGGCAAAGCGGGATGAGGTTTGCCGTCTGTTTGGCGGCCATGATACCGGCGAGGCGCGCGGTGCCGATGACGTCACCCTTCTTGGCATTGCCGTCGCGGATGAGCGCCAGCGTTTCCGGCTTCATCTTCACGAAACCTTCGGCGACGGCGACACGGATCGTCTCGGCCTTGTCGCCGACATCGACCATATGGGCTTCGCCGCTGGCATCGATATGGGTGAGCTTCTGGCTATCGCTCATGGGCGCATTATTCCGCGGCCAGAATGCCGGATTGGCCGGTCAGCAGGGCCTTGGTCGCCGCCGTCACATCGTCCTTGCGCATCAGGCTTTCGCCGACGAGGAAGGTGCTGATGCCGCTTCTCTCGAGACGCTGGCAATCCTCGAAGGTGAAGATGCCGCTTTCGCCCACCAGCAGCTTGTCGGCCGGCACCAGGCCCGCTAGTTTCTCGCTGGTTTCGAGGCCGACTTCGAAGGTGCGCAGGTTGCGGTTGTTGATACCGAGAAGGGGGGAAGTGAGCTTCAGCGCCCGTTCGGTTTCCTCCGCATCATGAACTTCGATCAGCACGTCCATGTCAAGCGCAAAAGCCTCGTCCTCGAGGCGCTTCGCCTCGTCGTCGGAAAGCGATGCCATGATCAGCAGGATGCAATCCGCACCCCAGGCGCGGGCCTCATGCACCTGATAGGTGTCGAACATGAAATCCTTGCGCAGCGCCGGCAGAGCGCAGGCATTGCGGGCGGCGGTCAGGAATTCCGGCGCGCCCTGAAAGCTTGGGCTATCCGTCAGGACCGAGAGGCAGGCGGCACCACCTGCCTCATAGGCGGCGGCCAGCGCCGGCGGGTCGAAATCCGGGCGGATGAGGCCCTTGGAGGGGCTGGCCTTCTTGATTTCGGCGATGAGGCCGAACTTGCCTGCGGCCTGTTTAGCCCGCAGCGCCTTATAGAAACCGCGCGGTGCGCTCTGGTCCGCAGCCATGGCCTTCAGATCGGCCAGAGAAACCTTGGCCTTGGCGGCGGCGATTTCCTCCAGCTTGTAGGTCTCGATCTTTTTGAGAATGTCGCTCATGGTCTCGCTCTCATTCCTGCCCTGAATTGGCTTCGTTGGATACGGCGACCAGACGGTCGAGCGCCGCGGCGGCCTTGCCGCTGTCGAGTGCCTCGTTGGCAATCGTCATCGCCTCGCTCAGCGTCTCCGCCTTGCCGGCAATGACCAGCGCCGCAGCCGCGTTGCACAAGGATATGTCACGATAGGCGTTGCGCTTGCCGGAGAGAACTTCGCGCAGGGCTGCCGCATTGGCGATGCCATCGCCACCCTTGAGGTCATTCATCTGTGCCGGCTCGACACCGAAATCCTTCGGCGTCAGGTCGAAGGTGCGGATCTTGCCGTCTTCCAGCGCGGCTACATGGGTGACGCCCGTGGTGGTGACTTCATCCATGCCGTCGCCGTGCACGACCCAGATGCTTTCCGAACCCAAATCCCGCAGAACTTCGGCAAGCGGTACCAGCCAGCGTGGCGAAAAGACACCGAGCAATTGCCGTTTTGCGCCGGCCGGGTTGGAGAGCGGGCCGAGCAGGTTGAAGATGGTCCGGGTGCCAAGTTCGACGCGGCTCGGGCCGACATGGCGCATGGCGGAATGGTGCATCTGCGCGAACATGAAACCGAGGCCGGCCTCTGCGATGCAGCGGGCGATGAGATCGGGGCCGATATCGAGCCTCACGCCGAGCGCGGAGAGGGCATCCGCCGTACCGGATTTGGAGCTCAGCGCCCGGTTGCCGTGCTTGGCGACCGGCAGGCCCGTGCCGGCGGTGATGATCGAGGCCAGCGTCGAGATGTTGTAGGTGCCGATGCCATCACCGCCGGTTCCGACGATATCGATGGCATTGGCGGGGGCCGAAACCGGCAGCATGCGGGCACGCATGGAAGAAACCGCGCCGACGATTTCGTCGACCGTTTCGCCGCGCACACGCAGCGCCATCAGGAAACCGCCGATCTGCGATGGGGTGGCTTCGCCCGACATCAGAATGTCGAAAGCCGTGCGCGCATCCTCGCGGTTCAGGCTTTCTCCGTTCGCGACCTTGGCGATCAGCGGCTTCAGTTCGGCCATGTCTCGCCCCCCGGTTAGAAACCGACCATCGCCTGATCGGCGAGGGCCTGGTTGATGGTCACACCATAATCATTCTGCAGACGGTTGACCATCTGATCCAGCATGTCGTCGCCGGCCGCGCGGGCAATGGCGGCAAACTGCTGGTCGTCATTGGCAAGCGCGTCTGCAGGCGCATTGGTGTCAACGGAGGTGACCTTGAAGAGGATGCGGCTGGAACCGTCGGCATCGGCCGAGGTGCCGACCACGCCTTCGGCGCCCGAGAAAACGGCGGCGATGGTCTGCCGGCCGAAAATCGCATCCTCGCTGGTGCGGCGCAGGCCGGATTTCTGCTCGACGGCAAGGCTCAGCTCACCGGCGACGGCTTCCAGCGTTTCGCCCTTTTCAACGCGGGCCTTCAGCTCGTCTGCCTTGGCGGCCAGCGCGGTGCGCTGCTGCTCCGCCGTCCAGTCGGCCACGACATCGTCGCGGACTTCGGCAAGCGTGCGGTCGCGGGCAGGGATGATCTGCTCGACGTCGAACCAGATATAACCTTCACGGCCGAGATTGATCGGCAGGGCGTCGGTGCCGGGTTCGGTCTTGAACACGTCCTGCGCCAGCTGCGGCGATGGCAGGCCCTCGATCGCATCGCCCTTTTCATTGAGGCCGGCGGCATCGATGGCGTCAATGGTGACGGGCTTCAGGTTGAGCTGCTTGGCGGCATCGGCGAGCGAAGAACCACCGGCGCGCAGATCCTCATAGCGATCATGCACATTGGTGATTTCTTCCGCAGCGGCGGCAGTGGCGAGGTCCTTGCGGATATCTTCTTTCGCTTCGTCAAGCGTGCGGGTGGTTTCCGGCTTGATGCCGGTGACGCGCAGAAGAATCGGGCCGAAGGAACCGTCAACCACCGGCGATACGCCGCCATCCTTCTGGATGGCGAAGGCGGCATCGGCAATCGACTGGTCGGGGATGGTATCCTTGGTGAATTCACCAAGCGTGACGTCGGAGGCGGTCTTGCCCTGATCCTTAACCACCTGGTCATAGGTGGTGTTGCCGAGCCTGATCTGCTCGGCGGCAGCGGCGGCCATTTCCTTGTCCGGGAAGGTCAGCTGCTCGACGGTGCGGCGACCGGCGGTGCGGAAGCTGTCCTTGTGGCTGTTATAATAATCGGCGATCTGCGCGTCCGTTACCGAAGCCGGCTCGGCGATATCGGACGGTTCCAGCTTCACATAGGTGAACTTGCGGAACTCAGGCGCGCGGTACTTCGACTTGTTGGTTTCGAACCAGGGCGTGAGCACGTCGTCGCCCGGTGCCTTCACCGGCGGGATGACGGCGTTGGAGAGAATGACGTAATCGACGGCGCGCTGTTCGTTGCGATACTGCTTCAGCGCATCTACCAGCACCTGCGGTGCGGCAAAACCATCGGAGACGGCTTCGACGATCTGGCTTCTGACGGCAACCTTGCTGCGTTCCTTGATATAGTCATCCTCGCGGAAGCCGGAATTGCGCAGGCGCTCGCTGAAGAGATTACGGTCGAACTGGCCGTTGACCGACTTGAAGGCCGGGTCCTCGGCGATGAGGTTGGCGAGGCGGTTTTCCGAAAGGCCGAGATTCATCTTCGAGGCCAGTTCGTCAAGCGACGCACCGGCCGCAAGCTGGCTGAACACCTGACGATCGATGCCGAAGGCCTTGGCCTGCTCGGTCGTCAGTCTCGTGCCGAACTGGCGGCTGAGATCGGAAACCTGGCGCTGATAGGCAAGCCGGAATTCCTGCGGGCTGACCGTCTGGTCGCCCACCGTCATGACGGCATGGGAATTGGCGGTGACAAGCGATGCGGAGACGCCCCAGACGCCGAACGAAACAACAAGCAGGAGAAGCAGCAGCTTGGCTGCCATGGTTCGAGAAGCATTTCTCAGGGAATCGAGCATCGTTATGCAAACCTCACAGGAACGTCATCGCGGTCGCCAGCCTTCCGGCCCGCAACGTATCGGCGTTCCTTAAATCAATCCAAAGGGAAATTGAAGGGAATTTGCCTTGGAAAAACGGGGTTTTGAAAACGCTTGTGTGATTGGAGGGCGGTTTTTCCGCCGTCATCTTCTCCGTAGTGCCCCGTGAGGCGGCAAAATAAAACCGCCCGGAGGGTCCAGGCGGTCGCGAAGAATCATTTTAAAAAGCGCTGAGGCCGATCCGCCGCGCTCAGAAAGCGCGGTTTCGACGGATCGTCGCCTTGAATTCCTCATCCTCACGCCGCATCTCGGCGACGACGGAGATCATTGACGTCACGAACATCACGCTGATCAGGGCCAGAAGCATCGTCAGAAATGTGAACATGATATCGTCTCCTAGGGTTTTGAGGAAATTCTCCCCGCTACTCAGTAATAATTCATATACTGATAACGGGCAGTCAGCTGCGGGTAGTCCGGTCCCTGGGCTTCAGGCTTCTGATCATAAAGGCTAAACGTCGTTGCTACCATTGCGATAACCAGTACTGTCCAGGCGGTGCTGATGACGCTGATTTTCGCCGAAGTAGACTGTTTTTCTCTTACAAACATCTGTCTGTTCCTTTGGTGTTTTATTAACGCACCATGTTTCAACATGTTCCGCGTTAACCGTAAAAATCGATTAGCATCGCCCCGGTGAAACTTCCTTGAATGGCTCGTTCATCTGGCGTTCAGAAAACTGGCGAGGGGCGTCATTCGAGAAAAAGATACTCAGCTGCGAATGATGCGATGACCGAAAGGACGATCATGAAGGCCAGCATTTTCAATTCTCCGGGTGATTAACGGGTGAGGAGCGTTTCGGTTTCCCGATGCTGTGCATTTAAACAAAATAGCTGTGAAACCGCACTGAACGGCCCGTTCATGCGCGGTTCACGCCACCCTTCCGGTTGTGGTGCGTGGTTATAAAGTCTTGCGCCGCGTGGCTCTCCATGACAAAAGGCGGGCACATGAATACCCAGCATCGAAGCGCGCCCACCATCTGAGAGCGATATGACGATTGCCTTTTATCCAGGATCATTCGATCCGATGACCAACGGACATCTGGATGTGCTTATCCAGGCGCTGAACGTGGCGTCCAAAGTCATCGTCGCCGTTGGCATCCATCCCGGAAAAGCACCGCTGTTCAGCTTCGAGGAGCGGGCGACACTGATAAGCCGGGCGCTTTCCGAAACCCTGCCGGGCGAGGCGGCGCGCGTGGAAGTCGTCTCCTTCGACAATCTGGTTGTCGATGCCGCCCGCCAGCATGGCGCGCATCTTTTGTTGCGCGGCCTTCGCGATGGCACCGATCTCGATTATGAAATGCAGATGGCCGGCATGAACCGCCAGATGGCGCCTGATATTCAGACCGTGTTCCTGCCCGCCGGCACCTCGTCGCGACCCATTACAGCCACATTGGTCCGGCAGATCGCCGCCATGGGCGGCAATGTCGACGCCTTCGTGCCGAAAGCCGTGCTTGAAGCCCTCAACGCCAAGCTGAAGCGCTGACTTCAGCCCTACATTCTGGAGCCAATCCGATGAAACTCGTTCGATTTGCCTTTGCCGGCGCCCTGTTTGCCGGTGCGCTTGCCGCCAGCACTTTCGCTTCGGCTGCTGAATTTCTGACCGTCCAGCTGAAGGACGGCCCTGTTGTCATCGAACTGATGCCTCAGGTTGCGCCCAAGCATGTGGCGCAGATCGAGGCGCTGGCGAAAAAGGGCGCTTATGACAACGTCGCATTCCACCGCGTCATCGACGGTTTCATGGCGCAGACCGGCGACGTGCAATACGGCAACATGGAGAAGGGCTTCAACGCCCAGCGCGCCGGCACCGGCGGTTCCGACATGGCCGATATTCCGGCTGAATTCTCCAAGACGCCGTTCACGCGCGGCGTGGTCGGCATGGCCCGCTCCAGCGATCCGAATTCCGCCAATTCGCAGTTCTTCATCATGTTTGCCGACGGTCCGTTCCTGAACGGTCAGTACACCGTGGTCGGCAAGGTCGTGTCCGGCATGGAAGCCGTGGACAAGATCAAGCGTGGCGCCGGCGGCAACGGCGAAGTTTCCAACCCCGACCGGATGATCAAGGTCACCGTCGGCAAGAAGTAAGGTAGGGCAATAGAGCCCGAAAAGAGGAGAATAACCATGGCCGAGATCAAGGATCCGGAAAACACCATCATCATGGAAACGACGACCGGCAAGGTCGTGATCCAGCTGCTTCCGGAAGTTGCGCCGGGCCACGTTGCCCGCATCAAGGAACTGGTATCGGAAGGCGCTTATGATGGCGTCGTTTTCCACCGCGTCATTCAGGACTTCATGGCCCAGACCGGCGACGTGAAGTTTGGCAAGAAGGGTTCGGAAAGCTTCAACCCGGCTCGCGCCGGCATGGGCGGCTCCGAAAAGGAAGACCTGAAGGCCGAATTCTCCGCCATTCCGCACGTACGCGGCACCTGCTCCATGGCTCGTTCGCAGAGCCCGAACTCCGCCAATTCGCAGTTCTTCATCTGCTTCACGGATTCCCCGTGGCTCAACAAGCAGTACACCGTCTGGGGCCAGGTCATCGAAGGCATGGAAGCCATCGACAAGATCAAGCGCGGCGAGCCGGTGAAGGATCCCGATTCCATCGTTTCCATGAAGCTTGCTTCTGCGGCTTGAGCGTAGCGTATAAAGCGTTTACCCGCTCCGCAGGAAACTGCGGGGCGTTTCACATTGATGACAAGGTTGCCAACCACTCAGACGTCATCCTCGGGCTTGTCCCGAGGATCTAGCGATCCACAACGTCAACGTGGTTAGATCCTCGGGACAAGCCCGAGGATGACGTCGAGTGTAGAGGCGCCCTTGTCATCACCTTCCACCCGCCCCACGCAATGCAGGGCGGGTTTTGATATTTTCGAGAGCCCTTGCAATGCGTGTAGACCTGTTCGATTTCGATCTGCCCGAGGAGAATATCGCCCTTCGCCCGGCGAACCCGCGCGATAGCGCGCGCCTGCTGGTGGTCGATCCGAATGAAAATTGCATGGAGGACCATCGCGTTTTCGACCTGCCGTCCTTCCTGAGGCCCGGCGATGCGCTTGTCTTCAACGACACCCGTGTCATTCCCGCCCAGCTGGAAGGCGTGCGCCTGCGCGACGGTGCGCCGGAGACGGCGATTTCGGCCACGCTGCACATGCGCACCGACCAGTCGCGCTGGAAGGCTTTCGCGCGGCCCGGCAAACGCATCAAGGAAGGCGACCGTATCCGTTTCGGTTATGAGCGCGACACTGCTAATTCATTCAGCGGGGCCTGCGGGCTTGCCCATCTGGAAGCCACCGTCGAGGAAAAGGGCGAGGATGGCGAAATCACGCTGCTGTTCGACGTTTCCGGCCCGGTGCTGGACGAGGCGATTGCCTCGGTCGGCCATATTCCTTTGCCGCCTTATATCGCCGCCAAGCGGCCGGAAGATGCGCAGGACCAGACCGACTACCAGACCATTTACGCCCGAGAGAAGGGCGCTGTCGCTGCCCCCACCGCCGGGCTGCATTTCACCCCCGCTCTGTTCGAAGCACTGGACAAGGCCGACATCGAGCGACATTTCGTGACGCTTCACGTTGGGGCAGGCACTTTCCTTCCGGTGAAGTCCGACGATACGGACGATCACAAGATGCATTTCGAGATCGGCCACGTCTCGCAGGAAACCGCCGACCGGCTGAATGCGGTGAAGGCGCGGGGCGGGCGCATCGTCTGCGTCGGAACCACGTCGCTGCGCCTGATCGAAAGTGCGGCTGCCGAAGATGGCACCATCCACCCATGGTCCGATGCGACCGGCATCTTTATCACGCCCGGATATCGTTTCCGCGCTGTCGATATGCTGATGACCAATTTCCACCTGCCGAAATCCACGCTGTTCATGCTGGTTTCGGCTTTCTGCGGTCTCGAAACGATGCGTGACGCTTACAGGCACGCCATCGAAACCGGATACCGTTTTTATTCCTATGGCGATTCCAGCCTGTTGTTCCGGAAAAACTGATGCACGAGAAATTCACCTTCACCCTGAAAGCCACGAGCGGTGGCGCGCGCCTCGGCGAAGTCGCCATGCCGCGCGGCGTCATCCGCACGCCCGCCTTCATGCCGGTTGGCACCGTTGGCACCGTCAAGGCCATGTATCTGGATCAGGTGCGCGAGCTGGGCGCCGATATCATTCTCGGCAATACCTACCACCTGATGCTGCGGCCGGGTCCGGAGCGTGTTGCCCGTCTCGGCGGTCTGCACGAGCTGATCCGCTGGCCGCACCCGATCCTCACCGACAGCGGCGGCTTTCAGGTCATGTCGCTGTCCGGTTTGCGCAAGCTCGACGAGAAGGGCGTGACCTTCAAGAGCCATGTGGACGGTTCGCTGCACCACATGTCGCCGGAACGCTCGATCGAAATTCAGGGCATGCTCGATTCGGACATCCAGATGCAGCTCGACGAGTGCATCGCGCTGCCGGCCGAGCGCAAAGAAATCGAACGTGCCATGGAAATGTCGCTGCGCTGGGCGGAACGCTGCCGCGTCGCCTTTGGCGAACAGCCCGGCAAGGCCATGTTCGGCATCGTGCAGGGCGGCGACCAGCCGGACCTGCGTATCCGTTCCGCTGAAGGGCTGAAAGAGCTTGATCTCAAGGGTTATGCCGTTGGCGGTCTTGCCGTCGGCGAGCCGCAGGATGTGATGCTCGGCATGCTCGATATCACCCTGCCGGTGCTACCCACCGAAAAGCCGCGTTACCTGATGGGTGTCGGCACGCCAGACGATATCCTGAAATCGGTGGCGCGCGGCATCGACATGTTCGACTGCGTGATGCCGACCCGCTCGGGCCGTCATGGGCTGGCCTTTACCCGCCGTGGCCGCGTCAATATCCGCAACGCCCGCCATGCCGAAGATATGCGCCCGCTCGACGAGCAGTCCAACTGCCCGGCCTCGCGCGATTATTCCCGCGCCTATCTGCATCATCTCACGCGTTCCAATGAAGCGCTGGGCGGCATGCTGCTCTCCTGGCACAATCTTGCCTATTACCAGGAGCTGATGCAGGGTATCCGCAAGTCGATCGAAGAAGGCCGTTTCGCCGATTTTTATGCGGAAACCGTCGAAATGTGGGCGCGAGGCGACATAGACCCGGTCTAGGTTGCAGAGCGTTCCCCTCACTCGACGTCATCCTCGGGCTTGTCCCGAGGATCCACCACTGTAGCAGAAATCAACGAGCGGCAGATCCTCGGGACAAGCCCGAGGATGACGGAGGAGAGGTTTCCATCCGCCGCTTTAAACGCCCCAAACTTTCCTTCTACGGATTTTTCCTTGGCACATGCGCCTTATGTTCTTTTCCGGGATGATACGACCGGCACGGTGACAGCCTTCACCGAGCCGGAAGAAATCATCGTCGCGGACGAGCCAGAGGCGTTTTTTACCGCGCTTCAGCGCATGGAAGAGTTGCGGCGTGCCGGGAAATACCTTGCCGGCTACATGTCCTACGAGGCTGGTTTCCTGTTCGAGCCAAAGCTTGCGCCCTTTGCAGCGGAGCCCCGCAATGTGCCGTTTCTGAACTTCGGCGTCTTCTCCGGCCCGCAGCCGGATGAGGGCCGCTTTGCCCGGCCTGACGCGGTGCCGGATGCGGACGCGTTTCTCACTGATCCGATCGCGGCATGGACACTTCCCGAATATCGGCAGCGTTTCGAGCAGCTGCACGAGCATCTGCGCCGGGGTGACTGTTACCAGGGCAATCTGACCATGCCCGTGCATGCCCGCTGGAATGGCGATCCGCTGACGGCCTTCTGGTCACTGATCGAACGGCAGCCGGTGAAATACGGTGCGCTGGTTGATCTTGGCGGCCCGGTCATCCTGTCACGCTCGCCGGAACTGTTTTTCTCGGTCGATGGCGAGGGTTTCATCGAGACCCACCCGATGAAGGGAACCACGCCGCGCGGCGCGGATGCGGAAGAGGACCGGGCGATCATCGCGGCGATGCTTGCGGACGAAAAGACGCTGGCCGAAAACCGCATGATCGTCGATCTCCTGCGCAACGACATTTCCCGCATCACCGAAGTCGGCAGCCTCGATGTGCCGCGCCTGTTCGATATCGAGACCTATCCCACCGTGCACCAGATGGTCAGCCATGTCAGGGCGAAGCTTCTGCCCGAGGTGACCGTGGAGGACATTTTTTCGGCCCTGTTTCCCTGCGGCTCGGTTACCGGCGCGCCAAAAATGTGGGCGATGAAAATCCTGCGTGAACTGGAGGCGTCGTCGCGAAACGCCTATTGCGGCGCGATCGGCTTTATGTCCCCCAATGGTGATATGCGCTTTTCGGTGGCGATCCGCACGATGACGCTGTTCGATGACGGCCGTGCGGTCTTCAATGTCGGCGGCGGCATCGTGTTCGATTCTAATGCGGAGGCGGAATATGATGAGTGCTTGCTGAAATCGAAATTCGCGGTGGGGGACAGGTTGCTGCGGGTGTGATTATCGCCCGATCACCTCAAACGCCCCATTCTCCACAAGCACTTCCTTGGCTGCTGCATGGCTGAGGAATCCGACCGGGCTGGCGCTTGCGCCATAGGCCCCCGATTGCAGGATGGCCACGAGATCGCCGGCTTTCAGTTTCGTCACGGCCGCATTGCGGGCGAGCGTATCGAGCGGGGTGCAGAGCGGGCCGACGATGGTGGCCGTCTCCTCATACGCCGCCTGCATCATGGCCGGTGCGACGATGGGGTAGTTGCGTTTGACGATCTGGCCGAGATTGCCGGAGGCGGCAAGGTGATGGTGCATGCCGCCATTCGTTACCACGAAGGTGGTGCCGCGGGAGATCTTTACCGAATTCACTTCCGCCACATAGAGGCCACCGGGGCCGGCGAGGAAGCGGCCGGGTTCTACGATGACATGGGCATCGGCGATCAGCGGATGCGCCTTTAGAAGCGCCTTGAGATCGGGAATGGCGGCAGCCACCTTGGCGAGATCGAGCGGTGTTTCCCCGGCGAAATAGGGGATGCCGAGGCCGCCGCCGAGATCGATGGTTTCGAGCGGCTTGCCGAGCATGTCAGCCATGCGAGCTGCAAGGGAAATGCCGTGTCGCCATTGGGAGACAAGCATGTCGGCATCGAGGATCTGCGTGCCGCCGTAGATATGGATACCGACGAGATCGATATGCTGAACGTTCGCAAAGAGCTTCAGGACGTTTTCCAGCTCTTCCTCGTCGAACCCGAAGGCCGTGGCCTTGCCGCCCATCCGCATGGCGCCTGCCTGCGCATCCGGCACCGGATTGATGCGGATCGACGCCTTGACCGGCCTGCCAATCGCCTCGATGCGGGCGATTTCCTCCGCACTCTCGATGTGGATTTCGCCGATACCGCCCTCGATCACCTCGCGCAATTCGGCCATGCTTTTGCCGGGGCCGGCGAAGATGATGTTATCAGGCGCGACACCGGCCTTCACGGCAGCGCGATATTCGCCAACGGAGGCAATTTCCGCGCCGGCGCCTTCTTCGCGGAAAAGCGAGATGATGGCGGGCAGGGGATTGGCCTTCACCGAATAATAGATATCGGCAAAACCGGAAAGCGCTGTTTCGAGATCGCGATAGGTGCGGCGCATGGCGCTGTTATCATAGAGAAAACAAGGGGTTCCGGTCTTGGCAGCGATATCGCGCACCGAAAGTCCGCCGATCAATAGATCGTTTTCGTTAATATCGAATAGTCCGGCGGCAAGGGCCGGGCCGTGGTTCTGGGATTTATCCGTGGGCGCCATTGTCCGTCCGTTCGCGCACCAGCGCGCGGTAATCCACCTTGCCATTGGCGGTGATCGGCAGCCGCTCGACCAGTTCGATGGCGCGCGGGATCATGAAGGGGGCGAGCATTTCGGCGGCCTTCTTCAGCGCTGCCGAAACATCGATAGTCTCATTGGCCGCGGTTGCCACGGCGTGTACCTTTTCGCCGGCAAACGGGTCCGGCAGGCCGATGACGGCGACCTCTCGGAAGAGCCCCGTCGACATCAGGCTTTCCTCGACCTCAGTCGGGCTGATGCGATAACCCGAGGATTTGATCATCGCATCGTTGCGGGCAACGAAGCTGAAGAAACCGTCGTCGTCCTCCACCGCCAGATCACCGGAATAACACACCGTCTCGCCGCCGAGCGTTGCCGGAATGAAGGGATGCGGGCGCAGCACCTTTGCCGTGTCTTCCGGCCGGTTCCAGTAGCCGAGAGAGACTGTCGGGCCGCGATGCACGAGAATGCCGGGCTCGCCCGGTTTCGCCCTTTCTCCCTTATCGGTGACGATGAAGATTTCACATTCCGGGATCGCCTTGCCGATGGAGGTGGGGCGGCGGTCTATTTCATCAGGCGGCAGGAAGGTGGAGCGGAAGGCCTCGGTCAGGCCATACATCAGGTAGATTTGCGTGTCCGGCAGCTTTTCGCGCAGTGCTTTCACGGTTTCCTGCGGCACACGCCCGCCGGAATTGGTGATGTAGCGCAGATGCGGCAAGTGGGTTTTCGCGAGCAAAGGGGCCGCCCGCGTCAGGATCGCCCAGATGGTCGGCACGCCGGCAAGGCCGGTCACGGCCTGGTCGCGCAGATCGCGGACGATCTCGTCGCCGAGCCGGAAGGTGGAGATAATAGTGGTCGCGCCCTGTTCCACCGCCGTCAGCAGCTGGTTGAGGCCATAATCGAAGCTGAAGGGCAGGAGGGAGAGAATGCGGTCCTTGCCGGTAATATCGAGATAGGTACGCACGATGCGGGCGCCGGCCAGAAGATTGCGGTGTGACAGCATCACACCCTTGGGCGAGCCGGTGGAGCCGGATGTATAAAGGATGGCCGCGAGGTCTTCGCCGATCGCCGCCGAGGGGCTGACGGGAGCGCCTTTGCGTCCCGTGATCTCTTCCACCGGCAGGATCTTGACATTGGGAAGGTCAGTCAGTGCTGCCTTCAACTCATCCATCATTGCCAAGCTGCTGATGACGATCTTCGCGCCGCAGTCGGTAACGATATGACGAATCTGCTGCGCCTTCAGCAGCGCATTGACCGGCACGAAAACGCCGGATGCCATGCTGACGCCGAAGATCGACCAGCATTCCTCGAAGCCGCGCGGCAGGTAGATGACGACGCGATCGCCGCGCTCTGCGCCGGCTTCTTGCAATGCCGCTGCACAATGTGCCGCTGCCTCCGCGAATTCGCGGTAATTCAGCGATTGTTCCTTATGCACAAGCGCCTGATCCTCGCTTGCCGCGCGGGCAGCCAGAAGGTGGTGCAGCAGGAAATGCGGTGTCATCTCCTCCGTTCCCTGAGAACGAAGGTGATGAGATCGGCGGGCGTGCCGAGATTGTCAGGGGTGAAATGCTCGTCATTCAGAATGATGCCGAAACTTTCGCCGAGGAAGACCATCAGTTCCAGAAAACCGAGCGAATCGATCACGCCGCCTTCGAGAAGCTCGGTGTCGGCGGAGAAAGGCGCGTAGGCGGGAAAACGGTCAGCAAGGTAGGAATAAATGGTGTCGGCAACGTCGATTTCATTTTCTTTCGCTACGAGCATGCTTGTTCTCCAATTCCCCGTTTGATCCCCATGGACCCGGCCCGGAATGACGCTTTGCCTGTGAAGGCCAGGATTCCATCAGGTCACGCAAGATTCACTAGAATACCTAGGGTGGCAATAACACCAACTCTGAGTATGTTTCGTTAATAAACTGTGGGTTCCATGCGCCTTTTACTTGTATTGGCGCGAATTTATGTGCGGCAAAGCCACCGGCGCGACGGTCTTTTTCGACAGCCGCCATGGTCAGGGCAAGCCGGCCTTTGCCAAGCAGGTGGCGGGCAATGGCGGGCAGGTGCCTCTGCGCGATCTGCCGGTCCTCGCAATAGATCAGGCGGGCGGAGGGCAGTTTCTTCGTCGTGGTTTTCAAGAACACCAAGGGATAGGCACGGCCTTCCGCCTCCAGGATGGCCACGATGCAGCCGAGACGGGCATGGTCTTCCAGCATGTCGCGTATTTCAGAAGACAGGGTTTCCGCCGTTGTCCGCGTCAGCGGATGAAGCCGCGCGCCGGCCGGACGAAATGCCGAAAGCGGCAGGGGATAAAACAAAGTGCAATCCGTCACCGTGTGAAAACCCAGTCGCTCGTTTAGCTTGCTGGCTTCGGGCGAGGCGGTGAGATCGGTGAAGAGTTCGTTTTCATCAGATGATGCCATCTGCAGCATACGTGGCGCGAACCAGCGGCAGGACGGCTCGACATACCAGCTTGAAAGATTGACGATAACCCGGCCGGTATCGGGCAGGCGGCTCCTGATTGTCAGCAGCACACCTGCGGCATCGTCGCCCTTCATCAGCAACTGGCCGATCGGGCCGAGATGACGCCGCTCGTGATGTTCACCGATAAGCGACAGGCCACGCGCCCAGAAGGCCTCGCTTTTTTCAGGGAAACCTTTCGCCAGAAGTCCAACGGCGGCGGCGCGGTTTCCGTTGTCTATCGGTATGATTTTCAGGGGTCGCTCTCCGCTCACTGGCCTTGCTCTGGCCGGGGAGAGATTTTCAACTCCGCCGCGCAGTATTGGCTTACGACGATAGATTTACCGTGCCGTTAATCGCCATGGCTGCAGGAGGCCGGCGGCGATCACATTTGCATGAATGGCGGGCGCACCGTCAGGCGCGCCCGCCTTCGCCTGGAATCAATAAACAACGACGCCGCGGATCGATTCACCCTTGTGCATCAGCTCAAAGCCCTTGTTGATGTCTTCGAGCGGCATGGTGTGGGTGATCATCGGGTCGATCTGGATCTTGCCTTCCATGTACCAGTCGACGATCTTCGGCACATCGGTGCGGCCGCGCGCGCCGCCGAAGGCGGTGCCCATCCAGTTGCGGCCGGTGACCAACTGGAACGGACGCGTGGAGATTTCCTGGCCGGCGCCGGCGACGCCGATGATGACCGACTTGCCCCAGCCGCGATGCGAGGCTTCCAGCGCCTGACGCATGACCTTGGTATTGCCGGTGCAGTCGAACGTATAGTCAGCACCGCCGATCAGGTCGCCATTGCGCTTCGTCATGTTGACGAGATAGGGCACGATATCGTCGCCGACTTCCTTCGGATTGACGAAGTGGGTCATGCCGAATTTTTCGCCCCAGGCCTTACGGTCGTTGTTGATATCGACGCCGATGATCATGTCCGCACCGGCAAGGCGCAGGCCCTGCAGCACGTTGAGACCGATGCCGCCGAGACCGAAGACGATCGCCGTGGAGCCAATCTCGACCTTGGCGGTGTTGATGACGGCACCGATACCGGTCGTCACGCCGCAGCCGATGTAACAAACCTTGTCGAATGGCGCGTCGGGATTGATCTTGGCCAGCGCGATTTCCGGCAGGACGGTGAAGTTCGAGAAGGTCGAGCAACCCATATAGTGGTGAATCTTGTCCTTGCCGATCGAGAAGCGCGAGGTGCCGTCAGGCATCACGCCCTGGCCCTGGGTGGCGCGGATGGAGGTGCAGAGATTGGTCTTGCGCGAGGTGCAGGAGTAGCATTCGCGGCATTCCGGCGTGTAGAGCGGAATGACATGGTCTCCCTTCTTGACCGAGGTGACGCCGGGGCCGACATCCACGACGATGCCCGCACCTTCATGGCCGAGGATCGCCGGGAAGAGGCCTTCCGGGTCAGCGCCAGAGAGGGTGAAATCGTCGGTGTGGCAGATGCCGGTGGCCTTGACCTCGATCAGCACTTCACCGGCGCGGGGACCTTCAAGCTGAACGGTCATGACCTCGAGCGGTTTTCCTGCCTGAATGGCAACGGCGGCGCGAACGTCCATATTCGATCTCCTCAGTCTTTTAATATCAAAGTAAAATGGTTTTGCCCGAGCGCGGCTGGCCGGGCAAGGCAAAATCCGGTGACCCGGAATGGAAAAAGGGCGTGTGCGGTCACACGCCCCTTTATTCTGGCTGATAGATGCGGGCAGGGCCTATGGCGTTGCGTCGCTCTCTTGTTCCGTTGCGACTTCCGTCGCGACGTGTTCCACGCCAAGCCACGCCGCACAATCCTTCAGCGCCCGCGCTGCAACCAGCTGGCGTTTCATGATCGTCTTGTCCTTGCCGCGAAAACGTTTCACACCATCAGGCTTGACGATGGAGCCCGGCTCCAGTTCCGGGAACAGGCCGAAATTGATGTTCATCGGCTGGAAGGAACGTTTGCCCGGCTCATCATTTGAGGAGAGGTGGCCGCCGGTGATATGGTTGAGCAGCGAGCCCAGCGCCGTGGTGGCCGGCGGCAGGCTCGGGGCCTCGCCCTTCCGCTCCGCAGCGGCGAAGCGGCCGGCCAGAAGCCCGACGGAGGCGCTTTCCACATACCCTTCGCAGCCGGTGATCTGGCCGGCAAAACGCAGGTCGGGCCGCGACTTCAGCTTCAGCGAGCGATCAAGCAGGATGGGGGAATCGATATAGGTGTTGCGGTGCAGGCCGCCGAGGCGCGCGAATTCCGCTTTTTCCAGACCCGGAATCATGCGGAACACATCCGCCTGCACGCCGTATTTCAGCTTGGTCTGGAAACCGACCATGTTGTAGAGCGTGCCGAGCGCATTGTCCTGCCGCAACTGAACGACCGCATAGGCCTTGACGGTGGGGTTATGGGCGTTGGTGAGGCCCATCGGCTTCATCGGGCCGTGGCGCAGCGTCTGACGGCCGCGCTCCGCCATGATCTCGATCGGCAGGCAGCCGTCGAAATAGGGCGTGCCTTCCCATTCCTTGAAACCGACCGTGTCGCCGGCGATCAGCGCGTCGATGAAGGCGTTGTACTGTTCCTCATCCATCGGGCAGTTGATATAATCCTTGCCCGTGCCGCCGGGACCGACCTTGTCGTAACGCGACTGGTACCAGCAGATATCCATGTTGATGCTGTCGCGGTGCAGGATGGGGGCAATGGCATCAAAAAATGCCAGTGCGTCTTCGCCCGTCTCTGCTTGAACCGCCGCCGCCAGATCCGGCGAGGTGAGCGGGCCGGTGGCGATGATGGTGCTGCCCCATTCCTTCGGGGGCAGGCCTGTTACTTCTTCGCGGACAATTGTCACCAGCGGGTGATTTTCAAGCATATCCGTCACGGCCTGCGAAAACCCGTCACGGTCGACGGCAAGTGCGCCGCCGGCCGGCACCTGATGTTTGTCGGCGCAGGCGATGATCAGTGAGCCGGCAAGCCGCATTTCCGCATGGATGACGCCGACCGCATTGGCCGTCGCATCGTCGGAGCGGAAGGAGTTGGAACAGACCAGTTCCGCCAGCGTATCGCCCTTATGCGCATCCGTGCCGCGCACGCCGCGCATTTCGTGCAGGATGACGGGCACGCCGCTCTGCGCAATCTGCCATGCGGCTTCCGAACCGGCCAGTCCGCCGCCCACGACGTGAATGGGAGAATGGGTCTTGTCTTGCATGCTGGCGTCCATGAACCGCATGCGGGGCAACGCTCCCGTCAGGCGGCTGTCATTCGAGTGATGGGTCCGCGCGGGTCCCTTGGGGACGCGGCATTGTTGCGGGATGCACTAGCATGCATGGCCGGGGCAGCCAAATGTTTTTGCGGGGGCATAAGCGGGGGAAGAGCCGGTTGGCGTTGTGGATCGAGCGCATGCCGCGTGTTTCATCTCCCCGCCGGGGAGAAGTCCGCGGCAGCGGGATGAGGGGGCGAGGGTAGAGATAGACCGCGGGCTTGCCCCCTCATCCGACCCTTCGGGCCACCTTCTCCCCGGCGGGGAGAAGAAATATGCTGCGATGCCGGGCGCTTTTCCAGAGGTTGGTGTCTTTAGCAAACCCCAGAATCAAAAACGGCGCCAGAGGCGCCGTTTTCTTAAAACCTGTCGCTCGATCGTCGCGCCCTGGAGGTCGGGCAGCGGGACGATCTTTTACGCCTTAGCGGAACGAACGGGAAGCAACGTTACGGATGTCGTAGCGGGTCAGGCCGATGTCGCTCAGGGCCTGGTTGGACAGGCTGCCAAGTTCGTTGATCGTGCGGCGGTAGGAGATCCAGTTCTTTGCAATGCGGATAGGGTTCATGATCTTTTCCTCAATCTTTCTTTGATTTCGTCGGCCGGCTCAGTGTTTCTGTGCTCTCGGCTGTTGATGTTTTATATATAGACATTGAGCCATGTTGTGCAGTGCAGAATTTAGGCTACTGCCATGCATTTGTGCACTATGTCGGCTAAATTTGCGGCTTCGAGCGGCACCTGAGCAAAATATGGGCGGAAGTGCCTGCGTTTCGGGCGTTTTTGCTGGATTCGGCTGATGCGGAGGGTTTTGGCGGGTGTTTCGGGCCGGCGGAGGAGGCCGGAGGGCCTGCCGGTGCTGCTTTGACGCATGCGTTTTGATGCGTCATGCCGTGAAAGATGCACGACGATGCATTTGGGTGTTCGGAGCCCAAACGAAAAAAGGCCAGAGGCGGGAGCCTCAGGCCTTTTTGGGGAAATCGTCTGCGCATCCGCCGCAATGAGCGGCGGCGCGTTTTATTATTAGAAGCCGACGGCGGTCTTGGCGACGCGACGGATGTCCTGACGGCCGATGCCGAGGTCATTCAGTTCGCGGTCGCTCATGCGGCCGAGTTCGGTTACGGTCTGACGATACTTGCGCCAGTTGGTCAGCGAGCGTGCAATGTTCATTTTCATCTTCCTCTTCGTGCTGTTCAGTCTCTGCGGCCAGTCTTGGGAGGCTTTGGTCCGGGGCTGAACTGATCTCTGTATGACCATGAATATAATCGGTTTAAGCGAAACAAAAACAGACAAAGCAAGATGTCACCTATGCAAGGAATGCAAGGCAAGCCGGGAAATTGACCCGATTGCGGCGATTTATGCATAATTTGTGACCAATTTATGAGCTTTTGGTGGCTTTGGAGGCGTCTGTGATGGGTAGACGTGCGCGGCAAGCCGGTGCGGGGCGGTGGGCAAGGGCGGAAGTCTGAATTGCGGATTTGACGGCCGGCGACCTTCGGCACTGCCAGCCGCAGGCGGTGCTATATATAATGTCAGCATAGCCGCATAAATATTGCCCACCTTGCCGGATGCGCTTCCCTAGCAGGCGCGGGGCTGCATTGAGAACGAAGGGTGGAGATGCGGGTGGTTTTCCTGTTCGGGATAACGCCTGCCTGATTGCCTGCTCATTTCCATCCCGCACTGGTGGCAAGCAGCGGAAGAGGGCTCGCCGCCTTCCATCAGTTCGGTGCGGTCAATAAAAGTCCGGACGAAACGAAAGGCGGCGACAAGGCGTGCTTGACCCTTTCAGAACATTGTGACATACCGCCGCCCAACGTGCGGGTATGGCGGAATTGGTAGACGCATTGGTTTTAGGTACCAACGCTTCGGCGTGGGAGTTCGAGTCTCTCTACCCGCACCACAAGAAAAGCATGGCTGTGCCACGCTTGTGCCAGAGTGCATCTTCATAAGATGCGGGGAGCTTCGGGGTTCATTTCTCCCCTTTGGTCTTTTCTCCGGTGCAGGCGTAACGGTGTCCGGCAGGCGCTTGTGTAAAGAAATAAGGGAAGCCACGGCCGGGGAACGATGTTTCCGGCGCAGTGCTCGAAAGTAAACCAACGGCTGTCTGAGCACCGCCGCCATGATGTGAAGGTTAGGAAAATGCAGGTTATCGAAACGCTCGCTGATGGGCTGAAGCGCGAACTCAAAATCGTTATCCCGGCTGCCGACATGAAGGCCCGTCTTGACGAGCGCCTGGTTGACGCCAAGGACAAGGTTCGCATCAACGGTTTCCGTCCCGGCAAGGTGCCGATGGGCCATCTGAAGAAGATGTACGGCAAGTCCATCATGGCCGACCTCGTCAACGAGCTGGTTCGTGAAAAGCCTTCCGAAATCCTTTCCAGCCGCGGCGAGAAGTCTGCAACGCAGCCGGCCATCTCCATGACCGAAGACGAGCAGGAAGCCGAAAAGATCCTGTCGGCCGAATCCGATTTCGAATTCACCGTTGCCTACGAAATCATTCCGGCCATCGAACTGAAGGCGAATGACGGCATCAAGGTTACCCGCGAAGTTGTTGAAGTCTCCGAAGACGAAATCAACGAGCAGATCCTCAAGATCGCCGAAAGCGCCCGTACCTACGAGACCAAGAAGGGCAAGGCCGCTGATGGCGACCGCGTCACCATGAACTATCTCGGCAAGGTTGACGGCGTTGCCTTCGATGGCGGCGCTGCTGAAGACGCTGAACTGGTCCTCGGTTCGGGCCGCTTCATCCCCGGCTTCGAAGACCAGCTCGTTGGCGTTAAGGCCGGCGACGAAAAGACCATCACCGTGACCTTCCCGGCCGACTACCCGGCTGCGAACCTCGCAGGCAAGGACGCCACCTTCGACGTCACCGTCAAGGAAGTTGCTGCCGCTGCTGCTGTCGAAATCAACGACGAACTGGCCACCAAGCTCGGTCTCGAATCGGCTGAAAAGCTGAAGGAAATCGTCAAGGGCCAGATCGAAAGCCAGTTCGGCAACGTCACTCGCCAGAAGGTCAAGCGTCAGATCCTCGACCAGCTCGACGAAATGTACAAGTTCGACACGCCGGCTGGCCTCGTCGACGCCGAGTTCGACAACATCTGGCGCCAGATCAACACCGATCTCGCTCAGTCCGGCAAGACCTTTGCTGACGAAGACACGACCGAAGAAGAAGCCCGCGAAGAATATCGCAAGCTTGCTGAACGCCGCGTCCGCCTCGGCCTCGTTCTCTCCGAAATCGGCGAAAAGGCCGGCGTCGAAGTGACCGAAGAAGAAATGCAGCGCGCGCTGTTCCAGCAGCTGCAGCAGTTCCCCGGCCAGCAGAAGGAAATCCTCGATTTCTTCCGCAACACGCCAGGCGCTTCGGCTTCGCTGCGCGCTCCGATCTTCGAAGAGAAGGTCATCGACAAGCTGCTCACCGAAATCTCGGTAACGGACAAGACCGTTTCCAAGGAAGAGCTGCTGGCTGACGACGGCGAAGAAGAAACGGAAACCAAGAAGAAGGCTCCGGCCAAGAAAAAGGCTGCCGCCAAGGCGGACGACGCCGTTGAAGGCGAAGAAGCCGCTCCGAAGAAGAAGGCTCCGGCCAAGAAGAAGGCCACTGAGGCCGACGCCGAATAATCTTCTTCAGTGCAAGCTGATTGAATGGAAGGGCCGTGGCGAAAGCTGCGGCCTTTTCGTTTGATTCAGGATGCGATGTGTTCGGCCTTGAACCGGTTGGCCAGCGGCATAATCATCGCCACTGGGCGCTACGCTAGAACTCCTTCCGGCTATCGCTTCTCGGATCGTTATCCACCTGATGAGGGGCATATAGATCGGTACGAGCTTTTTGCCGCCATGGTCGCGCGGGATGTTCCCGATCGATGATGACGTCCGCCAGCGCGATTGCCGGTAAACCACTCATTGGGCATTGAGCGACCCATTGACCATCCGGTGCTGCTATTCCCGATGGGGCGCCGGGACTTTGGGCGGCAAGTGTGGAATAGCTGACCCAATAGGTGTTGCTCGCTGCATGACCCAATATCTGGGCGGCAAACGCAGGGGCATTTGAAGCGTCTTCGCCCGCGGTAGAAAACAGCACGCAATCAACATTCAGTTTCTCATATTCCATGAATATTTCCGGATAGTGCGCCTCCATGCCGAGCGCGCCACCGAAACGGAATCCATCGACTTCAAACGTCACTGGGGCGTTGCCCGGCGAGTACATGAACGAGATTTTGGTGTTCGACAACAGGCGCTCATCGTATCGGGTTACGAGCTTCCCACGATCAGAGATGACATAGAGGCTGTTATATGGCCGGTGCGGCGGTGTCAGTCGGTGGACGGCACCTAGAACTGTCCAGAGTTTCAACTTACGCGCCAGTTTTCTGATCGCCTCGAGTTCTTGGCGCAAAGTTTGCCATTCAAAGCGTGTCCAGTCAGAAGGTCCGATTTCCCTCGGACCAGTCTCTGACATGATCCGTTTATGAGGCCAGCACGTTGCCCCTTCAGGGAAATGTATGAGGCGAGCGCCAGCTTTGTGGGCATTACCCATGAGACGGCGTATCTCGTTTCCGCAGGTCTTCAGGGCGGAAACGTCGCGAGGATCGTTGAACAAGGATGTCTGCGCGACCGCCACTCGTATTGAGTTGCTCGAAGGAGCGTCCGGTATTCTGCGAACATGCTGGAGAGCAGCTGTATAAGATTCGCCGGTTTTGGCTGCGCGAGCTCTTACACGACGTTTCAGATTGCTATTTTCAGTCATTGTCGGGCCTTTCACGTTTCGGACGCAGTTCCCCAGCAACCCACCCGAAACGATCGGACCAAGACAGTTACCTGAGACAATAGTCCCTTTGCCTCCGTTGAAGACCCTGCTGGGGAAGGTCATGGAGGTTTAGCGCAGGCTACGCGGTGACAAATATCCGTTGGAAAACACCGATTCGTCAAGCGGCCGGGGCACTCGGCTGCGTGACGATCTCCGATCACAATGCGGTGCAGCATGAATTTTTGCTGCATCTGCTCTTGTTCATCTCCCGTTCATCTGGCACCCTGCGCAGCATGATTTGCCCCGGTCGCGCATTGCGGCCGTTCGGGCCTCGTGCGCCGCTCTGATGTGGCCTCATCGCTGCCAAACCATTGGCCTTAAGCTTTTACCGTGCTTGCCGGGTTCTCCCGGCGCGCCCTTAATTTGCCAGGGACAAGTATGTCGCTCCGAACGGGTTTTGCCCTTGTATTATCGCTCTTCATCGCCGCGGGTGCAGCCCGTGCCGATGACGCCGGGTTGATCTGGAAGCCGGTCAAGAATTCCGACCGATCTTATACCGCGCGCATCGGCGCGAAGCTGCCGGTCGATACGCCGATCCGCGCCGGGCTGGAAATGGGCATGAGTGCTTCGAAGTCGGGGCAGGTGGTGGATACGCCGGTGCGGGTGTGGGGCAATGTTACGTTGCTGGCCGAGCAGCTGCCTGGTGTTTCACTCGCGCGGGACGTCGGCGTCATGTTCAACGCGCTGACGGGGTCGAGCAGTGTTTCCATGACCTCGCAGCAGAAGCGCATCGTCACGCCGGAACTCGATATCGAGGCGAACCGTAATTTCACCGTGCGTTATGACGGCACGGCGCAGCAATGGAACGGGCTTGATGTATCGCAGTCGCTGCGCCTGTCCCGCTCCGAAACCGGCACTGCCTTCGTGCTGACGGGGGCGAGCCGCAACAGCTTCAACGAGTTCAGCAGCGGTGTGGCGGTGGAGCAGAAACTGGGCGATCATCTGACGGTGCGGGGGACGCTTGATCAGGGATATGAGGATCATTTCCGGCCGGGAGTGAGTGCGCGGTATAGTATCCGGTGGTGAGGATGCGCGTCACCCATCATCGAATGAATGCAAGGTGATAGGCATCCTCGTTCCATAGGCGGGGTCATTCTTGGGTTTGGCCCAAGAATCTGATCACGTCGCATCAAGCGAAACGTTGCAGATGCTCGGCACAGGCCCGAGCATGACGGCAGGAGAGGTTTTCGCACATCGCAGATGATCTCTTACCTGCAACAAAGCCTCAATCCTTCTTCAGCTCACCCATGCGGTTCCACGCATCCAACCCGGCGATCTTGTAGGCTTCTGCCAGCGTCGGATAGTTGAACGTATTCTCCACGAAATATTCCACCGTGCCTTTGAGGTTTAGCACCGCCTGGCCGATATGCACCAGTTCTGTCGCGCCTTCGCCGACGATGTGGACGCCGAGCAGGCGGCGGGTTTTCAGCGAGAAGATCATCTTCAGCAACCCGCTGTCGAGGCCCATGATGTGGCCGCGCGAGGTTTCGCGGAAATGGGCGATGCCGCATTCATAGGGAATGCCGCGTTCAACCACTTCCTCTTCCGTGAGGCCGCAGGTGGATATTTCCGGCACGGCATAGATGCCGTAGGGGAAGAATTGCGGCGGTTCGCCGGCCGGTGCGCCGACGGCATGGCGGGCGGCGATGCGGCCCTGTTCCATTGACGTGGAGGCAAGGCTCGGGAAACCGATGATATCGCCGGCGGCATAGATGTTCGGCACCGAGGTCTGGAAGGTCTCGGGATCGACCTTCAAGCGGCCACGGCTGTCGGCTTCCAGCCCGCAGGCGGACAGGTTGAGCGTATCGGTTGCGCCGACGCGGCCGGCGGCGAAGAGTACGGTCTCGGCTTTCAGGACGCGGCCGTTGCTGAGCGAAACGAGGCATTTGCCGCTCTCGTCGCGCTCCACCTTTTCCGCCTTCTGGCCGAAGATCAGCTTCATGTTGCGGTCGCGCAGCTGATAGGTGAAATCCTCGACGATTTCCTTGTCGATGAATTCCAGCATGGTCTCGCGCGGTTCCACCACCGTTACCTGCGTGTCGAGCGCGCTGAAGATCGTCGCATATTCGATGCCGATGACGCCGGCGCCGACGACGACCATCGAGCGCGGCAATTCCTTGATCTCGAGGATTTCGTCCGAATCGAGCACCGCTGCGCCATCGAAGGGAATATGCGGTGGCCGGTAGGGCCGGGTGCCGATGGTGAGCAGAATGGAGGTGGCAGTGACGGTCATGACTTCACCGTCGCTTTTCACCACTTTCATGGTGTTAGCGTCGACGAAGCTTGCCGTGCCGCGAATGTGCTGCACGCGGTTGCGGGCGAACTGGTGCTCCAGCACCTCGACCTCGTGATCGAGCGTGATGAGCAGGCGGCGGCGCAGATCGTCGGCGTCGATCTCCTGCTTGACGCGATAGGCACGGCCGTAAAAACCGCGCTCGCGCCAGCCGGTGAGATTGAGCGCGGTTTCGCGCAGGGTCTTGGACGGGATGGTGCCGGTATGCACGGAAACACCGCCGACACGGCTGCCTTTCTCGATGACCAGAACCTTCTTTTCGAGCTTGGCGGCCTGAATGGCGGCCCGTCTTCCCGCCGGACCGCTGCCGATAACAATCAGATCGAACTGGTACATGAAAAACCCCGGAACAGAATGCATTTCGATACCGGATGTCGCATCCGGCGTGGCGTCGTCGCGAAATGGTCGTGATGCCATTTGGACGATGGGGAGTGATTCCCGTATCAGCCTTGCCCGCAAGTGTGCAATGCAACAAACGCCTGCGTCAATCTGTAGCGTAAGAATCTGACGGATTCGTAACTGGGGATGGATTTTCGGGAGTCGTCGATTTACGGAGGTGCTCGGGGCTTACCCCCCTCTGCCCTGCCGGGCATCTCCCCCACAGGTGGGGAGATCGATACGCCGCAAGGTTTCGCCCATCTCAAAGCTTGAGAATGAGGTGACGATAGCGCCGCTTGCCGATCTCCCTCCTTGTGGGGGAGATGCCCGGCAGGGCAGAGGGGGGTAAGCCACACGCACTTCCGTTCACTTCCTGAACCCCCCAAAAAAACCAACACCTTCATCCCGCACGGCGTTGCCGAGCGGGGGATGGAGAGCACCGGGCGATCCCCGGCTGCGCTTCACGTGAGGTTGGTGTGGGTCGGATGCGGTGCGCAGCCGGGTCTTTCACCATGCCGTATCTCGCAAGGGCCGTGCACGGCGCTTTGCGAAATGGTCCTTTCCACGAACGTTGCCAGCGTTCCACCACCAGGACCGTCCTTTAGTTTCCGCCACGTCTGGCGTCCACCCGGCAGGACTGCGTTCACTCTAACAGTGCGGCGGGGGGTGGGGAAAAGCGGGGAAGATGTTTTTTCGCGTCAGTCGTCTTTGCGGGTGACGTGGTGGTGGATGGCGGCGATGTCCTGACGCAGTGACGCCAGTTCGGCGAGCACCTTCACATCGATCTTTTCATGCAGCGACAGAACCTCCAGCTCGGCCTTCAGGTTCACCTCATAGTCCTTGGCGGCCTCGAAACGGTCGCGGGCGGCCTGGCGGTTCTGCGACATCATGATGATCGGCGCCTGGATGGCGGCCAGCATCGACAGAAGCAGGTTGAGGAAGATGAAGGGGTAGGGGTCGAAGGCGCGGGTGGTCAGCACGATGGTGTTGATGATGGCCCAGAAGATCAGGAAAAAGCAGAAGCTGAGAATGAACCCCCAGGAACCGCCGACCTTGGCGATATTATCCGCCAGCCTGTCGCCCAAACTGGCGCCGGCGGAAAATTCCGCATTGATGTCGCTCGAAACCAGCTTCTTCTGGTGCGACAGTTCCAGGATGCGCCGTTCCACCTCGCCGATTTCACGGGAGGAGCGCTTGAAATGCGAGACGATAAAGTCGGAGATATCTGACACGGTGTGTCTCCGGTTCTGATGAGGTGCCTGTGCGGTTTTCCGAGATAAACCCGCATGGTGGCGGAATTCAAACGATTTCCACCGCCATGCGGTTCAGGCGCCCTAGCCAGAACCATCACACCGCCGGTGTTCCCTCATGCAGCCAGTTAAAGCCGGGGAAGAAACGCTCGCGGCCATATTGCGCGCCGAACATCATGTCGAATTGCAGCAGGCGATAATCGCGCACCACATCGGGAACGGCGTTCGGCGCGATCGACCAGTCGGGCATGGCCTTGCCGTCCTTCGTCACCAGCATGTGCCGGTCGATGACGGAAAATTCCTGCTGAACGTCACCCAGCGTGCCGGTGTAGAAAGGATCGGAGAAGCCTGCGGTCTTCAGCACATGATAGGGCAGGAGCGCAGGGCTGATGGTGCCAATATTCTTGCGCACGCCCTTTTTGGAGGACCAGACGACGAGCGGTGTCTCATGTTCCTTCTTCATCACATCAAGCGGTGCGCGGCGGCTGGCCACCATGCCCGGGATGTAACCGCTCTCCACGAAGGTCTGGCCGAGCGGCGGCAGGTGATCGCCGAAGAGGACGATGATGGTTTCGCGGTCACGCTTCTTTGCCCAGCGCATCAGTTTCAACAACGCGTCATCGGCTTCCACGATGCCCTGCGAATAGGTTGCAAGCGCCTGCGAGGCTGAGGCGGTAAGACCGCCCGTAACGTCAATGGTGTTTTCGGCATAACGGGCCGCTTCGTAGGGGCCGTGTCCCTGCAGGGTGACGGCAAAAAGGAAGAGCGGGTTCTTCGCCGTATCGGCGGTCGCCATGATTTCGTTCATCAGCGCATCGTCGGAGGCGAAGTTGCCGCGTTTTTCCATCGCCGGCAGCGTCTCTTCGGAGCGGAATTCTTCAAAGCCGAAATTCTTGTAGACCTGCTTGCGGTTCCAGAACCATTCCTGGAACGGGTGCATGGCGATAGCGGAATATCCTTCGCCCCGGAAGAAGCTGGCGAGCGAGGGCACCGGACGGCGGATATATTGCTGATAGGGAATACTGCCATAGGGCAGGAAGGCGTTGGAAAAGCCGGTCAGCGCCTCAAATTCCACATTGGCCGTCATGCCGCCGAACTCCGGCGAAAACACATTGCCGGACTGTTTGGCGCGGATCGTCGGCATGGGATCGGCCGAAAGTTCGACATTCTCCAGCCGGGTCGGATCCCATAGCGATTCGCTCATCAGCATGATGACATCAGGGTAATCGCCCTTGTTGGCGGCGAAGGAGGCGGATTTCGAGGTGAGGTCGGCGATGCTGTTGTCGCCATAACCCTCTGGCGCCGCGACATTGGCCATGGGGATATTAAAGGCGAAGGCCATCAGGAAACCGTTATGGCGGTAGTTCTCCTGCTGATCCCACATCATGGGAATGATGTTGAGGCGATCGCGCACCCAGGAATAATGCGAATAGTCCATCAGCGAGGCAAGACCGGCGAGAAGCGGCAACGCCAGCACAAGACCCGCGGCCCGCTCGCGCCAGCTCAGGCCCGGCGAATGGCGGCGCGCCAGCAGCCATAGCGCTACAAGGGTTGCGATGGCGGCGCAGAGGCCGAGGCCCATCAGTGCCGCCGTCAGGGGCTGGGCCTTCAGCATGGTCGGCAAAAGCTCGAGGATCTGCCGGCCGAATAAAAGGTCGGAAGGGTATAGTGGATCGGAGAGATAGGTCTGTTTCTGGGCAGAAATCAGTCCCGTCAGCGCGCAGAGCGGCGCGACGGCAATCAGCGACAGGTAACGCCGGCCAAGCAGCGCATCCAGCGCCACCAGAAGGGCGAGTACGGCGGCAATGGTGGTCACGCCCGGGCGGGCCGGGGAGGTGAGGAAAGTGCCGACATCACGGAGCGAACCGCGGGCGATCCATTCCAGCGCCACGACGAGCACAATGGATGCGACCGTCAGATTGGCAAGCGTATAGGCCATGCCAGAAAGCTTCGAAAGGCTCCTCAGTCCCGCAGGCGAAAAGACAAGATCAGCCTTTTCGGAAGCCGTTGTTTTTGGCGCCGAATCTCTCAAACTCATACTCCGGTATTTCAGGCGGCAGCGCCGATCCGGGGAGGTGAATCGGGCGTCGCAAAAGTGTCATGTAACTGTCACATAAGCGCGATGAACGCGACATGAACTTTGCGGAGGATGGCTGGGGCGGTGATAACCTTAGCGTGAACGCAGCCATGGCGTCTTGCCCAAGCGACGGCATGCAATTGCCGCGTTGCGGAGCGGCCACGGGCGCGGTATTGAAATGGCATGAGCGACAGACACGATATCCAGAACCATCTTCGAATTGCCGTCGGGCAGTTCAATCCGACTGTTGGCGACGTGGCGGGTAACCTCGCCAGGGCGCGTGAGGCGCGGGCCGATGCGGCAACGCAGGGTGCCGATCTCCTGCTTCTGACAGAGCTGTTCATTTCAGGCTATCCGCCGGAGGATCTGGTGCTTAAGCCGGCTTTTCTGAAGGCCTGCCTGAAGGCGGTGGAAGAACTGGCGGCGGAGACTGCCGATGGCGGGCCGGGCGTCGTCATCGGTTTTCCGCGTCAGGGCGAGACGGGCCGGCACAATTCGGTGGCGCTTCTGGATGGTGGCAAGATCATCGCGCTGCGTGACAAGATCGATCTGCCGAATTACGGCGAGTTCGACGAAAAACGTGTTTTCGAAGAAGGGTCGATTTCCGGACCCTATAATTTCCGCGGTGTGCGGATCGGCATTCCGATCTGCGAGGAAATCTGGAACGACATGGGCGTGTGCGAGACACTGGCCGAAAGCGGGGCGGAAATCCTGCTGGTGCCGAATGGGTCGCCCTATTATCGCGGCAAGCTGGATGTGCGCCATCAGGTGGCGTTGCGCCAGGTGATCGAAAGCGGCCTGCCGCTGGTTTTCGCCAATCAGCTGGGCGGGCAGGACGAGCTGGTATTTGATGGTGCGAGCTTCGGCTTTAATGCCGACAAGACGCTGGCCTTCCAGATGAGCCAGTTCGAGGCTACGCTCGCCGTCACCGACTGGAAACGCACGGCAGACGGCTGGCGATGCGAAAGTGGGCCGTTCTCGAAAATTCCCGAGGGTGAGGAGGCAGATTACCGCGCCTGCATGCTGGGCTTTAGGGACTACGTCAACAAAAACGGCTTCAAGAGCGTGGTTCTCGGCCTTTCCGGCGGCATCGATTCGGCGATCTGCGCAGCCCTTGCCGTTGATGCGCTGGGCGAAGAGCGGGTACGCTGCATCATGCTGCCCTACCGCTACACCTCGGAAGAATCGCTGAAGGACGCCGCCGATTGTGCGAGAGCGCTCGGCTGCCGTTACGATATCGTGCCGATCGTCGAGCCGGTGGAAGGCTTTCTTGCGGCACTTTCAGAACTCTTCGAGGGCACGGAAGAGGGCATTACCGAAGAAAACCTGCAGAGCCGCACGCGCGGCACCATTTTGATGGCCGTCTCCAACAAGTTCGGCTCGATGGTGGTGACGACCGGCAACAAGTCGGAAATGTCGGTGGGTTATGCGACGCTTTATGGCGACATGAATGGCGGTTTCAATCCCATCAAGGACCTCTACAAGATGCAGGTCTATGCCATTTCCAGCTGGCGCAACGCCCATGTGCCGCCGGGCGCGCTTGGCCCTTCCGGCGAGGTGATCCCCGCCAATATCATCGCCAAGGCGCCATCGGCCGAACTGCGCCCCAACCAGACCGACCAGGATTCGCTGCCGCCCTATCCGGTGCTGGATGATATTCTCGAATGCCTTGTCGAGAAGGAGATGTCGGTCGAGGAAATTCTGGCGCGTGGCCATGATGTGGCAACCGTGCACCGGGTGGAGCATCTGCTTTATCTGGCCGAATACAAGCGCCGGCAATCGGCTCCCGGTGTGAAGATCACCAAGAAGAATTTTGGGCGTGACCGGCGTTATCCGATTACCAACCGGTTCCGGGATCGGTAGTCGAAGGGACAATGCTGGTAGGTTCGGCGGTGCCACTTGTTTCTTCTCCCCGCCGGGGAGAAGGTGGCCCGAAGGGTCGGATGAGGGGGCAACGTTGCCGTACCTCACTACCCTTGCCCCCTCATCCCGCTGCCGCGGACTTCTCCCCGGCGGGGAGAAGAAACAAGCGGCATGCGCTCGGTCCACGATGGGGGTTCATGAATGGCGCGGAGAAAACTCCGCGCCACTCTTCACTCATCTCAAATAACCTGCCCCACATCGATGCGGTTGCCGTCAGGGTCTTCAAAGACAAAGGCCCTGAGGCGGTAATCCTTGTCCTGCAGGCCCTTGATGACGCGCAGCCCCCGGCTCTTGCAAATCGCATGCAGCGCATCGACATCGCTCACCATCATATGCGCGACGTTGAAAGGGGCTGCCTTGTGGGCCGGCTGCAATGTCAGATGCAGCTCGGCATTGCCCTGTTTCAGGATCATGAAACCGACGGGGTTGCCGTTTTCGAAGGTCTTTTCGAAACCGAGCACATCGACATAAAAATCATGGGCCTTTTCGATATTTTTGACAGCAAGCATTGCGGCGATCCGGCCGAAGCGGATGCCGTGATCGGCGATGGCAGTCATCGCGGGACCTCGGATCTGGGAGAAACGGGGAGCGGCGCGGGCGGTGCCGGAACGCTGGCGTTTTTTCCGATTTGAATTTGCAGGACGGTGCCTGCGGCCATAGGATCATAATCACGGTGGTGGCGGATGCAAACGGAATATGCGCCCCATTCAACGCCGATCCAGAGTGAAGACAGGCCCGGGAGGCAGCATGCGCAGCTCCATCGAAATCTTCAACATCCGCACCCGGCAGATGCGGGTTGTGTGGCAGACGCCTGAGTTGTTCGAAGCACCGAACTGGTCGCCGGATGGACAATATCTGCTGCTGAACAGCGAAGGGTTGCTGTATCGCCTGTCTCTTGCCGGTGATGCGTCGCCGGAAAAGGTCGATACCGGCTTTGCCACGCTCTGCAATAACGACCACGGCATTTCGCCCGACGGTTCGCTCTACGCCATCTCCGACAAGGTGGAATTCGGCAAAAGCGCCATCTATCTGCTGCCGTCGGCGGGCGGTGCGCCGCGGTTGATGACGAAGAACCTGCCTTCCTACTGGCACGGATGGTCGCCGGATGGGAAATGTTTTGCATATTGCGGCATTCGCGATCAGGTTTTCGATATTTATTCCATGGACATAGACAGCGGTGTTGAAACGCGCCTCACCCATGGTGAAGGCCGCAACGACGGCCCGGATTATTCGCCTGACGGTGCGTGGATCTATTTCAACTCCAGCCGCACCGGCCAGATGCAGATCTGGCGCGTGCGGGTGGATGGCTCGGCTGTCGAGCGGATCACCGACAGCGCCTATGGCGACTGGTTTCCGCATCCGTCTCCTTTGGGTGACAAGGTGGTGTTCGTTTCTTATGACGCCGACGTCTTCGACCATCCGCGTGATCTCGATGTGCGGGTGCGGCTGATGGATATGGATGGCGGCAATGTCGAAACGCTGTTCGACCTGTTTGGCGGGCAGGGCACGATGAACTCGCCCAACTGGTCGCCGGATGGCGATGAGTTTGCTTATGTCAGGTATTTTCCGGTGGAATGATGACGGTAAGGTGCGGCAGGCCACATTGCCGCACCACCCGCAGGACACTTGTGCTTGCAAGCTTTTTTGCCCATAGCTTCTCCGGTCAGGTGCCCGCCCTTGTGGCGGGAGAATCGGGAATCCGGTGAAAGACCGGAACGTGCCCAACGCTGTGAGGCGGATGCTCTTTTTCTCATGCCACTGAAGCAATTCGGGAAGGCGAAAGGGGCGGATGAAGCCTAGTCAGAAGACCGGCCTGGCAGGATAGACCGAACCGCGCGGACGGCGGCAGGTTGCTGAAGAGGCGCGCCGCGCTTGCGAACCCAGCATGGTTTCGGCACCGGCGTGCCCGCATTGTTGGAGTTAAACGATGCCGACCGATCCGTCCGATGGCAATTCATTGCAAACCAATCCATTCGATCACGCGCTTTCAGCCGCCCGCCCGTTTTCCGTTGCGGAACGCGAGGCGATCTACCGCGCCATCGAGACGCGGCGTGATGTGCGCGACCAGTTCCTGCCCGATCCCTTGCCGGAGGAGCTGGTGGAACGCCTGCTGAAAGCGGCGCATTCGGCTCCCTCTGTCGGTTTCATGCAGCCGTGGAATTTCACCCTCGTCACCGATGGCGCGGTGCGCCAGGCGGCCTTTGTGGCCTTCAGCCGCGCCAATGAGGAGGCGGCGGCGATGTTTGAGGGTGAGAGGCAGGCGCTTTATCGCAGCCTGAAACTAGAGGGCATCCGCAAGGCACCGCTCAGCATCTGCGTCACCTGCGATCCCACCCGCGGCGGCAAGGTGGTGCTGGGCCGCACCCACAACCCGCGCACGGATGTCTATTCCACCGTCTGCGCCATCCAGAACCTCTGGCTCGCCGCCCGCGCCGAAGGCATCGGCGTCGGCTGGGTCAGCATTTTCCACGACAGCGATGTTCGCGCCATTCTCGATATCCCCGAGCATATCGAAATCGTCGCCTGGCTGTGCCTCGGGCGCGTCGATGCGCTCTATACCGAGCCGGAGCTGGCGGTGAAGGGCTGGCGGCAGCGCGTGCCGCTGGAAGAGCTGGTGTTTCGTAATCGCTGGGGTGGGGTGTAGACGCGGAGGCCTGTGAATAAGGCGGGACGTTGCCGCGTGTTTCTTCTCCCCGCCGGGGAGAAGGTGGCCCGAAGGGTCGGATGAGGGGGCCAGCTCTCCGAATATCGCCGACGTTGCCCCCTCATCCCGCTGCCGCGGACTTCTCCCCGGCGGGGAGAAGAAACAAGTGGCACACGCTTGTTCTATTATTGGCAAATAACAGGGGTCATTGCTGCGGCTGGATGCCCTTCAGCGCCGGGTTCTTCAGGTCGATGCGGCCTGTCCGGTCCGGCAGGAATTTTGGGCCGATGACGCGCACTTTTGCGTCGTTCGGGTCGTAGTCGCGTTCGGGAACCGGCTGCTCCGGCGGCTTTGCGGCCTGTTGCTGCTCGGCGGGTTTTTGCGGCCTGTCACCATTCTTGTCACCTTGGGGTGATGGAATGGTGGTGATGCTGGAATAGGGCTTTTCGGCTTGCGGCCGGGCGGCCTCTTCCTGCTTCTGCATGTCCTGGTGGTAGGCGGCCATGTTGCAGGCGCAGCCCGGCGCTTTCGGTGAGGAATTGCGATAGGCGAAGGCGGTCGGCAGGTCTTTGTAGGGTTTGCCGCTTTCGGCGGACACCATGTCTGATGTTTCCTGATCCGCCATGGAATGGAAATAGAGTTCCGTCTCGGTTCCCGGGCACATTTTCTGGCATTGCTCTGCCTGGGCGCGGAAATCGAGCGGCGAGGCGTTGGAGGCAATCGGGAAGAACGAACCGTCGCAGGTGCGCACGCAGAGTGTGCGAAGCCCGCCCTCGGCGGCGGCGTTGGGGTAGGGCGAAAGGCCCGCCTGTCCGGGATCGATGCCATTTTGCCGGAAGGCATCGGGATAACGCGTCACGTCCGGCGTTGGCGGCGATCGCATGTCCATTTCCGGCATTGTGCTGCAACCATTGGCATCGAGCGCGGCGAGAATGCGCTGGCGCCTGACGTCGCCGTCATCATTGCGTGCGGCGGCCATGGCATCGTCGCGGTCGCGGATGATCTCGTCGCGTTCGGCTTCGGCATCCACCAGCGCATCGCCGATCTCGGCGCAGAGGCCGGCATTGGGATTGCCATAAACGATGACGCTGCCCGAGGAGCAGCCATAGCTGCGCATGTCGTTCCTGATCTTGCGGATGACGATATTCTGGCGGGCGAGCGCATTGGCGTAACGCCGCACCTCGGCCGTATTGCCGATGACGCGTGGCGGTTCACGCAATTGCGCATAAAGCGTATCGCAGACCTGATCCGCAAAAGCGGCGGCCGGAGCGATCAAAACAAGGGGAAGCAGGAGGCCGATGATGCGGCTGCGGCGGGTCAATTGTCGATCCGTTTGATGTCCCCGGCCGGTGGCAGGGGTGTTATGCTTCAGGAAATCCGTGTTTCAGGAAGATAACATAAGCTGTTGCCGCATTGCGGCAACAGCATGTTCAAAATTGCGTTAATGCGCTTTCATCACACCGAAGGGTGCGAGGCCTGCACCACCGCAAAGGCCGCCATGTTGACGACGCCGCGCGAGGTGACGCTGGGCGACAGGATGTGGGCGGGCAGGGCAGTGCCGAGCAGGATCGGGCCGACATGCAGGCCCTCCGTCAGCGTGCGGGTGACGCCAAGCGTGATGTTGGCGGCATCGAGGTTCGGGAAGACCAAAAGGTTCGCTTCGCCGGTCAGCACGCTGTTCGGCATGGCGCGCTTGCGCAGCGCTTCTGAAAGTGCGGAACCGCCCTGCATTTCGCCATCCACTTCCAGTTCGGGTGCTGCCTGCTGGATGATCTTCAGCGCGCGGCGCATCTTGCGCGCGCTTTCGGAATCGCGTGAGCCGAAGTTGGAATGGCTGGCGAGCGCGATCTTCGGCGTGATGCCGAAGCGGCGGATTTCCCTGGCCGCGAGAATGGCCATTTCAGCCACTTCCTCGGAGGCCGGATCGTTGTTCACGAAAGTATCGGTGAGGAACAGTGCGCCCTGTTGGGTGATGAGCAGGCTGAGGCCAGCAAAGGACCGCACGCTTTCCTGCTTGCCGATGATCTGGTTCACGTCGCGCAGATGCCGGTCATATCGGCCTTCGAGGCCGCAGATCAGCGCATCCGCCTCGCCACGCTTCACCGATAGCGCGCCGATGACCGTGGAGTTGGTGCGCACGATGGTGCGGGCCGCCTCCGGGTTGATGCCGGCGCGGCCGACGAGGGCGAAATAGTCATCGACATATTCGCGGTAGCGCGGATCGTCTTCCGGGTTGACCACGGCGAAATCCGTATGCGGACGGATGCGCAGGCCGAAACGCTTCAGGCGCGTCTCGATGATCTGCGGACGGCCGATCAGGATCGGGATGCCGGTGCCTTCTTCCAAAAGCACCTGGGCGGCGCGCAGCACGCGCTCGTCTTCGCCTTCGGCAAAGATGATGCGCTTCTTTTCGGCCGCCTTGGCGGCATTGAAGACCGGCTTCATGATGAAGCCGGAGCGCCAGACGAAACGGTTCAGCTGGTCGAAATAGGCCTCGAAATCGGTGATCGGCCGGGTGGCGACGCCGCTTGCAGCCGCAGCGCGGGCAACGGCGGGTGCAATGCGCAGGATGAGGCGCGGATCGAACGGCGAGGGAATGAGATAGTTCGGGCCAAAGATCGGCGTTTCGCCGCTATAGGCTCTGGCGGCGACTTCCGAGACTTCCTCGCGGGCAAGCTCGGCGATGGCCTGCACGGCGGCCATCTTCATTTCCTCGTTGATCGTGGTTGCGCCGCAATCCAGCGCACCGCGGAAGATATAGGGGAAGCAGAGAACGTTGTTGACCTGGTTCGGGAAATCCGAACGGCCGGTGCAGATCATCGCATCCGGGCGGGCAGCACGGGCCGCCTCCGGCATGATTTCCGGATTGGGGTTGGCAAGCGCCAGGATCAGCGGATTTTCCGCCATGCGCTCCAGAAGTTCCGGCTTCAACACGCCGGCGGCGGAAAGGCCGAGGAAGACGTCCGCACCGTCGATCGAATCTGCCAGCACGCGCTTGTCGGTTTTCTGGGCGTAAACTTCCTTCCACTCGTCCATCAGCGTGTTGCGGCCTTCATAAACGAGGCCTTCGATATCGTGGACCCAGATGTTCTCTTTGTTGGCACCCATGGCGACCAGCAGGTTGAGGCATGCAAGCGCTGCCGCACCGGCGCCTGATGCAACGATCTTGACGCTGGAGAGCGATTTTCCGGCCAGTTCCAGCGCGTTGGTGACGGCGGCGGCGACGATGATCGCCGTGCCGTGCTGATCGTCGTGGAAGACCGGGATGTTCATTTTTTCGCGCAGCTGGCGTTCCACCTCGAAACATTCCGGCGCCTTGATATCCTCAAGGTTGATGCCGCCGAAAGTGGGTTCCAGCGCGGCGATGGTCGAGACCATGTCGTTGATGCCGGGTGCGTCGATCTCGATGTCGAAGACGTCGATACCGGCGAATTTCTTGAAGAGGACGGCCTTGCCTTCCATAACAGGCTTGGAAGCGAGCGGGCCGATATTGCCGAGGCCCAGCACCGCCGTGCCGTTGGAAATGACGGCGACGAGATTGGCGCGCGCGGTATATTCCGCTGCCATTTCCGGGTTCTCATGGATGGCGAGGCAGGGAGCGGCGACACCCGGCGAATAGGCAAGCGCCAGATCCCGCTGGTTGCCGAGCGGCTTGGTGGCCTGGATTTCCAGCTTGCCGGGGCGTGGGTAGCGGTGGAAAAAGAGCGCCTGTTCCTCGATGTCGGCCTTTGCCGTGTTGGCGGGCGTGTTGTTCTTATCGTGAGAGGTCATGTCTTCCACCGTCATATCTGGTTCAATTCCGGCCCCCTGAATACAACAAACTTCCCCGGGGTACAGCCGTTATTTACCGCCTCCTCATGCAAATGCAGGCATGGCTTATTCGCGTTTTCGTGAAGCGTTTCGTCATATTCCATACAAAAACCCACCTCTGTCATGTTGCTGAAACACGAGTCTGGTTCTGAGAGGTAAGAAAGCCGCAGGGACGCAACCGAACAGGGGGAATAAATCCGTGGCCGGTCAAATCGAAACCAGACAGTTCAGAACGCTTTTCATTTCGGATGTTCATCTTGGCTCCAAGGCGGCCAAGACGGATTTCCTGCTCGACTTCCTGAAATACCACGAGGCCGAGACGATCATCATGGTCGGCGACATCGTTGACGGCTGGCGGCTGCGCCGCAGCTGGTACTGGCCGCAGGGCTGCAACGACGTGGTGCAGAAGCTGCTGCGCAAGGCCCGCAAGGGCACGCGCATCGTCTATATTCCCGGCAATCACGACGAATTCCTGCGGGAATTTCCGGGCATGCATTTCGGTGGCATCGAAGTGGCCGAGCGCATGATCCACGAGGCCGCCGACGGCAAGAAATATCTCGTCATCCATGGCGACGAGTTCGACGTGGTGGTGCGCAACGCCCGCCTGCTCGCCTATCTCGGCGACTGGGCCTATGACGCGGCAATCGCCATTAACATCGCCATTGCCGCCGTGCGTCGCCGCATCGGCCTGCCTTACTGGTCGTTTTCGGCTTGGGCCAAACTGCAGGTCAAACACGCCGTCAACTTCATCGGCGAATTCCAGCGTGTGGTGGTCGACGAGGCGCGGCGCAACAATGTTGATGGTGTGATCTGTGGTCACATTCACCACGCTGTCATGGAAGACATGGACGGCATTCGCTACATCAACACCGGCGACTGGGTGGAAAGCTGCACGGCGATCGCCGAAAATGCCGATGGCAGCTTCGAGCTGATCACCTGGATGCAGACGAGTGAAGCCACCGCTGAACATGCTTCGGATGAAATGGAACCGGTGAATATTCCGGGGCTGATCGGCAAGCACGCGGCGTGAGTTGGGGCCTGCGGGCTAAAGGGATACCCGGCCTTCGGTGTTTTCCTTGAGATCAATACGCGCTCGTGTGGGGCGAGTGGATGTCGCTTGTTTCTTCTCCCCGCCGGGGAGAAGGTCGCGGCAGCGGGATGAAGGGGCAAGCTCTCCGAAATCCGGCAACGGTGCCCCCTCATCCGACCCTTCGGGCCACCTTCTCCCCGGCGGGGAGAAGAAATACGCGGCGGCGTAGCACCTCATCTGTTTTTAATTTCAGGGCTTACCCCCACAGTTCCGGCCGCGCCGGATAAACCAGCGAACCCTCATAAACCAGCCCCGGCTCACGATCCTGCGCCAACAACAGCGGCCCGTCGAGATCGGCAAAGGCTGTTCCCTGGGCGACCAGCACGGCGGGGGCCATACCGAGCGAGGTGCCGAGCATGCAGCCGACCATGATGGTGAAACCGAGCCGTTCGGCTTCCGCCTTCATGACGAGCGCTTCCGTCAGGCCACCGGTCTTGTCCAGCTTGATGTTGATTGCATCGTAACGGTCGCGAAGGCCGGCGAGGTCTTCGGTGGAATGCACGCTTTCATCGGCGCAGATCAGCACCGGGTGTTCGATGCGGGCGAGCATGGCGTCCTTGCCGGCGGGCATGGGCTGTTCGATCAGCGATATCTTCAGTTCCGCCGCAAGCTTCAGATAATATTCGATATTGTCGTCGTTCCAGCCTTCGTTGGCATCGATGATGATACGCGCCTCGGGTGCGGCGGCGCGCACGGCTCGCAGACGGGCTTCGTCATCGGCGGTGCCGGTCTTGATCTTCAGGAGCGGGCGGCCGGCATTTTCCGCGGTCTTTGCGGCCATGGTGTCCGGGTCGGCGAGCGAAATCGTATAGGCGGTGATGAGTGGTTGTGCCGCTTGTCCGAGAACCTGTTCGGCGGCGCTCTTGCCGCTCATCTTCGCTTCGAGGTCCCAGAGCGCGCAATCAACTGCATTTCGGGCGGCACCCGGTTTCATGGCCTGCTGCAATTCCTGCCGTGTCAGGCCGGCGGCTACTCGATCCGCCATCGCTTCGATATCGGCGATGACGCCTTCGATGCTTTCGCCATAACGCGGATAGGGCACACATTCGCCAATTCCGGTGAAGGAACCATCGCGGATGGTGCACGTTACGACATCCGCATGCGTGCGGGTGCCGCGTGAAATGGTGAAGCTGCCAGCAACGGCGAAACGTTCAGTTGTGGCTTGAAGGTAACGGGGCATGTTTTTTCACTTCCTAATAGGCGTCAAAAGACACATGACGCCAAATTTATCGCGAATTGTCGGCCGTCACTGTGGCTTGCCGAAGGCCAAACCGTTATGAAACCATTAAGAATCTCGTGACGGCTGCACTCGCTCGGAGCATTATGCAAGAACAGGACACACGGCAACAGGCGAACCCGGCCGCAATCACCGAAGACGATGCCGTCTCCGGCGGCGGCTCGCGTTATGTCATGAGCGGCTCCTGGCGCAACAGCAATCTCTCCGGCATTTTCCCTATTCTCGAGAAGATAGAGAAGAATGCGTCGAGCGGCGCAGTGGAACTCGATCTGTCCGCCGTCGAGGCTATCGATACGACCGGAGCCTGGATCATCCAGCGTCTGCGCAGGGATCTCGAGGCGAAGGGCGCCACCGTCGCTGTTACGGGAAATGACCGTATTGAAGAGGTCATCGGGCAATTGCCTGAGAAGGTGGAGATGGAAGGCGAGGCCGCCAAGAAGTTTGGGCTTGCCGAACGGATCTTCGCGCCCATCGGTCAGGCCGTCGTCCAGAACGGCGCGGATTTCCTGGCGGGCATGTATATTCTCGGCTCGGCCGTGCGCGGTGCGCAGATGAAGCTCGGGCGTGGGCGCGGCGTATCGCCGGCGGCGATCGTCAACCAGATCGACCATATGGGCGTGCGCGCCGTGCCGATCATCATGCTGATGTCGTTCCTGATTGGCGCCATCATCGCCCAGCAGGGCGCGTTCCAGCTCAGATATTTCGGTGCGGAAGTCTTCGTCGTCGATCTCGTCGGCATTCTGCAATTGCGTGAAATCGGTGTGCTTCTGACCGCGATCATGATCGCCGGCCGGTCCGGCAGCGCGATCACGGCGGAAATCGGCTCGATGAAGATGCGCGAGGAAATCGACGCGCTGAAGGTGATCGGGCTCAATCCGGTTGGCGTGCTGGTGTTTCCGCGGTTGGTGGCTCTGACGATTGCGCTGCCGCTTTTGACCATCCTTGCCAATTTCGCCGCACTTTTCGGCGCGGCCATCGTGGCGCTGGCCTATTCCGGCATTACCTTCGAGGTGTTCCTGTCGCGCCTGCATGGTGCGGTTGAGGAATCGACCATCGCCGCAGGCATGATCAAGGCGCCGTTCATGGCGCTGATCATCGGCATCGTTGCGGCGGTCGAGGGCATGAAGGTGGGCGGTTCGGCGGAATCGCTCGGCAAACACGTCACCTCGTCGGTGGTCAAATCGATCTTCGTCGTCATTCTGGTGGATGGTCTTTTCGCCATCTTCTACGCAGCCATCGATTTTTAGGGAGGGCGCGTTGGAAACACTGGACCAGAAACCGCAAGAGACGAAAACGGCGAAGGACGGCCGCGAGGCGGTGCTTTCCGTCGAGGGCGTGACTGTCGGTTTCAACGGCAGGAACGTGCTGGAAAATCTCGATCTCGATGTCTATCGCGGCGAAATCCTCGGCTTCATCGGGCCATCAGGCGCCGGCAAATCCGTGTTGATGCGCGCGATCCTGCGGCTGCTGCCCAGGCAGGCGGGCGCGATCCGCATTCTCGGCACCGATTACGACAAGGCGAGTGAAGACGACCGCATGATGCTCGACCAGCGGCTCGGCGTGCTGTTTCAGCAGGGCGCGCTGTTTTCCGGCCTGACGGTGAAGGAAAACATCCAGCTGCCGATGCGGGAATATCTCGATCTGCCGAAAAAGCTGATGGACGAGCTTGCTTATCTGAAGATCGAGATGGTGGGCCTGAAGCCCGATGCCGGCGACAAATACCCGTCCGAACTCTCGGGCGGCATGATCAAGCGTGCGGCCCTTGCCCGGGCTTTGTCGCTCGATCCCGACCTCGTTTTCCTCGATGAGCCGACATCCGGCCTCGATCCCATCGGGGCGGCGGAATTTGATATGCTGATTGCGCGGTTGCGCGATTCGCTCGGCCTGACCGTTTATATGGTGACGCACGACCTCGACAGCCTGTTTTCCGTCTGTGACCGCATTGCGGTCCTCGGCGACAAGCGGGTTCTCGTGGAAGGGACATTGCAGGACATGTTTGCCTGCGACGACCCTTGGGTGCAGTCCTATTTCCGCGGCAAACGGGCGCGCTCTGTCGTTCTTCCGGACGGCAAACATGAAAATCCGGTGGAGTAACGGGAAGCATGGAAACCAAGGCGAACTACACCATAGTCGGAATTTTCACGCTGATCGTGATCGCGGCCGCATTCGGCTTCGTTTACTGGATGGCGGAATTCGGCCGTGGCGGCCCGACAGCGCAGCTCGTGGTGCGTATTCCCGGTTCCGCCAACGGTCTTTCCGTCGGCTCGCCGGTGCGTTTTAACGGTATTCCGGTTGGTACGGTGCGTGGTCTTGCGATCGACCGCGACGACCCGGCCTATTCCATCGCCTTTACCGAAGTGCAGGCGGATGCGCCGGTTTTCCCTTCCACACGCGCCGTGCTTGAAATTCAGGGCCTGACGGGCGCCGCCTATATCGAGCTTTCCGGTGGCAACAAGGATGGCGAGCGCATTCTCCAGAAGTCCGTCGAAAGCGGCGTTCCCGCCGAGTTGACGGCCGATCTTTCCAGCGTCACCAACCTGCTTGCCACGGCTGACAAGATCCTGAAGCGCGCCGATGGCGCGATCGGCGAATTGCAGGGTTTCGTGCAGGATGCCCGTGGCCCGCTGACGCAGACGGTGCGCAATGCCGAAAAGTTCTCCGATGCGCTGGCGGCCAATTCCGATGGCATCAAGAATTTCATTGCCAGCCTCAGCTCGCTTTCCACCACCGTACAGTCGGTCTCGGTGCGCCTCGACGGCACGCTGACCGCCGTCGAGAATCTGGTGAAGGCGGTGGATGCCGGCAAGATCGACTCCATCCTGTCGAATGTCGACAAGGTGACGAAGGATGTTGCCTCCGCTTCCAGCGATATCCAGGGCATCATGGAGACGGTGCAGAGCACGGCGCGCAATTTCGAGGCGGCGAGCACGGAGGTGCAGACGGTCGTGAAGCGCGCGGATGAGCTTCTGGCCTCCGTCGATCCCGCCAAGGTCAGCACCGTGGTGGGCGATGTTTCCGCAGCGACCGCCGATGCGCGTGACGCCGTGGCGAATTTCAAGCGGATAGCCGACGATGTCGGTGCCCGTCGCGCCGATATCGACCAGGCGGTTTCCGATTTCACTGAGATGGGTCGCAAGCTGAACCTCGCCTCTAGCCGCGTCGACGGCATTCTCGCCAAGGTGGATGGCATGCTCGGCACCGACGACGCCAACTCGCTGTTTGCCAAGGCGCGCGAGACGCTTACCTCGTTCAAGGCGGTAGCGGACAATCTTAATGCCCGCATCGGGCCGATTGCCGATAATCTGACCCGCTTCTCCAGCTCCGGCCTGAAAGATTTCCAGGCGCTGATCGGCAGCACGCGACAGACGGTCGACAATCTCAACAATGCCATCACCAATATCGACCGTGATCCGCAGCGGTTGATTTTCGGCGGCGAAACCGTGAAACAATATGATGGCAGAACAAGGCGCTAAGAGGGGTATAGGCCAATGAGACTATCGATGAACGGCCAAAAGTGCCGCGCCCTCTTCGTGGCTCCGCTGTTTGCCGCCTTGATGGCAGGCTGTGCGGGTGCGCCGAATAACGACACCTTCGATCTCTCCGTCTCTTCGGCGGCCGTTACCCAGGGGCCTTCGCTGAAAAGCCGGCAATTGCTGATTGCCGATCCGACGGCGCTGAAGGCACTGGATAGCGAAAACATCGTGGTGCGGCTTTCCGGCTCGGAAGTGCAATATCTCGGCAACTCGCAATGGAGCGACCGTCTGCCGCGCATGGTGCAATCCAAGCTCGTGGAAGCCTTCGAGGATACTGGCAAGCTCGGCGGCGTCGGGCGGCCGGGGCAGGGGCTGGCGATCGACTATCAGGTCGTGAGCGATATCCGCGCCTTCGAGATCGATACGGCAAGAAATGTCGCCAATATCGAGATATCGGTGAAGCTGCTGAACGACCGCAACGGCACGGTAAAGGCGCAGGAAGTGTTCCGCGCCAGCGCCCGTGTCAGCGGTTCCGGCAACGCCAATTTCGTGAAGGCGCTGGATCAGGCCTTCGCCGCTGCCACGCGGGAGATTGTGGCCTGGACGCTGAAGTCACTTTAAGCGCCAGGGCAGTCATTTCCGCGACAAGAAATCGTTCTAGCATCGGGCCAAGGGCGGTGGCTGACGGCCCTCGCACATCATGTTTCGGGCCTGTGAGTTTGCGATGCGATTTTTGCTGCTGTTCTGCCTTTTCGTGTTTTCCAGCCTGTCCGGAACGGGCGGCGCCATGGCGGCCGGCCTGCGGCTGATCGAGATTGCATCCGCTGCCGGAGAGCCGCCCTTGAAGGCTGCTGTGTGGTCGCCCTGCGCGGCGGCGCCGGGAGAGGTCCGGATCGGTCCCTTCCTTCTGCCTGCAGTGCGCGATTGCCCGATCCCTGACGGGAAGTACCCGCTGGTGTTGATCTCCCACGGTTTTGCCGGGACATATTTCAGCCATCGCGACACTGCGACGGCGCTGGCGGATGCTGGGTTCATCGTTGTTGCGATCAATCATCCCGGCGACAACGCGCTCGACATGAAGCGGGCGGGCGATCTCTCGGCGCTGACGGACCGGCCGGCCGATATTATCGGCCTGCTCGATTATCTGCTGGCAGGCTGGGGTGAAGCCCGTTCGATCGATGCCGACCGGGTCGGCGTCTTCGGCTTTTCGCGCGGCGGTTATGCGGCTTTGGTGCTTGCCGGCGGCATTCCCGATTTTGCCAATGCGGGGCTCGCCTGTCCGGACCCGCAGGCGCCGATCTGCGCGCAGATGCGCCAGAAGACGGCATTGCCGCAACACCGAGGCCAGGATGCACGGGTGAAGGCTGTCGTTCTTGCCGATCCGCTCAATGCCTTCCCGAGCTCAGGCGATGTGAAGACGGTCAAAATTCCCGTGCAACTCTGGAGTTCCGAGGATGGTGGCGATGGCGTCATGCCGCAGGATATTGTGAGGCTGCGCGACGATCTGCCGGTGAAACCGGATTATCGGATGGTGAAGGGGGCAGGGCATTTTTCCTTCATCGCACCTTGCCCGGCAGAGATGGCAAAAGCCGCGCCCCAGATTTGCAGCGACGCGGCGGGCTTCGACCGGGCGGAGTTCCATCGTGGGTTCAATGCTGATGTCGTGAGCTTCTTCAAGGCGTCGCTGCTCTGAACCGTCTTTGCCGGCTGTGGCCGTCGTCGATCAGGCGGCGTCCTGCTGCGACTTCCATTCCGGCAGCGGGAAAATCCGGTCGTAGCTCCAGTTGAAGACAAAAGCATAGACCACGTAAAACAGCGCAAAGGAGATATCCATCACCAGCGCGTGGGCAAGGCTGATATTCAGATACCAGGCGATGAACGGCATCAGCACGATCAGCAGGCCGAGTTCAAACAGCACGGCGTGGGCGACCCGTATGGCCGGCGTCTTCAGCGTCGTGCCCTTCAGCCGCTGCATGGCATGGTCGAAGCCGAGATTGTAGACATAGTTCCAGACCGTGGCGAGCGTGGCGCTGACGAGGCCGACGATGCCGATATCTTCCATGGGCATGCCAAAGAGCAGCGCGCCCAAGGGAATGACGAGCATTAGGCCTATGATTTCAAAGCTGAGCGCGTGGCGGATACGATCTTGCAGGGAGCGCATTTCATTCTCCGGTATATGACCGGGCCGTCCCGCATGCTGTCGCCGATTTGGCCGAGGTCGTCCTCGCGCTTGACCATATAGAGGTTTCGGGTGGATTTTTCAAGTATAGGGCATTTTTTGGAGTTTGGATGACGGGGAGGTCGCTGCTTGTTTCTTCTCCCCGAGGGGGAGAAGTCCGCGGCAGCGGGATGAGGGGGCGTTCGTGCTGGTTATCGCTGAGCTTGCCCCCTCATCCGACCCTTCGGGCCACCTTCTCCCCGGCGGGGAGAAGAAACACGCCACGCTCCTTACCTTCTCGGCTGACCACCCTTCGCATGAATGCGGAACAAGATCGGCGCATTTTCGTTATCGCTCATGGAAGGAGGCGTGCCATGCAACAGAAACCCTCTGAGGGAAGAACGATCAAGGCCGCCAACACGGCGACGGTTTCGACTTATACGCCCAGTCTCATTTCCCTGAAGGGAAGTTACGTGGCGATGATATTTCGCAGACCGCTTTGCCGAAATCCGCTGGATGTGCGGAACAACTAGGGCGATTTAATAGCCCTTCGACTTGTCCGCACATCGAAACGGCGACTGCCGACATGATGATGAGCTTTAGATGTCTCTAAAGTGTGATTTTCAATCCGGCTCGTCTCCACCTAGACTGGAGATTGCCATAAAAGCGAACGGAGAATGACATGAAATCAGTTCTCATTATCGCCGCTGTCTTTGGTTTTTCCGCCAGTGCAGCGCTTGCGGAATGCGCAGGTCATGAAAAGATCAACGCTTCCGTTCCTGCCGTCGACCGTGAATTCAAAACCGCAAGTATCGTTCCGCCGACGGACCCGGTGGACAAGCCCATCGTCGTCCTGAAAAAGACTGACCGACTTCCGGCAGCAGTTGCCACGACCGGTGAGCCCGAAGCCGCAATGCAGCGCATGCAATAGACAAGAACAATAACTTCTTCATTCAGAAAATCCCATGCGTAAGGTGATCCGCACGGGATTTCGCTTTTTGAAAACCAGGGCCAGCAGGGGATATCCGGCGCTCAAGGCCTGCTTCGCGAGCCTTCTCCAGCGTGTCCATGGCGACTAGCTATCGAGTTTAAGCGACAGCTGCTTCGGCCCTTCGTTCTTTTTGAGAACGTAAAGCGGCCGGGTGATGATGACTTCCGTGCGCCGTTGCAGTTCGCGGCGCCGTTCAAGCGCGCGCTCACGCATGTCGCGGGAGCGGGCGACGACGGAAAGGGCATTTTCTATGGCTGCGTCTGACGTATTCATCGCTGACCTCCATAATGTTCACTTTATGTTCTAATTATTGGTGGCTTGTGTCAACACTATGGCACGGTTTCTGACGGGCAAACGATATGTGTTCGAGGATGAGCATGGCCTGAAGCAGGGCAGCCGGCCGCGAGGTCACACGAGACCGACTCCAGCTGCGTGGCAGCTTCCACCACGCGAGTCAGCGTTCCGGCAGTGTCGGTCGGGACACTCCGGGTCAACAGGGTCGATTTTCGTGATGATGTCTCGATATGGCGGGGCTTGGATCCGCCCGGCATCAGGAGGAGATCAGGAGAGGGGGCGTTGGTCCGGCGCGGGGAGGCCGCCGGCGGTCAGGAGATCGGTGAGATGCTCGCTGGCGAGCGCGACGATGGCAAGGGCGGCCTGCTGGCGGTTCCAGCCGGCATGTTCCGCTTTTTCGATCAGCCCTTGAATGGAAGGCTCCAGCGCGAATTGGCACTCGGCCTGATAGTCCATGGTGTCGATCGAAAGCGACGGGGAATTAATTGCGGCCCGCATCCTTTGGTCTCCCTGTTTTCCGACATGCTCATCCTACGCAAAACGCAAATCGGAACATGCACATTCAGAGGCCCGTGATATCGGGCACGTTTAAGAGCACCGCATATCACTGGCAGCGAATCCCCCAGCAGGCGGACGTTAACGACAAGTCTCGATCGCTGTCAACGAACGTTCGGTAGCGATGATGCCGCCATACTCTTTTTCAGAGCCTTCCGTTCCGGAACGGTTTTCGCCGCCAGATCAAAAGCGCCATGACATAAAGCGCAAAAAGCACGAACCACGTGACAGGCAGCACCATAAAAAGCGCCGCATAGGCACAGTTTCCCTCAAAACAGGAGCCGAGAAAGCCGGAATCGGCCAGGGCTGCCGATAATAAAAACGCGCATATGCCGCTCCCGACAGCGCCGAGAATGAAAAGCGATATGTTGATGAGTAATCTCATGGCCCCGATCATAGGGATGATTGAGACAGCTTTGGGGAGAAGGTGCTGCGGCAACGCCGATAATCATCGTTCCGGCAGTTTTCTGCTGGACCGTCGTCGCTGGAGGTCGAAACCGAGGGGCAATACCTAATGGCGTTGCGAGCCCCGCCAGAACCAGGCAGGGCTGCATGGACGCTGACTTATTCGGTGATCGTGTATTCGCCGAGTTCACACAGATTCTGCGTGTCTTCCAGGTCTTCGAGCGCATCGCCCTGGAACTCGAAGCGCATGTCGTATTTGCAGACTTTGCGGCCATCGGCGATTGTGATTTCTATTGTTTCGCCCGGACCAAGCGCGTTCTTTCCGAAGACGTCGTCTTCCCACTCACCAACGCCGACGGGCGAGGTGTAGAAGGCGTTGAGAACGGACCCTGTTCCGTTCTTCAGCGTGAACACAAGGTCCTCCGCCTGCGCCGCACCGGCAGCCGCCATTGTGGCGCCAAAAAATGCTGCCATAACCCATTTTGATGTCATGATATCCCCTTTGCCACTTGTTCTGGCAGGTCATCCATACAGCTAAATCAGAGACTTGCAATATAAACTGCTGTCGTTGGTTAAGAGGCGAAATTGCGTTTCCGTATAGTCTTCTTCGTGTGTTTTTATGCTTTTATTAATTTTGAAAACGTAATTTAAAATCATTTATATTAAATAATTTCATGTATTATATTATTCTCGATTTCTTATCGTATTATTTCTGTTTGATTTTTTTGTATTTTTACTTATGGTATATCCAGTTATTATTGATTTTAATTTATTGATATCTAAAATATTGCTTTAACAACAGGATTGTTGAATGATCGGCTGCATGTCCTTGTGCCGTTGTTTCAAGCTGCCCTTTCTTGTGGCTTTGAGCATTCTGCTCGCAGCTGACATGACGCAGGTTTCAGCTCAGTCGCGTATCTGCCGGGATCCGACCCCGGCCCGTAATCTCAACGAAATGTTTGATGCGATCTATGCCTGCTGGGTACCGCCGGAGGATACGGAAGGGCTGGTGGTGACGCTGCGGTTTATTCTCCACAAGGATGGGCAGATAAGGGGAAAAGTGGTCGTCATTGCCGCGCGTCCGCAAGAAGAGAGCCCGAGACGGCAGGCCTTTATCGAAGCCGCCATCAATGCAGTAAAGCAGGCAGCGCCGGTACCTTTCACGGAGGAATTCGGAAGCCGCATTGCTGGCCGCCCACTGGAGCCGCGCTTCGTGGGGACAAAAAACTCTTCGGAAACGGCTTTGTAGCCATCTCGTACCGCAATTTCGCAAGAGTAGCTGTCGAGGCCTACGGGTGGTGGGGGTCCCCAAGCACTTCGCAGAGATCGCTGAAGTCCAACGATCTGCTACGCATTTTCAGACAGAAAGATCTGAATGTCCGTGGCGACGGAAAGTCCATCTCCCGGTAAGCGGCCAAGGAGTTTCGAGATTGTCTCGACGGCAAGTCGCGCCTCCAAGAGCGGTTTTTGGTCGATGACCGCGTTGATCTTCCTGGATTTCAGAAGCATTCGTCGATCAGGAGTGAGTTCGTGCGTGATGACCACCGTATCATCGATCCGCCCAAGGCGTTGAAGGGTGCTCACGATCGGCACTGCACCGGCGGACAGGTGATATATGCCGCGCAGGCCGGGATCGTCGCGGAATGCAATCTCCACCACTCTGCCTGCTTCCTCCTGGTTTTCCCCCGTCTCAAGAACCGCAGCAAGGCTACATTCCGGATAACGTTCGGTCAGGACTGCGCGAAAGCCTTCCTCCCTTTCCCGGTGGCCGGTGATGTCGCGCGACCCGGCGATCACGATCACCCGCCCGCCCTGCCGCAGGAAAAGCCCCATCAGGTCTCCGGCTACGCGGCCCGCTTGCCGATCGTCCGGTCCGACGTAGGCAGCGCGTCCGCAATCCGTGAGGTCCGTCGCCAGGGTCACCACGGGTATCTTGCGCGACAGCACCGCGACGGCTTCCCTGACGCGAATATCGTCAGGGCTCGTGATGACGAGACCGTCATATGAGCGACAATCGCGGACGGCTGCGGCAATAGCTGCGGGCTTGCGGGGATCAATGTGGTGGACGAAAAATTGCACATTCAGCGTTGTGTACATTCTCCCAGCAAGATCGATGCCTTCTCTCAACGCTGCATGAAATGGATTGACCGGAGGCTGCATGAGGACCGCGACGCGCAGGGCTCGAGAGGGCGTCCGGTCCAACGCCCGATCAATACCAAGCGCACGCGCCGTGGCCAGCACGAGGTCCTCTTTATCAGCGCGCACCCCGCCGCGATTGTTCAAAATCCTATCGACGGTGGCAGTCGAGACGCCGGCTGCTTTCGCCACATCCGTAATGCTCACCTTTCGTGCAACCATCTGCCGCTCCATCGCTCATTCTGATGGAATCCCATCAAAATCGAACTTTGTAAACCGAATATCTCAAGCTACATCTCTGCGTCGAGGAGGGTCGCCCACAAGGTGAGCGGCGCCAGGGAAGGACCAGAACATCATGAGTATTACAGTCACCACGGCACCGTGCTGCTGGGGCGTCGATGACGTGCGCAATCCGAACCTGCCCCCATGGGAGCTTGTGTTCGATGAGGTTAAGGCTGCCGGATACGGCGGAATGGAGCTTGGACCCTATGGCTACGTGCCTCTGGACATCGAGCTGGTGTCTTCGGCGCTGACGAGCCGAGGGCTCTATATCGTGGCCGGAACGATCTTCAACGACCTTGTCGCTTCGGAAAACCGCGAGAGCCTTCTGCGACAGACCGACGAGATCTGCTCTCTGATCACCCGCCTGCCAAGGCCACAGAAATCCGCAGGTCAGCGCTTCTCCGCGCCCTATCTGACGGTGATGGATTGGGGACACGACGAGCGCGATTATGCGGCGGGTCATTCTGACAGGGCGCCCCGGCTCGATGACGCTGCGTGGGCCGGCATGATGAACAATATACGGGCCATATCCGAGCTTGCCCGCGACAAATATGGCGTTCGCGCCACCATTCACCCGCATGCCGGCGGCTATATTGAATTCGAGGACGAGATTGCCCGTCTCGCCGCCGACATTCCACAGGAGGTCGCGGGCTTTTGTCTCGACACCGGCCATACCTGGTATGCCGGAATGGACCCTGTCGAAACTCTACGCACGTACGCCGCCCGCCTCGACTACATTCACTTCAAGGATATCGACAAGGCGGTTTTCGACCGCGTCATGGGCGAACACATCCGTTTCTTCGAAGCTTGCGGGCAAGGCGTGATGTGCCCGATTGGAAACGGTTGCATCGACTATCCGGCAATCCGGACTCTTCTCGATGAGCTTGGCTATGAAGGCTTCATCACGGTGGAGCAAGAGCGTGATCCTCGCAATGCCGGCGGTAGCCTCGCCGATGTGAAACTCAGCCGCGACTATCTCAAGTCGGCTGGATTCTAACAATTCGGGACAGAAATTTATGATTTACGGAACTCGTCAAACGAAACGACCTCTTCGCTGGGCCATGGTGGGCGGCGGCCGCGGCAGCCAGATTGGCTACATTCACCGCAGTGCCGCGCTTCGTGATCGCTACTTCGATCTTGTCGCGGGTGCGTTCGATATCGATGCAGACCGTGGCCGTGCCTTCGGCGTGGAGCTGGGATTGGACGAGGCTCGATGCTACTCGGACTGGCGGACGCTTTTTGCGGAGGAAGCAAAGCGTCCAGATGGAATCGAGGCGGTATCGATCGCGACCCCCAACAACACCCATTACGAAATCACGAAAGCCGCTCTTGAAAGCGGATTGCATGTCGTGTGCGAAAAGCCGCTCTGCTTCACAGTCGCCGAGGCCGAGGATCTGAAACGTATTGCAGAGGAACGCGGTCGTATTGTCGGCGTGACCTATGGCTATAGCGGGCATCAGGTGATCGAGCATGCACGGGAACTTGTAGCGGCAGGCGAACTGGGCGAAATCCGGCTCGTCAACCTTCAATTCGCCCACGGCTTCCATAACGAGGCTGTCGAACTCCAGAATCCGGCCACACGCTGGCGAGTAGATCCACGGTTTGCGGGGCCGAGCTATGTGCTTGGCGATATCGGAACACATCCGCTCTATATTTCCGAGGTCATTCTGCCTGATCTTCATATCAAACGGCTCCTCTGCGCTCGCCAGAGCTTCGTCAGGACGCGTGCGCCGCTTGAGGACAACGCCGTGACATTGATGGAATACGACAACGGGGCGTTTGGCACGGTCTGGTCGAGCGCTATCAATGCGGGTTCCATGCACGGACAGAAGGTTCGCATCGTTGGCTCGAAGGCTTCGATCGAATGGTGGGACGAGCAGCCGAACCAGCTTCGATTTGAGATTCAAGGCGAACCAGTTCGCATCCTGGAGCGTGGCATGGGCTATCTGCATGCAAAGGCGCTTGCCGACGATCGTATTGGTGCAGGTCACCCGGAGGGTCTCTTCGAGGCGTGGGCGAACCTTTACGACCGCTTCGCCATCGCCATGGAAGCGCGCAACGAAAACGATGGCGAACGCCTTGCCAACCTTCGGTATCCGGGGGTGGAGGCAGGAGTGGAAGGCGTTCGCTGGGTGGAGAATTGCGTGCGGTCTGCCGACCTCGGCGGCGTCTGGGTCGACTATCGGTGACTGGATAACAGGGTACGACGGTCGGACCCGTGCCTCTGATTGCGGGCCACACCTCTGGCCCGCAATAGCTACAGCCGCGCCAGAAAGCGCAACCTCAACACATATTCGCCCGGAGGCAGAAATGCGTATCGCCATAGACCCGTTCATGCATCGTCACTTGAGCCTTGAGGAACTGCCGCGCAAGGTGCGCGAGCTTGGCTATGACTGGATCGAGATGAGCCCGCGCGCCGATTTTCTCGAATGGTTCAAGGCGCCGCGCGTGTTCCCGCAGCGCATGAAGGAGTTCAAGAAGGCGCTGGCGGCCGAGAACGTCAAGATCGCTTCGCTTCTCCCCATGTATCGTTGGGCATCGAACGATGAGACGGAGCGCAAGGCGGCCGTGAAGCACTGGAAGCGTGCTATCGAAATTGCCGTCGAGATGGAAATCGACACGATGAATTCCGAGTTCGGCCGTGGACCGCATCCCGACAAGGGAAGTTGCTATTGCTGCCACACGGGATCGATGATCGAGGCCTGCGAGGACGCCTGGTGGCGCTCAATGGAGGAGTTGGTGCCGGTGTTCGAACGTGAAAACATCCAGCTCAATATCGAGCCGCATCCGGAAGACTGGTGCGAGACACTGCAGCCGGCTCTGGATATCATCCGGACCGTCAACTCGAAGAATGTGAAGTTCCTCTATTGCGCGCCGCACACCTTCTACTTCGGCGATGATACCAAGGCGATGCTGCGCGAGGCCAAGGATGTTCTCGCTCACGTGCATGTGGGCGACACGTTCAATCACAAGGCAAGCTCAGGCCTGCGCTACATCCTGAACCCACCTGGAACGCAGGCTCGTGTGCATCAGCACCTCAATATTGGCCAGGGAGAGGTTCCGTGGGACGATTTCTTTGGCACTCTGGCGGAGATCGGTTTTGACGGGATCATGACGGCCTGCGTCTTCGCTTGGGAAGACAGGGCCGATCACTCCGGCAAGTTCATGCTGTCGGAGATGAACCGCTACATCGAGAAATATTGGCCCAAATAGACACCAGCGCCGATGGCACTCCCTCAATGAGGAAAGCGCCGTCCGGTACCTTGGTGTGGTGGTGGACGATGCTCTTGGGATTGGCGCGCAGATCGAGTTGTAGGCTAATGACCATCGGCGATAACCGATGGTCACGTACTCCTTGACGAACTGCTTGGCTGCGTCCGCAAAGGTCGTTCTATCTCCAACTGGCCGATGCGGCTTTTGCCGCGAAGTTCCAGATACCAGTCTTCGGCAAACTCTTTGGCGAGCGTCAGACTGGCGGTCTTGGCGCTAGCGCGCCATTCCTTGCCATCGAGATCAGTGGAGTATTGCCAGAATGCAGACCGCGGAATGTGGTTAAGGTGCGAGGGAGAGCGTCGGAACGGAAGTTGCAGATTTTTGGAAGGCCAGGCCGGCTGGCAAAGGCAACCCGGAGGAAAGATTTCCTCCGCCGGACATTGATGCGATGCATCAACTAAGCATCGCAACGTCTTGTCATTTCAAGAAGATTTGGTGGGTGATGTAGGGCTCGAACCTACGACCCGCTGATTAAGAGTCAGCTGCTCTACCAACTGAGCTAATCACCCGACCGGCACCGTGTGGCGGTGTGAGGGGGGCTATAAAGAGGAAGTTTGGGCTTGTCCAGCGCGGAAATGAAATTTCTTCGATTTTTGTGACGAAAAAATTTCAGTCGCGCTGGAAAAGCCTGGAAATCCGGGGTTTATGGATTTTTCCTTTTATTCACCCGCGTCTGAAAGCTCTGCCGATGGCGATGAGGATGCAGGCGCCAACGAAGCCGGCGATGAGATAACCGAGCCAGCCGGTCAAAACGATTCCAAATACTGCAAGAATGGCGTTGGCGATGATCGCGCCGACGATTCCAAGAAGGATGTTCATGAAAACACCCATATTGCTTTTCATGAATTGTTCGGCGAGCCACCCGGCGACACCACCGATGATGATAGCTGCAATCCAGCCAATGCCAGCAGATTCCATGATTTCCTCCCATGTTGCTGCATCATCAAAGGTGATGATTCCTGTGGTGAAAAGCAAGCAAACTCCTGAAAACCTCGCCTGATGCGGGTGGTTTTCCGCGCCACAGGCGCTAAATAGCCTGAAGCGGCGCAAAGAGACGAAAGGCATGGATGTGCGATTGATGTTCGGCGGATGGATGAATGGCGGGCGGGTGTTGCGCGGGCGAGCGGCCGCTGGTCGGCGAGGTGGCGGCCTGACCCCGATTCTGGCCGTTCTTTTTGCCCTCCTCAGCAGCCTCTGGGTGATGCCGGCCCTCGCGCAGGAAACAACGACGCCGGCAGCGCCGGGCGCCATCCAGGCCTCGACGGTCGAGCAGACGAGATCAGATCTCGAAAAATGGAAGACGGATATCGCATTCATCTCGGGGCAGGTGGAGGCGGGTGGACGCGACGACGTCCAGCTCGTCGACCTCAAGGGGCGGGCCGATGGCATCGCTGCCGATGCCGCAGCCGCCAATGCCAAACTTCGGGCGCGGTTGGACCAGATCAAGACCCGGCTGGATGCACTGGGTGCGGCGCCAGGCGAAGGCCAGCCGCCGGAAGCGAGCCTCGTCACGGAAGAGCGAAACCGGCTGACGGCGGAGCGCGGCGAGGTGAATGCCATGGCGGGCGAAGTGGAGGCTACCGCCAACAATGCCGCGCAGATTTCCAATAATATCACGGCGGTTCGCCGGGCGCTTTTTGCCGCCACCCTGTTCAAGCGCACCGAAGTTTCCGCCCAGACGCTGGGCGACGCATCCTCCGCCTTTCTGGCGGAGCTGACCAACCTCAACAATGCCTTCAGCAACTGGACGGCCTATGTCTGGAACTACAAGCGGTTGCCGATGTTCGGGGCCGTGATGCTGTCGATCATGGCGGCGCTGTTGTTTCTGGTCGGCGGTTACCGCTTTTTTGGCAGCCGCATGGACCGGCGCGCCTTTACGGGCGAGCCTTCTTATCTCAGAAGGCTTTCGGTGGCCTTCTGGTCAACCATGGTGCAGTCGCTGTCGCTGTTCCTGTTCCTCGTCACTTCGGCGTTCTTCCTCGATAATTTCAACGTATTGCGGTCCGACATAGCGCCGATCCTGTTCGGGGCGATGGCGATCACCGGTTTCGTTTATTTCGTCTCGCGGCTGAGCTATGCGATCTTTGCGCCGACGCAGCCGGAATGGCGCCTGCTGAAGGTATCCAACAAGGGCGCGCATACGCTGTCTTCGGCGGTGCTGCTGATGGCGCTGGTCAACGGTCTCGATTATCTGTTCGGCACGATCAGCGAGACGCTTTATTCGCCGCTGATCGTTACCGTCGCCAAGAGTTTCATCGCTTCCATCATCATCGGGCTCATTCTGCTCACCGTATCGTTCCTGCGGCCGATGATCGGCGAGGGACAGGATTACGACACCGGCAACCAGCGCCTGCCGCGCTGGCTCGTCATTCTGCTGCGGGTGGGTGGCCTCATCCTCATCGGCGCCTGCCTCACGGGTTATGTCGGGCTTGCACGGTTCCTCGCCACGCAGATCGTCGCGACCGGTGCGGTGCTGGCGACCATGTATATCGGCATTCTCTCCGGCAAGGCGATTTCGCGGCAGGGTGCCTTTGGCGAATCCCTTGCCGGACGTTATCTTGGCAGACGTTTCGGTCTCGGCCCGGTTGCGCTCGATCAGGCCGGCCTTGCTGCAGGGCTCGGCATCTATGTCGTGGCGCTTGCTTTCGGCGTGCCGCTCATCCTGTTTTCCTGGGGTTTCCAGCCGGGCGATATCGAAAGCTGGGCCTATCGCCTGCTGACCGGCATCACCGTCGGCAATGCCTCCATCTCGCTGATCGGCCTGTTCGGCGGCGTCCTTGTCTTCGCGATCGGCTATATCATCACCCGCTGGTTTCAGAAGTGGCTGGACAATAACGTCATGGCGCGGGGCCAGGTGGATGCCGGGGTGCGCAACTCGGTCAAAACAGGCATCGGTTATCTCGGCATTGCCGTTGCGGCCATCTTTGGCGTCTCTTCCGCCGGGCTCAATCTTTCGAGCCTGGCGCTGGTCGCTTCCGCGCTTTCGGTCGGTATCGGTTTTGGCCTGCAGAACATCGTCTCGAATTTCGTCTCGGGCCTCATCCTGTTGGTCGAACGCCCCTTCAAGGTGGGAGACTGGGTGGTGACCGGCACGACGGAGGGAACCGTCAAGCGGCTTTCCGTGCGCGCCACCGAAATCGAAACTTTTCGTGGCCAGTCGATCATCGTGCCGAATTCGGAATTCATCAATTCTTCTGTCGGGAACTGGACACACCGCAACCGCATCATGCGGGCGGAAATTCCGGTTTCCGTGGCTTATGATTCCGATCCGCAGCAGGTGATGGATATTCTGCTGGAGCTGGTGCGCGCCCAGCCGCCGGTGCTGCGCAACCCGGAGCCGCATGTGGAATTCCTGCGTTTCGGCGATTTTTCGCTGGATTTCGAGTTGCGTTTCCACCTTGCCGACCTGTCGAACGGGCTTGCGGTGAAAAATGCGCTGCGGATCGCCATCCTCCACCGTTTCCGCGAAGAGGGCATCGCCATCCCGTTCCCGCAACGCAACCTCAACATCCACGTGGAAGGCGACGCCAATCCGCAGATGCTGGCGGCGCTGCTTTCGGAAGAGGGCGACAAGGCCGTGGTGGGCCATACAGGGGCGGCTACTGCGCCGGGTCCTGGTGCAACGCCCCCGAAAGACGGACCCAAGAGGGACGACGAGGCGGCTCCCGCAAACGCCGCAACCGCCAAGACCCCCGGCAAAGGCAAATGATGATCAGCGACATGGCCTTGTCTGCGACAGCAATTTCTTCCCTGTCGCAGCACCCCATGGCCATGTCGCAATCAGGCGGCTGAACGGCAGGCAAGCGCTTCATATTCCTCCCATCCAATGTCGGCGGAATAAGGCGAGGCCGGCGCTTTTCAGGGGTTCTGTAAATGAAGACACATGCACGGGCGGTGGTGATCGGTGGCGGCGTTGTCGGCGTCTCGACGCTTTATCATCTTGCCAAAAAGGGCTGGAGCGACAGCGTTCTCATCGAGCGCAAGGAGCTGACCTCCGGTTCCACCTGGCATGCGGCAGGCCTCTTGCCGCTGTTCAACATGAGCTACTCGGTTGGCCAGATCCACAAATATTCCGTAAAGTTCTATGAGGAGCTTCAGGAAGAGACCGGCATGAATGTCGGTTTCTCGAAGGTCTCGAATATCCGTCTCGCCCGCACCAAGGACCGCTGGGACGAATATATGTATTATGCCGGCATCGCCGAGACCATTGGCGTGCGCGTCAACATGCTGACGCCGGAGCAGGTGAAGGAAATCTGGCCGCTCTGCGAAACCGATGGCCTGCTCGGCGCCATCCAGCACCCCGACGACGGTTATATCCAGCCCGCCGACCTAACGCAGGCGCTCGCCAAGGGCGCGCGTGACCGTGGAGCGACGATCTATCGCAACACGACAGTCACCGCCATCGAGCAGCTGGAAGACGGTCACTGGAAGGTGACGACGGACAAGGGCGAGATCATTGCCGAACATATCGTGTCCTGCACCGGCTCGTTTGCCCGTAAGACCGGCGAGATGGTTGGCATCGATATTCCGGTCATTCCGGTCGAGCATCAATATATCGTCACCGAGCCGCATCCGGCCATTCTCGAGCGCCGCCGTCAGGGCCTGCCGGAAATGGGCGTTCTGCGTGAATCGGACTCTGCCTGGTACATGCGCGAGGAAGCGGGCGGTCTGATCCTCGGTCCTTATGAAGTCGGTGCGCCGGTCTGTTATGTCGATGGTCCCTCCGACGACAGCGAATATGAGCTGTTCCAGGAAGAACTCGACCGCTTGATGCCGCATATCGAAACCGCGATGGTGCGCGTTCCCGCCTTCGGTGAAGTGGGCATCAAGAAGGTTTATAATGGCGCGATCGCCTATACGCCTGACGGTAACCCGATTGTCGGCCCCGCGCCGGGCCTCAAGAATTTCTGGCTGAACGAAGGCCATTCCTTCGGCATCACCGCTGCCGGCGGTGCCGGCTGGCAGCTGGCCGAATGGATCGTCGATGGTGAACCCACGCTCGACCTGATGGGCGTCGATCCGCGTCGTTTCGGACCGCATGCGACGGAAGGTTACCTCATTGCCAAGAACGAGGAAGCCTATGCCAACGTCTTCACCATGCATTATCCCGATGAGGAGCGTTCCGCCGCTCGTCCCTTGAAGACGACGCCGGTTTACGACCGTCTGAAAAAGCTCGGCGGCGTGTTCGGCTCCGTCTACGGCTGGGAGCGTGCCAACTGGTATGCGCCGGAAGGTTATGCGCTGCGGGAAGAAGACCTCGGCGTTGGCGCCGATGTCATCACCAGCCACAATTACGCGCCGCCGCTGGATGACGGCCGCATCGTAGAGAAATGGTCGTTCCGCCGCTCGAACTATTTCGAACATGTCGGCAACGAGGTGAAGAACGTCACGAACAATGTCGGCGTGCTTGATATGTCGGCCTTCGCCAAGATGGAGGTTTCCGGACCCGGCGCGCGCGCCTGGCTGGACAGCATTCTGGCCAATATCGTGCCGAAGAAGCGCGGCCGCATTGCGCTGACACATCTTCTGACGCCGAATGGTGGCGTGAAGGTTGAGTTCACTGTTTATGAATGGGCGCCTGGCCGGTTCTACATGGTTTCGGCAGGCGGTCTCGAAGCGCATGACCATGACGTGCTGCGCCGCCTTGCACCCACCGACGGTTCCGTGGTGCTGCAGCCGATCACCCAAAAATACGGCGTGCTGGTGCTGGCCGGTCCGAAGTCGCGAGATCTGTTGAAGAAGCTGACCCGCACCAGCCTCGAGAACAAGGATTTCCCCTGGCTCACCGGCAAGCAGATTTCCGTTGGCGTGGCGACGGCGCATGCGCTGCGCGTCAACTTCGTCGGCGAACTGGGCTGGGAGCTGCATCATCCGATCGAGATGCAGAATTACATCTTCGACCGGCTGATGGAAGCGGGTGCGGAATTCGGCATCAAGCCGTTCGGCATCCGGGCCATGGTGTCGATGTCGCTCGAAAAGTCCTATCGCAACATGGGCCGCGAGCTTTCGGTGGAATATAACGCCTATGAATCCGGTCTCGACCGCTTCCTGCGGCCGGAAAAATCCTTCATCGGCCGTGATGCGCTGGTGGCCTACAAGGAAGCCGGGCTGAAATCGGTGTTTTCGACGCTGACCGTGTCGGGCAATACGGATGTCGATGCCCGCGGGTCGGAAGCGATTTCGGATGAAAACGGCGTTCTTGCCGGTCGTGTCACCAGCGGCGGTTTCGGTTGGCGTATCGGCAAGTCGATTGCGCTTGCCATGCTCAAACCGGAATATGCGGCGGTTGGCACAAAGCTGAAGATCCGCATTCTCGGTACGCTTTATGATGCCGAAGTGGTGGAAGAAAGCCCGTTCGACACGGAAAATGCGCTGCTGCGCGCATAAGATCATTCCCTCCCAAAGCTGGAATACGGCCCCTCGCGGGCCGTATTTCCGTTTAGGTAAGCATATGCCCGCATTCCTTGCCGGCAAAAGTGCTATTAATGATTCTGAAAAATGAGCCTGATATGTTTTCCTCACATACGATTGGGGATCGGGGCAGAATGAATTTCCTGGGCATTACGGGCATGCAATATTCGGGCGTGCCTTTTACCAACAACCGCATTTTACTGGCGGAAGACAGCAATGTGTTCACCCAGATGGTGAGCATGCGGCTCAATGAGATGCTGGGTGTTTCCGTGGAGGTATGCCGCTCGTTCGAAGAGTTGCAGGCCTGTTACGAACATTCGCCCGAGCCGGTGACGCTCGCCATTTCCAACATCAACCTGCCGGGGGCGGAAAAGGGTGAGGCGCTGGAATATCTGATCGATCTTTCGATCCCGACCATCGTTTTCACCAGCACCTTTCACGAAGCGACCCGCGAAACGCTGATCGCCAAGGATGTGGTGGATTATATCCTGAAGGACAATGTCTTCGCTGTGGACATGCTGACGGAATCGGTCTGTCGGTTCCTCACCAACCACCGCCACCATGTGCTGATCGTCGATGACAGCCCGACGGCGCGGGCGCTGCTGTCGAGCCGCCTCAAGCGTTATAATTTCCGCGTCAGCCTTGCCGATAGCGGTGCGAAGGCGCTCGAAATCCTCAAGGCCAATCCCGATATCGGTCTTGTCGTCACCGACTATAACATGCCCGATATTGACGGTTTCGAACTGACGCGGCGCATCCGCACCGTGCGCGGATCGCATGAGCTGCGCATCATTGGCGTGTCGTCCTCCACCAACCGGCTGCTTTCGGCGCGGTTCCTGAAGGCGGGCGGCAATGACTTCATGCTGCGGCCCTTCATCGACGAGGAGTTCTATTGCCGCGTCAATCAGAACCTCGATACGCTGGTGCAGATACAGCTGGCAAAAGCGGGGATAAGGCCAGCGGCCTGAGCCTGGTTTTCCCCGTCAGAGCTGCGATTCAAGCGGCAGGAAACGCATGATGCCGGCGACGATCCGCCGGCTGATGGCCGCGTCGGGTTCGCGCCGGTAGATTTTGGGCTGCCCCTGTTCTTCCGTCATCCAGACGATGCGGTTGGCGCTGTCGATATCAAGTTCGAAGCTCATCGTGCGGCGGATTTCTTCGGCGAATATCTCGTCCATGCGGGCCACCAGCGGGGCTGAATTGAACACTACGCCCATTTCCGTATTGAGCGAGGCGGAGCGGGGATCGAAATTGAGTGAGCCGATATAGCCGGTCTCGCCATCGCGGGTGAAGGCCTTGGTGTGCAGGCTTGCCTGTCCCGAACCGCGCAGGGTGAAGCTGCCCTGATCCGCCTGCGAACGCAATTCATGCAAACGTACCCCGCCGGAGAGGAGCGGTTTCCGGTAACGCGCATAACCGGCGTGAACGGCGGCGACATCGGTTGCGGCCAGCGAATTGGTGAGGATGGCGAGCGACACGCCGCGTTCGGCGAGATCGAGAAAAATCTCCACACCCTGTTTACCGGGAATGAAATAGGGAGAAGTAATGTGCAGGCTTTCTCCCGCCGCCTGCATCAGCGGCAACAGGCTTTCCATCAGGAAATTATGGCCCTTGCGGCGTTTTCCCGCCGCTTTTTCGGGCGGATCGGCAAGCACATCTGCCGTATCGACCCAGTGCAGGCGGTCCGACATCAGGAAATGATCACGACCATATTGGCTCTCCACCCGCTCCAGATAGGGTCTCGCGGCTTCGCTTTGCGGCAGGGCGTCCAGTTCGCGCCGCAGTTTGGCAAGTTTGTTCGGTCGGCGCGCCAGCAGCGAGCGTACCGGCACGGAAACGGCGCTGTTCCAGTAATCGTCGAAGATTTCGGTGGCGTCGGCAACGATCCCGCCGAAACCGAGAATGTCGAAATCGTGGAAATTCGCCCGTTCGGCGGCGTCGAAGTAAGCGTCGCCAATATTTCGGCCGCCGACGATCACGGCGCGGCCATCGGCAATCCATGCCTTGTTGTGCATGCGCCGGTTGACGCTTCGAAAGCGCAGTACCAGTTCGAGGCTGCGATGCAGGATGTTTTCCCGTGCCCGGGTGGGATTGAACAGGCGAAGTTCGATATTGGGATGGCTGTCGATGGCATGGAAGATGCGGTCTGACATGGAGACGCCGAGATCATCGAGCAGCAGCCGCACCCGCACGCCGCGATCAGCGGCGGCGATGACCTCGCGCATCATCAGCCGCCCGGTCAGGTCGGCATTCCACATGTAATACATGAGATCGAGGCTGCGCCCGGCGGCCCGCGCCGCCGCCACACGCACGGCAAAGGCATCGAGGTTGGAATGTAAGAGGCAGAGTGCATTCTTCTCGTTCCAGCCGTTTCTGATCGATTGCCAGTGCCGGTCCAGCGCCGTTTCGTCTTCGGTAACCGGCAGGGCGGTGGAGGGGCGTTTGGGAATGGCCTTTTCCCGCTGTTTGCCGATGACGACGAACAGGCTCGGCCCAATAAGCATGAGAAGAATGATGATGAAGACCGTAAATGCAGTCACTGTTTTTTGTCACTCCCGGCCCGAAGATTATCAGGCGGGATACAAACGCGCGAGGGGGATAAAGCGTTCACCACAGCAGATGCTGGAGTGACAAAAAAATCCGGCTTCAGCATCAGAGGACTTGTGAATGACATAAGTACGTGCTTATGTGTTGTCATGACAGAGAATGATATTTTCCGAGCGCTGGCTGATCCAACGCGCCGTGCCATTTTTGAGAAGCTGGCGGATGGCGCCATGAACGCTTCCGCCCTGCGTGAAGGGATCGAGATCAGCCAGCCGGCCATGTCGCAGCATCTTTCGGTACTGCGCGGGGCGGGGCTCGTGGTGGAGAGGCGGCAGGGCCGTTTTGTCAATTACGAGGTTGATCCGGACGGGCTGACGCGCATCGCGGCATGGCTCGACAAATACCGCGCCTACTGGCCGCAGCGTATCGACGCACTCAAGCTCTTGCTGAAGGATATGGATCAATGAACAGGCAGATACCCAAAGTGCCGGATGCCATCGAGCTTGAATATGATCTGGACGAGCCGCCGCAGAAGGTGTGGCGGGCGATCAGCATTCCCGCCTTTCGGGAACACTGGTTGCCGAAGGAGGCCTTGGCGCAGCCCGAAGCGATCAAGGTCACGCCTGGACAGGAAGTCTGCTACAGGCTGCGGGAGGACACGCCGCCATTCCTGGAAAGCACCGTGACGTTCCAGATCGCGTCGAATGACCGTGGCGGCACCAGTCTGCGTATTATTCACGACCTGCCCGCCATCAAGTCCGGCCGGATGACGAAGGCTGCTGCAAACCACAACGGTTCGCCGATCAAGCTCGCGGCCTGATCCGGCACGTTTCCCAACATTTTCAAACGACAGGAGTTCGCCGATGCGCGAAGCGATGCAACTCGTCCCTATGGTAGTCGAACAATCCTCAAGGGGAGAACGGTCTTTCGACATCTATTCCCGCCTGCTGCGGGAAAGGATCATTTTTCTCAACGGTGAGGTCAACGATACGGTGTCCGCGCTGGTCTGCGCGCAATTGCTGTTTCTCGAAGCGGAAAACCCGAAGAAGCCGATCCACCTCTATATCAACTCGCCGGGTGGCATGGTGACCAGCGGTTTCGCCATGTATGACACCATGCGTTACATTCGCGCGCCGGTGCATACGCTCTGCATGGGCACGGCCCGTTCGATGGGGTCGTTCCTGCTGATGGCGGGTGAGCCGGGCACGCGGGCGGCGTTGCCCAATGCCAGCATCCTCATTCACCAGCCTTCCGGTGGCTTCCAGGGGCAGGCGTCGGACATGCTCATCCATGCCGAAGAGATCAGGCAGACGAAACATCGCATGACACGGCTTTATGCCGAGCATTGCGGGCGCAGCTACGAAGAATTCGAAACCGCGATGGATCGCGACCGCTTCATGACGGTGCAGGAGGCTCTGGAATGGGGGCTGATCGACCGCATTCTGGAAGTGCGAGAGGATGCGGCGGCATAGGGCTGGCCTATTCGGATTTCCTGCTGATATTGGCGCCGGCCGGCAGCACTTCCTCGATACTCGACGTCATCCTTCGGCTTGTCCCAAGGATCTGACCACATCGCCTAAAATCAATACGTTGCAGATGCCCGGAACAAGCCCGAGCATGACGGAAGAGAGCCTTTGCACGTCCTCAGTGATCTGAAGGTCGTTCGACGCACTGCCCCGCCGGAAACAATGGGGATGATCAGTGAGAAATGTAACCGAATACTGGCCACTCCCGCTCCAACGGATATCGCGCAGGTCGCGAAGGATGCTCGTCGGATGGCCCGTCGCCAAGGTAGGGAAGTCCGAATGTCGGATGTGCTTTCAGTTGTGCCAGTGGCCGCACCCATCGGCGACGATGAGCTTTGGTCAGCATCTGTGCATGAAGCCGGTCACGCGATCGTCGGTGCCGTTCTGTCCGTGGCCGAGATCGAGATGATTGTCGTAACGAGATAGGCCAGCCATAGAGACGCGAGTATCGGGCACGTGCAATGGCGGCGGAGCTACACACCAAATCGAAGCCGCCAGTCCTATCTGGACGAGATTGCGATGCTGCTGGGCGGAATGGCAGCCGAAGAAGTCATCCTTGGTGATGTTTTTGATGGTTCCGGCGGCGTTGCTGGATCCGATCTGCAGCGAGCTTCGGATATTGCTACGATTATGCTCGCAAGTCTGGGGCTGGAATCACTCCAATACTGTGATGTCTCAAGCTCCAAGGAATTGGAACAACTGCGGCGTGATGATCCTGTTCTACGGCGGAGGATCGAGCGGTTGTTAGAGGCGGGGCTACTGAGAGCGACGATGATCATCCAAGCTCGGAGGCAGGAGGCGGAAGAGATTGCGCGAGCCATCGTAAATCGCGGCGTGGTTCGGGGATGTGAGGTGATGCATATCGTTTCTAGGCCAAAGGGTGGATTAGGGTGATCCACGCTGGCATGTGTCGAGATCTCGTGCCTCCAAATATTCTTTCAAGTCAACAAAACTGTCGCCGCACCCACGTTGTGTTGCTACTATTGATTCAATGTATGGGGGAATCATGAAGCAGACAGCTATCGACCTTTATTCCGGCTGCGGCGGCATGTCGGCAGGCGCCTGCGCTGCGATCCCTGATCTCGAAGTCAAATGGGCTCTGGACATCGACACCGATGCAACCCGAACCTTCCGCAATAGCCATCCCGATGCCCTGGTCGACTGCTGTGATGTATCGCTTGTCTCCGCAGCCGACGTGGTCGAGCGCGCCGGGATCGAACAGATCGACTGGTTCTTTGCGGGTCCGACCTGCCAGGCGGTGAGCACGATGGGCGTGTTCCATCTCGATGACCCGCGCAACGCTCTGTTCGTTCACTTCATCAGACTTCTGGACGGGTTCACCGCCGTCGGGCGCAAGCCGCGGCGCGTCATCATGGAGAATGTCCCCGGCGTGGTCTACGGGAAGAACCTCGTCATCGTGAAGGAGCTTTTCAAGCTATTCGAGGACAGGGGATACAACGTTTTCGCCGATGTCGTGAACATGGCCGACTATGGCCTGCCGCAGCTCCGCAACCGCTTCATCCTTGTTGCCACAGTTGACTCCATTCCGGCAAACTTCCCGATTCCGACACACATCCCTGACGCGTCCGGCGAGATGCCTGAATATGTCAGCGTCCACGAAGCCCTCTCAGATCTCTTCGATTCTCATACGGATACGTCTGCAGTAGCTACACTGGTGGCGGCCGAATCGCTCACTCCGTTTCAGGGCTTCGTCCGCGATGGGGCTGGCAAGGCTCCCAACCATCACTGCTACACTCTTTCCGAGATCAACAAAAAGCGAATTTCCAAGGTTCCTCAAGGGGGCTGTTGGAAGGACATTCCCCCGGAGCTTCTTCCCGATAGGTTTCGCCGGGTCCGTCTAACCGACTACGCGACGCTGTATGGACGTCTGCATGAGGCGTCTCCCGCCTATACAATTTCGGCTGGCTTCGGCAACGTCACTTCAGGGTGCTTTACACATCCGATCCATGACCGCGCGCTTACCGTACGTGAAGGTGCCCGACTACAGGGTTTCAAGGATTCGTTCGAGTTCTTTGGAGCCCGCGACGCGCAGTATCGGCAAGTCGGCAATGCCGTTCCTCCGTTATTCATGATGCAACTTGTCAGCCATCTTCTGGCGGGAGGTGCCGAAGGTGTCCCAGCCAGGATAACTTCCGAGGTGATCGCCAGCGGACGCAAGCTTCCCCCGATGGTGAAGCGCTACATGAACAAGAAGAACGACTCCGAGCGGTCGCGCGACGGATATGGCAGTGGAACATACTGGCCAGTAGGATGGGGCGAACCGATTCCTGCCGGTGCCGTGGCCGCGAACGGATACCGCTTGAGCAACACGAAGCTTCGGTACCGCAGGCGGGACGAGTGGCGCGCCTCCCGCGACAAGTTCACCGATCAGGATCTCGTCGCCGTCTACGAGGAACAGCAGCGCCGCGGCATCGGTGCCGCAGGCATGATTGCGCTGCCCCTGACGAAGGAAGGCGACGTCGACGCGATCGACCGGGCGATCGTCCAGCTTCTCGCCGTCGTCGGATCGAAGCCGGGCCAGGTCGAACTCGACATCCCTGTTCGCTACCTCCGCTCACGCCTGAAGCTGCTGCACGACCAGCTTTCCGAGCGGCGCGTCTCGGACCTTCCCCCACTGACGATGCCGGAGGATGGCGCTGCTGTCCTGCTCGGAAGCGACAACGGAACGTTCCGTCTCGCGCGGCTGACATTCGAGGACACGGACATGTCGCCGGAAGCATCGCTCAAGGCTCCGCATCTTGTGCTCCACCCGCAGCCGGCGCGCCAGAAGGGCAGGGGCAAGTCAGCGGAGGACGACCTGCGCTACCAGTAGGGTCTCGGGGCAGGCTTCGGTTGGGGATCTGAAGGGGAGGCGAAAATTGAGAAGTTTCGAGACGGAATGCATCGAAAGATATTTTCTGGCTCCGGGCAGCACCGGTCCGGTTGCCAGTGTCTACGTAGCCGATGACGATCTCCTCGACATCTTCGGGGTCACCGATCTGGAAGAGGCTCGCAAGCAGCTCATCAAGACCCTTCCGCACATCGACATCCTCAAGGCTCGCTTTTCCGGCGACATGGCACCGAGGAAGGGAAGTGTTCCGGACTACGTGAGGATCCTCGTGTTCCTCTGCTGGATGCAGACGACCAAGACAAGGCAGCGCGGGGATCGAGACTTCCGCGACGATCTTCTCGCAAAGCAACTCAACGAGTATTTCACCGGGTTCCCGATGAACGGTCTCGACCTGATGTGGCGGCACCTGAAAGAGTTTCTCTGGCGGGAACACCAGATCGATCTTGTGCTGCCGGAGAACATTCCAAACAACATCAGCCGCATCGGCCGCACGCTGCAGATGGCCTTTCCGACCTGGCGACACAAGGTGGAGCTGCGAAAGGTGCGGGATTCCATTCCTCCGGAACGGCTTCTCGACCCACTTACCGTCGCCAACAAAATCGCGACAGCCAACATGAGCGGTCAGACTATGCAGTCGTTCGTGTACAACTTCGAAAAATTCGACATCGCGCGGAAACGCGGCGTCCGCGAATATATGGGAACACCCTTCTGGCAGGCGTGGTATTCGCTCGTGGCGGAACAGGCTGCATTCGAGGAAGTCGAGATCGCGGAAGGCAATTTCGGCGAGCACGAGCTGTTTCGGGTGTCTCCACTCGGCGACCGGGTACCGATTTCGACCCCCGAGGAAGCGCTTAAGTTCATTCCAAAGGCTCTGGGAAAGCTGGTTCGTAACGGGATCGTGTTCCTCGAAAGCCGCGGCTGGGGCAAATACCGGGCAGGAACATCGCCATCCAACATCCTCCTGATGACAAGCGCGAAACTCGCTGCATGCGATGCTGATGCAATTCGATCTGTTGCCGGACTGAACGCAAACTGGGTGGTTGCCCACTTTCGAAACCAGGTCGGAGGCGGCGCCCAGACGGCGAGCGCGCCGAGGGAATTCGGATGGCGGGACGGCATCAGGGTTGGCGGCGCGTACCTTGGCCGCACGCCGCTGGCTCCGATGATTGCAGGTCCGATGCCGGCCGCCATCCGCGTGGAGAGGAATGGCAAGCCGATTGACATGGTTCGCAGCGAAGAGGGTCTCTCGTTCCTGAATGGAATCCATTCAGGAACGTTCGTCGCCCGCAGCAACCGGGAAACCCGCGAGATACTGCTTGTCCTGCGGGCGAACGAGGTCGGGGAGCTTCGCCGCCTTTCCTTCGACTTATCGAGGGAGGTCTCGGAGGATGAGTTCCACCACGACACGGCGCCATCACTTATCACCACCGTCGAAGAATGGGCTGGAGACCGCATAGCTCCCTGCGATGAGCTAGTGACGATCGGCGAGGCGCTCTACGAACGGACGGCGCGGGGGCTTTCGTTCTCCGAGGCCATCGAGATCATCCAAAGAGGCATGCCGGAGCACGACCGTCCTTCCGAATGGGATCTGCTTCGATCCTTCTCCGATGCTGGCTGGCTGGAGATGACGTTGCTGCGCCATTTCCCGGTCCGCCGGATACTTCAGAATCCTCTGATGGCCGAGCGCGTCGGCTCCGATCTCGTCAGGATCAGCGGCCCGACGCCGATCGCGGTGCTCGAACGCCTTCATGCCGCGGCGGGAGCGGCCGGAGCCAGGGTAGAGACATGGAACGGCCTGTCGAAGTGGGCGCTGCCCAGATATGCCGTCAGGTGTCCGGACGAGGGCGTGCGCCGCGACTTCATCGAAAGGATGGCCATCGCCGACAAGCCCACGTCGAAGCTGGGGCGCGCCGATGTCGGCGATCCCGACGGCGTGCACGGCTACCAGGTGATCGGCAGGCTCGATGAGGAGCGTGGCTTCTTCGCAGTCCGGTACGACGACAAGATCGTCGATGGTCTCTACAGGCTTGAAAGGAAGGAATCGCGCAATCCCTTCCTCTATCGCTCGGTAGTGGAGGGAAAGCCTGTGAAGACCTTCGTCTCGCCGTCCGTGGCGATCCTCTCCCACCATCTGCGCGCTAGGGGCCCGGTTTTCTTCCAGTCCGGCGGTGTCCTCAAGCCACGGCGCGCTCGCGTCCTCCTTCCGTCGAGCTGGGCGAGATGGGCATCCGACAGGGTTCTCTGCAATGCCGCTCCTGGCGCTTACAAAGACGGGTGGCAGTACCAGTACGCCGTCGGCGCTTCCTCCCTCGCGGCCATCTCCGGCCTCGTGTCTGTCACGGACAACGAAGGGGAGGAAGAAGCCGAAGGCACGCGGTGGATAGACAGGCTTCTCGCATCGGCCTCCAACCGGGGCCGGGCGATCTATGACAGCAGATCACGGACGACGCGGATCGCCCGCGGCATACCGGGAAAGAGATAGCGAATGTCAGTTTCAGGGAAAACGGTTTACAGGGTGAAACAGGTCATCGCACACGATATCGCGATCATCGCCGAGGTCAAGGATGGCGACACCCATGGCGGCAAGGTCAAGGAGACCCGCGACAGCAGGATGACTCTTGGCGGCACGGATTCCTTCTGGCTGGTTGGTGGTGAGAAGAAGGAGCAGAAGCTCGCTCTTCACAAGGACGACACACCTGTCCCCGCCCTGGCGGCCGCCATTTCACCGATGACAACGAGGATCCGTGGAAAAAGCTCCATCTTCGACCTCCCAAAGATCGCCAACGACTTCGCCGTGCCCGGTAAGCTCGATGCCGTGTCATTCGCGGCCGCCACAAGGCTCAATGTTGGCTTCAGCCCTCAGGATGGCGACCCCGACGAGCGGCTTTCCGCGCTCTTGGACGGAACGCTGCATATTCCGCTCGAGGCTCCTGTCTCATCGATCGAGGTCAGGCCCGGCCAATGGCTGGCCGCGGGCTTCGATGCCCTGCCAGCGGGGCGCTATGGACTGCGGCATCAGTCGCTGCGCTCAGTCGCCACGGTCTCGCTAGAAAACCGACCCGACATGATAAGGCTGGCGCATGGCCTCGTCGTGTTCGTCTCCCAGCCTAAATGGTCGGAACCGAAAAACGCCGATCTTCGCTCCGAGGAGGAGATTTTTCAGTCGGCGGAGCGATGGCTGTCCCGCTCGATTGCTGCGGTCAGCCTTCCGGTTGGCGCACGGTCTGTGGCTCCGGCGGAGCTGCTGCGCCTCCTCGCCGACAGGGCTGTTAGCGAGGACGAGAAGGCTGACCTGGCGGCCGTTGCGGGACTACTGGCAATGCGCAGCGAGCTTGCCGAAATCTTGCCCGACATTTTGGGACGGGATCCAGCATTCAAGGAAATGCTCGCCAGCTTCGAGGAATCCGAGAAGGCCCGGCTTCGAATCCAACTGGAGGCAGAGATCCGCGGCGAGACGGAGGCGAGCAACGCACGGCTAGCTGCGCTTCGAGGCGACATCACAGACGCGGAAGCCAAGCTTGCAACGTTCTCGCACCGGGAAGCACTCCTCAGAAAAGAGACCGAGAAGCACGAGGACACGCTCCGCAACAGGCTTGCGAGCGCAGCGGAAGGGATTAGGAGCGAATCCTCCCGCGAGACCGCAGCCATCCGCGACGAAGTCGCCCGTATGCGGGACGAAATCGCTCAGATCACCGCCGTCCCCGCCAATCCGGTGGCGGCCCCGCCGGAACAGCCTCCGATGCAGCCAATGGCTTCCGACGAACAGAGGCAAAAGACCCTCCGCGAGATGGCTGTCGCGACGGGTCTGTCGGCTTCGGAGATCGCCGCCGTCATCGCGACGAGCACTGACAGCGTTCCGGTGCTCATCGGCGCTAATGCCGCGGCTGCGGCGGTAGACATCGCCACGGCTCTGGCCGGGGGCGAGGCGGCGATCGTGTTCTGCGACCCGACCAAGGTCTCTCTGGCGGATATCCTCAACGACGAACATTCCGGCCTCCTCACCGCAATAGGCAAAGCGAAAGAGCGGCCAGAGGCGCTGGCCGCAGCGGCATTGTGTAGCATCACCAGCGCTCCCTGCGAATATTGGCTGCCGCAGATCGTTGAGATGAGACGGGTCGGCAAGCTGCCCCGCAACCTTGCGGTCATCGCGAGCGCAGGCACCGACGGCATGCGGATCTCCATCCCCGATTCCGCGCTCCGGCATCTCTTTCCGCTGGCGACCACGAAGTCTGCACGCCCCGGCTCCGCGAAGTTCGAGGGTCTCTGGCCGTCGATGAATTCTGATCAGGAGCGGAACCGCGAGGCCATCGATCTCCTCATCGAACGCGGACTGGAAGGCCCGGTTGTGCAGGGGCTGGCGAAGGCACTTGCGCGTACTCCATCGTGGATGAGGGTTTCCGATCTCGCCGACGTCTTCCTGCGGCAGGCGAAATGGCTCGCGGCGACATCCGCAGGCGACGAGCACGAACACAACAAATACTTTAAGAACATAGAGGGCTGAACATGTTTGATCCGATTGGCGGCTTCAACCGGATGATCGATCAATTTCTCGCTTATCTGGATACGGCGTACCGGATCGATGATCCGCGCGTATCGGCGATGAGGCGGGAGCTTCTCACCACTCCCGGGCAACTTGCACTCGACCCGATTTTCGAGACGGTTCCACGCTACGAACCCATCGGATACGGACTGGAGGGGCTGATCGATGATCCTGAAAGCCGCCTGCCTCACTTCTCCCGTTCCGAACGTCAGGCCTTCGTCGAACTCGCGCTTTCCGGCCTATTCGACCGGGACAAGTCCAGCCCCGCGATCAAGGGAGCCTACGCACCCTACCTCCATCAGATCGAGATGCTGGAGAAGGGCGCACGCGACGGAACGCCCGGCATCGTCACCTCGGGCACGGGTTCCGGTAAGACGGAATCGTTCATGCTGCCGATCCTCGCCCAGCTTGCACGGGAAGCCACGTCGTGGCCTGCACCCGTGCAGCCTCTCGATGACGACTGGCTCGAAGACCGTGCCCGATTCCAGCACCACCGCAGGAACGAGCACCCCGACAGGCCCAAGGCGGTCCGCGCCCTCGTTCTCTACCCGCTCAACGCACTCGTCGAGGACCAGATGGTGCGCCTGCGCAAGGCGCTTGATTCAGACGGCGCGCAGGATGTCATGGCCCGTCATTTCAACGGGAACCGCATCTTCTTCGGACGGTACACGGGCAAGTCCCCTGTCACGGGCTTCCTGAGCCATCCCCGCAAGAGCAAGGACGAGGCATGGAAGAAGCGGAACGCGCGCGCACGCAAGAAGTTGAAGACGGAGCTGCAGCACTACCAGTCCATCCAGCAGCGGCTCGCGGCCGAAAATGATCCCGACCTGCGATACATCTTCCCGACGACCGACGGCGCCGAACTGATCTCGCGCTGGGACATGCAGGCGACCCCGCCGGACATCCTCGTCACCAACCAGTCGATTCTGAATGCGATGCTGGTGCGCGAGGTGGATGACCCGATCCTGTCGCAGACACGCGCATGGCTCATGGAGAACAAGGATGCGCGCTTCTTCCTCGTGCTCGACGAACTCCACCTTATCCGCGGATCCGCGGGTGCAGAAATGGCCGGATTGCTCAAGGTACTACTTGAGCGTCTCGGTCTCACCGATCCGGCCCACGCCCACAAGCTGCGCATTCTCGCCTCGTCAGCGTCGCTGCCGATGGACGAGGAAAACGCTCCTGCGAGCATCGACTACCTCAAGAACATGTTCGGCGACGCTGGAACCGCCGGGGCCGAAGACATCAACGAAGTTTGGAGAAAGAGCGTCGTTACAGGCCGCCCGATCGAAGTCCAGCGCCCCGAGGCAATGCCGTCCCGCGAAACCCTCGCCGATCTAGCACGCGTGGTGGAGGAACTGGATCATCGAAGGAGCCCTCGCGAACTCTTCGACCGCTTCCTCGCGGCGGCTGCGAGCATACCCGGCGCTGCCGGAAAGACCCCGGCCACCATGCTGAAAGAGGCCACGGCGACTGCGGCGGCAATGCTCGACTTCGCACTTCAGAACCCCGAAAAACCCGGTGCGAAGCTCCCGCGCACGGTCACAGACATCGGCAATGCGCTGTTCGACGCCGACGACAGGCTGGCCGTCCGCGGTCTGCTTGCCCTGCGCGCCATCCCTGACCTTCCCGCCACCGTCCTGCCAGGCGAACTCGCGCCGAAGCGCGCCACTGTCGCGGCGCTGCCCGGCTTCAGGATGCACTGCTTCGTCCGCAACATCGAAGGCCTATTCGCGTCAATCCATCGAGGCGACGACGGTGCCGTGGTCTGGGGCGCACCCAGCATCGAGCGTGGCCAGAACTACGACGGGGAAATCGACCAGGAAGGCCGCAAGCGGCTCTTCGAGATGCTCTACTGCGAGGCGTGCGGAGATCTCTATCTAGGCGGCAAGCGCGGGGAGACGGATCCAGGCTCGTCGCGCAGGGTTTCGCTTCTTCCGGCTCCGCAGGAACTCGAAAAGCTTCCCGAAAGTGCGTCCTCCATACGGTTCGAGGATGCTAGCTTCCGTGAGTTTGCGCTCTTCTGGCCGAGCCAGGTGCAGCCCGAAGTCGAGATCCGGACAGGCAGGACACCATATCGCTGGACACCGGGATATCTCAATCCGCGAACGGGTGTCGTGAGTGAAAAGGAAGAGAATGGCGACGTGCCCGGCCACCTGCTTCGCTGGTCAGGCACCGACGGGTTTCAGAGCCGCACCGCCGAAGACGACGGCACTGCCGTGCCGTTCTGCTGCGCCAAGTGCGGAACCGACTACTCGGGACGCTATCGTCAGGCGAACTCCAAGAGGCGCGAAGGCCGCTTGTCGCCTATCCGAAGCTTTAGGACAGGTTTCGGCAAGACTTCCCAGCTCCTCGCTACCGAACTGGTCGCCTCGCTGAAGGCGCAGGGCGGCGATGGAAAGCTCGTCGCCTTCAGCGACAGCCGCGAGGATGCGGCGAACCTCGCGCTTGAGGTGGAAGTGCAGCATCAGCGCGACCTACGTCGTGAGATCCTCATCTCGGCGGCGACCCGCATTGCGCTCGATCATGCCTACGGTGCTCAAGACGAGGACGAGTACCAGCGCCTCAAGCAGGAAATCACTGCGCTGATGATGGCGGACAAGGACGCTGACCATCTCCAGCCGCGCCTCAAGGCCCTCAAGAAGCGCAAGGACGCAGCCGGCCACCCTCCGAGCATCCCCCTCAAGGAGCTCTTCGAGTTCGAGCGCGACAAGGTCGGCAACCTCACGCGTCCGATCCTTACGGAACTCATGAAGCTCGGCTCCACTCCGGTTGAGGGTGCCGACACCAAGCTTAACCGCATCAACAAGCGCCACGCCTGGTACGAGTTCTTCGAAAGGGATGGAAACGATCAGATATCGTGGAAGCATGATGTTCCCGAGGAACAGCTCAAGCTGATCCGGAAGGCCCGCGAAAAGGTGCAGGACGATCAGCCGCTGGACGCGACAGACCTCCTGTTCAGCAAGACATACTTCGCGCTCGAGGAGACCGGGCTCGGATGGCCCAGCTTCTATCGCTCCGAGGAATACACGCCTGAGAAGTCGCGCGACGACGCGATGCTACGCATCTTCGCAGACGCGTACCGGATCACGCCCAACCAGTTCCAGGACGTGACCCGCAATGCCTGGAGCAACGCGTTCGACATGCTCGGCAGGGGCGACAACAAGTTCCGCCGCCTGATGGAGAAGATCCTCCAGCATCCGGAGCAGGAGTGCAATGACTTCTTGGCCAAGCTTCGCAGCACACTTGGGCAGACCAGAGGCGATGGATCGATCGACATCAGCATGCTCTACTTCCGTGCCGCCGATCAGGCCGGAGCCGCTTGGCGGTGCAAGCGCTGCGGCCGCGTTCATCTGCATTCCGGGTTCGGACGCTGCACGCGATGCGGGGAGACGCTCACCCGGCCCGAGCATCTGACGGCTTCGAAGATATCCGGAGAGAATTTCCTCGGACGCAGGGTGATGCGGGCGATCTCGAGCGACGAGCCGCACTTCAGGCTCAAATGCGAGGAGCTTACGGGCCAGACGAGCGATCCGGCCGAGAGGCTGCAGCAGTTCAAGGGCGTGTTCGTCAAGGAGGACAACGAGAGCGACGAGGACTTCCGCTGGCGAAGGCTCTTCGACACGGCCGATCTGCTTTCCGTCACGACGACCATGGAAGTGGGTGTCGACATCGGCTCCCTGCAGGCTGTCTATCAGGGCAACATGCCCCCGCAGCGGTTCAACTATCAGCAGCGCGTGGGCCGTGCCGGCCGCCGAGGACAGGCCTTCTCGACGGTTCTGACGGTCTGCCGCAGCAAGAGCCACGACATCCACTACTTCCACAACCCGATCGAGATCACGGGCTCGGCCCCGCCGCCTCCGTTCATCACAACTGGACTTACGGACATTCCGTCCCGCCTGCTCCGAAAGTTCTGGCTCGTTGAAGCCTTCCGCATCCTGCGCGAGGAATCCGGCGGGACATGGGCCGGTGACGATGTCGTTCCCGGCGACATTCACGGAGAGTTCCTCTACTGCAGAGAGTATTTCAGGGAGGATATGAACTGGCGGAGTCGGCTGGCCGATGCACTGGAGCGGACAGATCATCAGCGCATCCGTCTTGCTACTATCCTCGCCGCGGTGTCCGGATGCGATATGGGCAGGATCCTGACAGCGGTCTCGGCGGACACCGTGCTCGCGGCCATCGACAGCCTCGAAGAGGAGTTCGGACTCCAGGCGGTTGGCATCGCGGCGGCGCTCGCCGAACGCGGGCTGCTGCCGCTATACGGCATGCCGACGCGGTCGCGGAATCTCTACGTGGAGCTGAAGAAGGCGAACGGGAAGGGGAACTTCGAGGCCGAGTGGGACACCATTGATCGCGACCAGGACATGGCGATCTTCGATTTCGCGCCTGGAAGCGTGCGAACACGCGAGAAGCTGCGCCACCGCTGCATCGGGTTCACAGGCGTGCTGCTCGATCCTGATCAGCATGCGACGAACTTCGATGGCCCGGTGGATCCCATCTCTGAATGGAGGAAGGACGACTTCCACCTCCGCTTCTGCGGCCAGTGTGGCGCGTGGAGCAGAGGCACAGAACATACCGTTGCCTGCCATGCCTGCGACGCACCTCTGGCCGATGCAGGGATCCGGTGTATCACGCCCGCGGCATACCGTACGGAACTCATCCCCACGGACGAGAACCTTGCAGCCAAGGTCGGCCAGCGCATGACGCTCGCGAGCCTTGGCAAGCCCGACGAGCAGAAGACCGACGCAAATCTCAGCGTCAACTTCGCGGAGCAGTCCGAGATCTTCCTTGTCAATCCGGGCTTCAGGGATGAAACGGACTTCACAGGCTTCGAGGTGCAGGAAGTGGTCGACAACAACGCCCAGCGCATCTGGTGGTGGCCTGACAAGCCGCTTCTGAGGCTTTCGGGACAGGCCATTGCCACGGATGTCCTTGCCGACGACCAGAACGGCCGCTACAGGGCTGTCGAGGAGCCGCCCATCAGCGCATGGCTCGCCTCCACAAAGGTCACCAACTCGCTGCAGATCGGACCGATCAACCTCAATCCGAACCTCCGCCTGCTAGACATGGATATCGGCCTCTCCATGGGCCGCCGAGATCCATCCCGCACGAGCGTCCGCGCCGCGGCCATCTCGGCGACGGAGATCATCGTCCAGCGCGCAGCCCTCGATCTCGACATCGCGCCGGAGGAATTCGACGCGCTGGCGCCGAACATCATGCACACGCGGAACGGGGAGCGTTTGCCGTATCTTCAGATATCGGACGCGCTTCCGAACGGCTCGGGTTTCTGCCGCCACCTGCTGGGTGACAGCACCATTCCGGTCTCAGCCCTGATCGGCAGCATCCTTAACGAGGAGGGCGCGTGGCCGAGAACCGACGTCGCGGACCCCGATCACATGAAGCGGTGCGGAGCTTCCTGCTACAGGTGTCTGCAGAGGTACAACAACAGGAACTTTCACGGCCTCCTCGACTGGCGGCTCGGGCTTTCCTACCTTCGGGCGATGCTCGATCCCTGCTATGAGTGCGGGATCGACGGCAACTACGGCCACTTCGAACTGAACGACTGGCCCGCGACCGCTAGGGAACTCGCCCTGCAGACGAGGACATTCATCCCCGGCAACACGGTATCGAGCGTGAAGGGGAGGCCGGAAATCCCGGTCTTCTCCCTCGACGAGCGCAACAGCCGCTGGGGCGTGGTCGTCCATCCCCTATGGAACGCGGAGCGTCTATTAGATTCCTTGGGTCTGGATCGGAATTACGTCGCGATCGACAGTTTCGAACTGTCACGACGCCCCCTTCATGTGTTACAGCGCGCGCGCTCGTCCTCAAGATGAGATTGCGGCGGCTCGGAGATTTTGGACGGTCGAAGCTATCTTATCAATGATGAACTCGACCGGTTCATGCTCCCAGAAGCGCAATGTCGTCCATCCGATTTTTTCGAGATGCTCGCGCACACGGATGTCGCGTGCCTGGTTTCGGGCGATCTTTTCCAGCCAAAAAACGCTGTTCTTCTTTACGGAAGGCGGATGCGTGGTGCATCCATGCCAAAAGCAGCCATCTAGGAAAACAGCGATCTTCAGGCCGGGTATTGCGAAGTCGCAGGTGAAGCGTTTCATGCCCGGGACCGGGTAATGGATCCTGTAACGAATGCCCATGGCATGTACTCGTGATCTTACGGAGCGCTCGAACGGATTGTCGCGGCCGCGAGTTCTCTGCATTCGTCGGCGTACAGGAGAAGAGGGAGGAGTATAATCCATGCTTAACTTTGCGATATTCGCATGGCCTGAAAATGGCGAATACCTTTCCTCCCACGTCAGCGGAGGCCTAGAGGTAAGCCGAGGAGCCATTTGGGCATGGTTCTCTCCAATGCCGCCTAGAGGATGCGATCCATCCCAGTGAGAGTTCATCGTGCCTGCGAGAACGAGAAACATTCCTAGCGCCATCTTGATTCCACCGGCGGATTTCGACAAGGGCGATACCCATATTGAGCCCTCCGCGCGCAGCTATCTGCGAGAAATGGTTAGCGCATGAACGGAATGATGAGGGAGACCAGCACCACATCCGCGTGGAATGCCAAAGGCCCGGGATATTGTGGATACCTAAGGGCATAGCGATCAGATCAGGGTGAAGACGCCGGACTTTCGATGATTTCTCTTGAGCCAAGTACCTTGCTTTTTAGTATTTGAGTCCGAGAGTTTGGAAGGAATGTCTACTGAAATTTAATGTCGCCCGGCTAGCTATCCGCATCGACATCTAATTGGGGATCGACATGACACTTATTCCTACTCAGGCTGAAGTCGACCGGATATCAAGCGCGGAAGACGCGCGATATTTGAAAAACAAGATCACGGGGGGAGGCTCGGGAAGGAACGGGGTCGTATTTGAACTACGTTTTATAGCCTATCGCATCGCTCAGGAGGCAATCCGGGCTAAGAAAGCGAATGCGGATCCGACCACGATTAAATTCGGCGTCCAGGTTCGCTCGTTCATCGATGATTTCGTCGTACATAATACCGATGGCATCTATTGGTATGAAATCAAGTCAGGCGCGGTGGTCGAGTGGAATTCAGGCCCTCATACAATCGCTGAAAACTTCCTGTCCCAAATGCTCCTCGATATGGGCCGGAAGATCACTGCCACCTACAGTCTTGTAGTGCCGACAAGTCAGCACGAAAAAGAACTCGACGATACGCGCGACTTCAAGTCTAAAGAGATGAAAGTCGTCGTTTTCCCTAACTCAAGCAACGTCAACGACATTGAAAGGCACTACGCTTGGTTCCCTGACAGCCTATCGAAACTCATCCCGCTTGACGCAACGCGCCGTGACTACGAAGACTTCTTCATGGGTCTTCAGGCGATCGCTCTCAATCTACCGAATAACGAGATGCTTGACTTGGCATACGTCTCCGGAAAACTCTCAACAAAGTACGACGGAGCATTTACCTGTGCTGGCGATGAAAAGCTTGATAGCCGAACAGAGGAGATAATTCTTGCCGTCCCCGGGATGTCGGTTGTCGTTTGCGGAGATCAGGTTCACTTTAAGTGTACAAAGCCCAAAGTACGAGGTCAGGTATCGGGTTGTCATATAGGCCGACAATCCGGGGACGATTTCGAGGAGATGATAAGATTGAGAGAGCCTATGACATGGGGTGAGCTATCGCCCATCCTATGGGGGGAATACGGTGGTTTTTGAACAATCAGAGGAAATCCAAGATCAGCTCCTCGATTTTATCGATAGGGACGCTTCGCTCGAACCCGATATCATGGCCGGAAATATTCTCGGACAATTCTTGTCGGAGAGCGTTCAAACAGGCCAGAAGATCGTCCAGTTGATCGTGAGGGCTGCAGACTACAATCTTGCCATTGGCTTTCTGAGTAGTTTCGGGTTGCAGATGGACGTTGAAAGCTTACCCGCGGACCTTGGCGTCACTTGCTTCTGGAATAAGTATCATGCTCTGTCTTCAGAGCCACTTCTCAAAGATATTGCACCTGTCCAAAAAGAGTTTCACAGCCTCAACGAACAACATTCAGACGTGGCGGTGCTCGTAACATCCGGGCTGATAGAACCTGCGGCAGTTTCTGGAAACTTAAGGCGAGTCCGCGAGCGTTTCGGACCAAGAGATTTGCTGGTAGTCACCCCCACAGCAACCTACGATGAGATCGAGACGCTCGATCACTATCTGCGTGAAGATCGCATTTACGACGCGCGTTTATTGTTGGCGGCAGAACCGTCATACAGGGATCGTGTAAGATTGCGCCTGAAGGAACGGCAGTCACACGATATTCCCGGTGACACCTATCGATACCCAGGCGATCTCGATCAATTGCGGGAGCGGTATATCCAGTATCGAGTTGGGCGTCTTACGCAAGGGATACAGTTCTAACGGGAATTGCATCTTATGACAGGCAACGGCGGATACCATTCGAGCTCCACGGTTTGACTAGGAAACGAGACTGCGCAGGTGCATTTACCCGCTCCGTTGCCTTTCCAAGCATCGTTGGCCGAGTCCAGGATGAGACTTGAGGTGGCACGGGTCGAGCGGCCGATCTTCGGAATTCGCGGATCTTCGCAAGGCTCCGAGCGACTTCCGTGCGGAGTGTGAATTAGCCCCTGAAAGGCGCGGAGTGCGGGAGTCTTCTGAATCTTCTGCCAGAAGGTGAGATTATGATTCAGGAGGCGGAGGAACTCGTGATCCTCGTCACGCGCCGCCTTGCGGAAGATCTCTTCAAGCTCCTTGAACGACTTTGAGAGGAATCCCTGTCTGCGGATAACTCGTAGTAGGTATCGTTACTGACGGGAAGCATCAACCGCTGCGCAAACCGCGCCGTTGGGCGTCCTCCCAGTGCAAGCGCTAAATGGTGGACGAGATGCTCGATACGCGCATGCCGGACATGACGCAGTCGCGCCAGCTCCGGAAAGGAAGATGCAAGTCTCATCGTCAATGTGAGTGATGCGTTCGGCGATAAAGCCAGCAGGTACCAAATCAGAAAGGCGAAACTTGGTGTTCATCAGGCTGATTCCTTTTGTGGAAACCAGCACGGCTGTTGATTTCCACTGAGAGCTGACCCGGCGTTTCCACCGAGAAGTGACCCGCCTTTAGGTATCGTTTGTGGTGGTCGTAGTGGTCAAGGTCCTGCGTTTCTCCTTCGTCGGTTTGGGTTCATGAGCCGAACTGTTCTTGAAGCGGAAGCTGTCGTTTCCGGTCTCGAGGATGTGGCAATGATGAGTAAGGCGATCGAGCAGCGCGGTGGTCATCTTCGCATCACCGAAGACGCTGGCCCATTCGCTGAAGCTGAGGTTGGTCGTGATGATAACGCTGGTGCGCTCGTAAAGCTTGCTCAGCAGATGGAAGAGCAGTGCACCACCTGAGGCGCTGAACGGCAGGTATCCCAGCTCGTCGAGGATGACGAGATCGGAATGGACGAGGCGATTGGCGATCTGTCCCGAACGACCTTGGGCCTTCTCCTGCTCCAGCGCATTGACCAACTCGACGGTGGAGAAGAACCGGACCCGTTTGTGATGATGCTCGATGGCCTGGACGCCGATCGCGGTTGCGATATGCGTCTTGCCCGTGCCGGGACCACCGACCAGAACGATGTTGTTTGCGTCATCGAGGAAGTCGCAGCGATGAAGCTGTTGCACGAGCGCCTCGTTGATCTCGCTGCTGGCAAAGTCGAAGCCATTCAGATCACGGTAAGCGGGGAAGCGTGCCGTCTTGAGCTGATATGCCGTCGATCGGACCTCTCGTTCGGCCGTTTCCGCCTTGAGAAGCTGGGACAGGATTGGAATGGCAGCCTCGAACGCCGGCGATCCCTGTTCGGTCAGATCACCGACGGCGTGGGCCATTCCGTGCATCTTCAGTTGCCGCAGCATGATGACGATCGCGCCGCTTGCCGGGTTATGACGCATGGCGAACCTCCGTCTTTCTCAAGGTATCGTATCGTTCGACATTGGCCTTGGGCTCGTTGGTGAGCGTCAGGGCCTGAGGTGCGTCGAGGGTCGGCGGCGTGAAGGTTTTTCCGTCGACGAGGCGATGCAGCAGGTTCAGGACATGCGTCTTCGTCGGAACACCGGACTTTAGCGCCATGTCGACGGCCGAGAGCACTGCCTGCTCGTCGTGCTGAAGAACGAGTGCCAGGATATCGACCATCTCGCGGTCGCCACCTGGCTTCTTGAGCAGATATTGTTGCAAGGTCCGGAATGCATCGGGAAGCTCGACGAATGGAGCGCCGTTGCGAAGCGCCCCTGGCTTTCGCTGCACCACCGCCAGATAATGCCGCCAGTCATAAATGGTTTGGCCCGGTCGATCATGCGAGCGATCAATGATGCGACGGTGCTCACAAACGATTTGGCCTTCCGCGGCAACAACAACACGATCCGGATAGACCCGCAGGCTCACCGGTCGATTAGCAAAGGATGCCGGAACGCTGTAGCGGTTACGCTCCAGATGCACGAGGCAGGTAGGTGTGACCCGCTTCGTGTATTCGACAAACCCGTCGAACGGCCTGGAAACGGGCATGAGGGCTGGAACTTCCTCAGCCCAGATGTCGGCGATAGTGCCACGCATCTGGCCATGTGGCGTCTTGTCCCAGAACTCCTTGCACCGAAGCTCAAGCCAATCATTCAGGGCTTCCAATGATGGAAAGCGAGGGATCGGTTGAAAGAAGCGATGACGGGCATCCTGAACGTTCTTCTCGACCTGTCCCTTTTCCCATCCGGACGCTGGATTGCAGAACTCGGGCTCGAACACGTAGTGACTGGCCATTGCCATGAAGCGCACGTTGACGTCTCGCTCTTTGCCACGGCCGACCTTGTCGATCGCTGTGCGCATGTTGTCGTAGATGCCGCGGCCAGGGATGCCACCGAAGACGCGGAACGCGTGATTATGGGCATCGAACAACATCTCATGCGTCTGCAGCAGATAGGCCCGGACGATGAAGGCGCGGCTGTAGCTCAGCTTCGTATGGGCGATCTGCAACTTGGTGCGCTCATTGCCGATGATCGCCCAGTCTTCCGACCAGTCGAACTGGAAAGCCTCTCCGGGCTCGAATGCCAGCGGCACAAATGTCCCACGGCCCGTCGTTTGCAATTCTCTCTGCCGATCATCACGCCATTCCCGAGCGAATGCCGCAACGCGGTTATAGGAGCCCTCATAGCCGATGCTCATAAGATCGGCATGCAACTGCTTCATCGTCCGCTTCTGCTTGCGGCCTTTCTTGGATTCTGTCTTCAGCCAGGCCGACAGTCGATCCGCAAACGGATCAAGCTTGCTCGGCCGCTCCGGGACGTTGAACTTCGGCTCCACGCCGTTGGCGCGCAGGTATTTGCGGATGGTATTCCGGGACAAGCCAGTCCTGCGGCAAATCTCCCGGATTGAGAGATGGTCTCGAAAATGCCAGCGTCGGATCACGCTCAGTAACGCCATGTCGATCACTCCAGAGCCCCCACTGAAAACATGCGAGGGACGGTTGAAACATGGGTCAATTCTCAATGGAAATATCGGGCTGCGCCGGGTCAGCTCTCAGTGGAAATCAACAGTCAAGCAAACCTGGCGCGTTTTTTGTGTTCGAGCTGCGCTCGTCCGACACCAACGACCGTCTGTACAGCCTGATCAAGTACGACTACCAGCAAGTCATAGAGCAATCTTCGGGCCAAAGCGGCGACCTGTTAAGGTTGATCCTTCAGGCTTTCGTAGCTCAAAAGAAGGCCGTACAAAAATCCGCAATCATACGTGTGAGTGGCGGCGCAGCCGTCGCTTGCATATCTGCGACCGATCGGATTATGCCGGGCCTCGACATAGCCGAATACTTTTCCCAGTTCCTGCACGTCAAGCGAAACCGATCTGATGAAGAACTCACTAAAACAGTTCGCGGTATTCTCTTGGATACGCTCACTCAGATACGTGAGCATTTACCGGATGGCGGAGTTGCACAAGCCTTCCGTCGAGCGCAGGCCACCCTGCGTGATCGGAGTCTTGTGACCAGCGCCGCGATTTCCGAAGCAATAATTGCAGCCGCGGACGGCATCGGAAATGAAACTCTTACAGAAGACGTCCTCAATAGAGTGAGCCGAAAGCTGAGGTCCGCCAACTTGGACGGCCTTGAGTTCCCGCCGGACAGGTCGGTGCTGCAGAAGCCTTCGCTTCGACGGCTCAAAACCAAAGAGGGCGTCACCGTCCTCTATCCTGACGACGTCGACCGGAGCGTGATTGAACTGCAGCGCCTGCCTGGCGGCGGTGAGGTCATCACAATCAGAACAGCAAGACCAACGGAGGAAGATGTTGTCCGCGAGGGATCTAGGACAACGCATTGACGAACTCGTCACCCTCGGAGGCTATGTCCGAGAGGGTGAGCGCTCGGTCAGTATTTCGAATCTCACTGCGCCCGATGCGCGTGAGCTTGCTGGTCTTTGCTTTTCGAATGGCTTCGTTCATTCGATCTCCGACGAGGCGGGAACCCGATGGGAGGTCGATGATCTCACTGAGGCTTTGCAACCATTCAGGATCGTCATAACCAAATCCGCTACAGATAACGATGTTCTCCAGGTGTTGTCGGAGCAGGGCTTCCGCGACCTCCTCATGGATCCCGGCGTCACGCATCGGTTCTGGTGGATCGCAGGCCTACTAGCGCCGATACGCACTTGGGAAAGAGCGTTTCTTCCGTGGGGGAGGGAGACCGAAGCTTTCGATGAGATTCCGACGAAAAACCCTCGCTACTTCGTTCGGGAATATTCGGCCGAAAGGATCGTTCCATCCAGTGTTGGGCGGTGGATCCTGCGCAACCCCGACGGAGACCGAGGTGTAGCCGATCGATGCCGCAATTCATGGGCTGAAGCGGCGACCATAGCACTTGCATTGTCGCTCTCTAATGAGATTGACGCAGAAACAGGCTCATTGAAGTTCCGTGGACCACCTAGACTGTTTCTTGAAAAACCTTCGAAGGAGGATGCTGCCGCGTTTGCCACTGGAAGCGGTTTTGACGATCTTCAGAGGGCGGCGAACTGGGTGTTCGAGAGTGAACGGGAAACCGAGACGAGGCACCTGCTGCTCGCGTCGGAGATAGCCAGATCAGCCGCAACCACGAAATCGGCGACAAAGCTACTGCTGGAGGAGTTAAAAACGGCGCTCGATGGGGCACGCATAGCCTATGAAATGCACCTCTCGTCAGTGGGTGCGGACACCCTCAAGTCACTCGCAGAACTCCGGAAGGCCATAACTGAGGAGACTGGCAAGGTCACCGAAGCAACCCGCCAGACCTCGGCAGCGGTAGCTAGCGCGCTTGCAGTTGGACTCGGCCTACTCGCTGCGAAGGTCACCACTTCGGTAAACGGCATCCTTGTCGCGGGATTGATGTCCGTCGCGGTGGCCTATGTGCTCATGGTGATCCTTACTGGCTGGGTGTTTGTAAACATGCAACGCAAAGCGCGAAAGAAATGGCACGAGCGATTGTACCGATTCATTCCTCCTGTTGATTACAAGGAACTGGTCACGGATCCGACCGGACGCTCCGAATTTGCGTTCAAGGTCGCATGCTTTCTCGGCGGAGGATCGGTCTTGGCTTTGGCGGTTGTTGTCGTCTTCCTGATATCTGGACCACTCCCAGTACCAGCCCCTGTGCAATGACATTCATCACTATCAATCTCATCTGAGGTAAGAGCTAATGAGAAATCGCCTGTTCGTGGGGGTGTTGGGAAACCGCAATTCCGGTAAATCGACAACATGGAACGCCCTCTTCGGCGCGACCGTTCGAACTGGGACAAGAACGCGGACGCTGACACTGTATGGAGGCGAGTGCGTCGAGGTGTTCCTGATTAGCGGATCACCCGAAGAACGACAGTTGTATGCGGGCGAGATCCTCAATGATCAAACTTGTCAGATTGTTCTGTGCTCAATCCAATACATCGAAAATGTGAAGGACACGCTCAACTACGTTATCGGCAACGAATTCGACCTTTTTATACAATGGCTGAATCCTGGGCGGCATGACGCCGGGGAGAATTTCGACAGGCTCGGATTGCAGCCATGGCTAGTCGGTCACGGAGCGACTGTCGCCATGCGTGATGGAAAAGTGTCTCCTGCCGACCGCACAGAAGAACTCCGCCAGTTCATACATGGCTGGGCCAAACGCAGAGTTCTGACATTCACCTGTCCATGAACTAGGGACGCGTGTTTTGGAGGGGGCGACAATGCGTTCTCTCGTTATGAGCGCGGCCAAGCGAAGCTTTCTGTATTCCTAGTCAAGCTGCTGTCGATTCTCGACAAGCACCCGGACATCATCGAGGAGGTTAGGGAGCCTGTTTAGTTCGTAGCAACGAAAGCCGCCTAAGGCTGAGGATCGTCCACGACAAGATGGCGTCAGCCGCCGACGCCATACGGCTACCGCCCTTCGGAAGAGCTCTTCCAGTTCCTTGAATGACTTCGAACTGGGAAGACCCTTCACTCGCGCGGTGAGCTCTGCAAGAAAATCATACGACGTCGGCTGAAACCCGAGCCTAGCGCGGCCCGTGGAAGGCCGAGAATGGCCTCCGCGGTTGGGCGAAGAAATCTGCAAGTGTGTCGTAGTTCATCGAAACTAGACGCTCCGCGATCACAGGGAGCTCGGCGGCCGCCCGATGGTAATCGTCAAGTTGGATGGCGTCTTGCATCGGGTCTCCGTCGATGCGGAGCAGATGATCTTGACCGATCAGGAGTCCGGCCTGACCCAGCGCGTTCTGACTCTGCAGCCTCATCGCGGACGAGATGATTTCCTTCCAGTGCCAGATACCGCCTCTCGTCATTTGACGCTGCGAGAATGCAAAGTCAGATTCGACGCATCCCAATGACAGGATTCGGATGTCCCTGCGGTCGATGTCGAAGCATGCCAGCGCATCGACAAGGGCTGTCATGATCGGGTTGTTCGCCCATACGCCGCCGTCCGCGAAATGTCTGTCGCCGTTCCGGTAGGTCGAGAAGAAGGTCGGCGCCGAAGAGGTCGAAAGGGCGACATCCACCATCCGCTGTTTCCAGTCCCGCTGGTAATCACCGTGATGCGGTGTCTTGAAGAGATGCTGAAGGACGGGATCACGAGCCGCCGTTCGGCATGGCCGAGAAGCTTGTTCCCGAAGGTTTCGGTCAGGCTTCGTTCGAGCGCATCGCGCTCGTACCTGTAGTGGTTCAGACTGCGCAGGAAATGCCAGGCCGACTGGATCCTGCGCATCATCGGGTGTGCTCTGCTGGTAGTTACGGCCGCCTTCCTCGGTTGATCATCCCCCGATGCATTCAATTCACCTATATTTCAGTTTCACCTTGCTGGCAGTTCTCCGGGAACCTGTCGACGCCCGGAGATAGTCAATTGCGACGTTGGCCAGTTTTAGCTTCCGAAATGGCCAAAACTATCGTTAATTGGCCAGTACTTGGATTGGTTTCTCAATCAGATATCCAGATTATCCGCGAAGGCCGCCCGTTCCTGAATGAAGCGGAAGCGGGCGTCGGCCTTGGTGCCCATCAGATTGTCGACCGCCTCGCGGGTGCCTTCGAAATCCACGTCGTCGATCTCGACGCGCAGCAGGGTGCGCTTTTCGGGATCCATGGTGGTTTCCTTCAGCTGCGCGGCCATCATTTCACCGAGGCCTTTGAAGCGGCCGATTTCGACTTTCTTGCCCTTGAAGACGGTTTCCATCAGCTCGGCGCGGTGGGCGTCGTCGCGGGCATAGGCGCTTTTGGCACCCTGGCGGATGACGTAGAGCGGCGGCACGGCCAGATAGAGGTGGTTGCCGCGGATGAGTTCCGGCATTTCCTGATAAAAGAAGGTGATGAGCAGCGAGGCGATATGGGCGCCATCGACGTCGGCATCGGTCATGATGATGATGCGCTCATATCGCAGGTCTTCTTCGCGATATTTGGTACGTGTGCCGCAGCCGAGTGCCTGGATGAGATCGGCGATCTGCTGGTTGGCGGAGAGTTTTTCGCGGCTGGCGCTACCGACGTTCAAAATCTTGCCGCGCAGCGGCAGGATGGCCTGATTGGCGCGGTTGCGCGCCTGCTTGGCCGAGCCGCCAGCCGAGTCACCCTCGACGATGAAAAGTTCCGCATTCTCAGCTGTGTTCTGCGAGCAGTCCGCCAGCTTGCCGGGCAGGCGCAGCTTGCGCACCGCCGTCTTACGGTTGACTTCCTTTTCCTTGCGACGGCGCAGGCGCTCTTCGGCGCGCTCGATCACCCAGTCGAGCAGCTTGTCCGCTTCGCCCGGATTGCCGGCAAGATAATGGTCGAAGGGATCGCGCAGCGCGTTCTCAACGATGCGCTGGGCTTCGACGGTCGCCAGCTTGTCCTTGGTCTGGCCGACGAATTCCGGCTCGCGGATAAAGACGGAGAGCATACCGGCGGCAGAAATCATCACGTCATCGGTGGTGATTTCCTTGGCGCGCTTGTTCTGCGTCAGCTCGGCATAATTCTTCAGGCCTTTGGTGAGCGCGATGCGGAAACCGGCCTCATGCGTGCCGCCTTCGGGGGTCGGAATGGTGTTGCAATAAGAGTGGATCTGCGTGTCGCCACCATACCAGGTGACGGCCCATTCCAGCGCGCCATGGCCGCCGGTCTTTTCGGTGCGGCCGGAGAAAATCTCGCGGGTGACGGTGAATTCTTTGCCGAGCGTGGCGGCGAGGTAATCCTTCAGCCCACCCGGAAAATGGAACACGGCCTTTTCGGGGATTTCGCCATCGGCCGGCACCATGCCGGGGTCGCAGCTCCAGCGGATTTCGACGCCGCCGAAGAGATAGGCCTTGGAGCGGGCCATGCGGAAGATGCGGGCCGGTTCGAATTTCGCGTGATCGCCGAAAATCTGCGGATCGGGATGGAAACGCACGCGGGTGCCGCGGCGATTGTGCACATCGCCCAGTTCCTCAAGTCCGCCGATCGGCGCGCCGCGCGAAAAGCGCTGGCGGTAAAGCTTGCGGTTACGGGCGACTTCCACTTCCAGCAGGTCGGACAGCGCATTGACCACGGAAACGCCGACACCATGCAGGCCGCCCGATGTCTCATAGGCCTTGCCGTCGAATTTGCCGCCGGCATGCAGCTTGGTCATGATGACTTCAAGCGTCGATTTGCCGGGAACCTGCGGGTGGTTTTCCACCGGAATGCCGCGACCGTTGTCAGTGACCGTCAGAAAACCTTCGGCATCGAGATGGACCTCGATGAAATTGGCGTGGCCGGCGACGGCCTCGTCCATGGAGTTGTCGATGACTTCGGCAAAGAGGTGGTGCAGCGCCTTTTCGTCAGTGCCGCCAATATACATGCCCGGACGCATGCGCACCGGCTCCAGCCCTTCGAGCACGCGGATCGAAGATGCGCCGTAGTCGTCACCGGATGGAGACACGGGCGGCGGCGGGGCGGGTGAAGCGACTGCCGCAACGGCTGCGGGTTTCGGCTGCACGTTCACATTCGCAGCTGCGGTCACCGGGGCCTTCACGGGTTTACCCGCGTCCTCGTTCGTTGCCGTTTCGCTGTTTTGTGCCGCCGGAAGACCGGAGAAGAGATCGTTGCTGTCGTCCATCATGTCCAAAGTTCAAAAGCGTGTGTCAGAATTTCGCCATGCGAATCATTATGTCAGTCGCGTCAATCATAACGCCAAATGCGGTTCCCGTCCGATTGAACCGGGTCCGCTTGGGCGAGCGCGGCGCATCCTATGCCACGATTGTGTCAGGGGTTCGCAACAGGAGGATTGCGCTGCCGGCCTTGCGATGGCAAGTCTCGCAGCCACGAATGAACGGTTAGCCAAGGCATGTCCACAGCTCATTTCACGTTTTGTACTCTTTTCAGCCTCACTGTTGCGGCCATGCCGGTTGCGGCCCCGGCTGCCGACGGGCCGCTGCGGCCTTTCAAGGATGAGCTGTTTTCCGCCCAGACGGTGCTTTCCACCGCCGATGGCGGCGCGTCCGAAGTCATCCACTATCAGGAAATTCGCGACATTAACGGCCGTGACGAGGTGCCGGAACGCCGTGTAAAGCGGCAATATGTCGATATGGCGCCGAAGAAGGCGCAGGCGCTGGAAACCATGTCCGTCGAGGGCAGGGCGCTTGAGGTTGGTCGCGTCGGGCCGGCGAGCGGTCAGGCCTTCACGGTCATCTTCATCCACGGGCGCGGCGGCGATCGGCGGCTCGGCATGAATGACTATACGTTCGGCGGCAATTTCAACCGGCTGAAGAATCTCGCAGTCGCCAATGGCGGAACCTATTATGTGCCGAGCGTGCGCTCCTTCGATGAAAACGGCGTTGCTGACGTCGCGGCGCTGATTGCCGATGCGGCCAGAAAATCGGGTGGGAAGCCGGTGGTGCTGACGTGCGCGTCTATGGGTAGTTTCATCTGTTATGGCGTCAGCCGCGACAAGGTTGCCGTCGCCAATCTCAAGGGGATGGCGATCCTTGGCGGTGCAGTCGATCCCGATTTTCCGAAAAGCGCCTTTGCCAAGGCGAAGAAACCCGTCTGGTTCACCCATGGCAGCGCCGACAAGGTCTATTCGGCCGACAGCCAAGCGACGATCTTCCGTACGTTGCTGAAGGCCGGGGAGCCGGCGCGGTTTACGCGGTTCGAAACCGGCAGCCACGGAACGCCGGTGCGCATGACCGACTGGCGGGCGGTTTTGAACTGGATTTTAAGCCGCTGAGGCCTCTGTTTGGGTCAGCGGCGGCGAATTTCCAGAAATTGGCCGACGTTTTGAACCTTTGGCCCGCTTTTTTGTACCATTTGTTGCCGGGGCCGTTTAAAGGAATATCCTGGGATTTCCGGCAGTGTTTCTGTCGCGATTATGGGCCGTGAGACGGCCGAGGGAAGGGGTGCTGCCAAAGGCTGCAGCCTCGAGACAAAGGGAATGGGATACGCATGACGCCGAATGTTCGACCGCTTGTTGCCGGAAACTGGAAGATGAACGGCACCCGTGCCTCGCTCGATCAGATCAAGGCCATGGCAGAGGGCGTCAAGGGCGCGCTGTCGGAGAAGGTGGATGCGTTGATCTGCCCACCCTCGACGCTGCTTTATGTGGCGACGGCGCTGTGCGATGACAGCCCGCTGCTGATCGGCGCACAGGATTGCCATCAGAACGCGTCTGGCGCGCATACCGGCGATATTTCTGCCGAGATGATCGCCGATTGCTTCGGCACCCATGTCATCGTCGGCCATTCCGAGCGCCGCACCGACCATGCCGAGACCGATCATCTGGTGCGCGCCAAGGCCGTTGCGGCCCATCAGGCCGATCTTATCGCCATCGTTTGCATTGGCGAGACGGCTGATGAGCGCAAGGCGGGCCAGACGCTCGATATCCTCAAGCGCCAGCTGGCCGGTTCCCTGCCGGACGAGGCGACCGCTGAAAACACCGTCATTGCCTATGAGCCTGTCTGGGCGATCGGCACCGGTCTTACCCCGACCACGCAGGATGTGCGCGAGGCGCATGCCTTCATGCGCGACGAACTCGTCAAGCGCTTCGGTGACGCCGGCAAGACCATGCGCATTCTCTATGGTGGCTCTGTAAAGCCTGCCAATGCGCTGGAACTGATGGGCGTCGAGAATGTCGATGGCGCGCTGATCGGCGGCGCCAGCTTGAAAGCCTCGGACTTCCTTTCCATCTATGCGGCATATGAGCAACTGACGGCCTGAGACCAGCTTTCCTGTCACAGGGGTTGGAAAGGGGCTTGGAATAAACCTTCGCCTCATGTAAAGAGCCGCGAAACCTTCTTTGTAGTGCTCCGCGCGGGGCATGGAATGGATTGTCATGCAGACCGTTTTGATTGTTATACACCTCATGATCGTGCTGGCGCTTGTCGGCGTGGTCCTGATCCAGCGTTCCGAAGGCGGCGGCCTCGGTATCGGCGGCGGTTCGGGCTTCATGTCCGCGCGCGGAACGGCCAATGCGTTGACCCGCACCACGGGTATCCTCGCCGCGCTGTTCTTTCTGACGTCGCTCGGCCTTGGTCTTATGACCCGTTACGAATCGCGTCCAACCGATATTCTGAACCGTATTCCGGCCACGCAAGGCCAGGGCAACGGCATTCTCGACACGCTTGGCCCGGCCACGACGCCCGCAACGCCGGCTCCGGCTGGAAATGGCGTTCCGACCAATAGTGGCGCAGCAGCGCCCGCCCAGACGGCTCCTGCCGCTTCCGGCGCGGCCGCCCCGGCACCGGCGCAGCCCGCCGATCCGAACGCAGTTCCGACCGGTCAATAAGCCCGGTTCTGATTTAACGCTCCGGCAGGCCAAAAGCCTGCCGGTTTTCTTTTGTTCGCATTCCGCCGCGTCCCATCGTAAATTCGTCAACAGCGAATTTTCGAAAGCATGAAATTTGGGCTGGCGGAATCAGAGGTAAAAAGGTAACCGGTGAATCCCATGGCGCGATATGTATTCATCACAGGCGGCGTGGTCTCCTCTCTAGGTAAGGGCATCGCCGCAGCAGCACTCGGAGCTTTGTTGCAATCCCGTGGTTATCGGGTGCGGCTTCGTAAACTCGACCCCTATCTGAACGTCGATCCCGGCACCATGAGCCCGACACAGCACGGCGAAGTGTTCGTGACGGATGACGGTGCCGAGACGGACCTCGACCTTGGCCACTATGAACGCTTTACCGGGCGTTCGGCCACCAAGACCGACAACATCACCACCGGTCGCATCTACAAGAACATCATCGACAAGGAACGCCGCGGCGACTATCTCGGCGCGACCGTTCAGGTCATTCCGCACGTCACCAACGAGATCAAGGATTTCGTGACCGAAGGCAATGACGATTACGACTTCGTCATCTGCGAAATCGGCGGCACGGTGGGTGACATCGAGGCGATGCCGTTCATGGAGGCGATCCGCCAGCTCGGCAACGACCTGCCGCGCGGCACCGCAATTTATGTTCACCTGACGCTGATGCCTTACATTCCGGCGGCCGGCGAATTGAAGACAAAGCCGACCCAGCATTCCGTGAAGGAACTGCAGGCGCTTGGCATCCATCCCGACATCCTGCTGGTGCGCGCCGACCGGGAAATCCCGGAAGCGGAACGCCGCAAGCTTTCGCTGTTCTGCAACGTGCGTCCTTCCGCCGTCATTCAGGCGCTGGATGTTGCCAACATCTACGACGTTCCGATCGCCTACCACAATGAAGGTCTCGATTCGGAAGTGCTGGCCGCCTTCGGCATCGAACCGGCACCGAAGCCGCGCCTGGAACAGTGGGAAGAGGTCTGCAACCGCATCCGCACGCCGGAAGGCGAGGTAACGATTGCGATCGTCGGCAAATATACCGGCCTCAAGGACGCCTACAAGTCGCTGATCGAGGCGCTGCATCACGGTGGCTTCGCCAACCGCGTTAAGGTCAAGCTGGAGTGGATCGAGTCGGAAGTCTTCGAAAAGGAAGATCCGACGCCCTATCTCGAAAAGGTCAACGGCATTCTGGTGCCCGGCGGTTTCGGTGAGCGCGGTTCCGAAGGCAAGATCATGGCGGCGCAGTTCGCGCGTGAGCGCAACGTGCCCTATTTCGGTATCTGCTTCGGCATGCAGATGGCGGTCGTGGAAGCGGCCCGTCATCTCGCCGGTATCGAAAATGCCTCTTCGACCGAATTCGGTCCGACATCCGAGCCTGTTGTTGGCCTGATGACCGAATGGGTGAAGGGCAACGAGCTGGAGAAGCGTTCGTCGAAGGGCGATCTCGGCGGCACGATGCGTCTCGGCGCCTACAAGGCGGCGCTGAAGAAAGACACCAAGATCGCCGAAATCTATGGCACCACTGACATTTCCGAGCGCCACCGTCACCGTTACGAGGTGAATGTGGACTACAAGGACCGGCTGGAAAATTGCGGCCTCGTCTTTTCGGGCATGTCTCCGGATGGTGTCCTGCCGGAAACGGTGGAATATCCTGACCATCCGTGGTTCATCGGCGTTCAGTATCATCCGGAACTCAAGAGCCGCCCGCTTGACCCACATCCGCTTTTCGCCAGCTTCGTCGAAGCGGCGGTGGAGCAGAGCCGGCTGGTTTGACGGTTTGAATGATGCAAGGAGGGTCGCTTTTGCGGCCCTTTTTTATTGATGCGCTCTCCGTCGTCATGCTCGGGCCTGTCCCGAGGATCTGCTACGCTGCGATTGGCGATATGTAGGCAGATCCTCGGTACAAGACCGAGGATGACGCCGCGTTTGAGGAGAGGTCTGTCGCCTACCCGATAACGTCTGCGGCCATATATGTTTAAACAAAAAAACGGGCCCGAAGGCCCGTTTTCCATTTCCTCAAAATCGAAACCGATCACTTCGGGCCGATCATGTTTTCCGGGCGCACAAACTGGTCGAATTCCTCGTTGGTGAGGTATCCGCCGCCGACGGTTTCTTCGCGCAGCGTCGTGCCGTTCTTGTGGGCGGTCTTGGCGATCTTGGCGCAGATGTCGTAGCCAAGCTTGCCGTTAAGCGCCGTTACCAGCATCAGCGAGTTTTCGACGCCCTTCCTGATATTGTCTTCGCGGGCCTCGATGCCGACGACGCAATTGTCGGTGAAGGAGACGGCGGCATCGCCCAGAAGCTGGACCGACTGCAGGAAGTTGTAGGCCATCATCGGATTATAGACGTTGAGTTCGAAGTGGCCCTGCGAGCCTGCGAAGGAAAGCGCTGCATTGTTACCGAAGATGTGGGCGCAGACCTGCGTCAGTGCTTCCGACTGGGTCGGGTTAACCTTGCCCGGCATGATTGACGAGCCGGGTTCGTTTTCCGGCAGCGACAATTCGCCGAGACCGGCGCGCGGGCCGGAGCCGAGGAAGCGGATGTCGTTGGCGATCTTGAAGAGTGCCGCAGCCGCCGCATTGATCGCGCCATGGGAGAAGACCATGGAATCATGCGAGGCAAGCGCTTCGAACTTGTTCGGCGCGGTAACGAAAGAAAGGCCGGTAATCTTGGAGATTTCCTCGGCGACCTTTTCGGCGAATCCTACCGGCGCGTTGAGGCCCGTGCCAACCGCCGTACCGCCCTGGGCGAGCTTCGCCAACGCGGGCAGGGTGAGTTCGATATTGGCGATTGCCGAGGCGACCTGAGCGGCGTAACCGGAGAATTCCTGGCCGAGCGTCAGCGGGGTCGCGTCCTGCGTGTGGGTACGGCCGATCTTGATGATCTTTTCGAACTGCTTGACCTTGGCTTCCAGCGCCGTGTGCAGGTGCTTGAGGGCAGGCAACAGGTGGTGAACGATCTCTTCCACGCAGGCGATGTGCATCGCCGTCGGGTAGGTGTCGTTCGAGGACTGGCTCATATTGACGTGGTCATTCGGGTGAACAGGCTTCTTGGTGCCCATTTCGCCGCCGAGCATTTCGATCGCGCGGTTGGAAATCACCTCGTTGGCATTCATGTTGGACTGGGTGCCGGAGCCGGTCTGCCAGACGACGAGCGGGAAATGCTCGGTCAGCTTGCCGTCGATGACTTCCTGCGCGGCGGCGATGATGGCATCTCCCACCTTGGGGTCGAGGCCTGCAAGCGCCATGTTGGCGCGGGCAGCGGCCTGCTTGACGATGCCGAGGGCACGAACGACAGAGGCGGGCTGCTTTTCCCAGCCGATCTTGAAGTTGCCGAGCGAGCGCTGCGCCTGCGCGCCCCAGTAGCGATCGGCCTGAACTTCAATAGGGCCAAATGTATCGGTTTCTGTCCGTGTGGCTGTCATCAATCTTGCCTTTTTACTCGTTTTCCTCCGCCAAAACGGCACTTCGCCCGCCTTGCGCGGCCGATATATAGAATCATCGCGCCGGCAATGAAAGCGCTGCAATGCGGCAGAGGCAGATATTTCCCACGACCTTGAGCGATTTCGACCTCGTCAGGGTGATGGCGTGAAAAACGGCGTGGCGTGTCATTTTTACTACGGCTTGAAATGCCTTGAAGACCGGGCTTTCCGTGATGCGAAAAGGCAGTGGCGGGCCACGGCAAAGTGAATGAAATAAATGGAAATTTAACCATTCTCGCCAATTCTGGAAATTACGTTTTTATGGCTTTGGCTGTATCATGAGGTTCATTTCGGCACGGTTGTGGGCTTTAGGCGTTTTCTTTTCAACGGGCCGTCTATCGGCTAGACAGGCATGAAACTGATGCCCGCCGTTTTCGGGCGGTGCTGGGTGCTACGAGGATCAAATTGCAAGTCACATCTGGAAAATCATCGGCAGCACTGGTGCTGGCTCTCGGTCTTTCCGTTTCCACCGCTCTTCCCGGCAGCGCCGGCGCGGTGACGCTGATGGACCTCCTGCGCGGCGGCCCGGGCAAGATCGCGCGTGATCGCGGTGAACTGCCGCCGGCCGGCATCGTTACCTCGCCATCCGGCTCCGGATCAAGCGCCGGACAAAGTGCGGATGCCTCCGATCCCGAGCCTCTGCCGCGCGTTTCCGGCCCGCGTTATTACGATTACAAGGCGGATGCGGCTCGTGTGGTAAACACGGCGAATTTCGGCGAAGGCCTTGCCAACCTGAAGTTCAGCGCCACGCCTGAGATCGGCAAGGCACTGGAGGCCTATTACGGCGCGGGCGGCAAGACGCTGTGGGTTTCCGGCGGTGAACTGACCGAGCGCGCCAACGCCGTCCTCGCTTTCTTCGAGACGGTTGGCGAGAGCGGCCTCGATCCGGCCGATTACAGCATTTCCGCACCGGCAAGGGATGTGACCGCCAGCATCAGCAACAATGCTGCCGGCACGACTGCGACCGGCACGCCGGTCGAAACGGCCTCCGTATCGACCTCGGATTCTTATCAGCGGGCCCAGATGCAGTTCGAACTGGCGCTGTCGGCCAAGGTTCTGGCCTATGTGCAGGATACGACGCGTGGCCGCGTCGATCCGAACCGGTTGTCGGGCTACCATGATTTCAAGCGCAAGACCGTCAACCTTGCGCCGGTGCTGAAGCTTGCGGGCCTGAGCCCTGATGTCGCCGCCTATCTGCGCAGCCGTGAACCATCGAGCGCCGAATACCTGGCGTTGAAAGCGGAACTTGCCCGCCTGCGCGGCGAGGGCGATGCGGCTCACACCGTTCGCGTTCCCGCCGATCTGGTGCTGAAGCCCGGCAATAGCAGCGCCGATATGGCCAGTGTCGTCAAGGCGATCGAGCATCGCGCATCGCCGGCCTTCAAGGCCGAACATGCGGCGATCATTTCCGGCTATCAGCAGACGCCGGATTATACGCCTGATCTCGTTGATCTGGTGAAGGCGTTCCAGAGCGAAAACGGCCTGAAGCCGGATGGCGTCATCGGCCGTGCGACCGTGCGCGCCATGGTCGGCGAAAGCAACGATGCCAAGATTGCCAAGGTGCAGGTGGCCATGGAGCAGATCCGCTGGCTGCCGGCCGATCTCGGCCAGCGTTACGTCTTCATCAACCAGCCCGCATTCATGGCCTATTACCACAATGACGGCGTGGAGCAGTTCGGCATGAAGGTGGTGGTCGGTTCCAAGGCGAACCAGACCTATTTCTTCCAGGACGAAATCCAGACCGTCGAGTTCAATCCCTATTGGGGCGTGCCGCAGTCGATCATCGTCAACGAGATGCTGCCGAAGCTGCGCCGCGACCCGTCCTATCTCGACCGGTTGGGTTACGAAGTGCAGGTGGGCGGCCGTGCGGTCTCCTCCAGCAGCGTCAATTGGTACGGCTCCACCAACGCCGTTTCCGTGCGCCAGCCGCCTAGCAGCGACAATGCGCTGGGCGACCTGAAAATCCTGTTCCCGAACGCGCATGCGATCTACATGCACGATACGCCGGCCAAGAGCTTCTTCAACCGTGACATGCGGGCACTGAGCCACGGCTGTATCCGTCTGGTCGATCCACGCCGCATGGCTGCTGCCGTTCTTGGCTCCAGCATCGACAAGGTCAATGAGCAGATTACAGCGGGTAAGAACCGCGCGGTGCAGGTGCCGGTGAAGATACCGGTCTATGTGGCCTATTTCACCGCCTGGCCGGACAAGGACGGCAAGGTGCAGTTCTTCGACGATGTCTATGACCGCGACAGCTATGTGCAGAAGGCATTCGCCGTGACGACGAAGGCGCGGGCCGCGTCGATCTGATAGAGTACAATCGAGAGAAAAAGCGCCGGAAACGGCGCTGAATTCCCTCTTCCGTCATGCTCGGGCTTGTCCTGAGCATCTGCAACGTCTCAATTCTATTGGATGTGATTAGATCCTCGGCGCAAGGCCGAGGATGACGTCGAGCGTGAGGAGGTGTCATCCTCATTCGCCCCATTTCTGTTTTTATGTCGTACAGCCTCTCAGGCCGCCGCAGCACCCTTGGAAACCAGCTTCTCAAAGAGCGCTGGCGTCAGAGCGGCGAAATCGTCGAGTACGACGTCCGGCTTGAGTTCCACCATCGGCACATCCGTATAACCGAACGTCACGCCGATAGACGGCACGGCGGCGTTCTTTGCCGCGAGAATATCGTTGATGCTGTCGCCGACCATGATCGAGCGCTGCAAGTCGCCGCCGGCCTTTTCGATGGTGCCGAGAATATGGCGCGCATCCGGCTTGCGGAAGGCGAAGGTGTCGCCGCAGGTAATCGCCGCGAAATAAGGTGTCAGGCCGAGTTTTTCGAGCAGCGGCACAGCGAGGATTTCTGTCTTGTTGGTGCAGACGGCAAGCGTGATGCCGGCTTGCGAGAGCGCGTCCAGCGTTTCGACGATGCCGGGATAGGGGCGGCTTTCGCCGGGCATTTCTGCGCGGTAATGGGTGATGAAGCGCTCATAGAGGGGATCGATATCGGCCTCCGGCAATTCCGTTTCGCGCAATGCGAAGGCACGCTTGATCATCACCCGGGCGCCCTGGCCGACCAGATGCGTCAGATCGTCATAGGTGACGGGGGCAAGCCCGGCTGCGGCGATGGTGTGGTTGAGGCTGGAGACGAGATCGGCGGCGGTATCAACGAGCGTGCCGTCAAGATCGAAAATTGCGAGCGGGGAGAGCGGGCGGGATGTCACGGAAACGGGCCTCTTGCAGAATGCGGGTGCTGAACGATCAGTGCTTTGATTGACGCCAAGCCTAGGCAAACGGGTCTGTCTTTGCAACCGCGCCACAACGTTCTGTTCGTTGGCTTGAAAAAGGCTTTCGTTTGGCTTTCGACCCGTGTAAACAGCACGGCGACGACAAAGCTACCGGAGTTTCAGGCACATGGATGCCCGCCAGATGAAGATCAAGGCCGCCGAGGCCGCATTGTCCCATGTGCAGGACGGCATGCGGCTTGGTATCGGCACCGGTTCGACGGCCGAAGAATTCGTCCGTCTTCTGGCCGAGAAGGTCGCGGCCGGCTTGAAGGTCGAGGGCGTTCCGACATCCGAGCGTACCGCGCGTCTGTGCGTGGAGCTTGGCGTGCCGCTAAAATCCCTCGATGAATTGCCGGAACTGGATCTGACCATCGACGGCGCCGACGAAGTCGATCATGCGCTACGCCTCGTCAAGGGCGGCGGCGGTGCGCTGTTGCGGGAGAAGATCGTGGCGGCAGCATCGGGCCGCATGATCGTCATCGCCGACCAGAGCAAGGTCGTGGAGACGCTGGGCGCGTTTCCGCTTCCCATCGAGATCAATCCCTTCGGTCAGGTGGCGACACGCATCGCCATCGAAAAATTGGCGGCTCGGTCGGGTCTTTCGGGCGAACTGACGATGCGTTCTTCCGGTGACGGCACCTTCATGACGGATGGCGGGCACCTGATCCTCGACGCATCTTTTGGCCGTATTCCTGATGCAGAAGCACTGGCACGCGAGCTGAACACTATCCCCGGTGTTGTCGAGCACGGACTTTTCATAAATTTGGCATCGCTTGCCATCATCGCCGGCCCTGAAGGTGCCCGCGTGATGCAGGCAGTATAACAGGAGCGAGATTTTCATGATCAAACTAGCGGGACTGGGCAAAGCTGCCGCTGCTTCGATCCTCATTTCCGGCATCGTGTTCGGTACTGCCGCACGCGCGCAGGAGATTTCCGAAGCGCACATCGCTGCCGCACGCAAGGCAATCACCTCTCTTGGCGTTACTGACCGTTTTGACGACATTCTGCCGGGTCTGGCCGAGCGCCTGAAGGGCGAACTCATTCAGGCCTCACCGAACGTGCAGGACGCCATCACCACGACGGTTGATGCCAAGGCGCTTGAGCTTGCGCCGCGCCGCGCCGATCTGGAACGCGAAGCGGCACTCACCTATGCGCGCGCCTTCACCGTTGACGAGCTGAATGCCATTTCCGCCTTCTACAGCAGCGAAGCCGGCAAGAAGCTCCTTAAGGATGGCCCGATCGCGACGCGCGAACTGATGAAGGCTGCCGACATCTGGGCCGCCGGCATTAACCGCGATCTCAACGCCGCCAGCATGACGGAACTGCAGAAGGTTGCCGGCGCCGATCTGAAGCCGCTTCCGGCTGATCATAACGCTACCGGCGGCGCGCCCGCAGCCAAGCCGTAAGGCGACCTTCAAAGGTTCAGAAATTTTCAAAGCCCGGCCGCAAGACCGGGCTTTTCATTTGTGCGTCGCAGCACCTATATGTGGCGTGAACAGACCGCTGGCCCATATCGCGGTCATGGCGGTTTTGAGCAGGGGTTTTGACTATGACAGCTTATGACTACGATCTCTTCGTTATCGGTGGCGGTTCCGGCGGTGTGCGCAGCGGCCGTGTGGCGGCCTCGCTCGGCAAGCGCGTGGGAATTGCTGAAGAATACCGTTATGGCGGCACCTGCGTCATTCGCGGCTGCGTGCCGAAGAAGCTGTTCGTTTATGCCTCGCAATTCCCTGAATATTTCGAGGATGCCGAAGGATTTGGCTGGACCGTCGGCGACCGTAGCTTCGACTGGAAAAAGCTGATCGCGGCGAAGGACAAGGAAATCACCCGGCTCGAAGGCCTCTATCGCAAGGGGCTGAAGAACGCCAAGGCCGATATTTTCGACAGCCGCGCGGAAGTGGTCGATGCCCATACCGTGAAGCTTACGAAAACCGGTGAGACCTACACGGCCGAGCGTATCGTGATTGCCGTTGGCGGCACGCCGAACGAGCACAAGGCGCTGCCCGGCCATGAGCTGACGATCTCCTCCAACGAGGCCTTCAATCTGGAAGAACTGCCGAAATCGATCCTGATTGCCGGCGGCGGTTATATCGCTGTCGAATTCGCCAATATCTTCCATGGGCTCGGCGTGGAAACGACGCTGATCTATCGCGGCAAGGAAATCCTGTCGCGTTTCGATCACGACATGCGCAAGGGCCTGCATGAGGCGATGGAGGCCAAGGGCATCCGCATCATTCTGGAAGATATCATCGAGGAAGTCAGCAAGGATGGCGCCGGTGGATTCGTGGCGCGCACCAAGCAGGGCAGCTCGCTGCATGTCGGCCTGGTGATGCTGGCGCTCGGTCGTGATCCGAACACTAAGGGCCTCGGTCTTGAAAATGCCGGTGTGAAGGTGGATGCGCGGGGCGCGATCATCGTCGACGACTATTCGCGCACGAACGTGCCCAGCATCTTCGCGCTGGGCGACGTCACCGACCGGGTACAGCTGACGCCGGTAGCGATCCACGAGGCTATGTGCTTCATCGAGACCGAATACAAGAACAACCCGACCAAGCCGGATCACGAGCTGATTGCGACGGCGGTGTTCTCGCAGCCGGAAATCGGCACGGTCGGTCTTTCGGAAGAGGAAGCGGGCAAGAAACATCCGGAACTGGAAGTCTATCGCGCCCAGTTCCGGCCGATGAAGGCGACGCTTTCCGGCCGTCAGGAAAAGACGATCATGAAGCTGATCGTCAATGCTAGCGACCGCAGGGTTGTCGGCGTGCATATTCTTGGCCACGAGGCGGGCGAGATGGCGCAGCTTCTCGGCATCACGCTGAAGGCCGGCTGCACCAAGGATGATTTCGACCGCACCATGGCGGTTCACCCGACGGCTGCCGAAGAACTGGTGACGATGTATTCGCCGAGCTACCGCGTGGTGAACGGCGAGCGCGTGTAACGCCGATACAGGCGTGATCGGATTGCTGTCCAAATTCGCCCGCCGCCCTTCGAAAACGGGTGTTTTTTGGAGGGCGGCGGGTTCGTTAAATCGTTTGAATTGACTTTTGTACGTCTGGAGCGCCCAAAACGGGCAGAATGAGCCTGTTAGCCCTGACATCGGCTATGCAAAGTCGATGCTTGGAGCTATAAGCCGCTCAAATTTTGGAGGCGGCCGCGTCGCTATTGCGCGGGCGAAAAAAGGGTAAGAACATGGCACAGAATTGGACCCCCGGCAGCTGGCGTCAAAAACCGATCCAGCAGGTTCCCGAATATCCGGATGCGGCGGCGCTTGCGGCCACGGAAGCCACGCTTGCGACCTATCCGCCACTGGTTTTTGCCGGTGAGGCCCGCCGCCTCAAAAAACAGCTTGCCAATGTGGCTGAAGGCAACGCCTTCCTGCTGCAGGGTGGCGACTGCGCCGAAAGCTTCCTCGAGCATGGCGCCGACAATATCCGCGACTTCTTCCGCGCCTTCCTGCAGATGGCCGTGGTGCTGACCTATGGCGCGCAGCTGCCAGTGGTTAAGGTGGGACGCATTGCCGGCCAGTTCGCCAAGCCGCGCTCTTCCAACGTGGAAGTTCTCGATGGTGTGACGCTGCCGTCCTACCGCGGTGACATCATCAACGGCATCGACTTCAACGAGGCCTCGCGCATTCCGAGCCCGGAGCGCCAGCTCGACGCCTATCGCCAGTCGGCGGCGACGCTGAACCTGCTGCGCGCTTTTGCGATGGGTGGTTACGCCAATCTCGAAAACGTCCACCAGTGGATGCTTGGTTTCATCAAGGACAGCCCGCAGGCGGACCGCTACCGCAAGCTGGCCGACCGCATTTCCGAAACCATGAACTTCATGCAGGCGATCGGCATCAGCGCGGAGAACAATCCGAGCCTGCGCGAGACCGATTTCTTCACCAGCCACGAGGCTCTGCTGCTCGGTTACGAAGAGGCGCTGACCCGCGTCGATTCCACGTCGGGCGACTGGTACGCGACATCGGGCCATATGATCTGGATCGGTGACCGCACGCGTCAGCTCGACCATGCGCATGTGGAATATTTCCGTGGCATCAAGAACCCGATTGGCCTGAAGTGCGGTCCGTCGCTGACGCCCGACAATCTGATCGAGCTGATTGATGCACTGAACCCGGCAAACGAAGCCGGCCGCCTGACGCTGATTTGCCGCTTCGGTCACGACAAGGTAGCCGACAGCCTGCCGAAGCTTATTCGTGCCGTCGAGAAGGAAGGCCGCAAGGTTGTCTGGTCCTGCGATCCGATGCATGGCAACACCATCACGCTCAACCACTACAAGACGCGTCCGTTCGAGCGCATCCTGTCGGAAGTCGAAAGCTTCTTCCAGATCCACCGTGCCGAAGGCACGCATCCGGGCGGCATCCATATCGAGATGACCGGCAAGGACGTGACGGAATGCACGGGTGGCGCCCGCGCCGTGACAGCGGATTCGCTGTCCGACCGTTACCACACCCATTGCGATCCGCGCCTCAACGCCGATCAGGCACTGGAACTGGCGTTTCTGTTGTCCGAGCGCATGAAGAGTGGCCGCGACGAGAAGCGTCTGGCAATCGCCAACGCCTGATCTGGCGCAATAACAAAAAAGCCGCCGGGAGACCTTCCGGCGGCTTTTTCATGCGTAGTGCTAAATTACTGCACCAGCGCCGGCTGCTGGCAGCGAACATCCGTCACTCGCACATCGGCTTCGCCGATTTTGACGCCGAGAACCAGAAGCACGTTGTAGAGCAGCTGATCGACCGGAGCGGTGACCACCGCAAGCGTGTTGGCAAGCGCTGCCTGGATGCCCGCCAGACCTCCCAGATCGAGGTTGAGGAAGAGAAGCCGGATATCCAGATTGAGGTTCTTCAGCAGCGAGCTGACAAGGGTGGTGACCGTGTCCTTGGTCGAGACGCTCTTGATCTTGGCTTGCGTGATATCCGATTGCGTGAAGGTCAGTTTGGTCTTCGTCATGTTGGTGGCATTGATCATGGCGCTGCCATTGATGGCAAGCAGCGCCGAATCCACGATGGCCGCCTTGGTGACACGCGGGTCCTTGCCGAAATTGGCAAAAGCCGTGGTGTCGACGTTGCCGAGCGCGATTTCCGCAACGCCGGGAACGACTTCCACATCCACCGTTCCCTGTCCGCCACCCGTGCAGCGAATATCGGCAAGCCGCGCTTCGGCATGGGCGACTTCCACATAAAGTGGAAGATTAACCTTGAGGCCGGCAATGGCCTGCAGCCCGTCGACCACGACATTGACCGCCAGCCGGGTCTGCGCGGTGCGCACGATGGTGCCCTGGCCGCCAACGGCGAGCGACGGTGTTTCGACGGGCGGCTCACCGATGGCAAGCGTTGCCTTGACCGAGGCGAGGCCGAGAAGATTGGCGTTGAGATTAAGCGCCAGCTGGTTGCCGCCATTGCCCGCCACGGCAGCGGCATTGATGAGATCGAAGACGCCGGCTGTCACCTTGAGGTTTTCACCCGTGCCGATCAGCTTGTCGGAGAAGGGACCGAGATTGAGGATTTCCTCGAGCTTGATCTTGACGTTGCTTTTGTTGGCCGTTTTTTGCAGTGTATTCAAAATGTTGACAACGGCCGGCTGCAAGCCGGTGGTTTTGGTCAGCACGTCGAGGAATTTGCCGTAGCTGATTTCCGTCTGCAACACATCCTTGTAGGTGCCGGCGGTGAGGTTGAGATCGATGGCCAGCGCCTCGACGATCTTCAGCGCATTGACGTCGGCGGCGAGAAGCGCCTGATAATCCATGAGTTTCAACGACACAGTGGTGCCGAGCAGGCCGCCGAGCAGGCTGTTGAGAATTCCCTCATCGAGGCTCGCCAGCCGCGATCCAACCGAAAATGCGGCGATCTTCTGGGACGAGGCCGTTCCGACTGCCGAGACCTTGGGCGGCTTGGTGAAGGCGGAGGCAAAGAATATCTGCCCCTGTTCGACGATGTTCACCTTGATCGCATTGGTGGGCAGCGCATTGTCGATGAAACGCTGGCCGACGGGCACGGTCGCATCCGGCTCGTAGTGGCCCTTGATGACTTCGGCATAACCCTTGCTGCTCGCAAATTCATTCAAGGGGTCGAAGGGTTGCAGCCCATTGGCGGTCAAGAGACCCTTGTCGGTCTTGACGCCGAGATCCATGCCGTTGAGGGCGAAATATTGCTGGACCGCCTTTTCGGCGTCCGTGGCATTGGCTGCCGCCGAGATGGCCGCGAGATCTGCGGTCTGCTGCAATTGCCGTTTCTGCAATGTCAGGTAACCGTAGTCGACGCCCAGCGCCAATATGCCGATGAAGAGCGGCGCGGTGAGCCCGGCCGAAATGGCGATGTTGCCCGTTTTATCCTTGAGGAAGCGGGGAAGCAGGGAAGGAATGGTCCGCATGTCATGCTCCTCCGATCCGAATGGTGGAAAAACGCCGGATGACTGGCTCAGGCAGGGTGTAGCTGTAGAGGCTCCAGATCGGCAGGTTGCGGGCGTCGTATTCGACCTTCACCGTAAACTGGTTGGCATTGGCGGGATCGGTGGCGACATTGACGGTGAAGCGCGTCTTGTCCATGAAAGCGTAGCTGAGATCGCTTTTGGTGACGAAATCCCGGGCAAGCTGCTGACGTTCGCTCGTGTTCAGCCCGGCAACGGCCGTTCGCGCCGCATCGGCGGCGATCTGCTGTACCGAATAGGCCGCCATCAGATAGATGCCGTATGCGATCATGGTAAGCAGGACGAGAAAGAAGATCGGAGCAACAATGGCGAACTCGACGGCAGATGAGCCGGCCCTGTCGCGAAGGAAACGCACTGCATTACGCATAAAGCACCCCCGTTCCTAAAGGCACCAAGGTTCGATGCCTTGTTTTATTATTTTCGGAAATGCTAATTTATAGGTGTTAATTTTTTGTTGATGCCGCTCTTATGGGTTGCAGCTGTTCTTAATCATTCGCGTCTGCTTCAGATCAGCCGAAGGCCCTTGAAGCTGGCGTGGCCGTCCTTGCCGATGATGATATGATCGTGGACGGTGATGCCGAGCGGCTTTGCCGTATCGATGATGGTTTTGGTCATCTCAATATCTGCACGCGAAGGGGTCGGATCCCCACTTGGGTGATTATGTATTAAAATCAAGGCTGTAGAAGATAATTCAAGTGCCCGTCGCACGATTTCGCGCGGATAGACCGGTGTGTGATCCACGGTTCCCTGACCCTGCACCTCGTCGGCGATGAGGACATTACGCTTGTCGAGGAAGAGGATGCGAAACTGCTCGCGCGTCTCGTGGGCCATGGCGGCATGGCAATAGTCAATGACCGACGACCAGGAACTCAAGACCTGCTTGTTGCGTATTTCGCTTTTCAGCATGCGCTGAGACACGGAGGCAACGAGCTTCAGATCAAGCGCCACGGCCTCGCCGACGCCCTTCACCTCCTGCAATAGCGGCAATGGGGCGCCGAGCACGCTGCCGAGCGTTCCGAAACGGGCGATGAGCGCCTTGGCAATTGGCTTGGTGTCGCGTCTCGGGATCAGCCGGAACAGCAGGAGTTCCAGCAATTCATAATCGGCAAGCGCTGCATCGCCGCCATCGCGATAACGTGCCCGCAGCCGGTCGCGGTGGCCGTGATAGTGAGCGGCATCCGGTCCCTGTTCCGTAGCGGCTGCGGCCCGCGCGGCCTTCTTCGGCGCGCTTCGCGGTTCAGCGAAAAAGCCGCGCTCATCCGCACCGTCGAACAGATCGCCTTCGCCCGCCTCAAAGCCTGACGTCGGGGAAAGATCGGCGGAAGGCGGGGCAGGGCGTTTTGCCATAGGCGGTCTGGCCTTATGCGAGCGGCGGCAGGCCCGGGCGATCGAAGCCGCCCGGCGACAACGTGAAGATTTCACAGCCGGTGGCCGTGACGCCGACGGCATGTTCATATTGCGCGGAGAGGGAGCGGTCGCGGGTCACCGCCGTCCAGCCGTCGGAGAGCACCTTCACATGCGGCTTGCCGAGGTTGATCATCGGCTCGATGGTGAAGATCATTCCCTCACGGATTTCCGGGCCTTCATTCGGCTGGCCGTAATGCAGGATATTGGGCGTGTCGTGGAACAGACGCCCGACGCCGTGGCCGCAGAAATCACGCACCACGGAGCAGCGTTCCGCTTCCGCATAGGCCTGGATCGCCGCGCCGATCGCGCCGGTGCGTGTACCGGGCTTCACCGCCGCGATACCGCGCATCAGGCATTCATAGGTCACTTCCATCAGCCGCTCGGCGGCGCGCTTGATCTGGCCGACAGGATACATGCGGCTCGAATCGCCATGCCAACCATCAAGCACATAGGTGACGTCGATATTGACAATATCACCGTCACGCAGCGGCTTTTCATCCGGAATGCCGTGGCAGACGACGTGGTTGATCGAGGTGCAGACGGATTTCGTGTAACCGCGATAATTCAGCGTTGCCGGCAGCGCGCCATGGTCGGCGCCGAATTCGAAGACGAAACGGTCGATGGCGTCGGTCGTCACGCCGGGCTTGACGATCGCCGCCAGCTCATCGAGGCAACGCGCCGTCAGCTGGCACGCCTTGCGCATGCCATCGAAATCCTCAGGGGTATAGAGGCGGATGACGCCCGTGTTCTTGAGGGGGGCGGAGGCTGCGTCTATATAGGTGACCATCATAGTGCTTTCTGTGTCTTTACGTCCCTGTTCATAAAACAGCCGGACGCCATTCGTCCATCTTAACCGTTCCGCTGACCGAAATTTGTGTCGGCGAGACCGTGCATTTCACCGCATAGGCCTCCACACCGCGTGCCATCGCCCGCTGAAACGCCAGTGCATAGATGGGGTCGAGATCGGCGCAGATGCGCATCCGCTCGCAATCGTCGCGCTGGATGAGATAGAGCATCACTGTGCGGTAACCAGCTTCCGCTGCGTCACCCAGTTCTTCCAGATGTTTGGCTCCGCGTTTGGTGGCGGTATCGGGGAATTCGGCAAGACCCTTCTCGCGCATGAAATGCACGTTCTTCACTTCCACATAGGCATCCGGCCGGCCGGGTTCCGACAGCAGGAAATCGATGCGGGAATTGCGGCCGTATTTCTGTTCGCGGCGGATTGTCGAATAGCCGGCCAGTTCCGGGATGCGGCCATTCAGGATCGCCTCTTCCGCCAGCCGGTTCGGCATGCCGGTATTGATGCCGACCACGGTGCCATCGGCCTCGACCATTTCAAACATGTGCCGGTACTTGCGGGTCGGGCTGTCATGTTCGGAGAGCCAGATACGGGAGCCAGGTGTCGTCAGCCCACGCATGGAGCCGGTATTGGGGCAGGAGCCGGTAATCGCCGTGCCGTCCTCCAGAACGGCATCGAACAGGAAACGCTTGTAGCGGGAAATCAGTGTGGCGGGAACAAGCGGGGGCGTGAAGAGCATGGGGCCTGAAAGATGAGAGTGGTGGATGAGATCAGGAAAGGACGTAGGTTCCTGGCGCATCGCCGAGCACCGGGCGCTTGCCGTCTCCCGGCTTACGCGCCTTCACCTTCTCGGCGCTCTGGTTTTCGATCCAGTTCTGCCAGTGCATCCACCAGGAACCCTTATGGGCCGTGGCGTCCGCCTGCCAGGCCTCGAAGTCTCCAGACGGTGACGGCCCTGTCCAATATTGGTATTTCGCAAGCTGCGGCGGGTTGATGACACCGGCAATGTGGCCGGAAGCGCCGAGCACGAATTCCACCGGCCCGCCGAACAGGGCAGCTCCCGTGAAGACCGATTTCGCCGGCGCGATATGATCGTCGCGGGTGGCGAGATCGTAGACGGGTATCGTGATATCGCCGAGATTGATGCGCTTGCCGTCAACGCGCATCAGCCCGCGGGCGAGATTGTTCTCGAGGTAACAATTGCGCAGATAGAAGGAATGGCTGGCGGCCGTCACCCGGGTCGAATCGGAATTCCAGTAGAGAAGATCGAAGGGCAGGGGTTCGGCGCCGCGCAGGTAGTTATCGACCATATAGGGCCAGATGAGGTCGGAGGCGCGCAGCATGTTGAAGACGGTGGCCATGATCGAGCCATCGAGATAACCGACCGCCTGCATGTGCTTGTCCAGCGCCGCCAGCTGGCCTTCATCGATGAAGACCTTGAGATCGCCGGCATGGATGAAATCGGTCTGGGCGGCCAGCAGCGTGGCGCTGCGGATACGCTCATTGCCGTCCTGCGCATGCAGCGCCAGCGCTGAGGATAACAGCGTGCCGCCGACGCAATAACCGATGGCGTTGATGTCTTTCGCGCCGGTCCGCTCCTCGATGGTGTCGAGGGCGAAATCGATACCCTCGCGGATGTAATCGTCCCAGCTCTTGTCGGCGAGGCGCGCATCCGGGTTGATCCAGGAGACCATGAACACGCTATGGCCCTGTTCAAGACACCAGCCAACGAAGGATTTCTGCGGGTTGAGATCGAGAATGTAGAACTTGTTGATCCAGGGCGGCACGATCAGCAGCGGCCTCTTGAAGACCTTTTCCGTCGTCGGCGCATAATGGATGATTTCGCAGAGCGGACTTTTCGCCACCACCTTGCCCTGTGTGACGGCGATATTCTGGCCGATGACAAATTTGCTGTAATCGGTCTGGCGCAGTTTCAGGTGGCCATTGCCGGCGGCAACATCCTCCGCCAGCTGCGCCATGCCCTTGACGAGATTGGCGCCGCTGGAGGCGACCGTTTCGCGGAAGACCTGCGGATTGGTGAAGACGAAATTGGCTGGCGAAAGCGCTTCCGTCACCTGCCGCATGTAGAACAGCGCCTTGGTGCGGGTATGCTCATCCAGCCCATCAGCTTCCGTCACCATCCGGTCGGCGAAACCGACGGTGGTCTGGTAGGCTTTCAGCAGGAAATCGAAGAACGGATTGGTCTGCCAGTCGGCATCGGCAAAACGTTTGCTTCTGCGCTGTGCGGGGCCGCTTTCGGCCGCATTTTCCGGTGGCGAATCGGCTTCGCCGGAAAATTGCGCCAGCGATTTCGTCCACAGATCGTAATAGCTGGAGAGAAGATGGGTCTGCGCCTCCAGCGACCGTTTCGGTTCGGCCATCCAATATTCGGCGACATCCGACAGCGTCTTGACCAGATCGGTTACCGGATCGGCGCTTGCCTGGGGAATGTCGCCGCGTTCGCGCGGGGCCAGCCATTCGGAGGCGGCCTTGCCGAGGTTTTCGAGCGCACGGGCGATATTGATCGCGAAGGTTTCGGGGTCGCGGATCAGGTAGGCCTCGGCGGTACTGGCGTCGAAGCCGGGCGTTTTGCCACCCTTTTTCCCAGCCCCACCGTCAACACCTGCCATGCACGATCCTCCACCAAATTTGTGTTTGCACATTCTGCATGAAAACGAATACAAGTTCCACCAGCAAGGGGAGGCTCATAAAGCGCCGAACCGCAGTCGAATTCGATATCGGAAGATATCCTTACAGGCGGAACACGACGATGGGCAAGCAGATGGGCACATTCGGAACATATGCGGAAAATGCCGCGAGAATCGCCGTGCTTTCGCTTTCCGGCGCCATGCTCGCCACCACGCTTGCGGCCTGCAAGGCCCCGGAGCCGATCGTCGCACCCGCCCATATGCGCCGCCCGACGACCGAAATTGTCGGCCCGCGCCCCGTCAGCGACAATGCGGTAAGCCAGAAGCGCGACACCGGCACCTATCCGACCTTTTCCCAGCCTCTAACGGCTGCCGGCAGCCAGATGGGCGATGACGAGGCCTCCAAGATGGAAAAAAGCCTTTCGAACCTTGGTGCGGCACGGCGCAACGGTCAGATTTCGGAAGCCGAATACAAACGCCGGGTTGCCGAGTTGCGGGCGCTTGTCGAAAACCAGAAGCCGGTTGCGACGCCTGGTGCTTCGCAGTGAGATTCGACCGCGCATTTGACGCGGTTCGCTAGACTGCGCTTTAACGTCTTCACATACCCCCCAATGGAACCGTTCCATATGAGCCAAAGGCTGCATATGAAGCGAGCGATTACCGCTTGTTTCTTCTCCCTGCCGGGGAGAAGGTCGCGGCAGCGGGATGAGGGGGCGAGGGTAGTGATAAACCGCGAGCTTGCCCCCTCATCCGACCCTTCGGGCCACCTTCTCCCCCCGGGAGAAGAAACTTGTGGCGATGCCGAGCCTTCCGTAAAGACATTAGACGGCGCGCGCCGTCCGGCAATCCTAACCCCTTCTTTACCCTGCCTCTGAACCATCCGCTTACCCAAGATGTTAAGCGGATAGAGGCGGTTTGGTTGCTATGATGCAGCCATAACAAACAGGCCGCTGAAACAGCGGGGCACGGGGTGAAATATCATGAAATGCATCGCCGCTTTGCTGGTTCTTGCCGGTTTTGCGCTCGCACCCGCTCAGGCGCGGGCGCCACACATCAATTTCGGGGCATCCGCGCTTCAGGGGCGGTGAAAGGGCTAATTTCGTCAGTCGTTACCGGCGGCTTCGCTCAGAACGTCGAGATTCGGCACCGTGATATGGCGGTTGTTCTCGATGCGGATAATGCCTTCCTTGCGCAGCTTAGTCATTTGCCGGCTAACGGTCTCGATGGTGAGGCCGAGGAAGTCAGCGATATCGGCGCGTGAAAGCGGCAGATCGAAGCAGGATTTGTCTTCATTTTCCGGGTCGATATGAGTGGCGATCATATAAAGGAAGCTGGCAACCTTTTCCTGCGCCGATTTGCGCCCCAGCGTCAGCATCCAGTCGCGCGCCTCGTCCAGTTCCTTCAGGGACTGGCTGTGCAGCTTGCGTTCCATGTCAGGCACTTCCGTGACCATACGGTCGACGATACGGCGCGGAAAAAGGCAAATCTCCACATCGGTCGCAGCTTCCGCCGTCATCTTGCTTTCCGCCATAAACGGGCGGCCAAGAAAATCCGGTGCGAATTGCAGGCCGACGATCTGCTGGCGACCGTCCGACATCATTTTCGAAAGCTTCACCACGCCATTGAGGATGTTGCCATAGGAGGTGACGAGCTCACCCTGGCCCAACAGCTCGTTGCCGGCTTCCAGTTTCTTGCGGCTGGAGTGACGGTTGAGGTCGCAGAGCTGCTGCGGCGTCAACGTGCTGCAGAGACCGCCGTGACGCGCCTCGCAGGAGCGGCATACGACGGGGTACTCCGAATTGTGGATGGTCTTCTGCAGCGTGTCCATAAGCCTTTTCCAATGCTGGCTTTTAGGAACGAAATGCGACCGTGGGTATCAAATCCGGTCTCTTTAGGGCTTGAGCCATGTAGCCGTCGTCCCCGCGTCTACTTTAGCAAGAACTTATGGCGCAATTTGATTGAAGTCAAAGTTGCAAACTGTCGCAGCCGCTACTGAGAGGAAGGAAATCGACATTTTCTTGATAAAAGGCAAATCCGGTGATGAATACGGAACTTCTTCGCAAATATTCGGGTGCAGTGCCGCGTTACACCAGCTATCCGACCGCTCCGCATTTCCACGAGGGAATCGATGACACGACCTATCGCGGCTGGCTCGGCGCGCTCAACCACAGGAACCGGATATCGCTTTACCTGCACATTCCCTATTGTGACCGGCTCTGCTGGTTCTGTGCCTGTCACACCAAGCACACGCTGAAATACGAGCCGATTGCCGTTTATCTGGAAGCACTTAAGCAGGAGATTGCTGCCGTTGGCGCGCTTGTTTCGCCCGATGCGGTGGTGAGTGCCGTGCATTTCGGCGGCGGCTCGCCCACCATGCTGAAGCCTGATGACATGGTCAGCCTGATGGACTGTCTGCGGCGCCATTTCACCTTCGGGCTAGACCCCGAAATCAGCGTCGAGATGGACCCGAACGATCTGGATGACAGCCGTTACGATGCGCTTGCTGCCGTCGGCATGTCGCGGGCAAGCCTTGGTGTGCAGGACTTCGATGACAAAGTGCAAAAAACCATCAACCGGATCCAGTCCTTCCAACAGACGAAATCCGTCGTTGATGCGGTGCGGGCGAGGGGCGTGCACTCGGTCAATTGCGACATTCTTTATGGCCTGCCGTTCCAGACCTGCGAGACATTGAAGAAGACGGTTGGTCAGATCGTCTCTCTCGATCCGGACCGGGTGACGCTTTTCGGTTATGCCCATGTGCCGTGGATGAAAAAACACCAGTCGCTGATCCCCGAACACGCGCTGCCTGATATTGCTGAGCGTTACCGCCAGATGACGATGGCGGGCGAGATGCTGAAGCAGGCGGGATATCGTGCAATCGGCATCGACCACTTTGCCAAGCCGGCGGATACCTTGTGCCAGGCCGTCGAGGCCGGGGCCCTGCGGCGGAATTTCCAGGGCTACACCACCGATACGGCCGATGCGCTGATCGGGCTCGGCGCGTCTTCGATCGGCCGGCTGCCGCAGGGTTATGTGCAGAACATGGTGGCAACAGGGGAATATCAGCGCATAGTGGGCGAGGGCGGGCTTGCCGTGGTCAAGGGCATAGAGTTGTCGCAAGAGGATCAGGTGCGCTCGCATGTCATTGAGCGGCTGATGTGCGATTTTGCGCTCGACTTTGCTGATATCGACCAGCGTTTCGGCAAAGCGAGCCATTCCGTGCGGACGCAGGCGCAGCAATTCGCCGCCGGCAACAGCGACGGTGTGGTGCGTATGGAGGCCGGAATTTTTGCCGTCACGGAGACGGGGAAACCCTTCGTGCGTAATATCGCTGCAATCTTTGATACCTATCTCGGCAATGGACGCGGTCGTCATTCGGTTGCTGTTTAGGCAACAGTTTCAGGGCAAATTTCAAAGTTACGTCACGAAACCATTGGCTTTTTTGTGCGACTTGCCTATGTGGTGCGTCAGACAGGATAATTCATACGAACGACAATAAGGATTATGGGCGTGACAGCTACATTCGACAAGGTTGCCGACATTATCGCCGAAACCAGCGAAATCGACCGCGAAACCATTACGCCGGAGAGCCACACGATCGACGATCTGGGCATCGACAGCCTCGACTTTCTTGATATCGTTTTCGCGATCGACAAGGAATTCGGCATCAAGATTCCGCTCGAGCAGTGGACGCAGGAAGTCAACGAAGGCAAGGTTTCCACCGAAGAATACTTCGTGCTGAAGAACCTCTGTGCAAAGATCGACGAATTGCGCGCAGCCAAGGGCTGATGTGACAATGCCCGCGTCAAGCGGGCATTTCTTTTTCTGGACCCGGCCTTGTTGGGCGGGTCGCAACCGACCAGAAACGGGCCGGACCGATGCTGCTTGAATATTTCCAGATGATCGACAAGGTCGAATCCGTGGATATGGCGACGCGCACGCTGAAGGCGCAGTCGGTCGTTCCGGACCAGAGCCCGGTTTTCGAAGGCCACTTTCCCGGCATGCCGCTGGTTCCGGGTGTGCTCCTGATCGAGACCATGGCGCAGGCTTCCGGCATGATGGTTCTGGCATTTTCCGATTTTGCGTCCATGCCGTTCCTGATGTCGGTCGATGGCGCCAAGATGCGCACCTTCGTGGAGCCGGGCGCGGTTCTCGACATCGAGGCGGTGCTGGAGCATGACGGTTCGGGCTTTGCCGTTACCAAGGCGAAGATCACATCTGCCGGCAAGAAGGTCTGCGATGCGCAGCTGAAACTGCGCACCATGCCGTTCAGCGAAATCCCGCTCGGTCCCGTCGTCAAGAAGCGGGCCGAGGAAGTTGGCCTGATGGCGGCCATTGCCGCGGATGCGCAGAAATAAGCGCTTCCGCCCGTTTCGAAAGAGGGCGTTTTTCCCGTCGGCCCGGTTTCGATGCATGAAAATCGTGGGCTCGCGATGGCCGAACGGGCCTTCACCATTGCCAATCCGCATCGCGCGCTTTATTCCGCAACGCATGAAGTGGTTGTTCGCAACCGCTGTGGATAGCCGTGACCGTTTCGGCGGGGCCGGCTGCAAAGGATGACAGACGATGAAATCTGACAATGATGTGGTGATAACAGGGGTCGGCATCGTGACCTGTCACGGCGTTGGCAGCCAGGCGCATGTGGCGCTTCTTTCTGGAGCCGCCGTGCCGGAGCCGGTTGTCGAGACCGAAAAATTCAAGCCCTACCCGGTCCATCCCATGCCGGAAATCGACTGGTCGGCACAGATCGCCAAGCGCGGCGACCAGCGCCAGATGGAAAACTGGCAGCGTCTCGGCGTTTTTGCCGCAGGACTTGCACTCGACGATGCCGGGCTGAAGGAGAATACCGAAGCCTGCGCCACCATGGACATGATCGTTGCCGCCGGCGGCGGCGAGCGCGACATCAATGTCGACACGCTGATCGTCGATGAGGCCCTGAAGCGCAACGACCGCGAAAAGCTGCTCAACGAGAAACTGACGACGGAACTGCGCCCGACGCTGTTTCTCGCCCAGCTTTCCAATCTTATGGCCGGTAATATCTCCATCGTGCACAAGGTCACCGGGTCTTCCCGCACCTTCATGGGCGAAGAAGCGGCCGGCATTTCTGCCGTCGAAACCGCATTCCACCGCATCCGTTCCGGCGAATCGAGCCACGCGCTCGTCGGTGGTGCTTTCTCGGCTGAACGTCCCGACATGATCCTGTTGTTCGAAGCCATCGGCGCACATGCGCAGGGTGGATGGCAGCCGCTTTGGTCGCGTGGCGACCAGGACGGCGGCGGCATGATTTCCGGTTCGCTTGGTGCCTTCCTCGTGCTGGAATCGCGCAGGCATGCCAGCGAGCGTGGCGCGCGCATCTATGCCCGCATCGACGCCATCGAGGGCGACCGTGGCAGCCGCGATGACGGCAAGATGGAAAAGCGCATGGAGCGCCTGCTTGCGCCTGCAAAGGACAGCGCTGCGACCGTCGTGTTTTCCGGTGCGAGCGGTTATGACGAGGTGACAGCCCGCGAGAAGGATATTCTCGAAAAAGTACTGCCAAATTCGGTCATTCGTGGTTTCGGCGGTGTCACCGGTCATGGACTTGAGGCGCAGTTTCCGCTCGGGCTCGCTCTTGCGGCGCTGACGCTTGAAAGCGGCGCGAAGGTTCCTACCTTCGATGCGGCTGCGGAAAAGCCGATGGGCGAGGCGGCCACGGAGGCTGTCGTCACCACCGTTGGCCATGTGCGCGGCGAAGGTGTCGCCGTCCTGTCCCGTGACGTGTGAGGAGAAAAGACCATGACCAATTTTAAGGATCATCTCGGTCGCCCGATCGTTGCCGTGACCGGCATGGGCATCATCACCTCGCTCGGTCAGGGACTTGCCGACAACTGGGCAGCGCTGACATCAGGCAAGTCGGGTATTCACAAGATCACCCGCTTCCCGACTGAAGGGCTCTCGACCCGCATCAGCGGCACGGTGGATTTCATCGATATCCCGGTTCCGAACTCCGTCGAGCGTTCTTATGCTTTCGCGCGTGAAACCACCATTGAGGCGCTGGCGCAGGCCGGTATATCGGGTGATTTCGATGGGCCGCTGTTTCTCGCAGCGCCACCGATTGAGCCGGAATGGAGCGCCCGTTTCGAGCTTGCCGACCGATCTCCGCCAGCCGCAAAGCCGGGTGACGCCTATGAGCGGTTCATGACGGCGTTGCGCCAGCGTCCCGATCCGGCATTCCAGGAAGCCGCATTGTTCGGCGCGATTTCCGAACGTCTTTCCGACCGTTTTGGCACACGCGGCCTGCCGGTCACGCTGTCTACGGCCTGTGCTTCGGGTGCGACCGCCATTCAGCTTGGCGTCGAGGCGATCCGCCAGGGCCGCACGGAGCGCGCTCTAACGGTTGCCACCGACGGTTCCGTCAGCGCCGAGGCCCTGATCCGCTTTTCGCTTCTGTCGGCTCTTTCGACCCAGAACGACCCGCCGGAAAAGGCCTCCAAGCCGTTCAGCAAGGATCGCGACGGTTTCGTGATCGCTGAAGGTGCTGCAACGCTGGTGCTGGAATCGCTCGAAGCCGCCGTCGCTCGTGGCGCAAAGGTTCTCGGCATCATCAAGGGCGCCGGCGAAAAGGCCGATAGCTTCCACCGCACGCGCTCCTCGCCCGATGGCGGCCCGGCGATCGCGACGATCCGTGCGGCACTTGCCGATGCGGGCGTGGCCGAAAGCGACATTGGTTATATCAATGCTCACGGCACCTCGACGCCTGAGAATGACAAGATGGAATATGGCTCGATGCTGGCCGTCTTCGGCGAAGGCCTGAAGAACATTCCGCTGTCGTCCAACAAGTCGATGATTGGCCATACGCTGACGGCCGCAGGCGCCGTGGAAGCGGTGTTCTCGCTGCAGACCATGCTGACCGGGACCCTGCCGCCGACGATCAACTACAACAATCCCGATCCGACCATTACGCTCGACGTGGTGCCGAATGTGAAGCGGGATGCGCAGGTGGGTGCGGTTCTCTCCAACTCCTTCGGGTTTGGCGGGCAGAATGCAAGCCTTGTCATGACGCGGGAACCGGCTTAACCGGTTCCGCCACAACAGGATCGTTTCCAAAAGCACTGCGGAAACGCTCTCGTCTCTTTGATTACGCATTCCAGCCGCAAAACCGTTACAGAGTTTTGCTGGAATGATTTTTAGATAACGCCCTCGGGCGAAGGACTGAAATATGCGCGCTCTTCAACTCGTGGACGACCGGAAGCTCGAAAAAGTGGACCTGCCTGAACCGGATGCTCCGGGACCGGGCGAGGTGACGCTGCGCGTCAAGGCCGTGGCGCTCAACCACATCGACGTCTGGGGCTGGCGCGGCATGGCTTTCGCCAAGCGCAAGATGCCGCTCACCATCGGTGCGGAAGCCTCCGGCGTGGTCGAGGCCATCGGTCCCGGCGTTTCGAATGTGCTGCCGGGCCAGCTGGTCTCGGTCTATGGCGCGCGCACCTGCGGGCTCTGCAAGCCCTGCCGTGAAGGCCGCGACAATCTGTGCGAACATGTCCAGGGCGTCCACGGTTTCCATCTCGACGGTTTCGCGCAGGAGAAGATCAATATTCCCGCCCGCCAGCTCGTGCCGGCCCCACATGGTATTGACGCCGTCGCTGCGGCGCTCGCGCCGGTGACTTTCGGCACCGTCGAGCACATGCTGTTCGACAATGCCAAGCTTGAGCCCGGCGAAACCATCCTCATCCATGCCGGCGGTTCCGGCATCGGCACGGCGGCGATCCAGCTTGCCAAGAAGATGGGCTGCACCGTCATCACCACGGTCGGTTCCGACGACAAGATCGAACGGGCGAAGGCGCTCGGGGCCGATCATGTCATCAATTACCGGACCGACCGTTTCGAAGGCGTCGTGCGCAAGCTGACGAAAAAGAAGGGTGTTGACGTTGTCTTCGAACATGTCGGCAAGGATACCTTCGTCGCCTCGATGTTCTCGCTGAAGCGCGGTGGCCGTCTCGTCACCTGCGGCTCCACCTCGGGCGTTTCCACCGAAATCAACCTGATGATGCTGTTCCAGCAGCAGTTGAAGCTGCTCGGCTCCTTCGGCTGCCGCATGGAAAACATGGCCAATGCCATGCAGAAGATGGCGCGCGGCATCGTTCATCCCGTCATCGACACCGAAGTCACCTTCGACGATATCGACCGGGCACTGGAGCGCATGGAAACGCGCCAGGTGTTTGGCAAGATCGTCCTGCGGATGGATTGACCAGCGTGAAATTATTCCTGACGCGGATCGTCCTGAAACTGGACCACTTCCGGCAGTGGCTGATCGCGACATTCGCCTTTGGCCTTCTCAACCTGCTGAAGCTCTTTCCGGCCGATGCGGGCATTCGCGCCGCGGACCGGTTGGCGCGCTTGATAGGGCCGAAAACCGGCCGCCACAAGCTGATGCTCTACAATCTGGCGCGCGCCTTTCCGGAAAAATCCGAAGAGGAGCGGCTGGCGATCGCCATGGACAGCTGGGCCAATATGGGCCGGCTTGCGGCGGAATATGTGTTTCTCGACCGGCTGTTCGATTTCGACCCGGAAAAGAACGAACCCGGCCGCATCGAGGTCGAGGGTACTCCGACCTTTCTCGAATTGCGCGACAATCCGCGGCCCTTCATCGTCTTTACCGCCCATAGCGGTAATTTCGAACTGCTGCCGGTCGCAGGCTCGGCCTTTGGTCTTGATGTGACGGTGCTGTTCCGGCCGCCGAACAATCCCTACGTGGCCGACAAGGTGTTCAATTTCCGCAAGGAACGCATGGGCAATCTCGTGCCGTCGCATGCCGGCTCCTCCTTCGCGCTGGCGCGGCAGCTGGAAAAGGGCGGCGGTGTGGGTGTGCTTGTCGACCAGAAGTTCGGCAAGGGGCTGACGACGAAGTTCTTCGGGCTTGAGGTTCGCACCAACCCGCTGCTTGCCAAGCTGGTGCGGCAGTTCAATTGCGATGTCTATCCCGCCCGTTGCATTCGCCTTCCGGACAATCGCTACAGGCTGGAAATAGAGCCGAAGGTTGAAATTCCCCGGGATCAGAAGGGCAATGTCGATATTCAGGCGACGGCGCAGCTGCTGAACGACAAGGTGGAAAGCTGGGTGCGAGAATATCCCGGCCAATGGCTTTGGTATCATGATCGCTGGGACGTGAAGCACCAGATTTGAGGTGATTGCCGTGCGGCCGGATCTTTTGATATTTCACAAAAGTCGACCGCGAATTCATGCATTTCGATATTTTTTCATATTGGTGGAACCTCATTTCTCGTTCATGGATTATCGAAATTGAAAAAATACCCGTGGATGTGATATTTTGAACATTAATCCTCACGGCGTTCCTGCATTTCGTTACGTCATTTTTAAGCGCGAAGACGCTATAAACAGGGGTAATGGGCTAATCCGTTCGCATTGAGAGCGGGGCATATGCCCGTTCAGGGAGAGTTGGGTTGAAAGATTTGATTGAGTTGTTCTGGTTGCGTTATACGGAGCTGCAATCTGCCGTTGGTAAGAACGAATCCGACAAGATTGCCGTGCTGGAGCGTGAACTGGAGCTGCTCCTCGAGCGGATTGTTGGACGCAAGACCGAAAGTTCCGAAGATATTCGCGAGCAGTTCCGTTTTGCGATCGATCTCCTCAATCACGAGGCGGAAGATCTCGGCTGCGTGCAGCGCAACTCCGAGCTGCTGCGAACCCTGGTCGATCGTTATGTCGGCATGCCATTAAAGGCAAAGGTCGTCGGTGACGAGGACGAGGATACGCTGGCGTGGCATCACCGTCATCTGATCCTTGATGAGGACATGCTCAACGATCTGGACGAGCCTGTCGTGATCGTGTCTCCCGGTTACCGTGTTTCCTTCGCCAATTCTCTCGATGCATTTCAGCGTAACGCGCCGGAAGGGCTTATCGGCTGCCACATCGCCGAACTGGTCGGCGTTCACCGGTTCCAGAACATTCTCAGGGAAAAGCTCGACAATTGCTTCAAGGGCGATACGTCGAAATATACCTATGCGGAAGATGAGAATGGCCGCACGGTCGTCAAGTCGCTGGAAATGTCGCCCTGCTACTCCTCCGCCTACAAGCTTGTGGGCGCGATGGTGGTGATCCGCGAAATCGCTGATCGCCGGCGCCGCGCCGCAGGCTGAGGCAGCGGACGCCGGTCTGTTGCCTGACTGACGGAGAAAAGGCGCCTCACCATCCCTTATTTCGGGAAGATGGTTTCCCAGATCGTGGCGATCGACCAGGCGGAAGATGCATCGACAAGAAGCTTCGTCGCCATGGCGAGACAGGAAACAACAAGAAGCGGGCGGATGATCTTCGCGCCGTTTTTCATCGCGAAACGTGACCCGACCTGCGCCCCGATGAACTGGCCGAAGCCCATGGCGAGGCCGAGCTTCCACAAAACCGCTCCGCCCATCGCAAAGACGACAAAACCGCCGAAATTCGAGCCGAGGTTTAGCAGCTTGGTGTGGGCGGTTGCCTTCAGCATGCCGAAACCTGCCAGTGCCACGAAGGCGAGCATGTAGAAGGAACCCGCGCCGGGACCAAAAACGCCGTCATAAAAACCGATTAGCGGCGCGACCATCAGGCCGAACACGAAGGGTGTGATGCGACGGTGGCTGTCGATGTCGCTGAGCTGCGGCTTCAAGGCGAAATAGAGCGCAATCGTAATCAGCAGAAACGGCATGATGGTGCGCAGGAGATCGGCCGGCACGAAGGCGGCTGTCAGCGCGCCCAGCATTCCGCCGGCCATGGCCATCAGCCCCATCGGCAATTGCTCTTTCAGATTGACGTGGCCGCGTCTGGCATAAGCAAGTGTCGCCGAGGCCGACCCGAACTGCGCCTGCAGCTTGTTGGTGCCGAGCGTATCGAGCGGCGCAATGCCCATGATCATCATCGCAGGAATGGTGATGAGACCGCCGCCGCCGGCGATGGAATCGATAAATCCGGCAAAGATGGCGACGCAGAAGAGGACGATGAAAACGTTGAGGGCGATGTCTTGCACTTGATATGTCCGGGCAGGCGGAAGGAGAGGGCTTCTTCTTTCACCGAAAGTGCGACCAAGCAATCTCTTTCTGTGCGTTCGGCTGCGGGCAGGGGGATTGCGGTGTGGCCGCTTATCGTTATGTTTCCGTGGCGCGTCGCCGGAAGGACGGATGGCGCTCGAGACATATGGATGAGGGCATTATGCATAAAGTGATATTCGATACGGACCCCGGTGTGGATGACGCCATGGCGCTTCTTTTCCTGCACCGGCACCCCGATATTGATCTGATCGGCGTCACCACGGTTTTCGGCAATGCCCCCATCGACATCACCACCCGCAATGCGCTTTTCCTCAAGCGGGAATGGCAGATGACCGCGCCTGTTGCCAGGGGGGCGGGCGTGACCTTCGATCCCGCCCGCAAGGAGGGGCACTGGCCGACCTTCATTCACGGCGAGAACGGTCTCGGGGATATCGATATTCCCGAGACCATCGACCTGCCGCTCGATCCGCGTCCCGCGCATCGCTTCATTATCGAGACCGTGAAGGCCAATCCCGGCGAGGTGACGCTTATTGCCGTTGGTCGCATGACCAATCTGGCGCTGGCATTACGCGAGGAGCCGGATTTTGCGGCATTGGTGAAGCAGGTCATCGTCATGGGCGGTGCTTTCGATATCAACGGCAATGTGTCGCCGGCGGCCGAGGCCAATATTCACGGCGACCCGGAAGCGGCCGATCTCGTCTTCACCGCCCCGTGGCGCGTGGTGGTCGTTGGTCTCGATGTCACCACAAAAACGGTAATGACCAGCACTTTCATGGCGGAGATGGCTGAAGCCGGCGGCAAACCCGTGCAGCTGCTGTCCGACCTGTCGCAATTCTATATCGATTTCTACAAGACCCGCACCGGCGACGGCATGGTGGTGCATGACAGCTGCGCCTGCGTTTATCTCGTGGCGCCTGAGCTGTTCGAGGCCCGCAGCGGCCCGGTGCGCGTCGTCTGCGGCGGTCTTGCCGATGGCCAGACGATCCAGAAGCCGGATGGCCGCGCCTTTCCGCCGGGTGATTGGGACGGGCATCCAAGCCAGCTCGTCTGCACGGATATCAAGCCGGAGCGCGTGCTTTCGGTCATCCGCGCGGCAATTGTGAAGGGCGAGCGCGGCTGAACGACAGGAATGGCCGTTCTTGAGCATGGCTTGCCTTGCATTTTCCCAGGATCTGGCGTTATGCAAGTTCCTTGATCCCGTTACGTGATCCGCCTTGCCGAGGGGGCTGAAAAGGCTGTGCCAGAGGCGCTGGCGGATGATCGTGATGCAGCGTGGGCCTGAGAAAAGCCTTTTAGGTTTTCGCGTGCTTTGCGCTACAATGAATAACGCCTGCCGGGTCGGTTCGTGTCGGCGGCGTTTAAAAACAAAAAACGAACCTTCGTTATGGGCCGGCAGAACCGGTCCATTCCCATGAGGAAAGTGATGGAAGAGTTTCATAAGGTCCGGCGTCTGCCGCAATACGTCTTCGAACAGGTCAACCGTTTGAAAGCGAGCGCGCGAGCGGCCGGGGCCGATATCATCGATCTCGGCATGGGCAATCCCGACCTTCCGACCCCCAAGGCGATCGTCGACAAGCTCTGCGAAGTCGTTCAGGACCCTCGTACCCATCGTTATTCCTCGTCCAAGGGCATTCCCGGCCTTCGCCGCGCGCAGGCTGCCTACTATGCCCGCCGTTTCGGCGTGAAGCTCAATCCCGATACGCAGGTTGTCGCCACGCTTGGCTCCAAGGAAGGTTTCGCCAATATGGCGCAGGCCATCACGGCACCTGGCGACGTGATCCTGTGCCCGAACCCGACCTATCCGATCCATGCCTTCGGCTTCCTGATGGCGGGCGGCGTTATCCGCTCCATGAATGTCGAGCCGGATGAGAGCTTCTTCGGACCGCTGGAGCGCGCCGTGCGCCACTCCATCCCGAAGCCGCTGGCACTGATCGTCAACTATCCGTCTAACCCGACGGCACATGTCGCTTCGCTCGATTTCTACAAGGATGTGATCGCCTTTGCGAAGAAGCACGAAATCATCGTGCTGTCAGATCTGGCCTATTCGGAAATCTACTTCGACGACAACAATCCGCCGCCTTCGGTTCTCGAAGTTCCCGGCGCCATCGACGTTGCGGTGGAGTTCACCTCCATGTCGAAGACCTTCTCCATGCCCGGCTGGCGCATGGGCTTTGCCGTCGGCAACGAGCGGCTGATCGCGGCGCTGACCCGCGTGAAGTCCTACCTCGATTACGGCGCTTTCACGCCGATCCAGGTGGCGGCGACGCATGCGCTCAACGGCGACGGTTCCGACATCGCCGAAGTGCGCAGCGTTTACCGCCGCCGCCGCGATGTCATGGTCGATACGTTCGGCAAGGCCGGCTTCGAGGTTCCGCCGCCGGCAGCGACGATGTTCGCCTGGGCGAAGATCCCGGAAAAGTTCCGTCATCTCGGCAGCCTGGAGTTTTCCAAGCTTCTGGTCGAGAAGGCCGATATCGCCGTTGCTCCCGGCATCGGCTTTGGCGAAATGGGCGATGATTACGTCCGTCTCGCGCTCGTGGAAAACGAGCATCGAATTCGTCAGGCGGCGCGCAATCTGAAGCGTTTCCTGTCGAGTGCTGACGAAACGATGCATAACGTCGTTTCGCTCAACGCCCACAGATAAGGGCAACCGAAGGCGGCCGGGCCTCGGCCGCCACCATCACCAGCAAATCAGGAACATACCCATGGCAGATTCATTGAGAATCGGCATAGCGGGGCTCGGCACTGTCGGCGCTTCGCTCGTGCGCATCCTCCAGCAGAGAAGCAACGAACTTGCGATTACCTGCGGACGCGCGATTGAGATTATTGCGGTGAGCGCGCGCGACCGTTCGCGCGACCGCGGCATCGATCTCAAGGGTATTACCTGGTTCGATACGCCCGAGCAGATGGCGAGCGAAGCCGATATCGACGTGTTCGTCGAACTGGTCGGCGGTGCTTCCGGACAGGCGGAAAACGCGGTGCGGGCAGCGCTTTCACGTGGTCTCCATGTGGTGACAGCCAACAAGGCACTGCTTGCCAAGCATGGCGTCGAACTGGCGACCATTGCCGAGGACAAGGGCGCGCTTCTCAATTTCGAGGCGGCGGTGGCGGGCGGTATCCCGGTCATCAAGGCGCTGCGTGAATCGCTCACCGGCAACCATGTGTCGCGGATCTACGGCATCATGAACGGCACCTGCAACTACATCCTCACCAAGATGGAGAAGGAAGGCCTGTCGTTCGAGGCGTGCCTGAAGGAAGCGCAGCGGCTCGGTTATGCCGAAGCGGATCCGGCCTTCGATATCGAAGGCAATGACACCGCGCACAAGCTGTCGATCCTGACCACGCTTGCCTTCGGCAACAAGATCGCTGCCGACGACATCTATCTCGAAGGCATCACCAATATCTCCATCGAGGATATTCAGGCGGCTGCCGAGCTTGGTTACCGCATCAAGCTTCTCGGCGTGGCGCAGGTGACTGACTCCGGCATCGAACAGCGCGTGCACCCGACCATGGTGCCGCTCGACTCCGTCATCGCCCAGGTGGATGGCGTGACCAATGCGGTGGCGATCGAATCCGACATTCTCGGCGAATTGCTGATGGTCGGCCCAGGGGCGGGCGGCAACGCCACGGCGTCTGCCGTGCTCGGTGACATCGCCGATATCGCCAAGAGCCGTCCAGGCGCCCAGCAGGTGCCTGTGCTCGGCCGTCCGGCCAAGTCGCTGACGGAGTACCGCCGCGCCAAGATGAAGAGCCATGAGGGCGGTTATTTCATCCGTCTGACGGTGAAGGATCAGGCGGGCGTCTTCGCCTCCATCGCCACGCGCATGGCCGACAATAACATCTCGCTGGAATCCATCGTGCAGCGCCAGCGCGTGCATGTGGAAGGCGCGCCGCAGACCATCATCCTCGTCACCCATGCGACGATGGAAGATGCGATCCGCAAGGCCGTGAAGGCGATCAAGAACGAGAAATATCTCGTCAGCGAACCGCAGGTCATCCGCATCGAGCGGACCTGAAACGCCTGACGATTTGTCCAAAGCCGAGGGCCGTGCTTCCGTATGGATGCGCGGCCTTTTTTCATCGTGAAACCTCGCGGGGATATCAAAAACTATTTAGAGGGACGATGTTTCAGCTGTCATAAAATTTGAGGAAATGGCTTCAGAACCGCTGGAATACGACACGATTCGGCCCTATGGTTAATCCCGTTCACCAAGCGAGGGAGGCGTGGCCGTGACATCGATCATCCTGTTCAAGGACAATAAGCGCGCAAGCATGCTGGCTACCCATCACCGGGCGCGGCCGCACACCGCCAACGACAATATTCGCAGCATGGAATTCGATATGGCCGAGCATGAGCGCAACTGGTGTTCACTCGCCGTCTTCTCGCTGCTGCTGCTGGTCGGCGCTGTGTCGATTGTCAGCCCGTTTTTCTCGATTTTCTCGGTGTGACTCCATCAAGGCGCGTTTTTGCTTGAAAAACGCGCCTTCGCCATTTAGCCCGTTCTAACCAAGGCGCGGAACGCGCACGACAGGATGAAGGGACAGGATGGCAATGTTGGAGCCGGCCGATACCGTGGCCCGCGCGTTTTTAAGCGTGGAGCGGTCGGCGACAGAGCAGCGCTGGGTGTCGCGGCTGGATCAGGCCGGGCAGAACCGCGCGCTTGCCATGTCCCAGATACATGCCATTCCCGAATTGATTGCGCGGGTGCTGGCCGGGCGCGGCGTCGGTGTCGATGACGCCCTGGCGTTCCTTGATCCCACCATCCGTTCCCTGATGCCCGATCCGCATATGCTGACCGATTGCGAAAAGGCCGCCGAGCGGTTGGTGCGTGCCATCGAGACCGGCGAGAAGGTGGCGATCTTCGGCGATTACGATGTCGATGGCGCTGCCTCTTCGGCGCTGATGTATCGCTTTCTCGCGCATTTCGGGCTGACGCCGGAGATCTATATTCCCGATCGCATTTTCGAGGGCTACGGGCCGAACCCGGCGGCGATGCAGCAGCTTGCCGCCAACGGCGCGACGTTGATCGTGACGGTCGATTGCGGCTCCACCAGCCATGAGTCGCTTCAGGCCGCGAAGGACGCCGGAACGGATGTGGTGGTGATCGATCACCATCAGGTCGGCACGGAACTGCCGCCGGCCGTGGCGCTGGTCAACCCCAACCGCGAGGACGATCTTTCGGGGCAGGGGCATCTCTGTGCCGCCGGCGTGGTGTTCCTCGTGCTGGTGGCCACGTTGCGGCTGCTGAAGGACAGACGCAACCGGCAGGCCTTCACGCTCGATCTGCTGTCGCTGCTTGATATCGTCGCGCTTGCGACGGTCTGCGATGTGGTGCCGCTGAAGGGGCTGAACCGCGCATATGTGGTGAAGGGCCTGATTGCCGCACGGCATATGAACAATGCGGGACTTGCGGCGCTGTTCAAGAAGGCGGGACTGGGCGGGCCTGTTACCCCTTATCATTTCGGTTTCCTGATCGGGCCGCGCATTAATGCCGGCGGCCGCATTGGCGACGCCGCGCTGGGCAGTCGTTTGTTGACCATCGATGATTCTTCGCAAGCCGAGGTGATTGCCGAGCGGCTGGACGAGTTGAACCGCGAGCGGCAGGCCATGGAAGCGGCGATGCTGGCGGAGGCCGAAGCCGAGGCGCTGTATGAATATGGCGACGGCTCGGGTGCGGGCGTCATCGTCACGGCGCGTGAGAACTGGCATCCAGGCATCGTCGGCCTGCTTGCCTCGCGCTTGAAGGACCGTTTCCGCCGTCCGGCTTTCGCCATTGCCTTTGATCCTTCCGGCAAGGGCACCGGCTCTGGCCGCTCGATCAACGGCTTCGATATGGGCCGCATGGTGCGCGCTGCCGTGGAGACGGGATTGCTGGTCAAGGGCGGCGGTCACGCCATGGCGGCCGGCCTGACGGTGGAGCGTGCCAATCTCGGCAAGCTCAGGACTTTCTTTGAAGAAGCGGCCGCAAAGACGGTGAACGAGCTGGTTGAAAGCAGCGTGCTGAAGATCGATGGCGCCATCGGCGCTTCGGGCGCGACATTGCAGCTTGTCGATCAGCTGGAGCAGGCGGGTCCCTATGGGTCGGGTCATTCGCAGCCGATCTTTGCCGTGCCGGCGCATCGCCTGCGCGATGTTCGGCTTGTGGGCACAGCACACGTCAAGATCACGCTGGAGGCCATGGATGGCTCGCGGCTGGACGGTATCGCCTTTCGCGCTGCCGAAGCGCCTCTGGGGCAGATGCTGCTGAATGCGCGCGGCAGGAACATCCACGTGGCAGGCACAGTGGGTGCCGATCTCTGGCAGGGCCAGAGGCGCGTCCAACTGCGCGTGCTGGATGCGGCTTTCGCGCCCTGACGGGGCTTCCGAACAGTTCTGAATTTTACTGAAACATTGCCCTGAACGGGCAGATCAAATATGCGCCAGTGTGTTTACGCGATGCGTGAACATCTTGATGCAGGCTATTGATTTTCTGGGAGAAGCAAGTGGCACGCCCTAGGGGAGTCGAACCCCTCTTTTCAGAATGAAAATCTGACGTCCTAACCGATAGACGAAGGGCGCGTGCGCTTGTGGTGTGGCGCCCTTATAGTCAGGCTCCCGAACGTCTGCAAGCGGAAAAATTGATTTTTCTTGCTTCGAGACGAGTTTTTTTATGGACGCTGAAAGGGCTGTGGAAAACTGCGACGGACCTGGTCAAGACCTTGAAATATCGCCCCTATCGCCGTGGACCGACGATTTGCATGCGTCTCGTACGATGCCGGGTAGACGGCTTCCTAACCCTAAGCTGGCATCAAGCCGCAGTCCGGTACGAACGGGCGCTGTAGTCGAAGTGAGTGGAAAGGCAAGCCGGTTGATTTGACCGATGGCATTTCGTCCGGCTTGCCTTCCATCGGGGGGACGGCAATCTAACGTGCCGCGCGGGAATCGGTTCCGCAGCAATGTTGACGCGCGACAAATTCGCGACGTTGAACGTCGGGTTCAAATCTTTGGAGAGGGGGAACACGAAGGCAAGTGGCACGCCCTAGGGGAGTCGAACCCCTCTTTTCAGAATGAAAATCTGACGTCCTAACCGATAGACGAAGGGCGCGTGCGCTTGTGGTGTGGCGCCCTTATAGTCAGGCTCCCGAAGGTCTGCAAGCGGAAAAATGCATGATTTGACAAAAAAATGACATGGACCGCCAAAAGGTCTGAAAAACAAGGATTCTTGTTTCGTAACAAATGGTTAAATGGCGATCGATTGTGCGGCACAAGCGCTTTTCGCGTTTAGAGAAACATGCGGAACACCCTTATGGGCGACGGCGGTGATTCACTGAAGTGGCTCGGGGATGACGCCTAATGTTGGAGCGGAGTTATCGCCTTAAACGAAAACGGGGCCGAAACGGCCCCGCTGGAGGGTGCGATGAAGACCGCAGTCTCAATGCAGAATCTGGCTGAGGAACAGCCGTGTGCGCTCGTGCTGCGGATTGTCGAAGAACTCGGCAGGCGAATTCTGTTCGACGATCTGGCCCTGGTCCATGAAGATGACGCGGTTTGCGACCTGGCGGGCAAAGCCCATTTCGTGGGTGACGCACAGCATGGTCATGCCGTCTTCGGCAAGGCTGACCATGGTGTCGAGCACTTCCTTGACCATTTCCGGGTCGAGCGCCGAGGTCGGTTCGTCGAACAGCATGATCTTCGGCTTCATGCAGAGCGAACGGGCGATCGCCACGCGCTGCTGCTGGCCGCCGGAGAGCTGGCCGGGGTACTTGTGCGCCTGCTCGGGTATCTTGACGCGCTTCAGATAGTGCATCGCCACTTCTTCGGCTTCCTTCTTGGGCATCTTCCGAACCCAGATCGGCGCCAGCGTGCAGTTTTCGAGGATCGTCAGATGCGGGAAGAGGTTGAAGTGCTGGAACACCATACCGACTTCACGACGCACTTCGTCGATCTTCTTGAGGTCGTTGGTAAGCTCGATGCCATCAACCTGGATGGAACCAGATTGGTGTTCTTCCAGCCGGTTGATGCAGCGGATCATGGTCGACTTGCCCGACCCGGAAGGACCGGCGATGACGATGCGCTCGCCCTTCATGACCTTCAGGTTGATGTCGCGCAATACGTGGAAATCGCCATACCATTTGTTCATGCCGGTGATTTCGATTGCCACGTCCGTTGTCGAGACGGCCAGTTTTTTTGCTTGGGTTTCTGCCATTTGAGCGTCCCTTATCGTTTATGCCCGGTGTCGAGGTGCCGTTCCATGAACAGCGAATAACGCGACATGCCGAAGCAGAATATCCAGAATACGAAGCCTGCGAAAATATAGCCAGTCATGGCGGTGACAGGCGTCGCCCAGTTCGCATCCGACTGGTTGAGTGTGACAATACCGAGCAGGTCGAACATACCGATGATCGAGACCAGCGACGTGTCCTTGAAAAGCCCGATGAAGGTGTTGACGATGCCCGGAATGACGAGCTTCAGTGCCTGCGGCAGCACGATCAGTCTCGTTTTCTGCCAGTAGTTCAGGCCGAGTGAGTCGGCACCTTCATATTGTCCCTTGGGAATGGCCTGCAGACCGCCACGGATCACCTCCGCCATATAGGCAGACGAGAACAGCGACACGCCGACCAGCGCGCGCAGGAACTTGTCGAAGGTCCATCCATCGGGCAGGAACAGCGGCAGCATGATGCTGGCGAAGAACAGCACGGTGATCAGCGGGATGCCTCTGATGACTTCAATGAAGAGCACGCAGAGCATCTTGATCACAGGCAGGTTTGACCGCCGGCCAAGGGCGAGAAGAATGCCGAAGGGCAACGACACCGTGATCCCGAAAAAGGACAGGATGAGCGTGACCATCAGGCCGCCCCAGAGCTGCGTTTCGACCACAGGCAGGCCGAAGACGCCGCCGATGAGCAGGAAAAACGCAATGAAGGGCAGGATGATGAAAAGCGCCAGCGCGTTGAGGCGTTTGAACGGTGCTTTCGGAATAAGCATCGGGATCAACAGAATGGTGAACATCACCATCACGAGGATCGGACGCCAGCGCTCGTCTATGGGGTAGCGGCCGAAGACGAATTGGCCGAGTTTCGCCGAAACGAAGGCCCAGCAGGCGCCGGACTGTCCGTCCGGCAACGCACCGCCCTGAGAGGCGGTGAGACATGCAAGGCGGTCGCTACCGGTCCATACCGCGTCGATAAACAGCCACTCGATGATCGGCGGCAAAATATAGACGAGAAGGGCGATGGCAAGGACGGTAAGAACGGTATCCTTGGGCGTGGCGAAGAGTTTGGTGCGCAGCCAATGGGTTACCCCGACCGCACTCGATGGCGCGGGGCGGGCTTCTTCAATGGTTTGGCGCACGAAGGCATGGTTGCTGATTGTCATCGTCATCTCTCCACCAGAGCCATTTTCGCGTTGAACCAGTTCATGACCACGGCCGTGAGCAGGGACAGCGAGAGATAGATGACCAGCCAGATCGCCACGACTTCAACGGCCTGACCCGTCTGGTTCAGGATCGTGCCGCCGACGGAGACGATGTCGGCAAACCCGACCGCGACCGCGAGCGAGGAGTTCTTGGTGAGGTTGAGAAACTGGCTTGTCAGCGGTGGAATGATGATGCGCATCGCCTGCGGAACGACGATGAGGCGCGTCGTGGTGCTGGAACGAAGTCCGAGCGCGTCGGCAGCTTCCGTCTGGCCCTTCGCCACGGCCTTGATGCCGCCGCGAACGATTTCGGCGATGAAGGAGGCGGTGTAGAAGGAGAGAGCGAGGAAGAGCGACATGAATTCAGGTGCAACGACCGCGCCGCCCGACAGGTTGAACCGCCCGGCAATCGGGAAGTCGAATGTCAGCGGTGAGCCAAGCGCCAGAAATGTCGCGGCCGGAAGGCCGATGATGAGAAGTGCGGCCGTGATGCCGGTGCGGAATTGCTGGCCAGTTTGTTCCTGTCTCGCCTTTGCCCAGCGATAAACGAAAAAGCTGATGACGATTGCGACCAGAAAGGCGAGCGGTATCAGCCAGGTGCCTTCTCCCCAGAGGGGCTTGGGAAAAAAGAAGCCGCGATTGTTGAGATAGCTTCCAAGTGGCAGCTCCAGCGAATCGCGCGCCTGCGGCAGAACCGAGATGACGCCCTTGTACCAGAAGAAGATGACGAGCAGCGGCGGGATGTTGCGGAAGATTTCCACATAGGCCTGCGCGAGCTTCGAGATCAGCCAGTTATTGGACAGCCGGGCGATGCCGACGATGAAACCAATGATCGAGGCGGCGATGATGCCAAAAAATGCGACCTGGATCGTGTTGAGAATACCAACGAGCAGAGCCCGGCCATAGGTCGAGTCGCTCGTATAAGCGATCAGCGACTGGCCGATGTCGAAACCGGCTCTTCCATTAAGGAAGCCGAAGCCGGACGAAATGTTTGACCGTTGAAGATTGGTGATCGTATTCGTCACGATGACCCAGACGAAGGCGGCCAGGATGACGACTGTCAGGACCTGATAGAAAATGCCGCGTATGCGTGGATCGTTGATAAGTGACGACGCGCTTTGCGCGCGCGATCGTTGCGAACTGACCGCGTTGCCTGCCATAGGCACCTTTCCCTTTTATATGCTCTTTGCGAGCTTATTTATATAATTCTAAAATGGAGGCCGGGCGTTGCCCAGCCTCCCGTCGTGATCTAGCCGATGATGGGGCCGATCAACGGACCGGCGGTGCGTATTGCAGGCCGCCCTTGGTCCACAGCGCGTTCTGGCCACGCTCGATCTTCAGCGGAGAGCCTGCGCCGACGTTGCGGTCGAAGACTTCGCCGTAGTTGCCCACCAGCTTGACGATGTTGTAGGCCCAGTCATTGCCGACGCCGAGATCGGTACCGATCTTGGTGCCTTCTTCCGTGCCGAGCAGACGCTTCACGTCCGGGTTGGCGCTGGTCTTCTGTTCGTCGACGTTCTTGGAGGTGATGCCAAGTTCTTCGGCGTTGACCATGGCGTAATGAACCCAGGTCACGATGTCGAACCACTGGTCGTCACCCTGGCGAACGGCCGGTCCGAGCGGCTCCTTGGAGATGACCTCAGGCAGAACGATGTTGTCATCAGGGTTCTTCAGCTTCAGGCGGATGGCATAGAGGCCCGACTGGTCGGTGGTGTAGACGTCGCAACGGCCGGAATCATAAGCGGAAGTTGCGTCGGCTTCCTTTTCGAAAACGACCGGATTGTACTGGAGATTGTTGGTCTTGAAATAGTCGGCGAGATTGAGCTCGGTGGTCGTGCCGGTCTGAACGCAGACGGCGGCGCCGGAAAGCTCAAGGGCGGACTTCACGTTGAGGCCCTTCTTGGCGATGAAGCCCTGGCCGTCATAATAGTTGACGGTACGGAAGTTGAAGCCGAGCGACGTGTCGCGGCTGATCGTCCAGGTGGTGTTACGGGTCAGAACGTCGACTTCACCGGACTGGAGAGCCGGGAATCGGTCCTTGCTCGAAAGAGCTACAAACTTCGCCTTGGAAGGGTCACCGAAAACCGCTGTGGCAATACCACGGCAATAGTCCACGTCGATGCCGGACCATTCACCCTTGTCATCGGGATTGGAAAATCCCGGAATGCCGGCGCTGACGCCACAGGTGACGAAACCTTTGCCCTTCACATCCTGAAGCGTCGCAGCCGAAGCGACCGAGGCTCCTCCCAAAACTGCTGCGCCGATAGCGGCCGACAGAATTGCCTTTTTCATTTTTCCCAACCTTTGTTTGTTATCGTCGATGGAAGAGGACCGGCATGTTTTCTTTTACCCCAGCTCCCCCTTCAGCAAGACCTTTTCGATCCGCTTTTTCTATCACAATCGCAATTGGCAGCGGGGTCAAGACGTGGGGACAATAATTGTGCCTATAAAACGGAATTTTCCAAATTTTGGTCGGGAAGTGTGCAAAGGGTGAAAATATAAGCATATTTTTGCGAGAAAATGCACTTGCACGAATTTTGTATACTTCTTGTATGCTGCTCCATGATGGATCAATTGGCCCGCCTCGAGGCTCTTCGCGGGACTTGACCTTGCGGTGTGCTCTCAGCATTGTCGCACGCGTCACTGTTCCTTCGAAAGCTGATCTGAAATGACCAAGACCAATGACCTGCGTTCCGCCGCAGGTGTGAATACGCGCCTGACCCATGGCGGCAACGATCCCGCGGACTGTTTCGGTTTCGTCAATCCTCCCATCGTGCGTGGCTCGACCGTGCTTTTTCCCGATGCGGAGACGCTTTCGACCGAAAACCAGAAATACACCTATGGCACCCATGGTACGCCGACGACGGACGCTCTCTGCAATCTGGTCAACGAGCTGGAAGGTTCCTTCGGAACCATTCTCGTGCCTTCGGGCCTTGCGGCGATTACCGTGCCGTTCCTTGCCTATCTCGGTGCTGGCGATCATGCGCTGGTCGTTGATTCCGTCTATTTCCCGACCCGCCGTTTCTGCAACACCATGCTGAAGAAGCTGGGCGTGGAGGTGGAGTATTACGATCCCGCGATCGGGGCTGGCATCGAGGCGCTTATCCGATCGAATACGAAGCTCGTGCATCTGGAAGCGCCGGGTTCCAACACCTTCGAGATTCAGGATGTCCGGCTGATCACTGACATCGCTCACCGGCATGATTGCGTGGTGACGATGGACAATACCTGGGCGACGCCGCTTTATTTCAAGCCGCTCGATTTTGGCGTCGATGTCTCCATTCACGCCGCCACCAAATATCCCTCGGGCCATTCCGACGTGCTGATGGGCTTCGTTTCGGCCAATGAAAAGCACTGGAAGGCGCTTTATCAGGCCAATACCAATCTCGGCATCTGCGTCACCCCTGACGATGCCTATCAGATCCTGCGCGGCATGCGCACCATGGGCATCAGGCTGGAACACCATCAGAAGAGCGCGCTGGATATCGCTCAATGGCTGGAAGGTCGCGACGACGTTGTGCGCGTGCTGCATCCGGCCTTGCCGAGCTTTGCCGGGCATGAACTCTGGAAGCGTGATTTCAAGGGTGCAAGCGGTGTTTTCTCCTTCGTATTGAAGGCGGAAGAGGGCAAATACAAGCAGGCGGCATCTGCCTTCCTCGATGCGCTGACGTTCTTCGGGCTCGGCTATTCCTGGGGCGGCTACGAATCGCTTGCGGTTTCGGTATCGCTCATCGACAGGACCATTGCGAAGGGCCCGTCGGAAGGACCGGTCATCCGTCTGCAGATCGGGCTTGAGGATATCGCCGATCTCAAGAAAGACCTCGATGCCGGTTTTTCAGCCGCGGCCGGGGTCTGATCCCAGCCGTCAGCCCCTGGCGTGATAGCCGTAGAGCCAGTCGAAGTCCTTCAGGAAAGCTTCCGGGGGACGGGTGGAAAACACCAGGTCCCGTGCAATCCGCACCGGGCCGCTGGCATGATAGGCAAAACGATTGAGAGAGGCCCGCTTGCGGGCCTTTTCTATGCGCGGCAGGCGCAGCGACTCGAAGACGGCGAGGGCCTGTGGCACGGGCAGGGGCTTTTCGCCGTTACTACCTGCCATCGTTCCCGCAAGTTCGAACGCATCCTCTATTGCCATGGCCGCACCCTGGGCGGCGAAAGGCATCATGGCGTGTGCGGCATCGCCGATCAGCACGGTGTCGCGACCATTGTGCCAGCGGCCGGGACCGGCCTGATAGAGCGGCCAGAAGGTCGGATTTTCAGACGAAGCGAGCAATCGAACGATGTCAGGGCTGAAGCCACGAAATTGTTCCAGCAACAGGGCTTTCTGCCGCCCGCTCGATTCCGCCCGCCACGTCGCACCGGGATCGGCGCCGAGCGCGATGGCGACGATGTTGAAGCCTCCGACTTCCTTCAGCGGATAGGCAACGATATGGCCACGGGAGCCGAGATAGGCCGTGACGGCGGTTTTGTTGAAGGCGGATGGCACCTCGTCTGCGGCGACGGTGAAGCGCCAGGCGACATTGCCGGAGAAGGTGGCGGTGGGCGCGGAAGGCACGGCAAAACGGGCCGTGGACCAGACGCCGTCCGCGCCGACGATCAGATCGTGATCACGAAACGTCGTTGCGGCAATGACATCCACAGTGGCGTTTTCGATACGTTTGCCGAGGTGCAGCCGGCAGAGGGGGGTGCGTGTCACCGCCTGGATAAGCGCGCTTTGCAGCGTCGATCTGTGCAACACCCCATAGGGTGCGCCCCAGCGGCTGCGGGCGACCGCGCCCATTGGCAGGGAGAGCAGCGTGGCCAGCGATTTTCCGGAGGCGAGGTCGACGCTGACCGGTTCGGTCCAGCGGGCCTCGATGTCAGGCAGGACGCCGAGTGTCGCCAGAATGCGGGCGGCATTGGGGGAAAGCTGCAGGCCGGCGCCGACTTCCGCCAGCTCGCCGGCCTGTTCGATGATGTCGCAGTCTATACCGTGCCGGGCAAAAGCAAGGGCAGCGGTGAGACCGGCAATGCCGGCACCGATAATGGCTACGGATTTTATGGGCATGATGCGCCCCGATCAGGAAGAGTGGAAGGTCAGGCGGCCTTCACATGGAAAACGCAGCCCGGAGGATTGGTCTGCTCGGCCTTCAGCGACGGATTGTAACGGTAAAGGGTGGAGCAGTAGGAACAGACCTTCTCATTGTCGTCGCCCATATCGATGAAGATATGCGGATGATCGAAGGGCACGGAAGCGCCGGTGCACATGAATTCCTTGACGCCGATCTCGATCACGCTGTGTCCGCCATCGTTCTGGAAGTGGGGAATGGAATGCCCGGCCATGTTCGTCTCCAAATGCAATATCGTTATCGAGCCGCAATCCGTCTTCTCGCATCGGCTCGTCGTTGCGGATATGTAGCCTCAAACGCATTGCATCTCCATAAAAATCGTCAGCAAAACATGTTCAATCTTGCGCTTTCCTGCCATATGGTCCGGCAAAAAGGATGTCCTTGATGAATCTCAACCTGCCGCAATTTTCCGATTTTTCCCATGACGGCCTTCGCCTTGCCTATTTCGACGAGGGCGATCCGGCGGGTGATCCGGTTTTGTTGATCCACGGCTTCGCCTCCAGCGCCAACGTCAACTGGGTGCATCCCGGCTGGGTGAAGACGCTGGGAGAGGCGGGTTACCGGGTGATTGCCATCGACAATCGCGGCCATGGTGCAAGTGACAAGCCGCATGATTCCGAGGCTTATTATCCACCGGTCATGGCAGGGGATGCAGTGGCGCTGCTCAATCATCTCGGCATCGCGGAAGCGCATGTGATGGGTTATTCCATGGGCGCACGGATTTCCGCCTTTCTGGCCATGGCTCATCCGGAACGCGTGCGGTCGCTGGTGTTCGGGGGGCTCGGCATCGGCATGGTGGAAGGCGTGGGAGACTGGGATCCGATCGCCGAGGCGCTGCTTGCCCCTTCGCTCGATGTAGTCACCCATGAGCGCGGCCGCATGTTCCGCGCCTTTGCCGACCAGACGAAAAGCGACCGGCTGGCGCTTGCCGCCTGCATCGAGACCTCGCGGGTTCTCGTCACGCGCGAACAGGCACAAAAGATCGATGCACCTACGCTGATCGCGGTTGGAACGAAGGACGACATCGCCGGATCGGGTGCGGAGCTGGCCGCGATCATGCCGCATGCGCGGGCGATCGACATCCCCGGCCGTGACCATATGCTGGCCGTTGGCGACCGGGTGTTCAAGGCGGCGGTGCTGAAGTTTTACCGCTCTCTTTGATCTGAAAAGTTTCCAGAAAAGCGGAGCCCGGTTTTCCGTCCACAAATGCGGCAACGCTGAGGATGGCAAGAAACGGTTTTTTATGCTGCATGAAGAAAAACTGAAGCATTGCCGTCTTTAAAGTCGTCATTCGAATCCCATTTCTAATGCGCGTCTTTTTTTGTATAAAGAACGACCACTGCAAACGAGGAGACCATTCATGGTCGCACGTACTGAGGCCCGTCAGCCTGAACAGCTGGCGATCGTCGATCCGATCTGGGGCAGCCTGCTGAATGAGGCCCGAAGCGCTGCGGCGCAGGACCCGCTGCTGTCAGCCTTTCTCTATTCGACGATCCTCAATCACCGCTCTCTCGAAGAATGTGTGATCTACCGTATCTGCGAGCTCCTCGATCATCCCGACATGCAGGCCGTGCTTCTGCGCCAGACCTTCCAGGACATGCTGGAGGACTGGCCGGAATGGGGAAGTGTGCTGCGCGTCGATATTCAGGCCGTTTACGACCGCGATCCGGCGTGCACGCGCTTCATGGAGCCGCTGCTTTATTTCAAGGGGTTCCAGGCGATCCAGACGCATCGCCTTGCCCACTGGCTGCTGCAGAAAGGTCGCAAGGATTTGGCGCTTTATCTGCAGAGCCGCTCGTCGAGCATTTTCCAGACGGATATCAATCCGGCCGCGCGCATCGGCAAGGGCATCTTCCTCGACCATGCCACCGGACTGGTGGTTGGTGAGACCGCCGTTATCGGCGACAACGTTTCCATCCTGCATGGCGTGACGCTTGGTGGCACCGGCAAGGAGGGGGCAGACCGCCATCCGAAGATCGCCAATGGCGTGATGATCGGGGCAGGCGCCAAGATTCTCGGCAATATCGAGATCGGTAGCTGCTCGCGTATTGCCGCCGGATCGGTGGTGCTGAAACCCGTTCCGCCGAAGACCACGGTTGCCGGCGTGCCGGCGCGGGTGGTGGGAGAAGCAGGGTGTTCGGAACCCTCGCGTCTGATGGACCAGCTCATCGGGGCCGATATCTGAGAGGCCGTGAATATTGCACTCGTCCATGGGAAAGACATGGGCGATGTGCCGCTTTCACTTTACTTTCGCCTTTGTCCCATGCCAAAAGCGGCCCAACCCGAACCGCACAGGAGAATAGTGGTGAAAGCCGACGAAATCAAAAAACTCGACGCCTATTTCAAGCGCACCTTCAACGAGAAGATGATCGTCAAGGCGCGTCCGCGCAAGGATGATTCCGCCGAAGTGTATCTGGGCGAAGAGTTTCTCGGCGTCGTCTACATCGATGACGAAGACGGCGACCGCTCGTACAACTTCTCCATGGCGATCCTTGACGTCGATCTCTGATCGTCACCATCCGGTGACGGATGGGTTTCACATTCAATAAAACAGTCGCCCGTGGTGGTTACGCCGCGGGCGATTTGTTTTGTCGCTCTGTGATCTGCATCATCAGCCGCTCCTGCGGCCGCAATGTCACCCGCATCAGCGGTTCCGCCGACGCCATGGTTCTGTTTTCGAGGTGGTTCTTCTGGAGGATGACGGCAAGGATCGCCACTGCCTCCATCATCGCGAAAGCATTGCCGATGCAGACGCGCGGCCCGGCGCCAAACGGCATATAGGCGTAGCGATGGCGCGCTTTCACCTTTTCGGGTTCGAAGCGTGATGGGTCGAAGCGTTCGGGCTCGTCCCAAAGGGCCGTGTGCCGGTGCACGGCATAAATCGGCACGTAAAGAACGGTTCCGGCCGGGATATCGTGTTCGCCGAGCCTGAAGTCCTGCAGCGCGGTGCGCGTTATGACGGGGGCAGGCGGATAAAGCCGCATCGCTTCCGAAAACACCTGCCTGACGTAGCCGAGGCTGGCGATATGTTCTGCCGTAATCGGCTCACCGCCGGTAACGGCCTCGATTTCCTCGACAGCTTTTCTTTCCGTTTCCCGGTTCTGCGACAGAAGGTGGAAGGTCCAGGCAAGGCCGAGCGCCGTCGTTTCATGGCCGGCGGTGATGAAAGTCAGCAGATTGTCGATGATTTCCTCATCGCTCATCATGCGGCCGGTTTCCGGATCTATGGCTTCCAGCAGCATGGAGACGAGATCGGGTCGGTCGGTTGGCTTTTGCCGCCGGCCGGTGATCACCGTCGCAAGGCTGGCGCGCAGATAATCGACAGCGGCGCGGGATTTGCGCCGGCCGGGATGCGGCAGCCATTCCGGCGCACCCAGCATGGCTAGTGCGAAGGTCCAGCCTGTCGGCTTCAGATAATCGGCAATGCTCTGTTCGACACGCGCAATATCGATGCCATATCCGCCGGACATCATGGTTTCAACGATGATGTCGAAGGTGGTCCGCATCATTTCATGGCCTATATCGATGTCGGCGGTGGAAGACGAGCGCCAGCGCGTTTGCGTGCGCCGTGCCGTCTCGATCATAACGGGTAGCAACTCCAGCAGCTTTTCATGGCGGAAGGCGGCGGCGACGGATTGCCTTTGCCATTTCCAGTGATCGCCATCGGCCGTCAGAAGGCCCTGGCCAAGCGCGGGGCCGAGTGCCCGGCGCACGTCCTCACCTTTGCCGAGCAGAGCGGCATTCTTCACCAGAGCCTCGTGGATCAGCACGGGATCGGCCAGATGAACCCGCATCACACCGCCGAGGCGGTTGAAGACCGCTGGTTCGCTGAAAATCTCCGGCGGCAATGCCTTCAACGGATTACGGATAAGGGAAAGAGCGAGACGCGCCGTGGCGAGTTTCGATACGTGTTGCGGCCCGGTCGTATCGGTGGACGGGGTGCGAAAGCCGGTTTCGGTCATCTGCTTGTCCTTTATGTCCGTTGAATAATGGCAACTTGCCGTTAAGGTGTATACCTTATTTTGACTGATTTAAGGTGGGCACCTTAAGTTTCAATAGCGGGAAGCGATTTCGATGATGAGCAATGATGCGAAACGGCCGGCGCGCGCTCGATCCTCCACGCGCGACAGGATTCTGGACTCCGCTCTCGATCTCTTCAACGGGCGGGGGCCAGACCGTGTGACAACGGCGGAGATTGCCGAAGCGGTGAAGATCAACGAGGGCAATCTCTATTATCATTTCCGTACCAAGGAATCGCTGGTTCTTGCCCTGTTCGCGCGCTTCGAGGCCGATGCGGTGGCATTGGTTGCAAGTGTCAATCGGGCGGATGAGGGGGCGGCGGAAACCTATGCCGGTTTCCTGCGGCAATGGTTCTCGCTGGTGTGGAACTACCGCTTTCTGTTTCGTGACCTCGTCGGTCTGCTTGCGCTTGCGCCGGGGCTGGTGGAGCCGGTGAGGACGATAAGCGCCGCGATGCGGCTTGCCGTCGGAGACATTATCGGGCGCATGCAGAAAGCGGGGCTGGTGACTATTCCCGAAAGCGAGCACGATGCGGTTTTGACCAATCTTTGGATCGTCTCGACCTATTGGGCCGCCTATCTCGCTCTGCAGGAAGGTGTCAGCGAATTTGGGCCGCAGCAACTGGAGTGGGGCTTGCGGCAGGTCTCAAGCCTGTTCAGGCCTTATCTCTCGGCGGACGCCATCGCCGCGCTCGAAGCGCTTGCCACAAGCGAAGCATAATATCTCCAGTCGGAGACATTGAGACAAAAACGCCCGCGACGAGGTTGCCGCGGGCGCTTTCATTCACTGGACGAATTGTCGGTTAATCAGGCTGCCTTCAGCAGATCGCCATGCGGATCAAGCACGAACTTGGTGGCCGCGCCCTGATCGAAGCTTTCATATCCCTGCACGGCATCATCAAGGGCGATGATCTTGGCGTTGACGATGTCTGCAATCGGCAGGCGGTCGTGCAGGATGGCCTGCATGAGCTGACGGTTATATTTCAGCACCGGTGTCTGGCCGGTGTGGAAGGATTGCGCCTTCGCCCAGCCAAGGCCGAAGCGCAGTGACAGGGCGCCCTGCTTTGCCGCATTGTCAACCGCGCCGGGGTCTTCGGTAACGTAGAGACCGGGAATGCCGATGGAGCCGGCGGCGCGGGTGATTTCCATCATCTGGTTAAGAACGATGGCCGGCTGTTCGCCGCCGGAATGGCCGCGGGCTTCGAAGCCGACGGCGTCGATGGCGCTGTCTACCTCGTTGGTGCCGACGATCTCAGCGATCATGTCGCCCAGCCGGTCGCCCTTGGAAAGATCGACGGGTTCAAAACCCACTCTTGCCGCATGGGCGAGGCGATCCTTGTTGAAATCGCCGACCATGACGACAGCCGCACCCAGAATGCGGGCGGAAGCGGCAGCGGCAAGACCGACCGGGCCGGCACCCGCGACATAGACCGTGGAGCCGACGCCGACGCCCGCCTTGACCGCGCCATGAAAGCCGGTCGGCAGGATGTCGGACAGCATGGTGAGGTCGCGGATCTTCGACATCGCCTTGTCGCGATCGGGAAATTTCAGAAGGTTGAAGTCGGCATAGGGGATGGTGACATAGCGGGCCTGTCCGCCGATCCAGCCGCCCATATCGACATAACCGTAAGCGCCGCCGGCGCGTGACGGGTTCACCGTCAGGCAGACGCCGGTATCCTGCGACTTGCAGCAGCGGCAACGGCCGCAGGCGACGTTGAACGGCACGGAGACGATGTCGCCGATTTCGAGCATCTCGACATCGACGCCTTTTTCGATGACTTCGCCGGTGATCTCATGGCCAAGGACGAGGCCGGGCATCGCGGTGGTGCGGCCGCGCACCATGTGCTGGTCGGAGCCGCAGATATTCGTGGAAATCACCTTGAGAATGACGCCGTGCTCGATGCGGCGGCCATCCGGCGCCTCAAGCTTCGGGTCGTCGATGTCGCGGACTTCGACCTGGCCTGGCTTCAGGTAAACGACGCCTCTGTTCCTGCTCATATCCATCTCCTCCGTGGTTGAACACCGTGCCTGCCAGCTCCTCCGCGGGCAGGATGACTCCATGGCTTAGCAAACCATTTGGCGGGAGAAGTCGCGTTCGGGAATACGACACGCGGTGTGGTCGTAACGACACCGCGTGTCGGCTGATGTCATGGTGGCGTTATCTGTCGAGTGGTTTTCTGAGGCGACCGGCGGCATCCTGGATATATTGCCAGGCGACGCGACCGGAGCGCCCGCCACGGGTCGTCGCCCATTCCAGCGCCTCGTGATGCAGGGTCTCGCGGTCGAGACCCAGATCGAAATGCTCGGCATAGCTGTCGATCATCGCCAGATAATCTTCCTGGCCGCATTTGTGGAAGCCGAGCCACAGGCCGAAACGGTCCGACAGCGACACCTTTTCTTCGACCGCTTCCGAAGGGTTTATGGCGGTCGACTGCTCGTTTTCCATCATGTGGCGCGGCAGAAGGTGACGGCGGTTGGAGGTCGCATAAAACAGGACGTTGTCGGGCCGTCCTTCAATGCCACCGTCGAGGGCCGCCTTCAACGACTTATAGGCTGTGTCGTCGTGATCGAAGGAAAGGTCGTCGCAAAACAGAATGACGCGCTGATCCGAGATTTTCAGGATGTCGAGCAAAGCGGGCAGGGTGTGAATGTCCTCGCGGTGCACTTCCACCAGCTTCAGGGAAGCGCCGCTTGCGGTGCGCACATCTTCGTGAACGGCCTTCACCAGCGAGGATTTGCCCATGCCGCGCGCGCCCCACAGCAGCACATTGTTGGCGGCAAAACCTTCCGCGAAACGCAGCGTGTTTTCGTGGAGGATATCACGCACATGATCGACGCCGCGAATGAGTTTCAACGCGATGCGGTTGGGGCGGGCAACCGGCTGAAGGAAAGAATTCACCGGCACCCAGACGAAACAATCCGCCGCATTCCAGTCGTTTGCAGCGGGCGCCGGTCCGGCAAGCCGCTCCACGGCGTTGGTGAGCCGGCGCAGTTCTGAAAGAAGCAGGGAGGCCGTTTCTTCTCGAATCATGGTGTTTGTTCCGCTTGTCTGATGTTCAAAACTCTGTTTTGCGCCCGGCCTAGCATGGTGTTTCGAGCCCATAAAGGTTAAGAGGTCCGGAATCGGTACGGCGAGGGCCCTGCATCTGTTGCAATCCCGGCGTTCCCCACTATATTCCGGCGGCTTGAAAGCTGGGGCGGCATACGAGGTCGTGCCGTAATCGTTGAGGAGTTTTATATGTTTTTTAGTCAAGCTTTTGCCCAGGACGCATCTGGTGGCGCATCGGGCTTCGGTTCCGGCCTTGAGATGCTTTTCCTGTTTGCGCCGCTTATGGTCGTCTGGTATTTTTTCCTCATCCGCCCGCAGCGCGCACAGATGAAGAAGCGCCAGGAAACGCTGACCAGCATTCGCCGTGGCGATCAGGTTGTTCTTGGCGGCGGCATCGTTGGCAAGGTGACCAAGGTCATTGACGACAATGAACTCGAAGTCGAAATCGCCGAAGGCGTGAAAATCCGTGCTGCCCGCGCTTATATTGCCGAAGTGCGTGTGAAGGGCGAAGTGGTCAAGACGGAAGCCGCTTCCTGATCCTGCCGGACAACCGGACGCCCGATTGCGAATTTTGACGGGTTGCGCTGTCCGCGCAACCCCAACCCTGACCGAGATCGAAATGCTTCATTTTTCCCGTTGGAAAACAGTCTTCATCTGGCTGCTTGTGCTGGCAAGCGTCTTCATCGCCTCTCCCAACCTGTTTTCGGAAAAACAGCTGGAGAGCATGCCTGCCTGGTATAAGGACAACAAGGTAACGCTCGGTCTCGACCTTCAGGGCGGCTCGCATATCATGCTCAAGATCGAGCGTTCCGACATTGTCAAGGAACGGCTTGAAACGATCGTCGGCGATGTGCGCACGCAGCTTCGCGACGCCAACATCCGCTATTCGGGGCTCACCGGCAACGGCCAGCAAATTCAGGTTCGCATCAGCGATCCCGCGCAGATGGAAGCAGCCAAGACCGCACTTCGTGATCTGACGCAGCCGGTGTCTGCCGGAACGCTGGTCGGCGGCTCCATTACAGAAGTGACGATGAATGACGGCGGCGACAGTCTGCTGCGTCTCAACCTGACGGATGAGGGCATCGATTATCGTCTGTCGTCGGCCGTTTCGCAGTCGATCGAAGTCGTGCGCCGCCGCGTTGACGAAGTCGGCACGACCGAGCCGCTCATCCAGCGGCAGGGTTCCGACCGCATCATCGTGCAGGTGCCGGGTCTTCAGGATCCGCAGCGCCTGAAATCCCTCCTCAACCAGACCGCAAAGCTGTCCTTCCGCATGGTAGACACGACCATGCCGGCGCAGGAGGCCATGAACGGCCGTCCGCCCGCGACCTCGGAAGTTCTCTATTCGCAGGACGATCCGCCGGTTCCCTATCTGGTGGAACGTCGCGCGCTCGTGTCCGGCGACAATCTCGTCGATGCACAGGCAAGCTTCAACCAGCAGACCAACGAACCCGTCGTCACCTTCCGCTTCGACAGCCGCGGCGCGCAGCGCTTTGCGCAGGCGACGCAGCAGAATGTCGGCAAGCCTTTCGCCATCGTGCTTGACAATCAGGTCATCTCGGCACCTGTCATCCGCGAGCCGATCATCGGCGGTTCGGGACAGATTTCCGGCAGCTTCTCGGTGCAGGGCGCCAACGACCTCGCGGTTCTGCTGCGCGCCGGTGCGCTGCCGGCCACGCTGACGGTGGTTGAAGAACGCACCGTCGGTCCGAGCCTTGGTAACGACTCCATCACCGCCGGCCTTACGGCCAGCGCTATCGGCGCCGTTGGCGTCCTCATTTTCATGTTCGTCTTCTATGGCTTCTTCGGCCTGCTGGCGAATATCGCGCTTATCGTCAACGTCGTGATGCTGATCGCCGTGTTGAGTGTCATCGGGTCGACGCTCACCTTGCCCGGTATCGCCGGTATCGTCTTGACGATCGGTATGGCGGTGGATTCCAACGTTCTGATCTATGAGCGAATACGCGAAGAGGTGAAGAGCGGCAAACCGCTGATCCAGGCGCTGGATAATGGTTTTACACGCGCCTTTGCGACCATCATCGACGCCAACCTGACGACGCTGATCGTGGCGAGCGTGCTGTTTTACATGGGCACCGGTCCGGTCAAGGGCTTCGCCGTGACGCTCGCCGTCGGTATCATCACCACCGTGTTCACGGCCTATACGCTGACGGCCTGGATGTTCGGCTACTGGGTTCGCCGCAGCCGTCCGAAACATCTGCCCAAGGGTGTTCGCACCGCCATGTTCGATGGTCGCGACATTCCCTTCATGCGCTATCGCCGCGTGGTATTCGTGATAACAGGCGCGATCATGCTCGCCTGCGTCGGTGGCTTCGTCGCCAAGGGCCTGAACCTCGGCATCGATTTCCAGGGTGGTTCGGTCATCGAAGTACGCTCCAAGCAGGGCGATGCCGATATTGCCGACATTCGCGAGCGTCTGAACCAGCTCAACCTCGGTGAAATCCAGGCGCAGAACTTCGGTTCGCCGCAGGATGTGCTCATCCGCATTCAGGCGCAGGACGGCGGCGAAAATGCCGAGCAGTCGGCCATCACCATGGTGCGCGGCGAGCTTGAGGACAAATATGATTTCCGCCGTGTGGAAGTTGTCGGTCCTGCCGTGTCCGGCGACCTGACCACGTCCTCCACTATCGGCGTCGTGCTCGCCATGGCGGCGATCATGATCTACATCTGGGTTCGTTTCGAGTGGCAGTTTGCGCTCGGTGCGGTCATCTCCATGGTGCATGACGTGGTCTTCACCATCGGCTTGTTCGTCTTCCTGGGGATAGAGTTCAACCTTACCAGTATCGCGGCGATCCTGACGATCATCGGTTATTCGCTGAACGACACTGTCGTCATCTACGACCGTGTCCGTGAAAACCTCCGGCGATACAAGAAGATGCCGCTTTCGATGATCATCGACGTCTCGCTGAACCAGACCCTGTCGCGCACGATCCTTACGGGCCTGACCGTGCTTCTGGCACTGCTGGCACTGTATCTCTTCGGCGGCGAGGTCATCCGTTCCTTCACCTTCGCCATGTTGTTCGGCGTCGGTATCGGCGTGTTCTCCTCGGTCTATATCGCGGCGCCAGTGCTGATCGCCTTCAAACTGCGTCCTGACAGCAAGGATGCGGAAGACGAGAAGGATGAGAAGTCCGGCAATGCCATCGGCGGCAAGCCTGCCGTCTGATGGCCGGCGGGATCGAAATACGCCCGGCCCATTTTCCAGGCCGGGCGCCCCTCGATGCTTATGGCAATGGCGGCTTCCGCTTTGCCGACATGTCGCATCGCGGCTCCCTTCTGCTTTTGCCTTCGGGCATCTACGGGTGGGAGCCCATTGATGCGAAAGAATTGACCGTCGGGCATTTCGAAAAGGTTCTGGCGGAAGCGCAGGATATCGAAGTGCTGCTGATCGGCACGGGTGACGGCATGCGGGTCCTGCCGAAAGAATTGCGTGCGGCTTTTAAAGAGGCGGGCATTTCGGTTGACCCGATGAGCACGGGTGCTGCGGTGCGGACCTATAATATCATGCTTTCGGAATCGCGCGCCGTGGCCGCGGCGCTGATTGCAGTCGAAGGCTGAGGGCGTTTCGCGCGCGGGGAACCATGGAACCCACAGAAAATCTCGACGTCTGCCTCGCGACGCTGCGCGACACCGATCGTGACCGTTATCTCGCCTGCCTTTTGTCGCCTGCCGACAAGCGCAACGCTCTGGCTGCCCTTTATGCCTTTAACGCCGAAATCGCCCGCATCCGCGATTCCGTGCGTGAAGCGCTGCCGGGTGAGGTGCGCATGCAATGGTGGCGTGACCTTATCGACGGCAATCCACACGGTGACAGCCAGTCCCATCCGGTGGCCGCAGCGCTTCAGACAACGATCGAGCAATATCGCCTGCCGCGCCCGGTGCTCGGCAATATGATCGAGGCACGTATCTTCGATCTCTATGACGATCTGTTCGAGGATCGCAACGCGCTTGAGGGATACGCCGGCGAAACCGCCTCGGCCCTGATCCAGCTCGCAAGCCTCGTGCTTTCCGCTGAGGATGCCGCTCAAAGCGCCGAAGCGGCGGGACATGCGGGTGTGGCCCAGGCGATGGCCGGCATGCTGCTGCTCATGCCGCTTCACCGGCGTCGCGGGCAGGTCTATATTCCCGCGGACATGCTGGCTGCGGCTGGTCTCGATCGTGAAACCTTTCTTGCAGGTCAGGACAGGCAGCGTATCGGCATCGCAGTTGAAATTTTCGCTGCTCATGCGCTCGATCATATCGAGAAGGCAAGACGCGCGATGATCTCGAAAAACCTCTTTGCTGCCTATCTGCCCGTCGCTTTGTCCGGCCCGGTCATCGTTGCAGCCAGAAAGGCGGGGGCAGGGGTGTTTGACGGCGATCTACAATTGTCGCCGCTTCGCCGGCAATGGCTGATTGCGAAGGCCTCTTTCCTCAAGCGTTTCTGATCACAGGGCGCCTGTCACCGGGAGCCACACTTCACGCAAGCCTCGGGCTTTATGAACCCAGATCGGGTTCGTGTCGTTTCGAGTCGCGAATCGAAGGGTTTCGGTACTGAGGGAGCGTCCCGGATGAATTTGGCGATCTGGATTATCGTTTTCGTACTGCTTTCGGTCTTTGCCGTTTATGCCTGGCGCATGTCGCGGGCGACCGAAGACGATAGCAGCCATGATGTGGGGCAGGCGATCATGGATTTCGCCCGTGCCTTCCCTAATGAGGCGATCAGAAGCCTGCACATGACAGCGGATGGCGGCGCGGCTTTCGTGCGGCTGCATGATAACAAGGCGGGTTTCATGCGCAATATGGGGTCCCACTATGTCTGTGTGATGATCGATCCCGAGCGCATCCGGGTCGAAAGTCTGGAAACCGGTGATGGTTTCGTTGTCACCTTCTTCGATATGCCGAAATATAGCGGCTCATACCGCTTCAAATCTGCCGGAGAGGCGGCCGAGGTTTCGCTGTGGCTGCTTGGCAGCCTCGTGGAGGCGCAGGATCATCACGATGAAGGGCCGCTGCCCTCAGGCGCCTGAGCCCGCCTGCGTCATTGCCCGTCGAGCGGCGGGGTTGAGGCGGGCTGCTGGCGCTCGCGCCAGATGATGAACAGGCCGGATGCGACGATGATGAGGATACCGAGCCATTTCGATGGGGTGGGGAAGTCCGAAAATAGCGCATAGCCGAGAATCGTCGCCGAGATGATCTCGAAATACTGGAATGGCGCCAGCAAAGACAGCGGCGCCAGCCGAAAGGCCCTGACGATCAGCAGGTGCATGTAGCCGGATATCGATCCCAGCAGAACCAGCAGGACAAGCGCGAAGGCGGATTGGGGAAGCGAGACAGCGAAGTCCTTGTCTCCCAGCGCATCGCCGGCAAAAAGTGCTGCCGCCATGAACAGCGTGCCGGCAATGCCGGACATGGTCTGCATGACAAGCGGGCTGTCGGCATCACCGATGGCGCGGTTCAGGAACAGATAAAGCGTATAGAAAAAGGCGCAGGCGACCGGCAGGAGCGAGGTCCAGCCGAAGATTTCGAAACTCGGCTGGATGACGATCAGCGCGCCGCCAAAACCCACCACGATCGCCGTCCAGCGTTTCCAGCCAACTCTGTCGCCAAGAAAGAGGGCCGACATCATTGTCAGCATGAAAGGCTCGACAAAATAGATCGCGAAGACATCGGCAAGCGGCATGTATTTGACGGCGGCGAAGAACATCAGGCTGGCGGACGCATGCAGCACGCCGCGCAGGCAGTTCATCCATGGCCGTTTGGCGCTGAACAGCGCCCCGGGTGACACCACCAGCAGCAGCGGCAGGGTGCACAGAACCTGAAAAAAGAATCGGTAGAAAGTCACCTGCGCCGGCGACATGCCGCCGCTCATCGCCATGTATTTGGCGATCGCATCCATGACCGGCAGCACCAGCATGCAGCCCGCCATGATGGTCATGCCCTTGGCGATGTCGTTGAAACCGGTCTGGCTGGTCATGGGTCAGGCTACGCTTTCGACCAGAAGGTCTAACGGGAGGGGACGTCCGCAAGGCCGCCCCCTTCCAAAGGTCAGGCGGCCTTCTGGCGCGGCAGGCTCTTCATATCAATGACGAAACGATAACGCACATCGCTTTTTATCATGCGTTCATAAGCGTCATTGATCTGATCGATATCGATCATCTCGATTTCGGCGGCGATGCCTTTTTCCGCGCAGAAATCCAGCATTTCCTGGGTCTCGGGAATACCGCCGATCATCGAGCCGGCGAAAGTCTTGCGGCCGGGGATGAGGCTGAAGGCCATCACCGAAAGCGGCTTTTCCGGCGCGCCCACCTGCACCAGCGCGCCATCACGTTTCAGCAGTGCCAGATAGGCGTCGATGTCGTGGTCGGCGGCGACAGCATCGATGATGAGATCGAGGCTCGAAGCAGCCTTCTTCATCTGCTCCGCATCGCGGGAAACGATCACCTCATGCGCGCCGAGCTTTTTCGCGTCTTCCGCCTTGCCTGGCGAGGTGGTGATCATCACGACAGTCGCACCCATGGCATTGGCAAGCTTGACGGCCATATGGCCAAGGCCGCCCAGACCGACCACACCGACCCGCTTGCCGGGACCGGCATTCCAGTGGCGCAGCGGCGAGTAGGTGGTGATACCCGCGCAGAGCAGCGGTGCTGCGGCTGCCGGATCGAGCCCTTCGGGAATATTGAGCACATAGCGGTCATCCACCACCACATGGGCGGAATAGCCGCCAAGCGTATGCGCACCGCCGCCCATCGCCTTGTCAGGGGAGTTATAGGTGCCGGTCATGCCGTTTTCGCAATATTGCTCTAGCCCTTCGGCGCAGCTTGCGCATTCGCGACAGCTATCGACGATACAGCCGACACCGACGCGTTCACCCGTCTTGAACCGGGTGACCTGCGATCCCACCCGACCGACGCGGCCGACGATTTCGTGGCCGGGAACACAGGGGTAAAGGGAGCCGGGCCATTCGCTGCGGGCCGTATGGATGTCCGAGTGGCAGACGCCACAGAATTCGATCTCGATTTCGACATCGCGCGGACCGGGATCGCGGCGCTTGATGGTCGCGAGCTTCATCGGCGAAGAACCGTCATCGCAGGCATAGGCGGACGTTGTGAACATGGTCGTTCCTCCTCTTGTGGTGATCGATGCATCAAACACCGGCCTGCGACAAAGGTTGCGGTAGGATCAGCCGCCTGCGCCGGTTTCGGGCACTGCCGGGCCAAAAACCTCCTCGAAGGCCTCGCGCAGCAGAACGTCGACGTCGCCGATCATAACCGGCAATCCAAGATCGACAAGGCTGGTGACGCCATAGGCGCTGATGCCGCAGGGAACGATGCCCGAGAAATGCCCGAGATCTGGATCGACATTGATCGAAAGCCCGTGAAAGCTCACCCATTTGCGCAGACGGATGCCGAGCGCTGCGATCTTGTCCTCTGCCATGCCGCCATCCGGCAGGAGCGGCTTTTCCGGCCGTCTGACCCAGACACCGACGCGATCCTCGCGCCGCTCGCCGCGGACATTCATCTTGTCGAGCGTGCGGATGATGACATCCTCCAGCGCCGCCACATAGGCACGCACATCCTGCCGCCGGCGTTTCAGGTCGAGCATGAGGTAGACAACCCGCTGGCCCGGACCATGATAGGTGTATTCGCCGCCGCGACCCGTGGCGAAGACGGGAAAACGGTCCGGCTCGATGAGGTCGGCCACATCGGCGCTTGTGCCTGCGGTATAAAGCGGAGGATGCTCCAGCAGCCAGACGAGTTCGTCGGCCTCGCCGCTAGCGATAGCGGCAACCTCACGCTCCATTTCCTCGATAGCCTGCCCATAAGGGACGAGGCCTTCCGAGATTCGCCAGCGAACCGGCGGCGAACCGGCGAGAGGAAACATATTTGTCTCGATATCCGTGCGTGTGAGCATGAAAAAGTCCTTTCCACAGCCTTCTCGCAAAATGGCGACAAGGCTGCAACCCCAGCATTTCCGGGCTTCCTGCATATAGGATGGTGCAGTGCGATTTTTAATTTCAAAAAACTGTCACGACGCTCTTGTGCACCCAAAATCCTTTTGCTACATGCACCCCCGTCGGCGCAAGTCGACGCCTACCACGATGCGGTCGTGGCGGAATTGGTAGACGCGCAGCGTTGAGGTCGCTGTGGGGCAACCCGTGGAAGTTCGAGTCTTCTCGACCGCACCAAAGAAACCCGCTTCGGCGGGTTTTTTCTTTTTTAGCCAATCGGTTAACTCTTGGCTTCCTGGAAGCCGACAGGCTCGTTGGACCGAAATGGACCAAGCCCCAACCATACCGACGTGATTTTCTCCGCAGCTGTGTCGTTAAGTTTCGGGGCGGCAAATCATGGGATTGCCGCCACCCGGGCATATTTACTGTGGTCTAGCGTCGAATGATATTCGACGCCGTTCCGTTCTCCTGGTGGTTGCCATCGCCGACGCGATAAGGATCGCCGTCCATCACCTGATCCATCCGCCATCCGCTTCCGCGATATGGACTCTCCCACGTTTGACATCCCGTGAGAGCGACAGTCACAACCATCAATCCGAGAGCGAGAGTGGTTTGTCGCATATTGACCTCCTTTGAAATTTCTTCGCTCGATTATGTAGGAGCAGGTTGCTGACTTTGCGATATCTCTTCGAAATTTATCGGTCCGTCTAACGGGCGTGTGGATCAAACAGAGAATAAATTTCGGTGGATATCGATGCACGCTGTAGTAGTCGGACGGTTCCCCCTACAAAAACAAGGGGTGGAATATTAGAGGTCTGATGTTAGCTTTTGTCAGGAAAAAATGTCTGGAGGTTTTCGTGCTGGGGGACAAGACGGATTCAGACAATGCGCTTGGCTATTATATGTGGAGCATTTCCGACAACAGGCTGATCATGGATGCGGTCACCGCGGAATGTCATGGGTTTTCCCAGGAGGTCGCGTCACGCGGGGTGACGATCGAAGAGATTCTCGAGAGAATCGATCTCGAAATGCGCGATCAGGTGGCGCACGCAATTTTTGAGAGCATCACGACAGGGGTATTTTTCGATCAGCGCTACAAGATTCATCTGCCTGATGGTTCGAGCCGGTGGATCGTGGCGAAAGGCAGGGCGATTTTCGATGCTGATAATACGCCGTTTCTCGGCATTGGCAGCGTCCGGGACATCACCGTCAAGAAAGCCTTTCAGTTCGAGCCCCGCCAGTAGCGATCATGCCCGTGACGAATGCGCAAAAAAAAGGCGGCTTTCGCCGCCTTTCTCGTTTCGCTCCGCCGGGACATCAGAATACGGCGAGATATTTCAATAGCGAAATAATGCCGATGATAATGACGATCACCTGAGCGATCTGTTTTGCGCCGCCACCGACCGGCAGTCGCGCGATGAGCCACAAGACGAGCACGATCACCAGGAAGGTGATCAGAATGCTGACGAGCGTAGATGTAACCATATGTCCCAGCTCCCTGTAAAATAAAGGTTCAACGGTCGTTCACCGTCGTGTGAATAAAAAGCGCCAGACGGTTTTTTGTTCCATACGGTTGGTTGCGCGCGATTAAATTTGGATTCGCTTGATGGTGGATGGTGCAAAAGTGAAGTTGAGGCCGGTCGGCGCCAGGGCAAAAGTCGGGCGGCTTGGCCGGCCGATGATGTCGACGGTGACCGGCGGTGCTCTGGAGATCGTGACCGGTGTCTCGGAACCGGGCTTCAACCCGATCGATCTTCTTTATTCGTCGCTTGCCGCGTGCCTTGCGCTGAGCGCCCGGATTGCGGCGAGCCGGTTGGGGATGCTTGACCGTTTCGAAGGCGTTGCCGTCGACGTGTCAGGGGAAAAATCCGCAGATGAGCCGTATCGTATTCTGCGTTTCGATATCAGGATCGAGATTACGGGCAATTTCGATGAAGCGACCCGCGCCGCACTCGCCCATATGGCGGAGGATATCTGCACCGTCAGCAACACGCTGAAGGGCAATGCGGAATTTACACTGTCGATAAACGACTGACCGTCACGAATTTCGGGATTTTTCCCACTTCTTCACCAGCCGGTCGCGCTTGAGCTTGGAGAGGCGCTTCAGCCAGAAGATACCGTCAAGCTGGTCGATCTCATGCTGGATACAGATGGCGTGGAAGCCCTCGGCGGTCTCAGCGTGTTCCGCGCCAGTTATATCCTGAAACCTGACCTCCACCGTAGAAGGCCGCTCCACCTCGTCGGTGAAGCCGGGCATCGAGACGCTGCCTTCCATATGCCGCATCGTCTGCGGAGATTGGCTGGTGATTTCGGGATTGATGTAGGTCAGGACGGTTCCCGGCGTCAATTCGAGCACGAAGACACGTTGCAGCACGCCGATATGGGCCGCCGTGATGCCGACGCCGGGGGCGGCGCGCATCGTGTCGATCAGATCTATTACCAGTTCCTGCAGATGATCGTCAAAAACCGTAACCGGTGCGCAGATATCGGAAAGACCGACATGGGGGTAGGGCAGGATCGGCCTGATTGCCAAGAAATGCTCCTTCGTTAAATCTGCGAGGACGAGGCGGCAAGCGCCCGTCCTTCCCCGGTTGCCTCCAGAAAGCTGCGCTGGGTGCGGGCGTCGCGTTTCGTCACTCGCAGGAAGCGGGGCGACAGGATAGTGATTTCGCGCAGAACGAGGGCATGTGCAAGCCCCAGCCGGTTGGCAATGCTGCGGCTATCGGTTGCGATGTCCTGATGGATCGCAAGCAGGATTGCTGCTCCCGTCATCGTCAGCGTTGGAGACGATTGCTGGAGTTTTCCCACGGCTGCCAGAAAAGCCGCCGCGGATCGTTCCTCATCCATCAAGCGGGCATCCGGCTCATCTGGCATCGGCGAGCAGGCGGACGGAAACCAGCACCGATTTCGATGTCGGCGTGAAGCTGCCTTCGCCGTAGCTCGACAGCGGCACCAGCACGTTCAGCTCCGGATAATACCCGCCGACGCTGCCGCGCGGGATATTATAGGGCACCAGACGGAAGTTCCTGGCGATGCGCTCCACCCCGTCGCCATATTCACCGATGACATCCACACGCTGACGGGAATGGGCGCCAAGCGCCTCCATATCCGCAGGGTTCATGAAAATGACCTGGCGCTCGCCATAGACACCGCGATAGCGGTCATCCATGCCGTAGATCGTGGTGTTGTACTGATCGTGGCTGCGAAAGGTCTGCAGCACGAAAAGATTGTCGCGCGTCAGCGCCTGCTGGTGCTCGGTTTTCTCGGGCAGGGGGCCGCTATAGAAGGTGGCCTTTTTCGCCGGCGTGTTCCATTGCCGTTCGGCGGCGGCGTTGCGCAGATGAAAACCACGGGGAATGCGGACACGCTCGTTGAAATTGTCGAAACCCGGAATGACGCGCTCGATCATGTCGCGGATGAGATCGTAGTCATCGGCGAGCGCCTTCCAGTTTACATTGACATTGCCGAGCGTGGCTTCGGCGATGCCGGCGACGATGGCGACTTCCGAGCGAAGTGCATCCGAGGCCGGCGGATTAATGCCGCCGGAACCATGCACCATGCTCATGGAATCCTCGACGGTGACGATCTGCGACCGGCCCAGCGAATTGCGGTCTATCTCGGTCCGGCCGAGGCAGGGCAGCACGAAGGAGGTTTCGCCCGGCACCAGATGCGAATGGTTGAGCTTGGTGGCGATGTTGACGGTGAGCTTCTGCTTTTCGAACGCCTTGACGATCAGCGGGCTGTCGGGCGTCGCCCGCATGAAATTGCCACCGAGTGCGATGAAGGTCTGAGCCTTCCCATCCAGCATGGCGGCCACGGCCTCAACGGTATTGTGGCCGGGCTTGCGCGGCATGGGAACGCCGAGTTCTTTTTCCAGTGCGTCGAGAAGCGCCGGCGGCGCTTTTTCGTCGATGCCGACGGTGCGGTCGCCCTGCACGTTGGAATGACCGCGCACCGGGCAGAGGCCGGCGCCGGGACGGCCGACATTACCACGCAGCAGCATGAAGTTGGCGATTTCGCGAACGATCAGGACCGAGTGGCGGTGCTGTGTGACGCCCATGGCCCAGGTGGCAATGACGGAGCCGGCATTCATGTAGATACGTGCGGCTTCTTCGATCTCGGCGCGGGTCAGGCCGGACTGGTCGAGGATGCTCTCCCAGCTCGTTGCATCGACCGCGGCGCGATAGGCTTCGAATTCGGCGGCATGGTCGGCAATGAAGTCGTAGTCGATAATGGCGGGCTCGCCCGCTGCCCTTGTGGCATCGTCTGCCGCGAAGACCGCCTTGCTCATGCCGCGCACCGCCGCCATGTCGCCGCCCTGGCGCGGCTGATAATAGTTGGTGGCGATCTTCGTGCTGCTGCCGGTGATCATTTCGATCTTGTCCTGCGGGTCGGCGAAGCGTTCCAGACCCTTTTCCCGGATGGGATTAAAGACGGCGATCCGGGCGCCGCGAAGGGCGGCGCGGCGCAGGTCGCCCAGCATGCGGGGGTGGTTGGTGCCGGGATTTTGCCCGATGACAAAAATGGCGTCCGCCTGTTCGAAATCCTCGAGCAGCACCGTGCCCTTGCCGACGCCGATCGACGCATTGAGGCCAACGCCGCTCGCCTCGTGGCACATGTTGGAGCAATCGGGGAAATTATTGGTGCCGTAAAGCCGCACCATCAATTGGTATAGGAAGGCCGCCTCGTTGGAGGCGCGGCCGGATGTGTAGAATTCAGCCCGGTCGGGGCTATCGAGGCCGTTGAGGATACGGCCGATCTCGGCAAAGGCATCGTCCCAGGAAACGGGCAGATATGTGTCGCTCGCCCGGTCATACCGCATCGGATGGGTAAGGCGGCCCTGTTTTTCCAGATCATAGTCGGACCAGCCCCGCAGTTCGGAGACCGTGTGGCGGGCGAAGAAATCCGGCAGAACCCGTGCCTCGGTCGCTTCCCATGACACTGCCTTGACGCCGTTTTCGCAGAATTCGAAGGAGGAGCCGTGTTCGGGGTCACCCCAGGCGCAGCCCGGGCAGTCGAACCCGTCCGGCTGGTTGGTCTTCAAAAGGGTGCGGGCGCCGGAAATCGGTGCACCGGATTCCAGCAGGCGTTTGCCAACGCTTTTGAGTGCGCCCCAGCCACCTGCGGCGGTCGACGCCTTGCCTATGAAATCCGTTTTGCTCATGGTTCTTTTTCCCGGAAACTGTCTTCTCGTCTCTGGCTGTCGGCGTTTGCCGTTTGTCAAAAACATCTTCAGAAGCCCCGATCCGTGGCCGCTGTCAATGTCTTAATTGTGCATTGCGGCAGAACCCTTATTCGCTGTTCGACAATTGAAATGGGAACGGCGTAAAGGGGGTGGACGTTGTCGCAAAACAAGCCGCAAAGATTGGCTAAACATGCTTGTTGCCGCCGGCCGATGCCCCGCCGGCGGATAGGAAGAGGAATGTTGAATGGATTTTTCGCCGCAGCCGGGAAGCTTGTGCATCTGCAGCTATCCGGTTGTTGACAATATGCTTTTTAACGCCATTCTGCCTGCGCATCCGTGCACTGCGGCATTTGAATACGAGGGGACGCCAGATGACAGACCGTGACGACGATCCTGTCGCGCCCGACGACGTAAAGCCGGCAGAAGCGCTCTCCGATATTTACGCGGAAGATGGGTCCGTCCGCTCCGATTTTCTGGCGATGGTTGGCGCTGCGATCGCCGATCGCGACCTGCTTTTCCTGCGCAAGAATGTTGCGCGGCTGCATGAGTCAGAGCTCGGCGACGTGCTCGAATCCATCCTGCCGGAACAGCGCCACGCGCTGGTCAGGCTTCTGGGTTCCGATTTTGACATGACGGCGCTGACCGAGGTGGATGAGGGCATCCGTCTCGATATCGTCGACCAGATGTCGAACGAGCAGATCGCCGCCGGTATCGGCGAACTCGATTCGGACGACGCGGTCTACATTCTCGAGGACCTCGACGACGAGGACCGCGAGGATATTCTCTCGCAACTGCCGTTTACTGAACGCGTGCGGCTGATGCGGGCGCTGGATTATCCGGAAAGCTCCGCCGGCCGCCGCATGCAGACGGAATTCGTCGCCGTGCCGCCGTTCTGGACCGTGGGGCAGACCATCGACTACCTGCGCGAAGAAGAGGAACTGCCCGAATCCTTCTCGCAGATCTTCGTCATCGACCCGACCTTCAAGCTCGTCGGCGCGCTCGATCTCGACAAGGTGCTGCGCGCCAAGCGTCAGGTGAAGATCGAAACGATCATGCACGAGACCAACCACTCCATTCCGGCCGAGATGGACCAGGAAGAGGCAGCGCAGCTTTTCGAGCAATATGACCTTCTCTCCGCCGCCGTGGTCGACAATAACGGCCGACTGGTTGGCGTTCTCACCATCGATGACGTGGTCGACGTCATTCAGGAAGAGGCGGAGGAGGACTTGCTGCGTCTCGGCGGTGTGGGTGACGAAGAACTGTCGGACAGTATCGTCAGCACCTCGCGCTCGCGCGTGCCCTGGCTTGCGGTCAACCTGCTCACTGCCTTTCTCTCCGCTTCCGTCATCAGCCTGTTCGACGCGACGATCCAGCAAATCATTGCGCTCGCAATCCTGATGCCGGCGGTGGCAGGCATGGGCGGCAATGCCGGCTCGCAGACCATGACCGTATCGGTGCGGGCGCTTGCCACCAAAAGCCTCGATATTCACAATGCCGCCCGCATCATCCGGCGTGAGGCGGGGGTGGGCATCCTGAACGGCATGCTGTTCGGCTGCGCCATCGGCATCGTCGCCGGGGTCTGGTTTCAGGATATCCATATTGGCGGCATCATCGCCACGGCCATGTGTCTCAACATGCTGGCGGCGGCGCTGGCAGGCATTCTCATACCACTGGTTCTCGACAAGTTCGGCGCTGACCCCGCCGTTTCCTCCGCGGTCTTCGTGACAGCGGTGACCGACATTGTCGGCTTTTTCGCCTTTCTGGGAATCGCGACCTGGTGGTACGGTATTTCCGGATAGGCAAGATGGCAAAAATTGACTTTTACGTGAAGGTCAAATAATATCTTCCGACCATGAATCGGATAGGCCTTTGGACAAGTATTATAGCATAACCGAACTGACACGCGAATTCGGTGTTTCCACCCGCACCTTGCGATTTTACGAGGACGAGGGGCTGATTCACCCTGAGCGTCGCGGGCGCACCCGTCTGTTCAGGTCTGCCGATCGCCGTCTCATTCAGGAAATCCTGCGCGGCCGCCGGATCGGCTTCACCATCGCCGAAATTCGCGAGATTATTCATGTCTACAAGGAGCCGCCGGGCGAATCGGGTCAGCTGGTGCTGCTGATGAAGAAGGTCGATGAAAAGCGCGCCGATCTCAGGCAGAAACGCAAGGACATCGAAGAGACGCTGGCGGAGCTCGACAATGTTGAAGAAGCATGTCTGACCCGGCTTGCCGAAATCGGTGTGGGGACCTGAGCGAAGATTTCGTGAGATATTCGCAGTACGTCATCGGTTAAGAATTAATATTCCTCCTCCGTCATCCTCGGGCTTGTCCCGAGGATCTGCAGCGGTATGATTTTATGCAACGTGGATAGATCCTCGGGTCAAGCCCGAGGATGACGCCGAGTGTGACGGGAACGCTCGCCGGTCTCGCAGACCAACGGCTACTGCGCCTCAACCGTACACTGCTGCGCCACTTCGCTGACCTTCGTCTGCTGATTCGTGCTGAGCTTGCCCTCCATCATCGTGTCGAACAGGTTTTCCGCTTGCAGCTTTTCCAGCGTGCAGCCGCAGAAACGCTGGCAGAGTTCCGCCGCGTTCGGCTGTTCGACACAGCTTTTTTCGCAGCTTGATTTATAAAGCTCGACCTGATCGACCGGCGGAGGCGGGGCGACGAGGGAGAGTGTATAAACGAGGCCGATCAGCACCGGCTGGTGGATGAGGTAGAAGGCGAGGCTATGGCGGCCGGCGCTGGCGACGAGATTGCGCGGCGCGCTTGGATTGCGAAAACGATCAAGCCAGCCGCGCGGCGTGACGAATTGGGAAACCGCAAGGCCGCCGAGGAAAGGCGCAAGCCATGGCAGCAGCGGCACGTAATCATTCGAGCGCGGCGGTATGGTGGAAAAGCCGATCCAGGCCAGCCATTTTGCGTTGAAAAGATCGGACTGCAGATATTGCGGCAGGACAAATGCAACGATCGCGAAAAGCAGCGTCACGGGCGCGGGCGCCCGCAGGAACAGTAGCCCCACGAGGCTTGCGGCGGCGATATTGTGCAATATGCCGAAGAAGATGAAACTGTCCGGAAAAGCGAAATAGGTGGCGACGGTGATGAGCAGGGCTGCGCCGGCCACCATCGCAAAACGTTTGCCGAAGGACTGCCAGTTCAGACCCTTGCCATGGGCGAGAAACAGGCTGAAGCCGGCAAGAAACAGGAAGGAGCTTGCGATGCCGCGCGCATAAAGCTTCCAGAGCCCCGTGGTTGCCGTGCCGGGTTCGAGATAGCCGAAATATTCCAGATTCCATGTGAAATGGTAGGACGCCATGGCGAGGAGCGCGAGCCCTCTGAGGGTATCCAGCCCGCCGATGCGACCTTTGCGGCGGTTTTCATTTGCGGCTGCGTCTGTGTCCATGTTTTCCGCTTTTTTTAGCTTTTCGAGGGGCCGGCATTCACTTGGATATGCTTGAAATGACGTGTGGGCTTGGCCCTTTAAGTGCGGCTATTTCAAGGCCGGTTTTCTTCCATGATGGCGCGGCGGGCCTCTGAAAAGAACTGGCGGCGCAACAGCGCCACGATGATGATGATGGTGCTGGCGATGAAGACATAGGGGCTGATGAACCAACCGAGATAACCGATGGACAGAAAGATCGTCCGCAGGCCGTCATTGAAGTTCTTAGCAGCGATGATGTTCATCTTTATGACGTTTTCGGCCGCGCGCTCCGCCGCCTCACGGTCCGTACTGACATCGTGGACCATGGGAATGGCGCCGAACAGGATGGTGCAATAGTTGAACAGACGATAGGACCAGCCGAATTTGAAGAAGGAATAACCGAACAGGCAGGTGAGCCCGATGACCTTCAGTTCAAAGGCCGTGCGCCCGGCATAATGCACGAAGGGCATGTCGCGAAACACCGATTCGACCTGGTCAGTGGCGCCCAACAAGGCGAAACATCCGCCGATGGCGAAGATGGAGGTGGAAGCGAAAAAGGCGGTGCCGTTCTGCAGGCCGGCCATAATCTGCGTATCGATCATCTTCAGGTCGCGTTTCAGCGAATTCAGGATCCAGTCGCGACGGCGCTCGGCCATGGCCTGATTGAGGCTGGCGCGCGAAAACAGCCGCTTTCTCGTCGTGATATGGCTGTAGGTAACCCACAACAGGATGAAAACGACGATCGAAATATAGTCCATGACGGTCATCACGGGCAGGGCACCTTGCTGTTTGCGAATCTTTGAAAGCATATTGATTTGAAGGCTATGGCAAGGCAATGGCGGCGATTGCCGTCACCGGATATTCTCTTGTGGCGTTGCCGCCGCACCATTCGGATTTTCGCTAACGTTCCGGTAACCAAGTCGCTTTATCAATCACTTCGCGGACGACAGGTCTGCCGGTTCCGGGTCAGGTTTTGCGTACCGGTTCCGCGTCATTTTCCGGCACGGCCGCCCGCCGATTGACAGGATGGTCTTTCGCACCTAGCCTTTTATCAGGACCGGTGTTTCCGGCATCCGGGGTAATCACGGCTTTTGATGTCCCGCATACTGCGGGCAGGTCCTGTTTCTCCGATCCGGTATCAGCGGCAGTCCGGCATGAGCAACCGGGGGACGCCTTTTTCTACGAATCGTTCCCTTCATGACCGTCTGTCCCTGGCTTGCGATACCGCAAAGATGCCGGTCCGCTTCATTCTTTCCTTTCAGGTTTTCCATGACAGATAAAAACCGCACCGTTTTCATTCTTGGCGGCGCGCGCTCCGGGAAGTCGCGTTTTGCCGAAGAGCTTGCGGGAAAAGCGGGTGGACGCCTGCATTATATCGCAACCGGCCGGGCATGGGATGACGAGATGCGGGACCGTATCAGCCATCATCAGGAACGGCGCGGCGGGGAATGGACCACCCATGAAGCGCCGGTCGATATTGCTACCGTGCTGCAGCGGCTCGACAGCCCTGACAGCGTCATCCTCATCGATTGCCTGACATTGTGGCTCACCAATCTGATGATGGAGAATGCCGATATGGAGACGGCCTTCGCGGAACTGGAATCGGCAATCGCGTCGACGCATGCAAAGTTGATCCTCGTCTCCAACGAGGTCGGCCTCGGCATCGTGCCGGAAAACCGCATGGCGCGCGAATTCCGCGATCATGCCGGCCGTCTGCACCAGCGCATCGCGGCCATTGCCGGCGAGGTCTATTTTGTCGCCGCCGGGCTGCCGTTGAAGATGAAGGGCTGAACCCCGAGCCTAACGTTTTCGGGAGATGTTCGGGCTATTGTCCGCTAGGGCCTGAAATTATCGGTCATCTCCGATGGCGGCTCCTCGGGCGGTTGTGGACCTGGCTTTGGTTTTCCGGGAGAGGTGCCGCTCATCGTCGCGAATTCGATGCCGTTCTTCTCAAAGGCATCCTTCAGCATCGAATAGGCTTTTCGGCGGATGATTGATTGTTGGCCGTTTGGTTTCACCATCATGCCGAAACCGAGCGTCATGCCGTAGTCTCCGAACTGTTCGACACCCTTGAGCTTGACCGTCTCGATGAGCATCGGCCCGAATTCCGGGTCATCCTTCAATGCCTTGCCGATCTCGCGGGTAATCGATTTCACTTTTGTGAGGTCCGTATCGAAGGCAACGGTGACGAGAAACTTGTCGATCGACCAGTCGCGGCTCATATTTTCGACAGCGCCGAGCGACCCGAAGGGCACGGTATAGATCGGTCCGCGATGGTGGCGCAGTTTCACCGAGCGAATGCTGAAGGACTCGACGGTTCCCTTGTATGAACCGCTCTGAATATATTCACCCACCCGGAAAGCATCGTCGATCATGTAGAAGACACCGCTGATGATGTCCTTCACCAGCGTCTGCGAACCAAAACCAATGGCGATCCCGAAAATCCCGGCGGAGGCGAGCAGGGGGCCAATGTCGACCCCAAGTTCGGAGAGAACCGTCATGACGCTGACGGCGCTAATCAGGATTCCCAGCATGTTGCGCAGGATCGGCAGGATTGTCTGCAATCTGTCGTCGGAGGCGGGCACGCCATGCTCGCTCGCCGCCGGGGCATTCATTTCCAGCCGCCGCGAAATCACCGTCTTGATCGCTACCCAGAAGAGGTCGGCAAAGAGCAGGACCAGAATACCATGCAGCAAGCCGGTGAACATCGCGCTCACGGTCGATCCGCCCGGAAGCGCGCCCGGATGGTTTCGAATGAGGAACAGGAGCCATATGACGGCGGCGCCCAGCACCAGCAGCCGGACACTGCGTTGCGCCAGAACCGGGCGGAAGTCCGTTTCGGAATAGCCGCCCATCGCGGTCGCGGTTTTTCGCGCCGCTATTCCCAGCGTGCCGACGGCACCGGGAAGAACCAGCGCAAAAAAACCCAGCCAGAAAAACACGCCAGCACCCGCGATCCAGACGGCAAACAGGATGAACAGGTAAAAGGTGAAGGCCACATCCAGCGACCGCCGACGCTCGGTATTCGCGTCCGCCTGCGGCTGGCGCCAGATGAAATAAACGCCAAGGGCAAAGAGTGCCGCGATCATCGTATAGGAGATGAGTTTGACTGCGGCCGCCGTCACCCCGAGGCTGACAAGCATGCGCAGCACGGCCCAGCAGACGATCGCTACGGCCAGGAGATCGAGAGAGCGTGTGAGCCAGAATTGGCGCCGCGAATTTAATCCGTCGTTGATGACCCGTTTCAACAGATCGACGACCGCTTTCACAAGCGGAAGGCCGACGCTGACCGCAAGCCAGGGAAGCAGCACCGCGCTTAAGAGCGGCGGCCACGGAATGGTGAAAAACATGATCGTCGCCGAAAGGCCATATCCCACCACGGGCAGCAGGCGTCTCGAGGCTGTCGCCAGCGCAAATTCGGCGACATTGCCGGGCAGGGCGCGCGCGGTGCGGGCGGCGGTTATCCAGTAGGTCGCGATCCCTGCCGCGATTCCCACTCCGAAAAGCAGCGCGACATGGGCGAGGAAACGGAGAACGCCATAAGCCTCGATTTCGTTGACGAGCGTTGTTCCCGCCTTCGACAATTCCCCGGGAATAGCCGGGGCATCACCGGCGAGCCGTGCCAGATGTTCGCGCCGCTTGCTTGCCCATTGGTCGAGCACGCTCATATTGCCGTCATCAGGGGCGGCCACGTCAGACGTATCGGACAGCCGTTGCGCCAGCAGGCTGCGAACATCGTCCTGCCCCATGAGGTTGAGGAGTTGGTCGACTTTTTGTTCCGTGGTCTGATTTGCCGGATTTGCGGGCGTGAGAGTCTGAGCGAAGACGGCGGAGGGAGAAAACAGGCACAAGGCCAGCCAGAGAGCCAGCAAGCGGGCGCAGAACCTCAAAAGGCGGGATAAAACATTCATTCCTCAACCCCACACCAGCCCGGAAGATGCCGGGCCTCCCGTGATTTCGCCAGTTTCATCGCTTCGGCCAATGCTTCGTCAAAGGAGTCGCTGAGGAGATCACGATCGATTCGTCGTCTCAGAAAATCGGCCCAGCCGAATTCGGAGAAGGGAATAGTGACTTTCGCGTAACCGCCGGCCATGCGCAGGGCTCCGGCAAGGGATCGAAAAGGATCATCCTCGAGATCGTGTATGTTTTTCGGGATGTCGCCCGGTTGCCGCCGCAGGCCCTGAGCATCAAAGGGATAGATCAGGTTGCGATGGTCCATCACCGACCAGAACTCATCCTTGCCAAGGTGGGAAAACTTGGCAACCTCGCTTGTCAGCACATGTTCCACGCCCTCCTTGGAGAGTGCGAGAACGAGGTGATGGTGGTCGATGAGATAGGCCCTGTCCTTTGGACCAGCCACGACCGGAACGATGTGGTTTCCCAGAAAATCGTCTCCGTCTTTTTTCCTGGTTTCACGCCACTCCTTTCTTTTCAGCTCGACCTCGCGGAAGCCCACTGCGATCTGCGTCGGTCGTAACTTGTCGATGGCAATACGAGACAGACGAGGCTCATAAATATGCGTCATTTTTCCTCCCTGAGGCCGTCCATCGCGGCAACGGCATCGTCAACGCTGTAGTTTGCCCGACGCAAAAGATCCGCTCCGCCACCAGCGGCGACAACGTCGCGCACCGCATCGTGCATTCGGGCATAGCGAATTCCGATGTTGCGCCCGCGCAGGCTGGCGTCGAATTCCAGCAGCGCCTCAAGGGCTGTCGTATCGAGTTCAAATGTCTCTTCGAGGCTGATGATGACGGCGTTGATGTCAGGGCTCGCGAGTATGCGGCGGGTGATTTCCGCGAATGTCGGCTCGGCATTTCCGAAGAAAAGCGGTTGCGCCGGGCGCAGGACGAGCATGCCGGCCGGCTCCGCGGCGTCCGGATGTCGCTTCACGTCCACGAAGTCGTGGCTCGCGCCGAGGCGGCCGAGCATCACGATGCGCGGGGAGGAAAGTCTTTGCAGGAATACCGCGAAAGACAGCACGATTGCTGCCAGCATTCCGTTGAGGACGCCAAGGAAAAGCACGCCGGCGGTTGCCGCCAGGGCAAGCACGAGGTCCTGCCTCAACCGCCAGAGCCGGAAAAACGGAGATGGATCCAGCGCATGAAGCAAGGCCACGATGATGATGGCGGAAAGGGCGGCATGCGGGATATAGGCAAACCAGTCGGCCGAGGCAAAGGTGAAGCAGGCGAGCCCGATTGCCGCGATTGCCGAGGCCGTTCTCGTGCGCGGATTGGCCGCTTCGCTCGCGGCGCCGGCGGAAAATCCGGCCCCGACAGGCATACCCTGCAAGGCGGCACTCGCGACATTCGCAATACCAAGCGTCTTCAGTTCACGATTGGCATCCACATTTTCCCCGTGCCGTAACGACAGGCCCCGTATCGTTCCCCAGGATTCGGCAAACAGGATCAACACTAGAGGCAGGGCGAAACGCGCCACATGCGCCAGTTCGTCAAGGGAGATCGCGGTGAAGTTTCCCCAGATACCCGATAGATCGATCGCGCCGACGACATCGACGCCGCGCTGCTTAAGATCGAACAGCACCGAAATGGGGATTGCCAGCGCAATGATGATGAGGCTTCCCGGAAGCTGCGGATAACGTCTTGCGAAAAGCAGCAGGAGAAGAGCGGCGATGCCGATCGACAGGCTGAAACCGTTCCATTGGTTTGGGTGGGTCAATATCTGCCAGATCGCCTCGAATGTGCCGGCTCCTGATTCCGGCATGCCGAAGATCGCGGGGAACTGTTTGAGCGAAATGAGAATCGCCAGTCCGAATGCAAAGCCACGCAGCACGGGCCTCGAAATGATGCTCGACAGGGCGCCGAGCCGCAATGTGCCGGCGGCAAGGAACAGCAGCCCGACAAGAAACACCGCGACGGCGACCAGCAGCATTTTCTGTCCGGGCTGCGGCACGAGCGCGGTCAGCATGGCTGCAAGAATCGCGGCGGATGACGAGGTTGGCGAGATGATGGCGAAACGGCTCTGGCCAAGAAGGGCATAAACAAGACAGCCTGCCATGGCCGCATATAATGCATGTTGTGGCGGAACACCGGCTATGCCGGAATAAGCGATCGCCTCCGGTAACATCAGCCCGGCGACGGAAAGCCCTGCGAGAATATCCCGCCCGTTGTTACCCATGCCGCACCATGATCCTCACCGGAGTTCTCGCGCCAAACACGACAATATCAGGATTAGCGTGAAGTCTCGATGGAAATCCAGTGGCTTGGCAGCGCGGATCGATGAGTTCCGGGGCCGTTGAAAGCCGTCGTGCCAGGAGCAGGTCATTTTTGTTCTTCCGCAATTCCTTTCACGAAGCCGAACCCTGTTTTGCCTGGGCTGCGACAGCTTTGCTTTCTTGATCTGGATCAAGGTGGCGTTGCCCTGCCGGTGGCAATGCTCCAACCGACGCAAAGGCGCGTTTCCGCTTTCCCAGGCGCATAACCTGCCTTTCGTCGGTCGGCTTGCACGTTGGGGGAAACCAACAATGAATTATACGTTAGAAACCGCGATCGTGGCCCTCGGGGCCTTTCTCGCGTTGCTCGGGGCGGCTTTTGCCCATGACAGTCTGTTCGCCGCCCATATGTGGGTGCTGTTCTTTACACTTGTGGTCAGCACGGTGCTTCTGTTGCGCCGTGTCTCCTTCGCGCCCGTCGATCCGGCCGCGCGTGCTCGCCGCAACTCCGAATATTTCGATGAGGTGGTGAAATACGGCGTCATCGCCACTGTGTTCTGGGGTGTCGTCGGTTTTCTGGTTGGCGTCGTCGTGGCGCTTCAGCTCGCCTTTCCCGATCTCAACATCGCACCCTATTTCAATTTTGGCCGCATGCGGCCGCTGCACACCTCGGCAGTCATCTTTGCTTTCGGCGGAAATGCGCTGATCGCCACTTCCTTTTACGTGGTGCAAAGAACCTGTCGGGCGCGCCTTTTCGGCGGCAATCTCGGCTGGTTCGTGTTCTGGGGCTACAACCTCTTCATCGTCATGGCCGCCACCGGCTATCTGCTCGGCATCACGCAGGGCCGCGAATATGCGGAACCGGAATGGTATGTGGACATCTGGCTGACCATTGTCTGGGTCGCCTATCTGCTGGTGTTCCTCGGTACGATCCTCACGCGCAAGGAGCCGCATATCTATGTGGCCAACTGGTTCTACCTCAGCTTCATCGTGACGATCGCCATGCTGCACATCGTCAACAATCTCGCCATTCCGGTTTCGTTCCTCGGCGTGAAGAGCTACTCGGCTTTCTCGGGCGTGCAGGATGCGCTGACGCAATGGTGGTACGGCCATAACGCTGTGGGGTTCTTCCTGACCGCCGGCTTCCTCGGCATGATGTATTATTTCATTCCCAAGCAGGTGAACCGCCCGGTCTATTCATACCGCCTGTCGATCATCCACTTCTGGGCGCTGATCTTCATGTATATCTGGGCCGGCCCGCACCATCTGCACTATACGGCACTGCCGGACTGGGCGCAGACGCTGGGCATGGTTTTCTCCATCATGCTGTGGATGCCCTCCTGGGGCGGCATGATCAACGGTCTGATGACGCTTTCGGGCGCTTGGGACAAGATCCGCACCGACCCCATTGTGCGCATGATGGTGATGGCCGTTGCCTTCTACGGCATGGCGACCTTCGAAGGTCCGATGATGTCGATAAAGGCCGTCAACTCGCTTAGCCATTACACAGACTGGACCATTGGCCACGTTCATTCCGGCGCACTCGGCTGGAACGGCATGATCACCTTCGGCGCGATCTATTACCTGACGCCGAAACTGTGGGGCAGGGATCGTCTCTACAGCCTGCAACTGGTCAACTGGCACTTCTGGCTCGCCACGATCGGCATCGTCATCTACGCCGCCGTGATGTGGGTGGCCGGCATCCAGCAGGCCTTGATGTGGCGCGAATACGATACGCAGGGCTTCCTCGTCTATTCCTTCGCGGAATCGGTCGCGGCACTGTTCCCCTATTACGTGATGCGTGCACTGGGCGGCCTGATGTTCCTCAGCGGCGCGCTGATCATGGCCTACAACGTCACCATGACCATCCTCGGTCATCAACGCGAGGAGGGCGCCAGCAAAGGCGCGGCTCCTTCGCTACAGCCTGCTGAATAAGGAGGGGGCCGATGTCCATACTCGACAAACACGGCGTCATCGAACGTAACGCGACCCTGCTTCTGGTCGGCTCGCTGCTTGTGGTCTCCATCGGCGGTATCGTCGAAATCGCACCGCTCTTTTATCTCGAAAACACCATCGAGAAGGTGGAGGGCATGCGACCTTACACGCCGCTGGAACTGGCCGGTCGCAACATCTACATCCGCGAGGGATGTTATGTCTGCCACAGCCAGATGATCCGGCCGTTCCGTGACGAGGTGGAGCGTTACGGGCATTACAGCCTGGCGGCGGAATCCATGTACGACCATCCGTTCCAGTGGGGCTCCAAGCGCACGGGGCCTGACCTCGCGCGTGTCGGTGACCGCTATTCGAACGAATGGCATGTGCAGCACCTGGCCAATCCGCGCTCTGTGGTGCCGGAATCGATCATGCCGTCCTATGCGTTCCTCAAGACCACGCCGCTGAAGATCACGGATGTGTCCATGGAGCTGAAGGCCAACCGCGCCGTCGGTGTGCCCTATAGTGACGAGATGATCGAGAAATCGGCGGCCGATCTGCACGCGCAAGCCGATCCCAACGCTGATACGAGCGAGCTACTTGCTCGTTACCCGAAGGCGAAGGTCGGCGATTTCGACGGCGATCCGGCCAAGCTGACCGAAATGGATGCGCTGGTTGCCTATCTGCAGATGCTCGGCACGCTGGTCGATTTCTCGACCTACGACGATGCCGCCGGATACCGGTGAGGAGGCGACACGATGGAAACCTACACGGCCATGCGCCACTTCGCCGACAGCTGGGGCCTGCTTGTCATGACCCTGTTCTTTGCCGGCGTCGTCGTTTTCACCCTTCGCCCCGGCTCCAAGAAAGCCGCGGACGATGCCGCCAGCATTCCGCTCAGGGAGGACTAGAATATGTCCGAAAAACACATTGATGACATCAGCGGCGTCGAAACCACCGGCCATGAATGGGACGGTATTCGCGAGCTGAACAATCCCATGCCGCGCTGGTGGGTCTGGACCTTCTATTTCACGATCCTCTGGGCCATTGGCTACACCATCGCCTATCCGGCCTATCCGCTGATATCAGGCGCAACGAAAGGGTTGCTCGGCTGGAGCAGCCGTGGCGAAATCGCCGCGGAGATTGCGGATGCGAAACAGTCACAGAGCGTTTATGTCGACAAGATCGCCAATTCGTCGCTTGCTGAAATTCAGGCGGATCCAACCCTGATGCAATTTGCCCTTTCGGGCGGCGCTGCCGCTTTCAAGGTCAATTGCATTCAGTGTCACGGTTCGGGCGCGGAAGGCGGACAGGGTTATCCCAACCTCAATGACGACGACTGGATGTGGGGCGGCAGCGTCGACGATATCTACACGACGGTGAAGCACGGCATCCGTTTTGCAGATGATGCGGATACACGCGCTTCGGAAATGCCTGCTTTCGGTGACATTCTGAAATCGGACGAAATTCGCGAGGTCGCCGCCTATGTCGTCAGCCTCACCGGCACCCCTTCCAACCCGGCGCTGGTGGAGCCCGGCAAGCAGCTCTTTGCCGACAATTGCGCCTCGTGCCACGGGGAAGATGCCAAGGGCAATCGCGAATTCGGCGCGCCCAATCTGGCCGACACGATCTGGCTGAAGGCGCATGGGGAAGAGGGTATCGTTGCGCAGATCCGTTCGCCGAAGCACGGGGTCATGCCCGCCTGGGGTGAACGTCTTGGCGATACGACCGTCAAACAGCTGGCGATCTTCGTGCATTCGCTTGGTGGGGGCGAATGAGGCAAGTAGAATGTAAAGAAGGGGCGCCGGGGAGGCGCCCTTTTTTTGTTCAGATCAGGCGTTTTCCGCCCGTCCATCAGGATATTCGGCTGGCCCCTTCAACTCGATCTTGTTGCCGAAGGGATCACGGAAATAAAACGAATGTCCCATTCCTCTCGCGCCGCCGTGAAAGGCTTCCTGTTCTATCGTGACGTTAAATTTCGCCAGATGGGCGCGAAGCGCATCATGGTTCAGAGGGCCGGTCGCTATGCAGATGTGATCGACATTACGTCCTCCGGCGACGGGCGGAGCAGCCTTCGTGCCACCGGGGTGCGTGACATCCCACAGCACGATCAAGACATTTCCGCACCAGACTTGCTCCATCCCGAGAGCAGGGTAAGAGTAACCATCCCTACACCCCAGCACGTTCCGGTAAAAATCGAGCGCCCGCGTCATGTCGTCGACGATAAAGACGATATGATCGATACCGACCAAAGAAAAAGGCGGCGTTGTCAAAGTCATGGCGGGCTCCTGCCGATCAGTTTTTCGACCACACGGCCAGCTCGTATCCATCCGGATCGATGAAATGGAAACGCCGGCCACCGGGAAAGGCGAAGATTGCGACGCTGATCTGGCCGCCAGCGGCTTCGATGCGCCGTTGCACATCCTCGATATCGGCGGCGTAGAGAATAACGAGCGGTCCGCCCTTGGCCGAAACCGGCGCGGTGGTGGTAAAGCCGCCCGTCAGCCGCCCATCGGAAAATTCGCAATATTGCGGACCGTAATCCTTGAAGGACCAGCCGAACGCCCCGCCGTAAAATTCCTTGCTGCGCTCGATATCGGAGACGTTGAATTCGACATAGTCGATGCGCCGTTCGTTGGTATTTTCTGTCATCATTTACTCCATCAATCCGCTTCGAGCAGCGATTTCAGCGTTTCGAGATCGACGGTGATCGCCTTGGCGTCCTGCTCGAAATCCTCATCCGTCATCCCTTCGAGTCGGAGCAGCGTGAAGCTGACCTCCGTGCCGCTGCCATTCGGGGTGACCCTTAGCGCGTTATAGACCTTCAGTCCGTCAGGCAATGTGACGACATGGTCTATGACGCCAAATTCATTGTGGGGTGCGAAATTCACGCGCACCTTACCGAGCGGCCCGCCTTTCGCGATCCAGTCTTCGCCATCGGCTTCGAGGCCGCCTGCAAGGCCTGCGGCCCAGCGGGGCATGTTTTCTGGATTGGCGGCGAAGTCATAAACCTCAGCCCACGGTTTTTCGACAGACAGATGAATGATTCTCGACTGCATGACAGGCATTTCATCCTCCCCTGGCGGCGCTTTCCCCGGGCTGCGCCACTTTGTCGTCACTTGATGTAAGTCAAGGATGTTTCACCGCGGAGATGGGAGAAAGCAAGGAGATAAAAATGGACTCCTATCATGAACATCTATCGCGCCGGACAGGATCGCCCGCAACAGCCCGTTGAAAGGCTGGAGGCGGAAGCCGTCAATTCCGCAAAAACGCGCAAACCGCTCTATGAAGCGCGCAAGAAGATTTTTCCCAAGCGCGCCGAAGGCCGGTTCCGGCGGTTCAAATGGCTGGTGATGCTGATCACGCTCGGCATTTATTATCTGACGCCGTTCCTGCGCTGGGACCGCGGGCCCTATGCGCCCGATCAGGCGGTGTTGATCGATATCGCCAACCGGCGCTTTTATTTCTTCTTCATTGAAATCTGGCCGCAGGAGTTCTTTTTTGTTGCCGGCCTTTTGGTCATGGCGGGGCTGGGGCTGTTTCTCGTGACCTCCGCCATCGGGCGCGCATGGTGCGGGTATACCTGTCCGCAGACCGTCTGGGTCGACCTGTTTCTGGTCGTTGAACGGGCAATCGAGGGCGACAGGAACGCCCGCATGAAGCTGGATGCGGCGCCCTTCACATTCGGCAAATTGCGCAAGCGGGTGCTGAAACATGCGATCTGGCTGGTGATCGGCGTTTTGACCGGCGGTGCCTGGATTTTCTATTTCGCCGATGCGCCGACGCTGGCAAGGGAATTTGTCACGGGTCAGGCGCCGATGATCGCCTATTCGACCGTCGCCATCCTGACCGCCACCACCTATGTTTTCGGGGGGCTGATGCGGGAACAGGTTTGCACCTACATGTGTCCCTGGCCGCGCATACAGGCGGCGATGCTGGATGAGAACTCGCTTGTCGTCACCTATAATGACTGGCGCGGCGAACCGCGCTCGCGTCACGCTAAGAAGGCTGCGGCCGCAGGGGAGAGCATCGGCGATTGCGTTGATTGCAATGCCTGCGTCGTGGTCTGTCCCATGGGTATCGACATCAGGGACGGGCAGCAGCTGGAATGCATTACCTGCGCGCTCTGCATCGATGCCTGTGACGGGGTGATGGACAAGATCGGCAAACCGCGCGGGCTGATCGCTTATGCGACGCTGTCGGAATATCAGTCCAACATGGCGCTGGCGACCGGCAACGGCGAATACGCCATCCGCCCCGCCAATGTGCGCGAGGAGGACGGCAATTTCAGCAAGCGCGTCCGCCACTTCAACTGGCGCATCATCTTCCGCCCGCGCACGCTGCTTTACACGATGATCTGGGCCGCCGTCGGCATCGGTCTTCTGGTTGCTCTGGTGACGCGTGAGCGGCTGGCGCTCAATGTCCTGCACGACCGTAATCCGCAATATGTGCTGGAATCGAATGGTTCGATCCGCAACGGCTACACCGTCCGCATCCTCAACATGGTGCCGCAGCCGCGCATAATGAGCCTGACGATCGAGGGCCTTCCGAATGCGGTGATGAAGATAAACGGCATGCCGGACACGGCTGCGCGCGCCTTCGAGGTGACGGTGGAGCCAGACGAGGCGACGACGCTGAAGGTCTTCGTCACCCTGCCGGGCCAGGATGTCGCGCGGACGGCGGAAAATTTCGAATTCATCGTCAGCGATACGGCCGGCCACGAAACGGCCCGCTACGATGCGGTCTTCAATGCTCCGGGAGTGAAAAAATGACAGTGAACAATCAACGCGCTTCCGGGTTTGTTTTCACCGGCTGGCACATGCTCGGCGTGATGGTGCTGTTCTTCGGCACCGTCATCACCGTCAACATGATCATGGCCTGGAACGCGGTCCACAGCTGGAGCGGGCTTGTCGTGCCCAACACCTATGTGGCCAGCCAGCAGTTCAACGCCAAGACGGAAGCCGCCAAGGCAAGGGCCGCGACCGGCATCAAGGGCAGGCTGGTGGTGGATGAAAAGACCGTGCGCTACGAGGTCTTCCATGCCGAAACCGGCCCCGTCGACACGGATACGGTGACGGCGCATTTCCGCCGACCTGTCGGTGAGAGCCAGAATTTCGACATGGAGCTCACCCCGGTTTCGACGGGTGTCTTCACCGCTGCGCATGACATGTTGCCCGGTCAGTGGATCGTCGAGGTCACCGCCGTCAAGGAAGGCAGGATCATCGTGCATGAGGGCACGCGGATCGCCGTCATCAGGGGGCGAAAATGAGCTGCTGCGCACCGGGAACGGAAGGTTCGCTGCAGCTCGGCGAACCGCTCAATCCGCCATCGTCGGAGGAGCTGATGCTGGCGAGCCGCGATCTGGGGCAGGGGTTGCGCCAGACCGATCTCAGCGTGCCCGGTGTTTATTGCGGCGCCTGCATCACCACCATCGAGACCGCGCTCGGCCGTCTCGGTCAAGTGGAGCGGGCGCGGGTGAACCTGTCCTCGAAACGTGCGGTGGTTGTCTGGAAAGAAGAGGTCAATGGCGTCAGGACCGATCCCGCCGACATTGCCCGCGCCATCCTTGCGACGGGATATCGCACGCATCTTTTCGCCAGCGGGCAGGATGCTTCAGACGCCTTGCGCTCGCAGCTGATCAGGGCGGTGGCGCTGTGCGGCTTTGCTTCCGCCAATATCATGCTTTTGTCGGTCTCCGTCTGGTCGGGGGCGGATGCCGCGACGCGTGACATGTTCCACTGGATATCGGCGATGATCGCCGCGCCGGCGCTGATCTATGGCGGGCGTTTCTTTTACCAGTCAGCCTGGAACGCGCTGAAACACGGCCGTACCAACATGGATGTGCCGATTGCGCTCGCCATCACGCTCTCCTATGCCGTTTCGTTGTGGGAGACGATCCATCACGGCGAACATGCGTGGTTCGATGCGACCGTGTCGCTGCTGTTCTTCCTCCTGATCGGCCGCACGCTGGACCATATCATGCGCGACAAGGCGCGCTCGGCCATTGCCGGGCTTGCCCGGCTTTCGCCACGAGGGGCAACGGTAATCGATACGGACGGGGTGCGGGACTACCGGTCGCTTGCGGATATCGCACCCGGAATGTCGATTGCGATTGCGGCGGGTGACCGGGTGGCGGTGGATGCCGTGGTGGTCTCCGGCAGCAGCGATCTCGACATGTCCATCGTCAATGGTGAAAGCGCGCCGCGCCGCGTCGTGGCCGGCGACAGCCTGCAGGCCGGCACGCTCAATCTCACCGGTTCACTTGTCGCCCGGGTGACCGCGTCCGCAAAGGATTCCTTCCTGTCGGAAGTGATCGGGTTGATGGAGGCGGCCGAAGGCGGGCGCGCGCGTTACCGGCGTATCGCCGACCGTGCCGCGAGCTATTATTCGCCCGTGGTGCATCTTCTGGCGCTGGTGACGTTTCTCGGCTGGGGCATTTTCGGCGGTGACTGGAAACAGGCGATGCTGATCGCCATTGCGGTTCTCATCATCACCTGCCCCTGCGCGCTCGGCCTTGCCGTTCCCGTCGTGCAGGTGGTTGCCGCAGGAAGGCTCTTCCGGCACGGCATCATGGTCAAGGAAGGTTCCGCCATGGAGCGCCTGGCCGAAATTGACACCGTGCTGTTCGACAAGACCGGGACCCTGACAGTCGGAAAGCCGAGGCTGGTCGAGACCGGAGATGTGAAGCCGGCCATCATGGCGATTGCCGCCGGCCTTGCGGCCCATTCGCGCCATCCGTTGTCGAAGGCTCTGCATGCCGCCTATAGCGGTGCCTTGCCGGCCTATGAGACGGTGCGGGAAATTCCGGGGTCGGGTGTCGAGGCCGAGACGGAAGCTGGCACTTACCGGCTCGGTAATCGCCGTTTCGCCTGCCCGGATGAGACACTGATCGACAATGGCGATGCGCGGTCGGAAGTGGTGCTGTCACTCGACGGCCGGCATCTGGCGAGCTTCGGCTTCGAGGACAATCCGCGCGCGGGTGCTATTGCTGCATTGCGCAGCTTGTCTGTGCGGGGCCTTGCGCAGGAAATCGTCTCGGGTGACCGGGCCGCCGCCGTCAGTGCGATGGCGCAGCGGCTGGGGATCGGCAACTGGCGCGCGGACCTGTCGCCGAAGGACAAGGCGGCGCGCTGTGCCGCGCTTGCCGGCGAGGGGCACAGGGCGCTGATGGTCGGGGATGGTATCAACGACGCGCCGGCGCTTGCCGCCGCCCACGTATCGATGGCGCCCGCCACCGCCGCCGATATTGGCCGGCAGGCCGCCGATTTCGTGTTCATGCAGGAGGACCTCGATGCCGTACCTTTCGCGATCGAGACATCGCAGCGCGCCGGTAGCCTCATCCGGCAGAACTTTGCGCTTGCTATCGGCTACAATATCATCGCCGTACCGATTGCGATTGCCGGTTTTGCGACGCCGATGATTGCGGCCATTGCCATGTCGACATCTTCGCTGATCGTCGTTGCCAATGCGCTGCGCCTTGCCGGTGCTGCTGACACCATTCTCCCTCGGAATGAAGCGAAGTCGGGATTTACGGGCGAGGGGGCGCAACTGGCATGAACATGCTGATCTATCTCATTCCCGTCGCGCTGTTTCTGGGCGCGCTCGGGCTTTTTGCTTTCCTCTGGTCGGTGCGCTCAGGTCAATATGAGGATATGGACGGGGCGGCCTGGCGGGCGATAGACGACGGCGATGACCGGCCCCGGCCACCATCTTGACGGCAGGCGCGGTTGCTGCCTCGACCTGCCGCAAATATGCAAAGCTGACTTGCGTCATCAAAATTTAATCGTTTCAGTCGCCCCTAGCCTTGCCGTTTGCCTATTACAGTGCCACAACACGACCACCTAAAAGCAAGATGGAGGCACATCCGTGGAACAGGCAGAAATCGGTTTGATCGGTCTCGGCGTCATGGGCTCGAACCTGGCGTTGAACATCGCGGAAAAGGGCAACAAGATTGCCGTATTCAACCGAACCCCGGAAGTTACACGAAAATTCTACGCTGATGCGGGCGAACTGCAGAGCCAGATTATTCCCTGCGAAACCATCGAGGAATTCGTCGCCGCCATTCGTCCTCCGCGCCCGATTATCATCATGATCAAGGCCGGCGATCCGGTCGACCAGCAGATGGAAATCCTGAAACCGCATCTGGCTAACGGCGACATCATGATCGATGCCGGCAATGCCAATTTCCGCGATACGATCCGCCGTTTCGATAACCTCAAGGACAGCGGCCTGACCTTTATCGGCATGGGCGTCTCCGGCGGTGAAGAAGGTGCGCGCCATGGACCGTCGATCATGGTCGGCGGCACCGAGGATAGCTGGAAGCGCGTCGAAAAGGTTCTGACCTCCATTTCCGCCAAGTATAATGACGATCCGTGCGTGGCATGGCTCGGCAATGACGGTGCTGGTCATTTCGTCAAGACCATCCATAACGGCATCGAATATGCCGACATGCAGATGATTGCCGAAATCTACGGCATCCTGCGTGATGGCCTTGGCATGAGCGCCGTCGAGATCGCCGATGTGTTCGCCGAATGGAACAAGGGCCGCCTGAATTCCTACCTGATCGAAATCACCGAGAAGGTTCTGCGCGCGGCCGATCCGATCACCGGCAAGCCGATGGTCGATCTGATCCTAGACAAGGCTGGCCAGAAGGGCACCGGCAAATGGTCGGTCATCGAAGCCCAGAACATGGGCGTCGCCGCAACCGCCATCGAGGCGGCCGTGGCTGCCCGTATCCTGTCGTCGCAGAAGGATGAGCGTGAAGCTGCCGAGAAGATCTTCGGTCTGCCGACCCTCGCAGCGGCACCCGCCGACAAAAAGGCGTTTATCGCCGATCTCGAAAGCGCGCTTCTGGCCGCCAAGGTCGGTGCTTACGCGCAGGGCTTCGCCATCATGTCGGCGGCTTCCAAGGAGTTCAACTGGAACCTGCCGATGCCGACGATCGCCCGCATCTGGCGCGCCGGCTGCATCATCCGCTCGGAATTCCTCGATGAGATCACCTCGGCCTTCACCAAGGATCCGCATGTGGCCAACCTCATCGTGACGCCGGCCTTCTCCGCCATCGTCAAGGACACCGACGCGCCGCTGCGCCGTGTGGTGTCTTATGCCGTGCTCTCCGGTCTGCCGGTTTCGGCGCTTGCTTCGGCGCTCGGTTATTTCGACGCCTATCGCCGTGGCCGCGGCAGCGCCAACCTCATTCAGGCACAGCGCGATTTCTTCGGTGCACATGGTTTTGAACGCACCGATGGTGTGGACAAGCCGCACGGCCCATGGGGCAGCGGCGCCGACATTTTCTGATCGGCTGAAACGACAAATAAAAGGCCCGCGCAAGCGGGCCTTTTTCATTTCGGTTTATGGTTCAACTCAGCGGGCGGCGGCGAGGCCGACGATCAGGCCGCTGACGGCGTTGATGAGCAGGAACTGGTTGTCGACGCGGACCCAGCGCTGGTCGCGGCGCGGTTCTGCGAGGTGGTAACGGCGGTAGTCACGGCGGTCCACCATGTTGCGGCGCTCGCGGGCCGAAAGGCGTTGGCCGCGATCCCAGCGGTGCTTCTTGACGATGACCTTCTTGGTGGTGACCTGACGTTCGACGGTGACGCCGCGATGGCGGTCGTCGTGACGGCTTTGTGCCTGCGCCATCGGTGCTGCAAGAACGGTGGCTGCCAGAAGAATGGTGACGAACTTTTTCATGGAAGTTTCCTCTCGTGTTTCGATGAGGAGAACTTACGAATAAACGAATGAACGGAAACTGAATTTAAAATTACATTTATGTAATGGTTGTTAATGGTTAGGTTCGGATGTTAATCTTTCAGTTGCAGACATAAGTCCCGCTCTTGGAGTTTTAGACCGCCCGGCGGAGACCGGACGGTCTGTTTAATACGTCAGACGCGTTCGGCGGATTTTGCCCAGAGGTTGATATCCGCATCCTTGGCGTAACGGTCGATTTCGGCCAGTTCCTCGGTAGAGAACTCGGCATTATCGAGTGCTTTCACGCAGTCCTCGACCTGTTCGACACGGCTTGCGCCAATCAATGCTGAGGTAATGCGGCCGCCGCGCAGAACCCAGGCAATTGCCATCTGCGCCAGCGTCTGGCCACGCCGCTCGGCAATGCTGTTCAGCGCGCGGATGTTTTCGACATTGCGCTCGTTGAGGAAGGCCGGGTTGAGCGACTTGCTCTGCGAGGCACGGCTGCCATCCGGCACGCCGCCGAGATATTTGGTCGTCAGCATGCCCTGCGCCAGCGGCGAAAAGACGATGGAGCCGATACCCAGTTCTTCCAGCGTATCGACAAGACCGTCTTCCTCGATCCAGCGGTTGATCATCGAATAGCTCGGCTGGTGGATGATGCAGGGCGTGCCGAGATCCTTCAAGATAGCGGCGGCCTCGCGGGTGCGCTTCGAGTTGTAGGAGGAGATGCCGACATAGAGCGCCTTGCCGGAGCGCACGATCTGGTCCAGCGTGCCGCAGGTTTCCTCAAGTGGTGTATTGGGATCGAAACGGTGGGAATAGAAGATATCGACGTAATCCAGCCCCATGCGCTTCAGGCTCTGGTCGCAGGAAGCGATCAGATATTTGCGGCTGCCCCACTCGCCATAAGGGCCGGGCCACATGTTGTAACCGGCCTTAGAGGAGATGATCATTTCGTCACGGTAGCCTCTGAAATCCGTCTTGAGGATTTCACCGAAGGCGGTTTCGGCGCTGCCGGGAGGCGGGCCGTAATTGTTGGCGAGATCGAAATGGGTAATGCCGAGATCGAAGGCACGGCGGCAGATGGCCTGTTTCGTCTGGTGCGGCGTGTCGTTGCCGAAATTGTGCCAGAGGCCGAGCGAAATCGCCGGCAGTTTCAGGCCGGTCTTGCCGCAATGATTGTATTTCATGGATACGTATCGGTTTTCGGCCGGTTGCCAAACCATGGGTCTTCCTCCACTTGCTGATGACTGGCTGCCGGAGAACCCGGCAACCCTTTGAACTGTTGAAGACAGGCGCGAATGAACCTGTCATTCCCAAGAGGGATGGTTATGCCTTTCTCCGCATGGTTTCAATGCCGGGATTGGGCGAGGATTGGCAGGTATGAAGATCGAAGATGCGGAAATGCGGCTGGGGGCCGACCGCCTTCGGAGTGAAGATAAGGCGACGCGTTTCGCCCGCTGCAAGGTCGAAAAGGTTGTCGGAGTACCGTCCGGGCTGATCTGCCTCCAGCATGATGAAGAGCGCGAGACCGGCGGCGGTGACATCGATTTCGAATTGGCCGTTTTTCAGCGGGCCAACGGAAAATTCCAGGCCGGCGGGCTGAAGCTCCAGCACCTTGTAGGTGTCGCGCACATGATGACCTTCGCCGGTCATGCCATTGGAGGCGATAAAGTTCCACGCGAGGATCGCGCCATCAGGCAGGCTGCCCATGTCGATATCGGTCAGCGTCGCAGCTTTGTCGCTCGTGCAAGTACCGTTGGCGGATTTCAGCGGCACGCGGTTGCCGTCCATGGCGAGTGCGACGATGTTCATGTCGATCTCGACATCCTCCGCCGTGTCGTTGACCATGGAGAAAGTCACCCGGCGTCCATCTGCCGAAGGGATGGCCGACACCGCGACCGGCTGGAAGAAACGGCGGGCGGCATAGTGCAGTGCCTTCCAGCCGCCGCCATAATCGAGGCTCGACCATGAGGCGACCGGCCAGGTGTCGTTCAGCTGCCAGTAAAGCGTGCCCATGCAATGGGGTTTCAGCGAACGCCAGTAATCGACGGCGGTGCGGATCGCCAGCGCTTGCTGGACCTGGCTGAGGTAAACGAAGTTCTCGAAATCCCTGGGGAAGCGGAAATAGCGGAACATGGTGCCGGCGATGCGTTCATTGCCGCCAACATTTTTCTGGTGCAGCTCGATGACCGGGGAGGCGATGTTCATGTCCTTGTCCTCGGCATAGGTGCGGATGACCGGCATCGACGTATAGGACTGGAAACCGAATTCGGAGCAGAAACGCGGTTTCACCTGATGATAATTGTCGAACGACTTGTTCTCATGCCAGACGGACCAGTAATGCATGTCGCCGGAACCATCCGCGTGCCAGGCATCGCCATAATCCAGATAACCGGAGGCTGGGCTCGATGGCCACCAGAGCGCTTCGGGAGCGGCTTTTTTCAGGGCTTTTTCGATGGTGCGGTTCAACCGGTCGTAAGCAACAAGATAGCGGTCGCGATTGTTGCGGGATTCGTCGAACCAGGTCAGCGCACCCACCAGCTCGTTATCGCCGCACCAGAGCGCGATAGAGGGATGCGAGGAGAGGCGTTTCACCTGATAGTCGACCTCATGTTCGACATTGTCGAGAAAATCCTCGCTGCAGGGGTAAAGATTGCAGGCGAACATGAAGTCCTGCCAGACCAGCAGGCCAAAACGGTCGCAGAGATCGTAGAACCAGTCTTCCTCATAAAAGCCGCCGCCCCAGACACGGATCATGTTCATATTTGCTTCGACTGCGGAGCAGAGGATATCTTCGGTCTTTTCGCGGCTGGTCAGCGAATAGAGCGCGTCGGCCGGAATCCAGTTGGCGCCGCGGCAGAAGATTTCCCGGCCATTGATGCGGAAGGCGAAGCGGCTGCCAGCCTCATCCTTGTCGGTCAGAAGCTCGATGGTTCGAAAGCCGATCTGGCGGGTGACGGTTTCATTCGGCAGTTCCACCGTGAGTTTGTAGAGCGTCTGCTCGCCACTGCCGGCCGGCCACCAGAGGTCTGGATTTTCAACGAAGAAGACGTGGCGTACCACCGTTTCGCCAGCGCCGACGCCGCACTCCAGCCGCAGCCTTTCGTCGCCCAGCGACAGATAGACCGGCAGGCTCGCCGGTCCCTCGGCAAACAGCGTGACGGCCACATGCAGCTCGACGCCGCCTTCGACATGGTGCTGCGAGGTGACGACGTGTTCGATGCGGGCGGTATCGAGGCGTTTCAGCAGGATTTTGCCGTAAAGGCCAAGCGGCGCAATCGCGATGTTCCAGTCCCAGCCGAAATGGCATTGCGGCTTGCGCAGCATGTTGCCATTGGCGATCGGCGAATTGCCGGGGTGATAGGGAATATAAAAGGGCTGCCGCGCCTGCCGCTCCGCGCCAGCCGTGATGTTGGAATGGAAATGGATTCGGATGGTGTTTTCACCCGGCCGCACGGCACGGGAAATATCGGGCCGGTAACGGCGGAAGCAATTGTCGGCGCTCAGGATCGGAACGTCGTTGACGAAGACGATGGCGACGGTGTCGAGATAATCGATATCGAGATACCAGCTCGCCTCAGCATCATCGAGGATGAAGGTCCTCTCGATGATCCAGTCCTGCTGTGCGACCCATTGAACGGCCTTCTCGTTGGCGCCGTGATAGGGGTCGGGAATGATGGCGGCATTTTTGAGCGCGGAGTGAATATCGCCCGGAATGGAAATCTCGGTGGCATGGTCTCCTTCCACTGACGCCAAGTGCCAGAGCCCGGCCAGATCGATGACGGTTTCGGGCGTGGAGGAAGAAATCATGATCGGACCCTGCATAATATGAATTCAACGGAGATGGCCGGCATTATGATGCAGGCTTGTGTCAGAATATGGGGAGAATGGATGGGCGCAAAGCGGCCGCGACATGTTATCCGGCTTTGCGATTTCCTCCCTCCGGCAACGTTACCGTAAAACAATCGTTCCGTCATTCCCTTGAATGACCTCTTGGCGCCTCATTAATTCGGGGTGGTTTTCGAGTGGAATGGCGAAGTTTTATAGAGTAAATGTTTCATTATTTTATCTATTTACATTATGCATTTGAATGGTGTCTTTTAATCTAAATTATCAAGAGGAGTTTCCGTCGATATACGCGGTTTTGAAGCGCTGAGGAAAAGGCGGCGTCCGGAAATATTTTCGCGCTCTATATCGTTATAGTGGGATTGACGGATAAACGGGAGGGACCCGCCGTTTGCCAGCGACGTTTGCCTTTGCAACGGAGCAAAAGCTATCTATGATTAGCGTTCGGTAAAGTGTGGCGAAATAACATGAACGATACTGGCAAATCCGGCGGAGGCGATATGCCTTCGGCGATGGGCGGTCGCCCGACACTGAAGACCATTGCTTATATGACTGGCCTAGGCATCACCACGGTCTCTCGCGCGCTGAAGGATGCGCCTGACATCGGCGCCGAGACCAAGGAGCGCGTGCGGCTGATCGCCCGGCAGATCGGCTACCAGCCGAACCGCGCCGGCGTGCGGCTTCGTACCGGCAAGACCAATGTTATCGCACTGGTGCTGAGTGTCGACGAAGAGCTGATGGGTTTCACCAGCCAGATGGTGTTTGGCATCACCGAGGTTCTCTCCACCACGCAATATCATCTGGTCGTCACGCCCCATATCCATGCCAAGGATTCCATGGTGCCGATCCGTTACATTCTCGAGACGGGTTCGGCGGATGGGGTGATCATTTCCAAGATCGAGCCCAATGATCCGCGCGTCCGTTTCATGACCGAGCGCAACATGCCCTTTGTCACCCATGGGCGCTCGGATATGGGCATCGAACATGCCTTCCACGATTTCGACAATGAGGCCTACGCCTATGAAGCGGTCGAGCGGCTGGCGCAATGCGGGCGCAAGAGGATCGCCGTCATCGTGCCGCCGTCGCGCTTTTCGTTTCACGACCATGCCCGCAAGGGTTTCAATCGAGGGATAAGGGATTTCGGACTCACCGAATTTCCAATCGATGCCATCACCATCGAGACGCCACTCGAAAAAATCCGGGATTTCGGCCAGAGGCTGATGCAGTCTTCCGATCGGCCCGACGGCATCGTTTCTATCAGCGGCAGCAGTACCATTGCGCTGGTGGCAGGGTTCGAAGCCGCCGGTGTGAAGATCGGCGAGGATGTCGACATCGTCTCGAAACAGTCGGCCGAATTCCTGAACTGGATCAAACCGCAAATCCATACCGTCAACGAGGACATCAAGCTGGCGGGCAGGGAGCTTGCCAAGGCGTTGCTGGCCCGCATCAATGGTGAAGCTGCTGAAACGCTGCAGAGCATCAGCGGGCCGGTCTGGTCGTCGATGGCGCCCAAGCCATAGGAAATCCGGCGCTGTTTCCGATCAGGACAGGCAGTTCTTGAGCGAACCGGCAATGCCGCGCATCAGCTTGAAATAAAGATCGGGGCCGGGCGTGAGTGTCGCCGCTTCCGGATCAAGCGTTGCCGATTTCGCTGCCGTGCCTTCGGTGATGACTGAGACCAGTTTCGGCTCGAATTGCGGTTCGGCGAAAACGCAGGTTGCGCCCAGCTGGCGAACCTTCTCCTGCATCTGTTTGACGCGATCCGCGCCCGGCAGGGTTTCGGGGCTGACGGTGATCGATCCCGCGGTTTTCACGCCATAACGATGCTCGAAATATTGATAGGCATCGTGGAAAACGATGAAGGGCTTGTCCTTCACCGGTTTCACCGTCTCCGCGACTTCGGCGTCGAGCGCATCGAGATCATCGATCAGCTTCTTGGTGTTGGCCTGATAGGTCGCGGCGTTGCCGGCATCGGCCGCAATCAGCGCCGTTTCGATCGCCTGGGCCATTGCCTTGGCGTTGGCAGGGTCGAGCCAGAGATGCGTGTCATAGGTGCCGTGCTCGTGCTCCTCGGAACCGGCATGGTCGTTTTCATGTTCATGCGCACCTTCGTCTTCGGTGTGGCCCGCATGCGCCTCATGGCCTTCTTCACCATCATCGTGCGCCTCGAAGGGGCCGCCCTCGCGGAAGGGCAGTTTTTCGAGACCCTTGGCATCTTCTAGCTCCACCACGGTCGCCTTGCTGGCCAGCGCTTCCAGCGGCTTTTGCAGAAAGGCTTCCAGTCCGGGGCCGACCCAAAACACCACATCCGCCTTTTCGAGCTTGCGTGCATTGGAGGGCCGGAGATTATAAGTATGCGGCGAGGCCGCGCCGTCGACGATGAGCTGCGGTTCGCCCACACCCTTCATGATGGCTGCAACGAGGGAGTGGACAGGCTTGATCGAGACCACGACATCGGGCGCGGCGGTAGCGCCCGAAGCGACGGCTGCTAGTGCCGCCGACGCCATGAGCGGGATCAGGATCGATTTCATGAAATGCACTCCACTTGAACAAGTATAGTTATGTTATTACATTTATTGCGTAACTCTATAACGTATGCAATAGCGGTAGGCAACATCGCCGAACGGACAATCCCATGCTTCATTCCGCCCTTGAGGGCAAAGAAATACTGGTTTCCCTCGCCAATGCCGGCGTGCAGCGCAACGGCCGCTGGCTGGTGCGTGGCGTGGAGTTTTCCGTCAGCAGGGGCGAGATCGTCACGCTGATTGGCCCGAACGGCTCCGGCAAATCCACCAGCGCGAAAATGGCGATCGGTGTTGCGAAACCGAGCGAGGGCAAGGTCTCGCGCAAGGCCGGTCTGCGCGTGGGTTATGTGCCGCAGAAGCTTTCGGTGGATTGGACGATGCCACTTTCCGTGCGCCGGCTGATGACGCTAACCGGGCCGCTGCCTGCGCGGGAAATCGACGCGGCGCTGAATGCGACAGGCATCGCACATCTTGCCAATGCCGAGGTGCAGCATCTTTCCGGCGGCGAGTTCCAGCGCGCACTTCTCGCCCGCGCCATTGCCCGCAAGCCCGATCTGCTGGTTCTCGACGAGCCCGTTCAGGGTGTCGATTTTTCCGGTGAGATCGCTCTCTACGATCTGATTAAAAATATCAGGAATTCAAACGATTGCGGCATTCTGTTAATCTCACATGACCTGCATGTGGTGATGGCGGAAACCGATACTGTGATCTGCCTGAACGGCCATGTCTGCTGCCGCGGCACGCCGCAGGCGGTGAGCCAGAGCCCGGAATATATGCGGCTTTTCGGCGGCACGGCGGCCAAGGCACTGGCCGTTTACAGCCACCGTCACGACCACACCCATCTGCCCGATGGCCGGGTGCAGCATGCGGATGGAACGGTGACGGACCATTGCCATCCCGAGGACGGGCACCATCACGCGCATGATCATCATCATGACCATGGGCACCACCATGATGAGGATGGCGAATGCGGTTGCGGCCATGATCATGGGGAGCATGGGGACCATGCGCCCGACGGCCTTCGGCAGGGAGAACGCCATGTTTGACGATTTCTTCGTACGCGCCATGGTCGCCGGCATCGGCGTTGCGCTCACCGCCGGTCCTCTCGGCTGTTTTGTCGTCTGGCGACGCATGGCCTATTTCGGTGATACCATGGCCCATTCGGCGCTACTCGGCGTGGCGCTCTCGCTGCTATTGCAACTCAATCTCATCGTCAGCGTTTTTCTGGTGGCGTCCGCCGTCTCGATCCTGCTTATTTTCCTGCAGCGGCGGCAGGCGCTCTCCTCCGATGCACTGCTTGGCATCCTGTCTCATTCGGCGCTGGCGATCGGCCTTGTCATTGTCGCCTTCATGAGCTGGGTGCGTATCGATCTCGTCTCATTCCTGTTCGGCGATATTCTTGCCGTCACCCGCAGCGATATCGCGCTGATCTGGGGCGGCGGGGTGGTGGTCATCGTTTCCATGGTCTTCCTGTGGCGGTCGCTGCTCGCTTCCACCGTCAATACCGAACTGGCGGAAGCCGAGGGGCTGAACCCGGAGCGATCGAAGCTCATCTTCACATTGCTGATGGCGCTGGCGATCGCCATCGCCATGAAAGTGGTTGGCATCATGCTCATCACTTCGCTGCTCATCATACCGGCCGCGACCGCGCGGCGTTTTTCCAGCACGCCGGAGGTGATGGCGGTTATAGCCTCGCTGATCGGCGCGGTTGCCGTTGTCGGCGGGCTGTTCGGCTCGCTGACCTATGATACGCCGTCCGGCCCGTCCATCGTGGTTGCCGCGGTGATCCTGTTCGTTATAAGCCTGTTGCCGGCGCCGGGTTTTTCCCGCTCCGCGGATGAAGGAGGCAAGCCATGAATGCGCAGACCCAGCAGAACCTGACCAAGAACCAGTCGCTGGTGATGAATGCCCTCTCAAACGCGCATCAGCCGCTCAGCGCCTATATGATCCTCGACAAGCTGCGCGACGATGGCTTCCGCGCGCCGTTGCAGGTTTACCGGGCACTGGAAAAGCTGGTGGAATTCGGTCTCGTGCACCGGCTGGAAAGCCTCAATGCGTTTGTTGCCTGCACCCATACGCAGGCCGAATGCTGCTCGCAACACCATGGAAGCGTGGCTTTTGCCATCTGCGAATCCTGCGGGCAGGTGACGGAGTTTCACGACCATGAGATCGACCACCGTCTGGAGCGCTGGGTGAAGGACAGCAAGTTCAAGGCGGAAAAGACCACCATTGAAATCCGCGGCCTTTGCGCCGCCTGCGCGGCATAACGCCAATTGTGAGGGGCGGGCGTCGGCGCCCGCCATCCATCATTATTCGATGATCGCCAGATCCGTCGAAAAACGTTTCCAGTTCTCGATGTATTTTTCCGCCGAACGGCGAATGCCCGCCACGGTGTCCTCATCCAGCGTGCGGATGGCCCGCGCCGGCGAGCCGACAATCAGCGAATTATCCGGAAACTCCTTGCCCTCCGTCACCAGCGCGTTGGCGCCGACGAGGCAGTTACGGCCGATCTTTGCGCCGTTCAAAATCGTTGCGCCCATACCGATCAGCGTATTGTCGCCGATGCTGCAGCCGTGGATAATGGCGTGGTGGCCGATGGTGCACATGTCGCCGATAACAGCGGCAAAACCCGGATCGCTGTGCACCATCACGCCTTCCTGAATATTGGTACCGCGCCCGACGCTGATCGGCTCGTTATCGCCGCGCAGCGTCGCGCCGAACCAGATGCCGACATCCTCGCCAAGCGTGACCGAACCGATGACATTGGCATCGGGAGCAATCCAGTAACGATCCGGGGTAGGGGTCTGTGGCACCCGGTCGGCCAGGCGGTAAAGCGGCATGGCGGTATCCTCCCTTTGCGTTTCCTGCCGATCAGGCGATTTTGACCGAGAGCGTGCCGACACCATCGACGCCACACTCGATCCTGTCACCACGCACGATCGGGCCGACGCCGGCCGGCGTGCCGGTCATGATCACATCGCCGGCGGCAAGGGTGAACAGCTTGGAAAGCTCGGCGATCACTTCCGGCACCTTCCAGATCATCTGGGCGAGATCGCCGGTCTGCCTGCGTTCGCCGTTGACATCGAGCCAGATCGCGCCGGTCGCGGGATGGCCGATTTTATCGGCGGGAACAATGGCCGAAACCGGTGCGGAATATTCGAAGGCCTTGGCGCCTTCCCATGAGCGGCCCATTTTCTTCAACCCATCCTGCAGGTCGCGGCGGGTCATGTCGATGCCGACGGCGTAACCCCAGACGTGGTTCAATGCTTCCGACGCCGGAATATCCGCGCCGCCGCTCTTCAGGACCACCACGCACTCAACTTCGTAGTGCACGTTGGAGGACAGCGGCGGGTAGGGAAAATCATTACCTGCTGGCAGCAGATTGTCCGGGTTCTTCTGGAAATAAAAGGGCGGTTCACGCGAGGGATCGTGGCCCATCTCGATGGCGTGATCGGCATAATTGCGGCCGACGCAATAGACCCGCCGCACGGGGAAAAGGTCGTCCGTGCCCTCGACGGGCAGCAGAACGGGTTTCGGAGCGGGGATGACGGTGGCGGCCATGGGGATTTCCTGTCGTCTCTTGAGGCTGCGAGTCTTGTCCCGCGATTCCGGGGCGATTTCCAGTTCAAAATGCTGTCGCGAGCGAAACTGGCTTTTTACAGTCCGTTGCTGTAGAAGCCGGCGCAAAGAGGTTTATCCATGTACAGACAAGCGCTTGCCAGCGGCGAAAAAATCTTCGCCGTGGCCCCGATGATCGATTGGACCGATACGAGGTGCAGATTTCTGCACCGGCAACTGTCGAAGCGCGCTTTGCTGTTCACCGAAATGATCGTTGCCGACGCCATCATCCATGGCCAGCGCGACAAGTTGCTCGGTTACCACCCGCAGGAACATCCCGTTGCATTGCAGCTCGGCGGATCGGACCCCGCCAAGCTTGCCGAGGCGGTGCGGATTGCCGGTGATTACGGTTATGACGAGATCAATCTCAATGTCGGCTGCCCTTCGGACCGGGTGCAATCCGGAACCTTTGGCGCCTGCCTGATGCGCGAGCCTGAAGTGGTGGCGCAATGTATTTCGGCTATGAAAGCGGTTGCGGCTGTGCCGGTCACGGTCAAATGCCGCATCGGCGTTGATGACCAGGAGCCCGAAACCGTGTTGCCGGATTTTCTGGCGCGGGTCGTGGCGGCCGGTGCTGATGCGGTCTGGGTCCATGCGCGCAAAGCCTGGCTTCAGGGGCTTTCGCCGAAGGAAAACCGCGAGGTGCCGCCGCTTGATTATGATCTCGTCTACCGCATGAAGCGGGACAATCCTGACGTCTTCATCGGCATCAATGGCGGCATCGCCGATCTCGACCAGGCAAGCGAGCACCTGAAATACGTGGACGGCGTGATGCTCGGCAGGGCCGCCTATCACAACACTTCGATCCTTGCCGATGTCGATCATCGCATCCATGGCGAGGAAACCCGCCACTATGACTGGATGGCTTTGCGGGACACGATGATGGATTACGCTGCTGATTATATTGCCGCAGGTGGACGTCTCAATCACGTCACCCGCCACATGGTCGGCCTGTTTCAGGGTATGCCGGGCGCGCGCCGTTTCCGGCAAATCCTCTCCAGCGATGCCACCCCGCCGGGAGCGGGGCCGGAGGTAATCGAGGCAGCTTTCGCCGCCATCGATTTCAACCCGATGAAAGAACTGGCCGGCTGAGACGCCTCAGACCGCTTTTTGCAATTCCTGCGCACCCACGGGCGCATTGATCTTGCCGCCGGTGATGAAGAAGGCAAAGACGTCGCGCGGGGTCTTTTCGACCTTCCGCTCGGGAGCGATCAGGGCCAGGTCATCAGGCACGCCGCCCGCCGCATAGGTTTTGACCCGCTTTGCCCAGTCGCTGATCCCGGTCTGCGGATAACAGGTCTTGATATCGTCCTCGCCCTTCTGCAGGCGGCAATAGACGAAATCGGCGGTCACATCCGGCAGCATCGGATAATCATGATGATCCGCGCAGACGACGGCGACCTTGTATTTGGCGAGGAGATCGATGAATTCCGGTACCTGGAATGTCTCGTTGCGCACCTCGACCACATGCCGCAGGGAAATGCCGTCCTGTTTTTCCGGCAGCAGCGCCAGAAAGGCGCCGAAATCGTCCGCATCGAATTTCTTCGTGGGCGCGAACTGCCAGAGGATCGGGCCAAGATGAGACCCGAGTTCCGTCAGCCCCTGCGTCAGAAACTTCGTCATGGATTCACCGGCCTCGGCCAAAACCCTGCGATTGGTGACGAAGCGGCTCGCCTTCAGCGAGAAGATGAAATCTTCCGGGACTTCGGAAGCCCATTTGGCGAAGGTTTCCGGCTTCTGACTGCTATAATAGGTGCCATTCACCTCGATTGCCGTCAATTGCCGGCTGGCATGTTCGAGCTGACGTTTCTTCGTCAGTTTTTCCGGATAAAACGTGCCTTCCCAAGGCTCGAAAGTCCATCCGCCGATACCGGTACGGATCGTTCCTGATGTTGACATATGCTGTTCCTCCTCAGGCTTTCGGCCTTTTGAACCTTTGCCAAAGCTGCGGATTACTCCGCAGCCTCGCGTTTCCCGGCCGGCCGGCGGTCGAGAAGTTCCTTCAGGAAGTGGCCGGTATAGGAGCGCTCGACCTTGACGATGTCTTCCGGCGTGCCGGTTGCCACCACTTCGCCGCCGCCCGTGCCGCCTTCGGGGCCGATATCGATGATCCAGTCGGCGGTCTTGATGACTTCAAGGTTGTGTTCGATCACCACGACGGAATTGCCCTGTTCCACCAGCGCATGCAGCATTTCCAGGAGCTTGTTGACGTCGTGGAAATGCAGGCCCGTCGTCGGTTCGTCGAGGATATAGAGCGTACGGCCCGTCGAGCGCTTCGACAGTTCTTTGGCGAGCTTGACGCGCTGCGCCTCGCCGCCGGAGAGCGTATTCGCCTGCTGGCCGACCTTGATGTAACCGAGGCCCACATCGAACAGCGATTGCAGCTTGTCGCGCACCGCCGGCACGGCGGCGAAGAACTCAACGCCCTCCTCCACCGTCATGTCCAGCACGTCGGCGATGGATTTGCCCTTGAAGGTGACATCCAGCGTCTCGCGATTATAGCGCTTGCCGTGGCAGACGTCGCAGGTGACGTAAACGTCGGGCAGGAAGTGCATCTCGATCTTGATGACGCCGTCGCCCTGGCAGGCCTCGCAGCGGCCGCCCTTGACGTTGAAGGAGAAACGGCCAGGCGCGTAACCGCGCGCCTTGGCTTCCGGCAGGCCGGCGAACCAGTCACGGATCGGCGTGAAGGCGCCGGTATAGGTGGCGGGATTGGAGCGCGGCGTGCGGCCGATCGGCGACTGGTCGATATCGATCACCTTGTCGATGAATTCGAAACCGTCGATGCGGTCGTGCTCGGCCGGGATTTCGCGTGCGCCCATCACCCGGCGCGCCGCTGATTTGTAGAGCGTCTCGATCAGGAAGGTGGACTTGCCGCCACCTGATACGCCTGTTACCGCGGTGAAAACGCCGAGCGGCACGGCCGCCGTGACATTCTGGAGATTGTTGCCGCGGGCGCCAAAAACCTTGATCTCGCGCCCCTTTTTCGGCTTGCGGCGTTCGGCCGGTACGGCAACGCCGAGTTCGCCGGAGAGGTATTTGCCGGTCAGCGATTTCGGATTGGCCATCACGTCCTGCGGCGTACCTTCCGCGATCACCTGACCACCGTGAATGCCGGCGGCCGGGCCGATATCGACCACATAATCCGCCGTCAGAATGGCGTCCTCGTCATGTTCGACAACGATGACGGTATTGCCGATATCGCGCAGGTGTTTCAGCGTCTCGAGCAAGCGGGCATTGTCACGCTGGTGCAGGCCGATCGAAGGCTCATCCAGAACGTACAGAACGCCTGTCAGACCCGAGCCGATCTGTGAGGCCAGACGGATACGCTGGCTTTCGCCACCGGACAGCGTGCCGGAATTGCGCGACAGGCTGAGATAGTCCAGTCCGACATCGTTGAGGAATCGCAGGCGTTCGCGGATTTCCTTGAGAATGCGGACCGCAATCTCGTTCTGCTTGGCGTTGAGATTTTCCGGTAGCACCTCGAACCAGTCGCGTGCCTTGCGTATCGACATCTGGGTGACTTCGCCGATATGCAGCTTGTTGATCTTGACGGCGAGCGCTTCCGGCTTCAGGCGATAACCGGCGCAGGCCGGGCAGGGCGCTGCCGACATGTAGCGCTCGATTTCCTCCCGCGCCCAGGCGCTGTCGGTCTCTTTCCAGCGGCGCTCCAGATTGGGCACGATGCCTTCGAAGTTCTTCACCGTCTTGTAGGAGCGGGCGCCGTCCTGATAGTTGAATTCGATCTTGTCATCCGTGCCCTGAAGAATGGCGTGCTGCGCCTCCTTCGAAAGATCCGTCCATTTGCTCGACAGCTTGAAACCGAAGGCCTTGCCGAGCGCTTCCAGCGTCTGGTTGTAATAGGGCGAGGAAGACTTTGCCCAAGGGGCGATGGCGCCGTCGCGCAGCGTGCGGGCCGGCTCGGGAACGATCAGGTTTTCATCCACCTTCTGCTGCGAACCGAGGCCATCGCAGCTGGGGCAGGCGCCGAAGGGATTGTTGAAGGAGAATAAACGTGGCTCGATTTCCGGGATGGTGAAGCCGGAAACGGGGCAGGCGAATTTTTCTGAAAACAGCACACGCTCATGGGTTTCGTTGAGCGACTTGTTGGCTGAGCCGCCAGCGGCGGTGTCTTCCGGCGGCAGAGGCTTGTCGGCGAATTCGGCGATTGCCAGCCCGTCGGCGAGCTTGAGGCAGGTTTCGAGACTGTCGGCGAGGCGCGCTGCCATATCCGGGCGCACCACGGCACGGTCGACCACCACATCGATATCGTGTTTGTATTTCTTGTCGAGGGCAGGCACGTCGGCGATCTCGTAGAACTGGCCATCCACCTTGACGCGCTGGAAGCCCTTCTTCATCAGCTCGGCCAGTTCCTTCTTGTACTCGCCTTTACGGCCCCGCACGATCGGCGCGAGGATGTAAAGACGCGTACCTTCCTCGAAAGCGAGGATGCGGTCGACCATCTGGCTGACCGTCTGGCTTTCGATCGGCAGGCCGGTAGCAGGTGAATAGGGCACACCGACACGCGCGAACAGCAAGCGCATATAGTCGTAAATCTCGGTGACCGTGCCAACCGTGGAGCGCGGATTGCGCGAGGTGGTCTTCTGCTCGATGGAGATTGCCGGCGACAGACCGTCGATCTGGTCGACATCCGGCTTCTGCATCATTTCCAGGAACTGGCGCGCATAGGCCGAAAGGCTCTCGACATAACGGCGCTGCCCTTCGGCATAGATCGTGTCGAAGGCAAGCGACGACTTGCCCGAGCCGGAAAGCCCGGTCATGACGATCAGCTTGTTGCGCGGTAGATCCAGATCGATGCCCTTGAGATTGTGCTCGCGGGCGCCGCGGATGGAAATCGTCTTCAGTTCACTCATGACAAGGCTCGGACAAAAATAACAGGCTTGATGGCAGCGCGTCCTTATGTAGTGACGCAGCCGGAGGTGTCGAGGTCTATTTCCAATCGATCGCAGCTTTTCGGAATGCTTGACTCGAAATCTGCGATTTAATAGAACAAAAAAGGAACGAATTGCAAGCGCGAATATCTGCTCCCGCAGCTTAAGATTATTCTTTGTGGATAGTTCCCTGCCTGCGGTGCCCTTTGCGGGCGACGGTGGTTATTGTGTGCGGGATTTTTTGAAATGCAATTGCCGGTCATGAAGGCTGGCGGACAGGATGACGAGATGGCTGGTAGCGTAAACAAGGTAATTCTGATCGGGAATGTCGGCGCCGATCCCGAAATCCGCCGGACGCAGGATGGCCGCCCCATCGCCAACCTGCGTATCGCCACCTCGGAAACCTGGCGTGACCGCAACAGCGGCGAGCGCAAGGAGAAGACCGAATGGCACACGGTCGTGGTTTTTAACGAAGGCCTGTGCAAGGTCGTTGAACAATATGTCAAGAAGGGCGCCAAGCTCTATATTGAAGGCCAGCTGCAGACGCGCAAATGGCAGGACCAGACCGGCAACGACCGCTACTCCACCGAAATCGTGCTGCAGGGCTTCAACTCCACGCTGACGATGCTCGATGGTCGCGGTGAAGGCGGCGGCGGTGGTGGTCGCAGCGGTGGCGGCGATTTCGGCGGTGGCAATGATTATGGTAGCGGCGGCGGTTACGACCAGCAGTCCTCACCGCGCGGCGGCTCTTCCCGTGGCGGCGGCCAGCCTTCCGGTGGCTTCTCAAACGATATGGATGACGATATTCCGTTCTGAGGCTGATACTGTCGACACTGCCGCAAGTCAGAATTTTGTGGTTTTTTTGATGTATTGATATCATCATCGGGCTGACAGGAGATTTGAGACATGGCGAACATGACCTTTTCCTTGCCAGACCCGATGAAAGACTGGATCGAAAGCCGTATCCAGAAGGGTGAATACGCCAGCGCCAGTGACTACGTGCGGGATCTCGTACGACGTGACTGGGCCCGGCGAGGGCAGGATTTCAGCATTGACGAGCTTCGCCAAATCGTTGCGGAGTCCCGCGCCAGTGGTGTCGGGTCCCGCAGCATGGATGATTTATTCGCGGAAGCTGAACGTGTAGCGACATCGCATGGCGTCTTGCGTGAATAATTATCGGTTGAGCACGCAAGCCGAAAACGAAATTCTCGACATCTTCCTCTATGGTATTGAACAGTTCGGATTGAATCAGGCACGTCTGTACAAAGACGGCATGGAAAGCTGTTTCCAATTGCTTGGCAATAATCCACGTATGGGACGTTCAGCCACGATTGTTGGAGAAGGCATACGCAGACACGAACATGGAAGCCATGTCATTTTTTATGAAACTGACGGTTCCGGCGTGCTCATTCTCACCATTGTCCATGGTCGGAGCATCCGCCGCTTAAAGCTTTGACGGCTTCCGACGGCAGGTTGGTTTCTTGGCTCCAAGGAAAGGCTCAGGCCGCCACCTTGTCCGCCAGCATCGCAACCATGACATCGGATTGCGACACGATTCCCACCATTTTTCCCTTGGCGTCGATGACCGGCAGGTAATGCAGACCTTCCTCAGCAAAACGGATAATGGCTTCCTCGATCGAGGTTTCCGGTCGCACGGTTTTCACCGGCGAGGTCATGATGTCCTTGACGGTATCGTTGGGGGCGCTTGCGCCTGACAGAATGAGGCGCAGCCGCTGCAGGAAGCCGATGGAGGGGCGGCCGTTTCTCCAGCTTGCCTTTTCCAGGAAATCCGTCTGGGTGACGATACCGACGATCTCGGCCTTATCGTCGGTGACGGGCAGCGCCTTGAAATGGCGGCTGTGCAGCAGCGCATGGGCGTGGCGCAGGCTGTCATCGGGGGCGACACCGACCACATCCCGCGACATGACACTGGCGCAGTCGAGATGCAGCGCGCGGCGTCGGTAAGAACGCAGTTCGGTCTTGCGCAGGATGGTCTCGAGTTCGTCCCGGTCGATATCGAGAACCTCGTCATATTCCTTCAGCACCTCATCGAGATCGGTCGAAGAAAAACCGATCTTCTGGATGGGGTTGGGATCGGTAGTGCCGTGGACGGCCTTTCCAAGCTTCAGCCCGTGGGGATAGGCGCGGCCGGTGGCATTGTTATAGAGGAGTGCCAGGGCCAAAAGGATCAGCGAGTTTCCGGCGACCGGCCAGAGCAGAAAGCCATAACCAAGGCTGTGCACGGCGGGGCCGCCGAGAACGGCCGTCAGCGCGACGGCACCGCTTGGCGGATGCAGGCAGCGCAGCGCCATCATCGCGGCGATCGCAAAGCTGATGGCGAGCGCGCTCGCGAGGAATGGATCCGGCACCAGCAGCGCTGCGGTTACCCCCACGAAAGCCGATACCAGATTGCCGCACAGGATCGACCAGGGCTGCGCCAGCGGGCTGGACGGTACGGCGAATAAAAGCACGGCCGACGCGCCCATCGGCGCGATCATGGCGGGCAGGGTGGGATCGAAACGCAGAGCCAAACTGCCGAGAAGACCCGTCAGCAGAATGCCGACAAAGGCACCGGTTGCGGAGCGCAGTCTTTCCCTGTTGCTGACAGGGGCGGCATCCGGGATGAGGCGGCGCAGCGTGGAGCGCATGATGACAACTTTCGAATCCGGAAAAGATGCGCGTCTTTTAGCCGAAACGGCGGCCGGATTTAAAGGATGGATTTTCCTGGGTTATCGCCGGATGCGGGATTTTGTTGCGCAGACATGCGATCATACCGGAGATCAGAAATCGAAGGCCGATTTTATGCCGTCGACCACGAATTGTACCGAGAGTGCTGCCAACAGCACGCCCAGCAGCCGGGTGAGGATGGCGCGGCCAGTATTGCCGAGGAAACGGTCCATACGTTCCGAGACGATCAGCGCGGCATAAACGAGGGCCATGGCGAAAGCGAGGATGAGGATCAACACCACCATCTCGACGGTGGTTTTCATCGAACCGGCAAGCAGCACGGTGGCGGAAATGGCGCCCGGCCCGGCGATCAGCGGCAGGGCCAGCGGAAAGACCGCCAGATTGTGCAGATGATCCTTGGTGATGGCGATTTCCGAGGTCTTTTCCTTGCGCTCCTGGCGTTTCTCGAAAATCATCTCGAAGGAAATCCAGAACAGCAGAAGGCCACCGGCGATGCGGAAGGCACCGAGCGAAATGCCGAGCAGGTTGAGAATGGCAAGACCGAAGAGCGCGAAGACCGCGAGAATACCAAAGGCGATGATGGAGCCGCGCAACGCTACCTGGCTGCGCTGATCGCGCGTCATGCCGACGGTGAGTGCCAGGAAAACGGGGGCGAGACCGGGCGGATCGAGCGTGACCAGAAGTGTGGTAAGCGCGTTGATGAGCGTTTCGCTGCTGGCCATTCTTTCCCCGTCTTATCTGTTTTTACGGCGAAGCCTACGCAACTCGCCGGAACATTGAAAGGGAGCAGCGGTGCTTTTGCCGGGCTAAATCGTGAAAAGCGGCGCTCGTCTTGCAAATGACGCAAAAGCCTGTTCAAAACTCGCCGGGAAATTGGCTTAACGTTGCTGTTTCCGCTATAAAAATCCATCCGATTCTTAACAGAGAATGTGATCCGTTTTGACTGACCAGAGCCCCCCCGGCGGCGGAAAACTTCCGCCAGGCATTGAACCGATTTCCATCATGGAGGAAATGCAGCGGTCGTATCTCGATTACGCCATGAGCGTTATCGTGTCCCGCGCGCTTCCCGATGTGCGAGACGGCCTGAAGCCGGTTCATCGCCGTATCCTCTACGGCATGTCCGAACTCGGCATCGACTGGAACAAGAAATACGTCAAATGCGCCCGCGTCACCGGTGACGTGATGGGTAAATTCCATCCGCACGGCAATTCGGCCATCTATGACGCGCTGGCGCGTATGGCGCAGGATTGGTCGCTGCGTCTGCCGCTGATTGACGGACAGGGCAATTTCGGCTCCATCGATGGCGACCCGCCGGCGGCCGAACGTTACACCGAATGCCGTCTCGAAAAGGCCGCGCATTCTCTGCTCGACGATCTCGACAAGGAAACGGTCGATTTCCGCGACAACTATGACGGCACGTTGCAGGAGCCGGTCGTCGTTCCCGCAAAGTTCCCGAACCTTCTGGTAAACGGGGCAGGCGGCATCGCGGTGGGCATGGCCACCAATATTCCGCCGCACAATCTGTCCGAGGTTATCGACGGCTGCGTCGCGCTGATTGAAAATCCGGCGATCGAACTGCCCGAGATGATGCAGATCATTCCCGGACCGGATTTCCCGACCGGCGCGCTGATCATGGGCCGTTCAGGCATCCGCTCGGCTTATGAGACCGGGCGTGGATCGGTCATCATGCGCGGTGTCGCCACCATCGAGCCGATGCGCGGCGACCGCGAACAGATCATCATCACCGAAGTTCCCTATCAGGTGAACAAGGCCTCGATGATCGAAAAGATGGCCGAGTTGGTCAAGGAAAAGCGCATCGAGGGCATTTCCGACCTGCGCGACGAGTCCGACCGCCAGGGTTATCGCGTCGTCATCGAACTGAAGCGCGATGCCAATGCCGACGTCATCCTGAATCAGCTTTACCGTTATACACCGCTGCAGACGTCCTTCGGCTGCAACATGGTGGCGCTGAACGGCGGCAAGCCGGAACAGATGACGCTGCTCGACATGCTGCGGGCCTTCGTTGCCTTCCGTGAAGACGTTGTCAGCCGCCGCACCAAATATCTGCTGCGCAAGGCACGCGACCGCGCGCATGTGTTGGTCGGTCTGGCGATTTCGGTCGCCAATATCGACGAAGTCATCCGCGTCATCCGTCACGCTCCCGATCCGGCTTCGGCCCGCGAAGAGCTGATGACACGCCGCTGGCCGGCGCAGGATGTGGAAAGCCTGATCCGTCTCATTGACGATCCGCGCCACCGCATCAACGAAGACGGCACCTACAATCTTTCCGAAGAGCAGGCGCGCGCCATTCTCGAATTGCGCCTTGCCCGCCTCACCGCGCTTGGCCGCGATGAAATCGGCGACGAGCTGAACAAGATCGGCGCTGAAATCAGCGAGTATCTGGACATTCTGTCGTCTCGCGTGCGTATCCAGCAGATCGTCAAGGACGAACTTGTTTCGATCCGCGACGAGTTCGGCACGCCGCGCCGGTCGCAGATCGTCGAGGGCGGTCCTGACATGGACGATGAAGACCTCATCGCCCGCGAGGACATGGTCGTCACCGTTTCGCATCTCGGTTACATCAAGCGCGTACCGCTGACCACCTACCGGGCGCAGCGCCGCGGCGGCAAGGGCCGTTCCGGCATGGCTACTCGCGACGAGGATTTCGTCAACCGTCTTTTTGTTGCCAATACCCATACGCCGGTGCTGTTCTTCTCCTCGCGTGGCATCGTCTACAAGGAAAAGGTCTGGCGCCTGCCGATCGGCACGCCGCAGTCCAAGGGCAAGGCCCTCATCAACATGCTGCCGCTGGAGCCCGGCGAGCGCATCACCACCATCATGCCGTTGCCCGAGGACGAAACGACCTGGGAAACGCTTGACGTGATGTTCTCGACCACGCGTGGTACCGTTCGCCGCAACAAGCTTGGCGATTTCGTACAGGTCAACCGCAATGGCAAGATCGCCATGAAGCTGGACGAGGAGGGCGATGAAATCCTCTCCGTCGAAACCTGTACCGATCGTGACGACGTGTTGCTGACGACCGCGCTCGGCCAGTGCATCCGCTTCCCCGTGGACGATGTGCGCGTCTTCGCCGGCCGCAACTCCGTCGGCGTGCGTGGCATCAACATGGCCGATGGCGACCGCATCATCTCCATGACCATCGTTGGCCATGTGGAAGCCGAACCGTGGGAACGTGCCGCCTACCTCAAGCGCTCGGCCACCGAGCGGCGCGCCGCAGGCGTCGATGAGGACGATATCGCACTCGTCGGTGAGGAGGTGACGGAAGAGGGTGAACTCAGCGAAGAGCGTTATCAGGAGCTGAAGGCCCGCGAAGAATTCGTGCTGACGGTTTCCGTGAAGGGCTTCGGCAAACGTTCGTCTTCTTACGATTTCCGGACCTCGGGCCGTGGCGGCAAGGGCATCCGTGCCACCGATACCGCCAAGACCAATGAAATCGGCGAACTCGTCGCTGCCTTCCCGGTGGAAGAGGGCGACCAGATCATGCTGGTTTCCGATGGTGGTCAGCTCATTCGTGTGCCGGTCAACGGCATCCGCATCGCCAGCCGTGCCACCAAGGGCGTCACGATATTCTCTACCGCCAAGGACGAGAAAGTGGTTTCCGTGGAGCGCATCAACGAGCCTGAGGGCGACGATGAGGTGGAGAACGGTCATGGCGAAGAGGCGGATGATAATCTGCCGGATGCGCCTGAAGCACCGGAGAGCGAGGCGTAAGCCGCCTCGTTTCTGCCTTCGTCAAGCAAAAGAAAACCCCGCAGTGCTCAGGCGCCGCGGGGTTTTTCTTTGGGTCTTGCTTGCTACGTCCGGTTCGTTACCGGATGCGGATATGGATTGGTGCGCGGCCCGAGCGGCGGGCGACATGAAGGTGGATTCGGGCTTCCGGCTGGTTGGCGCGCCAGGCGCGGGCACCGTGCGACAGAAGCAGGCTGACGAGATCACGCGTCTTTGCCTTGGAACGGTTGAGACCGAGATCGGCGATACGCATTGCCGCCTCGTGGATGGGATGCAGAACCGACTGGCTGCCATGCCCGTTGCCAGACGCAATGTCCGAATAATTCTCGTTGACTGCCATCTTGGAAAGCCTCGCTACTCATTACACAATTCGAGGAGACAGGCGATGTTTCGACCATGAAGCACCGCCTGCGGAAACATCTGTTACTGGAGTGACGCCCAGCAGCTGACGCCTTTCTTTTTCAATGCGTTGCATGCATTTACCGCAGCGTTCTGGCCATCAAAGCCGCCGAAACGGGCGCGGTAGATCTGGGAGCCGTCCTTGCTGAAGGCAACCGTGAATGGTTTTGCGGAGCGCAGTGCCGCGCCGCCTTTTTCCTGCGCGTTCTGCAGCAGGCCACGGGCGGAGTTTTCGTCCGGCGATGCGCCGATCTGGATGACCCAGCCACCCTGCGGCGCCTCTGCCCTGGGGGAGACGGAAGGTGCGGTAGATGCCGTGACGATATTGTCCAACTTGGTCGAGTTGGTGATCAGATTACGATCGGGAGCGACCGGTGCGCGAACGATCGGATCCTTGCCCTTCTGCCAGGTGGCGGCTTCCATGGCCTTGACGGCGGCATTGGAAGAAGAGCCTGCAAAGGCTGTGACAGGTGCTTCTTCGTAGCGGGCCTGCGGCACCGGTCCGGCGTTGGGCAGGCCGGAATCGGTCGCTGCGACGGCCACGGAAGGAGAAGGAACGGCTGCCGCAACGGTAACGGGTTCTTCGACCGGGGCAGGCCGCGTCTGTGCGATCAGGTTGCTGTTGCCGCCGCGCGATGCCTGCGGCAGATAGGTTGCGACGAGCTTGCGCATGGTGGCGTCACGGGCAGCGCTGGAGCGTCCGCCGAGAACGACGGCGACGATAGAGCGGCCATCAAGCTGCGCTGATGTCGCCAGATTGCTGCCAGCTGCGCGGGTATAACCGGTCTTGATGCCATCCACGCCCTTCACGGTTCCGACGAGGCGATTGTGATTGCCAATCACCTGCTTGCCGAAATTGAAGGTTCGGGTGTTGAAATAGCCGTAATATTGCGGGAAATGCTGGCGAAGCGCGATGCCGAGACGGGCCTGGTCGCGTGCCGTCGTCATCTGCGCCGTGTTGGGCAGGCCGTTGGCATTGCGATAGGTCGTGCGGGTCATGCCAAGTGCACGGGCCTTTGCTGTCATCATTCTGGCAAAACGGTCTTCCGAGCCGCCGAGATGTTCGCCGAGCGCGGTCGCCATATCGTTTGCGGACCGGGTAACGAGGGCAAGGATAGCCTGTTCCACGGTAACGCTGCCGCCGGCGCGCACGCCGAGCTTCGACGGCGGCTCCTTGGCGGCATTGGCCGAAACAGTCACCCTGGAATCAAGCGAAATACGTCCGCTGTTGAGCGCCTCGAATGTCAGATAAAGCGTCATCATCTTCGTCAACGATGCCGGATAACGCAGACCGTCAGGATCCTCACCATACAGGACCTTGCCAGACTTTGCGTCGATGACGATACCCGCATATTTCGGGTCGGCCTTTGCGGTCTGAACGGATGTTGCGGCTATGAACGCCGCAGCAAGGGTCAATGCAACAAACCTCACGAAAGACGTTGCACCCGCTTTGCGCGAATGTGCTCCAGATAGACTTTTCAACACTGCTGAACTCTTCAATCGCATATTTCTGTTCCGCTCGGACACGCCCCGCCCGATGCTCCGGGAAGAAACTTTATCGGGATGGCGTTACCAAGTGGTTTATGAAAGGTATCCGCCTTCCATAAAATGCGACTTTTCGCACCCAATCTGTGCCGTGCCGTGTCACGGCTTTCCGTCTTTTACGAGGCGTTGCGCGATATAGTTTTTCACATCCGCATCAAGCTTTTGCCATTGCGGCAGAAGATTGGCCGAGAAACGGTAGAACAGGCTGAGGTCCTGGCCGATATGGATGTCCCTCTGACAGTCGCTGCCCGTTCCTTCCTGCGGTGGCTGCGGCAGGAGGCAGCGCGCCACAAAGGTATCGTCGTTTTCACGTTCGCCGGCCAGGATGACTTCCTTGCCATAGCCGGAATCGGCGCGCAGGCGATGCAGCAGGAGGCCGTGTTTCAGCGGCACGGGGTCGCCTTCGGTCAGCCGTGAATAGATCGGCCCGAAACGGCCGGACATATCTTCCGACATGGTGCTTTGCGAGAGCTTGACGAAGATCAGCCGCGCCGCCTGGGCGGGATCGTCGAAGATCGCGCGATTCGCCTCCTCATATCCTTTGAGGTCAGGCCAGGTGAGATAGAGGTCGACCCGTTCGCTTTCGCCGCCCTGTCTCTCTAAAGGCGTTCGCAGCGTGTTCTTGGCGAGTTTCAGCCGATCGTTGCCGATGGTGATCGCCACCTCATCGGTATCGGTCACATGTCCCGCTTTGAGGATCCGCTCGCCATACCATTTGATGCCGACATTGAGGGCGGCGAGGATGATGAGAAGAATTCCGGCAATGAGGGCTGCGCGGCGCACGAGAGACGATGAAAGCAGGGGTCTTTGGTTGTGCATGGGCTTCCATATTCGTTCCGGCCGCCGGATGATTTTCCAGACGGAAAATAGCCGTACAAAGCTTTAACCCGAGGCGGCCGGCATTGAAATGACGTTTTGCCGCTGCTACCTGATACCAACCAAACAAAGGACGGCAGATGGCAGCGCGCGACAGATATTCCCGAAAGCTCGAATGTTCCAAATGTGGTCATCAGGGTTTTGCCGAGGCGTCGGAATCGGATGACAAGAGCCGCCGGGACGTGGATTTTCGCATCGATGACATGCCGAGGGGATTTCGCACGGAACGCGCCTCGGGCGATCCGACGGATTTCATGATCCGCTGCGCCCAATGTGGCAACATATTCCGCTTTCAGCAGAAAACCGCCTATGCGCCTGGAGGCGAACCGCGCGTGAAGGCCTGAACGGGAGGTGGTAGGATGACTTTACCGCAACAACAGAGCGGTGGCCCGCAAAGGCGCAAGCCGATCTGGCCCTGGATCGTGCTTCTGGTTCTGACTCTCTCGGCCATCTATTCCTATAATCGCGCCAGCGAGATCATTGCGGAATTCTCCGACACCCTGCCGCCGGCGCTGCTCAACCTGTTCGAGGATATTCTCAGGGGCGACGGCCGGCACGGCAATGGCGGACCAGGCATCGGCGTTTGAGGCAAAGACGTTATAGCGCGGCGCTGGCCTTTTGGCTGCTTTTCCTCTTGCGTGACCATAAAAGAAAAAAGCCCCGCAAACGGGCGGGGCAGGTTGATCGCTCGGGGAAAGTTGGGCAATGCCCGGGAGCGATGGCTTGATATAAGTGACAATAGTGCTGACGCGATAGGTCATTTCCGTCCCAAACAGTACGCCTATGCATAAATTTCGCTCAATATGCAGATTTTTGAACGATGAGTTATGTGAATCTGTAAGACAACTTGACAGACTTTTGCTTTATTCTTTGCATTGCCTCGAATTGCACATATTCGCCTTTAACATAACGTGACATGAGCAAACGTATGGATAAATCGGGAATCCTCTTCGTGGCGCTTTTGCTGGTGCTTGTCGCAATCGTTCTCAGCCTGACACTGTTTGATTCAGCGCAGCAGGTTCCCAATGTTCCTTCCGGGGAAGGCTCGCTGCTGCCTTCTGGAACCACGCCCGGACAATGATCCGCAAGGGGATCCTGGCAGGGAAAGTGCAGAGAGGCATCCGCTTGAAGTAGCGGGATTGACGGCCATTTTCAAAACGCTATAAAGCCTCACCACCGAAGGATGGGTGTCCGAGTGGTTTAAGGAACCGGTCTTGAAAACCGGCGTGCGTGAGAGCGTACCGTGGGTTCGAATCCCACCCCATCTGCCATTCAGCCAAAACAATGATTCCGACGTGTCGTCAGGATTTGGGATGGCTAAAAATCGGCATGACGAGAAACCCGCCTTCCGGCGGGTTCCATGCGGTGATTGATATCATCAGATTTCCGGGCAGCCCCGTTCGTTTGCGAATGTGATGCGATCCTGGCCGCGGCGCGTGAACCCTTCGACCACGACACGGCCGGGGGTGACGCGCACGACTTCGGGATCGCGCAGTCCGGCTTCCCGGGCGGCGGCGCGCGCTTCGCGTTCGCTACAGCCGCGCATACGGGGAGAACCCCGGCGGTCCATGTCCCGGTCCCGATCACGATCGCGGATGACAGGGCGAACGCCGTCCGGCCCGATTCTGAGCTCCATGTCCTGCGCCCCCGCGGGTACCGTTGCGGCGAAGGATGCGAAGGCGAGGCCGATTGCCAGGCCTGTGGTTTTCATAAACTTGATCATGTTTCCTCCCTCAGCCGAAACCGGCGGAAGCTCGTTTGTTTGCGGGGAGAAAACGCCGTCGTCATCCATTTTTTCCTTGCATATAGGCCGGGAAGAGACGGCGGGGGCGGTTAGATCGCACCCCAAGAGCGGGCCGAAAGGATAGAAATCATTAACCACGTTCGTTACAATTTTATCGAATTTGCAGAAGTCGTTCGCATTTTCGCCACGTTATGCACAAGATTAAGCGACTGTTAGGTGCTTCGATGGCAGGGGTAATTTATCGAGGCAAGTGAGGGTGCGGTTCTCCAAGCCAATAAGCGTGGGCCAATAAGCGTGGGGCAGACGATTTGAAATCTACGGTCAAGAAACTCGGCATCAGCACCAGATCGGGTGCGAAGTGGCTTGCAATTTCCGTGCTTTGCGCCGCGACAGCTTCGTGTTCCACAACCTCTGAGACAAAGCCTAAGCCCAAGCGCAGCAAGGAATATTTCTCGGAATCGGAATATGGCGTCAAAGCCAGCCCGCGTGTGGCCGATGGGAAGAGCATTCCCAAGGGCGGCGGACGAGAGCTGGTCGGCAATGCCTACACGGTCAAGGGCCGCCGTTATTTTCCGAAAGAAGAGCCGGGTTACAACAAGACCGGTCTCGCCTCCTGGTACGGTTCCGCCTTCCACGGCCGCCTGACGGCGAATGGCGAAGTTTACGATAAAGAACATCTTTCCGCCGCACATCCGACATTTCCCCTGCCGAGCTATGCGCGCATCACCAACATGGAAAATGGCGCGTCGGTGCTGGTACGCGTCAACGATCGCGGACCTTTTCATGAAGGTCGCCTGATCGACGTTTCCAGCAAGACCGCCGATCTTCTCGACATGAAGGCGACAGGTACGGCGAATGTGCGTGTGCAATATGCCGGCCGTGCGCCGCTTGACGGTCACGACATGCCCTATCTGATGGCCTCCTATATTCCGAAGGGTTCGCGCTCGCCGGGCGTGGCGCCGGAAGGGCAGATTGCAACGGGCGTGATGGTCGCTTCAGCTTCGCCGAACTTCGTGCCTGCGCCGGCGTCTAACCCGAATTATGGCGGCTCCACGCAGATGGCGCTGGTTGGCTCCAAGAAGAATGCCGCACTTCAGGCCATGCCACTCGTCAACGGCGTCCAGCCGGCTTTCGAACAGTTTGTTATCCTGCCGGAAATCGGCCCATTCCTGGCCGAGCGACCGGAGGGCAATTTCATGCGTGAGCCGGCAGCGCCCGGCGGAAATTATCTGCGCGTGCCAACGCCGTCCTCCAAATATTCGGCGGCCTATTCCGAAGAATCAGCTACGGTTTCGAAGTCCGTGCGTGCCTTCGACAGTGTGCTCGTCGACCGTGGTGCGCTCAACGAGCAATCGATACTCGCCCATGTGAAGCGTCAGCAGGCGAAGTCTCGCTGACGAATTGAGAGTAAGGCTGCCTTTCGCTTTCATGGCGTGCAGCCGGTTGCAGCACGCAGGACTGGGCGGTTTCATGCGCAAGGCCATACATCGCTCTTACCGGTCGGCCATCATTGTGGTCGCCTTTGCATTTTTCAGTGCGGGCGCGGCGCAAGCGCAGACAGCCCCTTTCATCGCCAAGGCTGAACAGGCCTATATGATCGATGCCGAAACCGGCACGGTGCTTCTTTCGCAAAATGAAGATCAGTCCTTTCCGCCAGCATCGCTTGCCAAGCTGATGACGGTGGAAGTGGTGCTTGATGCGCTCTCCAAAGGGCAGGTGACGCCGGAGACCGCCTATCCGGTCTCGGAATATGCATGGCGCACGGGCGGCGCTCCCTCGCGCACCTCCACCATGTTTGCGGCCCTGAAATCCTCCGTCGGCATCAACGATCTCTTGACCGGCATCATCGTGCAGAATGCCAATGACGGCTGCATTATCGTGGCTGAAGGCATGGCCGGCTCGGATGCCGCTTTCGCCAAGCGCATGACGGCGCGGGCGGGCGAACTTGGCATGAACCGCAGCATATTTTCCAATTCCACGGGACTTCCCGATCCCGGCAACCGGACGACCGCCAGGGATATGGTGCGTCTCGCCCAGCATCTGCACGACACCTATCCCGATCGCTACGCGCTTTTCACCAAGCCCGACTTCGAGTGGAACCGGATTTTCCAGCGCAACAAGAACACGCTGTTGATGCCGGGCAGCGGCATAGATGGTCTCGGTCTCGGTTTTGCGGAAGGCAGCGGTTTTGCAGCTGTCGTTTCGGCCGAACGGGAAGGGCGTCGCGTCTATCTGGCGCTTGCAGGCATTGCCGATGACAAGACGCGACAGGAAGAAGCCCACCGGGTGGTGGACTGGGGCCTGACGGCTTTCGAAAAACGCCATCTTTTCAGCAAGGATGAAGCCGTCGGCGCCGTCAGCGTTTATGGCGGCGATGTCTCGCATATCGATCTTTCACCGAAGGAAGATGTCAGCGTGCTGGTGCCGGTCAATAATCCGGATCGCATTGCCGGCCGTATCGTCTATCGCTGGCCGCTGAATGCGCCGCTGGATGTCGGCGCGAACGCTGGAACACTCAAGATATTTTCGGGCGAACGGCTGCTGCGTGAAGTGCCGCTTTATACGAAGACGGCGGTGGGCAAGGGTTCGCTCACCCAGAATGCGACGGGCGCGCTGAAGGAATTGCTCCTCTTCTGGCTGTAGTGGCCATTTTCGCCGCCTTATTCCTATGCTTTTGTTCACGCACTGGTTTTTCTCAAAAGCGCTTCACACATTTCGCTTCGATGCTGTAAACAGGCATTTCGAATTTCAGGAAACCCGTGCAGGACGAGACATTGGCCGAAAAGACCGGATTGTTCATCAGCTTCGAGGGCGGCGAAGGCGCTGGCAAGTCGACGCAGATTCGCACGCTTGCCGAGGCGCTTCGCGGCCGTGGTTTCGAGGTGGTCGTCACGCGTGAGCCGGGTGGTTCGCCAGGCGCAGAGGCGGTCCGACACGTTATTCTGTCAGGTGCGGCCGAATCGTTCGGCGTGCGGATGGAGGCGATCCTGTTTGCGGCGGCGCGTAACGACCATGTCGAAGAGGTCATTCGCCCGGCGCTTGCGCGCGGTGAGATCGTGCTTTGCGACCGCTTTCTCGATTCCTCGCGTGTCTATCAGGGCACGACCGGCAATCTGGAGCCTGATTTCATTGAGACGCTGCAAAGGATAGCCATCGATGGCGTCGTGCCCGAGCTGACCCTGATCTTCGATATCGCTGCCGAAAAGGGTCTCGCGCGCGCCAGAAAACGTGCGGATGAGGGCGCAACCCCCGACCGCTTCGAAAAAGAGGAAATCGAGACCCACGAGAAGCGGCGCGAGGCCTATCTGGATATTGCGCTGGCCGAACCGCGTCGGTGCCGTATCGTCAATGCCGACCAGCCGGAAGACAAGGTCACGGAAGACGTCATGTCGTTCGTTGAGCCATTGCTCGAGCGTGCGGGAAACGCAGCGGACGCGGCGCATGAGTGAGGTTCAGGGCGTTCTCGACGGCGCGATTGCGCCGCAGCAGAACACGAAGCTTTTCGGGCATGAAGAGGCGGAGGCGTTCCTTGCGCAATCCTATCGCTCCGGCAAAGGTCACCACGCCATTCTGATCGAAGGACCGGAGGGCATCGGCAAGGCGACGCTCGCCTTCCGGTTCGCCAATCATGTGCTGACCCACCCCGATCCCGCATCCGCACCGGATTTCATTGCTGACCCCGATCCGCAATCGCTCGTCAGCCGGCAGATCACTGCCGGCGCCTCGCACAATCTCCTGCATCTCACCCGTCCGGTGGATGAGAAGACCGGTCGCGTCAAATCCGCGATCACGGTGGATGAGGTGCGGCGTGCAGGGCATTTCTTTTCGCAGACCTCGGGCACCGGCAACTGGCGTATCGTCATCATCGACCCGGCCGACGATCTCAACCGCAACGCCGCTAATGCCATCCTGAAAATTCTGGAGGAGCCGCCGAAACGGGCGATGTTCCTCGTGCTTTCACATGCACCGGGAAAATTGCTGCCGACTATCCGCTCGCGCTGCATGCCGCTACGGCTCCTGCCGCTTTCCGATGCGGCGATGGTGCAAGCGCTCGATCAACTCGACATCAGTCCTGAAGGCGAAAAGCGCGACGCCCTGCTTGCGGCGTCCAAGGGCAGTGTCGCGCAGGCGTTGAAGCTGATGAATTACGGCGGTTCCGACATTGTCGAGGCCTTTGCCGAGGTGATGTCTGCGGAAGGGCCGGGCGCCCGCAAGAAGATGCACAAGCTTGCCGAGGTTCTGGCGCAGAAGGACGGCGACATCGTTCTCGGCTTCTTCATGGAGCATGTGACGGAAGAGCTAATGGAACGGGCCCGGGTGGCGGCAATGGCGGGCGATATCGCGGCGGCGGAAAAACATGCGCGGCTTTCCTCGACGCTTTTGGAACGCATCACCGTGGCGCAGGCCTATAATCTCGACAAGAAGCAGATGGTGCTTTCCATTCTGGAAGATATCCGTTCGGTTTAGGCGCCGCGATATGAATCATACCCAAAATGGGGAAGTTGTTGTTTCGCTGCTGCGAACAATGGTTTAAGAGCGGTCTATCCAAAAAACAGCCTGTAAAGTCGATAGACCGTCATGACAGACAAGACACCATTCTACATCACCACCGCGATCTCCTACCCCAACGGCAAGCCGCATATCGGCCATGCCTATGAGTTGATTGCGACGGATGCCATGGCACGTTTTCAGCGCCTGGACGGAATGGATGTTTTCTTCCTGACCGGCACGGACGAACACGGCCAGAAGATGCAGCAGACGGCAAGGGCGGAAGGCATTTCGCCGGAAGAACTTGCGCAGCGCAATTCCGACCAGTTCCGTGAAATGGGCAAGCTGCTAAACGCCTCGAACGACGATTTCATCCGCACCACGGAAGAGCGTCACCACGAGACCTCGCGCAATATCTGGAACCTGATGGCCGATAGCGGCGACATCTACAAGGACAGCTATGCCGGCTGGTATTCCGTGCGCGATGAGGCCTATTACGCCGAGGACGAGACGGAAGTACGCGCCGATGGTGTCCGTTACGGGCCGCAGGGCACGCCGGTCGAATGGGTGGAAGAGGAAAGCTACTTCTTCAAGCTCTCCGAATATCAGGATAAACTCCTGAAGCTCTACGAGGAGAACCCTGACTTCATCGGTCCGGCCGAGCGTCGCAACGAGATCATCTCGTTTGTCAAATCCGGCCTGAAGGACCTGTCGATTTCCCGCACCACCTTTGACTGGGGCATCAAGGTTCCTGATGATCCCAAGCATGTCATGTATGTCTGGGTTGACGCGCTGACCAACTACATTACCGCGACCGGCTATATCGAGGACAGGAACGGTCCCCGCGCCAAATATTGGCCTGCCGACGTGCACATTATCGGCAAGGACATCATCCGCTTCCACGCGGTCTACTGGCCGGCCTTCCTGATGAGCGCCAAGCTGCCGCTGCCCAAGCGGGTTTATGCGCATGGCTTCCTGCTCAACAAGGGCGAGAAGATGTCGAAGTCGCTCGGCAACGTCGTCGACCCGGCCAATCTGGTTGCCCATTTCGGCCTCGATCCGGTTCGTTATTTCTTCATGCGCGAAGTCTCTTTCGGGCAGGATGGCAGCTATAGCGAAGAGGGCATCGCCACCCGCATCAATGCCGATCTCGCCAATGGCATCGGCAATCTGGCCAGCCGTTCGCTGTCGATGATCGTCAAGAATTGCGACGGTCAGATCCCGACGCCCGGCGCATTCAACGATGAAGACAAAGCGATGCTTGGCTCCGCCGACGGGCTGCTTGCGGTCTGCCGCGAGGAAATGGGCAAACAGCTCATTCATCGTGCGCTTGCCGCCATCATCGCCATCGTTTCGGACACCGACCGTTATTTCGCGTCGCAGGAGCCGTGGGCGCTGAAAAAGACCGATCCGGAGCGCATGGGCACCGTGCTTTACGTGACGGCCGAAGTGGTGCGCCAGATCGGCATCCTGCTGCAGCCCTTCATGCCTCAGTCCTGCGACAAGCTGCTCGATCTCGTTGCGGCGCCTGCCGACGGCAGAGATTTCACAGCGCTTGGCGAGGCCGGACGTCTGGTTCCAGGCACACCGCTCGAAGCGCCGAAGCCGGTCTTCCCGCGTTACGTCGCCCCGGAAGCGTGAAGGCAAGACCATGCTGATCGATACCCATTGCCATCTGGATTTTCCCGATTTCGAGGCGGAGCGCGACGATATCATCGCTCGTGCCCACGCCTCGGGTGTGAGCCAGATGGTGACGATCTCGACCCGGGTGCGCCGTCTGCCGGAGCTTTTGAAGATCGCGGAACACTATCCCTCGGTTTTCTGCTCGGTCGGCACACATCCGAACAATGCCGACGAGGAACTAGACATTTCCGCCGACGAGCTTGTGCGACTGGCGGAGAGCCACGACAAGATCGTGGCGATCGGTGAGGCGGGTCTGGATTATTTCTACGATACGCAAAAGCCGGAAGACCAGAAGACCGGCCTTATTCGCCACATAGAGGCCGCAAGAAGAACGAAGCTGCCGCTCGTCATCCACAGCCGCAGCGCCGATGACGATATGGCCGCTATCCTGCGCGCCGAAAGCGGGAAGGGCGCATTTCCCTTCATCCTGCACTGCTTTTCCGCCGGTCTGGAGCTGGCGAAAGCGGGCGTCGAGCTTGGCGGTTACGTGTCTTTTTCCGGCATCCTGACCTTCCCGAAGTCGCAGGATATCCGCGATATTGCCGCCACCGTGCCGCTGGACAGGCTGCTTGTTGAAACCGACGCGCCCTATCTTGCGCCGAAGCGTTGGCGGGGGAAACGCAACGAGCCCTCTTATGTGGTCAACACCGCGGAAGTTCTGGCCGAAGTGCATGGTGTTTCATTCGAGCATATGGCCGAAATCACCACCGAAAACGCCTTCCGTTGCTTTTCCAAGATGACAAGGGTGTAGGTGTGGCAATCTACCGTCGTCGCTTCACGGTTCTCGGTTGCGCGTCGTCGCCCGGCGTGCCGCGCATCAACGGCGACTGGGGTGCCTGCGATCCTCAAAACCCCAGGAACAGGCGCACGCGCGCGGCCTTCATGGTCGAGCAGATCGGCCCTGACGGTGGTAAGACCACCGTCGTCATCGACACCGGCCCGGATTTTCGCGAGCAGATGATTGCCGCGAAGGTGGAAGCCGTCGATGCCGTGCTTTACACCCATGCCCATGCCGACCATCTGCACGGCATCGATGATCTGCGCATCTATTTCGCTCTTCAGAAACACCGTATTCCGATCTGGGCCGATCCCGTCACCATGGCGCGTATCCGCGACGGTTTTGCCTATTGCCTGGAGACGCCGGCGGGCAGCAACTATCCGCCGATCGTCAGGCCGCAGCTTATCGCCGATATCAACGACCCTGTTATCATCGACGGGGCAGGCGGGCCGATCCCCTTTAAGGTGCATATGCAGCAGCATGGCGACGTGCATTCGCTTGGTTTTCGCATAGGCGACGTTGCCTATTGCACCGATGTCAGCGATTTTCCGGCGGAAAGCGTGCCCAAGCTTACCGGCCTCGATGCGCTCGTGATCGATGCCTTGCAGTATCGATATCACCCCAGCCATCTTTCGCTGGAACAGGCGCTCGGTTGGATCGAGGCATTCGCACCCAAACGGGCGATCTTGACCCACATGCATATTCCGCTCGATTATGACACGGTGATGCGTGAGACGCCGGATCATGTTGAACCGGCCTACGACCAGATGCGTTTCGAGGTTGAGATCGAAGCGCCCTGAGCACGTCTCCTAAAACCGCATTCGGGTTTTGGGCATGATGTGCTTTGAAACAACAAATTAAGGCGCGTTGCGCTTTGGCGCCGCCTGAAAAGGAACAGCATGTCGACCAAGCCTTTCCGTGCACCGAGTATGGCGAGCTTCTTCGACAATCTGCGCGCCAGTCGGCTGCGGGCCATGTTCCGGCGTGGCGAGCTAGGTCTCGTCGCGCTCGCCGTTCTCATCGGCGTTGCGGCGGGCCTGCTGGTCGCGCTGATTGGGGCCTTGAGCACGGCGTTGCATATTTTGGTCTTCGGTGTGGAGCGGCTGAGCAGCAGCGACCTGTCCGGGCGGATCGTGCTGTTCGGGCCGATCATCGGCGGCATCCTGCTTGGCCTCATCATCTTCATTCTGTCGAAGACTCGCAAGAAGCCCATGATCGACCCGATCGAGGCGAATGCGCTGCATGGCGGTCGCCTGTCGCTGACCGACAGCATCATCGTCTGCGTGCAGAACATCGTTTCCAACGGTTTCGGCGCGTCCGTCGGGCTTGAGGCCGGTTATACGCAGATCGCCAGCGGCGTCGCTTCCAAGATCGGCATCAAACTGAAACTGAGGCGAGGGGACATGCGCATCCTCGTCGGCTGTGGCGCCGCAGGTGCGATCGCTGCGGCCTTCAACGCGCCTCTTACCGGAGCCTTCTACGCCATCGAACTCATCATCGGCACCTATACCGTGGTGACGCTGGCGCCGCTCATCGTCTCTGCACTGGTGGCGACCACCGTCATCGGGCTTATCGGCGGGCATGGCCTGTCGATCGATATTGTCGATGCCAGCCGTGTAACGCCGGCGGATTATGTGCCGGCCATCTTCCTCGGTGTTGTCTGTGCCGCCATCGGCATCGTGCTGATGCAGGCGGTATCCTTCATCGAGGAAACGGCACGCAAAAGCGCCATTCCCGGCTGGCTGCGTCCCACGCTTGGCGGCGTGGCGGTGGGTGGGCTGGCGCTGATTTCGCCGCAGGTTCTCTCGAGCGGCCATGGTGCGCTGCATCTCAACATCGACGCCGAACTGACCATCTACGGGCTGGCCGGGCTGTTTGTACTGAAGGCGGCCGCCAGCGCCATTTCCATCGGCTCGAATTTCCGCGGCGGCCTGTTTTTCGCCTCGCTGTTCATGGGCTCGCTGCTCGGCAAGATTTTCGCGCTCTGCGCACCCTATATCGGATACGGTTCGACGGCTCCCATCGTTTATGCCGTGATCGGCATGAGTGCCTTTGCCGCCGCCATTATCGGCGGGCCGTTGACGATGACGTTTCTGGCGCTGGAATTGACCGGCGACTTCCAGATCACGGCGCTTGTGCTGGCCGCCGTCATCACCACCTCGCTGGTGGTGCGCACCACCTTCGGTTACTCCTTCGCCACCTGGCGTTTTCACCTGCGCGGCGAGAGTATTCGCAGCGCCCATGATATTGGCTGGATCCGCGATCTGACTGTGGGCAAGATGATGCGTGCGGACATCCGCAAGGCCAATGTCAGCATGGGGCTTCCGGCCTTCAAGGAGAAGTTCCCGCTCGGCTCGACGCAGCGGGTGATCATGACCCATGATGACGGGCGTTACGCCGGTATGGTGCTCGTGCCGGAAATCTATGCCGATCCGATGGACCGCGACCCGAGCAAGATCAGCCTCGAAACCTATCTGCACTACAAGAACGACATCTTGCTGCCGACCATGAATGCACGGCAGGCAGCTGCCGCCTTCGACGCGGCGGAAAGCGAAGCGCTGGTCGTCGTCAACGACAAGATCGAAAACCGGCCCGTCGGCTTGCTGACCGAGAGCCATACGCTGAGACGTTATAGCGAAGAGCTTGATCTGAGGCGCCGGGAGGCTTCCGGGGAACTCTAAATTACATTAGGAATGTCTCTCTATATATTGATATATAAGTGCTATTTTTCTGTTTCATACCTTTTCAAAACTGCCGGGAATGCACGGTTCAGTCATTTATTCTGGGTATAGTGAACGCAAGGAACTGGAAAAGCGCGTTTCACTGAAATCGATCTAAGCGGTCAGTTGCGGCATATATGGCGCGCTCGAACGAACGATAATCGCGCAAATCCAGGGGTTTCAGAGACGAATAAGTTCCATAATCTATCTTATGCGATTATTGTATCACCATAGATCGCGTCTCTGTGGCTGATCGGATTGCATCGATTTGACGATCTATCACCAATCACATGGATTAAATGCTTCCCTGCGGTGTTCTCCTGAGTGCGATCACGTACTCACAAAGGAACCTCCACCGTGAAATACAGCTACTCCCTCACTTTCCTGATGGCGGCACTGGCCTGCACTCCGGTGTCCGCCAGCCCGTTCTCGTCCGCTGCCGGCCGGTATCGCATCGATCCCGCCTCCCATATCGGGTTTTCAATCGACCAGGTTGCCGGTCCCGGAATCAAGGGCGCAATCATCGACATATCCGGCCGGTTCGACATCGATCCGGACCAGCCGGCCAAGTCTTACGTGGAAATCAGCTTAAATCCGTCCAGCGTCAAGACGGGGCAAGAGCGGGTGGAAAACTTCCTGAAATCCAGCGCGGTTTTTAATATCGCCGCTTACCCGCAAATCGTGTTTCGGTCCAACCGGGTCGTTCAGGACGGACCGCGCAGCGCCGTGGTCGAAGGCATATTGACAGCCAGAGGCGTCTCTCGACCCGAGACCTTTCACGCGACATTCGTTGAACAGCAAAAGGGATCGGTTACCTTCCATGTGACAGGCAATGTCCCGCGCCTGCCCTATGGCATGGGCGTCGGTATACCGCTCTATTCGAATACGGTGGCGTTCGACATCGATCTGAAGGGCGTCAGATAAAAAGCCGCGGACGCATCAAAAAATCAGCGCGGCGGGAATAAATTCCGCTGACCGGTGTTTTATCCAATATCGGGCAAGGTGTCCGATCCGTTTCCTCAAAGGACTATCTCATGCGTGCACATCATTTCGTTCTGGCCGGCGCCATGGCGCTCGCCTCCACCGCCGCCTTTGCCGAGCCTTATGCCGGTGGCGCCGTGGTTGAAAAGGCGACGGCCAAGGGCACTATCCTCACCGACGCCAAAGGCATGACCCTTTATACTTTCGACAATGACGGCGACGCCTCATCGGCCTGCTATGATGGCTGCGCGAAAAAATGGCCACCCCTCGCCGCCCTGAAAACCGACAAGGCGGATGGCGACTACAAACCGATCGCCCGCAAGGACGGCACGATGCAGTGGTCGCATGACGGAAAGCCGCTTTATCGCTGGCAGATGGACAAGAAACCCGGCGACATTACAGGCGATGGCGTCGGCGGCGTTTGGCACGTTGCCAAGGAGTAACTCCAATGCCGGACTTTCTGGACGAGATGACAAGTTGCATACCAGCGCTCCGACGTTATGCGAATGCACTGACGCATGATCGCGACACGGCTGACGATCTCGTCCAGGACTGTCTGGAAAGAGCGATCCGCAAAAAGGCACTATGGCGACCGCAGGGTCCGTTGCGCCCCTGGCTATATCGGGTGCTTGTCAATGTCTACCGCAACAATCTGCGCGGCAGCAAACGCCGGCCCCAGCAAATCCCGATTGACGATGCTACGGAACAACTGGTCGTGCCGGCGGCGCAGATGGGTCGGGTCGCGCTGGCGGAAATGGCCCGCGCCATCGAAAAACTGTCCGGCGAACACCGTGAGGCCCTGCTCCTCGTCGTTGTCGAAGGCCTGACTTATGCGGAAGCCGCAAATATTCTTGAAATTCCCCTTGGCACACTGATGTCCCGTCTGGGACGAGCCCGAACGGCGCTTGCCCGCATGACCCAGGAAGACCAGCCAAATCTCAAGGTGATAAAATGACCGGCAACGAGCCACAGATAACCGAAGCCGATCTGCTCTCTTATGTCGACGGGCAGCTTGAAGACGACAGGCTCGATGCCGTTCGTGCCCACCTCACCTCCAATCCGGCCGACGCACGCAAGGTCAAGATGTGGCAGCAGCAAAATGCGACGCTGACGGCTCTTTATGGCCCTCTCGACACCAATGTTGTACCCGATCGCCTCGATGTATTCCGCATTGAGCGGCGCATGCGATCGGAACGGGCTGACTGGCGCAACAGGGCGGCGGCAGCCGTCCTTGTTCTTGCCATCGGGCTGACAGGCGGCTGGTTTGGACGCGGGCTTGTATCCGACGTTGCCGAACCTGCTTCCATCGTGGCGGATGCAACGCAGGCACATAAGCTTTTTGCGAGCGACGTTCTGCATCCGGTGGAGGTCCGCGCCGATAGCGAGGATGCTCAGAACCTGCCGAAATGGCTCTCGAAGCGGCTGGACCGTAAGATCAACATCCCGGATCTCACCCGTCACGGCCTCTCCCTCGTTGGTGGCCGTGTGCTGCCCGGTTCCGAAGGCCCTGCCGCCCAGCTTATGTACGAAGATAAAGGTGGGCAGCGTATCACGCTTTACATCGTTGCTGCGGCCGACTCGAGCGACAGCGCCATGCGGCGCTCCAGCGTCGGTTCGCTGGAGACAGTGTCATGGGACGACGAAATGATCCGCTGCGCTCTGGTCGGCAACCTGCCGACGGACCGCATGGACGCCATCGCCAAAGACACCTATCAGCAGCTGAGTTAACCGATGCAGGATTTTAGCGAAAATTCCGAGAGAGTTCCGACCATTGGACGCAACTGGCGCAACACGCCCTCCTCCTTTGGGCTGGTGGCGATCGCGTTTCATTGGACGATCGCTATCCTTTTCGTAGTACAGCTCGCATTGGGATATTTGATGAGCCGCGACAGCATCGATCCGGTGCTTCAGTTTAATCTTTTCCAGTATCACAAGTCGATCGGGTTTGTAGTGCTGGCCCTGGCCGTGCCGCGTTGCATCTGGTCGGTTTTCAGTAAGAAGCCGCGGGCTGTCGATAGCGAAGGTCCAGTTTCGAGGTTCGCCGCGCGGGCCGCTCATGCGGCATTGCTGTTCCTGACCCTGGCCGTTCCCCTCGCCGGTTGGGCGGTGGCGTCGACCTCTCCCTTGCAGATCCCCAGCTACGTCTTTGATCTCGTTGTCGTTCCGGGATTGCCCTTGACGATCTCCGATCAAGCCGAGGCCTTCTGGAGTGACGTTCACGCCACCCTCGCCTATCTCGCGGCCGTTATCGTCCTTCTTCATGTGATAGCGGCGCTATGGCACCATTTCATCCGCAGAGATCCGACCCTTCGTCGCATGCTTTCGCTTCCGGACAATAGGGAGGCGGTCGAATAGTTGCGTAAAAGCTGCAGGCGCAACCTGTTTCAGCCGCAGGATGCGCGGAGGACTCCCTTTCAGGATCATCCTTTGTTATCGTTGCCGGCGAAGAGCATTGGCGCATCGAGGTAGACTTTGCCTAAGTAAATACCGGTCTCAATCCAGTTTCACCCGTATTGCGGATGGCCACAGGCTGTCGGCGTATGATCACGTTCATCGGGTGGTGGCAAGAGACCGGTTTGGCATTGTTAAAATGTGCCTTGCACAGCCCTGCTGTTTTCGCTCTTCACCCACCCAGGACATCGCCACGCCGTACCCGCAAGGGTTTTCTCCTGCACCATCTTGGTGGACTTCCAGACGGAAGACCAAGACACCATGTGCAATCTTCTTCGGGTCCAATGGACCATCACGCCACGAACGGCGCCCCAGCCCTGGCTTGCCTGCAACGGATGCGGTGAGCTCAGGGCATTTCAGGCCAGCGGCAAGATCCGGCTCAATGCCAACGGCCGTAAACTCGATGCCTGGCTCATCTACAGATGCCTGATCTGCGACAAGAGCTGGAACCGGCCAATCTTCGAGCGGCAGAATGTTCGCGACATAAGCCCGCCTGTTCTCGAGGCGCTGCAGTGCAACGATCCGCAATGGATAAGAGCCGAAACCTTCAACCTCGAAGCGTTGAGACGCAAGTCGCAACGTATCGACGAGTTTCCGGACTTCGATATCGAGAAAAAGATACGGGACGAACCTCCCGACTGGGCTGCGGCCGAGATCGATCTCACGGTTCCGTTTCCGGCTGGTATACGTCTCGATCGCCTGCTGGCCTCCGAACTGGGGCTTTCACGCTCGATGCTGCAGAAGCTCCATGATGGTGGCCAGATACGGGCGCAATCCGACCTTTTGCGGCGGCGTCTCAGGGACGGTACACGGATTGTGATCGAGTGCGGCGACGGGCTTGATAGGGAGCGATTCTGGAAACCGGCGGCGACCGGTCTCTGAGGGCGGCGCGAGGGTCTGTGGGTTCAGGCCCTCGCCTGCTCAGTCATCGACAGGCGCTGAAAAGCTCTGGCCATTTCAGGCAAAAACCTTAAGCTCCTGCGCCGGACACAAATTGCAGAGAACCATCAGATTTTCAGTTCAAATCGTCAGGGAGAAAACACACTATGAGCCTGCGTATCAACGATATTGCCCCCGACTTCACCGCCGAGACCACCCAGGGTCCGGTGCGTTTTCACGACTGGATCGGCGATGGCTGGGCAGTCCTGTTTTCCCATCCGAAAAACTTCACGCCCGTGTGCACGACGGAACTTGGCGCCATGGGCGGCCTGCAGCGGGAATTCGAAAAACGCGGCGTCAAGATCATCGGCATTTCGGTCGATCCGGTCGAAAGCCATGAAAAATGGAAGGCCGATATCCGCACCGCGACCGGCTTCAATGTCGATTATCCGCTGATCGGCGACAAGGACCTGAAGGTGGCGAAGCTTTATGACATGCTGCCGGCGGGTGCCGGCGACAGTTCCGAAGGCCGCACGCCTGCCGATAACGCCACCGTGCGCTCCGTCTTCGTCATCGGCCCCGACAAGAAGATCAAGCTCGTCCTCACCTACCCGATGACAACCGGCCGCAATTTCGATGAAATTCTCCGCGCCATCGACTCCATCCAACTGACCTCCAAACACCAGGTGGCGACGCCCGCCAACTGGAAGCAGGGAGAGGACGTCATCATCACCGCCGCCGTCTCCAACGAAGATGCGATTGCCCGTTTCGGCTCCTACGACACGGTTCTTCCTTATCTGCGCAAGACGAAGCAGCCCGGCTGAACTCGTAACGAAAACGGGGGCGGTGAACTATCATCGCCCCATCATCGCACGTCTCATGGCTTTATGATCCCGCCATGATAGTCAAGCCGGTACGTCTCGACATGTCCCCGGTAGATGCGCTCGACACCCGTGAAGGATCCGAATTCACCCGCATTCGTATCGACATAGATCAGATTTTCCACCGGATGGGTAAAGCCGCCGAGAAACCGGCCTTGCCGATAGAGCGTGGAAAGCGACCGCTGAATGACCATGCCGGCCGTCGTGCCGTCGATCATATCAGGCCTGAGAATACGGCCGTAATAACTCATCCCCCACACCGCGGTTCCCTGGTGCCAGACGACCTCCTGGCCGATGAAATCGGTTCCCCCGAAATAGCTGTCGACATAATGCCAGTCTCCGTCCCGATAACCGAGATCGTGCGATCCCTGCCGCGTGGGGGTCGCAGATTTATCGCCGCCGCCGACATATGTTGCAGACTTGGCTTGCACGATAAACTCCTCCAACATTGACCCTCTCCACGATCCAGAACATAAAGTGAACATAGCCGGTTTTCGCGATCGTCGCAAGCATCCTGCTGCGCGGCGTCGAGCGGCTATTTCAGCGCTGACGGGCTTGGTAATTGCGGCGTTTGCCCTTAAAAGCATCGAAGGAATTATCCCAAAAGAGTGCTCATGCCGCAAAACTCGCAAATCTATGTCGACGCCGACGCCTGCCCCGTGAAGCCGGAAATTCTGAAGGTGGCGGAGCGGCATGGGCTGGAAGTAACCTTTGTCGCCAATTCAGGCCTGCGCCCTTCGCGCGATCCGATGGTGAAAAACGTCATCGTATCTGCGGGTTTCGATGCGGCCGATGACTGGATTGCCGAGCACGCCATCGAAAACGATATCGTCATTACCGCCGATGTGCCGCTGGCCGGGCGCTGTGTTGCCAAGGGGGCGCTGGTGACGGGACCGACGGGGCGCGTTTTCGATCCGTCGAATATCGGCATGGCGACGGCGATGCGTGATCTTGGTGCGCATCTGCGCGAAACCGGGGAAAGCAAGGGCTATAACGCGGCCTTTTCACCGCGCGACCGCTCGGCCTTTCTTGAGACGCTTGACCGTTTCTGCCGCCGTGTCAAAAAATGACGCTGCAAACAGAAAGGTGTCGTCCATGACCCGCGCCAGTCCGAAAAGCCCGGCCAAGAGCCCCGTAAGTCCCAAGAGCAATATCTATCGCCGTCATCGGCCTTTCGTTATTGCCTTTCTCGTCTGGGCCCTCAGCCTTGGCCTGGCGCTGGCATTTGCGCCTTCCGTCGCCATAGAGATCGCGGCGGTTCTGTTTTTCCTGACCTATCTGACGCTGGTCGCCCTCCGTCTGCCGAAGCTGACCGCGCAGCAGCTGAAAGCCCATGCCGACAGCGACGATTTGCCTGCGGTCGCCATCATCGCCGTCACGCTGCTTGCGGTCGGTGTTGCCGTGGTGTCGCTGTTTCAGGCGCTCAACCACACGGGTGAAACGGTCTGGACGCTGCTCATCGCCTTCGCCTCTGTTATCTTCGGCTGGCTGACGATCCACACCATGACCGCCCTGCACTACGCCCATCTTTACTGGCGTCCGGCCACGGTCGATGGCAAGCCTCAGCATCGCGGCGGCATGGATTTTCCGGCGACGAAGGAACCCTGCGGTTACGACTTCCTCTATTTCGCCGTGGTGATCGGCATGACGGCGCAGACCTCGGATGTGGGGGTAACCACCACCGCCATGCGCAAGGTGACGATGCTGCACTCCATCGTTTCGTTTTTCTTCAACACGGTTCTGGTCGCGGCGGCGGTCAATGCCGCGGTCTCGCTTGCGGGCTGAACCGGAATTTTTCTTAAGGGAATGGCTTCATGAACATCATTTCGCAGAATACGGCCTTTGGCGGCATGCAGGGCGTTTTTTCGCACCAATCCGAAACGCTCAAAAGCGAGATGACCTTCGCAGTCTATGTGCCGCCAAAGGCGATCCATGAGCCCTGCCCGGTTGTCTGGTATCTCTCAGGCCTCACCTGCACCCATGCCAATGTCATGGAAAAGGGCGAATATCGCCGCATGGCGTCTGAACTCGGTTTGATCGTCGTGTGCCCGGATACCAGCCCGCGCGGCAATGACGTGCCGGATGAGCTGACCAACTGGCAGATGGGCAAGGGCGCAGGTTTTTATCTCGACGCCACCGAGGAGCCTTGGTCAGAGCATTACCAGATGTACAGCTATGTGACGGAAGAGCTGCCTGCCCTCATCGGCCAGCATTTTCGCGCCGATATGAGCCGTCAATCCATCTTCGGCCATTCGATGGGCGGTCATGGTGCGATGACGATTGCGCTGAAACACCCAGAGCGTTTCAAGAGCTGCTCAGCTTTTGCACCCATCGTTGCCCCCTCTTCGGCCGACTGGTCGGAACCGGCGCTGGAGAAATATCTCGGTACTGACAGGGCCGCATGGCGTCGCTATGACGCCTGCTCGCTGGTTGAGGATGGCGCACGGTTTCCCGAGTTCTTCATCGATCAGGGCAAGGCCGATAGTTTCCTGGAAAAAGGCCTCCGCCCCTGGCTGTTCGAAGAGGCGATCAAGGGCACGGATATCGGCCTGACGCTGCGCATGCATGATCGTTACGACCACTCCTATTATTTCATCTCCACTTTCATGGATGACCATCTGAAATGGCATGCGGAGCGGCTTGGCTGAGGCTGAAGAAACAGGCCGGCGGCGCCCTGTTAGCGCCGCCGTTTCCGTCTTGATCCGGTGTCATGGGATTCGGGCGATGACCTTGATCTCAAAATCGAAGCCGGCGAGCCAGTTGACGCCGAGGGCGGTCCAGTTCGGATAAGGCGACTTGCTGAAAATCTCCTGCTTGACGGTCATGATCGTTCCGAACTGGTTTTCCGGGTCCGTATGGAACGTCGTGACGTCAACGATGTCGTCGAAGGTGCACCCCGCCGCCGCAAGTGTGGCCTTGAGATTTTCGAAGGCGAGCCGGACCTGCTGTTCAAAATCGGGTTCCGGCGTTCCATCGGCACGGCTGCCGACCTGGCCGGAGACGAAAAGAAGGTCACCGGATCGAATGGCGGCCGAGTAGCCGTGTTCTTCGTAAAGCGCGTGCCTGTTGGCCGGGAAAATTGCTTCGCGTTCAGTCATCTAGCATCTCTCTTTGTGGCTTGAGTGGCCTTGGACGAGCGAAGTGCTGTTTGCTAAACTTCGAACGCCATTTTACATACGGTACGTATGTGAGATAGTTACGTACGCAGCGTATGTCAATTAAGATACGTAATGTATGTGAAATCCACTGCATCGCGATGCAATTTTTCAGAGCGTGAGATTTCCAGGATAAATGGGGATGGGTGGATGTCCCCCCTCCCGCCTTTTCTGCTGTTTATGGAAACAGGGCCGTCGCAAGCGTCGTCGGGCCGGGCCGGTTCAGCCTGAATTCGTGGATCACCCGCTCGGCGACACCATAGGCGAGTTCCTGTTCGATCGACTGATTGTCGAAGCTGACGACAGTGGCGGTGAATTTGGCCTCGGCGATGACTTCGCCTGTCGCTACGGCTGCGGCACGGACGATGACCTTGGCCGATGCCCGCTCTCCGAACAGGAAGGGGGCACGTTTGACGGATGCAAGACGGATGGTTAGCACCACACGTGGTCTGGTCTCACCCCGCGCCGTCATCTTGATCGCATTCTGGACCTGCGCATGGATGGACTGCATCAGTGCCGGCGCGACATCCGGGCGCGCTGCGACAAATGCGCCGCGCACATCATAAAGCAGCCGGTCGGTGTTTGTCGCTTCCGGTTCCAGCCTGAAAGACATGAGCACGAAAGACGCCAGCACAAGAATGCCAAGGCGTTTCAGCGGGGTGGTCATGATCTGCGGCTCCCCTAACGTGAGGTAACCGCATGTTCGGCGATCAGGGTTAGAAAAGCGTTAAGAAGCGCTCTTCAGCGACTCCAGCACGTTGAGGGCAGCACGCATGTCAATGAGCCTGACGGCGCGGCGTTCCAGCGCTTCCTCGTCCTCGCCCCATTGCTCGGCGGTCCAGTCCTCGTCCAGATGGGCGAGTGCCCAGGCTTCTTCCAGCGTGAGTTCGCCTTCCGCCAATGCCAACGCCAGAATGGCGGAGCCGGTCAGAGACGTCATGGTGTGCAGCGCGGCGAGCGCAATCGGCGTATCGTATTTCTTCAGCGTCACAGCGAAGGCCGCGATCGCCTCGCGCGGCTGGTCTTGATGCATCACGCCTTCGACGAGGATGAAGCGCGCGCCGAGTACATTGGCAGCCCAGTCCAGAACCGGATCCCAATGGTCCGTCTGCCGTGCAACCAACGCTTCCGGATCGCCGGCGCGATAGCAGAGGAGATCGGATGAAGAAAAACGGAGTATGTCTTCGAAAACCGCCTGCGTGTCGTTGGCGATGCCATCGATGGCGGTATTCACATGCCGCGATACCGGCATGACGACCGGGTTCACCACTTCCTTCTGAGCATCCCATTCGTCGCGGAGCAGTTCGGCCAGCGCCCGCGACGGTGCAACCAGCGGCTTCTTGGCGGGCGTGCGCAGCGGCTTGCCGTCCAGCAGGATGGTAAAGCCGCCCTCTTCCACGTCAGCAACAGTGACATCCTTGTAGAACCGCTTCGGTAGAGGTTTCTGCATCTGGATCTGCGCGCGCAGGATCGGGTCGGGGTGGCTGAGGCCCTCCGAAAGGTCGTTCAGGAGATCACGCATGGCACATCCTCGTCAGTCGGGTAGAAAGGTCATTCGGTAATGTCGGCCGGAACATGGGCCGGAATTTCGCTCGGATGGTTGACCACCGCATCGGCGCCCGCCTTCCAGAGGTCTTCGACCGAGGCATAACCCCAGGCAACGCCGATGGCTTTTGCACCAGCCGCTTTCGCCATCTGCATGTCATAGATCGCGTCACCAATGACGACAGTATCGGCTGGAACCATGCCGGTTTCGTGGCAACATTCCATCACCATGGCCGGGTGCGGCTTGGATGGGCAGTCATCCGCCGTGCGCGAAACGATGAAGTGATCGGCAAGGCCGTGGGTTTCGAGAATATGGGTGAGCCCACGCCGACCCTTGCCGGTGACAGCGCCGATCAGCACGTCATCCCGTTTCGAAAGCGTATCGATCAGCGAGGCGATACCATCGAAAAGCGGCGTCGTCATCTCCTGACGCTCCCGTAGAGGATGATAGACCTCCCTGTAACGCTGCGTCATTGCAAGCGCCTCGTCATCCACATGTGTCTTGCCGAGCATGCGGGCGATGGCGATATCCAGCGTCAGTCCGATGATCGCCTTGGTCTGCGAAATATCAGGCCGTGGTTTTCCAAAATCGGCAAAGGTCTCGGACATGACGGCATGGATCAGGCCGGCGCTGTCCACCAGTGTGCCGTCGCAATCGAAAAGGACGAGTTTCATCTTTTGTCAGTCTTCCCTATCGCCATCGGCCACGTCGAGGCCGAGCAGGTTCCAGGTCTGCACCATATGCGGCGGCAAGGGCGCGCTGACGCGAAGCCGGCCGCCGTTCGGATGCGGTATGTCGATATGGCGGGCATGGAGGTGCAGTCGCTTCTGTACGCCGCCCGGGAAATCCCAGTTCGGATCGTCAATGTAATATTTGGGATCGCCGATAATCGGATGTCCCATATGCAGTGCGTGAACGCGAAGCTGGTGGGTGCGGCCGGTATAGGGTTCCATTTCCAGCCAGGCGAGATTCTGCGCGGCGGTATCGATGACACGGTAGTAGGAAATGGCGTGGTCGGCCCCCTCCTCGCCGTGTTTGGCGATACGCATGCGGTCGCCGTCGGGGGTCTGTTCCTTGACCAGCCAGGTGGAAATCTTGTCCTGATGTTTGCGCGGCACGCCACGAACAAGCGCCCAATAGGTCTTCTTGGTATCGCGCTCGCGGAAAGCGGCCGTCAGCTTCTGCGCGGCACCACGGGTGCGGGCAACCACCAGCACGCCTGACGTATCACGGTCCAGACGGTGCACCAGACGCGGCTTTTCGCCCTTCGGGCTGGTCCATGCTTCCAGAAGACCGTCAATATGACGATTGACGCCGGAACCACCCTGCACGGCAATGCCAGCGGGCTTGTTGAATACGAGGACCTTGTCATCTTCATGCAGCAGCATGCGCGCCAGAAGTTCGCCGTCTGCCGAATGTTTGAGATCCTTCGATCCGATCGGACCGGTCTTGGTCTTCATATCGGAATCGACCGGCGGCACGCGCACCATCTGTCCCGGCTGCACCCGTGCATCCGTCTTCACCCGGCCGCCATCCACACGCACCTGTCCGGAGCGCAACAGCTTCTGCAGCTGCCCGAAACCAAGTCCCGGATAGTGAATCTTGAACCAGCGATCGAGGCGCATACCGGCCTCGTCGGCCTCGACCTTGATATGCTCGATACCTGCCATGAAATTTCCAGTCTTTCTGTCTTGATCGCGCGCTCTGTTCGTCGGCGCGCCGTTTGGTTCAAGCCTTTAGAACAAGTTGCGGCCCAAGGCCAGCCCGGCGAAAACAGCAGCGATGGAAACCACAAGGCTTGCAAGGATGTAAACGGCCGAAAGACCCAGCGCACCACGCTCGAAAAGCGCAACCGCATCCAGCGAAAAGGACGAGAATGTGGTGAACCCGCCAAGCACGCCGGTGACAAGAAACAGACGCATTTCCATGGACGCGTTCAACCGCCGCGCCACAAGTTCGACCATCAGACCGATCAGGAAAGACCCGACGATATTCACCGCGAGCGTTCCCCACGGGAAATTCGCACCCGCCAGCCGCATGCTCCAGACCCCGACCAGATAACGGAATACGGAACCGATTGCGCCGCCTGTGGCGACAAGAGCGATATTGATCATGGAAATGATGTCTCCGGAGTTTGCCGGACCGGGCAGCCCGACGCATTTCTAGACCAAGGAAACCGCTGGCGAAACCCCTTTGCCCGGCGCTTTCATCCATTAAAATACGATTAAATTGCAGCGTCGCGATTTAGCCTTCCAACAAGATGCGGGTGCTAATATTCGGTTTTCAGGGTCGCAAAGATGGCCGGGGGTTGAATGACACAGGTTCTTTCTGTTTCTGCAAATACGGCAGCCTATGCGCTGGAAGCGGTGAAGCCATCGCAGCGCGCTCCGCGCAAAACCGAAATCGAAGACGCTATTCACGAGTTGGCGCGTAAAGCCGAACGCGGTGAGGATTTCCAGCTTCGCGGCATGATGACCGTCATCAAGCCACCGGCCCTGGCGCTTTATTTCCTAACGGTTGCCAGCCAGCGCCAGGAGCAACAGGCAACGCTGGAACAGGCCCAGCAGGCATATGAAGACAATGAAGGAAATAAACTGATTTAATATCATACATTTATAGCAATTTCCGTATCCATTTTATGATATATGTCAGTGTAATTTCACGCGTTCAGGTTGCTGTCAGTTAGATTTCCTAATCCTCCGACATTCACTGGAGGAACCCCATGACATCATTGATCCGCTACGCCACGTTCTTTGCAGCGGTGCTGACAGTCTCTGCGCCGGCTTTTGCTGCCACCACCATCAAAGTGACCGAAGGCGGTGAAGGCGGAGGCCCGATGACGCTTGCCTTGGACCAGACAACGGTCAAGGCTGGCGACGCGGTATTCCAGGTGCATAATGACGCGATGGGCGAACAGCACGAGATGATCCTCGTAAAGTTGAAGTCGGCCGACGAGAAAATTCCTCTCAACACAGCCAAACATCGCGTCGATGAAAAGCAGTTGAAGAGCCTTGGCGAGGTGGCCGACCTCAAGCCTGGTGGAGACGGGCAGCTGAAGGCAAAGCTGACGCCCGGTGCCTATCTCCTCTTCTGCAACATCAAGGGTCACTACGAAGCAGGGATGCAGGCCAGGCTGACCGTTACAAAATAAGAATGGCCGAATAACTGAGGCTGCCGGATTAGTATTGCGCTCCGGCAGCCTCTTTTTATCGTCAGTTGTGCTGATGTTCGCTTTTAGCGTCACCACCCTTGGCTGCACCCGTCGAAAGCACGATCTCGACCTTGCCTGCCTTCTCAAAGACCAGCGTCACAGGAACCTTGTCGCCTTCGGCAAAGGGTTTCTTCACATTGAAGAACATCATGTGCAGGCCGCCGGGCTTCAGCTCCACCGTCTGGCCGGCGGGAATGACGATACCCTCATCCAGCTTGCGCATTTTCATGACGTCATTGACCATGGCCATCTCGTGGATTTCAGCACGGCCAGCGGCGGAGGATTCGATGCCGACCAGCTTGTCGTCGCTGTCGCCGGTGTTCTTGATGGTCACGTAACCGCCGCCAACCGGCTGGCCCGGCAGCATGGCCTTGGTCGCGCCATCGGACACTTCGAGGTTGCCGGCTTTCACGACATCCATATCCATGCTCATGCCGGAATGATCATGCCCGCCCGCATGCGCCTTTGCAGCGACCTTGATGGTCGGAGCGGGGCTTTTCAGCGAATGCGGATCGACGCCGGCGGCTGCGACCTCATCCCAGGAGACCTTGCCCTTGTCGCCGCAAAGCTGCGTCACCTTGAAAGGCAGGTCCTGCCCGACTTCGATGCCGGAGATTTTGCCCTGCACGGCGAAGGTGTCATAGAACTCGTCCGGCAGGTTGCCGCCCTTCCAGCGGACCTCGACAGCCCCACTTGTGATGTCCTTGCCGTGGTTCTTGTAGGTCTTCTGGTAGTCGCCCTTAATGATTTCCAGTTCCCAGCCGGCCTTGGGCTGCGGCTTGGCGGAAATGAAGCCTTCCGGCAGCTTGATCTGCACTTCCGTGGTGGCAAGCCCGCCATCGCAGCCATGCGGCACCTGAAGGGCGGCAACGATGGTGCTGTCCTGTTCGGCCGAACCGTCCACGAATGTGGCGTGAGCAAAAGCCGGCGCGGTCGAAACCGATGCGGCGAAGAGAGTGCAGGTAATGATCTTGGTGGTTTTCATTTGTTTGTCCCTGCGACTGCGCCCCCTGGGGCTCCGCAGCCGCTCCGTGCCGCTGACAGGCGGCAATGATTCCGTAGTGTGAAAAATCAGGCGGATAGAGACGGCGGGCCGCGAGCAGCCGGTTTTTGGATCGTCAGGACGGAGCGGAAGCTCCATTCTGCGGACAGGCGATTGTCGAGCCAGGCGAACTCGGTCTTCAGCCAGCCTTCCGTATCGGGCATCGGCAGAAGAATGGACGATGCCAGCAGGCAGGCCTCGCAGAAGAGGATGGCGTCGCCCGAATGGGCCGGACCTTCCTTGCTGTGGGAGGCATTCGCCCCACCGACGTGGCCGAGGCAAATCTCGGGAAACGTGCCATCCGGCAGCCGGTAGCTCTCATCGAGGACAACCTGCGGGCTAACCGCAAGCGCGGGCTTGTGGGCAAAACCGAGCGACAACATCAAGGTCGCGCAGAAAATGCGAAGCATCTTCTCCATCCCTGTCAGCCGTCGTTTTCGATTTGCATCCATATCCTAGGCGATATCCCGCTTTCCTCCCGATTTCAAAGGGGAATTTTGCCGCAGGCTTTATAGTTGCAAGGGAACGATCGACGCGAAGCGGCATTTTCCTTGCCCAGCCATCGTTTCAAAGGAGGCAGACATGCCAGCCAAATCGAAAGCCCAGCAGAAAGCGGCGGGTGCCGCGCTCGCCGCCAAACGCGGCGAAGTGAAAAAATCCAGTTTACAAGGCGCTTCAAAAAGCATGGAGAAGTCTATGACAGAAAAGGAACTTGATGATTTTGCATCGACAAAACGCAAGGGCCTGCCGGAGAAAAAATCCGACTAGCCGCGCCTCGTCGTTGGAGCCGAATTCCTGTCGCTGAAACAACTTGTGACGTTCGTGAGAACCCCGTCTGCCCACTCTCCATGACGAACGTGGAATGGGTACGCAGACGCGGCCTACGGGACGGCTGAAATGACGATGGCGCAGATGGAGCAAGAATCTGTTCAGATGCGTCATTTGGTCCTTGCCAATAGCGGGGCTTCGAAGATAATGAGCGTCGCATCATCGTTGGGAGAAACCGCTTCACTGCGGTGCCGAAGGAGCAACCGCCCCGGAAACTCTCAGGCAAAAGGACCAGCGGTGACGACGGAACTCTGGAGAGAAGCCACCTTGATCTAAGGACGGCTCGCCGAAGGGATAACAATCTCAGGCGACAAGGACAGAGGGGGCTCTTGAACCGGCGCTTTCGCGCCATGACCTGAGCCCGCGCGATATCTCGCGCAACCCTGGAGGCGTCCTTGGACGATACCGCCGCGCTGAAAACCACGCCGCTGCATTCCCTGCACATATCGCTTGGCGCCCGTATGGTGCCTTTCGCCGGTTACGACATGCCAGTGCAATATCCGGCCGGCGTGCTGAAGGAACATCTTCAGACCCGCACCTCCGCCGGTCTGTTCGACGTGTCCCATATGGGCCAGGTGATCCTGAAGGCGAAATCTGGCGACAACGCCGATGCCGCACGCGCGCTTGAAACGTTGGTGCCGGTTGACATTCTCGGTCTCAAGGAAGGCCGCCAGCGCTACGGTTTCTTCACAGACGACAACGGCTGCATTCTCGACGACCTGATGATCACCAATCGTGGCGATCATCTTTTCGTCGTCGTCAATGCTTCCTGCAAGGATGCCGATGTCGCCCATATGAAGGCGCATCTTTCCGATGCCTGCGAGATCACCCTTCTCGATGACCGCGCCCTGATCGCGCTGCAGGGACCACGCGCCGAAGCGGTGCTGGCAGAACTGTGGGCTGGCGTTTCCGAGATGAAGTTCATGGACGTGCAGGACGTACCGCTGCATGATGTGCCCTGCATCGTTTCCCGTTCCGGCTACTCCGGCGAGGACGGCTTTGAAATTTCGGTGCCGGCAGACAAGGCCGAAGAGATCGCCAAGGCTCTGCTCGAACATCCCGATTGCGAAGCGATCGGACTTGGCGCCCGTGACAGCCTGCGTCTCGAAGCCGGCCTTTGTCTCTATGGCAACGATATCGATACCACGACCTCCCCCATCGAAGCCTCGCTCGAATGGGCGATCCAGAAGGCCCGCCGCGCCGGTGGCGACCGTGAAGGCGGTTTTCCGGGGGCGGAACGCATTCTCGGCGAGCTCAAGGACGGCACATCGCGCCGCCGTGTCGGTCTGAAGCCGGAAGGCAAGGCCCCGGTGCGCGGCCATTCGAAGCTTTTTGCGGATGCCGAAGGCGTGACGGAAATCGGCGAAGTGACCTCCGGCGGTTTCGGCCCCTCGGTCGAAGGCCCCGTCGCCATGGGTTACGTGCCTGTTTCCTACGCAGCTCCCGGCACGGCGATCTTTGCGGAAGTGCGCGGCAAATATTTGCCCGTCACCGTCGCCGCCCTGCCCTTCATCAAGCCCACCTACAAACGCTAATCCTCATTCCATCTCTGGAGAGAACACGATGCTGAAATTTACCGCAGAACACGAATGGCTGAAGTTCGAAGGCGATATCGCCACAGTTGGCATCACCAGCCACGCCGCTGAACAGCTCGGCGATCTCGTTTTTGTCGAGCTGCCGGAAGTGGGCGCAACCTTCGCCAAGGATGGCGATGCTGCGACCGTGGAATCCGTCAAGGCTGCGTCCGACGTCTATTGTCCGCTGGACGGCGAAGTGGTCGAAATCAACCAGGCCATCGTCGACGATCCCTCGCTGGTCAATTCCGACCCGCAGGGTGCCGGCTGGTTCTTCAAGCTGAAGCTTTCCAACGTTGCGGATGCCGATACGCTGCTCGACGAAGCGGCCTACAAGGAGCTGATCGCGTAATGACGACGCCCACGGAATTCCATTTCACCGACTATCAGCCCTATGATTTCGCCAACCGGCGTCACATCGGGCCGTCGCCGTCGGAAATGGCTGACATGCTTAAGGTCGTCGGCTATAAGAGCCTCGACGCCCTGATCGACGCCACCGTTCCCTCCTCCATCCGCCAGAAGGTGCCGCTCACCTGGGGTGCGGCGCTGACCGAACGCGAGGCGCTGGATCGTCTGCGCGAGACGGCCAACAAGAACCAGGTCCTGACCTCGCTGATCGGCCAGGGCTATTACGGCACGATCACGCCGCCGGTCATCCAGCGCAACATTCTGGAAAACCCGGCCTGGTACACGGCTTACACGCCCTACCAGCCGGAAATTTCCCAGGGCCGTCTTGAGGCGCTGCTGAATTACCAGACCATGGTCTGCGATCTGACCGGTCTCGATGTCGCCAATGCGTCGCTGCTGGACGAAGCGACGGCAGCTGCCGAAGCCATGGCGATGTGCCAGCGCGTCGCCAAATCCAAGGCGACCGCCTTCTTCGTCGACGCCAATTGCCATCCGCAGACCATCGCGCTGATCGAGACCCGTGCGGCTCCGCTCGGCTGGAAAGTCATCATCGGCAATCCCTTCACCGATCTCGACCCGGTCGACGTGTTCGGCGCGATCTTCCAATATCCCGGCACCCACGGCCATGTCAGCGATTTCACAGGCCTGATTTCCCGTTTGCACCAGACAGGCGCAATCGCTGCCGTCGCCGCCGATCTTCTGGCGTTGACGCTCTTGAAGTCTCCGGGCGAAATGGGTGCTGACATCGCCATCGGCACCTCGCAACGTTTCGGCGTTCCGGTCGGTTACGGCGGTCCGCATGCTGCTTACATGTCTGTCAAGGACGCACATAAGCGCTCCATGCCCGGCCGTCTGGTCGGCGTCTCGGTCGACGCACGCGGAAACCGCGCCTATCGCCTGTCGTTGCAGACCCGCGAGCAACATATCCGCCGCGAGAAGGCGACGTCGAACATCTGCACCGCGCAGGTGCTGCTCGCCGTCATGGCCTCGATGTATGGCGTCTTCCACGGCCCGCAGGGCATCAAGGCAATTGCCCAGCAGACCCACCAGAAAGCCGTTTTGATGGCCAAGGGTCTGGAAAAGCTCGGCTACACCATCGAGCCGGAAACCTTCTTCGACACGATCACCGTTGAAGTCGGTCATATGCAGGGCGTCATCCTGCGCTCGGCGGTCGCTGAAGGTGTGAACCTGCGCAAGGTTGGCGCCACCAAGATCGGCATGAGCCTTGACGAGCGCACGCGCCCGGCAACGCTTGAAGCTGTCTGGCGTGCGTTCGGCGGCAATTTCTCGATTTCGGATTTCAAGCCGGACTATCGCCTGCCGAAGGACCTGCTGCGGACCAGCCAGTACATGACGCATCCGATCTTCCACATGAACCGTGCCGAAAGCGAGATGACTCGTTACATCCGTCGTCTTTCGGACCGCGATCTGGCGCTCGACCGCTCGATGATCCCGCTCGGTTCATGCACCATGAAGCTCAACGCGACTGCGGAAATGCTGCCGATCACCTGGCCGGAGTTTTCCGACATCCACCCCTTCGTACCGGCCAATCAGGCGCTCGGTTACAAGGAGATGATCGATGATCTCTCGGAAAAACTGTGCTCGGTCACCGGTTACGACGCCTTCTCCATGCAGCCGAATTCCGGCGCGCAGGGCGAATATGCCGGGCTTCTGACGATTCGCAACTACCACCTCGCCAATGGCGGCACCCATCGCGACGTCTGCCTCATCCCCACCTCGGCGCATGGCACCAACCCTGCCTCGGCACAGATGGTCGGCATGAAAGTCGTGCCTGTGAAGGTACGAGACAACGGCGACATCGATATCGATGATTTCCGTGCAAAAGCAGAGCAGTATGCGGAAAATCTCTCGTGCTGCATGATCACATATCCGTCTACCCACGGCGTGTTCGAAGAGACGGTTCGCGAGATCTGCGAGATCACCCATAAGCATGGCGGACAGGTCTATCTCGACGGCGCCAACATGAACGCCATGGTCGGCCTTGCCCGCCCCGGCGATATCGGTTCGGACGTTTCGCACCTCAACCTGCACAAGACCTTCTGCATTCCGCATGGCGGCGGCGGCCCGGGCATGGGCCCGATCGGCGTCAAGTCGCATCTGGCTCCCTACCTTCCCGGCCATCCGACGACGGACGGTCGTGAGGGTGCAGTGTCTGCGGCCCCCTTCGGTTCTCCTTCCATCCTGCCGATTTCCTGGAGCTACTGCCTGATGATGGGCGGCGAAGGGCTGACACAGGCGACCAAGGTGGCGATCCTGAACGCCAACTACATCGCCGAACGGCTGAAGGGCGCTTATGATGTGCTCTACAAGTCCGAGACCGGTCGCGTGGCGCATGAGTGCATCATCGACACACGACCGCTCGCGGATAGCTGCGGCGTGACGGTGGACGATGTTGCAAAGCGCCTGATCGACTGCGGTTTCCACGCGCCGACCATGAGCTGGCCGGTGGCCGGCACGCTGATGATCGAGCCGACGGAATCCGAAACCAAAGCGGAAATCGACCGTTTCTGCGATGCCATGCTGGCGATCCGCGAAGAAGCCCGCGACATCGAGGAAGGCCGTGCGGACAAGAATAACAACCCGCTGAAAAACGCGCCGCACACGGTGGAAGACCTAGTCGGTGAATGGGATCGTCCCTATAGCCGCGAAAAGGGCTGCTTCCCGCCCGGTGCCTTCCGGATCGACAAATACTGGTCGCCCGTCAACCGCATTGACAACGTCTATGGTGACCGCAACCTCATCTGCACCTGCCCGCCGATGGAAGCTTACGCCGAAGCGGCCGAATAAGGCATCGCTGCAAACCAAAATACGAAGGCCCGGAGCGATCCGGGCCTTTTTCATTATGGATAGTTTTGCGACCGCGCAGTCGTCTCTCTCGCACGATTGATCCGCACCGGTTCCATGCTAGACAAGGCGACGCGGTTAGGGGATGAAGTGGGAATGCGTCTGATTTGCCTGAATGGTTGGGGCGGAAAGCTTCATGACAAGCTCGTTCCCTATATTGCCTCATCCGACCCCGATATTTTATGCCTTCAGGAGGTGGTGCACACGCCGGCGGCCACGCAGGACTGGTTGAGCTATCGCGATCATGGCATCGAGCTGCCGCAGCGGGCGAACTTCTTTCGCGATGTCGCCGAGGCCTTGCCGGACCATGTGGCGATATTCTGTCCCGCGGCGCAGGGCGACCTCTGGCAGGGCGAGACACGATATCCTTCCCAATTTGGCCTCGCGACCTTTGTTCGCAAATCCATCGCCATCATAGCGCAGGCGCAGGGTTTCGTGCACGGCGTCTTTTCGGCTGACGGATATGGCGATCATCCGCGATCACGCACAGCCCACGCCATCAGGGTTTTCGATTTTACGACCGGTCAGCCCGTCGTCATTGCCCATATGCATGGGCTGCGCGACCTCGAAGGCAAACATGATATCCCTGCCCGGCTGGAGCAGGCAAAACGTCTTGTGCAACTCGTCAAGAATATTGCGGAGGATGGCGACCGGGTCATCGTCTGTGGCGATTTCAACGTTCTGCCTGATAGCAGGACCTTCGCCGTGTTGAGTGAGCTTGGTCTTGTCGAACTCGTTACGACCCGCGGTTTCACCGACACCCGGACCTCGCATTATGCCAAACCGAACAGATATGCGGATTACCTGCTGGTCAATCCGGCCGTCAAGGTCAGTCACTTCGACGTCGTAAGACAGCCGGAAGTCTCGGATCATTGCCCCTTGCTGCTTGAATTCAGCTGAAGAGCCGGACGCCGCACTGGGGCCGCTTGTCAGCGGACCAGCCGGATGTCGCTCGTCACCACCGTCTTGCCGGTCCTGCCGTCCTTATCGGTGGTGCGCAGCCGCAGGCCGTTGGCTCCAACCTTTTCAATGGTCATGGCGGCAATGCGGTCGCCGTTGATGTCGCGGTTCCATCTGACCGTCAGATTGATTGCGTTCCCCCGCCTTGTGCCGGAAAGCGCGGATGGGCGGCCTGAAGGGCCGGTATACGCACCACTATAGCGTCCGCCCTTCTCCGAGAGATCGGCCGCGATTGCGCGCTTGACCACCAGAAGGCCCCGGCAAGTGCCGGACATGTTGAGCGACGATGCTCCCGCATTGGAATTCAGCGTGCAACTCACGTTGATCGGCGGTGTGCCGATCCGGGTAATCACGGTTCCCTTGCCCGCCCATGTGCCTTTCAGCGACGAGAGGAATGCGCGTTCATCCGCATGTGCTGGCTGCGTGCCGAGCAATCCGGCCGAAAATAAAAGTGCAAAAGCCTTGATCTTCATGGCGAGTATCCGTTTTTTCCACGAAGACTAACTCACCAGTACGGTTAAACGTTCCTCCAGCCAATTCCATAACGATCAAAAATATCCAGAGACCTCTGTTTCTGTCGTGCCAATGCAACCAAATGCGGGCACAGATGTTTCTCGCCAGCCTCGATCGATTTTCCATTCCCTTTTGCATATTTTTCGGAGCATATTTCATGACGACTATCGGCGTTTCGGCACCGCATGGCGGCCTTCCTTCCGGTGGTTTGCCGCGCAGCGGCGGCATCTCAGACCGCACGCTTTTTGCCCTTGCCGCTCTGAATTTTTTTCTCGCCGATGCCCGTGACGGCCTCGGGCCGTTTCTGGATGCATTTCTGGCGACACAGGGCTGGTCTTCGCTCTCGCTGGGCATGATCGCCACGGTCGGAGGCCTCGTCGGCCTGCTTGCGACGCCACTATGCGGGGCGCTGGTGGATGGCACGACGTGGAAGAGGATGCTGATTGCCATCCCCGTCGTTCTCGTGACCATCGGTGCGCTGATCACGCTGATTTTTCCGGATGCGTGGATCGTCTGGACCGGCCAGATCATGACGGCTGTGGTCGGCGCCGTGGTCGGTCCAGCCCTTGCCGGCCTCACACTCGGCCTTGTCGGCGAGCGCCTGTTCTCCAACCAGATTTCACGCAACGAGTTCTGGAACCACGGCGGTAATTTCGCGTCGCTTTTCGCGACTTATGTGGTCGTCACCTTCTTCGGCATGAACGGGATCACCGGCCTGATGCTGCTGACCGCCGCAGGCGCTCTGGTCGCGACGGCGGCCATTGATCCTGCAAGGATAGACCACAAGGTCGCGCGTGGCCTCGCCGAAGACAAGGGAGAGCCCGGGCCATCCGGCATCAACGTATTGCTGCACGAACGCGGCCTGATCTTTCTCGCCATCATCCTGCTCGTCTTCCACTTCGGCAATGCGCCAATGGGCAGGTTGATCGCGCAGGATTTCGCCATAGAACTGCAAACGCCCTTCCGCACCACAGCCATTATCACCGGCGTCGCGCAATTCGCGATGATTTTTGTCGCTGCGATGGCACCCTGGCTGATACGCCGTTTCGGTCTTTCGACGGTGTTTATCGTCGCGCTCGTCGCCCTGCCCATACGCGGTCTTCTCGCCTCGGCCTTTACGGATTTCTGGGTCATCTTTCCGGTACAGTTTCTTGATGGTGTGGGCGCCGGCCTGCTTGGCATCGTTACCCCCGTCGCGGTGGAAAGAATCCTGAAGGGCACCGGCCGTTTTAATGTCGGCCTTGCCAGCGTCATGATGGTTCAGGGCGTCGGCGCATCATTCAGCAATGTCGTTGCGGGCTGGCTGGTGACGAAGGGCGGTTATTCGCTGTCGCATCTTGTCGGCGGCGGCGTCGCGGCGATTGCGATCGGGCTTTTCCTTTTCTATCGCAACGAAATCGCGCCGAAACAGGATGATGAAGGCGCTTCACGATAGCGGCATATTGAAGTGCGCAAACAAAAAGGAGGCCTGACGGCCTCCTGAAATCTTGTGGTCTGTCAGGCATTCAGCCGACGAAAGCGCGTTCGATCACGAACTCGGCCGGCTTGTTGTTGGCGCCTTCGTTCAGGCCGGCCTTTTCAAGCAGTTCCTTGGTGTCCTTCAACATTGCCGAGGAACCGCAGATCATACCGCGATCAATGGCGGGATCGAGTGCCGGCACACCGAGATCGGCAAACAGCTTGCCGTTTTCGATCAGCGTGGTGATGCGGCCCTTGAAGGGATAATCCTCGCGGGTGACCGTCGCATAATGCTTGAGCTTGTCGCCGACGATCTCGTTCAGAAATTCGTGGTTGCGGATTTCTTCGACCAGATCAAAGCCGTATTTCAACTCGGCCACGTCACGGCAGGTGTGGGTGAGGATAACCTCTTCGAACTTCTCATAGGTCTCAGGGTCGCGGATCAGGCTTGCGAAAGGCGCAATGCCGGTGCCGGTCGAGAACATGTAGAGCCGCCTGCCGGGTGTCAGCGCATCCAGAACCAGCGTGCCTGTCGGCTTCTTGCGCATCAGCACGGTATCGCCGGGCTTGATTGCCTGAAGATGCGAGGTCAGCGGGCCATCCGGAACCTTGATCGAGAAGAATTCCAGTTCCTCGTCCCAGGCCGGGCTGGCGATGGAATAAGCGCGATAGATCGGCTTTTCACCGACCATCAGGCCGATCATGGCGAACTCGCCGGAACGGAAACGGAAGCCGGCTGGACGCGTCATGCGGAAACGGAACAGGTGATCCGTATAGTGCTCCACCGACAAAACCGTCTCGGCGTAAACACCATCAGGTATCTTGATCGCGAAATCTTCCGTCTTGGCTGGCGCGTTCATTTCAGGTTCCGTCCATTCATTCGATAAGCGACATTCTTCGACCGGGGAATTATACCATTTTTGTCGCGGTTTGAAGGCATGAGAATATCAATACTGCCATGCGCGCAGAAAATATGCATCGAAAACTCATATTTCCGCACCACGCGTCATTGGGCCGCACGGCGACGCCAACTATAGGCCTCACCACCGGTGGCGGGAAGGGCCGTCGGCTGGTAATAGACCGGGATTTCCGGCAGGCGATTTTCGGACAGACGGCGGATCGCCGTCTCGTTGGTTACCGCAAAACTGGTAAAACCGGTGCGCAGCATCAGCGGTACCTGATCGATCAAAACATCGCCGACCGCCCTCACCTCGCCCGCAAAACCAAGACGGCTGCGCAAGAGCGAAGCGTGGCTGAAACCACGCCCGTCATTGAAGGCCGGGAAGCTCACGGCGACAAGGTCGATACGGTCGAGATAAGGCTCGAGCCTGGTAACGTCGTCCGCCGGCGAAATCAGCACGCCGAGGCCAATATCGTTGCTTTCGGCGGCGCGGACAAGGAAATCGGCAAGTGGAAGCACGGGCTTCTGATCGGCCGTTACCTTCACTTCTTCCGTTTCAATCATCCAGGGATCGTTTTCCACGAAGCCGTCGCGGGTCCAGATTTTCGTCATATCCATTTCCTCAGGCGGCTTCGGCGGCGGAACCGTAGAGCGCATCCTTGAACGGCTGCGGTCCGACGCGGCGATAGGCTTCGAGGAAGGTTTCTTCCTTCGAAAGGCGCAAGCCCAGATAGGTGTCGACGATGGTTTCCACCGCGTCGGTCACTTTTTCCGGCTCGAAACCGCGGCCAATGATTTCACCAATCGAGGTGTTTTCATCACCCGATCCGCCAAGCGTGATCTGGTAGAGTTCCGCACCCTTCTTCTCCACGCCCAGCAGGCCGATATGGCCGACATGGTGGTGGCCGCAGGCATTGATGCAGCCGGAAATCTTGATCTTCAGCTCGCCGATCTCCGCCTGACGCTCCGGGGAACCAAAACGGGTGGAGATTTCCTGCGCCACCGGAATGGAACGGGCATTGGCAAGCGCGCAATAGTCCAGCCCGGGACAGGCAATGATATCGGTGATCAGCCCGGCATTGGCAGTCGCCAGTCCCGCGCCCACGAGCGCACGATAGACAGGCTCGAGATCGGCCAGCGCCACATGCGGCAGGATGATGTTCTGCTCGTGGCTGATGCGGATTTCATCAAAGGCATATTCCGCAGCGATGTCGGCGACGAGTTCCATCTGCTCGTCGGTTGCATCGCCGGGAATGCCACCAATCGGCTTCAGCGAGATCGTCACCATGCCGTAATCGGGATGCTTGTGCGGCGCGACATTCTGCTCGACGAAGCGGGCAAAACCTTCATCCGCACGCTTCCAGCGCGCCAGGCTTTCCCAGCCTTCGGGGCGATCCATCAGCGCCGGCGGGGCGAAATAGGCAGCGATGGCGGCGATATCGGCGTCCGGCAGCTTCAACTCGGTGTTTTTCAGCTCCGCGAATTCAACCTCGACCTGACGGGCCAGTTCTTCCGCACCGGTCTCATGCACGAGGATCTTGATGCGCGCCTTGTATTTGTTATCGCGGCGGCCGTGCAGGTTATAAACGCGCATGACGGCCGTGGTGTAGGACAAGAGATCCTCTTCCGGCAGGAAGTCGCGGATCTTCTTGGCGATCATCGGCGTACGGCCCTGCCCGCCGCCGACATAAACGGCAAAACCGATCTCGCCCTTGTCGTTCTTTTTCAGATGCAGGCCGATATCGTGAACCTGAATGGCGGCGCGGTCGCGCTCGGCACCCGTGACAGCGATCTTGAACTTGCGCGGCAGGAACGAGAACTCGGGATGCACGGAAGACCATTGACGCAGGATTTCCGCATAGGGACGCGGATCGGCGACTTCGTCTGCGGCAGCACCCGCGAAATGATCGGCGGTCACGTTGCGAATGCAGTTACCCGACGTCTGCAGAGCATGCATTTCAACGCTTGCCAGTTCGGAGAGGATATCCGGCGTGTCCGAGAGGCGCGGCCAGTTGTACTGGATGTTCTGGCGGGTGGTGAAATGGCCATAACCCCGGTCATATTTGCGGGCGATATGGGCAAGCATCCGCATCTGTTGCGAATTCAGCGTACCGTAGGGAATGGCGACGCGCAGCATGTAGGCGTGGAGCTGAAGATAGACACCATTCATCAGGCGCAGCGGCTTGAATGCGTCCTCGGCCAACTCGCCCGATAACCGGCGCTCGACCTGATCGCGAAACTGCGCCACGCGGCCTTCAACAAATGCGTGATCGAATTCGTCGTAACGGTACATATTCTTCCTCAGACTGCGATAAATGCTGCATCGGCCGGCTTGTAGCCGGTGGCATAGTGCATCGTCGGGCCGGCGGCGCGGATGCGCTCGCGAAGCCGCGTCGGCCAGAGCTTGCCGTTCTCTTCCACGACATCGACGACATTGACGTCAACGACCTTGTTGGCGGAAAAATCGCGCTTGCCAATTTCCTCGAACGAGGCCACCGCCTCCGCATGGCGAGCGACGATTGCATCCTGCAGATTCTCGGTCCATTCGCCATTGGCGTCAAGCCAGACGGCAATACCGTCGCTCAGGCGATTGGCGGTCAAAACCTTGTCAACCATTCACATACTCCCGTTTGAGGCTCGCCGGCTTGGCTGCAAGCGCAAGCGCCTCGGATCTGTCGAAATTAGCGCCCGCCACCGCATCGCCGATGATGACCATGACCGGGCCGGTCAGTTCATCACGATATTCGAGGTCGGGCAGATCGTTTAATGTGCCGTGCAGCAGGCGGCGATCCGCGCGGCTGGCATTTTCGATGACGGCGACGGTGGTTTCGACGCCAAGTCCCGCATCAATCAGCCGCTTGGCCACCGAAGCGGCAACACTGCGGCCCATATAGACGGCAATGGTGGCCCCGGAGACGGCAAGTCGTGCCCAATCAGGCAGGACGTCGCCCATCAGGTCGTGACCAGTGGTGAAAATCAGCGAAGAGGCGACACCGCGCAGCGTCAGTGGTAATTCGAAATCCGCAGCCGCGGCAAAGGCGGAGGTGATGCCCGGCACGATTTCATAAGCGATGCCGGCCTCGCGCAGCGCTGCCATTTCCTCGCCCGCGCGGCCGTAGACCAGCGGATCACCGGATTTCAGCCGCACAACACGTTTGCCCTCCTGGCCGAGGCGCACCAGTAGGCGATTGATGTCGTTTTGCGACTTGCTGTGGCAGCCCTTGCGCTTGCCGACGGAGAGCCTTTCGGCATCGCGGCGGCCCATATCGACGATCGCCTGCGGCACCAGGGCGTCGTAGACGATCACGTCGGCTTCCATCAACACGCGCTGCGCGCGCAGCGTCAGCAGATCTTCAGCGCCAGGGCCTGCACCGACCAGCCAGACGCGGCCTTCGCTGCGTTCCGGCGATTGCAGCAGGCGATCTGCGGCATGACGGGCGGAAGAGGTATCACCGAGAGCAACGGCATCCGCAACCGCGCCGGAAAAGAACCGGCGCCAGAAATTGCGCCGCAACGCGCCCTTCGGCACGTTCTCCTCGGCCGCATCACGATATTGCACCGCAAGACGTGCGAGCTTGCCGAGCGACGGCGACAGCATCTGGTCGATACGCGCGCGGATCATCTGGGCGAGAACCGGCCCTGCCCCTTCGGTGCCGATGGCAATGGCAACTGGCGCGCGGGCAACGAGTGCAGGCGTGAAGAAGTCGCAGAATTCAGGCTGATCCACCGCATTGGCGGGGATTTTCTTCGTGCGCGCTACAGAGACGATTTCGCGATCCAGCGCTTCATCGCCCGTTGCGGCGAACACCAGGGTGGCGTCGTCAACTAACGGGTTGGCGAAGGCCACAGCACGGTGATCGATATTGTTTTCGCTGATGTAACGCGCAAAATCCGCTTCCGGGTGATCGGCATAGGCAACTATATGCGCGTTGGTATTGGCGAGTAGCCTCACCTTCGCGAAGGCTTCGTCGCCATTTCCGAAAACAGCGACCTGCCGTCCCTCGACCCGGAAGAAAGCGGGGAAGGTCGAAAGGCGATCGCCAGCAGCGGAAAAATCATGTTCGTTGTGCATTGGACATATATCCCGCATTGCGGCGCAAGATTGAAGAAACAGAAATTCAAGCCTTTCCGACACCTGGATTTTTATTTCTCGAACACCCCGGTTTTGGAGGAAAACAAACCGGCAAGGATTTTTCCAGCCTTGGCGGGGCTTTGGAACCCTTCGGAATCCCTTGACAAAGCGGGTGCCCGCGCCGAACAAGGAATGACAATCACCTGTCGATTTTCCCATACGAAGACCGCTTTCCTTAAAGCGGCACGAAGGATCAGACCCTTGACCAGCCAGTCGCTCGCCGCCCGCCTCCTCGATGTTATCGAACACGATATCCTGCCCCTGACGGCTCGCGGCGTCAGCCTCGGCAACAAGGTTTTCGGAGCGGCGATCCTGCGCAAATCGGATCTGTCACTCGTCGTTGCCGAGACCAATAACGAGCTGGAAAATCCGCTCTGGCATGGCGAAGTGCATACGCTGAAGCGATTTTACGAGCTGGGCGAAAAGCCGAATACCAAGGACCTGATTTTCCTCTCCACCCACGAACCCTGCACCATGTGCATGTCCGCCATCACCTGGGCCGGCTTTGATAATTTCTATTCCTTCTTCAGCCACGAGGATTCGCGCGACGCTTTCGCGATCCCGCACGACCTGAAAATCCTCAAGGAAGTTTTCGGGCTGGAGCCAGGCGGATATCGCCGCAGCAACGCCTTCTGGAATTCTTTCTTCGTCGCCGATCTGGTGGAGAGCGAAGACGATCCGTTGAAAACCACGCTGAAGGCCCAGACGGCCCGCATCAAGGCCGCTTATGATGATCTCTCCACCACCTATCAATCATCCAAGAGCCATAACGATATTCCGCTGAATTAAGCATTTCCAGGGAAAACTGCGTAGCGGTTTTCCGTCCGGACAATGCGTAAAATTAAAAACGAAGGTTTAGACACGATGGAAGCCTCGAAGGATATTTCCCGCCTGATCGAGATCATGGAAGCCCTGCGCCAGCCGGAAACCGGCTGCCCCTGGGATGTCGTGCAGACCTTCGAGACGATCAAACCCTATACGATCGAAGAGGCTTACGAGGTTGCCGACGCCATCGAGCGCAAGGATATGGACGATCTTTGCGAGGAACTGGGCGACCTGCTGTTACAGGTGGTTTTCCATGCCCGCATTGCCGAGGAACGGGGTGAGTTCGCCTTTGGCGACGTGGTGCACGCCGTCACCTCGAAGATGATCCGCCGCCATCCGCATGTCTTCGACGTTTCCGATGCCGATACGCCTGACAGCGTCAAGCTGCAATGGGACCAGATCAAGGCCGAGGAGAAGCGTGAAAGGGCAGAACGCCGTGCACGGCGGGGCATCACCGAAGATTTCAAGGCTGGGTTTCTGGGCGGCGTGCAGCGCAGCCAGCCGGCGCTGACGGAGGCTCTCAAGTTGCAGGAACAGGCTGCGCGCGTCGGTTTCGACTGGTCGGACCCTGCTCCCATTCTCGACAAGATCGAGGAGGAAATCGCCGAACTGCGGGAGGCGCTGGCGGAGGGAAAGCCGGAAAAAGTCTCTGACGAACTCGGCGATCTGATCTTTGCGCTGGTCAATATCGGCCGCCACGTTAAAGCCGATCCGGAAGATGCGCTACGTGGCACCAATACGAAATTCCGCAGGCGTTTCAATCACATCGAGACGTCGCTCAGCGACAATGGCGAGACATTGAAAGAGGCGAGCCTCGAGAGGATGGAAGATTTGTGGCAGGCGGCGAAACGGATCGAGCGTTCGCTTGATACGGTTTCGTCCTGACCACTCGGGACATGCATTAAAAGCAGGAGCGCTCAGCGCTTCGAGGATTGTGTGTAGATGCGAAGGCCCTACTCCGTCATGCTCGGGCCTGTCCCGGGCATCTGCTGCCTATCGATTTTGAATACCGTAGCGGATCCTCGGGACAAGCCCGAGGATGACGTCGCATTTGACGGAATTTGTACCTTCAAGAAGCGCTCAGCGTTCCCAGTCTTCCCGCTCGCGACCAGCCGTCTTTCCAAGCTTCCGTTCTAGTTCCACAGCCTGCGCTTCCGACAGGCGCACATCCAGCTCAACCGATCCGTCCTCGTGATCTTCACGATTGTCGACGATGGAATTGCTGTAGACCCAGGAGATCAGCGGCAATTGCTCGACAGAAAGCACCACGGTCGTTTCCGTCAGCACACCGGACAGGCGTTTTGAAATCTCGTCCATCAGGGCGTCGACGCCCTCGCCCGTGACTGCCGAAACGGCGCGGATATCGGAGCGGCCTTCGGCGCGCTGCATGATGGCATCGTGCGCTTCCGGCTCCAGACGGTCGACCTTGTTCCAGACCTCGATGATGCGCTTTTCGGCTTCCTTCTCGTCGATACCGAGATCGCTGAGAATACGCAGCACATCCGCAGACTGGGCGGCATTATCAGGATCGGACATGTCACGCACGTGCAGAACAAGATCGGCTTCCAGCACCTCTTCCAGCGTTGCGCGGAAAGCGGCGACGAGATGCGTCGGCAGATCGGAAATAAAGCCCACGGTATCCGACAGGATGACGGTTCGGCCATGCGGCAGTTTCATGCGGCGCAATGTCGGGTCGAGTGTGGCGAAGAGCATGTCTTCGGCCAGAACACCCGCACCCGTGATGCGGTTGAACAGCGTGGATTTGCCGGCATTGGTGTAGCCAACCAGTGCGACGATCGGATGCGGCACCTTACGGCGCTTGGCACGGTGAAGCTGGCGGGTACGCACCACCTGCTCCAGCTCCTTTTCGAGCTTGACGATGCGATCCTGCAGCAATCGCCTGTCGGCCTCGATCTGGGTTTCACCCGGGCCACCCATGAAGCCCGCACCGCCACGCTGGCGTTCAAGGTGGGTCCAGCTTCTGACGAGGCGGCCCTTCTGGTAGTTGAGATGTGCAAGATCGACCTGCAGCGTGCCTTCCTTGGTGGAAGCACGCCGGCCGAAGATTTCAAGAATCAGGCCGGTTCGGTCGATGACCTTGGCGTTCCACTGTTTTTCGAGATTGCGCTGCTGCACTGGCGTCAGGGGATGGTCAACAATCACCAGACCAGAATCGGTCTCATCCAGAAGATGACCAATTTCCTCGATCTTGCCGGTTCCGAACAGGGTTGCGGGACGCGGCTGGTTGACCGGAACGACGAGCCCCTGGGTCACCTCGAGATCGATGGCAAGCGCCAGACCCTTCGCTTCCTCAAGCTTGGCTTCGACAGAACGGCCGGGAGCAGCCGGGCCTGCTGCCGCGTCACGATTTTCGCGCTGCTGCTTGAGGACGGGTACAAGAACGACCGCGCGCATGTCGTCGCGGCGCTTTTCCTGCTCCGGAATGATCGATTCGTTCGAGGTGTCGCGTGTTGAAATGGGTTCGGCCTTATCCAGAAAGAATGTTACGGCCGACCGCATCCGCGCGGACGGCCATGGAGATTAACCTGACGGGACCGGAAATGTTCCGATTCAGGTCAGTCTCTGTCGAAGATACCGTTAAAGGAGCCTGATCAGGCCGCGCCTTCTTCGCTCTCGAACATCTGCATCGGCTGGCCGGGCATGATGGTGGAGATTGCATGCTTGTAGACCAGTTGCGAGTGACCATCGCGGCGCAGAAGCACGCAGAAATTGTCGAAGGAGGTGACAACGCCCGTCAGCTTGACGCCGTTGATCAGGAAAATCGTGAGCGAAATCTTCTGCTTACGAACGGTATTGAGGAAGAGATCCTGAAGGTTTTGAGAACGTTCCGCCATGGCGCCGCTTCTTTCTTTATTGCCGGCAGGGATACCGGAAAATAATCAATCAATAATAAGCCGGCCGAGTCTTGTCCCCCGCTTGGCCGACCTCAAACTCTGGTATCAAATCATGTTCCGTTCCGCAACGGCGAAAACAGCCAAATGAGTACGAGTATTGACCCGCTTTTTCGATTCGGGACAGTCAAAAATATTGTATCGAAACACGGAAAAGTTGTTCCACGTCCCGCACGGCATCGGCGGAAGCAAACAGCACGACGCGATCCTTCGCCTTGATCTTCGTGCTGCCATCCGGACGGATCACCACACCGTCGCGATAGATCGCTCCAATGCGCACGCCGTCGGGCATATCGATATCACGGAAAGACTGGCCGACCAGCGGCGATGTTTCAAGCGCTTCCGCCTCGATTACCTCAGCCGAACCGCGCTGCACGGCATAGACTGAGCGGATACGACCTTTGCGCACGTGCTGCAGCACGCGGGAGATCGTGACGGCGCGGGGGTTTATATAGGCATCGAGCCCGAGCGAGCGGGCGACATCATGGAAGGAGGTACTGTTCAGCAGCGCCAGGTTCGATTTGCAGCCGAGTTGTTTGGCGATGACGGCGGCCAGAATATTGGTCTGGTCGTTATTGGTGAGCGTGACGATCAGGTCGGCATCCTGGATATCCGCCTGCATCAGAATTTTCTGGTCGAGGGCCGAGCCATGCATGACGATGGTGTGGCTCAGCTGTTCGGATGCGGCGATCGCCCTGTCGCGATCGGCCTCGATGATCTTCACCCGCGTTTTCGACTGCATTTCCTCGATTTTATGCGCGACGAAATGGCCGATATTGCCGGCGCCCGCAATGACGATGCGCTGCGCCTCCTGCTCTTCATGGCCAAAGAGGCTCAAGGTGCGGCGTGCATGCTGGCGTTGACAGATGACATAGGCGAGGTCGCCCACGCGCAATTGCTCCGAGGAATGCGCCACTTTGAGAATGCCGTCACGATAGACACCCACCACCGTGGCGATGAGGTCCGGAAACAGGTTGGAGAGCTGCAGCAGCGGCGTATTGATGACTGGGCAATCTTCCATGCATTCGATGGCCAGCATGTAGATCGTATCTTCGGCAAAGCGCACCACATCGGTAGCACCCGGAAAGGCGATGCGCCGCAGCACCATCTTGCCGACTTCGACTTCCGGGGAAATCGTGACATCGATGGACATGTTTTCGCGGCTGAAGAGATCGGCATATTCCGGCTTCAGATAGCTCTGGTCGCGGATACGGGCAATCTTGGTCGGTACGCTGAAAAGCGCATGCGCCACTTCGCAGGCGACGATATTGATCTCGTCGTGCAATGTCACCGCGATGATCATGTCGGCCTGATCCGCACCGGCTTTGGCCAACATGTCCGGATGGGCGCCGTGGCCGACATAACCGCGCACATCCAGCGTCTCGGTAATGGCGGTAATCAGCGGCGCGGCCGTATCGATGACCGATACTTCGTTATCCTCCCGCGACAATTGTTCGGCGATGCCGTAACCCACCTGCCCTGCGCCGCAAATGATGACTTTCATGCTGTCTCTCTGACGGAATAATCGGTTGCGACGAGGCGCCTTGGTTCCTTATACGCCGAGAGATTTCAGTTTGCGATGCAGCGCCGACCGTTCCATGCCGACAAATTCCGCCGTGCGCGAAATATTGCCACCGAAGCGGTTGATCTGAGCCATCAGATAGTCCCGTTCGAACATTTCACGCGCTTCACGCAGCGGAAGGGTCATGATGTGCTGATCGCCCTGCGCCGAAATCTTTGGCAGCATGTCGCCAATATCCGAAGGCAGCATGTCGGCGGAGATCGGCGCTTCGCCACCTTCCGGACGGGCGAGAATCATCAGCCGCTCGATATTGTTGCGCAGCTGGCGGATATTGCCCGGCCAGTCATGCGTCTGGAGAACGGCCATGGCGTCGTCGCCGATCTTGCGCGGGCGGATGCCGGCCTGTTCGGAAATCTGCCGCATGAACATGTCGACGAGGAAAGGAATATCCTCGCGCCGTTCGGAGAGCGCCGGCACCTTCACCGGCACGACGGCGAGACGATGGTAGAGATCCTCTCGGAACTGGCCTTCAGCGATCAAGCTTTCTAGGTGATGGGCGGTGGAGGAAATGATCCGCACATCCACCTTTACCCGCTTGCCGCCGCCGACACGTTCGAACTGCTGATCGACCAGCACGCGCAGGATCTTGTTCTGGGTCTCGCGCGGCATTTCGCCGACTTCGTCGAGATAAAGAACGCCGCGATGGGCTTCTTCCAAGGCCCCCACCTTGCGTGGCTGCCCGGGCAGGCCTTCCGTGCCGAACAGCGCAATTTCCATGCGGTCGGGCGTAATCGTCGCGGCATTCAGCGCCACGAAAGGTCCGGTAGCGCGCGAAGATTTCTTATGCACCATACGTGCCACCAGTTCCTTGCCGGAACCGGAGGGGCCGAGGATCATGATGCGGCTATTGGTGGGGGCGACCCGGTCGATGGTCTGGCGAAGCTGCGACACCGCAAGCGACGCGCCGACGAGTTCGACCGCATCGCCACTGCGTTTCTTGAGTTCCTGCACCTCGCGCTTCAGCTTGGAGTTTTCCAGCGCCCGCTCGGCAATCAGGATCAGGCGATCGGCCTTGAACGGCTTTTCGATGAAATCGAAAGCCCCGCGCTTGATGGCGTTGACAGCGGTTTCAATATTGCCGTGACCGGAAATCATGACGACCGGAATATCGGGATGGCGGCTCTTGATTTCGTCCAGCAGCGCCAGACCGTCGAGCTTAGACCCCTGCATCCAGATATCGAGAAAGATCAGGCGCGGCACACGCTCGGAAATGGCGGCCAGCGCGCTGTCGCTGTCGAAGGCCATACGCGTCTCGTGGCCCTCATCGGAAAGAATGCCCGCTACGATTTCGCGAATGTCCGCCTCGTCATCCACGACCAAAATATCAGACGCCATATGCTGCTTCCTTGTTATTTTCGCCGCCGACCGCCTCGATATAGGGCAGCAGCACTCGGATCATGGCGCCATGGCCATGGTCGAATTCGGCAGGGGCATCGTGGAGTTCCAGATACCCGCCATGTTCTTCGATGATCTTCTTGACGATGGCCAGACCAAGGCCCGTGCCCTTGTCCCGCATCGTCATATAGGGTTCGAGAATGCGGTGACGGTTCTCGACGGGAAGGCCGCGGCCATTGTCGATGATGTCAGCCACGAAACGCGAATTGGCCTCGTCGAAAGAGGCGCGCACCAGGATTTTACCCGGCCGCTTTTCGCCTTCCACCGCGTCGATCGCTTCCGTCGCATTCTTGATGAGATTGCCGAAGGCCTGTCCCAGCATGCGGGCATCGAACATACCCTCCAGCGGGATATCGCCAAACTCCGTTGAGAATTTCGTGTCGGCGGCACTGATTTCGCGAAGGAAGGCAGCGTCCTTGAGGATCGCCCGCAGGTCCGACTTTTCCTTCGTCGGCTTTGGCATACGCGCAAAGGCCGAGAATTCATCCACCATCCGGCCGATATCACCGACCTGCCGGACAATAGTGTCCGTACACTGATCGAAGATGGCGCGATCGTTTTCGTCGATCTGCTTGCCGAAACGACGCTTGATGCGCTCTGCGGAAAGCTGGATCGGTGTCAGCGGGTTCTTGATTTCATGCGCAATACGCCGTGCCACATCCGACCATGCGGTGGAACGCTGGGCTATGACGAGATCGGTAATGTCGTCGAGGGTGATGACGTAGCTGTCGCGGCCGTCGCGGGCATCCTCGCGGGTCACTTGCACATTCAGCGTCCGTTCCTTGCCCCGTCGCATGATATTGATCTGCTTGCGGAAGTTTCCGCGCGCCCAGGTGTTTGCCTCGGTCACGACCTGATCGATCTCGGGAGCGATCTCGGAAAGCTGCGCGCCGATCAACTGGTCGAAATTCAGCGCCAGGAATTCCTCGCCGGACGGGTTGACGATGGTGATCCTGCGGTTCTCGTCAATGCCGATGACCGCGGCGGTCACACCCGACAGCACGGCTTCGATGAAGCGGCGGCGGTCGTCAATATCGTCCTTGGCCTCGATGATCTGCTCCTGCTGGCTGCGCAGTTCCGAGACCATCTTGTTGAAGGTACGCGACAGGCGCCCGACGTCGCCATCGACGGCGCGAACGGGAACCAGGACATGCATGTTGCCGGTGGCGACACTGTCGGCGGCGCTGATGAGAAGACGGATCGGCCGCACAATCCGGTCAGCAACCGCGATTGCCGTCCAGATAGCGACCAGAAGCACGATCAGCGCAAAACCGAGATAGAGGATCGCAAAGGCGATCTGCAGCGGCGCGCGACCCGCCTCCATGTTCTTGTATTCCGCCCGGTTCTCTTCCATGAGCCGCATAGCGGTCATCACCTTCGGATCGACCGCACGCACGGTATAGAGGAACGTGCCGCTGATGCCTTCGAGTTTAATGATGGCACCAACGAGGTTGGTAATACCGGGCGGGATAAGGGTCGGTTGACCGGCGGCGGCTTTTTCGAGCGCGTCGTGCGGAATAGCGGGAAGCGGTTTTTCGGTCTTGATATCGGCCTGCGCAACCGCGTCGCCATCCTCCTGCACCAGAAATGCGCCGAGCAGGCCGCGGCCCTTGGCCTGACGCGTCATCAGATCGACGAAGCCGGTGCGATCAAGATAAAAAAGTGCGCGGTTGCGATCGAGGTCGGTGGCCATCGACAGGGTCTGGCCCTGAAGATAACCGGCGTTTTCCATCATATAGGCTTGAGCGATATTGCCTGACGACTCGACGATCGACTGGGTGCGGATCGAAAACCAGCGGTCGAGACCGACATTCAGCGTCAGACTGGCGAAGATGGCGACAAGGACGGCCGGCGTGATCGCGACGATGGAGAAAAGCACGACGATGCGAACATGGAGTCGTGCCGCCGCCCTGCCCTTTTTACGTGCCTTCAGCAGCCGGTTAATTTCGCGGGCAATGAGGAAGATCAGGCCGATCACTAAGATCGAATTGATCACCACCGAGGCAATGACGACATTGGTGGTCGGCGCAATCGGCGTCACGCCCATAAGCACGAAGAGGGTGATGATAGCACAGACAAGGGCAACGCCGGCGAGCACCAGCCCCGGCAGGGCAAATGACATCCTGCGATCGGCAACCACCATTCCCGCTGCCTCGTCGGCAACGTCGTGTTCGGCGGCGGGTTTCCGCATGCACTACTCCCAATCGCTGGCCAGCCAGCACCACAGTCCTGAAGTCAGGCAAGACTCGTCCCTCATCAGGCGAATCTATATCCTTCCTAGTGCTTTCCAAGCAACACAATGTGGCGAAAATGCAACGACAACTGCGGCCTTGTCAACATTCTCAGCTGGGGCGGGAACTACGATAGACGGAAACGCCGAGCTCGCGGATTTTCTTGCGCAGCGTATTGCGGTTGAGGCCAAGAAGATCGGCGGCCTTGATCTGGTTACCGCGGGTTGCCGTCAGAGCCGCGAGAATCAGCGGATATTCGAGTTCGCGCAGTACGCGATCATAAAGGCCGGGCGGCGGCAGGCCATCGCCGAAGCTGGAGAAATAATCCCGCATGTTCTCCTCGACCGCCTGCGAAATGGTGAGCGAACCGGTGCGAACCGCCATCTTGTCCAACGGGCTATCGGGAACATCCGACTGCAATTCCTGCTCGATGATCTCGCGGGTAATGACTTCCTGCGGATAAAGCGCCATCAGGCGGCGGATCAGGTTTTCCAGCTCGCGCACGTTGCCCGGCCAGGCATAGGCCTTCATGACTTCCAGCGCCTCGGTCTCGAAACGCTTGCCCTCCAGCCCTTCTTTCTCACCCGTCTGGATGAAATGGCGGACGAGATCAGGAATATCCTCGGCACGATCGCGCAGCGGCGGCAGGCGCAGCGGCACAACGTTGAGGCGATAATAGAGGTCTTCGCGGAAGAGACCCTGATTGATCGATTGCTTCAGGTCCTTGTTGGTGGCGGCGACGATGCGGACATCAGTCCTGATCGGCGTGCGGCCGCCCACCGTGGTATATTCGCCCTGCTGCAACACGCGCAGCAGACGCGTCTGGGCATCCATCGGCATATCGCCGATTTCATCCAGGAACAGCGTGCCGCCCTCGGCCTGTTCGAAACGGCCGGTGGAGCGGTTCTGTGCGCCGGTGAAGGCGCCCTTCTCATGGCCGAACAGTTCCGATTCGATGAGATCGCGCGGGATGGCCGCCATGTTGATGGCAACGAAGGGACCGTTACGGCGCTTGCCGTAATCATGCAGCGCGCGCGCCACCAGCTCCTTGCCGGTGCCGGATTCACCCGTGATCATCAGCGTCAGATCGGTCTGCATCAGCCGGGCGAGAACACGGTAGATTTCCTGCATCGCCGCCGAGCGGCCGACGAGCGGCATGCCGTCCTGCATGTCGTCATCGAGTTTGGCCGGCTTGCGCTTCGGCTCGGAGAGCGCGCGGCCGATGATAGCGATCAGTTCCGTTAGGTCGAAGGGCTTGGGCAGATAATCATAAGCGCCCTTTTCCGAAGCCTTGATGGCGGTCATGAAGGTGTTCTGCGCGCTCATGACGAGAACCGGCAGGTCCGGTCGGGCTTTTTTGATGCGCGGCAGAAGGTCGAACGCGTTTTCATCCGGCATCACGACATCGGTCACGACGAGATCGCCCTCACCCGCCGACACCCAGCGCCAGAGCGTTGCGGCATTGGAGGTGATGCGCACGTCATAACCGGCACGGCTGAGCGCCTGGTTCAGTACCGTGCGGATTGCGGCATCATCATCGGCGACGAGGATCGTAGCTGTCATCTGTCATTTCCTGTCGTGTTCGGCAAAGAGCTGTCGTCAAGCGCCACTTCCGGCGAGACGGGCATCAATACGCGGAAAGTCGTGCGGTGGTTCTGGCTGTCGCATTCGACAATGCCGCCATGGGCGCCGATGAGCTTGGCGACAAGCGCCAGCCCGAGACCCGAACCATTCGTCTTGGTGGTAATGAAGGGATCGAAGAGATGCGGCAGCAGATCGGCGGGAACTCCCGGTCCATTATCATGCACGCAGAATTCAAGCGGCAGCGAGATGCGCTCGCGGCTGCCGGCAACCGAAAGCCGTATACCGGGGCGATAGGCGGTCGTCAGCACAACCTCACCATCCGGCTGATTGGCAACTGCCTCGGCTGCATTCTTCACCAGATTGAGGAAGACCTGCACCAGTTGATCGCGATTGGCATAGACCGCCGGCAGCGAGGGATCATAATTCTCCGATATCTTGATGTTGCGGGCAAAACCAGCCTTGGCAATCGCCTTCACGTGATCAAGCACGGAGTGGATATTGACCGGTACGCGGTCGACCGGCCGCTCGTCGGAAAAGATTTCCATACGATCGACCAATGATACGATGCGGTCAGTCTCGTCGCAGATCAGCCGGGTAAGGGCGCGGTCCTCATCAGGCACCGACATTTCCAACAGCTGGGCTGCGCCACGAATACCTGACAGCGGATTTTTGATCTCATGCGCCAGCATCGAAGCAAGGCCGGTGACCGAGCGGGCGGCGGCGCGATGGGTCAGTTGACGGTCGATCTTGTCGGCCATCGACCGTTCCTGGAAGACGACGACAACCGACCCCGGTTCGCTGACGACGGGCGCGACATAAAGGTCGACCAGCTTGTCCTGACCGAGGCGCGGCGAACTCAGATCAACGCGATATTCGTTGACCGGCGCGCGGCGTTCGCGCACCTGATCGATCAGCGCCAGAAGCGGGCTGCCGAAGGGGATGAAGGTGGAGACGCGGTAGCGCGCAAGATGGGAGGCGCTCGCCCCGAAAAAGGCTTCGGCTTCCCAATTGGCGAATGAAATGAAACCTTCCCCATCCACCAGAATGACCGGGTTCTGCACCGCGTTCAGAACCGCCATGGCGAGCGGGTTCGCATCTGCTGGGCTGTGTTTATCAGCGCTCATGCGGCCTTCCTTGCGGCTTCTTCATCCGCATTGTCGCTCAGGGCGGAGCGCAGCAGATCCGCCACCTCCCCCGTGTCACGCGATGTCATGATTCTAGCCTTTTCCGGCGTGGCGATTTGAGGAGCGGAACGGTCGAGATACCAGCCCAGATGTTTGCGGGCATGCCGCAGACCGGCTTCCCTTCCATAAAATTCCAGCATCATCTCGTAATGTTCGACGGCAATGGCGGGAATATCGGCGCGCTGCGGCGCTGGATGGCCAGCGAGTACCGCCGGCAGCCAGGGCTGACCCTGCGCGCCGCGGCCGACCATGACGGCGTCCGCGCCGGAACGGCGCAGGATTTCGCGCGCATCCTCGGACGTTTCCACATCACCATTGGCGATCAGCGGCACGGAAATCACCTCGCGCACGGCGCGGATGGCGTCCCAATCCGCCCGTCCCTCATAAAACTGCATGCGGGTGCGGCCGTGAATAGTGATAAGCTGCACACCTGCCCCCTCGGCACGGCGGGCGATCTCCGGCGCGTTGATGGTGTTTTCGTCCCAGCCGAGCCGCATCTTCAGCGTTACCGGTACATCAACCGCGCTAACCGTCGCCTCGATCAACGACAGTGCATGGTCGGGATCACGCATCAAAGCCGAGCCGGAATAACCGCCCGTCACCTTCTTGGCCGGACAACCCATATTGATATCGATGATGCCGGCGCCGTTATCGGCGGCGATCTTCGCGGCCTCAGCCATGAAATGCGCCTCGCGCCCGGCAAGCTGCACCATATGCGGAACCATGCCGGCATTTTTCAGCCGTGCCCAGGATTCGCCCCTGTTCGCGACGAGTTCGCGGCTGGCGACCATTTCCGTCACGACCAGACCTGCGCCGTAACACCAGGCCAATTGCCGGAACGGCAGATCCGTCACGCCTGACATGGGCGCCAGCACCGCACGATTACGGATCGTGACTGAGCCGATGCTGAACGGTTCTGACAACTCCGGAAGAGGCAAATGATGATCTTTCATGCAGAAGGGTTATTTGCATTATTTTTAGACAGTGTTTGTGCGGTTGCCAAGCACTTTTAGAGGGTTGCACCTTTTATTTGCTGGGCGGCTGCCTGCCTGTTTTGCTGTCGGCAGCAATTTGTGCAGGTTCAAAGGCGCGATGACGATCGATCCTGCGACATGCAGGGGCGAATGCGCGTCTTATCGGGCTGGCCATCCGGGTTTTGAAACGCTAGAGCAGGACTGTCAACCGCTAAGGGTTGCACACAAAGCATATGACCAATGCAGGAAAGTACTATGAAATTCGGCATCGTCATCGTCGCCGCTGGACGCGGTGAAAGAGCAGGCTCACCCGAGGAAGGGCCCAAGCAATATCGCCCGATCGGCGGCAGGGCCGTGATCGAGCACACATTGGCGACCTTCCTGCGCTGGAACGACGCCTGCCCGATCGTGGTCGTCAACCATGCCGACGATGCGACCCTGCTGTCACCGATCCTTGCGCGGCTTGATGCCGGCGAGCGGATCACCACAGTCACGGGCGGCGCCACACGTCAGCAATCGGTACTGGCCGGGCTTGAGGCACTCTCGTCGCACCGCCTTACCCATGTGATGATACACGATGCCGTACGGCCTTTCGTCGCCGCGGACATGCTGGAGCGTATCGTGGCGCTGCATCGGGCGGGTGCGGGTGGCGTTCTGCCTGCCCTGCCCGTCACCGATACGCTGAAGCGCGGCCTGGATGATCGCGTTGTGGAGACGATTTCCCGGCAGGGACTTTATGCGGCGCAGACACCGCAAAGTTTCAGCTACAGCAACATTCTCGACGCGCATCGTGCCGCCGCTGCGTCCGGCAAAACCGATTTCACCGATGACGCGTCGATTGCCGAATGGGCGGGACTGACGGTGACGCTGACCGAAGGTTCGGTCGATAATGTGAAACTCACTCTCAAGCGGGATATCGCCATGGCTGATGAAAAGCTCTCCCACGCCTTGCCCGATGTGCGCACCGGCAATGGTTACGACGTGCACCAGCTGGAGGCCGGCGACGGCGTGACGCTCTGCGGCATCTTCATCGAGCACGATCAGCGACTGAAAGGCCATTCCGATGCCGATGTGGCGCTGCATGCGCTGACGGACGCCCTGCTCGCCACCTGCGGTGCCGGTGATATCGGCGATCATTTCCCGCCTTCCGACCCGCAATGGAAGGGTGCGGCCTCGCGCATCTTCCTCGAACATGCGGCAAAGGTCGTGCGCGACAATGGCGGCACGATCATGAATGCCGATGTCTCGCTGATCGCCGAAGCGCCACGCATCGGCCCACATCGCCAGGCCATGCGTGAAGCACTTTCGGACATGCTCGGCATTGCGCTGGAGCGCTGCTCGGTGAAGGCGACAACCAATGAGACGATCGGTTTCGTCGGCCGCCGGGAAGGCATAGCAGCCATCGCCACCGCCACCGTCGTCTACCGAGGCAGACCGCTATGAGCCTTTTCCCCGGAGACATCGAAGAACTGGCGCGGCGAATCATCACCGATTTCAGCGGCCGTGGCTTGATGGTCTCGACGGCGGAAAGCTGCACCGGAGGGCTAATCGCCGGCGCGCTGACGGAGATTGCCGGTTCCTCCGCCGTCGTCGACCGTGGTTTCGTCACCTATACCAATGACGCCAAGAGAGACATGCTGGGGGTTGGCAGCGAAACGCTGATAACATTTGGTGCCGTCTCCCGGCAGACTGCATTGCAGATGGCGCATGGCGCCCTCTTCCGCTCGCGTGCGAATTTTGCCGTGGCGGTGACCGGCATTGCCGGCCCGGGCGGCGGCTCAGCCGAAAAACCGGTGGGGCTGGTACATCTGGCCGCCAAGGCGCGCAACGGCAACTTCCTGCATCACGAAATGCGTTACGGAGATATCGGCCGTACTGAAATCCGACTTGCGACGGTCAGGACCGCGCTTGAGATGCTGATTGCCCTCAATCAGGCCGGGTCGGTGTAAATTTTGTCGGCACGGGTTTCGAAGGCTTCCGCAAACATGCGGAAAGCCCGGTCGAACATCGAGCCCATGACAGCGCCGAGCAGACGGTTCTTGAATTCATAGTCGATGAAGAAATGAATGGCCGCGCCGCCATTTTCGGCCGCTTCAAAACGCCAGCGATTATCGAGATATTTGAACGGGCCATCGATATATTTCACATCGATGGCGCGCTCGGCAGGGTTTAACAACACCTGCGTGGTGAAGGTCTCGCGAATGGCCTTGTAGCCCACCGTCATATCCGCCACCAGCAGCACCTTGCCATCCCGTTCCTTGCGCGAGCGGACAGAGAGCGCCTCGCAAAGCGGCAGAAACTGCGGATATTTCTCCACATCGGCGACGAGGTCGTACATGCGGTCGGGCGAGTGTTTAACAAGGCGATGCGTTTCGAACTGTGGCATAAACGGCAGTTAATCCTCGACAACAAGAAGATCAAGAAGGCGACGGATCTGTTTTCGGCTTTTCAGCTGGAATATCGGCACGTTGGGGCCATGAAGCGCAAAACTCTCTTCGAAGACCGGAGTATGGCGGCGTTCGAAATTCCAGATATAACGCAGGAAATCGAGGTCTATTCTTTCCGGGCATCCTGCCGCCATTTCAGGCCGGGCCTTGCCATAACCCTTCGCGATCCGGCTGACGGCGCCCCACAGGCAAAGCCAGCGCGGCATTCGTACCCAGAGGACGATATCCGTTCTTGGCAGACGCAAATCGAAGGATGACGGATTGCTGCCATCCATTAGCCAGCGGTCTTCGGTGATGATGGCCGCGATCCTCTGACGCTGTTCTTCGCGCGGGCGCAACTGCCAGCCGGGCAACCAGAAAATGTCGCGGTCCATGGAAATATAGCGAAGCCCGAAGGCGGCTGCGAGTTTTTGCGACAGGGTTGATTTTCCACCGCCGGAGCAGCCGACGACCATGATGCGGCGTGCTGACGCTATAATCGCAGCGGCATCCTTGACGTTTTCCAGATAGTTCGGCATCGAATAAACCTCATCCTCGTCGCCGTGGATTGTCCAATAAAGTGGGCAATATTCTGCAACGGCACGACGCCACCGTCCGACGTTACGGAAATTTAACTATTGCAACCCCCTCGCAGGGATTGCTATTTATTTGCGACTAATATTACACCCATGGGATGCAACGGCGCTGGAACCTCCCATTTTCACCGCGCTTATTCATCCTTGGGTTCACACCCGATACATAACCGCTTTGAGCCACTGAGTGAGCCGATGGACGATTTTTCCAACATCATCAACCTTCTCGAATCCGCCAAGCAACTCGCATCGATGAACGAAATGCCGATGCTTGCCTATCTCATCGACGTCGCCAAATGCGAGGCGAGAGAGAACAAGCCGGTTTTGCGAAAGCGCAAACGCGGCGAATCGACCGTCAAGGAAGGCTGTTAATTGCCGTTTCCCATAACCGAGCGATAAAGCCGGCTGGCCCAATCTTCAAGACGATGTCATAATCATGCAATGAAACCGGCCGCTTTTTCGAGGCGGCCATTTCTTTGCACACTGGAAACGACAGCGTCATGACAGTCGCATCGGCAGATATCAGAACCTACCGGCAGGAAAGACCCAGGGAACGGCATGGCTTCGTGCAGATCGTTCTTCCAGTCTCCGGCCACCTGCGGATCGACGTGGCCGGACGGCAGGATGAACTCTCCACCGGGCGCGGCGTCTTCATCCATCGCGATGTGCCGCACACGCAGGAAGCGACTGACATCAACCATTCGCTGGTGGTCGATATCGATGAAAGTGTCGTTCCTGAGCAGACGCTGGAGAGATTCGCACGCGTGCCGTTTCTCGATATTGCGCCTGATACACGGCAATTGATTGCCTATATGTGCGGCCTGATCAAAATCGACGGTCGGCGCGACGATATCGCCGGTCTCTGGGCGCCGCTGCTGATGGACAGCCTAGCCACTGAAAAAACCGGTATACGCCTGCGCCTGCGCAAACTCAGTGCGGTCGTCAAGGCGGAGCCGTTCTTCCCCTGGACCATCGACATGCTGGCGGCCTGCATGTCGATCAGCGACAGCCGCCTGCATGCGCTATTTCTCGAAGAATTCGGTCTCCCGCCTCACCGTTGGCTGGCCGGGTTGCGTATGGACAAGGTCTGCACGCTGCTTAGAGAATCCAGCCTGCCGATTGCGGAAATCGCGCTCAGGGCCGGTTTTTCCGACCAGACGGCGCTGACGCGCGCACTGCGCAATGCGGTAGGGGAAACGCCGGCCGCCTATCGCCGGAACCGCGGCATTCACTAGATGTGAGCTTTCCGGGGGGTGTCCGTTTATAGCGGATTGAGATGCGTGGGGCTTTACCCCCCTCTGCCCTGCCGGGCATCTCCCCCTCAAGGGGGGAGATCGATCTGCGGCAAGGTCTCGCTCATCTCTAAGCTTGAGAATGAAGTGGAGATAGCGCCTCCTGCCGATCTCCCCCCTTGAGGGGGAGATGCCCGGCAGGGCAGAGGGGGGTAAACCACACGCACCCTCGATCAGCAAACGGACAACCCTCTAAAAACTCCAATCAGAGCGGCGAACAAATCCTCAGGAGTTTTTGTCAAGACAGCCGCAAAGGGCTGTGGCACATCGCGGACAAAGTGAATGCGGATGTGACATGACATGAACAACAGGACAGGTCTCGGGGCTTTTTACGGCATGCTGGCGGGCGCGCTCTGGGGCGGCATATTCCTCGCGCCCAAACTGGTGCCAGATTTTTCCGCGCTGCAACTATCGACGGCGCGTTATCTGACTTACGGACTGATTTCCCTCATCATCATCGGGCCGCGCCTCAAACGCGTATCGGCCCATTTCGGTGCGCGCGAATGGATTGCACTCGGCTGGCTGAGCATGATCGGTAACATCGCCTATTATGTCTTCATCTCGACAGCGGTGAAGCTGAGCGGCGTCGCCTTCACCTCGATCATCATCGGTTTCCTGCCGGTCGCCGTCACCATCATCGGCAGCCGTGATCATGGCGCGGTGTCGCTAAAGCGGCTATGGCCATCGCTCGCCTTCGGCGCAATCGGCATTATCGGTATTTCCTGGCAGTCGCTGACGGAAAACGATGCGGGGCTGGATGTCTCGCGTCTCATCGGGCTTGCCTGTGCGCTCGGGGCACTGGCCTCCTGGACGGCCTTTGCCGTCGGCAATGCTCGCTGGCTGTCGCGTCTTCACGATGTCAGCGCCGATGACTGGAATATGATGACGGGTGTGGTGACGGGCGGGCTTGCCCTGCTGCTCGCCGTTCCGGCCTTCGGCTTTGGCGGAGAAAGCCATAGTTCGAGAGACTGGCTGCATTTCGCCGCCATCGCCGCCGGGGTCGGTTTCACCGCCTCCATTCTCGGAAATGCCTTCTGGAACCGCATGAGCCGCATGCTGCCGCTCACCATGGTTGGGCAGATGATCCTGTTCGAGACGCTGTTTGCTCTGCTTTATGGTTTTCTGTGGGAAGGGCGCGGGCCGACCATTGTTGAAATCGTGGCGATCTGCTCGGTGGTGCTGAGCGTCGTGCTGTGCATGCGGGCGCATCGGCCGGAGAAGGTTGTGGTGTGATGGGGTTAGCAGGCCAGCAACAGGCGGTTGACCTATTTCACAAGCCTCACCTCCCACTCAAGTCATCCTCGAGCCTGTCCCGAGGATCCAATCACGTATCGTACAATCGATAGGTAGCAGATGCGCGGGACAAGCCCGAGCATGACGGTGGAGAGAGCGCATATCGCCCGATCCAGAAATCTATGTTGCCGAACTATCCGTCCCTTATTCCGCAGCAGCCAGCAGCTTCTTCTCGCGGGCCGCACGCAGGCGTTCGAAATCATCGCCCGCATGGTGGGAAGAACGCGTCAGCGGGCTGGAGGACACCATCAGGAAGCCCTTGGTATAGGCCACAGTCTCGTAGGACTTGAACTCTTCCGGCGTCACGAAGGCTTCGACCTTGTGGTGCTTGCGGGTCGGCTGCAGGTATTGGCCGATGGTCAGGAAATCCACGTCGGCGGTGCGCAGATCGTCCATCAATTGCAGCACTTCGTTACGCTCTTCACCCAGACCGACCATGATGCCGGACTTGGTGAACATGGTGGGGTCCAGTTCCTTGACGCGCTGCAACAGGCGCACGGAGTGGAAATAACGCGCGCCGGGACGAACCGTGAGGTAATTGCCCGGCACGGTTTCCATGTTGTGGTTGAAAACGTCAGGCTTGGCGGCGACGACACGCTCCAGCGCACCGGGCTTCTTCAGGAAGTCGGGCGTGAGGATTTCGATGGTCGTCGTCGGAGATGCGGCACGGATCGCCCAGATGACCTTTTCGAAATGTTCAGCACCGCCGTCGACGAGATCGTCGCGGTCCACCGAGGTGATGACGACGTGTGAAAGGCCCATCTGTTTGACGGCCTTGGCGACGTTCTCAGGCTCGTCCATGTCAAGCGCATTGGGCTTGCCGGTCGCGACGTTACAGAAGGCGCAGGCACGGGTGCAGATTTCACCCATGATCATAAAGGTCGCGTGTTTCTTTTCCCAGCACTCGCCGATATTCGGACAGCCGGCTTCCTCACACACCGTTACCAGCTTGTGGCTGCGCACCAGTTCGCGCGTCTCGTGATAGCCCTTGGAGGTCGGCGCCTTGACGCGGATCCATTCCGGTTTGCGCATAACCTCGGTATCGGGCCGATGCGCCTTTTCCGGATGGCGGATGCGCTTGTCGTCGGACGACCTGTCGAGAATAGTGACCATTAAAAACCTGCTTCCATCGCTTTTCGCGACCTAAACATCTGTTGGCCGGATGCTTTAGAACAATTCCAGAAAAAGCGTAAGCCCCTTCCGGGCACCAAGCCTTTTCAGCGCCGCACCAGCTTTGCCAGAAACAGCAACAGGCTGGCGCCGAGGAACGAGGTGATGAAATAACCGAGCCTGCTATCCTGCACGAAGACATCAAGAGCTCGAAGCACCGAGACCGCGACGACCGAGCCGACAATGCCGAGCACGATGTTCATGAAAATGCCGAAGCGCATATCCATGAGCTTGCCCGCAAGCCAGCCGGCGAGACCGCCGATGATGATTGCTGCAATCCAGCCTACACTTTCCATTCACGCGCTCCTGAAAGAACCAGTATCGAGACATATGGGACACCCGGCAAGGTTAGACAATGCCGGACATCACGGGACACTTATGCGTTCAGCACACGTCCGTAAGCGTCGAGCACGCTTTCCTTCATTGATTCCGAAATGGTCGGATGCGGGAAGATCGTGTGCATCAAATCTTCTTCCGTCGTCTCGAGGTTCATGGCAACGACGAAGCCCTGAATGAGTTCGGTGACTTCCGCACCGACCATATGGGCACCGAGCAGCTCACCGGTCTTCTTGTCGAAGATGGTCTTGACCATGCCCTGGTCTTCACCGAGCGCAACCGCCTTGCCGTTCGCCGCAAAGGAGAAGCGGCCGACGCGGATGTCGCGGCCCTGTTCCTTGGCCTTGGCTTCGGTCAAACCAACCGAGGCAACCTGCGGGTTGCAATAGGTGCAGCCGGGAATCTTGAGCTTGTCCATCGGGTGGACATTCGGCAGACCGGCGATCTTTTCGACACAGATGACGGCCTCGTGCTCGGCCTTGTGGGCGAGCAACGGCGGGCCAACGACATCGCCGATGGCGTAGATACCAGGCACATTGGTCTTGCCGTAACCGTCGATGACGATGAAGCCACGATCGGTCTTCACGCCGGCGGCCTCCAGGCCGATGCCTTCGACATTCGCCACGACGCCGACAGCCGAAATCATCCGATCAGCGGTGATCTTCTCAGACGAGCCGTCCTTCTTCTCCAGCGTCGCGGTAACGGAATTCGCGGCTTTCTCGACCTTGGAAACCTTGGTCTCCAGATGAATCTTGATGCCCTGCTTTTCCAGCTGCTTCTTGGCGAAGGCAGAGATTTCTGCATCTTCGACCGGCATGACCTGGCTCATGATCTCGACGACGGTAACATCGACGCCCATGGTGCGGTAGAAGCTGGCGAATTCGATGCCGATGGCGCCCGAGCCCATGACGAGCAGCGACTTCGGCAGTTCTTCCGGCTTCATCGCCTCGAAATAGGTCCAGATCAGCTTGCCGTCCGGCTCGATGCCAGGCAGCGCCCGCGGGCGGGCGCCTGTTGCGACGATGATGTGCTTGGCGGTGTAAGTGCCCTCGCCCAGCGTGTTCTTTGGAACCGGACCCTGCGGCTGAACCACCGGCTTGGTGGACTTGCCGACAACGATTTCGCCGGGCTTGGTGATTTTCGCTTCACCCCAGATGATATCGACCTTGTTCTTCTTGAACAGGAAACCGACGCCGTTGTTCATGCGCGCAGCAATGCCGCGCGAGCGCGCCACGATTGCCTTCACGTCAGGCTTGATCGAGCCTTCCAGCGTCAGACCGTAATCCTTGGCATGGGTGGCGGTGTGCATGACATCGGCGGTGCGCAGCAGGGCTTTGGTCGGAATGCAGCCCCAGTTGGAGCAGATGCCCGCCAGATGCTCGCGCTCGACGACGGCAACCTTCATGCCGAGCTGGGCGGCACGGATCGCGGCAATATAACCGCCCGGTCCCGAACCGATGATGATGACGTCATAAGATTGAGCCATAGGAAATCCTGCCTTGTCTTATTCGGATGACGGCACGCCGTCCCGAAACCAGAATGAGTGTCAAAGTCCGAGCATCATGCGAACGACGGGCTCCAGCCCGCGGCCGATGGCCCGCGTGTTTTCAGCATCGAGATGAACGCCGTCCACCGGCGTCGTGCGGGCAACAGACCCGGCATCGAAAAAGCCGCAATCGAGTTCATCGGCAAGGTCTCTGTAGACGGACGCCAGCATCGCCGATTCATCGATAGCATCACGAAAGATCGCGCCCATGAACGGATTGGCCGTTTCGCATAGTTGCGGCGGTGCCACGATCAGCACGTGAGGCGCTTCCCAATCCGGCACCTGCCAGACGTGGTTGCGCGTAAGTTTCACCAGCCGCTCCACACCCCTCATCGCGACGATGGCCGATCCATGGATCGACGGCTTCATGTCGTTGGTGCCGAGCATGATGATGACGAGATCAAGCGGCGCGTGGCTGTGCAGCAGCGTCGGCAAAAGCCTTGCGCCATTGCGGTCGCAATCGCCGGTGTGGTCGTCATAAGCGGTGGTGCGACCGCCCAGTCCTTCGTGGATCACATGGACGTCAGGACCGAGCGCCTTCTGCAGGACGCTCGGCCAAAGATCGTCATGGCTGTGCCGGCCACCCGTTTCCGCATTTGATCCCCAGGTGAGAGAATCGCCAAAGCAGAGGACCGACTTCACCATGTTACTCTCCGATCAAACCAGCATGCCCATCGGGTTTTCGATGTAGCGCTTGAACGCGCCGATCAGTTCGGCTCCGAGCGCGCCATCGACGCAGCGATGGTCGGTGGAAAGCGTGACCGTCATGACGTTGGCGATCTTGATCTCGCCGTTCTTCACGACAGCGCGCTGTTCGCCCGCACCGACCGCCAGGATCGTGGCGTGCGGCGGGTTGATAACGGCGGAGAAGCTTTTCACGCCCATCATGCCCATGTTGGACACGGCAGTCGTACCGCCCTGATACTCCTCGGGCTTTAGCTTGCGCTCTTTCGCGCGCTTGCCGTAGTCCTTCATCTCGTTGGAGATGGTGGAGAGCGACTTTTCTTCCGCTTTGCGGATGATCGGCGTGATCAGGCCACCCGGAATGGAAACGGCAACGCCGACATCCGCGTGCTTGTGCTTGACCATGGCGCTTTCCGTCCAGGAGACGTTGGCGTCAGGTACATCGCGCAGCGACAGCGCCAGCGCCTTGATCACCATGTCGTTGACCGAGAGCTTGTAGGCCGGCTTACCGTCCTTTTCAGGAGCAGCGGCGTTGAGCTGGGCGCGCAGCGCCAGAAGCGTATCCAGTTCGCAATCCACGGAAACGTAGAAATGCGGAACCGTCTGCTTGGATTCGACCAGACGCTTGGCGATGACCTTGCGCATGCCATCATGCGGCACAAGTTCGTAGGAGCCCTGTTCGAACAGCTTGAGAACGGCCTCGTCGGACTGGCCCTTGGCGAGTGCCGGGGCCGGTGCGCCTGCGGATGCAGCAGCGGCGGGAGCAGCCTTTGCGCCGCCGGAAGCGGCAGCCTTTTCCACATCGGTCTTGACGATACGGCCATGCGGGCCGGAACCGGAGACGGCCGAAAGGTCGAGACCGGCTTCCTTGGCAAGACGACGCGCAAGCGGCGAAGCGAAGATGCGCTCGCCGGATTTGGCGACCGGGGCCGGTGTGGAAGATGCGGCCGCCTGATCGGCAACCGGCTTTTCAGCCTTGACTGGAGCAGCTTCTTCCTTCGGCGCTTCAGCCTTTGCGGCTTCCGGCTTGGGAGCTTCCGCCTTGGCAGGAGCGGCATCGCCGCCCTTTGCCGCTTCAGCCACATCCTCGCCATCGGCGGCGAGAATGGCGATCAGGGCATTGACCTTGACCCCTTCGCTACCAGCGGCAACGACGAGCTTGGCGACCGTGCCCTCGTCGACGGCTTCCACTTCCATGGTTGCCTTATCGGTCTCGATCTCGGCGATCACGTCACCGGGGGCGACCTTGTCGCCTTCCTTGACCAGCCACTTGGCCAGATTGCCCTCTTCCATCGTCGGGGAAAGGGCAGGCATGGTGATGTTGATAGGCATGACTAGTCCCCCCAAACGAGATTATATTGATCCAACTCTTCAGGATGCTCCGCCAGCCGATCCAGCTGCGATGGCGAGACTTCGATATATCCGGCGACATCGTTCAGCCATTCGCTAACGGCGCCGATGACGCCGATATACTCACGTGGGACACCGGCAATCACATCGCCTTCACCGTCATTGACAACAGCCCAAAAGACGACGCGTTCGAACTGAGGAGACGCCTTGGAACCGAGAACACGATACCAATTTTCAGTTGCGGGGAGGATTTGTTTAATTTTACTCAAAGTCACCTCCCCTTACTTGTAGCAGACGGTTTTGACAGCCTGAACGACTTCATCGACGTTGGGCAGAGCCAGCTTTTCTAGGTTCGCCGCGTAAGGCATCGGAACGTCCTTGCCGGCAATCGTCAGGATCGGCGCATCAAGATAATCGAAAGCGGCGCGCATGACCTGGTTGGCGATGAAGTCACCGACCGATGACTGCGGGAAACCTTCCTCGACGGTCACCAGACGACCGGTCTTCTTGACCGATTCGATGACGGTGGGCAGGTCCATCGGACGGATGGTGCGCAGATCGATCAGTTCGACGTCGATGCCGAGCTTCTCGAGTTCCGCAACAGCCTTGATGGCATAGGTCATGCCAATGCCGAAGGAAACGATGGTCGCATCCTTGCCCTTGCGGTGAATGCGCGCCTTGCCGATAGGCAACACGAAATCATCGAGCTTCGGCACTTCGAAGCTCTGGCCGTATAGAATTTCGTTCTCAAGGAAGATGACCGGGTTAGGATCGCGGATAGCCGCTTTCAGAAGACCCTTGGCGTCGGCTGCCGTGTAAGGCATGACGACCTTGAGGCCCGGAATATGGCTGTACCATGCGGCGTAACATTGCGAATGCTGCGCGCCAACGCGGGCAGCAGCGCCCGAGGGACCACGGAACACCATCGGTGCACCCATCTGGCCACCCGACATGTAAAGCGTCTTTGCCGCCGAGTTGACGATCTGGTCGATCGCCTGCATGGCGAAGTTGAAGGTCATGAATTCGACGATGGGCTTGAGGCCCGTCATCGCAGCGCCGACGCCGATACCGGCAAAACCATGCTCGGTGATCGGGGTGTCGATGACGCGGCGCTCACCGAATTCCTGCAGCAGCCCTTGGGTGATCTTGTAGGCGCCCTGATATTCGGCGACTTCTTCACCCATGACGAAGACTTTTTCGTCGGCGCGCATTTCTTCGGCCATGGCGTCGCGCAGCGCTTCACGCACCGTCGTCATCACCATTTCCGTGCCTTCAGGAATATCCGGATCGGCTGCAACTTCGATCTTGGGTGCTGCGGGAACCTTGGCGGCTTCCTTGGCAGCGCTCGGCTCTTCGGCCGCTTCGCGGGTCTTGCCGCCGGCGGCGTCCGAACCGGAATTGGCAGCTTCTGCCTTCGGTTCTTCCCTCTTGGCAGAGGAAGAGATGTCGTCGGCGCTTTCGCCTTCCTGGATGAGAACGGCGATCGGCGTATTGACCTTGACGCCTTCGGTGCCGGCGTCGATCAGCAGCTTGCCGATCACGCCTTCATCCACGGCTTCCACTTCCATGGTCGCCTTGTCGGTCTCGATCTCGGCAATCACGTCGCCGGAGGTGACCTTGTCGCCTTCCTTTTTAAGCCACTTGGAAAGCGTGCCTTCCTCCATGGTCGGGGAAAGGGCGGGCATAAGAATTTCTACAGGCATGGGTTTCCCTTTCCCGATCAGAGCAGAATATCGGTGTAGAGCTCGGATACATCCGGCTCGGGGTCGTTCTGGGCGAAGTCGGCGCTGTCGGCGACGATATCACGGACATCCTTGTCGATGGCCTTCAATTCGTCTTCGCTTGCCCAGCCATGGTCCAGAAGCCGTGCCTTGACCTGCTCGATCGGGTCATGTTCGGAGCGCATCTTCTGCACTTCATCCTTGGAGCGGTATTTCGCCGGGTCCGACATGGAGTGGCCACGGTAACGGTAGGTCAGCATTTCCAGGATGATCGGACCCTTGCCGGAACGGCAATGTTCCAGCGCCTGGTCAGCGGCGGCCTTGACGGCGCGCACATCCATGCCATCCACCTGAACGCCGGGAATGCCGAAGGACTGGCCGCGCAGCGAATAGTTGGACTGGGCGGTGGCGCGGGCGGTCGAGGTGCCCATCGCGTAACGGTTATTCTCGACGATATAGATGATCGGCAGCTTCCAGAGAGCAGCCATGTTGAAGCTCTCGTAGACCTGGCCCTGGTTTGCCGCGCCGTCACCGAAATAGGTCACGGAGACATTGTCGTTGCCGCGATATTTGTTGGCGAAGGCGAGACCGGTTCCAAGCGAAACCTGCGCGCCAACGATGCCGTGGCCGCCGTAAAAATGCTTCTCCTTGGAGAACATGTGCATGGAGCCGCCCTTGCCTTTCGACAGGCCGCCCTTGCGGCCGGTCAACTCGGCCATGACGCCACGCGCGCTCATGCCCAAAGCAAGCATGTGGCCGTGGTCACGGTAAGCGGTGATAACCTGATCACCTTCCTTCTGCGACATCTGCATGCCGACAACAACGGCTTCCTGGCCGATGTAGAGGTGACAGAAACCACCGATAAAGCCCATGCCGTAAAGCTGGCCTGCCTTTTCTTCGAAACGGCGGATGAGCAGCATTTCACGATAGGCGTGAAGCTCTTCGTCCTTCGAGAAGTCCGGGCTGTTCTTGCCAGTGAATTCGGTTGCGGACTTTGCCGTGGTCTTGCGGCCGGATACGGTCGCTGGTTTTCGCGGCGCCATTCATCCCTCCCTGAGTTGCCGTTTGAATGGATAGATTGGCGCGTACCATATGCAAGAAAATGCCATGCAGCAATGCTTTAAACGCATGGCACATATTCACGCTAAGATGCTGTGAATCAATAAAAAATGTTAAATTAACTTGATTTAGGTTAATTAGAAATATGTGTTCATGATGACGATTTCGTCCGAACGGGACATATTCAGCTGATAACGGGAAATCTCGTCGATCATGTCGCGTTCAAGCGAACCGTCGCTCAGCAATTCCACCTGCCGCTCCAGCGCCACACGGGCCTGCGTCAGCTTTGCAAGCTCAGCCGTTCTGGTCAAACGCTGCCGCTCCAGCCGCTCCGTCGCCTGAAGGCCGAAGTCGCCATGGATGGAATGATAACCGAAATAGGAAAGAAAAGCGATCGTGATGGCCGGAACGATCAAACGGCCGAATCGTCTTTTTTTATGATGTCTGGTCCACATGCCGGAGAGAAGCCCTAAAACGCACAACGTGATTCTGAGACTAAAGCGGATTGTTTAACTATCCGTTGACCTTAACGGGCGATTGGCAAATGGACATGAAAAAGCCCGCCGAGAGGCGGGCTTCAACAATGACGTAGTTCTGAAAAGCTCTCCTCCTCCGTCATGCTCGGGCTTGTCCCGAGCATCTGCTACGTATCGAATTGACGAGACGTTGGCAGATCCTCGGCACAAGGCCGAGGATGACGTAGAATGTGCTGCTAGCCTGTAATACTACTAGCTCTTAAGGCAGAAAAGCTCTCCCACAAAACCCTGGCGAATTAACCGCGCAGGATCGAACGGCCGGCGTAAGCAGCCTGCGGACCGAGCATCTCTTCAATGCGGATCAGCTGGTTGTACTTTGCGAGCCGGTCGGAACGGGCAAGCGAGCCGGTCTTGATCTGACCGCAGTTGGTGGCGACAGCGAGATCGGCGATGGTGGAATCTTCCGTCTCGCCAGAGCGGTGCGACATGACAGCGGTGTAACCGGCCTTGTGCGCCGTCTCAACCGCATCCAGCGTCTCGGAAAGCGAACCGATCTGGTTGACCTTGACGAGGATGGAGTTTGCAACGCCCATCTTGATCCCGTCGCGAAGACGCGCGGAGTTGGTGACGAAGAGATCGTCGCCAACGAGCTGGCATTTGTTGCCAACGAGATCGGTCAGCGTCTTCCAGCCTTCCCAGTCATCTTCGGCCATGCCATCTTCAACCGAGATGATCGGGTACTTAGTGACAAGCTCGGCAAGATATTCGGCCATGGCGCCGGGCTCCAGCGTGCGGCCTTCGCCTTCCAGAACGTACTTGCCGTCCTTGAAGAATTCGGTCGATGCACAGTCGAGGCCGACATACATGTCTTCACCCGGACGGTAGCCAGCCTTTTCGATCGACTTCATGATGAAATCGAGCGCTGCCGGCGCGCTTTCGAGACCCGGTGCAAAACCGCCCTCGTCGCCGACATTGGTGTTGTGGCCCTGTGCGGACAGTTCTTTTTTCAGCGTATGGAACACTTCCGAACCCATACGCACGGCTTCGCGGATGTTTTCCGCGCCAACCGGCAGGATCATGAATTCCTGGAAGTCGATGGGGTTATCGGCATGTGCGCCGCCGTTGATGATGTTCATCATCGGAACCGGCAGCAGATGGGCGTTCGGGCCACCGACATAACGATAAAGCGGCAGGCCGGAAGCCTCGGCCGCAGCCTTGGCGATGGCAAGCGAGACGCCGAGGATGGCGTTGGCGCCGAGGCGCGACTTGTTCGGCGTGCCGTCGAGCGCGATCATCATCTGGTCGATCTGGATCTGGTTTTCAGCGTCGAAACCGCCGATGGCGTCGAAGATTTCGGTATTGACGGCTTCGACCGCCTTTTCCACGCCCTTGCCGAGATAACGCTTGCCGCCATCGCGCAGCTCAACCGCCTCATGCGCGCCGGTGGAGGCGCCGGACGGAACGGCCGCACGGCCCATGGAGCCGTCTTCGAGGTAAACATCGACTTCAACGGTCGGGTTGCCGCGGCTGTCGAGGATTTCGCGCGCGATGATATCGGTAATGGCAGTCATGGTCTCTCCCTTGGGAATGGAACAGATATTTTCCGTCGCCTGTCTTAGACGATGACGAAGAAATTACAATGACGGCGGGCGGCAGAAACGGAGCGCCCGCCATTAAAATCGATTGGCACAAACCGAACGCACTGCGTCAGGCTTTGGTGATGGCGTCGAAGGCCAGAAGCTTTTCCAGCAGTTTCGGCATGTCTTTCAGGTGGACCATGTTGGGGCCATCGGAAGGCGCATTGTCCGGGTCCTCGTGGGTCTCGATGAAGAGACCGGCTACGCCGACAGCCACCGCCGCCCGTGCCAAAGTCTCTACGAATTCACGCTGGCCACCGGTGGAACCGCCCTGCCCGCCCGGCTGCTGCACCGAATGGGTGGCGTCGAAGACAACAGGCGCACCGAGTGAAGCCATGATCGGCAGCGAACGCATGTCGGAGACCAGCGTGTTGTAACCGAAGGACGCGCCGCGCTCGCAGAGCAGCACATTCGGGTTGCCGCTTTCATTCAGCTTGGCCAGCACGTTCTTCATGTCCCAGGGCGCCAGGAATTGCCCTTTTTTGACATTGATAACGCGGCCGGTTTTGGCGGCGGCAACGAGAAGGTCGGTCTGGCGGCTGAGGAAGGCCGGGATCTGCAGCACATCCACCACTTCGGAAACGATGGCGCATTGTTCCTCGGTGTGAATATCGCTCAGAACCGGAAAGCCGAATTCCTTCTTGAGATCGGCAAAAATCTGCATCGCGCTGTCAAGACCGATGCCGCGCTTGCCGGAAAGCGAGGTGCGGTTGGCCTTGTCGAAGGAGGATTTGTAAACGAGGCCGATGCCCAGACTGTCGCACAGTTCCTTGAGCACGCCGGCAATCATGAAGGCATGGTCACGGCTTTCCATCTGGCAGGGGCCGGCAATCAGCGAAAAACGCTCGCTATTGCAGAAGGAGACCTTGCTGGCACCATCGCCGGCGGTGACTTTGAGATTGTTCGTAACGCTCATCATATTTCCTCGAAGGCGAAGGCGACGCCCTGACCGGGTGCTGCGGGCACCACCAGCCGGCCGCCCGCTTCCATGCTGGAGACGCCATTAGCAGCAAGTACTGCCGCTGTCACGGCAAGATCGGTGACGGAGAAGACGATGCCTGCGCCGCGCAGCCCACCGTCACCCCGATTTGAAGTATTCAGATCAAGGCCGGCGAAGGCCGGCTTATCGGTCAATCTGATCCTGGCATTGCCGGTTGCGAAAATCATATCTCCGCCCGGAGACATCGCGGATTCACAGTCAAACACCGTCTCGATCAGGCGAGCCGCCTTCGCATCTCCGCCAGAAAACAGCACGATCTCGCGGAGCCCCTTGACAGCGTTGGCATGCCGCTCCAGCTCCGCGCGGTCTCCCGGCAAGGCCTTCAGCCGCTGGCAGCCGAACAGGAAAAAATCCGCCGCCGCCCCGCTTGCCGCAAAAGTCAGCCGGAATGCCGCTTCGCTGCGGGAACCATCCGGCATCTGAACCGGCCGCGAAAATTCAAAAAGATCACCCGCCGACAGGCCCGCCGTGACGAACCGTTGATGATCAGCGAAAGCATCGCCACTCCTGGCAACGAGAGCCGAGAAGCCTTCCGGGCCAAGGCTCTCACGAAAGGCTCTGTCCCTGCCGGTGAATACGTCACCTCTGTCAGCGGACTCACCATATTTAGCCGGGTCATTAACTGCGAGCGGCTCCAGATAGGTGCCATCGGTAAGGAACACACAGGCATTCGCTGTGCCGAAAGGATGAACCGCCAAAGGCGCAACGGTGAAGCCGAGATTTGCAAGCCGCGCGGTGGCGATGTCGATCTGTGCAACCGGCAATACGAGATGATCTATGTGGTGAGGACTCAATGGAAAGGCCCTTCGTCAGGAGGAGGCATTGTCTGGCACCAGAAAAGCACGCGGAAAACGGCGAGGCAAACCGTTCGCCGGAGGAGAGGTGTTATTTCGTGGCCGGGTATCGCCTGCATAATTCTGTCTGATGGTATAATTGTTGACTTGTAAACAATCTATTTGTAGATTTTCCGAACAGATTGTCGGGTTTGATGGCGCCTCATGCGAACGATATGATGACGCCGGTCGCGCTCTTTTTGAGACACGCGGCAAATTTGGCGAAGCATGAAACGGAAACATCATGGACCACCTCCCCCGCAAGACGATGGACGTCAATATCGACCGGCTGGAGACAGCGCTTGGATTTCTCATCCGCCTGGCGCAGCTCAAGACCTACGATGATTTCTTCACCGCACTTGGTGAATCCGGCATGCGGCCGGGCGAATTCTCAGTGCTTTTCGTCATCATGCACAATCCCGGCATTCGCCAGACGGCGCTCGGCCAGCGGCTGATGATCAAGCGCGCCCATATGACCAAGCTGATCCGCGCCTTCGAAGACAGGAGCCTCGTGACCCGCCGCGTTCCGGACGATGACCGCAGGGCCATCGAGCTGACATTGACGGCCGAAGGCGTGGCGCATGTGCGCAAGGAAAGCGAATGGTTCTTTTCGCATGAGGCAACGCTCGGCGCAGGCCTGACCAATGCCGAGCGCGATCAGTTCATTGTCCTGCTGCATAAATTTCTAGGCATGAATTTGGGAGAAACAGGCCGTGAATATTGATGAACTTATTGCCATCGACGTGCATACCCATGCGGAGGAGCCCTGCTGCGGTCCGCGCGACGATGGTTACGATGAATTTCAGGCGGGCATGGCGAAATATTTCAAGAATCCCGCCGGCCACAAAGGCATGTTGCCGACCGTGCAGGAAACCGCCGCCTATTACCGTGAGCGCAAGATCGGCTGTGTGATCTTTCCGGTCGACGCGGAGCGGGAGACCGGTTTTCGACGTTACGAAAATGAAGAGGTGGCGAAGATCGCCGCCGAGAACAGCGATATCATGATCCCTTTCGCGTCGATCGATCCCGCCAAGGGCAAGGCCGGCGCGCGCGAGGCACGACGGCTTGTGCGCGAATTCGGGGTAAAGGGTTTCAAATTCCATCCGACGATGCAGGGTTTTTACCCGAATGACCGGATGGCCTATCCACTTTACGAAGCCATTGCCGAGGAAGGCGCGATTACGCTTTTTCACACCGGGCAGACCGGCGTTGGCGCTGGTCTTCGCGGCGGCATGGCAATGCGGCTCAAATTTTCGAACCCGATCCATCTCGATGATGTGGCGGTGGATTTTCCCGACATGCCGATCATCCTCGCACATCCTTCTTTCCCCTGGCAGGAAGAGGCGCTGTCAGTCGCCACCCACAAGCCGAATGTCTATATCGACATGTCCGGCTGGTCGCCGAAATATTTCCCGCCGATCCTGGTGCAATATGCCAATTCGCTCCTGAAACACAAAATGCTGTTCGGCTCGGATTGGCCGGCAATGACGCCGGAGCGCTGGCTCAATGACTTCGCCAATATTCCGATAAAGGACGAAGTTCGTCCGCTCATCCTCAAGGAAAATGCGCGCAGGCTGCTGAAACTGTAGCCTCAGTCTGCAAAGCAGAGATTCAAGCCTCGGCATCGAGCCGGGGCTTTTTTGAAAGAAACGCATCCTTGAGATTTTGATAGCGACGCCGCGTTCCTGCTTTTCACAATAGCAAAGGCCCACCGGTTCCGGCGGGCCTTGTTGTTTTTGATCGCTTCATATGGTGCAGCGCGAACGGGCGCGGACAGAGAGAGCCTTCTCAGGACGCCTTTTTGGTGCGCCAGCTGTCGGCGTAGTTGTCGCGTGCTTCCGCGGCGTAAGGCGTTTCTGAAACGCGGACGCGGATTTCCTTCTGCTTGTGGCGCTCCGTCGAGGTCTTGGCGGAGCCGCCATCTGGCTCGCCCCAGACAAGCGTGAGAACGTCGCCGATCTGGATGTCATTGTCGACGATGCCGAGCGACAATATGCAGCGCTCATTATAGGAATAGCCGGTGAACATCGACATCCCCACATGTTTGCCGCCCTTCAGGATAAGGTCTGCGCCAGTCGAAGCGTAATTGGCCTGCGGGAAATCGATCCACTTGTAATGATCTTCGCCAGGGCGGAAGGCTGAGGCGATGACGTCGACGACATCCTCCGCATTCCATTCGAAGGTCACCTTCTTGCGATGCGTTTTGCCCTTCATGGCCTCAAGTGCCGACTTGCCGATGAAATCGTCCTTCTTCCAACCGATATAGAAGTCGTAACCGAGTTCGAACGGATTGACGTAATAGTCCTCGATATTCTCAGAAACGAAGCTTCCACCGATCGCGCCCGTGGCCTCGTAGCTATCCGCGCCCAGCCAGTCGCGATAATCCTTCAACATGCCATCGCCAGTGTAAATGCCCGGCAGAGGCGACGGGATCCAGCCCGATTCGAGCGTGTTGGTGGAATAGGCCCGGCTGCCGCAGCGCACGAGATTGACGCCGGCCTGTTTGGCTGCCTCGAGGATGCAGGACAGGATGTAGCTCTTGTCCTCATACGGTCCCCATACTTCCAGACCGGGCGCGCCGGACATGCCGTGACGCAGCGCCTGTACCTTCTTCGAGCCGATATTGATCCAGTCTACATGGAAGAACTTGATATCCGGTATCGGCCCGCCATTCATCTTCTCGAAGATCTTCGGCGCATCCGGACCCTGGATCTGGTAGCGATAATGGGTGCGAAGCACACGCTCGCCTTCCGGCCGTGACGGAGACCGCGGATCGTGCTTGATGCGCACATTCCACTTACCATAGGCAGCGCAGAACATCAGCCAGCTCGAGGTCGGAGCGCGGCCGACGAGGATGAACTTGTCCTGACGCTCGCGGAAGATGATGTGGTCACCAATGACGTGACCATCAGGCGTTACCGGAACGAAATGCTTGGCGCGGTTGAGATGGAAATTCGAAAAGGAGTTGATGCCGTGATAGGCAAGGAATTTCTCCGCATCGGGCCCTTCAACGATCAATTCGTCCATGTGGTGGGACTGGTCAAACAACACGGCACCCTCGCGCCAGGCGGCCTGCTCAGAACGCCAGTTGCTGAACTCACCGGCGACAACCGGGTATACATACATCCCGATTTTTGAGTTGCGGAGCATTTCAACGGGGTTCGGATATTGCTTCAAAACCTCGGTCAGACTGGAATTTGCCATTGTCATCTCCTCCCTGGCAATCGCATTGATGTATACATGAAACGCTGCGCGTCAATAAATTGCAAGCGCAAAATTACCGCGTCAGGGAGAGTATCGACAAAAATAAAGGCGGCGCCAAAAGGCGCCACCCCTGGATTTCCAGCGATTTCCGCCGCTTAGTCGCTGATGAGTGCGAGACCCGGAACCTGCGCAATCAGTTCGGGCGCTTCGCGGATCATGTATTCAAGATTGGTGCGTGCTGTGCGGGAATGCTCCCGCGCGACAGCCTCCGCGCGCGCACCTTCCCGCGCCACGATTGCCGCGACTATCGCCTTGTGCTGCTCCTGCGCACCTCGCAGCGAGCGGCGAAAGGCGCCAATATTCGCCTTGTCGGGCAGAAAGGCCGAGGGAGACGCAAAAGGCAGGGAGCTTGCGCGCTCGACCTCGCGGCGAATCAACTCACTACCGCAGAGCGCCGCCAGTTGATGATGAAAAATCCGATTGAGCGCTGCGTAACCATCGAAATCGACGTCATCGACACGATCACCGAAGCACAGGTCCAATTGCTGCACGGTGGCGCCGATCTCCTCCAGCGCCACTTTCGAGACACCGCGCTCAGCGGCAAGCCGCGCTGCCGTTCCCTCCATGACGCCACGGACTTCAATGGCATCCACGACATCCGCAAAGCCAAAGCGACGCACAACAAATCCGCCGCCCGGCAGACGATTAAGCAAACCTTCTTCCGTGAGGCGTGACAGCGCTTCGCGCACCGGAGTTCGGGAAATATCCAGAAGCTCGGCGGTCGACACTTCGAAGAGCCGCATGCCGCCCGGCAATTCGCCACTCAGGATTTTTTCCCTGAGCTCGATCACCGCCCGGCCGCCATGTGTCGCAGCATCCACCTGCTTCATACCTCACCCCTTCCATCCACCGGAGCGCCGCCATCAACGGCGTCGAGCACGCTTATTCAATCGACATGCCATGCATACATTAGCAACTCAAGCAACAGGACACACAACTTCACCACCAACAGGACACGCCGCCTCCCTTTGAAATCGCGCAGAAATCACAGGCAAAACCGACACCATCACATCAACATGTATTCATTCAATCTAATTAAGATTAAATAATTCGTCAATATTCTTGGTTTTTCGCAAAATTTTGATTGAAGTAGCCGTTTCATGTATACATAATCAGGTCTCGCTAAGGGAGAAAGCGATGGGTTGGTCGAGTTTTTGGGATAATTCCGGTGCCGACGGAGATGTTGTCAGATCTGGCAACATCCTGGCTGGCTGGTCGATCGAGGTCATGCCGCGCACTGCGGCAAAGATCGATGATTTCAGAAATATTCTGCCTGAGGGCACGCGGGTTTACATCGCCCACATAGACGGAACGCCGATAGCCGACATGGTATCAACCGCAAGGCGCTTGCATGACGAAGGCTTTACCGTGATGCCGCATCTGCCGGCGCGTGGCATCAGCGGCAAAAACGAGCTGGAGGAATGGCTGAAGCGTTACCAGGGCGAGGCCGGCGTGACGCAGGCGCTGCTGCTGGGTGGCGGCCAGAAACAGCCGGTTGGCAGTTTTTCGAGCTCGATCGACATGATTGAGACGGGCCTCTTCGACAAGATGGGCTTTACTCACCTTCATCTGGCCGGCCATCCGGAGGGCAATCGCGACATAGACAGCGACGGCTCTTCAAGAGGTGTCGATCAGGCCTTGTTGTGGAAGCAGGATTTCGCCAGCCGCACCGACGCCCGGCTTGCCCTGACGACCCAGTTCGCCTTCGATGCGAAGGTGGTTATCGAATGGGCAAAACGCATCGGGAATATGGGTGTCACAATTCCTGTTCACGTCGGCATCGCTGGTCCGACAAAACTGCAGACATTGATCAAATTCGCAATCGCCTGCGGCGTTGGGCCGTCTTTGAAGGTGCTGCAGAAGCGCGCGCTTGATCTTTCGAGGCTCTTCGTTCCTTACGAGCCGACCGATTTCATCGCCGAACTTATCGACCACAAGGCGGCAAATCCCGATAGTCTCATCGAGCAGGTCCATATTTTTCCGCTCGGCGGCATCAAGCCCTCCGCCGAGTGGATGAAGAAACATGCCTCCATCGGGACTATGGCCAATGTCGCCTGAGAAAACTTGTTCCCAGGCGATATTGCGAGATGGCTTGAGGACAGCGTCGTCAGGCCGTCGTGTCCGGCGCTTTCAGCCGCGTCGCGCGTTTTTCAAGAAAGGCGCGCAGGCGTTCTTCGGCTTCGGGGCTGGCCGCCGTGAAGGAGGAAATGAAGGACTCGACGAACAGCCCGTCCTCCTTGGCCATATCCTGAATGCGGGGAAGCGCGTTGATCACGGCATAGTTGGACAAAGGTGCATTGGACGCTGCAATGGTGGCGAGTTCCTGCGCCTTCGCAAGCGCTTCACCGCGCGGCACGGCATATTGCACAAGGTTCCAGCGTTCGGCTTCGGCGGACGAAGCGACCCGTCCGGTCAGCATCATGTCGCTCATGCGGGCGACCCCCAGCAGCCGCGCGATGCGGACGGATCCGCCTCCCCCGACGAAAATGCCACGCTGGCCCTCGGGCAACGCAAAGAAGGCGCTTTCGTCGGCAACCCGCAGATGGGTCGAGGCGGCCAGTTCCAACCCACCGCCGACGACCGCGCCATGCAGGGCGGAAACCCACGGTATGGTGCCATGCTCGATCTGCGAGAACACGGCGTGCCAGCGGCGGGAGCCGCGCACACCTTCGATCGGCGTCTTGTGGATATGTTCGCCAAGATCGAGGCCGGCGCAGAAATGATCGCCATGACCGAAAATGACGGCGGCATGGGCTTCGTTTTCCGCCCGTGCGGCGGCGGCGGCAATAGCCTCCACGAAACGGTCGCTGATGGCGTTACGCTTTTGCGGCCTGTTGAGGCCAACAAGGGCGATGTCACCCCGCAATTCGTAAGAGACAAATTCGTCTGTCATTTTTTCGCTCATGGCGAGGTCTCCGATAATTTCGTCTCATATACAATCTATCTTCCGCATTTTGTTTACAAGGATATTATTTTCTTGTAATCATTTTTTTGACAAAAGATTATTCGTACGGTTCGCGTGAATGACGTCTGGGAGGAGGTCGTGACGATGAGTGTGAAACTTTGGTCGCCCGATGTCGCATGGGAGAAGCGGCCGAACGGCGAGATCATGATCTGGCGGAACGATCCGCTTGGCCCCTATCCGCAGAAATTGAATGAGCGTCTCCTTCACTGGTCTCGTTCGGCACCGGAGCGCACATGGATGGCCGACCGCCAGGGTCGCGAGCCATGGCGCCGGGTCAGCTATGCCGAGGCTCTCGACAAGATACGGCGTATCGGCCAGTTCCTTCTCGATCATGGCCTTTCGGTCGAGAGGCCGCTGCTGGTGCTTTCTGAAAACTCCATCGAGCATGCGCTGATGGTGCTTGCGGCCCAGCACGTCGGCATCGCCTCGGCCGCTATCACGCCGGCCTATGCCACCTCGGCCGATCTTACCAAGCTCGCCGACATCCGCGGGCAGATCACCCCGGGGATGGTTTTTGCCGAGGATGCGACGCCCTTTCGCCGGGCGCTCAGCGAGGTTTTCGACGACGGTACACCGTTGGTCGGCCTTCGCAACCTGCCGGAGGATCGCTCCAATACGTTTCACTTCGAAACCCTGCTTAAAACGGAACCGACCGAAGCGGTGGATCGTGCTTTCGATGCGGTCGGGCCGGATACCGTCGCCAAATTCCTGTTCACGTCAGGCACGACCGGTTCGCCCAAAGCGGTCATCCAGACGCAACGCATGTTGTGCTCCAATCAGGAGATGATTGCCGATTGTTATGGCTACTTTCGCGAGGAGCCGCCTGTCGTCGTTGATTGGGCGCCATGGAACCACACGGCTGCGGGCAACAAGGTGTTCAACCTCGTCCTCTATAATGGCGGCACCTATTATATCGATCGCGGCAAGCCCAGCCCGGCGCAGATCGGCCAGACGCTGGACAATCTCCGGGACATATCGCCCACCTGGTATTTCAACGTTCCCGCCGGCCACGAAATGCTGATCCAGGCCATGCGCAAGGACGAGGCACTGTGCCGCAGCTTTTTTCGCGACCTGAAAATGCTGATGTATGCCGGTGCCGGCATGGCGCAGCACACATGGGATGCGCTGACGGAGCTTTCCTTGGCGACGGTCGGCCATGCGGTTCCCATGGGCGCCGGCCTCGGCTCGACGGAGACGGCACCCTTCTCGCTGTTCTGCACCGAACCGCAGGATAAGCCCGGCAATATCGGCATCCCGGCCCAGGGCGTGACGATGAAACTCGTACCCTTCGATGGCCGTTACGAATTACGGCTGAAAGGCCCGAACATCACGCCCGGTTACTGGCGTAATGGCGAACTGACGGCGGCGGCCTTCGACGAGGAAGGGTTCTATCGAATCGGCGATACCGTCAAATTCGCCGTCGCGGACGATCCGCGCCGCGGCTTTTATTTCGATGGCCGCATGGCGGAAAACTTCAAGCTGCAGACCGGCACCTGGGTGGCCGTAGGGCCGTTGCGCGCGCAATTCGTCAACATGTTCGCCGGACTTATCCGCGATGCCGTCATAACGGGCGAAAACCGGGCCGAACTGGGCGCCCTTGTCGTGCCCTTCATGCCGGCGCTACGCGAGCTTGTTCCCGGTTCGCAACATCTGTCCGATGCGGAGATCATCCGGCACCCGAATGTCAGGGCGCAGATTGTCGCGAAGCTTTCGGCGCATCAAAAACAGGCGAGCGGTTCCGCAAGCCGCGTCATGCGCATTCTCGTGATGGAAGACGCCCTGCGCTTTGAAAAAGGCGAGGTTACGGACAAAGGATCGATCAACCAGCGAGCCGTGCTTCTGCATCGCAAGGAGCTCGTCGAGTCACTTTACGGCGACGCGCCGCAGGTCATCACCGTTGGCAGAGAGGTAGCAGCATGAATATCGAAGGCGCAGGCGCACTGGTCACGGGTGCGGCATCCGGCCTCGGCGCGGCCGTGGCGCGAATGCTCGCGGCTCGTGGCGCGGCGGTCACCATTTTCGACCGTAACGGCGAAGCCGGCCAAAAGCTGGCGGCGGAGATCGGCGGCAAGGCCGTTCAAGGCGATGTGACAAGCGACGCCGACGCGCAGGCGGCCATAAACGCAGCCGCTTCCGCCAAAGGCGGCCTTCGCATTCTCGTCAATTGCGCGGGCATCGGCACCGCGGGGCGAATTCTCGGTCGCGAGGGGCCGCAGCCGCTTGGCGATTTCGAACAGGTCATCCGCGTCAACTTGATCGGCACCTTCAACATGATGCGGCTTGCGGCCGCTCGCATGGCTGAGAGGGAACAGGATGAAGGCCGAGATAATGGCGTGATCGTCAACACGGCGTCGGTTGCCGCTTTCGAGGGCCAGATCGGGCAAGCGGCTTATGCCGCGTCGAAGGGCGGCATCGTTTCACTCGCCCTGCCCGCAGCACGCGAACTTGCCCGCTTCCGCATTCGGGTGAATACCGTGGCACCCGGCATTTTCCTGACACCCCTGCTTCAGGGATTGCCACAGGAGGTTCAGGAAAGCCTTGCCGGCCAGATACCTCATCCTTCCCGGCTCGGCGATCCCGCCGAATTTGCCGATACGGTGCGCTTTCTCATCGAGAACGATTACATGAACGGTGAAGTCATCCGGCTGGATGGCGCGATCCGCATGCAGCCGCGGTGATGTGATGAGCTTTTCAACCCAGGCGGCCCGCACGATGGAGCTTCTGAAGGCAACGCCCGGCTGGCGTCGCATCCAGTCTCTTCGCGGCGATTGCGATGATGCCCTGGTAACGGCCATCCTCGACGAAGCGGCGCGTTTTGCCGAAACCGTCCTCGAACCGCTCAATACACCCGCCGATCGTCAAGGCTGCACCGTGGTCGATGGCCGTGTTCGCGTTCCCACCGGTTTTACCGATGCCTTTCGGCGGCATGCGGGCGATGGCTGGCTGGCGATGGATGTACCGGAACGCTTTGGCGGTCAGGGGTTGCCGCTTGCGACGCAGGCCGCCTGCGCTCCGCTTTTCGAACGGGGCTGCGTGGCGCTGATGATGGCGTCCGGCTCGACCCGCGCCGCCTGTCACCTTCTTGCCGAGACCGCGGAAGGAGCCGTTGCGGACGAATGGGTGCCACGCCTTGCGGCAGGGGAATGGGCCGCCACCATCTGCATTTCCGAGCCTGATGCCGGCTCCGACCTCGCCCGTCTGCGCAGTCGCGCCGTCTTCAGGGAAGGCGCATGGCGCATCGAGGGTCGGAAAATCTGGATATCCTTCGGCGACCATGACATGGCGATGCGTATCGGCCATTGTCTTCTCGCCCGCACCGGCGAAGAAACCGGGACGCGCGGCCTCAGCCTTTTCCTTGTGCCTGACGAGATCGATGGCGAACGCAATGGCGTCACCGTCGAGCGTATCGAGGAAAAAATGGGGCTGCACGGTTCGCCCACCTGCACGCTGCGTTTCGAAGGTGCCCGCGGCCTCTTGCTGGGTGAGGAAGGGCGCGGGCTGGCGCAGCTTTTCGCCATGATCGAATTGATGCGGCTGCAGACCGGCTGTCAGGGGCTGGGACTGGCCTCCGCCGCCATCGATATTGCGGAAACCTATGCGCGAGAGCGCCAACAAGGCGGCGATCCGGCAAAACCCGCCATCGCCATCGCACACCACCCCGATATTCGCCGCCAGCTCCAGGAAGCCCGTCTGCGCACGGAAACATTGCGGGCAGCGACGCTCGAACTCGCCACGGTCATGGATCTTGCCCGCATGGAGCCAAATGAAGAGCTGCGCGGCGATTTGCAGGCGCTCTCGCGCTGGCTGCTGCCGCTCGTCAAGAATTTCGGTGCGGATGCCGGCTTTACCGTCTCCAATCAGGCCATCCAGATACTCGGCGGCGCGGGTTACACCCGGGAATGGCCGCTCGAGCAATATCTGCGCGATGCCCGGGTGATGACGATCTATGAAGGCACCACCGGCATGCAGGCGATCGACCTTCTGACAAGGCGGCTGTGGCGGGAAGGCGGAAAGGGTCTCGACGTTTTTCTGAAACGCGCCCGCAGCGAACTCGCTGATTACCGGTCCGACAAAACCAAAGCGGCAGCATCCGTGCTGGATGCTTTCGAGGCCGAGAGCCGACGCATGGCGGCGCTGGAAAACGAGCCGGAAACCGGCCTCTGGCAGGCCAACAACTATCTGAACGCCGCCTGGGAGGCATTCGCCGCATGGATGACCGTGCGGGTCGAAGGCGTGGCGGATGCGCAGGCACGGCGGACGGGAGAAGCGGCCTGACGTCACGAATAGAATGAGACGCATTTTTCAGGGCTGTCACCGACGCCCGATCATTGGGAGGGAAGACAATGAATAAAAGCATCAACACATGGATGGCAACTGCCGTCGCCTTGACGATCACAGCAGGCTCCGCCTTTGCCGATGTGACCATCGGCGTGACCATACCGACCACCGGGCCGGGTGCTGCGCTCGGCATTCCGCTCAAGCAATCGATCGAATTCTGGCCGGCTGATATTGATGGTGAAAAGCTGAAGGTCATCCTGCTCGACGATGCCGGCGATCCGTCCGTCGCAACCACCAATGCCCGGCGTTTTGCCAGTGACGACAAGGTCGATGTTATCGTCGGTTCGGCGCTGACGCCGGCAGCCATTGCCGTCGCCGGCGTTGCCAATGAGACGGAGGTTCCGCATTTCGCGCTGTCGCCGATCCCGCCGACGGCAACGAAGAAATGGAACTTCGTCATGCCGCAATTTTCCACGGTTCTGGTGAAGAGCATGTTTGCGCGCATGCAGAAGGACGGCATCAAACGTGTCGCCTTTATCGGTTTTGCCGATTCCTACGGCCAACAATGGGTCGACGCGCTGAAGGCCACCGGTAAGGACTACGGCCTCGAACTGGTCGCGGAGGAGCGTTATGCGCGCGCCGACACGTCCGTTTCCGGTCAGGTGCTGAAGTCGCTTGCGGCACGCCCGGACGCCATCTTCATCGGCGCTTCCGGCACGGGCGCCGCCCTGCCCCAGATCGGCGTGCGCGAGCGCGGTTTCACGGGCAAGGTCTACGTCGTTTCCGGCGCCGTCACCTTCGATTTCCTGCGCATTGCCGGCAAGGCCGTCGACAATACCGTGTTTGCGTCCGGTCCGGTCATGGTAGCGGAAGATCAACCGGACAGCGCGCCGACCAAACAGGAAGGCCTCGCTTATCTCAAGGCTTTCGAAGCCAAGTTCGGCCCCAACACCCGCACCCAGTTCGGTTCGCATGTCTGGGATGTCATGGTGATCCTCAAGAAGGCCGTTCCGGTGGCGTTGAAAAAGGCAAAGCCCGGCACTGCCGAATTCCGCGCCGCCCTCCGCGACGCCATTGAGACCAGCGGCCCGTACAACGCCACCCACGGCGTCTACGAATTCACCGCTGACAATCATTACGGGCTCGACCAGCGCGGGGTCGTGTTGCTGACGGCGGCCGACGGCAAGTTCGTGTTGCTGCCGGACAATAAATAAAGCTCCACGTTCAAGACGGGCCGGGAGCCTTCTCCCGGCTCGAACGCGCAGCCGCAGACCCGGCGAGCCCGATGACGGTTCGCCGGTCATCGAAAATGCCCATCTCGCATCACGCAAGGCCAAACCAAAGGGTGTATTTTGGACGCGACAATTGCCACTTTCCTGATCCAGGACGGCGTCACCAACGGCGCGATCTATGCGCTGCTGGGCCTTGCCATCGTTCTGGTTTTCTCGGTCACGCGGGTGATCTTCATTCCGCAGGGTGAGTTCGTCGCCCATGGCGCTTTGACCCTGGCGTTGCTGGATGCCGGCCGTGTGCCGGGCACGCTGAACCTGCTGCTGTGTATGGGCGTCGTCGCTCTTCTGCTGGATCTGTGGGCAATGTGGCGGGATATGCACCTTCCGCGACTGTTGCGGGCACTTGCCGTCAACCTTGCCCTGCCCGGCGCGATTTACGGGCTCGTCGCAATTCTGGCGCCCATGCAGCTCCCCTCTTTCCTGCGTGCCATGATTACCATCGCGATCATCGCGCCCATGGGATATTACGTCTATCGCATCGCCTACCGGCCGCTTTCCGATGCTTCCGTTCTCGTTCTGCTGATTGCCTCCGTCGGTGTGCATCTGGCGTTGATGGGCCTCGGGCTCGCTTTCTTCGGTCCGGAAGGCCTGCGCGCGGCGGCGCTCAGTGATGGTGGTTTCACACTGGGGCCAATGCTCGTCACCGCCCAGAGCATTTTCATCTATCTCGCGACCATCCTCGTCATGATCGGTCTTTACCTGTTTTTCGAAAAGACATTGCTCGGCAAGGCGCTGAAAGCAACGGCGATCAACCGGCTCGGCGCCCGTCTCGTCGGTGTTCGCACGGAACTCACCGGCGTCACCGCCTTTGTGCTGGCCGCAGCCATAGCCGCGATTTCCGGCGTATTGATCGGGCCGATCACGACCATCTTCTACGATACGGGCTTCCTCATCGGTCTCAAGGGTTTTGTCGCGGCCATTCTCGGTGGCATGGCGAGCTTTCCCGTCACCGCGATTGCGGCTGTCGGCGTTGGCCTCATCGAGGCTTTCGCCTCCTTTTTCGCAAGCGACTTCAAGGAGATCATCGTGTTCGGCCTCATCGTGCCCGTCCTGATCTGGCTTTCCTTCGGCGCCAGCCATCACGAGGAGGAGTGACATGACCTTGGGTAAACATCTTTATCCTGCGGTAGCTGCGCTTCTTCTCGTCGCCGCCTTTCCGCTTCTGCCTGTTCCGCCCTTCTGGGTGACGCTCGCCAACAATATCGGCCTTGCTTCGCTTGTCGCCATCGGGCTCGTGCTGTTGACCGGCGTCGGCGGCATGACCTCTTTCGGTCAGGCAGCATTCTGTGGTTTCGGCGCCTATACAACGGCGGTTCTGACCTCTGCCTACGGCTTCTCGCCCTGGCTGACCTTGCCGCTGTCCCTCCTCGTCGGCGCGGTTGTCGCCCTGCCGCTGGGCTTGATGACGGTTCGGCTATCTGGCCACTACCTGCCGCTTGGCACCATCGCCTGGGGTCTTGCGATTTATTACCTGTTCGGCCGCATCGAACTTCTCGGCCGTTATGACGGAATTTCAGGCATACCGCCGCTATCGCTTGGCGGCGAAGCGCTGATGAGCAGCAGTTCGATCTATTACATCATCTGGATCTTCGTCATCGCGGTGGCGATCGGCGCACAGAACCTGCTCGACAGTCGCGTCGGGCGCGGCATTCGCGCCCTGCGCGGCGGTTCGCAGGCGGCGGAGGCCTTCGGTGTCAATATCGAGCGCGCCAAGCTTACCGTCTTCGTGTTTGCGGCCGTGGTGGCGGCGCTTTCCGGCTGGCTTTACGCCCATATGCAGCGATCGATCAACCCGACGCCCTTCGGCCTCGACATGGGCATCACCTATATGCTGATGGCCGTGGTGGGCGGCTCCGGCCGTGTCGCCGGCGCGATCTTCGGCGCAAGTGTCGTGCTGGTGTTGAAGGAGGTGCTGCAACGGGTACTGCCCGGCCTTCTCGGCACATCGGTCAATTTCGAAATGATCGTGTTCGGGGTGCTGCTCGTCCTTATCCTGCAGCTTTCCCGTGATGGTCTCTGGCCGCTTCTGGAAAGATACCTGCCCGCGCGGCCGCCCCGCACCATCCGGCGTGATGGCGAAGCGTTGGACAGACGCCCCATGCCGCAAACGGGCAGCCCGCTGGTGCGGGTCGACAGGGTCCGCAAGGCCTTTGGCGGGCTGACAGCGGTCAATGATGTCAGCTTCGACATCACGGCCGGGCAGATCATCGGCCTGATCGGCCCGAACGGCGCCGGCAAGAGCACCACCTTCAACCTTATCACCGGCATCCTCAACCTGTCCGGTGGAGAAGTCACCTATCAGGGACAAAGGTTGTCGGGCCTCAATCCGCGGCTGATCGCACGACGAGGCATTGCCAGAACCTTCCAGCACGCCAAGGTGCTGCCGACCATGTCTGTTCTGGAGAACGTGGCCCTCGGCGCACATCTGCGCGGCAATGCGGGCATGTTCCGCAGCTTCTTCCGGCTCGAACGCGGTCAGGAGCGGGCGCTACTTGCCGAAGCCGCCGACCAGCTTGACCGCGTCGGCCTCGGCGCCCATCGCGACCGTCCGGCCGGCGACCTCGCGCTCGGGCAGATCCGTATCCTTGAAATTGCCCGCGCGCTCTGCCTCAACCCGACCCTGCTGTTGCTCGATGAACCAGCGGCAGGCCTGCGCCACGGCGAAAAACAGGAGCTGGGCGATCTCCTGAAAAAACTGCGGGCCGAAGGTGTGAGCGTGCTGCTCGTCGAGCACGACATGGGCTTCGTCATGGGGCTGGTCGATCATATCGTCGTGCTGGACTTCGGCACGTTGATCGCCGAAGGCAAGCCTGCGGATATAAGGCAACATCCGGCCGTGATCGCGGCCTATCTCGGGGGTGCGGCGTGAGCGGAAATCTACTCGATATCAGGGACATCCATGTCGCTTACGGTCGCGCCGAGGTGGTGCATGGCATATCGCTTTCCATGGCCGCAGGTAGCATCGTCACCGTCATCGGGGCGAATGGGGCCGGCAAGACGACGCTGCTCAACGCCATCATGGGCGTGATCCCCTCGCGCGGGACCATTCTTTACGACGGCGCGCCGGTGCCCGATACCATCGAGGGCCGGGTTGCCGCCGGCCTTTGTCTGGTGCCGGAAAAGCGCGAATTGTTCGGATCGATGACGGTCGAGGACAATATCGAACTCGGCGGTTTCCTGCGCTCACGCCAGGAGCGCAACGAAACCCGTGAAGAGGTCCATGCACTCTTCCCGCGCCTTCGCGAGCGCAGCAAGCAGCTTGCCGGAACGCTTTCCGGCGGCGAAAGGCAGATGCTGGCGCTCGCCCGGGCACTGATGAGCCGGCCGAGACTGCTGCTGCTGGATGAGCCAAGCCTCGGGCTTGCGCCGTTGATCGTCGCCGAAATCCTGCGCATCGTCGCCGAACTGCGCCGTACCGGCGTCTCCATCCTGCTGGTCGAACAGAACGCCCGCGCCGCGCTTGAAATCGCCGACGAGGCCTATCTCGTTGAGCTCGGCGAGGTCCGCCGCTCAGGTCCTGCCGCTGAACTCGCCGTCGATCCGGCACTGATGGCAAGCTATCTCGGCCCCGGTGAACACGCCGTCTAGAGAGCCCTCCCTCCGGATGAGAACGGGTTCCCGTCGCTGAGGGACGGACTGGTCATGATGCGCTGATGCCTGAAACACAGCGTTGCCTTCACATGCACATTTCAGGCAGCGGTTTGATTGACCAGAAGAGCAAAACCGACGACCGCATGCTCACGGGGTGATGTCGGAGATATCCACCGATACGGGTGTGTGCAGCGGGTAAAGGACGGTGTCTCCACCACGTCCCGTCTGCCACATCGTCATGGCGAATCTGCCGGAGGGCGCAAGCGGCGTCAGCCTGTGATGCATGACACCGTGACGATAGGTGACGATCTGGCTGGGGCTTGCCAGAAAGGCCTTTATGGTGGATTCGTCCGGCATCCCGTCCTCACCTGCTTCGCAAACCACGATCAGAGATGACGACTGGTCGAGCGGCAGAAAAGTCTGGCTGGAGAATGGATGTATTTCCATTTGCGAAATGACCGGCGAACCCGACATCGCCTTCGCCTGTACGAGTTGAAGCACTGGTGTTTTTGCTTCGCCGGTTCCCTCATAGGCATCCGCAAGCGACACCAGATTTTCAAGTTCGGAGATGTCGGCGACAGAGCCGTAGGGCGCGAAGGCTTCCGCTGTCAGCGGCCTGGCGGTAACGGTCTTCATCAGGCTGCTCCGCTGAAGGCAAGCTGCACTTTCATGCTTTTTGCGCGGTCACCGGCAAGATCGAAAGCCTCGCGGGCCTGATCGAACGGCAATGTGGCGCTGATCAAAGGCTTAACGTCGATCAGGCCACGTCCCATCATATTCACCGCCTGGGCAAATTCCTCGTGGAAGCGGAACGTTCCGCGCAGCTGCAGCTCTTTGGCAACGATGAGGTTCATCGGAATGGTGAAGTCTCCGCCAAGACCGAGCTGGACGATAATACCGCCCGGCCGGAGCAGATCCAGCGCCGGGACAAGTGCCGCCTGATTGCCGGAGGCTTCGAACAGGACGTCGAAGACGCCTTTTTCAAATCGGTATTTTTCAAGCATGTCGGCATCGCGCAGGATGTTGACGGCTTCATCCGCGCCGATACGTCGCACCAGATCGAGCGGTGCATCGGCGACATCGGTAACGACGATATGCGCCGCGCCGGCAAGACGGGCAACGAGCAGGCTCAGCATGCCGATCGGTCCGGCGCCGGTTATCAGCACCGTCTTGCCCAGAAGCGATCCGGCCTGACGCGCGGCATGGAGGCACACGGCCAAGGGCTCGGCCATGGCTGCCTCACCCATGGAAAGTCCGTCGGCGATCTCTACCGGTTGCGTTGAATGGACCGTCACGACTTCACGGAAACCGCCCTGAACATGGGGGGAGCGCATGGCGCTGCCCATGAAGCGCATGTCCAGGCACTGGTTCTGCCTGCCCTGAGCGCAATAGCGGCAGGTGCCGCAAGGCAGGCTCGGATTGACGGCCACGCGCATGCCGGGCACGAGATGTGAGACCGAACTGCCCGCTTCAACCACCGTGCCGGCAAACTCATGACCGAGCGCCATCGGCTCGCGAACGCGCACCGTACCGAAGCCACCATGGTTGTAATAATGCAGATCCGAGCCGCAAATTCCGCCGACGGCAACGGCCACCCGCACCTCGTCCGCGGCAAGTGGCTGGCCAGCAACGTCCTCTACCCGCAGGTCTTTTGCTGCATGAATGACGACTCCGCGCATGCGCGTCTCCTCCCGTCAATTTCTGTTGGTATCAAGGATGGCGGCGGTTCTAGAGAACCGACAGCATTCCACCGTCGACATAGATTATCTGGCCATTGACGTAGTCGGAGGCCGAAGCAGACAGGAACACGGCGGTTCCGACAAGTTCCTGCGGCTTGCCCCAGCGTTTCGCGGGCGTGCGCGCCTTCACCCAGGCGTCGAATTCCGGATTGTCGATCAATGCCTGATTCATGTCGGTCAGCATGTAGCCGGGGCCGATGGCGTTGGCCTGTATGCCATATTGCGCCCATTCCGCCGCCATGGCGCGGGTCAGCATCTTGATGCCGCCCTTGGCTACGGTGTAGGGCGCCACCGTCGCGCGGGCCAGTTCGCTGGTCAGCGAGCCGATATTGACGATCTTGCCATATCCTCGCGGGATCATCCGTTTTGCCGCCTCGCGGCCAATCATGAAGGCGCTTGTGAGGTTGGTGTCGATCACCCGCTGCCAGTCCGCCGTCTCCAGCTCGATCATCGGTTTGCGGAACTGGATGCCGGCATTGTTGACGAGAATATCGACCTCTATCCCCTGCTCATCAAGCCTGGCGAAAGCCTCAATGATTTCGCTTTCGGAGGTGACGTCAAAGGCGACCGCCTCGGCATCATGGCCGGCATTGCGAAACTCCTGAACCGTTTGCGCGACACGCGACGGATCGGTGCCGTTAATGAGGATGCGTGCCCCCGCGACGGCAAGCCCTTCCGCCATTGCGCGGCCGAGGCCGCGTGAAGAACCGGTAACAAGCGCCGTGCGCCCGGAGAGATCGAAGATGGTCTGATTGCTCATAATGCCCCCCTCACAGCGTGCTGACGCGGACGGTCAGGTCCGGCCGATCGAAGACCTTGGGCAGCAATTCGGTGCCGAGGCCGGGTCCTTCCATCGGCAGCACGAAGCCGTTTTCGATCACGGGCAGATTTGTCACCAGCTCGCTGTACCAGCCGGTATAAAAAGCGCGGACCGACTCCTGGATCATGGTGTTGGTCTGTGAAAAAGAGGAATGAACGGCTGCGGCATAGGCGACGGGCCCGGTGCAATCATGCGGCGCGTAAGGGCGATGATAGGTATCGGCCAGTGCGGCGATCTTGCGGCCTTCGGTCAGACCGCCTGTCCAGACGAGGTCGGTCATGACGATGCCGATCGCGCCGGCTTCCAGCATGTCCTTATAGGGGAAACGGGAACCGAGCGTTTCCGAGGCACAGATCGGCACGCTGGTGGAGGCAGCGAGTTCCGAAAGGGCGGATACCGAGTTCATCCGTATCGGATCCTCGTACCAGGTCGGGTCGAAGGCCTCGAGTTCGCGGGCGATCTTCTTGATCGTCGGCAGATTCCAGAGGCTGTGAAACTCCACCATGATCTGCATGCGGTCACCCACACGTTTGCGTATCTGCTCGAACGGCAAAAGGGCTGCGCGCAGCTGCTCGCTGGTGATATAGCGTCCGTCGTTTTCGATGGCCGCGGGATCGAACGGCCAGATCTTCATGGCCGAAATGCCCTGCTCCAGCAGGTTTTCGGCAAGCGCGCCCGCATCCGTCATGAAAGCCTTGAGATCTTCATAGGGGCCTTCGGCATCGTCGCGAAAATTCCAGGTATCGACCGGCTTGATCTTGTTCGACCGCACGTAACCGTAACCGGCACAGGTGTTGTAGACGGGAATACGATCATGGCAGAGGCCGCCCAGCATCTGATGGACCGGCTGGTTGCAGACCTTGCCGAAAATATCCCACAGCGCCAGATCGATCGCCGAAGCAGCACGATATTCGGCACCGGTCGAGGCCTGCGCCATCGGCAAATTCACCAGTTCGCGGGAATGCGCCTCAATCCGCATCGGGTCGCGGCCAAGCAGGCGACCGGCGAGCACATCGTGGATATGAGCCTCGACCGCGCCTGCGCCATAGAAGGTCTCACCCAGCCCGATCACCCCGGCATCGGTGTGGATGCGCACCCAAAGCACATTTGAGAACTCTTCGGTCCGCAAAGTTTCGACAGACGTAATCTTCATTAGCTCCTCCGCGCGCCCACCTCGGTCGCGTCTCCCGATTGACTGACCAGCCTCCCAGCCAGTCTCGATCAGGACAATAATGTTGCTTGTAAAATTTCACAACATGTTTTATAGCGATTTATGTACTGAGTTTGTTGACCGCGACGGGAGGAGACCGGAGATGGCACGCAAGCAGACAAGGCCGGAATTGGTAAAAGACGGCGAAAAGCCGAAGCGGGCAAACCGCGTCAACTTCTTCGATCTCGCTTATGAGCGCATCGAGGAGCTGCTGATCAATTGCGAGCTGAAGCCAGGCCGGCAACTGACATTGCAGGAATTGCAGGACGCAACTGGGCTGGGCCGGACGCCGGTTCATAATGCCGTCAGCCGTCTCGCCGCCGATACGCTGCTGGTGGTGCTGCCCCGCCACGGTCTTAGGGTCGCGCCGATCGATCTGGCGCGTGAACGCCTGCTGCTACAGCTTCGCCGGGACATGGAACGCTTCGTCATGCGGCTGGCGGTAGAGCGGGCAAGTCTCTCCCATCGCAATCAGATGCTGCATATTGAACGTGCCCTGCGGGAACGGCGGGAGCAGATTACGCTCAGCGAATTCAACCTGCTCGACCGTCGGATTGACCAGATATTGCTGGCGGCGGCGAATGAACCCTTCCTCGAACATACCCTGCGGCCGCTGCACACGATCTATCGGCGCATCGGCTTTATTCACCACACGGTGACACATGGAAAATCCGACCTGACGCAGACGGTCGACTGCCATCTTTCGGTCCTGAATGCCGTCGCGAACCGCCATCTGGACACGGCGCTTGCCGCAACGGACGCACTGGTCGGCTTCGTCGATTCCATGTTCGATGAAATGGAAACGGGCATAGACCCTCGCCTGCTGGATTGCAGCATCGAACCGATTTTCAAGATTTGAAATAGCGGCGCCATTGGATGTCCGACATCCGTCCGCCACGAAGAAAGATTTCTGAAATACATATTTTACAATGACTTATGGCGCTCGGGAGGCGCCACCAAAAAGCTCAGGGAGGAGCATGGATGAGCAATATCGTAAAATCCTTGATTGCGGCCACAATGGCGACGGCGCTTGCATCCTGGGCAGCGCCTGCGCTCGCCAAGGACAAGATCACCTTCGCCGCCGCGGTTTTTGCGGAAGCCGGACGTGGCGACCGGGTCAAAGCCTGGATCCAGAAGTTCAACGAAAGTCAGGACAAGGTCGAAGTTGAACCCATCGCAATTCCGTTTTCCAGCCTCGCCAACACGGTCTTCACCCAGATGGGTGGCGGCGGCGGACCGGACCTCGTGCGCTTCGACCAGACCGATTTCTTCGCTGCCATTCCATCCGGGCGCCTGCTGCCACTCGATGATATGATCAGCGACAAAGATCACGAATTCCTGGGGCCGGACCGCTTCATGAAGGTGAAGGACGTCCGTTACGGTCTGCTGTTCGACACGACGGGTTATGCGCTGCTGTACAACAAGGACATCCTGCCGGAACCACCGAAGGATTTCGAAAGCTTCCTGAAAGCAGCCAAGGAGAAAACCAAGGACGGCGTGTATGGTTATGCCTACCGCGGCACAATGGCGGAGCGCGCCGGTTTCTGGCAGGATCTCTGCAACTACGTCTTCGGATTTGGCGGTCGCTGGAGCGACAAGGACGGCAAGCTCACGCTCAACAGCCCTGACGTCATCAAGGGCGTTACCGCCTACAAGCAGGTTTATGATGCCGCCGTGACGCCACGCGGCGCGGATGCGGCCACCTATCGCCGCATGTTCTGGGAAGGCAAGATCGCGATGAATGTCGATAATGGCGGCGTGGCGGCCATCTTCAACCAGAACGCCCCGCAGCTCAATTTCGCCGCAGCACCCTCGCCTTTCCCGGACAAGGCGCAGGGCCTCATCATGACCGCTCTTGTGGTCAACGCCAACACGAAGCACAAGGATGCTGCGGGCGCCTTCATCAAATGGGCCTATTCCCCCGAAAACCAGAAAGGCCTTCAGGCCGCAATGGGGACGGGTGTCGGCACCAAGATCGACATGTCTGCCGAAGAGCAGGCAAAGCGGCCATGGCTGAAGGTCTATGAAGGCCAGATGCAGAATGCACTTCCGCAGCTTGTGATGGGACATGAGGGCAAGACGCCCGAAATCCAGCAGATCGTGCTCGAGCAGGTATTGAAGGTGCTTCTCGAAAATGCCGATCCAAAGGACGCCATGGATCGCGCCCAAACGCTGGTGGAGCGACGCGTCCTTCGCTGAGATCGATGCGGAGGCTGTCTGATCGGCCTCCGCAACCCCGGCTCTATTTCCATCGAGGTCAGTTATGAAACGTGCCCAGCTCGCAGGAGCAAGGCTCGACGGTCATCCGTTGACTCCTTATCTCTTCGCCGCACCGGTCGGCATTTATCTCCTGCTGTTTCAGTTTTATCCGCTGGTCCAGCAGTTCTTCATGAGCTTCACCGCCACCGACCTGCTGACGCCCAACGTCAACCCGTTCGTCGGTATCGAGAATTATTCCTTCCTGATCGAGGATGGCGAATTGTGGAAGGTCCTGTGGATCACGGCGATCTATACCGTCGCCTGCGTGATCTTTGCCATCGGCACGGGTCTCGGTTCGGCCATGCTGCTCGATTCCCCCTTTTTCGGCCGGGGTATTGCCCGGGCGCTGATCACCGTTCCCTGGGCCGCGCCATCCGTTGCCGTCGCGCTGGTGTTCACCTGGATATTCAATTCGCAATACGGCATTTTCAACCGGGTTCTCACCGGTCTCGGCCTTCCCTTCGGCGGCGAGAACTGGCTCGACGATCCAAACCTCGCCCTGCCGGCCATCCTGCTCACCACCGTCTGGCAGATATTTCCCTTCTCCTCCGTGGTCATCCTTGCGGCGCTGCAGGGCGTGCCGCATGAGCTTAAAGAAGCTGCCGTCATCGATGGTGCGGACCGGCTCAACATCTTCAAGACCGCCACATGGCCAACCATACAGCCGACCGTGCTGATGCTGACGTTGTTCGTCACCATCTGGTCGCTGCGCCGCTTCGACCTCATCTGGCTGATGACGCAGGGCGGTCCGATCGGCGCGACCAACACACTCGTCATCGAGCTTTATCGCCAGGGTTTCGTCTATCGCGATCTCGGATCGGCGGCCTCCATCGGCATGATCGGCCTGTCGATCGCGCTTCTGGTCACCGTCATCTATTTCAAGGTCACCCGGATAACTGAACAGGCACAGGGGAAGCGTTGATGAACACCACAGGCAACGCCCACTTTGTTCGCATCCTCGCCGTCCTCTTCATGCTCGGCTTTGCGGCTTTTCCGATCTACTGGATGTTCGTCACGTCCATGACGCCGTCATCGGAACTCTTCGCGCCCTTTCCACGGCTCGTGCCTGATTGGTCGCAGCTTGGAATCTATCTCGAGGTTTTCGATACCATTCCGGTGACGACATGGCTGAAGAACAGCTTTCTGGTCGCCACAGGCACCACCGTCCTCAGCATCCTGCTTGCCGTCCTGCCGGCTTACGCCCTTTCCCGCTTCCGGTTTGCAGGACTTGCGATACTGGGCTTTGCATTGTTTGCGACGCAGATGCTGCCGGAAGCCATGCTTGTCGTGCCGCTCTATTCGATATTCGGCGATCTCAACCTGCTCAATACGATCCCTGGCCTCGTGCTGGCAAACACCGCCTTCGTGGTGCCTGTCATCACCTGGATCATCAAGGGTGCGATCGACGGCATTCCGATCGAGATCGAAGAAGCGGCAAGGGTCGATGGCTGCTCGCGTCTCGATATTGTGCTCGGCATCATCATTCCGCTGATTGCGCCGACGCTCGCTGCCGCTGCCGTCATCTCTTTCTTCCACGGCTGGAACGAATACGTCTTCGCGCAGACCCTGATCAGCAGTGAAAACCTCAGGACGGCTTCCGTCGGGCTCGCCAGTTTTGTCGGTGAGCTTTCCACGCCCATCCATTCCGTCATGGCAGTGGGGGTGATCTACACCCTGCCCGCCATCGTCTTTTACCTCTTTGCCCAACGCTACGTGGTCGCCGGAATGACCGCCGGCAGTGTCAAAGGCTGACAGGAAAACCAGATGCCCGCTATTGAACTCAATAATATCTCGAAGAAATTCGGTGCGAAGGAAGTCATTCGCGACATCAATGTCTCGATCGAAGAGGGAGATTTCCTCGTCCTTCTCGGCCCTTCCGGCTGTGGCAAATCCACGCTTTTGCGTATGCTCGCAGGCCTTGAGAGCATTTCCGGCGGTGAAATCCTGATCGGCGGCAGGCGGGTCGATCAATTGCCGCCCGGTGACCGCGATATCGCCTTCGTGTTTCAGTCTTACGCGCTTTACCCGCATCTTTCCGTGCGCAGGAACATGTCCTTCCCGCTGTTGATGCAGCAGTTTCGCTGGTGGCACCACCTGCCGATCATCGGCGGCCTGGCAAAACGCCGGATCGAGAAATCATCAAGCGTTGTCGAAAAAGTCGCAAGGATCGCAAAAATCCTCGGGCTGACGGAGATGCTAGATCGTTTCCCGCGCACGCTCTCCGGCGGACAGCGCCAGCGCGTCGCCCTCGGGCGGGCCATGGTGCGGGAGCCGGAAGTGTTCCTGATGGACGAGCCGCTCTCCAATCTGGACGCCAAGCTTCGAACCTCCATGCGTTCGGAAATCTCGCGGCTGCACCAGGAGATCGGTGGAACCTTCGTCTACGTGACGCATGACCAAGTCGAAGCCATGACCATGGGCACAAAAATCGCCCTGATGCGCGACGGCATCATCCAGCAATTCGGAACGGCGCGCGAAATCTATACCGATCCGGCCAATACCTATGTCGCCCGCTTCATCGGCACGCCGCCGATGAACCTGATCGTCGCGGATAAAAAGCCTGATGGCCTCTTCATCGGCTCCACCCCCATCCGGGTGGATGCGCCACAGTCGGAGACGGCTTCCACCGTGTTGCTGGGTGTTCGGCCAAACGCCCTCTCCCTGACGACGGAGCCGACCGAGGCCTCCCTGCGGGGCGAGGTCGTGATGGTCGAACATATCGGCGCAGATTCGATCATCGCCGTTCGCCTCAAAGACGGCCGCACCGCGCATGACGAGGACGGCGATATGGATGCGGTGATGGTGACCGTTCCCGGATATTGCACGCTTTCACTACGGCAGGAGGTTTCGCTGACGATCGATCCCGATCAGGCCATCCTGTTTTCGGCCGTGACGGGCGAGCGGATCCGGTCGTGATCGTGACCGGACCTGCACCAGCGCAACCATTTTTCAATCTCCAGAAATATCCGCAGCGGGGGAAATAGACATGTCAAAACGGATCGTTTTTCACGGCGAAAATGCCGCCTGTTTCAGCGATGACTTCACAAGCCTGGTGGAGGGCGGCGCGGAAATCGCTCTGCTGCCGGATCAACTCGTCACCGAGGAAGACCGCAACGCCTATCGCAACGCCGATATCATCGTCGGCGTCAAATTTGATGCATCGCTGCCGACGCCGGAGAGACTGACGCTGTTTCATGTGCCCGGCGCCGGTTATGACGCCGTCAACCTCGACCTGCTGCCGAAAAGCGCCGTCGTCTGCAACTGCTTTGGCCATGATCCTGCAATTGCCGAATATGTGTTTTCAGCCATTCTCAACCGTCATGTTCCGTTGCGCGATGCCGACAACAAATTGCGCGCCGGCCAATGGGCCTACTGGTCCGGTTCGACCGAGCGCCTGCACGATGAAATTGCCGGAAAAACCATCGGTCTTCTCGGCTTCGGCCATATAGGGAAGGCCATCGCGGTCCGCGCGAAGGCGTTCGGAATGCAGGTCAGCGTCGCCAATCGCAGCCGCGTGGAACCATCGGATCTGGTTGACCGCTCCTTCACACTGGATCAGCTCAACGAATTCTGGCCGACCGCAGATTTCATCGTCGTCTCCGTACCATTAACGGACACGACACGCGGGATCGTCGATGCGGAGGCATTCGCCGCGATGAAATCCGATGCCGTCATCATCAATGTCGGGCGCGGCCCGACCATAGACGAGCAGGCGCTTTATGACGCGCTGAAGGGCGGGACCATCGGCGGCGCGGTCATCGACACATGGTACGCCTATCCGTCACCAGACGCGCCGACAAAACAACCGTCTGCACTGCCATTCAATCAACTCGAGAACATCATCATGACGCCGCACATGTCCGGCTGGACCAGTGGAACCGTGCGGCGGCGTCAGCAGACGATCGCGGAAAACATCAATCGGCGGCTGCAGGGGCAAGACTGTATCAACATCGTCCGTACCGCGTCTGAATAGCAGATCACCGCATGGCCGGGAGGAGCCGGCCGTAAACCACAGCTCAATCAACCAGGGAGAGAGTGATGAGCATCTTTCAATCTTTTAAATCCGTTGCTGCCGCAATCGCGGTTTGTGCCGGTATCTTCACCGGTTTTTCGGCAAATGCACAGAGCGTCGATGACATCGTCAAGCGCGGCTCGGTGAAGATCGGCGTGCTGGTGGGTGCGCCGCCCTTCGGCTCGGTGGATGCGCAGGGAAATCCGGTCGGGTATGATGCCGATGTCGCAACGCTGATCGGCAAATATCTCGGCGTACCGGTTACGATGGTTCAGCTGACGCCGCCGTCGCGCATTCCGGCTCTGGAATCCGGCAAGGTTGACTTCCTTGTCGCGACGCTGGCGCCGACGCCGGAGCGCGCCAAGGCGGTGATGTTCACCAACCCCTACAGCGCCTTCCAGGTGGGGATCTATTCCCACAAGGATACCAAGATTGCAAAATGGGAAGACCTGAAAGGCATGACTGTCGGGGTCAATCGCGGATCGAGCGTCGAGCGCGAATTCGTCAACCGAGAGAAGGAACTTGGCCTGACGATCCTGCGCTTTGATGATGATGCGACGACCATGCAGGCTCTTTTCTCGGGTCAGGTGCAGGCGATCGCCGGGCCGGATGCGCAGGCCAACGCGGCCATCAAGCTGCGCGGCGATACGACGACGGAGATGAAATTCTTCTTCTCCATGCAGCCGAACTCGATGACCGTTCGCAAGGATGCCGTCGACCTGCATCAGTGGCTGAACAATACGATCTATTACATCAAGCAGAATGGAGAGCTGGACGCGATTGCCCGCAAATGGGTCGGCACGCCCCTGCCCGTTCTCCCGACATTCTGATCGGACGGCAAAACTCCGGCGCGCCCTTCCACAGGCGCGCCGGAACAGCTTATTCGGGAGGAGCCAGCATGAATTTTTCACTTCACTTCGAGGCCGTGTTTGCTGAATCGGATCTGATCTGGCGCGGCATCCTGCTGACGATAGGCCTGTCGGCAACCGCTATCGTCCTCGGCACGATTATCGCCGTGGCGCTGGTCGCCATGCGCAGTCTCGGCAACGGAGCCATCCGCTTCGGCGTCGATTCCTATGTCGAACTGCTCAGGAACACGCCATTTCTCGTCCAGCTCTTCATGGTCTTTTTCGGACTGCCGCTCGTCGGCTTTCGCATGTCCGGGACACAGGCCGCACTCTTTGCCATGACGCTCAACCTTTCGGCCTATGCGACGGAGATCATTCGCGCCGGGGTGGAGTCCATACACCGCTCACAGGTGGAGGCGGGCCTGTCGCTCTCGCTCAGCCGCCTTCAGGTGTTTCGTTACGTCGTGATGAAACCGGCCTTTGCAAAAATATGGCCGGCGCTGTCCAGTCAGTTCGTGCTGATGCTTCTGGCATCGAGCATCTGCTCCTTCATCTCTGTGCCGGAGCTCTCCGGTGCGGCTTCGATCATTGAGCAACGGACGTTTCGAAGCTTTGAGACCTACATCGTCGTGACCGTCATCTACCTCCTTCTCGCGCTGGCGCTGAAAATCATTCTCGCATGGCTCGGTCACTGGCTGTTCCGCCGCCGCGTCAAGGTTTTCTCCCCGATGACCGTCCAGGAAGGAATTGCCTGATGTCCACATTCGGTTGGCCTGAATTTCTTTTCCTGCTTCGTGGGGCCGGCTGGTCCATCGTCCTGACCGCCATTGCCTTCAGTATCGGCTCGCTGACGGGCGGCTTCTTCGCCATCATGCGGCTTTCGCAATACGGATCGGTTCGCAGCGTCGCGGCAGGTTACATCACCGTCATTCAGTCGATACCGGTGCTGATGATCCTGTTCATGTCCTATTACGGGTTGACGCTGTTCGGGTTCGAAATACCGCCACTGCTCGCCGCATCGGTGTCCTTGTCGGTCTATGTTTCGGCCTATCTGGCGGAAATCTGGCGCGGCTCCATTCAGGCGGTGCCAAAGCCGCAATGGGAGGCCTCGGCCTCGCTGGCGCTCACGCGTTTCCAGCAATATCGCTACGTCATCCTGCCGCAGGCGCTGCGGCTTTCCCTGCCTCCGACGGTGGGGTTCCTTGTCCAGCTCGTCAAGAACACCTCCATCGTATCCGTGGTCGGCTTCGTGGAACTCTCCCGCGCAGGCCAGCTCGTCAACAATGCGACGTTCAGACCCTTCCAGGTGTTCTTTGTCGTCGCCCTTCTTTATTTCGCGATCTGCTTTCCGCTATCGCGCCTCAGTCGCCATCTCGAAAGGGTTCTCCATGTCGGTCGTAACAATTGATCAGGTGCACAAGCGTTATGGCGCCCTCGAAGTTCTGAAGGGTGTATCGCTGAATGTCGAGGCGGGACAGGTGGTCGCCATCATCGGGCGCAGCGGCTCCGGCAAAAGCACGATGCTGCGTTGTATCAACGGTCTCGAAGAGTTTCAATCCGGCAGTATCACCGCCGCGGGACACAGGGTGGAGCAGGACCAGACCAAGCTCAGACAGTTGCGCAAGGACGTCGGCATCGTCTTCCAGAGCTATAATCTCTTTCCGCATCTGACCGTCGGTGAAAACATCATGCTGTCTCCGAAGATAACGCAGGATGTCGCCAGGGCTGATGCCGATGTGCTGGCGCGCAAAGTGCTGGCGCAGGTGGGGCTGGCGGAAAAATTCGACGCTTATCCCGACATGCTGTCGGGTGGACAACAGCAGCGTGTTGCCATCGCCCGCTCGCTGGCGATGCGGCCGAAAGTCATGTTGTTCGACGAAGTGACATCCGCCCTCGATCCCGAACTGACGGGAGAAGTGCTACTCGTCATGGAACAGCTGGCGCGGGAAGGCATGACGATGTTGCTGGTGACCCATGAAATGAGCTTTGCCCGCAGCGTCGCACATGTGACCGTCTTCATGCATCAGGGTAAGATCTGGGAAATGGGCGCTTCGAAACAGCTGTTCGAGAAACCACAAACGCCCGAGCTGCAGGCATTCCTCTCCAACGGCGTGAAATAGGCGGCGGAAGAGCAGGTCAGGCAAACGCAGTCACCGACCCTGCGCCACGAGGCTGTCGCTTCAAGGCGAATAAAAGAAGCAACGGAGATGGCCATCACTCTGCGTTGCTTCGGCGCGTTCAGGCCGCTTCGGCTCCGAGGTCGTGATCGGACCTGGAAACCGTTCCCGGGACAATTTCATTGACCGGAATCCCCGCCCGGCGTCTATTCACAACGCTGCTTATATCATCTGCCTGATCTCTTCATGTTTCGAAGATTGAATCAGGATTCGATATGCATCCTTCACGAAATTTTAGGGGATTGCAGAACACATATGGAACATATAGTGTTCGTTCTGTATTTGTTTCGCGACTCCAACGACGATTCTCAAGGGTGTTTTCCTCATGCTCACGCGCAAACAGCAGGAATTGCTTCTCTTCATTCATGAAAGAATGAAAGAGTCCGGCGTGCCGCCCTCCTTCGATGAAATGAAGGACGCACTCGATCTTGCTTCCAAATCCGGCATCCACCGGCTGATCACCGCGCTCGAAGAGCGCGGGTTTATTCGCCGGCTACCTAACAGGGCGCGGGCGCTGGAAGTCATCAAGCTGCCCGAGGCTTATACGCCGGGCGCAAGGCCGCAGCGCGGCTTTTCGCCGAGCGTCATCGAAGGCAGCCTTGGAAAACCGAAGGAGCCGGAACAGGCCCCTGCCGCGAAGGCGCCCGCCAATGATTTCGCCGGAGCCGCCACCATTCCGGTCATGGGTCGTATCGCTGCCGGTGTGCCGATTTCCGCCATCCAGAACAATACCCATGATGTGGCCGTGCCGGTGGACATGCTGGGTTCCGGCGAGCATTACGCGCTCGAGGTCAAAGGCGATTCGATGATCGAGGCCGGAATTTTTGATGGCGATACCGTCATCATCCGCAACGGCAACACCGCCAATCCGGGCGATATCGTCGTGGCGCTGGTGGATGATGAAGAAGCCACGCTGAAACGTTTCCGCCGCAAGGGTGCGTCCATCGCGCTGGAAGCGGCGAACCCGGCCTACGAGACCCGCATTTTTGGACCAGATCGGGTAAAAATCCAGGGTAAGCTGGTGGGGTTGATCCGCCGTTACCATTGAGATCTGGATGCTGTTGCCGGTATCACTGAAACCGAATAGGTTTTCAGGCGCGACAGATTTGGCGTTCGAAATGAATGGCGCATCGTTCCGTTGAATTGATGCGCCTTTTCTTTGTAAAATTGGCAAAAGCGCTCGTTGCTGCGAAATTCCGTCGTGTATGACGGCCCGTCCATCAATTGGCGTTATGGGAGCCATGGATTCTTTGCGATATTCCAAGGCCCCTTTGCATGTATAGAAATGTGCGTTCTATCGGGGAAAACGCCATGTACGATCTCTATATTGCCAACAAGAACTATTCCTCATGGTCATTGCGGCCCTGGGTTTTGATGCGCACGCTTGGCATCGCCTTTGATGAAAAACTCGTTCCCTTTAGTGAAGGTGTTTCCTTCTCAAGCTTTTCGCCGACCGGCAAGGTGCCCTGCCTTGTTGATGAGGGCGTGACGATCTGGGAAACGCTGTCGATCACCGAATATCTGGCCGAGAGACATCAGGGCGTCTGGGCAAGCGACAAGCAGGCACGGGCCTGGTCACGCTCGGCGGCGAGTGAAATGCATGCGGGATTTTCCTCGCTGCGCAATCTCTACCCCATGTCGGTCGGTATCCGCGTAAAACCCAAAGCCGGCGATGCCGGGCTTTCGGCCGACATAAAGCGCATCGATGCGTTGTGGAGCGAAGGCCTCGCAAAATTCGGCGGTCCGTTTCTCGCTGGTCAAAAATTCACGGCGGTCGACGCCTTCTTCTGCCCGGTGGCGTTCCGTTTCCAGACCTATGGCGCCGATCTTTCGCCGGCGGCGAAGGCCTATTGCGACCGGCTGCTTGCCCTGCCCGCCATGCGCGAATGGTATGAAGCGGGACTGAAGGAGACATGGCGCGATGCCGCGCATGAAGAGGAAATCGGCAACATTGGCGAATTGACCGCGGATTTGCGCGCCACGGCCTGATGATCCCGGCTGGCGGCACTCATTGCGATGCCGTCAGCAACCCGGTCACGGCGTCAGGCACGTCATGGTCAAAACGGCCGCTCTTCCAATCATAGAAGCGGTGTTCACTCCACGGCCTATCGGTGCCGGCGGTTGCCGCGCGCATCCGCCCTACCACCGCTGCTTGATCGCTGCCGGCGAAATTTATCTCCACCGAGCCGATGCGCCTTAATACGTCGCGATCGAGCAGCAGGGCACCCGAGCGGCATTGCGCAAACGACGTCCTGCGGGAGACGATAACGATATCGGCGATGTCACAGGCTTTCCCGGCAAATCGGCCGTCTTCCAGCACGATGATAAACTCGCCGCCTTTCGCACGCGCCGCACACCAGATGCCTGTCCTGCAGGTGAAGACACCGGGCGCGGCATCTCTCAGCGTCGTTATCATCTCCCGGGCCACGGCCTTCATATCCTCGGGCGCCAGCTTCGATTTTGCGCTGAGAGCAACGGTAGTTGCCGGAAACCCCGTCTTGAGAAGGACGGGTGAGAGCGGTTTCTCAGGCAACAGCAGCACCCTCTGCCATTGCTCATAGATGAAGCCCTGCGGCCGCGTTTTTGTGGTGTAGACCCTGCCCTCGTCCAGAAGCGCCACCAGCTTGCCTTCCTCATGGATAAGCAGATCGGGCAGACTGCGTTGGGCGACGGCGCCTGAGAGGCCGAAGGCGAGGAGCAAAGGTGGAACTCCAAGCAGTGCCAGCCGGGTGCGCAGCAATGTCAGCAGCAGGAAACCCACGGAGGCGATGCCGATGAACCAGCCATGCGGCCGCCCGGTCGCAGCGCTGCCGCCCCAGGACGCCACTTCCTGCGCAACCTCGATGACAAGCGCCATGCCGTAACCCATGACCTTCAGAAATGGTGCATCAAGCCCGAAGGGCATCAACAGCATGGCGATGAGGCCGAAGGGCATGACGACCAGCGACATCAGCGGCATAGCCGCCAGATTGGCGAAAAGTCCATAGGTGGTGACACGCTGGAAATGCTCAACCGAATAGATCGCCGTCGAGAGCCCGCCGATCAGCGATGTGGTGACAACACCACCGATGATGGCGCCTGCCGTTCCCGCCACCGTCATCCACGCCGGTTTACGCCCGATGAACAGACGCTCCCGGTCGGTGCGCCAGCGGCTCCAGGCGGCATAAGCGGCAACAAGCGCGATCGTCGCGGCAAAGGACATCTGGAAGCTCGGCCCCATGATTTCCGAAGGAGAGAGAGCGAGGATGACCAGAGCGGACAACGCAACATTCCTGAGGCTGAGCGAGGGCTGATCGAACAGTACCGCGATCAGCATCACCGACATCATCAGCCAGGCACGCTCGGCGGAAACGGCAAAACCTGAAATCAGGTAATAGGCAAGCGTCATCAGGAGCGCCGCGAAGGCGGACATTTTCTTCACCGGCCAGCGCTGCGCGAAAGCCGGAAACAGGCTGAAGGCGAGCCTCAGCCCCACAAAAAATATGCCTGAGGCCAGCGCCATGTTGAGCCCGGATATGGCGACGATATGGGCAAGGCCGGAAAGCCGCAGGGCTTCCATCGTCCCGGCCGATATGGCCTGTCTCTCATCGGTGACGATAGAGGCGGCAAAAGCGCCGGCATCACCACCGATGGTGTTGCGGATGCGCTCGGCAATGGCGGTGCGCAGGCCGTAAAGTCGCATATCGGCCCATTCCAGCCAGTCCTCTTTTGCGTCGATATCAGGGGCCGTTATCGTCTGCGGCGGCTTATAAAAAAAGCCGGTCGCGCCTATTCCCCTGAAATAAGAGGCGAAGGCGAAATCATTGAGGCCGGGCAAGGCCGGACCGGATGGCGGCGAAAGCCGCGCCTTGCCGCGGATGGTCGCACCGAGTGCCGCCGGCTCGCCGCCGCCGCGGGCCAGCAAAGAGACCTTTCCCGGAGGACGTGACACTGTCGGCGCCTCCGTCGCAGCCAGTTGCACCACATACCGCCAGTCGCCGCGGGCATCGACCTCCCGGCGTATCACCGTACCTGATATGGTGGTGGTGACGGGCGTATCCAGCACCACTGTCCCTGCCCGCCGCGTTTCGAATTCGGCAAAAAGCATGCCCAGCAACAACAGAGCGACGATGCTGCAGGCCGTGGCTGCCAGGGTCGCGCGATATCGGGTGGCGACTGCCAGGCCGGCGGCGAGCAAAAAAAGAACGACGAGAAGCGGCAAAGAAGGTGCTGCATCCAGTGAAAACCAGAGGATCGCTCCGCAACCGATGAAAACAGGCACGAAAAGAAAATCATGGCCGAATGCGCGTTCCTCGGCGAGGCAGTTGGTGATTTTCTGGACAATGGCAGTTTGCGGTTTCGGCCTGCGGACGAGGGCCGACAGATCATATGTCGCGACCTCGCCGGTCCGGCGCAGCGGTGACAGGATATCCGCCGTGCGGGGCAATCCGCCCTGCATCGTTTCGGCATACCCGAAATGCTGTTTTTCCCCTTGACCAAGCAATCTGCGCCGCGCCCCTGCCGCACCGGAAACAGGTTTGCAGGCGACGCGGTGGATTGCAATGCTTTCCTTTAACCCTGCGTTGACCGAGATTGAATTGCCATGATCGATAAAGCGAAAAGCGACGCGATTGCGTTTGCCGCAATGCACAATTTGACCTTTGGATAGCTTGGCATCGGCGCCAGGATCATATAGCTAATCGGTAGACGCTTAACCGCGAGGCGTGTCTCAACGCCTCCACCCGCATGTTCTCGGAGGATCAGTATGACGGAAAAAAGCGCTACAGTGACACTTGGCGAAAAGCAGGTGGAACTCCCGGTAAGGGAAGGCACGATTGGACCAAGCGTCGTCGATATCGCCACGCTCTACAAGCACACGGGCTCCTTCACCTACGACCCGGGTTTCACGTCGACGGCCTCCTGCGAATCCAAGATCACCTATATCGACGGTGACGAGGGCGTTCTCCTGCACCGTGGTTTCCCCATCGAGCAACTGGCTGAACAGGGCGACTTCCTCGAAACCTGCTATCTGCTGCTCTACGGCGAACTGCCGACGGCTGCGCAGAAGAAGGATTTCGACACCCGCGTCACGCGCCACACCATGGTGCATGAGCAGATGAGCCGCTTCTTCACCGGCTATCGTCGCGACGCACATCCGATGGCTGTCATGTGCGGCACGGTCGGCGCTCTCTCAGCCTTCTACCACGACTCGACGGACATCACCGATCCGCACCAGCGCATGGTCGCTTCGCTGCGCATGATCGCGAAGATGCCGACGATCGCCGCCATGGCCTACAAGTACCATATCGGCCAGCCCTTCGTTTACCCGAAGAACGATCTCGATTACGCCTCCAACTTCCTGCACATGTGCTTTGCCGTGCCGTGCGAGGACTACAAGGTGGATCCGGTTCTGGCCCGCGCCATGGATCGCATCTTCATCCTGCATGCCGATCACGAGCAGAACGCCTCCACCTCCACGGTGCGTCTTGCCGGTTCGTCGGGTGCCAACCCCTTCGCCTGTATCGCGGCTGGCATCGCCTGCCTTTGGGGGCCGGCGCATGGTGGCGCCAACGAGGCTGCGCTCAACATGCTGAATGAGATCGGCACGGTCGACCGCATTCCGGAATACATTGCCCGCGCCAAGGACAAGAACGATCCGTTCCGCCTGATGGGCTTTGGCCACCGCGTCTACAAGAACTACGACCCGCGCGCCAAGATCATGCAGAAGACGATGTATGAAGTGCTGGAAGCCACCGGCAACTCCGACGATCCGATCATGCAGGTCGCGCTCGAACTCGAAAAGATCGCTCTTTCCGATCCTTATTTCGTTGAGAAGAAGCTCTACCCGAACGTGGACTTCTATTCGGGCATCACGCTGAAGGCGCTTGGCTTCCCCACGACCATGTTCACCGTCCTTTTCGCTCTCGCCCGCACCGTTGGCTGGATCGCGCAGTGGAACGAAATGATCGAGGATCCGCAGCAGCGCATCGGCCGTCCGCGCCAGCTCTACACGGGCGCCGGCAAACGTGACTACGTTCCGGTTTCCAAGCGTTAAGCTTCGAAATCCTGTAAGATCAAAGGCCGGCAGGTTTTCACCCGCCGGCCTTTTTGTTGGGCGTCTTCGGGATATTTCTCAGTGGCGCGCGGCAACGCCGAGAAACTGCTTGAGCTCGGGCGTCGCGGGATTGGAGAACACCTCTTCCGGCGGACCAATTTCATGCACTCTGCCCTCATGCATGAAAACGACGCGGGAGCAGACGTCGCGCGCAAATTTCATTTCATGCGTTACCATCAGCAGCGTCATGCCTTCGCTGGCCAGCTCCCGCACCACCGCCAACACTTCCGAGACCAGCTCGGGATCGAGCGCCGAGGTAATCTCGTCGCAGAGGAGCGCGATAGGCTGCATGGCAAGTGCGCGGGCAATGGCGACGCGCTGCTGCTGGCCACCGGATAATTCGTCAGGATAGGCATCGAACTTATGCGCCAGCCCGACTCGTTCCAGCATGTTGCGGGCAACGGCTTCCGCTTCCGGTTTCGGTGTCTTCTTCACCACCGTCTGAGACAGCATGACGTTGCCGCCGACCGTCTGGTGCGGGAAGAGATTGAACTGCTGGAAGATCATGCCGACCTTCAGCCGCAAAGCTTTCAGATGCAGATCATCGTCGAGAAGCTGCGCGCCGGCGACTGATATGGAACCGGCCGAAATCGTCTCCAGCCCGTTGATGCAGCGAAGCAGGGTCGATTTTCCCGATCCGCTCTTGCCGATGATGGCGATGACCTCGCCGGGCTCCACATCAAGGTTGATGCCTTTCAGAACCTCGTTGCTGCCATAGCTTTTGCGGACTTCAGTGATTTCGATGAGCGACATTGAGCTTCCTTTCGAGGATCTGGCTGCTCTTCGACAGAGGCCAGCACAGCGCGAAATAGATGAGGGCGACGAGCCCATAAACGGTGAAGGGCTGAAAGGTGGCGTTGGTGACGACCGTGCCGGCCTTGGACAGTTCCACGAAGCCGATGATCGAGGTTACCGCCGTTCCCTTGATGACCTGTACGAAAAAACCGACGGTCGGCGGAACGGCCACCCGCATGGCCTGCGGCAGGATGACGTAGCGCATCTGTTGCAAGCGTCCCATGGCAAGGCTTGCCGACGCCTCCCATTGGCCTTTCGCGACAGATTCGACGCAGCCGCGCCAGATTTCGGTGAGAAAGGCGGCCGCCCACAGGATCAGCGTCAAGCCCGCTGCCAGCCAGGCCGGCACATCGATGCCGACGAGGCCGAGGCCGAAAAAGGCGATGAAAAGCTGCATCAAAAGCGGCGTTCCCTGGAAAAGCTCGACATAATAGCGCGCGAAAACCCGCATCGATTTTTTGCGGGAAATGCGCATGAAGAGCAGAAGCAACGCCACGAGACCACCGCCGGCAAAGGAAACGAGCGACAGCAGCACGGTCCAGCGCGTGGCGAGCAACAGGTTTCTGAGAATATCCCAGGTGGAGAATTCGATCATCGGACACTCCTGCGCGGAAAAATGAGGTTACCGGCCATGACCAGCAACTGCCTCAAGAGAATGGCCAGCACGAGATAGATGACGGTGGAGACCATGTAGGCTTCAAAGGCGCGGAAGGTGCGCGACTGGATGAAATTGGCAGCGAAGGTCAAATCCTCGGCGGCGATCTGCGACACGACCGACGAGCCGAGCATGACGATCACTACCTGCGACGACAGCGCCGGCCAGATGCGTTGCAGGGACGGCACCAGCACCACATGCCGGAAGGTTTCGAAACGGGTCATGGCAAGGCTTGCCCCAGCCTCGAACTGCCCCTTGGGCGTCGCCTGAATGCCGGCGCGGATGATTTCGCAGCTATAGGCTCCGAGATTGACCACCATGGCGATGTTGGCCGCGCTCAGTTCCGACAATTGCAGGCCAAGCGACGGCAGGCCGAAGAAGATAAAAAACAATTGTATGAGAAATGGCGTATTGCGAATGAGCTCCACATAGGTCGCTACCGGCGGCCGCAGCCATTTGGGCCCGAGCGCGCGCACCCAGGCGCAGAATATGCCGAGCGCGATGCCGAGAACGCCGCCGACGGCAATCAATTCCAGCGTGATGGCAATGCCCTTGGCGATCTGCGGGTAATAATCGAGAAGCCATCCAAAATCGAATGTGTATTTCACCCGATATTTCCTTTCGGGGAGGACAAACCATGCGCCGCGCCGGGATCAGACACGGCCGGCGCATGGATTTGCCAGGTTGGTCAGAGATCCTTCGGGAGGTCGGTTTTCAGCCACTTCTGCGCGATCGTGTTCAGCGAACCATCGGTCTTTGCAGTCGCGATGATGGCGTTGACCTTTTCCAGCAGCGCCGGCTGTTCCTTGTTCAGGCCGATATAGCAGGGGGAATTCTTGATCAGGAATTTCAGCTCGGGTCGCTTCGGCGGGTTCTTAGCCAGAATGGCGGCGGCCACGACATTGCCCGTGGCCACGGCTTCCACCTGGCCGGCGAGGAAGGCGGAGATGGTGCCGTTATTGTCCTCGTAACGCTTGATGGTGGTGTCGGCCGGAGCGACCTTGGTCAGTTCCAGATCCTCGACAGCGCCACGGGTGACGCCGATGGTCTTGCCCGAGAGATCTTCCGCCTTGGCGACGGTAACCGAGTCCGGTGCAAAGACGCCGTTGAAGAAGGGCGCATAGGCGGTGGAGAAGTCGATGACCTTTTCACGGTCCGGGTTCTTGCCGAGGCTCGAGATGACGAGATCGACCTTGTTGGTCTGCAGATAGGGAACGCGGTTGGCGCTGGTGACCGGCACCAGCTCCACCTTCACGCCAAGCTTCTCGCCGATCAGATTGGCAACGTCGATATCGTAACCCTGCGGCGCCATATCCGTGCCGACGCTGCCGAAGGGCGGGAAATCCTGCGGGACCGCAACACGGATCGTACCGCGCGAGGAAATATCGCTAAGCGCATCGGCAAAGGCTGCGGGCGAGAAACCAAGCGTTGCGGAAACAGCGGCGATGGCGAGCAATGAACGTCTGGACAACATGGGAGACTACTCCTTGGGGCTTGAGAAAAGGGGCTGCAATGAAAGGGAGTTGCGAAGCTCATAAAACGGGTCCGGTCTGCGGGTGAGATCGAGACCGGTTTCGACTTCGTGGAGATGGCGGATGGCGAGTTCGGCGGCAGCATGGAAATCGGCCGCCCTGATCGCCTCGAAGATGCGGCAGTGCCCGTCATGCGATTGCTGCGCATGGAAATCGGACTGATAGAGCATGGAGATGAGGATGGTTCTGGCCGTCAGGTCACGGAGCGCTTCGACGATGATGTCGTTTCCGGCGATTTCGGCGATGCGGATGTGAAAATCCCCCATCAGGCAGGTCAGGCGCTGTCGATCACCTTTGGCAATTGCCGCCCTCTCCTCATCGAGATGACCGGAAAGCAGGGCAATGCCTTGCGCGCTCACAGTGGAAAGATTGCGCAGAAGGCCATATTCGATGATGCGGCGCGCCTCATAGACCTTGATGGATTCTTCAGCGGAAGGCTCCACCACGAACCAGCCGCGACGTGGGCTGACGGTGACGATGCCGCGCGTCTCAAGCCGCATCATCGCCTCGCGGATGCGCGTGCGCGACACGCTGAAAAGGCTGGCGAGCTGGTTCTCGCTGAGCCGGGTTCCGGGACGGATGCGCGCGGAAAGAATGCCTGAGATGATGGCGTCTTCTACCGCGCTCTGGGCGCTTTCGGATGTATTGCTGTCTTGCATACAAGATTGAAAGCAAGAGCCGTGCCAGACGAAAATTTAACGGCTCGCGGGCCGCTGATGATCAGCGGCTTGCCGCCCTAGCAATCAAATGCGCTAAAACAGAGCCCTCGACTGCCTTGATCGGCGGCAGGTGGAACTGAGCGTTACCTGTCTGCGAACCGCGATTACGCCGCTCGGACAGGAGAAATATGATCAGGCTGAGCGGCTATTTTTCGTGTTCAGGACATCGAGAAGAATGGCTGCACCGGTTTCGCCGGGAGGGATCTCCGTATGCAGACGCTGCTGCACCAGCGCATAACCTTCGAGCATCGCCCGCCGTTCGGTGGTATCGGAAGACAGGCGCTCGGCCCAGCGCAGCATCGAGCCTGATCGCACCACCTCGTTGAAATATTCCGGTATGATGGCGTAATCGGCAATCAGATTCGGCAAGGCGCCTGTCCATGTCTTCACCCGCTTGCTCAGCATGGTGAAAATCCAGTCGGTCTTGTAGACCGAGATCGTCGGGACGCCGGTCAGCGCCAGTTCGAGAATGACGGTGCCGGAAGCGGCAATGGCCGCATCGGCCTCGGCAAACGCCTTCCACTTGAAGGCAGAGTCGATACCGATCTCTGGCCTGATATCGTCCGGCCACGCCGCTGCCATTTCGCGGATGCGATGTTCCTGCCGTGGCACGGTGGGCAGAAGGAACCGGGTGGGGCCATTGCGGCTCACGAAGGCCTTCGCCGCTTCCTGAAACGGCTCCATCAACCGCGTCGTCTCAGTGGAGCGCGAGCCCGGCAGTAGAAGGATGGTCTTCGGCTGGCCTTGCTCCGGAAGAGGCCGGTCAGCCCGCCTCTGCCTTGCCGCCAGCACTTCGGGATCGACGCTGAGCCGGTGGCCGACGAATGTCGTCGGCGGACCGCCAAGACGCCGCATGGCTTCCGGTTCAAAGGGCAGCAGGGCCAGAACGTGGTCGACATAAGACAACATCGCCGTGGCGCGATATTCCTTCCACGCCCAAACGCTCGGGCAGACATAATTGACGACTGGCAGCTGCGGCAATTGCTTGCGGACTTTTTTCGCGACACGATGGGTGAAGTCCGGGCTGTCGATGATCAACAGAATGTCCGGTTTTGCGGCCACGATGGCCGCGGCGGTCTGGTTGATCCGTGCGATGAGTTTCGGCAGCTTCTTGAGAACCTGCGTGAAGCCCATGATGGAGAGTTCGGAATAGTCGAACAGGGAGGTGAGCCCCTGCGCCTCCAGCGCTTCACCGCCAACGCCCACCAGTTCGACAGAACCCGCATATCGGGCTTTGAGCGAGCGGATCAGATCCGCGCCCAAGAGATCGCCGGATACTTCGCCTGCAATTACCGCCACTTTTAATGCCGCTGTCATCCGATCATGTCTCCGCCCACCATGTCACCACCGAGTGATGTATCGATGCCGCAGACGAATATGCCCGCCTCGTCGGCGGCTTTCAACATCGCCTCACGATCAAGCACCAGCGCCCGCCCGGCTTCGACGGCAATGCCCGCCAGTCCGGCTTTTTTCGCATTTTCCACGGTTTCGATGCCGATGGTCGGCAGATCGGCACGTATATCCTGCTGGGGCTTGCAGAGCTTGACCAGCACGCCTTTACGGCGGGGCGATATGCGCCCTTCGGCACGTAGAGCGGCGACACGCGCCAGCATGGCATCCGTGCCCTCGACACCTTCCAACGCCACGATGCGGCCACCGACCGAAATGGCCCCCTGCCCGACATCGAGCTTGCCGAGCGCAAGTGCAGCCTCAGCCGCCTTGCGAATATCCTTCAAATCCTCTTCGGCAGGTTTTTGCCCACCGAAAGGCCCCGTGGTTGCCAGCAGTCCGGGCGCAATCTCGTGCGCACCGATGACTTTTGCGCCGAGCGTACTGATGATCTTGATCACCATCTGCAGAACCGCATCATCGCCACCCGAGAGCAGCGTTTTGACAATGGAGGGCAGCTTGAGCAGGATGCCGGCGGTAGGGCGGATTTCCCGCCATTCCGGCCGGCGCGCCACGGCGCCGGACAAGACGACACGGTCTACATGATTTTCGCGCAGCAGACGGCCAAGCCCTGCGACATCGCCGACGCTGATGACGGCGTTGTCAAAACCGCTCCAGTCGAAACGGGAATCATCGCGCAAGCGCACGATGAAGGGGTTCTCGCCCATCTCCCGGGCGGCCGCCGCCACATAAAGCGGCAGCTGGCCGCTGCCGGCCACGATGGCGAGACGCCCGCCACCTGTCACGGCTCACTTGCCCCGGTTGGGCGAAGAAATCGCGCGGTCGCTGCCCGCACCGATGAAATCGATGATTTCCAGCGCCTGCGGGCAATCCAGATAGTCGTTACGATCGATAGCCGCCGCGTTGCCGCGGATCGTGCCTTCAGCCTCAAAGATCGCCTTGTAGACGCGCCTGACCTTGTGGATGTCCGCACGCTCGATACCAGAGCGTGTCATGCCGACGACGTTCAGACCACCGAGAATGCCGGGATTGCCATTCAGCATGCCATAAGGAATGACGTCGTAATTGACCGCCGACAGTCCGCCGATGAAAGCCTGACGGCCGATGCGGGTGAACTGGTGAACGGCGCATCCGCCACCCAGAATAGCGCGATCCTCGATGGTGACATGGCCAGCCAGCATCACATTATTGGACAGGATGATGTGGCTGCCGAGACGGCAATCATGCGCCACGTGCGAATTGGCGAGGAAGAGATTGTCGTCGCCGACGATGGTCTTGCCGCCGCCATCGGAACTGCCGGCATTCATCGTCACGCCTTCGCGCATGATGCAGCGTTCACCGATTTCGAGCGTCGTTTCCGAACCATCGTGGCGAATCGCCTGGGGCGTGCCGCCGATGACCGCCATCGGATGCACGACCGATCCGCGGCCAATGACCGTCAGGCCGGACACCACGGCGTGGTTGTGCAGCCGGACATCATCATGCAACGTCACCTTCGGCCCGACATAGCTGAGCGCACCGATGACGACGTTTTCACCGACCACCGCACCGTCTTCAATGACGGCCGTCGGGTGAATTCTGGCCGAGGCCGCGATCGTGCTCATTGCTGATCCTCGGGGATCATCATAGCACCGACATCAGCCTCCGCCACAAGCGCGCCGTCCACCTTCGCTTCGCAATGGAACTTAAAGACATTGCCGCGCTGACGCTGTTTGGTGACATGGATTTCGAGACGATCACCAGGTACCACGGGCTTGCGGAAACGCGCATTGTCGATCGTCATGAAGTAGACCAGGTGGCCTCCTTCGCCCTGGCTGCGAGCGCATATGGCACCTGCCGTCTGAGCCATGGCTTCAACGATCAGAACGCCCGGCATAATCGGGCGATCAGGGAAATGGCCGGTGAAATGCGGCTCGTTGACGGTCACATTCTTGATGCCGATCGCTGAATTATTACCATCAATCTCGATGATCTTGTCGATCAGCAGGAACGGGTAACGATGCGGCAGAAGTTTCATGACTTCCAGGATGTCGGCTGTGCCAAGCGTCGCCTTCGTTTCGTCAGCCATTGTTTTTCTCTCCTGTTTTTTTATCACGCTCATCGACGCGCGCCAGAATATCGGCCATATCGCGCAGGAAATGCTTCATCGGACGCGCCGGTATTCCGCCGTAACGGGCGCCAGCCGGAACATCGGAAACCACACCGCTCATCGCGGCGATCTGCACACCGTCACCAATGGTGATATGACCATTGATGCCCGTTGCGCCGCCAATCATCACGCCGTCGCCTATGCGGGTACTGCCCGCAATGCCGACGCCACTGACGATGCCGCAATGGCGGCCGATGCGAACGTTGTGACCGATCTGCACCTGATTGTCGATCTTGGTGCCTTCACCAATAACGGTGTCATCCATCGTGCCGCGATCGATCGTTGTGTTGGCGCCGACCTCGACATTGTCCTGAATGATGACCCGGCCGATCTGCACGATCTTCAGCATGCCACGCGGACCCGGCGCATAACCGAAACCATCCTGGCCGATGCGTGCGCCGTTGTGGATGATGACATTATTGCCGAGCAGCGCCGCCAGAATGCTCGCTCCACCAGCAATCGTGCAATCGCGGCCGATCTGGACATTGGAGCCGATAACGACACCCGGGCCAATGCGCGTGCCCGCGCCGATATGAACGCCCGCGCCGATCACGGCCATGGGTTCTACGATGACGCCCGGCTCGAGCTTTGCCGACGGATCGACATAAGCAGCCGGGGAAATTTCCGCCTCCATCGAAGCAACAAGCGACGGCCGCATGGCGGATGGATGCAGCAAAGCACCAGCCTGCGCAAACAGCGTGTGCGGGGTCTTCGATATCAATGCGGGAATATGGGAAGGAATCAGGCTCTTCAGGGCCGCGTCACAAATGACAGCAGCGGCCTCGCAGGTCAGCAGCTCTTCGCCGCTCTTGCGGGAAAGAATGTAACAGAGCTGATCCGGTTTTGCCCGGTAGACCGGTGCAACGGACCTGATAATCCGCTCGCCCGCCGCCTCATCAGACAGTTCCGCCCCAAAACGGTCTGCGATATCTTTCAATCGCAGTCCCTCGTGGGGCGGAAAAAATGCGTTGTATTCCATCAGCCGGAAACTCCAGAACGTTCAAAGTTGCAGTTCTGGACTGCCGATATCAGAAAGTGTTGGACATGCCAAACCGGAAACGCTGTTCCTCGTCGTAGTCTTCCTTGGCAATCGGCACGGCGTAGTCGACACGGATCGGACCGAAGGGCGACGCCCACATCACGCCGATACCGGCGGATGCACGGATGGAGTTGTCATCCTTGACGGTCTGCGACGTCGAGACCTTGTTGCCATACATCGTACCGGCATCAACGAAACCAGCAAGACGAAGGCCGAAGTCTTCGGGAATACCAGGCATGGGGGCCGTGACTTCAGCAGACGCTGCGAAGTAGGTCGTGCCACCGATGGAGTCCGAACCGATGCGCGGGCCGATACCATCGTTCTTAAAGCCGCGAACCTGACGACCGCCGAACTTGAACTGGTCGAAGACGAGCAGATTGTCGCCCGTCGGCATGACATGACCCGCCTGGCCGGTGAGCGAACCGATGACATCGTATTCGTCGGACAGCGTGTAGTAATACCGCGCCTTGGCATAGATCTTGTAGTATTCGGAATCACCGCCGAGACCTGCAAATTCGTTCGTCAACGCAGCCTGCCAGCCTTCACGCGGCATGTTGCGGTCATCGAGCGTATTGTAGTTCAACGTGTTCGAGAGGATGGACTGGGTCCAGTCCTCACCGCGGATCAGAGCCTGATACGGTTCTGCGAGATTGGCGTTGTTCTGCCAGTCGCCCTTACCTTCATAATTGATCTGCTTATAGGTATATTTGAACGTCGTCGACAGGTTCTCGGTGATCGGCGCTGTTACGCGCAGTGCGAAGCCCTGTTCATCGTAGTTGTAGTAGTCTTCGCTCTTGCTCTGGTTCTTGAAGAGATCGAAGCCAGCCGCCAGACGGTAGCCGAGGAAATAGGGCTCGGTGAAGGACAGCGAGTAGGTACGCGCATCGTCTTCGCCAGCACCGGCAGCAACACGGATGTACTGGCCGCGACCGAGGAAGTTCTTTTCTTCGACCGATGCCTCGAGCAGTACGCCGTCGTTCTGCGAGTAACCCGCACCGATACCGAACGAGCCGGTCGACTGGTCTTCAACGTCGACCACGATCACAACGCGGTCAGGCGCGCTTCCGCCGGCGGTCGAGATATTGACCTTGGAGAAATAACCGAGCGCTTCAAGGCGGCGCTTTGCAGCAGTGATGATCGTCTGGTTGAACGCATCACCTTCGGAAATATCGAATTCGCGACGGATGACGTAATCACGCGTACGGGTGTTGCCGCGGATTTCGATACGCTCGACATAGGCGCGCTCGCCCTGATCGACGATATAGGTCACGCCGATGGTGTTGCCAGACATATCACGGTCGCCGCGCGGCGTAACACGAGCGAAGGGATAACCTTCACCGGCAACGCGCTTGGAGATCGCTTCCATGCTCTGCTGAACTTCCTTGGCGCTGTAGCTTGCACCCTGGCGGGTTTCTACGAGGCCCTGAAGTTCGGAACCGTCAACACCCGGAACAGTCGATTCGACTGCGACATTGCCGAAGTCGTACTTCTTGCCTTCGTCGACCGTGATGGAAATGGTGTATTCGTTCTTGGACTCGTCCAGAACCGCATCGGAAGACACGACGCGGAAGTCGGCATAACCGCGGTTGTAATAGAACTGGCGCAGCGCCTCTTCGTCGGCGCGCAGCTTGTCCTCATTATAGACGTCCTTGCGTGTCAGGAACGACAGCATGTTGGACTTCTTGGTATTGATCACAGCGGCCAGACGGCCGTCGCTATAGGAATTGTTGCCGATGAAATCGATGCGGCCGATCTTGGTGCGTTCACCTTCGTTGATGACGAAAGCGATGTTTACGCGGCCCTGACCGACAGACACGGTCTGCGTGGTGATTTCGACGTCGCTACGACCGATAGCGGAATAGGCTTCCTTGATGCGGGCGATATCCGCCGTCACGATTGCCTGGTTGAACGGGCCCATCGGCTGGGTCTGCACCACGCCGGCAAGCTTGTCGTCCTTGATCTTACGGTTACCGTTGAAGACGACCTGGTTGACAAGCTGGTTCTCATTGACCGTTACGACCAGCGTGCTGCCGGAAACGCGCATGGAGACATTCGAGAAGTAACCGGTGGCGTAAAGACGCTTCACCGATTCATCGATGTCGGAATTGGAAAAGTTCTTACCCGGCGCAATGGTGATGTTGGAACGCACGGAGTCCGCACCGGACCTCTCGGCCCCGCGAACATCGATCTTGCTGATAACCGCTGCATTTGCAGCACCAGCAGAGGCAAGCACGCCAAGGCCCGCAACCGAAGAAACACCAGCAGACAGCGCAACCGCCGACACAGCGTTCAAAAATCTTGAACCAGCCTTCATTTCAAATCTTACCTTTTTACGTTGTCCCTCAGCGGGCGGAACCCGACTCCGGCCATGTGCGTCGTTTTACCTGCTTTTCCCCTACAAGCAAGTCAGAACGTTAAATTCTGTTTACTTCGTGATCCAGAGTGGCTCATTCGCCACTTCGGCATAAAAACAAGGTAAACAAGCCCCTAACAAAACCGTTAAAACACAATCCTCAGCCGATCAAGCTGCTGATATCATTCCATGTTGCAAAAACCATCAGACCCAGAATCATTACCATACCAATACGGAACGCCACTTCCTGCGCGCCGGCGCCAAGCGGCCTGCCACGGATGGCCTCGATGGCGTAAAATACCAGATGCCCGCCGTCCAGAACCGGGACAGGCATCAGGTTCAGAAGTCCGATCGATACTGAAAGAACGGCAGCGAGCTGGATGACAGCAGAAATGCCGAGCGTCGCCATCTGTCCGGAGGCCTGCGCCACACGCACTGGGCCACCCAACTGATCGGCGTTCATGCGACCGGTCACGAGATTGCCGATATAGTTGAAAGTGCCGGTGATGACGTGGCCCGTTTCGCGCACGCCCTCAGCCACTGCCTCGGACGGCGAATATTCGATGTGGCGGAAATTACCGCTCGTCTGGTCGGTGACGATGCCGATAATGCCCATTTCCAGCTTGTTGCCGAACTGGTCTGTGGTCTCGGTACGGGTCGGAACCATGGGCAGCTTGAGTTCCTCGCCTGCCCTTTCGACGGTTACCGTAATCGGTGTGCCCGGCCGGATGCCGACATAACGGCGGACGTCCTCGAAGGTCATCACTTTTTCACCATCGATCGCAACCAGCCGGTCGCCGGGCTTTACGCCGGCTGCTGCGGCGGCGCTGTTTTCACGCACCTCGGCCACGACGGGATCAGCGATCATCCGGCCGTAAATGCCGAAAAGCACCGCAAAAATGAGAATTGCGAGAATGAAATTGGCGATCGGGCCGGCAGCAACCGTGGCCGCCCTTTTCCACAGCTTTGCGCCGGAAAGCGTCTGCGCCCTCTCCTCCAGCGACATCTGCGTCAGGCCGGAACTATCCGGCTTGCTCGCCGCATCTTCGTCGCCGAAGAACTTGACATAGCCGCCGAGCGGAATTGCCGAAAGCTTCCATCGCGTGCCGCGCTTGTCGGTGAAACCGATCAGTTCCGGGCCGAAGCCGATGGAGAATGCGGTGGAGCGGATGCCGCACCAGCGGCCGACAAGGTAATGCCCCATTTCATGGACAAAAACGAGCAGGGAAAGCACCAGGATGAATGGCACGATATAGCCGGTCAGAAAACCCGTCGCCGCCATTATTGTGTTCATGACAATCTGCCCTTTATGTCGTGACCTTCGCGCCGCCTAGAAACCCGGCAACAGACCGCCGCCCGATCCGGGCACGTCTCCGGTTGCCGCCGCATGCACGAAAGCTATGAGGAATACCGTAAAGCAGGCGAAAACAAGACCGTCAACACGGTCCATGAAGCCGCCATGGCCCGGAATGAGATGGCTGGAATCCTTGACCTGGAAACGACGTTTCACGAAGGATTCGAAGAGATCGCCGATCTGGCTGAACACCGAAAGGACAAGCGCGAGCCCCAGCACCAGCAGGCTGATCCTGCCGTGATAGGCCATGGAGACCGCAGCGCCGCCAATCACCGCCGCCACAGCACCACCAATAGCGCCGGACCAGGTCTTGCCGGGCGAAATCGACGGCGCAAGTTTCGGCCCGCCAATGGCGCGTCCAACGAAATAGGCCAGGATATCCGTCGACCAGACGACGGCAAAAATGAACAGGATGGAAGCGAACCCGGCCAGTTCGTCACCGCGGATGGCAGCCAGCGATATGCCGCTCAGTCCCGCGTAAAAAATGCCGCCCACCAGCCACCAGTTCTTGCCGCGCAAAACCGGAAACAGTGCCGCAGTCAGCGTGAAGCCGGATAAAAGCGGCAGATCGAGCGAGGATTCGCCGAAGATCGTATTGCCAGCGATGACGGCAACCGCAAACCAGCCCCAGGCATTGCCGGTCGAGTTGGTCTCCGACATCCGGGTAATTGTCGACCACTCGTAATAGATGAGGATCGCCAGAAGACCGGCAACGATGCGGAACAGAATGCCGCCATACCAGGTCGCGGCCAGAATGACTGCGGCCATGACGATTGCGGACACAATCCGCAGTCTGAGTTCACGGCTCATCAGGCGCCTGCCACGGCAACCTGCTCGGCCAGAGCACCGAAGCGGCGGTCACGCGTTGCATATTGCTCAATTGCGGAGAAGAACCGCTGGCGGTCGAAGTCGGGCCAATATTCCGGCACGAACAGGAACTCGGAATAGGCAGCCTGCCAGAGCAGGAAGTTCGACAGGCGCTCCTCGCCGCTGGTACGGATGATGAGATCCGGATCCGGCATTCCCGATGTATCGAGCCTCGTCGAAATCATCTCAGGCGTAATGGCGTCAGCGCTGAGCCGGCCTTCGGCGACATCACGGGCGATGGACGCTGTCGCGCGGGCAATCTCGTCACGGCTGCCGTAATTAAAGGCGATCACCAGCGTCAGCTTGGTATTACCAGCCGTCATCTGCTCCGCCTCTTCGAGGAGAGAGCGTATATCGGTCTTCAGCCCCTGCCGATCGCCGATGATCCGCACGCGGACATTTTCGCGATGCAGTTCCGCAAGGTCGCGACGGATGAAGGCCTTCAGAAGGCCCATCAGATCGCTCACCTCGGATTCCGGTCTGCGCCAGTTTTCGGAGGAGAAAGCGAACAGCGTGAGATAGCTAATACCGCAGTCGCCTGCCGCACGCACAGTCTCGCGCACGGCCTCAACCCCACGGCGATGCCCCATCACGCGCGGAAGTCCGCGCTGCTTTGCCCAGCGGCCATTGCCATCCATGATGATGGCGACGTGCTCGGGTATGGAGGAACGTGTCGTCGTCGGCATATCGATCCAGTAGCAGGAAGCGCGGAATTAAAACGAATAAAATACAGGTCTATCGCAAGCGATACTAGACCTGCATGATTTCCTTTTCCTTCTCGGCAAGCAAGCGGTCAATTTCCGAAATCGTGTCGTCGGTCATTTTCTGCACTTTTTCCGACTGTCCACGGCTTTCGTCCTGACCGATATCGCCGTCTTTTTCGGCTTTTTTCAGACCATCCATGCCGTCCCGGCGCACATGGCGAATCGCCACTTTTGCTTTTTCGGAATATTCGTGGGCCACCTTGACGAGCGATTTGCGGCGCTCTTCGTTGAGTTCAGGCAGCGGAATTCTGAGGTTCTGGCCGTCCACGATCGGGTTGAGGCCGAGATTGGATTCGCGGATCGCGCGGTCGACGGCATTGACCATCGACTTGTCCCAGATGTTGACGCCGAGCATGCGCGGCTCCGGAACGGTGATGTTCGCAACCTGGTTGAGCGGAACACGCGAGCCATAGGCATCGATGGTCACCGGGTCGAGAATATTGGCCGAAGCGCGGCCGGTACGCAGCGATGCGATATCGCTCTTGAAGGCGTTGATGGCACCATCCATGCGGCGCTTGATATCGTTGAGGTCAATACCACTCATCTTGATACTCCATCTCTATCGGCCGTGCCGGCCGGGATTCGCCCGGGGGCGACGTCGTTTTTTGATTATTTGTCGTGCACGATGGTCTTGCGACCACCGCCGGTCAATATCTGCGCGAAACCGCCCTTCTCATGGATCGAGAAAACGATGATCGGGATGTGGTTTTCGCGAGCGAGAGCAACAGCTGCGATATCCATCACCGCCAGCCCCTTGCCGAGTACTTCGCTATGCGTCAGCTCGTCGAAACGGGTGGCTGTCGGATCCTTCTTCGGGTCGGCGGAATAGATACCGTCCACCTGGGTGCCCTTGAAGATCGCCTCGGCACCCATTTCTGCGGCGCGCAGTGCGGCGGCAGAATCGGTGGTGAAGAACGGGTTGCCCGTGCCGCCGGCAAAAATCACCACGCGACCCTGGGCCAGATGGTGAAGGGCAGCGCGCTGCGAGAAGCTCTCACAGATTTCAGGCATCGCGATTGCCGAAAGCACGACCGTGTCGATGCTGAGCTTGCGCAGCGAGGTTGCCAGCGCCAGCGCGTTGATGACGGTCGCCAGCATGCCCATATGGTCGCCGGTGACGCGGTCGCCGCCCTTGGACGCCACGGCGACGCCGCGGAAAATATTGCCGCCGCCGACGACGACGCCGACTTCAACGCCCATCGCCCTCGCCTCGGCAATATCGGAGGCGATACGGTCGGCCACCGCCACATCGATACCGAAACCCTGGTCGCCCATGAGGGCTTCACCGGAAGCCTTGAGAAGAACACGTTTGTAGATCGGCTTGGAAGACATCATGACTCCTCGGAAATGTAACCGAAACGCGGATACACGAAGGGCACCGCGTTGTCACGCGATGCCCTCCCGTTTTCCCAAGATTGGGTAAATATAATCAGCCCTTGGCGACGGCTGCGACTTCTGCCGCAAAATCGCTTTCTTCCTTCTCGACGCCTTCGCCGAGCAGCAGGCGAACCATGCCCGTCACTTCGATGGAAGCGCCGGCTTCCTTTTCGGCTGCCTTGACGGCATCGCCGACGGTCAGGTCGGGGTTGATAACGAAAGCCTGCGACAGAAGGGCGACTTCTTCGAAGAACTTGCGCATGCGGCCATCAACCATCTTTTCGATGATGGCTTCCGGCTTGCCGGATTCGCGGGCCTGTTCGATGAAGACGTTGCGTTCGCGCTCGGCGACGGCAGCATCAACTTCTTCAGCGCGGATAGCGAGCGGGTTGGTTGCAGCAATGTGCATGGCAACCTGACGGCCGATGGAGTTCAGAACGGCCTTGTCGCCTTCCGACTTCAGGGCAACGAGAACGCCGAGCTTGCCGATGCCGTCACCGGCAGCGTTGTGGACATAGGTCGCAACAACACCGTGCGGCACTTCGAGTGCAGCCGAGCGGCGCAGCGTCATGTTTTCGCCGATGGTGGCAATCGCGTCCTTGATGCTGTCGGCAACAGACTTGCCGGTTGCCGGATAGGTGGCAGCGGAAACAGCGTCAACGCTGCCGTCGGTTGTCAGGGCAACCTGCGCGATACCGCGGATGAGGTCCTGGAACGCGTCGTTACGGGCAACGAAGTCGGTTTCGGAGTTCAGCTCAACGACAACAGCCTTGTGACCCATGGTGGCAACGCCGATCAGACCTTCGGCAGCCGTGCGGCCGGACTTCTTGTCGGCCTTTGCGATGCCCTTGGCGCGCAGCCAGTCGATTGCCGCTTCCATGTCGCCATTGGTTTCAGCAAGAGCCTTCTTGCAGTCCATCATGCCTGCGCCAGACTTCTCGCGCAGTTCCTTCACCATTGCGGCTGTGATTTCGGTCATTGTTTGCCTCTTATCGGTTCGATCGGTCAGCCGGCGGAATTTGCCGTGCCGAAGTTCTGGGTGATGACTGTACCCGGCCGCACACCCTTTGAAACCCGGAGGTTCCGGGATGGGGCATGCGCATTCCCAAGTGCTGCGGCGTCGCCATACATCGAAATGATGGGTGCCGCTCTAGTGTGACAGCGTTATGAAGACTGCCTGCCGTTCCAACCACATCGGACGCCTACGGTTTTAAAAAAACACATGGCGGAGCGGTTAGAAACGAACAAGGCCGTCAACCCATTGAAGGTCTTTGACGGCCTTGTCATATCCTGGTCGAGGAGACGGCGATTAAGAAATCACCGCCAGACAGGGCCTAAATCAGGCGCCAGCCTCGTCTTCGAGAGCGGGCTCGATCGGAGCTTCTTCAGAAGCGCCGATGTCGCGGCCGGAAGCGCCCTGCTGACGTGCGATACCGTCGATGGCAGCGCGGGCGATCAGGTCGCAATAAAGCGAGATGGCGCGCGAGGCATCGTCGTTACCGGGGATCGGATAGTCGATGTGATCCGGGTCGCAGTTGCTGTCGATGATCGCAACGACCGGAATGCCAAGACGCTTGGCTTCTTCGATCGCGATCTTTTCCTTGTTGGTGTCGATGATGAACATCAGGTCAGGAACGCCGCCCATATCGCGGATACCGCCGAGAGCCTTTTCAAGCTTTTCGCGTTCGCGCTCAAGCGTCAGACGCTCTTTCTTGGAATAGCCGGAGCCTTCCGAGTTGAGGATTTCGTCAACCTTGCGCAGACGCTGGATCGAGTTCGAAATCGTCTTCCAGTTGGTCATCATGCCGCCGAGCCAGCGGGAGTTGACGTAGTACTGGGCCGAACGCTTTGCGCTGTCGGCAATGATTTCCGACGCCTGGCGCTTGGTGCCAACGAACAGAACGCGGCCGCCACGGGCAACGGTGTCGGACACGACCTGAAGGGCGCGCGACAGCATCGGAACGGTCTGAGCCAGGTCGATGATGTGGATATTGTTACGGTCGCCGAAGATGTACGGCTTCATCTTCGGGTTCCAGCGATGCGTCTGGTGGCCGAAGTGAACACCAGCTTCGAGAAGCTGACGCATAGAAAAATCGGGCAATGCCATGCCTTGTTACTCCTTTTCCGGTTTAACCCCCGCGAAGCGAACAGCACCGATTTTCATCGATACCACCGGGCGGAACGGACCGGATTTCTCCCGGAACATCCCAAGCTTCGCGTGTGGAATGGTGAGCCGCATACAGTCGCCCGCATGAAAATGCAAGCATTTATGCGAAAAAACCGCAAGAACGGCCCGCGTTTCAGCGAACCGGTTTGTTTTCGCAGGTTTCGGGCTTGAGAATATCAAGCTTCGCAAGCTTTCCCGTCAGGACGAAATCGCCGTAATCCATCGTCAGATCGCGGGTGATTCCGTTTTCGTAAAGCTTGAACGACATGCGGTAGATCGGCAGGGCGTCGGTGCCGGTCTTGTCGTTGTAGTAGGCGATGGTCACCGGCCAGAATGCCGCCTTGGCGAATTCTCCAGCCTTACCGGCGTCGGCATCGCCATCCTTCGGCATCTGCGACTTGCCGACCAGTGTGGACGTGATCAGGCTTTCATCACCATCGTCCGAACCGTCGAAAATGCGCGATTCGAAAATGCGTTTTCCCTGTTTCGCATGCTCGATGACCTGGAACATGTGCTGCGTCGGGAATTCGCTGGCGACGAGACTGACCTGTCGGGCATCCGGGCGGGTCAGATCGACCTTCACGCCATCGGTGCCGTCGATTGCAGCCCCCTGCACTTCCTTGTCCAGCTTGTCATCGGTGTAGGACTTGGTCTCGAAGGTGAATTTCTTGGCAGCGAGGTCCTCGAAGGTCTTGGTCTGCTGGTCGGTCATGCGAACCGCATCGCCGGTGTTGATCTGCGTCACGAAGCGGAAATCCGTCTTGTAACCCTGACAGGCCGAGCCGGTGAATTCATAAACCATGCGGCCGGTCATGCCCTCGATGCCGGAACGATCAGACGCATCCTTGAGCTCGAGATCGTAAACGGCGCGATGGGCAACGAGATCCGGAACAGCGATGGGCAAGGCATTGGCAGCGTTTGACAGGCCGGTCATAAGCCCTGTTGCGGCAACGAAACCAAGCGTCCTGACAAACATGCAATATCTCCTGTTGGACTCGCTGCTCATATTGTACAAGCAACCGCCCGGCTTTTGGATCAACATCTTCTGAATGCCGGATTCTTGAAGGATTTACAACAAAACCGGAGACGAAAATGTCTGACGTCATCGAAGGCCGCCTCAAGGAACTTGGCTTTACGCTTCCTGTCGCCGCAGCACCAGCCGCAAACTACGTTCCGTTCACCATCAGCGGCAATCTTCTTTATGTATCAGGTCAACTGCCGATGGAATCGGGCAAGATTGCGGTGACGGGCCTTGTCGGCCGCGATGTCGACGTTGCAAGCGCCCAGCGCGCGGCCGAATTATGCGCCGTCAACATTCTCGCACAGGTCAAGGCCGCTTTGAATGGCGACCTCTCGAAAATCCGCCGCGTCATCAAGCTGAATGGCTTCGTTGCCTCCGTTCCGGAGTTCGTGGAGCAGCATCTCGTCATCAACGGCGCTTCCAATCTCATTGCCACAGTTCTCGGTGAGCCCGGCAAACATGCCCGTGCCGCCGTCGGCATGGCGTCCCTGCCCTTCAACGCATCAGTCGAAATCGACGCCATCGTGGAAATCGACGTATGACGCTCAAGCTTTCCTGGCTGACGGCGCAACCCGTCGCCCATCGCGGTTATCATGATCTCAACAAGGCGGTCTGGGAAAACACGATTTCCGCCTTTTCCCGCGCCATTGAGGCCGGTTTCGCCATCGAATGCGACGTGCAGCTGGCCGCCGACAGCGTGCCGGTGGTTTTCCACGACCACGATCTGGAAAGGCTGACCGGCATCAAGGGCGATGTGCGTGAACGCACGTCGGCGGAACTGGCGATGCTCTCCGTTGGGCAGACCAAGGACCGCGTCCCCACCCTCAAGCAGCTTCTGACGCTCTGCGCCGGCAAGGCGCCGCTCGTCATCGAGCTGAAAGGCCGTGAAGGCGAAGGGGTCGACGATGGTTTTGCCGAAGCGGTGCTGGAAGACCTCGAGGGTTATAAGGGCCATGTGGCGTTGATGAGCTTCGATCATCATCTGCTGAAGGACCTGAAGGCTGCGGGCTCGCCCTGGCCGATCGGGCTGACGGCGGAAGGCGACAAGCCGGAAGACTTCTTCAGGCATGACGAAGCGATGCAGCTGGGACTCGATTTCATCTCCTATCATTGGGGGCATCTGCCCAACAGCTTCATAGAAGCGCAAAGAAAACTCGGGCTTCCGGTGATTACCTGGACGGTAAGGGATGAAAATGCGCGCGCGACTACCTATAAATATGCGGACCAGATGACATTCGAAGGTTTCGACCCGAGAGAGAACCCATCCGCCACGGCATGACAGAAGATTATTCCATACGCGTTGCGCAATCCTTCACGGATATCGATCCGGAAAGCTGGAACCAGCTTTCCGGAGTTTCACGCAACATATTAGGAAAATACTACAACCCCTTTATTTCCCACGCGTTTTTATCCTCCATGGAAGATTCCGGCTCGGCGACGGCAAAGACCGGCTGGCTTGGACATCACCTGCTGCTGGAAGATGCCGCGGGAACGCTTGTCGGCGCCGTGCCGGCCTATCTGAAAAACCACAGCCAGGGCGAATATGTTTTCGACCACGGCTGGGCGGACGCTTTTGAACGGGCCGGCGGCCATTATTACCCAAAGCTGCAATGTTCGGTTCCCTTCACGCCTGCAACCGGGCCGAGGCTGCTTGTTTCCGAAGCCCTGGATGCCACCCGCTTCAAGCCGCTTCTGGCCTCGGGTCTCGCGCAGGTGACGGAAAAGATCGGTGTGTCCTCCGCGCATGTCACGTTTCTGGAAGAGGACGATCTGTCCGCCGTGCTGCTGCGCGATTTCCTGCATCGGACCGACCAGCAGTTCCACTTCATCAATGACGGTTATCGCGACCACGATGATTTTCTCGACGCCCTCTCCTCGCGCAAGCGCAAGGGGCTGAAAAAGGAACGCCGCGCCGCGCTGGAACATGGCATCGAGATCGACTGGCTGACCGGAAGCGATCTGACCGAAGATATCTGGGACCAGTTCTTCGCCTTCTACATGGATACCGGCAGCCGCAAATGGGGCCGGCCCTATCTGACGCGGAAGTTCTACTCGCTGATCGGCGAACGCATGGCCGATGACGTGCTGCTGGTGATGGCGAAACGCGAGGGGCGCTACATTGCCGGGGCGATCAACTTCATCGGTTCGGATGCGCTTTATGGCCGCCACTGGGGCTGCATCGAGGATCATCCCTTCCTGCATTTCGAGGTCTGTTACCATCAGGCGATCGATTTCGCGCTGGCGAAGGGATTGAAACGGGTGGAAGCCGGTGCGCAAGGCGAACACAAGCTGGCGCGTGGTTATGTGCCGGTCACCACCCATTCGGCGCATTTCATCGCCCATACGGGCCTGCGCCGCGCCATTGCAGATTATCTTCAGCGCGAGCGCGAAGAAGTCGAGCATATCGGCGATTATCTTGATGAACACACGCCCTTCCGCAAGGGCGAAAGACAGGAACACGAACCGGACGCATAGTCCGCGACGAGGAGATCACCGATGACCAGCGCCTATGACGACAACAATATCTTCGCAAAAATCCTGCGCGGCGAAATTCCGAGCCACAAGCTCTACGAAGATGAGCATACGCTGGCCTTCATGGATGTGATGCCGCAGGCACCCGGCCATCTGCTCGTCGTTCCCAAGACCGGTTCGCGCAATCTACTCGATGCCGACCCCGAAGTGCTGGCAAGAACCATTGCCGTGGTGCAGAAACTCGCCGTAGCCGCCAAGGAAGCTTTCGATGCGGATGGCGTCTTCGTCGCGCAGTTCAACGAACCGGCGGCTGGCCAGACGGTGTTCCACCTGCATTTCCACGTCATTCCGCGCAAGGAAGGCGAGCCTCTGAAGCCGCATTCCGGTACCATGGCCGACGGCGAGGTGCTGAAGGCTCATGCGGAGAAGATAAGGGCGGCGCTCGCTTCGTGACGCTGGCTAAACACGCAACAATCCTCGGCCTTGTGCCGAGGATCTAACCACGTATCGTGAAATCAATCGGTTGCAGATGCTCGGGACAGGCCCGAGCATGACGGAGGATAGGTTTTCTGACCTATCACTCGACAGGACGGTAGGCATTCCGCTCCGGCCACGGCCAACCTTCCAGCACCGCCATATCAGGCCGGAATATTTCCACCTTCAGCGGATAACAGGCCGCCGTGTCGCTTGAATGCGTGGCGCTGCAATCACCGCCCGGGCAGGCGGAAAGCGCGCCGATAAGATCGATTTCCGCGAAAAACTCCAGATAGTCACCCGGCCGCACCGGGCTCGCCTTCATGAAATATTGGTGTGTATCGCGGGTGAAACCGGTGCACATGAAAACATTCAGCACATCATGAACATGCGGCTCGGCCTCTCGGAACGACAGGCCTTTGGCGGAGGCGAGCGCATTTATCAGGTTCGAATGGCAACAATGGTGATAATCGCCACCGCTCAGCAACTTGTTGGTATAGGGGTCGCAACGGGTGCCGATCACGTCATGCACACCGCCGCCATCCTCGTCGAAGCCATACCATGACAGCGTATCATGGGTGATGGTCGCCATCGGCCGCAGGGATGGCAAGTTGCTCCATAGCCGGTTGCCGACGGAAACATGGGTGGCGTGCAGTGCGCGTGTCTTACCGCTGAAAAAGCGCTCGTTCAGATCATGGGCGTTCCAGAGGTTCAAATCCCCCACCTGCGGGCCTTCGATGCTGACGATACGGAAAAAATGCCCTTTGGGTACAGTGAAGGTGCGGCCGTCACGCGGGGGCACGATGACCTCATCGATCTTCTCCATGCCGTTCTTTGCCTGCTCCAGGCGTGCGAGGTCCGGGGTCTCCAGCGTGCCGTTCGGATAAACGACGACGGGACTGATGGCGCGGCGCTCGGCGGCATCCACGGGTTCGGCAGCAGGCATGGTGGTCATGAAATCCTCGGAGAAAGACGTTATCGACCTGATAATTGCGCGATGGCCACCCCGCTGACAAGACAGGTTTTTCTTGCGCTCAGCCCAAGTGTCACTTACCCTCATCGATCATGACACTGCCACCACTCGCCACCCTTCGTGCTTTCGAATCCTCTGCCAGAAAGGCAAGTTTTGCCCTAGCCGCGCAGGAGCTTGGCATGACGGCGACCGCGGTAAGCCAGCATGTGCGCAATCTGGAAGCATGGCTTGGGGTCGCACTTTTCGAGCGCCACGCGCGCGGCGTCAGGCTTACCCCCGCCGGACAGGAATTTGGCAACACGGTTTCCGGCAGCCTGCGGCAGATCGCTTCCGGCGCGGAACGCATCCGCCGGGGTCACGACCGCATGACCGTGCGCCTTGCCAGCCTGCCTTCGGTGGTGGCGCATTTTCTCACGCCCCGGCTGCCCCGCTTCCGGGCCTTGCATCCCGACATACAGGTGTCGATCAGCTATTCCGGCGCGCAGCATACAAGCGCTTCCGATCTCACCATCGGGCACGGGATATCCTTCGGGGAAAATGCCGTGGCCCTGTTCAGCGCCGAAACACGCCCAACCTGTGCGCCCGGCTATATCGCCAATGCTGGTCCCTTCAATGACAAGGCCAGCCTGTTACGCGCGGAACTGCTGCATGATGATACCGAGACGGCATGGAGAGACTGGTTTGCGGTTGGTGACATGTCGCTACCTTACGGTGCAGGTCCGATTTTCGCGGATTTTAATCTGCTGGTTACAGCCTTGAAAGCGGGACAGGGTATCGGCCTCTGCCCGACGGCACTTCTTCGTAAAGAGATCGCCGAGGGCCAGTTGACAGTGCTTTTCGATAGGCCTGCTGACACGAACAAATATTACTGGCTCATCCGGCCGGAGGAAATGACCGCACCCGCGAAAATTCTGGCCGACTGGCTGGTTGCCGAAGCACGCAAGCCAAAATGACTATTCAGCCGCAACGACCTGAGCGGGAACGGTTGCCGCCGCGCCGATGCGCTCCCTCGCCGACAGCCGATCAAGCAATCGTCCAGAGGCGGCGCAGATGATGCCAAATGCGATGAGACCGCCGAAAACATCCGACAGATGATGTCCGCCCTGCACGAGAACGGCGGGCAGCATCAAGAGGTTCAGCGGCAGTATCACCACCATCGCCAGCCAGTGACGCGGCACGAACCAAACCGACATTGCCGCCATGAAGATATGGAACGACGGGAAGCCGATTAGACCCAGCACGTTTTTAGGAGAGAGATAGCTGACGCCTTCTACTGCGAGACGATTGAGTTCCTGACCGTAACCATTGTCGACCGCCAGAGGAATCGTCTGCGAAACCCACTGCGGCAGTTGCACATAGGCAGACGGTCCGAATGTCGGAAAGAATATCCAGAAGACAATGCTGGCAAAGGCGCCGAGCACACCTGTCAAAAGAAAGTGGTGGAGCTGCCGTTCCCTGCCGGTGAAGCCCAGCGTCAGGACAATCATTAGAAGCTGCAGCAACGATGTCGCATAAACGAAGAACAGTATTGTTCCGACCCACGGATGTGTCGCCGACCACACGACGACGCCTACCCAGCTGTAACCGAACGCAGCATCCACGCTGAAAAGCACATCATCGATCGCCGGAAAGGCGACCGGCAGGAACATGTAATTAAAAATCGAGGCGGCAAGCGTGAAGAGGATGAAAAGCCCTCCGGACGTCAGGGCCGCGGCGATGCGAAAATCGCGACCGCTTTTGCGATAGATTTGACCGAGGCTGAACACGCCGGCACCTGCCACCACGCACACAAGATATCCGGCATAATCGACAGGTATGCCCTTGTCGGCAATTAACATCGCATCAATAGCGAATAATATGGCGATGAAGCCAAGTACAAAGCGTTCTGCCGCGAATAGCCGCATGGAATTGCGCCCCTGTTCCATTCAGCGACAAATTAAGACAGCGCGCTTAATATTCGGATAAGGCTGGCATTAAAAACCGCGCAAAAAAAGCCCAGCGGCTAGAAGTGCAATTGGAACCGCCACACCGACGATGACGCGCTGGCCGGCAACCAGAAATGCGATGAAGCCGAGGGCGGCCGCGCCGATGCGCAGCCACATGGGTGACGCTTCCAGCGATCCGGTTGGAAAGACGATAAGCTTGGCGGTGACGGCCATGACCAGTGCGGTGGCAACCGCCCTCACCCAATAAAGTGCCTCGGAATCCTCTTTCAACCGGTTACCGGCGAGGACGCCGAGCCAGCGCCAGAGATCGGTCGCCAGCCAGCCGGCGATGGCAATGAACAGATAGGGCGCCCACCAGTTTTCGGTCATCATGGCTCGCCCTTCGGTGAGACGGGTTTGATCCCGCGGCGAAAGACGAAGCGGTCGATCACATAGGCCAAAGTGCCGCCACCGATACCGGCATAGAGAATATCGAATTCCGGCGCGACCACCGCAAAGGCTGGTCCGGCAATCACGCCGATGACGAAGGCGACTTTGACGACGGAATGGCGGGCCGAAGCCCAGATGGATGCGATGAAATAGACCGGCGTCAGAAAGAACAGCACACCCGCAACGAGCGGCGGAAACGCAGCGACCACGCCGTAACACAGGCCAACGATGATGGCATTGACGACGGTGAGCGTGATGCCGAAACCGGCGAACCAGGCGGCGCGTGCTTCACGCGGCACCTTGGAAAGATTTTGCGTGGCAAAGACCCAGGCAGTAATCGCGACGAAATGCGAGAGAAACAGCAATATCCATGTCGGCGTCTTCGCACCGCGCATTTCCGGAACGATGGAGGCGACCATCGGCATCATCCGCACCGAAGACAGCGTGACCGCCAGAAAACAGGCGGCAAGGTTGGCGCCGCCGACCATGGAGCCGATCAGGATCATCTTCGCCGGCAAGGCCCAGATGACAAGCGTCATGAACACCGCTTCGCCGCGCGCCACCCCGGATTCCAGCGCAAAGGCGCTGAAACCGACAAAAGATGTCATGAGAATGAGCGAGGGTAGCGAGAAAATGCCCCGCATTCCCCGGAAGAACCAGCCGCTGAGGGGGATGACGTCGCTTTCGGCAGTCTGCATTTGAATTCCATCAGGAACGGACAGGCATGAAAATGCCGGGCTCTCGCCCGGCATTGTCTATCGGTCAAAGAGCTGGATTACTTTTTCTTCGGTACTTTCGGCACCGTATTGGTCTTGCGGCGCGGCTTGTCCTCATCAGACTTGTCGGCCTCGGCCACCAGAATCTCAGCCTCATCGGCAGTCTTTGCCGCCTTGGAAGCCGTTTTCGCTTTGGCCTTCGGCTTGCCCGGCGATTTCGCCGCCTTCAACTCGGCTTCCGGCTGCGGCTTCACGGGGGCGGTCTCCGGCAGAACCTCGAGTATCAGACCGTCGGAGCCGTCATCCTTCTTGCCGACGGTGACGCTGACGACGCCACCCTTCTTGAGCTTGCCAAAGAGGATTTCATTGGCAAGCGGCTTCTTGATGTGTTCCTGAATCACGCGCGACAGCGGGCGGGCACCCATCTTTTCGTCGTAACCCTTTTCCGCCAGCCAGGAGATCGCGTCCTCATGCAGGTCGAAGGTGACGTTGCGTTCGGAGAGCTGGGTTTCCAGCTGCATGACGAACTTCTGCACGACCTTGTGGATAACGGCTGTGGGCAGCGGCGAGAACGGAATGATCGCATCCAGACGGTTGCGGAATTCCGGCGTGAACAGGCGGTTGATCGCCTCTTCATCCTCACCCGTGCGCCGCGAAGAACCGAAACCGATGGCCGATTTCGCCATTTCGGACGCACCCGCATTGGTCGTCATGATCAGGATGACGTTGCGGAAGTCGATCTTCTTGCCGTTGTGGTCGGTCAGCGAGCCGTGGTCCATCACCTGCAACAGGATGTTGTAGATATCCGGATGGGCCTTCTCGATTTCGTCCAGCAGCACCACGGAATGCGGATGCTGGTCGACGCCATCGGTCAGGAGACCGCCCTGATCGAAGCCGACATAACCGGGAGGTGCGCCGAGCAGGCGCGACACGGTATGGCGCTCCATATATTCCGACATGTCGAAGCGCAGCATCTCGACGCCGAGCGAGGCGGCAAGCTGCTTGGCCACTTCCGTCTTGCCCACGCCCGTCGGGCCGGAGAAGACATAGGAGCCGATCGGCTTGTTCGGTTCGCGCAGGCCCGCACGCGCCAGTTTGATGGCGGTCGCCAGTGCCTCGATGGCGATGTCCTGACCATAAACGACCGAGCGCAGTTCCTTTTCAAGATTGGCGAGAACCATCTCGTCATCCTTGGAAACCGTCTTCGGCGGAATGCGGGCCATCGTCGCGATGGTGGCCTCGATTTCCCGTTCGGTAATCAGCTTGCGGCGTTTGGAGGCAGGCAGCAGCATCTGTGCGGCACCGGTCTCGTCGATCACGTCGATCGCCTTGTCCGGCAGCTTGCGGTCGGAAATATAGCGTGCCGACAATTCGACGGCGGCCTTGATCGCCTCGTTGGAATATCTCAGGTGATGATAATCCTCAAAATAAGGCTTCAGACCCTTCATGATCGCGATCGCATCATCGATCGACGGCTCGTTGACATCGATCTTCTGGAAACGACGCACGAGTGCACGGTCCTTTTCGAAGAACTGGCGATATTCCTTGTAGGTGGTCGAACCGATGCAGCGGATAGCCCCCGATGACAGCGCAGGCTTCAGCAGGTTCGATGCATCCATCGCGCCGCCGGACGTGGCGCCGGCACCGATGACGGTGTGGATTTCATCGATGAACAGCACCGCGCCCGGAAACTCCTCGAGTTCCTTGACGACCTGCTTCAGACGCTCTTCGAAATCACCTCGATAACGGGTTCCGGCAAGCAGTGTGCCCATGTCGAGCGAGAAGATGGTATCATTGGCGAGCGCCTCCGGGACCTTGCCTTCGACGATACGCTTGGCCAGGCCTTCGGCAATCGCCGTCTTGCCCACGCCCGGATCACCCACATAAAGCGGGTTGTTCTTGGAGCGGCGGCAGAGAATCTGGATGGTGCGGTTGACCTCGTCGTGACGGCCGATCAACGGGTCGATCTTGCCGTTCCTCGCCTTGTCGTTGAGGTTGACGCAATAGGCCTTCAGCGCATCCTGCTGCTTCTTGGCAGACGATCCGTCTTCCTCGGGATTACCGCGGCTGGGCTTGCTTTCGCTTTCCGGCTCATCAGCGCCACGCGGCGCGCGCGTCTGCGACGTGCCCGGACGCTTGCCGATGCCGTGAGAGATGTAATTGACCGCATCGTAACGGGTCATTTCCTGTTCCTGCAGGAAATAGGCGGCATGGCTTTCGCGCTCGGCGAAAATGGCCACCAGCACGTTGGCGCCAGTCACGTCCTCGCGGCCGGACGACTGAACATGGATGACGGCGCGCTGGATGACGCGCTGGAAACCGGATGTAGGTTTGGAATCCTCGTCATAACCGGTGACGAGGTTGGTCAGTTCATTGTCGACGTAATCGCTGACGGTCTTGCGCAGTGCGTCGAGATCGACATTGCAGGCAGCCATAACGGCGGCGGCATCCGCGTCGTCGATCAGCGCCAGAAGCAGGTGTTCGAGCGTCGCATATTCGTGGTGACGCTCATTTGCAAAGGTCAGTGCCTGGTGCAGCGCCTTCTCGAGACTTGGGGAAAAAGTTGGCACGTTGCGATCCTCATTTCTTTTCCATGACGCACTGCAGCGGGTGCTGGTGCTGTCGGGCGAAATCCATGACCTGGCTTACTTTCGTCTCTGCGACCTCATATGTAAACACCCCGCATTCGCCCACGCCGTGCTGGTGCACGTGCAGCATGATGCGGGTTGCCGCCTCGCGATCCTTCTGGAAAAAACGCTCCAGAATATGGATGACGAATTCCATGGGAGTGTAGTCGTCATTCAGTAAAAGAACACGGTACAAATTCGGTCTTTTCGTTTTCGGCTTAACGCGGGTGATAACAGACGTTCCGCGGTTGGTGCCGCCGTCTTCCCCGTCGCCTTCGCCCTGCATGTAGATCGGCTTAGCGATCATCTTTCATCATTCTCCAAACTATTCTCAAACCGACAGCTGATTGCCAGAAGGGAGAACTTCGCCTCTCCATATCTAGGTCGTTAAGATGCGATTTTAAGCCCCTTGCGCAACGGTGCAATCACTATTGCGTTTGCGAAGAGGCAAACCTCGGGAAAAGTGAGGCTGTGAAGGCGGCATACGACGGACGAGCGGAACAAAGCGGCGGGAATGGCGCAACTCCGGCCGCATGCAGACCGGTTCCGCAGAGCGAATGACGCGGGCGAATCCGGTTCGCCGCCGCCAGCGTCACTCCTTCTCGTCGAGCATTTCTCGAACGGCGATGGCGAGTTGCTTCAGCGAGAAGGGTTTCGGCAGGAAACCGAACTTGGCATCCGCCGGCAGGTTTCTGGCAAAGGCATCCTCGGCATAACCGGAAACGAAGATGAATTTCAGGTCCGGATAGGATTTGCGCAATTCTCTCAGCAGCGACGGACCATCCATTTCCGGCATCACGACGTCGGAGACGACGATGTCGACCTTGCCTTCCAGTTCTTCCATCACTTCCAGTGCCTCAATGCCGGATCCGGCCTCGTGCACGGTGTAGCCGCGGGTTTCCAGCATGCGCTTGCCACCGCGCCGCACCGCTTCCTCGTCCTCGACCAACAGCACGACGGCGGATTTGCCGGTGAGATCCAGCGGTTCTTCCTTCACCGGCTCCGCCGCCACGACCGGCGCGGCAATCATCTCGCCATCCTGCCCCATCACCTGAACGACCTCAACCACATGGCGCGGCAGATAGATGCGGAAGGCGGTTCCCTTGCCCACTTCCGATTCGGGATAGATGTAACCGCCCGACTGCTTGACGATGCCATAGACCATCGAAAGGCCAAGGCCCGTGCCCTTGCCGACTTCCTTGGTGGTGAAAAAGGGCTCGAAAATCTTGTCCATGATTTCAGGCGGAATGCCCGTGCCGTTATCGGCAACCTCCACCATGACCATGTCTTCGGCCGGGAATTCGGGGCGGCCAAGCGCTGCGATTTCCTTCTCATCGACGTTGCGCGTCCTGATGGTGATTTTGCCACCATCAGGCATGGCGTCGCGGGCGTTGACGCAGAGATTGATGAGCACCTGCTCGAATTGCGAAAGATCGGTCTTTACCGGCCAGAGATCGCGGCCGTAATCGACCTCAAGCTTGACATTGGTGCCTGATATCAACCGGTCGACCAGCATGCGAAGATCGCCGATTACGTCGGTCAGGTTGAGAACGGCCGGACGCATCGTCTGCTTGCGGGAGAAAGCGAGAAGCTGGCGCACCAGCACGGCGGCGCGGTTGGCATTGCGCTTGATCTCCATGAGATCGGCAAAGCTCGGATCGGCGGGCCGCGCCTGCAGCAGCAGATGGTCGGACGACAGCAGGATGGCGGTGAGAACGTTGTTAAAGTCGTGGGCAATGCCGCCTGCCAGCGTGCCGACCGCATTCATCTTCTGGGTCTGCGCCATCTGGGTTTCGAGCGCCTTCTGCTCGGTCACCTCGATGGCGTAAACGATCGCCACTTCTTCCGGCGCCTCGTCGTCCTGGTCGATGACGGCGTTGACGTAGAAACGGAAATGCCTGGTCTCGTTGCTCGGATGGCGGGAATCGAACGGTGCGATATCACCCTGGCGATCCTTGGCTTCGGCCAAAGCCTGCTCAAGCCGCGGCTTCTCATTGTCGTGAAGAACGGTTTCGAGTGCCACGCCACGGTCGATATCGTCACGCCCGACGACGCCGGAGAAGAGCTTGAGGAACGGCGCGTTGATGCGCAGGATGCGGCCTTCGCCGTCAAGCGAGGCGATCGCCATCGGCGTATTGTTGAAGAAGCGGGTGAAGCGCATGGCGGAGGAGGATTCCGTGTCCTCCTGCCCCTTCGGACGCATCAGAACGATCGTCCGGCTCTCACCCGGCGCGCCATCCTTTGCCGTGACCTGATGCACGAGGCGGGCCGGCATGCTCTGGCCGTTCACCCGTCGCATGTCGAGATCGAGGATTTCTGTGCGCTTGGCCGTGCCCTGCGGATGCACGGATTCAATCAGCGCCATGCCTTCACCGGCGACGATATCCGATATGGTCATCGAACCCGGCGAAAACTGTGCGAGATCGATACCGAGCCATTCGGACAGAGTGGCGTTCAGATAAACGATCTCGCCCTTGCGGCTGGCGGAGAAAAAACCGGCCGGCGCATGATCGAGGTAATCGATGGCGTTCTGCAATTCGCGGAAGAAACGCTCCTGGTCCTCGCGTTCCGGCGTGATATCGGCGATCTGGAAAACGTGCAGCCCCTCGCCGCTCGCATCCTTCAGCACCCTGCCTTTCAGCCTGTACCAATGCGGCCCCGCGCCGGAATCCTCGCCGAGCGGTTTCAGCAACCGGAACTCCTCGTAACCGTCGCGGCCTTCGCGCAGTACGTTGATCAGCCGATAAAGCGCTTCTGTCGATTCGCGGCTGCGCGACAAAAGCGTCTCGAGGCTCTGGATATCGCTCGCCTTGGTGGTGCCGCTCATGCGGCAATAGGTGGCGTTGGCATAGACCATATGCCCCTTGGCATCGGTGATCAGCGTGCCTTCGGGATGGGCCGAAAGAAACCGGCGGGCAAGGCCGTCGGATTGCGACTGCGGCATCACCTCGATGAAGCCGATGATCGACGAGACCAGAAAGAAGATGCCCATCATGGCCAGCACGCCGAGAATGCCGAGCACGATTTCGTTTTCCAGCGAATCCTTGAAATAGACGAAGGCGGCCGCCGCCGCGATCAGAACCAGCGCCAGAAGCAGAATGCGCAAGACCGTGCCGGAACGGGCACGCCTGTCCACCAGCGGAAGGTCGTTGTCGCTTGTCTCGCGCACCCGTGTCATCTTGGCCTCGCAGTCGTGCAGGTCGTCATTCGGTCAGCCTTATTTCCTCGACGGAATCGGGCAGCAGAATTTGTTGTAGCAACTCGCTTGACCGTCAAAAAGCTCCGCTACCACACAAAGGCTTAAAAACGCACAGCGAAAACAGCCTGAAAGCGGTATAAATGCCTCAGAGACTACCGTCTCGTACAGCTCAGCTCTTTCACCTGGCATTGAATGCGGGGCGCGGAGCAGGCGATCTCGCCGTCAGCGACGGTGCAGACCGAGCATCCGTCCGTGAAATCAATGCAGGACGGATTGTCCCGCACGAAGTCCTTCATGGTGGCGGAAGCCTCCAATGCTTTGTCTTCCGTCGCCGTTGCCTGGTGTGGAGAACTGAAAATCGGTAGCAACAAAAAAACAACGGCAATGAGACGTGGCGCAGGAAACCCGTCTACGCGCGATGCCTTGACCATTCAGTCTCTCCCGAAGCGAAAGGATTGCAACCTTCATTGCCTCCCAGCATTGAAGGAGAGGATATGGCGTTTTGGTGGCGTCGTTGCGATCGATACGGCTATCCTGTGAGGCGAAATGAATAAACCTTGTATCACACTTAAAAAAATCGTCTTTTCCTGTTTCGCGTTCACACTATAAGAACCACGGCAATATTAATTGTCCAAGAAACTGAAATGCCAAAAAATCTGAAGGGATGATCTCCATGATGGAAGATTTTATCGGCACCTATGGCAACAATCTCATCGTCGCCGTTGTCGGTGTGGGTGTGGCGCTTCTCGTTCTGGCGATCGCTTTGTGGCTTCTGCGCAGGCGAAGCGGTTCGTCGCCGTTCATCCGTGGCGGTCGCAACCGGCAGCCGCGCCTGCAGGTTCTCGACGCGACGGCCGTGGATGCGCGCCGCCGTCTGGTTCTCGTGCGTCGCGATAACGTCGAACATCTGGTCATGATCGGCGGCCCGACCGATATCGTCATCGAAAGCGGTATCGGTGCGATCCCGATCGTCAGGGACGTGCAGGAGCCGGAACTGAAGGCACTACCGCGCCAGGACATCGAACAGAACAGAGCCGAATCGTCGATCCCGCAGGAACGCCGCGCCGCCTTGCCGCAGCAGCCTGTTGTGGCCGCAGCTCCTGTTTCCGGCCCCGAAGAACCCGCCAAGCAAACGCAGCGGCCGGAGCCGCCCAAGCCGGCGCCCGTTTCGCGTCCCGCCCCTGTTACGGCAACCGCCGCCCCCATGCCACCACGTCCATCGACACCACCGCAACCCGCGCCGCCTGCGGCAATCTCGCGGGAGCCCGCTCCGCCGGCAAGGCAGGCCGCACCCGAGCGGACCCGCCCCGCGCCGCCGCCTATCCCGGTGGCAGCCGTCCCGGCCGCAACCGTCCTGCCCATTGCCGCTGCATCACTCGATATGCCGGCGGCACCAGCAGAGCCAAAGCGGACCGAGCCTTTCGTACAGGCTCCGGCCCCAGCACCCGTCGCGCCGCCGATCCCCGCCCAGATGCCCGAACAGGCAAAGCTAGCGGAAGAGCGGCCCGTGGAGCTTGCGCCGCCGGTCTTTGCGGCGCGGGAGCCGTTGATCGACCAATCCATCGCCGCCGATTTTCTCGACGCTGCCCGCAACCGGGTTCTTCCCGACCTGAAGCCGGGCCAGAATACGCCGCCCGCTGCTCTTCCGCCGAGGCCTGAAAACCCGCCTGTGGCTTCAGCCGACGCCGAACCGAAATTTTCCGATGAGCTTGCCAGTGATTTCGAAAGCTTTCTGGAAGCGGAAATCGCCAAGAGCAAGGAAGCGGATAACGAACCTTCCGTCACGCCTGTGGCAGACAGAGATGTCAAAACGCAACCCGCCTCTCCGCGCGTCACCGGCGCTTCACCGGATGGAGACATGCAGAAAGAAATGGCGCGTATCTTCGGAGAGCTTTCCGTCAGCCGCGACCGCTGACGGGCGGGTGTATTCCGAGACAAATTCACGACAGCAAAAAGGGCACGGAAACGAATTCCGTGCCCTTTTTTTATTGATGCGGTTTTCAGCCTGTCGGCGGAAACGCCTTATTCGTCGCGATAGACTTTTTCGCGACGCTCGTGACGCTCCTGCGCCTCGATGGAAAGCGTTGCGATCGGTCTGGCATCCAGACGCTTGAGACCGATAGGCTCGCCCGTCTCCTCACAATAACCGTAAGTGCCGTCGTCGATCCGCTGAAGGGCTGCATCGATCTTCGAGATCAACTTACGCTGACGGTCGCGGGCGCGAAGCTCGATCGCCCGGTCTGTTTCGGAAGATGCCCGATCAGCGAGATCGGGATGGTTGGCGCTTTCTTCGGCGAGATGTCCGAGCGTCTCGCGCGCTTCTCTCAGGATATCATTTTTCCAGGCTATGAGCTTCGCGCGAAAATAGGCACGCTGGCTGGCATTCATGAACTCATCGTCTTCCGAGAGCACATATTTGCTAAGATCGATCTTCTCACTCAACGCGATTCTCCTCGAAGAACATCTCAATGCGGCGGTGTATACTCCAATGATATAGACCGATTCAAGTCTACAGATCAGTTTTCAGGCATTTTTAAAACTGACACAAAAATCATCTAAATGACTAATTTTTATCCTTTATTCGTATTGAAGCGATTTCTTCTTCAATCACTTCAATGCGACTTACCAACAGGAAAGGGGACTTGCGGTCCTGCAACCCTATCCTGTAGCATTCAGTCCGTGTCCTGACATTCGAACGCCGGTCCCCGCCCTTGACAGCAACTTTCCCGAGCCGAGTTTATCTTCTGCGCCACGCCAAGGCCGCCTGGGCGGCGCCGGGAGAAAGGGATTTCGACCGGGGATTGAACGAGGCCGGCTTTGGCGAAGCGGAGATCATCGCTGACCTTGCCACAGACCGGCGCTACCGTCCCGATCTCATTCTGTCGTCCACGGCCACGCGCTGCCGGCAGACCACGCAGGCCTGGCAGCGGGCTTTCAACGAAGGCATCGATATCGTCTACATCGATGAGATGTACAATGCCCGCAGCGAAACCTATCTGTCGCTCATCGCCGCGCAAACGGAAGTGCAGTCGGTGATGCTGGTGGGGCATAACCCGACCATGGAGGCGACGCTGGAGGCCATGATCGGCGAAGATCTGCTGCACGCCGCCCTGCCCTCGGGTTTTCCCACCTCGGGTCTTGCGGTTCTGGATCAGGACGACAGCGCGGCAAGCGGTAAAAATCGCTGGCGGCTGATCGATTTCCTTGCGCCGGGCAAATAACCGCTGCCGCGTGCAACAAAGGCGTTGGGAAGCAGCACTGCCGAAAATCCGTTGGAGCGCTTCTTTTTTGTGCAGCCGCAACTTCCTATATGCAGCAGTGACCGTGAAACACAGCCAGGAAACTGCCATTGCCGCCTTCTCTTACGTCCCTGACAGACAGCGCGCTTATCGCTTTCGATAATCTGGCCGACCGCGCGGGCAACCTTACCCATCCGACATTGCGGCTTGGCGTCACCGGCCTTTCGCGCGCGGGCAAGACGGTTTTCATCTCCTCCCTCGTGCATAACCTGCTGAATGGCGGCAGATTGCCACTGTTCGAGGCGATGCGATCCGGGCGCGTCTCCAATGTGCGTCTGGAACCGCAGCCTGACGACGCGATTCCGCGCTTCCAGTATGAAGACCATATTCAGGCGCTGGTGCGTGACAGGCTATGGCCGGATTCGACACGGGCGATCTCGGAACTGCGGATCACGCTCGATTATCAGAGCGCCAGCGGCTGGGGCCGGTGGTTTTCGGCCGGCAAGCTCTCCATCGATATCGTCGACTATCCCGGCGAATGGCTGCTCGACCTGCCACTGCTGTCGCAGGACTACAAGCAGTTCAGCGATGCAACTGTCGCACTTGCCGGAAGCGGCATTCGCGCAGAACTTGCGCAGGAATGGCTGGCGATCGCCTCCTCGCTGGATATCAATGCGCCCGCTGACGAAATGACGGCGCGCCGTCTGGCGGAAAGTTTTGCGGCCTATCTGAAAGCCTGCAAATCCGACGAAAGGTCGCTCTCCACTTTGCCGCCGGGCCGCTTTCTGATGCCTGGTGATCTCGAGGGATCGCCGGCGCTGACATTTGCCCCCCTGCCGGGTCTGACCGACGAAAAGGCACCGAAGGGCTCGCTGCGCGCCATGATGGAGCGACGCTATGACGCTTATAAATCAATCGTGGTCAAACCCTTCTTCCGCGAACATTTCGCCCGTCTCGACCGACAGATCGTGCTGATCGACACGCTGCAGGCGGTCAATCGCGGTCCGGAGGCCGTGCAGGATCTGGAGCGGGCGCTGGGCGATGTGCTTGCCTGTTTCCGCCCCGGCACCAATAGCATACTGTCGTCGCTGATCCGCCGGCGCATCGACAAGGTGTTGATTGCCGCCACCAAGGCCGATCATCTGCATCATGAAAGCCATGACCGGCTGGAGCGGCTGACCCGCCGTCTGGTCGACCGCGCCATCACAACCATCGGCATGAACGGCGCCGGCATCGAGGTCATGGCGCTTGCCTCAGTGCGCGCGACCCGAGAGGCAAGCGTGCGCCAGGATGGCCATGAGCTGCCCGTTATCGTCGGCACACCCATGGCCGGTGAAACCATCAATGGCGAGATTTTCGACGGCAATCGCAAGACGGCGATCTTTCCAGGCGATCTGCCAGAGGATCCGGAGCCGCTGTTTCGCAGCATAGACCAGGATAGCGACAAGGCGACACTGCCTGACGTCAATGTCGTGCGTTTCCGCCCGCCCAATATCGACGAGCCGGGCAGCGGCGGCATCCGGCTTTCCGTTCCCCATATCAGGCTCGACCGCGCCATGCAGTTCCTGTTCGGAGACAAGCTCGCATGAAGGCTCCCACACAAAACGATCCGAATACACGCCGCCCGGCGGCTTTCGCGCTCGATACCGAGGAGGCGGCACGGCCGTCCACCACACAAAAACGCGCGCCGCGCAGCTTCGACGCCGAGATTTCGCTGACGCCGGACGAGGATGACCCGTTTATGGCGCCTGCGGATATCGACGCCGCAGCATTGCCGGTGGCAACACCGAAGAAAAGCCGCTTCTCCTTCGGCAAGCTGGCGCTCGGGGCGCTTGGTGTGCTCTTCTCACTCGCCTTCGGGCTCTGGGCGGATCAGCTGATCCGCAATCTGTTTTCCCGCTCCGACTGGCTGGGTTACACGGCGACGATCGCGCTTATCGTGGCGCTTTTTGCGGTTCTCGCCCTTGTCGGCGGCGAGGTCTTCGGCATCATGCGGCTCAATGCCGTGCAGTCTCTCAAGGCCGATGCCGAGACGGCAAGCCTCGACAAGAGCCCGAAACCCGCGCGCGCCATCGTCACCCGCCTGAATGCCGTCCTCTCCCATCGAGCTGAAACGGCCAAGGGGCGCGCGGCGCTGAAGGAAACGGAAAATGACGTCATCGACGGCCCGCATCTGATCGAGCTTGCCGAACGCGAATTGCTGGTGCCGCTCGACAGGCAGGCCCGTGCCCTTATTCTCAATTCCTCCAAGCGCGTGTCGGTCGTCACCGCCGTCAGCCCGCGCGCCGTGGTCGATCTCGCTTATGTGCTGTTCGAGGTGACGCGGCTGGTGCGCGCCATGGCGGAGCTTTATGGCGGCCGTCCGGGCACGCTCGGCATGCTGAAGCTCCTGCGCGATGTCGTTGCGCATCTCGCCGTCACGGGTTCGATTGCCGTGGGTGACGGACTTGCCCAACAGGTTCTCGGCCATGGCCTTGCCTCCAAACTCTCGGCCCGCCTCGGCGAAGGCGTCATCAACGGTCTGATGACGGCGCGAATCGGCATTGCCGCCATGGATCTTTGCCGTCCACTGCCGTTCAGGGCGGTGAAGCGGCCGGGCATCGGCGATTTCATGTCGGACCTTACGCCTGATTTAAGCGGCGGAAAAAACGCTGAAAAAGCCTGATCTGCCGGGCATTGCCGGTTCAAAAGGTTACGGACGGAGCCGCAAATGAGCGCGAAATAAACCAAGCATTAACCATTCCGCCGGTAGATTGCAGCCTATCGAACAGGCTTCTTCGCCGGGGAAAGTATCATGTATTCGCGCTTCTTTTCGCTTATGGGCGGACTTGCCGCCATTTTGTCCGTCAGCGGCGGTTTCGGCCTGTCTGACGTCCATGCGGCATCACGCGATCGCGACGACGTCTTTTTCCGCTCGGTGGCCGGCAGCTGGAAAGGCCCCGGCGAAATCGTCGCCGGCAAATACAAGGGCACGAAATTCACCTGCGATCTGACGGGCGAACCGCTCGACGACAAGCAGACCGGCATCAAGCTCGGCGGTACCTGCCGCGTCGGCGTCTTCAGCCAGCCCATGTCGGCTGTCATCAGCCAGAAGGGCAACAGCTACGAGGGCAAGTTCCTCGACGGCTCCGCCGGCAAGGGTCTCGACATCACCTCCGGACAGGTGAGCGGTGACAAGGTCGTCGTCGGCATCAACCGCGCCAAGCTGAACGGCGCCATGGTCGCCCGCGTCTCGAGCGATAATTCGATGAACATCACCATTTCGGTCAAGGTCGCCGATCAGATGATCCCTGTCATCGGCGTCACGCTGGCGCGTGATATCGACCAGATCGCCGTCGGCTCTATCAAGCCATAAGAGCCATAATCTTCTCAGTCATCGCCGAGCGGGAGTGTCCACCACTCCCGCTTTTCGTTTGCGCGGACAATGCCGCTCCTGTCCGCCTGCTGGAGCCATTGCCGCACCGGCTTTCCCTTGACGTCGAGATCGGGTGCAATGTCGGCAAGTGGCATCAGCACAAAAGCGCGCTCGGTTATGCGTGGATGCGGCACCTCGATGCTTTCCGTTACGATAGCCTCATTGCCATAGGTCAGTACGTCGATATCGATGGTGCGCGGTCCCCAGCGTTCCGTTCGCACCCGCTTCATGCCCCTTTCGATATCGAGGCAGAGTTGCAGCAGCGCCGGCGCAGTCAGCGACGTTTCTACGAGGGCGCAGCAATTGAAGAAATCCGCCTGATCGGTCTTTCCCCAGGGCGGTGTGCGGTAGAGGCCGGAAACGGCCTGCACCCGGCAATCATCATGCGCGTCGAGTTCGCGCAGCGCCCGCGCCATGGCGGCAGTGGGATCGCCGATATTGCCGCCGAGGCCCAGTGCTGCGACAGTCAGCTTTTCAGGCACGATGCTCAACGCTCACCTGCGCATAATCGAGAATGCCGGGAACCGGTGCCGAGGGTTTGCGCACCGTGATCTTCAGCCAGACGATCTGCGGATAACGCGCCCGCAGCGCCTTGGCGATGTCGTTCGCCAGCGCCTCGATGAGATAACGGCGCTGCCCGACGACGCTTTTTTCGATGACGGCAAAAGCCACGCCGTAATCGACGGTATTTTCGATATCGTCGGTTTCCAGCGCGTCACCCGCCTCGACTTCCATCTCGGCATCGACGAAAAAGCGCTGGCCCAGCACCTCCTCCTGCTCGAGAAGGCCATGACGGGCGAAAAAGGAACAGTTTTTCAGGATGATGGTATAGCGGCTCATCGCATCGCCTCCATGGCAGGATTGTTTCGCCTGAAAGCCGCGCCATCTTCGGGACACGGCATTCCGGCACTCGTTGATCTACGCATCGGCCTTTGCCGACGATTTGGCAAGAACCGCATCGGCAATAGCCAGCGCATCGCGGGTCGCGGCGACATTATGCACGCGAAAAATCGAAGCACCCGCGAGCCTCAGGATCGCGGTGGTCGCAGCCGTTCCGATATCGCGTTCCTCCGCCACATCCCTGCCCGTCAGCGACCCGATGAAACGCTTGCGCGACGTGCCGGCAAGAACCGGCAGGCCAAAAGCGGCAAGTTCACCGAAGCGGGCCATCAGCGCGACATTTTCGCTTTCATCCTTGGCAAACCCGAAACCGGGATCGAGCACTACGGCATCACGGGCAATTCCCGCAGCCTCGGCGATATCAAGCGAGCGATTGAGGAATTCAAACTGATCGTCGATGACGTCGGCAAGCTTCTGTCGGTCGCGGCCGGTATGCATGATGCAGATACCGGCGCGTGTGGAGGCAACCACGCCCGCCATATCAGGATCCTTTTGCAGGCCGAAAACGTCATTGACGATATGCGCGCCGGCGCCAATTGCCAGCCTTGCCGTCGAGGCGCGATAGGTGTCGACGGAAATCAGGACATCGGTCTCGCGGCGTAATTTTTCGATGACCGGCAGCACCCGGTCCTGTTCTTCCGCCTCCGTCACCGCGGCAGCACCCGGCCGTGTCGATTCGCCGCCGATATCGATGATATCGGCTCCCTCCTCCACACAGGTCAGCGCATGGGAAAAAGCCGCATCGACGGCAAGATAACGGCCGCCATCGGAGAAGGAATCAGGCGTTGCATTGACGATGGCCATAATACGGCCACGCCCATCAAGTTTCAGGGAGCGGCCATGGGCCGCTTGCCACGCGTTGCTGCCGACTGTTATCACGTAACACGCGCCTTTCGGGAATAACGGAGTGTTATGTCAATTCTTATAAGTTCCGCTCCGCCTATGCAGCAAACCTTTTTCAAGTTCAACCGGAAGGCCGGGTCATGACCAAATCATCAAGCGCTCTCTGCGCCGTTTTCGCATGCGCATTGGCCCTTTCCCTGTCCGGACCGGCTTTTTCCGAAACCATCGTCCGCAAGACCTATTCCTATTTTTCGGTCAGCGGCAAAACCGCAGCCGATCTTGACCAGCAGCTTTCCAAGCACGGCCCGCTGACCCGCAATACCGGCGCGCGCCATCCCGGTGCGACCGAGATCAAGTTCGGCGGTGAACTCACCTATGTCGAAAAAAACGGCATGTGCAGCGTCGGCACGGCCAAGGTGCTCCTGAACACCCGCATTCTGCTGCCGCAATGGAAAAACCGCCGCCGCACCACGGCGGAACTGGCCTTCATCTGGGATACGCTGCTTGCCGACATCAAGCGCCACGAGGAACGCCACGCGGAAATCGCCCGTACCCATGCCCGTTCGCTTGAAAGACAATTGACGTCGCTTCGCCCGCAGAAAAGCTGCGAGGCGCTGCAGGAAATGGTCGGCAAGATCACCCAGACCGTGATGGACGAGCACGACCGCGACCAGATGCGCTTCGACGTGGTGGAATCGAAAAACTTCGATGCCCGCATGACCCGGCTATTGAAAAACCGGCTGGAACAGGGTCAGGCCCGCCGCTGACGGTTGTTGGCAGCCCTTCCCAAATATCAAGGAACAACAGGGACATGACGTAACGTCATGTCCGATATCACCCGTGAATTCTCGTCATGGTGCGGGCGGCAAGACTCATTGTAGCTTGTTTATACGGTTTGGAATGGTTGCGACCCACGGCGGTGCAACGGTTGCAACCGTCTCCGGTTCTCCCGGTGCGCACTTGAGGGCTCGCAGGTGTTTCCTCCCTCGCCTGCATGCTGCGTACCCGCCTCGCCCCGCTCCCCACTACCAGGTGAGCGGGGCTTTTTCTGCGCGGGGCAATGCCGAAAGTTTTCAGCCCTGGCGTTCGGGAACATGAACAACGAGACCATCCAGCTCGTCATTCATCTTGATCTGACAGGAAAGCCGCGAGGTGGGACGAACCTCGAAGGCGAAATCCAGCATGTCTTCTTCCATCGGCTCTGGTCCGCCGACGCGCTCTGCCCAGGCATCGTCGACATAGACGTGGCAGGTGGCGCAGGCGCAGGCGCCGCCGCATTCCGCATCAATGCCGGGAACGGAGTTGCGCACCGCATTCTCCATGATAGTGGAGCCGTTGCTCACGTCGAGTTCATGAGGCGTGCCGTCAAAGGCAACGATGGTGAGTTTTGTCATGCCGGAAATCCAAAATGTGATCTGAGAATTGTTCTAAACACATAGAAAGGCCGGCCCGCCTTGGCAACCCGCTTCGGGACACACAGGCTGAACCCGGCCTTGCAAAATGGCAAATTTGATCGCTTGCGTCTCAGCGACAGAGCTTGAGGATGAAATTTTCAGCTTCGACAATGGTTGCGGCGAGTTTTGCGATCAGCGCGCTGTCATTGCCCATCTCCTCCACCGCTGCCGCGGCCGCGGAAACGGCGGAGGCGCCGACGGCCTGCGCCGATCCCTTCAGACGGTGGGCGGTGGCCATGACGGTCTTGGTGTCTGCGCCCGCCATTTCATGCAGGGCTGCGCGGGCGCTGCGGCTGAACAGCTGCAGCACCTCGATTTCCAGATCCTTGTCGCCCATCGTCTGCTGTGCAAGGTGATCGAAATCGATTGGCTTCTTGCTGACGGAAGGTGCGCCGCCGTAATTATCGGGAGCTTCGAAAACAATACTGACCGCTGCCATGGCTGGAATCCTGTCTCGCCGTTTCCTGTTTCGTGTCACATATGTGTCGTATTCACGCATGCTGGCGGCTGCTATCGGCTTAAATTACGGCGTGACGCAGGCGAAAATCTTCTGCTATGGTTAATTTATGTTAAACTTATGCGAAACAAGGCGTTCAGCGTGAAACTCAGGTTTAAAAACTGTTAAAAAGCCGACACTTCGCTGCCGTCGCAAATCCGCATTAATTGTTTCGAACACCTAAATGTGTCACTACGGTACTGCCGTTCTCGCAGGGCTTAAGCTCAAGCTTTGTTATTGCGGCACAGTGATGTAATTTCGCCCGAAAGCTGGACCACCAGCAATTCGGGATTTGGTAAGTGGCGGAACTGCTCTTTCTTGAGGGAAAGTTTCGTTGGCATGATGGCGGCAGTCCGCTTGCTGATCGCAAGTGGGTCAACGGCATGAAGCCGGGCGTATGTGTAACGAGGCGTAACCGCATGGCGAATAACAAGATCAGCGACTCTGTCGACGAGACTGCATTTCAGGCATTGGAAGATGCCTTGCAGCTTGGCGCTTTCGAAGAAAAGCCGGAGACGCGGAAAACTGCAAAGCCGAAGCAGCCGGAGGCCAGAGTGAAGGAAGCAAGCAGACAGACCCCTGCTCCCGAGGCCGCCCGCGCGCCTACCGAACAGACGCCCAGATCGCCCAATCTCGAAGCCGCCAATGACGGCTCCAAGCGCAGCCCGGCGATGATCCTGAAATCGCTGGAAGGCGGCTCCATCGGCGGCGCATTGCGCAACGCCACGATCATGTCGGTGATCTGGGCGCTTGGCGGTCTTGGCATCGCACATCTTCTTTACGGCAATGCGCTGTGGAGTATCGGCTCGCTCGCCGATCTCACCGCCATCCCCGGCCTGATGGCGATCGTCGTCGGCATCCTCGTTCCCGTCATGCTGTTCTTCGCCTTCGCGATCATGATGGCGCGCGCCCGCGATCTGCGCAACGCCGCCCGCTCCATGGCCGAAGTTGCCCTTCGCCTTGCGGAACCCGAAACGGTGGCGTCCGACCGCATCATGTCCGTCGGCCAGGCGGTTCGCCGCGAAGTTTCGGCCATGAATGACGGTATCGAGCGCACCATTGCCCGCGCGACGGAACTCGAAACACTCGTACATTCCGAAGTCAACGCGCTTGAGCGCAGCTACGCCGACAACGAATTGCGCGTGCGCAGCCTCGTGCAGGAACTGACCGCCGAGCGCGACGCCATCGTCAACCATGCCGAGCGCATCCGCTCCTCCATCGTCGGCGCGCAGGAACAGATCAAGGAAGAACTCTCCATCGTCGGCGAAGAGCTTTCGATGCGGATCGCCACAACCGGCGAGGCTTTCGCCTCGATGATCGATACACGCTCGGCTGCGCTGCTTGAAAAATCGCGCGCCTCTACCGAAGCGATGGGCAGCCTGATCGCCGCCAAGACCGAGAACCTGCTGCAGGCGCTGAACTCCTCCGGCTCGACGATATCAAACGAATTCGACATGCGCCTGCATAACCTCACCTCGACGCTGGACGAGCGCGGTGAAGTACTGCTGGAGCGTTTTGCGATCCATGCATCGACGCTGGATAGCGGCGTGGAAAGCCTCAACAGCGCGCTTGAGGAACGCACCCGCCAGCTCAACGAGACGCTGTCCACGCGCTCGCTGGAACTCAACCGCAATATCGAACGCGGCCAGCAGGTCATCGGCGGTTCGCTGGATACGGTTCTCGACAAGCTGTCCACGACACTTGAAGAAAAGGGCCTCTCCTTCCGCCAGAGCCTGCAGAGCACCGCCGACGATGCGATCATGGATCTCGATCTTCGCTCCGGCCTCTACGAAGAGCGCATGCAAGCGACGGTCGGCCAGGTCAATTCGGCCTTCGACGAGCATGTGGCGCAATTTGCCAGCGCCTTCGACCAGCGCGCCGGCAGCCTCGACAGCAAGCTGATGGAAAGCCTCGCCCGCATCAACGAAACCGTTGCCGGCGGCTCCGAAGCCCTCGACACCATGCTGACAAGCGGTCTTGAGCGCATCGGCAGCACCATGACCGACCAGTCGCTGGCGCTCGCAACTGCGCTGGGCACGGGTCAGGAAATGCTGGAAAGCGCGCTTGAAAGCCGGACCAAGGCCTTCAGCGACGCCATCGGCCAGCGCACCGCCGAAATCACCGATGCCTTCACCAATTCGCACGCGAAGATCGATACCGTTCTGGCGGAACGCAGCAACGCCCTGTTCGGCGCGCTTTCGGCCAGCCAGGACCGTTTCGACGAAGCACTTGCCAGCCGTTCTCTCGCCATTACCGGCTCGGTTTCCGGCACGGCCGAACACCTTGCCGCAATGCTCGATGAACGCGCCGCCGCGATCAACAGCGTTGTTGCCGACGTCGAACGTCGCCTGACGGAAACGCTCGAAACCCGGGCCGCAGCCATCACCGGCGCCGTTTCCGGCATTGAGGACCGCATCTCCGACACGCTGGAAAGCCGCACGGCCGCCCTGCATGATGTCGTCTCCGGCGCTGAGAGCCGTATCGCCGATACGCTTGACGGTCGCACCGCCGCTCTTTCCAGCGCGATTTCCGGTGTCGAGGAACGTATTGCCGACACGATGGACAGCCGCACGCTGTCACTCGACATGACCTTTGCCAATGTCGAGGAACGGCTTTCCGAGACGCTCGATAACCGCACCTCCGCCCTGACAGGCATTGTTGCCAGCGCCGAAGAAAAGATCGCCGGGGCGCTCGATAGCCGCACGGCCACCTTCGGCGACGTGGTTGCCGGTGCTGAAACCCGTATCGCCGAAACGCTTGATGGCCGTACCGCCGCGCTCAATGCCGTGGTTTCGGGTGCCGAAGAGCGCATCGCGGATGCTCTCGACAGCCGTACCATGGCGCTCGACATGACCTTCTCCGGCGCCGAGGAAAAGATAGCCGAAGCGCTCGACACACGCACCGCCGCCCTTGGCGAACTGGTGGCAAATGCCGAGACCCGTATTGCCGGCACGCTCGACAGCCGCACGGATGCGCTGAAAACCGTCGTTTCCGGCGCGGAAGAGCGAATCACCGATGTGCTCGACAGCCGCACCATGGCGCTCGACATGAGCTTCTCCGGCGTCGAGGAAAAGATCACTGATATTCTCGATGGCCGCGCCGCCGCCCTGCAGAGCGCCGTTGCCGGCGTTGAGGACCGCATTGCCGGTGCGCTCGACAGCCGTACCGCTGCCCTTTCCGGCATCGTGTCAGGCGCGGAAGAACGCATCGCCGAGGCGCTCGACAGCCGCACCATGGCACTCGACATGACGATTTCCGGTGTCGAAGAGCGAATCGCTGAAGCGATGGATGCAAGAGCCTCGTCGCTTTCGCTTGCCGCTGCCGGCGTCGGCCAGCGTCTCGAAGCCACGGCCTTCACGCTTGAGAATGCCCTTGCCAGCGGCCATGAGCGGCTGGAAACCATGCTTGGTTCGCAGGCGGAGCGTATTGCCGGTTCGCTGGAGCGCAATAGCGGCCTGATCGAACAGAGCGTGTCCGTTGCCGCCAACCGCATCGAAAACGTCGTGGAAGATGGCAGCAGCCGTTTTGCGCAGACGGTGGAAGAAGGCGTCTCGCGTCTCGAAAACAATCTGTCGCAATCGCACGAAGAAATCCGTACCGCGCTTGACCAGCGCCAGGCGGACCTTGCCGCGACGCTCAGCTCCGCCACCACCCAGATGGGCGACATGCTCTCCGAGCAGGCGATGATGATCGGCACCACGGTCGCCTCCAGCGCCAGCATGCTCGAATTGTCGCTCGAAACCCAGCAGGAGACGCTGCAGAAGGCAATCGACGGCAGTGCGGCAACGCTGGAAGAGCGCCTTCGCAACAGCGCCGGCGACATTGCCGTCAAGATCGGTGAAGCCGCCCGTGAAATCGGCGGGGCGACCGACGCCCTCTCCACCCGTATCGAAACCTCGATCGGCAATGTCACCACACGTCTCGACGAGACCGGCGCCCGCATCGAGACCTCTCTCGACGCCCTGCAGACCCGCGTCGGCGGTGATCTGGCCAACGTCAACAATTCGATCGAAGATGCCGGCCGCCGCTTCGCCGACGCGCTGGAAGACAAGACGGCTGTGTTTGCCCGCACCAGCGACGAGGCCGCCGAGCGCATTACCGGCATTCTGGACGAGCAGACGACCCGCGTCGCAGACACGTTCGAAAACCGTACCAGCCGTCTGGCCGAAACCTTCGATGCCGGCACGGCCCGTATCGACGAACGCCTCGGCACCATGGACCGGGCGCTGACGATCGGTCTCGAAAACGTCAACCGCACCATTGAGGGCAAGGCAAGCGATCTCGCCGTCAGCCTGCGCGGCGCCGTTGTCTCCGCCACACAGAACATCGGCGACGAAGCGGCTCGCTCCTCCGCCCTGCTCGCAAAGTCCGGTTCGGAATTTGCCGACCAGGTACAGGCGCAGAACGAGGCCTTCACCAAGGCCATCGAGGAACGTTCTGGCGAGATCGTCAATCGTATCTCGGATGCGCAGACGCGTCTCTCCGGCCAGGCCGCTGCCGTCGCCCAGACCTTCTCCGAAGCCGGCAACATCATCGTCAACAAGGTTGCCGAGGCTGAAGCCGTCGTCCGCTCGCAAGTCGGCGTCATTTCCGAGACCCTGACGGGTGTCGAATCCGCCCTCGATGCACGCGGTGAATCCATCCGCTCGGCGCTTGATAACCGCACCCGCGAACTCAACTCGATGCTGGCCAGCCGTTCTGCGGAACTGTCGCGCCTGATCGAGGAGAAGGCGAAACCCGTCGTCGACGAATATGCCACCATCGGCCGCGAAGCCGCCGAGAAGATCGTTTCCGCTGCCCAGCAGAGCGCAGAGCTTCTGTCGCAGAGCAACAGCGGCATGGTCGGCATGGTGGAACAGGCGATCAGTGACTACGCCAATGCCGGCACGGATGCGGCAAGCAAACTCGTCGCCGCTACCCGCCAGAGCACCGACATGCTGTCGCAGACGCATACCGCCATGGCGGATGCCGTCGAAGAGGGTATCGAGAAATATGCCCGCTCGGGCAGCGATGCGGCCAACAAACTTGTCGCCGCTACCCGCCAGAGCACCGATATGCTGTCGCAGACCCATAACAGCATGGCCGAGATCGTCGAGCAGTCGGCGACCAACTTCAACTCCGCCGTCGAGCGTGCGGCACAGGGCTTCGGCGCGGCCGATGAAGCATTGAATGCCTCTGCAACCCGCTTCTCCGAATCGGCCTCGCAGGCTGCCGACATGGTCTCCAGCTCCAGCCGTCTGCTCGAAGGAAAGATCGACCGTCTGTCGAATATTTCCGGCCAGACACTGGCGCAGGTCGCTGGCATCGTTGGCCGCTTCGAGGAACATTCGAAGGTGCTGAGCCAGGCGTCGGAACTTCTCAATGCGGCACAGTCGAGCCTCGTCGGTACACTGGAAGAGCGTCAGGATGCGCTGCGCAGCCTGTCGGTCGGCCTCGTCAAGCGCTCCGAAGAAATCGAAAGCGCCATGCGCAATGTCGTTGGCGTCGTGGAAAACACCCTCAACGAGGCCGAGGAGCGTTCGCAGAATGTCGCCGGTAATCTGCGTGACAATCTGCAGGCCTCCTTCTCCGATATCGGCCGCTCGCTCGATGAGACCGAACAGCGCGCGCGCTCTGCGGCACAGACCATGCGGGGCGCCCTGCTCTCTGCCGGTCAGGATGCCAGCCGCTCGATCGAAAGCACGCTGTCCGACGCGCAGAAATATTCCGATGAGCTGGTCAACCGCCTGCGTGGTGGCGTCGAATCCTCGCTGTCGGAAGTCGACAATCTTCTCGGTAGTGCCTCGGAGAAATCCAATGCTGCCGCCGCCAACCTCAAGGAAACGCTACGTCAAGCCGTCGAGGAGGCCGTCAGCCGCTTCGCAGGAGCGACAGACGAAATCCGCCGTTCCAGCCACGATATCCGCCGCGAGCTGGATGCGACCCGCGCCGAACTGAAGCGTGGCGCCTTCGACCTGCCGGAAGAGGCCAAGGAAAGTGCGGCCGCCATGCGCCGCGCCGTTTCCGAACAGATCAAGGCCCTGCAGGATATTTCCCAGCTAGTCGGTCGTTCGACCCACCAGATGGAAGTGTCCGAACCGGTCGCCCGTGCCATCGCCGCAACCCAGCCGGCCGCAGAACGCCGCGTCGAGCCGCGTCCGCAGCCGGCGGCAGCCGCTCCGGTGCAGCAGCAGCGCCCGGCACAGCCTCAGCCTGCCCCCGCATTGCGTGGCACGCTGCCGCTTGAGAACCGCCAGGTCGAAAACCGCCAAGTCGAAAATCGTCAGGCACCCGCCCCGGCACAGCCGGTCGCAACCAACCCGGCCGGACGCCGGGAAGAAGGTGGCGGCTGGATCAGCGATCTCCTGCGCGGTGCATCCCAGGAGACGCCGGTTGCATCCACACCGCGCGCCAGCACTGAGCAGCAGCCCACCCGTGCGGCCGACACCCGCAATCCCCGGCACATGGTGGAATCGCTGAATTCGCTTTCGGTCGATATCGCCCGCGCCATCGATCACGATGCCTCCGTGGAACTGTGGCGCCGCTACCAGCGTGGCGAGCGTGACGTCTTCACCCGTCGCCTCTACACGCTGAAGGGCCAGACGACGTTTGACGAGATCAAGCGCAAATACGAACGGGAAGCGGAATTCCGCACCGCCGTGGACCGCTATATCACGGATTTCGAGAAGCTTCTCGCCGACGTGGCCCGCACCGACCGCGACCGGAGCGTCACCCAGTCCTACCTCACCTCCGATACCGGCAAGGTCTATACGATGCTTGCCCATGCGGCCGGCCGGTTTAATTGACAGAAAGGTAACGCGGAGAGGAATCTTCTCCGCGTCACCCGTCTAACCTGAAATGAAAAATGACCGTCGTGTAGCATTCGTCTACCCGGCGGTCATTCTGCATTCCGACGTATGCGCAGCAGATAATCGCGCTCGTTGAACGGATCAGGGCCGGAGCGTCGCCGCGGGGACGGTGGACTTTCAGCATGCGCGTAGTGGCTGAACGATGTTTCCATTCCGCCCAGGCCGCTCGTCAGTCCCGGCACCTGCTGCTGAACACCTTGAACCGCCGCCGACGCTATGGTCCCTTCAAGCCTTGCCACACCACCCGAGATAACGGAGTTTTTGGTGGCTGCACCCGCCTTGGCAAGCAACGCAATCAGACGCGTCATAGCTGCGGCGGGCGCTTCGATATGGAAGTGATCAAAGGGCTCACAGACGAAGGGTTGAGCTTGTTTGAGCGCGGTCCCGAGCACCCACGGTGTCAATTTTCGAAAATCCGCAGCAGTACTCGAAGGGGAGGTATGACGCGCAGCCGTCATGGCGACATGACAATCCTGCACCTGCCAGCCGAAGACACCCTGTTTCAGTGTATCGAATACGGTCTCCTCCACCGCACGGTAAAAGCTTGCAGGCATCTGACCGAATTCCACCTCCAATGCGAAACTGTTGCCGGCGCCATCCGGCCGTGGCTCGACTCGTAGACCTATGGTGGCGAGGAAGGGATTGGGCTCCCTGAAAATGGTTTGAAGCCCCTGCCCGGAACCTGAGAGCTTCTCCACGCAAATAACCGTACTGTCTTCAAATTCGGCCTCGATTCCGAACCCCGTCGACAGTTCCGACTGAATAATCTGCTTTTGCACTTCGCCGTAAAGGGAGACGAAGACCTCGTTTGTCTCGTCGTTCCTACGCAAACCAATCAGGGGATCCTGCTCGACCATCTGGTTCAGTGCGAGCCACAACGCCGCATGCTCAGATGGCCGTCGAGAAACGACGCGCGTTTCAAGTGTTGGTGGAGCAAAATGAAACGCTCCGTCTGCAACGGCGTTCACCCCCACACTGTCGCCAACTCTGGCACCGGCCAGACCGGTGACGCGGGCTATTTGACCGGCGCCGAGACTAGTTGCGTTTTGAACACGGCCGTCTTTGAACAGCTGTATTCCGGTAAGTCTTGCCGGTCCCTGCGGCAGAGGCAGATCGTGCCGAAGCCGGACCGTTCCCGATGCGAGATGGAGATAGGACAGTTTTTCACCACCCCAGCCGCGTTCGATCTTGAAGATTTTGCCCGAAATTTCCCCTTCGGGGTCCGGATCACGAGCAGGCAGCATTTCCGTAATGGCCGCTATCAAAGCCGGCAAGCCTGCCCCGGTCATTGCCACGCCGGCAAATGCGGGATGTACCACACCACAAGCAGTCTGCTGCCCAAGCAATAGCGACAGCCTGCCCGCATCCACCCGATCCGGCGTTAGAAGATAGTCGCGCAACAATTCATCGTCGTTTTCCGCAAGGGTTTCACAGAGGATGGTGAATAATGGCTCGCACTTTGTATCAGTTGCAGCCACCTGCACGTGTTTGCTACCCGCACCAGTAACCGTCGACATGACAACCGGGCGCACTCTCAATTGATCGGCAAGGTCCCTTACAACCTCATCATAGCGTGCACCGACGCGATCCACCTTATTGATGAAGAACAGGAACGGGACCGCAAGACGTCGTAACGCCCTCACCAGCACGCGCGTCTGCGCCTGCACGCCTTCTACGGCTGAGACGACCACAACCGCGGCATCGAGCAGACCCAGCACCCGCTCCACCTCCGCAATGAAATCTGGATGGCCAGGTGTATCGATAAGATTGACGACCGTATCGCCGATCGTGAAGGAAACAACGGCGGCCCGGATCGTGATACCGCGCTGCCGTTCCAGTTCAAGACTGTCCGTCTGCGTGTTGCCGGTATCGACGCTACCCAGCTTGTCGATAACACCGACGTCGAAAAGGAGACGCTCCGTAAGGCTAGTCTTGCCTGCGTCCACATGGGCGAGGATGCCCAGATTCAAAGTGCGCATGAACCCTCAACTTCTCAGAAATTCTTAGGTGATTTTCTTGAGAAGGGACTCGGCGCATTGGGACCTCTATGTGCTGAAAACCGTAGGTTGGCGCGCAAATCTCCGCCAGTTCACGGAGATGCAAACGAATTTAGAACTCGTGTCGCGATATATGTCAAGCATGGTCAGGTCGTACCTTTGCCGTCATGCAGGACACGATACATCGCAATACCTCTTCCACGTCAAAGTTCGAACGTACCCGATGCAACCCGCACCGCATGGCCACCGATGCGGGCGCGGGCGATTTCGTTGTCCTTGATGTCCATGCGCAGGTGGATGTGGGATGGTCTTTCCATCTCCACGCCCTGCTCTATCAGGAGCGGATAGTGGCCGTCCGTCAGCCCGTCGAAATGGTGGATGGCGCCGGAGAGAGCGGCGGCGGCCGAGCCGGTGGCCGGGTCTTCCGCAATCCCCATCTCCGGGGAAAACATGCGGGCATGGAACTTCGCCGCGTGGTTGACGCCGCCGCGACAGTAGATATAGGCAGCTGTCAGCAAGCCTCCGACCAGCGGCGCGGTGCGCAGCCAGAGATTGGCGTCGAAATCCATGTCACGCACGGCGGCGATATTGTGCATCGGCACGAGCAGGAAAGGCACGCCGGCGGTCCAGATCGACGGCACATGATTCTCGAAGCCCAGATGTCCCTCGCTGACGCCAAGCGCATCGGCCAGTGCGGCATGATTAAGCGGTAGTTCGACACGGGAGGATTTGCGCGGCAGGTCGAATTCCGCAAAGCTGACGGCGCCGGCGCGCATCTTCACCGCGCAGCGCACCGGACCTACCTTCTCTTCCAGCACGCAGACCATGTCGATATCATCATCGCCCTCGCCGCGATTGCGCTCGGCAATGGCAACGGCCGCGCCGACGGTCGGGTGGCCGGCGAAGGGTAATTCGCCTGACGGTGTGAAGATACGCAGCGAAGCCGCATGGGAAGGATTGTTCGAACGGTTGATGAAAACCGTCTCGGAGAGGTTCATTTCCCGCGCAATCGCCTGCATGGTGTCCTGTGAAAGATCATCGGCGTCATACATGACCGCCAGCGGATTTCCCGCCATCTTCGTCTCGGTAAAGACATCATAGATATCGTAGTTCAGCGCCACATCCGTCTCCTGCCACTCGTCGTCATTCCGGCTGCTTTGGCAAACTGCATCACGTCGCCCCGCATCGCAACCCTTCTCGGCGGGCACAAATCAAGAAGCTGTGGACCGGAACCGCAAGACCCGTCGCAACGGAACGCCTGGCGGTGCGAAAGGCCTTGTCGCCTGCCGCCGTCTTCATGTACCAAGGGTGCGTCTGGCGGCTTGTTATCCCCTCTTGGTTGAGGTTTAAAGATTTCGAGCCGCTTCAACGGGTTACAGCGTCCTGCGCGGACCGGTTCCGGTCTGCGCCGTTGTTGAGGGAAGCGGATGTCGCATTCTACCTATTCACTGTCCTTCGTCGCCTCCCCATCCGAGGAGGCGCAGATGGCGCTGAAAGAGCTGAAAGCCGTTTATGACGATACGCCGTTCGAAGAGGCCGATGTGATCGTTGCGCTTGGCGGCGACGGTTTCATGCTGCAAATTCTCAACGAAACGATGAATTCAGGTAAGCGGGTCTATGGCATGAACCGGGGGTCAGTCGGGTTCCTGATGAATGACTTCCGGGTGGAAGGCCTCATCCAGCGCATCGCGGTGGCGAGCGGCAATGATTTCCATCCCCTGCGCATGACGACGACGGATTCCGATGGCGACGAGTTTACCGCGCTCGCCATGAACGAAGTCAGCCTGTTTCGCCAGTCGCATCAGGCCGCCAAGCTGCGTGTCGAGGTGGATGGCAAGGTGCGGCTGGAAGAGCTGATCTGCGACGGTATGATGGTGGCGACGCCAGCAGGGTCGACGGCCTACAATTTCTCCGCCCACGGGCCGATCCTGCCGCTGGAATCACCGCTTCTGGCGCTGACCCCGGTCAGCGCGTTCCGGCCAAGACGCTGGCGCGGGGCGCTTTTGCCGAATAAGGTGACTGTCGATATTCATGTCCTGGAGCGCGACAAGCGGCCTGTGAATGCCGTGGCCGATCACACCGAGGTGAAATCCGTTCGTCACGTCAGGATCGCACAATCGCAGGACAGGACGGCGAAAATTCTCTCGGATCCGGATCGCTCATGGTCGGACCGGGTTCTCGCCGAACAGTTCAACAATTAAACCAACCATCACGATTGCCATGTACGCCAAAAAATCGCTCCTCGCTGCTCTGCTTCTTGCCACGACCGTCCTGCCCGCGCGGGCACAGACGCAGGCGATCGACACGCTGCCCGTTTCCGCCATATTCGTCGTCAGCAGCGGCATGTGGGAGGACCGGAACCTCGAGCCGGTAAAAGGCCCTGACGGACAATTGCGGCCACCGCCTGCCTCGCCCACGCGGGGCTATTACAAGGTCATCGCCATCCGCCAGGGCGACGGCACGGCGAAAATCTACCTGCAGCGCATCGTCTTTACCGCAGATGGACCGAGCCTTCTCGAAAATATCGAGCTGGAAGAATTCAGCCAGATGAAATCCTATGTCACGGATATCCGTCCGGAAAGCTCGAACGGCGCCTCCGCCTCACCCGGCCTGTTCGTCACCGTCTATCTGAAGACGGACCCGATGGCCAAGGAGGCGGAAAGCTGGACCATCCTGATCGATGAACTGGGTGAGATGAAGGTCGAGAAAGCCTCGAACTGATCGGGCCGGTGCGCAGGTTCGGCGAGGCTACCCCGCAAGTGCCTCCGGCCCTGTGAGAACCGCTCCGAAATGATGCTTCCATAGTCTAGCGCCAAGTTCACCGCTGCGGTCGAGACTGGAGCCCACCGTCAGCCACGGCAGAAGTGTGGGATGCAGCCCTGCATCGAACAGGGCAAAACCGGCCGCCAGCACGCAGGTATCGGCCTGAATGCCGCAGACCAGCACCCGGTCGAGTTTCAGGGACAGGAGATGGTCGATAACCTCCCGGGGCGGCCCATAACCGTGTTTGATGAATATGCGGTCTGCCGGCACCAGCGACACATCATCCCTGCCCGGTTTCCAGCCCAGTTGCCGTTCGAAGGGCGTTACGCTTTCATCGTGGCGTTCGACGGTGGCGATACTGGGCATGGTTCCGGCGAGCGCGGATATCTCCGCCACCAGCGGGGCCGGCGGATTGAAGCTCAGTTGGACGTCGACGATATAAAGCGCCTGTTTCATGCGTGTCCTCCAACGAAAAACCCCTCGCAACGGGTTTGCGAGGGGCAATTTTCCGATCGACGCGCTGGGGCGTCTTAATCGATATCCGAGACTTCCACATCCGCGCCGCCGCTGATGCGATGGGCGAGTGCGGCTTCCATGAACTCGTTCAGATCCCCATCCAGCACGTTGCCGGGTGCGGTGCTTTCCACGCCGGTGCGCAGGTCCTTGACCAGCTGGTAGGGCTGGAGAACGTAGGAACGGATCTGATGGCCCCAGCCGATATCGGTCTTGGATGCGGCCTGCGCATTGGCCGCCTCTTCCCGCTTTTGCAGTTCCGCTTCATAGAGACGGGCGCGCAGCATGTCCCACGCCTTGGCGCGGTTCTTGTGCTGGGAGCGCTCCTGCTGGCAGGCTACAGCGATGCCGGTCGGAATATGCGTGATACGCACGGCCGAGTCGGTGGTGTTGACGTGCTGGCCGCCCGCACCGGATGAACGATAGGTATCGATGCGGCAATCGCTTTCATTGATGTCGATCTGAATCGAATCATCGACCACCGGATAGACCCAGATGGAGGAAAACGAGGTGTGACGCCGGGCATTGCTGTCATAGGGCGAGATGCGAACGAGGCGGTGCACGCCCGATTCCGTCTTCATCCAGCCAAAGGCATTGTGGCCCTTGACCAGAATTGTTGCCGACTTGATGCCAGCTTCATCGCCATCGTGAATTTCGAGAACTTCGACCTTGAAGCCCTGACGCTCAGCCCAGCGGGTGTACATGCGCAGCAGCATGTTCGCCCAATCCTGGCTTTCGGTGCCGCCCGCGCCGGAATGCACTTCCACATAGGTGTCGTTGCTGTCGGCCTCGCCGGAAAGCATGGCTTCCACCTGACGGCGGTTCGCTTCGCTTCTCAGCGCCTTCAGCGCATCTTCGGCGTCCTTGACGATCTCGTCGTCGCCTTCCATCTCACCGAGTTCGATCAGCTCGATATTGTCCTTGAGCTGCTGCTCCAGCGCCTTGACGCCGTTGATGCTGTCATCCAGCTGCTGGCGTTCGCGCATCAGCTTCTGGGCCTCGGAAGCATCGTTCCAGAGGGTCGGGTCCTCTGCCTTGTTATTCAACCAGTCCAGTCGTCTTATCGCCTGGTCCCAGTCAAAGATGCCTCCTCAGCAGGCTTATGGCCTGCTTGATTTCGTCGACTACGTTCACAATTTCATTGCGCATTTCGCTGGTTCTTCGCCTTCATTGAAACTTGCTGCTCAAATAAATGCGGGGCGCGCGGATGTAAAGACCCACGCCCCCCGATGACCCCGGAACTTGAGATCAATAAAGACCGCCGCCACCGCCGGTGATGGCCTGCTGCGCCTGCGGCGACGTCTTCAGAATGTCTTCCTGCGACATGTAGCCTTCCGCACCGATCACCGAGAAGGTGGAAGCCGGACCCGTGCCGGGCTTGAAGGCTTCCATGATCGTGTCCGGTTCGCCTTCAGCCGCCGCCATGCCGGTCTTGCGGTTGACGGCGACGAAGTTCATGCCGGTTGGCACGATGAACTTGCTCGGCTCCATGTGCTTGGCCGCATCAGCGATGAATTCACCGAAGATCGGCGCCGACAGCGAACCACCCGTGCCACCGCGACCCAGAGGCGCCGGCGAATCGAAACCGATATAGAGACCGGCAACCATGTCCGGCGTATAACCGACGAACCAAGCGTCTTTTTCATCATTGGTGGTGCCCGTCTTGCCGGCAACAGGCAAATCGACCTTGATCTTGCCCGCCGCCGTACCGCGCTGCACCACGCCTTCCAGCATGGAGGTCGTCTGGTAAGCGGTCATCGGATCGAGAACCTGCTCGCGATTGTCGACGATGACGGGCTCGTCCTGGTTCTGCCAGCTCGTCGCATTGCAGCCCTCGCAGGCACGCTCCTCGTGACGGAAGATCGTCTTGCCGTAACGGTCCTGAATGCGGTCGATCAGCGTCGGTTTGATCTGCTTGCCGCCATTGGCAAGAACCGAATAGGCCGAGACCATGCGCATCACAGTGGTTTCACCCGAACCGAGCGACATGGACAGAAGCGGCGGCATCTTGTCGTAGATGCCGAAGCGTTCGGCATATTCCGCCACAAGGTTCATGCCCATATCCTGCGCCAGGCGCACGGTCATGAGGTTACGGGATTTTTCGATACCGAGACGCAGCGTCGACGGACCGGCGGAACCCCCGCCGTAATTCTGCGGTTTCCAGACCTGACCACCCGACACGACTTCGATCGGAGCATCGAGAATGACCGATGCCGGCGTGTAGCCATTGTCGAGCGCGGCCGCATAGATGAACGGCTTGAAGGAGGAACCCGGCTGGCGCATGGCCTGCGTGGAGCGGTTGAATTCCGACTGCGCATAGGAGAAACCGCCTACCATGGCCAGAACGCGGCCGGTATGCGGGTCCATCACCACCATGCCACCCTGCACTTTGGGCGGCTGACGCAGACGGTATTCGTTGCCGGAGCCGGAAAGCGGCTGCACATAGACAACGTCGCCCGCCGTCAGAACGCCGACCGGAGACTTGGCTGTCGCTTTCTTGCCGCTCGCATCACGGAACGCCCAGCGCATGTTTTCAGCGGAGATATGACCGCGCGTGCGCTTGTCGCCATCTTCCGCATCAGCGTCGGCCTGAACACCGATATCGACGCCATCGGCGGCAACTGCGAGGACGACCGCAAGCTTCCATTCGGGAACGTCCCGGAGACCCTTGACCTTGGCCAGCGCCGCCGTCCAGTCGCCAGCCGTCTCGATCTTCTCTACCGGTCCACGGAAACCACGGCGTTCGTCATATTGCACAAGTCCGTCCTGAAGCGCCTTGCGCGCCTCCATCTGGATTTTCGGATCGAAGGAGGTGCGGACAGAAAGACCGCCCTCAAGAAGCGCTTCCTCGCCGAATTTTTCGACGATCTGGCGGCGGACTTCCTCGGCGAAATAATCGGAGGCGGGAATATGCGCGCCGCCGCGGCGCAGGTTGACGCCGAGCGGCTGCTTCTTGGCATCCGCAGCGTCGGCCACCGTGATGTAGCCATTTTCGGCCATACGGTCGATCACCCAGTCGCGGCGCTCCAGAGCAGCCTTTTCGCGACGAATCGGATGGTAGTTGGCCGGCCCCTTCGGCAACGATGCGAGATAAGCGGTCTCGGCGATCGTCAGTTCCGTTACCGACTTGTTGAAATAGGTGAGTGATGCGCCGGCGATGCCGTAGGAATTCAGGCCGAAAAAGATCTCGTTGAGATAAAGCTCGAGGATCTTATCCTTGGAATAGGTCTGCTCGATGCGGAAGGAAAGAATGGCTTCCTTGAGCTTGCGGTCGATGGTCTGGTCGTTGGTCAGAAGGAAGTTCTTCGCCACCTGCTGGGTGATGGTGGATGCACCGACCGGACGGCGACCGGAACCGACATTCTGGAGATTGACGAGAATAGCGCGACCAAGACCCCAGATATCGACACCGGGGTGATTGTAGAAATTCTTGTCTTCGGCGGAAAGGAAGGCTGCCTTCACACGGTCCGGGATAGCCTGGATCGGCAAGAACAAGCGCTTCTCATGGGCATATTCCGCCATCAGCGCACCGTTGCCGGCGTGCACGCGGGTCGTTACCGGCGGTTCATACGTGCTCAGAACTGCATAATCCGGCAGGTCCTTCGTCACGCCGTGCAAATAAATCGCACCGACGACGGCGGCGCACAGGAAGAGCACGCTGGCCAAGCCGAAAAAATATCCAATTAGTCTGATCATACCAAGCTACCGATAATTCGAATCGTAACCATCCACGCCCGACGAGATACGGGCGCATCCTTGCATATCGCGTGCCGTTTTGCACACCATACCTTCGATGACAAGCCGGATATGGCAGCATTCGCTGATATGTTACCGGGCCGCAGGCCCGCAATCACGCACCGACGCTTTACGGATTGCCACCGAATCCTGTTTCCGAGTAACGCGGCGAATGTGAGTAAAATAGGGCTCGGGGTCGTTAATCGACCGCAAGGCCAAAGAATTGAACAGCTTTTTCCACGATCAATGGCCGGGCGGCAACAGCGTCTCCACCGCTATCAGCCGCCGTTCGCCAGGGCCTTGGAACGGTATCGTCCGACGGCCGTTGCCAATGTGTCGGCCACTTTCTTGCGCCACTCGATATCGAGAAGCAGCTTTTCGTCTTCCGCATTCGAAAGGAACCCAAGCTCAAGAAGTACCGACGGCACGTCATGGGCGCGCAGAACCATGAAACCGGCATAACGGTGTGGATTGTTGATAAGACCAACCTGCCCCTCGAAAGAAGAGACGATGTTTTCGGCCAGCGTCACCGAAAAGGCCTGGGTTTCACGGCGGGTGAAATCGAGGAGAATATCGGCGACCTCCGGCGGCTCTGTGGAAGCGGCAACGCCGGCAATCTGGTCTGACTTGTTTTCGCGCTCTGCCAACTCCTGCGCCTGCCGGTCGGATGCCCGGTCCGACAGGGTATAAACGGTGGCACCACGGATACCCTTCTGCTTCAGCGTATCCGCGTGCAGGGATATAAAAAGATTGGCGTTGTTCTGGCGGGCGATCGTCACCCGTTCGGACAAAGCGAGGAAGGTGTCGGAATCGCGGGTGAGGAAGGCCTTGATGCCGGGTTCGCGGTTCAACCGCTCCACAAGCTCCTTCGCAAAAGTCAAGGTGATGACCTTTTCCTCGGTGCCCGTCGTGCCGCCAGTGGCGCCTGCGTCGATGCCGCCATGGCCGGCATCGACCGCGATGACGAATTCCGCCGGCCGTGATGTCTTGTCATCGGGCGTAATCGCGGCTGTCGTCACCGGGGCTGGCGCCTGCCATTGCTGGTTCTTCACCAGTTCCGCGAACTTGCCTTTGGTTGTGATCTCGGCATCAAGCACAAAACGGAAAGACTGCCCGTCATCGCCCTTTTTCGTTTCGGCAACCGTCACCTGAACCGGCTTTTTCGCCGTCAGCACGATGCGGGCACTATTCTCCCCCATGGTGCCGAAGCGAATATCCGAAAAAAGGCCTGTTGGTTTGAGGTCGGACGTGGGAAACGCAAAATTCACCGCGGGAAAGTCGACGACGATGCGGGCGGGCGAATCGAGATAGTGAACGTCGAATTCCGGCTCTTCGGCAAAGTCGAGAACGATGCGCGTGCGCGCCTCATCACCGATGATCCGCGCCTGGTGGGCGACAAGCGGCTCCGCCGCATGGGCTGCCGGCAGGACGGAGACAGCGGTGGCGGCATAAAATGCCAGGGCCAAGGCAAGCCGCGCGATTCGCGCGCCAAGCCGCCCTGCCCCACCTGAAATCGCTGCGTTGCGCGTGAAATCCATGGTCTTCAAGAAATTCCGTATATCAGTCATTTTCGATAAACAGCGCGGGAAAACGCCGGTAACGGTACCGTTTCAACCACGCTGTACGAGTGTTTGCGCCTTTGCGCCCCACAATCGCAGGCCTTGGTGAACCAATTCTTAACCCGGAAATTCCACCAACAATATGGCATATTTAGCCAGCCTATTGCTATTATGACAGAGAAAACATACAACGCATGTGAGGGTTAAAAGTGTTGACGGGATAGATGCCCGCCGGCTGCCAATCGAAAAAGACGCTGGCGCTGCACATCGGGCAATCATCTGCCGTCGTTACATTTATCCTGAAACTGGATCAATTCCGGCCGTGGCCGGAGACCTACCCGGTGGCGCTGCCACCGCCGCTCTGAGGAGAGCAAATTCATCGGACCCCAAGGGGTCTATATATTATTGTCGTTCCGCCTGGCCAATGATGTCGCAGCAGTTTTCACATGAACCGGATACCAGGAGCAGGCCAAGCGCCTCGCCGTCGGTCCGGATGCTGCCAGTTTACAGAGGCCCGGCAGGAGACTTCATTTCCGGCACATCCTTGCACTCATATGAAAGGCTCGTCCATGCGGCGGGCCTGTTCTCGTATAAAACAAGGCTGCGCCGAGGAGCACAGCTTACATGGCAGACAAAATGCTTATCGACGCCTCCCACGAAGAGGAGACACGCGTAGTCGTTGTCCGTGGGAACCGGATCGAAGAATTCGATTTTGAATCGGAGCACAAGAAACAGATCCGCGGCAATATCTACCTTGCCAAGGTGACGCGCGTTGAGCCTTCTCTTCAGGCGGCCTTCGTCGATTACGGTGGAAATCGCCACGGCTTTCTCGCCTTTGCGGAAATTCATCCGGATTATTACCAGATTCCGCTCGCGGACCGTCAGGCCCTCTTGAAGGCGGAAGCCGAGGATCACCGTCGCAGCGACGATTTCGAATCGGCCGATGCGCCCGAGCCCGGCGCGCCGATGATCGACCTGTCGCAGGTGGATCAGCCGGATGTCGGCATCGTTGCCGCAAGCGAAACCACTGAAGTCGCCGTCACGGAAGAAGTCGCACCCGTTTCGGAAGCAGTTTCTGAGGAAACGGCCGTCGAGGTCGTCGCGGAAGAAGCGCCGGCTGAGGAAGAAAAGCCGAAGAAGCGCGTTCGCCGCCCCCGCGCCAAGAAGAAGACGGCTGAAGAAATCGCAGCCGAGGCGGCAGAAGCATCTTCCGAAGACGACGGCAGCACCGGCGGCGACATGGCCGCAATGGTCGACACAGATACGATTTCCGAGGAAGTCGAAGGCCTTCGTCGCGGCAATGACGATGATGACGACGATGATGACGATCATCACGAAAAGGAAGTGATCGAATCCGTTGGCGCCGAAGACGCCATGGAAGAAGTTCCGGATCGCGTCGCCCGCAAGCCGCGCAAGCAGTACCGTATCCAGGAAGTCATCAAGCGCCGCCAGATCCTTCTGGTCCAGGTCGCCAAGGAAGAACGCGGCAACAAGGGTGCCGCCCTCACCACCTATCTGTCGCTTGCCGGCCGTTATTCCGTGCTGATGCCGAATACGGCGCGTGGCGGCGGCATTTCCCGCAAGATCACCCAGCCGACCGACCGCAAGCGCTTGAAGGAAATCGCGCGTGATCTGGAGGTTCCGCAGGGCATGGGCGTCATTCTGCGTACCGCAGGCGCCAACCGCACCCGCGTCGAGATCAAGCGCGACTTCGAATATCTGATGCGCCTGTGGGAAAACGTCCGCACGCTGACGCTGAATTCCACCGCCCCCTGCCTCGTTTACGAGGAAGGCTCGCTCATCAAGCGCTCGATCCGCGATCTTTATAACAAGGATATCAGCGAGATCATCGTTTCCGGCGAGGAAGGCTATCGTGAAGCGAAAGACTTCATGAAGATGCTGATGCCGAGCCACGCCAAGGTGGTTCAGCCTTACCGCGACATTCACCCGATCTTCTCGCGCTCGGGCATCGAAGCACAGCTCGACCGGATGCTGCAGCCGCAGGTGACACTGAAATCCGGCGGTTACCTCATCATCAACCAGACGGAAGCTCTGGTTGCCATCGACGTGAACTCCGGTCGTTCGACCCGCGAGCATTCCATCGAGGAAACCGCGCTGACGACCAACCTGGAAGCGGCGGAAGAAGTGGCTCGCCAGCTGCGTCTTCGCGACCTTGCCGGTCTTGTCGTCATCGACTTCATCGACATGGAAGAAAAGCGCAACAACCGCTCCGTCGAGAAGAAGCTCAAGGATTGCCTGAAAAACGACCGCGCCCGCATCCAGGTCGGCCGCATCTCGCATTTCGGCCTTCTGGAAATGTCGCGCCAGCGCATCCGCGCGTCGGTGCTGGAATCGACCACGCAGGTCTGCCAGCATTGCGGCGGCACGGGCCATGTGCGCTCAGAATCCTCCATCGCGCTGCATGTGCTGCGCGGCGTCGAGGAATATCTGCTGCGCAACACCACCCACAACATCACGGTGCGCTGCACGCCGGAAACGGCGCTCTACCTGCTCAACCACAAACGCGGCACGATCGTTGATTATGAAGGCCGCTTCGGCGTCGCCATCATCATCGCAGCTGATGCCGGTGTCGGCGCACAGCATTTCGCCATCGATCGCGGCGAAGCCGTCGAAAATCCGGTGAAGATCGAAAGCCTCATCCAGATGCTGCCGAACTTCGTCGAAGAAGAAGACGATATCGTCATCGAGGCGGAAGAGGACGAAGACGAGGAAGAAATCGTCAAGGCCGAGAGCGCCCAGCCACGCCAGCAGCCGCAGGGCGACAATGGCGAGGACGGCAAGCGCAAGCGCAAGCGTCGCCGCCGTCGTCGTGGCAAGGGTGGCCAGAACGACCAGAACGGTGCGCTCGATGGCCAGGCCGGTGATGACGCGGAAGACGACGATGCCGAAGGCGACGACGATGGCGTCGAAACTGATGAGGCCGGTGCAGATGCCGACGAAAACAGTGCGAATGAAGCTGCCAACGCCGACGAAGACGGCAAGCGCAAGCGCCGTCGTCGCGGCAAGCGTGGCGGCCGCCGCAACCGTGACGATGCTCTCGATGCTGCAGGCACCGACGGCGAGACGGAAGGTGAAGGCGCGGAAGGCGCGGAAGGCGAAGAGGTTTCCGCTGCAGCGCCGGTAACGGAAGAGCCCCCCACCGCCGCTGAAGTGGTGGAAGGTGTGGTTGCCGACGTCGTGGCAGAAGAAGCCCCGAAGAAGCCCCGCCGCACCCGCAAGGCGAAAACCAAGACCGATACCGAAACCGAAGAGGCGCCGAAGGCTGAAACCGTCGAAACGGTCGAGCCGGTAATCATCGAGCCGGTCGTCGTTGAAGCAACCGTCGTCGATGTCGCCATCGAAGAGATCGGTGAAGCCTCGGCCGATCTGGCACCGGATGCGGACGCTCCTGCGACGGAAGAAAAGACCCGCGCGAACCGGGGCAGCAATGTCTCCAGTTCGGAACCGGTCGTCACCTCTTCCGGTTCGCCCGCGAGCAACCCTGATGGAGACGAGCCGAAGCCACGCAAGGGTGGCTGGTGGCAGCGCAAAGGTTTCTTCTGAGAGAAGCGACACTGAATAAAAAACGCCCGCAACATCGTTGCGGGCGTTTTGTTTTGTCGATGCTGGAGCGCCAGACGATGTCACATGAAAGAGGGTCGATATAACCGCCCGTCAAACAGACCGCGTCAGCCCGCCGTCAACACGGATATTCTGCCCGGTAATATACCCTGCCCCTTCGGATGCGAGGAATGCCACGGTGGCAGCGATTTCCTCGCTCTTGCCGTAACGCTGCATCGGCACGCTGTCGCGGCGTTCTTCCGTCGCCGGCAGGCTGTCGATCCAGCCGGGCAGGACATTGTTCATGCGCACATTGTCGGCTGCATAGGTATCGGCGAAAATCTTGGTATAGGAGGCAAGACCGGCCCGGAACACTGCCGATGTCGGGAACATGCTGCTCGGTTCGAAAGCCCAGGCCGTCGAGATGTTGACGATCGCACCGGCCTTCTGTTTCACCATGATGGGCGCGACGATCCGCGTCGGGCGGATGACGTTCATCAGATATACATCGAGACCGGTGTGCCATTGTTCGTCGGTAATATCGAGAATGGAGGCGCGTGGGCCATGCCCGGCGCTATTGACCAGCACGTCGATGCGGCCGAATTTCTCGAGCGTCTGATCCGTCAGTCGCTGGAGATCGTCATTGGACTGGTTGGAGCCGGTGACACCGATACCGCCCAGTTCCTTCGCCAGCGCCTCGCCCTTGCCGGAGGAGGACAGGATCGCGAGCCTGTAACCATCCGCCGCCAGGCGTTTCGCCACGGCCGCGCCCATGCCGCTGCCACCTGCCGTTACAATAGCCACTTTTTCTGCCGACATCGCTTTTCTCCATGTCCAATCCAACGGGTGGTCCTGCACCACATTGCCCCATCTATAACGGGTTTCAAGGACGAGTTCGAACCAGAAAGCCTTGCAGCGGCATACAGAAAAACTGATGCTGCAAATCTCAGCCCAAGCTGCTCCCCTCTACCGAATGGGCGTCCCGGCTGTCGGCCGGCGCTTCTTCCCGTTTCAACAAGCCATAATCGCGGATCACATGTGCAATACGCAACCGATAGTCGGAAAAGACACCGGATCGGCCCAGAGCTTGCGCCGTGCGATGTGGCAGAGTGTTGCGCCACGCCCTCACCGCCTCCTCATTCCGGAAGAAGGAAAGAGAGAGCATCTTCTCCGGATTGCTGATGCTCTGAAACCTTTCGATGGACAGGAAACCATCGATTGTTTCGAGTTCGGCACGCAGGCCGGCGGCTATATCGAGATAATGCTGTTTTTCGCCCTCAGCCGGCCAGACCTCGAAGATGACGGCGATCATTGCCCGCCTCCCGTCTGCGGGGCGGAAGCGAGGCGCAGGAACAGCCGGTCCTCGCGGCGGATGAACTGTTCCCGGCGGGCGAATTCATAGTTTTCCCGCCCTGCCGGATCAGCGGCAAGTCGCGCCCTGTAGGCTTCGTAAGCGGCGAGATTTTCGATGTTGTAGACGCCATAGGCAATGGTGCTCGACCCCTCCTTGGGCGCGTAATAACCAATGAGATCAGCACCGCAGCGCGGGATCGCCTCGCCCCAGTTTCCGGCATATCGCTCAAAGGCATCGACCTTGAAAGGGTCGATCTCGTAACGGATGAAACAGGTCAACATCGTTGGTCTCCTCGTGTTCTGTCTCTCCTTTTTATACCATTGCGCGACATCAATGCTTCGGCTACCATCGAAGCATGAAAGACGGACCTCTTATAGCCAATGTCGCCGCCCTGATCGGGGACCCTGCCCGCGCCAACATATTGACGGCGCTGATGGATGGACGTGCGCTGACGGCAAGCGAGCTTGCGGAAGCCGCCGGCGTAACCCTGCAAACCGCCAGCGGGCACCTTTCCAAGCTCTCAGAGGCAAAATTGCTGAAGGCGGAAAAACAGGGGCGGCACCGTTATTTCCGTCTCTCCGACGAAGATGTGGCGCAGGTTCTGGAAGCCTTGATGGGACTTGCGCAGCGCACGGGCGCGGTCCGCGTGCGCACCGGGCCGAAGGACAAGGCGCTGCGTGAGGCACGCATCTGCTACGACCACTTGGCTGGGGAAAGCGGTGTTGCGCTGCTTTCCGCGATTACGGCCAAGGGGCTGGTGACATCAGGTGACGACCCGGCGCTGACGGATGACGGGCGCGATTTCTTCTCGAGCTTCGGTATCGATCTTTCGCCGCTCGAAAAGGCGCGGCGGCCGTTGTGTCTGCATTGTCTGGACTGGAGTGAACGCCGCCATCACCTTGGCGGCGGGCTCGGCGCATCATTGCTCGAGGCCATGCAGCAGCGCGACTGGCTGCGGCGCGGAAACGGTCGCGTGCTGACCTTCACGGCAAAAGGCGAAAAGGCCTTCACCAGCACCTTCGGCTGCATGCCCGCCTGATTTCGTAAAAAGGCGGGCGTTGCGGGCTTATTTCAGCCAGCCGGCAATACGTCCCACCGCCTCGGCAATGTCAGATACCGAACCCGCATAGGAAATGCGCAGCGCCCTGTGGCCCTCCTCGGGATCGAAATCCATGCCCGGTGTCGCCGCCACGTCGATTTCCGCCAGCATGCGCTTGGCGAAATCCATGCTGTCATTGGAAAAACGGCTGGTATCGACATAGGCGTAAAATGCCCCATCCATCGGGGATGCCAGCGGCAGGCCGATTTCCGGCAGGCGCGCCATCAGGAAATCGCGGTTGGTGCGGTAGCTTTCCCGGTAGACGTCGAGCTCTTCCGCCGCCGAAAAGGCAGCGGTCGCCGCAAGCTGCGAGAGTTCCGGCGGCGAGATATAGAGGCTCTGGGCCAGGCACTCGACCGGACGGACGAGATTTTCGGGCAAAACCATCCAGCCGATACGCCAGCCGGTCATGCAATAATATTTGGAAAATGAATTGATGACCACGGCACCATCGGTGATTTCGAGCGCGCTCGTCTCCTCCCCGACGAAGGTCAGTCCGTGATAGATCTCATCGGAAATGAAGGCCATGTCGCGGCTTTCGCAATAGCTCGCCAACCGCTTCAGCGCCTCGCGGCCGGTGACCGTGCCGGTCGGATTGGCGGGGCTTGCCAGAAGCACGCCTTTCAGCTTGCAGCCGGCTTTCGTTTCCGCGCGTTCGAGACTTGCCGGTGTCAGCGTGTAGCCGGTTTCGGCCGTGACCGGCACTTCCACGACATTAAGGCCGAGGGCTTTCAGAATATTGCGATAGGCCGGGTAACCGGGCCTTGCGATGGCAACATGATCGCCGGCATCGAAAAGGCTCAGGAAGGCGAGATTGAAGGCGGCGGACGAACCTGTCGTCACGGCGATGCGCGCCGGATCGATGGCGACCTGATGGCGCAGCCGGTAATGGCCAGCGATTGCCTCGCGCAGCTCGCGCAGGCCGAGCGCATCAGTGTAGCCGATCCGCCCGTGCTTTAACGCCTCCTGCGCGGCTGCCAGCGAGGCTTTCGGTGCGGGGTGGGATGGCTGGCCGACCGCCATGGAAATGACGGGGCGTCCCGCCTGCCGTCGCCGGTTCGCCTCCGCAAGGATATCCATAGCGTGAAAGGGTTCGACTGCGCTCCGCTTCGACATCGTAATCAAGGGCATGCTCTTTCCTGAACCGTATTTCGCAGACTTGCCGCAGAATCACGATCTTCACAATCATGCGATCATAATGCGGACAAGTATTTTTGCCGTATGGCATTTGGCTTAAAGTAAGGTAATTGCCTTCATAAGATTTCAAGAGGCTGCGGCCGAACAGAATGAGGACCGATATGGCGCATTTTCTCCGTTCCACCCTTCTCGCCAGCGTGACGGCCCTTTCAACGGTATTCGCCTGCCTGCCCGCGCATGCGCTCGATGAGCAGCAGAAGAAAGAAATGGGCGAGTTCATCAAGCAGTATCTGATCGAGAACCCGGAAATCATGCTCGAGGTTCAGGACGCGCTTGAACGCAAGCAATATGCTTCGCGCAACGCCAAGGCCGCGGAAGCGGTTGCCGACAACAAGAAGGCCATCTTCGAATCGAAATACGATCTGGCGCTCGGCAATCCCGATGGCGACGTCACGCTGGTCGAGTTTTTCGACTATAATTGCGGTTATTGCAAACGCGCCATGGGCGATATGGACAATATCCTGAAGGGCGACAAGAAGGTGCGCGTCGTCCTTAAGGAGTTTCCGATCCTCGGACCGGAATCGGTTGCCGCACACCGCGTCTCCAACGCCGTGAAGCTTTTGGCGCCGGCCAAATATGCCGAATTCCAGCGCACCCTGCTCGGCGGCCGTGGACGGGCCAATGAGGACAGCGCCATGGAAGTCGCAACCTCGCTTGGCCTCAAGGAAGCCGATATCCGCAAATCGATGGCTGATAACCCCAATGACGCGCAGGTGCAGGAAACCTACAAGCTGGCAACCAGCCTCGGCATCACCGGAACACCCTCATATATCGTCGGCGACGAGGCGGTTTTCGGTGCTGTTGGCGCCGACCCGCTGAAGGAAAAAATTGCCAACATGCGCAGCTGCGGTAAAGCAACCTGCTCGTGATTCAGACGAAAGGCCTTTATTGCCTGTGAGATAAGGGGCAGCCCCTGCGCTTTACGGCTTGCAGGGGCTTTTCCTTGAAGGCTGCGCAGTCTATAGGTGTCGCTGATTTTCTTATGGAAACGCGAATGAGCAATATCATCATCGTCATCAACGGCCCCAATCTCAATATGCTGGGAAAACGGGAACCGGGTATCTACGGTGGCAAAACGCTGAAAGACATAGAAAACGATTGTGTGAACGCCGGAGCCGATCTCGGCTTTTCGGTGGAATTTCGCCAATCCAACCACGAGGGCGTGCTCGTGGACTGGCTGCATGAGGCGGGCGAGCGGGCGGCGGGTGTCGTCATCAATCCCGGCGCTTACAGCCACACCTCCATCGCCCTGCACGACGCCATTCGCGCAATTTCGACTCCGGTCGTGGAAGTGCACATCTCCAATATCCATGCACGGGAAGAATTCCGTCACAAATCGATGGTCTCGCCCGCAGCCAAGGGCATGATCTGCGGTTTCGGACCATATGGATACGTCATGGCGCTTCACGCGCTGAAGAACATCACGGCATAAAAAGAAACAAAGAATAGGGTTTGTCATGTCTGAAAAGAAACAGGGTATCGACAAGGAACTGATCCGCGAACTCGCGAATATCCTCAATGATACCGACCTTTCGGAAATCGAAGTGGAGCAGGAAGACCTGCGTATCCGCGTTTCCCGCGCGGCTCCCGTTCCCGCCACGGTCTATGCCGCAGCACCCGCCGCTTATGCGCCCGCACCGGCAGCAGCAGCGCCTGCAGCCGCACCGGCAGTTGCTGCCCCGGCCGCACCTGCAGCACAGGCCCGCAACCCGGCCAACACCGTATCTTCGCCGATGGTTGGCACGGTCTATCTCTCGCCTGCCCCGGGCGCCCGCCCCTTCATCGAAGTTGGCGCGACCGTCAAGGAAGGCCAGACAATCCTCATCGTCGAGGCCATGAAGACCATGAACCAGATCCCGGCCCCCAAGTCCGGCAAGGTGGTGGAAATCATCGTCAACGACTCACAGCCCGTGGAGTATGGCGAAGCCCTCGTGGTCATCGAATAAAGGCGGTTCAGCATGGTTTCGAAGATCCTCATAGCCAACCGCGGCGAAATCGCGCTGCGCGTCCTGCGCGCCGCGAAAGAACTTGGCATTCCGACCGTCGCCGTGCATTCCACGGCAGATGCGGATGCGATGCATGTTCGCCTTGCGGACGAAAGTGTCTGCATCGGCCCACCGCCCTCGCGTGACAGCTACCTCAACATCCACCAGATCGTTGCGGCCTGCGAAATCACCGGTGCGGATGCCGTTCACCCCGGTTACGGCTTCCTGTCGGAAAACGCCAAGTTCGCCGATATTCTCGACGCCCACGGCATCACCTTCATCGGGCCGACCGCCGAACATATCCGCATCATGGGCGACAAGATCACCGCCAAGCAGACGGCGCAGGAACTCGGCATTCCCGTTGTTCCGGGTTCGGATGGCGAAGTGAAGCCTGAAAATGCGCTTGAGATCGCCCGGACGATCGGTTTCCCCGTTCTCATCAAGGCGACGGCAGGCGGTGGCGGCCGCGGCATGAAAGTGGCGAAGACCGAAGCCGATCTGGAAGAAGCGGTTGCAACCGCCCGTTCCGAAGCGGCAGCAGCCTTTGGCAACGATGCCGTCTACATGGAAAAATACCTCGGCAAGCCGCGCCATATCGAAGTGCAGGTTTTCGGCGATGGCGAAGGCAATGCCGTTCACCTAGGCGAACGCGATTGCTCGTTGCAGCGCCGTCACCAGAAGGTGCTGGAAGAAGCCAATTCACCGGCCCTTACTGTCGAACAGCGCATGAAGATCGGCGAAATTTGCGCCGACGCGATGCGCAAGCTGAAATATCGCGGCGCCGGCACCATCGAGTTCCTGTATGAAAACGGCGAGTTCTATTTCATCGAAATGAACACCCGTCTGCAGGTGGAACATCCGGTCACGGAAGCGATCACCGGCATGGACCTCGTGCAGGAACAGATCAGGGTCGCTTCCGGCCAGGGCCTGTCGGTCACGCAGGCGGATATCGAATTCCATGGCCATGCCATCGAATGCCGTATCAATGCCGAAGACCCGCGCACCTTCGTTCCGTCGCCGGGCACGCTGACCTATTTCCACACGCCGGGCGGCCTTGGCGTTCGCGTCGATTCGGGTGCCTATCAGGGCTACAAGATCCCGCCCTATTACGACAGCATGATCGGCAAGCTGATCGTTCACGGTCGCGACCGTGACGAGTGCATCCGTCGTCTGCGTCGGGCGCTGGACGAATTCGTCGTCGATGGCATCAAGACCACGCTGCCGCTTTTCCAGGATCTCCTCCAGAACGAGGATATTCTGAAAGGCGATTACGACATTCACTGGCTGGAGAAGTATCTGGCCGGTGACGCGTCTCACTAAGACGATATGGCTGGGCGGCGCAGCAGAAACAACGACATAACGGTCGATATTCTGCTGCGCGCCTATTCTGCCGGCCTGTTTCCCATGGCCGATTCGGCTGATGATCCCGAGCTTTTCTGGGTCGAGCCGGAAATACGCGGTATCATCCCGCTCGATGATTTCCATGTTTCCAAAAGCCTCGCCAAGGCGATGCGCAAGAAGCCGTTCGACATCCGCTTCAACACCGCTTTCGAAGCTGTCATGGCGGGCTGTGCGGCGGAAGCGGCGGACAGGCCAAGCACCTGGATCAACGCCACCATCCGCCGGCTCTATACCGAGCTGCACCAGATCGGCCATGCCCACAGCGTTGAGGCATGGGAGGGTGATGAGCTTGTCGGTGGGCTTTACGGCGTTTCGCTCGGCGCTGCCTTCTTCGGCGAGAGCATGTTTTCCCGCCGCACCAATGCGTCGAAGATTTGCCTCGTGCATCTGGTGGAACGGCTGAGAGCCAGCGGCTTCGTGCTGCTCGACACGCAATTCACCACAGAACATCTGAAGACGTTCGGCGCGATAGACGTGCCGAAGCTGGACTATGCCAGAATGCTCGATCTCGCGGTCAACCGGCCGAGCCTGCAATTCTAGTCTTTACGTTAGGTTATTTGCTTGCCGTAGAGGGAGCCGGAACCTCTGAGTCCTGCTTGCAACCCGTCAGCCACACGTCATAGATCGGGTGCTCCACGGCGTTGAGGCCGGGGCTATCGGCAAACATCCAGCCGGTGAAGATACGGCGGATCTTGCGATCGAGGGTGATTTCGTCGACTTCGACAAAGGCGTCGATCTTTTGCGTTTCCGTCTGGTCGCGGGAATAACAGACCTTCGGCGTTACCTGAAGAGCGCCAAACTGCACCGTCTCGTCGATATAGACATCAAAGGAAGTGATGCGGCCGGTGATCTTGTCGATGCCGGAAAACACTGCGACGCGATTTTCCAGACGGGCGGCGGCGACGGGTGATACAATGAGGACAGCAGAGACCGCCGCAAACAGCGAGACTGTCAGCGCACGCAAAGAACGATCCCGCGTGATTTTCCTCATACGATATGTCTCCAAATATTTGCCTGTGTCGAGACGCCGACCGGATCAACGCCTAAGGGCGGAATGTGGCAAAAACCGGTGAAGCCGGATACAAGCGCGGTGTTTTGCACAACACCGCGCATCGCGATAATTCAGTTGCCGGGGGTCCAGGCGTCGTAGTCGCCGGTCACACGCGGGCGCTCGCCGGCCACGGCCAGCGATCCCTGCGGGCGGTAAGCCTTCGACGAGCCGGTGTGGTTGGGCTGGTGCGGCTTCTGCCAGTCGCGAGCTGTGTAGCTTTCCTGGCTCGGCGGCACGTCGGTGCGGTAGTGCATCCAGCCATGCCAGCCCGGCGGAATGGCCGACGCTTCGGCGTAGCCGTTGTAGATCACCCAGCGGCGCGGCATGCCCCAGGAGGTGGTGCCGCCTTCATAATAGGTGTTGCCCAGCTCGTCCTGTCCGACCTTCTTGCCAAAACGCCAGGTGTGAAACCGCGTTCCGATCGTCTGGCCATTCCACCAGGTGAAGATTTGCGTCAGGAGAGTCTTCATTCTACGTTCCTCGGGCTTGAATGCGCCGCAGCGATTTTCCGTGCACGGCACAAGACATGCTTATGCCGCCCCTCACGGCAATTGTCCAGCATTTCGAGATATATCCGCGCTATTTCAGCTTCATCCTGAAGCCCAGATGCCGCTTCTCGAAACCCAGCCGCTCGTAGAATCGATGCGCGTCCAGCCGGGCCATGTTGGAGGTGAGCTGCGCGGCGTTCACGCCCTGACGGCGGGCTTCTTCCAGGCAATGATTGATCATCACCGCGCCGATGCCGCGACCGCGCATGTCGGCACGCGTCTGCACCGCTTCGATCACCATCGACTTCGCCCCTCGCCCGACCAGCTTGGTCAGGATCGCCGTCTGGAAGGTGCCGACCACCTCGCCATCCAGTTCCGCCACATAAAGCGTTTCACTGGGCGACGCGTCGATCGCCCGGAAGGCGGCAAGATAGTCCGGCTGCGCCGATTCGTCGGCCGTATCGCCATGACCGCCGATCTCATCGGCGGCAAAAATGGCGGCAAGAGCGGGAAGGTCGTCTTCGCGTGCGGTGCGGATAATCAGTTTCTGCAATGTTGCAGTCATCGGGTCAGGCTCTTTTCCATAACGATGCCGGACAAACCTTCGATCCCCGCCATGCGCTCGATTCGGTCCACCTCGACAAATCCGACGCGTTCATAAAAGGCGATTGCGACAGTATTTTTGGGCTCGACTTCAAGACGCATGATTTCCGCATCCGGGAAACAGGTTTCAAGTTCGGCGAAGAGATCGCGGCCGACACCCTGACGCTGAAGATCGGGCGCCACATAAAGCTGGTGCAGCAGCGCGGTCTTCGCCATCTTGGTGGACATGGAGCCGTAGGCCATGCCGCCGATCCGCTTGCCGTCATCGGCCACCAGAAACTCGCCGCCCTTTTTCTCAACGCGGTCCTTCATGGCCTGCGGCGAATGCCAGGCGGCAATCAGCTCGTTCACCTTGTCCGCGCCGTAGATCGCGTCATAGGTGGCGTGCCATGTCGTGGCGAGCAGGGTGCGTACCGGCTCGATATCTCGCAGACCTGCGGTGCGGATGAAAAACATGATGGGGCTCCGTTTTGAAACAGAAATGCCGGGCTTTGATCCCGGCAGAAGTGATGTCAGTCCTTCGTACTCGACGTCATCCTCGGGCTTGTCCCGAGGATCTGAGCACGTTTGACCTTGTGGGTCGTTAGATCCTCGGGACAAGCCCGAGGATGACGAATGAGAGCTGTCGGCCTCAATGCTTCTACGGCAAGAGGCAGCCTCCGCTTACTCGTCCTCGATGCCGAGCTTGGCCTTGACCAGCGCCTGCACCGCCTGCGGGTTGGCCTTGCCGCCCGTCGCCTTCATCACCTGGCCGACGAACCAGCCGGCAAGCGTCGGCTTCGCCTTGACCTTCTCGACCTGATCCGGGTTGGCGGCGATGATATCATCAACAGCCTTTTCGATGGCGCCAGTATCGGTCACCTGCTTCATACCGCGGGCTTCGACGATTTCAGCCGGATTACCGCCCTCGTTCCAGACGATTTCGAACAGGTCCTTGGCGATCTTGCCTGAAATGGTCTCAGCCTTGATGAGATCGATGATACCGCCCAGTTGTTCGGGTGAAACCGGCGTCGTCTCGATGTCCTTGCCGAACTTGTTCAGCGCACCGAGCAGATCGTTGATCACCCAGTTGGCGGCGGTCTTCGCATCGCGACCGGCAGCAACCGCCTCGTAATAATCGGCAATCGCCTTTTCCGAGACGAGGATCGAGGCGTCATAGACCGACAGGCCGAGATCGGCCACGAAACGGGCCTTCTTGTCGTCGGGAAGTTCCGGCAGATCGACCTTCAGCGCCTCGACGAAGGCATCGTCGAATTCGAGCGGCAGCAGGTCCGGATCGGGGAAATAACGGTAGTCATGCGCGTCTTCCTTGGAGCGCATGGAACGCGTTTCGCCCTTACCGGGATCGAACAGGCGGGTTTCCTGATCGATGACGCCGCCATCTTCGAGAATGGCGATCTGACGGCGCGCCTCATATTCGATGGCCTGGCCGACGAAACGGATGGAGTTAACGTTCTTGATTTCGCAGCGCGTGCCGAAACCTTCGCCCGGGCGGCGCACGGAGACGTTGACGTCGGCGCGCATCGAGCCTTCATCCATGTTGCCGTCGCAGGTGCCGAGATAACGCACGATAGAGCGCAGCTTGGTGAGGTAACCCTTGGCCTCGTCCGAGGAGCGCATGTCCGGCTTGGAGACGATTTCCATCAGCGCCACACCTGAACGGTTCAGGTCCACGAAGGACATGGTCGGGTGCTGGTCGTGCATGGACTTGCCGGCGTCCTGCTCCAGATGCAGGCGCTCGATGCCGATCTCGATGTCCTCGAAATTGCCCTGGCGGTCGGGACCCAGCGAGATGGTGATGGTGCCTTCGCCGACGATCGGGTCCTTGAACTGCGAAATCTGGTAGCCCTGCGGCAAATCCGGATAGAAATAGTTCTTACGGTCGAAGATAGAACGGTTGTTGATCTTCGCCTTCAGGCCGAGGCCGGTGCGTACCGCCTGCTTCACGCATTCCTCGTTGATGACGGGAAGCATGCCGGGCATCGCGGCGTCGACCAGCGACACGTTGGAATTCGGCGCATTGCCGAAGGTGGTGGACGCACCGGAAAACAGCTTGGAATTGGAGAGAACCTGCGCATGGACTTCGAGGCCGATCACGATTTCCCAATCGCCGGTGGCGCCGGGAATGAAGCGTTTCGGGTCGGGGGTGCGCACGTCTACAAGGGTCATATGAAGCTCACGATATACGGGTTCTTTGGCCTTGGTGGGTAGAACAAATGCAGCGCGGGCGCAAGACATCTTGCACCCCGTCGCGCCAGACGCGGGATTTTCGCCAGCATCGGATACGTGTTTTTTACGCTTCTCAGTTTCAATTCACGTCATGACCATGATCGCTCTCTGCTTCATGACCTATATCGCCTTCAATCTTTTCGTCTTTCTTGTCTATTGGTGGGACAAGGAAGCTGCGAGAAGCAGCGGTTGGCGCATTCGGGAAAGCACGCTGTTATCGCTTGCTCTCGTGGGCGGCAGCCTGGGCGCGATTTCGGCGCAACGGCTGCTGCGGCATAAAACACGCAAGGAACCGTTCCGCAGCATCCTGCTGTCCATCGTGATATTGCAGGCGGGTCTTGTCGCATCGCTCACCATCATGCCGGACTGGCCGATGCGGCTTGCAGGCGTTCTGAAAACCCTGCTTCAGAATATAGGTCCATAAAGGCCGCTTTCCACCTCGGCCAACTGCTTCTGCAGGCCCACCGATTGCACCTCGCGATCGAGCTTTGGCGCATAGGACACGGAGAGCCAGCGGACGCTATAGCCATGGTGGCGGAAGAAGGCGACGGCCGGTTCGTTCTGGGCGTGGGTTTCAAGCCGGATGGCATCGAAACCCTTCTCCTCTATCAGACGTTCGACGTCGCCCAACAGGCGGCTGCCGATCCCCCTGCGATGAAAATCCGGATCGATCCAGAAATCCGTAATCGCCTCGTCGAAATGTTCCCGCGCCGCCCAACCGGCAGCCGAGCCGCCGAATTCCGCCACGCGGATGGCAAGCCATGACGAGCGGGTGAAATTGGAAAAGGCGCTGGCCGCATTGTCGTAAAGCGTGGATGTGATGCCAAGCGCCGCGGTCGCCTGCCGCCATGCCCTGAGGCCGATGGTCGCGAGAACCTCCGCTTCCTGCTCATGCGCATTGCGAATGACGATCAAGCCGCGCCCTCCATGGCCGTGGAAAGTAGAACATCGGTGGCGCGATTCGGCCAGTGTGGTTTCGCTGTGCTCACAGCAGACTTGACCGTGCCCGCCTTGCCCCATATCCAGAACTGGCAAGAACGGAGTTTTTATGTTCGCTCAATCGGAGTCCCGGTAACGGCCCTGCCCGCAAGTTTCTTGCGCGCCGGGCCAGATGAAACCGAGCCGGCTGCCTTAAAGGCACCCGGGTTTGCTTTCACGCGTCTAGATGACGCCGACCGGACTTCCAAAAATGGACATTTCCCGCGCCGAACAGCGCATTCTTCACCTGCTCGCCCAAGGCGGCAGAATTGAACTCGTTCGAGACGATACCCGCAAAATCGAAAAAATCACGCTTTATACGCGCGACGGCTGGATTTTCGGCGGTCTCGATCTCCCCACCTTCCGCAAGCTGAAACAGAAGAGAGCGATAGCCTCTTCCGGCGGCAAGCCTTACCGCATCACCACACGCGGCCTGGAACTGGTGCGGGGTGAGCTGGACAATCGCTGAAGTAAAAACGGGCGGCATTTGATGCCGCCCGTTCTTGTACAAAACTTGGTGGATGGCTTCACCACCACTTGGCGGGCGTGAACTTGCCGGCGGCCTGTTCGATGGCATGTGCCGTCTTGAACAGCGTTTCTTCCTCGAAAGGCTTGCCGATGAGCTGCAGGCCAAGCGGCAGACCCTTGCCGTCGAGACCGGCCGGGACCGAAAGGCCTGGAAGGCCAGCCATGTTGACGGTGATGGTGAAAACGTCCTGCAAGTACATCTTCACCGGATCGGAGGCGAGTTCCTCGTCACCGACAGCGAAGGCGGAAGACGGCGTGATCGGCGCCAGGATGGCATCTACGCCCTCATGGAAGACGTTTTCGAAGTCGCGCTTGATGAGGGTGCGGACCTTCTGCGCCTTGAGGTAATAGGCGTCGTAATAACCGGCCGAAAGCACGTATGTGCCGACCATGATGCGGCGCTGCACTTCCTTGCCGAAACCGGCGGCGCGGCTCTTTTCGTACATGTCGGCAATGTCCTTGCCGTCGACGCGCAGGCCGTAGCGCACGCCATCATAACGGGCAAGGTTGGACGAGGCTTCGGCGGGGGCGACAATGTAATAGGCGGGAAGCGCGTATTTGGTGTGCGGCAGCGAGATATCGACCACTTCCGCGCCGGCATCGCGCAGCCACTCGACGCCCTTGGCCCAGAGCTTTTCGATCTCTTCCGGCATGCCATCGACGCGGTATTCCTTGGGGATGCCGATTTTCAGGCCCTTCAGCGACTGACCGATGGCCTTTTCATAATCCGGCACCGGCAGATCAACGGAGGTCGTATCCTTGGCATCGACGCTTGCCATGGTCTTCAGCAGGATTGCCGCGTCACGCACGTCACGGGCAATCGGGCCAGCCTGATCGAGCGAGGAAGCATAGGCGACGATGCCGAAGCGCGAGCAGCGACCATAGGTGGGCTTGATGCCGACAGTACCGGTGAAGGCCGCCGGCTGGCGGATGGAGCCGCCTGTGTCGGTTGCGGTCGCGCCGGCGCAGAGATGCGCGGCAACGGCAGCGGCCGAACCGCCGGAGGAACCACCGGGAACGAGCTTCTGCTCGGAACCGTTGGCGCGCCACGGGTTGATGACCGGGCCGTACCAGGAGCTTTCATTCGACGAGCCCATGGCGAATTCGTCCATGTTGAGCTTGCCGAGCATGACGGCGCCCTGATCCCAGAGGTTCTGGGTGACGGTCGATTCGTATTTCGGCTTGAAGCCATCGAGAACATGCGAGCACGCCTGCGTGTGCACGTCACGGGTGGCGAAAAGGTCTTTCACGCCGAGCGGAATGCCTTCCAGCTCGCCCGCCTTGCCGGCGGCGATACGCTCGTCGGAGGCGCTGGCCATCTCGCGGGCCTTTTCAGGCGTCGTCACGACATAGGCGTTCAGCGCGCCATTGGCCGCATCGATGGCGGAGAGATAGGCGTCGGTCAGCTCGAGGGCGGAAAATTCTTTTGCCTTCAGCTTTTCGCGGGCTTCGGCAATGGTCAGGCTCGTCAGGTCGGTCATGGTCGGCAACGGCTTTCGAAAATCTCGGAAAAATCAGGCGGCAAACTGCGGTCGGATTATTCGACCACTTTCGGGACCATGAAGAAGTCCCGGTCGGTCGCAGGCGCATTGGCAACAATGTCTTCCGCCTTGTTGCCGTCGGTCACCACATCGGCGCGCTTTTTCATCTCCACCGGCGTGACTGAGGTCATAGGCTCGACGCCGTCGACATTCACTTCCGAAAGCTGCTCCACGAAACCGAGTATGCCGTTCAGCTGGCCGAGCATATTCTGTGCTTCTTCTTCGCTGACAGCGATACGGGCAAGGCGCGCAACGCGCTTTACGGTGGCGAGATCGACGGACATGGTTTTACTCCGATGGGATATTTCCCATTCGCTATAATCACCATGTCCGTCCTTCGCAACGGTAGAAAGCATGTCGCGTCAAACTGCGGAGCGGTTTTGCGGCAACGACATGCTCTTCAGGGAGCTTTAGAAGGACAACGTATCGCCCGCCTTCGGCGTGTGGACACGCGCTTCCGAGCCTTCCATGCCGGCCACGAACTTGTCCGGCGTCTGATCGATGATCGGGAAGGAGCCGTAGTGGCAAGGAAGGACATTCTGGAACTTGAAAAAGCGCTGGCAGGCGAGCGCCGCCACGGCACCGCCCATGGTGAAGCGATCACCGATCGGCACCAGGCCGATATCCGGCTGGTGCAGTTCATTGATGAGTTTCATGTCGGAGAAGATGTCGGTGTCGCCCATGTGATAGACGGCCGGGCCGTCCTCGAAATGCAGCATCAGACCGTTGGCATTGCCGAGCGAATGAGAGACGCCATCTTCGGTGATCTGTGCCGAGGAATGCAGCGCATTGGTGAAGGTGACGGAAAAACCGTCGAAATGCACGGTCCCGCCGGTATTGCCCATATCGACTTTCGCGACACCCTTTGCGGACAGCCAGGCGGCAAGATCGGCATTCGCCAGTACGGTGGCTCCCGTTTCGCGGGCAAGCTGCACGGTATCGCCGACGTGGTCGCCATGGCCGTGGGTCAGGAGAATATGGGTGATGCCTTCGGCCGCCGATTTGCCATCCTGCCCGGCAAAACCGGGATTGCCGGTGAAGAACGGATCGATGAGTATCTTCGCGCTGCCGTTTTCAAGACGGAAGGCGGAATGGCCGAGCCAGGTGATTTTCATGGGAAGTTCTCCTTTGTATTGCCGGTATATTATGACATAGGACGGCCTGAACAACCGCACTACCGATATTTCAGAGAGGCGACAATGGCCGCGGATAATGACGATTACGTGTATGACGAAGCGAGCGGCGAATGGCGGCCGGCTTCCAAACTGGCCGCCGAGGCGGCCCGTGCAAAGGAAGTGCGTGATGCCGCCGGCAATGTGCTTGAAGATGGCGATTCCGTGACGCTGATCAAGGACTTGAAGGTCAAGGGCACCAGCACGGTCATCAAGCAGGGCACCGTGATCAAGTCGATCCGCCTGACCGACAATCCCGAAGAGATCGATTGCAGGCATGATGCGGTCAAGGGTCTGGTGCTGCGCACCGAATTCGTCCGTAAAAGATAAAGGCAACACGCGATATGGCAACACTCACCATCGAGGAACTGGCGCAGACGCTGCAGCCCGCACAGGCGATTGCCGGCCTCGACCTCGGTACGAAGACCATCGGGCTTGCCATGTCGGACCTCTCACGTCGTTTCGCGACGCCGCGCCCAGTCATCAAGCGGGTGAAATTCACGCAGGATGCGCAGGTGCTGCTGGCTTTTGCGGAAAAGGAGAAAGTTGCCGCCTTCGTCATCGGCCTGCCGATAAATATGGACGGATCAGCCGGACCACGCGCGCAGGCGACGCGCGCCTTCGTGCGCACCATGGGCGAAAAAACCGCCCTGCCCTTTATTTACTGGGATGAGCGGCTTTCAACCGTCGCGGCAGAGCGGGCGCTTCTGGAGATGGATGTCTCACGCGCCAAGCGGGCCGAACGCATCGATTCGGCGGCCGCGAGTTTCATTCTTCAGGGCGCGCTGGACAGGCTTTCCGCGCTGACCCGCGCGGCCGACTGACGGCCCTGCCACCAGGCAGCGATCTGCTTTCTCTTGCGGTAAGCGAGGATCGCAAAAACGATCAGGCTATCGACCGCTATGGCGCGGGCGACCATTGGCGGCAGGTTTTCCGGTGGAATGCCGAGAATATTGCCGTAAATCTCGAACACCAGGTCATGGGTCTGACGCGTGAGCATGTAGAAGCCAAAGCTCATGTCGTAATAGGAAAGCCAGTACCAGCTGCCCAGCAGCGCGACAGGACCGGCCCAGAGGATCAAAAACCACTTCATGCCGTCTGCCCCCGCACAAAAAACGTATCGGGAATGCCAGCAAGCACCGCCCAGCGCACCGCAGCCATCAGGCATAGGTTGAGCGCTGGCGCGTCAATATCCAACGGCAGCATAGCAAAAAACGTCATCATGACGCCCAAGGCTGTCCAGCGGTTCACTTGCGGCTCCCTTATGCGCAGTCATTGCGCATGGTTAACATTTCGTTAATTCACACTGGACCCGCCGTCATGGCGAGGCAAATGAAAGCTGTCATTATGGTTAACGACGGGCGGGCGACATGTGGAAAACAATATGCCCTTGTGAACGGACGGAACACCGGACGGTTGCGCGCCCGGTGAAAACATGGCTGATTTTTCACTAACGTCGCGCCTGCCTCGGGTGCCTCCACCCGCCGCGGCAACTTCAGTCAGCCGTAAACGCCGCGCACCAGCCTTTTGACGGCGGTGGTGATCTTATCCCAGTCCTTATCGGATTTGAGCGGCACGCCGGCAAACTGGCCGCTGGTGGCCGCGGAAATGACGAGATGCTGGATGGCGGCAAACAATACGGCGTTGACGGCAGCGGTATCTACGCCCCTGGGAGCCGCAAGCGAGCCGCGCATGCGCTCCAGCCATTTGCCCAGCGACTTGGCGCGGGCTTCGGCCAGCTGGCGGACCTGCGGCGAACCATCCGAAACTTCCCAGGCAATGATCTTGCAGACGAGCGGGTCGCTGCGCAGCGCGTCGATAAAATAAAGCGCCAGCTTTTCCATGAGATCGCCGTAGGTCAGCAGAAACATGCCGCCGGTGTCTTCGGGAATACGATCCTTGACCCAGGAGCCGAGATCCTCGCCGATCGCCTCGATCAGACCATCAAGGCCGCCGAAATATCGATAGATCAGCTGCTTGTCGCAGCCGGCGCGGCGGGCGACGGCATTGATGCCGAACCCCTGGAACCCCTCTTCGGCAAGCAGCGACCGCGCCGCATTAAAAATCGCCTTCTCGGTCTGAGCACGGTCCTTGATGCGCTTTTCCGGTCTGTCGGCTGAAATCGCCTCTGCGGTCGCCAGCATGATTCCCTACCCGTTTTCTGAAAGGCCTTTTGAAGGGGTTAACAAAGCATGAAGGGAAGAACAATGTGGGTGGGTGGATGGTGAGAAGGTTCCTGTGGATGACGGGCCCGCCATACCGTTTTCAATACGCAACAGGGACGCCTCCAGACATTCTCAGAAAGTAATATCACCATAATCGTCCGGAAGATGGCGCTCGATTTCCATCGAATCGTGAAGAACGCGACCGACACCCACCAAACCGGGTCGTAGTGCACGATAGAGTAACAGATGCCTCGGATTTTTAACGAGGCCCGTTTCGCTTTTTGCCCGCTCACGACTATAACGCAGGTGGTAGCTACGCACGTCTTCACCAAGTTCAGCGCGAATATTCGTGCCGGCGCGTAGCGGATCAATAGCAACATCACGCAATGCTGTTGCAAGCAACTTTTCGTAGCGTTTTCTCGCTGCAGTTCCAAACGTCGCGTGTGTCCATCCCAGAATTTCAATGATGTCCGATTGTGCGGCATCGGACAGACGATACGTTGTCATTTGTCGTCGGACTTGGTCAGGCGCACTTCAGCCTCGCGCCCGAAAGCGGAAATGAAATCGTCAAGGGCATCATCCGAAACATCGATATAACGTCCCTGGTCAAGGTCGGCGAAGCCCTGTTGCGCCGCGACCTTCAGGGCTTCCAGTCTGGTTGCCTCAAGAAGCTCTCGCTTCTCAATTAACCGTAAGCCTTCACGCAGCACTTCACTGGCGTTTTGATAGCGGCCGGATTTGACGAGCTCGTCTATGATCTCTTCGTGATGCTGTGTCAGGACGACGTTACGCGTTGGCATCGGGGCCTCCACCACACTTCATTTACGCCTAGCAATAGCACCGATTGGCATAATCTGCCAATATCATTCCAAAGCCATGCCAAACCAGACGCTGCCGGGCGTTTCGTGGCTGTCGAGGCGCTTGAACCCGCGAGTTTCCCAGAACCGCATGCCGGCATGGTTGCGTTCGCTGGCGCCGAGGTGGATGCCGTAGACGGTGTTCTGCCTTGCCATGTCCAGCCAGCGGGACAGAAGCCGGGTGCCGCCGCCCTTGCCCTGCGTGCGTGGCAGGAGGTTCATGTGGATATGAGCCGGAAAGGGATCGGCAAGCCAGGAGGGCGTGTTGCGTGGATGATGGATGAAATGGGCGCGGCGCTGGTCGGCGTCCCATGTCTGCGGGTCGCCGCCGGGATCGGGATAAAGGGCGCGCAGATGCGGCCACCACTCCTGCTCCAGCCGTTGCTCGTGCAAGACTGTATCGAGCGCGCCGGCGATGTAGCCGCAGACACCCTCCTCATCCTCGGCCACGAAAACGGCATCGGGCCAGAGGCGCAGATAGGGCGCGGAATAGATATGCCCCACCATACGGCCATCATTGTAGAGCGGGGTGGCATCCTGCCCGGCATCGCCGGTGGCAAGGCTTATGGCGTAAAGCGCGTCTTCATCTTCAGGGCGGGCGGAGCGGAAGGTCAGCATTTGCAGGCGCCCTCCATCTTCGTGCGCGGACACGCGCCAGCCGTCTGAAAGACAGGAATACTCCCCACGCCAACGCATTTTCTCAAATCCGATACCCCTCCCACAGGGACTGCAAAAAATAGCCCTCCACCCTTTATCCGTCAGGATGCGGGCGGATACAATAAATCGATTATATAATTCGGATCGAAGCGGGAATCGAGCATGCCGTAAGTGTGCCGCCAGCCGCCTGCGAGACGGGTTTCGAGGAAGGCATCGGCGATCTTGCCGGCGCCCAGACGGCAAAGCTCGGCGGCAGCGGCCGCAAGCGCGAACTGCTCCACCAGCAGGCGGGCTGCCCCTTCGTCGCGTTCTGCAAGGGCGATCGCGGCACGCAACACATCGGTGGTCTTCTTGCCGGCAGGTCCGAGATCGCGCTCCAGCGTCTGGAAGACGAGATCGAACAAATCCTTGCCGCGCTGGAGAACCCGCAGCACATCCAGCGCCATGACGTTGCCGGACCCTTCCCAGATGGCGTTAACAGGCGCTTCGCGATAGTGACGGGCAATCGGCCGCTCTTCGACGTAGCCGTTGCCACCAAGGCATTCCATGGCCTCATAGATAAGCGCCGGCGCGATCTTGCAGCACCAGTATTTGACGATAGGCGTCATGACGCGGGCATAAGCGGCTTCTGCCGGATTGTTGCGGGCGGCGTCGAAGGCCGTTGCCAGCCGGAAAGAGAGCGCCGTGGCAGCGGCCACATCCAGCGCCATATCGGCAAGAACGCGGGTCATGATCGGTTGGCTGACCAGCATCTTGCCGAAAACCGAACGGCCGCGGGCGAAATGAACGGCTTCGGCAAGGGAAGCGCGCATCATGCCAGCGGACGCCAGCGCACAATCCAGCCGCGTCAGCGTCACCATATCGAGGATGGTGCGAATACCGCTGCCGGGATCGCCGAGCAGATAACCGAAAGCATCGGTGAACTCGACTTCGGCCGACGCATTGGAGCGGTTACCGAGCTTGTCCTTCAGGCGCTGGAAATGCAGGCCGTTCTTTGAACCGTCTTCGAGATAACGCGGCACCAGGAAGCAGCCCATGCCGTCGCCCATCTGGGCCAGCATCACGAAGCCGTCGCTCATCGGCGCGGAGAGGAACCATTTGTGGCCGGAGAGGCGATAGATGCCCTCGCCCACGCGCTCGGCCGTGGTGCGGTTGGCGCGCACGTCCGTGCCGCCCTGCTTTTCCGTCATGCCCATGCCGACGGTGACGGCGGTTTTCTGCAGGGCCGGTTTCTGCGAGCTGTCATATTTGCGCGACAGGATCTTCGGCATCCACTCCTTCTGCACCCGCGGCGAGGTCATGATGGCGGCAACCGAAGCGCTCGTCATGGTCAGCGGGCAGAGATGCCCTGCCTCCAGCTGCGAGGTGAGGTAGAATTTCGTGGCGCGGGCCTTGTGCTCACTCCCGCGCGTATCGGGGGAATTCTCCCAGACGCTGGAGTGCAGACCTGATGACATGGAACGGCGCATCAGCGCATGCCAGGCGGGATGGAATTCCACCTGGTCGAGACGTTCGCCGCGCGGGCCGTGGGTATGCAGCTGCGGCACGCCCTGATTGGCCATGCGCGCCAGTTCCTGCGCCTCATGCGAGGTGACGTAACGGCCGAGCTGGTCGTACTCGTCCCTCAGATTGCGCGACAGGCCGGAGGTGAGATCGACGATCAGCGGATCGGAACGATAGGCGTTGATACCGGACCAGAGGCTAGGCTGGTTCAGTTCGGCGAGCGTTTCTTCTGTCCGGGAATTCTGGGTCATCCGCTGCTTCTAGCTGTTTTGTACTGGCATTGCATAGTGGGGTGATATTGCATAATTCCGCCCACAGGAAGCGATTGAGACGATTAAGCCGCCGCTTTCAGTATTTTTCGGGAGAGGCCGATTTAAGTCCGCAGCGGCGAGAATGCCAGACACGTTTCCGGCAAGATGCAGCGACAAAACCCGATACACTTCCGCAAGCGGCCCCTTATATCCATACCTATCGCGGCCTGCGACAGCCAGTCTGACTGGTTGTGCACGTGCCATCGCGCGCATTCCGCTTAATCCACCACCTGATGTGGAACCTGCCATAGGCTTTTTTGGTTCGCCACATGCTGAAAGCCTGCACAGGAGGAAACCATGGAGGCGAGTGCGAAGAAGCTCTTCGAGCGATATGAACGATTTTTCAACACATCTCTCAAAGGTGACATAAATGCGGAGGAGATCGAATCCCTCTATGCATCCGACTTCATCACCGCTTCCCCAGCCGGTGTCATGACCGGAAAAAACGATGACAACCTCAAGGAGGCCATGACGAAGGCTTATGAGCGTTATCGGGTCATAGGAACGGAGGGAATACGTATCCGCGATATCCGCATTTCCGCGATCGATGACCATCATTGTATTGCGCATGTGTCCTGGACAGCGAACTTTACCCGAAAAGGACAATCGAATGTCGCAATCGATTTCGACGTTCATTATTTCGTTCAGACACTGGATGGCGAACCGAAGGTTTTCGGCTGGGTATCGGGTGACGAGCAGGCGCTCCTGAAGGAACACGGTATTGCCTGACGGTGCAGAACGATGGACACCATCTTTGCCGGGTTGGGGAAACATCGCCGTGTTTTCATTTCAGCGGTTACGGGCGCTTGCCCCGCGACCATGCAATCTCTATAGAGCGCAGGACCGAATTCCGCGGCACTCCTGAGGCGTGTTCACAGCGAATGGAGCGCACGGATCAGCATTCGGGCGTTCCGGGCATTTTCACGGGAAAATGCGGCGCCCGTCAGGAGGCAAACCGCATGGTCTTCTTCCCCCATCGCCATCTCCTCGGCATCAAGGGGCTTTCCCATCAGGATATTACCCTGCTTCTCGACAAAGCCGACGAGGCGGTGAAAATCAGCCGCCAGCGCGAGAAAAAGACCTCGACGCTGCGAGGCCTGACGCAGATCAACCTGTTCTTCGAAGCCTCGACGCGCACGCAATCCTCCTTCGAGCTGGCCGGAAAGCGCCTTGGCGCAGACGTGATGAACATGTCAGTCGGCAACTCCTCGGTGAAGAAGGGCGAAACGCTGATCGATACGGCGATGACGCTGAACGCCATGCGCCCGGATGTGCTGGTGGTTCGCCATTCGTCGGCCGGTGCCGCAGCGCTGTTGGCACAAAAGGTCGCCTGCTCCGTGGTCAATGCCGGCGACGGCCAGCACGAGCACCCGACACAGGCGCTGCTGGATGCGCTGACCATCCGCCGCGCCAAGGGCGAGCTTTCCGGTATCACGGTCGCGATCTGCGGTGACGTGCTGCATTCGCGCGTCGCCCGCTCCAATATCATTCTTCTCAACCAGATGGGTGCGCGGGTTCGCGTTGTCGCCCCCGCCACGCTTCTGCCCTCCGGCATTCGCGATATGAGCGTGGAAGTCTTCCACGACATGAAGGAAGGGTTGAAGAATGCCGATGTGGTGATGATGCTGCGCCTGCAGCGCGAGCGCATGTCCGGCTCCTTCGTGCCTTCGGTGCGCGAATATTTCCATTATTACGGTCTCGACGCCGAAAAGCTGAAAGCGGCGAAGGAAGATGCGCTGGTCATGCACCCCGGCCCGATGAACCGTGGCGTGGAAATCGCCTCCGAAGTGGCGGACGGTCCGCAGAGCGTTATCGAAAGCCAGGTGGAAATGGGGGTTGCTGTGCGCATGGCTGTGATGGAAACCCTGCTTGTCTCGCAAAATCAGGGTGAGCGCGTATGAGTGCCGTGACCGTTCTCAAGAACCTCCGCATCGTCGATCCCTCCCGCAATCTGGATGAGACCGGCAGCATCGTCATCGGCGCCGATGGCACCATTCTCGCAGCAGGCAAGGATGGGCACAATCAAGGCGCGCCTGATGGTGCGACGGTGCGCGACTGCAAGGGGCTGCTGGCCGTTCCCGGTCTGGTGGATGCCCGCGTCTTTGTCGGCGAACCCGGCGGCGAACATCGTGAAACCATCGAATCCGCCTCGCGCGCGGCAGCGGCCGGCGGCGTCACCAGCATTATCGTGATGCCGGACACCGACCCCGTAATCGATGACATTGCGCTGGTCGAATATGTGAAGAAGACGGCGCGCGACAAGGCAATCGTCAATGTCCACCCGGCAGCGGCCCTGACCAAGGGCCTCCGCGGCGAGGAGATGACCGAGTTCGGCATGTTGAAAGAAGCCGGTGCGGTGGCCTTCACCAATGGCCGCAAGGCGCTTTCCGACACGCTGGTGCTGCGCCGCGCCATGACCTATGCCCGCGAACTGGGTGCTGTGATCGCGCTCGAGACCCGCGACAAATATATCGGCGGCGGCGACATGAACGAGGGGCTTTTTGCAAGCTGGCTCGGGCTGTCAGGCGTTCCGAAAGAAGCCGAAATCATTCCGCTGGAGCGTGACCTGCGCATTGCCGGCCTGACGCAGGCGATCTACCACGCCGCTAAGATTTCCGTACCGGAATCGGCAGAGGCGATCCGTGTCGCCCGGCAGCGGGGTGTGAAAGCCACCTGCGGCATCTCGATCAATCATCTGACACTGAACGAGAACGATATCGGCGAATACCGCACCTTCTTCAAGCTTTCGCCGCCGCTGCGCGCCGAAGACGACCGCAAGGCCATGGTGGAAGCGCTGAAGGACGGTACCATCGATATTATTGTCTCCTCACACGATCCGCAGGATGTCGATACCAAACGCCTGCCGTTTTCGGATGCGGCGAGCGGTGCGGTGGGGCTGGAAACCATGCTGGCGGCAGCACTACGTCTTCACCATAGCGGCGAAGTTCCGCTGATGCGGCTGATCGATGCGCTTTCCACCCGCCCGGCAAAGATTTTCGGTCTCGACGCTGGAACGCTTAAAGCCGGTGCGAAGGCCGATATCACGCTGATCGATCTCGATGAGCCATGGCTCGTGGCACGCGACCAACTGGTGTCGAAATCCAAGAATACGCCTTTCGAAGATGCCCGTTTCAGCGGCCGTGCTGTCGCCACTTATGTGGCTGGCAAAGCCGTTCATTCCTTGGCATAAGATCACGGCAAGAGATCACGCTGACAGCGCGACAGAGGGGACGTTTGAATGAGTGCTTTGACTGACTGGCAGACGGCGCCTGCCCTTCTCGCGCTGGCAGCGCTGATCGGCTATCTGCTTGGCTCCATCCCCTTCGGCCTCATCCTCACCCGTATGGCGGGGCTGGGTGACGTGCGCAAGATCGGTTCGGGCAATATCGGCGCCACCAATGTGCTGCGCACCGGCAACAAGAAGCTCGCCGCCGCGACCCTGCTGCTCGACGCGCTGAAGGGCACCGCGGCGGTGCTGGTCGCCAATGCGCTCTGGGGTTACGAGGCGTCGCTGGTCGCCGGTTTCTTCGCCTTTCTCGGTCATCTGTTTCCGGTGTGGCTCGGCTTCAAGGGCGGCAAGGGCGTCGCCGTCTATATCGGCGTCCTTCTCGGTGCGGCACCGCTGATGATGCTGGCCTTCGCGCTGATCTGGCTCGCAACCGCGTTCATCACCCGCTACTCCTCGCTGTCGGCACTGCTGGCCATGCTGATCATTCCCGTCGCGCTCTGGGTGCTCGGTCCTGAAAAGACGGCACTGCTGGTGACGCTGCTCAGCGTAATTTCCTGGTGGAAACATCGCGAGAATATCAAGCGTCTGATGGCCGGCACCGAAAGCAGGATCGGTAAAAAGGGCTAAACCCCATCTTGAGGATATGCCATGCCGCATGAGGAAACGACACGGCAGGGCATAGAGCTTTCCGCACGGCAGCGAGTCGCATGGCTGCGGCTGATCCGCAGTGACAATATCGGCCCCGTCACCTTCCGCGAACTCATCAATCATTTCGGCAGCGCCGAAAAGGCGCTGGATGCCCTGCCCGAGCTTTCAAAGCGCGGCGGCTCCTCCCGCAGCCCGCGCATCGCCACGCCGTCGGAGGCGGAAGGCGAAATCGAAACGGCCGAAAAATTTGGTGCACGTTTCGTGGGTATCGGCGAACCGGATTATCCGCCTGCCCTGCGGCAGCTCGATGGCGCACCGCCGCTGATCGCCATGAAGGGGTCGACGGACGCGGCGACAAGAGCCTGCATCGGCATCGTGGGTTCGCGCAACGCGTCGATCAACGGCGCGAAATTTGCTGCCATGCTGGCACGCGACTGTGGACGGGCCGGTTATACGATTGCATCAGGACTGGCGCGCGGCATCGATGCGGCCGCGCACCGGGCAAGCCTTGCAACCGGCACGGTGGCGATGCTGGCCGGCGGTCTCGACCGGCCCTACCCGCAGGAAAATTTCGGGCTTTTGCAGGACATATACGATCAGGGCGGCGCGACGATCAGCGAAATGCCCTTTGGCTGGGAACCGCGCGCCCGCGATTTCCCGCGCCGCAACCGGTTGATCGCGGGCGTTTCGCTCGGCGTCGTCATCGTGGAGGCGGCGGAGCGTTCGGGTTCGCTGATTACGGCGCGGCTTGCCGGCGAAGCGGGTCGTCTGGTTTTTGCCGTGCCCGGCTCCCCGCTCGATGCACGCTGCGAAGGCACCAACCGGCTGATCAAGGAAGGCGCCATGCTGACCACGGGCGCTGCCGATATTCTCGAAGCGCTGCGACCACTGATGGAGCCGCAATTGCCCTATGACCGCAAGATCGAGGAACCGCGCTCCGACGAAGACATGTCACCGCCCGGAGATGATGAGCGCAGCGTCATCGCTTCCGCACTCGGCCCCTCGCCCGTCGAGATTGACGACATCATCCGCCATACGGGTTTTTCCGCTGCCAGCGTTCATCTGGTGCTGCTGGAGCTTGATATAGCCGGGCGTCTAAACCAGCATGCCGGGGGGCGTGTTTCGCTGGTCGTCGCGGATTGACAGTTTGCGTCGCCCGCTCTGGATATCGCCGACTTCGACATAGGCCATCTCGATCAGGTAACACAGCATGTCGGCGCCCTCGCGGCTGGCGACCTGGCGCAGCTCCGCCAGCATCTGGCGAATGTAAGCCAAGCTCTCTTTGGTCCCTTCATTATCGGCATTATTGTTTGTTGCGTTCGGGACCATATATTTATCCTGGAAAGTCAGCCTGAAACGGGAAGCATTAAGTCTGTTCAAATGATGTTGCCCATCATAACCAATTTACCAAAGATTGCAATACAACGATAGATTATCCATAGGTTGCAATCGCCTGGATGCGATAAATTCGGGCTTGCCTCTTGACCCGCGGGCATTACCTGTCCATGTCGAATTATAAAGAAGGCCAATTGCGGCACCGCGCCGCGACCGGGGCCACGTTAACGGACCAGTTCCAGAGAAGAACAATATGAATGTCGTTGTCGTAGAATCTCCTGCCAAAGCCAAGACGATCAACAAGTATCTTGGTTCGGGCTATAAGGTTCTTGCATCCTTTGGTCACGTCAGAGACCTTCCCGCCAAGGATGGATCGGTGCTGCCCGACCAGGATTTCGAGATGTCCTGGGAAGTCGACAGCGCATCCGCCAAACGCATGAAGGATATTGCCGATGCGGTAAAATCCTCTGATGGCCTGTTTCTCGCAACCGACCCTGATCGCGAAGGTGAGGCCATTTCCTGGCACGTTCTCGATCTTTTGAAGAAGAAGCGCGTTCTCGGCGACAAGCCGGTAAAGCGCGTGGTCTTCAACGCCATCACCAAGAAGGCGGTTCTGGACGCCATGGCGAACCCGCGCGACATCGACGTGCCGCTGGTCGACGCCTATCTCGCCCGCCGTGCACTGGATTATCTCGTCGGCTTCAACCTCTCTCCCGTTCTGTGGCGCAAGCTGCCGGGCGCGCGTTCCGCCGGCCGTGTGCAGTCGGTTGCGCTGCGTCTTGTCTGCGACCGTGAATCCGAGATCGAGCGTTTCGTCTCCGAAGAATATTGGAACATCAGCGCGCTTTTGAAGACACCGCGCGGTGACGAGTTCGAGGCGAAGCTGGTTTCGGCCGACGGCAAGCGGCTGCAAAGCCGCGGGATCAAGACCGGCGAAGATGCAAACCGGCTGAAGGTGCTGCTGGAAGGCGCGACCTATGTTGTCGACACGGTCGAGGCAAAGCCCGTCAAACGTAATCCCGGCCCGCCCTTCACCACCTCGACGCTTCAGCAGGCCGCGTCTTCGCGCATGGGCTTTGGTGCCTCGCGGACGATGCAGGTAGCGCAGAAGCTTTATGAAGGCATCGATATCGGCGGAGAAACCGTCGGCCTGATCACCTATATGCGTACCGACGGCGTGCAGATAGCGCCGGAGGCGATCGATGCTGCCCGCCTCGCCATCGGCGAGCAGTTCGGAGAGCGTTACGTGCCGGAAAAGGCGCGCTTCTATTCCACCAAGGCCAAGAACGCCCAGGAAGCGCACGAAGCGATCCGCCCGACCGATTTCACGCGCACGCCGGACCAGGTGAAGCGTTATCTCGATGCCGACCAGCTACGCCTTTACGACCTGATCTGGAAGCGCGGTATCGCCAGCCAGATGGCGTCCGCAGAAATCGAGCGAACAACGGTCGAAATCCTCGCGGACAAGAACGGTGAGAAGGCCGGCCTGCGCGCCGTCGGTTCCGTCATCCGGTTCGACGGCTTCATTGCCGCCTATACCGACCAGAAGGAAGATGGCGAACAGAGCGACGATGGTGACGACGAAGGCCGTCTGCCGCAGATCAATGCGCGCGAAAATCTCGCCAAGCAGAAGATCAATGCCAGCCAGCACTTCACCGAACCGCCGCCGCGTTATTCGGAAGCCTCGCTCATCAAGAAGATGGAAGAGCTCGGCATCGGCCGTCCTTCCACCTACGCCGCGACGCTGAAGACGCTGAGCGACCGCGAATATATCGTCATAGACAAGCGCAAGCTGATCCCGCATTCGCGTGGACGGCTGGTGACGGCTTTCCTTGAGAGCTTTTTCACCAAATATGTGGAATACGACTTCACCGCCGCTCTCGAAGAAAAGCTCGACCGCATTTCGGCCGGCGAGCTGGACTGGAAGCAGGTGCTGCGCGATTTCTGGAAGGATTTCTTCGCGCAGATCGAAGATACCAAGGAACTGCGCGTTACCAACGTGCTTGATGCGTTGAACGAGGTTCTGGCGCCGCTGGTCTTCCCCAAGCGCGAGGATGGATCGGATCCGCGCATCTGTCAGGTTTGCGGCACGGGTAATCTTTCGCTGAAGCTCGGCAAATACGGCGCTTTCGTTGGTTGCTCCAACTATCCGGAGTGCAATTTTACCCGCCAGCTCACCTCCGATGGTGCGGAAGCGGATGCTGCGGCCTCTAACGAGCCGAAAGCACTCGGTGCCGATCCGATGACCGGCGAGGAGCTGACGCTTCGGTCCGGCCGCTTCGGACCCTATATCCAGCGCGGCGATGGCAAGGAAGCCAAGCGTTCCTCACTGCCCAAGGGCTGGAAGCCTGAGGATATCGACCACGAAAAGGCGCTGGCGCTCATCAATCTGCCGCGCGATATCGGCAAACATCCGGAAACTGGCAAGATGATCTCTGCCGGTCTCGGTCGCTACGGACCCTTCCTTCTGCATGACGGTTCCTATGCGAACCTCGAAAGCATCGAGGACGTGTTCTCGATCGGCCTCAACCGCGCCGTGACCGTCATTGCCGAAAAGCAGGCCAAGGGACCGGGCCGCAGCGGCACGCCGGCCGCGCTGAAAGAACTGGGCGACCATCCCGATGGTGGTGCCATCACCGTTCGCGACGGGCGTTATGGCGCTTACGTCAACTGGGGCAAGGTCAACGCCACCATTCCGAAGGGGCAGGACCCGGCTTCTGTGACATTGGACGAGTCGCTGGTGCTGATCGCCGAGCGCATCGCCAAGACCGGCACCGGCGGCAAGCCCGCCAAGGCCAAGAAGACCACCGCCAAGAAGGCCGATAGTGAAGCAGCGGCAAAGCCGAAAACCACCAAGGCCAAGGCGGCAACCAAGAGCAAGGCGGCCGCCAAGCCGAAGGCAGCGGCCAAAACCAAGAAGGCAGCAGAGTGAGCAAGGCGCCACGTCAGAGACAGGGTTCCGCCAGTGACGGTTTCGGACGCACCGGGCGCGGCAAGCGGGTGAGCGAAGGTGAAGGCATCATCCATGGTGAGGTGCCTTCCCGCGAAGTGCTGCTAAAATTCATCGCCGACCATCCGCAGCAGGCTTCCAAACGCGAAATCGCCAAGGCTTTCGGGCTGAAGGGCGAAAACCGCATCGTTCTGAAAGCCCTGCTGAAGGAACTCGAAGTCGATGGCATGGTGCACAAGAGCCGCAAGTCGCTGACGCGGCCAGGCGGCTTGCCGCCCGTCACGGTTCTCGACATCACCACCCGCGACAAGGACGGCGAATTGATCGGCCGGCCGGCGGAATGGCCGGAGGATATGGGTGCTGCACCCGCCGTGCTGATCCGCCAGTCTTCGCAGGATCGCGGCAAGAAGGCTCCCGCCGCCGGTCTCGGTGACCGCATTCTGGCAAAGATTTTCCCTTCCAAGGACACCGTCGGCCCGGCCTATACGGCCCGTGTCGTGAAGCTCATCGACCGTCGCCAGAACGCGCTGCTTGGCGTGTTCAAGCAGACGGAAGGCGGCGGCGGACGGCTGATGCCGATCGACCGGCGCGGCGAAGAAATGGTCATCGATCCCGATGGTGTCGGCGATGCCAAGGACGGCGATCTGATCGAGGTGGAAACCTCTCGCAATAGCGGCCGTTACGGCCTGACGCGGGCAAAGGTTCTGTCCGTCGTCGGCTCGGTCGCCTCGGAAAAGGCGATCTCGATGATCGCCATTTATGCGCATGGCATTCCGCATATCTTCCCGTCGAATGTTCTGGCGGAAGCCGATGCGGCCAAGGCAGCGACCATGTCGCACCGCGAGGACTGGCGCAACCTGCCGCTCATCACCATCGATCCTGCCGACGCCAAGGACCATGACGATGCGGTCTATGCCGAACTGGACCCCTCGCCCGACAATCCTGACGGTGTCATCGTCACCGTCGCCATTGCCGATGTCTCCTGGTATGTGCGGCCGGGCGCGCCACTCGACCGCGAGGCGCTGAAGCGCGGCAACTCGGTCTATTTCCCCGACCGTGTCGTGCCGATGCTGCCGGAACGCATCTCCAATGATCTCTGCTCGCTGAAGGAAGGCGTCGACCGTCCGGCCCTTGCCGTGCGGATGACGTTCTCCAAGGAAGGCCGCAAAGCGGGCCACACCTTCCATCGCATCATGATGAAGAGCGCGGCCAAGCTCTCTTACCAGCAGGCGCAGGCGGCGATCGACGGCAACCCCGACGACAAGACCGGCACGCTGCTGGAGCCGATCCTCAAGCCGCTGTGGCATGCCTATGCGGTGATGAAGCGCGGCCGCGACCGCCGCCAGCCGCTTGAACTCGACATGCCGGAGCGCAAGATCCAGCTGCGGCCCGACGGCACGGTGGATAAGGTCGTCATTCCCGAACGCCTCGATGCGCACAAGCTGATCGAAGAAATGATGATCCAGGCGAATGTCGCCGCCGCCGAGACATTGGAAACGAAAAAGCAGCGGCTGGTCTACCGCGTGCACGACGCCCCGACACTCTCCAAGCAGGAGGTGCTGCGCGAATTCCTTGGTACCATCGGCATTTCCATGGCCAAGGGTGTGGCAATGCGCGCCAACTCCTTCAACGGCATTCTGGCACGCGCGCTCGACACGCCGCACCAGATCATGGTCAACGAGATGGTGCTGCGCAGCCAGAGCCAGGCGATTTACAGCCCCGAAAATATCGGCCATTTCGGCCTCAACCTGATGAAATACGCGCATTTCACCTCACCGATCCGCCGTTATGCCGATCTCATCGTGCATCGTGCGCTGGTGGGCTCGCTGGGACTTGGCGAAGGCGGTATCACGCCGCAGGAAGAAGCGACGCTGGACGATATCGCCGCAGAAATCTCGACCTTCGAGCGCCGCGCCATGGCGGCCGAGCGCGACACCGTCAACCGGCTGATCGCGCATCATCTTTCCGAACGGGTGGGCGAGGAATTCGAGGGCCGCGTCGGCGGTGTCACCAAGGCGGGACTATTTGTCGCGCTGCCGCAGTTTGGCGCTGATGGCTTTGTTCCTATATCTACACTCGGAACCGATTATTTCTTCTATGATGAAGCCCATCAGGCTCTGACGGGGGAAAAGACCGGTCTCGGTTATCAGCTTGGCGACACGGTTCAGGTACGGCTTGCAGAAGCGGTGCCTCTTGCGGGCGCATTGCGTTTTGAAATGCTGAGCCCTGGGCGTAAGATGCCGGTCGGCTCGCGGTCGTTCCACAAGGCAGGCCGGCGGACATCGCGTCCTGGCGCGAAGCCCGGAACGCGGCCGCCCAGAGGGCGACGGTAGGACGACGCTAACAAGACCGCGAAGCGGTTCAAGAACGGGAGAAGGACTTAAGGATGAGTGCACATCAGGGCTCGGAAACGGTCACCTTCGGAGACAGCAGCGCGGAGAGGCCGCTTGGCCGCTCGATCATGCGGGGCATTGCCAACCGCTGCCCGGCCTGCGGCAGCGGCCGCCTGTTCCGGGCTTTCCTGAAGCCGGTGGATGCCTGTGCGGCCTGCGGTGAAGAAATGCATCATCACCGTTCGGACGACCTGCCGCCTTATATCTCCATCGTCATCATCGGCCATATCGCCGTTGGCGGCTTCATGATGACGGATATGATCCTGAACATTCCCATGTGGGCGCATTTTGCCATCTGGGTGCCGATCACCATTCTGGCTGCACTTTTGACGCTGCAACCCATCAAGGGCGGCGTCATCGGCCTGCAATGGGCGCTGCGGATGCACGGCTTCGACCGAAAACAACCAAAAGTGCAGATAGACGGCTCTTCTCACTGACCGTGGGCCGGACTTTGCATGAACCTCAGCGCGCCCGGGATGCCGAGACGGTGCACGCGCCTCTGCGGCCGCGCGATGCCGCCTCACTCATCCTGTTCGACCGTTCCGGCCCGCAACTCAGGGTGCTGATGGGTCAGCGCAGCAACGCCCATGTCTTCATGCCGGGCACTTACGTGTTTCCGGGCGGCAAACGCGATCCGCGCGACCATGCGCTGCCCTTTTCCGGCGATCTGCATCCCGCCGTCCTCCGTAGCCTCACCGCTTCCGCGGCGCGCCGTCTCAGTTCCGCCGGTGCAAGAGCTCTGGCGCTTGCGGCTGCGCGTGAGCTTTTCGAGGAAACGGGCGTGGATCTCGGATTGGGCGCCGGAGGTCCGGATCTTTCCCGTTTCAGATATGTTGCACGCGCCATCACGCCGCCCGGCAATGTGCGGCGCTACGACACGCGGTTCTTCTGCTGTTATAGCGACGAGTTGGGGCTCGATGTCCGGCTAACCCGTGATTCCAATGAACTCTCCAACGTGCAATGGCTTGACATGACAGACCTTTCCGGTCTGAACATGCCCAAAATCACACGCACGGTTCTCGAAGATGTCACAAAACTCATGATAGGTGATCCCTCACTGCCATTTGAAAGCCCCGCGCGGCTCTACGTCACGCGCCACGGCCGGTTCATTCGAGAGTTTGTATAAAGGCCGTCATGTCACAAATGAAATGCGAAGAAGCGGACGCCATCCACTGGCCCTCACTGATCGCCGCAATTTCCGCCATCAGTGCAGTCGGTGTCGCCATCGGCCTTGGGCTGCCGCTGCTATCGATCATTCTTGAAAAGCGCGGCATCTCCTCGACCATGATCGGGGTGAATTCGGCGATGGCCGGCGTTGCGGCCATGATGGCGGCTCCGGTCACCACCAAGATCGCCCATGATTTCGGCGTGGCGCGAACCATGCTGCTCGCCGTGGTTATTTCGGCGCTGAGCGCGCTCTGCTTCTATTTCGCCGATGCCTTCTGGATGTGGTTTCCGCTGCGAATCGTTTTCCACGGCGCCACCACCACGCTGTTCATTCTCTCCGAATACTGGATCAACATGACCGCGCCGCCGAAAAAACGCGGCATGGTTCTCGGCATCTACGCCACCGGCCTTGCAGTCGGTTTTGCCGTTGGCCCGTTGCTGTTTTCCGTCGTCGGCAGCGAAGGCATCCTGCCCTTTATCGTTGGCGCCGCGATCATCCTTCTGGCCGCCATCCCCATCTTCATGGCGCGCGGCGAAAGCCCGGAACTGGACGAGCACCCCAATCACCATTTCATCCGTTACGTCTGGCTGGTGCCGATGGCATCGGCCGCAGCTTTCGTGTTTGGTTCGGTGCAGGCAGGTGGCCTGTCGCTCTTTCCCATCTACGCCACCCGTGAGGGTTTCAACGAATCGCAGGCAGCCCTTCTGCTGACAGTGATGGGAATCGGCAACATGGTCTTCCAGATACCGATTGGCCTGCTTTCCGACCGGCTGAAGGATCGGCGCACCCTGCTCGCCCTGATGGCCTTTGCGGGCGTTTGCGGGACACTGGCATTGCCGCTCCTGGTGGATAGCTGGATATTGGTGGCGGCGCTGCTGCTCTTCTGGGGTGGCCTCGTCTCCGGCATGTACACGGTCGGCCTGACCCATCTCGGTTCACGACTCAAGGGGGCCGATCTGGTCTCCGCCAATGCCGCCTTTATCTTCTGTTACGCCATGGGTACGATCGCCGGACCGCAGGCCGTCGGCATTTCCATGGATGTTGCGGGCACTGACGGTTTCGCCTGGGCGCTTGCCGTATTTTTCGGGCTTTACGTGGTGCTTTATGGGTTCCGTTTTGTTTTCCGGGCAAAACAGGCTTGACTTTTTGGGCGCGATACGTAGTTTCGCGCCAGATTTAGCCGAGGTGAGAAGCGCCTGCGGCTTCTCATTTGTTTAAAGGCAGGACGACCATGGCGAAAGCTACAACAATCAAGATCAAGCTGCTGTCGACAGCCGACACCGGTACCTTCTACGTCACCACCAAGAACAGCCGTACGTTCACGGACAAGATGACGAAGACGAAGTACGACCCGGTCGTACGCAAGCACGTTGAATTCAAGGAAACCAAGATCAAGTAATTTCTTGATCGGTTCTCCGGCAAATAGCGCGCCCAATGGGCGCGTTTTTTGTTTGTGCTGCAGGAGAAGCCACTCAGATGTTATTCGCGTCCACAGGCTTCCCTATCGTGGAAATAAAGGCAGCGCCTCCCCACACGCCCGCGGAATTGCCTGCCGCCATTGGCAAAGTACGCGTGAAGGTACTGACGGGCTCGAGTCTGCCGCCCGCTCAATAAACAAATCGCCAAGATATCCGCGGGCATTCACGAAGGCTGCTCCAAGCACCCCCAGGCCTGTATCCGCCCCCTGCCCCTCTATCGACGTCGCACAGCCATGCCAGAAATCGGCACAAGAACTGGCACCTCGCAATACGAGCGCCACCAACGGGCTGTTTTCGGGAAGAAGGCGGTCGGCCAACGATGTGATTACGGCACGAGGAACCGATTCGGACATCGTCAGCCGACCGACCCCACGATTCAGGAGATGCGGCGGACCTGAGCATCATGGGGCATTCAAACTACGCAATACCAGCCCCTGACGAGCGAAATCGAAACGGCAAAAGCCGCATCATTCCATCATCGCAAGACCGACAAACCGCCGGAAGAACTGTTACTCTCGATTGTGAGTGTGCGCAGAAGTAAAATAAAAATCAACAAATTCTTAAGCCAGAGATACATTCCCTGAGAAACATGGTTAAATATACCAAGCTGGCACACTATAGTTCCCCGCGAGTTTGAATTCAACGTATTTTTCAACTTGAACTCTATTGATGCCGCCCGAATTCATCCCTTCATTGCAAAGAGATAAAATACATCTGGGGTCAATAGCTTGCGGTCTCGCGACGTCCGCTTCGATTTGCGAATAGCTATTTCGCCGGGATATGCCGGAGAGGCTGCGCAAACAATCGTGGTTAATTGGCCGCGGCCGGCTCAGGCCGCGGCGGCCACGACGCGGTTGCGTCCGGCGTGTTTCGCCTCGTAAAGCGCCTTGTCGGCCTGCTTCAATATCTCGTCCGGCGCGCCGAAGGCACCGCTGCTGGTGGCGATGCCGAGGGAGGCGGTGATGCTCAGTTCCCGATCGATGGAACGAACATAAAAGGGCTTGTCTTCCACGATTGCCCGCAGGCGCTCGGCGACGCTTGCCGCAAGCTCCATGGGCGTATCCGGCATGACGACGACGAATTCCTCTCCGCCATAACGGCAGGCGAGATCCGCACCGCGCACCGTGCTGCGGATGCGTGCTGCAAATTCTCGCAGCACCTCATCGCCGACATCGTGGCCATAGGTGTCATTGACCAGCTTGAAGCGGTCTATATCGGTCATGCAGATGGAAATCGGGCGACCACGCACGGCGGCGCGGTCGAAAAGTATCTTCAGATGACTATCGAGATAACGACGATTGTTGAGGCCCGTCAGCCCGTCCACAATCGCAAGCTCCATCGTGTGCTGCAGATTGAGCCGCAGATGTTCATTGTAGCGCTTGCGCCTGATCTGCGTCAGCGAGCGGGCGACGAGTTCATTCGGATCGATCGGGCGGAGAATATAATCGTTCACCCCCAGATCGAGCGCACGCGCCACCATCTCATCCGCCCCCTGCTCCGCCACCAGAAGCAACGGCAGAAAACGGGTGCGCTCCAGCGAGCGAAACTGCGAACACAGTCTCAGCGGATCGTAGTCCTCAAAATTAGAATTGACGATGACGAGCTCGAAAGGATTGCTCGCCGCCTTGAGCAAGGCCGCCTGCGGTTCCGTGACGGCATCGACCTCCGCAACCGGCTTCAGCGCCCGGATGATGCGTTCCTGCGAACTGGCGCGGCCATCCGCAACCAGCACGCGGCCCGGCGTCTGCATCAGGCCATCGCTCCGCAGCATCTCCTCGATGCCGATCTGCCGTGCGGTTTCCGCACGCAGCCGCAACTCGTCACTGACGGCCTTCAGACGGACGAGGCTTTTGACGCGGGCGATCAGCTGAAGATCATTGACCGGTTTGGTCAGAAAATCATCGGCGCCGGCTTTCAGGCCGCGCACACGGTCCGATGGCTGATCGAGCGCGGTGACCATGACAACCGGAATATGCGCGGTATTTGGATTGGCCTTCAGCCTTTCGCAGACCTCGAAACCATCCATGCCCGGCATCATGATATCGAGAAGGATGATATCTACCTGCTCCTCATCGCAGATCGCCAGCGCCTTGAAACCATCCTCTGCGGTGACGACGTCGAAATACTCAGCGACAAGCCGGGCTTCGAGAAGCTTCACGTTTGCGGGTATGTCGTCAACAACCAGAACTCTCGCCGTCATAACAGTTCCCCAACCGCCTTACGCATCGCCAAGATAGGTCTTGATGATTTCGATGAATTTCGGAACGGAAATCGGTTTGGACACATAGGCCTCACATCCACCCTGGCGAATACGCTCCTCGTCACCCTTCATGGCAAAGGCCGTGACCGCGATGACCGGGATGACGTGTAACTCGTCATCTTCCTTCAGCCACTTCGTCACTTCCAGCCCAGAAACCTCCGGCAGCTGGATATCCATGAGGATGAGGTCCGGGCGGTGCTTGCGGGCGAGATCGAGAGCCTCCATACCGTTGCGCGTCTGTATGGTGGTATAACCAGACGCCTCGATCAGGTCGCGAAAGAGCTTCATGTTCAGCTCGTTGTCTTCGACTATCATGACCTGCTTGGGCATGGTGGGCAGTCCCCGTTTCGCTTTGAAACCTTCATCCAGACATATAAGTTGCCAGGATGCCGATTCCATCGTCCATTCGTTGCGCAAGGCTAGAGGGATTTGGTTTCAAAATAGGTAACTTCGGGGAAGAAATGCTGCGCGAGACAAAAAACAAAGGCAATGCCGGCCAGGATCCGCAAGAAACGGCGGCCGCCATACTTGGCTGGCTGGCAAACGAACCGGACATGCTGTCGCGTTTTCTGGCCTTGAGCGGGTTACAGGCCAATATGCTGCGCCAGGCCGTCAATGATCCCGGCTTTCTGGCGGGGCTGACGGATTTCCTGATGAGCCACGAGCCGGACCTGATGGCGTTCTGCGCCGCCACCGATACATCCCCCGAAACGGTGGCCGCCGCCTGGCACCATTTTTCCGGGCCGGGGCTGGATTCAGGTGTGTATTGACGGGACGAGCAGGCAGCAAGAGTCAGCGTTTTCGCAATGTGCGGGCGTAGGATTCCAAAACGGCGTTCATGCGCGTCTGGTATCCCTTGCCTGTGGATTTGTAGGCCTCGATCACGGATTTCTTGACCCTTAGCGTGATCTGCTGCGTTCCTTCCGGCTCCACGAGCGTCGCATTCGCCCAGAAGTTCTCATCCAGTTCCGGAATATCCGTGTAGTCTATCTTCTCGTCGGGCAAGGCTGAAAGCTCTTCAAGGCTCAGCTCTTTTTCGTATTTCTTCGTCATAACGTTTCCTTTCGCGGCGGTTCGCCGGCCGGGCGGAGATGATGCGGATTTTGCCGGCGCGATCGGTATGAATGACAGCCAGAAATACAACTCCTTCGATCTGGCCTATGGTGTGATGGCGCATCTCGCCATAGGCTGCGCGCTCATCGGCCCAGGACAGAACCGCGTTTTCGAAGATTCGAATCGCGGTCTGAAATCCGACGCCGTGCTTTCGGATATTGGACCGGTTTTTGTCTTCATCCCATTCGAACATGCGTAAAAAATCATCTACAATTGTAACTACAATATGGATCAAGATCAAATATTTCTGTACGATATGCAAGTTTTTCCAGCGTGCCGCAGCCTCCAAATCCTGGCTTTGTCCGGGACGCTCTTGAGCCATCGCCACAGCCGGAGTATGGTTGGCTACGTTCTGGTTTTGTTTTCGGCCCATGTCCACGTCGCACCGCTATGATCCCGGTTTTTGCCGCGACTGTCTGGCTGGCCAGCCAGAAGGGCTGAGGCGTTGCCGCGCCTGTGGCAGCCCGCGTCTTCTCTACCATTCCGAACTCTACGATCTGAGCATCGCCCATATCGATTGCGATGCCTTTTATGCCTCTGTCGAAAAGCGCGACAATCCGGAACTGGCCGACAAGCCTGTCATCGTTGGCGGCGGCAAGCGCGGGGTGGTTTCCACCGCCTGTTATATCGCCCGCATCTACGGCGTGCGCTCCGCCATGCCCATGTTCAAGGCGCTGGAAGCCTGCCCGGACGCGGTGGTCATCAAGCCCGACATGGAAAAATACAGCCGTGTCGGCCGTGAAATCCGGACCATGATGCAGGAATTGACGCCGCTGGTGCAGCCGCTTTCCATCGATGAGGCGTTTCTCGATCTTTCAGGTACCGAGAAGCTGCATCATGATCCGCCGGCGCGGGTGCTGGCGAAGTTCACCCGACGCGTGGAAAAAGAGGTGGGGGTGAGTGTTTCTGCCGGGCTTTCCTATTGCAAGTTTCTCGCCAAGGTCGCCTCGGACCTGCAAAAGCCGCGCGGCTTTTCTGTTGTCGGCGAAGCGGAGGCGCTGTCCTTTCTCGCAGCGCGCCCGGTGACCACCATCTGGGGCGTGGGAAAGGCATTTGCAGCGACGCTGGAGGCGGATGGCATCCGCATGATCGCGCAATTGCAGGAGATGGAGGAGAGCGAGCTGATGCGCCGTTACGGCGTGATGGGGCAGCGGCTGTTCCGGCTTTCGCGCGGCATTGATGAACGGCATGTGCATAATAACGATCCGGTCAAAAGCGTATCGTCCGAAACCACCTTCTTTAACGATATCTCCCGCCATGAGGACCTCGTTCCGATCCTGCGATCACTCTCCGAAAAAGTTGCCTGGAGACTGAAGAAAAGCGGTATTGCCGGCCAGACCGTGGTGCTGAAGATGAAAACGGCGGACTTCAAGAGCCGCACCCGCAACCGCAGGCTTGATGACCCTACCCAGCTTGCCGACCGCATATTCCGCACCGGCCTTGCGCTGCTGGAGAAAGAAACCGACGGTACCAAATTCCGCCTCATCGGCATCGGCGTCAGCGATCTGCGCGATGCCGGCCTCGCCGATCCGCCCGATCTCGTTGACAGGCAGGCCACACGGCGGGCAGCGGCGGAGGCGGCAATGGACAAGCTGCGCGACAAGTTCGGCAAGGGCAGCGTCGAGACCGGCTATACCTTCGGTACCCGCAAATAGGGCTTGAAGACGGCCATGCGAACCTTTCCACTCACGCCGACCACCACCCTGCCCAATGTATTTTAGATTTTACACAAATTAGTGATGTTGCCGTCGCCGCTTCCTTAAACTTCATTAAACTTCGCATGATTGAGTGAGGGAAGTTTTGTGCATGTGGTGTATTGCGTCATGTCCCTTCGCCTCCGTCTTCTGACCGGCATGCTGTCGGCCAGCATTCTTGCCTTTCCGGCACTTGCCGCCGACAGCCGGTCGCTGCAGATCCTGGTGTCCAAAAGCGACCAGTCACTCTCGCTTTATGAAAATGGTGAGATCATCGCTACCTCGAAAGTCTCCACCGGCAAGGCCGGGCACGAGACGCCGAGTGGCATCTTCTCCATTCTGGAAAAGCGTAAATACCACGAGTCGAATATCTATTCGGCCGCGCCCATGCCCTTCATGCAGCGGCTGACATGGTCCGGCATCGCGCTACACGAGGGCAAGGTGCCGAATTATCCAGCCTCGCATGGCTGCGTGCGCCTGCCCTCGAAATTTGCGAAGTCACTCTTCGGCGACACGCAGGCCGGTGTGCATGTCATCATCACCGATCGCCCGGTTTCCCTGCGCTTCGTAGAGCATCCGGCGCTGTTTGCGCCACGCGACGATGCCGATGACGGCAAACTGCTTCTGTCGGATGTGGAGTTGCGTCCGGCGACCTTCGATGCGGCATTGGGTGCGGTTGAGGTTGCCGTCAATGAAAAGACGCAGGCCATCAAACCGGCGGCAAAGACCAAAGCCTCCTCGCCGCTGCGCATTCTCATTACGCGTCGTGGCGAGCGGGAAAAGGTGATCGATATCCAGACCGTGCTGACCCGCCTCGGCTTCGACGCCGGTTCCGCCGATGGTTATGCCGGCGAGATGACGGTGAACGCCATCAACGGGTTCAAGCGCTGGAAAGGGCTGAAAACCACCGGACCGCTTCTGACCGACGCCTTTGTGACGGCGCTTTACGCGTCTGCCGGTGAGGATCATCCGCCGAATGGCCAGATCATGGTGCGGCAGGACTTCAAGCCGCTGTTCGAAGCGGCCATCGATATCAAGAATCCGGAAGTGGCGCTCGGCACCCATTTCCTCGAGGCCGTTTCCGTGGACCGCGCAGCCGGAACCGCCGAATGGAACGGCGTGACGCTCGAAAATCATCTGCCGGCCGCTGCCCGCAAGCGGCTTGGCATTACCGTTACCGAAGCGCCCGGCGGCTTCGACCAGTTGAGCGCCGTGCTCAGTCGCCTCGACATCCCCACGGAGATACGCCACCGGATCGAGCAGGAGCTTTCAAGCGGAAGCTCGATCACCGTTTCCGATATCAGTCACCAGATGGAGACAGGAACCGGAACCGACTTTATCACGGTCACGAAAGAGGGACCGGTGTGAGGGCTTTCGCCTTACACCAGTTCCACATCAACGACGCCGGGTGCGGATCGTAGCGCGGCGGCGATTTCAGGTGAAATGCGGTACTTCTCCGTCAGCTCCACCTCGATCTCGCGACTGCCCTCATCCTTGATGACGATGAAATAAACCGATCCGTCGCCCTTTGTGTTGAGATGACGGGCCACCGTCTTCAGCGGGCCCGAATCGCGCACATAAACCCGAAGCGCCTTCTGCATCTGCACGGATTTTTCTTCCAGCGACTGAGCCGTCTGGATACGCAGACCGATGCCTTCAGGGCGTTCTTCCGCCTGGACGTTGATGACCAGCGATTTGCCGACCTCGAGCAGATCACGGAACTGGGCGAGCCCTTCGGAAAACAGCACTGCCTCATACTGGCCGGATGCGTCGGAAAAAGTGATGATACCCATCTTGTTGCCGGTCCGGGTCTTGCGCTCCTGCTTGCCGGTGACGGTCCCGGCCAGACGCCCGACCGTGGACGCCCCCTGCTTAACCGCCGCGGAAAAATCGGCGAAATTCTGTACCCGTAATTTTTCCAGCAGCGGCCGGTAGGTATCCAGCGGATGGGCCGTGAGGTAAAAACCGAGCACCTGATATTCGCGTATCAGCTTTTCCGATGGTAGCCAGGATTGGAACGCCGGCAAAATGAGCTTTTCCGGGCCTGTCCCGCCACCGGAGCCGAACATATCCGACTGACCAATGGTGCGATTGTTCTGCGCCATCTGGGCATAACCGATGATGCGGTCCAGCCCGCCGATCAGCTCTGCACGGTCACGGCCGAAACAATCGAAAGCGCCGGCATTGATCAGGCTTTCCAGCACACGTCGGTTGATCTGCTTGGGATCGATGCGCAGGCAGAAATCCTCAAGGCTCGTAAATGGCTTTTCGCCACGCACCTGGACGATGTGTTCCACGGCCCCCTCACCCACGCCCTTGATGGCGGCCAGCGAATAATAGATGCGGTTTTCGCCCGTCTCGAACTGGCGGAAGGAGGTCTGTACCGAGGGGGCGACAACCTCGATACCGAGACGACCGGCATCCTGACGGAAATCGTTCAGCTTTTCCGTGTTGGCCATATCGAGTGTCATGGAGGCCGCGAGGAACTCCACCGGATAATGCGCCTTCATATAGGCGGTCTGGTAGGACACGATGGCGTAAGCGGCAGCATGGCTCTTGTTGAAGCCGTAATTGGCGAACTTCGCCAAAAGGTCGAAAATGGTGTTGGCCTGCGGTTTCGAGACACCATTTTTAATGGCGCCATCGACAAAACGCTCGCGCTGCTGGTCCATTTCCTCCTTGATCTTCTTGCCCATGGCACGGCGCAGAAGATCGGCTTCGCCGAGCGAATAACCGGAAAGAACCTGGGCGATCTGCATCACCTGTTCCTGATAGACGATAACGCCCTGGGTTTCCTTGAGGAGATGGTCGATGGTCGGATGGATCGATTCGAGTTCCTCCTCGCCGTGTTTGCGGGCATTATAGACCGGAATGTTCTCCATCGGGCCGGGGCGATAAAGCGCCACCAGCGCGATGATGTCCTCGATACAGTCGGGGCGCATGCCGATCAGCGCCTTGCGCATGCCGGCACTTTCCACCTGGAACACCCCGATGGTTTCGCCGCGCGACAGCATCTCGTAGGTCTTGGCGTCCTCAAGCGGAATGGCCGCGAGATCGACCTTGATGCCGCGCTTGGCGACGAAATCGACGGCGACTTTCAGAACCGTCAGCGTCTTCAGGCCGAGAAAGTCGAATTTGACGAGGCCGGCGCTTTCCACCCATTTCATATTGAACTGGGTGACCGGCATATCGGATCGCGGATCGCGATACATCGGCACGAGCTTTGAGAGCGGGCGGTCGCCGATGACGATACCGGCGGCATGGGTAGAGGCGTGGCGGTAAAGTCCTTCGATCTTCTGGGCGATATCCAGCAGGCGGGCGACGACCGGCTCCTTGTCCGCCTCCTCCTGCAGGCGCGGCTCTTCCTCGATCGCCTTGGAAAGCGGCGTCGGGTTGGCCGGGTTGTTGGGCACCAGCTTGCAGATCTTGTCCACCTGGCCATAGGGCATTTCCAGCACACGGCCGACGTCGCGCAGGGCCGCACGCGCCTGTAGCGAACCGAAGGTGATGATCTGCGCCACCTGCTCGCGGCCATATTTGCGCTGCACGTAGCGGATCACCTCTTCGCGGCGATCCTGACAGAAGTCGATATCGAAGTCGGGCATCGAAACGCGTTCGGGATTGAGAAAGCGTTCGAACAGCAGTGAGAAACGCAGCGGATCGACATCGGTAATGGTCAGTGCATAGGCGACGAGAGAGCCCGCACCCGAACCGCGGCCGGGGCCGACCGGAATATCCTGCTGCTTGGCCCATTTGATGAAGTCGGCAACGATCAGGAAGTAACCCGGAAACTTCATGCGCGAGATGACGCCGAGTTCGAAATCCAGTCTCTCGCGATAATCCTGTTCGGTATAACCGGGCGACATGCCGAGTGCGGCAAGCCGCTGATCCAGCCCCTCGACCGCCTGTCGGCGCAGTTCCTCGGTTTCGGCGCGTTCCGCCGCTTCCGGATCGTCGCTGGCGCCGGTGAAACGCGGCAGGATCGGCCCGCGCTTTTTCAGCACATAGGAGCAGCGGAGCGCGATCTCGACGGTGTTCTCCAGCGCCTCGGGAAGATCGGCAAACAGCGCCGTCATCTCGTCACGGCTTTTAAGATAATGATCGGGCGTCAGGCGGAACCGGCTGTCATCGGACACGATGGCGTTATGTGCCACCGCCATCAGTGCATCATGTGCTTCGTAATCGGCCTTGGACGGGAAAAACGCCTCGTTGGTGGCAACGAGGGGGATATCGTGTTCATAAGCCAGCCCTATCAAGCGCCGCTCATGGGAACGGTCGTAACCGGACTGGCGCTGCAATTCGATATAAAGCCTGTCGCCAAAGAGTGACTTCAGCGTCAGCAGCCGCTCTTTCGCCTGCGCGGCGTGGCCTTCCTTCAGCGCCATATCGACGGGGCCGCCGGAAGCGCCGGTCAGCGCAATGAGACCGGCATTGGAGGCCTCCTCCAGCCATGCACGGGTAATGTGCACGGAATGGCTGCTGCCCTCACCGTCCAGATAGGCGCGGCTGACGAGATCCACCAGCCGCTCATATCCTTCCGCATCGGCCGCAAGAAGAACGATGGCGGGAAGTTTCTGCAAATGGCTGTTATGATTGCGGCGATCCTCCGCCGCATCCTGCATGTCGATGGACAGCTGGCAGCCGATGATCGGCTGCAAACCTTCGTCCCGCGCCTTTTCGGAAAATTCCAGCGCGACGAAGAGGTTGTTGGTATCGGTAATTGCGATGGCCGGCTGGCCGTCCCCAACGGCCTTGGACATGATCTTCTTGAGGGGCAATGCCCCCTCAAGCAGGGAATAAGCGGAATGAACCCGAAGATGGACGAAACCGGGGGTCTTCAACGTTTCGCCAGAGGTCTCTCCACGCACAACCGTATCGCCCATATCGTCTTCCTGTCATTCTGAATCGAGGGGGCGATTTTCCGATTTCCGGCGCTCAATGTCCACCAATTTGCGGCGTCCATACAGTCTTCTGCGCCGGTGTCTTCTTCACAGGGCGGTGAGGATCACCGAAAAGCTGGCAACAAAGACAGCGATGGAGGCGAAAGCGGCAACGTCACGGATGAAATCGGTCATTGGTCTCTCCTTACTCGTTATGTTCCAACTTTGTTCTCATTTTGTTCGATTGTCAACAGGGTTCTGCTGATATTGCTATTGCTAATGTTCGAGAATCGCCTTCGGTTCCGCCCGGGCGAATTGCAAGCCGCTGACTCCAAAGCGAAAAACCCGGAGGTGAAAACACCTCCGGGTCCGAGAAAAAATCAAATGTGGGGAACGGGTGTGCTCAAGGCGCACCCAAGGAGTCGGTTTCTCGCGACATGCAGTTCGGGGTCCGTCTCCTAAAAGGAAGACATCCGTTCGACAGCTGACACAAGGTGCGATGCGCGGGGTTAGGCCTCGCGCGGCAATGCGCTTTAAAAATCGACGATCTTGCCGTCGGCGAGCGTCACGCGGCGATCCATGCGGTTGGCGAGATCGTGATTGTGGGTCGCGATCAGCGCCGCGAGGCCGGATTGACGCACCAGTGCCTCCAGCGCATCGAAAACATAATGCGCGGTTTCCGGATCGAGATTGCCGGTCGGCTCGTCGGCCAGCAGCAGCAGCGGCGCATTGGCGACGGCGCGGGCAATGGCGACACGCTGTTGTTCACCGCCCGAAAGTTCGGCCGGACGGTGCTCACCACGATGGCCTACCCGCATATAATCGAGCAGCGCGCTTGCACGCTTGCGTGCCTCCGCCTGTGTGAGGCCAGCGATAAGTTGCGGCATCATCACATTTTCCACCGCGGTGAATTCCGGCAGAAGGTGATGGAACTGATAAACGAAACCGATATCGCTGCGGCGGATCGCGGTGCGCGCCTCATCCGGCAGGCCGTTGCAGGGCGCACCGTTGATGAGGACCTCACCCGCATCGGGATGCTCCAGAAGCCCCGCCAGATGCAGCAGCGTCGATTTGCCGGTGCCCGAAGGGGCGACAAGCGCCACCATCTCACCGCTCTTCAATTCAAAATCGGCCTTGCGCAGAATGGAAAGCGATGTCTCGCCCTGACCATAGGTTCTCTCGACACCGGTAAGCCGCAGCACTGTTTTTTTTGCCATATTGCGAAGCGGTCCTTATTCGTAACGCAGGGCCTGCACCGGATCGAGCTTGGAAGCCCGCCAGGCCGGAAAGATCGTTGCCAGGAAAGAAAGCGTCAGCGCCATGATGACGACGGTGATGGTCTCGCTCAAATCCATTTCGGCCGGCAGCTGGCTCAGGAAATAGAGCTGCGGGTCAAACAGCACCGTGCCCGATACCCATGAGAAGAACTGCCGGATGGATTCCACATTGAGGCAGACAAGCACGCCGAGTGCGACGCCGGCAAAGGTGCCGACAGTGCCGATGGCAGCCCCAGTCATGAAGAAGATGCGCATGACGGCGCCCGAACTGGCACCCATGGTGCGAAGGATGGCGATATCGCTGCCCTTGTCCTTCACCAGCATGATGAGGCCGGAAATAATGTTCAGTGCCGCCACCAGCACGATGAGGGTTAGGATCATGAACATCACGTTCCGTTCCACCTGCAGGGCAGAGAAGAAGGTCTGGTTCCGCTGTCTCCAGTCGGTGATATAGATCTGCCGTTCGGCGGCCTGCTCCACCAGCGGTCGGATGCCGTCGACATCATCAGGCCGGCTGACATAAAGCTCGATGGATTGCACAATGCCGTCAGCATTGAAATAAAGCTGCGCCTCGGACAGCGGCATGTAGATCATCGAGGCGTCATATTCCGACATGCCGATCTCGAAGACGCCTGATATCTTGTAGGATTTGACGCGTGGATTGACGCCCATCGGCGTCACGTCGCCTTCCGGCGAAATAAGGGTGATATCGTCGCCCGCCGTCACGCCCAGCTGCGCCGCCAGCCTTGAGCCGACCAGAACGCCGTCACCTGCCATGAAGCCGACGAGATCGCCGGTCTTGATGTTGGTCGCGACTTCCTTGATCTTGTCGATGTCCTCCTGGCGCACGCCGCGCACCAGCGCGCCGGAGCCTGCACCGCCACGGCCGGAGGCAAGTGTCTGGCCTTCCACCAACGGCAAGGCCATGGTGACACCCGGCACGGCTGAAAACTTCTTCGCCAGTTCATCGTAATTGTTAAACGGTTGATCGATCGGCTGCACGATCATGTGACCATTAATGCCGAGAATGCGCGAGATCAGTTCGGTGCGGAAACCGTTCATGACAGCCATGACGATGATCAGCGTCGCCACGCCCAGCATGATGCCGACGAAAGAAAAACCGGCGATGACGGAAATGAACGCTTCCTTGCGCCGCGACCGCAGATAACGCCAGGCTACCATGCGTTCAAAAGCGGAAAAAGGCCGGGCGGTCCTTTCCCGGGCGGAAGGAGCCGCACCCTTGTCAGCATCGGCTTTTGCCATGTCGTCTCCCTGATCTCAATTTGCAGGATCGGTCTTTTCCAAAGATCGGTCCCAATCGTAGCGGCGCCTGTGCCATAAAACCGGAGCGGTCTTCACATGAAGGCCGCTCCCATCTTTCCCTTTGCGCTTAGCCAAGCGCCCTGTTCATTGCCGCCTCGATTGTGACGGTTTCACGTTCGCCGGTCTTGCGGTTCTTCACTTCGACTTCGCCGTTCGCAACGGAACGCGGGCCGACGATGATCTGCACCGGCACACCGATCAGATCGGCTGTGGCAAACTTCTGGCCTGCACGGTCGTCGGTATCGTCGTAGAGAACATCCTTGCCGGCGTTGGAGAGCTGATAATACAGCTTTTCACAAGCCGCATCGCAGGCCGCATCGCCAGCCTTCATGTTGATGATCACGACATCGAAAGGAGCAACCGAGGCCGGCCAGATGATTCCGTTCTCGTCATGCGATGCTTCAATGATGGCGGGAACAAGGCGTGTCGGTCCAATGCCATAGGAACCCATGTGGACAGGGTGTTCCTTGCCATCCTTGCCCTGCACCTTCGCGCCCATCGGCTCGGAATATTTGGTGCCGAAATAGAAGATGTGGCCAACCTCGATGCCGCGTGCCGAAAGGCGCTCGCCTTCGGGAATGGCATCATAGGCGGGTTCGTCATGCATTTCAGAGGTCGCGGCGTAATCGGCCGTCCACTCGTCGAACACGCTCTGCAACGCCGCGACATCGTCGAAATCGGTGCTTTCGGCCGGGATGGCGCGGTCAAGGAAGCTCTTGTGGCAGAAGACTTCGGATTCGCCGGTATCGGCCAGAATGATGAATTCATGGCTGTGGTTGCCGCCGATCGGGCCGGTATCGGCGCGCATGGGAATGGCACGCAGGCCAAGACGCTCGAAGGTGCGCAGATAGGCCACGAACATCTTGTTATAGGAATGGATCGCGTCTTCCTTGGTAAGGTCGAAGGAATAGGCGTCCTTCATCAGGAACTCGCGCGAGCGCATGGTGCCGAAGCGCGGACGCACCTCGTCGCGGAACTTTAGCTGGATATGATAGAGGTTCAGCGGCAGGTTCTTGTAGGACTTTACATAGGAACGGAAGATGTCAGTGATCATCTCCTCATTGGTGGGGCCGTAGAGCATCTGGCGGTCCTGGCGGTCCTTGATGCGGAGCATTTCCTTGCCGTAGTCATCGTAACGACCGCTTTCCTGCCAGAGTTCGGCCGTTTGCAGTGTCGGCATCAGAAGCTCGATGGCGCCGGCACGGTTCTGCTCCTCGCGGATGATCTTGTTGACCTTGTCCAGCACGCGCTTGCCAAGCGGCAGCCAGGAATAGATGCCAGCCGATTGCTGCCGGATCATGCCGGCGCGCAGCATGAGGCGGTGAGAAACAATCTCGGCTTCCTTGGGGTTTTCCTTGAGGATGGGCAGGAAATAACGGCTAAGACGCATGACGGCTTCCATTGATACGGACGATAGCGACCAAAGGCGCGGGAATCGCCCCGAATAGAGGGATATTGGCGCCGGATATAGCCGTTTCCCGCCAAGAAGAAAACCCGGCATGAAAAGAGTGATAAAGGCCATTTGAAGGTATTTTCGCGATAGCTAATTCGCGTCAAAACGCTTTGGCCGGAATAATATTCTTGATTGGGTGCGACATAATGCACCACAGAGAATTTTTTGCCGACTGTAACAAATATGCAAAAAATGAGATGACAAGCATGGGGGTTTGGGCTAGCTTTAGCTTACAAAAGAGGCAGGAAGTTTAAATTCTTGTCATTTTCGCGGTCAGTCTTGGGAGGATCAGATCTTAGGCGCGCTCGTCGCTGCCCCGGCAACGGTTACAGATCACGCGAAACCTGAAAAACAAGGCTGAAATGCCTTGTTTTTTTTTGCTTTTACGCGCGGCCCCTGCTCCCTGCCATTGTTCCAGCAAGAATACGGCGATGAATCACGCAATCGGCCACGTTGCTGCTGTGTGCACGATAGATATGACATCCATATGACAGGGCCTCAGCCAGATCTGCCGGAAATTGCCACATGCATGGGCAGAGACTTCGGATTGCCGTCAGGCTGAGTGCACGGATGCAGGCGCGGCCGACATCGTCAGCGCGTTTTTCAGTCGAAAACTGGGATAATTCGCGGCAGGTCGTCAAGGCTGAAGCCGAACCACCAAGTTGCGCCGTACCAAAGCCCACAGATCAGCGCCGAGATCAGGGTCGTCCACAGAACGATCCGCCCGCCTTTGAATGTGGTTGGCGCGCTGGCGACCGTGCCCAGTGCCACATCGCCTTCCTCGTCCTGGGTGCGCAGGCCGATCGGAAGCACGATGAAAAGCACCGTCCACCAGACGATGAAATAAACGGCGAAGACCGAAAGAAGCGGCATGTGATCCTCCTGCACAATGCGCTCTTGTAACGCATTCATCGGCGAACCGGAATCAATTCTCGGCAAGAAGCGCAAAAAGCCACAAAGAAACAAAGAGGGCCGCGCTTTTCGGCACGGCCCCTTAATTCAACGAAACGACGAAGGAGGATGCGTAAGCCCCACCCTCATCTCCCGGGTTATACCTTCGTTACGAAAACCGTCACGATCGGCTTCTTGCCCCAGCTCTGGTTGGCGGCGGCGCGCACGGCGCGGCGCACCGATTCGCGCAGAAGTGCCAGGTCCTTGCGGCGGGCGCGCGGAATACTTTCGACGGCGCCGAGGACGGCGTCATAAAGCGTGTCCTCCATCGCCTCGTCCTCGTCATCAAATTCCGGCAGGCCAAAAGGCACGACATCGGGATCGCCGAGGAAGTCGTAACGGCTGTCCAGCACGACGTTGACGGCGACATGGCCGGCGAAGGACAGTTTGCGGCGATTGCTGATGCCCATCTCGTCCATATCGCCGACGAGATTACCGTCCTTGAAGACGCGTCCATGCGGCACATCGTTGATGACTTCCGCCGGGCCGGGTGCCAGGCGCAGAACGTTGCCGTTGCGTACCTTCGGCACTTGGGAAATACCGGCCTGCTCGGCCAGTTCCTTCTGCGCCACCAGATGCGCCGCCTCGCCGTGGACAGGCACCAGGATCTGCGGCTTCGTCCACTCATACATCCGCAAAAGCTCGTTGCGGCGCGGATGGCCGGAGACATGCACCAGAGCTTCATTGTCGGTCACGATGTGAACGCCCTGTTCGATCAGGCCGTTCTTGATCTCGATGATCGCCTTTTCGTTGCCGGGGATGGCACGCGAGGAAAATACGACGGTATCTCCCGAAGCGAGCGCCACATTGCGCATCTCGTCGCGGGAAAGCTTGGCGAGCGCTGCGCGTGGTTCGCCCTGCGAACCGGTCAGGATCACCACCACACGGTCGCGCGGAATATAGCCATATTCGTCTTCGGCGAGGAACGGCTTGATGCCTTCCATGATGCCAAGATCCTGCGAGACATTCACGACACGCTTCAGCGAGGAGCCGAGCAGCAATACTTCGCGGCCAGCCGCCTCCGCCGCCTGCGCAATCGAGCGGATGCGCCCGACATTGGAGGAGAAGGTGGTGACGGCCACGCGGCCTTCGGCACTTTCGATGATCTGGCGCAGGCCTTCGGAAACCTCATGTTCGGAGGGCGACACGCCGTCGCGCAGCGCGTTGGTGCTGTCGCACATCAGCGCCAGCACGCCCTCTTCACCGATCGCGCGGAAGCGGGCCTCGTCCGTCAACGGCCCAAGCGACGGGGCCTCATCGATCTTCCAGTCGCCGGTGTGGATGACATTGCCAAGCGGCGTGCGAATGATCAGCGACATCGGCTCCGGAATGGAGTGGTTGACGCCAACAGCCTCGATTTCGAACGGCCCGACATTGATACGGTCGCCGGCCTTGAAGATCGTCACAGGAATTTCGGCGCGCGTGCCCTCATAGGCGCGCTTGGCTTCCAGCATGCCGGCGGTGAAAGGCGAGGCATAGACCGGCACGTTGAGACCCGGCCAGAGATCGTTCATTGCACCATAATGGTCCTCATGGGCGTGGGTGATGATGATGCCCTTGAGGTTCTTTTTCTGCTCGGCGATGTAGCTGATGTCAGGCAGAACCAGATCGACGCCCGGCAGGTCCGGGCCGGCGAAAGTCACGCCGCAATCCACCATGATCCATTCGCGCTTGCTTTCCGGCCCATAACCGTAAAGCGCCAGATTCATGCCGATTTCACCAACGCCGCCAAGCGGCACAAAGACCAGTTCGTCCTGTTTAGCCATTGTTTTTCTTATCCATTCACGAATGCGCACAGGCGTCGGCAATTTGCCGCGCCCGTCACCTTTATCCAGCATCGGACCTGTTGAACCATCTGATCGACCGGGCCGATGCGGAACCGGTTTGTCACCCTGCATTTCATGAGCTGCAGGAAAGCTCCAACCTGTGGGATCCGGTTCGGCGCGGGTTCCTGAGCCGCACCGTTCACCTCATCCGAAAAACACGTCGCCGGCGGCAATGGAACGCCTTGCGCCCTCATCCTCATCCAGCAGCAGATAACCATTATCATCAATGCCGACAAAACGCCCGCCGATCGAACGGTCCGGGAAATTGACGGTGATATGTTCGCCAATACCGCAGGCCGCCGCCCTCCATCCGGTCATGATGCCGGAAACGCCCCTGCCCTCATCCCAGTTCCGCAGAACCTCCGCCGTCTCGCGAAAGAGATGAGCGAACAACTCGTCGGACGAACAGGACGCACCGTGCTCGGAGAGCATGGTGACGGGATAAAGCGGATTGTCCGGCTTGTGGGCAATATTGATGCCGATGCCGATGACGATGGCGCGTCGCCCGTCTGGTAGAAGCTCTGCCTCCATCAGGATACCGCAGGTCTTGCGGCGACCGATCAGCACGTCGTTCGGCCATTTGATTTCGAGCGGCTCACCAGCTGTCGGCAACACGGCGCGAATGGCGCGGTAGACGGCAAGCGCAAAAGCAAGCGGCAGGGAGCCGATACGCTCAACTGGCGCGGGATCGATCAGAAGAAGCGAGGCATAGAGATTGCCGGGTTCAGATACCCACGGCCGACCGCGACGGCCGCGACCGCCGGTCTGGCGGATGGCGGTAACCCAAAGTTTGCCGCCATCACCCGCCCGTGCCCGGGCGAAACATTCCAGATTGGTCGATGGCGTCTCCGCCATCACCTCGTGCCGGAAGTCATCGATGGACATCCGACCCGTATGCTTGTGTGTGCTGCTCAAAAGAAGGTCTTCGCCGCAACAGTCACCGCGTTGCCAAGTGCACCGCCAAAGACGACGAAGGCGACAACGAACAGGGCCGAAAGCGCATAAACGACTTTCAGTTCACCGGCCGGACGTTCGAACTTGTCCTTGGCCTCATCGAACCACATGACCTTCACGACGCGGATATAATAATAGGCGCCGACAACCGAGCCGATAACACCGATGATGGCGAGCGGATAAAGCTTCGCTTCGATGGCGGCGAGGAAGACGTAATACTTGCCGAAGAAGCCGGCGAGTGGCGGAATGCCGGCAAGCGAGAACATCAGGATCGTCAGCACAACCGCCATGAAGGGGTTGGAGGACGAAAGACCGGCAAGATCCTCGACATTCTCGACATTGCCGATTTCCTTGCGGCGCATGGAGAGAATGCAGGCGAAGGTGCCGAGCGTCATGACCATGTAGATGGTCATGTAAAGAATGACGCCCGAGATACCGGCTTCGGTACCGGCCGCAAGACCGACCAGCGCATAACCCATGTGACCGATGGATGAATAGGCCATCAGGCGCTTGATGTTCTTCTGGCCGATTGCGGCAAAGGAGCCGAGCAGCATGGAGGCAATCGAGATGAAGACGACGATCTGCTGCCAGTCGGCAAAGACGGGCTGGAAAGCTTCGACGACGATGCGGACGAGGATCGCCATGGCGCCGATCTTCGGTGCGGCCGACAGGAAGGCCGTAACCGGGGTCGGTGCGCCTTCATAAACATCTGGCGTCCACATGTGGAACGGCACGGCGGAAATCTTGAATGCGAGACCGGCGAGAACGAAGACCAGACCGAAGACGAGGCCGAGCGAGCGGGTTTCCGATGCCAGAACCTGGGCGATTTCGGTGAAGCCGGTGTTGCCGGTGAAGCCGTAGACCAGCGACATGCCGTAAAGCAGCATGCCGGAGGAGAGCGCGCCGAGAACGAAGTACTTCAGGCCAGCTTCCGTGGAGCGCAGGCTCTCACGGTTGATGGCGCAGACGACGTAGAGCGCCAGCGACTGCAACTCCAGCGCCATGTAGAGCGAGATCATGTTGTTGGCCGAGATCATCAGCAAGATGCCCAGCGTCGCGAGCACCAGCAGCACCGGATATTCGAAACGGCCGATCGGCTCGAAGCGGCCCTGGCCGACAGCGAGGATCATGGCGGTGATGGAGCCGATCAGCGCCAGCACCTTCATGAAGTTACCGAAGGCATCGGCGATGTAGACACCGCCGAAGGCCACGCCCGATGCCGGGGCAAAGATGATCCAGAGACCGACGACGAGCAGGAGGGCAACGGCAAGGCCGGTTACCGTCGTTGTCGACTTGTCGCCCGAGAAGACGCCAATCATGAGCAGCGCCAGCGCGCCGACCGCAAGGATCAGCTCGGGCGTCGCGATGTGCAGACTGGCAAAAAGGATTTCAGCGGTCATGTCCAACGGGTCCTGTCGTCAATTCATAGTGAGCGCAACATTTTGCGCCGCCTGCAATGCAGCCGTATAGTTGTTTACCAGAAGATCGACCGATGCGGCTGTCGCATCGAACACCGGAGCCGGATAAACGCCGAAGAAGATCGTCAGTGCAACCAGCGGATAAAGGATGACCTTTTCGCGGGTCGACAGATCGAGCATCGATTTCAGGCTTTCCTTCTCGAGCGCGCCGAAAATCACGCGGCGGTAAAGCCACAGCGCATAAGCGGCCGAGAGGATGACGCCGGTTGCCGCAAACAGCGCGACCAGCGTGTTGGCGCGGAAGACGCCGATCAGCGTCAGGAATTCACCGACGAAGCCTGAGGTGCCGGGCAGACCGACATTGGCCATGGTGAAGATCATGAAGGCGACGGCATATTTCGGCATATTGTTGACGAGACCGCCATAGGCGGAAATCTCGCGGGTATGCAGGCGGTCATAGACGACGCCGACGCAGAGGAAGAGCGCGCCCGACACGATGCCGTGCGACAGCATCTGGAAGATTGCGCCCTGCACGCCCTGCACATTGGCGGCGAAGATGCCCATGGTCACGTAACCCATGTGGGCGACCGACGAATAGGCAATCAGCTTCTTGATGTCGTCCTGCATCATCGCCACCAGCGAGGTATAGATGATGGCAAGAACCGACAGGGTGAAGACGAAGGGGGCGAAATAGTCAGACGCCAGCGGGAACATCGACAGCGAGAAGCGGATGAAACCGTAACCGCCGAGCTTCAGCATGACGCCGGCCAGGATGACCGAACCTGCGGTCGGTGCCTGAACGTGCGCATCCGGCAGCCAGGTGTGGACCGGCCACATCGGCATCTTCACCGAGAAGGCGGCGAAACAGGCGAACCAGAGCCACGTCTGCATGCCAGCCGGGAAGCCGTATTTCAGCAGCTCGGTCATGTCGGTCGTGCCGGACTGCCAATACATCGCCATGATGGCGAGCATGGTCAGGACCGAACCGAGCAGCGTGTAGAGGAAGAACTTGTAGGATGCGTAGACGCGATCCTTGCCGCCCCAGACACCGATGATGATGAACATCGGGATCAGCGTCGCTTCGAAGAACACGTAGAAAAGAACCGTATCCAGCGCCACGAAGACGCCGACCATGACGACTTCCAGAAGCAGGAAGGCAATCATGTATTCCTTGACGCGCTTTTCAATCGAATTCCAGCTTGCCAGCACGCAGAAGGGCATGAGGAAGGTGGTTAGGATGACGAACAGCATGGAGATGCCGTCGACACCCAAATGATAGGCGGCGATGTTACCGAACCAGGCGTGTTTTTCCACCATCTGGAAACCGGGGTTCGAATTGTCGAAACCGATCCAGACGAACAGCGACACGATGAAGGTGAAGACGGTCGTCAGCAGCGAGACGTTGAGAATGTTGCGGCGACCATAAGGGCCGTTCTCATTTGTCAGAAGCAGGAGCACCACGCCGACGAGCGGCAGAAAGGTGACCGTTGAAAGAATAGGCCAATCGGTCATCAGAGGGCACTCCCGAGCATCATCCAGGTGACAAGCGCCGCGATGCCGATCAGCATCGCAAAGGCATAATGATAAAGGTAACCGGATTGCAAGCGGACCATGCGGTTGGTCACGTCAACCACACGCGCTGCAATGCCGTTCGGTCCATAGTGGTCGATGACGGCGACGTCGCCCTTCTTCCACAGGAAGCGGCCAAGCGCCTTTGCGGAACGAACGAAGAGGAAGTCGTAGAGTTCGTCGAAGTACCACTTGTTCAAGAGGAACTGGTAGAGACCACGATGGGTCGCTGCCATACGCTTCGGCGTCTCCGGCGACTTGATGTACATGTACCATGCGGTCACGAAACCAAGCGCCATCGCAAAGAACGGGCTCCATTTCACCCACAGCGGAACGTGGTGGAACTCCTCGAGGATTTCGTTTTCCGGAAGCATGAACAGAGCGCCCTTCCAGAATTCGGCATATTCTTCACCGAAGAAATGACCTTCGAACAGGACGCCGGCAAAGATCGCGCCAACCGTGAGGATGAAGAGCGGGATCAGCATGACCATCGGCGATTCATGCACATGGTGCATGACGTCGGCGGAAGCGCGCGGCTTGCCGAAGAAGGTCATGAACGCCAGACGCCAGGAATAGAAGCTGGTGAACAGCGCCGCGATGACCAGCAGCGTGAAGGCGAAGCCCGACAGCACCGAATGTGACGCATAAGCGGATTCGATGATGACGTCCTTCGAGAAGAAGCCGGCAAAACCGATCATCGTGCCCGGGATGCCGACGCCGGTCAGCGCCAGCGTGCCGACGGTCATGGTCCAGAAGGTGATGGGGATATGCTTGCGCAGGCCACCCATGTAACGCATGTCCTGCTCGCCATCGACGGCATGGATGACCGAGCCGGCGCACAAGAACAGCAGAGCCTTGAAGAAGGCGTGTGTGAAGAGGTGGAACACGGCGGCACCATAAGCACCGACGCCGAGCGCCACGAACATGTAACCGAGCTGCGAGCAGGTCGAGTAGGCAATCACGCGCTTGATGTCATTCTGCACGAGACCGACGGTTGCCGCAAAGAAGGCGGTGATCGCACCGATCAGCGTCACGACGGTGAGCGCATCCGGCGACAGTTCGAACAAAGGCGACATGCGGGCGACGAGGAAGACGCCGGCGGTGACCATGGTTGCGGCGTGAATGAGGGCCGAAACCGGGGTCGGGCCTTCCATCGCGTCCGGCAGCCAGGTGTGCAGCAGGAACTGCGCCGACTTACCCATGGCACCCATGAAGAGCAACAGGCAGACGCCCGTTATCGCATTGGCCTTGTCCAGCTGCATGCCGAACAGGTTGATCACGGTGTCGGTGGAAGCGGCACCTTCGGCCGGCAGATAGGTGCCGGCGGCAGCGAAGACGGTTTCGAGATTGATCGAGCCGAACAGCACGAAGACGCCGGAAATACCGAGGATGAAGCCGAAGTCACCGACACGGTTGACGATGAAGGCCTTCATGGCGGCGGCCGATGCGGAAGGCTTCTTGAACCAGAAGCCGATCAGCAGATAGGACGCCAGACCCACGCCTTCCCAGCCGAAGAACATCTGCAGCAGGTTGTCGGAGGTCACCAGCATCAGCATGGCGAAGGTGAAGAGCGACAAATAGGCAAAGAAACGCGGACGATGCGGATCGTGGTGCATGTATCCGATCGAATAAAGGTGCACCAGCGTCGAGACGGTGTTGACCACGACGAACATGACGGCCGTCAGCGTATCGATGCGGAACGCCCACTCGACGTCGATGCCGCCGGACTGGATCCAGCGCAGAACAGTGACCTTGATCACCTCACCCGGCTCGCCATGGGCGAGTGCCACGTTGAAGAAGACGATCCACGACAGGATGGCGACCACGATCATCAGACCGGTGGTGACATATTCCGAGGCCTTGGCGCCGATAGAGCGGCCGAACAGTCCGGCGATCAGGAAGCCGATCAGTGGAAGAAAGACGATAGCCTTGTAGATCATAGCCTTATCAGCCCTTCATCATATTGACGTCTTCGACGGCGATCGATCCGCGGTTGCGGTAGAAGACAACGAGTATTGCAAGACCGATGGCCGCTTCGGCAGCTGCGACGGTCAGAATGAACAAAGCGAAGACTTGGCCGACGATATCGTTCAGGAAGGCCGAAAACGCCACCATGTTGATGTTGACCGCCAAGAGGATAAGCTCGATCGACATGAGGATGACGATGACGTTCTTCCGGTTGAGGAAGATGCCGAAGACGCCGATCGTGAAGAGGATCGCGCTGACCGTCAGGTAGTGGGAAAGACCGATTTCCATATTCTGTTTCCTTGGATCCGTTCGCGCCTTCAGATGCCCTGGCCCGGCTTGACCTTGACCGTGGTGACGGCGGTCTTGGGGTCACGGCCGACCTGCGTGGAAATATCCTGCCGCTTGATGTCGGTGCGGTGACGCAGGGTCAGCACGATGGCGCCGATCATGGCCACAAGCAGCACGAGACCGGCAAGCTGGAAGAAGTAGACGTAGTTGGTATAGAGCACATCACCGAGTGCTGCCGTATTGGTGCGCACGGCCGGCGACGGGATCGGCATGGTGATCGATTTCGCGGCCACCGGGTTCAGCACGCTGCCACCGACCACGACGATGAGTTCAGCCGCCAGAATGACGCCGATCAGCGCGCCGACCGGGGCATATTGCAGCACGCCGGAACGAAGCTCGGCAAAATCCACATCCAGCATCATGACGACGAAGAGGAAAAGCACCGCGACCGCGCCGACATAGACCACAAGCAGGATCATGGCGAGGAACTCGGCTCCCGTCAGCAGGAACAGCGCGGCTGCGTTGAAGAAGGTCAAAATCAGGAAGAGCACCGAATGAACAGGGTTCTTCGATGCAATGACCATGAACGCAGACGCCACGGCGACGAAAGCGAATATATAAAAGAATACAGCGTGCAGACCCATCTTGGTGCCTTCTTGTCCTCATCGGGAGAAGATGGCTCGTAGCCCCCTCACCCGTTTCGTCCCCGCCGGCGAAAACCGCGCAGGCATTTTACTTTTTCATCGCTTTCCGGGGGCTCCCCCGGAAAGACGGTTGCACCTTAACGGTAAGGCGCATCCAGTGCGAGGTTGCGTGCGATTTCACGCTCCCAGCGGTCGCCATTGTCGAGAAGCCTCTGCTTGTCGAAATAAAGCTCCTCGCGGGTTTCCGTCGCGAATTCGAAGTTCGGACCCTCGACGATCGCATCCACCGGGCAGGCTTCCTGGCAGAAGCCGCAATAGATGCACTTCACCATGTCGATGTCGTAACGCACCGTGCGGCGGGTGCCGTCATTGCGGCGCGGACCGGCTTCGATGGTGATCGCCTGAGCAGGACAGATCGCTTCACACAGCTTGCAGGCGATGCAGCGCTCTTCCCCGTTCGGATAACGGCGCAGCGCGTGCTCACCACGGAAGCGCGGAGACACCGGACCCTTTTCGAAAGGATAGTTGATCGTCGCCTTCTGCTTGAAGAAGTGGCGCATGGTCAGGAAGATCGCGCCTACGAATTCCTTCAGGAACAGCGAGTTGACGGCTTGGGAGAGGCTTGCCATCTCAGTCTCCAGATTTCTGAGCGAGGAATACGGACATCAACCGGCCCACCCCGTCAGCTTCAATACGAATGCAACAATAACGACCATGGCGAGCGACAGCGGCAGGAAGACCTTCCAGCCAAGGCGCATGAGCTGGTCATAACGGTAACGCGGAACGAAAGCCTTCGTGAGCGCGATCATGAAGAAGACCATGCAGCCTTTCAACGCGAACCAGACGATACCCGGAACCCAGTTCAGGAACCACACATCCACGATCGGCAGCCAGCCGCCGAGGAACAGGATCGTCGTCAGGCAGCAGATCAGGACGATCGCAGCATATTCGCCGAGCATGAACATCATGTAAGGCGTCGAGCCATATTCGACCATGTGACCGGCGACCAGTTCCGATTCCGCTTCCGGAAGATCGAAGGGCGGACGGTTGGTTTCGGCAAGGCCGGAAATGAAGAACACGATGAACATCGGGAACAGCGACAGCCAGTGCCAGTCGAGGAACGAGGCAGGCAGGCCCATCATGGTGCCGAGACCGGTGCGCTGGGCAAGAACGATGTCCGTCAGGTTCAGCGAGCCGACGCAAAGCAGAACGGTGACGATGACGAGACCGATCGACACTTCATAGGACACCATCTGCGCGGCAGAACGCAGCGCGCCAAGGAACGGGTACTTCGAGTTCGAAGCCCAGCCGCCCATGATGATGCCGTACACTTCAAGCGACGAAATCGCGAAAATGTAGAGAATGCCGACATTGATATTCGCGACAACCCAGCCATCAGCGAACGGAATGACGGCATAGGTGGCGAGCGCCAACGTCACGGCAACCAGCGGCGCCAAGAGGAAGACCGCCTTGTTGGCGCCGGCCGGAATGACGGGCTCCTTCAGGATGAACTTCAAAAGGTCGGCGAAGGACTGGAAGAGACCGAAAGGACCAACGACGTTCGGACCACGGCGCAGCTGCACGGCCGCCCAGACCTTGCGGTCGGCAAGCAGCAGGAAGGCGATGGCCACCAGAAGGCAAACGAGAAGCAGCAGGGACTGGCCGACCATGATCAGCGCGGGCCAGACGTAGCTCCAGAAAAACTGTTCCATAAATCCCCTACCCTTACTCTGCCGCAGCCTGGAAATTGTTGCGGGCCAATGCGGAGCACTCGGCCATGACAGCAGAGGCGCGCGCAATCGGGTTCGTCAAATAAAAGTCTTTTACCGGCGAGGCAAACGCCGACTTGGTAAGCGAGCCGGTTTTACCAGCCAGCGCCTCGATATCCGTGCCATTACCAGCAACGATCTCGTCGGTTTCCGCCAGATGCGGATGCGCGACATAAAGCTGGCCGCGCAGTGCTGACAGCGAATCGAACGGCAGCTTTTTGCCGAGAACATCGGACAACGCGCGCAGGATCGCCCAGTCTTCACGGGCTTCGCCCGGTGCGAAACCGGCACGGTTGCCAACCTGCACACGTCCTTCGGTGTTGACCCAGATACCAGATTTTTCGGTATAGGCCGCACCCGGAAGGATGACGTCGGCGTGCATCGCGCCCTGATCGCCATGGCTGCCGATATAGACGGTGAACTTTGCGCCCTTGTTCGAAAGGTCGAGTTCATCGGCGCCCAGCAGGAAGAGAACATCCATGGAGGCGACCATGTCTGCTGCGGCGACACCGCCCTCGCCCGGCACAAAGCCGACATCGAGACCACCAACGCGGGCAGCGGCAGTGTGCAGCACCGAGAAGCCATTCCACTCTTCGCTGACAGCGCCAACCGAAACGGCAAGCTTTGCAGCAGCCGCGAGAACCGCTGCACCATCGGCACGTGCCAGAGCGCCCTGACCGATGATGATCAGCGGGTTCTTGGCGGACTTCAGCTTCTCGACGAAGCTGTGCGAACCATTGGCCAGATCGGAGAGCGTTTCAGCACCCGAGCCGAGATATTCGTAATCGTAGCGCAGCTCGCCGGCCTCGCCGATCACACCGATCGGGAAACCTCCACGGCGCCAGCGCTTGCGGATACGAGCGTTGAGCACGGCCGCTTCGAAGCGCGGGTTGGAACCCACGATCAGCAGGGCGTCGGCCTGTTCGATGCCTTCAATGGTGGAATTGAAGATGTAGCTGGCGCGACCCAAAGACGGATCAAGCGCTGCGCCATCCTGACGGCAATCTACATTGGCCGAACCGAGCGAAGCGAGCAGTGACTTCAGCGCGAACATTTCTTCGACGGAGGACAGATCGCCGGCGATCGCGCCGATCTTGTTGCCGGATGTTGCGGCAACAGCCTGCTTGATCGCACCGAAGGCTTCACCCCAGGTGGCGGGCTGCAGACGGCCATCCTTGCGGACGTAAGGCCGGTCGAGGCGCTGCGTCTTCAGGCCGTCCCAGATGAAACGGCTCTTGTCGGAAATCCACTCTTCGTTGATCGCCTCGTTGACGCGCGGCATGACGCGCATGACTTCGCGGCCACGGGTATCGACGCGGATGGCCGATCCGAGAGCGTCCATCACGTCGATGGTTTCGGTTTTGTTCAGTTCCCACGGACGGGCGGTGAAGGCGAAAGGCTTGGAGGTGAGCGCACCAACCGGGCAAAGGTCAACGACGTTGCCCTGAAGCTCAGACGTCATCGCCTGTTCGAGATAGGTGGTGATTTCGGCATCTTCGCCGCGGCCGATCAGGCCAAGTTCGGCAATGCCGGCAACTTCCGTCGTGAAACGGACGCAGCGTGTGCAGTGGATACAACGGTTCATGACCGTCTTGACGAGCGGTCCGATATATTTGTCTTCAACCGCGCGCTTGTTTTCCGCGTAACGCGAACCGGCGATACCGAAGGCCATGGCCTGGTCCTGCAGGTCGCATTCGCCGCCCTGGTCGCAGATCGGGCAATCGAGCGGATGGTTGATGAGCAGGAATTCCATCACGCCTTCGCGGGCCTTTTTGACCATCGGCGTATTGGTGAAAACCTCAGGCAATTCGCCGTTCGGGCCGCCGCGAACATCGCGCACGCCCATGGCGCAGGAGGCGGCGGGCTTGGGCGGTCCGCCCTTCACCTCGATGAGACACATGCGGCAGTTACCCGCGACCGACAAGCGCTCATGAAAACAAAAGCGCGGAACTTCGGCACCAGCCTCCTCGCACGCCTGCAACAGCGTGAAATGATCCGGAACCTCGATCTCTTTACCGTCAACCTTGAGCTTTGCCATGGTTCTACTTACGTCCTGTTGCCTGTCCGTCCCGTGTCTCTCACACGGTCCGCAACAAATCCTTAATCACACCCGGCATCCGAAATTCGCCAGGCGCTTCATGGTGTTGCGGGGCCGGAAATTCCAGCTCCGCCCGAAGCCTTTGATGCTTATTCAGCGGCTTCCAGAACAGCGCCATCATCCATGGCCCTGTAGGTATATTGGTCGATGCGCTTTTCGATTTCCGGACGGAAATTGCGGATCAGCGCCTGTACCGGCCATGCGGCGGCGTCGCCGAGCGCACAGATGGTGTGGCCTTCGATCTGCTTCGTCACTTCAAACAGCATGTCGATTTCGCGCTTCTGCGCGTTACCCTTGACCATGCGTTCCAGCACGCGCCACATCCAGCCGGTGCCTTCACGGCACGGCGTGCACTGGCCGCAGCTTTCATGCTTGAAGAAAGCCGCGATGCGGGCAATCGCCTTGATGACGTCGGTGGACTTGTCCATGACGATCATGCCACCGGTGCCGAAGGAAGACTTCACTTCGCGCATGCCGTCGAAGTCCATGATGGCGTCCTTCATGTCCTCACCGCGCACGATGGGGCAGGATGCGCCGCCGGGGATGACGCCGAGCAGATTATCCCAGCCGCCGCGAATGCCACCGCAATGGTGCTCGATCAGCTCGCGGAAGGACAGGCCCAGCGCATCTTCGAAGGTGCACGGACGCTCGACATGGCCGGAGACCATGAACAGCTTGGTGCCGACATTGTTCGGACGGCCGATGGACGAGAACCACGAAGCGCCACGACGCAGGATGGTCGGCGCAACAGCGATCGATTCAACGTTGTTGACCGTCGTCGGGCAGCCGTAAAGACCCATATTTGCGGGGAACGGCGGTTTCAGACGCGGCTGGCCCTTCTTGCCCTCGAGGCTTTCGAGCAGCGCCGTCTCTTCGCCGCAGATATAGGCACCAGCGCCGTGATGGACGTAGATGTCGTAGTCCCAGCCGTTCTTGTTGTTCTTGCCGAGCAGACCGGCATCGTAACATTCGTCGATGGCGGCCTGCAGCGCCTCGCGCTCACGCATATATTCGCCGCGCACGTAGATATAGGCGGTATGCGCACCCATGGCGAAACCGGCGATCACGCAGCCTTCGATCAGCGTATGCGGATCGTTGCGCAGGATTTCGCGGTCCTTGCAGGTGCCGGGCTCGGATTCGTCGGCGTTGACGACGAGATAATGCGGACGGCCGTCATTTTCCTTCGGCATGAAGGACCATTTGAGACCCGTCGGGAAGCCAGCGCCGCCGCGACCGCGAAGGCCGGAAGCCTTCATCTCGTTGATGATCCAGTCACGACCCTTTTCGATGATCTGCTTGGTGCCGTCCCAGTGGCCGCGCGCCATCACGCCCTTCAGGGACTTGTCCTTGAGGCCGTAGAGATTGGTAAAGATGCGATCCTGATCTTTTAACATGCTTCACCCTTTACCGCGGCTTCTTGCCGAAGACCCTGATATACTCGGCTTCGCCACCCTTGGCGAGCGCCTCAGCCTGCTTGATCCACTCGTCGCGTTCGATGCGGCCCTTGAAATTCAGATAACCGTCAACCCAGTCGCACTCGGCCTTTTTCCAGCCGGCGATCTGCGCGTATGTGAAGATACCGAGCTCGTGCAGCGTGCCCTCGATCTTCGGGCCGACGCCGGAAATGAGCTTCAAGTCGTCAGGCGTCGCCGGCTTTTCGATACCGGCCGGACGATCCTTGGAATCAAGCGACGGCTTAGCAGATCCCGAAGCTTCCTTTTCGGCGGCCTTGGCGTTAGCTTCCGCAGCCTTCGGCTCGGTTACCGGCGTTTTCAGCTTGGCATCGGCCTCCGGCGCAGTCGTCGTGGGCTTGGCGGCTTCAGATGGTGCGGGTGCCGGTGCTGCCGCGGCAGGCGCTTCAGCGGGTTTGTCGAGATTGGAACGATCAGGCTTGATCTCTTCCGTCAGCGTCGTCAGCCCACCGACCGGAACCGATTCGTGACGGTCGATCTGCGGGCCGGTCTTGATCGTATCGCCCTTGCCTGCCTCGAACGTGTCGATGATCTCTTCGAGACGCTCGGGCGTCAGGTCCTCATAGGCATCCTTGAAGATGATCACCATAGGCGCGTTGACGCAGGCGCCCTGACATTCCACTTCTTCCCAGGACAGCGTACCGCTCTCATTGGTGTGCAGCGGATCGTGGTGGATCTTCTTGCGGCAGACATCCATCAGCGCTTCGGAACCGCGCAGCATACACGGCGTAGTGCCGCAGACCTGAACGTGGGCGCGCGTGCCAACCGGCTTCAGCTGGAACTGGGTATAGAAGGTCGCGACTTCGAGGACACGGATATAGGCCATATCCAGCATGTCGGCGACTTTTTCAATGGCGGCGCGGGTAACCCAGCCGTCCTGCTCCTGCGCACGCATGAGCAGCGGGATAACCGCCGATTGCTGGCGTCCCGTTGGATATTTCTGGATCGTCTTTTCCGCCCATGCGGTGTTATCCGCATTGAAGGCAAATGCCACGGGCTGGAACTGATCTTCGGCTAGTCGACGAACGGACATACTTCCTCACGCCTTTTCAGTTTAACGTCTCACAACGCGATCTCGCCACCGTGACGAATTCGCAGGCGTAAGCCGCCTTGTCTTTTTGCATGAACACGATGAACTTGCTGCCATTGGGAACCGAGGCCTTGATCTCGTATCCCGACGACAGAAGTTGCTTGATGGTCGAAGAGCCGCCGCTCGACAGCGATATACCGCCCTCATCCGTCGCCGTCTGGGCGAGAACGGGGGTGGACATCGCAGCGAGAAAAGCCGGTATGGCCAGCGGCAGACGCATCAGCGGTCGACCTCCCCGAACACGATGTCGAGAGAGCCGAGCACGGCTGTAACGTCGGCAAGCTGATGGCCCTTGCACAGGAAATCCATCGCCTGCAGATGCGCATAACCCGGCGCGCGGATCTTGCAGCGGTAGGGCTTGTTGGAACCATCGGCGACCACGTAAACGCCGAACTCGCCCTTCGGCGCTTCGACGGCGGCGTAAACTTCGCCGGCCGGAACGTGGTAACCTTCGGTATAGAGCTTGAAGTGATGGATCAGAGCTTCCATCGAACGCTTCATCTCGCCGCGCTTGGGCGGAACCACCTTACCGTCAAGCGAGGAGACCGGGCCGATGCGATGCTTGCCTGACAGACGATCGACGCACTGCTTCATGATCTTCACCGATTCGCGCATTTCCTGCATGCGGATCAGGTAACGATCATAGCAGTCGCCGTTCTTGCCAACGGGAATGTCGAATTCGAGATCGGAATAACATTCATAGGGCTGCGAACGGCGCAGATCCCAGGCAGCGCCCGAACCGCGCACCATCACGCCCGTGAAGCCCCAGGCAAACGCATCTTCCAGCGAGACGACGCCGATATCGACGTTACGCTGCTTGTAGATGCGGTTGTCGGTCAACAGGCCTTCGATGTTGTCGAGGACGGTCAGGAACGGATCGCACCATTTGCCGATATCGTCCACCAGTTCCGGCGGCAGGTCCTGATGCACGCCGCCCGGACGCACATAGGCCGAGTGCATGCGGGCGCCACAGGCGCGCTCGTAAAACACCATCAGCTTTTCGCGCTCTTCGAAACCCCAGACCGGCGGCGTCATCGCGCCGACGTCCATGGCCTGCGTCGTCACGTTCATGATGTGCGACAGGATGCGGCCGATTTCCGAATAGAGAACGCGGATCAGCTGGCCGCGCATCGGGATTTCAAGGCCGAGCAGCTTTTCGACGGCAAGCGCGAAAGCGTGTTCCTGGTTCATCGGCGCGACGTAATCGAGGCGGTCGAAATAGGGAACGGCCTGGAGATAGGTCTTGGTCTCGATCAGCTTTTCGGTACCGCGATGCAGAAGACCGATATGCGGATCGACACGCTCGACGATTTCGCCGTCCAGTTCCAGAACCAGACGCAGCACGCCGTGCGCGGAAGGGTGTTCCGGACCGAAGTTGATCGTGAAATTGCGGACGTTATGCTCAGTCATTCTAGTGCTCCGCCGAGGTGATCATGGCGATGAATTCGGGGCCGGTCATGTTCTGCGTGGTCTGCGCGAAAGAATAGCTCGAAGGCTTTTCATCCGTGAAAATCTGCTGCGCGAAAGTGAAGCTGGACGGCTTGTCGAAAGCCTGCAGCGAAGCGGCAAAATGTTTGCCATCCTTGGAACGCCACATCAGCGTACTGCCGCAGTTCTTGCAGAAGCAACGCTCGCCCCACTCCGACGAAGAATAGACGCCGAGGCTTTGCTCGTTTTCAAAGGCGATATCAGTGCATTCGACAGCCATGAACACACCACCGGACCAGCGGCGGCACATGGAGCAATGGCAGACGCCGAATTCGCGGGCACCGAGCGTGGCTGTGAAGCCAACGGCGCCGCAAAGACATTGTCCATGCTCTGTCGCGGGGGCTTGGCTCATTGCTTGGCCTTTTCGTCACCCGGGAGAACATATTCGGTTCCTTCCCAAGGGGAAAGAAAATCGAAATTGCGGAATTCCTGCTTCAATTCGACCGGTTCATAAAGAACCCGTTTCAGAACGTCATCGTAACGCACTTCTACAAAGCCGGTAACCGGAAAATCCTTGCGCAGCGGATGGCCTTCGAAGCCGTAATCCGTGAGGATGCGACGCAGGTCCTTATGGCCTTCGAAAGGAATGCCATACATATCCCAGGCTTCACGCTCGAACCATTCCGCGCCCATGTAAACGGGTGTCGAAGACGGTACGCCTTCGTCTTCCGCAACCTGCAGCTTGATGCGCACGCGCAGGTTCTGGCGTGGCGACAGCAGATGGTAGACGACATCGAAGCGCTTCTCGCGCTGCGGCCAGTCGACGCCGCAAATATCGATGATGTTGACGAAGCCGCACTGCACGTCGTCGCGCAGGAAGGTCAAAAGCGCGATCACGTTTTCAGGCGTGGTATTCAGCGTCAACTCGCCATAGGCGATATCGGCCGATACCACGAGAGAACCACGCGCTTCCTTGACGTAAGCAGCAAGATCATTGAGAGCTTCGCTCATTCAGAAATCCGTCCTTTGCCCTTAGCGCTCGATCGTACCGGTACGACGAATTTTCTTTTGCAGCAGAAGCACGCCGTAAAGCAGTGCTTCGGCCGTGGGGGGACAGCCCGGAACGTAGATATCCACCGGCACAACGCGGTCACAGCCACGCACCACGGCGTAGGAATAATGGTAATAGCCGCCGCCATTGGCGCAGGAGCCCATGGAGATGACGTAACGCGGCTCAGGCATCTGGTCGTAGACCTTGCGCAGAGCGGGCGCCATCTTGTTGGTCAGCGTGCCGGCAACGATCATGACGTCCGACTGGCGCGGTGAGGCGCGCGGGGCGACACCGAAGCGCTCCATGTCATAACGCGGACCGGAAGCCTGCATCAGACCTTCAACGGCGCAGCAGGCAAGACCGAACTGCATCCACATCAGCGAGCCGGTGCGCGCCCAGGTGATCAGCTCGTCGGTCGAGGTGACGAGAAAGCCCTTGTCGGCCAGCTCGTCACTGATTTCCGTGAAGTAGGCGTCGTTGCTGCCAACCGGCTTGCCGGTTGCGGGATCGATGATCCCCTTCGGCTGCGGCGCAACGAGCGTGCTGTTGTTCTGGCTCATGCCCATTCCAGCGCTCCCTTCTTCCACTCATAGATAAAGCCGATGGTAAGGACCGCGAGGAACACCATCATCGACCAGAAACCGAACCAACCCATCTCGCCGAAAGACACCGCCCAGGGAAACAGGAAGGCGACTTCCAGATCGAAGATGATGAAGAGGATCGACACCAGATAAAAACGGATATCGAACTTCATGCGGGCGTCGTCGAAGGCATTGAAACCGCACTCGAAAGCGGAGAGCTTTTCAGGGTCCGGTGCCTTATAGGCGACAGCGAAAGGCGCAATGAGAAGCGCCAGGCCGATGACGAGAGCGATACCAATGAAAATTGCGATCGGAATGTAGGAACTGAGGAGTTCAGTCATGGTCTCTTCCTTGCCCGGCCGGGTGCCGGACCTGCCTTTTTGACCGGAGTCTCAAAGAGCGGACAAATATGTTGCAACGCCAAAGTGGTTAGCGCAGCCGCGCCCTCTCTGCAAGAGTTTAGGCACCAATTCAAGACACCTGCCGCATTGATTGGCAACAATATTGCCGGGATTGACGCAAATTTGGGCCACAATTCCGGCCTAAGCCCCTCAAATACAATAATAATCGATTGAAGGACGCAACCGCAAAAAAGTCACACGAATTTTACGTCGGAATGGCGGTGAAGTGACGGTTTTTGGGAATCGAAACTTGACTGAAAAATACAGGAAAAAACGTGCATAAAAAGCTGGAATCAGCCACCAGAAACACCGGCACCAAAGTGGGCGCTCGAGGCGACTGCTTCGTTTTTGGGGAGACATTTCATGAGAGAGAAATGGCGCGAGTGACGGGGCTCGAACCCGCGACCTCCGGCGTGACAGGCCGGCACTCTAACCGACTGAGCTACACCCGCGCTCCACAGACATTCGTCTGCGTATTTTCCGAGGAACAGGATGGCGCGAGTGACGGGGCTCGAACCCGCGACCTCCGGCGTGACAGGCCGGCACTCTAACCAACTGAGCTACACCCGCTTATCCTGACGACAGGAGCTTGTCCCGCCGTACGAACCAGCCTCGGCTGTTCGTTGAGCGGCTAACTACGGCGTTCGTGCGGGGGTGTCAAGCAGGTTTCACGACAAAAGAATAAGCTTCTTCATTTTGATCGGGAAAAACCGGAAGACCTTTAAACACGATTGCTGCAAAGCCCCTGTTTTCCGGGCTTTTCCCAACGAAAACAAAAAACTTGTCCACAGCCTCAGGCCTCCAGCGCAGGTTTTCTATAAAGCCGTAAGGGCGTCGCCGAGGCCTGGTTTTGCCAAAAAGCCCGCAGTTCCCGGCTTTTTGCCCCTCGCCTTTCGCGTCCGGAAAAGCTGCCCGGAAAAAAAACAAAAAAACTTCATAAAAGCTCTTGCGGTTTTTTTCCGATCCGAATACATCACGGCCACCGACGCGGCGGACATGATCCGAAAGACGCGAAGGGCGATTAGCTCAGTTGGTAGAGCGCCTCGTTTACACCGAGGATGTCGGGAGTTCGAGTCTCTCATCGCCCACCATTTTCTTAAAACCTCCCGATATACGTTCTCCAGGACGATTGCTTTGCGCATCGCTAAGCACTTCATCTTTAATTTCCCGTACGGGAATCAGACAGCCCTCCCCGATTTTGCGCTAGAGGACGGGATTCGTACTCCGGAACGGCGGCAATCGTTTTTTCCCGCCCCTCATCTATTCCAAATCGGGACTCCTGTTCCGGTTTCCGACAAGTGGGCCGGATCTGTGTTCCACTCCGTAACATACCGAAAAATAAGCAGATTCAGACTTTTTAAAGAGATTTCGGGCATTGTTTGCGTACCGTTTCATGATGAACGGCTGAACTGATGGATGAAACCATGTCGATCGACGCGTTTGTAACTCTCGCGCTTATTGCGCTGCCTGTTTATATTTTTTTCCGCTGGGTTCAGCAGGACTCGGAAAAACAAGATACTCCCAAAAGTCCGAAGTCCATGGGACGCTGATCTGTCAGGATCGGTCCGCGGCATTCTAACGGATCGCACCTGGACGAAATTCACCACGAGTCGATACTGAAAGAGCAACGCGGATGTTGCGGCTTGCCTCATGACGCATCGTTCAAGAGCGGCGATAGCCCTTATGGGCCTCCCTTCGCCAAACAAAAAAGCCGGGCATCGCCCGGCTTTTCTCTTTTTTCGATACTACTCGGCGCAATCAGTTGATCGCCTTCATCTCGACCTTAAAGAACAGCGTCTCGCCGGAAGAATCGTCCACACCGTCATTGTCGGTCACGGCATACGCTGTTCCCGCCTTGTCGAAGGTGAAGCCTTCCAGCTTGTCGACGACGTAACCGTTGGTCTGCGCCTTGAGATCGGGCAGGAAGTCATGCGCTTCCTGCTTGGCCACCAGCGGCAGTTCGCCACCGATCTTGCCCGGCTTCAGGTCGGCGATCGCGACGCGGTAGAGCTTCTTGATCTTGGCCTTGTCGCCGATCTGGTTGTCGCGTTCGACGATATAGACATTATCGCCCTGCGCGGTGATTTCAGAAAGGCCAACCCAGCCTGCCTCGGTCTTGTCGAGCGGGTAACGCACGGCGCCCCACTCCTTGGACTTCGGATTATAGGAGACGAGCTTCACGAAGCCCTTCTCATCCGTGCCCCATTCGCGCTGCACGGCCATCCACAGCGTGGCATCATCGCCCTTGCCGACCATGGTCACGCCTTCGAAACCGAAGCGGGTATCACCGGCAAGCAGTTCCTTAGGCAGCGCGATCTCAGCCTTGATTTCACCCTTGGCGTTGACGTTGTAGAGCGCGTGCGGGACGAGCTTGGCGCTGTCGCCCTCCGAAGCCAGCCAGAAGCCGCCCTTGCCATCGAGGGTAATGCCTTCGATATCGAGCTTCTGGGCCGCGATGCCGTCACGCTTCACTCGCAGGACGCTGGTGATGGTGGCGGGCTTCTTGGTGGCGTCGATGGTGTAGATCGACGGCTGGTTGCCATAGACCGAGTCGGACACGGCGTAGAGAATGCCGGGCTTTTCGGCATCGCCAACCAGACCCGAAAGAGCACCCCAGCCGATCGGCGCACCATCGACGGTGGCGGAGACGAGCTGCGGATAGGCCGCCTGGCCTTCGGCACGTTCATAGAGCATGACATGCGAACGAGCACCGCCACCCTCGGCCAGATCGGCCTCGTTAGCCGTGACGAGAAGGTTGCGCGAGGGAATGGCAACAGCACCTTCCGGCGAAATGCCCGAAGGCAGGAGCTGGGTCAGCTGCGGCTCTGCGCCGGTATCCTTGTAAACGGCAACGACCGAGGCGCGCTCGGCAAGAACGAAGAAATACTTCTGGCCATCGAAGGTTGCTGCCTCCAGACCTTCAGGCTCGATGCCCTTGGCCTTGGAGCGCTTTTCCGGATAGTGGCCGATAGCCGCAACCGCGTGTTCGAGCGAAGCACCGGCTTCATAAAGAAGCTTGCCGGTCTTGTCGAAAATGGTGAAGCCGCGCGCGCCCCCCTGCCAGTCGCCCTCATTGGCGATGACGATACGGTCATTATACAGCCACTTCACTGCATCCGGCTCGCGCTTGCGGCCTTCCTGCTTGTCGGTGAACTTCAGCTGGCCATCGGTCTTGGTGTCGATGCCTTCCAGATTGACGGTGCCGGCGGAGAAATGCGTCTTCACCGTGCCGGTCTTGCCGTCGATGATGACGATATGGTTGTTCTCCTGCATCGTGAGCGCGATCTCGCCATTGGCATTGATCGAGACGAATTCGGGCTCCGGATCCTCAGGGGAAATTTCAGAAAGACCGGTGACGTCGATCTTCTTCAGCGTCGCGCAATCGGCCGCGCCGTCCTTCAGGCCAACCGTAACCAGATAACCGGCCGGCATCTGCGGCAGCGCGCCTTCATTCACCTCTTCATCACGTTCGTTTTCGATCGCGATGGCGACAAAGGTCTTGTCTGGAGAAACGGCAACGGAATCAGGCTGGCCGCCGAGATCACAGCTCGCTTCGATCTTCTTGGTGGCGATGTCGACCGTCACCAGCTTGCCCGAGGGCTTGGCACGGTTTTCCGACGTGTTGACGCCAGCCAGAACCTTCGCACCGGCAACGGCAACCGAGGTCGGCTCGCCCTGCAGCAGCAACGCGCCGCCGGCCTTCGGGGCCTTTGCGTCGGTGATGTCGATGAAACCGATGCCGCCAAGCGGGCTGTCCGAATAGATCAGCGTCTTGCCATCTTCACTGGCGGTGACGATTTCAGCCGAGGTGACGGACTTGGCGTCCTTGTCCGCAGGCAGGTTCTTCGCGACAGGAAAAGACGCGATGCGGTTGAAAACCGGTTCGGCAGCGGCCGGAAAGGCAGCGGATGTGAGCAACGCCGCGGTCAAAGCCACATGAGAAAATCGGAACGCCATTTTAATCCCCCTTGGATCCAGAAACACCCCATGGCTTCTGCGTCAAAGACGTGACAGTGGCATGACATTTCATGGCGGAGAATCAAAAAGCCCGGCCGTGGAGGCCGGGCTTTCGTGTTTATGCGCACATTCCGCTTTTCGAAACGCCGTGTGTCCGGATGGAAGCTACACAGGCGCCTCGAGACTTTCAATTCACACCATACGGGGTGAAATCGGGCCGCCCCAAAGAGCTTTCGAAGGCCACCTCACACCTGATAATGGCATGAGCGCGTCAAAACATGTTTCCTCGTGAGCCTGAAAAGCCGCATGCCCGCCGCCGGACATCGCGACTTTCCGGAAACCTTACGAGTTGACGGCGTCCTTCAGGCCCTTGCCTGCGGAGAACTTCGGCACGTTGCGAGCCGGGATATCGACTTCAGCACCCGTGGAAGGGTTACGGCCCTTGGAGGCTTCACGACGGCTTACGGAGAAGCTGCCGAAGCCGGCGAGACGGATGTCGCCACCGTTCTTCAGTTCGCCCTGTACGGTTTCGAATACGGCATCAACAGCGGAAGCAGCATCTGCCTTCGTGAGACCAGCCTTTTCGGCAACAGCAGAGACGAGCTCGTTCTTGTTCATGTTTCCACCCCTTTCAATGGTTTGAAACGACTAAAATTAAGCCGGCGCAGAATACATTCGCATCCGCGCACAGCAACTCAAAAGCGCTGGAATCGCCTGAAAAACAAGGGGTCTGCGATTTTTTTCACAAAAAAGGCCGACATTTCTGCCGGCCTTCCACATATTCGTGCCAATTTGGCATCAGTTGCGCGGAGCTGAGCACCGCGCACGCGCTCTGACACCTAACGCATTGATTCTATGCACTGCCCGTCGCGAAAGGCGATTCCCGCCCCGCGACGATGCGCACCATCAATGCGCGATCGTCTGGTTGCCGTCGTCGACACCTTCGACCGTTGCGATAACAGGCGTCTCGATGCTGCCGTCCCACTCGATGGGTTCCGGCTGGCGAATGAGGGCGTGCTTGATAACCTCGCCCATGCGCGAAACCGGGATGATTTCCATCTCGTTTTTCACATTGTCCGGAATCTCCGCCAGATCCTTGGCGTTTTCTTCCGGAATCAGCACCTTCTTGATGCCGCCGCGCAGAGCCGCAAGCAGCTTTTCCTTCAGGCCGCCGATCGGCAGCACGCGACCACGAAGTGTGATCTCGCCCGTCATCGCCACATCCTTCGAGACCGGAATACCGGTCATGATGGAGACGATGGCGGTTGCCATGGCAACACCGGCGGACGGTCCGTCCTTCGGGGTTGCGCCTTCTGGAACGTGGACGTGGATGTCGCTCTTGTCGAAGCGCGGCGGTTCGATGCCGAAGTCCACGGCGCGCGAACGGACATAGGATGCCGCCGCGGAAATGGATTCCTTCATCACTTCCTTGAGGTTGCCGGTGACCGTCATGCGGCCCTTGCCCGGCATCATCACGCCTTCGATGGTGAGCAGTTCACCGCCGACTTCCGTCCATGCCAGACCGGTGACGACACCAACCTGATCCTCGCGCTCGGCCTCGCCGTGGCGGAACCGCGGAACGCCCAGATAATCCTCGATGTTTGCAGCCGTGACCGCAACCGACGTGGATTTGCCCTTGATGATCTCGGTCACCGCCTTGCGGGCAAGCTTCATCAATTCGCGTTCAAAATTACGAACACCGGCTTCACGTGTATACTGCTGGCTGATGGCCATCAGGGCATCGTCGCTGACCGAGAACTCTTCCGGACGCAGCGCGTGTTCCTTGATCGCCTTCGGCAACAGGTGACGCTTGGCGATTTCGCGCTTTTCGTCTTCGGTGTAGCCGGCGATGCGGATCACTTCCATACGGTCCATCAGAGGACCCGGAATGTTCAGCGTGTTGGCGGTGGTCACGAACATCACGTCGGACAGGTCGTATTCCACTTCAAGGTAGTGGTCCATGAAGGTGGAGTTCTGTTCCGGATCGAGAACCTCCAGAAGCGCAGATGACGGGTCGCCACGGAAATCCATGCCCATCTTGTCGATTTCATCGAGCAGGAAGAGCGGGTTCGCCTTCTTGGCCTTCTTCATCGACTGGACGATCTTGCCCGGCATGGAGCCGATATAAGTGCGGCGGTGACCACGGATTTCCGCCTCGTCACGCACGCCACCGAGCGCCATGCGCACATATTCGCGGCCGGTCGCCTTGGCGATCGACTTGGCGAGCGAGGTCTTGCCGACGCCGGGAGGACCGACGAGGCACAGGATGGGTCCGCGAATCTTGGTCGCGCGCGCCTGTACCGCCAGGTACTCGACGATGCGTTCCTTGACCTTGTCCAGACCGAAGTGATCCTGATCGAGGATCGTCTCGGCGGCATTGAGATCGGTCTTGATCTTCGACTTCTTGCCCCAGGGCAGGCCAAGCAGCCAGTCCAGATAGTTGCGCACGACAGTCGCTTCGGCTGACATCGGGCTCATCTGGCGAAGCTTCTTCATTTCCGCGTCGGCCTTTTCCCTGGCCTCCTTGGAAAGCTTGGTCTTGGCGATGCGCTCTTCCAGTTCGGCCATCTCGTCACGGCCGTCTTCGCCGTCGCCGAGTTCCTTCTGGATCGCCTTCATCTGCTCGTTCAGATAATATTCGCGCTGGGTCTTCTCCATCTGGCGCTTGACGCGCGAGCGGATGCGCTTTTCGACCTGAAGCACGGAAATTTCGCCTTCCATGAAGCCGAGCGCCTTTTCAAGCCGCTGCTTCACGCTGACGGTTTCAAGCATTTCCTGCTTTTCGGTGATCTTGATCGACAGGTGCGAAGCGACCGTATCGGCAAGCTTCGAATAATCGTCGATCTGGCCGGCAGCGCCGACAACCTCGGGCGAAATCTTCTTGTTGAGCTTCACGTAGCTCTCGAATTCCGAAACGACCGAACGCGACAGCGCCTCGATCTCGACCGGGTCTTCGGCAGGTTCCTGTAGCGGCGTCGCGGAGGCTTCGTAGAAATCCTCGCGGCCGGTATAGTTGTCGATCTGGGCGCGGCCCTTGCCTTCCACCAGCACCTTCACGGTGCCATCGGGAAGCTTCAGAAGCTGCAGCACATTGGCGACCGTGCCAACCTTGTGGATGGCTTCGGGAGCCGGATCGTCATCGCTGGCGTTGATCTGGGTGACAAGCATGATCTGCTTGTCCGAGCCCATGACTTCCTCGAGCGCACGAATGGATTTTTCCCGCCCGACGAACAGGGGAACGATCATATGCGGGAAAACGACAATGTCGCGCAGGGGAAGTACCGGATAGGTACCGCCAGATGCCGCAGACGTGATGTTCGTCATATCATTTCCTTTCCTGGTCCCTTTCGGGACACTTTGCCGGACATCTTGGGGGCATCCGGCACATTCATTTCTCGAGACTGAAAGTGGAGTTTCGAAACACCGATTTCAAGTCGCCGGAAGAGACGGTCCCGCGCACCGGCAGAACCGTGAAATTCAACAAAACCCAGCGCCGGCTATACTCCCGACATTTCCGGTTATCCTTGAAGGCCAGGAACCGGGTCGCCGACGGCAATTCACATTTCCGTCATATCGCGCTGCAAATCAGTTGTAAGACTTTATCAGCAAAGCGCAATCCGCTCCAAACGCAAAATCGGGTTACTCTAAGTTAGCTGCAAGTTTCGCACCTGCCACAACAGAAAAGGCCCGCACGAGCGCGGGCCTTTCGAATTCTTCAAAGCGCCGGATCGGTCAATCAAGCCGAAACATTGGCCTTTTCTTCCTGACGATCCGCATAGATGTAGAGCGGACGAGCGACGCCGCTGACGACATCGTTGGAGATCACCACTTCGCGTACGCCTTCCAGCGTCGGCAGTTCGAACATGGTATCCAGAAGGATTTTTTCCATGATCGAGCGCAGACCGCGGGCGCCCGTCTTGCGGGTGATCGCCCGGCGGGCAATCTCGCGGAGCGCGTCCTCGTGGAATGTCAGCTCCACATCTTCCATCTCGAACAGGCGCTGATACTGCTTGACCAGCGCGTTCTTCGGCTCAGACAGGATCTGGATCAGCGCATCTTCATCAAGGTCTTCCAGCGTCGCGAGAACGGGCAGACGGCCGATGAATTCCGGGATGAGGCCGAACTTCACCAGATCTTCCGGTTCCAGCTCGCGCAGCACCTCGCCCACACGACGATCGTCTTCCGCCTTGACGGTCGCACCGAAGCCGATCGAGGTCTTTTCACCACGGGCCGAGATGATCTTGTCGAGGCCGGCAAAAGCGCCGCCGCAGATGAACAGGATGTTGGTCGTATCCACCTGCAGGAATTCCTGCTGCGGATGCTTGCGGCCACCCTGCGGCGGAACGGAAGCGACCGTGCCTTCCATGATCTTCAGAAGCGCCTGCTGAACGCCCTCGCCCGACACGTCGCGCGTGATGGACGGGTTGTCCGACTTGCGGGAAATCTTGTCGACTTCGTCGATATAGACGATACCGCGCTGGGCGCGCTCGACATTGTAATCCGCAGCCTGCAGCAGCTTCAGGATGATGTTTTCCACGTCCTCGCCGACATAACCGGCTTCGGTCAGCGTCGTTGCGTCTGCCATGGTGAAGGGAACGTCGATGATGCGGGCGAGCGTCTGGGCAAGATAGGTCTTGCCGCAACCCGTCGGACCGACGAGCATGATGTTCGACTTCGCAAGCTCGACATCGCCATTCTTGGAGGCGTGCGCGAGGCGCTTGTAATGGTTGTGAACGGCCACCGACAGGATTTTCTTCGCCTGTTTCTGACCGATGACATATTCGTCGAGGATTTTGATGATGTCCTGCGGGGTGGGAACACCCTCACGCGACTTCACCATCGACGTCTTGTTCTCCTCGCGGATGATGTCCATGCACAATTCGACGCATTCATCGCAGATGAATACTGTCGGTCCGGCAATGAGTTTCCGGACTTCGTGCTGGCTCTTGCCGCAGAATGAACAATAGAGTGTATTCTTAGAGTCGCCGCCGTTGCTGCCGCTGACTTTGCTCATATCACTTTCCTTCCAGCACGCCGCAGGTCCGCCAAACGGATCGCGGTCAACTTACCGCCCGCCGATACGGCTCGCCTTGGGGTGCATCGCCGTATCCGCCTCGTTTCCCGGGGTACTAACCGGTATCAGATACATGAGCTGACCACCGGCTGCAACGAATTCCCCATCAAACAAGGCTACGTCATAAAAACTCAACATAGCCTTTATATATACTAATATCGCTTTCTGTTGCGGTTGAAAGCCCCGAAATTACTTTTGCGGGGTCAAACAAACGTCAGAGAGCGGCGCGCCTCAATTCGCGGCGGCGCCTTCCATTTCCTGGCGCGAGGTCAGGATCCTGTCGATCACGCCCCAGTCCTTCGCCTCGTCAGCATCCATGAAATGGTCGCGATCAAGGGTTTTTTCAACCTCTTCGAGGGTGCGGCCAGTGTGCTTCACGTAGACTTCATTGAGGCGACGCTTCATCTTGATGATGTCACGGGCGTGACGTTCGATATCCGATGCCTGCCCCTGGAAGCCGCCGGAAGGCTGGTGCACCATGATTCGGGCGTTCGGGGTTGCGAAACGCATTCCCTTTTCGCCGGCAGCCAGAAGCAGCGAGCCCATGGAGGCCGCCTGGCCGACGCAGAGCGTCGAAACCGCGGGGCGGATGAACTGCATCGTATCGTAGATCGCCATGCCGGCGGTCACGACGCCACCCGGCGAATTGATGTAGAGCGCGATTTCCTTCTTCGGGTTTTCAGCCTCGAGGAAAAGCAGCTGCGCGCAGACGAGCGAGGCCATCTGGTCTTCCACCGGTCCGGTGAGGAAAATGATGCGTTCCTTGAGAAGACGGGAAAATATGTCGTAGGAGCGTTCGCCGCGATTGGTCTGCTCAACGACCATCGGCACCAGAGCCATGGCGGTATCAACTGGATTTTTCATGTCCGTCCTTTGTCAACTCTGCCCTTCGCGGATAACCGCTCCGGAATCACTTCTAACCTTCATTCTCCCTACATAGAGTGTCCCTGCCCCGCACTTCAAGACACGAAGCCGCATATCCTTAACGGCTCAACAGCGTTTGCAGGCCGTTGGGGCCCGGCCTGGCAAGGGTTTTGAACCGGACGGCGCCTGCCGAGGCCCTTTCACCTGCCGCCACCATTTTTTTACTATGCGGGGCAACGACGGCAAAAATCGCCTGCCATGCACAGATATAACTTCTCACCGGCAAGAACTCGTTAGGTATTTGCTGCTGATATTGCCCGGCGAATTTCCGGTTCCCGTCAGGGAATGGGCCCTTCCGGGCGAAATGGCAGCTCAACAATTCCAGCGGGCATAACGCACCTCGTGCGAAAGGTTCCGCTTTTACCGCATGATGGCGCAGATAGGATTTTGCAATGCTGGATGCAAAGACGAGCACGCTACTGTGGGCGGCGGAGACGTTCACCCTTGCCGTGCTTTTGGGAACGCTGTGGCTGCACCGCCCTTCCCGCCGGCATAATCTCTGTTTCGCCGCCGGATTCCTCACTACCGGCATCGGCGCCGTCATGGTGGCGTTTCGTGGAGAAATCTCCAGTTTCTTATCCATCCAGGTCAGCAACACGCTGGCACTTTCCGCCTTCGGTTTCTGGCTTGCAGGCCTGTTATATCTGGAGCAGCGCAAACTCGGCGGCTGGGTCGCCATTCCGGCCCTGCTATGGATCGCCGGAATGTTCGTGCCATCCGTGCGTGAAGACATGGTCGCGCGTATCCTGCTTTATCATGCCAGCGCGGCCACCGGATACTTCATGCTCGCCGGCGTGCTTCTGGGCAGCAGGGCGCGTGCATCACGCAGCCGAAAGGTGCTGGCCACGATCCTGATCCTGCAGGCTTTTGCCGGAGCGATCGTCGCCGCCATCGTCATCCCGGCCAATGCCGCGGTTCCCAACGCCATTCCCATGACATCGGCGCTCTCCATTTCCGGCATGCTCGGCTTCACCGCCATCATCATGATCAGCGCCAAGATCATCATGGAGGATACGGAGATGCGGCTCCACCGGCTCGCCATGACCGATCATCTGACCGGTGTTCTCAACCGGCGCGGTCTGCTGGAGGAGTTCGACCGCATCAAGAAGCGCTCGCACGGCTCCGACCGCTACGTGGCGCTGGTTCTCTTCGACATCGATCATTTCAAGAAGATCAATGACAGATACGGACATCAGTCCGGCGATGCCGTGCTTGTGCATTTCTGCAATATCGCACAACGCGTGATCGGCGAGCGCGGCCTTTTCGTCCGGATGGGCGGCGAGGAATTTGCGCTAGTGGCCGAAGTCGAGAGCCCGTCCAGCACCGTGACACTTGCGGAGGCCATCCGTAGCAATCTGCGCCTCTCGAAAATCACCGCACGCAACGAAGCCATCAAGGTGACGACCAGCGTCGGCATATCCGAAGCGATGATCAAGGATGCCGACCTGAGCGTGATGATGACCGAGGCGGACCGCGCACTTTATGCCGCCAAGAAAGCGGGGCGCAACCGGACCGTCATCCATGTGAATTCGGCCAATGTCGTCGTGCCCGCCCCGGACCGGGACGAAAACCCGATGGACAACAATGCAGACCGGCAGGTCGCGGCGCTGAACCGGATATCCGCCATCGCCAGCCGGTGAGGATGTCACCGTACAGCGACAGATGACGGCGAACGCACTGGCCATTTCCCGCCCTTTTCAAAGCACCACACGCGGACTAAACCATCAGCATGACAGCGACATTTCCCTTTCTCAAAATCGACCCCGCCACCCGCCGCGTTTCCCTTGATGCCCGAGATCCGGCCTTCTACAACGATCCGAACCCGGTTTATGCCGCCCTGCACGCGCAATGTCCCACCTTCTACTGGGAAGAACAGCGGCAATGGTTTTTCACCTCCTATGACCATGTCAGCACCCTGCTGCGCGATCGCCGGTTCGGGCGGCAGATATTGCATGTAGCAAGTCGTGAAGAGATTGGCCTGCCGGAGCCGCTTGAGCATGTGAAGCATTTCGACCTCGCCGAGCAGCATTCGCTTCTGGAGCTGGAGCCGCCGGAGCACACGCGGCTGCGCACCCTGATCAACCGCGCCTTCGTTTCGCGACATGTCGACAAGATGAAGCCGGAAATCGAGGAACTCGCCAACCGCCTGATCGACGCCTTTGAAGCGAACGGTGAGACGGAGCTGCTCTCCTCCTATGCCGACATCATTCCGGTGACGATGATCGCCCGCATGATCGGCATTCCCGAAGAGATGGGGCCGCAGCTTTTGAAGTGGTCGCATGCCTATGTCGGCATGTACATGTTCAAGCGCACGCCCGAAGACGAGCTTCTGGCCGACAAGGCCGCGCAGGAATTTTCAGATTATGTGCGCAGCGTGGTCGCCGAGCGGCGGGCGGAGCCGAAGGACGATCTGCTGAGCCACATGATCCATACGGAGCACAAGGGCCAGTACCTGACAGACGACGAGCTGGTCTCCACCACCATCGTGTTATTGAATGCCGGTCACGAGGCGACGGTGCACCAGATCGGCAATTCCGTGCGCATCATTCTGGAAAGCGGCCTCAACCCCGAGACCCTGTTCCATGACGAGACCGCCACGGAACGCACGGTCGAGGAAACGCTGCGCATCTGCGCGCCGGTCCACATCTTCCAGCGCTGGGTTCTCGAACCGGTCGAGATCGACGGCGTGCAGTTCAAGCGTGGCGACAAGGTCAGTCTCATCCTAGCCGCTGCCAACCTCGATCCGGCGAAATTTTCCGATCCTCTGGCCTTCCAGCCGGATCGGAACGAGGGCGCCAACGTCTCGTTCGGCGCCGGCATCCATTTCTGCATCGGCGCGCCGCTTGCGAGGCTGGAACTCAACCTCGCCCTGCCCCTGCTTTTCAAACGTCTGCCGGGCCTGAAGATTGCCGAGCCGCCCAAGGTGAAGGACGTCTATCATTTCCATGGTCTGGAGCGGCTCGATCTCAGCTGGTAGATCGGGGTGGCGAAGCGTCGCCCTTAGATTTGCGCCAGCCCACCGTCGACGGAAAGTTCCACACCGGTAATATAGCTGGCCTTGGAAGACGCCAGAAACAGCACCGCCTCGGCAATTTCGTCGGGGTCGGCCATCCGGCCGATCGGTGCCGCATCCTTCAGATAGGCCTTGAAACCGGCGATCTTTTCATCGTCCATCTTCAGTCCATTTTCCATGATCGGCGTGCGGGTGACACCCGGGCTGACCGTATTGACACGGATTCCCCGCCCCTTCAGGTCATTGGCAAAGCTGCGGGCGAATGACCGAACCGCCGCTTTCGAGGCATTGTAAGCGCTCAGCCTTTCCATCCCCTTGTTGCCGACGATCGACCCCGTCAATACGATCGAACCGCCATCGCGCAGCAAGGGCAACAAAGTCTGCACCGTGTAGAATACGCCCTTCACGTTGATATCGAAAATCCGGTCGTAAAGTGCCTCGTGGGTCTCGCCAAGATCGTTATTCTCCGCGATGCCGGCGTTGGCGACCAGTACATCCACTTTCCGCCCGTCTGCTTCTATGCGGCTCTTGAGCTGTTCCAGGTCGGAGAGCTTCGCAACGTCGGAAACGAAGCCTAATGCCCCCTTCCCAAGTTTGGCGACGGCGGCATCGAGATTGGCCGAATTGCGGCCCGTCACATAGACCGCAGACGCCCCACCTTCCAGAAACAATTTGGCGACTGAAAAGCCGATGCCGGTCGATCCGCCCGTGACGACGACCACTTGCCCGCTGAATATTCCAGACATTAAAAACTCCATAAAATATCTAAATTTCCGAATAACCGTAATTCGGTATTTCGGTTTTATTGAAATATTGAAGCCTGTCAATCCATATGCTAGAGCCGAGCCATGGTTCAGTTTTTTCATCCCGCTCGCGAGGACATATCGCTCACGGCCGTGCTGGCTGCCCTTGGCGAGCCGGCACGAATGGGCATCATCCGCAAATTATGGGGGTCCGAGTCCGGGCAAAATTGCGGCGCGGCAGCGCCCTGTCAGGATATGCCGCGCTCAACCCTCTCCAGCCATATGCGAATTCTGCGTGAGGCCGGATTGATCCGCACCCACAAACAGGGCGTCGAAAACATCAGCGTCGTCCGTCTCGAGGACATGGAAGCCCGCTTTCCCGGGCTCCTTCCATCAATTCTCAAATTCGATGGGCAATAGCAGCTTCAAACCGTGATCCCGCCTCAAAGCCGGATGACGTAATCCTTCCGCGTGGTTTCCACGACCTCCCAGGTGCCGGTGAAGCCCGGGCGCAGGACCACCCTGTCACCCGGCCTCAGATCGCGCGGTTTGCCGCCGTCTTCGGTCAGGATGGAATGGCCTTCGAGAATGTTGAAATATTCCCATTCATCGTAGACCACCCGCCACTTGCCAGGTGTGGACTGCCAGATGCCGGCATAGATGCCGCCGGGAGCCTCTTCCAGATTCCATGTCGTGAACTTGGGATCACCGGATATCAGTCTTTCCGGCGCGGGCGCGCCGTACTCCACCTCCACCGCACTGCTTTCAAAAGACAGGAGATTTGTCATCGCGGCAGGATCCTCACACCTTGGCAAATGATTGTTCGAGATCGGCGATGATGTCCTTGACGTCTTCGATGCCGATCGACAGGCGCACCACATCCGGCCCGGCGCCGGCCGCCGTCTGCTGTTCCGGTGTCAGCTGGGCATGGGTGGTGGAGGCCGGGTGGATGACGAGCGAGCGCGTATCGCCGATATTGGCGAGATGGGAGAATAGCTGCAGCCCTTCCACCAGCGCCTTGCCGGCGGCATAACCGCCCTTGACGCCGAAGGTGAAGACGGAGCCCGCCCCCTTCGGCGAATAATGCTGTTGGATGGCGTGGTTGTTGCTGTCCTCCAGGCCCGCATAGTGCACCCAGCCGACCTTTGGATGTGCCTTCAGCCATTTCGCGACGGCGAGTGCATTGTCGGAATGGCGCTGAACGCGCAGCGGCAGCGTCTCGATGCCCGTCAGGATAAGGAAGGCGTTGAAGGGCGAGATTGCCGGGCCGAGATCACGCAATCCCAGAACGCGGCAGGCGATGGCGAAGGCGAAGTTGCCGAAGGTCTGGTGTAGCACGACGCCGGAATATTCCGGCCGCGGCTGCGACAGCGCCGGGAATCTATCGGTCGCCGACCAGTCGAAGGTGCCGCCATCGACAATGATGCCGCCCATGGAATTGCCGTGTCCGCCAAGGAATTTCGTCAGCGAATGCAACACGATGTCAGCGCCGTGTTCCAGCGGCCGCAGCAGATAGGGGCTCGCCATGGTATTGTCGACGATGAGCGGCAGGCCGTGACGGTGGGCGACATCGGCAATCGCGGCAATATCGACGAAGGTGCCGCCGGGATTGGCAAGGCTTTCAATGAAGATGGCGCGCGTGCGCTCATTGATCTGCGCCTCGAAGCTCGCTGGGTCTGCGGCATCAGCCCAGCGCACCTGCCAGTCGAAACCCTTGAAGGCGTGGCCGAACTGGTTGATCGAGCCGCCATAAAGCTGGCGGGCCGCGACGAAATTGTCACCGGATCGCATGAGCGTATGGAACACCAGCAACTGTGCTGCGTGACCGGAAGCGACGGCGAGCGCCGCCGTGCCGCCCTCGAGTGCCGCCACGCGTTCTTCCAGAACCGCCTGGGTGGGGTTCATGATGCGGGTGTAGATATTGCCGAACTCTTTCAATCCGAACAAAGCGGCGGCGTGATCGGCATCGCGGAAAGCATAGGCCGTCGTCTGATAAATCGGCGTCGCGCGCGCGCCGGTGGTCGGATCAGGCTGCGCGCCGGCATGAACGGCCAGCGTCGAAAATCCGGGATTGTTGCTCGACATTATGTTTCCTCCATTGGAATTTTGGAGGGATCATAATGCCTTGGCGCCAAATGATAAGTGCAATCCGTACCAACTATCGCGCAATATTGAGACGCGGATACTCAATTGCGGGGCAACGGTCCATCACCACCTCCATGCCATAGGCTTCCGCCTTGGCGGCGGCATTGTCGTCGCGCACGGAAAGCTGGCCCCAGATCACCGATGGCCGCTCAGGCAGCAATATCGCCTCTTCAACGATGGCCGACAGATATTCGGGCGCGCGGAAAACGTCGATCATGTCGATCGCCTCGGGGATATCGGCAAGCCTGGCATAGACCTTCTGCCCCAATATCTCCTTGCCCGCCTGGCCGGGATTGACCGGAAACACGCGATATCCCTTGGACAGCAGAAAGCGCATCACGCCGTGGCTCGGCCTGTCGGGATTGGGTGAAGCACCGAGCAGGGCGATGGTTTTGACGTCAGTCAGAATTTTCCTGAGATAGTCGGGCTCGTAAGTATCATGCTGCATGTCAACTTCTCCCTTCTGGAACATCACCTGGTTTGAATAATGCCGGCACAAATGCACCATCCGAAAACCCAGCAAGCGTAGCGTCTCCTGCATGATTTCGCGAACACAGTCCTGACGCCGGCGATTGCGCCCACCCTTCCAATCTAGGCAGCCTCTCCGTTTTCTTGAACCCCTGCCCACATGAAAATCGCCGCCACGAAGGGTTCTGCGTTCTGCTGCAGCCGGTTTCGTGCACGCAAAATGATTTCACCCAGCACAGGAATCCAGAGTTTATTGACTATTCCTGTCCAGTTTTCATGAGGGTCGCAGGAGCACCAAAACACAGGTGCAAACAACATTGACGTGCAATTGATGCGCCGTTCGTCTCCTATTTGTTTTCATTCCGTTCACAGTTAAATTAGCTATATCTAATTTTCAAGAAGTTATGTCGTAAACCAATCAATACACCGCACTACAACGTTATAGTTCATCACCACGAGAATATTTGAAATTTATTTTCAGAAATCTTGCCACCCAATTGATGCATCTCTTATTCAATCCGCCGATAGGGATAAGCAGGAACATTTGGTGAAACAGATCATATTTTCAGCCTGAAAACGCCTCTTGGCGGAACGACAAGCCGTGCAATCAGAACCTATGCGTGCGTCCGACAGATGAAATCATGAGCAGAACCCGGTATCGAACCCGCGCAAAATCATTCCGCCTTCCCACGACATGGACAAAGCGCAAATTTTACGCGTGTAGCAATATTTGCGGCAGGCACATGCCGCCTCGGTCGCTTGCGGTGGAAAACGCGTGTGCGGACAATCGCAAAAGACTTGCCGCCCGCCGGAAATCGATTCCGGTTTTCAAACCCGTGTTATAGGTTTCCCAAAGTAGCCGGCGAGCGAGTCTCTATTGTGACATTTGACATTCTTCTTCTGGTGCTCCTCGGCGCGGTGCTGCATGCCGGATGGAATGCGCTGGTCAAATCCGGATCCGACAAATCGCTGGACGCCTCGCTGATTGCGGCAGGGGCTGCGGCCTGCTCCTTGCCCTTTCTGCCTTTCCTGCCCTTTCCCGCGCCGGTGGCCATTCCTTTTCTGATTGCCTCGGCCGTTCTGCAATTCGCCTATTTCCGCCTTGTCGCCGCCGCCTATACGATCGGCGATATCGGCCTCGTTTATCCCGTCATGCGTGGCGTGGCGCCTTTGATCGTTGCTGCAACGAGCAGCCTGTTCCTCAGCGAGGTGTTGAGCCCGCTCGCACTCGCCGGCATTGCCGTCATTTCCGGCGGCATCCTGACGCTGGCTTTCGAAGCGCGGCGCGGCGGCGGAAAGGCGATCCTGGTCGCTCTTCTCAATGCCTTCGTGATCGCCTCCTACACCTTTGTCGACGGTGTGGGAGCGCGGCTTTCGGGCAATGCGATCTCCTATACGCTGTGGATGTCGCTTCTGCCGCCGGTACTGCTGTTCGGGTTTGCCTTTTACCAGCGTGGCGTCGGCCCGGTCGCGCGGCATGTGCAGCGCAACTGGTGGCGCGGCCTGATCGGCGGCGGCGGCTCCATTCTGTCCTACGGTCTGGCGCTCTATGCCATGACCAAGGCTCCCGTCGCCGTCGTCGCGGCACTGAGGGAAACCTCCATTCTCTTTGCGCTGGTGATCTCCGTCGTCATCCTGAAGGAACGCGCCAGCATCTGGCGTTATCTCGCCGGCGGTATCATTGCAGCGGGTGTTCTGGTGATGCGGCTCGGCTAAAAAGGGTCGACTTGATGGGGTAAAATAATACCCCAAATCTAACGTACTGTTTTTATTTATTTATTTTTACGGCCAGCAAAGTCGGTCATATTGACGCGTTCACGCACACACCGTATAAGCGCGCCAGATCGGATTCCAGCCGGAATAGGGTCATTTACGGTTGCCTTTGACGGCAACCAAATCAAGCAACAAGAAACGCCCGTATGCTCTTTAATCAAGAGTGTGACGGGTCCACGTTAGAAAGTGAAATCCATGTCTACTTTCGTTCAGAAGCCCGCTGAGGTGGAGAAGAAGTGGATCATCATCGACGCCGAAGGCCTCGTTGTTGGTCGCCTCGCCACCATCGTTGCAACCCGCCTGCGCGGCAAGCACAAGGCTACCTTTACCCCCCACGTTGATGATGGCGACAACGTCATCGTTATCAATGCGGAAAAGGTTGCCTTCACCGGCAAGAAGTATTCCGACAAGAAGTACTACTGGCACACCGGTCACCCGGGTGGCATCAAGGAGCGCACCGCTCGCCAGATCATCGAAGGCCGCTTCCCGGAGCGCGTCGTTGAAAAGGCTATCGAGCGCATGATCCCGCGCGGCCCGCTCGGCCGTCGCCAGATGAAGAACCTGCGCGTTTACGCCGGCTCTAACCACCCGCACGAAGCACAGCAGCCCACCGTTCTCGACGTGGCCGCGCTTAACAAGAAGAACGTAAGGAGCGCCTGATAATGGCCGATCTTTCCTCTCTGAAAGACCTCGCCCCGGCATCGGAAGCTTCGGCTCCCGTGCACGTCCGCAAGGTTGATACCCTCGGCCGCTCCTACGCGACCGGCAAGCGCAAGAACGCCGTAGCCCGCGTATGGGTGAAGGCCGGTTCTGGCAAGATCATCATCAACGGCCGCGATTTCACCACGTATTTCGCACGTCCGGTTCTGCAGATGATCCTCCAGCAGCCGCTGGTCGCAGCTGCCCGCGCCGGTCAGTTCGACATCATTGCAACGGTTGCAGGCGGCGGTCTTTCCGGCCAGGCCGGTGCCGTTCGTCACGGTGTTTCCAAGGCTCTCACCTACTTCGAACCGGGCCTGCGCCCCGTTCTGAAGAAGGGTGGCTTCCTGACCCGCGACAGCCGCGTTGTCGAGCGTAAGAAGTACGGTAAGGCCAAGGCCCGCCGTTCGTTCCAGTTCTCCAAGCGTTAATCGCTTATCGGAACAGTTCGATCAGAACTTCAAAAGGCGGGGCTTCGGCTCCGCCTTTTTTTATTTTGATGATCGGCGGCGGCTTGAATTATTCCTCCAAGGGAATAATATTGCTTTATGAGTTATCTCGTCGAGTATACGAATGAATTCGGAACATGGTGGGAGACGCTTGACGAGAGCGAGCACATCAGCATCGACGCCTATGTGCAGAAACTCGAGGAACGCGGCCCTCGCCTTCCGTTCCCTTACTCGAGCGGCATTCATGGATCGCGGCACGCGCATATGCGTGAATTGCGCATTCAAAGCAGCGGAAAGCCACTGCGGATTTTTTATGTTTTCGATCCGCGTCGGGCCGCAATCTTGCTGATTGGCGGCGATAAAACGGGCGACAAGCGGTTCTATGATCGTATGATCCCGATTGCAGACAATCTTTACGACGAGCATCTGGCGGAGCTTGAAAAGGAGAAACACAATGAGCGGTAGACATAGTTTTGCGCAGTTGCGCAACCGGATGTCAGGCGACGCGCGTGTTAAATCGAAAGCCGAAGCAGATCGCCTCGAAGAAGAAATGGACCTTGCGGATGTACGCAGGGCACTAAAACTCTCGCAGGACGAAATAGCGCAGGCCCTGGATATCGGTCAAAGCTCCGTCGCAAAACTGGAAAAGCGCGCTGATATGTATGTCGGGACGTTACGCCGCTTTATCGAGGCGATGGGCGGCGAACTGGAAATCGTTGCGCGCTTCGACGGCCGAGCGATCAAAATCCGCAATTTCGCCGATCTCGCTGAAAAGGCGGAAAAATAATGGCCGATAAAACAATCGACCATGCCTTTACCGCGACAACGCTGACCTCGGCCGCAACCGACCCGACCCATGCGGGCGTCCTCTCCTTCATGCGACGCAAATATACAAAGAACCTCAAGGGCGTTTCGACGGCGATCTGGGGTATTCCCTTTGATGCGGCAACGTCCAACCGGCCCGGTGCCCGCTTCGGGCCGCAGGCCATCCGCCGCGCTTCCGCGATCTTCGACAATGATCCGCAATATCCCTTCGCGCGCGATCTTTTCTCCCATATGCCGACCATCGATTATGGCGACTGCATGCTCGACTACGGCAACCATTGGAAAACGCCTGACACGATCGAGAAGGAAGCGCGCAGGATCATCTCCAAGACGGATTATCTGCTGACGCTCGGCGGCGATCACTTCATCACCTGGCCATTGTTGAAAGCGCATGTGGCCAAGCACGGGCGGCTGGCGCTGGTGCAGTTCGACGCGCATCAGGATACATGGTTCGATGATGGCAAGCGCATCGACCATGGCTCTTTCGTCGCGCGTGCGGTGCGCGACGGGCTGATAGATCCTGACCGTTCGATCCAGATCGGCATCCGCACCCATGCGCCTGATGATTTCGGCATCCGTATTCTTCACGGCTACGAGGTGGAGGACATGCGGGCGAGCGATATTGCTTCGCTGATCGTCAAGCACGCGGGCGGCATGCCTGCTTACCTCACCTTCGATATCGATTGCCTCGATCCCGCTTTCGCGCCTGGCACCGGCACACCCGTCGCCGGCGGACCGACCAGCGCCAAGATTCTCTCGGTTCTGCGCGGGCTCGGACAGCTCGATATTCGCGGCTCTGACGTGGTGGAGGTGGCACCCGCTTACGACCATGCGGATATTACCGCCATTGCCGGGGCCACCGTTGCAATGTATATGCTTGGCCTGCGTGCTGAACGGCTGGCGAAGGCTGGCTGACGAATAAAACGGCACTTGCCGAACTGATTCCGAATACCCTCGCAACCCTTTGAAAAGGCAGGACAAGGACATGACAGCGAAGATCTTCATCGATGGCGAACACGGCACCACGGGTCTGCAGATCCGCACGCGCCTTGCCGGTCGCCGCGATATCGAGCTGCTGTCCATTCCAGAGGCCGAGCGCCGCAACGCGGCGATGCGCGAGGATATGCTCAACAACGCCGACATTTCGATCCTCTGCTTGCCGGATGATGCCTCGAAGGAGGCTGTCTCCATGGTGGCCGGCAACAACAATGTCCGCATCATCGACACATCCACCGCCTATCGCGTCCATCAGGACTGGGCTTACGGTTTTGCCGAAATGGACCGAGACCAGGGCGACAAGGTTCGCTCGGCCCGTTTCGTCGCCAATCCCGGCTGCTACCCAACCGGCGCAATCGGCCTCATCCGTCCGCTGCGCGCTAGCGGCATCCTGCCCGACGGTTATCCGGTCAGCGTCAATGCGGTCTCCGGTTACACCGGCGGCGGCAAGCAGATGATCGCGCAGATGGAGGACCAAAGCCGCGACGATGCGATCAGCGCCAATAATTTCCTTTATGGCCTGACGCTGAAGCACAAGCATGTGCCGGAAATGACCATTCACGGCCAGCTCGACCGCGCACCGCTGTTTGCGCCGTCCGTTGGGCGTTTCCCGCAGGGCATGATCGTGCAGGTTCCGCTGTTTGCAGCGGACCTTGCGGAAGGCACCACGATCGAAACAATCCATGCGGCGCTGACCGCCCATTATGCGGGCCAGGACATTGTCAGCGTCGTGCCGCTTGCCGAAAGCAAGGGGATTTCCCGCATCGACGCTGAGGAGCTGGCGGGCAAGGACACGATGAAGCTCTTCGTTTTCGGTACGCCGGGCGGTGAGCATATCAATCTCGTGGCGCTGCTCGACAATCTCGGCAAGGGCGCATCGGGTGCAGCCGTGCAAAACATGGAATTGATGCTCTCGGCATGAGCAGCAATACGCCGTCTTTTCCGGCCTCGTGGAATATCGAGGCCGCAAAACGCATCGCCGATACACCGGCCGGCGTTGTTTACGAACTGACGCGCAAGGACGGCTCCCTTGCCATTGCCAAGGTTCTGAAAAAGAAGGTGCTGAAAGACAGCCTTCGCGGCGCGGATTTCATCACATGGCGCGCGGGTATCGGTTGCGTCGAACTGCTCGACCGGTCCGACACTATTCTGCTAATGGAACATGCCGGCACGGAGACCCTTCGCGACGTGCTGTTCCGCGATGGCAACGACGATGCCACCACAGAAATCGCCGCCGAGGTCCTGCTTAAATATCACCAGCCATCTAAGCGGTCGCCGCCGTCCAGCCTGCTGACGCTGCCGCTCTATTTCGAAAGCCTGTTCCGCAAGGCCGAACAGGATCGTCGCGACGGGGTCGACAGCCCCTTTGTCGAGGCAGCAAGGCTTGCGCAGGAGCTGATTGACCAACAGCGGGATATCAAGCCGCTGCATGGCGACCTGCACCATGAGAATATCATGCACAGCGATCGCGGCTGGATCATCATCGATCCGGCCGGCCTGATCGGCGATGCGGCGCTCGATGTCGCCAACATGTTCTCCAATCCGCTCGACCGTTTCGACCTCACCCGCAGCGAAGCCCGCATCGCCTCCATGGCAGCGATCTTTTCAAGGGCGCTGCAACGGGACGAACGGCTATTGCTGCAATATGCCTTCGCCTATGGCTGCCTTTCCGCCACGTGGCACGAAGAGGAAGGCAATGCGGAAGAGCGCGACAACGAACTCGCCGTCGCGGCAACCATCAAGGCAGTCCTCAAACAGTTTTAAGCGCGGTCAGTCCCTGACTTCGACCGCAACGGGTGCCGGATATTCACCGATGAAACCGCGCCAATGGGCGACCGAAAAGCCGAGCACGATGAGCGCCATGCCCTGATGGGCGAGCGCAACGTGGATATCGACATGCATCAGCAGCGTGGTGATGCCGAGCCCCGCCTGAATGGAGATGAGCACGAAGAACAGCACCGCGCGGCGGGCATGTGGCGTGCCGGGCAAGGCGCGGGCCATCGACACCATATGCCACAGCGTGGCGGCAAACAGCGTGTAGGCACCAAGGCGATGGATGAATTGCACCGTCTTCGGGTTTTCGAACAGGTTGATCCACCAGGGCTGTTGCAGGAAGAGATCACCCGGCACCAGCGAACCATCCATCAGCGGCCAGGTATTATAGGAAAGGCCGGCATTCAGCCCCGCCACCAGTGCGCCGAGATAGATCTGGAACAGACAGAGCACCGTCAGCAGCGCGGCAAAGCCCCTGCCAGTCCGCTCATCCGCCGCATCAGGCGAATGATGCGACAGGCCGCGCAATATCCACATGCAGCCCGCGAAGATGAGGCAGGCGATCGTCAAATGGGTGGCGAGGCGATATTGCGAAACATCCGTGCGGTTGACGAGGCCTGATGACACCATCCACCAGCCGACGAAGCCCTGGAAACCGCCAAGCGCCAGAAGGCCGACGAGCGGCCAGCGCAGGCGCTTTTCGACCCTGCCGGTGAGCCAGAAGAAGGCAAGCGGCAGGGCGAAGACGAGGCCGATGGTGCGGGCGAGCAGGCGATGGGCCCATTCCCACCAGAAAATCGCCTTGAACTCATCAAGCGACATGCCCTTATTGATTTCCTGATATTGAGGAATACGCTTGTAGAGCTGGAATTCCTCTTCCCACTCAGCCACGGAAAGCGGCGGAATGGCGCCGTGGATCGGCTTCCATTCCGTGATCGACAGGCCGGATTCGGTGAGCCGCGTGGCGCCGCCGACGAGGACCAGACAGAATAGCGTGAAAAGCACGACGCGCAGCCAGATGCGCAGCAGGCGGCGGTCCTTTTCCTGTTTCTGCAGGGCGGCCTCCACCGCCATGTCCACAGAACCATTTGCCATCGTCATGCCGTTCGAACGCATCTTTCAGGTCTCCCTCATACAGTCATGTTGATTAGCCTCAACCGGCACTACAAAACAAGGCCTCAGGGTTTGCGGCATGGGGTCGCGGCGCTATAGTCGCGCCACATATTCAATAACGGAAGATTTCATGCATCCTCGCCTCAGATCGCTCATCGGCACCGTCGTCATTATCTGCCTCGTCGTCATTTACGCCGTCGCGGCGACGGCCATCGCATCCGCGACGCTGGCGCAATCGCCGTGGTGGGTGCATCTCGCCTATTTCGTGCTGAGCGGGATCCTGTGGATCCTGCCGGCGATGCTGATTATCAAATGGATGGCCGGTCCTAAAAAACAGGGCTAATCGCAGGCGGCCACACGACACCCTGAGGTCGCAATTTTATAAACAGATTGTTTGCCGCTCAACGATATAGTCCGACCGAAACAACCGGAGAGAGTGGATGGTGGCTGAGGGGCCGGTCACAATCAGCGAGGATAAAGCGCCGATCGCCGTGCACAACGAGCGGCGCGGTGCCGATCGTCTGGTCATCGATCTCGTCGACGACGCCACGGCCATCCGCTCCGACTGGGAACAGCTGGAAAAGGACCCGCTTAATTCGCTGCATCAGGGCTTTGGCTGGTGTTCCATCTGGGCACAGACGCAGGAGAGCGCCCTCCTGACCCTGCGCGGCCGGCAGGATGGCAGGACCATCTTCCTGCTGCCGCTCGAAATCGTGCAGGAAGGTGGCATCCGCAAGGCGCGTTTTCCGGGCGGCCGCTTCAACAACATCAATACAGGGCTTTTCGAACCGGCCTTTGCAGCGCGTGCCGGCCAGGAAATCGCCGCCGCGATTGCCCGCGAGGCGCGCAAGCTGCTTGATGGCCGGGCCGATATTCTCGCTCTGCAGAACATCCCTTTGATCTGGCGCGGCAGGACCAGTCCGCTCTCCTATCTGGCCTCCGTCGAAAACCAGAACCCGGCCTTCCAGCTTCCCTTGCTCGACAGTTTCGAAGCCACGCTTCGGCAGGTCAATGCGAAGAGACGCCGGAAGAAATTTCGCATCCAGAGCCGTAGGGCCGAGGAAATGGGCGGCTACACCCATGTGATCGCCCGATCCCCGAAGGAAAAATGCGAATTATTGCAGACATTCTTCCGGCAAAAGGCCAACCGTTTTGCCTCGCAGGGCATTCCCGATGTATTTCGTGACCAATCGGTAAAAGACTTTTTCTACGATCTCGCCAATTTTCCGGAAACCGGGACGGATACCCTGCTGGAGCTGCATGCCATTCGCCTGCATGGCGCCCATGAAGGCATCATCACTGCGGTGGCCGGTCTGTCGCGCGAGCAGGATCACATCATCTGCCAGTTCGGTTCGATCGATGAATCTTTTTCAGAGCTCAGCCCCGGCGAATTGCTGTTCTGGCTGATGATCGAAAGGGCATGCCGCGAAAAGGCGGCGATTTTCGATTTCGGCGTGGGCGACCAACTTTATAAACGCAGCTGGTGCCCGCTTTTCACCGCGCAACACGATATATTCCTGCCGGTAACGTTGAAAGGCCGGGCAGCGGCTTGCGCCTATGCCGCCATCGCCCGGACGAAGAGCCTGATCAAATCCAATCCGGCGCTTTATGCATTGATCCAGCGTTTTCGCGCCGGTCGGCCAAGGGCGGAAGCCTCGGCCGCCGACTGAGCCGGGTTTCGCGGCCCGTCAGGCGGCGCTCAGATGATCCGGCTTGCGCATGCCGGTCATCGGCAACGCCTGCTCATAGCCCTGTGCCACCAGGTCATCGAGCGTCTTTTCCAGCATCTCACCATCCCGGCCGGGAACGGAAACGATAATTTCCGCCGGCAGATTGCGTAGCATTTTTTCAAGACTTGCAATCTGCACCGCGCCGCATTCGACAAGAACCGTATCATAGGCGTCGGACAACGCACTGAGGATCATCGTCAGGCGGTCTATGGCGCGCATGGCCTCACGCGGCTGGGCGTTGCCGCGCGGGACGATATGGGCGTCGGACAGCCGGTCTCCGTGAATGGTTTCACCAAAGGCGGCCGCACCGGCCAGAAGGTCCATGACACCGGGAAGCCCGGCTTCCGGTGCCATCAGCCGCGTCGGACAACCGGACGCCGTCATGTCGACCAGAACGACCGACCGGCCCATTTCGGACAAGGCGCGCGCCAGCATCACTGTTGAGGTCGAACCGCTATCACCGGCCGGGGATACAACAGCGGCGACCGGTTTGGCAAGCCGCGTGGCAAGGAAGCCCGCAACGGCATCGATTGAAAAATCGTCTGACGTGTCGACGTTCTCTTCCGCCGCTGTCTCTTGCGCCGCAACCACTTCTTCCTTTGGCAAGGCCGGTATCGCAGCCATGGCCGCGACAGGCATCTGTCGCTCTTCCTCGGCGACCTTATGGTGCGCCGCGACCGGAATGGCTTGGGCAGCCGGCTGGATTGTCTCATGACGCGCGGCAACGGGCTGTTCCGCTACGTCCGTGGCCTCATCCGTTTCGACGCGCGCGCGCGCCGGCGGTGGCGGATCGGAGAGCGGCGGAACCTGGCTCCGGCCCACTGGCTTCAGAGCCCGGCCGGTGAAGAGTTCCACCAGCATGACGACGATGCAGGAGAGTAGAAAGGCTGCTAGCGTCACGACGATGGTGATGGCGCCGGTTTTCGGGAAATAGGGTTCACGCGGCTCCACCGCCGCCGAAATGACACGCGCATCGGCGGGTGTGGAATCCACCGAGCCTGCCCGCGACGTCGCTTCGCGGTAACGGGCGAGATAGGTTTCTAGAAGCTGCCGCTGGGCCGAGGCCTCGCGCTCGAGATCGTTGAGGCCCACCTGCTGTTCGCCGGCGCGCACGCTTTCCGATTTCAGCACGTTCAGTTGCTGAACGAGCTGGCGCTCGCGCAGGCGCGATAGGTTTGCCTCGTTTTCAAGGCTTGCGAGTACCTTGCGGGTCTCTTCCTGAATCTGCCGCTCTATGCCGGCAAGCTGGTTGCGCAGCGCCCTGATGCGCGGATGGCCTTCCAGCAACGAGGAGGTGAGATCGGAAATCTGGCTGCGGATCGACGTTTCGTTTTCCTTCAGCCTCTGGATCGTCGGGGAGGCGACGACATCGGGGAAGGTATCGAGCGCGCGGCCGCTTGCCAGCGCATTGCGCACGCCTTCGGCCCGCGCTTCCGCATTGGCGCGCTCGCCACGGATACGGCCGAGTTCGGTAGAGATATCGCTGAGCTGGCGGGTGGCGAGCGTTTCGCCCTGCCCGGCCGAGAGAAGGTCGGACGAGGCGCGATAATCTGCGACTTTCCGGTCCGCATCGCGCACCTTCTCGCGCAGACTGGCGATTTCCGGCTCCAGCCAGCGTGCCGCTTCCGTGCTGGTGCCCAGCTTCGCGCCGCTCTGCAACGCAATATAGGCCTTCATCATCTCATTGGGGATGGCGGCGGCGAGCTTCGGATCCTTCGAGGAGAATTCGACCGTGATGACGCGTGAGCTTTCGACCTGATAGACCTGCAGCTTCTCCCGGAAAGCCGTCAAGACACGCTCCTCGGGCAGCACCTGCAGCGGATCCTTTTTGAGACCGACCCCGACCAGCAGCTGCGAGACGAAGGAAGGATGGGCTTCCGGATCGAATTCATCAAGCTCATAAAGCTTCATGTCTTTCGCGACCTGCTTGATGAGGTCGACCGATTGCAGGATCTGCACCTGGCTGGAAACGGTCAATTCATCGAGCACGGGTTCGGCTGGCGCATTGGACTGCTGCGACGCGCCGAAAGAGGCCGCGCGGGATTCGATGAGCACGCGCGCCTCGCCCTTATAGGCGGGCGACATCATGCTGGCAGCCACGAAGGCGGCGCCTCCGGAGAGAAGGGTGATCGCTGCGATCCGCCCCCTGCGTCGCCATATCGCCGCAACAAGTTGCGCAAGGTCGATATCCACATCCCTGTCGTCCATGCGATCGCCGTTCATGTAAGCTCCGTAACCGAGACAAACCTCGGGCGCTCAAATATAGATGGCCAATTTTCGCGAAGTTTAAGTCTTGCCGGTAACACAACCGTTAATCTCGGAGAATCCGACGAAATAAAGCCGATATTACCATCGCTCGCGCCTGATGTTTACCGGCCATTAACCCTAACAGAACGATAAGAATGGTCAAAGATCGACTCGGAGCCAGATGAGATGCCGCTCGCCGGATCACGACATGTCACCGCACTGACGCTAGCCGTTTTAACGGCCCTTTCCGGTTGCGCGGCATATCAACCCGCACCGCGCTCATTTAATGAGGCCGCGCTGCAACCCTACCACGTCGATAGCGGCGACAGGCTGCGCATCAACGTTTTCGAACAGGTCGGGCTGACCAATACCTACACCGTCGATCAGGCGGGTTACGTCGCCTTCCCGCTTGTCGGTCAGGTTCCCGCCCGCGGCAAGACGCTGCCGCAGCTCGAAGCCGCGATCGCCGCCAAGCTCCGGCAGGGGTATCTGCGCGATCCCGACGTAACCATCGAAATCGACCGTTACCGTCCTGTCTTCATCATGGGTGAAGTCGGTCGCCCCGGCCAATATTCCTATGTGCCGGGCATGACCGTGCAAAACGCCATCGCCATTGCCGGCGGTTTTTCCCCGCGCGCCAACCAGGCGGATGTCGACATTACCCGCAAGATCAATGCCGAGGTGATGACCGGCCGCATCGGGATCAGCGCGCCAATTCTGGCGGGCGATACCGTCTATGTACGCGAACGCTTCTTCTGAAAACGGAGCGGTGAACGTGTCGGATGACGGCCCTCCCCTGCGCATCATTCATTGTTTCCGCTCACCCGTGGGCGGCGTTTTCCGCCATGTGCGCGATCTGATCGAGGAACATGTCAGGCAAGGCCACAAGGTCGGCATCGTCTGCGACAGCTCCACCGGCGGTGCGCATGAGGAACGGCTTTTCGCACAGATCACCCCGATGCTGGAGCTTGGCCTCACCCGCCTGCCCATCCGCCGGTCGATCAGCCCCGGCGACCTCCTGGCGCTGTGGAAATCCTATAAGCACATCAAAAGTTTGCGGCCGGACATTCTGCACGGGCACAGCGCCAAGGGTGGCGCTCTTGCCCGGCTGATCGGCTCACTCCTGCGGGCGAACAGGTATCGCGTAGCCCGCCTCTATTCACCGCATGGCGGCAGCCTGCACTATGCCCGAAACAGCCTCAAGGGGCAGCTCTTCCTGCGGCTGGAGCGCTTTCAGGAGCATTTCACCGATGCGCTCTGTTTCGTCTGCAATTTCGAGCAGGAGACTTACGAAACCAAGGTCGGCAAGCCGCGCACCCGCACCGCGATGATCTATAACGGCGTTCAGGAGAGCGAATTCGAAACCGTCCCTCCCCGCGAAGGTGCTGCCCGTTTCCTCTATATCGGCATGCTGCGTGACCTCAAGGGACCCGATGTCTTCATCAGGGCCTTCGCACAAATGGAGCGCAGCATCGGCCAGCCCATGTCCGGCGTCATCGTCGGCGACGGACCAGACAGGGACAAATATGCGGCGATGATCGCCACGGCCGGGCTTTCCCGGCGGATTTCCATGCATGCGGCGATGCCCGCCAGACAGGCCTTCGAACTCGCCACCACGGTAGTGGTGCCTTCGCGCGCCGAAGCCATGCCCTATATCGTTCTGGAAGCGCTTGCGGCGGGGAAAACCGTCATCGCCTCGCATGTTGGCGGTATTCCCGAAGTTCTCGGAGAAGATAGCGAAGCGCTTGTTCCCGCCGGTGACGCAGATGCGCTGGCGCGGATCATGGTCAAGGATGCAGAGGATGCCGACTGGGCGCAGCGGGTCATGCCCCATCCCGACAGCTTCAAGGCGAAATTTTCAACCCCTGTTATGGCCGATGAGATGATGAAACTCTATCGTGACCTGCTGACGACCTAAAGTCATTTTAAAAACACGATTTTTAATTGTATATTCCAGCCGTCCTGTAGAAATCCATCATAAACGTTTCTTAGCATGTTTCGGCTAGTTTCCAGCTTGTAGAGCCCCCTTTCGTCCATCCAGACGTGACTGGGAGGCTTTACCACTTAGAAGTTGCGTATCGTCCGGTCGAAAATCGAATGCGACTTTCGGGCCGATGCGCTGGAGGGTGCGGACCAAAGCAATGACCAAGACTGACAAGGACAGACTGCAATTCGATCTGGCGTCATTGCGCAAGAAACTTTCCGACTACGAAGCCGGGGGGGCTGCGGCATCCGAAACCGTCGTTCTCAATCCGCTTGCACGGCAGATTGCCAACCAGCTTCGCGCCGGCAACCATTCGCCCAATATGGTGATCGGGCAGTTGCGGCTTCTCGAATTCACGATGCTCGTCGTCATAGCTGCCGTCGTCAACGGCATTGCAGCCGATCGCGGCCTTGAAAGCTTCCTGAAGGTTTTCAGCGGCGGCGTGCTGGGTGCGGCACTCTGCGTCTTCCTGCTGCAGGCGAGTGATTGCTATCAGCTTCCCACGCTGCGCACGCCGCTGAAAATGTTCACCCGCATTCAGGGTGCCGTCTGCCTTTCCTTCGTGGGAACTGCCTGTTTCCTTCTCCTTTTCTTTCCCGAAACGCTGCAGTCCTGGCAGGCCTTCGCCATCTGGTATGCAACGGGCGCGATCGCGATTTTCGCCGGTCGGTTGATCCTCGGCTTTGCCATTCGCCACTGGGGCCGCAACGGCGTGATGGAACGCCGCGCCGTCATCGTCGGCGGCGGCGATGCCGCGAGAGACCTTATCCGTTCGCTGGAGCAGCAGTCCGACAACGACATCCGCATCTGCGGTATTTTCGACGACCGGAAAAGCGAGCGCTCACCCGAGGTCGTCGCCGGTTATCCCAAGCTCGGCACCTTTGCGGAACTGGTGGAATTCGCCCGCCTGACGAAGCTCGACATGCTGATCATCGCCCTGCCGCTCAGCGCCGAGGCGCGCATTCTCCAGCTTCTGCGCAAGCTTTGGGTTCTGCCGGTCGATATCCGCATCGCCGCCCATGCCAATAAATTGCGCTTCCGCCCGCGCGCCTATTCGCATGTCGGCAAGGTGCCGATGCTCGATGTGTTCGACAAGCCGATCCGCGACTGGGATTCGGTGGCGAAACGGCTGTTCGACATCACTTTCAGCCTTCTGGGGATCGCCCTTTTCTGGCCGGTGATGCTGGCTGCGGGAATTGCCGTGAAAACGACCTCCAAAGGCCCGGTCCTCTTCAAGCAGAAGCGTCACGGCTTCAACAATGAAACGATCAACGTCTGGAAGTTCCGTTCGATGTATACGGAACTCAGCGATCCCACGGCAAAAAAGGCCGTCACGAAGAACGATCCGCGCGTCACGCCGGTCGGCCGCTTCCTGCGCAAATCCTCGATGGACGAGTTGCCGCAGCTTTTCAACGTTCTCTACGGCGACCTCTCTTTGGTCGGTCCGCGCCCGCACGCCGTTCACGCGCAGACGGGCGATCTGAAATATACCGAGGTGGTGGAACATTATTTCGCCCGCCACAAGGTCAAGCCCGGGGTGACCGGCTGGGCGCAGATCAATGGCTGGCGCGGCGAGATCGACCACGGCGACAAGATCAAGTTCCGGACCGAATATGATCTCTATTACATCGAGAACTGGTCACTGTTTCTCGATCTGAAGATCCTATTCCTCACGCCGATCCGGCTGCTGAAATCGGAAAACGCCTATTGACCCATACCGGTTACCAGCACGCGGCGGATTTTGACGCACCCTTGGCCACCATGCGGCTCATCGGCGCGTTCTTCATCGCATTTGGGGTGTTTCTCTCCGGTTTCGTCATTTCCGAACCGGCACCTTACGAATTGATGATGGTGGGACAGGTGGCCTTGTGGTTCCTGCTCGGCCTTCGCCTTTCGCGCACCGTCGTCCTGCTTTTATGCCTGCTGCTTGCCTTCAACGTCGGCGGTTATCTTTCGCTCACCACGATGGCCGATCTGGATGAGGGACCGCTTTATCTCGCCGTGTCGACCTTTCTGGCGCTGACCTCGGTGTTTTATGCGGCGATCGTGGAGGACAAATACCAGCGGCTGTTGTTGATTTTCCGGGCCTGGCTGACGGCAGCGCTCATCACCGCGCTGCTTGGCATCATCGGTTATTTCCACGCGATTCCGGGCTTCGAGGTCTTCACCCTTTACGATCGTGCCAAAGGTGCCTTTCAGGACCCCAACGTCTTTGGTCCCTTTCTGGTGACACCGTCGCTTTACCTCATCTATGGGCTTCTCACCGGCAAGGCGATGCATGCGCCCTGGCGCATCCTCGGGCTGCTCATTCTCGCGCTTGGCATCTTCCTGTCGTTTTCACGCGCGGCGTGGGGCCTTTTTCTGTTCGCCACCATTCTCCTCGTCTTTGTCATGCTCCTGAAGGAGCGGACGGCGGCATTTCGCCTGAAAATCCTTGTGTTGTTCCTCGTCGCGGCTGGCCTCATGGTCGCGGCTGTCATCATCGCGCTGCAGTTCAAACAGGTGGCGGATCTGTTCTCCAGCCGTGCCTCGGCGGTGCAATCTTATGATGGCGGGCATCTCGGGCGTTTTGCCCGCCACTATCTCGGCTTCCTGCTTGCCATGGAACATCCGCTGGGCATTGGCCCGATGGTGTTCGACGATATCTTTCCTGCCGCCGAACATAATATCTGGCTGAAAAGCCTGACTACCCATGGCTGGTTTGGTTTCGTCATCTATCTCACCCTCATCTGCTGGACGATTGCCGCCGGTTTCCGACATCTGCTGCGGCCACGCCCCTGGCAGTCGTTCCTGATCATTTCCTGGGTGACCTTCGTCGGGCATGTAATGATCGGCGCCGTCATCGATACCGACCACTGGCGGCATTTCTTCCTGCTGCTCGGCATATTGTGGGGGTGCATGGCGCTGGAAAAACGTGAAAGCCTGCGCCGCCGCCCGCGCGCCGCATAAAGACCTCCCCTTACGGAACCTTACACCATTTCATGCGTTTAGCCCCCGATTCTGATCGTCAAACGGGGAGACATCTTATGACGCAGACCAATAATCTCTATTTCATCATCGGTGCACTCCTTGTGGTCCTCGTTGGCCTTGGAGCCTATGTCTGGCATGAGGAAAGCAAGCCGAAGGGGATCGAGATGAATATCGGCCCGAACGGCGTTTCCGTTCAGGAGAATTAAGCCGCAAGCGTCGCGCAAAGTCCGGCCTTTAAGACCGGGTGCATCCCAAGCCGAAATACGGCCTGGATGCACCCGGTCTTCTTATGAGAGGAGACGAAAGGCGGGATAAATTTCCGCCGAGCCGGTTCGGTACGAATGATGCGTATCGCCCGATCATGGACACAGCTCGTTATGGTCTCCTCCATCGACCTTTCCACCCGCCTCACCGCCACCAGACTGGCCCTCAAGGCCATCAAGGAGCAGGAAGACAGTTCCGTCGCCCAATCCTCTTCGACGCGGACGGCCCTTCTCGGCTCCTATGGGCTCGACAGCTCTTCTTCCACCAATACCAGGCTGACACAGCTTCTGGCGCAATATGGCCAGGCTTCCGGCGACGACACGCAGACCGAGGTCACGGATACGCAGCCTTCTTCCGGCGACATCACCAAGGCCGATTTCATGAAAGGGCTGAAGGGGATGCTGGAGGAGCTGAGCAAGGATCCGGACAAGGCATCGCAGGCCAACGCCATGCTTGAAGCCTTGAAGGCCGGAACGCTGACGGTCTCCGATCCCGCCGAGGGTGTACAGATCAAGGCCTGGGATGTGGCATCCGATTCAGAAACCACCTCCAAACCTTCGAGTGAGATCACCACGGCTGGATGGAGCGACTTTCTGAAGGAACATCTGAAACGCGATGGTTCGACCTATGCCAAGGGTGCCAGCGGCGCCTATGTCGACACCATCTCCGGTGACAATGCGTTTTTCGGCAGTGTGGGTAGCCGTTATTATTATCTCACCTGGCCACAGGGGAAAAACGGCAGCCTGACTATCTAGTTCATGGCTCCGGCACCCCGAACGAAACGCTGCGGCATGGAGGACCATGCCGCAGCGTTGCTGTTTTGCGCATTCAGATAGCTGGCGCGGCAGCCGGTTCGCCTCCGCCGGACAGCGCCTTTTGCAGCTGCGCTTCCTGTTCCGGCGACAGCGAGGTCTTGATGACGCGCCCGCGCAGGCCTTCCAGTTCCGCCAGCACCTTTTCCGGCTGCACCTTGCGGATCAGCACGAAGAGCGCCGAAGAGCCATTCGGAATGGTCTCACCCAGCGATTTGATGAAATCGTCATCGATGCCGAAATCCGTGAGCGACCCCGCCAGCGCGCCCGTGCCGGCGCCAATCGCCCCGCCAATGGCAAAGCCCGCCAGCGGATTGAGGAACAGCAGGCCGACGAGACCGCCCCACAGACCGCCGGACAGGAAACCGGAGCTTGCGCCGATTGCCGTCAGATTGACGCTCTGTTTCAGATGCACCTTGCCGTTTTCATCACGAACGACGACGACAGCATCCTCAAGATCGACCAGATATTCCTTTCGCAGACCCGCAAGCTTCAGAAGGACCCGATCGGCCTCTTCCGTTCCGTCAAAACCAACAACGACGAGTTCGGACATGGTTGTCTCCCTGAGTTTCAATTCCGTTGCGATTGAACGCCAAACAAGGTGGCTTGTTCCGGCCATGATGGGAAGAGGATATGTCAAGCGTTTGACGGTTGTTCATCTGGAGGAGGCATTGCCCCATTCCGGCCCTCCCCCGCCATCCACACCCTTTGATCCTTTTTTTATGAAAAGACCATTTTCCGCTTGCGCCCTAACAGGCTTATATATAAACGGCTTTCAGGTTCGGAGCGTAGCGCAGCCCGGTAGCGCACTTGACTGGGGGTCAAGGGGTCGTGGGTTCGAATCCCGCCGCTCCGACCATTAAAATCAGATAGATAGCCAGTTCCCCCAGAGCTGGCTATATTTGTTTTAGCTATCTGTAGACGGCGCTATGCGCGAATTGAAAAGACCCGTTTCGGGTGTGCATTTGTCCTAGCCTTGATAATCAGGTGTGCTGAGATGGCAAAAGAACCAAAAATAGAACACTCGGAATTCTCGGGCGAGTTTGAGGATGACGGTATCACCGTTCTCGTTGATATTTACCGGCCCGCCGGCACCCAGCAGGACTGGACGCTCGAGGTCATCAGCGAGCACGACGACGTCACCACCTGGGACGAACCTTTCGCGACCGACAAGGACGCCTGGGAAGAATTCCTGGCCACCTGTGAGAAAGATGGGATTCGCAGCTTTCTGGATGGCGAGGATCCATCGGTGCATTGACGGGGATCGGTGACACCAAACCTTAGAGTTTGGGCCCAAGTCCCCCTCCGGCCCTTGGCTCCCTCGGCTTTTCTTTTGCTCAGGCGTTCTCCGGTTAAATCCCCGAAAATATGAGCTCAATTTCAACCTGGCCGACCGTCGAAGGACGGCGCGCATTGCCTTGTTGACTCTCTGCTAAAATTAGAACATTTAGTGAACAAAAGAGAGGTCACCCAATATGTCCGACGCTGAAAAAATCATCCCCATCAGGCCTGACGACATCGCGGGATACGTTATCCAGTGTCACGACGGCGATGCGAAGGCGGCCATCGAGGCCCTTCTCGGCGAAATCGAGCATTTGCAGGAACAGCTTTCGCTTGCGGTCGCCATCATGGGAAAAGGATATACACGCGGATGGAAGCCCGGCACGGGGCAAGATTAAAATTACTATCTTCGCAGCCGGCCCCTGTCAGGCGCCCTGACACCGGCAAGCCTGCGTTATGACGGTTACGCATTCAGGCAAAAGCCCCCGCCCTGTCGACGTTAGGCCACAAGACGAAGGGGCAATTTCAGGGCAACATGGCCGCTGATGGAATTTAGGGATAAAGAAGGGCGACGGCATCCCCTGCGAGGCAGGTGCGAAGCCGTGCTCAATATTCGTTGGATGCGATGGCGAAGTCGTCGGTGATCGGCATTTTTTCCGCATTTTCCCAGGTGCGGTCCATGGCGTAAGCTGCGGAAAGATAGGGAATGCTGACATGTCCATAACGAATGGAGAGTTGGCTCTCCGCTTCCTCTTCACCGAGACGTGCGACGCGGCTGAGATAGAGCGCCGTCGCCAGCCCGGTTCTGTCCGCGCCCGACTTGCAATGGATGAGAATGGGTTTCGGCGCATCGCGCATGATGGCAACCAGCTGGTTGACCTGATTCATGTCCAGTTCCCGGCTGGCCGACATGCCGAAATCGATGTGGTTCAGGCCTAGCTTCTTCGACGTTTCCACCTCGTCGCGATACCAGCTCTCCGCTTCGTTGGAACCGCGCAGATTGATCACGGTCTTTATTCCGTGATCCTCGGTATAACGAACCAGCTCTTCACTGCTGGGCTGGTTGGAGCGATAAAACTGTCCCGCGACAACCTCGTGAAAATTACCGAGGAGCTGGATTGCGTAGAGGTAACCGCCTGCCGCAAGCACAACAAAACCCATGCCCCAAAGCGAGCACTTCCAGAATCTTCGCATAATAAAACGGTTCCCTCATTGGACGAGAGAACGGATACATGTAGATTCTGACAGTAAGCTGAAAGATATGCGACAGTATTGTAAGAGTGAAAAAATTGCGTTTGATCAACGCACGAAAACGTAAACCGCATAGATGGCGATGAGGGCAGCAGCAGCGGCGGCCGTTATGGCGCCGAGACGTTTTTCGATGAAGTGGCGCACCGATTCCCCGTATCGCTGCAGCAATCCGGCTAGGATGAAAAAGCGCGCGCCGCGTGCGACGATGGCCGAAAGAATGAACAGACCGAGGCTGATATTGGCCGCACCGGAGAGAATCGTCACGACCTTGATGGGCGGCAGATGCGCGAGCCCCGAGGTCACCAGCAGCAGAACGATGGTTTCGTAGTTTACCGAGTTCTTCAGTTGCTCAAAGCTGTCGAGCTTGCCGTAAAATTCAAGAATGGGCCGGGCGATGCTTTCAAAGGCATAATGGCCGAGAAACCAGCCGGCAATGCCGCCGAGAACCGAAGCGACGGTTGCCACCAACGCATAAAACATCGCCTTTTTCGGCTTGGCCAGCACCATGGGCAGGAAAAGCACATCCGCAGGCACGACGAAAACCGAGCTTTCCACGAAAGCGACGATCGCCAGCCACCACACGGCGGTTTTGCGCGCGGCGAGCGCCATCGTCCAGGCATAGATGTTTTTCAGCATTTCGTGTCCCCGGGAAAAATGTTGCGAAGGGAGTGCAGGCATATCGGTGGTGCGTCATGCGGTTTGCCGATGGCAGACCGCGGGCCGGTGTGACCGGCTTGCGGATGAGGATTAGAGACAACGCAACAGAATGGCAAATGTTGGAAGATTTATTTTTGCATCGCAAAAAATCATAAAGCCAAGCAATTCAAGCCCCCACCAAAGCCGGTTGCTGCAATGCGAAATTTCAGCCTGCGGTAGATTAACTCGCGCTTTTGCTGTAGAATGAGAGATGGAGGAATGAGGAGGAAGTTATCATGGAATATGTAGGCTTCGTTACATCAATCAATCCGGTCATACTTGTCATACTGCTGGTGGTTCTTCTCGCAGGCGCTTACAGCAGCTGGGTTTCGCACTGATCTTACCGGGATCACTCGACCAAATGTGAAGGCTGCGTTTCTATCGGTGATAGGCATGTGGCCGGATGAATGTTATCAATCCCGGAGGTAAAACAACTCCCGGGAAACCGCATGACGAACGAATTCGCATTCACTGACACGTCTGAAAAGCTCAGCACGACGCTTGAAAAGCTGATCGGAAAGCTGCAGGGCCAGACGATCACGTTGCGCGAGTTGATGGAAGCGATCGGCGAACAGGGCCTTTTGCTTATCTGCGCGATTGCGTCCCTGCCATTTCTCATTCCGGTTTCCATTCCGGGCGTCAGCACGGTCTTTGGTGCGGCAATCATCCTTGTCAGTCTGGCAATCACGCTGAACCGCCTGCCATGGCTGCCGGCAAAAATCCTCGACCGCCAGATGGAAACGGCAAAGCTTGTTCCCGCGTTGCAGAAAGGCGTCGCGATCGTCTCCAAGCTCGATGGTTATATCCGCCCGCGCATTCCAGCCCTGACGACGGGCGTCGTCACCAACCGGATAAACGGGCTCGCACTGATGACGGCGGGCGTGCTGCTGATGATGCCGCTTGGATTCATTCCCTTTTCCAACACATTGCCTGGTGTCGCGATCCTGCTTTTGTCCGCCGGCATGATCCAGAGGGATGGCGTCACCGTGCTCGGCGGTTATCTGTTTCTGGGACTGACGGCGATTTATTTTACCGCGCTGGCCTATGCCGCCTTCTGGGCCGGACAGGGCATCAGCAGCTCCATCGGCGGCTAAACCCCTCAACGGTTCCTGTTGCGGGTCTCGCGGCGGTTCTGCCGCGATGCCCACCACACCGTCAGCCGCCGCCGCCTGCGGCGCACCGCCGGCAGATCATGCGAGAGCACGACCAAACCGAGCGGAATCATCCAGAAACCGAGAATGGGCAAAAACCCAAGTGTTCCGCCGACCACCAGAGCGGAACCGGTGGCGATCCTGCCGACGCGCGAGCGGGGCATGGCAAGGCTCCATTTTCCGAGGTTGAGGCGACCCGTCCTGTGGTCCATACCGAATTTCATTCCCTGCTGCCCTTTTTGATCTGGCCTGTGGATAATTTTTTCAGTGCCGATAAGCCCGGAAAATCGGGACTCCGGCGAGATAAAACAAGAGGAATGCGTTTTTTTTGAAAAAACCGCTTGGCAAATCGGAAAAGCATTTGTATTACCCCGCTCACACCGCGCCAAGCGGCGTACGTTCCCTGGTAGCTCAGCGGTAGAGCATTCGACTGTTAATCGACAGGTCGCCGGTTCGAATCCGGCCCGGGGAGCCACTTTTCTACGAATGAGAAAAGTAACATACCGCTCACTATCCCATCGCAATAGTCCACTTACCTAGCCCATACTCGCGAGACGGTGTCGTTCACCACTTCTATTGCTGCTATTTCAGATACTTTTTGGCTACATTCCCGTTTACCCGTGGGGAAACGGACGAAGTCGCAAGATGTTTCAAAATAGATGCTGAAAGATTCATTGCCCGGCATCTGGCAGGACCGGCGGTAGATTTCTGGTGACCTTTTCCAGCATCATCGCCTTCATCTGCTCCGCAACAACCGCTGCGGGCCGATTGGGCATAGACCAGCCGCCCTTCTGGCAAGCATAGGGTCGAGAACGAAGGCAAGAGTTCCCGAGCCATGTTGTCCTCCTGATTGTGGTTATGGCGCTGTGTTGGGCTAATCGCGGAAGTAAATTTGTTCAGCCGAGGTTCAGCACGACAGTCCCACTCTCAGGGCAATGGAACTGAGCAGATCAGGGCGCGTTAAAGTCGCTCATTGGGAGACGAGATCATGAAGCTTCTAACCGCAGCAATCTGCCTTGTATCAGTTGGCATCCTGAGCGGATGCGTTGACGACAGTGGATACCGGACGGGCGGGTACTATTCGTCTGGAATTTCTTATCGTTCTTATGATCGAGACAGATATTATCGCGACTATTACCCCCGAGACTGGCGACACCAGAGAGAATGGCGCGATCGCCGGGATTACCGCGGTGATCATCGTTACCGTCCCCGCGGACCTTCTGACGCTCAAATGTACGGCGTGATTGTCCGTTAACGGCTGCAATATTGCTTTTAGCCGGCCCAAGTGACCGGCCAAGCGAGACATGCGCTTCGCGGAAGGAAGTGCGTGACAGTCGGCAAATGACGCTGGCTGCGCCTATCTCGGGGAACATACCGCACAGCCGCAATTCGTCCGATCCTACCCGGGGATTTTCGTCTCTGCCCGGTCAATCGCCGGTCCGATGATCAGCTTTTCTTGACCGCCCGTTTCGTCGCCTTCGCGGCGTTGGTCAACGCTGGCGGATCGCTTGCAGGAAAACTCTCCTCAAGGCTCTCGGTCAGATCGTCTTCCCTGTCCTTGACTGGAGATTTTTGCTCTTTCTCGAGGGATTTTACCGCCGGGGATTTGGCTTTTGCCGAGGATGCCTTCTTCGTCGGCATCTTCTTGGCCGTCGCCTTTTCCGTCGAAGCTTTCGCGGCGGCAGGTTTCTTCACGCCATTTCCGCTTTTGCCCTTTGCCGCTTCAGCGGAAACTTCCCGTTCCGCCTCGATCCAGTGTCTTTCATGATGCCCGTCGGGTCTTCCTTCCCTCTCCCATATTGCGCGCGCTTTTTCACGGATTGCGGCTTCGCGGTCATGGCTCATAACGGGCCTCCTCTTCCTGTTGCACCGGTTTCGATTGTGCCACTGAAAAAACAGAAAAAGCCAGAGTTTGTTCCGCAAAGACCCCAACGAATGCGCATTTCCGCGTGAAGGGAACCGGCATAGACTTGGGATCGTTTGTCCTGCAGAAACCCTCAGGAGATAATTTCATGACCACCCCGAAAAAGAGTGAAACCGAACCGCTCGACATTCGCGATGAGGACGTGGCCCGCTTCGAGACAGACAGTGAGTTGAAAGGCAAGGACGGCGAGATTTATCCGGATGAATCGATGAACCTGCGTGCCCGCCGGCAGGCGGCGCGGCAGCACGAGGACGCCTTCATCGTCGCCACGGACCTTGAGGACGACGACCAGCGCGAGGCGGCACCTGGCGTCAGGGAGCAGCCATAGGCTTGTTGAAATGAATAAGGCGGGTCAGAGCCCGCCTTTATCAGAAATATGCTGCCGTCCCCTCGTCAGCGACGGACGGAAACGATGGCCTTGCGGTTGAAATTGGAGACCTGCACCCGGCCGGACTGGTTGCCGCCGAGGATCTGGGCCGTCTTGCCGCTCATGCTCTTTAGAATACCGGCATGATAACCGCGGCCGTTACGAATGACGACGACATCGCCGGGTTTGGCTTGGTTGACCGGAACGGCATAACCGAAGGATGTCCAGGATTTCGCAAATCCAAAGGATTTAGGAGACTGCCGGCCCGCCTTGCTGGCCACCGCATGCAGGAAAAGACCGCACCAAGGAGTGCTGCGCGGATTTGCGCCAAGAATGTTCTTGAGGCTCTTATTGTTCTTGGACTCATGCAGTCCGGTGTATTTTTCTGCCTGGTTCAGCATACCGGCAGAGGCCGATGCAACGACTGTAAAAGACAAGGCAACGGATAGAATTAACGCGGATACTCTCAAACGTCTCGCCCTTATGTTAGAGGGCGCCCGTGTATTGTGACAATTTAGCGACAATTTGACGAGAAATGGGCAAAAATCGGACGCCTATTCATAGGGACTGATCTGTCATTGCTTCAAAACAGGCTGCCCTGCGCCTCATCGGCACGGCTGCGGCCGGAATTTTCGAGATCCAGCATGCGCAATTTAGTGGTGGTTCCACCCGGTGCGGAAAAGCCGCCGAGCCTGCCGCCTGCGGCCAGAACACGGTGGCAGGGAATGATGAGCGGCACCGGATTTTTCGCCATCGCCTGACCGACATCGCGGGCTTTCTCCATGCCAAGGCCGAGGTCTTTCACGATGCCGCCATAGGTCGTCGTGCGGCCCCAGCCGATCTGCCGTGCAACCGCGTAGACATCGAGGAAGAAGCGCTCCTGTCCGGCCAGATCGAGTTCCACGGTGGTAAAATCGATCGCCTCACCGCTGAAATAACGGGTGATCATCGCGATCACTTCGCGCGTGCGTGTTTCCGGCACCGCAATCGTGGATGACGGCAGACGGCGCAGGAGAAGCTTTTCGGTTTCGCCGGCGTCAGGACTAGGCAATTGCAGACGGGCGATGCCACGCCTTCCCCATGCGAGGCCGCAATGGCCGAGCGCTGTGGGAAAAACAATATAGCCGTAATGGTTGGTCATCGCATTCATCATCCGCTTTCGGGCGCACACGATGCCATATCCTGCATCCGAAACAACCCGTTTCCTGATCTCCCAAAAAGCCTATCTCAAAAAAACAAGGCCACCCGATTTTGCCGGGTGGCCTTCCAGTGCATCGGTCGTGAATACGCTCAGGATGCGATCGTATTCGGTGCCTCCGCCTTGTCCTCCATCAGGCAATGCGCCTGCCGGCTGGCGGCGACAAAGGCGGTGCGGGCGATTTCACCCGCCACGTCGCCCATCAGCGAGGCGCGGCACAGGCGCAAAGCCTGCTCATGCGCCTTGTCGCCGCGCGCAGGCCATTCGTGCTGGAGAAAATCGAAGGCTTCGTAAACGCCGTTGAAAATCCGGGGAGCACCGTTTTGAAGGGATATGGTAACGGGCTTTTCCCACTTAACATCATTCAGCAACATTGATTGCACTTCCATGCTTCATTAACCCGCGACAAACGCCGGCTCCTCCAGTTGGTTCCCTCCGCCTGCGGCTTCAAGAGCGAAAAAATAACCCTCGAAAAACCATGTGCCCCATCTTCTCATTGTAGCCGATTTGCGGAACAAAGCGTTTCAACACTCGTTCAAGCGGAAGTGAACCGGGACCTCTCATGTCGCTAAAAACCGCCGCCGTCATCGTCTGGTTCCGCAAGGATCTGCGTCTTTCTGACAATCTTGCTTTGCTCGCCGCAGTGGAGCATGGCGGACCGGTGATCCCGGTCTATGTGAGGGAAGAATCCTCCGGTCCCTTGGGGGGCGCACAGGAATGGTGGCTTCACCATTCGCTTGCCGCTCTCTCCTCCTCGCTTGAAAAAGCCAGCAGCCGCCTCGTGCTCGCAAGCGGCGATGCAGAGAGGATACTGCGTGACCTGATATCCGAAACCGGGGCAGACACCGTGCTCTGGAACCGCCGTTATGATCCGACCGGCATGGCCACCGACAAGGCGCTCAAACAGAAGCTGCGGGACGACGGGCTGACGGTTCGAAGCTTCTCCGGCCAGCTGCTGCATGAGCCGTCGCGGTTACAGACGAAATCGGGCGGGCCTTACCGCGTCTATACGCCCTTCTGGCGGGCGCTGGAGGGTGGCGAGGAGCCACATGCGCCGGCGGATGCGCCCAAGAGCCTCAAGGCGCCAGAGGTGTGGCCGAAGTCCGAAAAACTCGCCGACTGGAAGCTGCTGCCCACCAGGCCGGACTGGGCGAAGGATTTCAGTGACATCTGGACCCCCGGCGAAAACGGTGCGTTGGAGAAACTCGATGATTTCATCGACGGCGCCCTGAAAGGTTATGAAGAAGGTCGGGATTTCCCGGCAAAACCCGCGACGTCGCTGCTTTCACCGCATCTTGCCGCGGGTGAGATATCGCCGGCGGCCGTCTGGCATGCGACGAAAGGGCTTTCGCGACATATCGCCTCCAACGATGTCAGCCGTTTCCGCAAGGAAATCGTCTGGCGGGAATTCTGCTACCATCTGCTCTTCCATTTCCCGGAGCTGGACGAGAGGAACTGGAACGACAGTTTCGACGCCTTTCCCTGGCGGGACGATGAAAAATCCTTCAAGGCGTGGACGCGCGGCATGACGGGTTACCCGATCGTCGATGCCGGCATGCGGCAATTGTGGCAACATGGCATCATGCATAACCGGGTGCGCATGATCGTGGCGTCTTTCCTCATCAAACATCTGCTGATCGACTGGCGGAAGGGCGAGAAGTGGTTTCGCGATACGCTCGTCGATGCAGACCCGGCATCCAATGCCGCCAACTGGCAATGGGTGGCAGGTTCGGGGGCGGACGCATCTCCGTTCTTCCGCATCTTCAACCCCATTTTGCAGGGAGAGAAATTCGACGGCGATGGCGAATATGTGCGCCGGTTCGTGCCCGAGCTTGAAAAGCTTGAGCGGAAATACATCCACAAGCCGTTCGAAGCGCCCAAAGATGTGCTGAAAAAGGCGGGCGTCGAACTCGGCAAGACTTATCCACTGCCGATCGTCGACCATGGAAAGGCGCGGGAAAGAGCGCTTGCCGCCTATGCCGCAGTGAAGAAGACCACATAAAACTGGGTATCGGCAAAATTTTGCGTGGCTAAGCCGAAGCCGGGAAGATAATTTCTTGCCTTGAGGCGGTTGTAACGGGACATAACGGCACCTAATTTCCGCTCAGACAAGAAGGCTCGATCATGACCATTCATCCCTCTGCGCTCAGTGCTATCGGCAACACGCCGCTCATCCGTTTGAAGGCTGCTTCTGAAGCGACGGGGTGCGAAATCCTCGGCAAGGCGGAATTCCTCAATCCCGGCCAGTCGGTGAAGGATCGCGCCGCGCTCTACATCATCCGCGACGCTGAACGGCGCGGCCAATTGCGCCCCGGCGGCACCATCGTGGAAGGCACGGCCGGCAATACCGGCATCGGCCTGTCGCTGGTCGCCAATGCGCTCGGCTACAAGACTGTGATCGTCATTCCCGAGACTCAGAGCCAGGAGAAGAAGGACGCGCTTAAGCTTCTCGGCGCCAAGCTGGTCGAGGTTCCGGCCGCTCCTTATTCCAATCCGAACAATTACGTGAAAGTCTCGGGACGGCTGGCAAAACAGCTCGCCGCCACGGATGAAAACGGCGCGATCTGGGCCAACCAGTTCGACAATATCGCCAACCGGCAGGCGCATATCGAAACGACCGCGCCTGAGATCTGGGACCAGACAGACGGCAAGGTGGATGGTTTTATTTGCTCGGTTGGATCAGGCGGAACACTGGCCGGCGTAGCCGACGGCCTGCGCGATTTCAACCCTGATATCAAGATCGGTCTTGCAGACCCTGAAGGTGCCGCCCTTTATGAATTTTACAAGCACGGCGTGCTGAAGTCGGAAGGCTCTTCCATTACCGAAGGCATCGGCCAGGGGCGCATTACCGCCAACCTGGAAGGCTTCACCCCGGATTTCTCCTATCGCATCGCGGATGCGGAAGCCCTGCCTATCCTCTTTGATCTCGTCACCAAGGAAGGCCTGTGCCTCGGCGGTTCTTCCGGCATCAACATTGCCGGCGCAATCCGCCTTGCCCGCGAGCTCGGTCCGGGGCATACAATCGTGACGATACTGTGCGACTACGGTAATCGTTATCAGTCGAAGCTTTTCAATCCGGATTTCCTGCGCTCCAAGGGGCTTCCCGTGCCGCAGTGGCTGGCGACCAAGAGCGAGATTCCGGTTCCCTACGAAACCGTTTGAGGACATGCCGAAATGCCTGTGAATGCCCTGTTCCGTGACGATTTTTATCTTTCTACCGCAGAAGCGATCGTCACGGCGGTGCATGAGGATGGCGGCATCGAACTGGACCAGACCTGCTTTTACGCCACATCCGGCGGCCAGCCCGGCGATAGCGGCTTTCTCGAGCGGGCCGACGGCTCGCGCATCGAGCTTGGCATCACCAAAAATGGTGCCGACAAGAGCATCATCGTGCATGTACCACTGGAAGGCCAGCCTTCCCCCGAGATCGGCGAGAAGCTGACCCTGCATGTGGACTGGCCGCGCCGTTATAAGCTGATGCGCATGCACACCGCCTGCCACCTGCTTTCCGTCGTCTGCCAGTGGCCGATCACGGGTGCGGCGGTCGGCGAGGACGAATCGCGTGTCGATTTCGACATGTCAGAGACTATCGACAAGGATGAAGTGACGGCAAAGCTGATGGAGCTGGTGAAAGCCAACCATCCCGTCTTCCTGCAATGGATCACCGACGAGGAGTTGCAAGCCAATCCGGGCATCGTCAAATCCAAGAATGTACGCCCGCCGGTGGGCCTCGGCCGGGTCAGCCTCGTCTGCATCGGCGAAAATTCCAGCATAGACAGCCAGCCCTGCGGCGGCACCCATGTTTCCGAAACGCAGGAAGTGGGCGATATTCACATTGCCAAGATAGAAAAGAAGGGCAAGGAGAACAGGCGGTTCCGCATTCGTTTCGGCGCGCCTGAAGCTGCTGCCTGAAATCAGGAGAGACATCGTGAGCACGGATAAGAGCCGTTTCGTCGTTTCGGCGGACTGGGTGGAAAAACAACTCGGCACATCCGGGTTTCGTGTCGTTGATGCGTCCTGGTATCTGCCGGCGCACAAGCGCAACGGCGCGGAGGAATATGCGGCGGGGCATCTGCCGGGTGCGGTGTTCTTCGATCAGGACAAGATCGCCGATCACACCACCGGCCTGCCGCATTCCCTGCCCTCACCGGAGTTCTTCGCGCAAGAGGCCGGCGAACTTGGTCTTAGCGAGAATGATACGATCGTGGTCTATGACGGCCCCGGTTTCTTCTCCGCGCCGCGTGTGTGGTGGATGCTGCGGGTGATGGGCGTGCGCAAGGCCTATGTGCTGGATGGCGGCCTCGACGGCTGGAAACGCGAAGGCCGGCCGCTTGAAACCGGCACGCCGGAGATCGAACCCGCCACCTTCACACCCGACTTCAACGACAAGCGCGTGACCTCGCTATCGACCATGCGCAGTATCGTCGACAGCGGCGAGAAGCAGATTGCCGATGCCCGGGGGACCGGACGTTTCACCGGCGACGAGGTCGAGCCGCGTGCCGGCATGCGCTCCGGCCACATGCCGGGCGCGCGCAGCCTGCCTGCGACGGCCTTTTCCGAAAACGGTCACTTCAAGGATCTGACCGCCATCCGCAAGATGGTCACCGATGCCGGCATCGATCTTTCCAAGCCCGTGGTCACAAGCTGCGGCTCGGGCGTCACCGCCGCCGTCGTTACGCTGGCGCTGGAATCGCTCGGTCATCACGATAATTCGCTCTATGACGGCTCGTGGTCGGAATGGGGTGGGCTGGAAGATACGCCCGTCGTCACCGGCGCTGCCGATCCCCTGCCCGTCATGTCCCATGGCCCGCTGAAGGCGCATGTGACACAGCTGGAAATGACCGCACCGCCAAAGGTCAGCCTGCCGATCCCGGTCAACCTCCAGACGGCGCTGATGCGGGTCAATAACATCCCCCTGCACTTCTACCGCTATCTCTACTGGCGGGTGGGGAAACGCTGGCATTGGCAGAAGCGCATGCGCATGAGCGATGCCGAGCTTTCCGCCATCCTGCGCGATCCGAAAAACAGCGTCACGGTTCTCTATATGAACGGCGCGCCGGCCGGTTTCTTCGAACTGAACAAGGCGAGCGACGAAGTGACCGAGCTTTCCTATTTCGGGCTGCTCGAAGAGGCGATCGGCGCCGGCGTCGGCAAATGGTTCCTTTTGCAGGCGCTTTACGCCGCCTGGCAGGACAATCCGCAGCGGGTGACGGTGACCACGAATACGCTCGACCATCCGCGCGCATTGCAGCTTTACCAGATGATGGGCTTCTCGCCTGTCGGCACCTATGAGGCCTGGGTGGAGCCGCTTGCCGATACGGAGCTTCTGGAAATTTCACTGCGGAACTGAGATGTCGCCACGCCCGTCTCCTCGCCGCCCATTGCTGTCACGGCATGGGCGGAAAGGACGCAGGCTCTCAAACCTTCTCGATAATCAGATGCGTTGCGCCCTCGCCCGGCACCGTTCCCGTGCAGCGATAACCGAGTGCTGGCAAATCCAGCCCTTCGAAAAGCTGCTCTCCCTTGCCGAGAAACACCGGTGCAAGGGCCAGATGCAACTCATCGATCATGCCCGCCGCCATATATTGCCGGATGGTCGAGACGCCACCGCCGATGCGGACATCCTTGCCATTCGCAGCTGTTAGCGCCCGATCGAGCGCTGCCTCGATGCCATCGGTGACGAAATGGAATTCGGTGCCGCCCTTCATGGTGAAGGAAGGGCGCGCATGGTGGGTCAGGACGAAGACCGGGACATGATAAGGCGGCTCCTCGCCCCACCAGCCCTTCCAGCTTTCATCCGGCCATGCACCGCGCACGGGACCGAACATGTTACGGCCTAAAACCCATGCGCCGATATTTTCGAAGCTCTTTTCGGAAAAATTCTCGTCCGTCCCGGTCGAGCCACCCTCCTTACCGAACATCCGGTGGAAGGTGCGGGTCTTGAAGGCCCATTGATGCAGCTCTTCGCCCTTCACGCCCAAGGGGTTCTGCAGGCTCTGGTCCGGTCCTGCGCCATATCCGTCAAGCGAAATGGCGAAATTGCGAACAACTACCTTCGGCATGGCATTTTCCTCCATCAGGGAGGCCAGCTCACCAGCGTCCGGCAACTAGCCTCAGATTTCGCGTTCCAGATTGACGGCCGTGGGAATTTGCCCGCCGGCCGCGCCCTTGTCTTCCGTGACACTGTTCAGGAGATGATCGGCGATCAGCTCCGCCTGGAATTTACCAAGCTCGTAGCAATAGGTGATTTCGCGCTTTTCGGCCGACCAGTAGACATCGGGACGGCCGCAGGACTTGGCCGTCAGCTTGACGTCGCCCTTCAGGCCATAACCACTGAAACTGCGGCTGATGAGATCGAGAACCTTCGATTCCTTGACCATGATGGCATAAGGTTCAAGTTCCGGATCACGCGGCGGCACGTAGCTGACGGAAAATTTCGAGGGTGTCTGGCTGCGGTGAGGCGCGAGGAAATTCTCCCAGGCCGAGGCTACACCCGGATAGGCGGCAACACATTTGTCGAATTCGGTATTGGGAAGCCCCATCATCGCGGCCAGATCGCCATAACCGTCCTTGTCGCGGCCCACCATCAGGCAGGCCATGTTGCGGTCGCGGCTCCTGTCGGGCACCAGCGCGGAAAAAACGGGGGCCTCGTGCTCGGGCAAGGTGTCTGCCTCGCGCGCCAGATACCAGCTGTCTGTGGCGTTGACGAGCGCGGTGTCGAGCCATTCCTCATTGGCCTGGAGGATGAGCGTGCCAGCCAGCTGATCGGCCGGGGCCTGGACGCTTGCGGTCTCCGCCGTCCCGAAATCCGAAATCAGCATGCGTGCGCCCTCGTGATAGAGCGAGAAGATCGCGTTGCCGATGACGAAATTGACCGACTGCTGCAGCTGATCGTCTGACAGGCCATCAAGACCGGAGGCAACCTGCGCGCCCGCCTCGATCGGAAGCGTCAACGAGACGAAAGCCAGCGGAACGGCGGCCAGAAAACGACGCAACATAAAATCAGACCTTCCGGAAACGAGGAACGCCACTGATTCCCGAAGCTAACGAGTCACGCAATGGGCTGGTTGCATCACCCGTCAAGAATCGGGTGGATAGCGCTCCATTTCGGGATCATAGCTGCAAACAAGCAACGCTGACCCCACCTTGAAGAGGCCCCACCATGACCGATCTTATCTTCACTGCAATGCCGGCTAAGGACGCAGAGGCCTTTCGGGCGGGTGCTCCCGACGCCTACGGCCTCATGCCGGAAAAGGCCGTTTCGCCGGGTGGAATGCCCTGCCGCCACTGCCTGTCGCAAATCGAAGAAGGCGAAGCGATGCTGATCCTCGCCTACCGGCCTTTTCCATCGCTTCAACCCTATGCGGAAACCGGGCCGGTATTTCTGCATGCGCAAGCATGTAAGCGTTATCCGCAGACGGCGGCCGTTCCGCCGATGCTGGACAGCCCGGATTATATCGTGCGCGGATATGGGGCCGACGATCGCATCGTCTACGGCACCGGCGCGGTGACTGCGACGGGTGAGATCGTGTCGCGCGCGGGGCATCTTCTTGAGCGTGCGGATGTCGCTTATGTACATGTGCGCTCCGCCCGCAACAATTGCTATCAGTGCCGTATCGATACAGCATAATCGGCAATTACCTGCAATTTTAACTGAAGAACTAAATGGCTCTCAAGCTTTCCGCAGCATGATGCATGGTATCGGAAACAAATTGATTTGAGCAGCGACATGACAAACAACCTGAATATGGTGACCCGCAGCGCAGCCCGCAGCAAGACGAGGATCTTTGCGACGGTACATTATTTCAGCCAGTCCACCCGCGGCCGTGTGGTTGATCTTTCCGCCACCGGCATGGCGCTTGAACTGGACGGACCTTTTGCCGCCGCCAAGGGCAGCCGGGTCAAGGTGCAGAGCGACGATCTGGGCTTCATCGAGGGTGTGGTGCAGTGGCAGCACCAGAACCGCCTCGGCCTGCAGCTGAAGCTTTCCACCAACACGCTGGCGCAGCTCTCCTCCTATTTCCGCTTCTTCCATGAAGAAGTAAAACCGACCCTCGCCCGCTGATCCGCCAACGTCAAAACCGGAGTGCGCCGACATGTGCGCCGCGCCTCCTGACAAAAAATTTATCAAACGGTTGAAAACAGGCCAGACTGTCACGGGCTTGTCATTTTGGTGATGGACTCCTCGGCGATTGCTTCTACCCTGTCGTTTTCCTGACAGAGCAAGCTTCATCCGAAGGAGTTCCCATGTCGTCGCTTCTCGCTCTCCACCCCATCACCCGCCGTTCGCTTCTCGGCGGCATTGCGGCCTCCTCGGCACTGGTGCTGCTGCATCCCTTTGCCGCACGCGCGGCGGCCAATCAGGCGCATCTGCGCATCATGGAAACGACTGACATCCATGTTCACGTCTTTCCCTATGATTATTACGCCGACAAGCCGAACGACACGATGGGGCTTTCGCGCACTGCCTCGATCATCGACAAGATCCGCGCCGAGGCCGGCAATTCGATGCTGGTGGATAATGGCGACTTCCTGCAGGGCAACCCGCTCGGCGACTATATCGCCTATGAGCGGGGCATGAAGGCCGGCGACAAGCATCCCGTCATCAACGCCATGAACGTGCTGGGTTATGATTGCGGCACGCTTGGCAACCACGAATTCAATTACGGTCTCGACTATATGTCGAACACGCTGGCGGGCGCCGGTTTTCCCTATGTCTGCGCCAACCTCACCAAGGGCCAGCTCGCTTCCGATCCAAAAAACGACGAGCTCTTCTTCAAGCCCTATGTCATTGTGGAAAAGCAGATCCGCGATGGCGGCGGCGTGACGAGCCCGGTCAAGGTCGGCATCATCGGCTTCGTGCCGCCGCAGATCATGATGTGGGATTCCAAGAACCTCGAGGGCAAGGCCCAGACGCGCGACATCGTCGAGGCGGCGAAAGCCTGGGTGCCTGTCATGAAAGAAGAAGGCGCCGATATCATCATCGCCCTTTCCCATTCCGGCATCGACGGCAAGGGCCAGACGGAGCGCATGGAAAACGCCTCGCTTTATCTGGCCGCCGTCGAAGGCATCGATGCCATCTTCACCGGCCACCAGCATCTTGTCTTCCCCGGTCCGAAGACCTGGGACGGCATCGAGGGTGCCGATGCGGTCAAGGGCACGCTGATGGGCAAGCCGGCCGTGATGGCCGGTTTCTGGGGTTCGCATATGGGTCTCATCGATCTCTTGCTCGAAAAGGATGGCAAGAACTGGAAGATCGTCGACTTCACCTCCGAAGCCCGGCCGATCTATCATCGTGACGACAGCCGCAAGGTCGTTGCCGACTACACCGACAAGCCCGAGGTTCTCGCCGCCGCCAAAGCCGATCACGAGGCGGCCCTCGCCTATGTGCGCCGCCCCGTGGGCAAGACCTCCGCGCCGCTCTATTCCTATTTCGCGCTGGTGGCCGACGATCCGTCCGTGCAGATCGTCTCCAACGCCCAGACCTGGTACATCAAGGACATGCTGAAGGAAGGGCAATATAAGGATCTGCCGGTGCTTTCGGCAGCGGCGCCGTTCAAGTCGGGCGGTCGCGGGGGCGCGGATTATTATACCGATGTCCCTGCCGGTGACATCGCCATCAAGAACGTTGCCGACCTCTATCTCTATCCCAATACGGTGCAGGCGGTGCTGATCAACGGCGCGCAGGTGAAGAACTGGCTGGAAATGTCGGCCGGCATGTTCAACACGGTGGAGGCCGGTGCCAAGGACGCACCGCTGCTGAATGCCGACTTCCCGTCCTATAATTTCGATGTCATCGATGGTGTCACCTATCAGATCGACATTTCCAAGCCGGCGAAATTCGACAAGGACGGCAAGGCAGTCAATCCCGACAGCAACCGCATCGTGAACCTTCAGTTCAACGGCAAGCCGATCGATCCCGAGCAGAAATTCGTGGTGGCCACCAATAATTACCGCGCGAGCGGCGGCGGCAAATTCCCCGACATCGCCGGCGACAAGGTGATCTTCGTAGCGCCCGATACCAACCGCGACGTGATCGTGCGCTATATCATCGATCAGGGCACCATCAATCCGTCCGCGGATGCCAACTGGTCCTTTGCACCGGTGGCCAATACCTCGGCAATCTTCGAGACCGGCCCCAAGGGCCGCCACTATGCGGCGGAAATCAAGGGCGCGAAAATCGAGGATGCCGGCGACGGTGCGGAAGGTTTCGCGAAGTTCCGTCTGGTTCTCTAGGGACACAGCTCTCCCGGCGAATATATCGGCGGGAGAGTGTTTCTTCAGACATGAATTGGACGCTGGGGCAAAGAACTGACATGCCGTTTGTTTCTTCTCCCCGCCGGGGAGAAGGTGGCCCGAAGGGTCGGATGAGGGGGCAACGCTGGCGATAAGCGGAGAGCTTGCCCCCTTATCCCGCTGCCGCGACCTTCTCCCCGGCGGGGAGAAGAAACAAGCGGCGCTTTCCCAGACCATGTCTGATCGTCACGCCAACAACAGATGTCACTCTGCGGCGACAGCCATTGTCCTCTGCTTGCTCGCCTCCAGCATCCCGTTGAAATCCTTATGATTCGGGCAGGCCGACAGGCGCTGCTGAAAGGCTTGCGCGAGCCATTGGCCGGCGGGTCCTGCCGGTGAGTCGACGCGCCGCAGTGTGAAGAGCGGATATTCGCCCTGCTCATAGGCTTCGAGTTCAAGCGCCTTCAGGCTGCCATTGGTGAGATCATTACGCACGATCGAGGCAGGCAGACCGCCCCAGCCGAGGCCACCCTTGATGAGCTGGTATTTGGTGGCGATGTCGCTGACGCGCCATGTCTTATAGGACAGCACGTTGAAATCCCGTCCCTTGGTCAGGCCCGAGGCATCCGTCACCACGAGTTGAACCTCCTCGCGCACGTCAGCGAGAACCAGCGGCCGCTCGATCTGCGCCAGCGGGTGATCGGCAGCAACCACCGGCAACATGAAGGAATGGCCGACCTTTTCCATGACGAGGTCATCGTCCTGGCGCAACACCGCCCCGCCGATGCCGATGCCGGCCTTGCGGGAAAGCACCATGTCCATGACCATGCCCAGTTCGCCGACATTGAGGCTGAGCGTGACGGTGGGGAACTGTTCGCGGAAATCCCGCAGCACTGCGACGACGGCCTCCGCCGGCACCATGGTGCTGATGGCGACGGAAAGCTCCGCCTCGAGCCCCTGCTTCAGCCCCTTGGCGCGGGCGCGCATTTCCTGCAGGCCGGCGACGATGCGTCGTGCATCCTCCAGCATGGCGCGGCCCTCATCGGTCAGCCTGGGCTGACGCACGCCATTGCGCTCGAACAGAACCACCTCAAGCTGCGCCTCAAGATTCGCGATGGTGTAGCTGACCACAGACTGGGCGCGATTGAGCGCTCGGGCGGCGGCAGAAAAACTTCCGGTCTCCGCAACCGTCAAAAACACCTGCAATTGATCGAGCGTCGGGTTCGCGTCCATGTGCCATCCATTTCATCGATAGATTGCTTCCACATTATCACGGTTTTCTTGATGGCAGTAATTTTTCATATAGAGCGCAAAGGCAGGGCATCGTGCTCTCCCGCCCTCCCAAGGCGCCCGTCAATTCATCGCACAAGCAAGGAAAAGACCATGTCCAACATTCTGCTCATCACCTCCAGCCCACGCGGCGACGAGTCCGTTTCGAACAAGTTCGCCGGTGAGCTGGCTGGCAAGCTGAAGGCCAAGTCGGCTTCCAACACCCTTGTCCACCGCGATCTCGCTGCAGATCCGATCCCGCATCTCGACACCGTCAAGACCGCTGCGATCCGCAAGCCCGCCGACCAGCGCACGGCCGAAGAATCGGTCGCCGCCGATTACTCCGACAAGCTCGTCGCCGAGCTTCTGGCCGCCGACACGGTCGTTATCGGCACCGGCCTCATCAACTTCAACATCTATTCCGGCCTGAAGTCGTGGATCGACAATGTCGCCCGCGCCGGCCAGACCTTCAAATACACCGAAACCGGCCCGGTTGGCCTCGCCACCGGTAAGAAGGTCTACATCGTGCTTGCTGCTGCCGGCGTTTATTCCGAAGGCCCGGCCGTTTCGATGAACCATGCCGTTCCCTACCTCAAGACCGTTCTCGGTTTCATGGGCATGACGGATGTGGAAGTCATCTATGTAGAAGGCCTGGCGTTCGGCCCGGAAGCCGTCGAGAAGGCCGTTGCGGCCGCCGAAGCCAAGGTCGAAGAACTGGCGCAGGCCGCCTGATTCCCGTTGAATGAAGGCTGATGCGGGCTAGCGCCGGTATCAGCCAACCCACATGCCATAACGGCCGTGGACCTGGTCCCGGCCGTTATTTTTTGCCGCGTAGAGCCGCGCATCGGCTTCGGAAAGAAGTTCCAGAAAAAGGCGGCCATCCTCAAGACCGGTCGCCACGCCGATGCTGACTGTGAGATGCGTGCCATCAGGCCGGCGAAGGCCCGCCAGTACGGCGGCCCGCAGCCCTTCGGAAAAAGCGAGCGCCGTTTCGTGGTTCATCGCCGGAAGCAGGGCGACAAATTCTTCGCCGCCAAAGCGATAAAGATGCCCGTGCGGCTGGACGGTTCGCTTCAGTACTGCCGCAAATTCCCGCAGAATTTCGTCCCCCTGAAGATGGCCGAAGCTGTCGTTGACGGTCTTGAAATGGTCGATATCCACAATCAGCACGCTGACTGGCCGTCTCTTCTCAGTGCAGTCCAGCACGATGGACGGCGCATCAAGCTCCATGCGGGCGCGGTCCGATACGCCGGTCAGCATATCGCGTCCCGAGCGGGACAAAAGCTCCTCATAGCGTTCACGGAAGGTCAAGTCGTTGAAGACATCGGCAACGCTGCGGCGTGTCAGAAAGCGGCCCTTGGCCGCTGTCAGCCAGAGATAGGTGGCAAAGAGCAGCGAATAGATGCAGACCGCCGCCATCTTCGCCTTCCAGCCATCGTAAAAGACATCAACAGGTGCGTTGAACAACAACCGCAACGCCCCATAAAAACCCGCCTGATCGAAGCTCAGGATAACGACGCCGCAGATCGCGAAGCGCAGCACGATATGGCGCTGCAGATAACGCCCGAGCTTCTCGTAAAACAGGATAATGGCGATGGCGTCGAGATAGAGAAGGCTGGTTCCCCAGACCATCAGGATGCCCATCTCATCGAGAAAGCCGGTACTGACCGACTGGCCGGGAACAATCGCCACCGTTTGGTGAAAACGGATGATCTGCGCCATGATGACGGTCACTATATTCCCGAGAAACAGCCCGTATATCGGCTGCCGCACCACGGCGGCATCCTCCCGCATATAGAGCATGAGGATCATCATCAGCTTGCCGGCAAAAAGGATCGAGGAGCCGGGCGATGCCACGCCAAAGGGCAGCTGCACGTAAAAAACGGCTGCGAGATAGGTTTCAAGGAAATGCATGACGCCCAGCGCGGTGAGAAAAACACCGATGCCAAGAATATGCCGGTAATGAAGGAATGCCGTCATCACCGAAAAATAGACGATGGCCTCCGTCAGAAAGAGGGCCAGATTTGCCCATTGCATCGGCACACGCCCTATCGATCCATATCGCGCTGGTTGATTGACGCGACTCCACGCCCTCTAGAGCAATTGCTGTGAACGCGGTTCACCGGAATTGCTCTAACTCTTTGTTCTGCGCATTTCCGGACGCAAAACCGAGTACACTTTTGCTGGAAATGCTCTGTGAACGATAGGCCGAAGCAAACAACGGAATCTTAATGTCCGGAGCAAGAAAACGTCATCATTTTCCTGGGAAAAGTGATGCGCCGTTCTGGTCGATGATGAGTTTCGCCTTGCGGATCGTGAACTCCACGGCATCGTCCAGGCTGGTGAAAACATCGGCGCGCACGAATTCATGCACCAGCACTTCGTCACCGGCCTTTTTTTCGATACGGCCCGCCAGGCGGAACTGGCCGCCCTCCTTGATCGGGGTCGCATAGATCAGATAGTCGCCATGCGCATGCGGCTCGGCCTGCGCCACCTTTTGCGGCGCGTCGGAAGACGGCTGGCCGGAGCCGAAGGCCGAGAGGATTTTGGAAAAAAACGATGCCATGGCTTTCACTCCCTGATCTATGTCGCATTCGAAGGGCGAATATGCTCCGCCCTTCCCTGTCGTTCGTTCCCGATCAGATGATCAGGTTCGACAGGATGTCGTTTTCGGTAATATCCTCATAGCCGAGACCGGCCGCCTCGAAGCGCTCCAGAAGCCCTGCGAAGTTTTCCTGCGCATTGGTTTCGATGCCGATCAGGATCGAACCGAAGTTGCGGGCGGATTTCTTCAGATATTCGAAACGGGCGATATCGTCGTCCGGCCCGAGCAGGTTGAGGAAATCGCGCAGCGCACCGGGGCGCTGCGGCAGGCGCAGGATGAAGTATTTCTTCACGCCGGTGTAACGCATGGCGCGTTCCTTGACGTCCGGCAGGCGCTCGAAATCGAAATTGCCACCGGAGACCACGGCGATGACCGTCTTGCCTTCCAGCCTCTCGCGGCCTAGTTTTTCCAGCGCGGTGATGGACAGGGCGCCCGCAGGCTCCAGCACCACGCCTTCCAGGTTCAGCATCTCGATGATCGTCACGCAGATCGCGTTTTCCGGGATGAGCATCACCTGCTCGGCCGGAAAATCCTTCAGTGCCTTGAAGTTCAGGTCGCCAATGCGGGCAACGGCGGCGCCGTCGACGAAATTGTCGATCTTGTTCAGCGTCACCGGTTCGCCGCGTTCGAGGCTCTTCTTCAGGCTTGGCGCGCCTTCAGGCTCGCAGAACACGAAGTTCTCCTTCTTCACAGTGCCGGCCAGAAACCCGGTCAGGCCGGCAGAAAGACCGCCACCACCGACCGGCATGACGACGATGTCAGGCTTCGTGCCTTCCGGCAGCTGGTCCATGATCTCGGCGGCGACCGTCGCCTGACCCTCGATGATATCCTCATGGTCGAAAGGCGGCACCATGTAGCCGTCATTGTCCTGCACATGTTGACGCGCGGCGGCGTAACACTGGTCGAATATATCGCCTACCAGACGAATCTTGATGAATTCTCCGCCAAAGATGCGGGTCTTTTCTATCTTCTGCTGCGGTGTCGTCACCGGCATGAAAACGACGCCATGGACGCCGAAATGGCGGCAGGCGAAAGCAAAGCCCTGCGCGTGGTTGCCGGCAGATGCGCAGACGAAAACCTTGTCCTTGCCAGCCTTGGCCACCGCCTTGCGGAGAAAATTGAATGCGCCTCTAATCTTGTAGGAACGAACCGGGGACAGGTCTTCACGCTTCAGCCAAATCGACGCGCCATACCGACGGCTGAGATGTTCATTCAACTGCAGCGGCGTTTCCGGGAATATTTCCCGCACTTCCCGCCGCGCTGCTTCCACAAGCTGCTTGTCCACGATAGTCAATCCATTGAAATTCATAATGGCACCCGCTATGCCATAGGAAGGCGTCGGAGACAAAGACTCATTTCAGCGCGGCCACGAACTCTGGGTTTCATTTCTTGAACAGTAACCTCCTGCGCTCCGTCATCTATGTGGCGTCCATCTTCGGGCTCTACCTCGCAACGGCCATGTTCCTGCCGGCGCTGACCGATCTTTATTATGGCAATGACGACTGGATGGTGTTTGCGCTTTCGGGTTTCATGTGCGGCGGCTTCTCGCTGGCCTGCGCGCTCGCCACCCGCGGCCCCATCACCTCCTTCAACAAACGTTTCGGCTTCCTGCTCGTCAACCTGCTGTGGCTGGTGTTTTCCATCGTCGGCGCGGTACCGCTTTACCTGTCCGAGCTAGACCTGACATTTGGCCAGGCCCTCTTTGAATCCGTTTCCGCCATCACCACGACAGGGTCAACCGCCATATCCGGTCTCGACCACGCGCCGCAGGGCATTCTTCTCTGGCGTTCGCTGCTCTGCTGGCTCGGCGGTATTGGTATCGTCGCACTCGGCCTTTTCATCCTGCCGCTCCTGCGTGTCGGCGGCATGACCTTCTTCCGCATGGAGTCTTCCGATACCGGCAACGACCGGCCCTTCGCCCGGCTGGCAAGCTTCACCCGGGCTTTCGTGGCGATCTACATCATCATGACGCTCGCCTGCACCATGGCCTATGACTTTGCCGGCATGTCACATTTCGATGCGCTGAACCATGCCATGTCGACGGTCGCAACCGGTGGGTTTTCCACCCACGACGCCTCCTTTGCCTATTTCAACAATACCGCACTTCTGTGGATCGCCACCATCTTCCTGATCTTCGGCAGCCTGCCCTTTTCGGTGATGATCCTGCTTGCGGTGCGCCGCCGACTGGAGACGCTGCGTGACCCGCAGATCGCCGTCTTCCTCGGTTATCTCTGCGCGATCTCGATTGCGGTCGGTGTCTATCATCATCTCAGGAACGGCGTGCCGCTGGACGATGCGCTCAGCCATTCCTTCTTCAACATGACCTCGATTCTCTCGACCGGCGGTTTCGCGAGCGATGATTATACTCTCTGGGGACCCTTCGTCATTGTCGTCGCCTTTTTCGCGACCTTCATGGGCGGCTGTTCCGGCTCGACGGCGGGCGGTATCAAGGCATATCGTTTTCTCATCATGTTCAACGTGGTGCGGGCCGGCCTCAAAAAACTGATCTACCCGAACGCCGTCTATTCAGTGCGTTACGGGCAGCAGGTGGTCGACCCCGATACGATCCGGACGATATTCCTGTTCGTCAGCTGTTACATCGCGCTCTGGATCGCCGGTAGCCTCGCCATAAGCCTGATGGGCTACGATTTTCTCACCGCCACCTCAGCCGTTGCTACGGCACTAGGCAATGTCGGCCCGGGTATCGGCCCGATCATCGGCCCGGCCGGCAATTTCTCCACCATCAGCGAACCGGCGCTCTATCTCCTGTCCGTTCTGATGCTACTCGGGCGCCTGGAAATCCTGACGGTGCTCGTGCTGCTGATGCCGATTTTCTGGCGCAGCTGATCCGTCGATACACATGTCGCGCAGGTGCGAATAAAGCGCTTGACCTTCCCACGTTGGAATAGTTCAGGCTCCACCTGTTAGAATTCCAAACCATGGAGAACCGCCTATGTGCAATGGCCATCAGCACCATCATGAAACTGCCGCCGCCCCTGTCAACGCAGACCTTTCCTTTCATGTTGAGGACATGACCTGCGGTCACTGCGCCGGCGTGATCAAGGGCGCGATCGAAAAGACCGTTCCCGGTGCTGCTGTGCATGCGGACCCTGCAAGCCGCACGGTCGTGGTCGGCGGCGTCTCCGACGCGGCACACATTGCTGAAATCATCACCGCTGCGGGCTATACGCCGGAAGCACGCGCCTGATCCGAAGAGATACCGGCGGCGTTTTATCTTGCCGCCGGGTCGCCTGCCTGCCCCGCCTCACGCTGAACCTTGTGTGACGGCCTTTGGACGACATCACCTTTCGTCCTTTCAGCCCTCCGAACAGATATCTCTCCCAAAAACCGGTGGCGACAGTTTCACGCCTCTCGCTGTCATCCTCAGGCTTGTCTCGAGGATCTAAACACGTCAGCAAAACGGGACCAATGCAGATCCCCGGGGGCAAGCCCGATGATGACGTCGGAGTGTTTGGCGTAGCGCGTCATTGCAAATCAATATCGCGCACATTGTCGAGAAATTTAGCCCGGACGGCGATGGGCCTCGTACAGTATCCCGCCACGGCATGGCGGCAGAGTATCAGCAATATGGCCCGACTCCTGCGAGCCGGGCCATACCTCGTCAGCCAAGTCACATCGGCTTATTTCGTCGCCAGATCCTTGGTCATGATGAATAAGTTGATCGGATGCGGCTTGAAGTTCTCGACCTTTTCCGAATAGGCATCGAAAGCGGTCTCATGGATGAGGTAGACTGTGACGGCTTCATCGAAAACCCTGTTCGCCGCCTCGGCATAGATGGCGTAACGCTTGGCCGGCTCAGCCACCGCATAGGCCGATTTGATCAGCTTGTCCGTCTCCTCGCTGCAATAATGCGAGATGTTGTAGCCGCCTCCGCAAGTGTAGTCGGCGTTGAGGAAGCCGATCGGTTCCGCAACATCAGTGGCATAACCGCGTGAGAGAAGGACCATATCGAAATTGCCGGACAAGAGATCGGGCTCGATCGCCGTGTAATCGGCAACGCGAACATCGACCTTGATGCCGATTTCCTGCAATTGGGCCTGGATAACGGCGGCAACATCCTTGAGTTCGGTTCTTTCAGTGTAGGCCAGAAGCGTCAGCTTCAGGCTGCCGGGAGCAACTCCCGCCTCTTTCAGCAGAGCCTTTGCCTTCTCCACGTCATAAGCGGGCGTGACGTTTTGCGGTGCCCAAGGCTCTCCCGGTGCGAAAGGCATCGTTGCGGGCTTTACCACGCCTTCATAGATGCTGTCGGCAATACCGGCGGTGTCGATGGCGGCCCGGATCGCCTGACGAACCTTGATATCCTTGAATGGCGCCTTCGAATTATTGAGCAGCATCTCCGTAATCCGGGGCACGATGATCGGCGCGACCTTGACACCCTTCGCGGCTTCTATGGTCTTTACCGCCCAGGGTGGGATCACGCGCGAAATCTGCACTTCACCGCTTCTTATCTGGGTGGCGCGCGTATCGGCATCCGGAATAAAGTTCACACGGCCGCCCGCAAGCTTCGGCATACCGGCCCAATACTCATGGTTCGCGGTCAGCTCCATATATTGGTTAGCGTCGACCTTGGTGATCTTGAAAGGCCCGGTGCAGGTTCCGATGGGATCGATCTTGCCATCCTTATAGGCTGATGGTGCGAGGATCGAGGTCGCGGGGCTTCCCATTTGCGCCGGCAGCAGCACCGATGGCTCGATGGTCGTGATCTTCACGATATCGTCGCCGCCCGCCTCGACGGCCGCGATCAGCTTCGGCGAAAAGGCACGGGCCGGAACCGGTGCCTTCAAGAGATTGGTGAGCGCATTAACGGCTGCCGCGGCATTGAGCGGCTCGCCATTCTGGAACTTCACACCCTTGCGCAGCTTGAATTCCCAGACCTTCGGCGCGGTCTGCGTCCAGGATTCGGCAAGCCCCGGCTCCAGTTTCGTGTCATAACCGACGCGGACCAGGCTTTCGAAGCAGCCTGCGCGGGAACCGAGATAGGCATCGTCGGAGGCCATTTGCCAGCCGGTTTTGACGCCCGTATAATCGTCATAGGTGATCGTTCCGGCGTTCGCCGCATGCGTTCCAAACGAGACGACAATGGCGCATGTCGCCAAAAGTGCGTGCTTCATCATAGAATATTCCCCTTTTATTTTTGATGACAACGCTCTCAATTCACATATTTTACGAATTTCTGCTCAATACTTGCGATAATTCAACAGACAAAAATAATACCCATGGAAATCTTTCGAAAATCCACCTGAATATTATTCATTTTATGTTTTTATACTCGGAATTTTATTCCGATATTAATTCGCAAACACACAATTCATCTGTTTTTACCGCAACAGAAAACTGTAACTGCGTCGCCCTCAGCCCAATTCCCGCCAGCGATGGCAGCGTGCAAAATGCTCCCCGGAAACGCCTTCCAGCACTGGCTCCACCTCACCGCAGATCGCGGTCGCATATTTGCAGCGGGTGTGAAACTTGCAGCCACCTGGAGGATTGAGCGGACTCGGTAGATCGCCGTCCAGAAGCATTTCCGGCGCATATAACCCGGTCTCGTCAAGCATCGACGAGGCGATAAGAGCCTTGGTATAGGGGTGCTTGGGCGCCCGGAAAAGTTCTTCACGATCAGCGATTTCAACGATGCGTCCGAGGTACATCACCGCGATGCGATCACAGAGATAACGCACGACACGCAAGTCATGGGAAATCATCAAAACCGTGAGACCGTGACGGCGCTTCATGTCCATCAGGAGGTTCAGGATCTGCGTCCGCATCGAGGCATCGAGCGCCGATGTCGGTTCGTCACAGACAAGGAAACTCGGATTGAGAAGAAGCGCGCGGCCGATGACGACGCGCTGCAATTGGCCGCCGGAACACTGGCTCGGATACCGATCATAAAAGGAACCGTCCAGACCAACCTCCTCCAGCATGCCGAAGACACGCGCCGTGCGCTCCTCGCGGGTGCCGATGCCGTGCTGGGCAAGCGGCGCCTCCATGCTCTGGCCAATGCGCATACGCGGATCGAGCGCGGAATAGGGATCCTGAAACACCAGTTGCACGACCCGGCGCACACGCCGGAGCGCTTCGCCCTGCATATGCAATATGTCGTGATCCCCTATGCTGACCTCACCCCGCGTCGCGTGTGTCAGGCGCGTGATCAACCCGGCAACGGTGCTTTTGCCGCATCCGGATTCACCGACGAGGCCCAGCACCTCCCCTTCGCCGATCGTCAGGGAAACATCGTCGACGGATTTCACCACGCGGTGACCGAGGCCCGATATGGGATAATATTTGCAGAGGTTCTTCGCGACCACATAGGGCCGGCTGCCGTTCGCCGCCGATGGTGGCATCTGTGTCATGGCTTTGGAAAACATCATCGCCTCCTTCAACAAACCGCATGGCTGGAATGGTCGTGATCGGCATGATCGTCGCCGACTGCCCAGCACCGCGCCTTGCGCCCTTCAGGCAAGGCGTTCAAAGCCGGTTCGGTCGCCATGCAGCGACCTCCCATGCCTGCAGACTTGGCGAGCGCGCAACGCGGATGAAATCGGCAGCCGCAGGACATGTCATGGGCCTGTGCGCTTGAGCCGGGGATCGTCAGCAAATGTCCCTCGCTGTCCGTGGTCAGCAGGGAACAACTGATAAGCGCCTTGGTATAGGGATGCTGCGGCGCCTTGAGGATCGCCTGCGTTGGCCCCTCCTCGACGATGCGGCCGGCATACATGACCGCGATCCGGTCCGCGAAAGCGGCGACGACCGAGAGATCGTGGGTGATGAGCAGCGTCGCCAGCCGGCGCTTGCGACGTTCATCATCCAGCAGGCGCAGGATTTGTGCCTGGACGGTGACATCGAGCGCCGTCGTCGGCTCATCGGCGATCAGCAACTGCGGATTGCCCGACAATGCTGCGGCAATCATCACGCGTTGCGCCATGCCGCCAGAAAGCTCATGCGCGAAACATTGCGCCCGCGCCGAGGGGTCGGGAATGCCGACATCGGACAGGAGACCGACGACCCGGTTCAGTGCCGCGCTTCGGCTCATCTTGCGGTGGATCCAGAGCGGTTCGGCCACTTGCGTCCTCACCCGGCTGGTCGGGTCCAGCATGGCCTGCGGCTGCTGGAACAGCATGCTGATATCGGCGCCGCGCAGCGCATCGAGTTCGGAGGATGAAAGAGCGAGAATGTCGCGTCCGGCAAAGGAAATGCGGCCGGAATCGATTTCCACGCCCTGCGGCAAAAGCCGCATCAGCGACAGAGCCGTCATGCTCTTTCCCGATCCGGATTCGCCGACAAGAGCGACGACTTCACCGGCATTGACGGAAAGCGTCAGGCCCGAAATAACAAACTTGCGGCCATTTGGCGTCGGCACCGATACGTGCAGATCCTCGATTTCCAGAAGCGGTGCGCGCTCGGGAGACAGGCCCGTGTTGGCAAGCGTTTGCCCTTCGATATTCATAAGAGTTCCCCTTATTTTTATTGAATCGGAGGCATTTGCGTATTCATGCGGCTTCAGACGATATTACTCTCCTTCCGGCCCTGCGGCCTCATCTATGTTTGACATTAGTCAAATCTGTTTTTGCCTGTTTGCAGGCGTCAATGATTGTTCGTTTTCTTCGTTTCCAGGTTGAGGCCATGGCCGATCCACGTCACGCTGAGTGCCGACAGGAAGATCGCGAGACCCGGTGCGATGACGAGAATTGGCATGCGCTCGGCATAGGCCTGAGCATCTGACAGCATCAGCGCCCAGTCGGCGGCCGGCGGCTGCACGCCGAGCCCCAGGAATGACAAACCGCCCACCGTGATCAGCTTGTGGCCAAAGCGCAGGAACGCCACGGCCGCGATCGGCCAGATCGTATTGGGAATGATATGCCGGAAGATGATGAAGCGCCGCGTGCAGCCCAGCACCTCGGCGGCGCGGATATATTCGCGGGAATTGATCGACAGCGTCAGTCCCCGCGCCAGCCGCGCAAAAGGCGTCCAGCCGACGATCGTCAGCGAGGCGATCAACGTTCCGTATCCGGGGCCGAAGATGGCCACGAGGAAAATCGCAATCACCACATCGGGTATGGCGATAAGCAGATCGACCACGCGCATCAGCACTTCATCGAGGATACCGCGGCTGCGGCCACTGATGATGCCGATAAAGATGCCGATGGAAACCGACAGAATGACGGTGATGGCGGCAATCGTGACGGTGAAACGGCCGCCGATCAAGAGCCGGCTCAGGACATCGCGACCGAGATGATCCGTTCCAAGCCAATAGGTGGCGCTCGGCGCATTCAGCCTGAGGCGAAGGTTCTGCTGTGCCGGATTATAGGGCGAAATCCAGGGCGCAATCACCAGGAGCAGGACGATGGCGAGAAAAATTGCCGATCCCGCATAGAAGGTCCAGTGCCGCCGGCGGATGAAATCCGTGAACCGGGAGAGTGTCGACGGGCGCGTGGGCAAGGTCATCGGCATGGCGGCGGCAGGCGCGCTCGGGAAAAGACTAGTGGTCATGTTGACCTCGCATGGCTGGATTGATCAGGACATAGAAGCTGTCGGCCAGGGTATTGACCAGGATGGACAGGGCCACGATGCAGATGAAACCGCCCTGCAGCATCGGGATGTCGCGATTGATCACGGCGTCGTAGAGAAGCCGGCCCATGCCGGGAATGGCGAAGATCACTTCCACCACAACCGATCCACCGAGTAGGCCCGCAAGCCACAGGGCAAAGAAGGTGACCACCGGCAGCGAGCCGTTACGAATGCCGTGGCGCATGACCGTGCCATGCATGCCGAGGCCGCGGCTGCGTGCCGCCGTGATATAGGGCGCGCGCAAGACCTCGGCCATGGCGGCACGGGTGACCTGGGTGAAATAGGCGAGTGGCCGCAGTGTCAGGGTGAGCGCAGGCAGCACCAGCGAACGCCAGCTGTCCCATCCGGCAGAGGGCAACCAGCCGAGATAAAGCGCAAAGACCAGCGCGGACATGGGCGCAAACCAGTATTCCGGTGTCGCGACGAAAGTCTGGATCATCAGCGTCGCGAAATTGTCGAGCCGTCCGCCCGGACGCATGGCCGCCAGCGTGCCGAGCGGCAGCGCCACGGCGACCGCGACGGCCAATGCCGTCAGCGCCAGGGTCACCGATACGCCGAGAGAGCGCAAAAGCTCGTTGGCGACGGGCTGACTGCTGGTGAAGGAAAAACCGAGATCACCGCGCAGTGCATTCCACAGCCATGTGAAATATTGCACGTAAAGCGGCCGGTCGAGCCCGAGACTGACCCTCAACGCCTCCACCGCATGCGGATCGAGCGCAGTATCGCGCATGCGCGAAAACAGGATCGTGCGTGCCGGGTCACCGCCCGTCATATAGGGCAACAGAAACGCGATGACGGAAACAATGGCCAGCATCAGGCACAGAATAAAGAAGCGCTGTATTATCTGGATCCACATGGCCTGCTTTCCTTCATCAAGATTGGCAGTTTACACTGCATTCGATGCCCGCTCCCAAAAGGGAGCCGGCGGCTTATTTCGCCTGGCGCTGTAAATCCATCGCCGGGCCTGATGTCCCCTTCAGCATGCCGGTGCGTTTGGGCACGACGGCAACCGCCGAAAATTCGAGGTCTTCCGCATGGGCGAGGTCATGAATGATCGGGCATTCCGGCTCACCATTGTCAGGGCAATAGGTCGCGAGGTTGCGGAGCGTATCGGCCATTTCCCGCAGCGTATCCATCTTCGCTTCCAGGTCGATGACATGTTCCATGACGATGCGTTTGACATCGCAGGAGGCACCGCCCGGATCGCGCCAGAGGGTCATGAGCTGCCTGATCTTTTCGATGGAAAAACCGAGATCGCGTCCGCGCCGGATGAAGCGCAGCGTTTCCAGATCATTGGCCGTATAGACCCTGTAGCCGGAATCCGTGCGGTTTGCCGATTTGATCAGGCCGATCATCTCGTAATGCCTGATCATCTTTGCAGAAACACCGGAGGCGGTGGCGGCTGTGCCAATGTTCATCGATCCTGCTCCTATCTTTCCGGGGTGAAAAATACATCCGCATGAATGTCCGCCGTCCGCATGCCGCGCGCCAGCAGCTGCGGCACCGTTGCCTCGATCATGGCCGGCGGGCCGGCAATATAGGCTTTCCAGCCATCGAGATCGTCGAAATCATCCGCCACCGCGGCGCCGACATAACCGCGACGGATATTCGCATGGTCCTCATTCGAGAGAACCGGGACGAAGCTCAGATTGCCGTGCCGGGTGGTGAGGTCCTGAAAACGGTCGAGCATATAAAGGTCGCGCTCGGCGCGGGCGCCGAAATAGACGTGAACCGGGCGTTCGCGGCCGGTTGCGAGCGCCGCTTCGACCACGGCCTTCACGGGGGCAAGCCCCGAGCCGCCGGCAATACCGAGGATCGGTCCGCAATGTTTTTCCCGCAGGAAGGAGGAGCCGAAAGGCCCCACGATCGTGACGGGATCACCCGCCCTGGCGAGCGAGAAGATGCGGCCGCTCGTCATGCCGCCGGGAACATGCCGGATGTGAAATTCAATCAGCTCCTCGTCCACCCTGCTCGCGATCGAATAATCGCGCGGCGAACAGTCCGGATAAAGCAGGCGCACATATTGCCCGGGTTTGAAGGTGAACTGCGCGCGATCCTCAAGCCTGACGCGGATGAGCTTGATATCATGGGTCGCATCCACCGCTTCCTCAACCACACCCTCGAAACGGCCGGTCGGGATATCGGCAAATTCATCCTCGCCGTCGAGCCAGCCGATCGTCACGTCGCTCGCGGGTACGGCGCGGCAGGCAAGTGTGAGGCCTTCTGCCTTTTCCTCTTCGGTCAATGAGAACGGCGTATGCTTGAGAAGATCGATCTCACCGGAGATGAGGTGCGATTTGCAGGCGCCGCAGCGGCCCATGCGACAGCCATGCGGATAGGCAATGCCGGCGGCAAGCGCGGCCTGAAGCACGGTCTCACCCTCAGCCGCCACGATGCTGCGGCCGATCTGCGGCAGATAGATTGTGTTGCCAGGCATCACCACATCCGCCTCCTATTCCGCCGCTGCGAGCTGCAGGTCGGGCGATCTGTCCACCAGCGGCGCACGGAAGCTTTTCAGACGCAGTGCATTCGTCAATACGAAGACGCTGGAAAGCGCCATGGCTCCGGCAGCAAGGACTGGCGACAGCAGAACGCCGTTGACAGGATACAATATGCCGGCCGCCACGGGAACAAGCGCGGCGTTGTAAGCGAAGGCCCAGAAGAGATTCTGGCGGATATTGCTGATTGTCGCCTTGGAGAGAGCAATCGCGTTGGCAACACCGCGCAGATCGCCGGACATCAGCACCACGTCTGCACTTTCAATCGCAACATCCGTGCCCGTGCCGATGGCAAGCCCGACATCGGCTGCGGCAAGCGCCGGCGCATCATTGATGCCATCGCCGACAAAGGCGACACGGCGTCCGCCGGCGGCAAGTCTCTTGACCGCCTCCACCTTGCCATCGGGCAACACTTCCGCCACCACCTCGTCAATGCCGAGGCGACGGGCAATGGCTTCCGCCGTGCGGCGATTATCACCCGTGATCATCGTGACCTTGAGGCCCAGCGCATGCAGCGCCGCGATCGCCTCCGGTGTCGTCTGCTTGATGGGATCGGCAACGGCGATGATCGCGGCCAGCCGGCCATCGACGGCGGCATAAAGCGGCGACTGCCCTTCCCTGCCCATCCGCTCGGCATCATAGGCAAAGGCCCCGACATCATAACCGAGTTTCACCATGAACCGGTCAGCACCCGCCTCTACCCGGCGACCATCGACCATCGCCGCGACACCGAAGCCGGGGGTCGCTTCGAAAGCTTCGGCCTCGGCAAGCGTCAGGCCACCATGTTTTGCAGCCTCGACGATCGCCTCGGCAATCGGATGTTCAGACCGGTTCTCGAGCGAGGCGACGAGCCGCAGCACCTCATCCGCATCGAAACCCTGGGTCGTGTTGAAATGCACCAGTTTCGGCTTGCCGAGTGTCAGCGTGCCGGTCTTGTCGACCGCGATGACATCGGCGTCGCGCAGCGTCTGGAGCGCGTCACCGCGGCGGAACAGCACGCCCATTTCGGCGGCGCGACCGGTGCCGACCATGATCGACGTCGGCGTGGCAAGGCCCATGGCGCAGGGACAGGCGATGATGAGAACCGCAACCGCGTTGACGAGCGCGAAGGTCAAGGCCGGATCGGGCCCAAAGACGAACCAGACGGCGAAGGTGACGACCGCGGCCAGCATGACGGCCGGCACGAACCAGTTGGTCACCTTGTCCACCAGTGCCTGAATGGGCAGCTTGTCGGCCTGTGCTTCCTCCACCATGCGGATGATCTGCGCGATCAGCGTATCGCTGCCGACCTTGGTGGCGCGGAAGGTGAAGGAGCCGTTGCGGTTCACCGTGCCACCGACGACCTCGGAACCCTCGGTCTTGGTAACCGGAACCGGCTCACCCGTGATCATCGATTCATCGACATAAGAAGAGCCGCTGAGAACCAGACCATCGACCGGCACTTTCTCGCCCGGGCGAACGACGATCACATCGCCCGTTCGCACATCCTGAAGAGGCACATCGATGGTCTCACCGTCGCGCAGCACGCGGGCCGACTTGGCCTGCAGGCCGACGAGCCGCTTTATCGCCTCGCTGGTGCGGCCTTTGGCGCGCGCCTCAAGGAAACGGCCGAGCAGGATCAACGTGACGATGACCGCGGCGGCCTCATAATAGACATTGGCCGTGCCGCGCGGCAGGATTTCAGGCAGGAAGGTCGCGACTACCGAAAATCCCCAGGCGGCGGCAGTGCCCAGCACCACAAGCGAATTCATGTCCGGCGCGAGCCGCATAAGGGCAGGTATGCCCTTTTTGAAGAAGCGCAGGCCGGGCCCGAACAGGACCAGCGTCGTCAGCACGAATTGCAGATACCAGCTTTCCCGCATGCCGACCGTTTCCATGACGAAATCATGGATGACGGGCACCAGATGCGAACCCATTTCCAGCACGAAGACCGGCAATGTCAGGACAACGGCGACGGCAAGGCTGATTTTCAGGCTGCGCATTTCCGCTGCGCGCCTGTCCTGTTCCGCATCGCCGGCTTTGTCGGCGACGATCTCTTTCGCCTGGTAGCCCGCCCGCTTGATCGCCTCCGCCAGGGTGGCGGCGGAAGCGGCGTTGCCCGCCACACGAATGGTGGCGCGCTCGGTCGCAAGATTGACGCTTGCATCGGAAACACCGGAAACAGCCTTCAGCGCCTTTTCGACACGTCCGACGCAGGAGGCGCAGGTCATACCTTCAATATCGAGTTCGACGGTTTTTTCTTCGACGCCATAACCCGCATGCCGGACAGCGGCAATCACGGCGGGCACATCGGGTGGCCCGGAAAAGGAGATATCGGCGCGTTCCGTCGCGAGATTGACCGAGGCCTTCAAAACGCCCGGCACCTTGGCGATCGCCTTCTCCACACGACCCACACAGGAGGCGCATGTCATGCCGTCGATCGCAATCTGGTGACTCGCCCGGATCTCCATTTGTGACATGCGTATGACCCCTCTTTTCTTTATATCGAAAAAGATAGGGCTTCCCATCGTGGCAAGGTCAAGAGGTTCTTTTGGGTGATTTTCAGAGAAAAATGCTAATTACTTGAGCAGGCTTATTTTTTAGGCGAACCAAATAGGAATGAGGTCAATCGACGCACACACATGAATTGCGCCTTTATGATCTAACCGATTCCATCTGCGTTGAACGGCGCACATCGTCTATAAAGTAAGGTGGTGCGGACGGCGGGACTTGAACCCGCAAGACCAATGGTCGGCAGATTTTAAGTCTGCTGCGTCTACCGATTTCGCCACGTCCGCATTGCCGCGCCTTGCGACCAAGGCACTGCAAAAAACCGTCATCCCCAGGGCGCCCGGCCAAACGGCCGATCCCAAACGCGACGGAGCCTCATCTACACAGGCAGGGCGGTTTCGGTCAACGGGGCCTTAGCCACACCAGGACTGATTTTTTGCCGAGACCGGATGCGCCAGCCCCTCCCGCACGAGTTGATCGGCAAACGAGACGCCCGACCGTGAAAGCCGTTTGCGTTCCGTGGCTTGCCCACCCGCATCGCTGGAGGACGCCACATCGAAGGTGCCGGCATTCAGCATGTCGCGAAGCCTGACCTTTGCAATGAAACCACGCTGGCGCTCTTCCATGCAGCGAGCGCGGTCGATCTGCGGAACATCGATGCCGGCGAGTTGCATCTTCACGCCCTTCATCCAGAACGTATTGCCATCGGCGACACAGTTATTAAGACCGGAGCGACCGCAGAAGGCAAAGGCACCGCTTTTTTCGCCCAGAGAGATTTTTTCGACCGATAGACGCGTTTCCGGCAGGATGGCGGCAACCTGGCTTGGCTGTGCGACGGATGGCATGGCGATCGGACGCGGCGGCACAGGGCCATTGCCGGGCAGAACGGGTGATGCGGGGCGAATGGATGCCACTTTCTCGGTGGTGACGGTATCGCGTTTGGCGGCCGTCGCGACTTTCGGGGAATTTGTGGCTGACGATGTCGCCTTCGCAGCATGCCGCTGCGGCAGAAGGCTGTCGCGATATTCGTAAGCCTGAATGCCGCCGGCAACGACGCCCAGCATCAGCACCCAGGGCCAAACGCTGCCGCCGCTCGATTTCTTCGCCGTGCGGCGTCGCGCTGTCGATTTTCGGTTGCTCACGATCGGACTCCTTTCAACGGAGCCGCATTATCGGCCAAAGGAGTTTCCGAAAGGTTGGCATTTCAAAACAGCTGTGGATAAAGCCTCAGCGAACCTGATCGAGCAGGCGCTTGCATTCGAGCAGATCGAACAGGGCTTCCTGCAACAGCGCCTGATCGTCCTTGCCGATGCTCGACTTGCCGACCGATATTTCGGCATCGCTGTTGCCGCCACCGAAGCCGAAAAAGCGGCCGCTCGGCCTGGCCTTCGGACGGCCAACGACCTCGTCCCCGTCCGGATCGACGACGCGCGGTTCGGCGACTTCCTTTTCACCGCTCGCCGCCATGATGGCTTCCATGGTTGCCAGATCGCCGGACGCGATTGCCGCCACGAAACGGTTGCCATTGGTTTTCAGAAGCTTCTGCACACCCTTGATGGTGTAGCCATGGTCATAAAGAAGGTGGCGGATACCCTTCAGAAGGTCGATATCGTCAGGGCGGTAATAACGGCGGCCCCCACCCCGTTTCATCGGCTTGATCTGCGGAAAGCGCGTTTCCCAGAAACGCAGCACGTGCTGCGGCAGGTTCAGCTCATCCGCCACTTCACTGATCGTCCGAAACGCGTCGGGGCTTTTGTCCAAATTTCCACTCCCATCCGAACTGAGGCGCCATGCATCCGGCCGGACACTGAACGAGAACGCTTTACACTCACCGGTCAAATACCACGCGCAAGTCCGTCAGACCTTCGCGCCGGCGCCATTGCGGCGAGATACAAATCACTAAAATTGATTATGATGTGAGTCGACCGGATTTCAACGGCTTGCACGTTGAAATTCAAGTATGTTCACAGGAAGAATGGATAAAAAGGCTTGCGATACGGCAAAAAGCGCGTGTCGCAGCGGCTTCAAGTCCGGCTTACACCCCGGCCTTCTGGCCCTTCTGCTTGGCCTTGCGGGCCGTATGGGCCTTGAGAATACGCTGTTTCAGCACATTCGAAGCTTTGAAGGTCATGACACGGCGCGGCGAAATCGGAACCTCCTCACCCGTCTTCGGGTTGCGGCCGATACGCTCGTTCTTTTCCCGGATCTGGAAAGTGGCGAAGGACGAAAGCTTGACCACCTCACCGCGGGTGATCGCGTTACAAATCTCGTCGATGATCGTTTCGACCAGTTCGGCGGATTCGGTGCGGGACAGCCCGACTTTACGAAACACAGATTCTGCAAGATCTGCGCGTGTCACTGTCTTCCCGGCCATTTTTCCCCACAAACCGTGTCTGAATTTTTCTCTAGGAGCCGCCGAGATTATTTCCCTTGTGGCGACCGGTCAAGGGATTGTTCCAGATTCATTTGAGGCTTTCGGCAATCAGTGCAAGGGCTTAGAGCAGCCGGTACGGTTTTGCCACAGGCTGGTGCCGCTTGGGCACATCTGATCGGGGCGTGAGCGCGAAAAACATAACCGATTTCGCGCCGGCACCCCGTCAGAGACGGGAATGCGCGGTTACCAGCGCAGCAGCACCGCACCCCAGGTGAAACCGCCGCCCATGGCCTCCAGCATCACCAGATCGCCCTTCTTGATACGGCCGTCGCTGGCCGCGACGGCAAGCGCGAGCGGAATCGATGCGGCCGAGGTATTGCCGTGCTTGTCGACGGTGATGACGACCTTTTCCGGATCGATATTGAGCTTCTTCGCCGATCCGTCGATGATGCGCTTGTTGGCCTGATGCGGAACGAGCCAGTCGAGATCGTCCGCCGTCGTGCCCGTCGCCTCGAAAGCCTGCTCGATGACGTCGGTGATCATGCCGACGGCATGTTTGAACACTTCCCGGCCTTCCATGCGCAGATGGCCAACCGTGCCCGTCGTGGACGGTCCGCCATCGACGTACAGCTTTTCCTTGTGCGAACCGTCAGAGCGCAGCTGCGACGTCAGGATGCCGCGATCGCTTGAAGTGCCCTCGCCTTCGCCGGCCTCGATAACGAGTGCACCGGCGCCATCACCGAACAGAACGCAGGTGGTGCGGTCCTTCCAGTCGAGAATGCGCGAGAAGGTCTCGGCGCCGATTACCAGCACGCGCTTGGCCATTCCGCCGCGAATATAGAGATCGGCGGTCGCCACGGCGTAAACGAAGCCGGAGCAGACGGCCTGCATGTCGAAGGCGAAACCGTGGGTCATGCCAAGACGGTTCTGGATGTTCACCGCGGTTGCCGGAAAGGTGTTGTCCGGGGTCGAGGTGGCCAGAATTATGAGGTCGATATCGTCGGGCGTCAGACCGGCATTGTCGAGCGCTGCACGCGCCGCCGCCTCGCCGAGAGACGCGGTGGTTTCACCTTCGCCGGCGATATAGCGCTGACGGATGCCGGTGCGCTGCACGATCCATTCGTCGGAGGTCTCGACGACCCCTTCGATTTCACTGTTGGTCATGACACGCTTCGGCAGCGCTGCCCCGAAACCACGGACTATAGAGCGGATCATTCCCTTATTCCTCGTCAGCCACGAGAGCTTCGGGCGCCGGGGGCGGAAGCCGTCTTGCGTGGTAAATTTTCAGATCATTTTCAATTTTTGCCGTCAGGCCGTTGTGGACCATGTCGTAACCGACATCGACGGCGGAGGCAAAACCGATGGCATCCGTGCCGCCATGGCTCTTGATGACGATGCCGTTCAGGCCGAGAAACACGCCGCCGTTGACCTTGCGCGGGTCCATCTTTTCCCTGAGCACATCAAAGGCGCTTTTTGCGAGAATATAACCGATCTTGGCGAAGAAGCTGCGGGAGATCGCCTCACGCAGAAGCGTGGTGATCTGGCGCGCCGTGCCTTCGGCGGCTTTCAGCGCGATATTGCCGGTGAAACCTTCGGTCACCACGACATCCACTGTGCCCTTGCCGATATCGTCGCCTTCGACGAAACCGCGATAATCGATGGTGCCGAGGTCGGCCTCGCGGATCAGCCGTCCGGCCTCACGCACCTCTTCCTGGCCCTTGACCTCCTCGACGCCGACATTCAGCAGGCCGACGGTCGGACGGTCGATATCGAAAAGTGCGCGCGCCATGGCGCCGCCCATCAGGGCGAAATCGAGAAGCTGCTGGGAATCGGCGCCGATGGTGGCGCCAACATCGAGCACGATGCTTTCGCCCTTCAGCGTTGGCCATATGCCGGCAATCGCCGGGCGTTCCACCCGCGCCATGGTGCGCAAACAGAATTTCGCCATGGCCATCAACGCGCCGGTATTGCCGGCGGAAACCGCAACATCCGCCTCACCGAGCTTTACGGCCTCGATGGCGCGCCACATGCTGGAGACGTAGCGGCCACGGCGCAGCGCCTGGCTCGGCTTTTCGTCCATGCTGACCGAGACTTCACAATCGTGAAAGACCGACTTTTCCCGAAGGACGGGATATTGTGCCAGAATGGGGTCGCATTTGCTCTTCTGCCCGTAGAGCAGAAAAGTTACATCGTTGTGCCGTTCAAGCGCCTTGGCGGCACCGGGTATGGCAACATCTGGGCCGAAATCGCCACCCATGACGTCAATTGCAATTCTGATCACTCGTCCCTTATCCTTCTTGCCGCCACTCAAGCGGATTTCGCGCGAAAATACCTTTTCCGGCTCTTGTTACAATAAAATTATTTCAGCCCGGCTGGGCCATTCAGTCTTTTTTCCAATCTTTCAACACAGCAAAGGGCGATGGCGGCTTGTCATCGTCGGTCTCTTTTTCAGCCTTTTCGGCAAATTCCACGTCCGGCTTGCGCGGATAAGGGTCGATGGCAAGGGCCGCAAATTCGGCAACCACGGCACCGACATCGATGCTGTCGCCGGTGAACTGGTCGGGAATGTCAGGGCCATCCGGATCGAGTACGATCTCGCCTTCTTCATTCGTCACCATCCGCGCCAGCTTCGATCCTTCCGGCACGAAAATGTGTTCCACGGTCTCGTCGATCCTGCTCGAAACCGGTTCCAGCGTGACGACGCAGGATTGAGTGACCGCCGCATGCACCTCGCCCTTGATCTTGATGCCATCCCTCTTCCAGCGGGTAACCTGCAGCTCCGCCTTCAGATATTCAACGGAGACCACATCCCAGAATTTCGCCAGCGCCTTCAGCTCCTCAGCACTGGCTTCGAGACCAATCCTGACCGGATTGGCGGAAATATGGCCTACCTTGACGGGATAGGAAAAAGGCAGGTCGTCATTTGCGGCGTGTCGCGCGTTCATCGTGAACCTCATCATATAGGCAGGGGCAGCGTCAGGCTTCCGGTTGCTATCGTCTCTTCGGACTGGGCGGCAAGGGCATCGGATGTTTCCATCATCCAGCCCGCCAGCCCCTCCATCTCGGGGGCCTCGTCGTCTACCTGCGGATATATATTGCGCCGAAGCGCTGCAGCAAGAGCAGCGCGGTCAGATGCATCCAGTGCCGCCGCATAGGATTCGAGCCGCCCATAGAACATGCCGGCGAATTTCTTCATGCGTTTCGGCACGCCCTGATCGCCGATACCAAGTTCTCGGATGGAATGATCGATATCCTGAAAAAAGGCATCGACGATCTCCTGGGCGATTTCCTGCCCGCTGACACCTGATGATTTGGTGCGACGGAAATAGAGAATCATGATGACCGAGAGCATCTCGAAACGGCCCATGACGGTATCGGGAACGCCTAGATCGAGATAAAAGGCGGGCGTGCGGGCAGCCGCCGTCAAGGTCGCATATTGCCGGTCGACTATGGTGCGGTTGTTGTTTTTGTGTCTGAACAGCCCGAATATCATCGTTTTTTTTCCGAAGGGGACGGGTGAATGCGCTTACCGCCCATCGCACTTGTTGCATGATCGTCAAAGCTGGTTTACCGAAGCATCCACGAATTGCAATGCTGTCACGGTCACGTTCGTCTTTTGGCTGAAACAGTCGAAGAGAACCGGAGGAGTTCCAAAAGGCCGGGAAAGCATTGAATTTGGGGGGTGATCGGGATTTTCCGTCCCCGGATTGACACAATCATGTGCACAGACACTGTGCACCACGCAATGCCGGAAGGTGCCATTCATGATCGCAGTCGGGGAAAAGCAGTTGAGCAAGCAGAAATCCGCAAGTCACGGCAAAATTCTGAGCAAAACCGCCATCGCAATCGTGCTCGCGTCCGGCCTGCTTTCCGCCTGCACCAGCACGACAGATGTATTCCATAACGGCTATGTCATGGACGATCAGTCGCTGCAGCTGATCCCGGAAGGCTCGAGCCGTGAACAGGTTCTCCTGACCATGGGCACGCCCTCCACCACTGCGACTTTCGGTAACGAGGTGTTCTATTACATCTCGCAGAAGCGCGTGCGCCGCGCGGCCTTCCTGAAGCCGTCGCTGGTCGAGCAGAACATTCTCGCGATCTATTTCAACAAGGACGGCGTGATCGAGCGCAAGGCCAATTATACGCTGCAGGACGGCAAGGTCTTCGACTCGATTTCGCGCACCACGCCGACCGGCGGCAAGGATCTCACCTTCCTGCAGCAGCTGCTCTCCGGCGGCACCTCGGGCGCCAATATCGCCAAGAGCATTCTCGGCCAGGGCGGCAACAACGCCCCCTGACCTCAGCAGGAACGAAAAATTCAAAGGCCCGGGATCGCTCCCCGGGCCTTTTCATTTGTCCAAAACGCTGGCCTTCAGTGGGCAAGAACCGCCAGCAGCAGCAGCGCCACGATATTAGTGATCTTGATGGCCGGGTTGACGGCCGGACCCGCGGTATCCTTGTAGGGATCGCCGACCGTGTCGCCCGTTACGGATGCCTTGTGCGCCTCGGAACCCTTGACGTGGCGCACGCCGTCCTTATCGATGAAGCCATCTTCGAAGCTCTTCTTGGCGTTGTCCCAGGCGCCACCACCCGATGTCATGGAAATTGCCACGAACAGCCCGTTGATGATGACACCCAGCAAGGATGCACCCAGCGCGGCAAAGGCGGATGCCTTGGAGCCGGAGATCAGCAGAACGCCGAAATAAACCACGAGAGGCGCCAGAACCGGCAGAAGCGACGGGATGACCATTTCCCTGATCGCCGCCTTGGTCAGCAGGTCCACGGCCCTGCCGTAGTCAGGCTTTTCCGTGCCGGCCATGATGCCGGGTTTTTCGCGGAACTGGCGGCGGACTTCCTCAACGATGGCGCTTGCCGCCTTGCCCACCGCCGTCATGGCGATGCCGCCGAAGAGATAGGGGATGAGACCGCCGAACAGCAGACCGGCAACCACGTAAGGGTTGGCGAGGCTGAAGGAGATTTCTCCAATGTCCTTGAAGTAAGGATAGATATCACCATTGGCGGCGAAGTAGGACAGGTCGTTGGCATAGGCCGCAAACAGCACCAATGCACCAAGACCGGCCGAGCCGATGGCATATCCCTTGGTCACCGCCTTGGTGGTGTTGCCGACGGCATCCAGCGCATCGGTCGCCTTGCGCACATCGGGATCAAGGCCGGCCATTTCGGCAATGCCGCCGGCATTGTCCGTGACCGGGCCGAAGGCGTCGAGCGCGACGATCATGCCCGCCAGCCCGAGCATCGCGGTGACGGCGATGCCGGTGCCGAACAGGCCGCCAAGCTGATAGGTTCCGATGATACCGCCGACAATCACGATGGCCGGCAGCGCCGTCGATTCCAGCGAGACAGCAAGGCCCTGGATGACGTTGGTGCCGTGGCCGGTGACCGATGCCTGGGCGATGGAGTTGACCGGCCGCTTGTTGGTGCCGGTATAATATTCGGTGATGACGACGATCAGCGCCGTCACGACGAGGCCAACCAATCCGCAGAAGAAGAGGTTGGTGCCGGTGATCTCCATACCGGCCACCGTGCCGATCGTTCCCCAGCCGACCGTGGCATAGGTTGCCACGGCAAGGCCGGCGACGGAGAACACGCCAGTGGCGATGAGCCCCTTGTAGAGCGCGCCCATGATGGAATTGTTGGTGCCAAGTTTCACGAAGAAGGTACCGGCAATCGAGGTCAGGATGCAGGCGCCGCAGATCGCCAGCGGATAGACCATGGCGCTTTCCAGAATCGGCGTTCCCGCAAAGAAGATCGCGGCGAGGACCATGGTCGCGACCACGGAGACAGCATAGGTTTCGAACAGGTCGGCCGCCATACCGGCGCAGTCACCGACGTTATCGCCGACATTGTCGGCAATGGTTGCGGGATTGCGCGGATCATCCTCGGGAATGCCCGCTTCCACCTTGCCGACGAGATCGCCGCCGACATCCGCCCCCTTGGTGAAGATACCGCCGCCGAGACGGGCGAAGATGGAGATCAGCGAAGCGCCGAAACCGAGCGAAACCAGCGCGTCGATAACAGCGCGTGATCCGGGCGGATGGCCAAGGACGGAAGTCAGAACGAAATAATAGATTGAAACGCCAAGCAGCGCGAGGCCGGCAACCAGCATGCCGGTAATGGCGCCCGACTTGAAGGCGATATCGAGGCCGGCTCCAAGGCTATGAGATGCGGCCTGTGCGGTGCGCAGATTGGCGCGCACGGAAACATGCATGCCAACGAAACCGGCGACGCCTGACAATACCGCGCCGATAACGAAACCGATGGCCGCGATGGCCGACAGCAGATACCAGGCGAGAACGGCGACGATCAGTCCGACGATGGCGATGGTGAGATATTGACGGGTGAGATAAGCCTGTGCGCCTTCACGGATATAACCAGCTATTTCACGCATACGCTCGTTGCCCTGATCGGCATCGAGAACACTCTTGGTGGTCCATACCGCGTAAACAACGGACAGGACACCGCATAAAATTACTATGGGTATTACGGTCATGCGCACTTACCTCCCAAAAGGCCGGGTCTCACTCCCTCCCCGGCGTGGCGAACCATGTGCAAGGACCGGGCGATAAACGCACGCCGGGTCCTGTCTTGGCCAATTCTTCCCCTCCCAAGGAAAAACGACCTGCGCGGCAAGATTGCGTTGGCGAAAGGTGCGGCGTCAAGCCCACAAATTTGCCTGAAACATGAAAGGGGTAGAGAACGAGCGCGACCTTACTCGACGTTCCTGCGCTGCCTCAGCAGAAGCGACAGGACGAGCACGAGGCAAAGGCCCGCAACCGGCCAGATGACGAGGTTCATCACCGACCAACCCCATGCCGTAAACACCTTGCCGGACGAAAAGGACGACAACGCCACCGTGCCGAACAGCACGATATCGTGGAAACCCTGCACCTTGTCCGCCTCATGCGGGCGGTAGCTTGACGTGATGATGGCGGTTGCGCCGATAAAACCGAAATTCCAGCCGAGACCGAGAAGGATGAGCGCCGCCCAGAAATTCCACAGTTCTATGCCCATATGCGCGACGATGGCGCAGGCCATCAGCACGATGAGGCCAGCCGCCACGATTTTTTCCGCACCAAATCGGGAAATCAGCATGCCGGTGAAGAAGCTCGGGGCGAACATGGCCAGAACGTGCCACTGGATGCCGAGCGTCGCGAGTTCGGTCGGGAAACCGCAGCCGACCACCATGGCAAGCGGCGCACCGGTCATCATGAAGGTCATCAAGGCGTAAGAGCCGATACCGCAGATCATGCCGGTGACGAAACGCTGGGTGCGGACGATTTCCGAAAGCGGCCTCACCGCCTCCGTATGGGTGGACGCGGCCTTCGGGTCGGGCAATTTCAGAAATGACAGAATGGCGATCGAGACGAGACCGAGCGGCACCAGTGCGATGAACGCGCCGGCGAAGGTGACCGGTGCAAGCAGATCCTTGCCGAAGATGGCAAGCTGCGGCCCGACAATGGCGGAGATGATGCCGCCCGCCAAAATCCACGAGATTGCTTTCGGCTTGTAAAAGGACGGCGATGCATCGGCCGCCGCAAAGCGGATTTTCTGTGTGAAGCCGCCGGAAATGCCGATCAGCAGCAGACCGACGGCAAACAGCCAGAAATCCGAGCGGAAGAGCGCGACAGAGGCGATGCCGCCGCCGATGGAGCACATCAGCGCGCCGACCATAAATCCGGCCTTGCGGCCAAGGAAACGGGATGCGGCCGCAACGCAGATCGCACCAAGCGCCACGCCGATATTGAAGCCGGTAAGCGGCGCAGTTGCCAGTGACTTGTCGGCGCCGAGCAGTTGATACCCTGCGAGCGCGCCGACCGAAAAGCTCAAGGGCGCGGCCGATCCCATGATCGCCTGCGCCATGGTGAGAAGAAAGACGTTGCGCTTCGCCTCGTCCAGTTGAACCTCTAGTCCGGGGACGGAAACTGCGCTCATCTCTTCCTCACCTGCCCTGTTATTAGCGCTTTGCCTCGCCGCGCACCTGCTTGGCAATGCGGTCAAGCACCGCATTCACCAGCTTGGGCTCGTCATGTTCGAAGAAAGCGCGGGCGATTTCGACATATTCGGTGACGATGACGGCAACCGGTACGTCCTTGCGCTCGAGAATCTCGAAGGTGCCGGCACGCAGGATGGCGCGCACGGTGGCATCGAGACGCGAGAGCGGCCAGTCTTCCAGAAGGGCGGAGCGCACCAGCGGGTCGATCTTCGTCTGATCGCGCACGACGCCAGAGACGATCGAACGGAACCACGAAGGATCGGCCTTCAGATAGGTATCGCCATCGACTTCCTGGCCAAGACGGTGCGCCTCATATTCGGCGACGACTTCCATCACGCCGGTTCCACCGACATCCATCTGGTACAGCGCCTGCACGGCCGCAAGACGGGCAGCGCCACGCTGGTTGGCGGGCTTTACCGAAGGCTGGCGCGGTTCGCCGCCGTTTTCAACATCCGACATGCGTTCAGCCACCCAGTTTCTTTTTCAGCTCGATCATGGTGAGCGCCGCGCGGGCGGCAAAACCGCCCTTGTCCTTGTCGGAGCGGCGCACGCGCGCCCAGGCCTGCTCGTCGTTTTCGACGGTGAGGATGCCATTGCCGATCGGCAGCGATTCGCTAACGGCGAGATCCATCAGGGCGCGGGAGGATTCGTTGGAGACGATATCGAAATGATAGGTCTCGCCGCGAATGACCATGCCGAGCGCAACGAAACCGTCATATTCGGTGCCGTCATTGTCGGCGCCATCGAGCGCCATGGCGATAGCGGCGGGGATTTCCAGCGCGCCGGGAACGGTGATGACGTCATAGGTGGCGCCGGTTTCCTCAAGCGCGAACTTCGCGCCTTCGAGAAGGGCATCCGCCATATCGTCATAAAAACGTGCTTCCACGATAAGAAGATGGGGTTTGGACATGTGAGGGTTCCTGGGGGATTTTCCCGAAAAGCTTTACGCCGGATCATACCGGCATTTGCGGCGGTCAAACCACGGCTGGCCGTTCTTGGCAAGTATTTTCATGCATTGCCCGCGCAGCATGACCCGTTTGCACGGGCTGCTGCAAGGCTTAATGTCTGTGCGGCAAGGCTGAAAAATCAGCTTTTCTGGAAAGCCAGATGGACACCAAGCCCCATCAGCACCGTTCCGGCGGCACGTCGGGCGAGAGCCTGCACGGCGCTGGACCTTTTCAGACGCCCGACCATGGCGCCCGCGAGAAGCACGCCGACGAGATCGGCGGAGGAGAAAATGAAATTGACGGCGATGCCGAGGATCAGGAACTGTAGCCAGACCGGAAAGGCGGCCGCCGGATCGACGAATTGCGGCAGGAAGGCCAGAAAGAACAGCGCGGTCTTCGGGTTGAGCACATCAACGATGATGCTGTCGATGAAGGCGCGGCGGGCCGATTTCGGCTCGATGGTCAGATTGACCGCCTCGCCTTCCATCTTGCTGCGCAGCATCGAGAAACCTAGCCAGATGAGATAAAGCGCGCCGCAGAGCTTTACTGCAAGGTAAAGCCACGGCACCGCCTGAAACAATACCGAGAGGCCCGCAGCCGCCGCGAAAATGTGAAAATAGCAGCCGACATGGATGCCGAGCACTGCCATTAACCCGGCAAACCGGCCACGCGCCATGGTCTGCGCCGCCGCATAAAGCATGGCCGGGCCGGGAATATAGGCAAACAGGGCAGTGGTGATGAAAAAGGCTGTCAGTAGTTCAAAAGACGGCATGATTTATTTCCCCTACCCCGTCGGCCAGCAGTCGATTTCACACGACCGAACGACATCTTTACAATCTTTCCTGTTCGACCGGAAGCGAAGCAATTGCACGTGTGTCAGCGTCGATGCCGATCATTCTACTCCGTCATACCGGCCTCGAGCCGGTATCCAGTCAACGAGCGTCTGCGCGGCGAAGAGACTCTCTTCAGCCCAAGGACTTGGGCTGGCTGGATTCCGGCTCATGGCCGGAATGACGGGTGGATGAGGCGTCAGCGAGCATTATAAGCCGCCGTGTTCCTTGTCGGTTTACGCAGACGGAAACTCCGCAAGCCTTGCGGCATAACGGGCCATCGTATCAACCTCGAAATTGACGAAATCACCCGGCTGGCGTTCACCCCAGGTGGTGACCGCAAGCGTGTGACGGATCAGCAGCACGTCGAAATCGGTGCCTTCAACTGCATTGACGGTCAGCGACGTACCGTCGAGCGCCACGGAGCCCTTGGGGGCAACGAATTTCGCCAGATGCTCCGGCGCGCGCAGGCGGATGCGCACCGCCTCACCTTCCGGATCAACCGACAGGATTTCCGCCCTGCCATCGACATGGCCGGAAACAATGTGGCCGCCAAGTTCGTCGCCGATCTTGAGCGCCCGCTCCAGATTGACATGGGTGCCCTTTTGCCAGCCGGCAATCGTCGTCAGGCGCAGCGCCTCTTCCCAGGCTTCGACCTCGTACCAGCGCTCATTGCTGCCATCATCCGGCAGCTTCGTCACCGTCAGGCACACGCCGCCATGGGAAATGGATGCGCCCATATCGATGGTCTTCGGATCGTAATTGGTCGCCACGCGCAGGCGGACACCCTCCGGCAGCGCTTCCAGCTCGGATACGGTTCCGACATCGGTGACAATTCCGGTAAACATCAAATCGGCCTTTCATAATCGAAGCAGCGATCCGGCCCGTAGGCTGTCTCGCTGACAAGAGCGTAGTCGCCCGTGATATCGGCACGGCGAAGCGGCGTTTCAATGCCGCCTTCGCCGATCACGACAGGGCTTTCGAACAGCATGATACGATCCACCAGCCCGGCTTCAAGGAATGATTTTGCGGCAAAGGCGCCGCCTTCGACCAGAAGTTCCGACATGCCGCTTTCGGCGAGGATGTGGAGGAGGTTTTCGAGGGTTGTAGCTTCGAGGATTTCGACGCCGGCGGCGGTCAGGAGTTGGCGCTTTGACTCGCGGTTACCCCCCTCGGCCCTGCCGGGCATCTCCCCCTCAAGGGGGGAGATCGGCAAGGGGCTGGCCGCTCGTGCTAACTCCGATCTCGCCTCTCCGGCACCTGATGCAGGGCTAGAGGGCGCTCCATCGATCTCTCCCCTTGAGGGGGAGATGCCCGGCAGGGCAGAGGGGGGTAACGCCGCAACCACCACCGGAACGTCACGCGCACTCAGCACCAGCTTCGACATCAGCGGCAACTCAAACTGCCGATCCAGCACGATGCGCACCGGCGAGCGCTGCTCCATCCCGGCAATGCGCACCGTCAGCTCCGGATCATCCGCAATCGCGGTACGAATACCGATGAGAATTCCATCGCAGCGCGCCCGCAGTTCATGGACAGCACGACGCGACTCCGCACCGGTAATCGCCACCTGCCCCTCGCCTTCCCGGCCAATCATGCCATCGGCAGAAATGGCAAGCTTCAGAATCACATGCGGGCGTTTTTTCATCTGCCGTGTGAGGTAACCGGCAAGCGCCCGCTTACCCTCGGCACGCAGCAGCCCGGTTTCCACGACGATGCCCGCATCCCGTAGAATCGTATAACCACGGCCGGAAACGCGCTCATCCGGATCGTCCACCGCCACCACAACGCGCGCCACGCCGTATTCCACCAGCGCGTTGGCGCAGGGCGGGGTTTTGCCCCAGTGGGAACAGGGTTCGAGAGTGACATAGGCAGTCGCGCCACGCGCCGCCTCGCCGGCGATTTCCAGCGCCTGCCGTTCGGCATGCGGCCGGCCGCCAATGGCGGTCACCGCTTCGGCAATGATTTTTCCGTCTTTCACGAGAACACAGCCAACCGAGGGATTAGTCAGCGTCTGGCCCTGGTGGCGAAGCGAAACCTCGATGGCGCGGGCCATGAACCTTTCGTCATCGGCACGGCTCGTCACGGCTAGACTCCGGCGTCCGTATCGCGGGCGATCTTGGCGTTGATTTCGGCAATCACGTTCTCGAAATCCTCGGCATGGCTGAAATCGCGATAGACCGAGGCGTAGCGCACGAAGGCCACGTCATCGAGGCTTTTCAGCGCTTCGAGAACCTGCAGGCCGATCTCTTCCGAGGGAATTTCCGTCTCGCCGGAGCTTTCCAGGCGGCGAGCAATGCCTGACACGGCCCGCTCGATCCGGTCGCGGTCAACCGGGCGTTTACGCAGCGCGATCTCGAAGGACCGCACCAGCTTTTCCCGGTCGAAGGGCAGCTTGCGGCCGCTTTTCTTGATGACCATCAGCTCGCGCAGTTGCACGCGCTCATAGGTCGTGAAGCGGCCGCCGCAATCCGGGCAGATGCGCCGCCGACGGATGGAGGTGTTGTCCTCCGCCGGACGCGAGTCCTTGACCTGTGTGTCTTCGGAACCGCAAAATGGGCAGCGCATCTTTTTTCTTTCCTTACATGTACGGATACATCGGGAAACGGTCGGTCAGGCCGACGACCTTTTCACGCACGGCGGCCTCGACGGAGGCATTGCCTTCATCCGAATTGGCAACCTTCAGGCCGTCGAGAACCTCGACGATCAGCTTGCCGATTTCGCGGAATTCCGCTTCCTTGAAACCGCGCGTCGTGCCGGCCGGCGTGCCGAGACGGACACCCGAGGTGACGAAGGGCTTTTCCGGGTCGAACGGAATGCCGTTCTTGTTGCAGGTGACGTAGGCACGGCCAAGGGCTGCTTCCGCGCGCTTGCCGGTGGCGTTCTTCTTGCGAAGGTCGACCAGCATCAGGTGGTTGTCGGTGCCGCCGGAGACGACATCCAGACCGCCTTCGATCAGGGTTTCAGCGAGCGCCTTGGCGTTCTTGACGACCTGTGCGGCATAGTCCTTGAATTCCGGCTGCAAAGCTTCACCGAAGGCAACGGCCTTGGCGGCGATGACGTGCATCAGCGGGCCGCCCTGCAGGCCGGGGAAGACGGCCGAGTTGAACTTCTTGGCCAGATCCTCGTCATTGGTGAGGATCATGCCGCCACGCGGGCCGCGCAGCGACTTGTGCGTCGTGGTGGTGGCAACATGGCAATGCGGGAACGGCGACGGATGCTGGCCACCGGCGACGAGACCGGCGATGTGAGCCATGTCCACCATAAGATAGGCGCCGACTTCATCGGCGATCTCGCGGAAGCGCTTCCAGTCCCAGACGCGCGAATAGGCAGTGCCGCCGGCAAGGATCAGCTTCGGCCGGGTTTCTTTGGCCTTGCGCTCTACCTCGTCCATGTCGAGCAGATTGTCGCCTTCGCGCACGCCGTAGGACACGACGTTAAACCATTTGCCGGACATGTTGACTGGCGAACCATGCGTCAGGTGGCCTCCCGAATTCAGATCGAGACCCATGAAGGTGTCGCCCGGCTGCAGCAGCGCGAGGAACACGGCCTGGTTCATCTGCGAACCGGAGTTCGGCTGGACGTTGGCGAAGTTGACGCCGAACAGCTTCTTGGCGCGCTCGATGGCAAGCTCTTCAGCGATGTCGACGAACTGGCAGCCGCCGTAATAACGCTTGCCCGGATAACCTTCCGCATATTTGTTGGTCATGATCGAACCCTGCGCTTCAAGCACAGCGCGGGAAACGATATTTTCCGAGGCGATCAGTTCGATCTCGTGGCGCTGGCGACCCAGTTCCTTCTCGATCGCGCCGAAAATATCCGGATCGACTTCGGCAAGCGGACGGGAGAAGAAAGCATCTGTGTTCGACATGGTGAAGGCTCCTGAAACAGTAATGCGATGGCGTCTTAGCGCCCTGCCCGAACAAGAGCAATACGGGCAGCGAGATTTGCCCGTCAAACTGCGACGTTGCGGCGAAAAGTGACAGATGTTTTTATGAAAAACAGGATACGACGGAAAATAAAGGCGGCGCTTCGATGATGCGCGGCCAAGCCACACACTCGCGTCATCCTCGGGCTTGTCCCGAGGATCTGCAACGCTTCTATTTTACGATAGGTGATTAGATCCTCGGGACAAGCCCGAGGATGACGGCGGAGGGACTGGCTGGCTTTCCAGCGATCACCTCTCCCCTCGCCCACAATTCCACGCTGACGGCAAAAAGCCCGATCAGTTGCGCGGCAAGAGATCGTCGTCCACTGCACCTGCCGGCTGCTCCATGCCCGCGGTGGTGTTGAGCGCCAGTTCGGCATTGCCGTCCTTGCCGTAGATATCGTCGCGGAACTGAACCACGCCGTCCTTCGCCGACCATGCGGTGATGTAGACGAAATAAACGGGTACTTCCTGCGCGAGCTTGATCGGCGTGTTGACGCGCGATGCGATGACGCGTTCCATTTCCTGGCGCGACCAGCCGGGCGTGTCACGCAGCAGCCAGGACGTCAGGTCGCGCACGTTCTGCACACGCACGCAGCCGGAGGACTCGAAACGCATCAGCTTGTTGAACAGGCCCTGCTGCGGCGTGTCGTGCATATATTCGTTGTTCGGATTGTGGAAGTTGATCTTCGTCGAGGACATGGCGTTGATCTTGCCGGGGTCCTGACGGAACATCAGGTTCGGAGCCTTCGGCGCGAACCAGTCGACCGTGGTCGGCGAGACTTCCTGTCCCTTGCCGTCGATGAGGCGGATGTTATTCCGCTCCAGATAGGTCGGGTCCTTCTGCATCAGCGGCACGATGTCCTTTTCGACGATCGAACGCGGCGCGGTCCAGTAAGGATTGAGGATGACCTCGTAAACCTTGGAGTTGATGACGTGGGTCGGGCGGCTGGCGCGGCCGACAACGGCGGTATTGCGCAGCACGACGCGTTCATTTTCAACGGCTTCGATGGCAGCCGCCGGGATATTCACCATCATGTGACGCTGGCCGAGATCGCCGGACATGGACTGGATGCGCACGAGATTGGTCTGCAACTGCGCCAGACGGATCTGCGCGGAAACATTGAGCGCCTTGGTGGTGTATTCGCCGCTGACGCCGTCAGCGGGAAGGCCATGACGCGCCTGGAAACGCTTCAGCGCGCCATCGACATAGGAATCGAAGGCGCTGGAAATACCGGCTTCACGCGGCAGGTCGCCCGATACCATCAGTCGCTGACGCAGCGCCTGAACGGAAGGATCGGAAACGCCGATCTGGAGACGCTGCTGGGACGTGGGCACGTCCGGCCAGCCGCCATTCTGCACGATCTGCTGATATTGCATGATCGCCTGCTGCATGTAGACAGGCGCTTCCCGTCCGAGAACCGGGTTGTTGGAAACAACGCCCACGGCCGAACGCGAGGTATTGGCGTCGAACTGGTCATCCCAGTTGCCGCGGCGCGAAGAGCCCATGAGATCGTTGAGCGCGTTCTGCGCCAAGGCCGGCGCAGCAAGCGCGGCAACACCAACAGAAACGGCAGAGCGCAGAAGCGCACGGCGCGATACGGAATCGGAAACGGATTTCTTTGTCATTCTACCTACCAGCCACTCTCTTCGGCATTCTGAACAATGCCTAAATCAATATGATTAACAAACACGTACAACGTGTCTGCCGGCCGGTAATACCCGATACGCATCATCAGGGCGCTGATGTCTGGCAGTACAGTCGACAACTTGCCGCAACAACAGGAGAAACAGCCGGCTCCTTAGACTTGCGCGTCCCATATCAATATGGCCGATTCGTGTCACTGCCCTCTTCTCACGAAGCTGTGTTCCCCTGAAAAACAGGGCGAATGCGTTATGGACAGTCGGGCTTGACAGGCAAAAAAGCGTGGCGGCAGGGCGCGGAATCCAAAGGCCGGGAGCAAAGGATGCCCCCGGCTTAAACAGTGAAACCGTCGCGGAATTACAGGCGGTAAGCGATTGAGTCGTTCCAGAAACGGTCGAGGCGCTGCAGCAGCTTGTTCATTTCGGAGAACTCGCCGGTGCCGATGCCGCCGACCTTTTCGATCGAGCCGACGTGGCGTTCATAGAGGCGGGCAACCGTTTCGGCGATGGCCTGGCCTTCTTCGGTCAGGCTGATGCGGACCGAGCGGCGATCGACACGCGAACGCTGGTGGTTGATGAGACCGAGGTCGACCAGCTTCTTGACGTTATAGGAGACGTTCGAGCCGAGGTAATAACCGCGGGAACGAAGTTCGCCAGCCGTCAGTTCGGAGTTGCCGATGTTGAACAGCAGCAGGGCCTGAACGGCGTTGACGTCATCGCGACCCTGACGGTCGAACTCGTCCTTGATGACATCGAGGAGGCGGCGGTGGAGGCGTTCCACCAGATGCAGCGACTCCATGTAGAGCGAACGGATGGTATCTTCGTGTGCGTCGGCAACAACGGCCTGCGGCTTAACTTTGCTATTGATCATGACTGCCTCACTGTTTTGTTTGGCGGTGTGTTTGTTTGTCTCCCGCCTTGAGTGAGAACCTAATCAATGCGCATAAAATTCTACTTAAAAGCTACGATTAACAAATGGTTACCTGCATTTTCCCAAAGGCGCCGAACTTGTGGCGAAGCGGGAATGCTCAGAGCCAGTACGTTATAAATCAATGACTTAAGCGGAAAAACCGGCCTGAAAACAGGCCGAATTGCTTTATTCTTATGGTAAATCAATTCTTGCGCGCTCTTCATTTTGGCGGTGATCCAGCCAGAAAGCGACCAGGAATAGTATATAAATGGTTGCCACGAGACCGTGCATGACGGGCACCAACGTGTTGGCACCGAAGATATGCGGCCATACCTTATACATGGCTATCTGCGTGCCGGCGCCCATGACCCACATGACCGCCCCCCAGGAGGCGCCAAGCCACAGGCCGAGAGCTGCCACCGGGAAAATAACCGCCAGCGCGCTGCCCGCTACTCGCCAGGGCAGGTTCAGCATATCGAAGCGCCCGTGACCGCCAAGCGAATAGCCGGTCAGCATCGCCCAATATTGCAGGCCGAACCAGAAACAGGAAACCGCAACCAGTCTCATGAAGACCAGAAACAGGATTTCCGTCAGCGGGCGTTTCGGCAGAGGTTGAGAATCAGGTTCCATGGCCGGAAGATAAGGTCTCAACGGGCGGGCGACCAGTCCATATTGAATCCCGCCGCCTGCCTTGTCAAAACACCATCGTCAGTCAGGCAGCCGATGAGGGAAGATTGTCGCATTCGCATGGGCCAATGTTCATGGTATGCAGCTTTCCAAATTTGATCGAAGGACATTCTGACATGCAGGACAAAACGCATCTGGTCGACGAGATCACTGGCCATCGCCGCATGCGGCGCAATCGCAAGGCGGATTGGACGCGCCGTCTGGTTCAGGAAAATCGGCTGACCGTTGATGACCTCATCTGGCCGGTTTTCATCGTGCCTGGCAGCAATATTGTCGAGCCCATTCCGGCTATGCCCGGTGTCAACCGCATGAGCGTCGACCGGCTGGTGGAAGCGGCGAAGGAAGCGGCCGGTCTTGGCATTCCCGCAATCGCGACCTTTCCAAATATCGAGATGGAACTGCGCGACGACACCGGCTCGAATGCGCTCGAGGCCAACAATCTCATCAATCAGGCGACGATCGCCGTAAAAAAAGCCGTCCCTAATATCGGCATGATCACCGATGTCGCGCTCGATCCCTTCACCAGCCATGGGCATGACGGCATTCTGCGGGGCGACGAGATCGTCAATGACGAAACCGTCGAGCAGGTCGTCACGGCCGCCATCCTGCAGGCGGATGCCGGTTCGGACATTATCTCCCCCTCGGAGATGATGGATGGCCGTATAGGCGCCATCCGTCGCGGCCTAGATGCCGCCGGGCACCAGAATGTCGGAATCATGGCCTATGCGACGAAATTCTCCTCCGGCTATTACGGTCCCTATCGCGAGGCGATCTCCACCGCCGGCCTGCTGAAGGGCGACAAAAACAGCTATTACATCAGCCCCGCCAACGGCATGGAGGCAATCCGTGACGCAGCACTCGACGTCGAGGAAGGCGCCGACATGCTGATGGTCAAGCCCGGCCTGCCCTATCTCGACATCTGCTGGCGGCTGAAGGAGAATTTCGGCCTGCCCACCTTCGCCTATCAGGTGTCCGGCGAATATACCCAGATCAAGGCCGCGGCCATGAATGGCTGGATCGACGGCGAGCGCGTGATGATGGAAACGCTTCTCTGTTTCAAGCGTGCGGGTTGCGACGGCGTCCTTACCTATTTCGCCATCGAGGCAGCACGCAAACTGGCAAAGGGCTGAGGCCGGCGCTTATTGTATTCGGTCGTTTTCTTCCCATATTGTCTGCTGACACGGCAAATATGCCGCGCTGTCAGATCCCCTCAGGAGAAAACGACCGATGAGCCTCGACCAGAACCCCACCTATGCCGCACCGGATGACTGGCGCGCCTATAGCGGCGTCCTGAGCCGGCGCGTCTTCGCGTTCCTGATCGATTACGCGATCGTTCTCCTCTTGTGCATCCCGGCGGCCGTGATCGTTTTCTTTCTCGGCGTGATCACGCTGGGTCTTGGCTTTTTCCTCTACCCGGCGCTGTTCGTCATCGTCGCGGTGCTTTATTTCGGCGTTTCGCTGGGCGGTCCCTCACAGGCCACACCCGGCATGCGGGCGATGGGCATCGCAATGGCGCGCATGGACGGACGGCGAATCGATTTCCTGTTGGCCACCGTGCACATCGTGCTTTTCTGGGTCATCAACTCGGTTTTGACGCCTTTGATTCTTCTCGCAGGCCTGTTTACCGAGCGCTCGCGCCTCGTTCACGACTTCCTGCTCGGCACCGTCATGGTCAGAACACGCTGATATCGGAGAAAGCCGCGCAAACGTGGCTTTCTACCCGTCCAATAGCTCATCCCGCAGTTGACGTTTTCCGTCATTTTGCCATTCTGTGACATTATGCATGTCGCTTGAAGCGCCGCCGCCGGCCCCGTGAAATCGCGGCGCGCTTTCACAACTGACGCAGGAGGCGATCACGGTTCGATGAACACGCAGGCGACGCCCTCTCCTCAATTCTATCTTACGGCGCCGGCCACCTGCCCCTATCTGCCGAACCAGATGGAGCGGAAGGTCTTTACCCATCTCGTTGGCCCGCGCGCCTCCGAAATGAACGATCTTCTGACCCAGGGCGGTTTCAGACGCTCGCAGAACATCGCCTATCGCCCGGCCTGTGAAACCTGCCGCGCCTGTGTCTCCGTGCGCATCCTGACCGAACAATTCCAGCCGACGAAATCGATGCGGCGCGTTCTTGCCGCCAACAGCGATGTCGTCGCCACGGTTCATGCTGCCGAACCCTCCACCGAACAATTCGCCCTCTTCCGCCGCTACCTCGATCACCGCCACCAGTCCGGCGGCATGTCCGACATGTCGGCGCTAGACTATGCGATCATGGTGGAAGACACGCATGTGAACACCCGCATCATCGAATACCGCGTGCGCGAACCCGGCTCCGGCATCGATTCCAGCAAGCGTGGCGAGCTTCTGGCCGTGGCGCTCAGCGACGTGATGAGCGACGGCCTGTCGATGGTCTATTCCTTCTTCAATCCTGCGCTTGAAAAACGGTCGCTCGGCACCTTCATGATCATCGATCACATCACCCGCACCCGCGCCCTCGGCCTGCCGCATGTCTATCTCGGCTACTGGGTCGATGGTTCGGAAAAGATGGGTTACAAGACCCGCTACCATCCGCAGGAGCATCTGACGCCACGCGGGTGGGAGATTTACTCTCCCAAAGAAGAATAAGCGTCGCGTAGCCCTGAAACAAAATACTCAGTTGGAATAGCGAAACAGACGCTATGAAAGACGTCCCGAATGATCTCCCGGGACGCCGCTCAAATATCACCCGCCAAATTTCCCGCTGCGCGGAAAGCCCTTTGGCACGGTGCGGCCAACGGTGGCGCGGTCGGCCAGCCATTCGCGAAGTTCCTCGCCGACCTTGTTGAACAAACGTCCGGCCGTATCCGACCAGCTCAAGCCATCGGCGAGCGCAAAGCACTTCACGTCCACCACGCCGCCATCCTTGTAGCGTTGCAGGCGCACGCCCTTGCCACGTGACATTTCCGGCACCTGCGATAGCGGGAAGGCCACGAGCTTGCGGTTCTCGCCAACGACGGCGACATGGTCGCCCGTCACCGGTACGGCAAGCTTGGCTTCATCAGGCATGGCGACATTCATGATCTGCTTGCCCTTGCGGGTATTCGCGATCATTTCGCTTTCGGCGACGATGAAGCCGTTGCCGCCGGTGGAGACCAGCAGCAGCTTGCGCGACGGGTCGTGGACGAAGGCCGTCAGGATATCCTGATCGTTCTCCATATCGACCATGATGCGGATCGGCTCGCCATGGCCACGTCCACCCGGCAGCTTATCGGCGCCGAGCGTATAGGCCTTGCCACCCGTCGTCAGCAGCAACAGCTTGTCGGTGGTCTGCGCCGGGAAGGCGAGCTTCGGGCCGTCGCCTTCCTTGAAGGTCAGGGCCGAGGTATCGGACATGTGCCCCTTCAGCGCCCTGATCCAGCCCTTCTGCGAGATGACGATGGTGACCGGTTCTTTTTCGATCATCGACTGCTGGATGGCCTCGATATCGGCATCCGGTGCATCGGCAAACTGCGTGCGGCGGCGGCCGATCTCGGTTGCCTTGGCGTATTTCTTTTTGACCTCGCCGATTTCCCAGGCGACGGTCTGCCACTGCTTGTCATCGGAGGCGAGTAGCCCTTCGATCTCTGACTTTTCCTTGCTGAGGTCGTCGTGTTCCTTGCGGATCTCGAATTCCTCGAGCTTGCGCAGATTGCGCAGCCGCATGTTGAGGATGGCTTCGGCCTGATTGTCGGTGAGCGACCACCTGGCCATCATCACCTGTTTCGGCTCGTCCTCCTCGCGGATAATGCGGATCACCTCATCCAGATTGAGATAGGCGACCAGCAGGCCGCCGAGGATCTCAAGCCTGCGGTCGATGGCGGCCAGACGATAGCGCGAACGTCGGACCAGCACGTCCTTGCGGTGCGCCAGCCACTCGCTCAGCACCTCGTTCAGCGCCATGACCTTCGGCACCCTGCCAAGCGACAACACGTTCATGTTAAGCGGCAGGCGGCTTTCGAGGTCGGACAGGCGGAACAGCGATTCCATCAGCAGCGTCGCGTCGACGGTGCGGTTCTTCGGCACCAGCACGATACGCACGTCTTCGGCGGATTCATCGCGAACATCTTCCAGAAGCGGCAGCTTGCGGGCGAGCAACAGCTCGGCGATCTTTTCGATCAGGCGCGATTTCTGCACCTGGAAGGGAATTTCGGTGATGACGATCTGATAACCGCCACGGCCGAGATCTTCCGTTTCCCATTTGGCGCGCACGCGGAAACCGCCGCGGCCCGTCTTGTAGGCATCGAGAATATTCTCACGGCTTTCGATGATGATACCACCGGTTGGAAGGTCGGGGCCGGGAATGAACTCCACCAGCTTTTCAACCGTCGCATCGGGGTGCTTGATGAGATGCAGCGCGGCGTCGCAAAGTTCGTGGGCATTGTGCGGCGGGATCGATGTCGCCATGCCAACGGCAATACCGGAGGCACCGTTTGCCAGAAGGTTCGGGAAAGCGCCCGGCAGGACCACCGGTTCTTCGTCTTCCTCATTATAGGTGGCGCGGAAATCCACCGCGTCCTCGCCGATGCCTTCCAGCAGCAGCGCCGCCACATCGGTCATGCGCGCTTCGGTGTAACGATAGGCGGCGGCACCGTCGCCATCGATGTTGCCGAAATTGCCCTGCCCGTCGACAATCGGATAACGCTGGGAGAAATCCTGTGCGAGACGCACCAGCGCATCATAGACCGACTGGTCGCCATGCGGGTGGAACTTACCGATCACATCACCGACGATACGGGCGCATTTCTTGAAGGCCGAGTTGGGGCGGATACCCATTTCACTCATGGCGTGAATGATGCGGCGATGCACCGGCTTCAGGCCGTCACGCACATCCGGCAGCGCACGATGCATGATCGTGGACAAGGCATAAGCGAGGTAGCGCTCTTCAAGCGCCGCCTTCAAATCGACCGGATGAATGTTATCGTCTCCGCCGGACGGAGGTACAAGATTTTTTCCCATGGTGCTTGACTAGCGGAAATGCCGATAACCGGCAAGAAATTCAGGGGGCGCACCTGTGGATGAAAGCAACCCTTTCATGCGATTTTTTGTTAACCGCGTTGCAAATGCCGCAATGCCGCCGTCATGGGAATCGATCTAAATCCCCTAGACCTTTGAATAATCGCGAATATAAGTATCACCATTAGCATTGAGACACGGAACACATCCGTACGTTGAGGGAAGAAACATCATGAGACTGAAATCCACCCGGCAGGTTTTTTTCGCAAGTGCCGCGCTTCTTACGCTTTCGGCGCCGGCTTTTGCGCTGGATGGCGGGGATGTGCTAAAGAAGATCAATGCAGCCTATGCCGCCCAGGGCGGCGAGATCGCCGCCGGCTCCGTCGCCGTCAACGGCTCGACGGTGACGCTGAACGGTGTGACCTTCAACGCGGCCGCCGATCCGGCCAAGAAAATCCCGGTCGGCAACATCACGCTTGAAGGCGTCGAGGAAAACAACGGCGGTTACAAGATCAAGAACGCCCGTTTCGACAACATCGACTACAAGCAGGAAAAGGTAGAAATCAAGGCGAGCGACATCTACATGTCCGGCCTTGTCATTCCGGCTGATGCGACCACGGGCAATGTCGATGCGCTGATGTTCTATGACGAAGCCCATAGCGGTCCGATCTCCGTTTCCGTCGACGGCAAGCCGACTTTCTCGCTTGAAGAAACCAGCGCGACGATGTCCGTCAGCGATGACAAGAGCTCGATCGGTTTCGAACTGGATGCATCCGGCTTCAAGGCCGATCTCAGCGAAGTCAACGATCCGGCAACCAAGGACGCCATCGAAAAACTGAAGCTGCAGGCGCTTTCCGGCGACATGACCATGAGCGGCAGCTGGGAAGTCGCCTCCGGTACTGTTGACGTCGAGGAATACGCCATCGACCTCGATGACGTCGGCCGTCTCAACATGTCGTTCGGTTTCTCCGGCTACACGCTCGCCTTCATCAAGTCGATGCAGGAGACGGTGAAGGCACAGGCTGCCAACCCGAACAAGGAACAGGCGGACCAGGCGGCAAGCCTTGCCATGCTCGGCCTGATGCAGCAGCTTTCCTTCGTTAATGCCGAAATTAGCTTCGAAGATGCCAGCATCACCAAGCGCGCCATCGACTATGCGGCAAGCCAGCAGGGCATGACGGGCGACCAGCTTGCCCAGACCATCAAGGGCATGGCGCCGATCATGATGGCCTCGCTCAACGTTCCGGAATTGCAGAACATGGTGTCGACGGCCATCAACGCCTACATCGACAACCCGAAGAACTTCTCGATCACGGCCGAGCCGGAAAAGCCGGTTCCTTTCCCGATGATCATGGGCGCTGCGATGGGCGCACCGAACACCCTGCCGAAAATGCTCGGCGTGACGGTGACCGCAAACGAATAGGACGACAAAGCCCCGGTTCAAGACCGGGGCTTTTCATTTGCACTCAATGCAGTGGTGCCGCAGCGCCTTCCTGCTTGTCGTGCAGGGCGAAGCGGTCGATCATATGGGCGCTCGCCTCATTGACGCCGATCACTTCGACCCGCTTGCCGACCTTACGGAACTTCAGGACCACCTTGTCCAGCGCGCCAACCGCCGAAATATCCCACAGATGCGCCTGGCTGACATCGATCGTCACCGCCTCCACCTCTTCGGCAAAATCGAAGGCAGCGATAAAGCTTTCCGTCGAAGCGAAGAAAATCTGGCCGTCGACGCGATAGATTCGCTCCCGGCCATCGGCTGAAAGCTCTGGCCGGACATGGAAAAGCTTTGAAACCTTGCCCGCAAAGAACACGCCGGAGAGAAGGACGCCGGCCAGCACGCCCTTTGCAAGGTCATGCGTTGCGAGCACCGTGCCGACGGTTACCAGCATGACGATGCTTGATGATGGCGGGTTTCGGGTGAGATCGAGGATGGAGCGCCACGAGAAGGTCCCGATCGACACCATGATCATGACAGCCACCAGCGCTGCCATGGGAATGATACGCACGAGATCATCCAGCACCAGAATGAGGAACAGCAGGAAAGCGCCCGCCACGAAGGTAGACAAGCGGCCCCTGCCGCCGGAGCGGACATTGATGACGGATTGGCCGATCATGGCGCAGCCACCCATGCCGCCGATGAGGGCCGACGCGATGTTGCTGGTCCCCTGCCCGATGCATTCCTGGCTTTTGTTGCTGCCCGTATCCGTCATGTCGTCGACGATCTGTGCCGTCAGCAGCGATTCCAGCAGGCCGACAGCAGCCAGTGCAATCGAATAGGGAAAGATGATCTGCAGCGTCTCGAAGGTTAGCGGCACCTGCGGCAGGGCGAAAATCGGCAGCGTCGAGGGCAATTCGCCGAGATCGCCAACCGTGCGGATGTCCATGCCGGAGAAAACCGCCACGCAGGTCAGGGCGACGATGGCGACCAGCGGTGACGGGATGATCTTCGTCACCAGCGGAAAGAGATAGATGATCGCAAGACCGGCCGCGATCATGACATAGGTTTCAACCGGCACGCCGATCAGTTCGGGCAATTGCGCCATGAAGATGAGGATCGCCAATGCATTGACGAAACCGGTCATCACCGAGCGCGATACAAAGCGCATCACCCGGCCGAGTTTCGCGAAGCCCGCAGCGATCTGCAGCACGCCCATGAGGATAGTGGCGGCAAAGAGATATTGCAGCCCGTGTTCCTTGACGAGCGTGACCATCAGGACGGCTGTCGCGGCGGTTGCCGCCGAAATCATGCCCGGACGGCCTCCAGTGAAGGCGGAAACGCAGGCGATGGCGAAGGAGGCGAACAGCCCCACTTTCGGATCGACACCGGCAATGACGGAAAAGCCGATGGCTTCGGGAATGAGGGCAAGTGCCACGACGATGCCGGAAAGCACATCGCCGCGAATATTGGAAAACCACTCACGTCTGTAAGTCTGAAATCTGTTCATCTGATTTTTTCGCAAAGAATGACGCACCGGCCGGAGCTATGTCCGGTAGATTAAAAAGGAATGTCGGTGCTTTGCGTTGTCTGGCGGATCGGCGGCCAGAAGAGCCACCCGGGATTTCACCGGGTCCGTGGTGAGTAATCCACCTATAAACGGCAAAAAAGCGGGCCGCAAGTTAAGCAGCCCGCTTTTCAGACCATGCGATCTCGCGTCAGGCGCGGTTGGAGAACTCGCTGTTCGCGGCGGCATTGGCTCCAGACCAATCGACTCTGCGCGTCGCAAACATGGTTGCAGCGATGGCGATAAACGATATGACCGCGCCGGCCAGCAGCGCATATTCGTCCTCGTTCAGAACCAGATACATCACGCCGTAGGCCACTGCCAGAACACTGAAAAGTGCAAGACCGTTCCTGCGACTACGGGTGGCACTGCCAAGATAAAAGGCAATCAGGGCCGCCGTGGAGAAGGAGGCCGCGACATAGGCAACGGTGAAACCCGTATGTTCGGCGAGCGCGAGCAGCAGCACATAGAAGACGATGAGCGCCAGACCCGTCAGAACATATTGTATCCAGTGCACAACGCTGCCGCCCTTGAGTTCCACAATGAAGACGGCGAGGAAGACAATCGAGATGAAGCCGATGGAATATTTCAGTGTCCGGGCGATGACCTGATAGAACTTCACCGGTTCCACGAGATTGATCGTCATCAGGCTGTTGGAGAGCGGCAGTCGCGGACCCTCCACCACGCGATCTATTCCCCTTGCGAGATAGGGAATCGTCCAGCTGGCGTTGAAATCCGCAGCCGTGACCGTTTTGACCTCCGGCAGGAACAAACCTTCAAAACCGGGATGCGGCCAGTCGGCTTTTGCCGTGAAGCTCGTTGTCTGGCCGGCCGGCGCAACTGCGAAACTGCCAGAACCATTCAGCGAAAATGCGATATCGAAATCAAAGCCGCTCTCGATGAGGTTCCTGTCGATCGGCCTGTGCACGCCCGCATCTGATCTTATCGAGTTATTTTCAAGGGCGCGGCTTGCGATAACGGACATATCGCGCATGCCGGAATCGAAGGGCAAAACTGCGCCGCCGTTTATGCGAACCCCGGCGCTCGATCTTATGCCGGTAATATCCCCTATGCTGAGGACGAGGATGGCATTGTCGAGACGCGGTGTGCCGGCAAAACGGGCGAGATCTTGCAGGACGCCCTGCCCGAAGCGGCCCTTGAGCACGATAGCACCGTTATAGACAGGCAAGCTGTAGATCGAGAGCTTCTTTTCCTCGGTCTTGAGGTCGGCCGTCACCTGCAGCGTTTCCGGCATGACCAGCGCCCATTCTGTCGTGCGATCCACAATGGGTCGGCCATCGACCTCGCGGCGGCGATCGACATCGAAGGGTACGGCAAGATAGGGGCCGTTCACAACCTGATCGCCGCCCCACCCGTTCGCGATCCGGGCGGAAACCTCCCTCGCCCGCGAGGCGCGCTCTTCCGTCAAACCCCAGACGAGCAAGAGCGGAACGAGCAGAACCAACGAAATGAAACCTATCATCAGAAACTTCGCGCCGGGTGAACGCAGGCTGGCGGCAAAATTGCCGCGCGGCATGGCTGAAGCAAGCGGCCCAACCGCCGGCGCCGGGTCTTTGTCCGTCTCGTTTACCATTCGGAAATCCTCTTAAATATGATCGCGCCAGAACCGGAAAAAAGATTGGCTGGCGCCGTCCCGGATTAAAATCGAGTTGCTTTGCGTGCCCAAGCGGACACAGGAGCTATACTGGAATGGGATTTCGGCTGATTATTCGCGGAATTCGGTAAATCTCGCGGTAAAATTGTGGCGATGCCGGGATGAGCGTAGAGGCTACACTCGACACTCCCGATGATAGCGAGATTTGAGGTCAAATCGATGAGCGTACGCGGAGCTAGAGTTTCAGACGCTCGCGGAAAAACACCAGCGCAACGACGACGCCGACTGCCACACCGACGATGACGTCAACAAACCGGACAAAACCGGCGATCTGCGGCCCCATCAGCAGGACGAGCATGGCCGAAGCGCCAGCCTGTATCGGGACGACGGCAGGCAGGCCGAACAGGGTGGCGAGGATCATGGCGATGAAGGTTGCAGAGGCCAGCCGGATTTCAGCGAAATCATGCGGCACGAGAAGCGCGACCTCCCCGACAAGAATGCCGATGGTGACGCCGACCATTAGCCCAAGCCCCTGACGCACATGGCTTGGAATGCCGGGAGACAGGCAAATCAGCGCGCTGATCGCGGCAAAGACGGGTTGCGGATGGCCGAGCCACCGATGCGCGATCCAGAACGCAAAAGCGGCCGCAAGCGCGGCCGCCAATGCACGGGTGAAGGCTGCGCGAACACGTTCGAGCAGCGTCTTCAACATGATCAGTCCTTCTTGGACGGAACGACGCGCAGCGCCAGTTCGCGAAGCTGCGTCGGCGTTGCCGGCGACGGCGCGTTCATCAGAAGGTCCTGCGCCTGCTGGTTCATCGGGAACAGCGTGATTTCGCGCAGGTTCTTCGCACCAACCAAGAGCATGACCACACGGTCGATGCCGAAGGCGCAACCGCCATGCGGAGGCGCGCCATACTGGAAGGCGCGGTAGAGACCGCCGAAGCGCTCTTCCACATCGCTCTGCGAGAGGCCAACCTTCTCGAAAGCCTTGACCATCAGCTCGGGGGACTGGTTACGGATCGAACCGGAAGCGATTTCGAAACCGTTGCAGACCGCGTCATACTGGAACGCCTTGATGGAGAGCGGGTCCTGCCCTTCCAGCGCTTCCATTCCGCCCTGCGGCATGGAGAACGGGTTGTGGGCGAAGTCGATCTTCTTTTCTTCTTCGTTGTATTCGAAGAACGGAAAATCGACGATCCAGCACATTTCGAAACGGTCGCGGTCGATCAGATTCAGCTCGTCAGCAGCGCGGGTGCGCGCCTCGCCGGCAAACTTGTAGAACTTGGCGGGATCACCGGCGACGAAGAAGCAGGCATCGCCCACTTCCAGGCCGAGCTGCTGGCGAAGCGCTTCGGTGCGTTCCTCGCCGATGTTCTTGGCGAGCGGGCCGGAGCCGCCAACCTTGCCGTCTTCTTCCTTCCAGAAGATGTAGCCGAGGCCGGGCTGGCCCTGGCTCTGCGCCCAGACGTTCATGCGGTCGCAGAAAGCGCGCGAACCGCCGGTCTTGGCAGGGATCGCCCAGACCTGGACCTTGGGGTTGGAAGCGATCATGTTCGCGAAGACCTTGAAGCCCGAACCGTCGAAATGTTCGGTCACGGCTTCCATGACGATCGGGTTGCGCAGGTCCGGCTTGTCGGAGCCGTATTTGCGGATCGATTCGTCATAGGGAATGCGCGGCCACTGTTTCGTCACCGGCTTGCCTTCGGCAAACTGTTCGAACACGGCGGTCATCATCGGCTCCATCGTGGTCCAGACATCTTCCTGGGTCACGAAGCTCATTTCGACGTCGAGCTGGTAGAACTCGCCCGGCAGACGGTCGGCACGCGGGTCTTCATCGCGGAAGCACGGAGCGATCTGGAAATAGCGGTCGAAACCGGCAACCATCAAAAGCTGCTTGTACTGCTGCGGCGCCTGCGGCAACGCGAAGAATTGGCCTTCGTGGATGCGCGAGGGCACGAGGAAGTCGCGCGCGCCTTCCGGCGAGGAGGCTGTGAGGATCGGCGTCGTATATTCGGCAAAGCCCAGATCGCCCATGCCCTTGCGCATGGAGGAGATGATCTGCGTGCGCTTGACGATGTTCTTGTGGAGGGTTTCACGGCGCAGATCGAGGAAGCGGTATTTCAGGCGAACGTCTTCGGGATATTCAGGCTCGCCGAACACCGGCAGAGGCAGTTCCTTGGCAACGCCGAGAACCTCGATCTCCTGCGCGTAAAGCTCGATCTCGCCGGTCGCCATGCCCTTGTTGATGGTGTCCTCTGAGCGCGCCTTGACGAGACCGTCGATGCGGATGACCCATTCGCCGCGCACGGTTTCTGCAACCTTGAAGGCCGGGCTATCAGGATCGGCCACCACCTGGGTGATGCCGTAATGGTCGCGAAGGTCGATGAAGAGAACGCCGCCATGATCTCGCACGCGATGAACCCAACCGGAAAGGCGAACGGTTTCACCGACGTCGGACTTGCGGAGAGCGGCACAGGTGTGGCTGCGATAACGATGCATTTTTTTATCCTGGAACGTGTCGTGGGCCAGAGCGGCGGCACTGTCGAAATTTGCCGGAAAAGCGCATGACCAGCCTGATTTGTCAAGGCAAAGCGCAAGATTGTCGCCTTCCGCCTGTCCTTTCGCCCGCCTTGGCTTTAGATAGGGCTAATCCAGCCCGCCAAACCGAGTCGGCCCGCAATGAGCCAGATCAGACCTCTTATTCCGCTTCTCGTCACCGCCGGCATTCTGATCGGCGGCAACGGCCTGCAGGGAACCTATATCGCGCTGCGGGGCCTGTCCGAAGGATTTTCGGCCAGCACCATAGGCCTCATCAGCGCCGCCTATAGCATCGGCTTCGCGCTCGGCTGCATTTCGGTGACGCAGCTCATGCGCCGGATCGGCCATATCAGAACCTTCGCCACGATGGCGGCGGTCGCATCGGCCGCCTCAATTGCCATGCCGCTCGTCCTCCATCCCTTGTTCTGGATGTTGATGCGCTTCGTCATCGGCATTGCCGTCGCCTGTCTTTTTGCCGCGATAGAAAGCTGGATCAATGCGCAGGTGACGAATTCCAACCGTGCGCGCACGTTGTCGATCTATCGTTTCGTCGATCTCGGTTCCGTGACGCTTGCCCAATATATAATTCCCGTCGCCGGCATTGATGGACCCGTGGTGTTTTCGCTGATCGCCATGGCGCTGACGCTGTCGCTGGTGCCAATCTCGATTGCCGACAAATCCAACCCCACGCCGCCGAAGCAGATTCCCTTCAATCTTTTTGCGGTCTGGCGCATCTCGCCGCTTGCCGTTGTCGGTTGCGTGGCCGTCGGTCTCAGCATGGCGGCGTTTCGCAACATGGGGCCGATCTATGCCGAACAGATCGGAATGTCCGTCACCGCCATCGCCACCTTCATGAGCGCCGGCATCATCGGCGGCGTGGTGCTGCAATATCCGCTCGGCGTCTATTCCGACCGCTATGACCGGCGCATCATCATTCTCGCCACCACCGCCGGCTCTGTCATCGTCGGCCTGTTCCTCGCCTTCTTCGCCGGCACGGATGAATGGAGCAACATCATCGGCGTCTTCGTCTTCGGCGCCTTTGCCCTGCCGCTCTATTCGCTGAGTTCCGCGCACGGCAACGATCACGCCAGGGAAGGCGAACATGCGATGATGTCCGCCGGGCTGCTGTTCTTCTGGTCGGTGGGCGCGACGGTCGGACCGCTGCTCGCTTCGCTGCTGATCGACCAGTTCGGGCCCAAGGCGCTGTTCAGCTATACGGCCGCGATCCAGATCGTTTTCATCGCCTACACCATATACAGGCTGCGGGTGCGCGAGGGCGTACCCGTGGAGGAGCGGAACTGGCGGTTCAGCTCGCTGTTGCGCACCTCGGCCTACTTTCAGAAGCTGGCGGCCCCGCCGCCTACCAAAAACGACAGGAAAGACCCCGATCCGCCCGAGAAAAACGATCCTTGAGGCCGGAAAAGCGGGCTTTGTATTGACATGCGCCCGCCAAAGAGAAAGTAAGACGGATAATTTTCACGAGTGGCCATTTGCAATGATTGAAACGACTGCCGCCCTCGCCGAAGCCTGCACGGAACTGGCGAAATCGGAATTCATTACCATCGACACCGAATTTTTGCGGGAAACAACCTTCTGGCCGGAGCTGTGCCTCGTACAGATGGCGAGCCCGACGCTCGAAGTACTGGTTGATCCGCTGGCCAAGGGTATCGATCTTACGCCGATGTTCGAACTGATGGCCAATCCAAACGTCGTGAAGGTTTTCCACGCCGCACGGCAGGACATCGAAATCATCTACCATCTCGGCGGGCTCATTCCCCATCCGATTTTCGACACGCAGGTCGCGGCCATGGTCTGCGGTTTCGGCGATTCGATCTCCTACGACCAGCTGGTCCAGAAGATCAAGAATGTGCAGATCGACAAATCCTCGCGCTTCACCGACTGGAGCCGCCGTCCGCTCACCGAAAAGCAGCTGGATTACGCGCTGGCCGACGTGACGCATCTGCGCGACGTCTATCTGGCGCTGAAGACGCAGCTGGAGCGCGAAGGCCGCTCGTTGTGGCTGACCGAAGAGATGAACATTCTGGAATCGCGTGACACCTATGACATGCATCCCGACGATGCGTGGCTGCGGCTGAAATCGCGCCTGCGCAAGCCGACGGAACTCGCCATCCTCAAATTCGTCGCCGCCTGGCGCGAGCGTGAGGCGCGGTCGCGCAACGTGCCGCGCTCCCGCGTGCTGAAGGACGATGGGATCTTCGAAATCGCCCAGCAGCAGCCCAAGGACGCCGAGGCGCTGTCGCGGCTTCGCACCATTCCGAAGGGCTGGGAACGGTCCGCCTCCGGCACCGCCATCATCGAAACGGTGAATGCGGCGCTGGCGCTGCCGAAAGAAGAGATGCCGAAGGCACCGCGCCACAGCCACGCACCGGAAGGTTCCGGTGCTGCCGTGGAGCTTTTGAAGGTTCTCCTGAAACTGACGGCAGACAAGCACGGCGTCGCGGCCAAGGTCATCGCCAACAGCGACGATCTGGACAAGATCGCGTCCGAAGGTGAAAACGCAACCGTTGCGGCGCTGACCGGCTGGCGGCGCGAGCTGTTTGGCGATGTGGCGCTGAAACTCATCAATGGCGAAGTGGCCCTGCGTTTCGCCGGTAAGAAGGTCGAGGCCGTGGAAGTTGAGGTTGCGGCAAGCGAGTCGTAACCGCCCGCCTTTCTCACCCCAATTTTGCCCGCATCGCGCCTCATCTCTTTGGCGATGGTCGCGCGATTTGAGGGTCTTGCCATGAAACCTGCCCACACTCTGCTGCTCGCCGCACTTGTTGCGGCGGCAGGCATTCTCCCCTCTGTTCCCGCCCGGGCGGCCCAGGACAAGGTCGATCTGCAGGGTGAATGGACGACCGACTGCCTGAAGATCGGCAAAAACGACCGCCACGGCATCATCACGCGCATTACCATTCGCGATAGCCGCATACATGCGGTGTCGCAGATTTATGCCAGCAACGGCTGCCAGCGGCCGACGGTGCAGGTGCGTTACGAGGGCACGCTGGATGGCGGCCTGAAAGATCAGGACAGCCTGCTCTTTGCCCACACCGTCACCTCGATCACCATGACCCCGAATGATGGCGATGTCGTCGAACACTATAATCGCGATCCGAAAGGCATGGGCTGTGGCCTGAGCGACTGGAAAGAGAACATTGCCCTCGACGTCGATGGCCGCACCTGCGCCGCCATCACCTTTGCCCGCAAGGGGGAAACCCTGTTCGACCGCGCCTGGATCGATGGCAACAAGCTTCGTTTTGCCGCCTTTCCGGTCAAATGGTCGAACCACACGCCCGACGACCGGCCACAATCCCCGCTTGAAACCGTCTATTACAGAACATCCTATTAGAAGTAGTGCCTCATCGGCAGGCGTTTGCGGCAACCGGGCAACAGCCTTACCAATCCTTCATGCAACCTTACCGATTGCTCACTTTTTGCGGCGCTTTTTCCACACTAATGTCGCATATGACCTGAACAGAAGCTTTGCCCGAAGGGAGCGCCGGCTTCCCTTTTCGAGATCAGAGCCGACATGAGAAAATTGCTGCCCATTCTGGATTACGTGGTGCTCTTCGTTGCCGTGGCCGGCGCCGGGGTGGCCTACGCCTTTCTGGAATATGGCGGCGGCGCGTTGATCGGCGCGACCTATGCGCTTTTCGCCTGCGCACCGATTCTCGCCTTTGAGCGCGGTTACATCTTGCCCGGCCTGTCGCGGCAGGTGAGCGCCTTGCCGACACCGGCCTATATCGCCGTCGGCCTTATCATTTACGCCATTCTCGTTTTTTGCGGCTTCGGGCTCGGTGGCACGATCCTGTGGCTCAGCGGGATATTTCCCGGCACCTGGAAGCGAGCGGTGCATGCCGAAGTGCAGACACTGATCTTCACGCTTATCGTCTGCGGCATCATCGTGTTTATCATGCGCGTGCGCGAGCTTCTCGGCCGCGATATCTTCATCGATCTTATTCTTGGGCGCTATCGCCGCCCGGTCAGCGAAGACCGCGTCTTCATCTTCATCGATCTCGTCGGCTCCACCTCCTTTGCCGAAACCCATGGCGACCTGAAGGCCCAGGAATTCCTCGGCGAAATCTTTGCCAGCTATGCAGCACCGGTCAGACGGCATGGCGGCGTCATCGACGATTACATCGGCGATGCCGCTATCATCACCTGGCCCTATCATATGGCGATCCGGCGGGCGGCCTGCGTGCGCTGCGTTTTCGACATTCAGGCGACCATCGAGGAAAAACGCGACATGTGGCTCTCCCGCTTCGGCGAAGTGCCGCGCCTGCGTTTCGCCATCCATGGCGGGCCGGTCATCACGGCAGAAATCGGTGTCGATCACCACAAGATCACCTATTTCGGCGATACGGTGAACACGACATCCCGGCTCGAATCACTGAGCAAGATGCTCGGCCATCCGGTGTTGATTTCCGCCGATCTCGCCCACCAGCTGGTGCTTCCGAAGGGCGTACGCAGCGAATATCTCGGCGAACATGCGGTAAAAGGCCGTGGCCAGACGCTCGGCGTCTGCACGCTCAGCCAATATCAGGCCCCTGCCGCATAAGGCTTATCGGCGCCCGGAGGCTATTTGCCGGCGACGGCCGTCACAAAATTTCATCAAAGCTTCAAACGGCAATCACCTGCCTGTCATGCGGCGACCCTATCGCGTCAATCCTGTCTTCAACAGGTATTGAGAGGGGTCTCCATCATGAAGCACATTCTTTTTGCGTCCTGCGCCATCCTTGCGTTCGCCTCCATCTCGCACGCGGCCGAACAGGAATTCCCTGCAAAGCTGGTCTCCCACGCCATCCTGCCGGCGAACACCATCATCCCGGCGCCCACTGACGCGCCTGAATACCTCAAGACCTCCGCCAAGTTCACCACCGCCGACCGCAAGCGCGCGGAAGGTCTCGGCACCGTGCCGGGCAAGGATGGCGTGCGACTGACCGGTCTTTCCATGCCGTTTAACGGCCAGCCGATGCAGGGTTTCTCCGGCATCAAGGCGATGCCCGACGGCAGCTTCTGGAGCCTTTCCGACAATGGCTTCGGTTCCAAGCTCAATTCCAGCGACGCGATGCTGATGCTTCACCACCTGAAGTTCGACTGGGACGCCGGCAAGGTCAACGCGCTGGAAACCGTGTTCCTTTCCGATCCCGACATGAAGGCGCCCTTCCCCATCGTTCTCGAAGGGTCGAGCAAGCGTTATCTGACCGGTGCGGATTTCGACGTGGAATCCATTCAGCCGGTTGCCGATGGTTTCTGGGTGGGCGAGGAATTCGGCCCCTATATCCTGAAATTCACCCGCGACGGCAAGCTGACCGATGTCATCTCCACCAAGGCCGGTGACATCGAGGTGAAGTCTCCCGATCATCCCACGCTTGCCCTGCCCGGCAACCCGACGCAGAAAATGCCGGCCTTCAATCTGAAGCGGTCAGGCGGTTATGAGGGCATGGCGCTCTCCAAGGATGGCTCGAAGCTTTACGGCCTTCTGGAAGGCCCGCTTTACATGGCCGATGGCCAGGTGGAGAAGACCGAAGATGGCGCGACCGCACTGCGCATCATCGAACTCGACACCGCCAAGAAGGAATGGACCGGCCGCACCTGGCTCTATCCGCTGGCACAGGGCGGCGAAGCCATCGGCGACTTCAACATGCTTGATGACAGCACCGCACTGGTCATCGAACGCGACAATGGTGCCGGCACCGCCGACAAGGCCTGCGCCGACCCGAAAAAGCCGGAAGCAAACTGCTTTGCCGTGCCCGCCAAGGTGAAGCGCATCTACAAGATCGAATTTAATGACGCCAATGTCGGCAAGGCCGCCCGCAAGATCGGCTATATCGATCTTCTGAAAATCTCCGATCCCGACAACAAGAAGCGTCAGGGCGGCGGCAATGGTTATTACGACATGCCTTTCGTCACCATCGAGAATGTCGACCGCGTTGACGCCACGCATATCATCGTCGGCAACGACAACAACCTGCCCTTCTCTGCCGGCCGCGCGCTGGACAAGGCTGACGACAACGAATTCGTCCTGCTTGAGGTCAAGGACCTGCTGGACGCGAAGTAAGACCAGGGCTGCTGCCAATCGCTTTGGCAGCCGCGAATGATCCCCACGGAGCGCCCCGCAGACCAATATTTGCATGGCGCTCCGTTCCGATTCTCCAGAGCCAGGGCAATTCCGGTGAACACCGGTTCAACTCCATTGCTCTAACTCTTTGTTTTTACGCATTTCCGGACACAAAACGGAGCCCAGTTTTGCTGGAAATGTTCTAACCGAAACATGCTTGCGGAAAAGAAGGCATTTCATGCAGGACCATGCAGAGAGACTTTATTACGCCCTGAAGAAAAGCTGGTCGGGTGAGACCAGCAACCTTTGGTCACGCGAAAACCCTGCCAAGGGACAAGGCAGCGTGACCGCGCTGGTGGTTCAGGACATCTTCGGCGGCGAGCTTGCCAAAACCGCTGTCAACGGTGCCGAGCATTTCTACAATATCGTCGAAGGCACCCGCTGGGATTTTACCTTCGCCCAATTCGATATTCCGGTCGGTTATCAGGACCAACTCGCCAGCCGCACGGAAGCCATGGCAACGATAACGCCGCTGCAATATGCCTATCTCAGCGCCTGCATCCGAAAGGCGTTGGGGCACAGCTGAGCCTTTTGCACGGCAGTGCCGGCCGTGCGCGTTTGTCAGGCGATTTCAGGCATGGCGGTCAGGCATCCCGCCTCATCCACAACCGCGATTTCCATCTTTCCGCAAAGCGGTCACAATCAATGCGATAATCCTCGCCGGCGCAATGGATGCTCCAACAGGAGAGACGTTGATGAGTGAGAGTTGCCCGGTATTGACGCCGGCGGAACAGCAAATTCAGGATATACTGGAACGCAAGGAAGCGGCGATGATGGCCACCATTCACGCAGCGCTTGAGCGTGCCAGCAAAGAGGTCAATGACGCATTCCAGGCCGTTGATTCAGATATGCAGCCACCGCCTCACGACTATTTTGCCGCTGTCGCACATCAGCAGCTCTTTCTGATGTTATGTGGGGCCGATCCGAAAACCTTCGAGGGCGGAGACCCCGAAATCGCTGGTCATATCATTCGGAACGCTCAGAACATAACTGAGCATTACTGGAAGAAAAAGGATTCGGCGGCCAATATCACCGATGAGTGACATTCATCGATGACGAGAAGATGCTGCATGAGGAAACCCACCTGATCCGCACTTGAAAAAAAGCCTGTTACGACCGGACTGCTTTGCCACCTCACGTCACAGGCTCTTCATCATCCCCGGTTAAGCAAGCGCAAAATCGGAGACTGGAATGGACTCGACCGTACAGATCAAGCGCCCGAAACTCGCAGAGACCGTCATTGATGCCACGGCGAGCATAAGAGATTCGAACATTGGCAGATGCTGCGAGGTCCTGGCTGACACCTCGCTGCACAATGTTGAACTCGGGAATTACTCCTATCTCGGGCCGCGCTGCATGGTGGGTGATGCGATAATCGGAAAGTTCTGCGCCATTGCTGCGGAGGTCAGGATAGGCGCTCCGAACCACCCGATGGACCGGCCATCCATGCATCGTTTCAGCTACTGCCCGGAATATTACGCTGCCGATGCGGTGCGCGACGACGCCTTCTTCGCCCAGCGAAAGCAGGATCGCGCCATCATCGGTCACGATGTCTGGATCGGCCACGGGGTCATCGTCTTGCCGGGTGTAACGGTTGGAGACGGCGCGGTTCTTGCCGCCGGTGCCGTTGTCACCAAAGATGTGCCGCCCTACACCATCGTCGGCGGCGTTCCCGCAAAAATCATTCGCGAGCGCTTTTCACGATCCATCGCGGAGAAGCTTGCCGCCATCGCCTGGTGGGACTGGCCATTCGAGACGATCATGGCGCGGCTCGCCGACTTCCAGTCAGGTGATATCGAAGCCTTTTGCGAGCGCTGGTCGTAGCCAGCGCCGCAAAACAGGGCATTGCCGTTCGTTACTCAAACACAAACGCCAGCCGCTTGCCCGTCAGCTTCGCCAGCTGTTGCAAACGGCCATCCAGCCGCTCGCCGGCGAAATCGCAATAATCATGCGGCACCACGAATTCCAGATCGATATCGGGGTTGTCGGATTTGCGGAATTTCAGGTGGTCAACGACACCAGGCATCGAGGCCGAGAAGAGGTAAACGACGCGCAGCAAGCCGCCCAGCAGCTTGCCGAGTTCCTGCAGGCGTTCGCCCGCCATGGCGGCGAGCGGTTCAGTCGTACCGTTATCGTTCAGGCCTTCGAAGCGATAATAATTGGCGAGCGCAATATAGGCGCGGCCGGGATGGGTGATCGCCACGAAAGACGAATGGGCGATGATGTTCAGCGCCTGCAGGCCGCGGTAATCCGGGTGCGCGCGCCAGCTGATATCGGCCAGCAGGCAGGCCGCCTGCCGGTAGCGGCTTTCTTCTTCCGTCTCGTCGATACCGAAGACAGGAAAGGTGCGACCGCTCCAATCCGCCAGTTCGCGCGCATGTTCGGGCGAACGGGCGCGCAAAATGGCAAGCTCATCCGCCGCGACCAGCAGCGGATCAGATTCGCGCTCGGCTTCCGTCAGCAGCGAATAAAGATAACCTTCACGCACGCCCTGCGCGGAGAAGGCGATCTTGGCCGGCTTCATCGCTCTCAGAACTTCACGCATGGCGATGGCGCCGAAGGGCAGCAGCGAACGGCGGTTCTTGGAGACCGCCTGCCAGGCCGGATCCTTGCTGTCCCGGGAGACGATAACCTCCTCCAGAAAATTCAGCATTTCTTCCAGCGGCAATTCATATCCCTGCATCATGTGCAGCGGATAGCCTGATATCTCCATATGCAACTTGGCGATGTTTCGCCATGTACCACCAACCGCATAAAAGGTGCGCCCCTCGCCGGCTGCCAGAAGCTTCGCGAAGGATTTAACGTGTTTTCTGGCGATGGTGGCCGCCTTTTCGAGCGAACCGTCCGATTGTTCCGACAGCCGAAGGCCACCGAGCGGCAGGGTGATGCCCTCGCCGCAGCTCTTGTCCTTGATGTCGATGAGTTCGAGTGAACCGCCGCCAAGGTCGCCGGCGATGCCATCGGGCTGATAAAAACCGCTGATCACGCCATAGGCCGAATAAAGCGCTTCCTTCTCGCCTGACAGCACCTCGATCTCGCAGCCGAGAATGGCTTCGGCCTCGCGGATGAAATCCGGGCCGTTTTCCGCCTCGCGCGCCGCCGCCGTGGCGAGCACATAAAGCTTCTGCGCCTGCGCCTGTTCGGAAAGCACATGGAAGCGCCTGAGCGCCATCAGCGCCCGGGTGACGCCTTCCTCATGCATGCGGCCCGTCAGCGCCAGTCCCTTGCCAAGGCCACACAGGACCTTTTCATTGAACAGCACCGCGGGCGCGCGGGAAAGACCTTCATATACGACAAGACGAACGGAGTTCGAACCAATATCTATGACGGAAACGGGGGCAAGGCCGGTCAGCCGCCCCTGTGCTTCTGATCGAGTCATTCAGCCTGTTTCTTGCGGGACGAAATCAACCCGGCAATCAATTTGGGCGCACTGGACTTCAAGGCTTCACCACGTCCGGAAAGGCTGGGATTAGTCATGAAATAGTGCTGCGCGTTGAACGGTTCTTCGCCTTTACGCACCTCGATGCGCCTCGACGTTCCGTCCGCAAGTATCTCGTAGCTCTGCTGGTTGTCAATGAGATTGCCCAGCATAATCTGTGAAAGAACCTGCTCGTGCACGGTGGGATTGGTGAGCGGCACCAGCGTTTCCACACGCCGATCAAGGTTGCGCGGCATCATGTCTGCCGAGCCGATATAGACCAGAGCCTTGTCGGATGGCAGGCCGAAACCATTGCCGAAGCAGAAGATGCGGCTGTGTTCCAGAAAGCGGCCGACGATGGATTTGACGCGGATATTATCCGACAGGCCCGCCACCTGCGGGCGCAGGCAGCAAATGCCACGGATCACCAGATCGATCTCCACGCCCGCCGCACTGGCGCGGTAAAGCGTATCGATGATTTCAGGGTCGACCAGCGAATTCATCTTCATCCAGATCGCCGCCGGCGCACCGCGCTTGGCGTGCTCTATCTCTTCATTGATGTGCTTCACGATGCGGGCGCGCAGCGTGTAAGGTGAAATGGCGAGCTTCATGCCCTCTTCCGGTTCGCCGTAACCCGTGATGAAGTTGAAGATATTCGCCATGTCATGGGCGATCTTCGGGTTGCAGGTGAAGAAGGACAGGTCGGTATAAATCTTCGCCGTGATCGGGTGATAGTTACCGGTGCCGAGGTGGCAATAGGTTCTGAGCTTGCCGTCTTCGCGGCGCACCACCATCGACATCTTGGCATGGGTCTTGAGTTCGATGAAGCCGAACACGACCTGCACACCGGCGCGCTCCAGATCGCGCGCCCAGCGAATATTCGCCTCTTCATCGAAACGCGCCTTCAACTCGACCAGCGCGGTCACGGATTTGCCGGCTTCCGCGGCATCGATCAGCGCACGAACGATCGGGCTGTCGTTGGAGGTGCGGTAAAGAGTCTGCTTGATGGCGAGCACTTCGGGGTCGCGCGCAGCCTGCAACAGGAACTGCACAACTACGTCGAAGCTTTCATAGGGGTGGTGAACCACCATGTCCTTTTCGCGGATGGCGGCGAGGCAATCGCCTGCATGTTCGCGCACGCGCTCCGGGAAACGGGCGTTGTAAGGCTCGAATTTCAGGTCGTCGCGCGGTGCGCGCACGATTTCCGAAATGGTATTGAGCGCGAGCAGGCCGGGCAGAACGGCAACGCGGTTATCCGGCACGCCAAGCTCATGCACCACGAACTGGCGCAGCAACGGCGGCATTTCGCTGTCGGTCTCGATGCGGATGACGGAACCACGGCGGCGGCGCTTCAGCGCGCTTTCGAAAAAGCGAACCAGATCTTCCGCCTCTTCCTCCACCTCGATATCACTGTCTCTGATGATGCGGAACGTGCCGAATCCCCGAACGGTATAGCCCGGATAAAGCCGGTGAATGAACAGGCCGACCACATCTTCGAGCGTGATGTAACGGATGGCGTTTTTTTCATCCGGCAAACGAACGAAGCGGTCGAGCGCCGTGGGGAGACGCAACAGCGCCGTCATCGGCTCGCGGCCGTTGACGCTGTCAAGCTGCAGGCCCATGGAGAAGCCGAGGTTCGGAATGAAGGGGAACGGGTGCGCAGGGTCGATGGAGAGCGGCGTCAGCACCGGGAAAATGCGTTCCTCGAATTCGGTACCCAGCCAGGTGCGATCCGCTTCGGAAAGTGCGGCAGGCCGCACGATGAAGATTTCTTCCTTGGCGAGATATTGCTGCAGGACGGCAAGCGAGGCCTGCTGCTCCATCTGCAGATTGTCGATCTCTTTCAGAATATCTTCCAGCTGCTCGGCCGGGGTCTTGCCGTCGGGTGTCCTGACGGTGATCTTCTGGCGCACCTGGCCTTCAAGGCCGGCAACGCGGACCATGAAGAATTCATCGAGATTGGCGGCCGAGATGGACAGGAAGCGCAGCCGCTCCAAAAGCGGGTGATCCGTGTTCAGCGTTTCCTCGAGAACGCGGCGGTTGAACTGCAGCCAGGAGAATTCGCGGTTGATGAAACGCGCCGGGCTGTCCCAGAGGTTCTCGCCCTCAGCGACCGGCTGAACCTTGTTGAAGTCTTCCTGCGCGATAGCGTCCATGCCCTGTTCCATCCCCTGACCGATTTCCGTGCCGTGATCCTGCTGCATCGCGTGATCGTCCTTCTTGCCCGTATAACAGTTTGACGACGGAACTGTGACAGTCAATCGCCGTCCGGCCCGTCCCCTGCCGCCGCATTGTCCATCGCGTTGAGGACTTCCGCCACCAGCGGGCGGGTGATCCTCGTTGCGCGCGAAAGCGCCAGGCGGTCGATCTGCTCCACGATTGTCTGCGCCGTGTCGAGCGAACGCTCCATCCTGTTGACGATGTAGCCTATGAGTTTGTCATCCATATAAAGCTGCCGGTCAGCAAAGAGTTTTACCAGCACCTGCGCCAGCAGCCCCTCGTCCGGCTCACCGGTTTCCACCACGGTGACGGCTTTCAGGCGGGAACGCAGGTCCGGCAACGTCACCGGCCATGCGGCGGGCCATTGCCGGCTGGTCATCAAAAGCGTCGTGCCGTGCTGGCGCACGCTGTTGATGACATGGAAAAGTTCCGTATCGTCGAAACCCCGCCGGTCGGCATCCTCGAAAAGAACCGGCCCCGTTTCAGCCGCACGCGCGGCATCCGCGCCCGCATGCGGGTGAATGTCGCGGGCATCACTGATGTTTTTCCAGATATTGGCGAGATGGGATTTTCCCGAACCCGGCGGCCCGGCCAGCACCACCACAGGCGACGGCCAGTTGGGCCATTCATCGACGAGGCTGACGGCAGCCGCAAGCGAGGCGGAAACGAGGAGATCCTCCCGGCCGGAAGCGGACTGGTGCGAAAATGCGAGCGGCAGCTGCTCGGCCTTCGACCGGGCGTTGTCGGTTTTGATTTGGTCAGTCATTGTCAGCTCTGAGAGTCAATCTTGCCAGCGGACGCTTCCCGTTCTTCCAGGGCAGGGTTGGCGTCCCAGGGAAGATTGGCGGCGTGCCCGTGGTACAGATCGCTTTCAAGATACCGCGACAATGCAAAGCGGACAAGCACGCCGACCGCAGCGGCAGCGGGAACCGCGACCAGAAGGCCGACGAAACCGAAAAGCGCACCGAATGCGAAGAGCGCGAACATCAGCCAGACCGGATGCAGGCCGACGCTTTTACCGACAAGCTTCGGTTGCAGGATGTTGCCTTCGATGAACTGGCCGGAAAAGAACACGACGAGCGTCAGGAAGACATAGATATAGTCCGGCCAGAACTGCACGATGGCGACGCCGACCGCGAGGATGAGGCCGACCATGGAGCCGATATAGGGAATGAAGCTGATGAGGCCGGAGAAAAGGCCGATCAGTAGACCAAAATTCAGGCCCACCAATGACAGGCCGACGGCATAATAAACCCCGAGAATGAGGCAGAGCGACCCCTGCCCGCGCACGAAGCCGGCAATCGTCTTGTCCATGTCGCGGGCAATCTGGCGGACGGTGTGCACGTAGTCACGCGGGATCCAGCTGTCGACCTTGTCGATCATCCGGTCCCAGTCGAGCAGCAGGTAAAAGGCAACGACGGGCGTGACGACCAGAAGCGACAGGACATCGACCAGCGATTTGCCGGAATTCCATATCTGCGTCAAAAGCGTGCCGATGAAACCGGCGCCCTCGGTCAGGAGCTTTGAAAAATTCTCCTTTACCGAGTTGATCTGGCCGCTCACCCAATCCGGCAGAAGATTGGTATCTGCACCGGCGATCAGCTGCTGCAACGACGAGATATATTGCGGGATGCGTGTGATGAATTCCGATGCCTGGGCGGCGATCAGCGGAATGATGATGATGAGCGACAGCGCAAAGATCAGCACGAAGGAAACGAGGATGACGACGGTCGCCATCAACCGGCTCAAGCCCCGCCGCTCCAACCAGTCGGCCACCGGATCGAGAAAATAGGCAAGCGCCATGCCCGCCACGAAAGGCAGCAGAATGGAGCTGAAAACCATCAGGAAGAGGACAAAGACGGCAAGCACGCCAATCCAGAAAAACACCTGCCGGCGCAGGCTCGTGCCGCTCACATGGGGTTGCATTCGTTCTTCCTTCTGTCGCCGATGCCGTCATCGCCCATCATGGAGATAGGATGTGCGTATGCATATGGTCAAGACTGCAGCATCAAAGCCATGGACGACTTGTCTATTGAAAGACGCCACGGGGCCGTTGCGGCCTGCCCCGCCGCAGGCTCAGCCATGGCGACACCCGGTCACCGCCGATGCCAAAGCCGTTAAAAACCGGAGCTTTTGCCACTCAAACCCTTGCATCAGGCCCCGTCCCGTGCGAATGGCGACGCCAAAGGAACCAGCGGAGACGAGAGCCATGAGCCAGTCGGGCAAGAACGGTCTTACCTATAGTGATGCAGGTGTGGATATCGACGCCGGCAACCTGATGGTCGAGAAGATCAAACCGGCGGTGCGCTCCACGCGGCGTCCCGGCGCGGATGGCGAAATCGGCGGCTTCGGCGGCCTGTTCGATCTGAAGGCCGCGGGTTTCACCGATCCGGTTCTGGTCGCCGCCAATGACGGCGTCGGCACCAAGCTGAAGATCGCCATCGACGCTGACTATCACGACACCGTCGGCATCGACCTCGTCGCCATGTGCGTCAACGACCTTGTCGTCCAGGGCGCAGAGCCGCTGTTCTTCCTCGATTATTTCGCCACCGGCAAGCTCGATCCCGACCAGGGTGCCGCCATCGTTTCCGGCATCGCCGCCGGTTGCCGCGAATCCGGCTGTGCGCTGATCGGCGGCGAAACCGCTGAAATGCCCGGCATGTATTCCGATGGCGATTACGATCTCGCCGGCTTTGCCGTCGGTGCAGCCGAACGCGGCCAGCTTCTGCCGGCCGGCGATATTGCCGAAGGCGACGTCATTCTCGGCCTCTCCTCTTCCGGCGTTCACTCCAACGGCTTTTCGCTGGTCCGCAAGATCGTATCGATCTCCGGTCTGGACTGGAGTGCTCCCGCACCCTTCGCTGACGGCAAGAAGCTCGGCGAAGCGCTGCTGACCCCGACCCGCATCTATGTGAAGCCGCTTCTGAAGGCGATCCGCGAAACCGGCGCGCTGAAGGCGCTGGCACATATTACCGGCGGTGGTTTCCCGGAAAACATTCCGCGCGTTCTGCCCAAGCATCTCGCCGCCGAGATCGATCTTGCCGCCATCAAGGTTCCGGCCGTCTTCTCCTGGCTCGCCAAGACCGGCGGCGTCGAAGCCCATGAAATGCTGCGCACCTTCAATTGCGGCGTCGGCATGATCGTCGTCGTTTCGGCTGAAAATGCTGCCAAGGTCACCGAGGCGCTCACGGCGGAAGGCGAGACCGTCTTCCCGCTCGGCCGCATGGTCGCCCGCGAAGACGGCGCGCACGGCACGATCTACAAGGGCACTCTCGGCCTATGATGAGCGCCGCCTTGTCGTCCGGTCGCAAACGTGTCGTCGTTTTCATCTCCGGCGGCGGCTCCAACATGGTGTCGCTGGCCAAGGCCTGTCAGGCGAAGGATTTTCCGGCCGAAATCGCCTGCGTGATTTCCGACAAGGCGTCCGCGGGCGGGCTGGAAAAAGCCCGTGACCTCGGCATTCCGACGCTGGTGTTCGAACGCAAAACCTATGGCAGCAAGGCCGAACATGAAGGCGCCATTCTGGCAGCGCTTGGCGAGATCGCGCCTGATATCATCTGCCTTGCCGGGTACATGCGGCTGATATCGGGGGATTTCATCGCCCCCTATGAGGGCCGGATCATCAATATCCACCCTTCCCTGCTGCCGCTTTTCCCCGGTCTTCACACCCATCAGCGCGCCATCGATAGCGGCATGAAGATTTCCGGCTGCACCGTGCATTTCGTCACCGAAGGCATGGATGAAGGCCCGACCATCGCGCAGGGCGCTGTTCCGGTGCTTTCCGGCGACACGGCCGATACGCTGGCGGCACGCATTCTGACCGTCGAGCACCACCTTTACCCGCTTGCGCTGAAACTTCTTGCGGATGGCAAAGTGCGAATGGAAGGTGGCAAGACTATATTTGCTTCCAGCGCGATTAAATCCGAACGTGAAAGCATAATATCCGCCTCATAATTTCTTAATTACTAAATTAAAAAACGAGTAATATTGTAATTTATTACGAATAAACCGATCATTTACCATAATCACCTTTAATGCCCGCAACGGCCCCCATTTCAGGCCCTCCGGTCATTCAGGAGCGATTATGCGATTTTCGAAATTTTCCCTGCCGCTTTCTGCGGTTTTGTTGATAGGCACGAGCCTCCCACTCGCCGCCGAACAAAGCGGCATTACTGCCTCACTGGATGTCGGCGTTCTTAACATTAAGGCAACGGAAAAATTCTATAGCGGCAGTCATAAAAACAGTCAGCTCGACTGGAAAACGACAAACGCGATGGCTCTGCGCGGATCGCTTGGATTTGAGCTTTCACCCGATTGGCGCATCAAAACGGAAGGTCGTATCGGCTTTGCAGGTGATGGCTTCATGACCGACTACGATTGGCTCAGCCCGTTTTACAGAGATACATCGAAGAATGGATGGAGCCACCGTTCAGAGCACGGCGACACGCGGCTGGACCACTACCTGACTGGAAGTATAGAATTAAACCGCACCCTGCTGGAGGACCCGCTGCAGCACCTCAGCGCCGGCGTCGGCTTTCGTTACACCGACGTGCAATGGTCCTCATATGGCGGAAACTACATCTACAGTTCCCGAGGTTTCCGCGATAATGTCGGTGAGTTCGGAAACAGCGAAAAAGCGATTACTTACAGACAGCAAATTCCGGTGTTTTACGGCAACCTGAGCGGTGGACGCAAATTCGGCAACTGGTCGCTGAATGCGGGTCTTGAAGGCGGCGCAATGGTCTATGCGAAAGCCACGGACGATCATTGGATGCGCTCGCTACGTTTTGCCGATAAGTTCGACATAGGCGGGATGTTCGGAGCGAAAGCGGGGATAGCCTATGACCTGACTGACAATGCCTCCCTCTATCTCGACGGCGCTTACGAATATACCAGTTTTTCTCGCGGCGATAAAACCGCTACGCCATTCGGAAGCTCAACCGGCCTCGTCTACAATAATGCGGGGGGCGGCGATATCCAGTCTCTTTTCGTAGGCGCCGGTGTCAAAGGCCGGTTTTGATAACAAGGTTAAGGGCGGGGACGAGTTGGTGGTTAAGCGCGAAGATGAGGTCGTAGCGTGTCTGGTCAAAGTCAGCACCCCTCAGACCCGCCCAAAGCTCATTGCCGCTATACGGGCCGAGCGCTCAGGGCGCTCAAACGTAACCGCGGATGAAATTACGCTCTGGAAAGAAGACGGTCGCGATTCAACATCGCCCATTGCAACAGAATGATCGTCTTGGAATCGGTAATTTCACCGGAGGCGATCATCGCGAAGGCCTCGTCGAGGCCATAGGTCAGAACCTCCAAATCCTCACCTTCGTTCTCCAGCCCGCCGCCGTCGCCGGCCTGCACGTCGAGGTCGATGCGGGCGACGAAGAGGCTGACCTTCTCCGTCAGCGTGCCGGGGCTCGCATACATGTCGAAGAGATACTCGACCTTTTCGACCGCGTAGCCTGATTCTTCCATCGCCTCACGGCGAATGGCATCGGCCGCACCGTCGTCATCGAGAAGCCCTGCCGGCACCTCGATCATAAAGCTTTGATCGCCGTTCACGAAAGCGGCGGGGCGGAACTGTCGCACCATCACCACGCTGTCGCGTTTCACGTCATAAAGAAGAATGGCGGCGGCGCTGCCATGGTCATGCACTTCCCGCACGATGCGCATCGTCCTGCCATCGGGCATGCGCTGGTCGAAAATGAGCTTCTGCATGTGCACGAAGCCCTTCCACACCGTTTCTTTTTCCACGAGCTGGATTCTGCCGGAATCGATGTCGGCTGGGAAGTTTTTCGCCTGCGTCTGTGTCACCGGATATGTCCTTGCCTGTCGTGGGATTGCTTCAGATCGTCTGTATGGCGGTGCCGTATCAAGCCTCGCCGGCCTCGTCGTCGCGGCGGAGCCATACTTTGTTGTCGTGGAAGGCAGCTCCCCCGTAAGGCGCAACGGCGTCGCCACCGGTCAGAACATTAATGCCCTCGCCGTCCAGATGCGCCCTGTTCGGCCACAGGCCCTCGGCAATCAGCACACCCGGCCTTGCGCCCTCCACGATCTTCGCATGGAGGCGCACTTCGCCGCGTGTATTGCCGATGCGGACGATATCGCCATCCATAATGTCGTTGCTGGCCGCATCCTCGGGACAGACCATCAATTCCGGACGGCCTTCCTTCTGCACGGAGGTTTTGGTTTCCGCGAAGGTTGAGTTCAGGAAGTTGCGCGCTGGCGAGGTCGCCAGCCGGAAGGGATGGTCCGCATCCGCAACCTCGATGACATCGACCTGATCCGGAAATTTCGGAAACTCCGATACCGGCCCCATGACGCCGATGTTCTTCGGCGGCTTGTTCGGAGACGGTCCGGTTGCCCAGTCGGGGCTGAAGCGGAATTTTCCGTCGCCATACCCAAAACCCTCGAGATAATGCGCCACCTCGAAAGGCGGCTGCGCATCGATCCATTTCTCTTCCGCCAACGTGTCGAAATCGCCCCAGCCGCTGACTTTGAGCATACGGTCGACATGCTCGCGGGCGGAGAGGCCGAAGCCGGGCATATGGTCGACACCGAGGCGCTTTGCCAGCTCCTCGATGACGAAGAGGTTGGTGCGCACCGTTTCCGGCGGCTCCACCAGTTTGGGGCCGAGCAGAATGTGGTTCTGGCCGCCGGCGCGATAGATATCGTCATGTTCGAGGAACATGGTGGCGGGCATCACGATATCGGCCACCTCGGCCGTTTCCGTCATGAACTGCTCATGCACCGCAACGAAGAGGTCGTCGCGCAGGAACCCCTGTTTCACCAGCCGCTGTTCAGGCGCGACATTAACGGGATTGGTGTTCTGGATGAGCAGCGCCGTCACCGGGCCGCCATGGCGCAGCGCTTCTGCGTCCCCCGTCAGCACGCGGCCTATCTGCGACTGGTCGAGTTGGCGAACTTCAGGGTCGGCGTAAGAGCTGCCCATCAGCTCCGCCTTGTTGAGTCGGAAGATATCGCCATTATTGTGGAAGGCCCCGCCGCCCTCATATTGCCAGGAGCCGAGAACCGTGGCGATGGAAAGCGCCGCATGCATCGCGACTGCGCCATTGCGCTGGCGGGCAAAACCGTAACCCAGCCGGAAGAACGTCTTTTTCGTGGTGCCGACAAGCCGCGCAAAAGCCTCGATCTCTTCCACGGAAAGACCGGTGATTTCGGATGCCCATTGTGGCGTCTTTGACTTCAGGTGGGCTTCGAGCCCCGCCGGATCATCGGCGAAGCGCGCCATGTAATCGCGATCGGCATAACCGTCGCGGAAGGCGATGTGCATGACGGCGCAGGCCAGTGCCGCATCCGTGCCGGGACGCAGGACGATGCGCATATCCGCCTGTTTCATGGTCGGATTGTCGTAGATATCGACCACGACGATCTTTGCGCCACGCTCCTTGCGGGCTTTCACCGCATGGGTCATGACGTTGACCTGGGTGGCCACCGCATTGGTGCCCCAGATGACGACGACATCGGCCTTGCCGATCTCGCGCGGATCGGGGCCGCGCAGCGCGCCGGTGCCCATCACATAGCCCGTCCAGGCCATGTTGGTGCAGATGGAGCCGAAGAAGCCGGAATATTTCTTGGCGTGGCGCAGACGTTCAATGGAGTCTCGCTGCACCTGCCCCATCGTGCCGGCGTAAAAATAGGGCCAGATGGCCTCGGCACCGTGCCGGGCTTCCGCCTTGACGAAAGCGTCGGCCACCTCGTCCAGCGCCGCTTCCCAGGAGATTTCCTGCCAGTCGCCCGCCCCTTTTGCGCCCTTGCGACGCTTCGGCGTCAGCAGGCGGCCGGGATGGTAGATGCGCTCGGAATAACGCGCCACCTTGGCGCAGATGACGCCGGCGGTATATGTATTGGCATTGGCGCCGCGCACACGGCCGATGCGGCCATCGGCATTGATATCGACCTCCAGCGCGCAGGCGCTCGGACAGTCATGCGGGCAGACCGTATGGCCAATACGGACTTCGGCCCTGGAGGCGGCTTTTTCAGCGGAAATCGGGGTCGCAACGTTCATCCCTTTTGTATATTGCATCAATGATGCGGCAAAAAGGCCGAAGTGACGTCCATCAAGAATATTCATCCTGACCATTCATCCCGGTAAACGGCAAGCGAGACATATCCATGAACTACCGCCACATCTATCACGCCGGCAATTTCGCGGATGTCCTCAAACATGCCGTTCTCGCCCGCCTCGTGCGTTATCTCCAGAACAAGGACAAGGCGTTTCGGGTGCTGGACACCCATGCCGGCATCGGGCTTTACGACCTCTCCTCGGAAGAGGCACAGAAAACCGGCGAATGGCAGACCGGCATCGGCAAGCTGATGGATGCCGATCTGCCCGCCCCCATCGCCGAATTGCTGGAGCCCTATCTTGCCGCCGTCAGGGAGCTTAACCCTGATGGCGGCATGCAATTTTATCCCGGCTCGCCGAAACTCGCGCGCATGCTGTTCCGTCCGCAGGACCGGCTTTCGGCCATGGAACTACATCCGGACGACGCACGCGCCCTGTCACGTCTGTTCGAGGGGGATTATCAGGTTCGCATCACCGAGCTGGATGGCTGGCTATCGCTCGGCGCGCATCTGCCGCCGAAGGAAAAGCGCGGCCTCATCCTCGTCGATCCGCCTTTCGAGCTTGAGAATGAATATCAGCGGCTGGCGGATGGTCTGAACAAGGCTTACCGGCGGTTTTCAACCGGCACCTATTGCCTTTGGTATCCGTTGAAAAAAGGCGCGCCGATCAGGGATTTCCATGAGCGGCTGCAATCCTTCGATATTCCGAAGATGCTGTGTGCGGAACTATCAGTCAAAAGCGACCGGCTCGAGGGCTTGAGCGGTTCGGGCCTCATCGTCGTCAACCCGCCCTATACGCTGAAGGACGAGCTACACACGCTGCTGCCCTTCCTGAAAACGGTGATGGCGCAGGACCGGTACGCATCGCACCGCGCCTTCTGGCTGCGCGGTGAGGAGAAGCCGGAAGAGGATTGAGGTTCTACCGCAACCCTTCCCGTTTCTGCGCCTGCGCAAGCTGTGATCGTTCAAAGAACAGGATCACGAACAGCGCCATGATGAAGGGTATGATGAGGTAGAATAGGCGAAACACCAGAAGTGCGGCAATGACATCAGCGGGGTTCATATCCGGCAGGCCGGTGACGAAGACCAGTTCCAGCACGCCGAGCCCGCCCGGCGCATGCGAGATGAGCGCGGCCGAAAAAGACACCAGGAAAATGCCGAGAATGACCATGTAACCGGGGTTCCCGGCCTCCGGCAGGGCAAAATAGATGATGCCAGCCGCGCCGATCAGCTCTATCGGGCCGATGACGAGCTGTTGCGCCACCAGCTTCGGCGCGGGGTAAGGCAGCATGAAAGAGCCGATTTTCAAGGGCTTCAGCCTGAGCAGACTGCCAAGGACATAAAGGCTGACGAAGAGAAGCAGCACAATGCCCGTCGTGGTGGAGGCTTCGACGGGCAGGATGCCGGTAAATCGTTCGGTGATGTCGGGCTCGTATAACAACACCAGACCGATCAGCATGATCGTCCCGATGAGGAAGGTGAAGGAGCAGAGGCCGACGAGGACGCCCACTTCCGCAACGCTCAGCCCCTTGGCCGTATAGGCCCTGTATCGCACCACGGCCCCTGAAAATACGGATGCCCCGACATTGTGGGACAGCGCATAGGTGGTGAATGAGGTGAGCGTGATGAAGAACCAGTTTACCTTGCGGCCAATATGTTGCAGCGCGATGCGGTCGTAACCGGCCAGCGCGGCATAGGCCAGCAAGGTTGCAAGGCCGGAACACAGCCAGTCCCGTACACGAATGGCTCTCAGGCTGTCCCAGAGATCATCGAGCGACAGGCCACGCAATTCGTGGAAGAGCAGCCAGGCGGAAAAACCGATCGTCGCGAAACCAACGAGGGGCCAGATGTATTTTTTGAATTTCATGCGGTCATGCCGCCTATTTCCCCCAACATCGCCCCAGCCCTGTTTCCGTCTTTCGCGGAAGATTCGGTAGAGTCTATTCGTTATGCGGCGAAGCTTTCAACCTTTTTGCCCGTTTGCCTCGTTCACAAATTTATGTAAGACCGGATCGTCGCCCGAAGGCGATATGGAGTGGTCCAGTTTCCGGGGAACATGCACGGAATGAAACGGTATGCAGGTTTCATCGCCTTGGGTCTTCTGTCGCTTGCAGCACTGTGGTTTGCGCAGGAAAAACCCGTTTCGAAAGGACCGGAAAACGACCGGCAGACGCCCGCTCAGCAGCAGCCCGCTGCACGCCCGCAACAGAATACAGCCCGGCAGAATGCGGACAATGCCCACCCCCCTCGCGGTACGGGTTTCGATTTCTACGTGCTCTCCCTGTCCTGGTCGCCAGCCTTCTGTGCCAGCTCCGAAGGTTCCGGCAACCGCCAACAATGCGGCAGCGACAGGCGTTACGGTTTCGTGGTGCACGGGCTGTGGCCGCAGAACGAAAACGGCTATCCCGAATTCTGCCAAAGCAGCGAGCCGGAGCGGGTTCCCGACGCGATCGGCCGCAGCATGTTCGACATCATGCCATCGATGGGCCTGATCGGCCACCAATGGCGCAAACACGGCGCCTGTTCCGGCCTGTCGCAGAAGGATTATTTTGCCGCGACACGGGCGGCGTTTCAGGCCATCCGGTTGCCGGGGAAAATTTCCTCCGGCGCGCAGACCAATACGCTCTCCGCCGATGCCATCGAAACCGCCTTCACCGACGCCAATCCGGGCCTGTCGAAACGCGCCGTCTCGATCAGTTGTGACGGCAGGCGCCTTGAGGAAGTGCGCATCTGCCTCAACAAGGACATGACCTTTCGCGATTGCCCTAAACTGGACCGCAAGGGCTGCCGCGCCAGCGCGACCGAGATCATCCCCATACGCTGATTACCCCATATCAACCCCATAGGACCCGACCATGGAACTGCTTTATTCGCCCGCCTCCCCCTACTCCGCCAAGGTGCGCATGGCCGCCCGCCATCTCGACATCGATGTCACCTCCGTGCGGGTCGACACCAATGCCGAGCCGGCCACGCTGATGGACAACAATCCGCTCGGCAAAATCCCGGTCCTGCTGCTGGACGAAGGCGGCTCTGTCTATGACAGCGTGACGATCATGCATTATCTCGACCGTCTTTCGGGCGGCAAGCTTTACCCCAAGAAGAACGGCAAGCGCACCGAAGCGGAAATCCTGGAAGCGCTGTGCGACGGCATCATGGATTGCCTGCTCGCCATCGTTTACGAACGGCGTTTCCGCCCGGAAGACAAGATCCACCAGCCGTGGATCGACAAGCAGTGGAGCAAGGTGGTCCGCGGGCTCGATCACCTCAACGCCAACCTGCCGAAAACCGGCAAGAAGCTGCATGGCGGCCATTTCGCCCTTGCGGCTATGATCGGCTATCTCGACCTGCGTTTTGCCGGTGAGTGGGCCGAGGGACGTGATGCGCTGGCAGCGTGGCCGGAAACCTTCGGCAAGCGTTTCGACGCCTATGCGGAAATGAAAGCCGCCGCCTAAACCCGCCGAACACAACGCCCGGTTCTTTCCGCCGGGCGTACCGGCGATGGCCAATCACAGAAACAAAAAAAGCCGGGGTGTAAACCCCGGCTTTTCCTTGACCGATCCGAGAAGGATCAGAACTTGACGCCGATACCGGCCTTGACCGAGTGGTCGTCAAAACCACGCGAGAAGGCGTCGTTGCCGAGCGTGTAGTCCTTCTTCTGGTAATCGCTGTAGCGATATTCCAGACGAGCGGTGATGTTGTCGGTCACCATGGCTTCAACACCGGCACCAACCGTGTAACCGAGAGCAGTGGCGCTGTCCTTGTTGACACCGTCACGAACCTTGTTGTCGGAGACAGCAAGACCGGCCGTACCATAGAGCAGGAACGGGTTCATGTCGTAACCGACGCGGCCACGTAGCGAGCCGTTGACGCCCTGCTTGCCTTCGACGGCGCGACCGGCAACCGTACCGGCGGAGCCCTTCTCGTCGCCCATGTTCACGTCTGCTTCAGCACCGTAAACGATCTGGCCGCTCTGCATGTTGTAACCACCATAGACGCCGCCACCGAAGCCCTTGGCGTCACGACCGTCATTGCTGGAGCTGAAACGACCCCAGTCATAGTTGACCGTACCACCGAGGTAGGCGCCGGACCAATCCTTGACCGCGGCGGGCTGGTCGTAGGCTACCGGTGCCTGCGGCACTTCATTTACGGCGTCGGCAGCGTAAGCAGCCGAAAAACCGGCGGCTGCCATGGTCGAAGCCATAAGGGTTGCTACGAAAATACGCATGTTATTCTCCTTTCAGGACCGCTCTGCACTCAAAACATTGTTTTCAGACGCGGTAAAATCGTCGGGTTAATTTGCCCCTCTGGAAACTGAACTTGATGGGAGAATGCGGAGATCAAAGAGCCAAAATGTGAATTGTTTGGGGCAGAGACGTGACTAGAATTAGACGTTGCCTAATTGCCACAAGGGTTTTATTAACCCTAACAGAAGCCTAACCAGCAATAGATCGCCTTTAAACTTAGTTATATTAAAATTAAACCGAAATTGCATTGTGAATAAAAAATCGTCCAATTCTTTTGGGGCTGAGTGACAGCTTGCGATTTGCATTTATATCCAGCAAATAGGGCATGTATGAGCAAATGCAGGTCCGCCGTGAAAGAACATATACCGAAGACAGTCTTGATAACGGGCGCCGCCCGCCGGCTCGGGCGGGCGATCGCCACCGATCTCGCCGCCCACGGCTTTGCGATCGCCGTCCATGCCAATGAATCCATGGCGCAGGCGGAGGAATTCGCTAACGAAATAAGGCAAAAGGGTGGCAGGGCCGCGGCCGTTCAGGCAGATCTGACACAATCTGCGCCCACCATGGCGCTTATCGAAAAGGCCGCCGCCGCGCTTGGCCCGATCGGCGTCGTCGTCAATAATGCATCGGTTTTTCTCGCAGATACCGCCGAAACGCCCGATCCGGCCGTTTTCGATGCCCATTTCGCGGTGCATGTGCGGGCCCCTTCCCTCATCGCCGCCGCCTTTGTCGAGCAACTGCCTGCGGAGAAATCCGGGCTGATCGTCAATATCATCGACCAGCGTGTGCTTGCGCTCACGCCGCGTTTTTATTCCTACACACTTTCGAAATCGGCGCTGTGGACCGCCACAAGGACCATGGCGCAGAGCTTTGCGCCGCGCGTGCGGGTCAATGCCATCGGGCCGGGTCCCACCTTCAAAAGCGAAAGACAGGCGCCCCAGGACTTTCAGGCGCAGATCGACGGCCTTATATTAAAGCGTGGTCCCGCGCCGGACGAGTTCGGCCGGACGATTCGCTTTCTTTATGATACGCCGTCGGTCACCGGACAAATGATCGCGCTCGACGGCGGCCAGCACCTTGGCTGGGAAACCCCTGACGTGGCGGAGATAAATGAATGAACGGAAAGAAGCTGCCTGATGGCGGTATTCTGTTCGATGAAACCGACGACGAAGACGACGATGCCAACCTTGCCGCAACAGATACGGCCGAGGCGTCGCGCAGCGTTGCCGGCATGGACTGGAATGCGGGCTGGAAGAACGAATCCGGCCTGAAGGGCATGGATCTTATCGGCGAATTCGTCAAACACCTGCCGAATTCGCCGGGTGTCTACCGCATGTTCAACGAGGCGGGCGACGTTCTTTACGTCGGCAAGGCCCGTTCGCTGAAGAAGCGTGTCGGTAACTACGCCCAGGGTCGCGTGCATTCCAACCGCATCGCCCAGATGGTGCGTTTCACCACCCATATGGAATTCGTCACCACCCGCACGGAGACTGAGGCGCTTCTCTTGGAAGCGAATCTCATCAAACGCTTACGGCCGCGCTTTAATGTGCTTTTGCGCGACGACAAGTCGTTTCCATATATCCTCATCACCGCGGATAATCGCGCGCCGGCGATCTTCAAACATCGCGGCGCCCGGGCGCGGAAAGGCGATTATTTCGGCCCCTTTGCCTCGGCCGGCGCCGTTGGCCGCACGATCAATTCGCTGCAACGCGCCTTCCTGATCCGCACCTGCACCGACAGCGTGTTCGAGACCCGCACCCGCCCCTGTCTTCTCTACCAGATCAAGCGCTGTTCTGGGCCCTGCACGCATGAGGTGAGCGACGAGGGCTATGCGGAACTCGTCAAGGAAGCCAAGGATTTCCTCTCCGGCAAGAGCCAGAGCGTCAAGACCGCGATCGCGCGGCAGATGAATGAGGCATCAGAGGATCTCGATTTCGAGCGCGCCGCGGTCTATCGCGACCGGCTGGCGGCGCTCTCGCACGTCCAGAGCCATCAGGGCATCAATCCCGCCGGCATCGAGGAAGCGGATGTCTTTGCCATCCACCATGAAGGCGGTATTTCCTGTATTCAGGTATTCTTTTTCCGCACCGGCCAGAACTGGGGTAACCGCGCCTATTTCCCGAAGGCCGATCCATCCTTGCCCGGCTCGGAAATCCTCAACGCCTTCCTCGCGCAGTTCTACGACGACAAGCCGGTGCCGAAGCAGATCCTGCTTTCCGAAACGGTGGAAGAACAGGAGCTGCTGGCCGCAGCACTTGGCGAAAAGGCGGGGCACAAGGTAACGATCAGCGTGCCGCAGCGTGGGGAGAAAAAGGACATTACCGACCATGTTCTGGCCAATGCCCGCGAGGCGCATGGCCGCAAGCTGGCGGAAACCTCGTCTCAGGCGCGACTGCTGAAAGGTTTTGCGGAGACCTTCGGCCTTTCCACCGTGCCGCGACGCATCGAGATTTACGACAACTCGCACATCATGGGCACTAATGCCGTGGGCGGCATGGTGGTGGCGGGGCCGGAAGGCTTTGTCAAAAACCAGTATCGCAAGTTCAACATCAAATCGACCGACATCACCCCCGGCGACGACTTCGGCATGATGCGCGAGGTGATGACCCGTCGCTTCTCGCGCCTGCTGAAGGAAGAGGGCAAGCCTGATCGCACGCAGACGCCGACACCAGAAGAAGCCGCCGACCTGCCCTTCCCCGCCTGGCCGGATGTGATCCTGATCGACGGCGGCCAGGGGCAGATGACCGCGGTGCGGGCAATTCTCGACGAACTCGGCATTCGCGACTGCGTGACGGCCATCGGCGTGGCGAAGGGTGTGGACCGCGAGGCAGGGCGCGAGCGCTTCTTCGCGGATGGCCGCAGCGACTTTTCCCTGCCGCCGCGCGATCCCGTGCTTTATTTCATCCAGCGTATGCGCGACGAGGCCCACCGCTTCGCCATCGGCTCTCACCGGGCGCGACGCAAGAAGGAAATGGTGCGCAATCCGCTGGATGAAATCTCAGGGATAGGTCCGGGGCGCAAGCGTTCCCTGTTGCAGCATTTCGGCACGGCCAAGGCGGTTTCCCGTGCCGGCCTCAACGATCTTATGACGGTTACCGGCATTTCCGAGACGGTGGCGCGGCAAATTTACAATCACTTCCACGAGAGCGGCAGCGATTGACGCAGAACGGTAAGACCGATCTGCTAAAAAACCATAATAACGTGTTGACCCTATGCGTCAGGGACGGCATCAAGGCAGCTTATCCAGACTGACAGGTTTCCCATGGCTTCGCGCGCATACAACATTCCCAACCTCCTCACCTATGCCCGCATCCTTGCGGTTCCTGTCATCGTTTTGTGTTTCTTTATCGAAGGAAAGCTGGAAAGCTCGGATTTCGCGCGCTGGACGGCGCTCTGGCTGTTCATCGTCGCTTCGCTGACCGATTTTCTCGATGGTTATCTCGCCCGTATCTGGAATCAGACGTCCAATATCGGCCGCATGCTGGACCCGATCGCCGACAAGCTGCTGGTCGCCTCCGTGCTGCTGTTGATGGCGGCGGATGGCACAATTGCCGGCTGGTCGCTCTGGGCAGCGATTACCATTCTCTGCCGTGAAATTCTGGTTTCCGGCCTGCGCGAATATCTGGCGGCGCTGAAGGTCAGCGTCCCCGTCACCCAGATCGCCAAATGGAAGACCACGATCCAGATGGTGGCCATCGCCTTTCTTCTCGCAGGTCCTGCCGGCGACAAGGTGCTGCCCTATACGACCGAGATGGGGATTACGCTTCTGTGGCTCGCCGCGGCGCTGACCATGTATACCGGTTATGATTACTTCAAGGCGGGCCTCAAGCACATCGTGGACGAAGAGTGATGACGCGGATCGTTTATTTCGCCTGGGTTCGCGAGAAGATCGGCACCGATGAGGAAGAGCTGGATATCCCTTCCTCCGTCACCACCGCCGGCGAGCTGATCGCTTATCTTTCGACACGCGGTGAAAATTACGAAGCAGCCTTCGAGTTTCCCAATGTCATCAGGGTCGCCGTCAATCAGGAACATGTCGAGCATGACGAGAGCATTGTCGGCGCACGCGAGATCGGCATTTTCCCGCCCATGACGGGGGGATGAGCGGATGCAGAAAGTCTCTCAGCCGACGGTTCGCGTGCAGGCAGAAGACTTCGACGCCGCTGACGAAACACGCCTGTTGACGCAAAGCGACAGAAGCATCGGCGCCGTCGTGGCCTTCACCGGGCTCTGCCGGGACGATGGCGGCACGCTGACCGCACTGGAACTCGAACATTATCCCGGCATGGCGGAAGCGGAAATCACCCGCATCGCCAAACTTGCGGTGGAGCGCTTCGGCCTGCTTGGCCTCACCGCCATCCACCGCCATGGCAAGATCGCCACCGGCGAAAACATTGTCCTTGTCATCGCCGCTTCATCGCATCGACAGGCCGCCTTCGATGGTGCCAATTTCGTGATGGACTATCTCAAGACCTCAGCCCCGTTCTGGAAAAAGGAACATGGCAGGGATGGCACATCGGGTGACTGGGTGGTTGCGAAGGCGACCGACGATATGGCGAAGGACAAGTGGCGATAGCGCCTGTTTTCGCGGACGGAAAACCGGAGTCCGCTTTTCCTCGAATGTCCTAAGGCGCTTCCACCCTGCTGCGCATGACGATCAGCCAGCCGACAAGCAAAGCCAGAACCGCCGCATCCCGCCAGGCGACCGGGCCGTAACCGACCCAGAATGTTTCCGCAAAACCGACGGCGGCAGCCCCGAGGCCGCAGATGAGCGGGCTGGCATATCCGCCCGCCGCCGAGATCAGCACGACTTTCAGACCGAAAACGAGACCGGCGCCGAAATCCATGGTGCCGTAATAAAACGTGGCCAGCACACCGGCGATGGCCGCAACGAGACCCGCCGCGCAATAGGACAGCAGAAACACCCTGCCCGCATTCACCCCGAAGAGCGAGGCAGCGAAGGCATCATCCGACACCGCCTTCCAGCGCCTGCCAAAGGCGGAATGGCTGAGATAAAGCGAGCCTGCGAGAATGAGCAGGCAAAAGATTGCCGTGTTCAGCATCTGCATCGGTGTGAGGGTTACGGCAAAGCCGCCCTCGGTCCAGAAACGCACCGGCTGCGATAAAAGCGGCGGCAACCATAATTGCCTTGTATCGGCGGCAAGCCTTGCGCTTTCCGTGAGCGCGATCAATACGCCGACGCCGGCGACGGTCACCGCGTTGGGAGAAGCCTTTGCCAGCGGCCGCATCACCGCTCTGCCGATGAAACCCGCGGCCCAAAGCCCGCCGAACAGGCCTGCCCCCGCCCCCAGCGCCAATGTTGCCGGCAGAACGAGCCACAGCCGGTTCCAACCGAAATCGGCAAACAGGAGGCAGGTCTGGCCGGCAAAGGCGAATATGGCGCCATAGGTCACATCGGCGCGTTTCGTGACCGAAAAGGCGATGGCATAACCGAAGGCCAGAACCGCATAAAGGGCTGCGACCGGCACGGCATTCAGCAATTGTTGCAGGAAATAAGCCAAGCCCGTCCTCCTGCCACGATTATAACTGTTAAAACACATTTTGATAGTTATAATATGCGCATGACATTTCGCTGGACGGAACATCGTTTTGCAGGGGGAGCATTGGCGCTCGATGTCGCCAACAGCGTGATCCTGCGCTCGGACGCGGCAAGGACGCTCGACCGTTTTGCCGTGCCGGAGCAGATCGCCGCCTTTGCCGAAGCGGCAATGCGGCTTGGTGCGGAACGGGACAGGTTTCCTATCCTCATCGCGCCGGAGGCGGACAAACGGCCCATTTTTCTCGAACTGCGCGAGGCGATCGACGATCACTTCCGTTCGTCTGTCTCAGGCGGGGCGGATGATGATGGCAAGCTGGCGCGGTTTCTCTCTGCGGGCGGCACGGCGCTACGGCTATTCCCGGCGTCTGAAAGTCTCGCCAACGCCACCGTCCATTCCGCTCTGTCGCTGCTTGCCAGCGAGACACGGGAACGGCTGCGGATCTGTGGCAATTGCGGCTGGCTGTTCATCGACCGCAGCAAAAACAGAAGCCGTGTCTGGTGCGACATGGCGGTGTGCGGCAACCGGCAAAAAGCCAGCCGGCATTATCAGCGCAAGAAGGAGGTGCAGCCGTGAGAATTGCCCTGGCCCTGCTGGCGATTGCAGCAATGTTGTCTCTTTCCGGTTGCCAGCGCGATGAACCGCGTGAAGTGGCCAAGCTGTCCGGGCGGATGTTCGTCTTCAATTACCGCGTCGCCATCGCCACCTATCTGGTGACGCTTCAGCGCATCGCCCCCATCCGCGACGGCAGCAGCGTGGAGGCGGTTTTCGAAAACCCGCGCGGCGGCCCCGATCTCACGACCAAGGAGAGAATTTTTCCGAAGGACGAAAAGATCAGCGTTCAGAGCCCGCCGGTCGAATGCGTGAAGCAGGACCGGCCCTACAGGGTCACCATCCGCATCAAGGGCCCGGATGGCGATGTCATGCAGACAATCGAGACCACGATCCGCTCCGATACCGACCAGTCGGCTCTGCCGGCCAAGCCTCTGGTGATCGGCCCGCTCTATACGCCCAATCCGGAAGTGTTCAAGCCTGACGGCACGACGGATATGCGCCCGGTTCAGGGGTGCCCGGCGTCGTAGGGAGTGGCGTTGCTTTACCGCCTGTCAAACAAAAAACGGAGCCTTTCGGCCCCGTTTCTTCGAGTCTTTTCAACGGTCTCAGCCAATCGCCTGCAACAGCGATTCAAGCCGTTGAGGTTTTGAATCAGCCAACGATTTCGGTTTCGGCGAACCAGTAGGCGATTTCCTGTGCGGCGGTTTCCGGAGCGTCGGAACCGTGAACGGAGTTTTCGCCGATGGAAAGCGCGAAGGACTTGCGGATGGTGCCTTCAGCAGCCTGGGCCGGGTTGGTGGCGCCCATGATTTCGCGGTTCTTGAGGATGGCGTTTTCGCCTTCCAGAACCTGAACGATGGTCGGGCCGGAGGTCATGCCTTCAACGAGTTCGCCGAAGAAGGGGCGCTCTTTGTGAACGGCGTAGAAGCCTTCGGCTTCGCGCTTGCTCATCCAGACGCGCTTGGAGGCGACGATGCGCAGACCGTTGTCTTCAAATACCTTGGTGATCGCGCCCGTGAGGTTACGCTTGGTTGCGTCCGGCTTGATCATCGAAAATGTGCGTTCAATCGCCATGTGTCCGTTTCCTTTTCCTTCAGAGAAAGTGGGCGGTCTTTACCCGCCCAAAGGCCCGAAAACAAGGGGGATCAACGAGATTGCGACGATGACGCCAGACATTTCACGCCGCTGTCACACTGCGGCCCCGCGCATCGTAGAGATCGAGGCAGCCTTCGAACCAGTCCCGCACCGGATCATTATCGGCAAACAGATCCGCCCCTGACGTGATGCGCGCCCATTGCAGCGCGCCGAAGACGATATAGTCCGCAAACAGCGGCGACGTGCCGCCAATGAAGGGCTGGAAGCTCAACATGCGGCGGATCGGCGCGAGCAATGCCGGAAAAGCAGCGATTTCCGCCTCGCGGTTCGCCGTGACGTCCTCAAGCGGGCGGCCAAGCGCTTTCGTCCTGCTGTCACGGAAATAACGGCGATCCGGCTCATCCAGCATGTTGTGGATATCCAGCAGGGCAATACGGGTGATAGCCGGATGTAGCACCGTCTGTGACCAGCTTTCAACAAAGCGGGCCATCGCCTTGCCACCCTCCCCATCGAACAGCGACGGCCGCTCCGGATAGGCGTCATCCAGATAAAGCGCGATTTCGAAACTGTCGCTCACCAGCTGGTCGCCATCGCGCAGGATCGGCACCGTCTTCGAAAACCCATCCTCCACCGTCGGAATGACCGTGAAGGGCAAGGGGCGCTCCTCGAAATCCAGCCCCTTATGGGCCAGCGAAAGCACGGTTTTCCAGCAATGGGGAGAAAACGGTCTGGAAATATCGCTTCCGCACAACGAGTAGAGCGTTCTGGAATTCGTCATAAGCTACCCTCTTCTGCAATATTGATGAAACGATATAAGAACGGCCGGGCCATGAAATCAAATCAGGATTTGTCATGTGATCGATCAGGAAACGCGTGCGGTCCGCACGTCTGTCCGGCGTGAAAATTTTCGCTTCGCAGCGCCAAAACTTTTCGCGGATTCAGTCAATTTTAAACCGTTGCTTGTAAGAATAAACCCATTCAACAATCGGTTATCGCCGGTCTATTCATAATAATCTCGGTATTGGGGCTGTCAGTGACGACATCGGCGGGCGATAAGAAACGTGATCAGGCAAGAAGTTCTCTTGTCGTTACCAAAATCACCCAATTCATCGCCAAGATGAACATTGCGCCATTCCCGCGCAATTACGAACTGATCTATGAAATATTATCAGGACACAACCCGGCCATGGGCCGCGACATTCTAGCGCTCGGCAATGCGCCGCAGCAGCACGAGATCGATATTATTGGCCAGCGGCACAATCTGCCCGGCTTTTCCCGGATCGAAGCCGAACAGATGGCGAGCGCGACCTTCGACACGCTGACGCAGATTTCCGCGCGGCTGGAGGCAAGCCTTAAACGCACCGAGACCTTCATGGACGCCCTCCAGCAGGATGAGGACAGCGAGCCGCCGGCAACGGAGCGTTTCCTGGAGCTTCTGGGCGACATTCACGAGGAGCAGACGAGCCTTCGGCATTTCATTGCCATGGGGCTGGTGAAAATCCGTGAAGCCGAAAGAAACCGGGTGGAACTTCAGGCCGCCTCCCTGCGCGACAGCTTGACGGCGCTTCCCAACCGGGCCGCCTTTCTGGAAAAGCTCGGCGCCCTTTTTGCAAAGGATCGGGCCGCGTCCGCCACCTCGCTGGTATTGCTCGACATCGATCATTTCCGGGAAATCAACGGCAAATATGGTTCTTCCGCCGGCAATAAGGCACTGCGACGGCTCGCCGCGCTGTTTCGCAAGACCATCAAGAAGGACGATTTCGTCGCTCGCATCGGTGGCGATGAATTCGCCTTTCTGTTTGCCGGGGTACCGCAGAATACGGCCGAGGCGATCGCCGAGCGGCTGCGGCAAAGCGTAGAGGCCCTGCACTTCGCGACCAGTGGTGGCGATGGCGAGCATCTGACGGTTTCGATCGGTGTCGCGGCGGTGGATGGCACCGCCACAGCCGCCGAATTTTTCGGCCATGCCGAACTCGCTTTGCTCTCGGCCCGCAGCGGCACGCGCAACTGCGTTATCGGCTACTCGCGGGAGGTGGCGCAGCACAGCCGCAACAGCTATCTGGCACAGCTCGGCTCCTGAAGCGGCAATCTCTCGCGGTGTGGCGCAGAGGCTCTTGCCTTGGCCAGACAGTTCGGCCAAAACGGCGCCATGATTACGATTACCGATCTTTCCGCCCGCATCGCCGGGCGTCTGCTTCTTGACCATGCCAGCGTGGCGCTTCCCGCCGGTGTGAAGGCGGGTCTCGTCGGCCGCAACGGTGCCGGAAAATCCACCCTGTTCCGGATCATCACCGGCGATCTTGCGGCGGAAGGCGGTTCGGTGACGATCCCGAAACTCGCCCGCATCGGCCAGGTGGCACAGGAAGCGCCGGGCACGGAGGAATCACTGATTTCCATCGTGCTTGCCGCCGACAAGGAGCGCAGCGCGCTTTTGGCCGAAGCGGAAACCGCAACCGATCCTCACCGGATCGCTGAAATCCAGATGCGGCTTGTCGATATCGATGCCCATTCGGCGGAAGCGCGCGCCTCCAGCATTCTTGCCGGTCTCGGTTTCGATCACGAGGCGCAGCTTCGGCCCGCCTCCTCCTTCTCCGGCGGCTGGCGCATGCGCGTGGCGCTCGCCTCAGTGCTGTTTGCCGAACCGGACCTGTTGCTGCTCGACGAACCGACCAACTATCTCGACCTCGAAGGCACGCTCTGGCTGGAAGACTATATCCGGCGTTATCCGCATACCGTCATCATCATCAGCCATGACCGCGATCTCCTCAACAATGCCGTCAATTCCATCGTGCATCTGGACCAGAAGAAGCTGACCTTCTATCGCGGTGGTTACGACCAGTTCGAGCGGCAGAAGGCCGAGGCCGACGAATTGCAGATGAAGGCCAAGGTCAAGAACGACGCGGCGCGCAAACATCTGCAAAGCTTCATCGACCGTTTCCGCGCCAAGGCCACCAAGGCACGCCAGGCCCAGAGCCGCATCAAGGCGCTGGAGCGCATGGGCACCGTTGCCGCCGTGATCGAGGACCATGTCCAGCCGATCACATTTCCCGAGCCGGAAAAGCAGCCCGCCTCCCCCATCGTCGCCATCAATGGCGGCGCAGTCGGATACGAGCCGGGCAAATCCATCCTGAAACAGCTCAATCTCAGGATCGACAATGACGACCGCATCGCGCTGCTCGGCTCGAACGGCAACGGCAAATCGACCTTCGCGAAATTCATCTCCGGCCGGCTTGCACCGCAGGCGGGCGATCTTCGCGTCGCCTCGAGCCTCAAGATCGGTTTCTTCGCACAGCATCAGCTCGACGACCTCGTGCCGGATGAAACGCCCGTCGAACATGTGCGCAAGCTGATGCCGCTGGCGCCGGAAGCGCAGGTGCGCGCTCGCGTGGCGCAAATGGGTCTTGCGACGGAAAAAATGGCGACGGCGGCGAAGGACTTGTCGGGCGGTGAAAAGGCCCGGCTGCTGATGGGGCTTGCCGCCTTCCATGCGCCGAACCTTCTGATCCTCGATGAACCGACCAACCATCTCGACATCGACAGCCGCCGGGCGCTGATCGAGGCGCTGAACGATTATAGCGGCGCGGTCATCCTCATTTCGCACGACCGCCACCTGATCGAAGCGACGGTGGACCGGCTGTGGCTGGTGGCCGACGGCACGGTCAAGACCTTCGAAGGCGACATGGAGGAATATCGCGATCTCGTTATTTCCTCCGGCAGGAAGAAGGACGACAAGACCGAGGCCGCCGCCGACCAGACCTCGAAAGCCGACCAGCGCAAGGCCAATGCAGAAAAGCGCGCCCAGCTGGCGCCGCTCAAGAAAAAGATCAACGAAATCGAATCCCTGACGGCAAAGCTTGAGAAACTGATTCAGGCGCTCGACAAGGAACTGGCGGACCCTGTTTTATACGAAAAAGCCCCTGCCAAGGCCGCGCTGAAAGTGAAGGAGCGCGGCGAGGCCGCTGCCAAGCTTTCCGACGCCGAGGAGCAATGGCTGGTGCTTTCGAGCGAATATGAGGATGCGATGGCGCAGTGATCGTGCGATAACGACGGGCGGGTAACATCCCCCCGTTTCGAAGGTCTCCAGCTTCCGCGATGCCTGCGGCTGCAACGGTAAGATCACGGCGACGTTCTAGCGCAATGCGTTACGCGCATTTCTTCTGGCGAAGCAGGTTTTGAAGCGGGACTGCAGGCGAATAGAGATAACCCTGGCCGAAGCGGATTCCCATCTGCATCAATATCCGGCACTGCTCTTCGGTCTCTATGCCTTCCGTCACCAGCTTGGCGCCATATCGTTCGGCGCTTTCGAAGGCGAGGACAACAGCGTCCCTGAAGCGTGCCTGATCGAGCCGTGATGTCATCCAATGATCGATCTTCACCTCTTCGAAGGGAAACCTTGCCAGCAAGGTGAGCGCCGCATAACCGGTGCCGAAATCGTCGAGAGCCAGCCTTACGCCAGCCGCAATCAGCGTATCGAAGTTGTGTTGCACGGCATCGATGCTCGGCATCTTGCTCATTTCCGTCACCTCGATCGACAGGCGCTGCGCCGGCACCGCCGCCGTCTGCAGCAATGCCACCACCCTCTCCCCGAAACATGGCATCGCAAAGGAGGAAGCGGAGACATTCACGGCGAGATGAAAGCCAGGATCAACCTCGTGTAACGCCGCAAGGTCTCGGACCACCGCGTCGATAGTCGCCCATTCGAATTCCGCCAGCAGTCGGTGACGCTCGGCGATTTCCAGCACGTAGTAGGGCGAAAGCGTCTGCCCATGCGCATCGACGGCACGTAAAAGCGCCTCGGCGCCAATCATGCGGCGCGTATGGATTTCAAACTTAGGCTGGTAAAATATTGGCGGGTTTCCGTTCTTGATCCACCGGACCAGCATCTGCCGGACCCCCTCGTCCCGTGCCGCTTTTTCGGCAAAAGAAAAAGGGAATATCTGCACGGCACTTTCGCTTCTCTGCAGGGCGAGGCTGAGGTGTTTGAGGAATGACGCGATGTTCTGATGGGAGAGCCTATCCAAATTCGCGGCCCCGATTTTCAGATACGGAACCGGGCCTGCCTCGGTGGAGCGCGAAAAAGCGATCAGCGCCTCGTGCAGATGCATGACCAGATGGGCGCTCTCCGACTTGTCGAACGAGACCCCTTCTATGAGGACCGCGAGCGTTGCATCGCTGAACATGAAGCTCTGCGGCGCCAGGAACCTCGACAAGAGCCCATTGTCGCCATCGCAGATTTCTTGCGCCAGTTTTGGCCAGAATAAATCCGCCCAATCCTCGCCCTGATGGGCCGCGACATCGGCAATGTTGACAATTTCGATCAAAAGAAGCGCGTGGGGGGCCGAAGGCGTCCCCTGAATGGCCAGTTCGATATGATCTTTAAGCGCACGCCGATTGGGCAGACCTGTCAAGGGATCTGTGAGTGCGGCAAGATCACGTTTCTTTGCCGCCTCCCGCGCCCGCGCCTCAGTGCGCAACAGCAGGAAAAGGCATGCGATCATGGGCAGACCCACGGATGAGCCGACAATGCGCCGCCCGACATTGCTCAGAAACACCTCCTGTCCAATCATGTCGAAACCATAGGTCAGGGACACGGCGAACAAGGCGGCGAAAATCCTGATCGCGAAAACGCCGCCGATCTCCAGAACGCCGAGGTCAGTCAGGGGGCGACCGCGCAGCCAAGCATACATGGCAATGCCAAACGCCGAGATGACGCCCATGTCCAAAATTGCGGCACCGAACAATGCCGGCCCGCCGAACAGGAAGCGTCCCGCGGCGATTAACGCGAAACCGATCAGCCCTCCCTGCCAGGAGCCCAGCACTCCTGCCAGAAACAGCAGGTCCGAACGGATATAGGGTTTCGAGGGCAGCTTGATGAAGTCGGAAACCAGCATCGTCAATAAAAAGCCGGCCACTCCAAACACAAAGCCGTAGTAAATTCTGTAACGCGCGTCAGTGATTGCCACGTCTCGCCGCAACAACATCAATATGGACACCATGCCGACAACAGCCGCGGCCTGAAGAAGCAGAAATGGAAGCTCGGCTACTGAAGCGGATAGCTGGGGGAAGACCAATTCCATCATTGGCACTTCACCGCCGGATGACGGCAGCAGCGCAATTGCAGCACATCTTGATAAGGATGCTGGATTTCACGCGCGGTCAATTGGTAAAATCCGACCTAAGCGTGGGCAACGGCATCGCAGACACCGCCTACACTTAAGTTTCGCAATATAATCATAGCGCCTCCACCGGAAATAAAAAATCAAAATAAAATAAACAACAAACAATATCGATTGGAGATTACCGAAAAAGATCATAATTGAAATATCAATTTCAATGGAATGACATTTATATATAAAAATATTTACTGCACCTCGCCTCTTTATTATTTTCGAATATACATTTGAATATTGCGCCACATCCCGGCGATACAAAAATGACGCGACGGGCGGGATCATCGCCTTGCCCCTTCGGTTGTTTCTGCTAAAAACCTGTAAAGTCACACTTTATCCCATGAAGCACTCAAACGGATCCCTCTCCATGTCAGCCACCAAGCTTGCCATTGTAGGCGTCGGCAAAATCGTTCGCGACCAGCATCTCCCCGCCATCGCAGGCAATCCGGATTTCGAATTGATCTGCACCGCCAGCCGCCACGGCACCGTGGACGGTGTTTCCTCCTATGGCACCATCGAGGCCATGCTGGAGGCGGAGCCGGCAATCAATGCGGTTTCGCTGTGCATGCCGCCGCAATATCGTTACGAGGCAGCTTACGCGGCGCTGAATGCCGGCAAGCATGTTTTCCTTGAAAAGCCGCCGGGTGCTACGCTTTCGGAGGTGCAGGATCTCGCTCGTCTGGCGGATTCGAAGGGTCTTTCGCTGTTTGCCAGCTGGCATTCCCGTTATGCGCCGGCGGTGGAGGCAGCGAAGGCGTTTCTGGCCTCGACGACAATCGACAGCGTGCATGTCATCTGGAAAGAGGATGTGCGCCACTGGCATCCGAACCAGGCCTGGATCTGGCAGGCGGGCGGTCTCGGCGTGTTCGATCCCGGCATCAATGCGCTGTCGATCATCACCCATATCCTGCCCCGCGCACTGTTCCTGACCAAGGCGACGCTGGAATTCCCTGAAAACCGCGACGCCCCGATCGCCGCCGACCTGCATTTTTCCGACGTTGAAAAAACGCCCGTCCATGCCGAATTCGACTGGCGCCAGACCGGCAAGCAGAGCTGGGATATTGTTGCCGAAACGGCAGCGGGACGGATGGTACTTTCGGAAGGCGGCGCGAAGCTCTCGATCAACGGCGAGGAAAAACTGTCCCAGCCGGAACGGGAATATCCGGCGCTTTACGAGCGCTTCGCCGAGATCATCAAGGCCGGCCGCTCCGACGTCGATCTTGCGCCGCTGACCCATGTGGCTGACGCCTTCCTGCTCGGCCGCCACAAATTCGTGGATTCGTTCTACGACTGAGAAGCCTCAACGCTTCCAGACATACAAGCCTCAGAGGGCGCGGCTGACAAAGCGGTCGCGCCCTGATTTTTTGGCCTGATAGAGGGCTTCGTCGACGCTGCGCAGCAGTGTCGGGCGATCGGCACCGGCCTGCGGCGCAATTGCGCCGCCGATGCTGAGACGTGCAAGCACGTTTTCGCCCTCCACATGAAACGGCTGCCGAAACGCTTCAAGCAGCCTTTCCGCTAGACTGCCAATGATGGACGCAGACGTCGGACGCGGAACGAATATCGCGAATTCGTCACCACCCATACGGACCACCGTATCTTCAGCTCTGACAACGTCGCGAATGCGTGCGGCCGCCTCGACAAGAACCTTGTCTCCTGCGGCATGACCCAGCGTATCGTTGATGGCCTTGAAACCGTCGAGATCGAGATAGAGAACACCAAAGGTTTCCTTCTCGCAAAGCGCTGCGCCAAGTTCCAGATCAACGATGGAATCCAGAGCCTTGCGGTTATAGAAACCCGTGAGAGGATCGGTCATGGCCGCGTCGCGCAATTCACGAGCGGCAAGGCTCATGGTGAAATTGGCTTTTTGCAGTCTCAGAAGCGCTCCGGCAAGCGTCGCGAAATATCTCAGATTGTCGATCTCGGCCGGTGAATAGTCACGCACGTTGGGATCAAGCAGACAGAAGGTGCCGACAACGAGACCGGGCTCAAGTTCGATCGGCGCGCCCGCATAAGATCGCAATTCAGGGCTACCTTTCACATAGGGAAGCCAGCCGAATTCCGGGTGGACGCTCAGATCAGACACCGTCAAAACATTCTGTGTCACGACCACGCGGTCGCAGATGGCGATATCCCGGGAACACTCCTGAAATTGCAGGCCCGCCTGCTCGGCGATATGCAGCCAGTCCTCGTCCAGAATGTGAACTGCCGCGCGTGCCACGTCGAACACGCCCTGCGCCAGTTGGGAGATTGCCCTCAATTCGTCAGTTTCGGCATTCTTGAAGGCGACAACCGACCGCACGGCCACAAGACGCTCCACCTCCCGATCCGGTCTAGAAATCGCCTGTCCCATGCCAGATCCTTCTATTTTACCGCGCCGCAAACGCTTTTGCCCTCAGCCTGCGACTGGATATCAAGCCGATTATTTAAGCACTTCATAGAGCAAAAGGTTGCAAGCGATGCCACATGCGATTTCTTACCAGTCCATTCCAGTGGGCTGGTCTGAATATGGCCGGGCGGCAGTCAGGCCTTTTTTTGCCAGCGACCTTCGGGAGACTGCTGCCAATAGGTCAGCGAATGCCCCTCTGCCTTCAGCGTTTTCCAGTGGTTACGCGCCATTTCCAGCTGGTAGGCGTCGTATCCGTCGAACATGAAGACGACGCGCTCATAGGTCTCCACCGCTGGCGGCTCGGCGCCGTCGACCAGAAAGCGTACGTTCGCCGCATTGCCGTTCTCGCTCGACGCCGTCAGAAGAATCGGCTGGTTCTGCGGCGCAGATGACGCATCGGTGGCGTGCGGCAGGAAACTATCGTCGCGAAAGGTCCACAGATGTGTGTCGAGGAAATCGCGGCGCTCCTCGTCGACAGTCTGGATCGCGACCTTCCAGCCGCGTTCCAGCGATTTCTCGAGCAAAGGCGGCAGCGCATCCTCCAGCTTCGATTCCGTCAGATGGTAGAACAGAATTTCAGTCATTCGCAGACGCGCCGCTCCGCTCGCTTCAATCTTCGTAATGGGCACGAACGAGTTCGTTCAGCAGACGCACGCCGTAGCCCGAGCCCCAGGACTGGTTGATCTCGGTCAGCGGTGAACCCATGGCGGTGCCGGCAATATCGAGATGCGCCCACGGCGTTTCGCCAACGAAACGCTTGAGGAACTGCGCGGCGGTGACGGAACCCGCCAGCCGGCCGGAGCTATTCTTCATATCGGCGAATTTGGAATCGATGATCTTGTCGTAATCCTTGCCGAGCGGCATGCGCCACAGCCTCTCGGCCGTCGCCTCTCCGGCCTGTGCAAGCCGCGTGGCCAGCTCGTCGTCGTTGGAGAAAAGACCGGCCTGAAGATTGCCGAGCGCAACCGTGATCGCACCCGTCAGCGTGGCGAGATTGATCATGAATTTCGGGTTGAAGCGATCCTTGGTGTACCAGAGCGCATCAGCCAGAACCAGCCGGCCTTCGGCATCGGTATTGATGATCTCGATGGTCTGGCCGGACATGGAGGTGACGATATCGCCGGGACGCTGGGCATTGCCATCAGGCATGTTTTCCACAAGGCCGATGACGCCGATCACGTTTGCCTTGGCCTTGCGGGCCGCAAGCACATGCATCAGGCCGGTGACGGCAGCAGCACCGCCCATGTCACCCTTCATGTCTTCCATGTTGAGACCGGGTTTCAGCGAAATGCCACCGGTGTCGAAAACGACGCCCTTGCCGACGAAGGCGATGGGCTCGTCTTTCTTGGAACCACCGTTCCACTGCATGACTGCCAGCCGCGGCGGGCGAGCCGAACCCTGCGCAACACCGAGAAGCGCATTCATGCCGAGCTTCTTCAGCTCTTTTTCGCCGAGAATCTCGACATCGACACCAAGCTTGCGCAGCTCTTCCGCTTTTTCGGCGAATTCGACCGGGCCAAGCACATTCGGCGGCAGGTTGACGAGATCACGCGCCAGAACCACGCCGCCCGCAATGGCTTCCGACACGGCAAAGGCCTTTTCCGCGTCCTTATGGGCGGCGGTTACGATGGTGACATCGACTTTCTTCGGCGTCTTTTCATCGTCGGATTTCTTCTTGGTCTTATAGGCATCGAAACTATAGGCGCGCAGCAGGAGGCCAAGCGCGAAATCCGCAGCCACCTCTGCGTTCATCTCGACACCCGGGGCATCGAGATAGATGACGACCCGGTCCGCCTTCTTGAAATGGGCAGTCGCGGTGCCGCCGGCGCGCAGCCAGTCATGGGCGACCAGCTTCGACGGCTTGCCGAGCCCGATGACGAGCAGACGGTCGGCAGCGGAACCCTGCGGCGCGATGACGTCTAGCGTCGCCATCGACTTTGCGGAAAAGCCGGAAATCTTCGACGCCCTCTCGATCACACCACCCGGATCGGCCTCAGAAGCACCGGCAACGGCCTGCGCCTCGCCCGAGGCCTGCAGCACGATGGCCAGGGCATTTTCCAGCGAGGCGGAATTGGCGAAAGAAATATCGAATTTAGCGGACATGTTTTCCTGCTCTTCTTGGACGACTTGCACGATGCGCGTGATCATGGCCTTTTCGGCCCGGGGCGCAACCCGCATTCTTTAAAGGCCTACAGTCGTTAAAGGAAAGGCATTTTTGTGGAAGACGACATCACGTCATGAAACCGACAGCTTGTTTCACAAAAAGACACAGGGCGTGGAAAAATCATCGCGCAAAACATATTTGTGAGCATGCCGGAATAGCCAATTGCCAACGATGCGATTAGATAGGCGGAAATTCGGCGAGCGATCGCACGAAAAAACAATATCGAACAGGGCCGTATGAAGCTTCTCGAGAACTATATCCTGCGGCGGACAACGCAGATGTTTCTGGTCGCGCTGTTGCCGGTGCTGGCCATCATCTGGACCATCCAGGTTCTCCAGAGAATCAATCTCGTGACCGATACGGGCCAGTCGATGGGTTCCTTCATGGCGCTCGCGACGATGATTCTGCCGACGCTTATCCCCGTGGTTCTGCCGTTCGCACTTGTCATCGGCATCACCCAGATCTTCACGACGATGAACAATGATTCCGAGCTTGCCATCATCGATGCGGCCGGAGCGCCGCGTTCGGTGATGTATCGCCCGGTTCTCATTCTGGCCGCCGTTCTGAGCCTGTTTTCCTTCACCATCACCAATTTCATCGAGCCGCCAGCGCGCAACTCCGCCCGGCAGATGGTGGCCGCCGCTTATGCTGACCTGTTGTCTTCGGTCATCGAGGAAAAGACCTTCCGCACCATTCAGGACGGCCTTTACGTGCAGATCGCCCAGCGGCAGGGCCGTATCCTCAAGGGCCTGTTCGTGGCCGATCGCCGCGATCCGAATTTCGACCTCATCTATTATGCCAAGGAAGGCATGATTGATGAAAGCGGCACGTCGCTGACCATGCGCGACGGCGAAGTGCAGCAGAAGACGCCCGACGGCAAGGTCTCGATCGTCAAGTTCCTGTCCTACGCCTTCGACCTTTCGACCATGTCGGAAAAGCAGGATTCGGAGCCGTCGCTTTCGCCCGGCGATGCGAGCCTCGGCTTCCTTCTCTCACCGGACGAGAACAATGCGAGCTACAAGCGCTCGCCGGAGACCTTCCGCAGCGAGTTGCACAAGCGCCTGTCGGACTGGATGTTCGCCTTCGCCTTCGCGCTGATTTCGCTCACCATCGCCGCCGATTCCCGGTCGCACCGCGAAGCGCGCCTGCATCCGATGGTCGCCGCGCTGGTAACGGCATTCATGCTGCGCTGGCTCGGTTTTTACGTCACCAATCAGGTCAAGCAGAGTGCTGCCTTCATTCCGCTGGTCTATGCCGTGCCGGGCCTCAGCGGTGCCGCTGCCGCCTTCGTGCTGATGACCGGCCGTAAGCCGAAAATGCCGAAGGTGATTGCGGATGCGGCAGGTCGCCTACGCCGTCTCTTCTCCAGCCGGATGGTGAAAAACCCGGGGAGCGGTAACGTATGATTTTCAACACGCTCGCCCGGTATTTCCTGAAGCGATATCTGATGACAGCCATCTGGTTCGTGCTCGGCGTATCGTCGATCATCTATCTCGCCGATTTCAGCGAGACGGCACGGCGCATGTCCGGCCTGCCCGGCTATTCCGTTCCGGCCGCCCTTGGCCTGACGGCGCTTCGCCTGCCGCTGATCCTGCAGCAAACCGTTCCTTTCATCGCGCTTTTCGTCGGCATGACGACGCTGATCTCGCTCAACCGGCGTTACGAACTGGTGGTGACGCGTGCCGCGGGCATTTCCGCCTGGCAATTCATCCTCCCCTTCGTGCTCGGCGCAGTTTTCATCGGCATCCTGTCCGTCATGGTCCTCAACCCCATCGCCGCATGGGGCCAGAACAAGTCACTGGCCATGGAGGCAGGTCTGCGCAACGACGCAGGCGGCGGCCGCCAACAGGAGATCATTCCGTGGATGCGCCAGTCGAGCGGCGGCCAGGATACGATCATCGGCGCCAAGAGCTTCGAAGACAACGGAACGATGCTTCTCGACGTGGTTCTCATCGACCTCGACAAGGACGGAAACATCGTCTCGCGAAAGGATGCGAAGTCGGCTAAATTGGAAGATGGTTACTGGCTTCTTAACGGCGTTTCGGAAACACGCGCCGGACATGTGCCAGTTCGGCAAGAAAGCATGCAGATCAGTACCAATCTGAGACGGGAATTCGTCCAGGAGCGCATGACGCAGACGGAAACCGTTGCTTTCTTTGACCTTTCTCACAAGATCGAAGTTGCAAAGTCCTTTGGACTATCTTCAAAGGCGCTTGAGACGCAGTATCATTTCCTGCTATCGACGCCCCTGCTTCTGGTCGCGATGACCTTGATCGCCGCGACCGTTTCACTAAAGTTCAGCCGCTTCGCCCAATCGCGCTCCGTGATTCTGGGTGGAATCGTTTCCGGCTTCGTGCTTTATGTAGTAACCGTGCTCGTAAGGGCATTCGGGAGTGGTGGTGTTGTCCCTCCCTCCGTCGCGGTCTGGGTTCCAGTTATCGTGGCGTTGGCTTTGGGGGCAACCATTCTGCTTCATCAGGAGGACGGCTAGTGGCGGTATATGACCGCGGGAATATCAGGCGGCTTTGGACGGCCCTTCTGACAGGTGCCGCTGTGTGCGCGTATTTGGCATCCAGCCCGGTCGCTTTCGGCCAGGATGGACTGCTTGCGTCGGCAAGCCAAGACGATTCGAAACTCCTGCTTACAGCAAATGAACTGACCTATAACCGCGATTCCCAGCGCGTCATCGCCAAGGGTGTGGTTCGCATGAATTATTCGGGCTACCGCATGGTGGCCCAGCAAGTGGAATACAACCAGCAGACCGGTCGCGTGATTGCCCATGGCAACATCGAGTTGATCGAGCCGGGCGGCAACAAGATTTATGCCGACGAAATGGACGTCACCGACGACTTCGGTCAGGGATTCGTGAATGCCCTGCGCGTCGAGACCACGGACAATACCCGTATCGCGGGTGAAAGCGCCGAGCGTCTCAACAGCGACACGATGGTCCTTAATAACGGCGTTTACACCGCCTGCCTGCCCTGCGCCGAGCGCCCCGAAAAGGCGCCGCTATGGCAGGTCAAGGCTGAGCGCGTCATTCAGGACGGCAAGACCCATACGGTGCGGCTGGAAAAGGCCCGCCTGCAGCTTTTCGGCCATTCGATCGCCTATATTCCGTTCCTCACGGTTCCGGATAATACGGTCAAGCGGAAGTCCGGTTTCCTGTTCCCGCAGATGAGCATGACCAACAAGCTCGGCTTCGGTATCGGTGTCCCCTATTTCCAGGTTCTGTCCGATACGTCCGACCTCACGGTCACGCCGACCTACTACACAAAGCAGGGTCTGCTCCTTCAGGCCGAATTGCGCCAGCGTTTCGAGACCGGCATGCACACGCTGACGATTGCCGGCATCAGCCAGCAGTCTTCGGATACGTTCATCTCCGGAACGAGTGACGCGTTGAACGATCAGCGCGGCATGGTGGCGACTAAGGGTGATTTCAGCATCAACCCACGCTGGGCCTTCGGCTGGGACGCCATGGTGCAGTCCGACAACAACTTCTCGCGTACCTACAACCTGAAGGGCTACAAGAACGACGTCCAGACCAATCAGATTTATCTGGCGGGTACGGGCGAACGTAACAGCTTTGATGCCCGCGGTTATTACTTCAATGTGCAGGACACGGATAATTCGGAGCTGAAGGAACGCAAGCAGGCGATCGTTCATCCTGTTGTAGACTATCGTTACTTCCTTCCGGATCCGATCTATGGCGGCGAACTTTCGCTGACGACGAACTTCACGAGCATCAGCCGTTCGACGCAGGATTCCTACGCAATGGGCGGTTTCCCGCGCTTCAACGGTCTGGAAGGGTCGTATACGCGCTGGACCACCGAAGCGGAATGGAAGCGCACCATCACGATGGATAGCGGCCTGCAGATCACGCCGATCCTCGCGGCGCGCGGCGACGCGCTGTGGACCGACATGACCGCGGCAAGCTTCACCTCCGGTGGCACATCCTATGCCTATGAGGGCATGATCAATGACGACGCAGCATTGCGCGGCATGGTTACCGGCGGTCTCGAACTGCGTTACCCATGGCTGTTCACGGCGCTGAACAGCAATCACGTCATCGAGCCGATCGCGCAAATCTTCGTGCGGCCAAACGAGCAATATTCCGGTCGTTTCCCGAACGAGGATGCGCAGGCCTTCGTGTTCGACGCCACAAACCTCTTCGAGCGCGACAAGTTCTCCGGCTTCGACCGGATCGAAGGCGGCACGCGTGCGAATATCGGCTTCCGTTATAACGGCACGTTTGACAATGGTTACGGCATCCGCGCCATTGCCGGTCAGTCCTTCCATCTGGCGGGCGAAAATTCCTTCGCCTCCTACGACTTGCTGAATGTGGGCGCCAATTCCGGCCTCGAATCCGATCGTTCGGATTATGTCGCCATGGCAGCCTTCGATGCCCCGATCGGTCTTTCGCTGTCCTCGAGCCTGCGTCTCGACAAGGACAATTTCGAAATCAACCGGTCTGAAACGGGCATCAGCTATTCGGATCGCCGCATCAACGGCAAGCTCAGCTACACGCAGGTCAAGGCACAGCCGGAATACGGATATAACGAAAACCGCGATATCATTCAGGCTTCCGGTTCGCTGCGCATGGACGACAACTGGTCGCTATTCGGTTCGATCAATTACGATCTGAACGGAAAATTTGCCGCAGAGCGTCGTATCGGCATTGCCTATCAGGACGAATGCACGATCTTGACGGTCAGCTATTCCGACGAGGGTAATATCAATTCCAGCCGCCAGGCCGCCAATGACTGGTCGATCAATGCGCGCCTCGCCTTCCGCACGCTCGGCGACGTCAGCGTCGGTTCGGCCAATGAGGACTGGAACGACATGGATATCGGCTGGAAACCAAACAACTACTGAGTTTAAAGGCAGGTCACGCAGCATCGTGGCCTGCCTTTTGCCATTTGCTCAGTAAAGCCACGGTTTTGCCGCAACAACACGCCAGTGTCGGCCGGACATGAAACCTACCGGGTTTTCTTTCAACAAACCGACACATTGCCGTCTTGCGGATCGCGATGATATATACGTGGCAAATTCGCGGTGCGGATGCGCAGGTGCAGGTCTGAAAAGCCGGGGAGTTCGATATTCCCCGCTTCGGGCGGAACAGATTGGCGGAACAGGGCAAGGACCCTGGCCGACGAAAGGGAGAAGCATATGATGAATTTCGGAAAGTCGGCTTTGCGTGGCGCTGCTTTTGCCTTTGCGATTTTCGCCGTTCCCATGGCCATCGTGCCTTATGCCGGCCAGGCCTTCGCCGACAGCACCGTCAAGATCGTCGTCAACAAGACGCCCATCACCAACGATGATATTGCAAGACGCGTCGCCTTCCTGAAGCTGCAGCGCCAGTCGGGCAATCTCAACGAAAAGGCCCGCGAACAGCTGGTTGACGAGGCACTGAAGCGCGAAGAGATCGGCCGCGTGAAGATGTCAGTCAGCACGCAGGACGTCGACGCCGCATTCGCGCGATTTGCCGGCAATAACAAAATGAAGCCCGAGCAACTGACGAAAGTGCTTGCGCAGGCGGGTGTTGGCGCCGAGCACTTCAAAGCCTTCATCGCCGTTCAGATGAGCTGGCCGCGCCTCGTCAACGCCCGTTATGGCGCACGCGGCAAGATGTCGAACCAGGATCTCGTCACCCGCCTGAAGGAACGCGGCGAAAAGCCCGTGACCACGGAATATTTCCTGCAACAGGTCATCTTCGTCATCCCGGAAGCAAAGCGTAACGCCATTACCGGCAAGCGCAAGGCCGAGGCCGAAGCCTCGCGCAAGCGCTACCCCGGCTGCGACCAAGCCATGAGCTTCGCCGCAACCATGCGTGACGTGGCGATCAAGGACCTCGGACGCATTCTCGCGCCGGAACTGCCGGAAGACTGGAAGGCGCTGGTGGAGAAGACCAAGGAAGGCGGCACCACCGGCACGCGTGTGACCGAGAAGGGTGTCGAATATCTGGCCATCTGCAAGCAGCGTCAGGTTTCCGACGACTACGCCGCGGAAATGGTGTTCAAGGCCGAAGACCTGATGAAGGCCAAGGACGGCGAAAACCCGAACGAAAAGAAATACATGGATGAGCTGCGCAAGAAGGCGCAGATCGTCAATACCTGATATTGATACGAGAGCCGGTTCTTTCCGTGACACATGCATCCCTGCCGCTTGCCCTGACCCAGGGAGATCCAGCCGGTATCGGCCCCGATATCGCCATCAACGCCTGGGCGAAGCGCCGGGAGAACGACGTGCCGCCATTTATCTTCATCGGCGATCCCGATGTGGTGGCGAGCCGTGCGGCGCTGATCGGCGTGCCGGTCAATATCGAGACCTGCGATCCGGAAGGCGCCGTTGGCCTGTTCGAGCGCGCTTTCCCCATACTCCCCCTTCCTGTCGGGTTTGACGTGCAGGCGGGTCAGCCGCATGTCGGCGCTGCCCACGCGACGATCAAGGCCATCGAGATGGCCGTTTCCCTGACGGTTGAAGGCAGGGCTGCGGCTGTCGTCACCAATCCGATTGCGAAATCCGTGCTTTACGAAGCCGGATTCGGTTTTCCCGGTCATACGGAATTTCTGGCCGATCTCGCCCTGCGCCAGACGGGCAAGCCGGTGATGCCGGTGATGATGATTGCCGGTCCCAAGGTTCGGGTCGTGCCGGTAACCATCCATATTCCGATAAAGGACGTGCCGGCCGCCCTCAGTGAAGAATTGATCGTCACGACCTGCCGGATCATCGATACCGATCTGCGGGAAAAATTCGGCATAACTGCACCGCGTCTGGCTGTCGCCGGTCTCAACCCGCATGCGGGTGAAGATGGCGCGCTGGGCACGGAGGACCGCGATGTGGTTCATCCCGCGACCATACGGTTGCGCAAGGACGGCATCGACGCCTTCGGTCCCCTGCCCGCCGACACCATGTTCCACGATGCCGCCCGCAAGCGTTATGACGTGGCGGTGTGCATGTATCACGATCAGGCACTCATTCCGGCCAAGGCGCTCGGCTTTGACGATTCGGTCAACGTCACGCTCGGCCTGCCCTTCATCCGCACGTCGCCCGACCATGGCACTGCCTTCGGCATTGCCGGCCAGGGCATTGCCAATGAGGCGAGCCTCGTGGCGGCGCTGAAGATGGCCGCGGAGATTTCCACCCGCAGCCGGGTTGGCGCGTAATGGCCGCCATCGACGGACTGCCGCCGCTGCGCGATGTCATCCAGCGCCATGGGCTTGATGCGAAGAAATCGCTCGGCCAGAATTTCCTGTTCGACCTCAACCTGACCCAGAAGATCGCCCGCACCGCCGGGCCGCTCGATGGGGTGACGGTGATCGAGGTCGGCCCCGGCCCCGGCGGCCTTACCCGTGCCATTCTGTCGCTCGGTGCGAAAAAGGTCATCGCCGTCGAGCGCGACAGCCGCTGCCTGCCCGTTCTTGCGGAAATCGAAGCACATTATCCCGGACGGCTCGAGGTCATCGAGGGCGACGCGCTGAAGACGGATTTCGAGGCACTGGTTCCCGCCGGCGAGCCTGTGCGCATCATCGCCAATCTGCCCTATAATGTCGGCACGCAATTGCTGGTCAACTGGCTGCTGCCAAAGGAGTGGCCGCCCTTCTGGCTCTCCATGACGCTGATGTTCCAAAAGGAAGTGGGCCAACGCATCGTCGCCGAAGAAGGCGACAATCACTACGGCCGCCTCGGCGTGCTCGCCGGATGGCGCACCGTTTCCGAAATGGCCTTCGACGTTCCACCACAGGCCTTCAGCCCGCCGCCGAAGGTGACTTCGACGGTCGTGCACCTGCTGCCCAAGGACAAGCCGTTGCCCTGCGACGTCGCGAAGCTTGAAAGGGTTACGGAGGCGGCCTTCGGCCAGCGTCGCAAGATGCTGCGCCAGAGCGTCAAGAGCCTTGGCGGAGAAACGCTGCTGGAAAAGGCGGGCATCGATCCCACGCGCCGGGCGGAAACGCTCTCGGTGGAAGAATTCGTGACGTTGGCGAATTGCCTGTAAGGTAAGGCAGATGGCACCGACGGAGGTTGCTTGCAATTCTGCGCTCAACTATTATGTCCATATATGGTCATTTTTGGAGGCAGATATGTCGAGCATGAGCGTTGCCGAAGCAAAAGCCGGTTTTGCCACACTGATCGATGAAGCAGCGAAGGGCGAGTTCGTGACGATCACACGTCACGGCAAACCGGCGGCGGTGCTCGTTTCCGTTGAGGCCGCCGAAGCAGCAAAAAAGGCGCTGAAGACCCCGCCCGCCAATTTCGGTGACTTCCTGCTAACCTATCCGGGCGGTGTGGATCTGTCGCGCAATCCAGCGACTATGAGGGAAATCGATTTTGAGTAACGGCTTCCTGCTCGATACCAATATCATATCCCGTTTTGCTCCCGACAAGCCCATCCCATTCGAAGCGACCCGCACATGGTTCCATGTACAGGGCGAAGCTGATGCACTTTATCTGTCAGCAATGACCGTTGCCGAAATCCAAAAAGGAATAGGATATCTTGTCCGCAAGGGCGCCGTCGATCGCGCCAACCGTCTGAATGGCTGGTTGAGTTCTCTAACCGGAAACTTCGGGGATCGAATATTGCCAATGGATGTCGCGGTTGCCCGTGTAGCGGGTGCGATGGAGGATGTGGCAAACAGCAAAGGCCGTCATCCCGGCCTTGCTGACCTGATCATTGCCGCCACGGCTCAAGTCTATAATCTGACTGTGACAACCGAAAACCTTAAGCACTTCATTCCGTTGGGAATTCAAGTCAATTTGCCGGCCTCACTCCAGAAATAGAACAAAACGGCTTTCAACCGAGCTTCGGCTCTTCCTCGAGCAACGACCGCACGAAGTCGAACATGCCGTGGCGGCGGTCGCGGCGGACGCGTTCGGCCTTGACGATCGCTTCTATGCCCTCGAAGGCGGCCTGCAGGTCGTCATTGAGGATGACATAGTCATAATCGCGCCAGTGCTCGATCTCTGCGCGGGAGTTAAGGAGGCGGGTCTTGATGACCTCTTCGCTGTCTTCGGCGCGACGGTGCAGGCGTGATTGCAACTCGGTCATGGTCGGCGGCAGGATGAAGATCGAGACGACGTCGGCCTTCATCTTGTCCTGAAGCTGTTCGGCGCCCTGCCAGTCGATATCGAACAGCATGTCGCGGCCGGCGGCCATCGCCGCTTCGACCGGTTCGCGCGGCGTGCCGTAAAAATTGCCGTGAACTTCGGCCCATTCCAGCAACTCGTCACCATCGCGCATGCGCTCGAAATCACGCTTGGAGATGAAGTGGTAGTGGATGCCTTCGATCTCGCTCTGGCGGCGCGGACGCGTCGTAACGCTGACGGAGAGGCTGATATTCTTGTCTTTTTCGAGCAGGTTGCGCGCGATCGTGGATTTGCCCGCGCCCGATGGCGAAGAAATCACCAGCATCAGCCCTCTGCGGGCAATCGTGACGGGAGAATTATTCACCGGGACCATGGGGTCTACTCCAGATTTTGGACCTGTTCGCGAAACTGGTCGATCACCACTTTCAACTCTATGCCCGCTGCGGTTACCGCACTGGCATTCGATTTGGAACAGATTGTATTCGACTCGCGGTTAAATTCCTGTGCAAGAAAATCGAGCTTGCGGCCGACAGGTCCGCCATTCTCCAACAGTTCGCGTGAAGCCTGGACATGGGCGTGCAGCCGGTCGATCTCCTCACGCAGATCCGCCTTGGTGGCGATCAGCGCCGCCTCGGCATGCAGGCGGTCACGGTCGAGCCCGTGCATGCCGTCACCGATGAGGGCGATCTGCTGGGCGAGCCGTGCCGCGATCTGCTCGGGCTGGCGGGATGGATCATTCTCGATGATGTCCACGAGCTGCTCGATGCGGTTGATATGGCCAGACAGGATGGCAAACAGCGACGCCCCTTCCCGCTCGCGCATGTCCTTCAGCTTCTCCACGGCAGCGGCGAAACCGGCAAGCACATCGCCATTGCGCGCTGCCTGCGCTTCCGCATCGTCTTCCGCCTCACGAAAATCGACCAGACCGCGCAAGGTGAGCAAGGTATCGAAGCTCAGCGGCTTGTCGTCCACGACATCACCAAGCTCCTTCTTGAGCGCCAGAACGGCGGCCAGCGCATCGCGGTTGATCACGGCCTCAAGCCGGTTTTCCGCAATCGCCAGCGTCAGGCCCGCTTGAATATTGCCGCGGGAAAGATGCTCACCGGCGATTTCGCGCAGGCCGGTTTCGAGCGCTTCAAGACCGGTCGGCAGACGCAGGCGCACATCGAGCCCCTTGCCGTTCACAGAACGCAACTCCCAGGCCCAGCGGTAACGGCCGGAGGTTCCTTCGCTGCGCGCAAAGCCGGTCATCGATTGCAATGTCATATCTGGAAGCCCCCTGTCATGCAGCGCAAAACGGGCCTTGTGGATGACAAGGCCCGATCGAGATTATCAGTTGTTGGCAGGCTTTTCCGCCTCGGCGCCGCCCGGTTGGCCATCCACGACCACATCGGGATTGCCGCCGGAAGCAGCCTTTTCGGCTTCGATCTTGCGCCAGCGGCGGACATTGGCGTTGTGCTCTTCAAGCGTCTTGGCAAAGACGTGGCCGCCCGTCCCATCGGCCACGAAATAAAGGTCATCCGTGCGCCATGGATTGGCGACTGCCTCAAGTGCTGCCCGTCCCGGATTGGCGATGGGCGATGGCGGCAGGCCCTTGATGACATAGGTATTGAACGGCGTCTGCTTCTGCAGGTCCGACTGGTAGATCGGCCGGTCGGAAGGCTTGCCGTCGCCACCGAACAGGCCGTAGATGATCGTCGGATCGGACTGCAGGCGCATGCCCTTCTTCAGCCGGTTATAGAAGACGGAGGCGACATGGGCGCGTTCGTCATCCTTGCCGGTTTCCTTCTCGACGATCGAGGCGAGCGTGACGAATTCCTCGACGGTCTTGATCGGCAGGTCGGGATCGCGCCGCTCCCAGACCATGTCGATCAGCTTGTCCTGCGCAGCACTCATCTGGCTGATGATTTCTTCGCGCTTGGTGCCGCGGGTGAAACGATAGGTATCCGGGCGCAGACTGCCCTCAGGTGGCAGCGTTGCGGGCAGTTCGCCGTCCAGCACCTCGTCTGCGGCAAGGCGCGCGAACATCTGCTTCACGGTCAGGCCTTCCGGCAGCGATACGGAATAAAGGATCGACTTGCCGGATTCGAGCAGCAGCATGATGTCCTTCATCGAAGCGCCGGCCTTGATCTCATATTCGCCTGTTTTCAGCGTTTGATCCTTCTGCAGATAGCTGCCGGTCATCAGGCGGAAAACGCGGGCGTTGGAGATGATGTCGTTACGTTCGAGATTATTGGCGATCTCGATGAGGCCAGCACCGTTGCGGACGGTGAAATGGGTGTTCGTTTCGAGCGGACCGGGCTCCTGAAACGAATTGATCATGTAATAGAAGGCGGCAATGGCCAGCACACAGACGGCAACGGCAAGCGTCATCAGAAAATTCAGGAAGATCACCAGCTGGCCATGGGCCTTGCGGGAACGCTTCGGCGGCGCCGGCACTTTTTCCGGCCTCAGCGCCTCGGTCGGGGACTTCGGGATGATCGGGCCGCGATTGCCTTCGCCCGCGCCATTTTGTCCTGATGGTCCCTGGCTGTTCTGATTCGTGTCGCTCACCGTCGGTCCTTTTCAGTTCGGCGTTGTCAGCGCTTTTTGCGCAGGTAATGCGGCAAAAACAGGTTCGGAATGCCGTCCCGCACCACATGGAGATATCGTGAAGCCCCGATTGCGCTTCACGACCATCGTTTCGGACAAAGCCGCTGGAGAAAGCCGTTCGCGGCCGGATGATATCCCGAACCGCCAAGCGCCTTCCATAAACGACTACAATATCGGCGCGAAAAGCGGAATGGCTTTCGCAAGCCGCAATCTGTTCTTCAAAGGAAAGAACATGCTTGTCAGCGCCCCGCAGGGAGCGCCGCAGAAACCACGAACGGCTTGCGGCGCGGGACACCCTCTGCGACGGCGGGTCGCCGCCGCGATTATGCTTCGTAACGACGCAGCACGAGCGAGGCGTTGGTGCCGCCGAAACCGAAGGAATTCGAAAGCGCCACGTTGACCTGCCGCTTGCGGGCCTTGTGCGGCACGAGGTCGATCTTCGTCTCGACATCGGGATTGTCGAGGTTGAGCGTCGGCGGAACGATATTGTCGCGGATCGCAAGCGTCGCGAAAATCGCTTCGATCGCGCCGGCAGCGCCGAGAAGATGGCCGGTGGCCGACTTGGTGGAAGACATGGAAATCTTCGGAGCCGATTCGCCGACAAGCCGTTCGACCGCGCCAAGCTCGATCGTGTCGGCCATGGTGGAGGTGCCGTGGGCGTTGATATAGTCGATATCGTCAGGCGTGAGGCCAGCGCGCTTCAGCGCCATGGACATGCAGCGATACGCACCGTCGCCGTCCTCGGACGGAGCCGTGATGTGGAAGGCATCGCCGGACAGGCCATAACCGACAACTTCGGCGTAAATCTTCGCGCCGCGCGCCTTGGCGTGTTCGAGTTCTTCGAGAACAACGATGCCGGCACCTTCGCCCATGACGAAACCGTCGCGGTCGCGGTCATAGGGGCGCGAGGCCTTTTGCGGATCGTCATTATGCTGGGTGGAGAGCGCCTTGCAGGCGGCAAAGCCGGCAAGCGAAATGCGGCAGACCGGCGATTCGGCACCACCGGCGACCATGACATCGGCATCGCCAAGCGCGATCAGTCGGGCGGCGTCGCCGATAGCGTGTGCGCCGGTCGAGCAGGCCGTTACCACGGAATGATTCGGTCCACGCAGCTTGTGGCGAATGGAAACCTGGCCGGATACGAGGTTGATCAGACGGCCGGGAATGAAGAATGGAGAAATGCGACGTGGGCCCTTGTCGCGCAGCGTGTAACCCGCCTCGACAATGCCTTCCAGACCGCCAATGCCGGAGCCGATCAGAACGCCGGTGGCGACCTGGTCGTCGTCCGTTTCCGGATGCCAGTTTGCGTCGGCAAGCGCCATGTCGGCGGCAGCCATGCCGTAGAGAATGAAAGGATCGACCTTGCGCTGTTCCTTGGGCTCCATCCAGTCATCGGCATTGAAGGTGCCGTTGGAGCCGTCACCAACGGGAATGCGGCAGGCGATCTTCGCGGGCAGGTCTTCGACCTCGAATTCAGTCACGAGACGAGCGCCGTTCTGGCCGGCCAACAGCCGCTCCCAGGTCACTTCCGTTCCGCATCCAAGAGGAGATACCATGCCGGTACCGGTGATAACGACACGCCTCATCGCCAATGCTCCGCCCTTATCCAAATCATCGGTCTTTCTGCAACACCGGGCGCCATGGGATAGTACGCACGGCAGGCTGCAGTATGTCTCAATCTTTGTATGAAGGTTACAGGCAGCGCTGTCGCGGCCCGTGACCCATTGCGACATCGGGAACGCACACCCTTCGGGGCACGTACCGTCTGCCTATAAAACATTGGCCCGGACAAGCCGGGCCAAGACGGGAAGATATGTCACCTTCCCGATGAAGGTCGATCAGGCCTGGGCCTTCTCGATGAACTTGACGGCGTCGCCGACAGTCAGGATCGAGTCAGCTGCGTCGTCGGGAATTTCAACGCCGAATTCTTCTTCGAAAGCCATGACCAGTTCAACGGTGTCGAGCGAATCAGCGCCCAGATCGTCAATGAAGCTGGCGCCTTCGACAACCTTGTCGGCGTCAACGCCAAGATGATCAATTACAATTTTCTTTACGCGTTCTGCGATATCGCTCATGTCGGTTTCCTCGACCTTTATTTTGAAAGGGAATGCCTTTCGGCACCCTGCCCTGTTAGAAGCCCTCATGCGCCGTTCAAATCCGGCACCGCTGGCAAACCCGTTCAACCCGGTCCAAGCTAGACATCGTCACGCAAAATCGCAACGGCTTCCTGTCTCTCCGGGACGACTGTTCACAGTCTTGGCCCGCTTAACATGGTTTCAATCGGTCGAAAAGCCTGAAAACGCGCTAAGCACAGCGTATGACAGGCAATTTCGCCGAAAACCGGCAAGTCGGGCCTTGCGGCGCAAGCTACCCAAGAAGGTGCTTAAACAGCGCCGCAATCCTTTTCACGACGGCGTGGAGCGCCGTCAGATCATCGCCATGCCGCCATTAACGTGCAGGGTCTGGCCGGTCATGTAGGCTGCCTCATTGGAAGCCAGATAAAGAACGGCCGACGCAACCTCGGCACCGGTGCCCATGCGCTTCATGGGAATGGCGCCCATGATGGCGTCTTTCTGCTTATCGTTCAGCTTGCCGGTCATCGCGCTTTCGATGAAGCCCGGCGCCACGCAGTTGACGGTGACGTTGCGGGTGGCGATTTCCTGCGCCAGCGACTTCGAAAAACCGATCATTCCGGCCTTGGAGGCGCAATAATTGGCCTGGCCGGGATTGCCGGTGACACCGACGATGGAGGTGATGTTGATGATGCGGCCGAAACGGCGGCGCATCATCGGATGCGTCAGCTCACGCGTCAGGCGGAACATCGCGGTCAGGTTCACCTCGATGACGTTGTCCCAGTCATCGTCGCTCATGCGCACGAAGAGGCCGTCCTTGGTGATGCCGGCATTGTTGACGAGAATGTCGACGCCTTCCAGCTCGGCTTCGGCCTTTTCGCCGAGCGCCTTGACCTCGGCGCGGTCGGCAAGGTTAGCCGGGAAAATCTTGACGCGGTCGCCAAGTTCCGCCGCCAGAGCCTCGAGCTTTTCAACGCGCGTGCCGTGCAGGCCGACGGTTGCGCCCTGCTTGTGCAGAAGGCGGGCGATTTCCTCACCAATGCCGCCGGTCGCGCCGGTTACGAGAGCCTTGCGGCCTGTCAGATCTAACATGTCCTATTCCTTCTTTAGAGCTTCGGACCAAATGGTTGGCGCTGTCGCGCCCGATGAATATTTTGGCGGCTCTTCAGCCTTAGCCGATAAGCGTGGCAAGCAGCTGGTCGATATCGGCCGCACCGTTGACGGCAACGCCGTTCACCGTCTTGTCGATGCGGCGGGCAAGGCCCGTCAGCACCTTGCCGGAGCCGATCTCATAAAGCTGGGTCACGTTGTTGGCGGCAAACCATTCCACCGTCTCGCGCCAGCGCACCTGGCCCGTCACCTGCTCGACCAGCAAAGCGGCGATCTCATTGGCATCCGAAACGGGAGCGGCGCGCACATTGGCGATAACAGGCACCACCGGATTGTGCTTTTCGACTTTCCCCAGCGCCTCGCGCATCGCTTCCGCTGCCGGCGCCATCAGCGCGGAGTGGAAGGGTGCGGAAACCGGCAGCATGATGGCGCGCTTGGCACCCTTTTCGGAGGCGATCGCCGCCGCCTTTTCGACGGCAGCCTTGCCGCCTGATAGGACCAGCTGGCCGCCGCCATTGTCATTGGCGATCTGGCAGACGCCGAGAATGCCGGCTTCCTCGCAAATGGCGGAAACGGCATCGTGCTCGAGCCCGATGATTGCAGCCATGGCGCCCTCGCCGACCGGTACGGCGGCCTGCATGGCATTACCGCGGATGCGCAGAAGACGCGCAGTATCGGCGATCGAGAAGGTGCCGGCGGCACAGAGCGCCGAATATTCACCGAGCGAATGGCCGGCCACATAAGACACCGTATCGGACAGCTTCAGGCCACGCGCTTCCAGAACGCGCATCACTGCCATCGAGACGGCCATGAGGGCCGGCTGGGCGTTGGCGGTCAGCGTCAGCGTTTCTTCCGGGCCGTTCCACATGATGTCGGAGAGCTTCTGGTCGAGCGCGTCATCGACTTCCTGGAACACGGAGCGCGCTTCCGGGTAGGTGTCCGCCAGCTCCTTGCCCATGCCGACGGCCTGGCTTCCCTGACCGGGAAATGTGAATGCAATACCCATGGGATGTCGTCCTTCTTGTCTGGCGTTGCCTTTATTCTTGTCGACTTCCATTCACATTCCCGCCGGCGAAGTCAAGCTTGAAGCCCTATAACGCGCCATTGCCCGGGGTTTTACAAACCTGTTTTCCCCTTTCTTTTAGTCATATTTTTTCTTGCACTGCGGCAATTCCCGATTAGTTTCACACCACCTTCCAAAACTGGCCAAGCACCGGGATACCTCCATGAAACAGAAACTATTGGGTCGCACGGGCATCTCCGTGTCTGAAATCTGCCTCGGCACCATGACGTGGGGCACGCAGAACACCGAAGCCGAAGCGCATGCGCAGATGGATTACGCCATCGAAAACAGCGTCAATTTCTTCGATACGGCCGAGCTTTATCCCACCACCCCGGTTTCCGCCGAAACGCAGGGACGAACGGAAGACTATATCGGTGCGTGGTTCGAAAAGACCGGCAAGCGTGACCAGGTCGTGCTCGCTACCAAGGTCGCCGGCTCGGGCCGTGACTATATTCGCGGCGGTCGCGACATCGATGCCGCCTCGATCCGCGAGGCGGTGGAGACCAGCCTCACGCGGCTGAAGACCGATTACATCGACCTTTACCAGATTCACTGGCCTAACCGCGGCACCTACCATTTCCGCGGCGCCTGGGGTTTCGATGCTTCCGGGCAGGACACCAAGCGCACGCTTGCCGAAATCACCGAAAAGCTCGAGACGCTCGGCGAACTGGTGAAGGCGGGCAAGATCCGCGCCATTGGCCTTTCCAACGAAAGCGCCTGGGGCACCCAGAAATATATCGATATCGCCGAGGCCAACGGCCTGCCGCGCGTCGCCACCATCCAGAACGAATATAATCTGCTCTATCGCAGCTTCGACCTCGACATGGCGGAAGTCGCCCATCACGAAGATGTCGGCCTGCTCGCCTATTCGCCGCTGGCGGCGGGGCTGCTGACAGGCAAATACCAGAACGGCGCCCGCCCGGCGGGCTCGCGCGGCACCATCAACAAGGATCTCGGCGGCCGCCTGCAGCCGCATCAGGAAGCGCCGGTCAAGGCGTATCTGGACCTTGCCGCCGCACACGGGGTAGACCCGGCCCAGCTCGCCATCGCCTTCTGCCTCACCCGCCCGTTCATGGCCTCCGCCATCATCGGCGCGACCAGCATGGAACAGTTGAAGGTGGATATTGCGGCGGCGGATGTGGCCCTGTCGGAAGACCTACTGAAGGGTATCGCGGCGATCCACCGGCAATATCCGATGCCGATCTGACGGGATCACAGCGCGCTTTTTCGCCCTTTGCCCTTGCATTCCAGGCAAATTTGCGTATAAGCGCGCTGTTCACAACATCCGGTCCAATTGGCTGGTGGCTGAACGGAGGGCTGGTTCCGGTAACGGAACAGCAGGAACCATAAGGTTTTTCCGGCCTCCCGTGTCTCCGCTCTCGACCGTCTCGAACAACGCTTTTCTTGCTTTAAGGCTTTATCGCCTAACCCAAGAGCAGTCGTTGAGGCTTAGCGCCGTTGCCGGGTGAAGGACGAAACGCAAGAAAGGCAAAGCTTAAATGGCTCTTTACGAACACATCTTCCTTGCCCGGCAGGATATTTCTGCCCAGCAGGTCGACGCACTTGTCGAGCAGTACAAGGGCGTTATCGAATCGTTCGGCGGTAAAGTCGGACGCGTCGAGAACTGGGGTCTGAAGTCCCTCACCTACCGCATCAAGAAGAACCGCAAGGCTCACTACGCTCTCATGGACATCGACGCTCCGGCGGCTGCGGTTCATGAAGTCGAGCGCCAGATGCGCATCAACGAAGACGTTCTTCGCTACATGACCATCGCCGTCGAAGCCCACGAAGAAGGCCCGTCCGCGATGATGCAGAAGCGCGACCGTGACGACCGTCCGCGCCGCGATGGCGACCGTCCGGACCGTGGCCCGCGTGAAGATCGTGGTCCCCGCGCACCGCGCGAAGGTGGCTTCGGCGACCGCGAAGACCGTCCGCGCCGTCCGCGCGAAGACCGTGCATAAGGAGAATTGACCAATGGCTGATACATCCTCTTCCCAGGCACGCCGCCCGTTCCACCGCCGTCGCAAGACGTGCCCCTTCTCCGGCGCAAACGCTCCGAAGATCGACTACAAGGACGTTCGTCTCCTGCAGCGCTACATTTCCGAGCGCGGCAAGATCGTTCCTTCCCGCATCACGGCCGTTTCCCAGAAGAAGCAGCGCGAACTCGCCCAGGCGATCAAGCGCGCCCGTTTCCTCGGCCTGCTGCCCTACGTCGTAGCGTAATGAATTGAAGCGAGGCTGCGTTTTTAACGCGGCCTCGTTTTCTCGACCAGCTGATTCTTAATCAGCGGGTCGAAATTGCAATCCTTCCGCGTTGGGCGCGGATCGATACCATAAAACCCATGTTGGGGATGAGGCTCTCTGGAGCGATCCTCTAACTGCTTAGTTTCAGCAGGACAGCGACGTGCAGAAGTTGAACCAGACAGTGCTGATCTCCGGCGTTCTCGCCGGCATATGCGCCGCGTTTCTGACGCTTGGCGCAACGGCACAGTCGTCGCTTTCTTTCCTGCTTTACGCCGGTTCGGCCATGCCCATCTTCATCGCCGGCATGGGCTGGGGCAACCGCGCCGCTATTATCGCGATCATCACCACCGCCATCATCGGCGCGCTCGTCATGTCGCCGCTTTTCGCGCTGACCATTGCGATCTTCACGCTGATCCCGGCGGGCTGGCTTTCGCATCTCGCCAATCTGGCGCGCCCGGCCTCCGAACTCGGCGGTCCTGATGATCTGCTCGCCTGGTATCCGCTGTCCGGCATCGTCCTGCATCTTTGCATTCTGGTCTCGGTCGCCGTCGTCATTCTCGGCTGGATGATCGGTTATGGTCCCGATCTCGTCGCCCGCATGGTCGACATCATGATGACCTCGGTGCAGAACCGCGAACCCCTGTTCGAACCCAATGCCGAAGCGCTTACCCAGACGAAGTCGCTGCTGGTGCTGATGCTGCCGATCGTCCAGGGTGGCCTGTGGGTCATCCTGCTGTTTGCGGCCTATTATGTCGCGACCCGGCTGGTCGGCTCCTTCGGCAAGGGCCTTCGTCCGCGCGAAGACATTGCTTCCGCGCTGCGCATGCACCGCAATGCGATCTTCATCTTTCTTGGCGGCATCGTCGCCATGTTCTTCGGGGGCGTCGCCGCCATGATTGGCGCCGTCATCTGCGGCACCTTCGGCGCTGGCTTCCTGATGGCGGGTTATGCCTCGCTGCATAAAAAGGCGCGCGGAAAGGACTGGCGGCTGCCGGTTCTCATGCTCGCTTATCTCTCGGCGGTCTTTGTCTTTCCGCTGTTCATCATTCTCGTGCTCGGCCTGAGCGACGTGCGCAGCACGATCTCTCTGACGCCGGCACGGAAAACCGACACAACGAACGAAACCAAACCATAGAAAGGATCAAGAAGATGGACGTTATTCTTCTCGAACGCATTAACAAGCTCGGCCAGATGGGCGAAACCGTCAAGGTTCGCGACGGTTATGCCCGTAACTTCCTGCTGCCGCAGGGCAAGGCGCTGCGCGCCAACGCCGCCAACAAGACCCGTTTCGAAACCGAGCGCGCAACGCTTGAAGCCCGTAACCTCGAGCGCAAGTCGGAAGCCCAGACGGTTGCCGAAGCGCTTGCAGGCAAGTCCTTCATCGTCGTCCGTTCGGCTGGCGAAACCGGCCAGCTCTACGGTTCTGTTGCTGCCCGCGACGTCGTCGAAATCCTCGGCGCCGAAGGCTTCAACATCGGCCGCAACCAGGTTGAACTGAACACGCCGATCAAGACCATCGGCCTGCACAACGTTACCCTGCACCTGCACGCCGAAGTCGAGCTTCAGGTCGAGCTGAACGTTGCCCGTTCCGCCGAAGAAGCCGAACGTCAGTCCAAGGGCGAAAGCCTCACCTCCGCTGACGCTATCTACGGCGTTGACGAAGATGCCCTGCGTCCGGAAGACTTCTTTGATCCGGAAGCTGACGGCAACGAAGACGACGAATAAGATCTGGCCCTTGTGGTCATAGGAAAACCCCGGATGGCGACATCCGGGGTTTTTTGTTTGCGGGCTTCGAGTTTGCGGAGAGGTTTCCCCCCCTCTGCCCTGCCGGGCATCTCCCCCTCAAGGGGGGAGATCGACCCGCGGCGAGGTCGCGGCAATCTCGACATTTGAGAATGAAGCAACGGGAGAGCTTCTTGTTGATCGCCCCCCTTGAGCGGGAGATGTCCGGCAGGACAGAGGGGGGTATAAACCACACCCCCCCAACCTTTACCAACTACTTCGCCGCCGTCTCCGCCCCATCAGGCGCCTTGCTCTTATCCAGATGCACCACCACCGACATACCAGGTGAAAGTTCCGCCGCGAGCGGCTGATCGGCATCGATCACGATCCGTACGCCAAGACGCTGGGCGATCTTCACGAAATTACCGGTCGCATTGTCGGGCTTGATGACGGCGAATTCCGAGCCGGTGGCGGGCGAAAAGCGCTCCACATGGCCGGTCAGCTTGCGGCGATGCAGCGCATCGACCGAAATCGTCACCGGCTGGCCCACCTGCATGCCGGCAAGCTGGGTTTCCTTGAAATTGGCGATAACCCAGACATCATGCGGCACGACGGCCATCAATTGCGTGCCAGCGGTGACATATTGGCCGGTGCGCACGCCGACTTCGCCGAGCCTGCCATCCACCGGCGCGCGAATCTCGGTATTGGCAAGATCGATGCGGGCGAGTTCAACGGCGGCCTCGGCATTGGCGACGGCCGCCTGTAACGAGCTGCGGTTGACGATGATGGTCTGCAAATCCTGACGTGAAACCTCAAGCGCCGCTTTCGCCTGCGACAGTGAGGCGCGCGCCTTTTCAAGCGCCGCATGGGCCTCTTCCTGAAGGCTGGAAGTTCCCACGCCGCTCTTGATCAGATTATCCTGCCGGTCGGAGGCGAGCTGCGCCTGCTTCAGCGATGCCTCGGCACTGTCAACCGCCGCCTCGCTGGAGCGGATATTGGCATTCGCGGCATTTTCCTGCTGGCGGGAATTGTCGAGTGCTGCCTTGTGGGTATCGAGTGTGGCTTCCGCCTGTGCCTGTTTCTGGTGGTAGATGCGGTCATCGATCTTGGCCAGCAGCGTGCCCTGCTTGACTTCCTGATAGTCCTTCACCGGGACATCCACGACATAACCGCTGACCTGCGGGCTCATGGTCGTCACATAACCGCGCACGAAGGCGTTGTCGGTCATTTCGACGGTAGACAGGAAAGGCGGCAGCCGCCAGGCGTAAAGCACCAGCGCAACGCCGGCGATGCCGCCGAGCAGCACGAGGATGGAAACGGGGGTAAAAAACTTCTTCAGCATTTTGTCACTCTTGGAATTTTCATGACTGTAGCGCCGGCGCGGTATCGGTCTTTTCCCGCGATAGGAAAGGCCGGACACGCATCCAGACAAGGTGGATTAAAAGGACTGCCAGCGCCAGCGCGGAAACGACGGAGATGAGCAGAAACGTATCGTTATAGGCCAGCACATAGGCTTCCCGGCTCACCTGCTGGGCAAGCAATGTCAGGCCCTCGGCCTTCAGCAGCGCCGGATCGGTAATGACGTGGCTGTAAGCCCCGGAAAGCTGGGACACGCGCTGGGCAACCAGCGGATTGGTAAGGAGAATATTCTCCACCAGAATATTGGAGTGAAACTTTTCACGCAGCGTCACGAAGCTGCCGAGCAGACCAGTCATCAGCATCGAGCCGGTGATCTGGGTGAACAGAAAGATGGCAATGAAATTCACCAGATAGGGCGCTCCCCGACCAAGGGCAGCCGCAAAGCCCTTGGCCATGACCGGCGGCAGGAACATGGCTGCCCCGAAAGCGATCATCATCTGGCTGAAATACATCTGTTCCGGCCGAGTCATATTGGTGGACTGGCTGTCCAAAAACGAACCGGCAGCAATCAGCGTGAGCGCAATGACGTGGGCCGTATCGACATATTTGCTCAACATCAGCCACGCGCAGGCCGCACCGCCCAGTACGGTCGCCAGCAGCACAAGGGCATAAAGCGTTGTCGTCTGGTCGTTCAAAAGACCGAGTTGCTGATAAAAGCTGACGGCGGTTGAGGATTGCTCGGAAGAAACCGCGCGGTAGATAAGCAACACAGCCATCACATGCAGGTTGGTTTTGGAAAAAATCCAGCGCAGGTCAAGCAGCGGGTTCTTGCGCGGCAGTTCGATGAAGGCCATCAACGTCAGAAGCGCAATGGATGTCGCCAGCAGCGCCCCAAGCCACCACGTTTCAAACCACCAGTAAAACCTGCCGAGCGTCAGCATGACCGCGAGGCAACCGAGACCACCAGCAAACAGCACGTAGCTCAAGATATCCATGCGCTCGATGACTTTCGCGCGCGGCGGCGGCGTGACTTTCAGAACATGGATCACGGCGAGCGAGATCAGCGCAAACCCCACTTCCATGGAATAAAGCGCGTTCCAGCCGTCGATTTCCAGCAGGGAGGGCGACACGATGCGGGCCAGCGGCGCCGACAACAGGGTGCCTGTCAGCGCGATGCTGAAGCCGAGCGAGAATTTCCGCGCCGGCGGAAAGGCCTCCAGAATATAAAGAAAGCCGAGCGAGGAGATCGGCGCCGCCGCCATGCCGCTGACGAAGCGGATGACGATCGCCGAATGCAGGTCCGTCACAAAAAGATTGAGGCAGGAGGCAACGACGAAAGCGATAATCGAGAGTTCGGCAAAGGGCCGCAGGCCATATTGTGCCCGCACCTTGAAAAGCGCGATGGAAAAGGTGGCATAGGGCGCCATATAGGCGGCGGAAAGCCAGGCGACCTCGGCCACCGTCGCGGAAAATTCGCCCTGCAACTGGTAGATATTGGCCATGACGAGGTTCATGCCCAGCCCTTGCGTGATGAAAAACGACAAGCCGGCAAAGATGAAACAGAGCCGGAGCCATAACGGCCGCTCCACCGGCTGTGGTGCGGCGGGAACGGCGGCTTCCACCACGGTCTCGTTTGCGCTGGCGGCACCTTGCGGTACAGTCGCTACCTCTCCCGGAAGCTCCGAGGATTTGGCGGTCACCTCGGTATTTTGGGACGTGGCATCGCCTGTGGTCTGCGGCAACGTGCTGCTCACGATTGGGCCCTCCCCGCTGCGAGGTTCTGCAGATTGGCCGAAAGGCGGCGCATCACATCGAGTGCCATGGCCAGATCTTCAGAGGAAATATCGGCGGTGATTTCCGAACGCAGCGACTTTGCCACCGCCTGCACCGTGCCCGAAGTCTTCTCACCTTCTTCAGTCATATGGATGCGCTTGGCGCGGCGGTCGTTCTCATCGGAGCGACGTTCGATAAGGTTCTGTTTCTCCATGCCGTCAAGCACCCGCACCAGCGTCGGGGTTTCGATTTCCATTTCCTCGGCAAGTTCCGTCTGCGTCAGCGGACCGCGCCGCGAGAGCGCAAAAAGCGCCCGCGCACGGGCAAGCGTCAGGCCGCTTTCCCCTACCCGCGCATCGAAAAACGCGCGCAGTTTGCGGGTGAAAGCGGAGACTTCATCCAGAAGCTGCTCCTTGTCGGTCTCGCGGGACATGTCAGTAAGCCTTATAATTAGCACACTACTTATTTACTGCCTATTTATTCGCAAGCCTGACGATTTTCAAGTTTCTTTCGTGCCGGGTCTGCCATGCGGTAAACTCATGGCAGCGAATCACGTTGCCGGAAAATTCCCGGCACCTTGTCCCCACCCCCCTGTGGATTGCTGGGGACAACTGAAGATGTGATCCAGCTTTGCGGACCGGACACCAGCCTGCCGTATAGTGTTGCAACAATATCATTGACTGCCATGCCCCAGGAAGCCAAACCCGAGGTTTAAGGACAAAGGCAAAGGGAGATCGCGCAAACCATGAACGACGCTGTGAGAAAGATCACTCCCGCGCAACCGGCGGAACCGCATTACCGCGAGGCGCCGAACAATATCGAGGCCGAACAGGCGCTGCTTGGCGCCATCCTCGTCAACAACGACGCCTATTACCGCGTCTCGGACTTCTTGAAGCCCGTGCATCTCTACGAACCGCTGCATCGCAAGATTTTCGAGGTGGCGGGCGATATCATCCGCATGGGCAAGACCGCCAATCCGGTGACGATCAAGACCTTCCTGCCGGCCGATGACAAGATCGGCGACCTGACGGTGGCGCAATATCTCGCGCGCCTGGCGGCCGAAGCCGTATCGATCATCAACGCGGAAGACTACGGCCGGGCGATATACGATCTGGCGCTGCGCCGTGCGCTGATCCAGATCGGCGAGGATGTCGTCAACATCGCCTATGACGCGCCGCTCGACATGCCGCCGCAGGCGCAGATCGAAGACACCGAGCGCCGCCTGTTCGAACTGGCGGAAACCGGACGTTATGACGGCGGTTTCCAGTCGTTCAACGATGCGGTGGCGCTGGCGATCGACATGGCGGGCGCCGCTTTCGAGCGCGATGGCAACCTCTCCGGCATTTCCACCGGCATTCATTCGCTCGATGGCCGCATGGGCGGCCTGCAGCGTTCCGACCTTATCGTGCTGGCGGGTCGTCCGGGTATGGGCAAAACCTCGCTTGCGACCAACATCGCCTATAATATTGCCGCCTCCTATGAGCAGGAAGTGCAGCCGGATGGTTCGTTCAAGGCGAAGAATGGCGGTGTCGTCGGTTTCTATTCGCTCGAAATGTCGTCCGAACAGCTGGCCACCCGTATTATTTCCGAGCAGACGGAAGTCTCCTCCTCGAAAATCCGCCGTGGTGACATCACCGAAGCGGATTTCGAAAAGCTCGTCGCCTGCTCCCAGATGATGCAGAAGGTGCCGCTCTATATCGACCAGACCGGTGGTATCTCCATCGCCCAGCTTTCCGCCCGCGCCCGCCGCCTGAAGCGCCAGCGCGGCCTCGATGTTCTGGTCGTGGACTATATTCAGCTGATGACCGGCGCCGGCAAGAGCGGCGAAAACCGCGTGCAGGAAATCACCCAGATCACCACCGGCCTCAAGGCGCTGGGCAAGGAACTCAACGTTCCGATCATCGCGCTGTCACAGCTCTCCCGTGCGGTGGAAAACCGTGAAGACAAGCGCCCGCAGCTCTCCGACCTGCGTGAATCGGGCTCGATCGAGCAGGACGCCGACGTGGTTCTCTTCGTGTTCCGCGAGGAATATTACGTCAAGAACATGGAGCCGCGCGATATTTCCGACCCCAAATATGCCGAGTGGGAAGCGCTGTTCGACAAGGTGAAAGGCACGGCGGACGTCATCATCGCCAAGCAGCGTCACGGACCGACCGGTACCGTGAAACTCGCCTTCCAGTCCGAATTCACACGCTTCGCCGATCTGGCCGATCCGAGCTTCACCCAGTACGAAGAGCATTGATCCAAAACACAGCGAGGGTGACGTATTTTCACCCTCGCTGTCCGTTCCGCATTCCAGACGCCGAGTCCAGAGTCTTTTCAGGACGTTGGCGCGATTTTCTTACAATCCGATTCCGCGCAGCAGCGCCACGGATGCAACGCCGAGGGCTGCTGCCGGCAGCAGGCTGAGCCGCAGCGCCGCGGCGGCGGTTATGGCGCAGGCGATGGTTTCCGCCAATCCGCTGGCGAGCGCCGTCGGCGTGACCACGGCCATCAGAACGGCGGGTGGTACCACGCCGAGCGCCTTCTTCAGACGCGGCGTCAGGGTGAAATGACTGACCAGCAGCAGGCCCCCAAGGCGCGTTGCAACAGTTGCCGCCATCATAGCGAGGATCGTCAGTAGCGTGTTCAGGTCGAGCGTCATGCCAGCTGCTCTATCTGTTCCTCACGGCTGAAGGCGGCGACCGCAAGCCCCGCCAGCGCGCCGGCGGCGATATACCAGGCGCCTGGGACCAGCGCGTGGGTGAGGCAGGCAGCGGATGCGCTTGCCAGAAGCACCAAGCCGGTTTCCTTGCCCTTCCAGAAGCCCATGAGCAGCACGATGAAGACGGCGGGAAAGGCAAAGTCCAGACCGATCACCGACATGTCTCCCACCACCGCACCGAGTAGCGCGCCGGCGAGTGTTGCAAGATTCCAGACGAGATAGATGGAGAGCGCGGCACCGGCGAAAAAGGCTGCCGTGAGCCTGCCGGCGATGACCCGGAATTCCGCCAGGGCCCAGGATTCATCCGTCAGCACCAGCATGGCCGCGTATTTCCGCCAGCCCTTGAAATCATCCAGCTTGCCGGCAATGGAGGCGCTCATCAGCACATGGCGCAGATTGACCAGCAGCGCCGCAAAACCGAGCGCGGTCCAGCTCGCCGGGTGAGTCCAGAGATCCATGGCGACGAACTGCGAGCCGCCGGCAAAGACGAGCAGCGACATCAGCGAGGCCTCGAGCGGCGACAGGCCTTTGCTGATGGCGACTGCACCGAACACGACGCCGATCGGCACCATGGCAACCAGCAATGGAGCGGCGGACCTCAGCCCCGCAATCAGTTCTGCTCGTTTTTCCGATATGGACATCGCATTCTCCCTTTCAGGCGGGAGGAATTACGCCGGGGACGCCAGGGTGGTCTTGAACGAAAGTGCTGCCGAACGGTTTTTATGGAAAACCGTTGCCCTCACCCAAGCCGGAATTGGCCCGGCGTGACGCCGGTGCGCGCCTTGAAATGCCGGGTGAAATGCGCCTGATCGGCAAAACCGCACAGTGCCGCCACCTCGGCCGGCATCTCACCGGCGCGTAGCAGACGGCGCGCCTGCCGGATGCGTACATCGGTCAGATAGGCATGCGGGGTGATGTGAAATTCCTTCCGGAAAGCACGGATAAGATGGGCGCGGCTGAGACCGGCGATAGATGCCAATTCCTCGAGGCCGATATCGGTTTCGTAATTATCGGCAAGATAGTCGCGGACTGTATAGACCGCCGTTTTTTCGCGCGTTTCGACTGGCAGGATAATGGTGCTGCCGTGCCTGCCGAAGAGAGCTGCGAGAACCGAGAACATGCCCTCATCCGCTTCCAGCGCGCCGGATTTAGCCTCCAGCCGCCGGTGCGCCATCTGGAAGGCTGCGGCCATCTGCGGATCGCGCGGCAGGAATTTTGGAAAGGACGGCATGCCGTGAAAGACCCGGCCCGTCACGTCCTCGATGATGTCGCGCAACAGTTCCGCGTCGGGATAGATCATCCTATAACGATAGCCGCCGCCGCCCGGCGCACCGTCGTGAACCTCGTCGGGATTGATGAGATAAAGATGTCCCGGCCCCGTCTGCTCGGTGGTGCCCTGAATGGTGGAAATCTGCGAGCCGCTTTCGATAGCGCCTATGGAAAACGTGTCGTGCGCATGCGGCGAATATTCATGGGTGAGGAACGTCGCGCTCAGGCATTCCATGCCGCCAAAACGCCGGTCACGCCAGAAACGCGTGGTTTCCGTCGTGGCAACGGGCATGACATCCAGAGCCTGTTTCTGCGAAACATTGTGCATGAGCGAGGTTTAAAGCATTCGATCCTTACCGTCTTGAACAAAAGTGCTAGGGTCTGGCCGGTTCCAAATCAACCGGACGCAATGGCATGACAGACGACTTCGAAGACAGCTTTCCCGAAAACGAAACCGATGCTTTCGAGCAAGCCCCGCTGCGATTGACCGTCGATCTCGGCGCTCTCGCCGACAATTGGCGAGACATGAAGAAGCGTTCCGGAAGCGCGCGGACGGCAGCCGTCGTCAAGGCCGATGCCTATGGCCTCGGCATCGAGGATTGTGGCGCGACCCTCTACCATGCCGGCGCGCGGGATTTCTTCGTGGCGACGGTGGCCGAGGGTGCGACCCTGCGTTCCTACGCCCCGGAAGCGCGCATCTTCGTGCTGTCAGGCATTTGGCAGGGCCAGGAACGGCAGGTCTTCGACAATGATCTGGTGCCGGTGCTGGCCTCCGAGGAACAGCTTTCCTTCTGGATGGCGACGGTGGCCGAGCGGGGTGACCACCCCTGCGCGCTGCATGTGGATACCGGCTTCAACCGCTTGGGACTGCCGCTCGATGACGCGCTGTTTCTGGCCGACGACGTCACCCGCCCGGCAAGTTTCGACCCGGTTCTGGTGCTGTCGCATCTCGCCTGTGCCGACACGCCATCTTCGCCGATGAACAGGGTCCAGCTCGAATCATTCCGCAGGATTAGCGCTGCTTTCGAAGGTATCGAATCAAGCCTTTCGGCTTCTGCCGGTATCTTTCTCGGTCCCGACTATCATTTCGACCTCACCCGCCCCGGCATCGCCCTTTATGGCGGCGAGGCGGTCAACGATGTCGCGAACCCGATGCGGCCTGTGGCAAAGGCCGAGGCGCGGATCATCCAGATACGCGAAGCAGGCGAAGGCCAGACGGTGAGCTATGGCGGCAGCTTCCTGCTCAAGCGCGCCAGCCGGCTTGCCATCGCATCCGTCGGTTATGCGGATGGATATCAGCGCTCGCTCTCAGGCTCGGGCATTCCGCTGCGTGAAATGGGCCATGGCGGCGCTTACGGTGTCGTCAACGGCCATAAAGTGCCCGTCGCCGGTCGCGTGACCATGGACCTGACCATTTTCGACGTAACGGATATTCCGGCAAATGCCATCCGCGCTGGCGATTATATCGAGCTTTTTGGCCCGAACGTCCCGGTCGATGAAACCGCACGGGCGGCCGGCACGATCGGTTACGAGATGCTGACGGGGCTCGGCCTGCGTTACGAACGGCAATATCTGATGGCGGATGACTGAGCGCCGCCTTTAGCTCTTGGAAAGCCGACGCGACCTGTGTTAAAAGAGAACAAAAGGAGATCGAAATGCCCGAAATCCATTTGAGCGAGCAGGACGAGAAGTTCATTGAGGAGCAGGTGGCGGCGGGCATCTTCAAGGATGCGGACTCGGTCGTCTCGGCTGGTTTACGTTTGCTCGGTAGCAAGGAAGGCAAACTCGTAGAGCTTCAACGGCTGATTCAGGAAGGGCTCGACGACGTGGAGGCTGGCCGGGTGATGGCATTTTCCACGGCGGACGATTTAACAGCGCACATAATCAAGCTCGCGGAGGAGCAGAATGAAGCGAAGGCGTCTAGTGGTCACCGCACGGGCGCTGGACGATCTTCTCGCCGATCATAATTATATCGCGCAATTCAATCCCGTCGCGGCCAAGCGCTTTCTGGACGACATCAACATCAAAATGATCTCGCTAGCGCGATACGGGATAACAGGCGTGCCTCGGAGCTTCGCGCCGAATTTGCGGGCTTTCCCCTATCGTGATCGATGCATCTATTTCGTTGTCGATGACAAGAAGATGTATGTGCTGCGAGTGCTGCACGGCCATCAAGACATTTCCGCCGACAATTTCAAACAAGAAGAAAACTGACAAAACATGGCCAAAGCCAAGACCCAATTCGTGTGCCAGAACTGTGGCACGGTGCATAACCGCTGGGCAGGAAAATGCGAAGGCTGCGGCGAGTGGAATACCATCGTCGAAGAGGACCCGATGGGCGGCATCGGCTCCGGGCCGGGCAAGGTGCCGAAGAAGGGCAGACCCGTCACACTCACCTCGCTGTCCGGCGAAATCGAGGAAGCGCCGCGCATTCCGACCGGCATCAGCGAACTGGACCGGGCGACCGGCGGCGGTTTCGTGCGCGGTTCGGCTGTGTTGATCGGCGGCGATCCGGGCATCGGTAAATCCACCCTCTTGATGCAGGCAGCGGCCGCCCTTTCGCGGCGCGGGCACCGCGTCATCTATGTCTCGGGCGAAGAGGCGGTGGCGCAGGTGCGCCTGCGCGCCCAGCGGCTCGGTTCGGCGGATACCGACGTGCTTCTGGCGGCGGAAACCAATGTCGAGGATATTCTGGCGACGGTTTCGGAAGGCAAGCGGCCCGATCTCATCATCATCGATTCCATCCAGACATTGTGGAGCGACACGGCTGATTCCGCCCCCGGCACGGTGACGCAGGTGCGCACCGGCGTGCAGGCGATGATCCGTTTCGCCAAACAGACGGGTGCGACCATGGTGCTTGTCGGCCATGTGACGAAGGAAGGTCAGATCGCCGGTCCGCGCGTGGTGGAGCACATGGTCGATGCGGTGCTTTACTTCGAGGGCGACCGTGGCCATCACTATCGAATCCTGCGCACCGTCAAGAACCGCTTCGGGCCGACGGACGAGATCGGCGTGTTCGAAATGTCGGATGGCGGTCTGCGGGAAGTCTCCAACCCCTCCGAATTGTTCCTCGGCGAGCGCAACGAAAAATCCCCCGGTGCTGCGGTTTTTGCCGGCATCGAAGGCACCCGTCCGGTGCTTGTCGAAGTGCAGGCGCTGGTCGCCGCCACGTCGCTTGGCACGCCGCGCCGCGCCGTGGTCGGCTGGGACAGTTCGCGGCTTGCCATGATCCTTGCCGTGCTGGAGGCCCATTGCGGCGTGAAGCTCGGCCAGCATGACGTCTATCTGAACGTTGCCGGCGGATACCGCATTTCCGAACCGGCGGCGGATATGGCGATTGCCTCGGCTCTGGTTTCCTCGCTTGCCGGTCTTGCCCTGCCCGCCGATTGCGTCTATTTCGGCGAAATCAGCCTGTCGGGTGCGGTGCGGCCAGTGGCGCATACGGTGCAGCGGTTGAAAGAAGCTGAAAAACTTGGCTTTTCCGCCGCACTTCTGCCGTCAGGTTCGGCTGAATTGCCGAAAGCGGGCAAGGGTCGCTGGACGGAAATTGAAAGCCTTCCGGACCTCGTGGCCCGCATCGCCGGCTCCGGCAACCGGTTCAAACAGGTTGAGGACGACGAATATTGATCCTTTCGCCAAGGGAAACAGTGGTGTAAGAGGATCGCAAAATTGGCAAGGCAGCGTCTGACAAGGCGTCGCACCTCCGGAGTTGGTATATGCCCATTACAATTTTCGACGGCATCGTCATCGCCGTTGTTCTTTTCTCCGCCCTTCTTGCGATGGTGCGCGGTTTTTCCCGCGAGATTCTGTCGATTGCGAGCTGGGGCGGCTCGGTCGCCGCGGCCTATTATCTTTATCCGGTGCTGCTGCCCTATGCGCGCAACTATACCGATGATGACAAGATCGCGATTGCCGGTTCGGCAGGCGTGGTCTTCCTCGTCTCGCTGATCGTGATTTCCTTCATCACCTCACGCATTGCCGATTTCATCATCGACAGCCGCATCGGCGCACTGGACCGCACGCTCGGTTTCCTGTTCGGCGCGGCCCGCGGCATCCTGCTCTTGGTCGTCGCGGTCGCCTTCTGGAACTGGCTGGTGGATGTGAAGACGCAGCCGCAATGGGTGACGCAGGCCAAGTCCAAGCCCTTTCTCGACGGGCTGGTGGGCAAGCTGGAGGCGGTTCTGCCTGACGATATCGAACCGCAGATCCGCGCCCGCATCCTTGGAAAACCACAGGAACCGGCAGCCGCGCAGACGCCTGCGGAAGACGTGCCGGCAACAAATCAACCGGCAACGAATAATTGACACAGTGTCGCGCCTTGCAATGCATGCAAGGCGCGCTATTTGTGCTAAATATCAAGCACGACACAGATGGGCCGACCGGAAGAGATACTTACCGGAGAGGTCTTTCTTTTTTCTCGGTAGAGAGCAAGGGCAAGCCGGATGATTGAGCCGCTTTCGCATTCCCCGTTTTCTGGGTCCACTTTCAAGGAAGAGATCGACGGCGATACGCTGCATGAAGAATGCGGCGTTTTCGGCATTCTCGGCCATGACGATGCCTCGGCGCTGACCGCTCTCGGCCTGCATGCGCTTCAGCATCGCGGCCAGGAAGCAGCCGGCATCGTCTCCTTTGATGGCAAGCGCTTCCACCAGGAACGCCATATGGGCCTCGTCGGCGATCATTATACCGATCCGGCAACCCTTGCCCGCCTGCCCGGCTCCATCGCAATTGGCCACACCCGCTATTCCACGACAGGTGAAGTGGCGATGCGCAATGTGCAGCCGCTGTTTGCCGAGCTGGAAGAAGGCGGCATTTCGATTGCCCATAACGGCAATTTCACCAACGGCCTGACGCTGCGTCGCCAGATCATCGCCACCGGCGCCATCTGTCAGTCGACATCGGATACCGAAGTCGTGCTTCATCTCATCGCCCGTTCGCGCCACTCTTCCACCGCCGATCGTTTCATCGATGCTATCAGGCAGATGGAAGGCGGTTATTCGATGCTGGCGATGACGCGGACCAAGCTGATCGCCGCCCGCGACCCGATCGGCATCCGCCCGCTGGTCATGGGTGAGCTTGATGGTAAGCCGATCTTCTGCTCGGAAACCTGCGCGCTCGACATCATCGGCGCGAAATTTGTGCGCGACGTGGAAAACGGCGAAGTCATCATCTGCGAAATCCAGCCTGACGGTTCTATCACCATCGATGCGCGCAAGCCGTCGAAGCCGCAGCCGGAACGTCTCTGCCTGTTCGAATATGTCTATTTCGCCCGCCCCGATTCCGTCGTCGGCGGCCGCAACGTCTATACGACGCGCAAGAACATGGGCATGAACCTTGCCAAGGAAGCACCGCTGGAAGCCGATGTCGTGGTTCCGGTTCCCGATGGCGGCACGCCAGCAGCGCTCGGTTTTGCGCAGGCAAGCGGTATTCCCTTCGAATACGGTATCATCCGCAACCATTATGTCGGTCGCACCTTCATTGAGCCGACGCAGCAAATCCGCGCTTTCGGCGTCAAGCTCAAGCATTCCGCCAACCGGGCAATGATCGAAGGCAAGCGCGTGGTGCTGGTGGATGATTCCATCGTGCGCGGCACGACGTCGGTCAAGATCGTGCAGATGATCCGCGAAGCCGGCGCCAAGGAAGTGCATATCCGCGTTGCCAGCCCGATGATCTTCCATCCGGATTTCTACGGCATCGACACACCTGACGCCGACAAGCTGCTCGCCAACCAATATGCCGATGTGGACGCCATGGCGAAATTCATCGGCGCCGATTCTTTGGCTTTCCTGTCGATCGACGGGCTGTACCGCGCCGTTGGCGGTGAAAACCGCAACCATGCGCGCCCGCAGTTCACCGACCATTATTTCACCGGCGATTATCCGACCCGTCTTCTCGACCAGAACGGCGAGGCCATGGGCAGCAAGATTTCCATGCTGGCCAGCAACGGCTGATTTTTAACAACGACAAAGCGGCCACCGGCTTCCGGGGCCGCTTTTTTCTTGTCTTTTGTTCAGGCCGTCGCATGCGACGATATGATCGCTTGCGAAAGGCCAGCAGCGCTTCGTAGAAGGAAGCGCAATCATTTCGGGGGAGACCATGACTATCGATCTCAAGGGCCGCATCGCTCTCGTTACCGGCGCTTCGCGCGGCATCGGCTATTTCACGGCGCTGGAACTGGCCAAGGCTGGCGCGCATGTCATCGCCTGCGCCCGCACGGTCGGCGGCCTTGAGGAGCTTGACGACGCCATCAAGGCTGTTGGCGGTACGGCGACGCTGGTCCCCTTCGATCTCGCCGACATGAAAGCCATCGATGCGCTGGGCGCCAATATCTACGAGCGCTGGGGCAAGCTCGATATTCTGGTCGCCAATGCCGGCGTTCTCGGTGTGATTTCCCCGGTTGGCCATATCGAGGCGAAGGTCTTCGAAAGGGTCATGAACATCAACGTCACCGCCACCTGGCGGCTGATCCGTTCGGTCGAGCCGCTGCTGTTGAAATCGGATGCCGGCCGTGCGCTGATCCTGTCTTCGGGTGTGGCCCATAGCTGTCGTCCCTTCTGGGGCGTCTACGCCACCTCCAAGGCGGCCGTGGAAGCGCTCGCCCGCACCTGGGCCGCGGAAACGCAAAAGTCCCCGCTGCGCATCAACAGCATCAATCCCGGTGCCACGCGCACCGCCATGCGCGCGCAGGCCATGCCCGGCGAGGACCCGGCAACCGTGCCACATCCGTCAGAAGTTGCCGCCGCCATCCTTCCCCTCGCCTCGCCCGATCTTACCGAAACCGGCAAGCTCTTCCTGGTGCGCGACAGGAAATTCGTGGAATATCGCCAGCCGGAATAAGCTTTTGGCCCGCGTCATTGCGGCACCCACGAGAAACGCTTGACCACACAGAACCGCCGCGCCATAAGGCAAGGTATGAAAACAACGATCTGCACCTGCTGCTGAATAATTTTTGCTGGTTCGCCACCGGCCAGATCGTTTTCGTCTTCCCGCAAGGTCCAACAGACAAACGGTCCGGTCAGGACAATTGACTGCCTTTAGGGAACACCCGCATGTCCTTGCGCCTGAAACTCCACAATACCCTGACCCGCGAAAAGTCGGAATTTGCGCCGATCGACCGTGATAATGTGCGCATGTATGTCTGCGGGCCAACGGTCTATGATTTCGCCCATATCGGCAATGCGCGTCCGGTCATCGTGTTCGATGTTCTCTTCCGCCTGCTGCGCCATGTCTATGGTGAAAACCATGTGACCTATGCCCGCAACATCACCGATCTCGACGACAAGATCAACGCGCGGGCACTGCGCGACTATCCGCATCTGCCGCTCAACGACGCCATCCATGCGGTGACGAAAAAGACGGCTGACCAGTTCCATGATGACGTCGCCTCACTCGGCTGCCTTCAGCCGACCGTGGAGCCACGCGCCACCGACTATATTGCCGAGATGATCTACCTCATCGAGAGGCTCATCGAACGCGGCCACGCCTATAAGGCGGGCGGCGAGGTTCTGTTCGACACACGGTCGATGGCCGACTATGGCCAGCTTTCCAAACGCCCGCTGGACGAACAGCAGGCCGGCGCGCGCGTTGCGGTGGAGGCCCACAAAAAGAACCCCGGCGATTTCGTGCTGTGGAAGCTCTCCTCCGAGAGCGAACCGGGCTGGGAGAGCCCATGGGGTCTCGGTCGCCCGGGCTGGCACATCGAGTGCTCGGCCATGGCCAGCCGCTATCTCGGCGAAGTCTTCGATATTCACGGCGGCGGGCTCGACCTCATCTTCCCGCACCACGAAAACGAAATCGCGCAATCCCGCTGCGCCCATGGCACACATGTCATGGCCAATGTGTGGATGCATAACGGTTTCGTGCAGGTGGAAGGCCGCAAGATGTCGAAATCCGAGGGCAACTTCGTGACGATCTACGAATTGCTGCACACGGACAAGTTCGGTGGACGGCAATGGCCGGGCGAAGCGCTGCGCCTTGCGATGCTGATGACGCACTATCGCGAGCCGATCGATTTTTCGGTCAAGCGTCTGGAAGAGGCCGAACGCCTGCTCGCCAAATGGCCGGCAGCCGAGACCTCCGACGCCGCGCCGCATGACACCGTTCTGGATGCCCTCGCCGACGATCTCAACACGGTTGCCGCCGTGCAGGCGCTGCATGCGCTGGCGCATGCGGCAAATACCGACCCATCCATGCTGCCCGCCTTCGCCGCAAGCGCCGCCCTGCTGGGTGTCCTGCCGAAGAAAACGGAGATGGACGAGGCCATCGTTTCGGCTGTGGATGCGCTGGTGGAATTGCGCCTTGAAATGCTGAAGGCAAAGAACTTTACGGAGGCGGACCGGTTGCGGGATGAGCTTTCCGAAAAGGGCATTCAGCTGAAGGATGGCAAGGACAAGGAGACCGGGGAGCGGACAACGACGTGGGAGTTGAAGCGGTAGGCTTGCGTTGGTGGTTGGGGTTTACCCCCCTCTGCCCTGCCGGGCATCTCCCCCTCAAGGGGGGAGATCGGCAAGAGGCGCTACTACCACTGCATTCGCCAACGTTGAGATGGGCGAAACCTAGCGGCATATCGATCTCCCCCCTTGAGGGGGAGATGTCCGGCAGGACAGAGGGGGGTGACGCCGCACGACGAGACCTTGCTTTAACCCTGTCGATGTTTCAATCTCGCCGCACCCTGTCAAGCCGCGAGCCGCTCATGCCCCACGCCAAGGTCAAACCTCAGCATCGTGAACATGCGCGGCAAATGCGAAAGGCTCTGACCGACGCCGAACTGAAATTCTGGAACGCGGTCCGTGCTCATCGCCTCGACGGCCTCTCTTTCAGACGCCAACTGCCTGTCGCCGGATACATCGTTGATTTCGCCTGCCCATCTCATAAGATCATCGTCGAGCTGGATGGATTTCAGCACGCGGAAGATGCTGCGGCAACTTACGACCAGCAGAGAACACGGACACTTGAGGAACTAGCTGGACCGTCCTCCGTTTCTGGAACGATGATATCCTCAAAGACATCGACAACGTCTGTCTCCACATTATCCGAACGGCAGAGGAGAACCAATCATGACCACCCATACCGGTGGATGCCAATGCGGCGCGGTCCGTTTCCGCGCGACCGGAGACCTGCAAGACAGCTCCATCTGCCATTGCCGAATGTGCCAGAAGGCCTTCGGCGCCTATTACGCGCCGCTGGTTTCGGTGCGCAACGTGGAATTCGAATGGACGCGCGGCGAGCCGAAACGGTTTCAATCCTCCAGCGTCGTCAAGCGCGGCTTCTGCCCGGAATGCGGCACGCCGCTGACCTATGAAGCACCGGATGGCGTGGCGGTTGCGGCCGGCGCGTTTGACGATCCAGCGGCACTGCCGCCGACAATCCAGTGGGGGGTGGAACGCAAGATCGGTTTCGTCGACAGTCTTCACACGCTGCCCGCCGTTCCGACCGACGACGACCTGACCTCGGTGGACTATCTCACCAACCTCGTCTCCTATCAGCACCCCGACCATGACACGACACAATGGCCACCGGAGAACAGACAATGAGCGAAAACGGTTTTTCCGGCGGCTGCCAATGTGGTGCCGTGCGGTTCCATGCGGGCAAACTCGGCCGGCCCTCCATCTGCCATTGCCGCATGTGCCAGAAACATTTCGGCAATTTCTTCGGCGCGCTCGTCACCGCCGATCAGGCACATCTGACATGGACCCGCGGCCAGCCGACCCTTTTCAGGTCGTCTGACAAAATTCTCCGTGGGTTCTGCAACAAATGCGGTACGCCGCTGACCTATCATTATTCGGGTGGCATTGAGATCGCGATCGGCGCTTTCGACCATCCCGAAAAAATCGAGCCGCAGGTGCAGGTCAATATCCACAAGCGGATACCTTGGATAGAGAATCTCTTCAGTAAACCTGCAGTGGAACAGGGACTGGACGAAACTCAGATGACGTCCTACCAGCATCCGGATCACGACACGGCCAAATGGCCGCCTGAGGAACGATAAGACATGACTGAAGAACTGCGCGGCTTTTATCCCGAGATCGAACCTTTCGAAACCGGCATGCTGGATGTCGGCGACGGGCATGTGGTCTATTGGGAACGGGTGGGCACGCGTGGCGCGAAACCGGCGGTTTTCCTGCATGGCGGGCCGGGTGGCGGGGTCAACCCCACCCATCGGCGGGTTTTCGATCCCGCACTTTACGATGTCATCCTGTTCGATCAGCGCGGCTGCGGCCGCTCCACACCGCATGCGGCGCTTGAGGCCAACACCACCTGGCATCTGGTTGCCGATATCGAAAGGCTGCGTGAACTCTGCGGTTTCGAAAAATGGCTTGTTTTCGGCGGCTCCTGGGGTTCGACGCTGGCGCTCGCTTATGCCGAGACCCATCCCGACCGCGTCAGCGAACTCGTCCTGCGCGGCATCTACACCGTCACCAGGCCGGAGCTGGACTGGTATTATCAGTTCGGCGTTTCCGAAATGTATCCGGACCACTGGGAAAAATTCATTGCGCCCATTCCGGAGGCGGAGCGCAGTGAGATGATGCAGGCCTATAACCGCTATCTTACCGGCGCCGACGAGGCGAAAAAACTGGAATGCGCCAAGGCCTGGAGCCAGTGGGAGGGGGCGACCATTGCTCTCGTCACCGACCCCAGCCGTGTGGATGATTTCGGTGAAGATAAATACGCTATCGCCTTTGCACGCATCGAGAACCATTTCTTCGTCAATGACTGCTGGCTGGAGGAAGAGCAATTGCTGCGGAACGCCGGCAGGCTGAAAGATATTCCCGGTGTTATCGTGCACGGGCGTTACGACATGCCCTGCCCGCTGAAATATGCCTGGCAGCTGGCGAAGGCCTGGCCGAAGGCGGATTTCCACATCATCGAGGCGGCCGGGCATGCGCTGAGCGAGCCGGGCATTCTTGACCAGCTGATCCGCGCAAACGATCGCTTTGCGGGGAAATAAGAGTCTTTTCAGATGCTTGAGGCGGCCTGATGAGACATTGATTCACACGTGATTTAAAGCAGGGTTCCTGCGAAGATCAGCCGGCCTGTTGCGACGTGAGCTTATTTCAAGGGCACCGTGCCTGTTATTCGTGCAGTTTTTCTCATGGACCCTTCACGGAAATGAATTGGCCGCCGCAGTGCCGATCCGGTATAAAATACCATCCGAACAATTGGCGGTAGTCCCCATGGCACTCGACAAAACGCTCCCGGCCCAAGAGGGCGGCGATAGCGCGCGCGGTTTTGCTTTCGCGCTCTCCGCATATCTGCTGTGGGGTTTCCTTCCCATTTACATGAAAGCGGTCGCGCATATTTCGCCGATCGAGGTCATCGTGCATCGCGTCATCTGGTCGGTGCCGATTGCGGCGGTCGTGCTGATTGCGCTCGGGCGCACGGCGGAAATCAGAACCGCGCTGAGAAATCCGAAAATGCTGGCCATGGCGAGCCTGACCGCAGCCCTCATCAGCATCAACTGGGGCGTCTATATCTGGTCGATCGGTGCGGGCCGCGCGCTGGATGCCGCATTGGGGTATTTCATCAACCCGCTGTTCAGCATCTTCCTCGGCGCCGTTCTCCTGAAGGAGAAACTCTATCCGGCGCAGATCGCCGCCATCTGCCTCGTGGGGCTGGCCGTTGCGATCCTCACCTGGCATGCGGGCAGCCTGCCGTGGGTCTCCATCGCGCTCACCGTGTCCTGGGGTTTTTACGCCTTCTTCCGCAAGACATTGCCGATCGGCGCGACGCAGGGCTTCCTGCTGGAGGTCATGCTTCTCTCCATTCCCGCCGTGCTGGTCATGATCTGGCTTGCCTTCAGCGGACAGGCGCATTTCATGGGCGGCAATTCCGCCGACACATGGCTTCTGGCGGCAAGCGGCGTGATTACCGCCGTTCCGCTCATTCTCTATGGTAATGGCGCCAAGCTGCTGCGGCTGTCGACCATCGGCATCATGCAATATATCGCGCCGACGATGATCTTCCTCATCGCCATCTTCATCTTCAAGGAACCGTTCGACATGGTGCGGATGGCAGCCTTCGCGATGATCTGGGTGGCACTGGCGATCTATACCGGCTCCAGCCTGATGCGGCTCAAGCGGTAGGCGGGTGTACTGCCGCCTCCCTCACCAAGCCGGGGCTCAATAATCCACCGGCAATTGCGGCGTCGCGTCATAACCAAAACGCGGCTTCACACCGAGAAGCCCTGCCGTCTGGGCGATGATCTCGCGGGTCATGGGGGCAGCTGTCGATGCCGCCGTGCGTCCGCCATTCACGCCGGTTTTCGGCGCGTCGATCATCGTCAGCACGACATATTTCGGCTTGTGCATGGGAAATCCGGCGACGAAGGCGTTGAAATTGATATCCTTGGCGTAACGGCCGTTGATGACCTTGTCGGCCGTTCCGGTCTTGCCGCCCACATGAAATCCCTCCACCTGCGCGCCCCGGCCGGAACCCTTGATGCCGTTCCAGTTGAACAGGTAGCGCATATCCGCGCTCGTCTTCTGCTCGATGACGCTGCGTGAAATCGAGGCCGCATCCTCTTTCGAACGAGGCAGAAAAGTCGGCGACATCAGGTTGCCGCCATTGATGAGGGCTGCGGCCGCCACGGCCGTCTGCAGCGGCGTGGTGGCAACGCCATGGCCGAAGGAGATGGTGACGGAATTGATCTTCTTCCACACTCTCGGCTGGGTCGGCGTGGCGACTCCAGGCATTTCCGTGTCCATTTTCGTCAGCAACCCGAGTTTCGTCAGGAACTGCTGGTGACCTTCGACGCCCACCTTGTCGGCCACCGCCGCCGTGCCGATATTTGATGAATATTGAAACACTTCCGGGATCGACAGCGGGCGGTTCCGGCCCTTGAAATCCTTGATGGTGAAGCCGCCCATGCGGATCGGCCGCGAGGCGTCCACCACCGAATTGAGGGTGATCGCCCCGGCATCCAGCCCCATGGCGAGCGTGAAGCTCTTGAAAGTGGAGCCCATTTCGAAGGTGGCGTTGCTCATGCGGTTGAACCAGCCCTTTTCATAGTCCCTGTCGATGCTGCCATCGGCAAGGGTGCGGGATGGTTCGTTGGGGTCGTAGTCCGGCACCGAGGCCATGGCCAGCACCTCGCCGGTCTCCACATCGAGGATGACCGAGCCCGCAGCTTCCGCCTCATAGGCGCTCTTCGCCTTCACGACGACCTCGCGGACGATGTTCTGCACCCGCATATCGATGGAAAGCTTCACCGGCTCCAGCGGTGCGCCGCTGGCAAGGCCGACGGCGCGCAGATCAGCCAGCCCCTGCTGGTCGAGATATCGCTCCATGCCGGCAAGACCCTGATTGTCGACATTGACGTGGCCGATAATATGCGAAGCGGCCGGCCCGCCCGGATAGAACCGCCGTTTTTCCGGCCGAAAACCGATGCCTGGTATGCCGAGATTGAGAATATCCGCCTGTTGGCGCGGCGTCAGCTGGCGCCGCAGCCACTGGAAGCCGGTGTCCGAGCGCAACCGGCGATGCGTTTCACGCCAGTCGAGATTGGGGATGACGCTCGCGAGCTTCTCCACCACCTCATCGGGATCGACCACCCGGCGCGGATCCGCATAAAGCGACACCATGTTGAGATCGGTCGCCAGAAGCATGCCGTTGCGGTCGACAATATCAGGCCGGGAAGCCACCGCATTGGCCCCGGTATTGATCCAGGCGGTCGCCACGGGTTCGGCGAGGCCATATTGGACGAGACGCGCGGCGACGACGACATAGATGGCGGCGAAGACGGCGATCACGATACCGAGCCTCACCCGCGCATCGACCCGGCGGCGGGCGGCGGAACCGAGGATGGCATCGCCAGTCTTGCCGGGATGTCTCTGAATAATAAAATGCGCCCGGCTCCTGAGCCGCATCACAAAAGCAATCATGTCTGATGCCACCCACTTCATGGCGGCAGAAGAAAATTCCGCACCACCAACGCCTCTGGAGAGGCTGGCACAGGATCAGTCGCGGGACCATGAAAAGAGCGGGCTAAACGATGCCGCTGTTAAATCTGTATTAATATACACTTAAAATTGTAACGAGCCGCCGGGCCGCCATTAACAATCGTAGCGCATGACGCGAGTCTGCCAGACTGTGGGGCGGTTCTGGATGAGCGCGTCGCGTGAAGACGACGAGACGCGACGCACTTCAGAGCCGGGAAATCACCGAAGGATCGCCGTCCGGGTTTTGCTGCGCCAGCGCCCGGTCGATGATGGCGGGCACGATGTCCTTCACCTCGTCGATGATGAGCGGGTTCAGAAGATGGGCGCGGTGGATGAACCCCTGGTCGCGCATATGCTGCACCAGTTCCAGCATGGGGTTCCAGAAGCCGTTGATATTGGCGAAGACCATCGGCTTGGCGTGACGGCCGAGCTGGGCCCAGGTCATGATCTCGACGATCTCTTCCAGCGTGCCGACGCCACCGGGCAGGGTCACGAAGGCGTCCGAGCGCTCGAACATCATATGTTTGCGCTCATGCATGTCCTTGGTGATGACAAGCTCGTTCAATTGTCCGAGAGAATGGCGTGTTGCCTCCATATCGACCAGAAATTCCGGTATGATGCCGGTTACTTCGCCGCCATTGGAGAGAACGCCGCTGGCAACCGCGCCCATGATGCCCTTGGTGCCGCCGCCGTAGACGAGGCGAATGCCGTTTTCGGCAATGGATTTCCCAAGCGCGCGGCCTGCTTCCATATGAGCCGGGTCACGTCCGGGCTGGGAGCCGCAATAAACGCAGATGGATCGAATCGCTGTATTTTTGTCGGTCATGGAGGGAAGGAACAATGTGCGATGCGGCACGTCAAGAAAATTTGGGAAATCCCTTGCAAATATGGCCTTTTGCCCACTCGCCGCTTGTCTGGCGAAGGGTAAGACGCTAGCAATCTCAACTCGTGTGAAAAGCTTGAAATATCCGGAGATTCCAGGATGAAAAACAATAAGGCCGGTTTGCTGCCGCTGATCGTGCTGGGCATTGCGTCCCTGCTCATGATCTTTTTCGTCCTGCCGAGGATTTCCAACGACGGCAAACCGATCGGCGACGCCATCAATGAGGCGGGCAACGCGGTGAAGAACAGCGTTGAAATGGGAGCCGACAAGGCGGGTGACATCCTCTCCGACGCGGCCGAGGAGACGGCCAATATTGCCGACAAGGTCGGCCGCCGTGCGGCTTCCGCAACCCAGTCGATCAAGGACATGGCCTCGCTTTTCGCCGACAACAAGGTTCCGTCCGACGCCGATTTCGCAGCCGCCCGCAAGAAGGTCGAGGCTTCGCTGAAGGAACTGACGAATATCGACATTCCCGAGTCGCTGGACGAAACCACGTCGCGGCTCATCACCACGGCGCGTGCCGCGGCCGAACGTACCACCGCCTTCCTGCGCGGCCTGCCTGACAATGCGGCCGCCGCGGCAGCACAGGTCCGCCGTCTGGCCGGCGTATTCGCCGGCACCGACGATGGGGCGCCAGAAGCCGCAAAACCGGCCGCTGCGCCTGCCGATGCTGCCCAGGCCTCTTCCGGCACACCGACTTTCGACGTGCTGCGCGTCGAGCCCGATGGTTCGGCCGTGATCGCCGGCAAGGCGCAGCCTGGCGCAAAGCTTGAAATTCTGAGCAACGGCAAGGTGATCGCCCAGACGACCATCGACGGCACGGGCGATTTCGCCGCCGTTTTCGACAATCCCCTGCCGCCCGGCGATCATGAGCTGGTGTTGCGTTCAACCGATGCCAACGGCAAGGCGACGCAGTCCGAGGAAGTGGCGACCGTTTCCGTGCCGCAGAACAAGTCGGGCGAGCTTCTGGCCATGGTTTCCAAACCCGGCAAGGCAAGCCGTGTGCTGGCCATGCCCGAGGCAGCACCTCCAGCGCTCCAGCCGCAGCAGGCCACGCCGTCGCAACCCTCTGCGGCAACCTCCGAAACCACCGCCAACAATACGCCCGTGCCCTCTTCCGGCACTGCCGCCCCCGCCGCTGCCGGATCGACTGCCGTTGCCCCGCTCACGTCGAGCGTTCAGGTCACCGCCGTCGAATTCGAGGGATCGAAGATCTTCGTCGCGGGTTCCGCGCCTGCCGGTTCGACCGTGCGCGCGCTTGTCGATGACAAGGAAATCGGCAAGAGCACGACTGAGGCTTCCGGCCATTTCGTCATCGAAGGCGATGTTGAGCTGGCCATCGGCAGCCACATCATCACCGTCGAGGAACTGAATGCCGATGGCACGGCGAAGGTGCGCGTACGCGTTCCCTTCGAGCGGCCGCAGACCGATCAGGCAACCGTCGCCATGCAGGCCCCATCGGCCTCATCTTCGGCCAACACGACCGCGGCACAGCCTGAAAACCAGAGCACGGCAAGCGACCGCGCCGCATTTGAAAAGCTGCGCACCGATGTCGCCAAGGCATTCGGCATCCTGTCCAGTCTCTACAAGGATCAGGCGACGCCGGCGCTCGATCAGGCCATTGCCGGCCGCTCCGCTGTAGTGATCGCGCTGAAATCGCTCTCCGAGTTCCGCACAGCCGCTGCCACGGAGCCTGACTTCACCGCTTTTGCCGGCGATATCACGGGCAAGGCGCGTCAGCTGCTTGCGACGGTCGAAGCCTGGCCGAACGATGTGGCCGCCATCGGCAAGGGCATCGCCTCGCTGGCAAGCCGCCTTGCCGAACTGCACATCATCGCTCCGCCTGCCCCTGCGCCGCAGGCTCCTGCCGGCCCGCAGACCTTCGAGCAGGCACCGCTTGCCGAAAGCCAGAACAGCGTCATCATCCGCCGCGGCGACACGCTGTGGCAGATTTCCCGGCGCGTTTACGGACAGGGCGTGCGTTACACCACGATCTACCTCGCCAATGAGGACCAGATCAGAAACCCTGATCTGATCGAGCCCGGCCAGATTTTCGGCGTGCCGAAAGAGGCACTGCCGAACGCGGAGGAACTCCACCGCAAGCGGCTGAAGAGCGGCTCCTGAGGATGTGAAGACGTTGCGGTGAACCCGCAACGATCCTATCTGTGACACGCGCGGCGGCTTGACCAAAGCCGCCGTCCTGCTGTCGGCTTCCGGCAGTGACCGGAGAGAATGATGGCCACGAAGAAAAAAACCATTTCGGCGGATTCCAGCAATCCGACCCAGACCCTGATCAATCTCTGGCCCTATATGTGGCCAGAGGGCCGATGGGACCTGAAGATGCGGGTGATCTGGGCAACCGTGTTCCTCATCGTCGCCAAGCTGGTGCTGATCGCGGTTCCCTATTTCTTCAAATGGGCGACGGATGCGCTGAACGGCAAGCTCGACATGGCAGGGCTGGTTCCGGCCTTCCTGCTCGGCGCGGTGGCGCTGGTCATCGCCTATAATCTGACGCGGCTGATCCAGGTCGGGCTCAACCAGCTGCGCGATTCGCTGTTTGCCAGCGTCGGCCAGCATGCGGTGCGCCAGCTCGCCTATCGTACCTTCGTGCACATGCACCGGCTTTCGCTGCGCTTCCATCTGGAGCGCAAGACCGGCGGGCTGTCGCGGGTGATCGAGCGCGGCACGAAGGGCATCGAAACCATTGTCCGCTTCACCATTCTCAATACCGCGCCGACCTTCATCGAATTCCTGCTGACGGCCATCATCTTCTGGGCGTCCTACGGTTTTTCCTATGTGCTGGTCACCGTCGTCACCGTCTGGGCCTATATCTGGTTCACCGTCAGGGCCAGCAACTGGCGTATCGGCATCCGCCGCGCCATGAATGACAGCGATACCGACGCCAATACCAAGGCGATCGATTCGCTACTCAACTTCGAGACCGTCAAATATTTCGGCAATGAGGAAATGGAGGCGCGGCGTTTCGACGTCGCCATGGAGCGTTACGAGAAATCGGCGATCTCGATCTGGACCTCGCTCGGCTGGCTGAACTTCGGTCAGGGCGTGATCTTCGGCATCGGCTCTACGGTCATGATGGTGATGTCGGCACTGGCCGTGCAGCGCGGCGAGCAGACCATCGGCGATTTCGTGTTCGTCAATGCGCTGCTGCTGCAGCTTTCCGTGCCGCTCAATTTCATCGGCTTCGTCTACCGCGAAATCCGCCAGGGCCTGACTGACATCGAACAGATGTTCGATCTTCTGGAAGTAGAGGCCGAAGTTACCGACAGGCCGGATGCGAAGCCGCTTGCGGCCGGCCCCGGCGCGATCTCCTTCCGCGACGTGCATTTTGCCTACGACCCTGAAAGACCGATCCTCAAGGGCATTTCCTTCGATGTGCCGGCGGGCAAAACGGTGGCGATCGTCGGCCCTTCCGGTGCGGGAAAATCGACGATCTCGCGGCTGCTTTATCGTTTCTACGATATTCAGGAGGGCGCCGTTACCATCGACGGGCAGGATATTCGCGACGTGACGCAAAAGAGCCTGCGCTCGGTGATCGGCATGGTGCCGCAGGATACCGTGCTGTTCAACGACACCCTCGCCTACAATATCCGCTACGGTCGCCCCTCCGCCACCGACGAGGAGCTGAAGGCAGCGGCGGATGCGGCGCAGATCAGCGCCTTCATCGGCAAACTGCCGGACGGTTACGCCACCATGGTCGGCGAACGCGGCTTGAAGCTTTCGGGTGGCGAAAAGCAGCGCGTGGCGATTGCCCGGACCATTCTAAAGGCACCGCCAATCCTGATCCTCGACGAGGCGACCTCGGCGCTCGATACGCATACCGAGCAGGAAATCCAGAGTGCCCTCGACATCGTCTCGAAAAACCGCACCACGCTGGTCATCGCCCACCGCCTCTCCACCGTCATCCACGCGGATGAGATCATCGTGCTGAAGGAAGGACTGATTGCTGAGCGGGGAACGCATGCCTCGCTGATGGCGCATGATGGCCTCTACGCCTCGATGTGGAGCCGCCAGCGCGAGGCGATCCGCGCCGAAGAGATGCTGCGCCACGTTCGCGAAAGCGACGACCTCGGCGTGGTGGACCGCGGCGAACCGGCGCATTGACGGCATAAACTCGGCATAAACTCCGGGGGAACCGGGGTGGGAGACCCGCCGGGCCATTGCCGGGCGGGACGTTTGGCTGTAACCAGCAAGGCGAAGTTTGTCGCATGCCCGTATGGATCGTGTCGTATGAAGACCACATATGAAGGCGCAGACAAAAACCGGAGCAAGGAACCATATGAATCTGTTCGACACCATTCGCAACACCATCGTACCGATCCACAAGGAAGGTTATGTCTTCGTGGCGGCCTTCTTCGTCGCATCGCTGGTGCTCGGCTGGATCGCCGAACCGCTCTTCTGGGTCGGTCTCGTGCTGACGGCCTGGTGCGCCTATTTCTTCCGCGATCCCGAGCGTGTCACGCCGCAGGATGACGACCTCATCATCAGCCCGGCCGATGGCAAGGTTTCCGCCGTGCAGAGCGTCGTTCCGCCGCTGGAACTGGAACTCGGCAAGGAACCGATGGTGCGTATTTCGGTGTTCATGAACGTGTTCAACTGCCATGTGAACCGTGCGCCCGTGCGTGGCCGCATCGTCAATGTCGCTTACCGTCCCGGCCTCTTCCTCAATGCCGAAGTCGACAAGGCTTCGGAAGACAATGAGCGCAACGGCCTCGTCATCGAGACCTCGCATGGCAAGGTCGGCGTGGTGCAGATCGCCGGCATGGTCGCCCGCCGCATCGTCTGCTGGGTGAAACCGAATGAACCTGTTGATGCCGGTGAGCGTTTCGGCCTTATCCGTTTCGGTTCGCGCCTCGATATCTTCCTTCCCGCAGGTTTCGAGCCGCGTGTATCGGTTGGCCAGACGGCAATCGCCGGTGAGACCGTGCTTGCCGAATTCGGCTCGGCCAAGGGTCCGGTCCTCAGCCGTCGCGGCTGAGGACAAACAGGAAGGGCATGCGCATGGAAACGCCGATTTCGGAGCCGCAGCAGAACGGAAAACAGGAGGGCCGCAGTGATAGCGGTCGTGGGCCCCGGCTGCGGGAGATTCCCTTTCGCCTCCTGGTGCCTAATCTGATCACCGTTCTCGCGATCTGCGCAGGCTTGAGCGGCGTGCGCCTTGCCATCGAAGGCCGCTTTGAACTCGCCGTCGGCATGGTACTCCTTGCCGCCTTTCTCGACGGCGTGGACGGGCGTGTTGCCCGCATGATGAAGGCGACCTCCAAATTCGGCGAACAGATGGATTCGCTTGCCGATATCGTCAATTTTGGTGTCGCCCCCGCCCTCGTCGTCTATATCTATCTGCTCGATCAGGCGCGTTCGATCGGCTGGATTGGCGCCCTCATCTATGTCATTGCCGCCGGCCTTCGCCTGGCGCGCTTCAACGTCATGATCGAGCGGCCGGTAAAGGCGCCCTGGCAGAGCGAATTTTTTGTCGGCGTGCCAGCGCCGATGGGCGCGATGCTGGTGCTTCTACCGGTCTATCTCGGCTTCCTCGGCGTGGAGCCGGACAAGCCCTTCGCTTATGTCGCCGCCGCCTATACGGTCCTGATCGGTTATCTTCTCATCAGCCGCCTACCGGTCTGGTCGGGAAAGTCCAGTACCCGCATCCGCCGTGATCTGGTGCTGCCGATGATCCTCGTCGTCGTGCTTTATGTGGCGATGCTGATGAGCTTCACCTGGGAAGTTCTGGTTCTGACGGTCGCCGCCTATCTCGTCTTCATTCCCATCAGCGCCCGCCTCTGGCATCGCCGCTACGGTACGCTGACCATCGAGGAAGACGCGCATGACGATGCCAATGGCGGCAATGGCCTCGATCGCGGTATTTAAAACCGCAAGTTTATTTTTTGCCAGACAAGCCGGCGCAGGATGTGACGCAAAATGTCGCAGCCTGAAAAACCGTCTTCGTTTCTTTCGCCTCGAATCCGTCAAGATTAGCCTCGAAAGAAGAGGCGCACACGCATCGCAAAGGCGATTGGCGTGAATTGTGGAGAGAGAGAAATGACGAACGAGACGAAGGCACAGCCGCAGGCGAAGCCCGACCTCAAGAGCCACTACCGCCCGCTCGGACTGAAGGCCGTTGCTGCCGCAGCCCTGATGCTGAAGCGTAAGCCCGCCGCCAAAATCGCCTGAAAACAACCGCTTATGCTTGGGGCCAACGATGTCCGTTCCGGCCCACAATAGCCGATATACGACCTGAGAACACGATGCGGCGCTATCAAAGCGCCGTCTCTTTTTATTGATGACCCGATCCGTATAAACGGAACGCATGGCCGCATTCGTAATGGTGTAACATTACAGCAACGAAACCGAGTAAACTATTCGATTCCCATTGGATGGCTATACGGATAGTTTCGCTTCCGTTATTGAAAATTTAAGTTTTTCTACTTTAGCGATTCATCTTGATACAGCGAATATGGTTCTCAGTACCTTGAGATGCACTCGCGAGACAATTCAGCTTTTGCGGGAAAACAAGAACGCGGCCATGGGGGGCTTGGGCGGCATGCAGGATAAAATCCTTCTGATTGAAGATTCCGTTGCTCTTTCCATGCTGCTGAGGACGCGGCTTTCGGATGAAACGGAAGCCGAGGTCGTCCATTGCGCCAGCATGGCCGAGGCCGATGCCCTGATGCAGGCCAATAATTTCACGCTGGCGCTGACGGGTCTCAACCTGCCCGATGCGCCCAAGGGGGAAATTCTGACGCTTCTATCCGAGCGCAAGGTGCCGGCCATCGTCTTCACTGCAACGGTGGATGAGGAAGCGCGCAAGCGTTATGCCGAAAAGAAGATCATAGACTATATTGTCAAGGACGGCCATCGCACCGTCGATGCCGTGGTCAAGACGGTCGACCGGATTATGACCAACAAGCGTTTTTCAGTTCTGGTGGTCGATGATGCGCGCACCGCACGCTCCGGCCTCGTGGAAATTCTGGAGCGGCAGAATTTCAAGGTCAGCGAAGCCCATTCGGGCAACCGGGCGCTGGAAATCCTCTCGCAGGACCCGTCAATCCAGCTCGTCATTACCGATTACCACATGCCGGATATGGACGGTTATGAACTGACGCGGCGCATCCGCGACAGCAGGTCCTCCGAAGACCTGCGGGTGATCGGCATATCCTCCTCCACGGACCGCCTGCTTTCGGCAAGCTTCCTCAAGGCCGGCGCGTCGGATTTCGTCTACCGCCCCTTCGTACCGGAAGAATTGCAGTGCCGCATCGACAACAATATCGAGACACTGAAGCAGCTCAAGCGCCTGCGTGAACTGGCCGAACGGGACCACCTCACCGGCCTGCCCAACCGTCGCTCCTTTTTCGAGCGCACGCGGGCGCTGATGGACGTCATCAATGACAATGACGAGAGCGGCGCAGTCGCCATTCTCGACATTGACCATTTCAAGAAGATCAACGACACGCTGGGGCACGATGCCGGCGACAGGGCGCTGAAGAAGTTGGCCGAACTGCTGCATGACATGTGCGACGAGCAACGCCATATTCCTGCCCGCCTCGGCGGCGAGGAATTTGCCGTGTTCCTGCGCGGGCTGGATGCGCGGGCTGCCTATGCCTTCTGCGAGGAACTGCGCGAACGGGTGGAAAAGAACGGCCGGCAGCTGAGCGGCAGCAGCCTGGCACTGACAATTTCACTCGGTGTCGTGGAGATAGAAAAGGGAGAGCCCTTCGACAACCAGCTGAATGCGGCGGATCAGTTGCTCTACCTCGCCAAGGCGAATGGCCGCAACCGCGTTTATTCCGACATCATGATCCAGGAAGGCCTGCAGAAAATCGGGCTGAACGGCTGAAGGCCGCGGCAACGCTCAGCTCTAGTCTCTAGGCACAGAAAACGCCTCAAAACAGCGACATCTGCCCGTCATCCTTCGCCGGCCTGACCTTCGCCAGCGGCGCGCTTTCGGGCACCGGATCGATGAGATCGGCCCCGACATTGGCGACCTTGTTGACCTTGTCAGAGACCGGAATCATCTCGAAGAAATCATCCTGAACCGGTCGCATCAGGTCGGCGACCTCGCGTGGCTCCTGGGTCTTGCAGTCCAGCCAACGGCTGAAATCCTCTGGCGCGATAACGACGGGCATACGATCGTGAATACGGCCGATCGCGGCATTGGCGGCGGTGGTGAGGATCGCGCCGGTATCGACCTCCGAGCCGTCGGCAGAAGACCAGGTTTCCATGAGGCCGGCGAAAGCGACGATGCCGCCGTTTTTCGGGCGGATAAAATAGGGCTGGGCTTTGCCGCCCTCCTCCTTTGGCGGGCGTCGCCATTCGTAAAAGCCGGTTGCCGGGATGAGCACGCGGCGATGGCGCATGGCGGCGCGGAAGGAGGCCTTGCCGATTGCGGTTTCGGAACGGGCATTGATGAGCAGCGGAAAGTCCTTCGGATCCTTCACCCAGCCCGGCATGAAACCCCAGCGCACCAGCACGGCCCGGCGGTTGGGCAGGTTGCTGCCGCGCTCCTGCCGCTCGCCTTCCATGACGACCAGAATGGGTTGGGTCGGCGCGATGTTGAAACGGGCGGGAAAATCCTCAAGGCCGATCAGATCGAGATAATCGGCGATCTCTTCCGGCGTTGCCTTTAGCACGAAACGCCCGCACATGGCCTTCTCCTCAACCCCGTGGTCCGAACAGGATGATGGCGGTGCCGGCAAGGCAGACGACGCCGCCGGCAATATCCCAACGGTCCGGCGCATGGCCTTCCACGCCCCAGAGCCAGAACAGCGAGGCGGTAATATAGATCCCGCCATAGGCGGCATAGGCCCTGCCCGCCGCCTCTGTCGGGACCAGTGTCAGAAGCCACGCAAAAGCGGCCAGCGCCACCATGCCGGGCAGCAATATCCAGCCGGTCTTGCCGAGTTTCAGCCAGGCCCAGAAGGAAAAACAGCCGGCGATTTCGGCAACGGCCGCCAGAACATAGATAAGATAGACCTTCATTCCACCGTCTTTAGTCTGCACAATCTCGTCAGTTCCGGACTATAACCATCGGCGCGGAAACCGGAATCGATTTTTCCGGGCCACGATACCACGATAGACAGGCCGGAAACGGCCGAAACAAGCGAAACCATTCATGACCCTTCGTATCAAGCCCCGTGCCGCCTCCTCCGCCATCGTCAGGAACGGAGACCGGCTGCTTCTGGTGCGCCGTATCAACCCGCCCTCCAAGGACATGTTCGCCTTTCCCGGCGGACGGGCCGAAGAAGGGGAAACTCCGGACGAGACGGCATTGCGCGAACTGCACGAGGAAACCGGTATCATCGCCCGCAGGCCGCAGCTTTTCGCGACCTACGATCTTCCCACCCGTGACGCTAAAGGCGTGCTGACGAGCCACTATTTCCTATCAGTCTTCACCGTGGAAACAGATGCAGATCCGCTGGTGACAGTGGGTGATGATGCGGCGGATGCGGGCTGGTACACCTTGGCGGAGATTCGCCTTCTGCCGGCGCCCGAAAGCGTTGTCGAATGTGCCGAGCGCCTGCTTGCATGATTGCCAGCCAGCCAGAATCGCTATTATCTAGGACCGATCCGCCCGCCGGATGGTCACGAGCCAACAGTTCACGAGTATGTGTGGGGCAGAATAGAATTTTGATACGACCAACCATCTTCCTGTCTCTTTTTCTGACAATGCTTGCCATATCAGGGCAGGAAGGCGTCGCTTATGCGCAGCCTTCAAAATCCGCTTCCGAGGCACGTCCTGCGGAAGCGGCGCCGCCCAAACCTGCCCCTTATGACGACAAGCTGGCGCGGCTTTCGGAAATATTGGGCGCGGTGCAATATCTGAGAACGCTGTGCCCCTCTTCCGGACCGGAGGACTGGCGCAAATCGATGAGCGACCTTCTGGCTGCGGACACGGCGAGCGAACCCGAACGACGCCAGCGCATGACGGCTGCATTCAACCGTGGATACCGCTCCTTTGCAGCCATCCACACCAGTTGCACACGCGCCGCCATCATGGCAGAAGAGAACTACCGTAACGAAGGGGCAACACTCGCGCAGGAAATCGCGTCCAGGTTCGGAAATTAAAGGTTTATTAACCTCTTTTCGCCGCAGCCCGTGCCGTTTTGATAAAAGGCTGCTAGTGTTGTTAACAGGGTGGTAAGGACTTGCCCGCCCTGTCGAGGATGAAAAATGCAGACGAGCCGTAACGAAATCGACGATATGATCGTGCATGAAAAGATGCAGGTCGCTCTGGAACACCAGAACGAGGCATGGGCTGACGGCATGGCCGACGGCATCGAGCCTGAGATCATCGCCGATGCCGCGATCGCTCTGGCCATGCGTGAAACCATCCGTATCCACGGCGAGGCCGGCGCGGAAGCAATGCTGGAATCGCTGCGCCAGCGTATGCTTCAGGGCGAATTTTCGCCGCAGCGGATCATACAGTAAAGCCGGAGTCTATCATGTCTTGCCTGAGCAAGGGGCTTTTGCGCTCTTCCGCCCTGCTGTCCATCCTGCTTGCGCTCACCGCCGGCCCTATCGGCCTGCCTGAAAAAGCCTTTGCCCTTTCCGAGCTGAAGCCGGCGCAAAAGGGCGAAAGCGAACCGCAGGCACAAAACGGCGAACAGCCGCAGCAGGCACAGCCTGCGGAGCCCGACGAAGTCGAAGGCGATTCGGATGGCATTCCCCTGCCCGACCCGCTGGTCGACCGTTCCGCCGGCAAAGCGAACCAGCAATCCGCCAAGCCCGACACGACGCCGGAAATGTCCGTTGTCATCGAGCACGATATTTCCAAGGCGTCCGAGCCCGTGCGCAAGCTGCGCCAGCAGATCATCGATGCCGCCGCATCAGGCGATATCGAGAAACTGCGGCCCTTCATCGTTGCCGGACAGAATCAATTCCGCATCGAAGGCAGTGACAGCGAAGACCCGATCGCGGCATTGAAAAGCTATTCCGGTGATCCTGATGGCCTGGAAGTGCTGGCGATCATCATCGATTTGCTATCGACCGGTTACGCCCATATCGATGCCGGCACCCCTGACGAAGCCTATGTCTTTCCCTATTTCGCCGGGAAACCGCTGAATACGCTGACTGCACCGGAAAAGGTGGAGCTGCTGCGCATCATCACGGCGGGCGATCTGGCGGACATGCAGGAATATGGCAATTACAGCTTCTACCGCATCGGCATTTCGCCCGATGGCAAATGGAAGTTCTTCACCGCCGGCGATTGATCGCATCCCGGCGCTTGCCGTTCTCGGGTAAAAATCCTAACTGTGCGAAATGAGCATCCAGGGAAAGTGCATCTGCATTTTGCCTGATATCGCGCAGTCTCGATGAACCGAATGGTGACGCCATGCCTTCCGCCTTTCTTGTCGACCGCCGCCTGATCCGGGTTTCCGGCACCGGCACCGAAGAGTTTCTGAACAATCTCATCACGGCCGATATCGAAAATCTGCCGGAGGGCGAAGCCCGTGCGTCGGCGCTTCTCACGCCGCAGGGCAAAATCCTGTTCGATTTCCTGATCTGGCGCGACGGTGGAGATTATCTTGTTGAAACGGGTGCCACCGAACAGGACGCGTTGCTGCGCCGCCTGACCATGTACAAACTGCGCGCGCCCGTCGAGCTGAAAGCTGAAGATCTGGAAGGCATCAGCGTTTTCTGGGGCGAAAGCGTGCCGGAGGCAGGCGTGCGCGATGACCGTTTCGCCAAGGCGAGTGTCGATCTCTGGCGTGTGCCCGGCGCATCCGCCTCTGGCGAGGCTGCAGCTTATGAGGCGCTGCGCGTCGAGCACGGCATTGCCGAATCCGGCCGAGATTATGCGCTGCAGGATGCTTTTCCCCATGATGTGCTGATGGATATGAATGACGGCGTTTCCTTCAAGAAGGGCTGCTTCGTTGGCCAGGAAGTCGTTTCCCGCATGAAACATCGCGGCACTGCAAGACGGCGCGTCGTGACCGTTTCGGCCGATGGCACGCTTCCCGCCAGCGGGACGGAGATTACCGCCAATGGAAAACCCGTCGGTGCACTGGGAACCGTCTACGGCAACAGGGCCCTTGCCATCGTGCGGACCGACCGCGTTGCCGATGCGCTTGCCGCCGGCACGCCGCTTCTTGCCGACAATGTCGCGGTAAGCGTGGCCCTGCCAGCGTGGAGCGGGCTTTCATTCCCGGCGGCCGATCCGGCGGCTCGGGCGGAGGACTAACAGTGGCTCCCGCAAAAAGTCCGCGCGCCTGGCAGCGCATGCTGTCGGGACGACGGCTCGACCTGCTCGACCCTTCCCCGCTCGATGTGGAAATTTCCGACATTGCTCATGGTCTTGCCCGCGTCGCCCGCTGGAACGGCCAGACGCGCGGCGACCACGCCTTTACCGTCGCCCAGCATTGCCTCATCGTCGAGACCATTTTCTGCCGCATGTGCCCGGGTGCCACGCCTGACGAGATGCAGATGGCGCTTCTGCACGATGCGCCGGAATATGTGATCGGCGACATGATCTCGCCGTTCAAATCCGTGGTCGGCGGCGGTTACAAGACCGTGGAAAAGCGGCTGGAAGCCGCCGTGCATCTGCGTTTCGGCCTGCCACCGCATGCATCGCGCGAATTGAAGGATCGCATCAAGAAGGCCGACACAGTGGCCGCCTTTTTCGAAGCGACCGAGCTTGCCGGTTTTTCCACCGCCGAGGCGCAGAAATTCTTCGGCCTGCCACGCGGCATCACCCGCGATATGTTCGATATCATCCCCCTTCCCTCGACTGAGGCGCAAAGACTGTTCATCGCCCGCTTCGAGGCAATCGAGACGCTGCGCGTGACCAGAACCGGGAGTGCGACATGACGGCCATCGTGGTATCGCCGCTGTCGCGGATCGCCGAAATGGCCGTTAAGCACAAGGCTCGAGAAATGGTGACGCTGATCGCCAAGGAGCAGAACTTTCACCGCCCGGCCGTCATCGCCGCCGAGCGGCATCTGACGCTTGCCATGAACGATATCGCCTTCAAGGGCACCGGTGATCTCATTGCACCCGATGATGCGCATGTGCTGAAGCTGATCGATTTTGCGCGGGAATGGGACCAGTCCACGCCGCTGCTCATCCATTGCTGGATGGGGATTTCGCGCTCGCCGGCCGCCGCCGTCATCGCCGCACTCAGCCTTTATCCCGATCAGGACGAGACTGAGCTTGCGCAACGCCTGCGCAACGTTTCACCCTATGCCACGCCCAATGCCCGCATCATCGCCATCGGCGACCGGCTGCTAGGGCGCGAAGGTAGGCTTATCAAGGCAATCAAAGCGATCGGCCGGGGGGCGGATACCGACGGCAACGTGCCTTTCGTGCTGCCGCTTGCCGGCTGAGGCCCGATTTTGGGCGGAACCGCTGCGACACCCATTCGTTACCAAACCTGAACGGCAATAGAATCACGGGATAATTCATGGAACAACAGGCAACGGATATCCTGGTCGCATCGCAGACGGCCGTACGGCAAGCGAGCGCGCTGGCGGTGCAATATTCCTTTTCGGTCATTGGTGCGCTGCTGCTGCTGATCATTGGCTGGCTGGCCGCCGCCTTCCTGCAGCGCTGGGCGTTTCAGGGCCTGTCGCGCATTCGCGGTTTTGATGCGACGCTCGCCGGTTTCTTCGCGGGCGGCATCCGTTATGTCGTGCTCATTCTGGTCATCGTTATGGTGCTCGGCCAGTTCGGGGTGCAGACGGCCTCGATTCTCGCTGCCCTCGGCGCTGCCGGCCTCGCCATCGGTCTTGCGCTACAAGGCACGCTGCAGAACATCGCCGCCGGCATCATGCTGCTTGTGCTGCGCCCCTTTCGGGTTGGCGAATATATCGAAACCAACACGGTCAGCGGCACGATCATCGAAATCGGGCTTTTCGCAACCGAACTCAAGACCAGTGACGGGCTTTACCGGCTTGCGCCGAATTCCACACTCTGGAACGTGCCTATCACAAATTACAGCCGCTTTCCTTCACGCCGCCACGAACTCAGCCTGACTGTCAAGAACGACGAGGATATGGCTGCCACGCAGGATATGCTGATGACCGTGGTGCGCTCGGAAAGTCGTATCCTGCTCGACCCCGCCCCGGTCACATTCGTGGATTCCGTTACCGCCGACAGCGCCACCGTTAAATTGCGGTATTGGGTGCGCAGCGACAACTATTTCGTAACGACGCGCGACGTGACAAAAGCCATGCGGCTCGCTTTTGACGAACGCAAGGCCGAGGTGAGCGCACAGCCTGCCTGAGGCCTGACGGTTAATCCTGCCCGTATATTTTAAGCGCGGTGGTTCAATAGCCATCGCGTTTTTTCATGATCCGACGTCAACGCCCGCCCTTGCATCCTGCCGAAGACGCCTCTATAGGTCGAAATGTAATGTTATTACGTTACTCGCTTTTTGATCGCAGACTGAAGAGGGCCGAAACAATGCAGAAGACACTGACCCGCGTCACCGGCGCGCTCGCACTTGGTTCCATGTTGCTGGCGGCTGCCGCGGCAACGGCTGCCGGCGGCGACAAACCCGCGGCTCACAGCCACAGCCATGGTCATGACCACAGCCAGATGACCGAGGCGGAAAAGCAGGTTTACAAGGGGTATTTCGAAGATGCGCAGGTAAAGCCGCGCCCGCTGACGGACTGGGAAGGCGACTGGCAGTCGGTCTATCCTTACCTGCTGAACGGTTCGCTGGATTCCGTCATGGCTGAAAAGGCCGCTCATGGCGACAAGACCGCCGCAGAATACCGCGCCTATTACGAAATCGGCTACAAGACCGATGTGAACCGCATCGTGATCGCGCCCGACAGCGTTACCTTTTATAAGGAAGGCAAGCCGACCAAGGGCACCTATGTCAGCGACGGTCAGGAGATTTTGACCTACAAGAAGGGCAACCGCGGTGTCCGTTACATTTTCAAGAAAACTGCCGGCGACGAGGCCGCACCGCAGTTCATCCAGTTTAGCGACCACACCATCGCACCGAAGAAGGCCGGACATTATCATCTTTATTGGGGCAACGACCGCAAGGCGCTTCTGGACGAAGTCACCAATTGGCCGACCTATTACCCCTTCCTGATGGACGGCGCTGACATCGTTGAGGAAATGGCGGCGCATTGAGCCATCGCAGGCTCACGGTTTTCCGTAACCGTAAGAATGCCGAGCGAGTGTCTCTTTCGCCTTCTCCCCGCTGGGGAGAAGGTCGCGGCAGCGGGATGAGGGGGCACGGGTGCGGTCTATCGCTAACGTTGCCCCCTCATCCGACCCTTCGGGCCACCTTCTCCCCGGCGGGGAGAAGAAACAAGCGGCAACCGCTCACTGCCCCATGGTCGAACGATGGGCCCAGCCGGTCATGCGCCTTTCCAGCCAGGCCATGACCGCATACATGGCAATACCTTCCACGGCGAGCATCAGCAGGCCTGCAAAGACCAGCGGCACGTTGAACTGGCTCTGCGCCGAACTCATCATATTGCCGAGGCCGTAATTGGAGGCGACGGTTTCCGAGACGACCGAGCCGACGAAGGCGAGCGTGATGGCGATTTTCAGCGAGCCGAAGAAATAGGGCATGGATCGCGGAATGCCGACCTTCAGCATGATGTCCATCTTCTTTGCACCGAGTGCGCGCAACACGTCCTCCGTTTCCGGCTCGATGGTGGCAAGGCCGGTGGCGACATTCACGACGATGGGAAAGAAGGAAATCAGGAAGGCAGTCAGAACGGCGGGAACGGTGCCGATGCCGAACCAGATGACGAGGATGGGCACCAGCGCCACCTTCGGAATGGCGTTAAAACCGATCATCAGCGGATAAAGGCCGGCATAGATGGTTTTCGACCAGCCGATGAACAGGCCGATGGCAAGACCGGCGGCGACGGCAATGGCAAAACCCAGTGTCGTGGTGTAGAGCGTCTGCAGCGAATTCTTCCAGATCGGCGACCAATATTGCACGATGGCCTGCCCGACCCTGATCGGCGACGGCAGAATGGTGGGCGGCATTTTCAGCGCATAAACGAGCAGTTCCCACAGCGCGAAAAGCGCCAGCGTATAGAGCCATGGCGCGGCCTTCACCCAGTTGACCCGGTCAATCAGCGGCTTGCGCGGTTCGGCCGCCACGGAGCTTTCCATGATCGCGCTCATGCCGCCACCCTCGCCTGCGCGATTTCGCCATGCAGTTCCTGCACCATGTCGTTGAAACCCTTGTCATACATGATATCGAGCTGGCGCGGACGGGCGAAGGGCACGCGATGTTCCGCCAGCACCCGGCCGGGCCTTGCGCTCATCACGAAAATCTTGTCGGCCAGAAAGGTCGCTTCGCGCAGATCATGGGTCACGAGAATGATGGTGACGCGCTGCGCGGCGTGCAGATCGCGGATGACGCACCACAGTTCTTCGCGCGTGAAGGCATCGAGCGCGCCGAAAGGCTCGTCCAGCATCAGCAGTTCCGGTTCGTGGATCAGCGCCCGGCAGAGATTGGCGCGCTGCTGCATGCCGCCGGAAAGCTGCCAAGGGTATTTGGAGCCAAACCCCTTCAGGCCGACGATTTCCAGAAGACGCTCGGCTTTTGCGACATAGCTCGCCTTATGGGCGCGCAGACGGCGGCGGTGTTTCTCGACGATTTCGAGCGGCAGCAGGATGTTTTCCAGCGTCGTGCGCCAGGGCAGCATCGTCGGGTTCTGAAACGCCATGCCGACGATGGAGACGGGTTCGGTGACCTGCCGTCCGGCGACGATGACATTGCCCTTCTGCGGAATATGCAGCCCCGTCACCAGCTTCATCAGCGTGGACTTGCCGCAGCCCGACGGGCCGACCACGGCCGCGAATTCACCCTTGTCGACCGTCAGGTTCAGGCCCGAGACGGCAAGCGTGCCGGCAGAGCCGCCGTAGCGCATGTCGACACTGTCTATTTCCACGAGATGTGACAACGAAGTCCCCTATGTCTTTGGCGGGAACGGACGCTTACGGCCTTCGTTGTTCCCGCCGCAATTCCAAGGCTGCCGGCTACCCCCGGCATTGCCGCTTGTTTCTTCTCCCCGCCGGGGAGAAGGTGGCCCGAAGGGTCGGATGAGGGGGCAAGCGCAGAGATATACGGAGAGCTTGCCCCCTCATCCCGCTGCCGCGGACTTCTCCCCGGCGGGGAGAAGAAGCTCGCGGCATCCACTCACTCTATCCTCTAGGGAAGCATGCGCTCTTCCTTGGCCGGCAGATAAGTCGCGTCGAAGACCTGCTCCGCCTTGACGTTGCCCTTCAGGCCCATGGAAACCTTGAGTGTATCCAGAGAGGCGGCAAGCCGGGCCGGATCGACGCCGCCCATGCCGTTCTCCACCACGTAGGGCGTCTTGATATTCATGCTGTTGGCCATGTTGAGGCGTTCCAGCTCGATGGCGCTGTCGAGCGTCTCGTTGCGCTTCAGCACCGCCGCCACACCCTCTTCCGGGGTCTTGACGGAATCGGCGAAGCCCTTGGCCAGTGCTTTCAGGAAACCCTTCACGGCATCAGGGTTTTTCTCAGCGAAATCAGTGTTTACCAGCACCGCATTGCCATAAAGATTCAACCCGTGCTCGGCCATCAGGATGGTCGAGATGTCGTCATCGGCAATGCCCTGTTTCTTGAGATTGAGAATTACGGAAAAGGCGAAACCAAAGACGGCATCGACGTCACCCTTGGCGAGCATCGGTTCACGCACCGGAAAACCGATCGATTCGATCTTGATCTTGCTGTCATCGAGGCCCGCCACCTGCTTGAATGCCGGCCATTGCGCAAAAGCGCCATCCGGCGGCGGCGCGCCGAGCTTCTTGCCTTCCAGCGACTTCGGATCGCCGGTAACACCGAGCGACTTGCGGCCGACCACGGCAAATGTCGGGCGCTCATAGACCATATAAACGGCCTTGATCTTCTGGCTCGGATCCTCGTCGAGGAACTTCATCACCGAGTTGATATCTCCAAAACCCATCTGATAGGCACCGGTCGCAACACGCGGGATCGCCTCCACCGAGCCGTTGCCGCTATCGATGGTGACATCGAGGCCTTCGTCCTTGAAGTAGCCCTTGTCGAGCGCCAGCAGGAAACCGGCGGCCGGTCCCTCGAATTTCCAGTCGAGTGTGAATTTCACCGGCGTTTCAGCATAAGCACCCGTCACCGGCAGCGAAAAGCCAGCGACCGCACCGATGGCGGCAATGGCCAGCGTTCTGGACAACAACCTGCGCGTTAAAATCATCTATTCCCCCTGATGGTTTTGCTGGATTGGTTGCATAAGACCCAATTCCAACCCTCAAGGCAAGATAAAATTGCATACAAAATAGCCGTTATTTTGTATGCTTATTTTGTATGCAAATATGATCGATATACAGGCAAACAGCTGGCAATTCTGCCCACCCCGCGTGCAACGAAGGTGCGGAAATATCGTTCACACGGAGAACACATCGTTCTCATTTGCCGGGGTTGCGGATCAGGGGCAGCTTGGGACAAATAGGGCCACAAACAGCAGGCGAAACGGCGGGACGGCGACATGAATTCTGCACTTGGCATACACCACATCACCATGATCACCCGGAAGGTGCAGGCGAATGTGGATTTTTACGCCGGCTTTCTGGGGCTGCGGCTGGTCAAGCGCACGGCCGGCTTCGAAGACGCCATGCAGCTGCACCTGCTTTACGGCGACGATATTGGCTCTCCCGGCTCGCTATTGACCTTTCTGGTCTGGGAAGATGGCGGCCAGGGCCGCGTCGGTTACGGGCAGACGCTGGAAATTTCCGTGGCGATCGATCCCGCGGCGATCGGATTCTGGCTGACACGGGCGCTGAAATTCGGCCTGCGCGCCGAGGGACCGTCAGATGAATTCGGCGCGCCCGTCATTCGGTTGAAAGACCCTGATGGCCTGATTGTCAAGCTGGTTGGCACCCGTGCCTTTGCCGATGCGACGCCGCATGTGACGGCCGATATCTCCGCCGAAGACGCCATTCGCCGAATCTATGGCGCAACCATGCTGAGCGAGGTGCCGGAAGAAACCGTGGCGTTTCTGGAAAAACACTTCGGTTACCGGCAGGAAAGCCAGGCGGGCGCGATCCGCCGGCTCGTTTCCGACAGCGGCGACATTATCGATGTGCGCGATGCGACCGGCTTCTGGTCCAGCGCGCCCGGCACCGGCACGGTCGACCACATCGCCTTCCGTGCGAAGGACATGGATGAGCTGAACACGGTTCTCACCGGGCTGAAATCGCTGAATTCCAGCACCACCAATGCCCATGACCGGAAATATTTCCACTCGCTCTACGTCCGCGAGCCGGGCGGCGTGCTGATTGAGATGGCGACCGATGCGCCCGGCATGACGGTGGACGAGCCGCTGGCGACGCTTGGCGAGGAACTGTTCATTCCACCGCTGTTCATGAAGGATGAAGCGGATGTGCGCGTTGCCCTGCCGCAATTTGCGATGCCGGGCGAAGAGCGGATCGTTTATCGCGACCTGCCTTTCGTGCATCGTTTCTACACGCCGGAGGAGCCTGACGGCAGCACCATCATCCTGCTGCATGGTTCTGGCGGCAGCGAAACGAGCCTGATGCCGCTCGCGCACCGGGCGGCGCCCGGCGCCACCCTTCTCGGCGTGCGCGGACGCAGCACGGAAGAAGATATCGCCCGCTGGTTCCGGCGCTTCCCCGATTTCAGCTTCGACCAGAAGGATATCCTCTTGGAAGCGGAGGCCTTTGCCGCCTTCGTGGAAGGGGCAATCCGCGCCTATGGTCTCGATCGCTCGAAACTGCGGTTCATCGGCCATTCCAATGGCGCGAACTTCTATGCGGCCTTTGCGGCGCTTTATCCGGCGCTTGCCGGCGACGCCCTACTCTACCGCCCGATGCCGGTTCTTGAAACATGGCCGCAGAGCGATCTTTCCGGCCGCCATTTCGTTCTTGTAGCGGGAGAACGCGACAAATACCGCGACGGGGCAAGCGAGCTGCAAGGCAGGCTTGCGGCAAGCGGCGCGAGGGCTGAGGTGGAAACGGTCGAGGATGGACACGAATTGGGGCTTCCCGATATCGAAGCGGCACGGCGCTGGCTGGCGGATGCGTCCTGATACGAGGCGGTTCGGGTGTCACCCAAGAGTGGCACTCGCTCGCTCTCCCCGTTACCCACACCTCCATCAACCGGGCCTTGCATAAATTCACCAAAAGGGCTTTAAAAACAGCTTCGTAATTGGAGAGTCCGTTTGGAAATCCCGCTGTTTATCCTCGCCCTCGTCGCGGCCTTCATCTACACGCTGGTCGCGAGCATCCGCAACTCAGGCCGAATCAAGTCTCTGGAACGGGAGGTTCACAGCCTCAAGCGGCTGATGGCCGCGGGTGTGGTCGCTCCGGCGATGACGCAGGCAGAGAGCGCGGAAACAGCGGAAAAACCGGATTTGGTAGCAGAAGCGGAAAGCGAAGCCGCACCGGAAGCAACAGCCTTCCAAGCTGAAGAAGCATCCGAGCCCGGCGAAACGGTAGCCCCGGCAGCACCGGAAGAAGTCGCACGCGAAGAAGCACAGCCTGCGCCTGCCGCGGCGATTGTCGAAACACCGGCGGCGAAGGAGAGCTTCGAAAGCCTGCTCGGCGCACGTTGGGCGGTCTGGGCCGGCGGTCTGGCGCTTGCGCTTGGCGGCATTTTCCTCGTCAAATATTCAATCGAATCGGGGCTCTTGAGCCCGGCGGTCAGGCTTTCGCTCGCCGCCATTTTCGGTCTCGTTCTCGGGCTTGCCGGCGAGGCGATCCGCCGCAAGGCGGTGCCGGGCATTGCCACCGCCTATTCCAACGCGATGATCCCGGGCGTGCTGACGGCAGCCGGCGCATTGACGCTGTTCGGCGTGGTCTACGCGGCCTATGGCATTTACGATTATATCGGGTCTGGAACGGCTTTCATCCTGCTTGGGCTTGTCGCCTTTGCCACCATCGGACTGTCGCTTCTGCACGGACAGGCGCTGGCCGGTCTCGGCCTTCTCGGTTCGATGCTGACTCCGGCGCTGATTTCCAGCGAAACGCCAAATATCTGGGCGCTTTTCGTGTTCCTGACGATCTCTTGGCTGGCGACCGCCGCGGCAGCGCGCCGGCAGGGCTGGACGGTGGTTCCATCGCTTGCCAATGCCGGCATCGGTCTCTGGGCGCTGGGTTATATCGGCTTTTCCGATACGATCAGAGCCGAACCGCCGACGCTTGCCCTGCTCGTCATGCTGGCCGGCACGATCTTCCTGTGGCCCGGAAAGCAGCTCGACACCCCGCCCGCAGAAGCGGCCGAAACCGCAGCTCCCGAGCGGCGCGCGGTTCGCATCATGCGGCTTCTGCTGCGCCCGTCACTCGCCATCAATCTCACGGTATCCATGGCCGTGATCTTGCCGGCCATCGGTTTCCTGTTTGCCGAGGGCAGCGTCGACACCCATCCGGCCCTGATCGTTTCGGCGCTCATTGCTGCACTTGCCGCGCTTGGCGCTGCCCGCCACTATGCGGTCTGGCCCGCGATCATCGCCGCGCTCGGCGCGCAGGCTGCGGTATCGCTGATGTCGCGGCAGGGCATCGACTTCATTGGTCTCATCAATGATACCGGCGTCACGCTTCCGCCCGTCGGAACAGGCTACACCGCGGAAATCGCCATGGCGCTCGGCCTCGGCGCGATCCTGGTGCTGTGTGCCTTCTCCTTCCTCAAACGCAAGGGCGCCGAAGATGCGGATTTCGCCCAGCTCTGGGCCGGTATCGCAGCACTTTTCCCGGTCTGGCTCGCCACGGCAAGCTTCGTCGAATATGGCAATCTCGGCCGAGACTGGCTGCACGCGGCCTATGGCCTCGGGCTTGGCTTCGTGTTGCTTGCAGGTGCCGAATGGCTGCACCGCCAGAACGATGAAGCCTATCGCAAGCCGCTCAACATTCTCGTGCTCGGTTCCTTTGCCGCCTTCGCGCTCAGCCTGCACACGCTGACGGAAGGGCTCGTGACAACCGTGCTGCTTTCTGTCATCGGCTTTGTCTATGTGCTGGCCAGCCGTTACCGCAAGTGGGAGGTGCTGCCCTGGGTGATGGCAGTGGCAAGTGTTGCCGTTCTCGGCCGCATCGCCTGGGAACCCACCATCGTCGGGCCGCAGAACCTCGGCACCACACCGGTCTTCAACGCGCTTTTGCCGGGTTATGGCATTCCGGCACTGCTGGCCGTCGCCTCTGCCTGGCTGCTGCGTGATTGGCCGGGGGTTAGGGCCAAGAATTTCCTGCAGGCGATTGCCAGCGTCATGGGTCTTCTGGCCGTCGCCATCCTCATCCGCCACGCGATGAATGGCGGGACGCTTGACAACAGCGTGCCGACGCTTGGCGAACAATCGATCTACACACTGTTGACCATCGGTTTCTCAGGCGTGCTGATGACCCTCGATCTCAAGAGCCCCAGCCCCGTCTTCCGTTACGGTTCGATGATTGCCGGCGTGATCGCCGTCATCAACGTGCTGACGATGCATTTCTTCACGCTCAACCCCTATTTCACCGGCGAAAATACTGGCCGCATACCAGTCCTCAACCTGCTGCTAATCGGTTACCTGTTGCCGGCGCTCGCTTATGGCGGCCTTGCCTATTATGCGCGGGGAAAACGTCCCCCGCCCTATGTCAGCATGCTGGCGGTGGCGGGTGCAGCACTCGGCTTCGCCTGGGCCACGCTTTCGGTGCGGCGTTTCTGGCAGGGCGAAAACATTGCCGACTGGAAAGGCTTTATGCAGGGCGAGACCTACAGCTATTCGGTGGTCTGGCTGCTGATCGGCGTGCTGCTCCTCGTGCTCGGCTCGCGCTTTAATGCCCGCAGCCTGCGTCTGGCATCGGCCGCCTTCGTGCTGATCTCGGTTGCCAAGGCTTTCCTGATCGACATGAGCAACCTTGAAGGTGTACTCAGAGCCCTGTCCTTCATCGGCCTCGGCGCGGTGCTGATCGGTATCGGCCTTTTCTACCAGAAAATCCTGACCCGGAAGCCTGCCCTTCGCGACCCGCGACAAGCCGATACATGATGTCAATTGCGCGGGTGCGATTCCGTGTCTAAACAGCATGGCCAAAGCCGATGGAGTTGCAATGCAGGCCCAATCTTTCGCGCCTTACGAATCGCTTGCCGAAGCCCTGATACCGCATGCCGCCGATACCAGCGACGGCTCGCACGACCTTGCCCATATTCACCGTGTCTTCCGCAACGCCATGCGCATCCATGCGGGCGAAGGCGGGGATGGCACCGTGCTGGCCGCGAGCGTGCTTTTGCATGATTGCGTGGCGGTGGAGAAGAATTCTCCCTTGCGGGCGCAGGCCTCGCGACTGGCAGCGGAAAAAGCATCAGGCATTCTGGCCGGGCTCGGCTGGCAGAAGCAGGATATCGACGCCGCCGCGCATGCCATCACCACCCACAGCTTTTCCGCCAATATCGAGCCGCGGACACTGGAGGCAAAAATCCTTCAGGATGCTGACCGGCTGGATGCCATCGGCATGGTGGGCGCGGCCCGCTGCTTTTATATTGCCGGGCGCATGGGCTCGGCGCTTTACGACCCGGCCGATCCGCTCGCAAAGGAGCGACCGCTTGACGACCGCGCCTTTGCCATCGACCATTTCGAAACCAAACTGTTCAAACTGGCCGATGGCTTCCGCACCGAAACGGGGCGGCAGATGGCCAAAGCCCGGCATGAGCGGCTGAAACAGGTGCTGGACCTGTTTCTCGACGAGATTTGAGGATATCGAAGATGCGCGTGACCGAACTCAACATCTATCCGCTGAAGAGCGCGCGCGGCATTGCGCTTAAGGAAAGCGCCGTTTCGGCCGAAGGCCTGCCGGGAGACCGCCGCGCCATGTTGACCGACCCTTCCGGCCATTTCATCACCCAGCGCGAGCTGCCCGCCATCGCCACCGTGCTGGCACGGCATGCGGATGGCGGCATGGCGCTTTCGCGCGAGAACAGCGGCGAGATTTTCGCAAGACCCTCCGGGCAGCGTATGGATGTGGCGGTGTGGAAATCGATCGTCAGCGCCAATATCGCCGATGGTGAAACCAACGACACACTCTCGGCCTGGCTTGGGCGCGAGGTGAAGCTGGTATTCTTCGATGATACCTCGAACCGCATCGCAAGCCTCGAATGGACGGGCAATGAAACCCCCGTTACCTTTGCCGATGGCTACCAGATCCTCGTCACTACCACCGCCTCGCTTGCTGCCCTGAACGACAATATGCACGGAAATGGCGAGGACGCCGTGGGCATGGAACGGTTCCGGCCGAATATCGTGCTGGAGACGGAAGAGCCCTGGGCGGAGGATAACTGGGCAGCCATCGAGATCGGCGGCATTCGCTTCGATCTCGTCAAACCCTGCGCCCGCTGCATCATGACCACGCAGGACCAGATGACCGGCTCCCGCGACGTGCCCTCCCCCATGAAAGCCATGGGCCGCATCCGCATGTCCGGCGACCGGCGCGTGCCGGGGCCGCTCTTCGGCTGGAACGTGACGCCGCGCGGGGAAGGCAGTCTGTCCGTCGGCGATGTGGCAAGAGTGGTCGAGGAACGGCCGGAGGGCTGGGCGATCAAGCGGCGGTAGGCCGGGGGCTTGGTTCTAACGAGACCTGCAGCAGGCTCCATGTTCTCATAGATGGCACACTCTCTCTCCCTCATTCCTGTGCTCGTCACAGGAATCCAGCCGACGCGCGTCGGCGCGGCGGAGAGACTCTTTTCAGCCCAAGGACTTGGGCTGGCTGGATCCCTGTGACGAGCACAGGGATGAGGAGGAGCGCGCTACGGTCATCGGTCAACAACCAGCTCCGAGCTGGACGCGCCGATCTCCATCATTGTTTCACACCCCGCAAATGCGATGCGGAGTCTCAAGTCACCGCTTCTTCGCCCCGACAATCAGAAAGATCGGGCGGCGATCCTCGTGCTTCAATTCCGGGCGCTCGGTCATCAAAGCCGGATCAGGCCGTGGTTCCGCCAGCTGCGTCAGGGCAAAACCGGCGGACAGCAAGCCGTTGAGAATACCTGACACGGTGCGGTGATATTTGACCACATCATCCGCCATCCAGTTGGAGTGGCGCACGCCCTCGTTCTGGTAGTTGTCGAGCGGCCAGTGCAGGATTTCGCCGTCCTCACCATAAAACCAGTCCTGTTTTTCCAGCGCAGTGAAGACCGGATGCTCGATGGAAAAGACGAAATCACCACCCGCCTTCAGCACCGCGAAAATCTTTGCGAATGCCCCGTCGAGATCACGGACGTAGTGCAGCGCGAGCGAACTCAGCACCACGTCGAAACTCTCCTGCGGGAAATCGATGTCTTCGATCGCCGCCCGGCGATAATCGATGCCCGGCCCGCCATTGATTTCGGCAGCGCGGCTCAGCATGTTTTCCGAGAGATCGACGCCGACAATGTGGGCCGCCCCCTGCTCCGCCGCATAACGGCAATGCCAGCCGAAACCGCAGCCAAGATCGAGAAAAGACCTGTCTTTCAGGTCCGGCAGCATGGCGCGCAGCTCATGCCATTCGCCGGCCTGGCGCAAACCCTCGATGGAACGCGGCATGGCGCTGTAACGCTCGAAAAAGCCTGCGTCATCGTAGATATTCTGTTTCATCGTCGTCGCTCCGACCGTATTCCATCAACGCCATGAATAATGGCCGTCAAGAAAAGTCGCTAGTGGGACGGGCTGACAAAAGATAATATTCATCCCATCATAGAGGAATCCGCAGCAAGCCATGGCCCTTCTTTTTGGGCGCACGCTGCGATGGGGGAATGTTCATGTCGCAAGCCACACGCCAGACCATGCCCTGGCTGATCATCGCAGCCGGGTCGCTGATTGCGGTCATGACCTTCGGTCCCCGTTCGGCCATGGGTTTCTTCCAGTTGCCGATGCTTGCCGATACCGGCTGGGACCGTTCCACCTTCGGTCTTGCCATGGCTTTGCAGAACCTGTTCTGGGGCCTTGGCCAGCCGTTCTTCGGCGCGATTGCGGATAAATACGGTACGGGCCGCGTGCTCGTTCTGTCAGGCATTCTTTATGCCGCAGGCCTTGTCTGCATGTCCTTCGGCACCTCGCCTTTCTGGCTGCATTTTGGCGGCGGCGTGCTCGTCGGGCTTGGCATTGCCGCCGGTTCCTTCAGCGTCATTCTTTCCGCCTTCGCGCGCCATGTCACGCCGCAGCAGCGCTCGCTTGCCTTCGGCATCGGCACGGCTGCGGGTTCGGCCGGCATGTTCCTGTTTGCGCCCATCAGCCAGGGGCTGATTTCCGCCTATGGCTGGTCGGACAGCCTCGTCTGGCTGGCTGCCATGATGGTGCTCGTTCCGCTGCTGGCATGGCCGATGCGCGGCAATTCCTCCTCCGGCAGCCAGTCGCAGGCGCAGTTTCAGCAGACGGTGGGCGAAGCGCTCAAGGAGGCGCTCGGCCACAAGAGCTATCTGCTTCTGACAACCGGTTTCTTCGTCTGCGGTTTTCAGGTGGCCTTCATAACAGCGCATTTCCCAGCCTATCTCGGCGATATCGGCATCGAACCACGTTACGCGGTCATCGCCATGGCGCTGATCGGCTTTTTCAACATCATCGGGTCGCTTGCCGCCGGGGTTATCGCCCAGCGTTACTCGAAACCCTATCTGCTGGCCTATATCTATATCGCCCGCTCGGTCGTGGTCACGGCCTTCCTGCTGCTGCCACAATCGCCGCTTTCGGTCATCCTCTTCGCCTCGGTCATGGGTATTCTCTGGCTTTCCACCGTCCCCCCTACCAACGCGCTGGTGGCGATCATGTTCGGCACCCGCCATCTCGGCATGCTGGGCGGCGTGGTTTTCCTCACCCACCAGATCGGCTCGTTCCTTGGCGTCTGGCTGGGCGGCTTCCTTTATGACAGGTTCGGCACCTACGATATCGTCTGGTGGCTCGGCGTTGGCCTCGGGATTTTTGCGGCCATCGTGCACTGGCCCATTCAGGAGCGACCGGCACCACGGCCGGCGATGGCCTAATCAGATCGCCTTATCAAGAGCGGGCGGTGTCGCCTTACGCTCCAGCGCCTTCAACGCCGCCTGCACGAAACCGTCGCGGGCGGCGTTTTCATTGAGGCCGCGCGGATCATAAACATGCCGGTGGAGGAAATGGTCGGTCAGCCGGAACGCCGCCGCGAGGCTTTCGGGATCGGCGGCCGTCGACTGGCCTTCGCCGAGAAAGGCGGGAAGCGCAAGCATCCTTGCCGCATAGGGCGCGCCCGCCGTACGGCAGACCGCCCTGCCCGTCTTCGGCGAGACATAGATGAGATCGCTGCGCAGCCCCGTCGCCGCACATTCGCTGAGGTCGAGGCCAAAACCGAGATCGTTCAGCACCGCCAATTCGAAGCGCACGAACAGTTCGCCGGCATCGACGGGATCGTGGAGATTGTCGAGAATGACATCGAGCGCCTGGTAAAGATGCGGATGCGGATCGCGTTCCGGCAGAAGCCTGAGCAAAGCGCCCATGGCCTGCACACCGTAAACGGCTGTCGCCGTCTCCATCAGCTGTCCTGCGCGCAATTGCAGCGGTTCGATACGGAATTCACCGAGATGATCGTGCAGGCGCGCCCGCCAGATGACATCCACCCGGTTTCCCGCCTGCAGCACCGGCTGCATGGCGCGGGAACGGCCGGAGCGCACCATGCCTAGATGGCGGCCGCGCGAAGGGGTCATCACCTCGGCGATGACACTCGTCTCGCCATGGCGTTTAACGCCGAGAATGATCGCCTCATCCTGCCACTGCATGAAACCTGTCCGAATTTCGATTCAAGCCCGATCATAACCGATCTGGCGGCGAAACGTTATTCTTTTACGGCGTCGCGCGGCATGCCGACGAGTCCAAGAACAAAATCCATGATTTCAGTTTCCCCGAAGGGCTTGCCGAGCAGAGGCGCATGCGAGAGATCGTCGGGAAAACCCGTCGTGTCGCCGTAACCGCTGACGAAACCGAAGGGAATGCCCACTGCCCGCAATCCGCGCGCGAAATCATAGCTCTTGCCGTCTGTCAGGCTAACATCGAGAAGAACACAATCGGCACCATCCTGTTCGATGGCTTGCTTTGCTTGCCCAAGCGTCGTTGCGATCACGATCGTTTCCACGCCCATGGACTGGAGAACCGCTTCGACATCAAGGGCCACCAGATATTCATCCTCAACGATGATAACCCGTTGTGGCACCATATCTTTTCTTCTTCCTAAATAGAGAGCCCATGGCTCAAAGTCGCAGTCTGCGACGTGATCTCAAGCGAGATATCACCACAGAAGTCGCAAATTACGGCCCCAGCGTCATTTAAAAAAGACATGTCGGATGAAGATCAAATGAAGGGTCTTTGGCGCTTTTCGTCGCTTTCCCAGCCGGCAACATTGGCCAGCCCGGCATTATCAAGCACCAGACAACCCTTGTCCGTCCAGCGTATGAGGCCGCGATCAACAAGCTTTCTCAAGGTCTTGTTGGTGTGCACAATGGAAAGGCCGAGCGTATCTGCCACATGCTGCTGGGTGACGGGAATAGGTGTTTCGTTGCGGATGAGATCAACCGCCTTCGCCTTGCTATACAGGAAGGCGATGAGATAGGCCGCGCGCTCCAGTGCGGTGCGTCGGCCGATGCTGAGGAGGTGGTTGTCGAGCATGCGCTCCTCGCTTGCCGCGATCCAGGTGAGATCAAAGGCAAGAGTCGGGTGATCGGTGAAGAGATTGTTCAGCCGCGATCGCTCGAACACGCAGAGCGTCACCGGCGATAACGCCTCGACCGAATGCTCCATTTCTCCCATCACCGTGCCCTGAAGGCCGACGAGGTCACCCGGCATGACATAATTGAGGATCTGTCGCCGCCCGTCTTCCAGCGTCTTGTATCGGAAGGCCCAGCCTTGGAGAACGGTATAGAGATGGGCGCTATGCGAGCCTTCCATCAGGATGACAGAGCCGCTTTCAACCGCGAGTTCTCCTGTCTTGAAACGGGAGACGAAATCGAGTTCAGGGGAGGAAAAGTCCCGGAAATGCGGCAGGTCGCGCAGGGGACATTGCTGGCAGGGGGTGGTGGAAATTCCGTTCGGTTTTTTCGGCGACATGAATATCCATCATCAAAAAAGGTTGCGCCCAATCGTTTTGGAACAACCCGCCCGAACGTATTCGGTTCCCGATAAATGTTGAAGATATTCAAAGCCCTTGCGCCGCTTATTCCTGTGCTCGTCACAGGAAATTGGTCAGCCCAAGTCATTGGGCTGAAAAGGCTCTACTCGCCGCGCGCGAGCCGCGTCGGCTGCAACCCCGTGACAGGCACAGGGTCGAGGGAGGATGTCTTGCAGCTTTAGCCCCGCGGAAATTCCAGACCCATTTCACGGAAGCGCTCGGGGTCGTCGCCCCAGTTCTCGCGCACCTTCACGAACAGGAAGAGATGCACCGGCTGCTCGAGGATCTCAGACAGTTCCTTGCGCGAGGCGGTGGAGATCGCCTTGATCGCATCGCCGTTCTTGCCGAGCGCAATCTTCTTCTGGCTGTCACGCTCGACATAGATCACCTGCTCGATGCGCACGGAACCATCCTTGCGCTCTTCCCACTTTTCCGTCTCGACATGCGAGGCATAGGGAAGTTCCTGATGCAGGCGCAGGAAGAGTTTTTCGCGGGTGATTTCGGCGGCGAGCTGGCGCATCGGCAGATCGGAAATCTGGTCTTCCGGATAATACCACGGGCCTTCCGGCAGGGTGTCCACCAGATAATCCATCAGGTCTTCGCAGCCGGAACCGTTGGTGGCGGAAATCATGAAAGTGCGGTCAAACGCGACCTTTTCGTTGGCGTCGGCGGCGAGCTTCAGGAGGTCTTCGCGCTTCACCTGGTCGATCTTGTTAAGGCACAGGATCTTCTTCTGCGGAACATCCTTCAGCCCTTCGAGAATGGCCTCGGCATCACCCTTCAGGCCGCGCTCGCTGTCGATCAGCAGCAGAATGAGATCGGCATCCTTTGCGCCACCCCAGGCCGAAGTGACCATGGCGCGGTCGAGCCTGCGGCGCGGCTTGAAGATGCCGGGCGTGTCCATGAAAACGATCTGCGCGTTCTTGTGAATGGCGATGCCGCGCATCACGGCGCGCGTCGTCTGCACCTTGTGGCTGACGATCGAGACTTTGGCGCCCACCAGCCGGTTCACCAGCGTCGATTTGCCGGCATTGGTCGGGCCGATGAGGGCGACGAAACCGGAACGGGTCGGAAGGGCATTGTCTTCGCCCGTTACGGCGGGGTTTTCGTGATCGGTCATGATATCCATCAAGGTCAGAGGTATTCAACATGCGGCCAGAGGGTCCGCCATGCGCTCGGTTGCAGCACCCTGTCGTCGGGTGCTCAGTTTCCGGTGGGGCTTTTCCGCCAGACGCCTTCGCGTTCCAGCAATCTGGTTGCCGCCACCTGTTCGGCCGCGCGCTTGGAGCGCTCGACGCCGGTTTCCGGCTTCACGCCGGGAATTTCCACCGTCACGGTGAAGCTCGGATCGTGATCCGGTCCAGAGCGATCGTCAACCCGGTAAGCGGGCGTCGCCGCAAATCGGGCATGCGCCCATTCCTGCAATTCGGTCTTGGCGTCACGCCGCCCGGCATCCACGCTGGTTGCGCGGCCCTGCCAGTATTTCAGAATGAATTTGCGCGACGCTTCCAGGCCGCCATCCAGATAGATGGTGGCGATCAGGCTTTCGACCACATCGGCGCGCACGTTCAGCATCGCCTTGCCGGTCAATTTCTTCACGTCCGATCCGGTGCGAATGAAATTATGCAGGCCCATTTCGTCGCCGATCGCGGCGCAGGATTCAGCGCTGACAAGCTGGTTCAGGCGAACGGAAAGCTCGCCTTCGCTGGCGTTACGGAAGGTGGAAAACAGCAGTTCGGCAACACAAAGACCGAGAACGCGGTCGCCCAGAAATTCCAGCCGCTCATAATTTCCGGCCGCGGCGGACCGGGCGCTGGCATGGGTCAAGGCCCGGTCGAGCCGGGCCTTTTCCTTGAATTCATATCCGATCAACGCTTCCAGACGGGAAATTTCGTCCGCGGAAAGCGGCTTGGTCTTGCTCATCCCACAACCTTGAACAGGCGGTCCCAACGCATGTTGGCGGGCCATTCCCAAATGCGGCTGAACGGCGTGTCATTGCCCAGCGAGAAGAAGATGACGCTGGCGCGGCCGATCAGGTTTTCTTCCGGTACGAAACCGACGTCGAAACGGCTGTCGAGCGAATTGTCTCTGTTGTCGCCCATCATGAAATAATGGCCTTCGGGCACCACGAATTCGCGGGTGTTGTCGCCGCGCGAGTCGGGCGACTGGTCGAGCGTGTCGTAAGTGACGCCATTGTCGAGCGTTTCGCGGAAGACCGGCACATTGGTGCCCGGATCGGCGCGATAATCGGAGGTGAAGGTGCCATCCGGCTGCTTCGGAATCGGCTGGCCGTTGATGAACAGCACGCCATTCGTCACCTGAACGCGGTCACCGGGCAGGCCGACCAGGCGCTTGATGTAATCCACTTCAGGATTGGGCGGCAGGCGGAAGACCACGACATCGCCGCGCTTGGGCTTGCTGAATTCGAGGATGCGGCCGGAAAAGAGGTTCGGCGAAAAGGGCAGCGAGTATTTCGAATAGCCGTAGGAGAACTTGTTGACGAACAGATAGTCGCCAACCAGAAGCGTCGGCATCATCGAGCCTGACGGGATCGTGAAGGGCTGAAACAGCACGGTGCGGATGACCATTGCCAACAGCAGCGCCTGAATGATGACCTTGACGTTCTCCCAAAGGGCGTTCTGCTTCTTCTCAGCTTTTTCGGACACTTATAGACCTGCCTGATTGTTCCCCGGCTCCTTCGATTTCAGAAGCTCCCGGGCCGTTGCTTATCGCGCCTGCGGCGGGTGATGCTGTTTCACGCAGCCGGCAACGCTTTCATATTTCTGCGACTTCTCTAGAACCTTTCCAGCCCGAAGGGAAGCGCTTCTGTGACACCTCTGCAAATAGAGCGCCTTTACGGCGGCAGCGCGCCTTACCCATTCACGGGAAGCGCCTCGATGATCACAAATGCCTGAGCATAGGGAAAGTCGTCCGTGATCGTCAGATGGATATTGGCGCGGTGACCGGCGGGCAGCATCGCCGCCAGCCTCTCCCCTGCCCCGTTGGTCAGGATCATGGTCGGTTTGCCGCCCGGCAGATTAACGACGCCCATATCCTTCCAGAAAACGCCGTTCGCAAGCCCGGTTCCAAGCGCCTTGGAACAGGCTTCCTTGGCGGCGAAACGCTTGGCGTAAGACGCGGCACGGTTTTTCCGGCCATCCGATTTCGCCCGCTCGATATCGGTGAAACAGCGATGGGTGAAACGTTCGCCGAAACGCTCGATCGATTTTTCGACGCGGCGGATGTCGATCAGGTCGCTGCCCAATCCAATGATCATTTCAACATCTCCAGAGAAGCATTTTTATTGGCGGCACGGTGGGCGAGATTTTCCATCTTGCGTCGCTGGAAGCCGCTGATGAGGCCGTAGACGGCGATATAGGTAATGACGGCGCTGATGGCGGCGGGAAACAACGCGCCGATGGTCATGGGTTCCAGCACCGGCGTCCATATCTGCCGGAATTCGAGATGGCTGAACAGCGCCACGAAATCCACATGCGCCACACTTTCCGTCTTCTGCCGGCCGAGGATGAAGTGCCCCAGTTCCCAGGTGGATGCCCAGATGAACGGAAATGTCAGCGGATTGGCGAAGGTCGTGCCTAGGGCTGCCGCCACGAGATTGACGCGCAGGAGAAAACCGAGCGCCATGGCGATGACGATGTGGACACCGAGAAAGGGTGTCCACGCCACACCCACACCGATGGCGACACCGGCGGCAACCGAATGCGGAGAGGCCGACAACCTGAGCAGACGCAGCTTCATGTAGCGCAGCGAACGGGAAAAACCCGTGCGCGGCCAGAAGAGGTCACGAATCTTCTCTGAAAAACCAACGGGTTCACGGCGACGAAATGGCATGGGGTGCAGTTTATTTCATCGCCCGGGCCGCGCCAAGAGGTTGGCAGACGACAAAGGACTTTTGCCGGACATTCTTCTCGCCATCGTTCCGGCGTTGAGCCGGACTGTTCCGGGGAACGGGAGTAAGAAGGATGTTCCCGTCATGGATGCGCGCTTGTTGGTGCGCATCCGCATTGTTTTTCTGGCAGAGCACGAGACCGCGTCACAATGGCTGCGAAACTCGTGAACCACATACGCATGGCGAAGGGCTGCCATGCGCTGAGCGCATTACCGGCGGAACAGGCCGCGGTCGATTTCGCGCTGGCGGAACTCGAGGTCGACATTCGACACGGAGCCGCTGAGATAATCGAATTCGCGTTCCTGGGTGGTCTTGCCACGAACGGCACGGGCGATCTTGCGAAGCGGAGTAAACATGGTTTCATGTCCTTTCAGTTTGGAAATGGCGTTTCTCATCGGTGTAGGACCACCGGCACGCCGCGTTTTCCGTTTTCAATTTCTGAAAGGAAGATAGTCGCAAACCCCATCAACGACCAGAGACAGGAAAAGGCCGCTGCCATGCATTGAACGCATAACAACGGCCTTTTGGTATTTGCAGAAGATCAAAAATGCCTCAATCGAAGGCACGCGCGACAGTCGACACGCAATCGAGATCCTTGAGCTGCGACAGCAACTGGTTCAGCTGCCGCAGATCCCAGACTTCGACATCCAGCGCCAGCTCGGAGAAGTCAGTGCCGATGCGGACCATGTTGAGCCCGCGGATATTGACGTCAAGCGTCGCGATCGATTGCGCGACGGAGGCGAGCGTGCCCGGCTCGTTCAGCGCATTGATCATTACCCGCGCCATGAAGCGCGACTTGTTGGCCTCGTCCAGATCCCAGCGCACATCGATCCAGCGCTCCGGTTCATCGTCGAAACGCTGGAGCGCCGGCGCCTGAATGGGATAGATGGTGATGCCCTTGCCTTTTTCCATGATGCCGACAATGCGGTCGCCCGGAACGGCACCAGCCGCACCGAAATGCACGTCGACATTGCCGGAAAGGCCACGGATCGGTAGTGGGTCGGGTCCGTCCAGCATCTCGGCAGCGCCATCGTCCTCCAGAACGGAGCGCGACTTACCCGGAATCTTGAAGACCATGCCGGAAGCGCTGCGCATGTTGAACCAGCCGTCGTCACCGGTCATCTTCACCGTCACGCGCTCGTCCTGATAATCCGGGAACACCGCACGCAGCACATCGAGCGAGGAGACCTCACCCCGGCCGACGGCGGCGATGGCGTCTTCCACGTCCTTCTGCGCCAGGCGATGCAGCACGGGTTTCAAAGCTTCACGCGAAAAGGCCTTGCCAGCACGTTCGAAGGTTCGCTCGAGAATACGGTAACCGAGGCCGGAATATTGCTTGCGAATGGCCATGCGGGTGGCGCGGCGAATGGCCGAGCGGGCCTTGCCCGTCACCACAACCTCTTCCCAGGCGGCGGGAGGCACCTGCACGCCGGAGCGGATGATCTCCACCTCGTCGCCATTGTTGAGCCGGGTCACCAGCGGCATGATCCGCCCGTTGATCTTGGCGCCAACCGTGGTGTCGCCGATATTGGTGTGCACCGCATAGGCGAAATCGATGGGGGTGGCGCCACGCGGCAGGGCAATCAGCTTGCCCTTGGGCGTGAAGCAGAACACCTGGTCCTGGAACAGTTCGAGCTTGGTGTGCTCCAGGAACTCTTCCGGGCTGTCGCCTTCTGCCAGCGATTCGATGGTGTGGCGCAGCCAGGAATAGGCATTGCTTTCTTTCGAAAGCAGATCGCCCTCGCCGTTTTCGCCGTCCTTATAAAGCGCATGGGCGGCGATGCCGAATTCGGCGATCTCGTGCATGCGCTTGGTGCGAATCTGCAGCTCGATACGCTGGCGCGACGGGCCGACGATGGTGGTGTGAATGGAGCGATAATCGTTCTGCTTCGGGGTGGAGATATAGTCCTTGAAGCGGCCCGGCACCACGCGCCAGCGGGTGTGCACGATGCCAAGCGCCCGGTAGCAGCCGGGAATATCATCCACCAGAATACGGAAACCGTAAACATCGGAAAGCTGCTCGAAGGAGAGCGACTTCGACTGCATTTTGCGGAACACCGAATAGGGCTTCTTCTGACGCCCCTTGACGTGGGTGCCGAGCAAGCCGTTGGCCACCAGAAGCTCGCGCAACTCGTCCTCGATCTTCTTGATGAGGCCTTCATTGCGCGTTTCCAGTTCCAGCAGGCGGTTGGTCACCGTCTGGTAGGCTTCCGGATTGAGATAACGGAAGGACAGGTCCTCCAACTCGTCGCGCATATCCTGCATACCCATGCGGCCGGCGAGCGGCGCATAGATTTCCATCGTCTCCTCAGAAATGCGGCTGCGCTTGTCGGCCGGCATGTATTCCATGGTGCGCATATTGTGCAGGCGGTCGGCGAGCTTGACCAGAAGGACACGCACGTCGTCGGAAATGGCGAGCAGCAGCTTGCGCAGATTTTCGGCCTGCTTGGCCTTGCGGGTAACGAGGTCGAGCTTCTTGAGCTTGGTGAGCCCCTCCACCAGCCGGCCGATGTCTTCGCCGAAGAGTTCATCGATTTCAGCGCGGGTGGCGGTGGTGTCCTCGATCGTATCGTGCAGCAGCGCCACCGCGATGGTCGATTCGTCGAGATGCATTTCAGTGAGGATCGCGGCAACTTCCAGCGGATGCGATATATAGGGGTCGCCATTGGCCCGCTTCTGCTGGCCATGTTTCTGCATCGCGTAAACATAGGCCTTGTTCAGCAGGGCCTCATTCGCATCCGGTTTATATTTTTGAACCCGCTCGACGAGTTCGTATTGCCGCATCATGCGATATTCCACAAAAAGAAAGCGCGCCAACCTTGGGGTCGGCGCACAATGCTGCATCAATAGGGATCAGATTATGACGGCAACTATTGACAGACGGTAACCACCGCCTGCCAAAGGCATCATAAAACCGGATCAATAATCGTCATTTTTTTCCGGCGGCACAAGGCCTTCGATACCGGCCAGCAGTTCTTCTTCCGACATCTGGTCGAAAGTAACCGTTTCCGGCTGGTCGTCGTCTTCGCCATCCGCAGCGGAGGCGGCAAGCGTGACCGGATCGGGCTCGGGCTCGTCCACTTCCACATGCTTCTGCAGCGAGTGGATGAGGTCTTCCTTCAGGTCGTCGGGAGACAGCGTCTCGTCGGCGATTTCGCGCAGCGCCACGACCGGATTCTTGTCGTTGTCGCGGTCAACCGTGATGGAAGAGCCTTGAGAAATCTGGCGCGCACGGTGGCTCGCGAGAAGCACCAGCTCGAAACGGTTGTCTACTTTATCAATGCAATCTTCAACTGTGACGCGGGCCATTGCCTGTCCTTTGCGAGTCGTAATGTCGTGGATCAGAGCGCCGTGCTTTCTTTGGGATGCACAAGGGATGCTCTAACCTATTGAATCTGCGCTTCGTGCCTTGCGAAAAACGCTTGGGATTCCTCGCGACGAAGCCTTCCAGCTTCCGATACAGCCATTGGCCGCGGAATTCAAGTTTTTCCTGTCTTTGGCGTCTTTTGGCAACTTATCGCCCTTGTTTGGCGTCTGATGAACAAAATGTCTAGAAGAATTGTCTTGGAATACGGGTGAAGTTACCTTACTTAAAACGCAACGGCGCACCGTAAAATTCGTTGATACCACATGATTTTTTGCATTTGCGACCGGAAATAAAAGCCAGATAATGGCCTTTCCAAAAAAAGGAATGGGATGGAATGTTCGATCCACGGGAGAAAATTGCGCTCTTCATAGACGGAGCCAATCTTTATGCAGCATCAAAAAGCCTGGGGTTCGATATCGACTATCGCAAGCTTCTGAAGGCATTTCAGAAGCGTGGCTATCTGCTGCGCGCCTATTATTACACCGCGCTTATCGAGGATCAGGAATATTCCTCGATCCGTCCGCTGATCGACTGGCTGGATTATAACGGCTACAAGGTCGTGACGAAGCCGGCGAAGGAATTCACCGACGCGCTCGGCCGCCGCAAGATCAAGGGCAATATGGATATCGAACTCGCAGTCGATGCCATGGAACAGTCCGAGACGGTCGATCACCTGGTTCTGTTCTCCGGCGACGGCGATTTCACCACGCTGGTGGACGCGCTGCAGCGCAAGGGCCGCAAGGTCTCCGTTGTTTCAACGATGGCCACACAGCCTGCCATGATCGCCGACGACCTACGCCGCCAGGCTGACCACTTCATCGATCTGATGACACTGAAGGCCGAAATCGGGCGCGATCCGAGCGAGCGCCCTGTGCGTCACGCCGAAGGTCCGGAGACGGTCTGATACCGGTTAAGGCACCGCTGACTTTTAAAACGCGTCCGTTGAAAAACGGGCGCGTTTTTGTTTGTGCCGATGGCCGGAGTAAAATTTGCATTTAAACTTAACAAACATCAAATCCGGCCAGTCGAAATTATATCTTGGTTAATTTTAGACGTGTCTAAATCACGCAAAGACACCAGCGACATGAATTGGGGTGTCAGAGCAGGATGACTAGACATGCACGGCCAAGCAAAAACCGATCGACAACTTGATGAACGACTGAATTTTCTGGGGCTTGGCCACGGTGAGCGGCAAAATCTTTCAGACATGAAGGGCGTCATTACCGGATCCCTCGACGCCTCCCTCGATCGTTTTTACGCGAAGGCGCGCTCCGTGCCGGAGACGGCGAAGTTTTTCTCCAGCGAGGCCCATATCCAGCATGCCAAGAGCATGCAGCTCAAACACTGGTCGAGGATCGCCTCCGGCACTTTCAACGAGGATTACACCAATGCCGTGACCGCCATCGGCCGCACCCATGCGAGGCTGGGGCTGGAGCCGCGCTGGTATATTGGCGGTTACGCCCTGATGCTTGATGGCATCGTCAAGGCGATAATCGAGTCCGAATTGAAGGGCCTTTTTATGGAAAAGAAGGCGAAGAAGGTAAAGGACGCCCTCTCCGCCACCATCAAGGCCGCCCTTCTCGACATGGACTATTCGATCTCCGTCTATCTCGACGTTCTGGCCACGGAACGACAGAAGGCGGAGGCTGAACAGGCGCAGATGAAGAAAGAGCAGGATCACGTTCTCGAACTGCTCAACAACGCCCTCGACCGGCTTGCCAATGGCGATCTCGCCTCCAGCATCGGCGAAAAGACCGCGCCGCAATTCGAAGGGCTGATCGCCAATTTCAATGCCGCAGTCGGCAATCTCTCGGGTGCATTTGCGCAGATCGTCGAAGAGGCAAACAAGATTTCCGGCAATACGCGTGAGCTGACCGCCGCGACCGACGACATGGCCCGCCGCACGGAGCAGCAGGCCGCCGCGCTGGAGGAAACCGCCGCCGCCGTCGAGGAAATCACCACCATTTCGAAACTCTCAGCGCAGCGTTCCGAAGAGGCCAAGGCCATCGTCGAAAGCTCGGCCGTCGAAGCAGCCCGCTCGCGCGATGTGGTGACGGATGCGGTAAAGGCGATGGGCGCCATCGAGGAATCGTCGCAGAAGATCACCCAGATCATTTCCGTCATCGACGAGATTTCATTCCAGACGAATCTTCTGGCGCTGAATGCCGGCGTGGAAGCCGCACGCGCCGGTGAGGCCGGCAAGGGTTTCGCCGTCGTCGCCCAGGAAGTGCGCGAGCTCGCGCAGCGCTCCGCCAATGCCGCCAGGGAAATCAAAACGCTGATCGCCAAGTCTTCCGACGATGTGATGCAGGGCGTTTCGCTGGTCAACAAGACGGGCGAATCCTTAAATACGATCGGCAACAAGGTCGATCATATTCAGGAACATATCGTCTCGCTGACAAAGGCGGCGCAGGAACAGTCTGTCGGCATTCAGGAAATCAACGCCGCCATCAACAGCATGGACAATCTGACCCAGAAGAATGCGGCCATGGTGGAAGAAACCAATGCGGCCACGCATAATCTGAGCGATGTCAGCGCCAATCTGGCGGCGCTGGTGAGCCGGTTCAGCGTTTCGGCAACGCGGGCGCATGTGGAGCGGACGTATCGGGCTGCTTGAGAAACGGCAGGAAGACATTCACCTCGTCATCCAGGCCTTGAGCCGGGATCCAGCCAGCCTAAGTCTTCGGGCTGAAAGAACTCTTTCCACGGCGCAGACGCGCCGTGACTGGATGCCGGATCAAGTCCGGCATGACGGAGGAACAGGTAGTGAAAGGCAGTAATCCCCCTGCCCGGCAAAATTTATTGCCGCTCAGGCGTTGCCACCCTTCAACAGCCGCGACTTCTGTCGGTTCCAATCGCGTTCCTTCTCGGTCTCGCGCTTGTCGTGCAGCTTCTTGCCCTTGGCAAGCGCCAGTTCCAGCTTCGCGCGGCCCTTGTCGTTGAAGTAGACCTTCAGCGGCACCAGCGTCATGCCGTCGCGGTTGATGCCGGCGCGCAGGCGGTTGATCTCGCGCTTGTTCAGAAGCAGCTTGCGGCGGCGGCGCGGCTCGTGGTTGAAGCGGTTGGCCTGCAGATATTCCGGCAGGTGGGAATTGATCAGCCAGATTTCATCGCCCTCGTCCGAGGCATAGGATTCGGCGATATTCGCCTTGCCTTCGCGCAACGACTTGACCTCGGTGCCGGTCAGTACCAGCCCCGCCTCATAGGTATCGATGATTTCATAGTTGAAACGAGCCTTGCGGTTTTCCGCAACGATCTTGTTCACCACGCGCTGGCTGCCTTTGGGGGCCATGATATTTCAATCCCTTGTTTTTCTTATTGCACCTTCGGCCTTGCCGCCGAAAGCGGTTTTCGAACATCTATTTAATGTTGTCGCCGCAAAAAGAAAAGGCGCGCGGGACAGCTTCTGTTACGAAGCGGTCCATGGCGCGCCTTTCAAGCTCTTCAGGCGTATCTCAGTTCATCAGGCCGGCATGCTTCAGCGCCGCATCGATCGCCGCCTCCGTTGCCGGTTCCAGCGTGCTCATCAAGGGTGAACGGACCCGGCGATTGCCGCCGCGTGTCTTCGACAGCGCATATTTGGTGCCGCATACGCCGGGCTCCATGAAGATTGCCCTGTGCAGCGGCATCAGGCGGTCCTGATACTCAAGCGCCTTGGCGTAATCACCGGCAAGCATTGCCGCCTGAAACTCGGAACAAAGGCGCGGCGCGACATTGGCGGTGACCGAAATGCAGCCGACGCCGCCATGGGCGTTAAAGCCGAGCGCCGTGCCATCCTCGCCCGACAGCTGGACAAAATCCTTGCCGCAGGAAATGCGCTGTTCGGAAACCCGGTCGAGCTTGCCGGTCGCATCCTTGACGCCGACGATATTCTTATGCGCCTTGACCAGCGCACCCATGGTTTCCGGCGACATATCCACCACCGAGCGCGGCGGGATATTGTAGATGACGATCGGCAGTCTCACCGCTTCGGCGACAGCGGAAAAATGCGCGAACAGGCCCTTCTGCGTCGGCTTGTTGTAATAGGGGGTGACGACCAGCAGCGCGTCCGCACCGGCCTCCTGCGCGTGCAGCGCAAGCTCGATTGCTTCATCGGTATTGTTGGAGCCAGCACCCGCAATGACCGGAACCCGTTTCGCCGCAACCTCGATGCACAGCTCAACGACCCGTTTGTGCTCATCGTGAGAGAGCGTCGGGGATTCCCCCGTCGTGCCCACGGGCACAAGGCCGTTGCTGCCTTCGGCGATCTGCCATTCCACATGGGCGGCAAAGGCCTTTTCGTCCACGGCACCATTGTCCGTGAACGGGGTAATGAGGGCGGGAATTGATCCCTTGAACATGCAAAGCTCCTGGCGCCGAGCCGGTTCATGCTTCGGCCGCATTCGATGGTTAAAACCGGCACACATTAGAGCCAGCCCTTGGCGCCGACAAGCGCAAAGGCAGCGTATTTTGTCCGAAATTGTCGGAAGTGTGACAGTCTCCGGGCCGGGATCGGCGAGCGCAAAAAGCTGGCGCCGAAAAGCGACGCCGCTCGCGGGCCGGTGAATAAAAGTTGATCGAATTGCAGGGCGGAAATTAAGATTTCATTAAGCCTGAAATCCCAAGATTCCGGTGCGGGACTGAAAACCTTCTCGGCAATCCCGCTGCAATGAAGCGATATTACAAGAAAGTCGACAAATCCGTACACGATGAAGAGCGGCATGAAAAAGACAGTCTGGGGATTGATGGCGGCGGGGCTTGCCGCAACCGTTTGGAACGCACTGGCCGGACCGTTGCCGGAAGGTGCGGCCCCCCTTTCCTATGTCAAGCCGAACGCGCCGGCCGTTCCCGCTTTCATGCCCGCCTCGCCCGAAATCACCGGCGCCATACCGCGCCTCAACCGTCCCGATGATACCAGCCAGTTGAAGGCCGGCCTCGACGCGCTGTCCAGCCGCGATGCAGCCAGGGCAATCGCGCTGCGCAACACCATGCCGAGCGGCAGCGTCGACCGGCATATTCTCTCCTGGGCGATTGCCGTTTCCGGCCAGAAGGACGTGCCATCAGCCGAAATCGCCACCGCCCAGCGCGAACTGGCCGGCTGGCCAGGTGCCGCCACCCTCCGCGCCAATTCCGAAAAGGCGCTTTACCGCGAGAATCCTCCGGCCGCGCAGGTGCTTTCAGCCTTCGGCAGCAGCCGGCCGGAAACCGCGGAAGGCACGGTCGTACTTGCCAAGGCGCTCGCCTCGTCCGGTAAAACAGACGAATCACAGCGTCTCATTCGCCAGCTCTGGGTCAGCGAAGGCATGGACAAGGACATGGAAGACCGTGTGCTTGCCGAATTTCCTGCCTATCTGACGCCGGCCGATCACAAGGCGCGCATGGATTATCTGATGTATCGCAGCCGCATCGGCCAGGCGAAGCGTTTCGGCGATCTCGGCAAGGCGCAGTCGCTCTATAATGCCTGGGCGGCGGTGCTGCAGCGATCCGCCAATGCAACAGCGTTGCTGGGCAAGGTCGACGCCTCCTGGCGCAACGATCCGACCTATCTCTTCGCGCGCATCGAAAACCTGCGCAACCAGCAGAAATATCCCGAAGCCGCCGCCCTTCTGCGGCAGGCGCCGAAGGACACGGCCAAGCTCGTCAATCCCGGCGAATGGTGGAATGAGCGCCGCATCATCGCGCGTGGTGTTGCCGATCTCGGCGATTTTGCCGAGGCCTATCGCATCGTCGCCAATCATTCGGCAACCTCCTCCGTCGATATTGCCGATGCCGAGTTCCATGCCGGCTGGTATGCGCTGAGGGCGATGCGTGATCCGGCGACGGCGGCGCGCCACTTCAATACGCTGCTGCAAACCTCGAACCGGCCGCTTTCGGCCTCGCGCGCCTATTATTGGCTTGGACGGACGGCGGAAGCCGGCGGGCCGGGCAATGCCCGTGATTTCTTCGCCAAGGCAGCCGCCCATCCCGGCACATTCTATGGCCAGCTTGCCGCCGCGCGAATCGGTACCAAGACCCTGAACGTCAGCTACCCCAACCCCAGCAACGGCGACCGGGAGCGTTTTGCCGGCCGTGAGGCCGTGCGCGCCATCGACCGGCTGGAGGCAGCAGGTTACGGCTGGCGTGCCGACAGTCTTTACCGGTCGCTTGCCGAACAGCTCGACAGCCCCGGCGAACTTGCGATTCTGGCGGCGCGGGCGGAGGGCAACGGCAATCATCAGGTTTCGCTGCAGATCGGCAAGACGGCTTTCAGCCGCGGCATCGATGCGGCCGCACTCGCCTATCCGCTCGGCGTCATTCCGGCCAGCGCCAATATTGCCGGCTCCGGCAAGGCGCTCGCCTATGCCATCGCCCGGCAAGAAAGCGCCTTCAACCCGGCTGCCGTCTCCGCCGCCAATGCCCGCGGCCTGCTGCAATTGCTGCCTGGAACCGCCAAAGGCGTGGCCGGCCGCCACGGCCTGCCCTACACGCAGGCGATGCTGACCAGCGATGCCGGCTACAATGCCACGCTCGGCGCCCACTATCTCGGTGAGCAGATCGATAGTTTTGGCGGCTCCTACATCCTCACCTTCGTCGCCTATAATGCGGGGCCGAAGCGCGTGCCGGAATGGATCTCCCGTTATGGCGACCCGCGCGGCAAGCCCATCGACGAGGTGGTCGACTGGATCGAGCGCATCCCCTTCCCCGAGACGCGCAATTATGTACAGCGGGTGATGGAGAATTATCAGGTCTATAAGACGCGGCTCGGACAACAGGCCGATATCGTTGATGACCTGCGACATGGGCGTGCGGGGTAAGGGCGGTATTCTTCGGCGAACCGTGATCACTACAAGAACATTCAAGCATCGGCTCGCCCGGTGCTTTTTTTGTTTTCGCTCGCCGGTAACCTTTCCTGGCACCGGAAGCGCTCAAAGAAAAACCCCGGCATTTCTGCCGGGGTTTCCATCACTGACAATGTCAGATCAGATTAGAACGTGCGCTGAAGGCGAACGAAGCCAGTGACCTGATCGTCAGCGCCATCTTCGTCGTAATAGTTGGCAGTGATCTTGGTGCTCAGACCTTCGGTGATCTTGTAATCAACCGTCAAACCAGCCGTCCAAGCGTCACGATCGCCAACGAAATCGCCATCAACAGGGTTGACGTCGAGCTTGCTCAGGTATTCGAAGCCGGGGGTAAGCGTCAGACGATCGGTCGCCTTGATCGCGTACTCTACTGCAACAGCCCATTCAGACTTTGCATAGTAGGCATTGTCGCCCGAAGCCCATACACCAGCGAGACCGAAGGTGCCCGGACCGATATCAGCGAACAGAATACCGCGGATAGCAACGTTTTCTGCGTCGAAGTCGTAGGAGGCGATCAGGTTAGCCGTAACAGCGCCAAACTTGCCACCGATCATGCCGCCGATACCGACGTTGTTGTCAGCGCCGTACTGGAACTGGCCGTACTGGCCTTCAAGCTCGTCAACCGAGAGCGCAGCCTGGAAGGAGCCTGCGTCATAGGTGTATTTGATCGAGTTGAACAGGGTGTTGGTCGACAGAATGTCGGTTTCGCCGTTCAGATCGTCATCCCACCAGCTGTAGAACTTACCGACCTTCAGACCACCGAGTTCGATGAATGCCTGATCAACGAATACGCCAGAACCGGTGTTCGACGGATTGGTCGAAGAAGCGAATGCGCTGCCGCTGTCAGCGTTGCCGCGGAAGCCGATGAAGCCGCGCAGAGCGCCGAGCTCGGTGTCGGTGCGGGTGTCAACTTCGAACTGAGCGCGTGTGAAAGAATCCCAGTCAGACGTACCAGACGAATCACGACCGAAGTTGGTCTGGAAACGAATGTAACCGCCGAACTTCAGGCAAGTTTCGGTGCCAGGGATGTAGAAGAAGCCGGTGCCGAAAGCGTCGCAAACGCGAACGTATTCCAGGGGCTCAGGCTCAGCAGCGACGATAGCGTCGGCAGCGTGAGCGCCGGATACTGCTGCGAGAGCCGCAGCGGAGCCGATGAGAAGGCTCTTGATGTTCATGGTTGACCTCCAGTCAAACGCTTAATCTTCGTAAACAGCGGGTGGGAAACACAAATCAATGCGTGCTGCTTATGACGCTGATTAGAGCCAAAACCGGCGGGATGGGCAATCGTAATCATGACAAAAGGAAGACAGTAAGGTGTCCTTAGTTTTTCATTGTTGCGAAATAGCTACAATTCCAATGGACCCCGCTCGATTTATTAATGAGCAGTTAATTTCTCATTCACTTCAAGCACTTACTTAATAAATTCAACGCTTAACCAGAAGCGAAAGAAATGTTGACGGAGAATCCGGTCACAATCCGGACTTAGGAAATTGTCCAAAAATTGATCTGCGACGCCACGGTATCGATGATCTCGTTATCTCGCCGAAAGAAGCACGGGGCGAATTGCGATTCCCAACCGCAACGGGACCGATTCGGCAGAGCGCGTAAGCGCGATCGAAATAGTCCCGTCAATCGATTGAACTCAATATCCGTCACATCTGCAAGAGGATAAAAATGCAAAAACCCCGGCATTTTTGCCGGGGTTTCCATCACTGACAATGTCAGATCAGATTAGAACGAACGCTGAAGGCGAACGAAGCCGGTAACCTGGTCGTCACGGTTGTCGATGTCGACGTAGTTAACAGCGATCTTCGTGGAGAGGCCCTGGGTGATCTTGTAATCAACCGTCAGACCAGCCTTCCAGCCGTCGTCGTTCGAGAAGTCGTCGAACGATACGAGGCCGTAGTTGCCGTAGTACTGAGCGCCGGGAGTGATCGTCAGCTTGTCAGTCGCCTTGATGGCGTATTCAGCTGCAACAGCCCACTCGGAGACGTTGTAGTAAGCGTTCGCGCCAGAAGCCCAAACACCGGCCAGACCGAGCGTACCCGGACCAACGTCAGCCGTTGCGATCAGACGTACCGAGCCGTTTTCGCGGTCAACGTCGTAGCCACCGATGAGCTGAAGCGAAGCTGCGCCGAGCTTGGCGCCAACGCCGAGAGCGATACCAACGTTGTTGTCAGCTTCGTTGAAGCCCTGAACGTTGATGCCTTCGAGTTCATCAACCGAAGCGCCTGCCCAGAAGGAGCCAGCGTCGTAGGTGTAACGAATGGAGTTGAACAGAGCGTTGGAAGACAGCTCGTCCGTTTCGCCAGAGAGGCCATCGTCCCACCAGCTGTAGAACTTACCGACCTTCAGGCCGCCGAGTTCGATGAAGGCCTGGTCAACGAATACGCCAGAACCGGTGTTCGACGGATTGGTCGAAGAAGCGAATGCGCTGCCGCTGTCAGCGTTGCCGCGGAAGCCGATGAAGCCGCGCAGAGCGCCGAGTTCGGTGTCGGTGCGGGTGTCAACTTCGAACTGAGCGCGCGTGAACGAATCCCAGTCAGAGGTGCCGGACTTGTCGCGACCGAAATCGGTCTGGAAACGAACGTAGCCCTGGAACTTCAGGCAGGTTTCGGTGCCGGGGATGTAGAAGAAGCCGGTGCCGAAAGCGTCGCAAACGCGAACGTATTCCAGGGGCTCAGGCTCAGCAGCGACGATAGCGTCGGCAGCGTGAGCGCCGGATACTGCTGCGAGAGCCGCAGCGGAGCCGATGAGAAGGCTCTTGATGTTCATGGTTGACCTCCAGTCAAAGTTTTTAAGTGGGTCTGGGTACTTTCGCTGAAGGACAGCATTCCCTGCCCCATTCCCGTGTTCTTAGAAGCCAAACGATCCACCGCCTCGCTTCTGGTCGTGAAAATACAAAAGGTTTCGCTGCTTGCAATCGGCAACATCCGATAAAGCGCATTTACGTATATGCTTCATTTCGGTTTGTTGCGGAAACAACACACCCTGTGCAACAGGGCGATGGCTGCTTTTACAATGCGTTAAGATTTTTGTTGAAAATCCGTTAGTTAGCGAAGTTAACAAGGTCTTTCTAAACTACCGGCCTTTCCAGCCAATCCTTGCTCTCGGGGAGCTCGACATCGGGATTTTGTGCGTGGATAGATTTGGAATCAAAGTGCATCTGGAATGCACAGAGAGGCAAAAGCGGGAAAGACCGCTTGCCCGACGCTGATTCACCAAGCAGCGATTCGACGGATGGATAGATATTCAGCCTAACTGGGTGATGTGCCTGGGCATGTGCCGCATGCCACCAACGACGCCACTTTCCTGTTGGGTGTAGCCGCGCCCGTGTCAGGACTCAGGTGGGGTCCAGAGCGACAGTAACTGAATGCCGATCGATTCGCTCCTGCAACGCAACCACGACGGCCAGCAGGAATTCCCGGCGTCGAGGCGCGGTGGTTTTCTCCAAAGTCGTCGTCAGCCGTGCGCGAATCTTCTCCATAAACCCCACATGGTCAAAGCGGTGGGCGCATATGTTGATTTCAACCTCGTCCATATAGTGTGCGAGGTGTGGACCCAGTTCCAGATTGGCGTCCGTCTGATAGTGAGAAGCCATCTGCTCAGCAAGCGTGGCCATCTGCGTGTAGGGACCGTATTCGTCGATCATCAAATCTCCTTCGTGCGGGTGAAGATTTAGATAGGCGATCTTTTTCCAAGAACGAGATGCCTTGAAGGCTCATCCGCATAAAAGATCGACTCGAATTTCTAAAATATCCGTGATCAATCCATAGGCGTCGGTTCGTTCTTTACCGCGAGTGCTGACGAACGCAGACAATTGCTGAAGGTAGCAAGCCTATTTACAGGAGGAAACCGGCTGTTAGCTACCTGGCCCGCCGTCACCGACGGCATTTCGTTATTCAAACAGCGAAGTTTTATATCGCGTTCGGCCTGCAGCCGGGGAGACATGCCGAAGAGACTATTCGTTTTGAAAGAAACTGATGGCGGAGAGGATGGGATTCGAACCCACGATACGCTTTTGACGTATACTCCCTTAGCAGGGGAGCGCCTTCGACCACTCGGCCACCTCTCCGGTGCGGCCTGATTATTGCTTAAAAAAAATGAATGCAAGGCTTTTTCGCCAAGAAGCCGAAAAACCTGTTTGGCAAATAGGGCTCAGTGAAACTTTGCAGGCGATTCGGGAACTTCTTGCAGGCCGGCACGTTCTGGCTTCGGTAACAAAAGAGGTGTTCTCATGGCTCAGACCAAACTGAATGTTGTCGAAGATACGATCGAAAACCAGATTGCCGAGCTGCGTTCGCAGATCTCGTCTCTCTCGAAGTCCGTTTCCGCCCGCGCTGAAGGTGTGAGCGAAGACGCGTCCGAATTTCTGGATGAGGCGCGCGGCCGGGTTCGCAAGGCTGCCCATAATGTCCGCGCCCAGGGCCAGAACGTTGTGGAAGCCGTGAAGGAAAATCCGGGTACGGCAACCTCGCTGCTGACGATCGTCGGCGCACTCGGTTTTGCGATCGGTTATGCGGTGGGCACGAGCACACAGCAGAGCTCGTCCAACAGCAGCCTGTATCGCTGGCGCTGATCGCCGTATAAATTGGGGTTCAGGCAAGGCGGGACTCTCCTGCCTTGCCTTTGCCTGTTGGTTTAAAGCGCAGTGAAAATGGGGGCGAATATGCGATTCAGCGACGATCTTGAAACAGCCTTGTCGGATTTCGCGAGGGATCACGCCATAGACAGGGATGAAGCCGTGCAGCGCATCATTCGCGCCGCTCTGATCAACGGCGGTTATCTCGCTTCCGGCGAAGAAGGCATTCCGCCGGAAAAGCTGAACGCCAGCAACGACGACTGATCAATAGCCCGATCTGGATGGTTGAGGTGCCGCTCCGCCCTTGTAACGGGCGGAGAGCGCGCGAAGCGTATTGGCGAATTCCGTCACATCGGCACCAACAGCTACGAAGGATGCGCCGAGTTCAAGATAACGGCGATTATAGGCCTCGTTGAAGGTCAGAATGCCGGCAGCCTTGCCGGCCGCGACGATCTTCACGATCGCTGCTTCGATCACGGCCTGCACTTCAGGCTCGTCGATCCGGCCGAGATAACCCATGTCGGCGGCGAGATCGGCCGGGCCGATGAAGACGCCGTCCACACCTTCCACCGCAAGAATATTGTCGAGATCGTTGATCGCCGCCCGCGTTTCGGCCTGCACCAGCAGGCAGACGCCATCCGAGGCGCTGTCGGCATAATCGGCTATCGTGTTGAAGGCGGAGGCACGGGCCACCGCCGCGCCCATGCCGCGAATGCCACGCGGCGGATAATGCATAGCGCTGACCAGGTCGCTCGCCTGCTCCGCCGAATCAACCATCGGCACGAGGAGCGTACGTGCGCCTGCATCCAGCAACTGCTTGATCATCCAGCTTTCGCCAACGGGCACGCGCACGACAGGCTCGGCGGACGATGTGGCAAGCGCCCGCAGCTGATCGATGATGCTGCGCAGATCATTCGGCCCGTGCTCGCCATCGATCACCAGCCAGTCGAAACCTGCGGTGCCGGCGATTTCCGCCGTGATGGCCTCGCCCATATCGAGCCAGAGGCCAATCTGCGGCTTGCCCGCATGGATGGCGGTTTTGAAACGATTTTCGGGAGCGGGCATGATATCCTCAGGAAAGCAGTAATTTCAGATCGGCGGCAGCGTCCGCCAGGATGGCGCGATCCGGCTCCGCGCCGGTATCGAGCAGTTTCTTGCCGGCGACATAGGCCTTGGCATCGTTGACGGCATCGACAGCCACGAATCGACCGTCGCGGAAATACCAGACGGACCAGCTGCCTTCGCGCGCACCGGGCCTCAGCATCGTTTCGTCATAACCGAGATTGAAGCCGGCAATCTGCAGCTTCACTTCATATTGATCCGACCAGAACCACGGTTTCGCCTCATAGGCGGCTTCGGTGCCGGCCAGCACGGCAGCGGCGGCCTCAGCCTGATCAACGGCATTCTGCACCGATTCGAGACGCACATGCTGACCACGCCACGGCAACATGGCGCAATCGCCGACCGCATGAATGTCCGCATCCGATGTGCGGGTAAGAGCGTCGACCACGATGCCATTGCCGACATCAAGGCCCGATTCGCGGGCAAGCCGGTCATTCGGGGTCACGCCGATGCCGACGATGACAAAATCGACATCGAGTATCGAACCGTCGGAGAGTTCGGCAGCGGCCACCCGGCCATCCATGCCGACAAGGCGCACGAGGCCGGTTTTTTCGCGGATGGAGACGCCATGGGCCTGATGGATGCCGCGCATGATATCGGCGGTTTCCTTCGCCGCCACGCGCTGGAGAATACGGTCGGCCATCTCGATCAGCGTCACTTCAAGGCCGAGCTTGCGGGCAACCGCCGCCGCTTCGAGGCCAATATAACCGCCGCCGATCACCAGCAGCCTGCGGCCTGGCTTCATCTCCTCCACCAGCCGGTCGGCATCGCGCTTGTCGCGAACCGTCAACACGCCTTCGAGATCGCCGCCAATGCTGGCGGGCAGCAGGCGGGGTGCCGCACCCGTCGCCAGCACCAGCTTGTCATAGGAAACTGTGCTGCCGTCCTGCATGCGCACGGTTTTCGCCGCGCGGTCAATCTCCTCCACCCAGGTGGAGAGCCGGATATCGACGTTGTTTTCCGCGTACCACTCCTCCGGGCGGAACATCAGCCGGTCAAAGCTCATCTCGCCGAGAAGGTATTTTTTGGAGAGCGGTGGCCGCTGGTAGGGATAGGTATCCTCGGAGCCGATGATGGTGATGGGACGCTCGTCCTTCAGCGCCCGAAGCTTCGACGCCAGCGCAAAAGCGGCCTGCCCCGCCCCGACGATTACCAGCCTTCCCGTCACAGTAAACTCCCAGACTCGAATCGCGGCGGGCAATCCTGCCATGCGCGCGACGCCATATTGTCGGATCAGGCGTAACGCCAAGTACGGCCCGCGTCAACAGCACCGCGACGCCAGCCCGGTGCAAGCATGACACATTATCAGCACAGGTTGCGACACGCCTGCAACCAGACCGAGCCGAACGCATTCTATCAAAAGAAACATCGGCTTGCGAAGGCAATATTGGCCCATGTCGAGACGCACAACAGACAATCGCGCGGATTTCCTTCACGACCTGGCAAGGAAGCCGCGTTAAAATCAGCACAGGTAAGAGGCAATCCGGGAGGTTGTCATGGCTTTGCATATGGATCCGCGTCAGAACGTCCCCCAAGACGAGAAGTACGAGAAATTTCCGATCGACCGGCCCGGCAAGATCACCTTCATCGGGCATCATCTCAGCGCCAAGGACACCATGCGTTGCCTGGTGCGCAGCATTTCCCTCTACGGTGCGGAACTGGATGTGAGCCCCGAACTGGAAATGCCGACCAATTTCTATCTGGAGATTCTCGGCATCCGCGACGAGATCGGCTGCACGCTGATCCGCCGGGAGGAAGAAAAGGTCACCATCGGTTTCAACATGCTGATCGATGCGGAATTCCTGCACCATGTCCGCCGGCTGAGTTTCGAGACCAGCGCCTGAGCCGGCCGCACAGAGCCAGCGATTTGCCGGCAGCTATTCCTACCGTGTCGCGCTAGGAAAAAACTCTTCTAAAACAGCCATTGGATAACCGGGCGCGTCTTGCGTCCGGTGTTTTTGCACCTATTGTGAGCCGGGTTTTCAAACACAGCTACCGGAACTTTCAGCCAATGTCCGCTTTTTCACGCCTCACGCCGCTTGCCGTCTCGCTTCCTTCAACCGTTCCTTTCGTTGGCCCTGAGGCCATCGAGCGCAGCCGGGGCCTCAAGGTGGAAGCGCGCATCGGCGCCAATGAAAGCGGCTTCGGCCCCGCGCCTTCAGTGCTTCTCGCCATGCGGGACGCGGCGGCGGAGACCTGGATGTACAGCGATCCGGAAAATTTCGAGCTGAAGGAAGCGCTTGCCATCCACCACGGCGTTGCGCGCGGCAATATTGCCATCGGCAGCGGGGTTGATGGATTGCTGGGGGAGATCGCCAGGCTGATCGTCGAGCCGGGCACGCCTGTCGTCACCTCGTTTGGCGGCTATCCCACTTTCAATTACCATGTGAACGGTTTTGGCGGCAAACTCGTCACCACGCCCTATGTCGATGATCACGAAAATCTTGACGGGCTTCTCGATCTCGTCATCCGGGAAAATGCGCCGCTCGTTTATTTCGCCAACCCAGATAATCCGATGGGAAGCTGGTGGGAGGCGAGCGAAGTCGTCGCCTTCGCCCGCGCATTGCCGGAAACCTGCCTGCTCATTCTGGACGAGGCCTATTGCGAAACCGGGCCCGCCAGCGCCGTGCCGGCCATCGACGCGCTGATCGGCCAGCCGAATATCCTGCGCATGCGTACCTTCTCGAAAGCCTATGGGCTGGCCGGCGCGCGCGTGGGATATGCCATCGGCACGCTCGGCAATGTCGAAGCCTTCGACAAGATCCGCAATCATTTCGGCATGGCCCGCATTTCCGTCGCCGGCGCCCTGGCGGCGCTGAAGGATCAGGCCTATCTGCATGAGGTGGTTGGCAAGATTTCCGATGCCCGCGATCGTATTTCCGCGATCGCCCGTAATAACGGCCTTTCGCCGCTGCCGTCGGCCACCAATTTCGTCACCATCGATTGCCACCGCGACGGCGCTTATGCCCGGGGGATCGTTGATGGGCTGATGGACCATGGCGTCTTCATCCGCATGCCGGGCGTTGCCCCCCTCAACCGCTGCATTCGTGTGAGCGCCGGAACCGGCGACAAGCTCGATCTTTTCGAGCAGGCGCTGCCGAAGGTTCTCAAGGCGATCGGGTAAATTCCCAACCCACCCTCATTCCTTAGCTCGTCACAGGAATGAGGGTTGGAGGATGCCGCGGGTTGCACGCATCGATTCAATTTCCCCTCACAAACCCCTGTTCACGAATCATTTTCTGCTCCGCCAGACATAAGAAAACCGCGCCGGCCTTGTTCCTGCCGGTCGCGGTTTGATGTGTCAGCGCAAAAGCTTGTTTTCAAAGCCCTCGCCGCGTTCCCCTTCGGGTTTACTTTCCTTTGCACCGGTCATCGGGACTGGAGGGAACCGGACCGGAAATCTCAATGATACCAAGGGTAAATCAGTGCATCGTCATCCAGTCGCGGGCGGCGCGCAGCGCTTCGGCCAGTTCCGCCTTCGTCATGTTGCGGGCGAGGTCCGCGCGCAGTGAAGCGGCTCTTTCCGATCCGCGGATCGCGGCGATGTTGAGCCATTTATGGGCCGCGATCAGGTCCACCTTGCAGCCCCGGCCGGTCGCATAGACCAGGCCGAGATTGCAAAGAGTGTCGGCGCGGGTTTCGCCACCGGCAGCCATTTCGATATCGCTGATGTCAAAGCGTGCCATCGTTTTTATCCCTGTCCTTCTGCCTGTTTCATCACTGCCTTCTTGTCGAGGCTATCGTCCGGACCCGCCGTCTTTTGCGGCTTTTTTCGTCCTTCCGTCCGGCAGGTTTTCCCTGCGCTTTTGATGACTTCACTATGCCACGGGGCTTTCAACGCTCGCTTAAAAGGCATGATTAATGCGTCGCAAACAAACTGCAAACGATTGGTAAAATTGGGTTTTTGTTAAATATCACGAGCCGCGGAAATTAAGGACTTTGCGGCGAATTTTACGAAAACTTCAGAATTGGATTTAAACCCTTCCTTCACCACGATCAAAACAGCAATTTTCGAAATTGGCCTTTTTTCCTCTTTCCGCCGGTGCAAATGCCACGCCGCAGCCGCAAATTTTTGTTTCCTTTTACGTTAACGTCAAATACTATCCGCCTGCCCGTCATGAGGATGAAGCGGGTACAGGATAGCGCGGTGGGAGGAGTAATCGTTGCACCGCAAGGCGGCTTTGGGCCAGAGACGGCGCATGGCACGCTAAAGAGGTTTGATCTGCGCAAGCCGCGTCTTCGGGTCGATCCGGCTCAGGAAAGCCTGCGCGAATTTCGGGAGGAATTTTATGAAGCGTATAATGATGATTGCGGCTGCCCTTGTGATGAGCGGTAACCTTGCCTTTGCCGGCGAGGCAATCGAGGGCAACTGGAAGACGGCCAGCGGCGAAACCGCCGTGATCGGCCCCTGTGGCGGCGCCTTCTGCGTGACGCTGAAGACCGGCAAACATGCCGGAAAACAGATCGGCAAGCTTTCCGGCAAGGGAAACAGCTATTCCGGCGATATCACCGACCCCGCCAATGACAAGACCTATAGCGGCACCGGCACCGTTTCCGGCAATTCGCTGAGCATGAAGGGCTGCGTGCTGAAGATTTTGTGCAAATCGCAGACCTGGACACGGCTGTAACCGAGAAAGCGGCGGGCAGGCTTTCAGCCGCCCGCCAGCACGGCGTCATGCGACCTGCACAGACATCGCGCGTGGAACACATAGGCCCGTTGATGTATCGTTGCTTCGAGCCGAATATCAGTGAGAACGACGATGCCCCCTAGCCTTTCGACGATCCTGATTGCCGGCACATCACATGTGGGCAAAAGCACTCTTGCCGGCCTGTTGAGCACAAGGCTTGGCTGGCAGGCGATATCCACCGACAGTCTCGCCCGCCACCCCGGCAGGCCCTGGTCAGGCATTCCGGCACCGGTGGAGGAATATTACACGGTGCTCTCGACCGAGACGATCCACTGGTTTCTAAAGGTGCATCATCAGAACATCTGGCCGCTGATCCGCCCGATGATCGACAGCAGTTCCCATACCGGCAATCCCGCAATCTTCGAGGGTGCGGCCCTGCGCCCGGAATTCATATCGCCCCTGCTCGGCAGCACGGTTTCCGGCGTCCTGCTTCATGCCGGGAATGATTTCCTTCTCGAAAGAATGCGCTCTCACGCCCGATATGAGGATGCAACGGCTGGCCAGCGGCACATCATGGACGCCTTCATCGAGCGTTCGCTGCGGGAAAATACCGAAATGCTGGCATCGGCGCGGGAACACCACCTGCCGATTGTCGATGTGACCAGCCCGGAAGCATTGAAAACCTTCGTGGCCGATCTCGCAGCGCGGGCAACGGCTGCTCCTGCCTGAAGAAAAATCGCGGGATTTGTGACGCGCGCTGCGCCATTGCGGCATCAAGCCGCCGTATCAGCACCTGTTAACATCCCTGAACACCATATGAACCGGGGCCTCAGGGTCCGTTCAGTCCGACTATGGCAAAACTCTGTCCATGAACTCCAATAAAGGGGAATGGACATGACAAAGTTGATCAGCCGGCTGGCAATCTTCGCGTTTCTCATGGCGATCTTCGCCATGTCCTTCGCCTCGCTCGTCGTTAATCCCAACCGCAGCTTTCAGCGGGTGAATGCCGGTGCGGCGATTGCCTGCCAGCATAGCCCGGCGCCCGCCACCAATTGCCCCGTCGTACTCTGAGGACCTGATGATGACGACAAGCTTTTCCAACGGCCTGTTCTCCGCCCTGCGGCTGGTGCTGATGGCCTCGATCTTTCTCGGCCCGGTAGCCGGACTTGCCGTCTACAAGGCCGATCCCCGCCCGGCATCCAAGGGCGCCGGTTTTGTGCTGCTGATGAGCCTGCAACGCGGCGCGCTCGGCTGAGATTTCGCGCACCCTTCATCGATCCAGCAGCTTTTTCCGTTTCTTTTCAGTTTCTTCGTATTTCTGTCGCTTGCCTGTCGAAATAGGCCTCTTATAATGGGCCATGACAATAGCAAAACCAACGATTCCGCCCTTCACCTTCATCAGCCCCGAGCTTTTCGCGCCGCAGTCCTTCACGGACCCGAAAGAAGCTGTTGAGGCTTTGACCGCGCTTTACGAACGCAATACGGCGTTCCTGATCAATTCCTTCACCGACCTTGCCAAGGGCGCGCCGATTACCGGCCGTTACCGCGCCTGCTATCCGCAGGTCAGCCTCGAGACATCCACCTTCGGTCATGTCGATTCACGCCTTTCCTACGGGCATGTCACCTCCCCCGGCGTCTACACGACGACGATCACCCGGCCGGATCTGTTCCGCCATTATCTGAAAGAGCAGCTGGGGCTTCTGATCAAGAACCACGGCGTTCCGGTCACGGTGGCGGAATCGGCCACGCCCATTCCGCTGCATTTCGCTTTCGGCGAAGGCGCTTATGTCGAGGCGGCGGCGGCTTCGTCGCTCTCCGACGTGCCGCTGCGCGATCTGTTCGATACGCCCGACCTCAACAATACGGACGACCTCATCGCCAATGGCGAATATGATCAGGTGCCGGGCGAACCCGCGCCGCTCGCGCCGTTTACCGCGCAGCGCATCGATTATTCGCTGGCCCGCCTCAGCCACTATACGGCGACGAGCGCCAGCCATTTCCAGAACTTCGTGCTGTTCACCAACTACCAGTTCTATATCGATGAATTCGCCGCCTGGGCGCGCAAATTGATGGCCGACGGCGGTGAAGGATATACGGAATTCGTGGAGCCGGGTAACATCGTCACGCTTGCCGGTTCCGACAGGCCGACAACCGATATGACGCTGGCGCGGCTGCCGCAAATGCCCGCCTATCACCTGAAGAAGAAGGGTCATGCCGGCATCACGCTCGTCAATATCGGCGTTGGCCCCTCCAACGCCAAGACGATCACCGACCACATCGCCGTGTTGCGCCCACATGCCTGGCTGATGGTCGGCCATTGCGCCGGCCTGCGCAACAGCCAGCGGCTGGGCGACTATGTTCTGGCCCACGCCTATGTGCGTGAGGATCATGTTCTCGACGACGACCTGCCGGTCTGGGTGCCGATCCCGGCGCTTGCCGAAGTGCAGCTGGCGCTGGAAGGTGCTGTCGCCGAAGTCACGGGTTACGAGGGTTTCGAGCTGAAGCGCATCATGCGCACCGGCACCGTCGCCACCATCGACAACCGCAACTGGGAGCTTCGCGATCAGGCCGGCCCGGTCAAGCGCCTGTCGCAGTCCCGCGCCATCGCGCTCGACATGGAATCGGCCACCATCGCCGCCAACGGCTTCCGCTTCCGCGTCCCCTATGGCACCCTGCTTTGTGTTTCCGACAAGCCGCTGCACGGCGAATTAAAGCTGCCGGGCATGGCGACGGAGTTCTACCGCACCCAGGTCGCCCAGCATCTGCAGATCGGCATCCGCGCCGTGCAGAAACTAGCCGCCATGCAGAAGGAAACCCTGCATTCCCGCAAGCTCAGAAGTTTTTACGAGACGGCGTTCCAGTAAAAACAGATATCGCGGCGCCCTGCTTTGGTGTATGATTTCGAAAATCGATACACCAAGGATTTTTCTATGCGCACGAATATTGAGCTTGATGACGCCTTGATCGCAGAAGCGATGGAAATCACTGGTCTGTCTACCAAGAAGGCAACCGTGGAAAAGGCGTTGCGCGATCTCGTGCGCATTCATCGCCAGATGCGCGCCCTCGATGCATTGGAAGGCATGGGCTGGGAAGGCAATCTGGATGAAATGCGGACGGATTGGAATGCCGATACGGATTGGGACGTGAAGAACGCCAAATGATCGTCGCAGATACCTCTGCCTGGATTTCGTTCATTCGAAAAGACGCCCCTGCCCTTTCCGCCAAATTCCGCACCCTGATGGCACAGGGCGAAGTTATGATCGGCGACATCATTCTTCTGGAAGTGCTGAGAGGCGCGCGCGATGGTTATCATGCGCGCCATCTTGAACAGATGCTGAGCGAATTTCCCTGCGTTGTGATGATGTCTCCTCAACTCGCGATCAAGGCTGCTGCAAATTATCGCTTTCTGCGCGGCCGCGGCTATACCATACGGAAAAGCAACGACCTCATCATCGGCACCTATTGTATCGAGCACGGACATAAATTGCTGCACAATGACCGGGACTTTCAGCCGATGGCCGATCATCTCGGTCTGCAATTTGTCTGAACCTCAAACCACCTTCACCGTCCCCTCCACGCGGATGGGGAAATTCACCGACCGTGCGATGAAGCATTTGTCGTGCGCGTCATGGTGCAGCTCATCCGCCCGGGCGGGATCACCCTTCGAAATGGTGATGACCGGTTTCAGCACCACTTCGCTGAACTGCCCGGCACCATCCTTTTCCATGACAAGCGTGCCTTCGGCATTGTCGACATAGTCTTCGACGATGATGCCGTTGACGGAGCAAAAATGCAGGTACCAGAGCTTGTGGCAGGCCGAGAGCGAGGCGACGAGCAGGTCTTCCGGGTTCCAGCGGGAGGGATCACCGCGGAAGGCGGGGTCCGAGGAGCCGGCGATATCCGCCTTGCCCGCCGTGGAAATCGTGTAGTCGCGCTCATAATCGCGGTAGCCAGACGTTCCCTTGCCGCGATTGCCGGTCCATTTCACCTGCACGGCGTAATGATGTTCCTGTCCTGCCATGTGATTATTCCTCCCTCGGAATCTTTTTTCCGCATTTCCTAACGGAAAACCGGTGTCCACTTTTCCTAGAAATGCTCGCGTGTATCGCGCAGGTGGTTGAGCCCCTGGCGCAGCGTCTCGATGATCTCGTCCACTTCGGAACGGCTGACGGTCAGCGCCGGCGAGGCCAGCATGCGATCTCCCGTGGCGCGCATGACGAGGCCGTTTGCCAGGCAATGATTGCGCACGGCGGTTCCGATATCGTCCGGCTTGGCGAAACGTCTGCGGGTTGCCTTGTCCGCCGTCAGTTGCAAACCGCCCATCAGGCCGACATTCACGGCCTCGCCCACCAGTTCATGATCGGTAAGGCTTTTCCAGCCCTCGGAGAAATAGGGGCCGATATCGTCACGTACCCGCTCCACCAGCCCCTCATCCTCAATGATACGGAGGTTTTCCAGTGCCGCGGCGGCGCAGACGGGATGGCCGGAATAGGTGAAGCCGTGGTTGAAATCACCGACCTCGGAAAGCATCACCTCCGCCACCCGGTCGGAAACGATGACACCACCGATCGGCAGATAACCCGATGACAGGCCCTTGGCGACGGGAGCGAGATCCGGTTCCACGCCAAAATGCTGGTATCCGAACCACGAACCGAGACGGCCGAAACCGCAGATCACCTCATCGGACACCAGCAGAATGTTGCGCGCCTTGCAGATGCGGGTGATTTCCGGCCAGTAGGTCTCCGGCGGCACGATGACACCACCTGCGCCCTGAATGGGTTCGGCCACGAAAGCAGCGACATTTTCCTCGCCGAGTTCATCGATTTTCGCATCCAGTTCGCGGGCCACTTTCAGGCCGAATTCAGCCGGTGAGAGATCGCCACCCTCGGCATACCAATAGGGCTGGCCGATATGGGCGATGCCTTCGATGGGCAGGTTGCCCTGTTCGTGCATCCATTTCATGCCGCCGAGCGAAGCGCCTGCGACCGTCGAGCCATGATAGCCGTTGCGTCTTGCGATCACCCTGGTCTTCGTGGGATGGCCGAGCGCCTTCCAGTAGACCCGCGCCATGCGGAACCAGGTGTCGGTGGCTTCCGAACCGGAATTGGTGAAGAACACATGGTTCATGCCAGGTCCGGCGCGCGAGGCGATCTTTTGCGCCAGAAGCGTCGCGGGCGGCGTGGTGGTGCCGAAAAAGGCGTTGTAATAAGGTAGCTCATTCATCTGGCGCTGCACGACATCGGCGATCTCGCGGCGTCCATAACCGATATTCACGCACCAGAGGCCGGCAAAGGCATCGAGATATTTCTTACCGGTGCTGTCGTAGATGAAGACCCCTTCGGCCCGTTCGATGATGCGGGTGCCGCTAGCGTTCAGCTTGCCCATGTCGGAAAAGGGGTGAAGGTGATGGGCGGCATCGATGGCCGCGAGATTGGACATCGGCTTGGAGACTTCATTCATGACAGATCGCACTCCCATAAAGGCAACGGCGCTCGCGCCACCGCGCCCGCCGAACATGGCCGGGCAGCTTCGATTTGGCAAGGCTGGTGGTTTTTAAGGGAATATTGATTGGCTCGGCGCAGCCCCTGAATTTACAGTCGGTTGCGCTATGCGAAAAACGCCCGCCCCACCAGTACCTTCAACTCGCCGGCGTGAACCTTCAGCGCGACGTCCCGCTCCATCGGCAACAGTTCACCGTCGATGACGCAGCGCACATCGTGGCGTTTCTTCGGAAAATGCAGTTCCACTTCCGTTACGGTCATCGCCGTCACAGCAGCGTTTTCCTTGAGCTTGCCGCGCAGAATGTCGAGGGCGAGTTTTGCAACGCCCGAGGGGCGCAGCGGATCGGTGAGGTAAAAGCCGAGATGGCCGCCCGAGACATTCTCCGCCACGAGCAGGGAATTCTGGCCGAACTCGTTATTGGAGACGGAGATCGCCGAGACCTTGCGGTGCTGAGTTTTGCCATTAACGGTATATTCCACCTCGAAGACCGGCGGATTGAGGATGACGCTGATGGCAGCGCGGATGCTCGCCTTGATCTTGCCGAGACGGGAAGCGAAGGCGAGATTGTTGCGATAGCGAACCATGCGCGAATGCAGGCCCGCGGAAAACTGGTGCACGAAAAGGCGGCCATTGACGCTGGCGATGTCGACGCTGGCGATTTCGCCATGCGCCAGTGTTTCCAAGGCCTGGCGAATGTCGAGCGGCAGTTTCAGCGAGCGGGCGAAGAGGTTCATGGTGCCGGCTGGAACAATGCCAAGCGCGATGCCGTGTTTCCAGGCGATTGCCGCCGCGGCGGAAATCGTGCCGTCACCGCCGCCGGCGATGATGCCTTCAATGCCCGGCTCCTCGGCGGCGCGTTCCATCTCCTTGACGATGTCCTTGCCGGAAACCAGACGGCAGTCGATTTCGTGGCCGGCGCGGGAGAAGACCGCGCGAGCATGATCGCAATAGGCGTCCATATCAGTGGTGCGAAATGTGCCACCGTCGCGATTGAAAATTGCTATGAGCTTCATGTTTCCAACCCGATCCCGCAACGCAGCCGCGCGTAAATGCCTGGCTTCCAATAGAGTTCCGAACACCATCGCGTGAAGATGTTTTTTTACCGCGAATCGCTCTACCGCAATGCGTCATTTCATGTTAGGGGTCACTTAAGGTCATTTTCATGACCGCGCATCTCCAGTCAGGGCAGACCGTTCCCATACGGTCTTGCCCTTTTTTCTGTGGGCCCTTCCCGTTTTTCAGGTCACGATGAGCCAGTCGAATATGTCCGAAGCCCGCCCTGGTGCGGAGAGTGAAACCGTTTACACGGCAGCACCAGCCGTCGCCCTTTCACCGCTTGCCATCGCGCTGATCGAACTGGCGCTGGCCGCCGGCGGTTTCGGCATCGGCACCGGCGAATTCGCCATCATGGGCCTGCTGCCTGACGTCGCCACCACCTATGGCGTCACCGTTCCGCAGGCGGGTTATGTCATCACGGCCTATGCGCTGGGCGTCGTCATCGGCGCGCCGATCATTGCGGTTCTCGCCGCGCGCATAACGCGCCGCACGCTGCTTCTTGGCCTGATGGGGCTATTTGCGGCCGGCAATATCCTGAGTGCGCTTGCGCCTGACTTTCTGAGCTTCACCCTGCTGCGTTTCGTTACCGGCCTGCCACATGGCGCCTATTTCGGCGTTGCAGCACTGGTGGCGGCCTCTATGGCGCCTATCCACAAGCGTGCCCGCGCGGTTGGCCGCGTCATGCTCGGTCTCACCATCGCCACCCTGCTCGGCACGCCGCTTGCCACCTTCTTCGGCCAGCTCCTGTCCTGGCGTGCGGCCTTCATGCTGGTCGGCGGCATCGGGCTCCTGACAGTCGCGCTTCTGTGGCTGTTCCAGCCGCGTGACAAGGTGGAGGAAGGCGCAAGCGTGTGGCGCGAACTCGGCGCATTCAGGCGCGTGCAGGTGTGGCTGACGCTCGCTATCGCCGCCGTCGGTTTCGGCGGCATGTTCTCGGTGTTCAGCTATATCGCCAAGACCACCACCGATGTGGCGATGATGCCTGTCTCCACCGTTTCCATGGTGCTCGCGCTGTTCGGCATCGGCATGAATGTCGGCAATGTGGTCGGCTCGCGGCTCGCAGATATCTCGCTCAATGGCACGATTGGCGGCATGCTGGCCTTCAACGTGCTGGTCATGACGGTGTTCGGCATGACGGCGGACAACCCGTTCATGCTGTGCCTTTGCGTGTTCCTGATCGGCTGCGGTTTTGCCGCCTGCCCGGCCGTGCAGACCCGGCTGATGGATGTGGCGCAGGATGCGCAGACACTGGCCGCCGCCTCCAACCATTCCGCCTTCAACATTGCCAATGCGCTCGGCGCCTGGCTTGGCGGCCTCGTCATCGCCATGGGTTTCGGTTACGCCTCGACAGGGTATGTCGGCGCGGTCCTCTCCCTTCTCGGGCTTGGCGTTTTCCTTGTTTCGGTCACCGTTGAACGGCGCGCAAAAGCCGGCTGACAGCCGGTTTTTCAGCGGTCAAAACGCCCTCTCCGGCACGCCTCATAAACCTTACGGAAATTTCACAATCGGCTCGCTTGACTCTTTTTCGTTTCAGGCGCAACACGGCGTTACGCACCGGCCGTGACCCGGCACAGTGCGGATTTCAACGGAGCATCATTAGATGTCTAGCGACAGTAGTAGTCGATTGCCTTTGCCGAAAGCGGCGAACGGGAACTGATCCGACCTCTGTCGGCTCACCACCGCGTTCGCCGTAATCGGCGAATCGACGGAAAGGTGAGCAATCATGAACTTCCACACTCTCTCCCAGAGAGCCAGCAAGGCCGCACGTCTTCTCCGCAGCGGAAATGCCGGTTCCACCACCATTGCAGAACGTGTCGAGCACCTCAACACGCTTGATACCGACGCAGCCGTCGCTGCCCTGCTTGCCATGCCGCAGGCAAAGGCCGTGGCCATTCTCGACCGGCCGGAACTGCATGACGCAGCCGCCATCATTGCTGGCATTCCCCTTGAACAGGCCGCCCGCTTCGTCAACCTGATGTCCGACGACCGCGTCGCCGACGTCATGGCGGAAATGGAAGAAGAGCCGCGTGCCAAGCTGTTTGCCCGGCTGGACCGCACGACCGCGCTCTCCATCAAACATCTGATGGGATATCCGCCGCGCACGGCTGGTTCCATCATGACCACGGAATTCGTCAGCGTGCCCCTTGACTGGACGGTGGAACAGACCCTTTCGCACATCCGCGTCGTCGAGCGGTCGCGTGAAACGGTCTATGCCATCTACGTGCTGGCTGAGGACGGGACGCTGACGACCGTCGTGACGCTGCGTCGCCTGCTGACCGGCGAGCCCGGCGCTTCCATCCTCTCCGTCGCGTCGAAGGAGGGCATTGCCTATGCAAGCCCGCTGATGTCGCAGGAGGATGTGGCCCGGCTCATCCGCAAGCATGACCTTCTGGCGCTTCCCGTCGTCGACGACCACTCGCATATTCTCGGCATCGTCACCGTTGACGACGTGATCGACACCATGATCGCCGACACCACGGAAGATGCTCACAAGTTCGGTGGTATGGAAGCGCTCGGCAAGCCCTATATGGCGATGGGCTTTCCGGACATGATCCGCAAGCGCGCCGGCTGGCTCGCAGCCCTGTTCCTCGGTGAAATGCTGACGGCAAGCGCCATGCAGCATTTCGAGGGCGAGCTGGAAAAAGCCGTCGTGCTGACGCTGTTCATTCCGCTCATCATGTCGTCTGGCGGCAACTCCGGTTCGCAGGCCACCTCGCTCATCATCCGGGCGCTGGCGCTCGGCGAACTCAAGCTTTCGGACTGGTGGCGGGTGCTGCTTCGGGAAATCCCGACGGGCCTGACGCTTGGCTGCATCCTCGGCGCCATCGGCTTCCTGCGGCTGACCATCTGGCAGCAGGCAGGTTTCTACAATTACGGCGAACACTGGCTGCTGGTCGGTGCCACCGTCTTTGCGGCACTGGTCGGCATCGTCACCTTCGGTTCGCTCGCCGGTTCCATGCTGCCCTTCCTGCTGCAGCGCCTGCGGCTCGATCCCGCCAGCGCCTCGGCACCCTTCGTCGCCACGCTGGTGGATGTCAGCGGCCTCGTCATCTACTTCTCGGTGGCGCTGGTTATTTTGAGCGGCACGTTGCTCTAAAGACAAAAGGCCCGCTCGAAAGAGCGGGCCTTTTCATTTGTAGCGGGAAAAGCGCGAGGCCCGCCCCTTTAGCCGCCGGCGCTAATGACGCCCGTTCCCAAAAGGGCGAGCAGAATGAAGCCGATGACCACGCGGTACCAGACGAAGGGCATGTAGCTCTTGGTCGAGACCAGCTTCAGGAACACGACGATCACGGCATAACCGACGATGAAGGCGATCAGAGTGGCAAGCCCGGTCTGGCCCCAGCCGACCGGATTGTCCTCGCCGATGCTCTTGAACAGCTGGTAGAAGCCGGAGCCGAAGACGGCGGGAACGGCGAGCAGGAAGGAATACCGCGCCGCTGCCTCGCGGGTATACCCCAGGAGAAGGCCGGCGCTGATGGTGCCGCCCGAACGCGAGACGCCGGGAATGAGCGCCATGGCCTGCGCGAAACCCAAGAGAATACCATCGCGCCAGATCAACTGGTTCAGCTTGTAGCGCTTCTCACCGATCTTGTCGGCAAGGCCAAGAACGATGCCGAAGACGATCAGCATCACCGCGGTGATATAAAGATTGCGCAGCGAATGTTCGATCGCATCCTTGAATAACAGCCCCAGAAACACGATCGGCACCGAACCGACGATGATCAGCCAGCCGAGCCGGGCATCGGCCTTGTTATATTCGCCAAGGCGCAGGTTCTGCCGCAGCCAGGCGGCCGCAATCCGCATGATGTCGGACCAGAAATAGACCAGCACCGCCATTTCCGTGCCGATCTGGGTAATGGCGGTGAAGGCGGCGCCTGGATCTGCGCCTGATGGCAGGAACTCCCCGGCGATCCTGAGATGCGCGCTTGAAGAAACCGGAAGAAATTCCGTAAGTCCTTGCAATAGACCGAGAAATCCGGCCTCCATCCAACCCATGCTCATGTGCTTTGATGTCCCTGCTGCGAATCGAGTTTCGCAGCATTATGCATCAATCGGGGCAAATCCGTGTTGCATCGCACCATGAAATGGCCTGCGCGCGACCTTGCTTTTACCCGTGATTTCTCTCAGGCCGCCTTCTCCGCAACCGTGGGCGCCCGCGTATATTTCTCGCCGTTCCTGCACACGACATGCGCGTCGCCCCAGCTTTTCAGCGCCGAAATGACCGGCCGCATCGTCTCGCCAAGCGGCGTCAGCGCATAATCCACCCGCGGCGGCACCACCGGGAAAACGGTGCGCGAAATCAGGCCCGCCTCTTCCAGCTCGCGCAGTTGCTTGGTCAGCATACGCTGGGTGACACTGGGAATGTGGCGGCGCAGTTCGTTGAAGCGCAACGTGCCCTCGTTGATGAGGTGATAAAGGATCACGCCCTTCCATTTGCCATCGAGAAAACTCAAGGTCGATTCCACCGGGCAGCCGGGAAAGTTGCCGGTGAGCTTGGCGCGCGGTCGCGACATCTACAGTATCCTTTTTGTATGTATCACCACAAAATGTGCATTCTTGCGATTGATGTTCATATGTATCAAGTAAGAGGCACGCAAACAAGCAAAGGAGACTGTTCATGCGCGCCATCGGTTACAAGACCAGCCAGCCCGTCACTGCGGCGGATGCCCTCATCGACATCGATCTGCCCCAGCCGGAAGCCAAGGGGCATGACATTCTGGTGGAGGTGAAGGCGGTTTCGGTGAATCCTGTGGACACCAAGGTGCGCCGCAACCAGTCGCCGGAAAATGGCGCCACCCGCGTGCTGGGTTTCGACGCTTCGGGTGTGGTGAAGGCCATCGGCGACAAGGTCTCGCTGTTCAAGCCGGGCGACGAGGTGTTTTACGCTGGCGTCATCAACCGTCCGGGCTCCAACAGCGAATTCCATCTGGTCGACGAGCGCATCGTCGGCGCAAAGCCGAAATCATTGAATTTCGAAGAAGCCGCCGCCCTGCCGCTGACAGCGATCACCGCTTACGAGACTCTGTTCGACCGGCTGCGGGTGAAGGAGCCGGTTCCGGGTGCTGCCAATGCCGTTCTTGTCATCGGCGGCGCCGGCGGCGTCGGTTCTATTGCCATCCAGCTTCTGCGTGCCCTGACGGATCTCACCGTCATTGCCACGGCATCGCGGCCGGAAACCATGGAGTGGGTGAAGGAACTCGGCGCGCACCACGTCATCGATCACAGCAAGCCGATCGCGCCGCAGGTGGAAGCGCTTGGCCTCGGTGCGCCAGGCTTTGTCTTCTCGACCACCCATAGTGATATCCACGCCGCCGACAGCGTGGCGACGATTGCGCCGCAGGGCCGTTTTGCGCTGATCGACGATCCGGCCGGCGGTTTCGACGTCATGGCCTTCAAGCGCAAATGCGTGTCGATCCATTGGGAAATGATGTTCGCCCGCGCGGTTTTCGAGACACCTGACATGATCGAGCAGCACAAATTGCTCAATCACGTCGCGGAACTGGTCGACGCCGGCAAGATCAGGACGACGCTGACGGAGGTTTTCGGCACCATTAATGCCGCAAACCTCATCAAGGCGCATGCCCTGATCGAGAGCAACACGGCCAAGGGCAAGATCGTGCTTTCGGGCTTCTGATCGACGGCGAGGCCTCCGCATCGCGGACGCCTCTGCCCCTTAAGGAGATATCCGTGCCGCGCGCGAAAACCGCGCGGCCGTTCCATCAATCATCATCAGGATCTTCCGGGCACGGCCAGGAAGCCGGCGCGGTGAGGCCATTCGGCAATTTGGTTTTGGCGTCGCCACAGGCAATGTCGATCTGCTTCTGGTCGAGGCCGGTGGCCGTCGAGAGATCGACACCTTCGATGCGGGTAAGCAGCAGGAAGGCGCTGGTGAAATCCACCGGACCGCCAAGCGTGGCGCCGCCGAAGCGGGCACGTGACAGGTTGGTCAGGGAAAACTTCGAGCCGTTCAGCGACGCGCCTTCGAAATCCGCACGCCCGAGTTCGGCCTTGGTGAAATCCGTACCGTCGAGCTTGGTCTTCTCGAATCTGGTTCGCTGCATTTCTGCATTGATGAATTTGGCATTGGTGGCGTCGGCAGCGGAAAAATCGCTGCGATAGGCTTCCACCTTGGTCAGATTGGCGCCCTGCAGGTTCGACTCGCCCAGCGCCGTGCGGATGAGCTTGGCCTTTTCAAGATTGGCCCCCTTCAGCGACGAGCCGCGCAGGTCGGTATAGGTGAAATCCGTGCCGTAAAGCATCGCCGAATCGAGATTGCTGCTGCCGAGCATCAGCATGCGCTTGTTGCATTCGCGCCAGTCGATGCCGGCCATGGCATCGGTGCGGCAGCTGGCAGCCCCGAGCGGGCCGCCGCTCAGCAAAACGGCCGCCAAAACCACCCCCGCCGCCACAGCAGCGCCAAACCGTGTCTTTCCTACGATATTCAGCCTCTGAAAGCCGGACATTCTTTCACTCCCTGTCGCCGGGCGACGGCGCAAACGCAACAGCTCTTGAGCCGAACCGGGACCATATGCACATTCAAGGCGTTACCGCATTATCGCCCCGCAATCCACGGGCCGGATGACGTTACAATACCCCAACATCCTATATGTAAGAAATCGAAGAGCAATCCACAAATACTGAGGGAAAAGAGGCAATGGTCGCTACTGTTGCGTCATGGCGGACGCGATGCGGCGGCGAGGGCTTATTGCGTCTATGTTGTTGGAATGAGTTTTTGCAGGCAGAAACGGCACGCTCCGCAGGGGCCGTCCATTCGGTCACGCGCGCGGTCCCGACATCATCCTCGGGCCTGTCCCGAGGATTCGTCCAAGTATCGTAAAATCATTCGTTGCAGATGCTCGGGACAAGCCCGAGCATGACGAAGAGTGATACGTTCACCCCGTCACATATTGGCGTAAACCGGCCCCTCGCCGCCCTGTGGCGGCACCCAGTTGATGTTCTGGTTGGGGTCCTTGATATCGCAGGTCTTGCAGTGCACGCAGTTCTGCGCGTTGATGACGTAAACTTCCTCGCCATCCTTCTCCACCCACTCATAAACGCCGGCCGGACAGTAACGCGTCGAAGGACCGGCAAAGACGTCGTGTTCGGAGCGCTTCTGCAATTCCATGTCCTTCACCTGAAGATGCACCGGCTGGTCCTCCTCATGGTTGGTGGAAGACAGGAACACCGACGACAGCCGGTCGAAGGTCAGCACGCCATCCGGCTTCGGATAGGCGATCGGCTTGTGCTTTGACGCCGGTTCGAGGCTTTGCGCATCCGTCTTGCCGTGCTTCAGCGTGCCGAAGAAGGAAAAGCCGAACAGCTGGTTCGTCCACATGTCCAGACCGCCGAGGCCGACGCCAACCAGCGTGCCGAATTTCGACCAGAGCGGCTTGACGTTGCGCACCCGCTTCAGGTCCTTGCCGATATCGCCGTCACGCCATTCGACTTCGATCTCCGCCACCTCGTCATGGGCGCGGCCGGCCGCAATTGCTGCCGCGATCTTGTCCGCCGCCAGCATTCCCGACAGCACGGCATTGTGGCTACCCTTGATGCGCGGCACGTTGACGAGACCGGCCGAACAGCCGATCAGCGCGCCGCCGGGGAAAGTGAGTTTCGGCACCGACTGGTAACCGCCCTCGGTGATGGCGCGCGCGCCATAGGAAATGCGCTTGCCGCCCTCGAAGGTATCGCGAATGGCCGGATGGGTCTTGAAGCGCTGGAATTCCTCGAAGGGGTAAAGATAGGGGTTTTTGTAGTTGAGGTGGACGACGAAGCCGACCGCGACGAGATTGTCCTCGAGATGATAGAGGAACGAGCCGCCACCGGTCTTGAAACCCAGCGGCCAGCCGAAGGAATGCTGCACGAGGCCCTGTTTGTGGTGCTCCGGCTTGACCTGCCAGAGTTCCTTGATGCCGATGCCGAATTTCTGCGGCTCGCGATCTTTCGACAGGTCGAATTTGGAAATCAGCTGCTTGGCAAGCGAACCACGCACGCCTTCTCCAACAAGCACATATTTGCCGTGCAGCTCCATGCCGCGGGTGAAGGCGGGGCCAGGCTCGCCATTCTTTTCGATGCCCATATCACCGGTGGCGACGCCGATGACGGCGCCTTCGTCATTATAAAGCACTTCGGTGGCGGCAAAGCCCGGATAGATCTCGACTCCGAGCGCTTCCGCCTTTTCCGCCAGCCAGCGACAGACGAGGCCAAGCGAGACGATGTAATTGCCGTGATTGTTCATCAGTGGCGGCATCATGAAATTCGGCAGGCGGATGGAGCCGGCCGGGCCTAGGAACATGAACTGGTCATCCTTGACCTCTGTCTTGAAGGGATGCCCCTCCTCTTGCCGCCAGCCCGGCAGCAGCCGGTCGATGCCGATGGGATCGACCACGGCGCCCGAGAGGATATGCGCGCCGACTTCAGCGCCTTTTTCCAGAACGACGACCGAAAGCTCCGGCTCGACCTGCTTCAGACGGATCGCAGCGGCAAGACCAGCAGGACCAGCGCCGACGATCACAACGTCGAATTCCATCGCTTCGCGTTCGGGCAGTTCCATCGCTTCCGTCATCTTGTCCTCTCAGATCGCCGGTCCCATCCGGCTGTTGTTATCGTCTTTCGTACCACCGGGTCGCACCGCCTGCGCCAGACAAAAAGCCCATCCGCGACACCGCAGCGATCGGCATCTGTCTTCGCAAAGCGAGACGCCTTTGTCGAGCGTCTATAATGCCAAATCAGGTCGTGCGCCAGTCAATTGTCAGACAACCTGATGAATACGGATTACTTTTACGTGCACGTAACAAAAAGAATAGGCTCCGCCCCTTCGGCCGTCAAGTATGATTGGTTTAACGTCTCGAAACGAGAGATCGCAAAAGCATGTTTTCGATCCTTGAGTTAGGCACCGTCTTGAATAATGTCAGCCTATCGCCCGTCTTCAGAAACCACGCGGTCATTGTGTTGCATGTTCGCTATCAGCCTTTGTAAGCCTTTGATTCTAAACCGGGTGAAAGCGGCTATATCGCCCGTGGCTTTCACGCGAATAAGCGCACCCTCGTAAGCCTCGATGATACAAGCGCAAAGATCCGAAACATCCTCATCGTCGGCAACATCGTCTTCATATTGGGCTTGGGTGAGCAGTTCGCGAATACTCGTCTCCCATCGCCCGAATGAAATAGCAAGCGCGCCCCGAACCAGAGCGCTACGGCCGGCGGAAGTCTGCGCAATGACGCCGTAAAGGCACCCTGCATAAGGCCCGTCTTGCTTAAGCTCCAGTTCCAGCGTTTCAAAATATACCGATAGGCGCTGCAACGCGCGCAACGATGTATCCGAAAAAAGTCGCTCCCTGATATGCGCATACTTTTGCTCGTAGGCCTCGATGACCGCCACCACGAAGTCGTCCTTGCTCGCAAAGAAGTAATAGAACGACCCTTTTGGGACATCCACTTCCTTCAGGATCGGGCCGATCCCCACGCCCTCATACCCGTGAGCGAGCAGCTGGCGCATTCCCTCCGAAATGAGACGCGTGCGCGTCGCAGATTGACCACTCATAATTAGACCGATCGTCTACATTGCTGATTATACATACTTCCCTCCTTGGAGCGATGCCTATATGAGTCTAGCACATGAACGTTCTAGTGGCATATATCTTGTAGCAGCCTCGGCAGTTTTATGGAGCACGGCTGGGCTTTTCGTCCGAATGGCGGATATGGATATGTGGTCGATGGTGGCGTGGCGTTCTGCCTTCACCTTTTTGGCTCTCGGGGCGTTTTTTCTGCTTCGAAATAGATTTGCCAGACAACGGTCGTCGATGTCATTCGGTTTCCCCGGCGTTGCCGGATGCTTGGTGTCTGCGATCGCGGCGATTACATATATCGCGTCCCTGCGATGGACGACCGTCGCCAACGTGATGACGATCTATGCGACACTCCCATTTATAGTGGCCGGCATCGCATTTGTGTGCTTGCGGGATCGGGTTACCTACCGTTTCGTCATCGCTGGCTGCGTGGCTTTCGTCGGAGTATTGATTTCGGTTGGCGCGGCAGTATCGCACCAGGACATGCTCGGTATCTTTGCCGCCTTCATCATGACCACGGGATGCTCCACGCAAATCGTTATCGCGAAGCGCTTTCCGGACATGGACACCACCCTGATGACCGCTCTTGCAGCCCTGATCTGCATTTGCGTCGCGCTGCCGCTGATGCAATTTGAGATACCCGCTGCGACGCAGATCATCGCCTGCGCACTTTACGGCGTCCTCACCACGGCATTCGGCTATATATTCCTGCTCCAAGGATCCCGGCGTATAAACGCCGGCGAGGCCGGATTAATTTCCATGCTGGATGTTATTCTCGGACCAGTATGGGTCTGGCTATTTTACAATGAAGTCATATCGCCCATCGTCCTGACGGGAGGCGGCATCGTGATAATGTCTGTAGCGTGGTATTTGGCGGGAGATCGCAGAGCGGCTACAGCACCGTAAATACAGTTCTACTGAGGCTGACGCACGGAGCATTCAAACCGCCCATTCCTCATCCGTCGTGAACACGATCGTCAGCCAGCGGTCACTCCCCTCGCCGCCGAGCGCATTGCCGATCTCGTCGCGGATCGCGTCCCATTCCTCCAGGCGCCGGGGTGGCCAGTTCCTGGGGACGATGAAGAAGAGTTCGATCTGCCGGCCGCGGCCGACGCGGGCGACATAGGAATAATGCGAGGAAAAGCCGAATTTTTCCACGGTTTCCGCGACCACCCGGTCCACATGCTGCTTGAATTCCAGCGGGGTGACCAGAAGAATGTCGGCGAGCGCCTGTTTCACATTGCCGAGCGGCATGGGAATGATGACGAGGCAGACCAGCGCCAGCACGGCCGGGTCGATATAGGGTGAAAGCCACGCCTGCGATGTTCCCGTCAGCCCGTAGCCGATGGCGAAGGCGACGAACAGCGCAATGCTCAAGAGCGCGCTCATCAGCCAGCTTTTGGCGTCCAGCGAAACGAAGGCGGATTTCAGCCTGCGGTTCTGCCGTTTGACGAACCATGCCATGGCAAGCGAGACGGCGAAACTGAAGAAGGTGACGATGATGGCGTAGTCGAACTCGATCGATCTGCCGCCATCCATCAGGCTGTCGATGGCATTGATCAGCGCATAGATCGCCGCGCCCATCAGAAGCGTGCCGTTAAGACCGAGCACCATCGGCTCCAGGTGCCAGAAGCCCATGGTGAAGCGCTCCGCCAGCCGGCCACCGGGGCGCGGCGCAGCGGAGGCCGCGATCAGCCGCGCCACCAGCAGCGCCAGCACCGTCATGAAGGCGTCGGTGAGCGCATAAACACCATCGAACACCACCGCGAAAGAACCGGAAAACAGGCCGGCGCCAATGCCGAACGCGGCCAGCAGGACCGTGACGGCGATGGAAAACTTCAGCAGGGATTGTTCTGTCATGACGTGTATTTGACCTTCAAAATCGGACGCCACCTTCCTATAAACAGCACATACGGCACTCACAGGACAGGACAAACTCCATGGATTTCGGCATTTCCGGCAAACGCGCCCTCGTTCTCGCCTCCTCTCGCGGCCTTGGGCTGGGCATTGCCACCGCGCTGGCGAAAGAAGGCTCAAACGTTCTTCTGGTTGGCCGAAGCGGTGAAAAGCTGGCGGAAAATTGCAAGGCGATCAATGCGCTCGGCAAGGGCAAGGCCGACTGGGTGTGGGGCGATCTTGCCGATGACAATTTCGTCGCGGCCATGGTTGAAGCCGTCAAGGACAAGCTCGGCGGCATCGATATCCTCGTCAACAATACCGGCGGCCCGACGCCCGGCCTTGCGCAGGAAATGACGGTTGACAAGCTCGACACCTTCTTCCAGTCCATGGTGCTGCGCGTCATCACGCTGACCAACGCTCTGCTGCCGCAGATGAAGGAACAGGGTTTCGGCCGCATCCTCACCGTTGCCTCGTCAGGCGTGTTCGAACCCATCCCCAATCTCGCCCTTTCCAACACGTTGCGCGGCGCGCTTGTTGGCTGGAGCAAGACGCTGTCCTCCGAAGTGGCCCCCTTCGGCATCACCTCCAACCTGCTGCTGCCCGGCCGCATCCACACAGACCGCATCGACGAGCTGGATGGCGCCAATGCCAAGCGTCTCGGCAAAAGCGTCGAGGAAATCCGTGAAGCTTCGGTCAAGAGCATTCCGGCCGGTCGCCTCGGCACCGTGGAAGAATTTGCCGCCGCGGGCGCTTTCCTCTGCTCGGTGCCGGCGAGCTATATTACCGGCACGATGCTGCGGGTGGATGGCGGTGCGGCGAAGTCGAATTAAAGGCTTCCGCCTCAAGGCCAATCAAGGAACCGTTCCGTAGATCACGTAACGGTTTCGCCCCGTATTCTTGGCTTCATAAAGCGCGGTATCGGCGTGGCGCAGCACGTCGCTGGCGCTTTCGCCGGGATTGGCATAGGCGATGCCGGCGGAGCAACTGTAACGGAAATCCGGCCTGTCCCCAAAAGGCGAAGCCTGCGCCAGCGATGACAAAAGCTGCCGCATCAGACTATCGGCGCTGTGCATCCGCGACCCGCTGAGGACCAGCAGAAACTCTTCGCCGCCGATCCTGCCGAGAAGATCATCACGGCCGGCGGTGGCGGAAAGGCGGGCCGCAAAATCTTTCAGCACGAGATCGCCATAGGCATGGCCGAAGCGGTCGTTGACACTCTTGAAGTGGTCGATATCCATGATGATGACGGCGAGCGCCTGCGCCTTGTTCGGACCCAGCAGATGGTTGAGTGTATCCATCGCATAACGGCGGTTTCCAAGTCCGGTCAGTTCGTCACTCAGCGCGGATTTGAGCGCCCGGTCCCGCTCCTGGCGCAGATCGCGCAATTCGATGCCGAGTTCAGACACGTCGGTGATGACGCACAGCATCCAGCCGCCCGGCAACGTCGTTTCGGTCGTCAGCATCCACCGCCCGTCCTTCAGGCTGGTTTCGATGGTGCGAAACGGCAATTTGCCACGCCGCGTCTTTGCCGAGCGCAGCCACAATTCGAAATCCGAAGTCTCTATGCTCGTGCCGGTGGCCGTGCGATAACCGCTGCGCATCATATCCACCCAGCTTGGGAATTCACTCCGTCCTATGCCAAGCGCGGCGCGGAAGGCGCTGTTGGCGAAACGAAGCTCATCATTTCCGTCAAATAGCGCGAAGCCTTGTTGCGACACCTCCATGAGTGTCATGAGCTGGTGGATGAAAACGTCCATATCACCCTGAACGATACCGCTGCGGTCAGGCGTCGCCTCGTCCAATACGTATTGGCTGATCTTGTAGGGCATCGAATTTCCACGGCTACGAAAACGACAGGCGATCAAATAAATTGCGCCAGAAAAACATACAATTATTGAATAAAATATTTATTTCACATAACAAATCAGCATTGTCTTCATGCCTGTTACTTGATGTGCATTACCTTAGCAGCGAATCCCTAAAGTTATTTTCCAAAACTACCGTGTTGTTTCATCATGGAATAATCATTCTGTTTACCATGCGCCGCGACGGTGCCGTCCCTTTTCAAAAACCAAAGACAGGCGGCACAGGGCGCAAAAACAATGGGCGGCGCTTGCCATTCCGTTGGCCTTGTGCAATCAACCGCCCTCCTCTGACATCGGGGTGCCAAGGGCATCCCTTATCTTCACGCCGGGCCGCCCAAGGGCCGGGCGGGTTCTTCTATCGGCACAAGGAATATGGCGATGACGCAAAAGCGGGCTCTCGGCCTCGATTTCGGCACGACCAACACGGTCATGGCTCTTTCCGACACTGGCAGCGCAAGCCATTCCATGCGCTTCACCAGCAGTGCGGGCACGGATGACAGCATGCGCACGGCGCTCTCTTTCATGAAGGATGCCGGCCTGGGTGCCGCCGCCCTGCATGTGGAGGCGGGACAAGCCGCCATCCGGCAATTCATCGACAATGCCGGCGACTGTCGTTTCCTGCAGTCGATCAAGACATTTGCGGCCTCGCCGCTGTTTCAGGGCACGCTGATCTTCGCCAAGCGCCAGAGCTTCGAAGACCTGATGGAGGTGTTCCTGCGCAAGCTGAAGACCTATGCGGGGTCCGAATGGCCGGGTGATGTGTCGACCGTCGTCGCCGGCCGGCCGGTGCGTTTTGCCGGCAGCAATCCGGACGAAACGCTGGCGCTTGCCCGTTACAACGAAGCGCTCACCCGGGCCGGTTTCCCGGAAATCCACTATGTCTACGAGCCGGTGGCGGCCGCCTATTATTTCGCCCAGAGCCTGAAGAAGGACGCCAACGTGCTGGTGGCGGATTTCGGCGGCGGCACGACGGACTATTCGCTGATCCGTTTCGAGACCCATGCCGGCAAGCTTTCCGCCACCCCCATCGGCCATTCCGGCGTCGGCGTGGCGGGCGATCATTTCGACTTCCGCATGATCGACAATCTGGTCTCACCTGAGATCGGCAAAGGCAGCAAGTTCAAAAGCTTCGACAAGGTGCTGGACGTGCCTTCGGGTTATTACGTGAACTTCGGCCGCTGGAACCAGCTGTCGATCTTCAAGACCTCCAAGGAATTCACCGACCTCAAATCGCTGGTCCGCTCGGCGCTGGAGCCGGACAAGCTGGAACTCTTCATCGACCTCGTCGAGCATGATGAAGGTTACCCGCTCTATCAGGCGATTTCCGCCACCAAGATGGCGCTGTCGTCTGCCGAAGAGGCGGAATTCAACTTCTCGCCGCTCGGCAAGGCCGGACGCAAGATGGTGAAACGCAGCGATTTCAACAACTGGATCGCAGACGATCTGGCCAAGATCGAGGGTGCGCTGGACGAGGTTCTGGAGAAGACGAAAGTTGCACCAGAGGCGATCGACAAGGTGTTCCTCACCGGCGGCACCTCCTTCGTGCCGGCGGTGCGGGAGCTTTTCACCCGCCGTTTCGATGCAGACCGGATCGAAAGCGGTGGCGAGCTGCTCTCGATCGCCCATGGTCTCGCCATGATCGGCGAAAGCGGCGATATTCAGCGCTGGACAGCGTGATTAGCGGGTATCGCGAGCGGCGAACATGGGGTAATTTCCACCCATGATCGCCGCCCACGACCTTTCCCCGGCCGAACTTGCCGCCCTCCTGCATTTCCATGCGGATGCGGGCGTGGACTGGATGCTGGAAGAGAACCCGGTCGACCGCTTCGCCGAATTTGCCGCCGCCCGTCCTGCCCGCCCGATGCCCGGACGGGAGCCGGGGCAGGACACTGCCGCACCGGCAAGGCAGGCGCAGAGCCCGGACAATCACCGTGCCGACGCCCCTCAACGGCAAGCGCCAGGCCGGAGCGCTCCGGCGCGCGGTGCACCGGCAACCCCCGCCATCCAGCAAAATGTCGCCATACCGGACGAGCAGGCCGTGTCTGCCGCGCGTTTTGCGGCGGAAAGCGCGCGCTCGCTTGGCGAACTGAAAACCGCGCTTGAGGGTTTCAACGGCTGCAACCTCAAGAACAGCGCGCGCAATACGATTTTCAGCGAGGGCGACCCCGCCTCCGCCATCATGGTCATCGGCCCCATGCCTGACGCCGATGACGACCGCGAGGGCACGCCCTTTGCCGGCAAGACCGGGCTGCTGCTCGAGCGCATGCTGGCGGCCATCGGCCTGAAACGCAGCGCCATCATGATCGGCAATGTCGTGCCGTGGCGGCCGCCCGGCAATCGTCCGCCGACTCAGGCCGAGATGGATATCTGCCGCCCCTTCATCGAGCGCCAGATCGCGCTGGCGGAGCCGAAACACCTGTTGCTTCTCGGCAACTTCACCGCACGTTTCTTCTTTGGCGGCACCGGCACCATCCATACGCTGCGCGGACAGTGGCGTGATGTCGCAGCCGGACACCTGATTCTGCCGGCGCTCGCAAGCCTGCACCCCCAGGAACTGCTCAACGCGCCAGCCAGCAAGTCCTTGGCCTGGCAGGATTTATTGGCTTTTCAGGCAAAGATCACTGAAGGCTGATTGCCTCATTCCTGATCAATGTAAATGAATTATGAAAAAAGCCATGCGCATTACGCATAACAGCGGCGCATTTGGCCGGCTTGCCGAATCCATGCTGCGCTGCGATATACTGGACGTGTCTTGGGAGGAATTCGGTTAAAGGAACCAAGGCAATGACCACACGCTTCCGTCCGGTACATTCCGGCTTTGAAACGCTCCGCCTGGCGGGCCTCGGCCCTCGCTCCAGTCAGGGTTACCATCGTTTCGGCGCAGCCGCAAACGAACAGATGACCGCACGCGCTGCCATGCAGCAGGTCCGCGTGACGCGTCCCTCGGCAGTCTTTGCGGATTTCCGCGAGGGCTGAGAAGCACTCAGACCAGTTTAACACTGGTCCATAGATATGATTGCGCGCTGGCGTCTTTCTTCGGGAAGGCGCCTTTTGCATTTTGTGGAGCTTTTTTTCGCGAGAGGGTTGCGAGGTTTTTGCCCCCCATGCTCTGACGTCATCCTCGGGCTTGACCCGAGGATCTAAGCACCTCAACAAAATCAAAACGTTGGCAGATCCTCGGGACAGGCCCGAGGATGACGCCGAGAGAAGAGAGACCCGTCGTCATCAACTCGATACAATGCGACAAGTGTACCGCGGGGATAAACACCCCTCACCCCTGCGGCGTCGAGGCCTTGCGCGCCGCCCGTCTCGCCAGACCCAGTTGATGCTCACGGAAAATGATGAAGATGCCGGCGAGGATGACGATCGCCGTGCCGACCAGCATGGTGATGGTGGGAATATCTCCGAAGAGGATATAGGAAACCGCGATCCCGAAGACGATGGAACTGTATTCGAACGGCGCGATGACGGAGACTTCGGCGTGGCGATAACTTTCCGTCAGGAAGATTTGCGCGACGCCGCCGCAGATGCCGCTGGTGATCAACAGCATGGCCTGCGTCATCGTCAGCGCGCTCCAGCCGAGGGGCACGCTGATCAGCGACAACAATGTGGCGGTGAGCGAAAAATAGAGCACTATGGTCGGGGTCTTTTCCGTCTCCACCAGCTGCCGCACCTGGATCATCGCCAGCCCGCCGAGTGCCGCGCCGCACAGCACGGCAATGGCGCCCAGCCCCTCGCCCGCAGCAAAGCCGCCTTCCCGCAAAAGTGTCATCTTCGGCCACAGAATGACCAGCACCCCCATCATGCCGACGAAGACTGCGCTCCAGCGATAGATGCGCACCTTCTCCCGTAGGATGAAGGCGGCGAAAACGACGGCAAGCAGCGGTGAAGCATAACCGATGGCGATGAATTCCGGCAGCGGCAGCATGGTCAGCCCGTAAAAACCGCAGACCATCGAAAGAATACCGAGAAAACCGCGCTTGAAATGGCCGAGAAGATTGTTGGTGTGCAGCGCGCTTGCCAGCGCATGCAGCCAGGCGAGATAAACGACAATGGGCAAAATCGCGAAGGCGGAGCGGAAGAAGGTGATCTGACCCGCAGGCACATCGCCCGCGGCCTTGATACAGGTCTGCATGACCAGAAAAAAGCCAACCGAAATCAGCTTCAAGCTGATCCCGCGGAAGGGGCTCATCGGTTCGGCGTTCATTGGCAGTTACTCATATCGGCTGCGCAGACACGCCATCGGGAGGTTTTCATGCGGGGGAGACGACGCGGGGGAATTGGATTGGCGCAAGGCTAGAGCATTCCCTGGCCGCTTTACAACAAAAAATGTTATTTACCCATGAATTCGGTTGATCGGGTCTGCGCGTAAAACGCATCGACCGGCACCTGATCCAAGCTGGCGTGATGAACAAAAAATCAGAGCGCTAGCGACACCGCTAAAATTTGAAGAAAATAAAATATAATTTCAGCAATCGTTCAACATTTGCTGCGATGGTCCTGATGTCCGGCGGCGGGAGGATCGTCTGCAGGGCCGACAAAGCCTTCCATGGCGGGACAGAATGTCCTCCGATGCGCACATGAACGTGACGAATACTCCACCTATTTTACATCCGGGCCTTATGACGACATGATGCCGGGAAGACCACGCCAAGTTATTCAGGGATAGTCATGCGAACAGACACGGGCCAGATCGTTCACCTGGCAGATTACCGCCCCACCGATTTCGTTCTGGAGCGGGTGGATCTCACCTTCGAACTCGACCCCAAGAATACCAAGGTCGAAGCCCGTCTGATCTTTAACCGGCGCGAAGGCGCAGACCAGCAGGCACCGCTGATTCTCGATGGCGACGAGTTGACGCTTTCCAGCCTGCTGCTCGACCAGGTGGAGCTACCCGCCGGCCAATATGAGGCGACGCCCGATAGCCTGACGATCCGCGACCTGCCGACCGAATCTCCCTTCGAGATCTGCGTCACCAATTACATCAACCCGCAGGTCAATACGCAGCTGATGGGGCTTTATCGCACCAATGGCGTCTATTGCACCCAATGCGAGGCGGAAGGCTTCCGCCGCATCACTTATTTCCCTGACCGCCCGGATGTTCTGGCGCCCTATACGGTGACGATCATCGCGGCGAAGGAAGGCAATCCGCTACTGCTTTCGAACGGCAATTTCCTCGGCGGTGGTAATTACGACGAAGGCCGTCACTTCGCGGCCTGGTTCGATCCGCATCCGAAGCCTAGCTATCTCTTCGCACTGGTTGCCGGTGATCTCGGCGTGGTGGAAGACACCTTCACCACCATGTCCGGCCGCGTTGTGGCGCTGAAGATTTACGTCGAACACGGCAAGGAGCCACGCGCGGCCTATGCCATGGATGCGCTGAAACGTTCGATGAAATGGGACGAAGAGCGCTTTGGTCGCGAATACGACCTCGATATCTTCATGATCGTCGCCGTATCCGATTTCAACATGGGCGCGATGGAGAACAAGGGTCTCAACGTCTTCAACGACAAATTCGTGCTCGCCGACCCGGAAACCGCCTCCGACGCGGATTACGCCAATATCGAGCGCATCATCGCGCATGAATATTTCCACAACTGGACGGGTAACCGCATCACCTGCCGCGACTGGTTCCAGCTCTGCCTGAAAGAAGGCCTGACGGTTTATCGCGATCAGGAATTTTCCGCCGACATGCGCTCGCGCCCGGTCAAGCGCATTGCCGATGTGCGCCATCTGAAATCGGAGCAGTTCCCGGAGGATTCCGGCCCGCTGGCGCATCCGCCGCGCCCGGACACCTATCGTGAAATCAACAATTTCTACACAACGACCGTTTATGAAAAGGGCGCCGAAGTCACCCGCATGATCGCCACCATTCTCGGCGCTGACGATTTCAAGAAGGGCATGGACCTCTATTTCGAGCGTCATGATGGCGAAGCGGCAACCGTCGAGGATTTCGTCAAGAGCTTCGCTGACGCCAGCGGCCGCGATCTGTCGCAGTTTTCGCTGTGGTATACGGAAGCTGGCACGCCGCTCGTCTCCGTCTCATGCGCTTATGATGCCGGCAATGCCGCCTTCAAGCTGACGCTGGAACAGACCGTGGCGCCGACGCCCGGCCAGCCGGTAAAACAGCCGCGCCACATTCCGCTATCGCTGGCGCTGATCCTCGATAACGGCCAGATCGCCGAACCGCAGGCCGTCGAAGGCGGCGAATATCGCGATGGTGTGCTGCATCTGACCGAACGCAACCAGACCTTCTCCTTCTCCGGTATTTCCTCGCGGCCGGTGCTGTCGATCAACCGCAGTTTCTCGGCGCCGATCAATCTGGATTTCGAACAGAATGCTGATGATCTGGTGCAGATCGCCCGGCATGAAACCGACATGTTCGCCCGTTTCCAGGCGCTGACCGATCTCGCCCTGCCGGCGCTGATTGCCGCCACCAGGGCGGTGCAGAACGGCCAAGAAATCCGCACGGATGCAGATCTCTCCGCCACGCTTATCGAAATCGTCGGCAACGACGCGCTGGAACCGGCATTCCGGGCGCAGGCGCTGGCCCTGCCGAGCGAAACGGATATCGCCCGCGAACTCGGTGGCAACACCGATCCCGACGCCATCCACAAGGCACGCAATGCCACGATCGCGGCGATTGCCGCGGCCGGCATCGAAACGCTGCGGCGCCTTGCCGATGGTGCTGCTAATGGCGAGGCCTACAGCCCCGATGCCGACAGCGCCGGCCGCCGTTCCCTGCGAAACGGCGCCCTGAGCTTCCTCGCCTTTGCCGAGGGAACGCCGGAGCGGGCGGCGAAGGCCTATGCCGACGCCACCAACATGACCGATCTCGCACATGCGCTGAGTGTCCTGACCCAGCGTTTCCCTGACAGCGCCGAGACGAAGGAAGCCCTTGCCGCCTTCGAAACGCGCTTTGCCGACAATGCGCTCGTTCTCGACAAGTGGTTCTCGTTGCAGGCCGCCATTCCCGGCGACGGTGCGCTTGACCGCATCAAGACGCTGATGAAATCGAAACATTTCATCGCCACCAATCCGAACCGGGTGCGCTCGCTGGTCGGCACGCTCGCCTTCGCCAACCCCACCGGTTTCCACCGTGCCGATGGCGCTGCCTATCGCTTCCTCGCCGAGCAAATCATCGCCATCGACAAGCGCAATCCGCAGCTTGCCGCCCGCATTCTCACCTCCATGCGCTCCTGGCGGTCGCTGGAGGCAAGCCGTGCCGAACACGCGAAAGCCGCGCTTTCGACCATTGCCGAGGCAAAGGGCCTGTCGACGGATGTGAGCGATATTGTCGGACGCATCCTGAAGGGCTGAACATCCGCCGAAGCTGCCCTACCATTCTGATCCATGCCATGACGCCGTCTTGATTTCCATCAAGGCGGCGTCATGCATTGGGCGGCATCATGCTGTGCGAAGGGCCGAAGGCGCCCGCGATCAGAAAGGAATTGCAGATGACGGACATGTCGAGGACCAGCGCTTCGTTTCAGCGCTTCATGACCGATGCCCCGGCCCACAAGGCGGCATGGTTTCAGGCCATTCAGGGTCTCGGTGCGGCCTCCACGCTGGATGTGAAAACGCAGAGCCTGATCTATATCGGCATTCTGGCCGCACTGCGCCTGGAAAGCGGCATCGGTTTTCATGTGATGGAAGCCAAGGCGCGCGGTGCAAGCCGCGAGGATATCATCAGCGCGGTTCTCACCGGCCTCCCCGCCGCCGGCAATGGCGTGATCGGCGCGCTCGGGCCTGCACTGGATGCTTTCGACGGCGTTTAACCACATCCCCGCACCGCCCGGAATTGAGGTGCGGCTCACTGTTTTTCTTCATGAATCCCGCTTTCCCGAAGGCAGGCACAGATTGTCCCGAAAAAATACGGAGTCGGTTCAAGGGGTTAAAATTCTTTTAACTTTTGCCTCTGGACACGGCGAATCGCATTTGATTCATTAGGGATATTCGAGCGGCGGCGCTTCGAATCAGTGGGGACTTCTAAAAGGCGGGACAATGACGAACGTGCGGCGGGCGACTGCGGGCGATGAGCGGCCGTATGCCAAATTTTCTGATCTTGCGGCCTGGGGCGAAAGGCTTTCCAGCGACCTGATGGGTTTGATGAATGGCTCCGACCGCCCGATGCCGCAGGTCGAGACCCTGCTGAAACGCCTGATCCCCATTCTCATCCTCGCCTTCCTTGTCGTCGTCGCGGCCTCGCGCATGCTGGGCATCACCGCAGAATATGGCCGCATGGAAGAAGCCGCCCGCCACTCCACCGCGCTGACGGCGCTCACCGCCAAGGCAGCGCTTCTCAACAATGATACGATCTTTACCGCGCAGGATCGCACCCGCGCCGAGGCGAGCCTTGTCGCCGCCTTGCCGTCGGGCAGTCTTGCCGATGGCACCATGGTGCTGCTCTCCGGCAGCAATGGCCGCATCTTCGCGGGCGCCGGCAAGGAAGCCTCGCTTTATGTCGGCACCTCGCTGCCGGCCCTGCTTCCCGAAATCGCCATCGTGCAGCGTTTCCCCGGTGCGCCCGGCACCATCGAGACCAATATAGACGGCCAGCAGCACTATGCGACGATGATCCCCTTTGGCGATGACGGCGCGATGGTGATCGCGGCACGCTCGCTGCAGCCTATTCGCTCATTCTGGCGCAGCGAAATCGCCATGAACGTGACGCTGTTTGCCGGCATCTCCTCCATCCTGCTCGTCGTGCTCTATGCCTATTACATGCAGGTGAAGCGCGCCCGCGATGCCGACGACATCTTCGCCGAATCGAACCTGCGGGTCGAGACGGCGCTCTCGCGCGGTCGCTGCGGTCTGTGGGATTTCGATCTTTCCAGCCGACGCATGTTCTGGTCCGGTTCGCTCTACGAAATTCTTGGGCTGCCGCCGAAGGCCGCACCACTTTCCTTTTCCGATGCGGCCCGGATGATGCATTCCGAAGACGGCAACCTCTATGAACTGGCACGCGCCGTCGGCTGCGGTAACCTGCGCCAGATCGACCAGATTTTTCGCATGCGTCATTCCAAAGGGCACTATGTCTGGCTGCGGGCCCGCGCCCAGGTGATCCGCACCAATAACGGTCCACGCGTCATCGGCATCGCCATGGATGTCACCGAACAGCACCGTCTTGCACAACGTTATGCCGAAGCCGACCAGCGCCTTGCCGACGCCATCGAATCCACCTCGGAAGCCTTCGTGCTGTGGGACAAGAACGATCGCCTCGTGATGTGCAATATCCATTACCAGAAGGCCTATGGCCTGCCTGATAGTGTGCTGGTGGCCGGCACCGAAAAGAGCACGGTCCATGCCGCCGCCGCCCGCCCGGTCGTGGAACGGCGCGTTGCCGATCCGGATCAGTCCGGCCTGTCGCGCACCACGGAAGTGCAGCTTGCCGATGACCGCTGGCTGCAGATCAACGAACGCCGCACCCGCGATGGCGGCCTCGTCTCGGTCGGCACCGACATCACGCTTCTGAAGCGCCATCAGGAACGCCTGCGCGATTCCGAGCGCCGTCTGATGGCTACCATCGGCGATCTCTCCGCCTCACAGCACAAGCTGGAGCGGCAGAAGACCGAGCTTTCCGACGCCAACGCCAATTATCTTGCCGAAAAAGAGCGCGCCCAGGCCGCCAACCGGGCGAAATCGGAATTCCTCGCCAATATGAGCCATGAGCTGCGCACGCCGCTCAACGCCATTCTCGGCTTTTCCGAAATCCTGCAAAACGAGATGTTCGGGCCGGTCGGCTCGCCGAAATATTCGGAATATGCCCGCGACATCCATGACAGCGGCAAACACCTCTTGAACGTCATCAACGACATTCTCGATATGTCGAAGATTGAGGCGGGCCATATGCGCATCAACCGTGAGACCATCGATCTCGCACCGCTGATCGAGGAAACCCTGCGGCTGACCGCCATTCAGGCCGAGCAGAAGAACATCACCGTGCAGCAGAAGGTCTGCGCCGGTCTAACGATGCAGGGCGACCGCCGGGCCATGAAGCAGATCATGCTCAACATTCTTTCAAACGCCGTGAAATTCACCGGCGATGGCGGCCGCATCGCGCTGCGCACCCATGTGCATGAGGCAGCGATGATCCTCACCATCGCCGATACCGGCATTGGCATTCCGGCGCAGGCCTTGCAAAAGATCGGTCAGCCCTTTGAACAGGTGCAGAGCCAATATGCCAAGAGCCAGGGCGGCTCCGGCCTCGGACTCGCGATTTCCCGCTCGCTGGTGAAGCTGCATGGCGGTACGATGAAAATCCGCTCGTGTGAGGGCCGCGGTACGGTGGTGACGATCATCATTCCGCATGCGGCGGGGGTGTGTGGGACGGTGCATTGAAGGTTGGTGGGCGTGGTTTGCGCACCTTTGCGTTGGCGAGTGCTGTTTACCCCCCTCTGCCCTGCCGGGCATCTCCCCCTCAGGGGGGAGATCGACATGGGGCGGCCTCTCGGCCATCTCTTACGTTGCGAATGGGTGAGCGCTAGCCTCTAGCTAATCTCCCCCCTTGAGGGGGAGATGCCCGGCAGGGCAGAGGGGGGTGAAGCGGCACCCGCCGAGCTACCCGCCATTCTTCACCACCGCCACAAACGCCTTCCGCACCGCCTTCGACAACCGCTTCACCTCTCCCTCGAGCGTCGGGATATCAGGGCAATCCCCGGCCCGGCACACAAGATCGATCAATCCGGCCGGCGCTTCCTTCGGATTGAAGGCGCCATCGATGCACAGCCGCACGATCTGCGAGATTTCCGTGTAGAGCCCCATCGCCGCCATGCAGTCGTCGAAGGCTTGGCTCTCCATCACGGGTGCGGCGAGCGCCTGCAGCGCTTCCGCCGTGTTGCGGCCCGGTTCGTGCACAGCAAGGCCCTTTACCGGCCCGATCAGCGTCAGATATTGGGCGATGAATTCGAGGTCGATCAGCCCGCCATTGATGAGCTTGAAATCCCAGTTGTTTTCCGGCGGTTTTTCCTGCTCGATGAGGCTGCGCATGTCCAGCACGTCTGTGGAAACCTTGGCCACATCTCGCTTTTGCGAAAGGATGGAGGCGATGATGCTGCGGGCATCCTCCATCAGCGAAGCATCGCCGCAAATGAGGCGCGCGCGGGAGAGCGCCATGTGCTCCCAGGTCCAGGCTTCCTCCCGCTGGTATTTCTCGAAAGCGGAAATGCGGGTCGCCACCGGGCCTTTATTGCCGGAGGGGCGCAGCCGCATGTCGACCTCGTAGAGCACGCCTTCCGCCGTCGGGGCCGACAGGGCGGCGATCAGCCGCTGGGTGACGCGGGTGAAATAACGCACCACATCAAGCGGTTTGGCGCCGGTGGATTCCTGGGCGGTGTCGTCATAATCGTAAAGCAGAATGAGATCGACATCCGACCCCGCTGTCAGCTCGAAGGAGCCGAGCTTGCCCATGCCCATGACGGCCACGCGACCGCCGGGATAAGGCCCATGTGCCGCCTCCATTTCCGAAAGCACCGCATTCAGCGCCGCCTCGATCACCAGGTCTGCGAGGTGGGTGAAGGCGCGGGCGGCGACCTCGCCGCGAATAGCGCCGGTCAGCAGCCGGACACCGATGAGGAACCGCTGTTCGGCGGCAAAGATGCGCAGCCGGTCGAGAATATCCTCGTAATGGCGGGCGTTGGAGAGGAAATTGCCCATGCGGTGGGCGAGATAATCGCGGGTCGGCACGTCGCTCATCAGCGCCGGGTCGAGCATGCCATCAAACACATGCGGGCGGGCGGCGATGATTTCCGCAAGACGCGGGGCCGAAGACATGATCGTCACCAGCAGCGACAGGAGTGCGGAATTATTGCCGAGCAGCGAGAAAAGCTGGATGCCCGCCGGCAGGCCCGAAAGGAAATTGTCGAAGCGCAGCAGCGCCTCATCCGCCCGCTTGCTTTCGCCGAAAGCCCTGAGCAGATCGGGCGTCAGCTCCGTCAGCCGCTCACGCGCCTCGACCGACTGTGTCGCCCGGTAACGGCCATTGTGCCAGGTGCGGATGACGCGGGAAATATCCTCTGGCCGTTGAAAACCAAGCGTGGAGAGCGTTTTCAGCGTATCGGGATCGTCCTTCTGCCCTGTGAAAACCAGATTGCCGGCCTCTCCGGAAAGTTTCGTTTCCTGCTCGAACAGCGCCGAATAACGCCGCTCCACCAACCGCAGCACCTCTTCCAGCTTTTCCGAAAAGGCCTTGGTGTCCTCGAAACCGAGCATGAAGGCGATGCGCTTCAATTCGGCCTCGGTATCCGGCAGCACATGGGTCTGCTCGTCGCGCACCATCTGGATGCGGTGCTCCACCTCGCGCAGGAACCAGTAGGCTTCCGTCAGGCTGTCACGTGTTTCGGCGTCGATCCATTTCGCCTCGGTCAGCGCTGCCAGCGCCTCCTCGGTCGCGCGCACGCGCAGCGGCGGCATGCGGCCGCCGGCGATAAGCTGCTGCGTCTGCGCGAAGAACTCAATCTCGCGGATGCCGCCGCGCCCGAGTTTGACATTGTGGCCCTTCACCGCAATGGCGCCATGGCCCTTATGCGCATGGATCTGCCGCTTGATGGAGTGAATATCGGCAATCGCCGCATAATCGAGATATTTGCGGAAGATGAAGGGTGTCAGCTCGCGCAGGAAGTTCCCGCCCGCCTTGATATCGCCGGCAACCGGCCGCGCCTTGATATAAGCGGCACGTTCCCAGTTCTGGCCCCTGCCCTCGTAATAAAGCAGCGCCGCCTCCACGGGGATCGCGAGCGGCGTTGAGCCGGGGTCTGGCCGAAGCCGGAGATCAGTGCGGAAGACGTAACCATCGGCGGTGCGCTCCTGCATGATGCGCACGAGGCGGCGCATCATGCGGCCGAAATTCTCGGTCGCATCATAGGGATCGTCGATGATGCCGGCCGAAGGCTCGAAAAACACGACGGCATCGATATCGGAGGAATAGTTGAGCTCGCGCGCGCCAAGCTTGCCCATGCCGAGCACGATCAGGCCGGAACCCTCGCTGGGTGCTGCAACATTCTTCAGCTTCAGCTTGCCGCTTTCATGGGCGGAGAGCAGCAGGTGGTCGATGGCGGCAGAGAGCGATGCATCCGCCATGTCGCTCAGCCAGCGCGTCGTATCGCGGGCGGTGAAGATGCGGGCGAGATCGGCAAGGGCCGCAACGAAGGAAAGCCGCCGCTTGGCGATTCTAAGCCGTGACATCACCTCGTTTTCGACGGGTATGGCGCCCTCGGTGGGCTTCCAGCAATCGCGAGCGTCACGGACCAGATCAGTCAGCAGCGGCTCCAGCGGTTTCGAAATCGCCAGCGTCAGAAGCCCCTCATCTGCCGCCGCCATGTCGCGCAAATAGGGCGACAGGGTAAAAGCGGCAGCGATGAAATCCTTTAGCGGGCTTTCGCCGGCCAGCAGCGTGGCCACCGCCGGCTCGGCCTTGCCGATGTCCTTCAGCGTCGAAAGAACGGATTTCAGTTCCGTCTGCGTATAGGGGCGGATCACGCCCGGCAGAACCTCGCTCAGCCGCCTTTCGACGGTTTCCCGTTTCGTCACTGTCTCTCTCCCTCTTCCGCCCGTCCTGCCAAAGCCTGCCGGCGCGCCTCTCTGGCGTTGTAACAAATGCCGCGCGCTTTGCGACCAGAAAACCGCCGACGGCGATGTTTTACCAGGCCCGTGACCGCGTAGTGTCTCCGCAATTGTGCCCGCGTAGCGTCATCCTCAACGAAACCCGACTCCCCCGGTTTCCGAGGCCTGGTGCTGCAACGAATAGGATCATGAAGAAGATTTTTAAGATGATATTTCAAAAAAACTGCGCGCTGCGGCGCTCTGCCTTGCCGCCCTGCCGATTGTCGGGGCGCTCCATGCCCCGGCCTTTGCCGCCAATATCGGCAAATCGGACCGCATGACTGATCCGGGCACGGGTTTCGACAATGCCCGCTACAGCAAGTCCAGTGAGTGGAAAATCACGCTCGGCGTCGGCGCGGCCTACGCCCCGAAATATAAAGGTTCGGACAAGCTGGAAGTGGGCGCCGTCCCGCTTATCTCCGTCAATTACGGGGACGTCTTCACCGCAGATTTCAGCGGCGCCACCGTCAACCTCCTGAACCAGAACGGTTTCAGGCTTGGCATCAAGGGGGGCTGGGAAGGTGGCCGCAAGGAAAAGGATGACCGGAAGAACCTGCGCGGTCTGGGCGACATCAAGGCCGGCGGCGTCGTCGGCGGCGTCATCGCCTATAGTGTCGAGCCCTTCGAAATCTACGCCAAGGTGGACAAAACTATTGGAGGTAGCGAAGGCCTGACCGCAACCATCGGCGCAAGCGTTTCGCAAAAGGTCGACCAGTTCATCCTCGGCGCCGACCTCTCCGCCACCTGGGCCGATGACAAACATATGAAATCCTATTTTGGCGTGACTTCGGCGCAATCTGCCCGCTCTGGCCTTCGCCGCTATGACGCCAAGGCCGGCTTCAAGCGCATCGATGCCAGTCTTACATGATGACCGAAAACTGGTCGGTGACGGGGATGGGTGGTGCCGGCTTCCTGATTGGCGACGCCAAGGACAGCCCGCTGACCAAGAAAGACATCCAGCCCTTCGCCATGATCGGCATGTCCTACACGTTCTGAGCGGCAAAATCGGGCCATGCACCGCCAGTCGTGTCGCTTGATGCCTTGAGGAAGCGTCCCTGTCCCCTACGCACCCCTCAACCCAGTGAAGCGCTACACGGCGCTTCACTGGGACCGCTACGCCCGATGGAAGCGGCAGCCGGTTCAAGATTGCCCTTGTAAGCAACGAGGAGACCGACGAAGGGCAAGGAAATTTCAACGTCGAAGCAGAAACGACCGTTCGTTTCGGCCTCGAAGCTCACGCCCTGGGGCAGAAGAAAGCCGGGCAAAGGCACACCCAGAAGTCGCCATTGCCGGGGCACGAGAGCCAGCCGGCCGCCATCGATCACCAGCGCCAAGGCGACGGTGACGAAACCGAAGCGCTCCGCCAGCAGATATTGATCCTTGCCCGTTCCTGCCGAAAGCATGGACGAGAAGCGTCTGCCGCCGAAATTCCGTATCCAGCGCTCCGTCCCGTTTTCCGGTGTGAAGGCGACGCTCACCGGCACCCGTTTCCCCGCCGGCGGAAAGCGGAGAACCGCGGAAATCATGCGCGCCAGCACGCCTTTTCCGCGTCGTATGTCTGCAACGCCGCGCCACTCTCGCGCTTCATTGCTGTCGTGCAACTCCCGCACAAGCGGCGGCAAATCATCGAAGGCCGGGCCGAGAAGCCTGCGGAACAACGGCGCACCGGGTTCTTCTCTGCGAAACCCCGTGAAGATGGTTCTGCTTTGAAAGAGCCGGTCGTAATCCGTCAGTTCCAGTGCCCCAGTGCCGGCGCGTGCGCCGGGCTGCGGCGGCTCACCATTCAGCATCTTGCAGATAACGGCCTCGATCGCCATGGAGGGAATGTAGGGGCCGTCATCGCCTTCGGCCAGCAGATGCCAGCTCATCTCCACCGGCGTGCCCGATGCCCTGCCCTTTGCGCGAACGAACATGCCGCCGCGATGTTCGCCAAACCGCATGCGGTTCAGCATGGCATGAAAGAGCGGTGACTGCGGCGCGAAGGAAGGAAGGCCGAACCGCGCCCGAACTTTCGCGAGAAGATTCAATATGCGGTGCAGAAATTCCGGAACCGGACCGGCACCCATCCATAGATCCGTCATCGACGGATGTTCGGGCGGGATCACCTGCAGATCCGGCACATCGACCAGCGAAAAATGAATATTGCGCAGCGGCAGCCTGCCGGGCACGGCCACGGTGAAACGCATGCTTTCCGCCAGACCGATGCCGTGCGCCAGCCTGCCATGCCGCCAGAGCTTGATTGGCGCACCGGCATAACCCACGACCGCACGCATGACGTTGAGACCGATCCCGGCATAGGGGGATGGCGCAATGCCGCCCTCGACGGTGGCGATCTCCATGGTTTTTGCCATCTCGCGCAGCACAGCCGCCGTCAGGACGGGGAAACTGCTGACGCCGGACAGTACAAAAATACCGGCGGCTTTGGCTCGCGTGTCGAACCGGCTCACCCCGAAAACGAAATCGGCGGCATCGGCAAAATCGAGATAATCGGTTCCAGCTTCTATGCAGGCCTCGATCACGGCGTAACAGGCGTCGCCGTAATTCTGGAACGGCCCGGAGGCATCGACCACGAGATCGGGTTTGTAGATGCGCAAGGCCTCGGCGATATCGCGGCGATCAAGCATCAGGGGACGTAAATGCGCCTCTCCGTGCCATCCAGCGCAAAAGGCCTGCGCCCGTGCAAGGCTGCGACCGCAGACAAGAATTTCAACGCTGGAAATATCGGCAAGCAATTCCGTCAAACGGCCGCCGAACACGCCATAACCACCAAGGATCAATATTTTCATCGTGTCGCCATCACATTTTTGCCGATGCCGGGATTGCCTGATCGGGTGGTCCTTGCCCCATTCAAAGGATACGGTCCCGGTATTCCGGCGGCGGCACCCAGCATTGTTCGCGCTTTCCGAACCAGCGGTTGCGGTTGCGGGCAAAGCAGCGATAGACGGGATCGCGCAAAAATGCGGGAATGATCCGCAAGACGGACACCAGCCGCCAGGGCATGCCAAGCGCCTCGTAGATGCTCAGGACGGCATCGCTGTCCTGCCGCATCCTGTCGCCATCGACAACGAGCATGCTGGCGGGGTTTTTCGGGTCCATGCCGTAACGCCGGTAGATTTCCGCGCCGACAGCCCCCTGCATGGAGGCCAGCCGGAAATGGCCGGCCCGGTCATGCCGCAGCACGAATTGCGCATTGGCGGAACACAGAACACATTCGGCGTCGAACAGGATGATCGGTTGATGCCGGCCGTTTGCCGAAGGAATTATACCTGCCATCCGTCACACACCCTTTGTCGATTACGATGCAACCGACCAATAAAGTCCAGCAATAATACTTACAATATTCTTCCGTTCGTCTTTCAATTCAATCTCAAAAGACAGTTATTTCCCGAAGGAAGATTTCCGCGGGAATATCGGCGAATTATCGCAGATCGCTCGACCAAGGCTTCGAAATGGGGAAAACCATCGAAATGGTCAGTCCCGGGCAGGCCGTATTGGTGGCGTCCGTGTCCGAGAGCACCAGCGATCCGCCGTGCAGTTCCATCACGGCTTCCACCAGCGAGAGGCCAAGCCCGGTGCCCGGCTTGGAACGGCTCTCATCAAGCCGCACGAAGCGTTTCAGCACCTCACCACGCTTGTCGGCGGGAATGCCGGGACCATTATCGGCAACGGAGAGCACGATTGCTTCGGGTTCTTTCACCAGACGGACGACGAGTTTTTTGTCGCCGTCGCCTTCGCAGGCATATTTCATGGCATTGTCGATGAGGTTGGAAAGCGCCTGGCCGATCAGTTCGCGGTTGCCCTGCACGGAAAGGCCCGGCTCTATCTGCGATTCCAGCGCAAGGCCGGCATCCTCGGCCACCGGCTCGTAGAGTTCGGCGCTGTCGGCGGCAATCGCCGACATGTCCACATCGGTCATTTCAGCGGCGATAGAGCCTGCCTCGACGCGGGAGATCATCAGCAGCGCATTGAAGGTGCGGATGAGCTGATCGGATTCGGCGATGATGCCTTCAAGGGCGGCGCGCCGTTTCGTCTCGTCATTGTCATCGAGGGCTGCGGCGGCCTTGTTACGCAGACGCGTCAGCGGCGTCTTCAGGTCATGGGCGATGTTGTCGGAGACCTGGCGCAGGCCTTCGTTCAGCTTTTCGATGCGGCCGAGCATGGCGTTGAGCGAGCCGGACAGCCGGTCGAATTCGTCACCGGAGCGGCCCTGCGGCAGGCGCTGGGAAAGGTCGCCGGCTATGATCCTCTTTGTCGCCGCCGACATGCGGTCGATGCGTTTCAGCGCATTGCGGCCAATACCGAACCAGATGAGCAAGGCACCGCCGCTCATGATCGCAAGCGCCACCATCAACGCATTGCGCACCAGTGCCCTGAACTTCGTCGGTTCGCCAAGATCGCGGCCGATCAGGATGCGCAGACCGTTGTCCAGCATGAAAACATTGGCGGTGGCGAGATGTTGCACGCTGTCGCCGCTTTCGGAATAACGCTCGTAACGGAAGGGGAAACCCGTCCAGCCTTCCTTGTCGAAGACGCCGGGCTGCACGGAGGCGACGTTGCCGGCCAGGATTTCGCCGTTCGGACCGGCGATGATGTAAAGGCTCGCACCCGGCTGACGGGCGCGGCGCTCCATCATCCGCAGCAGCGGGTTGATGCCGCCGCGATTATAGATGCGCTGAACATCCGAGACTTCCTGCAACACGGCATCGCGCGTCTGCTGGTTCAGCAGCCGTTCGGAGAGGGCGGTGACGTAAAAGACGAGGAAGGCGGCGCAGAGTGCGAAGAGCAGGATATAAAGCGCCGAAAGGCGCACCGCTGTCGATCGGAACAATATTTTGAGGCGGGCCATTTTCGCCAATCAGCCCTCGTCCTTCATCATGTAACCGGCACCGCGAATGGTCTTCAAGAGCGGCTTCTCGAAGTCCTTCTCGATCTTCGAGCGCAGGCGGGAAACATGGACGTCGATGACATTGGTCTGCGGGTCGAAGTGGTAATCCCAGACGTTTTCCAGCAGCATGGTGCGGGTGACCACCTGGCCGGCATTCTTCATCAGATATTCCAGCAGGCGGAATTCGCGCGGCTGCAGCAGGATTTCCTTGCCGTTGCGACGGACATCATGCGACAGCCGGTCGAGTTCGAGATCGCCGACGCGGTAGATCATGTCCTGCTCGGGCTTGCCCTTGCGGCGACCGAGCACCTCGATGCGGGCGAGCAGTTCGGAAAAGGCATAGGGTTTCGGCAGATAGTCATCGCCGCCTGCGCGCAGGCCGGTCACGCGGTCATCCACCTGGCCCAATGCGGAAAGGATCAGCACCGGCGTCTCGATACCGCGGCGGCGCAGCTCGCTAATAACGGAAAGTCCGTCACGGCGCGGCAGCATGCGATCGATCACCAGCACGTCGTAGGAATTCTCGCAGCCCATGAACAAACCGCTCTCGCCATCGCTGGCGTGATCGGCGACAATTCCGGCTTCGCGGAACGCCTTGGTCATATAGGCCGCAGCCTCGAGGTCGTCTTCAATGACAAGAATCTTCATGTGCGGGACAATAGCGCTCTCGCCCTTTTCCGCACAACCGGAAACAGATGCGACAGACATTTCCTGAACCTTGTTTTCCATGAGGTTTCCTCCGAAGACTTGGTCATTGGCACCATCGTACTTCAAGACGGGCGACTACCTGTGGAGCGAGTGGTCGCCGCTTGTTTCTTCTCCCCGCCGGGGAGAAGTCCGCGGCAGCGGGATGAGGGGGCAAGGGTCAAGATAAAACGAGGGCTAGCCCCCTCATCCGACCCTTCGGGCCACCTTCTCCCCGGCGGGGAGAAGAAACGGGCCGCGACGCCGTGCCATACTCAACCGCCCCGTCTCAAGAGCGAGATGCGATGCCGGATGCCAAAGGAACCGGCATCGCCTTTCAGCCTATCAACCCTGGTCGATATCCAGCGCGATGAAGCGGCTGCCGTCATCCGTCTGGATCTGGAACAGCGCCTTGGAGCGTCCGTCCTTCTTGGCCTGCTCGAGGATCTTCTCGATATCAGCTGCGGAAGCCACCTGCTGGTTGTTCACAGAGGTGATCTTCTCGCCAGTCTTCAGGCCCCGGGCAGCGGCGTCGCTATCGGGGTCGACATCGGTGATGGCAAGGCCGTTGCCGTCATCGGAAGGCGAAACCGTCAGGCCGAGGCTGGACAGCACCTTCTCGCTGGAGGACTGGCTGCCGCCTTTGTCGTCGTTCTGGCTTGGCGTCGCCTTGGAGGCTTCATCGCTGGTGAGATCACCGAGCGTCACCGTCACGGACTGCGACTTGCCACCACGCCACAGCGAGATTTCAACCTTGCTGTTGGGCGCCATGCCGCCGATTCGGCGCGACAGATCGCGGGCATCCTTGACCGGGTCGCCATTGACGGCGGTGATGATGTCACCCTGCTTGATGCCGGCCTTGTCGCCCGGAGAACCGGACTGCGGCGAAACGACCAGCGCGCCCTTGGCTTCGGCAAGGCCGAGCGATTCGGCGATGTCCTTGCTGACGGGCTGGATCTGCACGCCGAGCCAGCCGCGTTCGACCTTGCCGTCCTTTTGCAGGTCGGCGATCACATCCTTGGCGACCGAGGACGGGATGGCGAAGGCGATACCGACATTGCCGCCGGAGGGCGAGAAGATGGCGGTGTTGATGCCCACCACTTCGCCGTTAAGGTTGAAGGCGGGACCACCCGAGTTACCACGGTTCACGGCAGCGTCGATCTGCAGATAGTCGTCATAGGGGCCGGAGCCGATATCACGGCCGCGGGCCGAAATGATGCCTGACGTCACCGTACCGCCGAGACCGAAGGGGTTACCGACGGCGACGACCCAGTCACCGACGCGAATCTTGGTGTCATCGGCGAATTTCACATAGGTGAACTTGCGGTTCACATCGACCTTCAGCAGCGCCAGATCGGTACGCGGATCGCGGCCGACAAGCTTGGCTTCGAGTTCGGTGCCGTCATTCATCACAACCGTATAGGCGGAACCGTCGTCAACGACGTGGTTGTTGGTGACGACATAACCGTCTTCGGAGATGAAGAAGCCGGAGCCTTGCGCGACCGGGCGCAGTGGACCCTTGCCGTCACGATGGCGGTTCGGACCACGGTCGGAGCGATCTTGGTTGGGGCCGCCGAATTCCTTGAAGAAACGCTTCAGCGGATGGTCGTCCGGCAGCTGGTCGAGGCCGCGGCCGCCGAAATTGAAGGAGAAGTTGCTGGAATCGTCGGAAGCCGGCTGCACGTTCGACTGGACGCGAACGGAAACGACGGCGGGCGAGACGGCATCAACCACATTGGCGAAGCTCGGAACCTGCGGTGCGGTCACTTCGACGGGGGCAGCAAAGGAGTGGAGGATCGGTGCGGCGATACCGGTCGACAGCATCAGCGCCGCGAGGCCGCCAACGGTCGTGGCCTTCAGGGCCGTCTTCAGCGAGGCCGTCTTCAGCGAGGAATGGCCGTTTTGCGAATGAGACATGGTGTACCTTCTTTCTTCATTCAGACTGAAACCCGTGTGACCGGGGAAGCGGTGGATGATGAAGATATAGGAGGCAACACCTTACGGCGAAGTGTCTGAGGAATGAAAAATCCGTAATGTTGAAAAAGAACCGAGGACGAAAATGAAATCAGGTTATTTTTCAATGAGATTGCGAATCCGCGCTTCTTCATCCGCACTCAGTTTTTGTGGGTGTTCCTGGGTGGCGCGGCGGCGCGAAAACACGAAGACGGCGAAAATCCCGGCAAGGGTGAGGCCGATGGGCGCGCCCCACAAAAGCACGGTGCGCAGGCTGAGACGCGGCTTCAGGAGCACGAATTCGCCGTAACGCGACACGACATAATCGATGACGGCCTTGTCGCTGTCACCCTGAACCAGCCTTTCGCGCACGAGGACGCGCAGGTCACGCGCCAGCTCGGCATTGCTGTCGTCGATTGACTGGTTCTGGCAGACCATACAGCGGAGCTGCGACGTCAGGTTCCGGGCGCGCTGTTCCAGCACGGGGTCTTTGAGGACTTCGTCCGGGTTAAAGGCGAGAGCGGGAGAAGCTGCAGCGAAGATGAGGGTGAGAAGCAGCCCGAGCGCCACCACACACTCCCTCATTCCTGTGCCCGTCACAGGAATCCAGCCAGCCCAGGTCCTTGGGCTGGAAGGTCTCTCTCGCTGCGCAGACGCGCGTCGGCCGGATTCCTGTGACAAGCACAGGAATGAGGGTAGCGAGGCGACACTCATTCCGCCGCCTCCGGCATTGCAGCCCGTACAGGCTTCGCCTTGCGGGTCGGCGCACCCACCCGCAAACGCCTGTCGGAGAGCGAGATGAAACCGCCCGCCATCATGAACAGCGTGCCGCCCCAGATGCAGAGGATAAAGGGTTTCCACCAGATGCGCACCACCATGCCGCCATCGGCCATGGGATCGCCCAGCGAAACATAAAGCTGGCTGAGGCCGAAGGTCAGGATGCCGGCTTCCGTCGTCGGCATGCGGCGCGCGGTATAAAGCCGCTTGGACGACCAGACGTCGGCCACTTCAACACCCGCCTTGCGCACGGTGAAATGGCCACGATCCTCGGTGAAATTGGGGCCGACGGCGTGGCGGATGCCGTCGAAGGTCAGGCTGTAGCCGCCCGCTTCCGCCACCATGCCCTGTTTCATTTCCAGAACCGTTTCGGTCTCATAGGTGGTGACGATGACGATGCCGAGCACGGTGATGCCGAGGCCCATATGCGCCAGCGCCGTGCCGAAGGCCGAACGCGGCAGGCCTTTCAGGCGGCGAAATGCAATGCCGAAGGCCAGTTTGCCGAAATTGGCGCGATACCAGAGATCGGTGAGCGCCCCGAAGATCAGCCAGAAACCGGCCGCAATGCCAAGGGCTGCCAGCACGGGGCCGCCATTTTCGATATACCAGAGCCCCAGCCCGGCCAGAGCCGCGACAGCCGCGGCCACATACAGTCGCTGGAAGGCGCCGAGAAGATCGCCACGCTTCCAGGCGAGCATCGGCCCAAACGGTGTGACGATCAGGATCGGGATCATCAGAAGGCCAAAGGTGAGATTGAAGAACGGCGCACCGACCGAGATTTTTTCGCCCGTCAGGGTTTCGAGAATGAGGGGATAGAGCGTGCCGATCAGCACGGTGGCGGTCGAAACCGTCAGGATGAGGTTGTTGAGGACGAGCGCGCCTTCACGCGAGATCGGCGCGAACAGGCCGCCGGCCTTCAGCGAGGGTGCGCGCCAGGCAAAGAGCGCAAAGGCGCCACCGATGAAGATCGTCAGAATGCCGAGAATGAAGATACCGCGGCTCGGATCGGTGGCGAAAGCATGCACGGAGGTCAGCACGCCGGAGCGCACGAGGAACGTGCCGAGCAGCGACAGCGAAAAGGTCATGATCGCCAGAAGCACCGTCCAGATTTTCAGCGCTTCGCGTTTTTCCATGACGAGCGCCGAATGCAGCAACGCCGTGCCGGCAAGCCACGGCATGAAGGAGGCGTTTTCCACCGGATCCCAGAACCACCAGCCGCCCCAGCCGAGTTCATAATAGGCCCAATAGGAGCCCATGGAGATGCCGGCGGTCAGGAACGTCCAGGCGGCGAGCGTCCACGGCCTTACCCAGCGCGCCCAGGCGGCGTCGATGCGACCTTCCAGAAGTGCTGCGACGGCAAAGGAGAAACAGACGGAAAAGCCGACATAACCGAGATAGAGCAGCGGCGGATGGATGGCGAGGCCGAAATCCTGAAGGATGGGATTGAGGTCCTGCCCTTCGGCCGGCACCCGCTCCAGCCGCAGAAACGGGTTGGAGGTGAGCAGGATGAACAGCAGGAAGGCAACCGAAATCCATGCCTGTACCGCAAGCACATTGGCTTTGAGTGTTTCCGGCAGGTTGCGGCCGAAGGCGGCGACGAGCGCGCTGAAAAACACCAGAATGAGCAGCCACAGCAGCATGGAGCCTTCATGGTTGCCCCAAACACCGGTCAGCTTGTAGAGCATCGGCATCAGCGAATGGGAATTTTCCCAGACGTTGCGCACGGAAAAATCCGAGACGGCATAGGCGCGCGTCAGCGCGGCAAAAGAAAAACCCACCAGCAGGAACATCATGACGGAGCCGAGCGAGGCGATATCCATCAGCGCCCGGTCGTTGCGGCGCGCGCCGATGACCGGCAGCGTCGAGACGATCAGCCCCACACCGAGCGCCAGAACCAGAACATAATGGCCGATCTCATTGATCATTTCGTCGCTCCGGTCTTGTCGGCCGAAGCCGCACTGGTCGACGGCGTCGCATTGGAAGGCTCCTCGCCCTCAGCGCCCTGCTGCCACAGGCCCTTGTCCTTCAGCCGGTCGGCCACTTCCTTCGGCATATAGTTCTCGTCATGCTTGGCGAGAACGCTGTCGGCCACGAAACCGTGGGTGGCGGCATCGAACATGCCTTCAGTCACCACGCCCTGCCCTTCGCGGAAGAGATCGGGCAGGATGCCGGTATAGCGGACCGGCACGGTCGCCTCGCCATCCGTCACCGTAAAGCTCACCGTGCGGCCCTCATCGCGCTTGATCGAACCTTCCGCCACCAGCCCGCCAAGGCGGATGCGGGTGCCGGGATTGACCGGCGTCTTTTCCAGATCGGCGGGCATGTAGAAATAGGCGATCGACTGGCCGAAGGCGAACATGACCAGCAGCACGGCCGCCACGATGAAGCTCATGCCGCCGCCGATGATCGCGAGACGTTTCTGTTTGCGGGTCATTGCGTCACTCCCTGCGGCGCGGAATCCTTTTGCCCATCCATGCGGATCGGTCCGGCGGAAACGCCCAATTCCTTCGCCAGCGCCAGAAGCTGCCTGCCCTCTTCACCCTCCGGCGGGAAAGCCTGCAGGCCGGCCCGCAAGGCTTCACCGGCCTTGGCCTCGTTCTTCAGCACAGAATAGGCGCGCAGAAGGCGCATCCACCCTTCGAAATCGGCCGGGTTATCCTTCAGCTTGGCATCGAGGCTTGCCACCATGCCCTCGACCATCGCCTGCCGGTCGTTGGCCGTCATCTCATTGGCCGCAGCCATATCCTGCGCGGTCGGGCCGGGTGCGGAAGGCGTCGCTCCGCCGCCGGTCCGGGCAATATGTTCACGCACCAGCGGCAGCCAGGGCGCGCCGGCCGGCGCATCGGCCTCCAGCGCCGCAAAGGCCGCGCGTGCTTCCTGCGCCTTGCCGGCCTGTTCCAGCGACAGCGCCAGATAAAAACGGGCGCGCGGATTGCCGGGCTTCAGCTGTTCGGCCTGAGAAAACGCATCCCGCGCCGCCTCGATGACGATGCCGTCATTGCCGGCTACGAGCGTTTCGCCAAGGCCCGTCAGCCGTTCGGCGCTTGGTCCGAGAATACGAAGCGCGTTGCGATAGGCAAGCTCGGCATCGCCAAGCCGTAGCGTCTTGAAATAGATCGGCGCCAGAACATCCCAGCCGCCGCCATCCTCCGGGTTCTGCGCCAGATGCCTCTCGGCCCGCGCGACCAGCAGGTTCATGTCGTTGCCGGGACTTTCAAGACGTGCCTCGAGCGGCATGTCCGGCGTGTCCGGACTGCCGTTCCAGATGTAAAGACAGAGGCCAAGTGCAGGCAGCAGAATGGTTATGAGACTGGCGGCAAGATTGTGCCGGCGCGGCCGGGCCTCTTTCGTCGTCGCCTCTTCCGCCTCGGCGGCGGCCAGCAGGCGGCGGCCGATTTCGGCGCGGGCATAATCCGCTTCGGTTTCGCCGATCAGGCCGGCGGCGCGTTCGCGGTCCAGCTCGGCCAGCTGGTCGCGATAAACGGCAACCTCACCGTCGCGGCGCGTCTGCGGCGCCTCGGTCTTCCGCATCAGCGGGTACATCAGGACGATGGCGACAGCCGCCGTCAATATCGCAACGACAATCCAGAACATAAGGCTCAATTACTCGAATGCGCGGCACATGGAAACACGAAGCGCGGGGATGACGTGAATTTGAGACATCACGCCGCACCGGAGATCGCGTTTCGCTGTTCCGCCGTGCCTCTTCCTGTCACCGCGGAAGGCCCGTGACCTTGATTTACGTCAAACTGATCAGATCAGCGGAGACCAGCTTCCGTCGTCATTACGGCAGGCCGCGCCGCGCACCCTGGTGTCGCGCCCGTCGACAGTGAGCGTATGGGAATATTGCCGGCAGTTCTGGTTGCCGACCTGATAGGGCGCATTGGCCACCACCTGACCCTTGACGTCATCACCGGTCCAGATAACAGGTGTGCCAACCGGGGCCGTTTCCAGCGCCTTGTATTCCGCCTCCAGCGCCTTGGTCTGGTCGCCCCTGTCGAGCTCCACGCCGCTTTTCCCGACGATGCCGCCTTGCAGATTGGCAAGGAAAGGCGTGGAAGGCTGGGCCGAACGGCCGAACAGGCCGCCGCCAGCGGGGCGGGTGCCCGTGGTGGTGCAGGCGCTCAGCATCGAGACACACAGGATCGAGAGAAGTGCCGGGCGTGACACCAGCGAACGCATCGTCACGGAGCGACAGCCATCATACACGTCAACCAAACCCTGTCCTCTTTCCTATCGCATTGCACCCAGAGCATTTTCGCTGTTCTTCGAACCGTGAAAACACCCTAGATTTTTGTTCTTCCGCATTTCCTGACGGGAAACCGGGGTCCACTTTCCCTGGAAACGCTGTCATGTACCGGTATTGAATTTCTTGCCTTTTTTCGCGGCTCACGCAAGCTCTTTCGAAAGGCCCGGCAAAATCAGATCGGCTTTCAGGCCACCGATGGCGCTGCGCGACAGCGAAAAGCGGCCGTGGTATTCAGACACCACTTCAGAAACGATCGACAGGCCGAGGCCCGTGCCCGGCCGGCTCTCGTCCAGCCGGCGGCCGCGTTTCATCGCTTCGCTGATCTGTTCCGGCTCCAGCCCCGGGCCGTCATCCTCCACCGTCAGCTCCACCCAGGAGCGGCGGCCGATTTCGGCGTCGGAAGACGGATGCGTGCCGGTGGCAAGCGTGACGACCACTCTGGTTTCGGCAAAACGCGCGGCATTTTCCAGGAGATTGCCGACGACCTCTTCGAGATCCTGCTGTTCCATGCCCAGCACCGCGCCCGGCTGTTCGAAATTCAGTACGAACTGCTTGTCGGGGTTCAGGCGGCGCATCACCCGCACCAGCCGTTCCAGCGCCGGTTCCGCTTCCACGCGGGCAAGGATCGAGCCGCGCTGGGCGGCGATGCGGGCGCGGGAGAGGTAGGATTGCACCTGCGCCTGCATGGCATCCGCCTGCGCCCGCACCAGATCACCATGTTGCGGATCCAGCGTGCGGGCCTCGTTGAGGAGGACGGCGATCGGCGTTTTCAGCGAATGCGCGAGATTGCCGACCTGCATGCGGGCGCGCTCCACAAGGCGGCGGTTGCTGTCGATCAGCGCATTGACCTCATTGGCGAGCGGCTGGATTTCGCGCGGGAATTCGCCTTCAAGGCTTTCCGCCTCTCCGCCTCTGATCTTGCCGAGCGCCCGGCGGGCCTGATCGAGAGGCCTCAGACTGTAGAGAATCGCAAGACCGTTGACGACCAGACTGCCGACACCAAAGACGGCCAGCGCCAGATAAAGGCTGTTGGAGAAATCGCGCACATCGTCTTCCACAACGTTCAGATTGCCGGAAACACGAAACCGCGCCGCGCGCCCCTCACCGTCAAGCACGACTTCCGTTTCCGCCACGCGCACCTGATTGCCGGCCTCGTCGGTCACGGCATAAAAACGCTCGTATCTGTTGTCGAAGGGGGCGTCGATAATGCTCGGCACCGGCAGCGTCGAGACACCGAGCGAGGAGGACACCAGCGGCGCGGTCTGGAAATTACCGAGCGGCTCCACCACCCAGTACCAGCCGGTATCCGGCTGTGAGAACCGGAGATCGCCAAGCTGCGGGCTGCCGGCCAGCGTATTTTCGTTGGAAATCGTCACGGAGTTGATGACGTTATAGAGCTGTGCCCGCAGAAGATCGGTGAAACTGCGCTCCACGCCCTGGCGGTAAAGCGTCGAGATCACGACGGCGATCACCACCAGCGCCAGCGCCGACCAGGCAGAGGCGAGCAGCAGAACGCGGGCGGTGAGAGAGTTACTTCGCATCTGCCGGCGCTTGCATCCGGTAACCGAGACCACGGATCGTCTCGATCAGATCAACCCCGATCTTCTTGCGCAAACGTCCGACAAACACCTCGATCGTGTTGGAATCGCGGTCGAAATCCTGATCGTACATATGTTCGACCAGCTCCGTGCGCGAAACGACCTCGCCCATGTGATGCATGAGATAGGACAGAAGCCGGAACTCATGCGAGGTGAGTTTCAGCGTCGTGCCGTTGACGGTCGCCTTGGAGGATTTGGTGTCGAGCCGGACCGGGCCGCAGACCAGCTCGGAAGAGGCATGGCCGGCGGCGCGGCGGATGAGCGCGCGCACGCGGGCAAGCACTTCTTCGACATGGAAAGGCTTGGTCACGTAGTCATCGGCACCGGCATCGATGCCTGCCACCTTGTCGCTCCAGCGGTCGCGGGCGGTGAGGATGAGGACCGGCATGGCCTTGCCGGCCGCACGCCATTTTTCAACGACGGTGATGCCATCGAGTTGCGGCAGGCCGATATCGAGGACGATGGCGTCATAGGGCTCGGTATCGCCGAGGTAATGCCCCTCCTCGCCGTCGAATGCCTGATCGACGACGTAACCGGCCTCTTTCAGGGCGTCGGTCAGCTGACGATTTAGATTGGCATCGTCCTCAACAACGAGAATACGCATTGTCCGCCCTTTCCTTCCGTCCCGGCCCACGCGGGTGGCCGGTCATGCTACATGTGTCGGGTTGTTTTCCGATATTTCGGCGATGCGGGCAAGCTACATCGGCACGCGCATCGTTACCTTGCGCGGACGTTCGCCATTCCCCTGGACGAGAACGGTGACGACACAGGACTGACCATCGCCGGAAGGATAGACTGAAAGCAGCTGACCACCGGTTTCGCGCACCACGCGGGCGACGGCTGCGCCACAATCGCTGGCAGCCAGAATGTAGTGGCCCTGCAGATCAGCCTCGGGCGCCGTGAAACCGGAAAGCCCGGCTGCAAGCGTCGCGATGATGAGAGGTGATGCCATTCTACAAACTTCCGCAAAAAACCGGGTGCGTCTCGAACCCTAGTGTGAGCGAATATGTAGCGCAAAGCGTCTGAATGGCAAATGAATGCCGGCCCCGCCGCCGCGGTGCGCGGCGGGGCCGGCGTTTTCGTGAGCCCCGTCAGCGGATGGAGCGGGTTGCCGAAAGGCGGCCGTAAAGTGCGATCAGACCGCCGATTCCGCCCGCAACGGTCACCAGCCCTTCAGCGAGCTCCCCGTGCAGGCCGGCGGGCAGATCGAAGCCGGCAATGCTGAAAAGCGGTGCGAAAACCGCAATCAGCGCGCCCCAGATCGTGCGGGATTGATACCATGCTTTGGTACTGTCCATAATCTCGTCCTTTGCGTTGTTTTTCAGGCACATGTCAGAGCGGGAGAAGGGCCTGAGACACCACCCCCAGCGGCACCGCGCGGCCCAGCTGGCGGACACGCACGGAAATGTGATCCCGTAGCTGCGGGAAATCTGTGAGTTCGTCCCCTGCGGGGTAGAGCCAGAAGGGTTCCGGCACATCCACCGCACGGCGCACGGTCCCGCCGTCCATCACCTCGACGCGATAAAGCTCGAAAGGCTCGTCCAGCGGAATGTCGCTCGCATCCCAGCCATCGGCCTCCATGCGACCTCGACGCTTCCATTTGAGGAGAATGCCGTCCCGCCGGCGCTTACCGGAAAGATGCACCGGCGCAAGCGGCGTCTGCGCCCGCACGCCGCCCTCAAAGGCAAAAGGCCCGGCCGGTGCACCCGCCATGTCCGCCGCTTCCGCAATCCAGTTCAGCCGTCGCCCGCGCTCGCTTGTGGCAAGACCGAGCGGCTGCACCGCCGCATCGACAACCACCACCGGAGCCCCCTTCGGCGCACCTGCGGCAAGCGCATCCTCCGTGCCGGCAAGCCCCCGAAGGAGCGCGGAGAGCCGCCAGCGCGAAGGTGCGATTTCCTCGGCCTTTGCGAAGGCGACAATTTCCCACACGCCGTTTGCGGCCTTGATGGCGAGACGGTTCTCGCCATTCAGCACCGAAAGCTCTGCGGCTGACGACACTTCACCGGCGAGCAGATCGATCAGGATGGTGTTCTTGCGGTCAAACCGGCCGGAGGGGCCTGATATCAGCGGCTCTGCCAGCGCACCGATCATTGCTGGCCGGTCCAGCAGCACGCGCTGGCGATAACCTTCCGTGCCTGATGATGAAGACACGACGATGGGCCGCCAGGGTTTAGCGAAGGCGGCAATCCGCGCCGATTGTTCCGCCGCAGCGCCATCGTAATACGGCAGATCGAGAAACAGCACTTCCGGGGCGAAACCTTCGGCGCCGCTTGCGCCGGCACTGCGCCGCTCCTCCGCACCGCCGGCGGCGGCTGAAAAGGCCGGGGAAAAAGCCCGCGCCTCCACCTGCCGCACCGCGCCATCCTCGATGCGGCTGACCAGAAACCGCCCGGCCGGCGCCTGCGGAAAGAGACCCTCCGGCAGGCGAATGCAATCGCCAGGTTCAAGCATGATATCGGATGGCGGCAGCGCGAAGCGCAGGCTGCGCCGTGCCTGGCGGTTGTCACGCAGCAGCGCCTCGACGGCCATTTCCGCCGTTTCCGCCGGCAAGGCGGCGTTGAGATCGAGCCGCAACACCCGGCTGCCGGCATTGTCGATGCGGCGGGAACGCGCGCTCGCCTGCTCGTAATCGAGCGTCGGATTAAACGAGGTCAAGACAGCTTCCGCCGCGAAATCGCTGTCATGACCGCGATTTTCCGACCAGAGCGGCTCGTCCTCGATATCCGCCAGCACGGCGATATCGCGGACGGGCATGACTGCCGTATTCCGGGAGCGGAAGCGCAGGGTTCCGCCATCCTCCGCCACATCCACCTGGAACGCCACCATCAGCGGCTCCAGCAGGTTGCGGGCCGAGGTTATGTCTCCCTGCACATACCCCGTCAGATCGCCGCTGACGGCCGAGACGTCGAAGGCGAAAAAGCCGTGATCGGTCAGGATCGCGGCAATGGTGTCGGCCAGCGTGGCCGTGCCCAGCCGGCCGTTCAGCCAGTGGCCGGTTCGCCAGTTTGCGCCATCGCTCCAGGCCGCGCCATTTTGCGGAAAGGCGGGGAAAGGCCGTGCATCCCAGGTCCAGAGATAGACCCGGCCTTTATCCACCATCGCCGTCTCGCTGTCACCCCAGTGGTCGAGATGCGCTTCCAGAAACCGTCGCTGCTGGCTGTCGGCACGGCTGCGACGGGAAAAATGGGGAAAGGCATTTTCGGCCGATTTCGGATCGGGAAAAACATTGGGGCGCGTGGCGCTCTTGTCCACCGCCGGGCAGCCGAGTTCGGTGAACCAGATCGGCTTGGCGCCCGGCACCCATGCGGTCGGCGTAGATTTTTCGGCACCACGCACCCGATCGTAATGCAGGTTGCCCCACCAGTTGCGAAGGTCCTTGTAGCGGAACACCCACGGCTTGCCTTTCAGCCCATCCGTTATGGGCGTGCGGCGCCGCGCGGCCCGGTCGGCATCGCTGGCATAATACCAGTCGAAACCCTCGCCTGCCGCAATAGTGCGACGGAACACGCTCGCATCATCGGGGCCGGTCATGCCGTCGGGATTGCCATTGGCGGCATCCTCGTCACGCCAGTCGGAAAGCGGCATGTAGTTGTCGATACCGATGGCGTCGATATCCGGGCTCGCCCAGAGTGGATCGAGGTGGAAAAACACGTCGCCCGAACCGTCCGCGGGCTGGTGGCCGAAATATTCGCTCCAGTCCGCCGCATAGGTCAGCTTCGTCGCCGGTCCGACAATGCTGCGTACATCGCGTGCCAGCCGCACTAGCTCCTCTACGAAGGGAAAGACATCGTTCTGGTCCCGGAGGGCGGTGAGCCCGCGCAGTTCCGAGCCGATCAGGAAAGTGTCCACCCCGCCCGCCCGCTCCGCAAGCGCCACATAATGCAGCATCATACGGCGATAGCCTTCCTCACGGTTGCAGAAGGCAGAAACCTGTGCCCGCGCAGCCGCGCTACGGTCCGGCGAGCCGGCTTTGCCGGGTGCGGGAAAACAGGTGATGCGACCGCGCCAGCCATAAGCGGCCTGCTCGCGATCGCCATAGGGGTCAGGCAGGCCGTTGCCGGTGGGCACATCCATCATCACGAAAGGATAAAGGCAGACCCGCAGGCCCCGGGTCTTGAGATCGGCGATGGCCTGCAACACGCTGGCATCGTCAGGCGTGCCGCCATAGGCCGGGCCGCCACCGTGATGGCTGACCAGATGCGCATCACCGCGCGAAAGGCCGGCAACGGACCAGGGCGTGGTTTCCCCATCGCGGCCCGCCACTTCCACGCCCGGCGGAATACGATTGCCATAGCTCTCAAGCGGCAGACGTTCGAACACCACATAGGCAAGTCCGCGAAAGGCCGGCGCGTTGCCTGTGCCCTGTTTCGCCTCGATCAGCGGATCGGGCAATTGTGTCTCGCTGCCGGGATAAAAGCGCATCTCGACGCCGGTGAGATCAACTTCACGCCCATCGGTCCAGACGCGCCGCACCAGGGCTGCCTCGCCTTCACAGAGGCCGATGGCGAGATTGGCGAAATAACGGAAGCTCTCCACCTTCGGGCCGCGACTGCCCTTGCCGCCACGCCGCTGCACCTCGACACTTTCCTCGAAACGTGTCGCCCAGATGAGCGTGCCGCCGATCCTTGCGGTGCCATAAAGCCGGTTGATAGCAGCGCCCTCATCCGCACCGGGAATGCGCGCCGTCGAAAGCCGCGCGCCTGCTACCGTGCGGCCATTCGAAAGCAGTGCACGGTCGACGGCATTGCCGGCCAGCGCCCCCGCCGCTCGGCCGATAATCGCACCCACGGGGCCGAAAATGCCACCGAGCGCCGCACCGGCCGCCTGAAAAACGATTGTCGCCATGTTTGCCTCGAGGAGTTTCAGGGATCGGGAAAACGAAATGTCCCGGCAATGCGCCGTTTCCAGCCCGGCACCAGCGCCGACCGCACCACCGCGGCCTGCTCATAGGCATGGATGAAATGCTCCGGCCCGGCGAGGATGCCGAGATGTTTCGCCGCCGCATCGGCGCGCCAGCGAAACAGCAGCAGGTCTCCGGGCTGCGCCTCTCCCATGTCCGGCACCGTCAGAAAATGGCGCTTCGCCGCCGCCATCAGCCGGTCCTCGCCGCCGCGTTCGGCCCAATCAGGCGCATAGGGCGGCGGCAATTCCGGTGCGTGCCCGTAAAGGCCGCGCCAGATGCCGCGGATGAGGCCCAGGCAATCGCAGCCGACACCCAACAACGAAGCCTGGTGCCTGTAGGGCGTGCCGATCCAGCTTTCGGCCATCGCCAGCACTCTTTCCGCCGTGTCGCTCATGGAAACAGCACTCCGCCGTCGTGGCTCTGGCCGCCGCTCGCGTAGGAATAGGCAAAATCCGCCCCCGGCAGATGCGGAAATCCGCTAAAATTCAGGTGATTGCCGAACTTCGCCTTGCAGGTGGCGAAACTCTTGTCGCAGCCGGCAGTCACCGAAAAGCGGTCTCCCGGCGACGGCATCCCCTCTGGTGTCAGCCAGAAGAAAAGAAGCGCGCCGCCGTCACGCCGCTCGTGGCCGTCGAGGTCGAAAGTCTTGCCGGCGAGACTGCCGGTCAAAAATCTGAGCTTGCCGCGACTGAAGAAACCCTCGGCAAAGGCATCGAGCCCCGAGACCCGCAGTTTGCCTGAAACATCCACCGCCGCCACGTTGCCATGGCCGGTGAACCGTGTGAGATCGACACCGCAACGCCCGTCGCCCAGCGCGGCATCGCAGCGCCGCCCATAGCTTCTGCCCTGCGGTTGGCCAAGGCGATGAGCGATGCTGCGCAATTCGGCGCGGAAGGCCCCGCCCGCCCGCGTCACCTCACCGATCTCGCGCAGGCTCAGCAGCACATTCTCATCCGGCGCCTGCCAGTTGACGAGGAAAAGCTCCACCCTGGCGCCATCGAAGCGACCGGCGGCAAGATCGTCTTCGGCAATCGCCTCGCTCGAAAAACCACCCGCCACCTCGCCGGCGCTCGCGCCAAGGCCGGTTTCGCTGTCACTGTCGCTTGCCGAAAAACCACTGGCAGCGAGATAGGATGTGCCGCCGAAAGATAGCGTCTCGTCGTGGTCGGTAAACCCCATCACGACGCCATCCTTCAACGTCACCCGCCAGCAATGGCAGGTGGTCGTCGCATCCGCTTTCAGATGATCGGCAAGGGAAGCTGGCAGGGTCTTCATGGCAGGATTTCCATCAGCGGAATGGAGGGAATGCGGCCGGCTTCAAAGGCGGTTACGTTGATGTCGATGCGGTCGATGGCGAAGCGCACGGGCACGTCGAATTCAAAACCGGCGCGGATCACGGCACCGGTGGGCGGCGCACGCCCCGCCCGGAATGTCACCATGCCGGTCGCATGATCGACGGACACATCGGTCGGCGCTGCCTTCACCCCCTCGACCGAAACGATGACCGACCCTTCGACCGGCTTGTCGATCCGCCGCGAGAATGAGCCGCCGGCATCGGCATAGGTCTTCACCAGCTGAAAGCCCGTCACCACGCCGTCACCTGTGCCGATCCTCTGGTCCGTCGCGGCGGTCGTCTCTCCCGGCGGGCAGGATTTGAAATCCACCGGATCGCGAAAACGGAAACCATAAAGCTCCCCGCGCCGCGCCTCGAAAAAAGCCAGTACCTCGTAGAGATCTGTGACGGAGCGGATGCCGGAGCCGGCATCATAGGCTCGCCTGGCATTCCGCCAGCGCTGGTTGCGGTTCTCCCGGCCGTTGGACAGATTGACGATGTCGGTGCGCCGCACGGGCCCGCCGCTGACGCCGAGCGCCAGCCGCAGCGGAAACCGCACTTCATGAAATGCCGCCATGTGGTTGTTCCTGGATTCATTTTGCTGGTTGGGACGTAGGAGAAGCGGGCAGCGCCCGCGTCACAATCCCCGCTGGCCACGCCCGACGCTGCGCGCCAGCATCGCGGCAATCTGCCCTTCACTTTTGCGGAAACTCGCCGCATTGGTCGCCGTCACGTTAAAAACGATCTGCGCCCCGCCGCCGCCCGAGGGTGCGGCGACACCGAGAGCACCATCCGAACCACGCTTCAGCGGCAGGATCGCCTCCGCGCCGGCTTCCCCCATCAGTCCAAGCCCGCCGCCCATCGGGAAAAAGGCGGGGCTTGAGACGACCCCGCCCTCCGCAAAAGGCGTGATGGCGCGCCCCGGCACACCACCCTCGGCAAAGGCGAAGAGCGAACCACCGCCATTCAACAATCCACCGACGGCGTTGCCGATCATGTTCTCCAGCGGTTTCAGCCCGGCCGAAAGCGCAATACCGGACAGCCGCTGCCCGAGCCCGCGCAGCACATCGTCCAGCCCCTTGCCGCCCGTCGTCGCCGCCTGAAAGGCGGAGGTCAGCGCCGCCCCGAACCGCTCCGAGCGCCGTTCGAGATCACCCATCACCTCGGAAAGCGCTTCCGCGTCCTCCCGGTTCTCCGCAATCGATCCTTCGCCCGCCATCGCGCTTGCCTTTCTGATTCAACTGGGGAATGCATGGTGCTGAAATAGCTTTTTAAAAAACCATTGCTTCAGCCCAAGTCCTTTCAAAACCCAACTTCATGGGTTATGTTTATCGTGGTCACCGTTCTGCGCCAGCATGGCATGCGTTTCGTCATCTACACGGCCGATCACGAGCCGCCGCATGCCCATGTCTATGGAGAGGGTGAAGCCCGTATCGATATCGTCAGCCTCACCGTTCTCACGCAGGGCGGCATGTCGGACCGGGACGTTCGTCGCGCCGTTGCCGTGATCGAAGAGAACCGGACGCTGTTTATGGAAACCTGGAGACGATATCATGGTTGATGTCAGCGACACCGAACTCGCCGCCGCCAAGGAGCGTTGGCAAAAGGAGCGCGCCGGGCGTCCCATTCCGGTCTCCGTGCGTTTCGAAGCGGCGTCGGCGAGCGTCATCGTCGATTTCACCAATGGCGCCTGTTTCATGTTTCCGGCCCGGGCGCTGGAAGGCTTGCAGGACGCCACGGCAGAGCAACTCGCCGAAGTCGAACTTCTCGGCGAGACCGGCCTGCATTGGGAGAACCTCGATGTCGACTATACGATCGCCGGCCTGATGAACGGCATCTTTGGCAGCCGCACCTTCATGGAAGCGCAGCGCAGGGGCGGGCAATCCCGTTCCCCGGCCAAGACGGCCGCCAGCCGCGCCAACGGCGCCAAGGGCGGGCGGCCGCGAAAGATGCCCTGACGCCATTACCCATCCGGAAACTGCCGCATCATGGCCTCCATCGCCTGACGATCAGGGCCGTGCGGAGCGGCGTTGCCGCCTGTCATCGCGAAGAACTCCCTTGGCGTCAGCCGCCAGAAGGTTTCAGAAGAAAGCCGCAGCAGGCAGAGGCCGGCATGGATGACCGCCGGCCAGGGAAAGGGACGTGTTGCCGCCTCGCCTGCTGCGGCATTCAAGGGTCCGGTGTTGCATCATCCTTCAGGCCGCCGAAGGTGGCGGTCAGGAGATCGGCGACGATCGCGGCGTGGCCGGCGATGCCGCCTTCCACCGTCGCCGTGGCCACATCTTCGTCGGAATAAACGTTGCCGGCACCGCGCAGGCCCGCGCCGATGACCCGGATCATGTCGGCGGCCTTCATGCGGCCGCTGGCGAAACGCCCGGCGAGTGCCGTGAGGTCGTCGGCCGCAAAGGCGGTTTCGAGTTCGGCAAGCGCGCCGAGGGTCAGGCACAGGATGCGCCTTTCGCCGTCGATCAGCGCCTCGATCTCGCCGCGATGACGGTTCGCCCGTCCGTAACGCAAACGCTCAGGCATCACAGCACTCCGAATGTGAGAAGACCGGCGGATTCCAGCGCGATCTCGAATTGCACCTCGCCATCGTGGCGGCCGGAATATTCAAGCGCCACGATCTGAAACGGCCCGGCAATGGTGCCGAAATCGGGAATGAGGATCTGCCAGCCGGGAATGGTGCCGGCGAAAAAGGCGCCGCGCACCAGCGCATCGCTGGCCGCATCCTTGAAGATGCCCGACGCCGTCAGCGCGGCCCTTTGCACGCCAGCACCCGCCAGCAACTCGCGCCAGCGCCCGGCGCTTTCGCCGTCGGTAATGTCCACCGCCTGGGCGTTAAAGGCCAGCCGCTGGGTTCTGAGCCCGGCAACAGTGACATATGTTCCGGTATTGTTGAATTTCAGCAGAAAATCCTTACCCTTCTGCGCGACCATCATGTTTCCTTCCGTTTCGATTGCGGTTGCAGGTTTTTGCGGCCTGCGACCAAAAATGTTCCTTCCTCTCGCATTCAGCGATCTCGCCATGTCCGATGCCGCCTCCCTGACGTCCCGCTCGCGCCTTATCGGCGTGCTTGCGCTTGGCCAGGTCGTCAGCTGGGGTTCGGGTTTCGACATGCTGGCCATTCTTGGCCCGAGGATGGGTAGTGAACTCGGCATTCCCAATGAAGTCGTTTTTGCCGGCCTCACCGTCATGATGACGATCAGCGCGCTCTGCGGGCCCCTGCTTGGGCGCATGCTCGTGCGACACGGCGCGGCCCCCGTCCTGGTAACCGGCACCATTCTCTTTGCGGCTGGTTTTGGCTTGCTTGCCTTTGCGGGTGGCGTGGTGAGCTATCTTCTCGGCTGGGCCGTGATGGGTCTTGCGGGAACATGCGGGTTGACGACGGCGGCCCACACGGCGGTGGTGGAACGCGTCGGGGCGAAAAGCGGTCGCTCGCTAACGTTGCTCATGGTGTTCACAGGCCTTTCGGCAGCTGTTTTTCTGCCTGTCACCGCCTTTGCAGACCAGCATCTTGGCTGGCGCGGCACCCTTGTCCTTTATGGCTGTCTGCAGGTTTTCATCCTTCTGCCGCTTTATCTTTTCGTCCTTCCGCAAAGAACGGTACCCAATACCGACCACAGCTTGAAAACGGCAGATGCCTCAGAGGCGCCAGCCGATACGCGCCGCGTATTTTTGCTTCTGGCAGCAATGACGACGCTCAGCGCCTTTACCGCCTTTGGTTTCTCACCGCTCCTGCCGTTGCTTCTGGTCCATTCCGGCGCCTCGCAAGCACTTGCCATCCAGCTGGCATCGGTGCGCAGCGTGCTTGCCATTACGGCACGAGGGCTGGATTTTCTGCTTGGAAAGCGTGGCAATCCCTTTGTCACCTGCATGATCGGCCTCTGTCTGCTGCTCGTCTCCTTCGTGCTGCTGCTCGGCTTTTCGCCGGCCATGCCCGCCTTCATCGGCTTCATCGCTTTTTTCGGCTTTGGTGCGGGTGTGCTGACGGTCAGCCGCGCCGTGCTGCCGCTCGCGGTGTTTTCCCCGAAGCAATATGGCCTTCAGGCTGCCCGCATCTCGCTTCCGCAAAATCTGGCCATCGCCTTCGCACCGGTCATTTTCACGATGGCGCTGGATCGCGGCGGCGTGGAAGCCATGCTGGGCATCGCCTCCATTCTGATCGGCCTTTCGGTACTGCTGTTGATCCTGCTGTGGAGAACAGTCCGCCAGCGAGCCTGACGCAGCACTATTCCGTTACGGCCCTGAAACGCATCTCCGAAACAAAGTTCCGGGTCTTCGTCTCGCGCCGCGAGCGAATTGATAGAAGCTGCAGATTGACGAGGGAGACACCTGCGATCGACAGCGCCGCATCGTCGAGCAGGTTTTTCACCCGAGCGGCGATTTCCCCCGCGCGCTTGCGGCCATTGGCGTCGCTCCAGATTTGCAGCGACAGGAAATGCTCTTCGGCCTTTTCCGTCGCCGTCGAATAGTCCCGGCTTTCGAGATCACCGATCACGATGCAGGGCAGAACTGCGCGCGGCAGAAGCCTGTCGACAATGCCGCCGGGGTTAAGCGCCACGAGCGCCGCATCACCCATCAGCCGCGCGAAAATGGCCTGCATCAACGCGTTGGCAGCGCTCATCGGCTTTCCTCCTCGCAGCGGCAGACGATGAAGCGGCGCGTCTCGTCGGGATCTATCGTCGCCCGGATCGCCAGAATGCGACGGCCTTTGCGAAAGCGCATGCCGGCAGTGACGTCGCTGCGAAAGGCCAGCCAGACGCGGTGGGTGATTGTCACACCTTCGGCTGAGGCTCGCTCATGGGAGGCCTCGGACACCGGTTCGATGGCGGCCCAGAGCGATCGCAGGACAGTCCAGCTTTCCGTTGCGCCGCCCTGCCCGTCCGGCACGTCGGTGCGCATTTCCAAGTCCAGCCGCGCGGTCAGCTGGCCGGGGTCGAGAAAAACGAGGTTCATGGCTCAAAGCCCCAGACGGCAGAAGGGCACCACCAGCCGCTCATAACCGGCAGGAACCGCCGCAGGCTGGTTTTCCGGCGCGACCTCGCCGCGAAAGGCGAACATCTGTGCCACATGGATCAGCATGGCGCGTTTCAGCGTGTCGGGCACATCCGTGCTGGCCTCGCCGTAACCGGCGATAAAATCGATCTCGATGCCGTTCATGGCCCGGCCGGGGCTCGGCGGATCGCGCAGCCACAGCCGCGCCGGGCGCGCCACGCCGTCGAGCAATCTGTCAGCGCCGGAGACATCTGCCGCGCGGCCCTGACCGTCAAAAACCAGAATCGTTTCGATGGCTTGCACCGGTCCCTTGCCAATCAGAATCACGCCGGCCTCAGGCCATCGGTCGAGATAAAGCCGCCAGGTCTGGCGGATGAGGCAAAGGCCGGTCACCCGCTCCAGATGCTCACGGGCGGTGCGAAGCAATGCGGCCAGAAGCGCGTCCTCCTCGCCGCCGTCGAGACGCAGATGCGCCTTGACCTCGGCAAGCGTCAGCGGCTCCGCCTGAGGCGGATGAATGAGGGCATAGGTCATGGGGTCTCCGGAAAGAAGATGGTCGAATGGGGAGCGGGCGAGTGCCGCTTGTTTCTTCTCCCCGGCCGGGGAGAAGGTGGCGCGCAGCGCCGGATGAGGGGGCTACGGTAGAGAGATGCGGAGGGCTGGCCCCCTCATCTGTTCCTTCGGGACATCTTCTCCCCGGGCGGGGAGAAGAAAAGGGCAGCACTGCGCCTATCAATTCACTCCGAATTTCACCAGCTTGATCGCCTCGAAATTCTGCACGCCGCCACCCACCCGCTTGGTGGTGTAGAACAGCACATAGGGTTTCGCCGAATAGGGATCGCGCAGGATACGCACGCCGGTACGGTCGACGACGAGGTAACCAGCGCGGAAATCGCCAAAGGCGATGGCAAAGCTGTTGGCCGTCACATTCGGCATGTCCTCGGCCTCCGTTACCGGAAAGCCCATCAGCGAGGCCGGCTGGCCGGCGGCGGCCGGCGGGTGCCAGAGATAGGCGCCGCTGGTATCCTTGAAGCGGCGCAGCGCTCCCTGCGTCTTGCGGTTCATCAGGAAGGTGCCGTTCTGGCGATGGCCAGCCTTGACCGCATAAACGGCATCGAGCAGCACGTCCATCGGCCCGGCCGAGGCGAAACCGGCCGAAACGCCGGTCGCGACATAACCGATATTGCCCCAGTTCCAGCCATCATTGGCGACAGGGGTATAGGACAGAAAACCTTTGGGTTTGTTGACGCCATCACCGGCGATGAAGGCGGCGGCCTCCTGTTCGGCAAAGGCGATGTCCACCTCGGAAGCGATCCAGGCTTCGATATCAACCGCCGCGTCATCCAGCAGCCCCTGCGTCGCCGCCGGCATGGCGTAAAGCTCCATGGTCGGGAAAGAAAGCTCGGCAAGCTGCGGTGTTGCCGTCTGCGGACGTGCCGCCGTTTCGGAAACCCAGCCGGTCGTCATCCCACCGAGTGCGAAGGGTTTTTTCAGCACGGCGGCAGAAACCTGCCGCACGGTCGCCAGCGCCCGGATCGGCGAAATCGCCGTCATGCGCCGGCCGATCTCGCCATCCGTCTCGCTCGGCAGCAGAAAACCGCCATCCGCGCCAGTCGAGCCGGCAAAGGCCTTGGCCTCGAGATCGCGCAGCGCACCTTCCTCGCCACGGCGGATATAGGCTTCGAACGCCGCCTTATGCTCCCCGGCATCGTGGGAAAGAGCGTCCTTGCGGCCAAGTGCGGGTCGCGCCTTTTTGAGCGCGAGATCGTCCATGATCCTGCGGTTGTCGTCGAGCGCCTTGTCGATGCGGTCGAGCTTGTCGCGGGTCACGACATCCGACCCCATCTTGCGCTCGATATCGGCAAGCCGCTGGTCGTTGGTTTCGCGGAAGGCTTCGAAGGCCTCCATGAAGTCGTCGAAGGCGGCCGTCACCGTATCCGGCACGGCTTTCACCTGCGGCGCAACGGTCATCGGGGCCGGTGTCGTCATCTGGTCCGTCATGTGGTTTTCCTTGTTCGTTTATACCTGGAGGGTCAGCGTTTGAAGGTTGTGTTGAACAGCGAGCGGGCGGCACGGCGCATCGCGCGCACCAGTTCGGTCTCGCGGTCCCGGAAGAAGCGGGCATGCTTGACGTCGGAGACCCGCGCCGAAGGCAGCATCGGGAAGGTCACGACCGAGATTTCCCAGAGATCGGCTTCCAGAATCCGCCGCACACCACTGCCCGCGCCCTTGCCGGCACGAACGGTGCGAAAGCCGATCGACAACCCGTCCAGCGCGCCGGTCTTCATCAGTGAATGTACCTCGCGGGAACGGCTGACGCCGGGTGCGAGGATGCCTTCGACATAAAGACCGCGTTCATCCTCACGGATGGTGCGCCATGCGCCGATCGGCTCGGCCGGATCATGCTGGTAGAGCATGCGGATACCCGCCGCTCCGCGCTCCTCGATCGAGCGACGGAAAGCGCCGCGTTCGATCACGTCCTTACCGAGATCGACTTCGCCGAAGACGCTGGCATAACCGGAAAAGGTGCCGTCGCTGGTGATGCCGCGCAGTTCCAGACTGGCGAATTTGCGCGTGGCGGGACGCGGCCCGCGATAGACGTGCATGAAAAACTCCTGCGATGTGAAGGGAGAAAACGACGCCGGTTTCAGGCTCCGGGCTCTCGGGCTCCGGGCTCTCAGGCGCGCGGGCGTGTGCCGTATCGGTCGGCAATGCGCACCAGAACGCCGAGCCCCCACCAGGCGCCCATGCTGGCGGCTGCGGAGCCGGCCACCATGATTTCCCGGCCTGAAAGCGCCCCGGCAATATCGAGCTGCTGCACGATCCACAGGCCGATCGGCCCGCCGAAGATCATGCCGCAGGAAACGCCGGTGACGAAACGGCTCGCCGCCTCGCGTTTGCTTTTCGGCAGCAGGTAAACGAGTGAGACACCCGCGCCCGCCACGGCGCCGGTGATGCGGGCGGCCCAGATTCCGGCCTCATTGGCGAATTCAGACATGGGTAATCATTCCCGTTTAGGATGGTGTTATCGGGCCGACGCGCCGCGCCGCCCGCCGGCGTTTTCTGCACGCCTGTGATGGGTTATTTTCGAATATTCGTAATCGCTTGTGCGGAAGACCTCACAAAGAGAGTCCGCTTCTTCAGAAAGTGATTCAACTGAACCCGCCCGCTTCCAAGGGTGTGGTTCCGGCCGCTCAGTAACCGACGGCTTCGCGTTTTTCCTCGTCGCTCAAAAAGGATGCCGCGCCGATGCGTGTCCACAGCGCATCCCGTTCGCCAGCAAGCCCGGCGATCCTGTCGAGATCGGGTTCCAGCCTCAACCCGCCGCCGAAGACCGGCGCCAGCCAGCCGCAGAGCCTTGCCGCCGTGCGATAAACCAGCGGCAGCACGGTGAGGCGATAAAAGGCGCGGTTCGCCTCCTGGTAATTGGCATAGGTATTGTCACCGGGAATACCGATCAGCATCGGCGGCACGCCGAGCGAGAGCGCTATATCGCGGGCAGCACCGTTGCGTGCTTCCAGAAAATCCATGTCGCGCGGCGAAAGACCCATGGCTTTCCAGTCCAGCCCGCCTTCCAGAAGCAGCGGCCGGCCGGCATTCATGGCGCCCTGATAGCCCTCCTCCAGCTCGCGCTTCAGCCGCTCATATTGCTCGGTGGAGAGATTGCCGCCCTCCTTGGGCTGATAGACCAGCGCACCGGAAGGGCGGGCGGAATTGTCGAGCAGGCGCTTGTTCCAATGGCTTGCGGCATTGTGGAGATCGAGCGCCGCACCGGCAGAGGCGAGCGGCGCAAAACCGACCCGGTCGTCCAGCGGATGGAAAAGCTTCAGATGCAGAAGCCCCAGCCCGTCACGCTCGGCGGCGATGCGCCGTTCGGCACGGCCCTCGGCGCGGTATTCATAAGCCGCTGGCCAGCCATCCGGCCCCTCGACGATGCTGACCCGATCGGGCCTCAGGAGATGCAGCTCACGCAACCGCCCGCCAACCATCAGCGGTTCGATATAGGCGTTTCCGGAGAGCATGAGATGGCCGTAAAGCGCCTCGAAAAAATCCGGCCCGCCCATATGGGCGCTCGGCTGCGACAGCAATGCCAGCAGCGGATGATCGGCCAGCTCCTCGTCGCCATCATAAATCAGCCAGCTGACGGCGGCGGACGTTTCCGCCACCATGCGGGCAGCGCGGTGGGCGACCGGGTTTTTCATGAAACCCTCGCGGGCCAGAGCGGCATAGGAACGGCCGGACCAGAAGGCCTGCCCGCCCTGCACCGCGACGGTCATGAAGCCCTCGGCCATTTTCCGGCTTTCAGGCACGGCTTTGCCATCCGCCGGGCGCAGCCACGGCAGGGAGAAAGGAAATCGCATGGAATTATCCTTGTTTTTATTCCGGCTCAGCCTCCTGCCCGGTCCTCATCCCTGTGCTGTCACAGGGATCCAGCCAGCCCAAGTACTTGGGCTGAAAAGAGTCCTCTCGCCGCGCAGACACGCGTCGACCGGATTCCTGTGACAAGCACAGGAATGAGGGCGGAGGGGCCTGAGCCCTATGACGGAGGAAGGTTTGCGCCCGTTGTCAGCAGACTAAATGTGCATGCGCGTCACTTCGCAGACGAAACGAGACGTTACCGGATCGGAGCCTTCACCGCCGTATCGCTGTTGAAATCCGCCGCGACACGGGTCTCGCGCAGTGGCTTTACCGTGCGGGTCGAAAGGTCATAGGCCGGATCGGCCTTATAGGCCGCCAGCGCCGCCTCGTTTTCAAACTCGCCATAGACGATGAAATCGACCGAGTTGCCCCATTGATCCTTCTTGACGTTCTCGCCGATTTCCAGCTTCAGCGCATGCGGTATGGCGGTGAGGCCCGAAAGCCCCTTGCGCACGGCGTCGCGGTTTTCTTCGGGAACGGTGAAAAAGACGATATGGCGGATCACGGTGTCACCTGTCATGCAAAGTTCAAGAGCGGCCTCAGCGGCACGGTGTAACGGGTTATCATCTGGCCGACGCGGGTTCAATCCGGGCCGTGACAATCCGTGCCGTGACAAGGGCGCGATGAAATGCCCGTCCGTAGCTGCCGATCAGCCGCGCCCGGTCGCTGCCATTGATGATGGCGCGTGCGCCATCCCAATCCTCGTCTTCGCCGCTGAAGAAATCGGCAAGGCTGCGGCCGGTGAAACTGCCGGCCACCATGCCGTGGATCAGGATCGCCGTTGCCACGTCCGCCTCCATGGCCCGCTCCGGGCGCTTCACCAGGTCGATGCCCGTCAGCGCAGACATGGCTTCGTAGTTGCGGCGATGGGTCAGCTGCACGAAACCGCGCCCCAGCCAGCTTTTTCCTTCGGCATCGAGCCGCCAATAGGGTTTGCGCACCATGGGCAGCCTGCCCGCCGCAAAGGCGCGGTCGAGTCTCACGATCGCCTCGGCATCGCTTGCCGCCAATGTCTCGCGCACCGGCTGCATTGTCGCCGCCGTCTCGTGAACGGCCGTCGCGAGCATATAGGCCAGCCAGCGCGGATCGCCGCCCGGCAGCGCCTTTTCGAAACCGGCAAGCACCGTTTTCGTGCCGGCTAGCTGGGCGGCGCGCAGGCGGCCCCCAAAGATGGAAATTCGCACCGACGCGAAGAATCGCGCCTCGTCATAGGCCATATCAGGCTCCTGAAAGTGACGGGCGACAGGACGCCCGGTTTTTCCACATGACGGCCGTCACGACTAAATCGATTTGAAAAAACCTTAATCGATTTTAATCCGCCGCCCGGGGTTTTGGGGTAAAAAATTCCTTGAATTCCGGAACCTTAGCGCGCTAACTCCATTCACCGCGCAGTTCAGCTGCGTTAACCAATCAAGGAGGAATGCCACCATGACAGCGACAATCCCCCAGACCGTTTATGACCGCCTCGAAAACGAGTGGCGCCAGATGCGCGAAACCGGCTCCCAGCCGAAGCCCGCGCAATCTCCAAAGAAGTAATATCGACCAGACGCCCGAAATCGGGCGTTGAGGGTGCCTCACTTTTCTTCTCCCCGCCGGGGAGAAGATGGCCCGAAGGGTCAGATGAGGGGGCAAGCTCTCCGAATCTGTCTGCTCTCTCAGCACATCTTGACGGTGGCCCCCTCATCCGGCGCTGCGCGCCACCTTCTCCCCGGCGGGGAGAAGAAACAGGTGGCACCCGGTCGACCGGTAATTGGCTCTCATTCGCGGGAGCCATAGTCATCGACCTCACATCCCCCGCACCCTCGGCTCATTCACCACCATTGTCGTCAGCGCCGTGATCGCCCAGACGAGCGCGTCCAGCCGGTCCGGCGAGCGCCCGGATGACAGGCCATCGGGCCCGAAATCCGTCATCTGGTCCTCCAGCTTTTCAAATCTCCCCGCGTGGCGCACCCGGCCCTGCTCGTAAAGGGCCGCGACCGGCTCGGCGCGGGTGAATTTGCCGCGGCTGGCGCGCACCAGCGTCAGCGGCAGGTTGGCGTCTATGCTTTGCAGCATGGCCCGCACCATTTCGCCACCCTGATTGACCTCGGCCACCACCCGGTCTGCCTCGTGGAGGCGGAAGGCGGCGACCACGGCGCGCGCCCAGCCGGCCGGCGTTTCGCCCTCCACCGAGCAATCCGCCAGCACCGTGAGCCGCCCGGACATGCCAAGCCCCGCCACAACGATCCCGCAGCAGGAACTCTCGCCCACCCCGGAGGGCGGATCGACCGCCACCACGATCCGTGACAGCGGCTCATGCATCGCCTCTATGATCGCCTCCAGATCGGCGCGTTTCCACAGCGCGCCCTCCCGTTCGTCGATCAGCTCGCCGCCGATTTCCTGACGGCCGAGCCGCGTGCCGCCGTAACGCTCCTGCATGGCCTTCAGGAAGCCAGGCGACAGGTTCTGCGCATTCATGGCCGTCGGCATCCGCGCCACCCGGCTTGCCGGATCGGAAAGCAGCGCTTTCAGGAGCGGAATGGGCCGCGGCGTGGTGGTCACCAGTTGCCGTGGCGCGTCGCCCAGGCGAAGGCCGAATTGCAGCATGTCCCACGTCTCCTGCGGATATTTCCATTTGCCCAGCTCGTCCGCCCAGGCCATGTGGAATTGCGGGCCGCGCAGGCTTTCCGGGTCTTCCGAGGAAAACACCTGCGCCATCGCCCCGTTCGGCCAGAGGAGCCGGCGGCGCGACACTTCGAAGGCGGGCCGATGGCGGCGGGCAATGCGGCAGATGCCGGAAATGCCGTCGATCATCACCTCGCGGGCATCGCCCAGTGTTTCAGCCACCAGCGCGATGCGTAGATCCGACTGTTTGCCGGCGGAAGCGACGGCGTGCACCCATTCGGCCCCGGCGCGGGTCTTGCCGGATCCACGTCCGCCGATCAGCAGCCATGTTCGCCACTCACCCTCCGGCGCCTGCTGCGGCAGGTTGCCGATGAAACGCCAGTCGCGCAGGAGGTTGAAGACCTGTTTCTGCAAGCGGGTTTCAGTCAAAAATTCCGCCATGCCTCAGCCAGACCCGACGGAAGTGGCGGACGCAGCGATCGCCTCCAGCCTCTCGCGGCATTTCTGCTCGGCCAAATCGTCGATGCGTCCAAGGAAATGCGCCACCGCCGCCTCATAATCTTTGGTATCGGTTTCATCCTCGCCCATAAGCGCCTGCCGTTCCTCTGCCAACACCCGTTGCAGGGCATCGATCCGTTCCAGCGTGCGGACGATAAGCGACAGCTGATCCGTTGCGATTTTCACGTCGGCGCGCGCCTGCTTGGCCTGCGCATCGTCTGCATCGGGCAAAAGCCCCGCCTCTCCGGCCTGCCGCAGATTGCGGTACACCGAGAATTGCTGGCGCATTTCCACCGTCAGCTCATTCAGCAATTGTCGCAGACTGCCATTGCGCGCCGCATCCTCGGCCGCCAGCCTGTCAGCCCGCGATTTGGTCTCGGGGGCCGCTTCCGCGGTGTCCTCACCCGCATAAGCGGGCCTGTCCGGCCAGGCTCCATAGAGCGCCGGGTCGCAATCGTGTGAGCTTGTCATCGGATTGGCCTGCGAGCAAATGATGGGTTATTCAGGAGCGCTGGCAAGGGGCAAAACCGCCTGTTAGCCGCAAATCTCCGACCGTAACCAAACACTATCAAACCACCGTCACGCTGCAAAGGATTATTTTCCTATCTTCGTGATTTTTATCCTGCCAGCAGCATTTGCACCCTGCATCGCCCCATATTACACTCACGCCGCAAGCGGTGAGAGAAAAGGAAAGTCAAGTTGGTGAAACAATGGGTTGAGCGGTTGTTTGCAGGTCTTTCGGCAACCGGCATCGTCTTTGGCACGATACTCTTCTGCGCGTCTCTCACACCCTCGCTTCTGCCGCGCACATGGCTGATGCAAGGCGTTTTGTGCGGTTTTTCCTTCGCCATCGGTTACATGATCGGCGTTGCCCTGCATGCCATCTGGGCCTATCTGGAGCTGCCCGAGCCCTCGCGCCACAATGTCCGCGGCGTCCGGTTTCTCATCGCCCTTGCCGCTGCCATCACGGCGATTGCCTTCCTGTGGCAGGCGAAGGACTGGCAGAATTCCATTCGTGTGCTGATGGAGCTCGATCCGCTCCCCAGCGCCCACCCCACCAAGACCGGCGGCCTTGCCGTGCTGGTCGCGGCCCTGCTCATCGGCACTGGTCGGCTTTTCCAGCTGATCCGCCGGTTCTTTGCCGCCCGCAGCCGTCACTTCCTGCCGCGCCGGCTGGCCAATGTTCTCGGCATCGCCGCCGCCATCGTGCTGTCATGGATGCTGCTCAACGGGCTGATCTTCGATATCGGCCTGAAGTTTGCCGATTCCTCGCTCAAACAGGTGGATTCGCTGATCGAACCTGACGTGCCGCGCCCGGCCGATCCGCTGAAAACCGGCAGCAGCGCCTCGTTGATGACATGGGAATCGCTTGGCCGCCGCGGGCGGGAATTCGTCGCGGAAGGCCCGGCCGGCACGCAGATTTCCGCCTTTACCCATCGCCCGGCCAAGGAGCCGCTCCGGGTCTATGCGGGCCTGAATTCCGCCTCCACACCCGAAGAGCGGGCGGCGCTGGCGCTGCAGGAGTTGAAGCGCGTCGGCGGTTTCGAGCGCAAGGTGCTGCTCGTCGTCATCCCCACCGGCACCGGCTGGATCGATCCGGAAGCGCTCGATACGGTGGAATACCTGCATGATGGGGATATCGCCAGCGTCGCCGTGCAATATTCCTATCTCTCCAGCTGGATCGCTCTGCTGACCGAACCGGATTACGGCGTCGAGACGGCGCGCGCCCTGTTCGAAGCCGTTTATGGCTACTGGACCACTTTGCCGAAGGAGACGCGGCCGAAGCTCTACCTGCATGGCCTCAGCCTCGGTTCGCTCAATTCGCAGAAATCATCCGATCTCTACGATGTGCTGTCCGATCCGTTCCAGGGCGCCTTGTGGAGCGGCCCGCCCTTTTCCAGTCCCACCTGGCGCATGGCCACAAATGGCCGGGTGGAGGGCACGCCGGAATGGTTGCCGCGTTTCCGCGATTCCTCCGTCATCCGCTTTGCCAACCAATATACGACAGCCCACATGCCCGGTGTGAACTGGGGTCCGATGCGGATCGTCTATCTGCAATATGCCAGCGACCCCATCACCTTCTTCGAGGCCGCCTCGCTTTACCGGCGGCCGCAATGGATGGTGCATCATGGTCCCGACGTTTCCACGTCCTTCCGCTGGTTCCCGGTCGTCACCCTGCTGCAGCTCGGTCTCGATGTTGCCGCCGCGACCACGGCGCCGATGGGTTATGGCCATGTCTATGCGCCGGAGCATTATATCGATGCGTGGATGGAGGTGACCCAGCCGCAAGGCTGGAATGCGGAGGATATCCAGCGGTTGAAGATGCTCTTCAAGGCCCGCCGCGGCTCCACCGATCCGGCGTGAGCGCGGCGGGTTCGCTTTGAGCCTCAGCCTTTCAGCCGGTCCAGATTGTCGGCAATATAGGTTTGGAGCGAACGCGGAGCATGGCCGGTCAGCGTTTCCACGTCGCCGGTCACCACGGCCGTCCAGCCTTCACGCACGGGATAGAAGATCGAGGCAAGGAAGGACGCGTAGTCCTGCGGCACGCCGGCACCGGTGAGGATGCCGATGAAGACGTCGTCCGAAACGGCGCTATAAGACACCGGCTTGCCGATCGCCTGCGAGATCAGCGCAGCCGCCTCGGCGTAACCGAAGGCCTGCGGGCCCGTGAGGTTGAAAGCCTTGCCATTAAAGGCGTCGGAGGTGAGTGCGGCGGCAGCGCTGTCGGCGATATCACGCACATCGATGAAGCTTGACTTGCCCTCGCCGGCGGGAACGGCGATCTGACCGTGCTCGATGCCGGCCTTCCAGTAGCTGTGGAAATTATCCGCAAACCAGTTGGGGCGCAGGATGACGTAAGGCGTGCCTGACGCAATGATCTTCAGTTCGATCTGGCGATAGGGAATGGAATCGTCGGCGTCGACACCGAGGACGCTGAGGAACACGACCTTCACCTTGCGGCGCGCCGCCTCCTCGACGACAGGGGTCAGTGCATCGATGGCATCCAGACGCCCGCCGGCCAGCATGAGGAACAGGCGATCAACGCCGTCAAATGCATCCGCGAAAGTGGCGTGGTCGGTATAATCGAAGCGCACCCCTTCCGCGCCGTCCGTGGCGTTGCCGCTGCGCGACGCCGCCTTCACGCTTTCACCCTTGGCGAGCAGCGCCTTGACCAGCGGCGTGCCGATCGTGCCTGTCGAACCGACTACGAGTATCTTGCCTGTCATCTCAAATATCCTTAGTATCTAATGGAAACCATGTTTCGAAAACACAGATACTGCGTTAGAGAAATCATGAAAAGAGAGCACTTTTCGGTTATCTGGTTTCCTCGTGGAAACCGGATTTCTCCCGAAAGATGCCGCTGAAAGCACGGAACAAACCGATGGAACACATCTATGACGTCTATGAGGATCGCTGTCCCACCCGCATGGTGCTGGACAGGATCGCCGACAAATGGGCGCTGCTGATACTCGACAAATTGCGGGTGGATGCGGTGCGCTTCAACCTGCTGCGGCGGGAGATCAAGGGCATTTCGCAGAAGGTGCTGTCGCAGACGCTGAAGAAGCTCGAGCGCGACGGCCTGATTTCACGGCAGGCCTTTCCGACCGTGCCGGTGACGGTCGAATATTCGCTGACGCCGCTGGGGCGGACGCTGACCGAAACGGTGGCCGCGCTCGCCCATTGGGCGGAAGGCAATATCGATGCGGTGATGGCGGCGCAGAGGGCTTATGATGAGAGGGCGGCGGTTTAGGGCCTCGTTCCGTCATACCGGCCTTGAGCCGGTATCCAGCCAGCCCAAGTCCTTGGGCTGAAAGGACTCTCCTTGCCGCGCAGACGCGCGTCGGCTGGATGCCGGATCGGGTCCGGCATGACGGAGGTCGGGTTTACCGCACGCCCTCATCAAACGCCAACCGCCCCCTACCGCGAAATCCGCGTCGACAGAATGATCGACGACAGCGTGCGCTCCACGCCATCAAGTGCGCCGATCCTGTCGATCAGCCGATCGAGATCGAGGATCGAGGGTGCGGCAAGGATGGCGATGAGATCGAAGGTGCCGCTGACCGAATGCAGCGTCGTCACCTCTTTTATGGCGGCAAGCGCCGCCGTTACCGCCGGCAGTGCCTTTGGCCCGATGGTGATCAGCACATGGGCGCGCACCAGCCCGGAAAGATAACTTTCCGACAGCCGCAAGCCATAACCGGCAATCACACCGTCGGCCTCCAGCCGCTCGATTCGCGCCTGCACGGTGGTGCGGGAAAGCCCGAGTTTGCGCGCCAGTTCCGCCACCGGCATGCGGGCATTTTCGGAAAGCAGGGCCAGCAGCGCCCGGTCCTTGTCGGCGATTGCCATAGTGTTCAATCCTGTCGTCTTATCGTCTAATAATAGACTTCACTATGCACATAGTGAAGCTTCGAATCGTAGCAGAACCGCAATATGACTGTGCCCTATGAATTTTTCTGCGGGGAACAAAAATATGAAAAACATCGTCGTCATCGGCGCAGGCAACATCGGTTCGGCCATTGCCTGGATGCTGGCCGCAACGGGCGATTACCGCATCACCGTCGCCGACCGTTCGGCAGATCAGCTGGCGAATGTGCCGGCACATGAGCGCGTCGATACCGAGATCGTCGACATCGCCGACCGCCCGGCGCTGGAAGCACTGCTGAAAGGCAAATTCGCCGTGCTTTCCGCCGCCCCCTTCCATCTGACGGCGGGCATCGCCGAAGCGGCGGTCGCCGTCGGCACCCATTATCTCGATCTGACCGAAGACGTGGAATCCACCCGCAAGGTCAAGGCCTTGGCGGAAACGGCCGAAAGCGCGCTCATCCCGCAATGCGGCCTTGCGCCCGGCTTCATTTCCATCGTCGCCGCCGATCTCGCCGCCCGCTTCGATAAGCTCGACAGTGTGCGCATGCGCGTCGGCGCGCTGCCGCAATATCCATCCAACGCGCTCAACTACAATCTCACCTGGAGCACGGACGGGCTGATTAACGAATATATCGAACCCTGCGAAGCCATCGTCGAAGGCCGCCTCACTGCCGTTCCGGCGCTGGAAGAGCGTGAGGAATTCTCGCTTGATGGCGTCACCTATGAGGCATTCAACACCTCGGGCGGGCTTGGCACCTTGTGCGCCACACTGGAAGGCAAGGTGCGGACGATGAATTACCGCACCATCCGTTATCCCGGCCATGTGGCAATCATGAAGGCACTTCTTAACGACCTCAACCTGCGCAACCGCCGCGACGTGCTGAAGGACCTGTTCGAAAACGCCCTGCCCGGCACCATGCAGGATGTGGTCATCGTCTTCGTCACCGTCTGCGGCACTCGCAACGGCCGTTTCCTGCAGGAAACCTATGCCAACAAGGTCTATGCCGGCCCGGTTTCCGGCCGGATGATGAGCGCCATCCAAATCACCACCGCCGCCGGCATCTGCACGGTTCTCGACCTTCTGGCCGAGGGCGCCCTGCCACAGAAGGGTTTCGTGCGACAGGAGGAAGTGGCGCTGCCGAAGTTCCTCGAGAACCGGTTCGGCCGGTACTACGGCGCGCATGAGCCGCTGGCCCGGGTGGGGTGATTGAAGACTAGCTATTAGGGCAAAACGCTGCCGCGTATTTCTTCTCCCCGCCGGGGAGAAGGTGGCCCGAAGGGTCGGATGAGGGGGCAACGTTGCCGTATCTCACGACCCTCGCCCCCCCTCATCCCGCTGCCGCGACCTTCTCCCCACCGGGGAGAAGAAACAAGAGGCACGCGCTCGCTCCAACGTTGCCGCTCAACCTTCGCTTACGTCCCGCAAAACGTCCTGAACACCCGCTCATGGCTCATCGGCGGCTGCATGTAGACGAAATTGTCCGGCCGTTCCTCGAAGGGCGTTGCAATGGCCGTCAGCATGGCGTGGAAGGGCTCGAAATCGCCATCCTCCACTGCCGCCTCGATCAGTTCTTCGATGCGGTGGTTGCGCGGAATGATGGCCGGATTGACCGACAGCATCGCCGCTGACCTTTCGGAATCGGAAATCCCGTCTCGACCGGCTCGCTCCCGCCAGCGGGTCAGAAACGCGTCCGCGCCGGCAATATCGATGAACATGCCGCGGAACGGCTCGGCATCGCCATTGGTCGCATGGGAAAGACGCCGGAAGGTCAGTGTAAAATCGGCTTCCGATGCCTGCATCAGCGAAAGAAGCGACTGGATCAGATCCATGTCGCCCTCCTCCTCGGTGGTCAGGCCGAGCTTTTCGCGCATGCCGGTGAGCCAGCGTTGGGGAAAGGCGGCGGCGAAATCGGCCAGGACGGCGTTGGCGAGTTCGGCTGCTTTCTCCACCTCAGGATCGAGCAGCGGTAGCAGGCATTCCGCCAACCTCGCTATGTTCCATTGGGCAATGCCGGGCTGGTTGTTGTAGGCGTAACGGCCCTGCGCATCGATGGACGAGAACACCTTGTTCGGATGGTATTCATCGAGGAAGGCGCAAGGGCCGAAATCGATGGTCTCACCGGAGACCGCCATATTGTCGGTGTTCATCACGCCGTGGATGAAGCCCACCATCATCCAGCGGGCGATAAGGGCGCACTGCCTTTCAGCAATGCCGCGCAGCAAAGCGAGATAGGGATTGTCGGTGTTTTTCGCGTCTGGATAGTGGCGGTCGATGACATAGTCCGCGAGGCTTCTGATGCCCTCGTCATCTTCGCGCGCGGCGAAGAACTGGAAGGTGCCGACACGGATATGGCTTGACGCGACACGGGTGAAAACGCCGCCCGGCAGGCCCACTTCACGCTGCACCCTGTCGCCGCTAAGAACGGCCGCCAGCGCCCTTGTGGCGGGTATGCCGAGCGCAAACATCGCTTCCGAAACAATATATTCGCGCAGCACCGGGCCAAGTGCTGCGCGCCCGTCTCCCCGGCGCGAAAACGGCGTCGGGCCTGAACCCTTGAGCTGGATATCCCGCCGCTTGCCATTTGCGTCGATCACTTCGCCGAGAAGAATGGCGCGGCCATCGCCAAGTTGCGGCACGAAGCCGCCGAACTGGTGGCCGGCATAGGCCATGGCCAACGGCTCTGCCCCCTCAGGCACGACATTGCCGGAAAAGATCGCCGCCAGCCTGTCATCGTCGAGGTCCGCAACGTCAAGAAGAAGCTCCTCCGCCAGCGCCCGATTGAAAGCGATGAGGCGCGGCGCCTTCACCGGTGTCGGCAGCACGGCGGCGCTGAACCGCTCCGGCAGGCGGGCATAGGAATTGTCGAATTTCATCACGGATAAACTCCCTGCTTTTGCCTGGTATGGCGGTTTTTGCTTCCGGTTGCGAGGGGTGTCGGCGGTAAATACGAAACGGCGATGCGGGAGCATGGCGGCGGTTGAACTTTCTTTCGTCCCATTCGTTGCGTTCTCTGAGCCAGAATTGCCGCAACGAAAGGAACGGGAATGACCGTCGTTGAAGCCGTAACCGCAGAACCGGAAAGCGCCATCCGCATTCTTCACACCGACCTGCCGGTCAACGCCACCTTCCATGTGTGGCTGAAGGCGAAAAAAGACGCCGAAGCCGGCGCTGTCTCCTTCTCCAACCAGAATGGAAAATTCGCCGAAGTTTCAAGCGTCAATACCGAAGAGTTCAGTTTTAGAATCTATCAGGTCTTTGGCGGCGGCCATGTGGAGCTGAGCTACGACACGGTGACCACGGCCGTTTCCGTCATCTACTGGTTCACCGCTTCGGATGTGCTGGAAACCGGCATCACTGTCGTCCACACCAAACCGGACAATGCTGCACCCGAACTCCCCGGCAGCTATCACTTCCGCCCGCCCTTCGGCTGGATGAACGACCCGAACGGTTTTGGCCGTTTCGAGGGCAGGCCGCATCTGTTCTATCAGCATTACTCGCACGGGCTGCGCTGGAACACGATGCATTGGGGCCATGCGGTCTCCTCGGATTATCTGCGCTGGCGGCATCTGCCGATCTTCCTTTTCCCCTCCGAGGACCTGACGACACGGCCGGACAAACGCGGCGGCGCCTATTCCGGCTCGACCATTCCGCTGGTGGAAGGCTCCGGCATCCGGGTATTCTTCACCGAGCAGGTGCAGGACCGTATTCCCGAGCAGCAGATCCAGCTTACCGCCACCTCGTCCGATCTCATCATGGCCGGGCAGGCAGACGTCATTCTCGCCCACCGCCCGGATGGGCAGGGTCTGACACCTGACTTCCGCGACCCTTACGTGTTTCGCGGACCAGACGGCTTGTGGAAAATGCTGCTCGGCAGCCAGAGCGATGGCGGCGGCGTGATCCTGCTTTACGAGACGCTGGACCCCACGGCCGCCTCCGGCTGGACCTATGTGGGCAAGCTGTGGGTGGAAACGCGTTACAAGACCACGGCCATCGAATGCCCCTGCCTGCTGCCCCTCGATGGCCCCGCCAATGCCCGCTCAACCCGCTGGGTGCTGATCTACGGGCTGATGCATTCCGAAGACCCGGAGACCGGCCGCAAGAACCTGACCATGGCCGATGTCGGCTGGTTTGACGGCAAGGTCTTCACCAAGGAATTTGGTCAGGAGCTGGATTTCGGCACCGATAATTACGCCTTTCAGGCCTTTCTCGATGGTGACAGTATCATCGGCATCGGCTGGCTGGCAAACTGGGCGGATGCCAATCCGGAAATCGATTTCCCCACCTCCATGACCCTGCCGCGCCGAATTCACTATGCGAACGGCGAACTTCTGACCCCGCCGATCGGCGCGGCGGAAAGCCTGCGCAGCCATATTCTCGACCGCACGCGGCTGGCGGCCGGTGAGCGCGTCACCTTCATCAACGGCGCGGTGGAAATATTAATCGAGCTCGCCTCGTCAGGCGCGGCCTTCGAGCTGGCGCTCGATCATCCGACCGTCACGCTCGGTCTCGTCTCCGACGAGACTGGACTGTGGATCCGCCATGAGGACGGGCGCGACGGTGCTTCGCCCCACTACATCGCCAAGGGCGCGCGGGCGTCCCGCATCCGCATTTTCCTCGACTACGGCTCCATCGAGGTCTTTGCCAATCGCGGCCGTTATGTCGGCACCAAGCGCATCGAAGGTTTCGAACCGGTGCGCTCGGCGCTGCTTCGCGCCGACCCCGGAGCGGTGGTTCATGCCACCAGCTGGGCACTGAAACCGTGAGGAACCTTTTGGCGGACTGGGCGGTTGATAGACCGAAACCGCCCAATCCACTGATAAGGAGAAACGGCATGACCAAAATCCGCGATACCAGCGATCCCATCCTGTTTCCGACCGAAGCCAATGAAAACAAGGTGGAGAAGAAACGCGCCGGCAAGGGTATTATCATCATTATCGGCGCGGTCGCGATCATGGCTTTCGTCGTTTATCTGGCGGCGATCACCATCGCCACTACCCAGTCCTGACCGGGTGGGCGAACGGCCCTTCGTCTGGTTTTGTCGCATTTTTGGACGAAAAGCCGGGTTCACTTTTTCTGGAAATGCTCTACCGGCGCGCGCTCCGCAGGCCCCTCGCCGTCATGATCGCCAGCAGCGACACAACCACACCCAGCCCATAAAGATAAAGCATAGGCGTCGTCACATCAGCACGATCGATCTGCACGACGAGATCGGTCGCGGCGGCGACGGTGCCGCTGGCACCCGCACCGGCCGCCGAACCCAGCGTTGCGACCGTCGGAAGCAATGCGCCTGTCATCTTGCGCTCCTCTTCCGGCGCGGCCTCCATGGCCGCCTGGCTGATACCGGCCCAGGACATGCCGAAGGCAGAGCCGATCAGCACCTGCCCGAGCAGCATATCTCCCCAGTTGCCCGTCGCAAGCCCGAGCCCCAGCAGGACGCAGCCCGGCACCATCTGGTAGGGGCCGTAATGCAGGCAGATTTCCCGCAGGCGGTTTGAGCGCAGGCTGCCGATCAGCATGGCCACGAAGCTCCAGGCGAGCGGCATGGTGACGACGATGAAACCGGCAAAAGTCGGTTCATGCTGCCAAAGGTTGATGGCGACATAAGCGAGGTAGACGCTGCCCAGCGCATGGGCATAGGACATCAGGAACAGCACCCAGAAGCCGCTGCCGAGCACCGTTTTCAGCCGGAACGAATCCCTGGGGAACAGGCCGGAGGAAGGCCGGATGCCAGCCCGCAGGGAAGCCCACAGCAAGGCCGCGCCCGCCAGCAGCGAAATCGCCCGCAGGCTCGCATCCTCAAAGGCGGAAGGCGCGGAAAAGGCCAATGCGCCAACAAGGCAGAGCAGCAGCGGCACCAGCGGCCTGCGCGTGGCCACCACCGGCCGCTCAGCGGAGACCGCAACCACCGTATAGACCACGAGCACGATGATCAGCGGTGCCGAGAGCAGGAAGGTGGCGCGCCACGAAATGTGCTGGGTGGCAAAACCACCGGTCAGCGGGCCGATGAAGGAGGCGACTGCCCAGATCGCCGCCTCGATGGCAAAGACCTTCGGCAACAGGCCGGAGCGGAACCCGGCGGGAATGAGGCTGTAGCACACCGCCACGATCAGCCCGTCCGCCACCCCCTGCAACGCCCGGCCGACGACGACCCATAAAAAATCGCCGGCGAGGGCCGAAAGAACCGAGCCGAAGGAAAAGATGAGGCAGCACAGAAGCAGGATGGCGCGAGCGCCGAAGCGTTCGCGAAACAGCACCGCGGTAACGCCGCCCGCCACGGAGCCGACGAAATAGAGACTATAGGCCCAGCTATAAAAGCCCGCACCGCCGATGTCGTTGACGGCGACGGGCAAGGCCGTGACGACAGCAAACTGATTAAAGGCGTGCAGACCTATACCGGCGGAGATGACGGTCAGAAGCGAGAGGTTAGCCCCGCTCAGCAATTCGCCCCAGCCGTTTTTCTCCACCATTTCCATACTCGACAAAGCCGTATCCTTTCCATTTTTGCGATACGGCGGGCAAACTAGAACCTCAAGCGCCATTGAGGTCAAGCGGGCTTTTCATCCGATCCGAAATCAGGGAATTGACCGGCGGCAGGAACCCACCTGCCCCGCCGGTCGTTTGCCGAGTGAACCGCTAGAAAGGATACCGTCATGGACCGCAATAAGATCTTGCCTCGCAGTGAAGACGCCATGGACGAGGATTTGCTCGATCTCGACGTCGACGCCCTTCCCGCCAAGGGAGAAATTCCGCAATCGATCGAACAGGAAATCGAGGAAGAAGAGGCCGAAACCGAGGACGACCCCTACCAGGAAAGCGACGAGGCCCTGCCTGACGACGCCGAGGAGCGGGTGATCGACCGCAATCCTTCGCGTGAAGGCGGAGCGTTCGACGAGGTTTAAGTGCTTGGCCAGCCGGATACGAGGCGTTTCAACATGTGACGCTGATGATCCTGTCCGCCGAAGAAGACGGCGAGAATGCGTAAGGTCTTCTCGCCTTCATCGATATCGAAATAAAAGATCGCCTGATTTTTTGTGACCCGACGAAGGCCGGGCAACAATTCCGGCATCAATGTCCCCTGAAACGGCGCTTTGCCGAGCGCCTGCATATCCGCCTCGATATCGCCGATTCGCAGAGCTGCCCGCTCAAAAGCCTCTGGCAGGCCCTCGCCAAGATATTGATAGGATTGAACGAGATGGTCGAGAATGAGGCCGAGATCCTGATCCGTTCGCGCCGAACGCAGGATCTTAAAGACCATAACCGGCCTTCCTGGCTGCTATCATCGCTGCGGTTCTGTCCTTGCCGTCCTTGAGCGAGACGAACTCTCCCTCCCCACGTTCGGCCAGCAGGTCGCGAAGCGCCGCAAGCTCCGCATCCTTCACCTCGGTTTCCTGCCGAAGCAGATCCAGACCGCGCTGCACGACAGCGCTAAGGCTGGCATAACGCCCCTCCTCCACCAGCCTGCGGGCGAAGCTGTCCTGCTGATCGGAAATGGAGACTGACGCCTTGACGGACATTGGGGTACTACCTTCAACGGAAAGACGATGCTGCTCAGTAGCATATCCCTCCCCATCATTCCAGCGATGAGATGCGTCAGCCCGCCCGTTCGGGCGAATAACCGGCTTCGCGGATAGCCTCCTCCGCGGTTGCGGCGTCGCCCGTCACGGTCAGCTTGTGGGCATCGAGATCGATGGCCACTGACGCACCGGGAAGTACATCCGCAAGTGCGCCGCGCAGGGTTTTCTCACAATGGCCACAGGTCATATCAGGGATGAGGAAAGTGGTTGCATTCATGGTTTTCTCCTTTTGACCGGCACGCCTGTTTTTCGCGCCGGCTATTGCAATTCAGTGGGTTCTTGCCGGCTTGCCGTCTGTCTTGTCGGCGCCCGCGAGATCGTCGAGAATGGGGCAATCGGGTCGGTGGTCGCCGCCGCAACAATGGGCGAGATGGGAGAGCGTCTTCACCATGCTCTTCATCTCGGCGATCTTCTGCTCGAGATCGGCGATATGGACGAGCGCGATTTCCTTCACGGCCGAACTCTCGCGGCTCTTGTCCTGCCAGAGTTTCAGCAGCGTCTCGGTTTCTTCCAGCGAGAAACCGAGTGTACGCGCCCGCTTGATGAAGCGCAGATTGTGCACGTCCTGCTCGCCGTAGACCCGGTAATTATTGCCGGTGCGGGCGGCGGGGGTGATGAGGCCGATCTGCTCGTAATAACGGATCATCTTGGCGGAAACGCCCGATGCTTCCGATGCCTGACCGATATTCACGACGTCACCTCCCTGTGCGCAACCTTCGCCCGTTTCAACCGCAGCGCATTGGCAAGAACGAAGACGCTGGACAGCGCCATCGCGCCCGCTCCGATCATCGGCGACAGCGTGATGCCGAAGGCCGGATAAAGCACGCCCGCCGCAACCGGTATCAGCGCCACGTTATAACCGAAAGCCCAGAACAGGTTTTCCTTGATGTTGCGCATGGTCGCCCGACTCATCTCGATGGCATTGACCGCCCCCAGAAGATCACCGCCGACCAGCACCACATCGGCGCTTTCGATGGCGACATCCGTGCCGGTGCCAACGGCGATGCCGATATCGGCCTCGGCGAGCGCCGGTGCATCATTGATGCCGTCGCCGACGAAGGCCAGCACCTTGCCGCCGGCGCGCATTTCGTGGATCGCCTTCACCTTGCCCTCGGGCAGCACTTCCGCCACCACGCGGGAAATGCCGACCTGCCGGGCTATCGCGTTTGCCGTGCGTTCATTGTCGCCCGTCACCATCGCCACTTCGATGCCCATTGCCTGCAACGCCTTGATGGCGGTGACGCTTGAGGGTTTCAACGGATCGGCGACGGCGATCGCAGCCGCCAGCCTGCCGTCGATGGCGGCATAAAGCGGTGTCTTGCCCTCGTCGCCCAGCCTTGCGGCGGCTTCAGCGAAGATATCGACGGAATGGCCGAGTTTCGCCATGTAGCGATCCGCGCCGACTTCGACCTTGCGACCATTGACGGTTGCTGCGATGCCATAACCCGTGACGCTTTCGAAGTTCTCGACAGTGGTAGGCGCGAGTCCTGCAGGAGTCGCCACATTCTTTTCTTCCGCAGCCCGGACGATGGCTTCGGCTATCGGGTGTTCCGAGCGGCCCTCAACAGCGGCGACCAGCGCCAGAACCTCGTTATCGGCAAATCCTTCCGCAACCACCAGATCGGTCAGTTCCGGACGGCCCTTGGTCACCGTGCCGGTCTTGTCGACCACGACGATCTGCGCCGAGCGCAGTTCCTGCAGGGCCTGTCCCTTACGGAACAGCACGCCCAGTTCCGCCGCCCTTCCGGTGCCGACCATGATGGATGTCGGCGTGGCGAGGCCCATGGCGCAGGGGCAAGCGATGATGAGCACCGCGACCGCATTGACCAGTGCGAATGTGTAGGCAGGCTCAGGACCGAAGATCGCCCAGACGATGAAGGTCAGCACCGCGATTGCGATGACGACGGGCACGAACAGCGCGGTAACACGGTCGACCAGCAGCTGGATCGGCAGTTTGGAGCCTTGCGCCTCCTCCACCATGCGGATGATCTGCGACAGCATTGTATCGGCGCCGACCTTGGTCGCCCTGAACTTGAAAGCGCCGGTCTTGTTGATGGTGCCGCCAACAACCGCTGCGCCGACCGTCTTTTCCACCGGCACGGGTTCGCCAGAGATCATGGATTCATCGACATAGGACGAGCCTTCGACGACTTCGCCATCCACCGCCAGCCTTTCACCGGGACGGATGACGACGATATCGCCGGCCACCAGATCATCAGGGGAAATATCGATAGTCGCACCGTTGCGCTCCACCCGGGCGGTCTTCGCCTGCAGGCTCATCAGCTTGCGGATGGCGTCTCCCGTGCGGCCGCTGGCACGCGCTTCGAGAAGCCGTCCGATCAGGATCAGCGTCACGATGACGGTTGCCGCTTCATAATAGACGAACTGGGCTTCCGCCGGCAGCAGATCGGGCGCGAAGGTCGCCACGACGGAGTAGAGATAGGCCGCCGTGACGCCTAGCGCCACCAGCGAGTTCATTTCCGGCGCGCCGCGCAGGAGTGCCGGAAAACCGGTCTTGAGGAAGCGCAGGCCCGGCCCGAAAATCACCGCCGTCGCCAGCACGAAATAGATGTAATAGAGGTTCTGCGTCTCGATGATGCCCATCAGCCAGTGATGCATCGGCTCATAAATATGGCCGCCCATTTCCAGCACGAAAAGCGGCGCGGTCAGGATCGCGGCAATCGTCAGGTCGCGTTTCAGCGCGCCCTCCTCACCGGCATGTTGCATATGGTCATGGCCACCGCTTTCGCCGGCCGTCGCCATCTGGCTGTGGCCCTGATGATGCCCATGGTGCTGGCTGTGGTCTTGATGGGCGGAATGTCCGTGCGGTTTGGGTGTCTTCAACGCAAAGCCGGCAAGCTTCGCCGTTTCCACCAGCGCATCCCGCTCCCGTCGGCCGCCGATGGTTTCCACCGCGACCTTACCGGCAGCAGCGTCGACCTTCACGTCGACGGTGGTCGCGACGGCGTCCAGAACGGCCTTCAACCGCCCGGCATCCGCATCGCTACGCAGACCTTCGACGGCAAATTCATGCCGGTCCGGTGCGATATCGTAACCGACCTTCTTGATGGCCGCGCCGAGCGTCCTGGCCGAAAAACCGTCTGCCGGCTCGACGGTAAGCTTCTTCGTGGCGAAGTTCACGGAGCTCGAAGCGACACCCGGCACCTTGGCCGCGGCGGTTTCAACACGCCGCACGCAGGAGGCGCAGGTCATGCCTTCCACGGGCACGGAAACCAGTTGATTTTGATGGGCGTGTCTGACTGTCTCGTTCATGGGATATCCCCTTTCGAGACATTATGTAGGGCTTCCCATGATGGGAAGGTCAAGGGAAGAAGAAAAATTTTGCCATCAACAAAATCGTGAGCGCAGCCGACAGCCACAGGACGATGAATATGGCCGCAGCCACACGGCTGACGGGGCGCGATTGCGCGGCGGCGGCGGCCAGCCGATGTTCCGCCAGGAGTGGCGGTGGCAGGAGGCGCACCGCCAGCAGGATACCGAGCGGGACGATCACGAGGTCATCGACATATCCGATAACGGGAATGAAATCCGGGATGAGATCGATCGGTGACAGCGCATAGGCGGCCACCAGCAGCGCTACCACCTTGGCCAGAAACGGCGTGCACGGATCGCGTGCTGCAAGATAGAGGGCGTGAACATCCCGCTTGATGGATTTCGCCCATCGCTTGAGCTTTTCGAGTATGGGGAAATCCCTGAAACATCCGGCCTGTGGATCCAATGCGCGATCCGCCAGGGCTATGCAAGCAGCCTCTCACGCCGCCACGCGTCTGGCCAGATAAACCGTCGCCCCGCCGCATTGCGGGTCATTGACAATATGATCGAGAAGCCGGAACCCATCGGCGGCGAGCAGGCTCTCATAGTCCTCGCGCGCAAGGCTGGCGTGATAAAGCGGCCTGCCCTGAAACGTGCCGATTGCTTCACCGCAGCCTGGCCCGGCGGTGAACATCAGGGCCGCACCATCATTGGCATGCTGGCGGAAGATGGCGAACATTCCGCGCTGGTCCTCGGGGCTCAGATGGAAAAAACTGTGCCAGGCGATCAGGCCGTCGAAGCGGCGGCCAAGGGCCAGTTCGCGCATATCTGCGACGGTCCAGAGATTTTCCGGAAACCGGCTGCGGCAGAGTTCGATCAGCGGCAGGGACGCATCAATGCCGGTGACGTCAAAACCTTGGGCAATGAAATAACCGGCGATCGGTTCGCCGGAGCCGCAGCCGATATCAAGAATGGAACCGCCGTCAGGCAAGAGCGAGGTGAACCTGTCCAGCCAGGTTTTTTCGGCAAGGGAGCGGCCACGCGCCTTGTCGAAATCAGCGCCGTGATCCGTATAGAGTTTGATGACTTCGCGGGAGGCGTCCGACATATGCTGATGTCCTTTCCGATTTCAGCAACCCACCGTCAATTGTGCAGCGGTCATTGAAAATGATGCTCATTTGAGCTACATATCGAACTATCAAAAGGAGGTCTATCATGACCGCAAATGCTTATGTAAGAGCGCGCATCGATCAGGCACTCAAGGATGACGCGACGGCCGTGCTGGACAGTCTGGGACTGACTGTTTCAGATGTCATGCGAATGATGCTGACGCGCATTGCCCGAGAAAAAGCTCTGCCGATAGAACTGACACAACCAAACGCTGAAACCCTTGCCGCGATTGAAGAAGCACGCGCCATCGCGGCCGCCGGGCGCAGTCGTTTCGGCACGTCGGAAGCATTGTTTGAGGCGCTGGACGCTGGCAAACGGTGACGAATAAGAAAGATCACGGAAAAGACGCGGCATTGAAGCGAGCCACCCTCCCGCGCAGGTCGGATTTCACCAAGCACTTTATCAAAGACTGGCAACGGCTGAACAATTCCGGGCGTTACGACATGGTGAGACTGAAGGAAATCATGCTCCTTCTTATCGCCAACGACGCGCCGTTACCCAAGCAGTTTCGTGACCATGAGCTGACCGGAGAATGGCGCGATCACCGGGAATGCCATTTCGGCGGGGATTTTCTGTTGATCTACACAGTCGATGAGAAGCAGAACCTTCTCATCTTCACCCGCGCGGGAACGCATGCCGAGCTTTTCAGGTAAATGTGCAATCTGAAAGACACGATCTTGCTACCGATGCACGGCCAGCCGAGGAATATCGCGCAGAAACGCATCGCGCACCGCCGGCCCGAGCGGCTCGTTCGATGGTTTGTCGGAGACCCGCAGCCTTGCGAAGACAATGTGCTGGCCCTCGCGCTCGGCCCAGCCGACGAACCAGCCGAAGGGACGATTGCGGTCGGGATTGCCCTTTTCGTCACGCATATAGCCGGTACCGGTCTTGCCGTGTACGGCCCAGCTTTCCGGCGCATCGAAGACGGGGACGATGGCTCGCGTCTTGGCCTGCGCATCGCGGGAGAAAGGCAGATTGCCGCCGAGAAGACGGCGAAGGAAACCCACCTGCTCCACCGGCGAAATCGTAAGTGACGCGCCAAGCCAGGAATGGGTGAGGCCGTTATTCTTGCCCGGTTCGCCGGACACATCGGCATTGCCGTAACCGAGGCGCTTCACATAGGCGGCGAATTTTTCCGGGCCGAGCCGACGGGTGATTTCGCGCGAATACCACAGCACCGAATCCTGCTCCCAGATCGTCGGATCGACCGTCTTCCTGTCGGAAGCGCGGGCCTCGGTGCCGGGTTTCCAGTCCCAGGCGGGCGTCTTGCCGTCCTGAAGAATACCGGCATCGAAACCGATCAGCGCCAGCGGCACCTTGAAGGTGGAGGCCGGGGCCACGCGCTGGTCGCAGGCGCCCTGCTGGTTGATGATGGCGCCCGTCTCGATTGATGTGACCAATGTGCATTCAAAGGCCTGCGGTTGCTGCTGGGCAAAAGCGGAAAGCGGCAGAAGGCCCGGAAGGGCAAGGCACGAAAGAACGATGGCGGGCAGCCGGTAGCGCATGCGTTTTGATGTCCCTCGTCCGCTTTTGCGGATCATTTGCCGGAATGGCCGGAGCGGTTTAGGTAACGGATGGGGCAGGAATAGGACCAAAACGAAAATTGATCTTTTCCGTCAGGTCCGCTGCTTTTGGCCCGCCTTCTCACCCACTGTCAGGGGCCAGTCCACCACATAATCCTCGAAGTCGTCAACATCCACATGGGCCTCGCTGACGGTGCGCCCACGCGCCGAAATGCCGGCCTCATGCACCGTCTCGGTATCGCCGGAGACGAGATAATGCCACCAGTAGAGATCCCTGCCATCACGCACCAGCGCATAGGCGCAGGTGGGCGGCAGCCAGCCGATCTCATGCACCTTCTTCAGGTCGAGCTGGATACAGTCCGGCACGGTGGCGCGGCGGTTTTCATAGTCGGAGCATCGACAGCTCTCACCATCAAGCAGCACACAGCGAACCGAGGTAAACACCACTTCGCCGGAGTCCCAGTCTTCCAGCTTGTTGAGACAGCACAGGCCGCAGCCGTCGCACAGGCTTTCCCATTCCTCGCCGGTCATCTCGGTGAGTGATTTGGTTTTCCAGAACGGCGCGTCATTCATCGTTAACATTTCCGTTTCATTTTGATCTCTTGGACGGGAGTGTTTAACCGGCCCCTAATCATTTATATCGTATCGCCAAGGGCTGGTTTGTACGATATTTTATGACGATTGGCGGACGGCAGAGGGTCATTGGCCCGCAAGAAGCCGCCGCGTCAAGCAATTCCGACACAAGCATGCCATGGTTTTGCGTCGGGAATGGGTTGAAACGCAGAAATACCGACGGCCTCGTTGCCTCGAACAGGAAAACATCGCCAGGTGCAGGAAGAAAAAGACGATAATAAAGGCCGCAGGAAGCGGCATATCCTGCTCCGGATCGATAGCTTCATCGATAGCGGCCTGTGGACAGCTGCGGCACGGCTGGTGGATTTCTGGGAAGACGTCACCATCGCCTCGCGCAAATTACATGTGCGCGGCTGGAAGAAGCTTGTCGTCAACCTCACCTGTGATGCGCTGACCTTCGGAACCGCTGGTGCCGTCGTGCTTCTGGCGCTGGCGATGCCCGCTTTCGAAGAAACCAAGAAGGACTGGCGGTATCGCGGCGACTTCGCTGTCACCTTCCTCGACCGTTACGGCAATACCATCGGCCATCGCGGCATCATCCATGAAGACAGCGTGCCGATCGACCAGATGCCTGACCATTTCATCAAGGCGGTGCTGGCGACCGAAGACCGGCGTTTCTTCGAGCATTTCGGCATCGACTTCATCGGCCTTGCCCGCGCCATGAGCGAAAATGCCCGCGCCGGCGGCGTGGTGCAGGGCGGCTCGACGCTGACGCAGCAGCTCGCCAAGAACCTGTTTCTCACCAATGAGCGCTCGCTGGAGCGCAAGATCAAGGAAGCCTTCCTCGCGCTCTGGCTTGAGAGCAACATGTCGAAGAAGGAAATCCTCAGCCTTTATCTCGACCGCGCCTATATGGGCGGCGGCACCTTCGGGGCGGCGGCAGCCTCGCAGTTTTATTTCGGCAAGAACCTGACCGACGTGACGCTTTCGGAATCCGCCATTCTGGCCGGCCTGTTCAAGGCGCCGGCCAAATATGCGCCGCATGTCAACCTGCCGGCGGCCCGCGCCCGCGCCAATACCGTGCTTTCCAATTTGGTTCAGAGCGGGCTTATGACCGAGGGCCAGGTGATCGGCGCACGGCGCAACCCGGCCACCGTCATTGACCGCGCCGATGTGAAGGCCCCGGATTACTTCCTCGACTGGGCCTTCGACGAGGTGCAGCGGCTGGCCGCGGAAGGCAAGTTTAGGGATCATACCGTCGTTGTGCGCACCACCATCGATACCGGCCTGCAGCAGGCGGCCGAACAGGCGATGGAAATGGAACTGCGCGAATATGGCGAGGGTTACCGCGTCAAACAGGGCGCGATGGTGATGATCGAGAACGGCGGCGGCGTGCGCGCCATGGTCGGCGGGCGCGACTATGGCGAAAGCCAGTTCAACCGCGCCACGGCGGCGCTGCGCCAGCCGGGCTCTTCCTTCAAGGTCTACACCTACTCGGCCGCCATGGAAAAGGGCATGAAGCCGGACACGCTGATATCAGATGCGCCGGTGACCTGGCGCGGCTGGTCGCCGCAGAATTACGGCCGTTCCTATGCCGGCAAGGTGACGCTGCAGGTAGCGCTCGCCAAATCCTACAATACCGTGCCTGTTCGGCTCGCCAAGGACGTGCTCGGCACGCAGGTGATCGTCGATACCGCCAAGGCCATGGGCGTGGCGACACCTTTGCGCAGCGACAAGACCATTCCGCTCGGCACCTCGGAAGTCACCGTTCTCGATCAGGCCACCGCCTATGCCGTGTTCCCGGCCGATGGTATGCAGTCGCGCCGCCACGGCATCGAGCAGGTGCTGGATTACGAGGGCAAGGTTCTCTACGATTTCAGCCATGACGAGCCGCCCGCCAAACGGGTGCTTTCCGAAGAAGCCAATTCCAAGATGAACCAGATGCTGGTGACCATTCCGGTCATGGGCACGGCCCGGCGCGGCGCACTGGATAACGGCATCGTCTCCGGCGGCAAGACCGGCACCTCGCAGGCCTATCGCGACGCCTGGTATGTGGGCTTTACCGGCAACTATACGACCGCCGTCTGGTTCGGCAATGACGAGTTCACGCCGATGAACAACATGACTGGCGGCGCGCTGCCCGCCATGACCTACAAGCGGCTGATGGATTATGCCCATCAGGGCATGGAGCTGCGCCCCATCCCCGGCATCCAGAACCCGCTGCCGACGGGCGCCCGCCCGCAACCTTCGGCAGAAGTCGCATCCGCATCCGCCGGCACGCCCGCGATGCCGGCGCTCACACGTCCGCGCTCGCTTTCGGCAGAGGCGACGCGGGTAATCCGCTCGATCGGCCGGAAGATGAAGGAAGCCACGGCGTTGAGTGTGACGACGCAGAAGGTGGCGGATGCTTCTTCGCATGAGAGCATCGACGCCACGCGGCGGTGATAACACATCGCGTTGAGAGGTTACCGGCAGTGGGTGAGGTTTACCCCCCTCTGCCCTGCCGGGCATCTCCCCCTCAAGGGGGGAGATCGATATGCGGCGAGGTCTCGCATATCTCAACCTTTGTGACTGAAGTGGCGGTAACGCCGCTTGCCGATCTCCCCCTTGAGGGGGAGATGTCCGGCAGGACAGAGGGGGGTGAGCCACTCGCTCTACAGCTCCCGTCTATCCAAATCGCAAAACCGCAACCCGGCGCAAAACGCCTCACTGCAACAACACTGCCCTCGCCGTTTCCACCATATACGATGTCAGCACGCCGAGGCGGTCGCCGGCAAGCCGGTTAACCTGCCAATAAAGCGGAATATCAAGCGGCGTGCCGGGCATAAGCTCCACCAGCCGCCCCGCCTTCAGGTGTTGCCCGACGAGCTGTACCGGATTGAGCCCCCACCCCATGCCGGCAAGGCTCGCTTTCACGAAACCATCAGTCGAAGGCAGCCAGTGGGTGGGATAGGAGACATCCTCCCCCAGCGCCGTCCTGATCCAGCTCGCCTGCAGCCTGTCCTTCTGGTTGAAGGTCAATCCCGGCGCGCGGGCAAGGGCTGCGGGGGTGACGCCTTCGGGAAAATGGCGGGCCATGAAATCCGGGCTGGCGGTGGCATGATAACGCAGCACGCCGAGCGGCGTTACCCGGCAGCCCTGCACCGGTTTGTCGTGGGCGGTGACGGCGGCGAGCACCCTGCCGCCGCGCAGCCATTCCACCGTGTGATCCTGATCGTCGACGGCGATATTGACGAGATAATCGCTGCCGCCAGTGAATTTCGATACCGCATCCAGAAACCAGGTGCCAAGGCTGTCGGCATTGGTGGCGATATTGAGCGTCACCCGCTCCTGCGCATCGCCTGCCTCCGCGAGCGCCGGAAGCTGGCGGAACAATTCACTTTCCAGCATGCCGACATGATCCATGTGCCGGCAGAGCCATTCGCCCTTTTCCGTGGCCACGCAAGGGTTGCCGCGCACGATCAGCACCACGCCCAGCCGCTCCTCCAGCTGCTTGATGCGCTGGGAAACGGCTGATGGCGTGACACACAGCACCTGCGCCGCCTTTTCGAAACTGCCGGTCCGGGCAACGAGCGCTACGGCGCGCATGGAAGGATAGTCGAGCATTATGGCACCGGATATCGAGGTTGGTTTCGAGAGAGCGACATTAGGAAAGCTTATCTGGAATGAATTTGTTTAACTGGATTAAACCATCTGAAAGAAATATCCAAGCGCTCAGCCGAGGCGACGCCCTTGGCATGTCATAGGGACAGGGCAGAGGCTTCGACGCGCATGGACATCCAGATCTTCTTCACCGGTCTCACCATGGGCCTCAGCCTCATCGTTGCCATCGGCGCGCAGAATGCCTTTGTGCTGAAACAGGGGCTGGCGCGTTCGCATGTGTTTGCCGTCTGCGCCACCTGCGCGATATCAGATGCGCTGCTGATTACGGTCGGCGTGTTCGGTTTTCAGCGGATCAGCGCGATTATGCCGGCGCTCGATCCGATCATGCGTTATGCGGGGGCGGCTTTCCTCCTCTGGTATGGCGCCAAAAGCCTGTATTCGGCGCTGCGTTCATCCGAGGTGCTGTCTGTGGCCGAGCGGCGGGAGGCGAGCCTGTGGCAGACGCTCGCCATCTGCCTGGCGCTCACCTTCCTCAATCCGCATGTCTATCTCGATACCGTCGTGCTGCTCGGCACGATTTCCACGCAGTTTCCCGGTTTCGAAAAGACCTTTGCGGCCGGCGCGGCAACCGGCTCGCTGCTGTTCTTCTTTTCGCTGGGTTACGGCGCGCGCTGGCTGCGGCCGATCTTCGAAAAACCGTCCGCCTGGCGCATTCTCGAAGGTGTCATCGCCATCACCATGTGGGCCATCGCGTTCAAGCTGGTCATGGGTGCATAGGGGAGTGCATAAGGGCAGGAATTTCGCGCTAGCGTCACTTTCAAGAGGACTAAACAGGCCACGCCATTTTCCAAACGGGGAATCAGTGATAGTCCTCGACCTGTTCAAAAACGGGAAAATAGCGTGTTCCGAGTTCCATTTCTTGTCGGCATCGCCCTTCTGATCGCCTTTGGCGGCGGTATTGCCGCGACGATGGCAGCGCTTGAAGCGACATCCGGTTTCGGCTCGATCCGCATCGGCTCCTGGGATGCCTTTCCCGAGGCGCAGACGATCGAGGCCGACCCTTACGCGAAATCGCACCGCGCCGACGCCGGCAAGCTGCTTTACGGCACGGCCGAGGGACTGTCCTTCACCGCCGCCGTCGATAGCGACGGCCAGCGCCTGAGCGGTGAATGCCGCTACCGTCTGGCCGGCGCCGTGCCACCGGCGCGGTTCTGGACGCTCTATACGGCCGACCAGCAGGGTAATGTGCTGGCCGAAGATGCGGGGCGACCCTTCGCGCTCAACTCCCGCACGCTGCTGCGCAGCGCCGATGGCGGCATCGATATCACCATCGCACCCGATGCCCAGACCTATAATTGGCTGGCGGTGCCGCAGGGCCAGACCTTCAAACTCGTCATGACGCTGCTGGATACGCCGGTTGCCGGCAGTTCCGGCCTGATCGACATTTCCATGCCGCAGATCCGCAAGCTGGGGTGTGGCAATGCTTAGGGTCCTGCTCGCCATCGTCACCGGCCTCGTTGCCGCCGCCGTGCTGCATGTCATCGTCATTCTGGCGATACCGCATTTCAGCAATCGCGACGCCTATACGCGCGCGCTGGCGGAAGGAAAACCGCATGTGTTTCATCTGCTCGAGGAGACGGCGGAGAAAAAGACCCTCGGAAGCGGCGATCCCTTTATGCGGGTGGCCGTCTGCACCTTCAATATCGAGGAACAGCCGGTCAGGCTCACCGCCATCGGCGCCGTGCCCTTCTGGTCGGTCGCGGTTTACGACAAGGCCTCGAACGAGGTGTTCAGCATGAACGACCGCACCTCCGCCGGCGGCGAGATGGATATTCTGGTGGCCGATGCGGTGCAGATCGCCGCCATCCGCAAGGCACAGCCGCCCGCGCTCTCGCAGGCCATTCTGGCGGAATCGGATCAGACGGAAGGGTATGTGGTGTTGCGAACCATGGTGCCGCAGCCGAGTTTCGGCGAAGAAGCGGAGCGGTTCCTGAACGAGGCGAAATGCCAGCCGACGCCGTGGAAATAACGTCGGTTCATTGTCGATAATCAGGACTTGAGGGCGGTTTCCGCTGCGGATTTGCCCTTGTGCGCGACTTTTCCGGTCGGTTCGGTATCGCGTTTCTCATAACGAACGCCGGTAAACAGCACGACCTTCGCCGGGCCGATAACGTGTGCAACCACGCCAGCGGGGCGCAGGCTTCGTCGGGCGTCGCCAATTGCAATAATCTCTGCCATGCTCATCTCCTCTTCGGGACATGATTGTCAATGTTGCCCATGGGAACCGCGCAAGCCTCGTCCTGCGTCGGGAATGTCATCACCATCACATTGCGCATAGGCCAGTCCACAGACTGGTTTTCGCACGATCCAAAAATCCAAAGTGATTCTTATAAGGGGATCGTGCGCAGATTCAGGCTTCACATGCCATTTTTGTATTTATTTCGTAGATCAGAATAACATGGAATCCTAATACTGCCCATGGAATTACAAACAGACAGAGGTTAATGATCCGTTAACCCTAATTGCCGGACCCTCATTTCTTTCTCTGCGAGCCGGACCCGTTGAAAACTAAGGCGATGCAGCAAAGTTCCATCGGATTTCCGGCGTCATCAAGGTTTTAAAATTTCCTTGTTGAAAGAGGCAGATTCCCTCTTGCCACCCCCCATAGTTAACAGGACGTCAACGCATTTGCTCTAATTTGAGCCGATATTGTGTTTGCGTTTGTTGGGTAGTGCGTTGACCGACCGGTTTCGAGAACTTGAGAGGCCAAGAGCCATTAGGAAGAAAGATGTGGTGCTTATGGCCACGGTGACGAATTTCGAGTCTGTGTCCCATCCGTCAAAAACGGACCTTCGGCAATTCGCCGAACTTTTCATGCCGCTTTTCAACGCCTCCACCGAAGAAGCCAAGCGCGAAGCGATCGCCGCGCTCTCGCAGCATCCGAGCGTGCCTTCGGCTGTCGCCTTCTTCATTGCCTGCCAGCCGATTTCGCTTTCGGCACCCTTCCTCATCTCCTCCAAATGCCTTGACGATGACACGCTGATCACCATTGCCCGCACGCAAGGGGCGGCCCATGCGCGCACCATCGTGCGGCGCGAAGACCTCTCCCCCACCGTCATCGATGCGCTTGTCGGGCTTCGCCATGCGGAAGATCTGAAACGGCCGGACGATCACGCTGACGTCGCCGAACCGCAGGCGGTAGCAAGTCCTGAAGAGCCGAAAGCGGAAGAAAAGATCGACAACATCGCCGCCGCTTCCGCATTCGAAGAAGAAATGCGCCAGCGCATCAAGCAGATGGCGCATCACCTCAACCGCCCGGAAAACGATATTCTCGGCCTTCGCCGCCTGAGCGAGGTGCAGGAAGCGCTGCTCGTGCGTTTCGCGCGCGAGCGCAACGCCCGGCAATTTGCGGTGGCGCTGGCGGATTCTCTCTCCTCCAGCTACTGGCTGTCGGAGCGCATCATGCTCGATATATCAGGCGTGCAGCTGGCGACGACGCTGACCGGCCTCGGAATGGAATTTTCCGAAGCGGCCTTCGTGCTGCAATGCTTCTATCCGCATCTTTCCGCCGCCGCCGGCGACATGAGCCGTGCCGAAGCCCTGCTCGACGGCCTCGACATCGTGCAATGCGAAGAGCGGCTGGAAAGCTGGCGTCGGGCCGACAGTTATACGCATGGCCGCGAACGGGAGAGCCGCAGCGCACCGGCCACGCAGAGAACCGGGACGCAGGGTTAGGCAGGCAGGTCCACGCCTTCACCCGTTCAAACGGCAGGCCTTTGGCCGGGTAGTTCTAGGCCTGCGGCTGGTCCACCAGCGTCAGCAACGTTCCGATTTCATCGGTCTCGATCTCCACGACCCACAGGTCGCTGTCGAACCGCCTTTCCCGTTCCAGCAGGGCGGCAATCTCCTCGCCCTCCACGCCGGCCAGACGCGTTTCGAAACGGCGCTCGGCGCGCATGATGTTCTCGTCATCGGCGAAGCTCTGCGGGGCGGGTCCATAGAGGTTCTCGCGGCCGTCGCGCAGCCGCTGGCGGATGAAGATCGCCCCCGCCGCCTCCGCGCCTTTCTTTTCGACAGCGGCAAATCCACCGGCGGCAAAAACGCGGCGGATGAGGGCTGAGACGAACATTTCGGATTTGAGGCGCATGGGGTTGCTTTCGATTTTACGCTGCCGAAGGTGCGTGTGGCTTACCCCCCTCTGCCCTGCCGGGCATCTCCCCCTCAAGGGGGGAGATCGGCAGGAGGCACTACCACCACTTCATTCGCAAACGTTAAGATGGGCGAGACTTATCCGCATATCGATCTCCCCCCTTGAGGGGGAGATGCCCGGCAGGGCAGAGGGGGGTAAAGCCACACACGCCCCACGCTGCCGTCAAAATCTAAAGCGCCCCGATCGACTTCAGCTTCTTCAGCACAGCCTCACTCGGCTCACCCGTTTCCGGCAGGCGATAGTGTTTTTCAAACGCGCGGATAGCATTGCGGGTCTGCTGGCCAGCCACACCGTCCACTTTCACATCGGCATAAGCGATGTTGATCAGCCCCTGCTGGATCCTGGAGATCAGGTCGCGGCTTACCGGCTTGGCGGCATTGGCCGAAGTGTTGAGGGAGGCCGGCTCGGCTTTCGGGCGCGGTGCCTCCGCCTTGCGGATGGCAGCTGCCACGGGATCGATCTCGACGCCGCCGCTGGTGTTGGTGTCGGAAGGCCGGTCTTTCGGGATCGCGGCAACGGTCGCGCCGTCGATCTTCAGCGCCGCGAGCACCCGGGTCGTCGGCTCGCCGGTCTGTTCCATGCCGAGGGTTTCCTCGAAGAACATGATGGCGGCGGCGGTCTTCGGCCCCATGCGGCCATCCGCCTCGCCTTCATAAAGTCCGCGCTTCTTCAGCTCAGCCTGAATATCGGCGACGATCTGCTGCGGCTTCTGGGTATCGGCGGCGGGAAGTGCCGCAGTTTCAGCGGCGGCCGGAGGCTGCACCGTCTCGTTTTCCGCCGGCCGCTCTATACGGAAGGTGGTGACGTTGCCGTGGGTGCCGAGCGGTTCGGTGGGACGATAACCGGCAATGCCGTTCGGGTTTTCCGCATCGCGCGTGCGCAGGAAGGGGGTCGGGTGGACGCCGGGCTGATACCAGAGCGCATTGGCGGCGACAAAACCGAAGACGACCGCAAAGGCACCGCAGCCGCCGACCAGTTTCGGATGGCGCAGGATTTCGCGCCCGATGGCCGAAACCACCAAGGAAACAAACCCGGCGCCAATCTGGGCCGTTGTTTTCTTAGGCGATTTTCGCTTTCGCGGGGCCATCGTCACCATCCTTCTTCATTTTCGCAGCCATGTCGCCGAGTTGGCGGATGCGTGGCGGGAATTCCACCATGCATTCGGTTTCAGCGTTTTCACCGCCACCTACCATGCCGGAACCGTCGGCAGGCAAGGTGATCGTTACGACCGTTCCCTCGGCGGGCTTGCTGGTGATGACGAAAGTGCCGCCATGCAGTGCCACAAGCCCCTTGACCAGGGACAATCCCAGACCCGTGCCCTCATAGCGACGGGTATATTCATTCTGAACCTGCATGAAAGGCTGGCCCAGCAATTCGATCTTGTCGGACGCGATGCCGATGCCGGTATCGCTCACCGTCAACTTCAGCATCCCACCTTCACGCGCGGCATCGATCGACACCACACCACCCGTATCGGTGAATTTGATGGCATTGCCCGCGAGATTGATGAGGACCTGCCGGATGGCACGCTGATCGGCCGAGATTTCGCCGATACCGCGCTGGATGCGGCTGGTCAATGTCAGGCCTTTTTCCTTCGCCTGCAGGCCGAGCATGGCTTCGCAGGACGCTATGGTCTCCGAAATCGGGAAGCTTTCCATCAGCAATTCGTAACGACCGGCTTCGAGCTTGCTCATATCCAGCATGGTGTTGACGACGGACAGGAGATGCGCGCCGGACTGGCGGATCAGGCCGACATATTCCCGCTGGCGATCATTCTCCAGCCGGCCGAAATATTCGCCGGCCAAAATATCGGAAAAACCGAGAACGGCGTTGAGCGGCGTGCGCAGCTCATGGCTGACGGCTGCAAGGAAACGCGACTTGGCGTCATTGGCCGATTCCGCCTCCGCCGCCTTGCGGGCAACGTCCCGGCGCAGGCGCTCCATCTCAGTGACGTCGGAAAGCTGGGCGACGATGCGGCGCAGACGGCCGGTCGCGCCGCGGATTGCAGTCATCTCGATACGGACGTGCATGAATTGCGTCTGGCGCGATTTTGCACCCGTTTCGAACCGAAGCTCGGCCGTCGCCTTGTCCTCGCCCTGCCGCAGCAGGTCGAAAGCCTGCATCAGTTCGATGCGATCGGACACATAGACATATTCGGCAAAGATCTCGCCCTTGCTGGCCTTGAGATCAGCGGGGAAACTGTCGCGGTCGCGGCCGGAGACGCGCTCGACGAGACCGTTTTCATTGAGGGTGAGAACGAGGCCGGGCACCTGCGCGGCCGCGATCATATCCTCATCACCGGAAGGCGCCGAAGGCGAGGAGAAGCCGCGTGCGGGACGCGAAAAGGCAATCAGCAGCGCGGCGGCGGCGAGATAAAGCGCCAGCACCACGGCCGCGCCGATGGGCAGCGCGATGGCGGGGCTGAAAACAAGGCTGAACAAGGCTGGTACAATAAAAAGGCCGACGGCGCTGAAGGCGATCAGCCGGCGCAGGCGTGCAATGGTTCCGGCGCGCCTTTCGGCGTCCTCTTCCATGCGCGCAAGCCATCTGCCCGCGGCATGGTCGACCAGTGCGACCGCTTTTTCTCTCATATTACGCAATACCAAACCCGAATCTTAAAGGCGGTTCCAACGGCCTCGACAATAGAAGGCGGCGGCTTAAGGAATGGATAAAAAGAATGGCGCCAAAGGTCTGTCAAATGCGCCGCAGTCCCAATACGGGGCATTTATTCCAAGCTTTGCCAATCATGGTTAATGACGGGTAAGCGACGGATTTCGCTTCATTTTCGCCATCGTGTTAACCTTTGTGGCAAGGCTTGCCGCCGCTTTGCCCGGGAACGCGTGGGCTCTGTCGCAATTATGCTTAACATGGACTGTTAAAATGCGAATGAATTGATGGCGGGCGTGCCGATACGAGGAGAATAGATACAATTTGAATTAAATTGCGCCGCTTTTTGCAATCGGCTGTTCGCCGGTCGCCTGTAGCTTCATCACAAGCCCGAAAAACGGGACAAAGGCCGATGATCCGAAACCGGGCGGGGCTTTAGAAAACAAAGATCATCTGGCAGGGTGTCTGACAATGTGGTTTCTGATCAAAGGAACATTCTGGTTTTCGCTGGTGCTCGTGGCGCTGTCCTATATCGGCAGCAGCAACGATCCGGCCAAGGAACCTTCGGCATTTGATCTTCCCAGCGCCGTTTCGGCCGCAGGGGAAGCCTATCGTTATGTCAGCGCCATCTGCATCGAAAAACCCGATGTCTGCGTCAAGGGCGCCGAAACCTTCCATGCTCTCGGAGAGCGGGCAAAGGAAGGCGCAAAGGTTGCCTATGAACTGCTGGACAAGCAGCTTGCCTCCGGTGAAAAGCCCGCTGATGTTGCCGACATTGCCGCAGATGCCGAAAAACTGGCGGCAGCACCCGTTGTCAGCGTCGAATTTCCCGGGAAGCCCGACATGCTGAAGACCGGCACCGTCATTCCCCTGCCGCAGAAGCGCCCTGCTCCCTAAGATTTCGGCACTGATCCTGCCGACCGCCGCGCCATTTACTTGCAGACGGAGATATCCGTCCGCCCACTGCCTGCCTGACTTGCCCACGGAAACCTGTTTTCCGTGGGCTTTTTCATGGCCCATGGTTCAAAACCCCGCACACTTCCCCTATATGCTGGGAAAGACATTGAATAACGGATGATACGGCGTGCCCATGGCCTCTCTCGAAACGATCCTCGACGACTTCGCTTTCCTCGACGACTGGGAGGATCGCTATCGTTATGTGATCGAACTCGGCAAGGCCCTTCCCGAGTTGCCGGAAGAGAAGCGCACGCCCGAGAACAAAGTGCAGGGCTGCGCCAGCCAGGTCTGGCTCGTCAGCCACAGCGATGGCGCGGAAGACCCGCTCATGGCCTTTGAAGGCGATTCGGATGCACATATCGTGCGCGGCCTCGTCGCCATCGTGCTCACCGTTTACTCCGGCAGAAAAGCATCCGAAATTGCCGATCTGGATGCCATCGAGGTGTTCAGCAAGATTGGGTTGGTGGAGCACCTCTCCGCACAGCGCGCCAACGGCCTGCGCTCGATGATCAAGCGCATCCGCGACGAAGCCCGGCTGCTGGCGGCCTGAGCCCTCATACCCTTGCCATCCCTATGTGAGAGAAGGGCGGTAATCCGCGTCGCCCCAATGGCGTTCCTTGGGGCGGTCCTTACCCCGCGCAGGCGGAACAGGCGGCGCGTAGTGGCGGGCGAGCGAGAGCAGCGCTGCCCTGAGCAATAATTTTGCCGAGCGTGCCGGCCATAGTCTTTCCCGCTCCACCGTCTCCAGCCCCTTTTCGAAGCAGCAGATATCGATGGCGACGCCCGAAAGTTCCGGACCCACCGCATCCGCCGCGCGGGAAAACCGCGTCCTTGCGGCCATTGCAGCTTCGGTCAGATCAAGGGTGCCTCCCGCCTCCCCCTTGCTGCGGCTGGCAATGCGCGGTTCCCATGTCGCCGTGACCCTGGGATTGAGATGGCCGCGATGAAAATCGGCAGCAAGGCGCTCGCCCGCCGCCAGCGCGTCTTCAGGGAAAAATGCGCTGCCATCCCGCTCCTTCAATCGTGAAAGGCTGGTGAGCGGCGCGGTGTTGAGGTTGCGCCGGGCCCGCTGCTTCGTTTTATCGATCTCAACCACCACGGTCTGTATATCCCGGTGCTGCTCCTGAAACACCTCGTCCCGGTCCTTTGCCATGGCCCGTTTCAGATAGGAGGCAAGCGGCGGTGCGGCGGAAAGGCTGTTCTGCCGCCACTCGGCGAGACCAGAGGAAACGGCAAGTCGCACCGTCTCGGTCGGAAACCGCTGAACCGCCTGCCCCGGGCGCTTGCGGCGCAGGACGATCTCGTTCCCCTCCTCGGTGATGTCAGCCGCGCCGGATGCGATGCAACGCAGAAGCCGCAGCAGGACGCGATGAGCCGAAGCGGTCGGGGCGTTTTTCAATTCACTCATCCCTTCCCCCTTTCATCACGCTGAAAATACCGACGACCAGCCGCTCCAGCACGGCGACGAACTCATCGAATGCCGGCTCGTCACGCCGATCCTCGACCACCTGGCAGGCATGGCCCACCGTCGTCCTGTCCCGGCCAAAACAGGGGCCGATATCCGACATGGGGATGCCGAGCGCGACATGGCAGACATACATGGCGATCTGGCGGATGTGGCATTCGATGCGCCGGCGGTCGCGGCGCGCCGCAAAGCGATCACCCGTCAATTGCACCATCTCGCCGGTGAGCTGCCGCACCAGACGGCAAAGACGGACAACCTCCTCCCGTCCGGCAGCCGGCGGCCAGTGACGGAAAGGGCGATCGACGGCCTGCATGCGAGGCCGCGCGGCGGCAGACAGAAGCAATGTATCCGACGGCATATGCAACTCCTCTACGAATAGGAATTAATTCATACACCTGTTGACGGATGCGGGGAAGTGCGAATTTGCCCCCGCGAATATACCAATTGATTTCACATCATTTTTTGGATCGAGGCAGCGCCGGAGAAGGATTTTTTTCCTCTACCGAAATTCCGCGCGGCAATAAAAAAGCCGGTCGATGGACCGGCTGGACATTTTCATACGGAAAGAAACGGCCTCGAAGACAGGCCATCCGGGAACGGATGAGCCCTGCCGCCTTCTCCCCGGCGGGGAGAAGAACAGGCCGGAGCGTCGTTACAATCAGCGGCTGGCCTTGCGGCGCTGGCCGAGACCCATTTCCTTGGCGAGCCGCGAGCGGGCTTCGGCATAGGCGGGAGCAACCATCGGATAATCGACCGGCAGATCCCATTTTTCGCGATATTCTTCCGGCGTCATGCTGTGATGCGTCGTGAGATGCCGCTTCAGCGACTTGAACGAGCCGCCACATTCCAAACAGACGATGTGATCGTCCTGAACCGACTTGCGGACCGAGACGGCAGGCTTCTGCTTTTCAACATTGACCGCCACCGATGCCGGTGCCGATGTTCCGCTGAGCGCCGTGTGAACATCCGAAATAAGGCCGGGAAGCTCTGTGACCGGAACGACGTGGTTGCTAACATAGGCAGCCACAATATCCGCCGTCAGTTCGACCAGCAGATCCTGGGCGTTACCGTATGCAGTTTCCGTCATTTAAGTATCTCCTGTTTATTGATCCCCTGACGCAGGCGAACGCCGCGTCGAGCGATGTGAAGTTACCCGGTGCCCCACCTTCGCTTTGTTGAAACCAACGTGAAATCTACCCCTAGATTTCAAGCGAAAACCGGAAACGAATTAATCCGAGATTCAACTTACGGCCGGCGACATGGGCAGCAATGGTCCGATGGGCCATAGATTAGACATCAATAAAATGCCTATGCCGACTATGAAGAGGCTAGATGCAAATCGCGATGAGCAACTTTACACTTAATTTGGATAACAGCAAAACAGCAAAAGTCAAATTCCTAGTGTCAATTTTTCAGTTCAAAACAGTCTAATTCGAATACAAAAAATTACGGGTAATAAAATACTATGCCTAGTAGTAATTGAAAATGAATACCCCCAATTATTGGGGGGATTTTCAACTTCACATTTTCTTGAGGTCATCAACTACCGATTTATCGGCCAGCGGATAACCTGCCTTATGTGCCGCCATGGCAAGAAGATGTGCAGACACCGGTGCGGTGAGGATAAAGAACAGGAAACCAGCCAATGCACGCGCCAGTGTCGACAGCTCCATGGAATGGATGCCCACCGCCAGAAGCAACAGGCCCGACCCCACCGTTCCCGCCTTGGAAGCGGCATGCATGCGGGTATAGACGTCAGGCAGCCGATTGAGCCCGATTGCCGCAATCAAAGAGAAGAGGGCGCCGGAAACCGTCAGCGCCGCAACGAATATCGCCACGATCCAGCCCATCATCGCCTGCCCCTCTCCTTCTTGCCCCGCGCATCGTTTTCCATAGTTTTTTCAATTACTTCAGATGCCCTGTCCCCATCGAGAACCGTCGCTCTCCTGCGTCGATCCTCAGGACCACGCGACAGGACGAAACGGGCAAAGGCCACCGTCGCCAGAAAGCCGACCAGCCCGAGCGCAATGGCGATATCGATGTAAAGGGTAAAGCCGGTGCGGATGGCGATAACAGCGATAAAGCCGATGGCGATGCCGACCAGCATGTCGAGCGCAACGATGCGATCCGGCAGGGTCGGGCCAACGACGACACGATAGACTGTCAGCAAAAAGGCGACCGACAATATAACCGTTGCAAGTATAGTTGCGAATGAAACTGTGAGTTCCGGCGTCATATCTGAAACGCCTCCATGATCTTTCTTTCGAAGCCGTTTCGGATGTCGTTTTTCGTGGCTTCGATATCGCTGCAATCAATTGCGTGCACGTAGAGCGTCTTTCTATCCGCCGAAACATCAACAGAGAGCGTGCCCGGCGTGAGCGTGATGAGATTGGCAAGCAGCGTGATTTCGAAATCCGTCGTCACCGTCAGCGGGTAGGCGAAAATGCCGGGCTGTACGTCGAGCTTCGGCCGCGTCACCAACACCGCGACCTTCCAGGCCGACAGCGCCAATTCCCTGAAGAACAGCAGCACCAGCGACACCACACGCAAAAGCTTGAGCCAGTGGCTTCGCCCGCCAGGAAGCTGATGGCGGATCAGCCCGAGAGCCAGCGTCGAAACGATGAGGGCGAAGACGATATTCGCCAGCGTGAGGCTGCCCGTCACGGCGAGCCAGACGGCAATAAACACCAATTGCACGGTGTAGAGGCTCATGGCTTGCCCCCTTGCGGAAAGACCGACTGAATATAGGCCTGCGGATTAACAAGACCAGCCGCCGCCTGCTGGCTGAGATTGAGCAGGCTCTCCGGGAACAGGCCGAAAAACACCACCAGCAACGTCAGCCCCACCAGCGGTGCGACAGACGGGGCCGGCGGACGGGCGGCGGGCTGCAAGGCGGGCTGGCTGGTGGACGCCGTGGCCGGACGCCAGAAACACAGCAGGAAGACCCGCCCGAAGGCGATGGTGGCGATGAAACCGGAGAGGAGGATGGCGGCAGCGAGCCACCAGGCGCCGATGTCGATGGCCGACTTTACCAGAACCGCCTTCGGCCAGAAGCCGGAAAAAGGCGGCAGGCCGGAGCCGGCGAAAAACAGCGCAAGCGCCAGTGCCGAAAACCACGGGGCCTGCCGGTAAAGGCCGCCAAGCGACGTGAGGCTGAAACCGCCGCCGAGGCGGGCGGCATGGCCGGCAGCAAGATAAAGCGCCGTCATCAGCACCATGGAATGCAGGGCATAAAAGATGGCGCCCGATACGCCTGACGGCGTGCCGATGGCGATGCCGGCCATCATGTAGCCGATGCCCGAGATGACGATGTAACCGAGCATGCGGCGGATATCGTTCTGGGCGAGTGCGCCCATGGCGCCCAGCACCATGGTGAGTGCGGCGGAAATGGCGATGACGATGCTCAGTTCTTCCCGCTCGACCGGAAAGAGCATGACCATGACACGCAGCAGCGAATAGATGCCGACCTTGGTGAGCAACCCGCCGAACAGGGCGGAAACGACGATGCGCGGCGTATGATAGGAGGCGGGCAGCCAGAAATTCACCGGAAAGGCAGCCGCCTTCATGGCGAAGGCGAGCGCGAAGAGGCTGGCGAGCGTCATCAGCGGCGCGGTGCCACGCAGCTCCGTTGCCTTCAGCGCAATATCGGCCATGTTGAGCGTGCCGAAGATGGCGTAGAGATAACCGACCGTGATCAGGAACAGTGTCGTGCCGATGAGGTTCAGGATGGCGTATTTCAGCGCGCCGTCGATCTGCTCGCGCGTGGAACCGAGCACGATGAGGCCGAAGGACGAGATCAGCAGCACCTCGAACCAGACATAGAGGTTGAAGAGATCACCGGTCAGGAAAGCGCCGGTGACGCCCGCCATCAGCAACATCAGGAACGGATAAAAACCATAACGCCTGCCGCTGGCATCGATATCCGCTCCGGCATGGATGGCGCCGGCCAGCGCGACGATGGCGGCGGCGAGCGACAGGAGCGCTCCGGTGAGATCGGCGGTGAAGGCAATGCCGAAGGGCGGCAGCCAGTGACCCATGACCATGGTGAATGGGCCTTGCGTCGCAACCTTCCAGAGCAGTGCTGCATCGAGGATCACCAGCAAAGAAAGTGCGGCAATGGCGACAGCGGCATGGTGGCGGATGGCGTGGCGCATCATCATCAGCACGGCACCTGCGCCGATGCACAGCGCGATTGGCAGGATGATCAGCCAGTCGGCAAGCGGCACGGGCGCCATCACGAGCGCTGCGGAAAGATCGGTTACGGTTGATGTGGTGGAGGAAGCCATGTCGTCTCTGCCTCGCCGCTTAATAACCGAGCGGCGGCAAGGGCTCGCCGGCGGGTTCTGCGGTGCGCATTTCGTCCGTATCGTCGGTCTGCAATTCCTGGAAGGCGCGCCAGGTCAGGACCAGAAGGAAACAGAAGAAGGAAAAGGAAATCACGATCGCCGTCAGGATAAGCGCCTGCGGCAGCGGATTGGCGGCACCTGCGGGCAGCGTGTCCATGCCCGCCGGAATGATCGGCGGCACATCCCGCGTCAGCCTGCCGGCGGTGAACAGCAAAAGGTTGACCGCATTGCCGAGAATGGCGATGCCGAGCAGCATGCGGATGCTGTGGCGTGACAGCATGAGATAGATCGCCACCGAAAAGAAGATGCCGACGAGAATGGAGAAAACCGCTTCCATCAGTCGCTTTCCCTTTCTTCCAGTGCCAGTGCAATGGAGGTGATGGCGCCGACCACGACGAGATAAACCCCGATATCGAAGGACATGACGGTGGAGAGCGGTACCTCGACGCCGAACAAGCTCGGATAGACCCAGAGGCCGGTCATGAACGGCACGCCTGATGCCATGGAAACAAGGCCGGACAGCATGGCCATCAGCAGCCCTGCCCCGGCAATCGAGAGCGGATGAAAGACGATGGCGCGCCGGACCGCCGTCACGCCATAGGCGATGCCGTAGATCGAGAGTGCGGAGACGGCAATCAACCCGCCGATAAATCCACCGCCCGGCTCGTTATGGCCACGCAGCAGAACGAAGATGGAAAACAGCACCATGAGGCTGGTCACGACAGGCGCGACCGTGCGCAGGATGAGCGTGTTCATGTCCGCGCTCCCTTCTTTTTCGCCGTCTTCGCCGGCCCCTTGAGGACGGCGGCGGGGCGGATGCGGATGAGCGCGAGGATGGCAAGACCCGTTATCATCACGACGGCGATTTCGCCGAGCGTATCCGTGCCGCGGAAATCGACGATGATGACATTCACCACATTCGCGCCGTGGGCGATGACCTTGGAATAGGTGTTGTAGAAGTCGGTCAGGCGGTTGTCGAAGCTCGCTTGCGTCGCCCGCATCAGGAACAGGGCAAAGCCGGTTCCGCAGGCGATGGCAATGGTGCTATCGAGCAGTTTCTGGCCAAGCCCGCGATGGTCCGACGGCGACAGGCGCAGCCGCGTCATGACAAGCGTCAGGATGACGACCGAGAGCGTCTCGACCATGAATTGCGTGAAGGAGAGATCAGGCGCGCCGAACAGCAGGAAGATGACCGCCACCGCAAAACCCTGAATGCCGAGCGCGATGATGGCCGTCAGCCGGCTCGATGCCGTCAAGACCGCGAGGAGACCGGCCACCGCGATCACGATGAAGGTCAGCTCGTGGATGGGCATATCATGCGGCCAGGCCGGGATCGACGGCAACTCGTCATAGAGGAACAGCGGCACCAAAAGCACGGCGGCGATGACGGCGAAGGTGGCGGTGACGTAAAATTCCAGCCGGCCCGGCTGAATGAGCCGGGTGACGTGGAAGGAAATCCTCACCAGCGTTTCGATGAAGACATCAAAGCCCCTGTCCGGCCCGGCCCCCAGCGCCTTGAAGCTGCGGTCCATCAGGCTGCGCACCCTGGAAAGCTGTGTGTAAAGGACGATGCCGAGCGCGATCGTCAGCAGCGACAGGCCAAGCGGCACGCCTATATGAGGAATGAGCGAGATTTCCACCGGGCGCGGCTCACCCGCAATCGCGCTTGCCATGGGGGTGGAGATGTAAAAATGCGCGATGCCGGCAAAGAGCGCTATGGTGAACCCCTTCAGCGCCAAAAGCGCCGGACCGAGCCAGAGCAGCAACGGGCCCTCATGCGCGTGTTTGGGGGTTTTCACCGGCTTGCCGAGGAAGGGTTTCAAGCCCACGGCAAAGGCGACGGCGAACATCAGCCCGTTGCCGAGAACGGCGATGCCGGTAAACAGCACCGCGCGCGGATTGCCATGCGCCAGCGCGTAATAAATCTCTTCCTTGGCGAGGAAACCGAAAAATGGCGGCAGACCCGCCATGGAGATGGCCGCGGCAAGTGCGGCGGCGAAGGTGATGGGCATGGCCTTGCGCAAGCCACCCAGCTTCGTGACGTCGCGGGTGCCGGTCTCGTGATCGATGATGCCAGCGACCATGAACAAGGCGCCCTTGAACAGCGAATGCGCCACCAGATAAAGCACCGCCGCCTCGATGGCGTGGTCCGAGCCGAAGCCGGTGAGCATGACGAGCAGGCCGAGCGAGGAGACGGTGGTATAGGCAAGCATCAGCTTCAGGTCTGTCTGGCGCACGGCGAGCAGCGCGCCGGTCAGCATGGTCAGGCCGCCGAAGAAGGGCAGCAGGATTTGCCAGGCGGCCGTGTCGCCGAGAACCGGGTTGAGCCGCATCAGGAGATAGACACCGGCCTTCACCATGGTTGCCGAATGCAGATAGGCCGAGACCGGCGTGGGCGCTTCCATGGCGTTTGGCAGCCAGAAATGGAAGGGAAACTGCGCCGATTTGGTGAAGGCACCGCCGAGAACCAGCAGCAGCGCCGCCAGATAAAACGGGCTGTCGCGCAGAATATCGCCGCCGCGCACCAGCATCGACAATTGCGTCAAGCCGCTGATGTCCCAGATGAAGATCAGCCCGGCAAGCAGCAGCAGCCCACCACCGCCCGTCACCACCAGCGCCTGCAGCGCGGCCCGGCGAGAGGCGGCGCGCTCATGGTCGAAGCCGATCAGGAGGAAGGAGGTGATGGAGGTGAGTTCCCAGAACACGAACAGCATCAGCAGGCTGTCGGAGACCACGACGCCCAGCATCGCGCCCATGAACAGAAGCAGGAAGGACAGGAACCGGCCCTGCTGCGGATGCCCCTTCATGTAACCGCCGGCATAAAGCACGATCAGCACGCCAATGCCTGTTATCAGCAAAGCGAAGGTGAGCGACAGGCCATCGATGAACCAGGAGAAGCTGAGATTGAAGCTCGGCACCCAGGCGTAACCGCCCGTCACCACGCCGCCCGCCGCAATCTGCGGCAGCATCAGCGCGAAATGCACGAAGGCGAAAGCCGGCGCGATCGCGATGATCCATGCGGCATTATGGCCGAATCTCTTTACCAGAGCCGGCGCGGCAAGCGCTGCCAGAAACGGCAGAAATAGCGACAGGAATGTCATCGCCGTGACATCTGATGTCATTCACATCTCCTGGGATGTCCCCCATCCCTGCGCGCCAATGAACGGCGTTCTTTTTCAAATCGATTTTTCAGTTAAGGCATAGACACGGTCATCTCAACCCAAATCGGTACTCTCGCCCCATAACGAACGCGTTATGACGCCTCGCCCCTTTCAATCGGCGGCGGCGATGATTATTTGAGGCGGGAACAGAAAGGATCATTCCATGAGCGATCTGACATCCCCCAAAGTCAACAAGAGCGATGCCGACTGGCGTGAACAGCTGACGCCGGAACAATATCACATCCTGCGCGAACACGGCACCGAGCGCCCTTTCACCGGTCCCTACTGGAACTCGACCGAGAAAGGCCTCTACCGCTGCGCCGCCTGTGACGAGCCGCTGTTTCTCTCCGACACCAAGTTCGATGCCGGCTGTGGCTGGCCGAGCTATTTCGAGCCGATCAAACCGGATGCGGTAACGGAATTGCGCGATGTGAGCCACGGCATGGTGCGCACCGAAATCCGCTGCGCCAATTGCGGCGGCCATCTCGGCCACGTCTTCCCCGACGGCCCGCCGCCCACCGGCCTGCGTTATTGCATCAACGGCCATTCGATGGTGTTCGAGCCGGTTTGATGAACGATGCGGTGAAAGGCCGGCTGCCCCTGCCGGCCTTCATCGCTGAAAAGGCCGTCTCGACAGCCGCGCCGAATCACCACCACCGCACTCGAAAACGTCCGATATCGAAGGGCATCAAACGTCTCAGTTGCGGACCATGAGACCAACGGTTACACTTAAGAATATGAGAGAGATCCATATTGATTGTTCCGACGTAAGTTCGACTGAAGAGTTTTGGCAGCGTTATGTCGATACTGTGGAACCGCGAGATTCTGGTCTGTTTGGTAGAAATCTCGACGCCTTCTGGGATGCCGTTGAGGGTGGAGGACCGGGCTATCCAGGGGAAGTCTCGCTCGTCTTCATGAATTCTGCTCACCTGTCAGGCCTGAAGACGAGAAATGGTGTGGCATTTCTTGATGCACTCAAGACCATTGCGGACGAGACATCTGTCGGGAACATTAAGTTCTTGTATTAAAAACTCCAAGCACGCATTAGCCAAATTTCAGCTCCATACACGTCAAATCCAGCCAGCGGCCGAACTTGGTGCCCACTTCCGAAAACCGGCCGACCACCCTGAAACCGAGGCTTTCATGCAGGCGGATGGAGGCCATGTTTTCCGCCTCGATGGCGGCGATCAGCACATGCACGTCGTTGCCGCTGGCATGGTCGATCAGCGCCTGCATCAGCCGCTTGCCGATGCCGTGGCCGCGGGCATCCTTGTGCACATAGACCGAATGTTCGCGGGTGTGGCGATAGCCGTCAAAGGCGCGCCAGTCGCCATAGGATGCATAACCGGCAACCTTGCCGTCGAGAATGGCGACGATGACAGGAAAACCGCGCGACGTGCGGGCGGCGAACCAATCCTTGCGGTTCTCCAGATCGACCACGACCTCGTTCCAGATCGCCGTCGTATTCACCACCGCATCGTTATAAATCTCCATGATGCCGGAGAGATCGTCCACGGTCGCGTCGCGCAGTTCCACGCTCATATTGCTTCGCCCTCATATTTCTAAATGAGCGGCTGCTGAAAGGCGGCGGCTCTGCGACGAGCCTTAAGCGATGACGCGGAGCGATGTCCAGTGAGTCGACCGTCAGGATGCCATCGGAACGAGGCTGAAGGCGGTGACCACGGCGAAATAATGAACGGCGGCGGCGGAGACGACGAAACCGTGCCAGATGGCATTCTGGAATCGCAGCTTTTCCCAGACATGGAAGATGACGCCGAGCGAATAGATGACACCGCCGGCGACGATGAGCCAGAGCGTGACGGGGGCGAGATGAGACGACAGAGGTTCCACCACCATCACGCCGCTCCAGCCCATGGCGAGATAAAGGCCGATGGCAACCCGATCGTAGCGGCCGGGAAACAGGCACTTGAGGAGGATGCCGCAGATGGCCGCAAGCCAGATCAGCCCCAGCATCACGGCGATCAGAGGATCGTGAATGCCGCGCATCAGGAACGGCGTATAGGTGGCGGCGATGAGAATGAAGATCGCCGAATGATCGAGCCGGCGCAGGAACCATTTCACCCTGGAATGCGGCCAGATATTGTAGGTGAAAGACACGGAGAGACAGGCGACGAGGCCCAGACCGTAAATCCATGCGGCCGCAATCGCACTCAGGCTGCCCCAAGCCATCGCGTAGAAAATCAGCGCCGTCGCGCCGATGAGCGCAAATACAATGCCGACACCGTGGACGATGCCATCGGCGACGATCTCATAAAAATCATATTGGCGCCCGAACCGCCACAAATCACTCATAGTCCAATCCCGTCTGCGTGCTTTCACCAAAGCATGAAGGCAATATTAGACAGGAACAAGACAGCGGCCGGTTAACGGCGATCAAATTGCGTTCGAGGTTGTAGTGAAAGGAGAGGTTTCATTTCGCTTGAGCCATCCAGCGCCGGTATAACGAATGGTCGCTGCTGGTTTCTTCTCCCCGCCGGGGAGAAGTCCGCGGCAGCGGGATGAGGGGGGCGAGGGCAGTGATATTCGGCAACTTTGCCCCTCATCCGGCCTTATGGGCCACCTTCTCCCCGGCGGGGAGAAGAAACGGGAGGCGATATCGCACTCCCAAATTACCCCTCACAAAGCCGCCGCGCATTCCTGGCAAAAAGGCGTGTAAGGCACTGCTTTCAGCCGATCCTGCGAAATCTCGCTTCCGCATTTGACGCAGGTGCCGAAAGTGCCGCTTGCGATCCGGGCAAGCGCGGCATCGATGGCGCGCAGCTCGTCCTGCCCCACCTGCCCCAGTTCGTCCAGCACCTCGTCATTGCTGCGTTCGCTGGCGCGATCCTCGTCGTCGGGATTGCGCGGCTCCTCGAAATCGGCCTCGATTTTGTGCAGGCGGCGATAAAGCTCGCGCTGGCGGTCACGCAGGATTTTTTCGTAACTTTCGACATTCATGGACTTCTCCTCCAGCCAATCTTCTTGTTTTGTCGCATTTCCGGACGGAAAACCGGATTCCACTTTTCCTGGAAATGCTTGGGTGCGGGAAACCCGCCCGCAACCCTAAAACGTCAAACTCTTATCTATCCACCAGCACCGAGCATTTGGCGTGGCGCACCACGCGGTCGGCGGTGGCGCCGATGAAATAATTGCTGAAGTCAGGCGTGTGCGACGCGATGATGATGAGATCCGCCTTGTGCTCTTCGGCGGCGGCGATGATCTCGCGTGCGGGCGCGCCGCTTCTGATTTCCTGGCTGCCCTTGAAACCGGCTTTGGTCTTGAGGTCCGAAAGCCTGGCCTTGGCGTCCTTGATGGCGTTTTCGATGAGGTCGACCGGCAGGTCGATCGCCATATAACCCGGCAGTTCCTCGACCACGTTGATGAGAACGATCTCGCCATCGGGGTCCAGCAGCGCCTTGGCCTTTTCGAGAATCTTTTCCCCCTTGTCGGTGGCGCTGAGGTCTACCGGTACGATGATCTTCTTGTACATGGCTGTCTCCTTTGGCTTGATCCGCCATTTCGCGTGTCGGGCTAGGCTCATATTTCCCCGGAAGCGCCGCCTTCGCCTTGATCGATGTCAAAGCCGCAGCGGCGCCAGTGGGGGGCATTGTCAACGAATGGTGGACAGTCAATCGCCGTGCTGCGATCTTTGCTGAACGACGAAACCAGCCCATATTCGGCTCTACAAACGCCGCAAAGCGGCGTCGGCCGATAGCATCGGCGACCGATCAGCCCCTTGGCGCTTCGGATTCAATATGGAGATCATGATGAGTGAAATCAAACAATTCGCCCTCACGCGACCGGCCTATGTCGGTCAGGCGCATCTCGTCGTTCACGATCTGCCGCGCGTTTCGGATTTCTACCAGAAGATCATCGGTCTTTCCGTTCTCGAAAAGAACCCGAGCGGCGAGGTGCTTGGCGTAAACGGCCAGCCGTTACTGACGCTCTCCACCTCCGACACGGCGGAACGCGCGCCGCGCAATGCCGCCGGCCTGTTCCACACCGCCTTCCTGATGCCGAACCGCAACGATCTCGCCCATTGGCTGGCGCATGTCGCCCATCACAATATCCAGCTGCAGGGCGCATCCGACCATCTCGTCAGTGAGGCGATCTATCTCGCCGACCCGGAAGGCAATGGTATCGAGGTCTATCGCGACCGTTCGCCCGACGAATGGAGCTACCAGCCTGACGGCACGGTGGAGATGGCGACGATCGGTCTCAACCTGCAGGCGCTTTACGACAGCGCACCGAAGACGGCCTTTACCGGTGCTGCGGATGGCACTGCCATCGGCCACATCCATCTGCAGGTCGGCAATATTCCGCAGGCGGATGAGTTTTATCAGGATGTGCTGGGGCTGAAGATCATGGCCCGGTATCCGGGTGCGAGTTTCTTCGGCTCGGGGGCCTATCACCATCATGTCGCCGCCAATATCTGGAACAGCCGCGGTGCCGTAGCTCGTAAGGACAACATGACCGGTCTTGCCGGTTATTCGCTGAAGTTCAACGAGAAAGCCGCGCTCGACAACGCGGTCGCGGCCCTCGACCGGCTGGAAATCGCCACCGAAAGACAAAGTGATGGCATCGTCCTCAAAGACCCCTGGGGTATCGGCCTGAAGCTCTCGGCGTGAGCTAAAACGGGGTGGCGGAAATTTATGCCGCCCCGGAACTGCCTGGGATGTCGGACGTTTAACCCCAATTGGGGGACAGTCCGATGAATAAGAATGCAAAGCCGGATGTGGCCGGCACGGCGGCCTTGGCGCTAGACAAGGTCGATCCACTTCTGACACCCGCCGCGGTGTCGCAGCGCGATGATGCTCGAAGCCAGCAGCCCCTCGGACGAGAGGCGCTCGATGTCTTCGTCGCCTGGTCGATCATCGGCATTTTCCTGATCATGTCCATGGCAGTCATCCATGAACTGTCGATGATCCTGATGCCCGTCGTCATGGCGGTGGTTGTCGGCATGATCCTCGGGATTTCGGCTGAGAAACTGGCCTCCTATGGCATTCCGGGTGCAGGTGTCGCCCTCATCCTGTCCACACTCGTCGCCGCTGTGATCTTTTTCGTGGTCAACTCGCTGATCGACCCCGTGTCGCAGCTCGCAACGGAAGGTCCTGCCCTGATCGAACGCAGTATCGATCGCTTCCTGCCCTATGTCCAAAACCTGCGATGGCTGAATATTTCCGCAGCGACGTTCAGCATGGGTTCGATGTCCATGGAATCGCTGATTTCGCGCAGCGGCGAAATCATCACGCTGCTCGGCGCAAACGTCACGCCTGCGATCGTTCAGGGGCTGATCTTCCTTGCGGCTCTCCTGATGTTTCTCTACAGCCGCCTGCGGCTGCGCAAGGCCCTCATCATGGTTTTCCCTGCGCGCCATCAGCGGCTGAGAACCATCCGCATCATCGCCTCGGTGGAAAAAGTGCTCGGCACCTATTTCGCCACGGCAAGCCTCATCTACGCCGCGCTGGGTGTCACCATGATCGTGATCGCTTATCTCGGCGGTCTTTCCATGCCGCTTCTGTGGGGGCTCTTTGCCTTCCTCTCGAGCTTCGTGCCCTTTCTCGGCATCACCCTCATGACCATATCGCTCACGATCGCCGGCATCATCGCCCATGACAACATGATCCTCGCGCTGCTGCCGGCGGGTGTTTTCTTCACCATTCACCTGTTGATGGAAAACCTCGCCTTCCCGGCGGTCGTCGGCCGCAACATGGAAATCAACCCCTTCCTCGTCTTCGTGATGATCATTTTCTGGACATGGATGTGGGGCGCGGCCGGCGCCATGCTGGCCCTTCCGCTGTCGCTGATCGCCATGACGGTGACGCGGGAACTGTTTCCCTCGCGGCGGGTGGTGCCCAAGCTGCCGGATTGACGTTGGGTTTGTGGTGGGAAGTGCGATGAAACAAGGAATTGGAGTGTATTGCCGGTTGCCGGTGAGCGTGTGTGGCTTACCCCCCTCTGCCCTGCCGGGCATCTCCCCCTCAAGGGGGGAGATCGATATGCGGCGAGGTCTCGCATATCTCAACCTTCGCGAATGAAGTGGCGGTAGCGCCGCTTGCCGATCTCCCCCCTTGAGGGGGAGATGCCCGGCAGGGCAGAGGGGGGTAAACCACACCCACGCCGCTCCGCTATCAATGAACGACCTACTCAAACCCAACGGCCAGGCCGCTCAGGAAGCGAGCGGCATTCCCAGCACCTCCCCCTGCGCGCTTGCCATCCGGCGCTCATGCTCAATCAGCCATTTCTTGCGCCACAGCCCGCCACCATACCCCGTCAGACTGCCATCCGCACCAAGCACCCGGTGGCAGGGAACGACGATGGCAATCTGGTTGGCGCCATTGGCGCGGGCCACCGCCCGCACGGCGGAAGGCCTCTCCATGGTGGTTGCGAGCGAGGAATAGCTGACGATCTCACCCACCGGGATTTCCCGCAGGTTCCGCCAGACATCGCGCTCGAAGGGCGTGCCGTGGCCGGCGAGCCGGGTTTCGAAACTGCCCGAACTGCCGGCGAAATAGGCCGCAAGTTCCGCGGCGATCTGGGCGGTGACCGCGGTGCGGCCCAGCACCATATCTGCGCCGGTGCGCGCCTTCAGCCTTTTCAACTCGGCTGGAAGGGCTGGCCGGTCGGCGAATTCGAGGAGATGCAGGGCGTGATCGTCGGCGACAGCCAGCATGGGGCCGATCGGCGTATCGATCCAGTCGCCCTTGAGGAACCCCCTGCCCTTCATGGCGGCGGGCGAGGTACCGAAGAACTGGTTGATGGCCGAGCGAAAGCCGCTGCCGGATTCATAACCGGCATCGATCTGCGCGCCGATCACCGCCTCGCCGGAGGCAAGGCTTTCCGCCGCGTCCCCCACCCGCCGCAGCCGGGCGATTTCCAGAAAGCTCATGCCGAAACGGCGCTTGAAGCTGCGCCGCACGGTGGAGAGATCATGGCCGAGCGCCACCACATCCTCCTCGCGCCAGCGCCGTGCTGGTTCGTGTTCCAGCGCCGTCAGCAGCGCGGTAACGGTCTCGTCTGCCGTGCCATAGGAGAGCATCGGCTTGCAGCGCTTGCAGGGGCGAAAACCCGCCTCCAGACATTCGGCGATGGTCTCGCGGAACCGGCAGTTCTCGATCTTCGGCTTGCGTGCCGTGCAGGTGAAGCGGCAGAAAATCTTCGTTGATGTCACACAGACATAGGCCACGCCTTCATAAGCGGGGTCCTTGTTCACAAGGGCGGAATAGAGTGTTTCGGTGTCGGGGCGTTTGAACAGCATCATGGGAGGGATGCTAGCGCAAATTCGAGCGGCATGCCGCCGAAAAACGGGCGTGGATGTGGATGGCGTTTCCTCGTCCTTCGTCTAACGACAATCACCAGTGGACCGATAAGGCGCGGCATATTTCTTCTCCCCGCCGGGGAGAAAAAATGGGCGGCAACTTTGCGGGTCAGTTCACCGGTGGCGCGAAGGACGGGTCGTCCAGCCGGGCGAAGATGACGCCGCGGGCTTTCAGCGCCAGAAGGCCTTTTACCACACCCTCGCCCGCCTCGTGGGTGGGCTGGTTGATGTGGGAGATGATGACATCGCCATTCTTGGCGGCAGCGATGTGTTTTGCCGTCATGGCTGCACCGAGCAGCGAGCCGCCATCGCCGTTGACGGAATAACCGGCCACCCGCATGCCGAGGCGGTTGATGGTGGCCATGGACGATGCTGTGTATTTGGCCGTCGCCCCACGAAACCATTGCGGCTGGAGACCGGTGGCCGCGACGATCGCCTGACGGCCACCTTCGACTTCCTGCACGACTGCCGCTTCCGATCCAGCAGCCGCGATGCCGTAGATGGCAACGGGCTTATCCACCGCCGGCACATGGTTTTCGCCGTGGTTTTCGATCTCGAAGAGGTCAGGATGGGCCATCAGAACCGCCAGCGCCTCGCCATTGTGCTTCAGCCAGCGGGCGGTGACGAAGATCGTGGCAGGGATGCGCTCGCGCACCAGCGTATCGAGGATGCGGTGATCGGTCTTGCCCATGCAAGCATCGAGCGTCATCGCCACCCGCACCTTGCCGTCATGCTGCGGCGTCATTTTCAGCGACGGCTCGACCAGGCCGTTCCCCGCAAAGGCGGTGGAGGCGGCAGAGGCAAACAGGGCAGCAAGCAGGAGGCGACGCATCATTTTCATTTTCCGCAGTGTCATGCAGTGTATTCCGTGGCAATCCGCCCGCAAAGCGCCCGAATTATGGCGCGGTTTCCAGCGCGGATAGGGCCTCCAGCGCCTCTTCCACCCGCTGGCGCTCCGCGCTGGTGAGCGGCAGGATCGGCCGGGGTGGTTCGCTGACCGTGAGCAACAGGATGTTGGCGGCGGCATAGATCACGCGGATGCTGCCGAATTCCCTAAACAGCGCCCAGAGCGGCTGGAAGGTCGCATCGAGCCTTTTTGCCTCCTCCGCATTACCAGCCTGAGCCGCCCGCATCAGTTGCAGGGCCGGAACCGGCAGCAGACCGGCAACCACGCTGTACCAGGCATCACCGCCGGCAAGCGTGGCGTCGGTGCAGCCCCAGTCACCGCTGTAACCGATGGCGAAATCGTCCGACAGCTTGGGGCGCAGACGTGCAAGCTCGCCGGCATAATCGGCATCGGCGGGCAGCGGCATCTTGATGGCGCGGATATTCGGGATATAGGCCAGCCGCACGAGGAGCTCGTCGCTGAAGGTAAAGCGGGTGGTCGTCGGGTTGTTGTAGATAGCGAGCGGCAGGGCCGTCGCACCGGCAACGGCGGCGAAATGGTGATAGGCCTCTTCCTGCGTCAGCGGCGTATAGGATACGGGTGCGAGCAGCAGCGCGTCCGCACCGGCTGCTTCAGCATCCTTCGCCAGCGCCACGGCTTCATCGGTGCGCAACGCGCCGACACCTGCCATCAATGTGCGCCTGCCCCTGAGGATCGTGGCGGCTGCCTCGATGGCGCGGCGTCTCTCCTCACGCGTGAGATACATATAGATGCCGGTGCTGCCGAGGATGCCGACGGAATCGACCTCCGCCGCATCCAGCCGCGCGATCAGGGCGGAGAAGGCCTCAATATCGACTCGCCCGGCCTCGTCGGCCGGCGTGATCGGAAAAGCCGAAAGTCCCTTGAATCGTGTCGCCATGTCCGTCTCCCTCGCTTTGATCGGCAAGCAGGGTTACAGAGCCACTGGCGGGGCGGCAAGAAAAGCGGGGCTAAACTTCCTCAAGACGCCGAAAATTTCGGCGGTCAGTCATAAAGATACAACTTCTTCCACTGCTCTTCGGGAATCTTGTCGCCGACACGGTAATCGAAGGACTGGATGGAGAGGCTGTCGCTTTTCAGCTGGCACTTGTATTTGAGCTTGTACCATTCACCGGCGCTTCTGAAGACCGCACCCGACGCCTTGATGGAATTCTTGCCAACCTCGGGATCACCGAAGGTATAGGCAATGACCTTATCCGGCTTCATGCCCTTCTGCTCGGTCGCGATCCGCTCCATCGCCTCTATGTCGCAACGCTGTTCCAGACGCTCCTCGGGGGCGAGCACGTTCAGCTGCCTCATGACATTGGCGTCTATTGCGAAAGCGGGTGTGGAGGCCTGCAAGGCAAGGAAAAACGCAGAAAGAGCAGCGGGAAGAAACTTTCGCATGGGATCCTGTCAGTTTTCGTTTGTTCTTATCGATGAACGGCAGGCCGGTGGCAGGCGCGCATCATCGCTGATTTGCCGGATATTGCCAAATTGTGATCGAAAACTGACGAAATTGTGCCCAAGCCTCATTTCCCCTGTTGAGATTTGAAACTTGATCGGGCGTGAGGGGCACTCTACATCTTGGTCCCGCCCATCGATTTTTCATAATAAAGCGAGTTTCCCTTGCCTATTTTCAAGAACCTGCCCGCCGCTCCAGCCGCCGAAAAACGGCCCGTTCAGGACACGCATCACGGCATTACCCGCACCGACGACTACGCATGGTTCCGGGCCGATAACTGGCAGGCCATGTTCAAGGACACCTCGATCCTCGACCCCGCCATCCGCGCCCATCTGGAGGCGGAAAACGCCTATATGGAAGCGGCCATGGGCGACACGAAGGCGCTTCAGGAAAAGCTGTTCGAGGAGATGAAGGGCCGTATCAAGCAGGATGATTCCTCCGTGCCGGTCAATGACGGGCCTTATGCCTATGGCACGCTGTTCGTGACCGGCGGCGAGCAGCCGCATTATTTCCGCACCCCGCGTGATGGCGGCGACAAGCATGTGCTGCTGGATGGTGACAAGGAAGCGGAAGGCAAGGATTATTTCCGTCTTGCCGGTCTCGACCAGTCGTCCGATCACAGTCACGGCATCTGGGGTTATGACGACAAGGGTTCGGAATATTTCACGCTTCGCATCCGTAACCTTAAAACCGGTGAAGACCTTGCCGATGTCGTGGAAAATACCGGCGGCGGCGGCGCATGGGCGCCTGACGGCAAGAGCTTCTTTTATACGCTGCAGGACGAGAACCACCGTCCGTCGAAAGTCTTCCACCACATCATCGGCGAGCCGCAATCCGCCGACCGGCTGGTCTATGAGGAAAAGGACCCCGGCTTCTTCATGGGCGTCGGCGCGTCTGTGCTCGACGATTTCATCTTCATCGATATTCACGACCATGAAACCAGCGAATACCGCCTTCTTTCCACCAAAGATCTGATGGCCGAGCCAAAGGTGGTGGCGGAGCGCGAAGAGGGCATCGAATATTCGATGTGCGAAGGCGGCGATGTCTTCTACATTCTCACCAATGACGGCGATGCCAAGGATTTCCGCATCGTGGAAGCGCCGGTTACCGCGCCGGGCAAGGAAAACTGGAAAGAGGTGGTGCCGCATGAGCCGGGTCGCCTCATTCTTTCCGTCGATGCCTATGCCCGCCATCTGATCTGGCTGGAGCGCCGCGACGGCCTGCCGCGCATCGTCATCCGCGACCGTCGAACGGGCGAGGAACATTCCATCGCCTTTGCCGAAGAGGCCTATTCGCTTGGCCTGCATGGTGCGGCGGAATATGACACCGATGTCATCCGCTTCTCCTATTCGTCGATGACGACGCCGAGCCAGCTGTTCGATTACAACATGGTGACGCGCGACCGCACGCTGCTGAAAACGCAGGAAGTGCCCTCGGGCCACAATCCGGATGATTACATCACCCGCCGCATCATGGCCCCTGCCCATGATGGCGAGCTGGTGCCGGTGTCCCTGCTCTACCGCAAGGATGTGGCGCTCGACGGCTCCGCTCCCTGCCTGCTTTATGGTTATGGCGCTTATGGCATCACCATTCCCGCTTCCTTCTCCACCACCACGCTGTCTTTGGCCGACCGTGGTTTCATCTATGCCATCGCCCATATTCGCGGCGGCAAGGACAAGGGTTTCGAATGGTACGAAACCGGCAAGATGGAAAACAAGCAGAACACGTTCAAGGACTTCATCGCGGCTGCCGATCATCTGGTTCAGGAGGGTTTCACTTCCTATGAGGGCATCATCGCCGAAGGCGGCTCGGCCGGCGGCATGCTGATGGGGGCTGTCGCCAATATGGCGCCTGAAAAATTCGCCGGCATCATCGCCGCCGTTCCCTTCGTGGACGTGCTGACGACCATGCTGGATGACACCCTGCCGCTGACCCCGCCGGAATGGCCCGAATGGGGCAATCCGCTGGAATCGGCGGAGGAATATGGCTGGATCGCCGCCTACAGCCCCTATGACAATGTCGGCGCGAAAGCCTACCCGCCGATCCTTGCGCTTTCGGGCCTCACCGATCCGCGCGTGACCTATTGGGAGCCGACCAAATGGGTAGCGAAGCTGCGCGAAAAGACCACGGGAGAAGCCCCTATCCTGCTAAAGACCAACATGGCGGCCGGCCATGGCGGCAAGTCGGGCCGTTTCCAGCGCCTGGAGGAAGTCGCGTTCGAATACGCCTTCGCCCTGAAGGTCGCGGGCAAGGCCGCCGTGTGACACGCTGAATGTACAAACGGGCGGCGATCCAATCGTCGCCCGCTCTTATTTTGGACGAAAATACCCGCAAAAATCTCGTTTCTAAATATTTTTTCCACAAATTATAAACTGTATCTTTTATTTAAATACCACCTTTGCGGCCAATGGATTTTTATTTTCAGTTGCTGCAACTCTTAATATATCTTTCGTCAATACAAATATAGCTCATGTATTATTCAACCGGAGAAAATGTTCCGGAAATCGAACGCATGGCTGCGTTGCGCCGTTTCGCGTTGCAATATCACTTTTTGGCCGTATTATCCGGGCCGTTGACATATTCATGCGCCTTTTCGCCGCCTTTCTCGCGGCAATCCTGCAGCACGTCTTGCGGATAATCTTATCGCCGGATTTTTTCGGCTTTTTCATGCGCCATGTCAGTTCGCCCTTGGCAATCCGGGCTTTGCAGTGCTCCCGCTTTGCCAATTGAAAACACTGCATCAGACTTGGGGGTCTTACACATGAAGAAACTCCTCGCCTCGACCATTCTCGTAACGGGCTTTATCATCGCTGCCGGTGCAGCAAACTCCGCTAACGCCGCCGAAGAGTGCGGCAGCATCACCATCGCCGAAATGAACTGGGCATCCGCCGGTGTCGCGGCCTACGTCGACAAGTTTATCATGGAAAACGGCTATGATTGCACGGTCAACGTCATCAGCGGCGACACCACTCCGACATTCACCTCGATGAACGAAAAGGGCCAGCCGGATATGGCGCCCGAAATGTGGGTGAACACCCTTGGCACCCCCTATGAGGAAGCCGTCAAGAAGGGCAACCTCATCCAGGAAGTCAAAATCCTGAGCGAGGGCGGCGTCGAAGGCTGGTGGATTCCCAAATATCTCGCCGACGAACATCCTGACATCAAGACGGTTGAGGATGCACTCAAGCATCCCGAGCTTTTCCCGGCACCTGAAGATGCCAGCAAGGGTGCCGTTTTCGGCTGCCCGCCGGGCTGGGGTTGCCAGCCGACGACCGCCAACCTGTTCAAGGCACGCAAGGCTGACGAAAAAGGGTTCGCCCTGATCGACACCGGCTCCGCGGCGGGCCTCGATGGCTCGATTTCCAATGCCTACGAGAAGAAGCAGGGCTGGCTCGGCTATTACTGGTCTCCGACAGCAATTCTCGGCAAATATGACATGGTGAAGCTGGACGATGGCGTGGCACTCGACCGCGAGGCCTACGACACTTGCATCGCCAAGCCGGATTGCGCCGATCCCCAGCCAAACGCCTATCCGGTCGCCGAGGTGTTCACTGTTGTCACCAAGGACTTTGCCGAAAAGGCCGGTCCGTCCATCGACTATATCCGCAAGCGGCAGTGGAACAACGCCACGGTTGCCGGGGTTCTGGCCTGGATGGATGAGAACCAGGGCACCAACGAGGATGGCGCCGAATATTTCCTCGAGAACCATGAGGATATCTGGACGAAGTGGGTTTCGCCCGAGGTGGCGGAGAAGATCAAGGCTTCGATGTGATGGGGTGATGGGGGAGTCGGCGCAAGCCGCCTACCCCCCTCTGCCCTGCCGGGCATCTCCCCCTCAATGGGGGAGATCCGCAGGAGGTATCCTCTCGCTCAATCCGCAATGCAGGTGATGGGCGATATCTCGCCGCTTGTCGATCTCCCCCCTTGAGGGGGAGATGTCCGGCAGGACAGAGGGGGGTGCCCCGCGCGCCATCATTCCCCGTCCCCATCCCAATAACCCAAAGGGAAAACAACAATAATGGCCCTCTGCAATTACCTGCCGGACCTGCTCTGCAAGTTCCCGGCCATCGACAACTCCACGATGCGTGTGGCACGCAAGACCATCGATGACGGTTTTCGCGACATCGTGCGCAATTACGGCGATGCGATCGATGTGGTCGTGCATCCGCTGCAACTCTTCCTCAATGCCTCGGAGCGACTGTTCATCCAGACGCCGTGGATCATCACCATGCTGGTCATTCTGGCGATCGTGCATCTGGCGGGGCGCAGCTTCAAGATCACCGGCGGCACCGCCCTCTCCCTCTTCATGATCGGCGCAGTCGGCCTCTGGCGCGACGCCATGACGACGCTGTCCATTGTCGCCATTGCCACGCTGATCGCCATCGTCATCGGCCTGCCGCTCGGCATCCTGATGGGTCGTTCCGAACGCCTGCAACGCCTCATCAATCCCGTGCTCGACGTGATGCAGACCCTGCCAAGCTTCGTTTATCTCATCCCCGTGGTGGTGATTTTCGGCATCGGCAAGGTTCCGGGCCTGATCGCAGTGGTGATCTATGCCATTCCGCCCGTCATCCGGCTGACGAGCCTCGGCATCCGCCTGGTGGACCGGGAAGTGCTGGAAGCGGCCGATGCCTTCGGTTCCTCCAACGGCCAGAAGCTGTTCAACGTGCAACTGCCGCTGGCGCTGCCCACCATCATGACCGGCATCAACCAGACCATCATGATGGCGCTCGCCATGGTCGTCGTTGCCTCCATGGTCGGTGTCGGCGGGCTTGGCAAGAATGTGCTGCAGGCCATCAACAACCAGTTCTTCACGGTGGGCTTCCTGAACGGTTTCGCTCTGGTCGCCATCGCCATCATGTTCGACAGGGCAAGCCAGGCTTTCGGCAAGCGCCTGCAGAAATACCGCGAGGTCTCCCATGGCTAAAAGCATCGAAATCCGCAACCTTTACAAGATCTTCGGCAAGCATCCCGAGAAATATCTCGAAGCGGTGCGGTCGGGCATGGACAAGGTGGAACTGAACGATAAACACAACCATGTGCTTGGTCTCAACAACATCAACATCACCATGCCGGGCGGCAAAATCACCGTCGTCATGGGGTTGTCCGGCTCCGGCAAGTCGACGCTGATCCGCCACATCAACCGGCTGATCGACCCGACAGCCGGTGAAGTTCTCTATGACGGCGAGGACATTTGCGGCATGAGCACCTCGGCGCTCCGTAAATTCCGCCGCCACAAGACGGCGATGGTGTTCCAGAAATTCGGCCTGTTGCCGCACCGCACAGTGCTCGAAAACAGCGTCTATGGTCTCGACATCCAGGGCGTGCCACGCAAGGAGAGCGAAGAAAAGGGCCGTTACTGGCTCAATCGTGTCGGCCTTGACGGCTACGAGGATTATTATCCGAACCAGCTTTCCGGCGGCATGCAACAGCGCGTCGGTCTTGCCCGGGCGCTTGCCAATGACGCCGATATCCTGCTGATGGACGAGGCGTATTCGGCGCTCGATCCGCTGATCCGCGTCGATATGCAGACGATGCTGCTCGATCTTCAGCAGGAACTGAAAAAGACCGTGGTGTTCATCACCCACGATCTGGACGAGGCTTTGCGGCTCGGGGACCATATTGCCATCCTCAAAGACGGCGAAGTGGTGCAGCAGGGCGACGGCCAGAGCATCATCCTTTCCCCTGCGGATGATTACGTCACCGACTTCGTTCGCGACGTCAACCGCAGCCGCGTGTTGCAGGCCACAACGGTCATGGAACCGCTGGACAGCAAGCCGGAAGGCATGTCCGTGCCTGAGAACGCCACGCTCGAAACCATCGCCCGCGACATGTCCGAGGCCAATGAAACCCAGGCCCATGTGGTGGATGAGGACGGCAAGCCGGTCGGCAGCATCGGCCTCGACACGCTGGTGGCTGCCATGGTGACGCCTGCGGCGCAGGAGGCGGTGGCGACGGTTGAGCTGGAGGAGGAGGAGATGCGGGAGCCCGTTGCTCCGGCTGAGAAGGAAACGGCGTGAGCACGAACCGGAACCGACCGGGTTCTCGTATTCACGACGTCTAGTGTTTCCGTCATACCGGCCTTGAGCCGGTATGACGGAATGGGTGCCTCCAGTGCCGGCAGGCATGAAGCTTCAAGAACAAACATCCTGTGCGCCTTCGTCTGCTTTCATGCAAAAACGAAGCACTACTTCGCCGACTGTCAACCCTCGACCGTCATTGCAGCGCAGCAGACGCAAGCTTCAGACAAGTCGCCGCCGTTAACTATTCGTTAACTTTTGAACGCGGAATCACCCAAATGCAGATCGAAAGCAATATTGGCGGATATAATTATCAGGGTCGCATCCGCGACCTCGAAAAAGCTGGCAGTGCGCAAAACACGCCGGAGGAGCAGGCCGTAAAACGCGGTCCCGGCAACCCGACCGTTTCCAGCACCATTCTTTCCCAGTCATTGGCTAATGTGCTGTGGGCCGTTGGCAATGGCAGCGCCCCCGCCTATCAGGATACGCCGGCAGCCTCCGCCGAAGACAAAGCGGAAGCCCAGGCCGAGTGGGTGCGCGGCGCCTATTCAGAATATACCGAATAGGCGATTCCGATCAGGCCCTTGCCGGGCTGACTTCCACTGTCACATGCGACAGTTCATGTATGGCGGCAAGTTTCTGCTTATAAAAGGCCGGCGCTTTCGGCACCTGCGAATGGATCGCGACGATGGCCGCATGGTGGCCGGGGCCAACCTGCCAGACATGCAGGTCGGTGATGCGATCTTCTTCCGTTTCCACCGTATCACGGATTTCCTGCGGCAGGTCGTCCGTCAGCGGCACCGCATCGACCAGCGTCGTTGCCGTGGAGCGAATGAGCCCCCATGACCAGCGGGCGATGACCAGACCGCCGACAATGCCCATCAACGGGTCGAGAAAATTCCAGCCATTCCACTTGCCGAGCAGCAACGCGACGATGGCCAGAACCGAGGTCAGCGCATCCGCCAGCACATGCAGATAGGCGGCGCGCAGATTATTGTCCCGCCCGCCCTTTGCGCCGTGCTGCGCATGCGAACCGTGATCGTGGTGGGCATGGCTGCCATGGCCGTGATGGGCATGCGAGCCATGGCCATGGCCATGATCGTGATGATGGTCATCCTTCAACAGCACGGCGCTGACGAGATTGACGACAAGGCCGATGACGGCAACGAGAATAGCCTGGTTGAAATCGATCTGGACGGGGCTGACGAGACGCAGGCCGCTTTCAACCGCAATGAGCAGTGCCACCACGGCGAGCACGACGGCACTGGCAAAACCGGCGAGATCACCGAACTTGCCGGTGCCGAAGCTGAAGCGCGGATTGCGCGCCTCGCGCCTTGCATAGAGATAGGCGAGCGCCGAAATCAGCATCGCGCCCGCATGGGTGGACATGTGCCAGCCATCCGCCGTCAGTGCCATGGAGCCGAACCAGTGGCCGGCGACGATCTCCGCCACCATCATGACGGTGGTCAACGCAATGACCATCCAGACGCGCCTTTCATTGCGCTCATGATTCTGGCCGAGATAAATATGGTGATGCTCCGCCGTGGCGAAAGGTTCGGAAGTCGTCGTCATGTCGCTCAATCCTCTCTCGACTTTACCGGCCTTTCTCGACTCTGCCGGCTTCTTTTCATTCTGCTGGCCTGCGTTGACCTACCGGATGTAGGTCTTCAGCACCTGGGCCAGCTCTTCCGCCGCCCGCGCCCGTTCGTCTTCATTTTCGGCATGGACCACATGTTCGTGCAGATGCTCCTGCATCACCTCCCCCGTCAGGCCTGAAAGCGCGCCGCGCACCGAGGCGAGCAATTGCAGCACCTCGCCGCAGGGCTTGGCCTCGTCCAATGCGCGCTCCACCGCCTCCATCTGCCCTTTCAGGCGGCGGATGCGGGCCAGCAGCTTGTCCTTGTTGCGGATCGTGTGGGACATGTGCACCTCATATACTATAGGGGGGTACACTATATTGCAGTTATTTTTTGCACAAGGCGTGCATGACGCAATCCTCGCGAATGTTTCGGACCTTAAAAATACTCCATCAGAACTAGGGGACTCACAGTCATGACGACTATCGCAGCAACCAGCAGCATCAATTTCGCCTCTCCGGTCCGCGGCATCGCGCCTGCGCACAGCCGGGAGAGCCAGTCCACCACCGAGGCTTTGCAGGAGCTGACGCGGGCGGCCCATCGCGCCATTTCGGTGGCAGGCAATGTTGCCACAGCCGTCGCTCCGCTGGCCGGTGCCTCCGCCAGCCTGGCCGCTGCTCTCTGGGACATGAACAGCGGCGCTTCCGCCGCAACTGGCGCCAATGCTGACGTGGGTGCTTCCGCCCAGCCGGATATGGCAAGCCTCGAATCGCAGGTTCTGAAGGCACTGGCCCAGGCGCTTGGCGTCAACGATGCCGCTTGAGGCCATTGAACCGGGCGTGAAAAAGCCATATCTCTAGAGACTGGAGATATGGAGAAAGCCATGCTGTCCATCGGTGAACTGTCGAAACGCACCGGCGTGAAGGTGCCGACGATCCGCTATTACGAGCAGATGGGCCTCATCCGCGAGGCGGATCGTTCGGATGGCAACCAGCGCCGTTACGAAAAATCCGACCTCGAAAGGTTGGCCTTCATCCGCCATGCGCGCGATCTCGGTCTGAATATCGAGGCCATCCGCGAGCTGCTCGCGCTCAGCCAGCACCGGCAGATGCCCTGCGAAGGTGCCGACCGCATCGCCGCCGAGCATCTCGCCCATGTGCGCGAAAAGATTGTCAGCCTGAAGAAGCTGGAACACGAGCTGGAACGCATCGTCGCCCATTGCCACGGCCATTCGATCGAGGATTGTTACGTCATCCGCGCACTGTCCAACCACGGCATGTGCGAGGGCGAGCATTGAACAAGCGGCGAATACGAGACTGACATTCAACTGTCATCCGTGCTCTGTATGCGCCTCCCACCCGCTTGAAAAAGGGATGCCGGATGGCCGAGATATTTCCCGAAATCACCCCGTTCGAGACTATTTTCCTCGCCGTTTCCGAAGGCCACAGGCTGCATGTGACGATTGCCGGCAATCCGGCGGGACGGCCGGCGATCCTGCTGCATGGCGGCCCCGGCTCCGGGCTTTCGGCGACGGCGCGGCGCTATTTCAATCCGGCCTTTTATCGCATCATCCAGTTCGACCAGCGCGGCTGCGGCAAAAGCACACCGAACGCCGCCGACAACCTCGAGCATAACACCACGCACCATCTGATCGATGACATGGAGGCCATTCGCTCAGCCCTCGGGGTAGACGACTGGCTGGTTTATGGCAGTTCCTGGGGCGCCACACTCGCACTTGCCTATGCCCAGCAGCATCCGGAATACGTGCGCGCGGTGGTGCTTGCAGGCGTCACCACCACACGACAGAAGGAAATCGACTGGCTGTACAAGGGACTGGCGATGTTCCTGCCGCAACAGTGGCAGCGTTTCGTTGCGGCAATTCCGGGTCACATGTCGAAGGAGGATCCGGTCGGCGCTTATCACCAGCTCCTGAACGACCCTGACCTATCCATAAGATTGATGGCCGCCTTCGAATGGCATCTGTGGGAGGCGGGGTCGATTACCGCAGAGAGCACCTCGGCCTTCCCGGAAAGATGGCGCGACGACGATTATATTCTGACGCGCGCGCGCCTTTGCGCCCATTATTTTCACCACGCAGCATGGCTTGACGACGGCGTACTTCTCCGCAACGCCGGCAGTTTGTCCGGCATCCCCGGCATACTCATTCAGGGCATGCGCGATTTGCAGGGACCACCCATCACGGCTTACGAACTCGCAGCCGCATGGCCGGGAAGCCAGCTGATCGCCATCGACGGCGCTGGTCATTCTACCGGCGATGCGGGAATGGAAGAGGCGATCGTATCGGCAATCGCGCGATTTGCGAATTGACCCGCTTGACAGAATATGGATTCGGGCGCATTGCATTCCCCATGATCAATGAACGCGCACCCATCTCCTGCTCGTATTTTTGGGCCTTCCTTTAAGGGCGGCTCGACAGATCATATTGTCAACAAGCCGCCGTCAGGCGGCTTTGTTGTTTTCAAACGTCCTGACGGCACCGATAAGACCAAAGGACCGAAAAAATGACCGAAGATAGCTCCCTTACACTGGAAAGACCGCCCGTCGTCATCATTCGCGGCGCGCGCAAGACCGATCTGCCCGAGCTCAACGAGATGATCACCCTGCTTGCCTCCTACCACGGCGATGCGGCCGCGATCACGCCTGCCAAGCTGGAACGCGACCTGTTCGGACCGCTTCCCTGGGTGCATGGGCTGGTGGCTGAAGCCGACGACGCGCTGATCGGTTACGCCCTGCTTTTGCCGCTCTACAGGGCGCAGGAAGGCCGGCGCGGGCTGGAGCTGCATCATCTCTTCGTGCGTGACGGTCATCGCGGCCATGGCACCGGCCAGCATCTGGTGTCCCGTGCCCGCGATATCGCCAAGCGCCTTGGTTGTGACTATCTTTCCGTCAGCGCCACGACCGGCAATGTGGCCGCGCATCGTTTCTACGAAAACATGGATTTCGCGCCGCGGCCGGTCACCGGCATGCGCTATATGCAGTCCATTGCCTGATTAACAACCACGGAGACGGTCATGACACGGATCGCCATTGCGCTTGCACAGGATTTTGCCGACTGGGAGCCGGCGCTGCTTGCGGCGGCAGCGCGCAGCTATCTCGGTGTCGAGATCGTGCACGCCACGCCTGATGGCAGGCCCGTGACTTCGATGGGCGGGCTGAAGGTGACGCCGGACACATCCTATGACACGCTCGATCCCGTTGACATCGATGCGCTCGTCATTCCCGGCGGTCTCAGCTGGGAAAAGGGAACGGCTGTCGATCTTGACGGGCTGGTCAAGCGGTTTCGCGACAGGGAAAGGGTGGTCGCCGGCATCTGCGCGGCGGCGAGCGCGCTCGGCGGCACGGGTGTTCTGAACGATGTCGTCCATACCGGCAATGCGCTGGCATCGCACAAGGCCTATCCGGCCTATCGCGGTGAGGCGCTTTATCGCGACCAGCCGAAGGCGGTCAGCGATGGTGGCATCATCACGGCCGCCGGCAGCGCGCCGGTCAGTTTCGCGGTGGAAATTCTGAAAAGCCTTGGCCTCTTTGGTCCGGAAGCCGAGGCGGAACTTCAGGTTTTTACGGCGGAGCATCGCTGAGGGGTATCCGCCTCAATGCTCTACGGCCCTGTACTTTCCCGTCATTCCGGCCTTGAGCCGGAATCCAGCCAGCCCAAGTCTCTGGGCTAAAGAGCTCTTTTCGCAGCGCAGACGCGCGTCGGCTGGATCCCGGCTCGAGGCCGGGATGACGAGGTGGGGATATCGAGCCAGTCAATACTGATCAAGCACCCGGCACACCCGCGCCGCCGACGCATCGCCCTCCCCTGCAATCGCACGGCGAATGTCGCGGCTGTTCAGATGCAGGCTGCGGCCGGCGGGCAAATTTGCGCGTTTTATCTTGCTGAGCGCCGCGGCGATAAAAGCAGCTTCGTGTTCATGAAAACAGGCGAGAGCCGCCTCTCGCTCCGGGGTTGCCCCGAGAACTGCCTTGAATGCGAGGCGGTGCGCGGCGCAGAAAGCGCCGTGACCGGGAACGGCAAAACGCAGCGCATCGAGTTCCTCACTCCATTCCGCCGCGTCCTGCATAAGCTTATGCCTGCTGGAAGCGTTTCAGGAAAAGCGCGCTCAACGTGCCGATTAGCGCCCAGAAGACGAAGCTGGTGATGGTGGCGGCGACGATGAACTGACGCTCCAGCGGCAACGGTGCCAGCGCGTGTTCGCCTTCCGGCGGCAGGGGTGCGCCGATCACATGCGGCGCGACGATCAACACCAGCGCCAATAGAACCGCCCAGGGTTCGCGGCGGAAGGCGATCAACGCAATGCCGCCCGCGGTTGCGGCAACGGTCGCGAGCCACCAGATCTGGCGCGCCTCAAGTGCGGCGGCCGGGCTTCCCGGCAGTTCCGGCGGCAGGCCGATCATCGGGGCGAGCATAACGGCGGCAAAGCCGGCGACGCCCCACAAAAGCCCCTCACGCCAGCCGGTATTGGTGCCACGCAGCGAAATCAGGCCCGTCAGCACCAGCGCGTAACCGATGGCGGTCAGCACATTGGCGGCGACGGTATAGGCCGTGCGCTCGAAACCATCGGCCGGAGCCCAGGCCTCGTCATTATGCTCATGGGCGGGAACGGCAGCACCGGGCGCCGGTGCATCATGGCTGTGGGGCGCTTCGCCGGCGCTTTCAAAGGTTTCCGCCTGCAGGATGAGCGGCGTGGTACTGACCGCCTGCATGGCAGACACGGCGAAGCCGCCGACGATACCAACGAGAATGGCGGTGAAGACGATATTGCGAAAAAATGACATGCGGTTTCCCTCAATGGCAGGGGAAGGCATTGGCATGGCGCGTATCATGCGCGGCATTGTGAACGGCTTCCACATGGGAAAAGCCGACAAAACCGACGACGAAAAGGCCAAGCACGATCGCCGTCAGCGACTGCGCGACGCTGGCTGTTTTTACGGAAACGGCTGAATTGGCCGTATTCAGGTTGGTGGACATGGTGACCCCTCTCCCGGCGCGACCCCGCGCCTTTAGATGCGGGCGAACGGCAAAAACCGCAGGACCGCATGCGATATACTTCACCACGGGGATACGAGACTGACACAGGGAGGCCTGATGCCACCACCCTGAAATTCCGCTCTTCCGGACACCCCGCCGGCATGGATATTTCCGTGATGGCAGGTCTCCTGGCTTACGGGTCAAAACCTGAAACACCTTCCCGGCATTACCCTCGCCATTGATGGAGGCGAGATGGCTTGCCAGTGGCATTTCGTTTCAGGCTCTCCGCTCACAGTTGCGGGGGCAGCCACGAATGAGGATTTCTCCCTATCGTGTTCCCTTTTCACCTTCCGGAACGCCCGGAAGGAACCATCACGGACATGTTATCCGTCGGGCAGATGCAGGAGTCAATGGCAGGCCTGCTTTCGACCCGCGTGCCTTGCCTCGGCTGAGGGTTACCGCGCCGGAATGGCCTTGAGATAGGCGGCGATCGCATCGCGGTCTTCGGTGGTCAGATGCGCCATGTTCTGCTGCACCTTGACCATGGAGCCACCGACGCTGTCGAATTCCGGGGTGAAGCCGGTTTCGAGATAGCCGGCAATATCGGCTTCGGCCCAGCTTCCGATGCTTTGCGAACCGGGGGTGATGTCGGGAATACGGCCCTCGCCTTCCGGGTTGGGGCCACCGGCCAGCCATTTACCGGCAAGGAAACCACCGAGCGCGTCGCGGGGCGTATGGCATTCGCCGCAATGGCCCGGCCCTTCCACCAGATATTGGCCGCGCAGCAATTCGGCGTTGGCATTGGCGAGTTCGACGCGCGGCGGTGCGGCGGGATCGAAATAAAGGAATTTCCAGCCGCCTAAGGCCATGCGCAGGTTGAACGGGAAAGGCAGGTCGTGATCCGGCGCGTCATTCTGGCTGGCCGGCAGAACCTTCAGATAACCGAAGAGATCGTTGATGTCCTTCTGCGTCATGCGGGCGTAGGAAGCATAGGGAAAGGACGGGTACAGATGTTCGCCATTCTTGCCGACGCCGCGCGTCATCGCATCGCCGAATTCCGCCAGCGTCCAGCCACCGATGCCGTGCTGTGGATCAGAGGAGATATTGGGAACGTGAAAGGTGCCGAAAGGGCTTTTCAGCGCCTGCCCGCCGGAAAGCGTCAGCAGCCCCTCGCCCTTGGCATCGGGTGCGGCGTGACAGCTTGCGCAGCCGCCGGCCCAGAACAGGGTTTCACCATTGGCAAGATCAGGCTCACCGAGGCTCACCCAATGGCTCGGCGCCTGGCGTTCCGGTGCGGTAACCCAGGCAAAAATTCCGTAGCCCGCAATGGCCGCAACCACTGCCCCGCCCACAAGCTTCGTCCAGATGGAGGACATACCCCTCTCCCCATTCTCACCTGACCCGGTCAGATGCCTTTCGTGCCGAAAAACGCCGCCGATGGGCGGCGTTTTCAGATGCTTCGATTATTTCTTCAGACGATAGGTCTGGTGGCAGGTGCCGCAATCGGCGCCGAGCGTCTTCATGGCGGTGGCGACGCCGGCCTGATCGGTGGGGAGATTGGCGAGAACCATGTCCGCATCCGTGCCCAGCTTGGCGGCCTTGGCCTTGAAGTCGTCGAAGTTTTCCCAGATGGCGGGAGCAGCCGCACTGCCGGTCTCTGAGCCGACGGGGAACTGGTCGGGGAAAGCCTTGGCATTGGTGCTGATGGTCGTCACGGCAGCCTTGACGGCGGCAGCGTCAAAGGGCTTTTCTCCCTTGGAGATGGCGGCGAGCGCACCCATGGAGCCGCCGATCTGCTTCATCATGCCTTCGCGTTTTTCGACTTCGCCGGCAGCATAAACAGCTCCGGCGCAAAGACAGCCGAACAGCATGGCCGCCGTGATGGTTTTTAGTTTCATGCACACTCTCCTTGATTCCGGCATGGACACCGGCGCTTTATCGAACCGGGCGAGGATGCCCTTTCCGCATGGCGAAAAAAAGTCACATTGCGGTGAATTCCATCGCGAAAACAGAAGTCTAGGACAAGGTGACAATGCAAGTCACCCCCGGCTCTGGGGCCTGCCTCTGACGGCAGGCCGAATAAGAATAATCGGCTGAAAGCAAACGGCGCGGCGGATTCCCCACGCAGCTGGCGACTGGCGAAGTCAAGGCCCGGTTTTAGAGGGCCAACACCCGATCCTCCTCGCGTCCAAAACCGCGAATCTCGATCCGGTCGGCGAAGACATCGGCGATGGCGAAGGTGTTCTGGTCAGGCGTATCCACCATGCCCTTGAAATTGACGAAGTGGGTGGTGCCGAGCGTCCCGTAATTGCCCTCGTGATTATGGCCGTTGAACCATGCGGCAACGGACGGGTGGGAGCCAAGAAGATCAAGGATGCGCGGCGCGTCCCACATGTTGTGGGCGTTTTCCGGATAGATGGGATAGTGGCACAGCACGATAACTTTTTCGCCCGCCGCATCCGCCTGCTGCAGAACGGTGCGTAGCCATTCGAATTGGCCGTCACTGAGCGAAGCGTTCCAGTCCTGCGCATTGATCGCATCGACATCCCTCAGGCGCTTCAACCGCTCCTGCGCGACCAGGCGGCGCGGATCATCAGGCGGCGGGGCGAAGAGACTGACATCGTTGCCGTCAAGCACGACGAAGCGGATGCCGCTTAGGGCAAAATCATGCCAGGGAGCCTTCATGCCGAGGCGGGCATGGATGGCGGAAAGATGCTCGGGGGCGACGGCGAAATCGTGATTGCCCGGCAGCAGCACCGAGGGGTGGCGAAGCGCGTCATAAACGCTGAGGATCGCATCGAAATTTTCAAAGCCGCGATCGATGATATCACCGAGCGTCACCACGAAGGCGAGGTCTTCGCGGTTGAAGGCGTCAATCGCCTCAGCCAGCTTTTTCGGGCTTTCGGCATAAAAACGGCCCATATCGGGGCGGGGATCGGCGTCGGCATATTGGGGATCGGCGACGATGCCGAAGGAGAAGAGAGGCGTGCTTTTTTCAGTCATGATGCGCCGCGATAAACCCGGCTGATGACAGGCTTGTGACAACGCGCGACATGCCAAAAGCAGAACACCCGGCACGAAGGCCGAGTGTTCGAAAAATTCCGTTCGCCAAACCTTACTTGGCAGCGGCTTCGTAACGCTCCAGGACGTAGTCCCAGTTGATGAGGTTATCAACGAAGGCTTCGAGGTACTTCGGACGCAGGTTGCGGTAGTCGATGTAATAGGAGTGTTCCCATACGTCGACGCCGAGGATCGGATCTGCGCCGTGAACCAGCGGGTTTTCGCCGTTCGGGGTCTTGGAGATTTCAAGCTTGCCGTTCTTGACGGAGAGCCATGCCCAGCCGGAGCCGAACTGCGTGGTGCCGGCAGCGATGAAATCTGCCTTGAACTTGTCGTAGCCGCCGAGATCGGAAGCGAATGCCTGTTCCAGCTTGCCCGGCAGCTTGTTGCCGCCGCCGTCCTTCTTCATCCACTTCCAGAAATGGACGTGGTTGTAGTGCTGGGCAGCATTGTTGAAGAGGCCGGCATTGGTGCCAAACGACTTCTTCACGACTTCTTCGAGCGACAGGTCGGAAAGACCGGCTTCCGCAGCCAGCTTGTTGCCGTTGTCGACATAAGCCTTGTGGTGCTTGTCGTGATGGAACTCGAGCGTCTCGCGCGACATGTAAGGTGCAAGCGCGTCGTAGTCGTAGGGGAGTTCAGGAAGTTCGAAGGCCATGGTTTTTACTCCTTTTTGCAGCGGGTTACCGCTCCTAGAAACCGTGTGAGCGGACCATAGGAGCGAACCTCTGTTTGGGCAACCTGTGAAATATCAAAATGTTCCGCCAAAAGAGAAAATTCCTCTCAAGCCAGCCGCCACCACATTTGTTTCACAACCCTGGCGTACCGTTTTCCACCCTATCGGTTCGCTTTTGATGACATTGCAGGAAGGAAATTCCATGACCCGCGCTTTGATCCGTCCCCTTATCCTTGCCGCCGCCCTCTCCTCCCTCGCCCTGCCGGCCGCCGCATCGTCTGATGATGCCTGGAAGGAGTTCGTGGCGGATGTGCAGACGGCCTGCCTTGCAGGCGCCAAGGATATGCTCGAGGATGCCAAGGCGGTGGTCGATCCCGTCGGCAGCGAAAATTACGGTCTCGCCATCCTGACCGGCAAAGCGAAGGGTGCGGATGCGACGGTCAGCCATATCTGCGTCTACGACAAGAAGACCAAGGCCGTGGAGCTGGGCAGCGAGCTTGCCGGAGACACGCTGAAGGTGGAAATCCCCGGCTCCACAAAGCCCTGAAAGACTTAGAAACGCGGCGTGGTATTGCCCTCGCCCAGCGCTCGCTGCATCAGCACCGTATCCAGCCATTGGCCATGTTTCCAGCCGATGGATTTGAAGGTGCCGACGAGTTCGAAACCGGTGGCCCGGTGCACGCCGACCGAAGCCGCATTGGCGCTATCGCCGATGACGGCGATCATCTGCCGGAAGCCACGCGCGGTGGCTTCCGCGATCAGCGCATCGAGCAGTTTTCGGCCGATGCCCATGCCCTTCATGGCCGGATCGATATAAACGGAATCTTCAACCGTCGCGCCATAGGCCGGGCGCGCGCGATAGGCGCCGGCATAGGCATACCCGGCTACCCTTCCATCGCGTTCGGCAACGAGATAGGGGTAATTGCCCTCCACCAGCAGGCGGCGGCGCTCGGCCATGGTCTGCACATCAGGCGGATCGATCTCGAAGCTGGCGCGGCCATACAAAACGGCATCCCGGTAAATTTCGGTAATGGCTGGAATATCCGCCTCCTCACAGGGGCGGATTAAAAGGCTGGAAACGGTGGAAAGGGTCATTCTCTTGTCCTGCGGATCATTCACGCCCTCATTGTGCATTGCGGCGCAGCCAAAATAAAGATTATCTGTCTTATACAAACGATAAGGTTTTCTTTGATGGTCGACCTCGATCTCAGGCAGATGGGCAGTTTCATGGACGTGGCCGATCTCGGCAGTTTTTCCGCCGCCGCCGACAAGGCCGGGCTGACGCAGCCGGCCGTCAGCCTGCATATAAGGCTTCTGGAAAAGCAGCTGGGTGTGCGGCTGATCGAGAGGGTCGGCAGGCGCGCGCAACCAACGGCGGCGGGGCGGGATTTTCTCATCCATGCAAGGCGCATATCCGAAGAGGTGGCGCATGCGATCGAGACGGTTGCACCGCACCGCAGCGGGGCGACGGGAAGTCTGCGTATCGGCACGGGCGCCACCGCCTGCATCTATCTGCTGCCGCCGGTGCTCGGCCGCATCCGGCAGGCGATGCCCGGCATCGACATCGTCGTGCAAACAGGCAATACCCACGATATATTGCGGCTTCTGGAGGCCAATACGATCGACGCGGCGGTGGTGGCGCTGCCCGCCAGCGGCCGCAGCCTCGATATCCGCGACATCCATCTCGACGAACTCGTCGCGGTTTTCCCGCGCGGCTCCGTGCCGGGCAAAATCGCGCTGAATGCCGAAACGCTGTCGACGCGATCTCTGCTGCTTTACGAAGGCGGCAATACGCGCAAGCTGGTGGACCAATGGTTTTCGGCAAGCGGCCGCACCGTGCAGCCCGCCATGGAACTGGGCAGCGTCGAGGCCATCAAGAAACTGGCGGGCGCGGGTCTTGGCCTTGCCGTCGTGCCGCGCATGGCCGTCGAACATGAAGGAGCCGCATCCGGGCTTGAATGGCGCTCGCTCGAACCGCCGCTCGAACGGCGGATTGCGCTGGCGATGAGGCGCGACAAGCACATGACCGCGCCGCTCAGGGCGCTGGCCGGTGCATTGCCGGATGTTCGGAAAGGGTGAAGTGGAGTGCGGATTTCAGATGAAGGCCAGGCCATCGAAACTGATGGCGAATAGCGCGCATTTGCGTGCCGTCATCCTTGGGCTTGTCCCAAGGATCTAAACACGCCACCAAAATCAATCGTTTGCAGATCCTCGGGACAAGCCCGAGGATGACGTTGCGGGTGGAGAAAGCCTCGTCAACAACGTAGCCCGCGCCGTTTGATGACGCGGGCCAGACTTCCGAACCTCAGAACTCCGTCCAGTCATCACCCTTCACGGCCAGCGCCGCGTTGCCGCGCGTAGCAACCGGGCGAGCCCTTGCGGGTGCTGCGACGGGTGCGGACGGAGCGCGCGCAGGGCTTGCGGCGCGCTGCATATGGCGTGCCGTCTCCCGCAATGCCGAGGCCTGCTGGCCGAGCTGGAACTGCGCAAGCAGGGCCTGGAGATTGGCGCATTCCTGCGCGAGACCGGCACCGGCTGCATTCATTTCCTCGACCATGGCGGCATTCTGCTGCGTGGCCTGATCCATGTGGTTGACGGCGGTGTTGACCTCGGAGAGACCGGCCGACTGTTCCTGCGCCGCCGTGGCGATGGCGTCCATATGGCTGTTGACGGACAGTACCAGCTGCTCGATTTCGGAAAGCCCGACGCCGGTATCGGCAACCAGCTTCACGCCCTCACCCACCGCAACGGCTGAGGTGTTGATGAGCTGCTTGATTTCCTTGGCCGCATTGGCGGAACGCTGCGCCAGTTCGCGCACCTCCTGCGCAACGACGGCAAAGCCCTTGCCTGCATCGCCCGCCCTTGCCGCCTCGACGCCCGCATTCAGTGCCAGAAGGTTGGTCTGGAAGGCGATTTCGTCGATGACGCCGATGATCTGGCCGATCTGGCGCGAGGAATGCTCAATGCGTTCCATGGCAGAGACGGCATCGCGCACCACCTTGCCGGAAATATCGGCCTTGGTCCTTGCTTCCCGCACCGTGTCGCGGGCCTCACCGGCCCGCTTGGAGGTGGCGGAAACATTGGCGGTGATCTCTTCCAGTGCCGCCGCAGTCTCTTCGAGCGAAGCGGCCTGCTGCTCGGTGCGGCGGGAAAGATCGTCGGAGGCAGAGGAAACCTCATGGGCGCCGCCATTCACCGTCTGCACGGACTGGCCGACACTCGTCAGCGCCTCACGCAGCTGATGCACGGAGCTGTTGAAATCGTGCCGCAGCGCTTCGAATTGCGGCGCGAAAGGCGTGGCGATCTCGCAGACCATGTCACCGGGGAGGCGAGACGGCGAAGACCGCCCGCCAGCGAACCCGTAGCCTGGTTGAGCCGTTCTTCCGCCTCAGCCTCGGCGCGCTGCTGCAGCTCGATGCGGTCGCGTTCGGCCTGCTCCCGGTTGGCGACGGCGTCCGCCTCCAGCTGCCGGTTGCGGATGGCCGCCTCGCGGAAGATTTCCACGGCACGGGCCATCTCGCCGATCTCGTCGCCGCGTTTTGCGCCGGCGATATCGATTGCAAGATTGCCGCCCGAAAGCGCCATCATCGCATTGGTCAGGCGGCTGATCGGCCGGGTGACGCGGCCGACGATGACGGCAAGTGAGACAATGCAAAGCGCCAGCGTGACGAGGAAGACGGCCAGATAGACCACCGCATCGATGAAGGCGTCCTGTTTTGCCTTTTCGGCATTGGCATCGAGGATATCCATGGCGGCAGAGGCGATCTTGGCAATCGTGCCCAGATTTTCGGTGACGGTGGTGCGCCAGCTATCCAAGGTGAAGGTCGGCGTGCGGCCATTGTTGAGGTCTTCGATGAGCTTGGTGCGCTGGGTGTTGAAATCGCCCTTGAAGTAGGTCTTGTCCGCAGTGGCGTAGATGTCCTTGAGCGATTGCGGCGTAGATTCATGCGCGACGAGATCACCCGTCGCCTTCCACGCGAATGCCGCGCCGGCATCGAAGGCACCGAGCTGCTGCATTTCCTGGGCGGTGAGCGGCCGGTTCTGCGCCACGGCGGCGTTGAGGACAACGGTGGCGCTGCCGCCAAGCGCACGGGCGGACCAGCCGTAGGAGCGCAGCTGGATGAGACCGGTCTGGCCCTGATCGAGAGAGCGGACAGCCCCCTCCAGCGCCGTCGAACCCGCTTCCAGCGAGGCGAGGAAATCGCCGCCGAGCGTCATGACGGTCTTGTCGAGCCCGCTTTCGCGCCGGTCGAGCGGCTGCGAAACATTGGCGTCAACCTTCTTTCGCAGTTCAACGAACTGTGCGTAGACATCCTTCACGCGCTTGAGCGGCCCTTGCAGCCTGGTATCGTCAAGCGACGAAGACTGTGTGAGGAACGCCTTCATGGCGGCATCCACCTTCTGACGTGCCGCCGCAACACTGGCGATGCTGCCCGCCGACTTCGACGGATCGAGCGTCAGCGCCGTGGCGCTGTCGCCGCGTTCACTGCGGAAATTCAGAAGTGCGTTGAAAAGAAGCTTGTCAAGCGAGACGAGCTGCGCGACCTCGGAAAAGGCGCTGGCGCGATTGACCGAGCGCCACGATTCCGTGCCGACGAAACCGGCAAGTGCAAGGCTGATGGTGAGGAAAAAACCAACAAGTATATTACGAATGCTGAAAGACATCTGGCGGCCCCCGCTAGCCGGAAATGAAGATGCCGCAAACTAAAATAAGCTTGTCTAAAATTGGATTAAATTCCCCCATCTTTTTGGGGATTTTTTTGCGCCGCAACAAAAACGGCCATGACCGGACGAATGCCTGCCATGGCCGCGTTTAACGCAATGGATGCGGATTTCAGACGTCTGCGCCGAGACGTGCCCAATCCATATAGAGATCAAGCGCCTTGCGCGCGACCGGGCCCGCCTGCAATTCGCGGTCATCCAGTTTCACGACCGGCGAAACCTTGGAATAATTGCCCGAGCAGAAGATTTCATCGGCCTCGTTGAAATCCTCGACCGACAGCGTGGCTTCCCGCACATCGAAACCGGCCTGACGCAGAAGACCTATCACACGCGAACGGGTGATACCGGCAAGAAAGGTACGGTTCGGCACGGGCGTGAAGACGACACCGTCCTTGACCATGAAGATGTTGGCCGAGGCGGATTCGGCGACGTTGCCGTTCATGTCGCGCATCAGGGCATTGTCGAAACCGCGCGCGCGGGCTTCCAGAATGGCGCGACCGCTATTGGGATAAAGGCTGCCGGCCTTGGCGTCGGTCATCGCGGTTTCCGGCGACGGACGACGCAGCGGCGAAACGGTGAGCGTCAGCGGCTTGCCGGCATCCATCGGCGCTTCGAACAGGCAGAGCGCAAAACGGGTGGAGCTGGCATCCGGCGCGACAACGCTGCCGGGCATACCGTGTTCGGCCCAATACATCGGCTTGATATAGATCGCCATCCCGCCGTCGAACTTCCGCACACCTTCAAGCGCAAGCGTCTCGATCTCTTCCGCCGTCATGGTCGGCTTCATGCCCATGTTGACCGCGGAGCGATTGACACGCTGGCAATGCAGATCGAGATCGGGTGCCACGCCATCAAACCAGCGTGCGCCGTCAAATACCGTGGAGGCCAGCCACATGGCATGCGAGGTCGGGCCGATGAGCGGCGGATTGCCGGGCAGCCATTGACCGTCAACATAGGTCCAGGTGGTTGATCGAGGTGCGGTATCGACGCTCATAACGGTCTCCTGTGTCAAGCATTTCCGCCTGGCGAAAACGCTCCGTCTTTTTGTCTTGATGCATTACCGGACGCAAAACGCTTCGCGTTCACAACCGGGCATGTGCTGGAAATCGGCCGGAGTGAATGCCTCTCGCCCAGACAGGTCAAGTTTTAATTGCCGCCATATTTGATTTTGATGGAAAATAACAAATGCAGGCCCTGGCAAAGACGTTTTGTGAGGCGAAACAAAAGGTTGATGAATAGAATCATCACAATAATTCATTGATCCGATGATGGCGGGGCCGTTTCGGCTATGCGATGCTGACGATCTGACGGCAGTCCGCAGGAGGAAATCATGGCGTGGTCCGCGCAACAATATCTGAAATTCGAAGACGAACGGACGCGCCCCGCGCGGGATCTTCTGGCCCAGGTGCCGCTGGAGCGCGTGCTGAATGGTTATGACCTCGGCTGCGGCCCCGGCAATTCCACCGAGCTTCTGACCGACCGTTACGGCGTCAACGTCATCACCGGCATCGACAGCGACGACGACATGCTGGAAAAGGCGGCGGACCGGCTGCCGAATACCAATTTCGGCAAGGCCGACCTCGCGACGTGGAAACCGGCGCAGAAGGCGGACCTGCTTTACGCCAATGCCGTTTTCCAATGGGTGCCGGACCATCTTGCCGTTCTCTCACAACTGATGGACCAGCTGGAAAGCGGCGGCGTTCTCGCCGTGCAGATGCCCGACAATCTGCAGGAGCCGACGCATATCGCGATGCATGAAACGGCCGACGGGGGACCGTGGAAGGACGCTTTTTCCGATGGCGGCCTGCGTCGCAAACCTCTTCCCCCACCCTCGGACTATTTTAATGCACTTTCGCCGAAATCCTCGCGGGTGGATGTGTGGCACACCGTCTATAATCACCCGATGAAGGATGCGGACAGCATCGTCGAATGGGTGAAGGGCACGGGGCTGCGCCCCTATCTCGCCGCCGCCGGCGAGGAAAACCGTGAAGCCTTCCTCGCCGATTATACGCGACGCATCGCGGCGGCCTATCCGCCCATGGCGGACGGCCGGTTGCTGCTGCGCTTTCCCCGGCTTTTCGTGGTGGCGGTGAAGAAATAGGGTCGTCAACCCGCGAAGGCATAGACCCGGAGGCGGTGGCTGTCTGGGTCGGCGGCCGTGAAGGTATAACCGAATTCCATTTTCGCGGGTTGCTGCAGCATGGCGACACCTCTTGCCTTCCACCCGGCGAAGGTCTCATCCACCTGCGCATCGCTTTCGACACGGAAGGCAAGCTCTCCGCCGCCACCCGTCACGGACGCCTTCGGTTCTACCGTGTGCCGCGACCAGAGGCCGAGCTTCATGCCGTTGGCTAGGACAAAGAGGGAAAATGTCGGGGAGGATTCGACGGGATCGACACCCAGCAGCGCCTTGTAGAATTCCGTGCTGGCCGGCGGGTTGTCGACATAGAGGATGGTGAAATCGGGGTGGGTCATGATCGTTCTCCTGTGTTGCGGATGAACGGTTTCTAGACCCGCCTCTTGTCAGTTTTTGTCAGCATGGTGGCGTCGCCGCTGTTTTTCCCGCTCGCGCCATTCTTTCAGCAGCGCCTGGCGGCGGCGCGTGTAACGGCTGTCGAGGGGACGGAAGCTTTCGATGCGGTCGGCCCGGAAACTGCGGAAATCCTGCCGGGTTTCGCACCATGCCAGCACCACCCGCACCAGATCGAAAAAAGCGAGCGCAAAGGGCCAGATGACCCGCTCCGTCAGGTCTCCTTTTTCATCACGATAGGTCACTACCACCTTGCTCTCTTTCCTGATGGTCTCGCGAATTGCGGCGAGATCGACATGGATGGCGGCGAGGCCCTGCCCCGGGCCGACAAGCAAAGTGGAATTATCGAGTTCCTCACGCAGCGCATCGGGCAGAACGGCAGCGATCTTGACGAGTGCGGCGCGCGCGGCCTCGGCCAGCCCGGCATCGGCGCGGCCCGCCACCCAGCGTGAACCCAGCACCAGCGCCTCGATTTCCTGTTGCGAAAACATCAGCGGCGGCAACAGGAAACCGGGACGCAGCACATAACCCACGCCGGCCTCACCCTCGATATCCGCGCCCTGCGCCTGCAGCGTCGCTATATCGCGGTAGAGCGTGCGCAGGCTGACGCCGATCTCGGCGGCAAGCGCCGCACCGCTGACCGGCATGCGGTGGGAGCGCAGGATCTGCAGGAGATCGAGAAGCCGTTGTGAGCGTGACACGCGAGATTTCCTTCCATCCCTGTCGCCCCGACCTGCGCGTTGGCTTTGCGGGCATTCAGAGGCGTAGCGCCGTCCGTTATCCCGTGCAACCGCCCAGAGGGAACGGGCAGCCCATGCCGTCGTCCAGATGAGGATTATATACCGATATGATATCTGCCTGCGGTTGAAACCGATCACGCCGACACCAGTTAAATAAAGACGCCTTCCCATCCGGCCTCTTCCGCCGGCCATGTTTTCAGCAAACAGGAGAGACACCCATGTACGACGTCAGCGCGAATGGCGCGAATATTCCCGCCCTCGGTTTCGGCACCTTCCGCATTCCTGAAGACGATGTCAGGCGCATTCTGCCGGAAGCGCTGAAACTCGGTTTCCGCCATGTCGATACCGCCCAGATCTACAAGAACGAGGGTGCCGTCGGCGAGGTCATCGCGCAATCGGGCATTTCCCGGCACGATATCTTTCTCACCACCAAAGTCTGGGTGGACCGCTATCGCCACGACGATTTTCTCGCCTCCGTCGATGAAAGCCTTGCGAAACTGAAGACCGACTATGTCGACCTGCTGCTTCTGCACTGGCCGAAAAGCGACGTGTCGCTTGCCGAGCGCATGGGTGCGCTGAATGCGGTGCGCAAGGCCGGCAAGGCCCGCAATATCGGCATTTCCAACTTCAACGTGGCACTGACCGAAGAAGCGGTGAAACTCTCCGACACGCCGCTTGCCACCAACCAGATCGAGTATCACCCCTATCTCGACCAGACGAAGGTGATTTCGGCGGCCCGTAGACACGGCATGTCTGTGACGGCCTATTATCTGATGGCCGATGGCAAGGTGCCGAGCGATCCCGTTCTGAAGGATATCGGCGCGAAACACGGCAAGACCGCCGCGCAGGTGACCCTGCGCTGGGCGGTGCAGCAGCCTGACATCGTGGCGCTTTCCAAGACGGCGACGGAAAGCCGCCTCAAGGAGAATTTCGACATTTTCGATTTTGCGCTCTCGGAAGAGGAAATGCGGGCGATCCACGCGCTTGCCAGGCCGAATGGCCGCATCGTTAGCCCCGGCCACCTCGCGCCCGATTGGGACGACTGAGGCGGCCGGCCATCCGGTCCGGTCTCAACGCTCGGTAAAGGCGAGCTTCGCCCCCAGCGCCACGAAAGCGGCGGCGAAGCTGCGCCTCAACCAGGTGAGAACCGCTGGACGCGACACGACCTGCCGCCGGACCGAGGCGGCAAAACAGCCGTAAAGCGCAAAGACCAGAAACGTCATGGCCATGAAGATCAGCCCGAGATCGATCATGCGCCATGTCGGCGAAAGCTCGCCCGGCGCGATGAACTGCGGCAGGAAGGCAAAAAAGAAGATCGACAGTTTCGGGTTCAGCAGATTGATGAGGATCGCCTCACCGATGACGCGCGCGGGTTTTTGCGGTTGCCTCGTCTCATCGATCTTCAGCGCGCCATTCTCCCGCAGCGTGTTCCACGCCATGTAAAGCAGATAGGCGACCCCCAGATATTTGACGATACCGAAGGCCAGCGCACTGGTGTGCAGAATGGCGGCAAGCCCGGTGATGGCGGCGAGAAGATGCGGCACGATGCCGAGCGTGCAGCCGAAAGCCGCAATGAGGCTCGCCTTTGCCCCCTGCGAAAGGCCGGCGGCCAGTGTGTAGACCACGCCGGTTCCGGGAGAAGCGGCAACGATGAAGGATGTGATGAGGAATTCGGGTGTCATGGTGTGGGATTGTCCTCTTGGGGTGGAGGACGGGAGCATGATGGTGCGTGGGGTGGGTGTCTTGGATGAAATTGCGGCATTGGTGCTCGGAGTCCCTCGCCGAAGCAACGGGCTACAAGGCGGCTGCACAAGGCCATTCCCCTTTTGCGCTAACCTGCCTTACGAAAGCGCCGCCCGGTAAACAGCGGGCGTCACGCCGAATTGGCGCACGAAGAACCGGTTCAGATGGCTCTGGTCGACAAAACCGGCGATGAAGGCGGCCTCGGCGGGCCGTGTGCCGCCCGCCAGCGCGTGCCGGGCCAGATGCACGCGCCGCTGGACAAGATAGCTGTGCGGGGTCAGGCCTGTGGCCTTCGCGAAAGCCCGCAGGAAGCGGAACTGGCTCATGCCGGCCTCCCTTGCCAGATCGGTAAGGCGGAACGGTCGGGCCGGGTCATCATCGATGCTGCTTTTCGCGCGCTTAATGGTGTCGGGCGCAGCCATGACAGGCGGTTTTGCCGCCGTCTCCATCGCATCCGCCAGAAGCATCAGCAGGGTCTCGTCACTATCAAGGGTTTCGCCCGGTCGTTCCTTCGCCGTGACGGCAGAAAAGACAGCGTTGAACCGCTCCGCCAGAGGTCTCGTATCGACGGGATAAGCGAATTCGAAGGTGCCGCGATCCTTTTCGCTGATATCGGCGATGGCGTCGCGGACGATCTCGATGTCGAGATAGAGCATGCGCCAGGCACGACCGCTCTCTCCGAGCGGAATGCCGTCATGCACCTCGCCGGGATTGACTGTGATAACATGGCCGGGGCCGGCCTCCACCATGCCGCGGCCGGAGAGGGATTTCTGCGCGCCGCGGGCGATGAGACCGATGCCGAACTGATCATGCATGTGGCGCGGAAAGGAGCGATCGCTATCGGCCACCACGGCGGTAACACCGGGCTGAACGGTTTTCGGCATCAGGAACTGGGCTTGGCCCATGAAAGCGCACGCTCCGCGGATAAGAGCGCGACGCTATCACAGGATATCCCTATGCGACAGACGCCCGCGCTTAAGGATGCATATGGTTGATCATAGCGAAGACCTGATCGAAATTGCCGTTCTGCGCGGCAAAACGCAGCGGCTTGCAGCGTTCCACCACCACTTCCTTTTCGTCAGGACGGTTGGTGAGAATATCCATCACCTCGGAAATGAACGCGTCGAGCGGCATGGCCCTTTCATCCTTGGCCTGCCCCTCGCCCATCAGCGTCGTCTGTACATAGGGCGGCACGATTTCGATGACCTCCACAGACGTCTCCTTCAGCTGCTCGCGTAGCGCAACCGAATAGGAATGGATGGCCGATTTGGTGGCGCTGTAGGTGGGGGTCAGCACCATGGGCACGAAAGCGAGGCCAGAGGAGACCGTCAGCACCGTGGCGGCCGGCTGCTTGAGGAAATGCGGCAAAAGCGCCGCCGTCAGCCGGATCGGGGCGAGAAGGTTGGTCGCAATGGTTTCTTCCGCCGTGTCGAGATAGTCAGGCGCGGCGGCGATTTCTTCCGGGCGCATGATGCCGGCATTGTTGATGACGGCGTTGAGGGTGGGATGGGCTTTTACCAGCGCCTCGGCAAAAGCGCGGATGCCTTCGGCGTCTCCCGCATCCATCACCATCGAGGCCATGCCGGGATTGGCGACCGTCACCTCGTCGAGCACAGCCTGGCGGCGGCCGGAAATAATCACCCTGTTGCCCGCCTGATGAAACGCTTCCGCGAGCGCCCTGCCGATGCCGGAACCGCCGCCGGTGATGAGAATGGTGTTGCCGGTGATTTTCATTGGAACATCCTTTGCTTGTTGGCTGAAAGGAAGTTAGCTATGATACTCTCCAATCGAAAGTAGGCACCCAAAAGATTTATACTTACCCGAAAGAGAGTGTAAGATGAAACGGCACGCCGCCGACCCGGCCATCGAGAGCCTGCGCAAGGTTCCGCCGCCCACGGATACCAATCCGGCGATTGAGGCGCTGGTTCAGGATATCATTGCGAAGGTGGCCGACAAATGGACCATGCTCATTCTCGAGGTGCTGGAAGAGCATGGGACGCAACGCTTCACGCAGATCGGCAAACATGTGGGCAATATCAGCCAGAAGATGCTGACGAAAACGCTGCGGCAGATGGAAAGCGACGGGCTGGTGCGCCGCACGGTGCACCCCGTCATTCCGCCACATGTGGATTATGGTCTGACGAACCTTGGCCGCACACTCGGCAGCGCCTTTTGCGGTGTGTGGATCTGGGCGGAGACGCACCATGCCGAAATAGAAGAGGCGCGGCGGCGGTTCAACGAACAGCCGCCGCGCCCTGCTATGGAGTAAACTCGCCTCAAGCGAACTGGCTGAGGCCCGGCACCGAGGCGATCACCTGATCGACGGTCTCATCACCCGCATGCTGGCGGGCAACGGCGATGGTTTCCTTGGCGAGCGTGGAAATCTCGCTCATGCCGAGGCCCTGGCTCATCAGCTGCTGGCCGAGGCCCATGATGCCGCCGCCACCGAGCGCGCTCATCAGGCCGCCGAGCAGACCGCCGCCGCCACCGGTGCCTTCGCCATTATACTGGGCAACCAGATCGCTGGCGCCGGGAATGGCTTCGATCATCCGGGCGATCGGGCCGTCTGCCGCCTCGCGCTGGAGAAAACCGAGAATCATGCCAATGGCCTTTTCAGCCAGTTCCGGGTCGATCCCCGCCTTTGCGGCGATCTGATCCACGACTTCGTTCATTCTTGCCTCCTGTTGAAAAACGACGCCAACATCGAATAACTGACGTTAACGTCAACGTAAAACAATCCCATGCCGCATTCAAGCGGCCATGAATGGTGCGGCAACTTTCATCAAGCGGTTTTTCTTCATCGCCATCAAGCAGTTGTTGCGCCTTGAAACTGCCCTTATAAGATCATCACAACCAGACTATGAAAAGGCCGCTTTCGCGAGGAACGGCCAAAGCATGCCAGTTACGCATTCATTCGGACATGACTTTTTACAAAATCCGCGTTGATTTTTAAGGGTCGTGCATCAGCCGCAGGAGAAAATGGTCGATGTTGCAGGACGGACAGCTCTATATCGGCACCAGCCGCAATCCGGACGACAGCCTGAACAAGGGCGAATATCTGGACCTGAAATTCGGCAACCGCCACGGCCTCATCACTGGCGCGACGGGCACAGGCAAGACCGTGACGCTGCAGGTGCTCGCCGAAGGTTTTTCCAAGGCCGGCGTGCCGGTGTTCTGCGCCGATATCAAGGGTGACCTTTCCGGTATCGCACTGGAAGGCGAAGCGAAAGACTGGGTGCAGAAACGCGCCGAACAGATCGGTTTCACCGATTTTTCCTATAGCAAGTCGCCCGTGATCTTCTGGGATCTCTACGGTGAAAAAGGCCATCGCGTGCGCGCCACCATCGCCGAAATGGGGCCGCTGCTGCTCGCCCGGCTGATGGACGCCTCGGAAGCGCAGGAAGGCGTGCTCAACATCGCCTTCAAGATCGCCGATCAGGGCGGGTTGCCGCTGCTCGATCTGAAAGACCTGCAATCGCTCTTGAACTATATGGGTGAAAACGCATCGGCGCTTTCCAGCCAGTTCGGCCTGATTTCCAAGGCCTCGGTCGGTTCGCTGCAACGTGGGCTGCTGGTTCTCGAACAGCAGGGTGCTGCCAACTTCTTCGGCGAGCCGGCGCTGAAAATCGCCGACATCATGCGCGTCGGCGCGGATGGGCGCGGCACGGTTTCGGTCCTCGCCGCCGACAAGCTGATGATGAACCCGCGCCTTTACGCCACCTTCCTGCTCTGGATGCTGTCGGAACTGTTCGAGGAACTGCCTGAAGTGGGGGATCCGGAAAAACCGCGCCTGGTGTTCTTCTTCGACGAAGCGCATCTGCTGTTCAACGATGCGCCGCGGGTGCTGGTGGAACGTGTGGAACAGGTTGTGCGGCTCATCCGCTCCAAGGGCGTCGGCGTCTATTTCGTGACGCAGAACCCGCTCGACGTGCCGGAAACCGTTCTTGCCCAGCTCGGCAACCGCGTGCAGCATGCGCTGCGCGCCTATACGCCGCGCGAGCAAAAGGCGGTGCGTACGGCCGCCGACACATTCCGCCAGAACCCCGCTTTCAGCACCGCCGATACCATCACCACGCTCGGCACGGGTGAGGCGCTGATCTCCACCCTGCATGACAAGGGTGCGCCTTCCATCGTCGAGCGCACGCTCGTGCGCCCGCCCTCCGGCCGTGTCGGGCCGCTGACGGATGCGGAGCGCAAGTCGCTGATCGATCTCAGCCCCGTCTCCGGCCAGTATGACAAGGATATCGACCGGGAATCGGCCTTCGAAATCCTCAACGCCCGCGCCCAGAAGGCGGCGGAAGCAGAAGCCGCCAAACGCGCCGAAGAAGAAAATGCCGCCAACCAGTCCGACAACGCCTCTGGGCGCTGGCGCCTGCCCGGCTTCGGTGATGAGGAACCCAAACAGGCCTCGACCACCGGCGCCCGCAAAACGAGCGGTTATCAGCGCGAAACGGTGATCGAGGCGGCAATGAAGAGCGCTGCCCGCTCGGTTGCTACTTCGGTCGGCCGCGCAATCGTGCGCGGGATTTTGGGAAGCCTTAAGCGCTAAAAACAAACGCGCCGCCTGCCCCTCGATGGGCGGGCGGCGCTTTAACGTCGCGGCGGTTACTTCTGACGATAGAAGATCATGCAACCGTGATGGAGCACATCATCGACGAATTCGCCATCGGCCGTGAAGCCGGTATCGTCCCAATAGTCGATGTGGTTTCCCTTCACCTCATAACGTCCCTGATAGGCGCTTTTGCGTTTGCCGCGCGCCTCGTCATAACGGCCGTCAGGCAAAAGCTCCTGGCGGATATGGCCGTCGCCCGTGACCCACATGCCGAGATAAGGGTGATTCTGGACTTGAGCGGTTTCGGTCATCTTCATCTCCATGGAGTTGTTTGCCTTGCGGGTCTCCGTCTCGGCGGAAGCCGTCGCGAGCAAAACCGCAACTGAGGTCGAAACAATATTCATGGCCACTTCCTCCTCAGGCAGCGGTGGGGCGGATGACGATTTCATTGACATCGACATCATCGGGTTGCTCGATGGCGTAGCGCACCGCACGGCCAATGGCGTCGGGCTTCAGGGCGATGGCCCGGTAGCTCTGCATCAGTTCCGCGGCGGCCGGATCGGTGATGGTGTGGGCGAGTTCGCTTTCCACCACGCCGGGGTGAATGCAGGTGACGCGCAGGTCACGGTTTTCCTGACGCAGCCCGTCAGAAATGGCGCGGACCGCAAATTTCGTCGCGCAATAAACGGCAGCCGTCGGCGAGACGGCCAGCGCACCGATGGAGGCGATGTTGATGATGTGGCCGGAGGCACGCGCCGTCATTTCCGGCAGCACGGCAGCGACACCGTAAAGCACGCCCTTGATGTTGACGTCGATCATGCGGTCCCATTCATCGACCTTGAGCGACGACATCAGCGACAGCGGCATGATGCCCGCATTGTTGACGATAACGTCGATCTGTCCGAAGGCCTTGCGTCCCGCCTCGGCAAAAGCCTCGACGCTCTGCCTGTCCGTTACATCAAGCGTATGGATGGCGACCTCGGCGCCCTCCCGGCGCAGTTCTTCTGCGAGGGACTGCAAACGGTCCATGCGGCGTGCGCCGAGCACCAGCCTCGCCCCGGCACCGGCAAGCTCCCTTGCAATGCCCTGACCGATCCCGCTCGATGCACCCGTGATGAGAACGACTTTGTTCAATGTCATGGCTTTCTCCTTGCTGTCACGGCCGGCTTTTCTGGAAGCGACCGTTGCGGGCAAGATAAAGCTTTGGCATTGTCGTGATAATTACCTCAATCATAACCTCGATGGGTAGAATTTCTAACCAATGAATATCGATCTCAACGCGTTGTCGACTTTCTGCCTGGTGGCCGAAGAGCGAAACTTCCGGGCGGTGGCGGACAGGCTCGGCGTGACCCGATCCGCCGTCAGCCAGACCATGCGCAAGCTCGAGGAGACCATGGGCATAGCGCTGGTGCGGCGAACGACGCGCAGCGTCAGCCTGACGGAAGCGGGACAGCAGCTTTACGCGGATGTTTCACCATCGATCGGCGCGATCTCGCTGGCGGCACAGGCCGCGTCGTCCCTGAGCGGCACGGTGCGGGGGCAGCTTCGGCTCGCCGTTTCCTCCATTGCGGAGCGCTTTCTCTCGGGACCGCTGCTTGCGAGTTTTGCCGACGCCCATCCCGAAGTGCAGCTCGACATTGTCGTGACGGACGAAGAATTCGATATCGTTGCCGAACAGTACGATGCCGGCGTGCGCCTTGGAGAGCTTATCGAACAGGATATGATCGCCGTTCCGGTATCGGCACCGCAGCGACAGCTGGCCGTCTGTTCCGCTGAATATCGCGACCGTTTCGGCCTGCCGACGCAGCCGCGCGAATTGATTGATCACAGATGCATCGGCTGGCGGGCGCGTCCGGGTGTTGCGCCTTATCGGTGGGAATTTGCCGAGAGCGGCCGCGAATTTGCGGTTGCGGTGCAGCCGGACTTCACCACCAACGACATGCAGTTGATGATCAAGCTGGCATGCGCCGGCGCGGGCATTACCTTCGGCATGGAAGAGACGTTCCGTCCCCATCTGGAAAGCGGGAAGCTCATTGCGATGTTGGAAGACTATTCGCCTGTTTTTGCTGGGTTTTATCTCTATTATCCCAGCCGCCGCCACATTGCGCCGAAGCTGCGCGCCTTCATTGACCACGTCAGGCTGTCGAGAGAGCGGTAATCTGCCGGAACGGGCCCCGGCAGATCGTTTTCGAGAAGAAGAGATTATTTCTTCTGCGAGACCAGCGAGAAATAGGCGCCCTGCGGATCGACGCAATTGACGATCCAGCTTTCGCCGGGAACTTCCATGGGCCCGTTGACGACCTTGCCGCCGCCGGTGCTGACACGGGTTATCGCGTCCTCGATGCCGTCGACATTGAAGTAATAACCCCAATGGCAGACGGGAACCTGCGGCATGCGTTTCATGATGCCGCCAACGGCTTTGCCCTTATGGGCGAAGATGCGGTACGGACCCATCTCGCCCATGTCGAAATCATGGTCCTTGGTCCAGCCGAACACGTCGCCGTAAAAGGCCATGGCATCATCGACATTGTCGGTGAAGAGTTCGTACCAGCCGACATGGCCCTGCTTGGCCTGCATATCCTCGGGGAAACCGCCGGTTTCCATCGGCAACGGCGTCATGATGCAGAGCACAGCGCCATAGGGGTCTGCGACCACGGCAAAACGACCGATTTCGGGGATATCCTGCGGCGGGCGTCGGATCGCGCCGCCCCTGTCGGCGAAGAGCTTTGCCGTGGCGTCGACATCGTCGACATCGACATAGGCCGTCCAGTTCGGGGGAATGCCCTGACCCTTATGCTCTTCCGTCAGCTCCATGACGCCGCCCATGCCTTTGCCGTCTGCTTCCAGCACCAGATAGGGCATTTCCGGCGAACCGAAGTCCTTGGTCTGCCAGCCGACGACATGACCGTAAAAGCGGGCTGCCGCCTCCATGTCGGGCGTCATCAATTCGACCCAGATGAATTTTCCATGCGTATCGGACATTGTCGTCTCCTCTGGAGATTGGGTGCGTGGTGTTGTTCGGTGAGTATCCGCCGCGGGACGCGGCAGCGCTTGTCGTGCAGGCAGAACCCGGCGCGGTTTACATCTTGCGCCGGAATTCCGATGTCATGAAGGTCTTGAAGGTGCCATCCGGCTGCTTGACGCTGCCGGAAAAGCTGCGGTGATTGTCGTCATGTAGCACCAGCACGTCGTGATAGGTGGCGGTGTCTCTGGAGCCGTCAAAGGCCGGGCCTTCCGCCTCCAGCGTCAGGGTCTTGCCATCCTCTTCCAGCCAACCCTTGTAAACCCAGAGATTGGTCATCATCGAGCCCACCCAGGTGCCGACGAAATTGCCTTTGGCCGGGTCGAAACCAACCGTGATGACAGCGGTCATGCTGGTACCGTCAGGCATTTTTCCGGTGCCCTCGCCGATGATCCAGAGGCCACCGATGGAGCGCACCTTCTCGGTGAAAACCTGTTCGGGATCATTGGGGTCGTAGGCCTCATGGCCGGAGCTGGCGGTCATGATCCAGTCTCCGACGATCCTGTTCAGGAACTCGTGTTCCTTCTGCGGCTTGGCGGTTGGAATTTCCATTGTCTTCTCCTCCTATGTCCCCGTTCAATGGCAGCAGGATGCGGCTTTCGGCGCATCCTCATACTGGTCATGGCGGCGCACCCAATCCATTACCTCATCTTCATTACGGCCTTTTGGCACCAGATCGAGAAGCATCAACGTGCCGAGCGTCTGCTCCGCGCCACGGGCGTAGGTGGAATAGGTGTGATAAATCTTGCCGTCCTCACCCTTGACGAAAACGCTGATGCCGTGCAGGTCCTTCAGGTCGCCAAAGGGCGCCATGTCGCGGTAATTATAGGTGATTTCACCTTTTTCCATATCCTCGTCGCGAAACGAGGCCTGGTAATCATAGTTGAAATCGCTGCCCTCGGCCGAAACCCAGGGGAATTTCCAGCCCATGCGGTTTTTATAGCCTTCGATCTTTTCAAGCGGCGCGCGCGAAACCGCGACGAAACCCGCATCGCCATGCCTGAGATGAACGAGCACGCCATCGACATGATCGGCGAAAAAGGAGCAACCGACGCAGCCCTCCTCCCAGTCCGGCGCCAGCATGAAGTGATAAACGATAAGCTGGCTGCAATCGCCGAATAGTTCTTTCAGGGACCTGGGGCCGGAAGGCGCATCGAAGATATAGTCCTTCGTCACCTCCTCCCAGGGCAGCGCGCGCCGGGCCTCATTCAGCCTGTCACGGGCGCGGGTCAGTTCCTTTTCCTTCGCCAGCAGATCGCGGCGGGCCGCAAGCCACTCCTCCTTCGAAACGACGGGATGAGACATGATCTTTTCCTCCTTGGATCCGTCTTTCACCGCGGCACGCTCCGCTCCACCGGAGGGCGCCGCCTATTTCTGTGCTGAAAGGCAATAAACAGTCTGCGGAGCAACCAAGTTCCGCTTGACTAATTAGGTTGATATCAACATATTTATTGCATGTCAAACGCCGGCGTGATTCCTTTTTCGACAACCCTTCTCGTGCGAGACTCCTGTCTTTGCCTGCATGCGCAGCGTGCGGCGCGGGCTTTGGCGCGACTTTTCGACAATGCACTGAAGCCAGCGGGAATCACCAATGGCCAGTTTTCCCTGCTTATCTCGCTCAACCGGCCGGAGCCGCCGCCGATGGGGCCGGTTGCCAATCTTCTGGCGATGGACCGCACGACGCTGACGGCGGCGCTCAAACCTCTGGAGCGGCGCGGGCTGGTGCGTATCGAGCCTGACCCAAAGGACAAGCGCGGCAAGCGGCTGCGGCTGACGCCCGAAGGCGTTGCGGTGCTTGCGGTCGCCTTCCCCATCTGGGAGCAGACCCACGCCGAGGTGGAGACAAAGATCGGCAGCGGCGACCCCGGCCGGCTGCGCCGCGATCTCATCGATCTCGGCTGACGGCATAACGCCACTTTTATCGGCAAGAATGTCATTCGGCCGTCGCGACGGGGAGCGAAACTCAGCAGAAACGCACATCAAGGAGGAAAGATCATGCGTGCAATCGTTTTTGTAAAAGCCACCAAGAGCAGTGAAGATGGTGTCATGCCCACGACCGAACTCATGGAGGCCATGGGGAAATTCAACGAGGAACTGGTCAATGCCGGCATCATGCAATCCGGTGATGGCCTTCACCCCTCCTCCAAGGGCAAAAGGGTTGTCTTCGACGGCGACAGCCGCACCGTCGTCAACGGTCCTTTCCCGCACACCAATGAGCTGGTCGCCGGTTTCTGGATCTGGAACGTGAAGGACATGGACGAGGCCGTGGAATGGGTAAAGCGTTGCCCGAACCCGATGCTGGAGAAGAGCGAGATCGAAATCCGCCCGATGTTCGAGATGGAAGATTTCGGCGATGCGGTGACGCCCGAGATCGCCGCGCATGTCGAAGAACTGCGCGCGCGTGTCGGCAAACAATAGGCCCTCCGGCGGAGGGCAGAACCCCAGTTAACCGACAAGGTGCGGCTTTCGTAGTCCCCACAGGAGACGACATTCGCCGCACTGCCCTCCCGCCTGTTCCGGCTCTGCCTACCCGTCAGACGGGTTGCCACGGACGACGTCCGCTGGTAATGCTCGGAGCGGTTCAACACGTTTCGAGAAAGGAGGCTTCGCATGGATATTTCCTGCTTCTGGCGCAATCGTCAGCTCTGCCACCTTTTTGCCCTGCGGACACGTTTGCAGGGCTGACCGGAACACCAACACTCTGGTTTGCCCAAAAGGCCGCGCAGGATGCAGCTCGTCTGCTATTGCGCCTGTTTTCACGACGGATCACTACGAACCGAAACCCGGTACTGCCTGTGGCAGACCACGGTTCTTGACGGGTCCGTCCTGCCAGAGACGACATCATGACCATCATCACACTTCGAAACCTCGGAATCATTCTGGGTAAGCCGCTTTTTTCCAATGTCAGCCTCACCGTGAATGCGGGAGACCGCATCGGCATCGTTGCGGCCAATGGCTGCGGCAAATCCACCCTGCTCAACTGCCTCGCAGGAGACATGGAGCCCACGAGCGGCGATATCACCCGGCTGCGCGGGTTGACGCAGTCGATCGTCCACCAGAATCTGCTCTCCGCGCTGATGGACCACACGATGCGCGACGCCGTGCTTTCCGCTTTGCCGGCGGACACGATCGACAGCGACAGCTGGCGCGCCGACATCATCTTCGACGCCATGCTGGTGCCCGAACCCTTCCGTGAGCGTCGCCTGAAAGAACTGAGCGGCGGCTGGCAGAGGCTTGCCATGCTGGCCAAAGCATGGATCACCGAACCTGACGTGCTGCTGCTCGACGAGCCGACCAACCATCTCGACCTCGAAAAGATCAACGTGCTGGAAAGCTGGCTCGGTGAATTGCCGCGCGATACGGCCGTCATCATCGTCAGCCATGACCGCGCTTTTCTCGACAATGTCACCCGGACCACGCTGTTCCTGCGGCCAGAAAACTCGGCGCTGTTCCGCCTGCCCTATGGCCATGCGCGCGCGGCGCTGGAGGAGGAAGATGCCGCCGATGAGCGGCGTTTCCAGCGCGATATGAAAACCGCGCAGCAATTGCGCCGGCAGGCGGCCAAGCTCAACAATATCGGCATCAATTCCGGCAGCGATCTCCTGACTATCAAGACCAAGCAATTGCGCCAGCGTGCGGAAAAGATCGAGGAGAAAGCGCGCCCTGCCCATAGCGAGCGATCCGCCGGCAAGATCCAGCTCGCCAATCGCGGCACGCATGCCAAGGTTCTGGTGACGCTGGAGGACGTGCCGGTCTCGACGCCGGATGGAACATTGCTTTTTCGCACCGGCCGGCAATTTATCCGTCAGGGCGACCGCATCGTCATTCTCGGCCGCAATGGCGTCGGCAAGACCCGGCTGATGTCACTGCTGCAGGCAGCGGTGACGGGTGCTGGCCAAATACAGGATGGCATAAAGGCCACGCCGTCACTGGTGGCCGGTTATGTCGACCAGTCGCTGGCCGCAATCGACGACGACAGCACGCCGGCGGCGCTGTTGTCGCGCCGTTTCGACATTGGTGACCAGCGCATTCACGGCCTGCTCGCCGGCGCTGGCATCGACATGGAAATGCAGAAACGCCGCATCGCCACGCTCTCCGGCGGGCAGAAGGCGCGGCTTGCCATGCTGGCGCTGCGGCTGGCGGAGCCGAATTTCTACCTGCTGGACGAACCCACCAACCATCTTGATATAGATGGCCAGGAAACGCTGGAGGCGGAAATCATCAGCCGTGAGGCCAGCTGCGTGCTTGTCTCGCACGACAGGAGTTTCGTGCGGACGGTCGGAACCCGCTTCTGGCTGATCGAAAAGCGCAAGCTGGTGGAAGTCGATGATCCCGAAGCGTTTTTCGCCTCGGCATGAAACTGCAGATAATAACGCCCCGTCAGCCCAGCAGGCTGGCGAGGCGCGGATCACCGGCGAAATCCGAGACCGCGAAACCGGTTCTGCGCATCGGAAATTCGCATAGTGCCTGCACGCCGGTCTTCGACAGGCGGATGCGCCAGCTCATGCGTTCTACCGGCGCTTTTTCGGCAAAGGCTTCGGGAGAAAGGATCGCGATATTGAGGCCAGCGGCGGGATCGCGCACCGAACGGTAGAGGATCGCCTCCACCTTGGCCACTCGCGCCTGCTCGGCCAGCGCCTGGCACGGCTCGTAATTCTTCAGGTCGGTCCACAGCGCCTCGTCCCGGTTCAATTCCGGTTGCGTCAGGTCCAGCGCCGCATCGGTGGCGATACGGGTGGCAAAGGCGGAATAGTCGGCGGGATTGGCCGGCAGCGGTGTGCCGGGAGATTCGGCATAAAACAGCAGCCGGTAAAAGGCCATTTCGGCGAGCGCCGTTTCCACCTTCGCGGCGGCATAATAAACGCCCTCGGTATAGCCCGCGCGGCGGAAACGCGAGCCATGCGGATAAGCGGCGCCATATCGGAAAGGCGTGGCGAGAAGATAATCGAAACCGGCGCATTCAGGCGGAAACGGCCTTTTGCTCGTCTCCAGAATATCTTCCAGCAGCGATTGCTCCTCCACCGTATCAACCAGCTTCATGGTGGAAACCTGATGCTGCGCTTCCACCAGCCGCCAGAATTTTCCCGATGCGGCCCGTTTTTCAGACAGGAGCGCGTCGGGCGTCCAGATAGGATAGGACATCGATCAATCCGGTAATGGTGGTGAGCCTTTCGGCAGGCACGGCATCAAGCGCCGTATTGTGATTGCGCAGCCAGTTTTTGGCCACCGCCTCATCGCCGCCGGTAATCGCATCCAGCGAGCGGAAAACCCGGATCAGCAGCACCGCAAGCTCGAAGGACTTGGCGCCCGGCTCCAGCAGGAAATCAAGCCGCCTCATGCGCGAGACCGTTGGCGCGGACACACCCAGAATATCGGCCGTGCGCGCAGCGTTCAGGCCCAGCCGCTCGGCGGCGGCGATGACGGCCTTGGTGACGACCCTGCCCTGCGATGCGGGATCCATGGCGGTCTTGGCGTGAATATTCATGGCGCATATCCTTTCCTTGGAAAGAATATAGCACATTTCTTTCTGCAAACAAGAAGGCCGGGATAAACCCGGCCCCAAGCTTTATAGTCAGGCGCGTAAGCCCGCTTTATCAGGCCACCGAGACCGGCACTTCCGTGGAGGTGCGCATGGCGTGGCTGTAAGGGCAGACGATGTGGGCTGCTGCGACCACTTCTTCTGCCTTTTCACGCTCAAGACCGGGAATGTTGACCTTCAGCGACACTTCGATGCCGAAGCCGGTGCCGTCTTCGCGCGGGCCGATGCCGACGGTTGCCGTCACAGTCGTGTCTTCGGGAATCTTTACCTTGTGCTTGCCGGCGACAGCCTTCAAGGCGCCGAGGAAGCAGGCGGAATAACCGGCTGCGAAAAGCTGCTCCGGATTGGTGCCACGGGCGCCATCGCCACCCAGTTCCTTCGGAACTGTCAGCGTAACGTCGAGCACGCCGTCTTCCGACTTGGCGTTGCCGGCGCGGCCACCGGTGGCGGATGCTTTGGTCGTGTAGAGAATAGGCATGGCATTTACTCCTTCGGGTTGATGTTGAAAGCCTTATAGCGTACAATTAAATTGTGCGCAATATAGTTTTGCACATTGAATGACGATTTGTTTTTTGCGATAATTTTCAGGAAATTTCGCCGCGCATTCATGTGGCAGGAACCGAAAGCGGGGGCCGATTGTTCCCTCCCCGGTTGATTTTGGAGCAGGAAAATGGACGCAGAGGGCAACGAGAAGACAATGGAAAGCCTGTTGAGGCTGGACCAGCAGATATGTTTTGCCCTTTACGGCGCAGCGCATGCTTTTACCCGCGCCTATAAGCCGCTGCTCGACCCGATCGGGCTCACCTATCCGCAATATCTCGTCATGATGGCGCTGTGGGAAAAGGAAACATCCACCGTCAAGGCGCTCGGCGAAATGCTGGGCCTCGATTCGGGCACGCTGTCGCCGCTTCTCAAGAGGCTGGAGCATGCCGGTCTGATCACCCGCAAACGGGGCACGGTGGACGAGCGGCAGGTGCTGGTGGCGCTGACGCCTAAAGGCGCCGACCTCAAGAAAGAGGGCGTGAAGATCATGGCCGCCATCGGCGGCGCCACCGGCTGCGGACTGGAGGAACTGGCGCAGCTGCGCGATCAGGTGAATGCGCTGAAGGAAGGTCTTGCTCGGCCGTAGTCCCGAAAAGAGAAAGGCGGCACGAGGCCGCCTTTTTATACGAGGAGTTTCGGCTTACTGCCACACCACCACACGCGCCTTCTGCGGCACGCGGTCGTAGAGGTCGATGACGTCCTGGTTCATCAGGCGCACACAACCGGAGGAGACGGCCTTGCCGATGGAGTTCCATTCCGGCGAGCCGTGCAGGCGGTAAAGCGTGTCCTTGCCGTTCTGGAAGATATAAAGCGCGCGGGCACCGAGCGGGTTTTTCAGGCCCGGCGGCATGCCGCCGTTCTTGGAGGAATATTTGACCAGTTCCGGCTGGCGGGCGACCATTTCGTCCGGCGGGGTCCATTTAGGCCATTTCTGGCGCCACTGGATGACACCTTCGCCCGACCAGGCGAAACCATCGCGGCCGATGCCGACGCCGTAGCGCATGGCGCTGCCGCCCTGCTCCACGACATAAAGGAAGCGCGAGCGCGTATCGACGACGACGGTGCCGGGGCGTTCGCCGGTCGGGTCTACGACCCGCTGGCGATAAAAACGGCGGTCGATCTTCTGATAGGGAACCGCGGGAATGACGTAACCGCCATCCTCGACCGAGCCGTACATGACGGCCAGTTCCGCATCGCTGACGCCCGACGAGAACATCTGGCGGAAATCGCTGCCGATGCTGCTCGCCTGCTGGCGAATGGCGTCACCCGTGCCGGAGGACGCGCAGCCAGCCAGCAATGAAGCGGAGGAAATACCCAGAAGGGAAAGGAAAGTGCGTCTGGAAAGATCTGTGTCGGTGCTTGTCATAAGGCCGGATTGTCCCACATTTCGAACGGCTATATCGCCGCTGTACATCGTTTGTTCCACGTGTACAGGCGTATTGCGAAAATAGTTAACCGACCGCTAAAAGCCAGTCGGAAGGCGCTGGCGGAACGACGCCCGCATCTCTTTCTTTTAGAACGTGGTCAGATAACCACAATCTGCGCCCCCTGCGGCACACGTTCGTAGAGGTCGATCACATCCTGATTGAGCATGCGCACGCAGCCGGAGGACGTCGCCTTGCCGACGGACTGCCAGTCAGGCGTTCCGTGCACGCGGTACAGCGTGTCCTTGCCATCCTTGAAGATATAAAGCGCACGGGCGCCGAGCGGGTTGTTGAGACCCGGCGTCATGCCGCCATTGGCGGCCGAGATGGAGGTGAGTTCAGGCTGGCGCTTGACCATTTCGTCGGGCGGTGTCCAGCGCGGCCATTTCGCTTTCCACTGGATCTTGCCGCGGCCCGACCAGGCATAACCATCACGGCCGAGACCGACGCCATAACGGATCGCCTTACCACCGGACTGCACGAGATAGAGAAAATGCTGTCTGGTATCGACCACGATGGTGCCCGGCGCTTCCGCCGTCTGGTAACTGACTTCCTGCCTGAGATAACGCGGATCGATGCGGCCATAGGGAATGGCCGGCAGCGAGCGGTCCTCGTCGCGGATCGGGCCGTACATGACCCGGTGCAGCGGGTTGGAGACAGGCAGGCCATAGGCCATCATCTGGCCCTGCGGCTGCGGCGCATTATAGCCCTGCACCTGCGGGGCTTGCAGCCCCTGCCCGCGCACCGGCGGGCCGTATTCCTGATGGAAGCGGGTTCTGAACAGGTCCGGCGGGCGCGTCGAAAGCTGGCCCGGCTGCGGCGGCAGTTCCGGCTGGCGATTGGAGCTGACGGAATTAAAATTGAAGACCGGCGCCGTTTCCCTGACGAAGACATCCGGGTCCATCCGGGTCGTATCCGTCACGAAAAGGCAACCGCTCATCAGAGGCAGCAGGGCGAGCCCCAGCAGAGAGGCCGCCCGGCGACCATTTTTCAAAAGGAGTGCTATCATCTGAACCGCTTCATGGAATCCAATCTGCCGGCATGATGAACCGCGCGGCTGGCGCGAGGCTGGCGTCGGTATTTTCAAAAAAAATCGAAAAACTGCATTTTTCCTCTTGAAGCTCTAGTTGCTAGAGGTGCCAGATTGGCTGTCGACTGGAATTCAGGAGCGAGAACCATGAATATTTCGACACGCGGCAGTTTGAACGGGGAATCAGAGGAACTGACCTTCAAGGTCGGCGGCATGGATTGCGGCAGCTGTGCGGCGAAGATCGAAACCGCGCTCTCGCGCCTGCCCGGCGTTGCAGACGTCAAGGTGTCGGTTGCCCGCGAAAGGTTGAACCTGTCGCTTGCCGAGAATAAAACCCCGGTCGAAAAGATCGAGGATACGTTGCGCAAGCTCGGCTTTAAGCCCGCTTTGCTGCCGCGGGACAAGGCTCCGCAGGCGAAGGTCGAGGCCGATCATCACGACCACTCCACCTGCGGCGGCCATCATCACGACGAGGCTGAAACCGTCGCTGAACAGAACAAGGCGCTGATCTTTTCGGTCGGCGGCATGGATTGCGGCAGCTGCGCGGCCAAGATCGAAACCGCGCTTTCCCGCCTGCCCGGCGTTGGCGACGTCAAGGTCTCGGTGGCCCGCGAAAGGCTGAACCTCTCGCTTGCCGAGAACAAAACCCCGGTCGAAAAGATCGAGGACACGCTGCGCAAGCTCGGCTTCAAACCCGCTCTGCTGCCGCAGGAAAAGACCGCGCGCGAAAAGGCGCCTGAGCAGAATCACGACCATGACCACGCGACATGCGGCGGCCATCACCACGATCATGATCATTCCGGGCACGATCATTCCGGACATGACCACGCGGCGCATGACCATTCGGGGCACGACCATTCGGGGCACGACCACCAGTCCTGCAAAGGGCATGACCATGACCATTCCGACCATGATCATTCGGGTCACGACCATTCCGGACACGATCATGCGGGCCACTCGCACGCTGCCGCACCTGCCGCCGCGAGCCAGAGCGCCGAGATAGGGCACGCCCATGGCGCGGATGAAAAAGGTGCATGGTGGCGCACCGCGAAAGCACGCAACACCTTCACCGGTACCGTGCTGGTCGCCATCGCCTATGCGGCGGAACTGACCTTCCCGGCCTGGGGCAGCTATGCCTTCATCGTCGCCACGCTGGCCACGCTTTTCCCGATCGCGAGAAATGCCTTCAACGCCGCCCGTTTCGGCGCGGTCTTCACCATCGAGATGCTGATGACGATTGCCGCCATCGGCGCGATCATCATTGGCGAGGCGGAAGAGGCGGCCATTGTCGTGCTGCTGTTCTCCGTTGGCGAATTGCTGGAAGGTTTTGCGGCCGCCCGCGCCCGCTCCGGCATCAAGGCGCTCGGTTCGCTGCTGCCGAAAACCGCGCTGGTGGAAGAAAACGGCTCGCTTCGGCAGATCGCCGCCGATCAGGTGCGCATCGGCCAGGTGGTCGTGGCACGCCCCGGCGACCGCATCGCCGCCGATGGCGTTGTCATGGAAGGTCAATCCAGCGTCGACGAATCGCCGATGACCGGCGAAAGCATTCCCGTGGCCAAGGAAAAGGGCGCGCGCGTTTTTGCCGGTTCGATCAACCATGATGGCTCGCTGCGCATCCGTGTCGACCGCGCGCCGGAAGACAACACCATTGCCCGCATCATCACGCTCGTCGAAGAAGCCCAGGATGCCCGCGCGCCGACGGAACGCTTCATCCAGAACTTCTCGCGTTATTACATGCCGCTGATCGTGGCGATTTCCGCACTCACCATCGTCGTGCCGCCGCTTGTCGGCCTCGGCGACTGGGATACCTGGATCTATCGCGGTCTTGCCCTGCTCCTGATTGGTTGCCCCTGCGCGCTGGTCATCTCCGTTCCCGCGGCCATCGCCTCCAGCCTTTCGGCTGCGGCACGCCACGGCATGCTGGTGAAGGGCGGCGCGGTCATCGAAATGCTGGCGCGCACCGAAACCGTCGCCTTCGACAAGACCGGCACGCTGACGCTCGGCGAACCCGTGGTCACTGACGTGGTGGCGCTTGACGGCAATGAAGCCGAACTGATTGCGCAGGCCGCGACCATCGAGCATGAATCGAGCCATCCGCTGGCACGGGCCATCGTCAACCACGCCGAAAAGCTGGGCGTGAAGCCCCTACCCGGTTCCGAGATCAAGGCGATTTCCGGACGCGGCATGCAGGGCAGTGTCGGCGGCAAACGCCTGTTCATCGGCGCGCCGCGCTTCGCCACCGACGTCGGCAACGTTTCGAAGGATCTATCCGACCGCATCGCCAAGCTGGAGAGCGAAGGCAAGACCGTGGCTGTCGTGATGGCTGGCGGTGAAGCAAGCGGCCTCTTCGCCATGCGCGACGAGCCACGCAAGGATGCAGCCGAAGGCATCAAGGCGCTGAAGGATATGGGTATTTCCTCGCTGATGCTGTCGGGTGACAATGCCCGCACAGCGAAGGCAATCGGCAACAAACTGGGCCTTGAGGCGCGCGGCGAATTGCTGCCGCAGAACAAGGTCGAGGAAATCCGCAAGCTCGCCGAAAAGAAGACTGTGGTGATGGTGGGCGACGGCATCAACGACGCGCCGGCCCTTGCGGCAGCCAGCGTCGGCGTCGCCATCGGCTCCGGCACCGACGTGGCGATGGAAGCGGCGGATGCGGCGCTGATGCGCAACAATGTCGGCGATGCCGCCCGCCTCATCGGCCTGTCGCGCGCCACCATGAGCAACATCCGCCAGAACGTGACGATCGCGCTCGGCCTGAAGGCTGTGTTCCTGGTCACGACCGTCACCGGCGTTTCCGGCCTGTGGCTCGCCGTCTTCGCCGATACGGGTGCCACGGTTCTGGTGACAGCCAACGCCATGCGGCTGCTCGGTTACTTCAATGGCCGCAAAGCCTGACCCCAGCTTTTCCGAAACCGGCCGAGCCCCGTTTATCCGGGCTCGGCCGGTGCTGTTTTCACCTTATTGACAAATGAATTGCGTACAATAAATACCGCGTACCGCCGTTTCCACGCGCGTGACAATAGCGACAGGAAGTGCTGGCGATTCCACATGCGGGAGCATTGAACTTGACTAAGCATGGCTACAACCCGATTGCGTACCGCGCGATCAAGATCGGCGGCAACATCGTCAAGGTCGTCTTCTCCATCGATCTGTTCCTGCGGCCCGGGAGAAGAAAGACGCTTCCAGCGCACCAGCCCGCCCGTCGCCGCCCGAAATCGGAAAAAGCCATTCCACGCATCATCTGGCAGACGAATTATTCCAACCGGGTAACGACGCCGATCTATGCGAATTTCCTGTTCAACCGTTGGCTGACGCCGGAATTCGAATATCGTTATCACGATGACGAGGCGTGCCAGGCCTATATCGACCGGCATTTTCCCGGGCGCTACGCCGATGCCTTCCGCCGGCTGCAGGTGGGTGCCGCCAAGGCGGATTTCTGGCGCATTCTGGTGCTCTTGCAGGATGGCGGCATCTATCTCGATATCGATTCCAACTTCGCGGCCCGCCCGGAAGATGCGATCGGCCCGGATGAGGAAGCCGTCTTCATCGCCATGAAAGATGGCGAAGTGACGAATTATTTCATGGCCGCCAGACCCGGTCACCCGGCGCTGAAGCTGATGGCCGACCGCATTGCCCAGAATATCGAAGAGGGAACGCTCGTCAGCGTTTATGACATGACCGGCCCGACGGTGGTGCATGCCGTCGTCAAGGAGCTAGGGCTACCGGAGCGCAATTACCGCGAGATGTGCACCCAGGGGCAATTCACCAACAAGCGCGCCCAATATGCCGACAAGAAAGATGGCGCCTGGTGGGCGGAGCAGGCCAAGACGTCCATCGTCAAAAACCCGGACGCCACGCGCGCCTAACCAACGGCGCGATATCGCATTTCAGACGAAAGCGTTGAAAAGGCGGATGCTCTCCTCCACCGCATGCGGCACCACGCCATTGTGGGTGCCGGGCAGCAGTTTTTTGTCGATCTTGAAGCCGGATGTCAGGGCGCGATCCACGAAAAGCTGGTGATCGGCATCAAAAGGCCGCTCCTCCGTGCCGCGCAGCAGCAGCGCCGGACATTTGAGGCTGGGGCCGAAGCAGACGGAAGAGCGCATGATGAATTCGCGCTCGTCGGTCTCGTCGAAACAGATCTCGTCGCTATAGCGGTTGAAATAACGCCAGGAATTGACACCGGCGGAGATGGGGGCTGCAGCGCGGAACTTTCTGCTCATGGCGGCCAGAATCGTCAGAGTGCCGCCATTGGAATGGCCAGCGATGAAGAAGCGGTTTCTATCGATGCCGGGCAGATTTTCCAGATAGGTCGCCGCCGCCAGCGCATCCGCCGTTTCGTTGTAAAAACCGGAATAATGGCCGCTCTGGCCGTTCTCCCCGCGGAAGGACGGTAAAAGCACGACGTAACCTGCCTCCCAATAGGGCTTCATTAGCGCCCAATGGCCATCGCCGGTGGCATTGCCGCCATGGAGAAACAGGACCGCGGGTTTCAACGTTTTTGAGGGCTGGTAATGGGAGAGCCAGGCAACAAGCTCGATCGAACCATCCGGCCCGCCGGGATAGGTGACGCGTTCCGCACCCGGTGGCGTGCCGAGGACCGAGGATTTTTCCGGCGCGGCCATATGGCGCAACAAATGGGTGTGGAACCGTTTGCGTGCCTCGGCATAATCCTGCCGTTCCAGCGGCAGCACCTCGGGGGTGACAATGCCCGCTTTCGCGCGGGGTGGTAAAAATGCCGCCGCCGACAGACCCATGGCACCGGCCAGCAGGCTTCGCCGGGTCAGGCTCGGGATGCTCGTGCCGCTCTCTTCCTGTCCGAAGGCTGAGGAAAGAAAGCGCTTGTCTGCCATAAGATCACCTGAAGAGGATGGTTGTAACAGCAGTTCAGCACTGCGGCGGGGAGCTGTCCAATCACGGATTCGCGAATGACAACAACGTATTCGCAGCCATCATGGCAATTTCTGGACAGGGGTAAGGTTTCCAAACGCAAAGCCGCCTCATTTTCCTAACCGTCCACACCATCTATCATCGAAACGAGCGTCGAGAGCCTGTCGGCCTCGGCCGGCAGCTTGTCGGCGCGCAACCTTGCAATACGCGGAAACCGCATGGCGACGCCTGACTTGTGGCGGGTGGAGCGGTTGATGCCTTCAAAGGCCACCTCCAGCACGAAGCCGAAATCCGGCGTGGCGCGCACCGCCCGCACCGGGCCGAAACGCTCGACCGTATTGTCGCGCACGAACTTGTCCAGCACTTCCAGTTCGGCATCGGTGAAACCGAAATAGGCCTTTCCAACAGGCACGAGCTGTTCGCCATCCTCGCCTTCCACCCAGACGCCGAAGGTGAAATCGGAATAATAGCTCGATCTTTTGCCGTGGCCACGCTGGGCATACATCATGACGGCGTCGATATTATAGGGATCACGTTTCCACTTGAACCATGGCCCCTTGGCGCGGCCAGCCTGATAGGCGCTGTCGCGGCGCTTGATCATTACCCCCTCGATAACAGGATCGGGCGGCGCGGCACGCAAAGTGTCGAGTTCCGACCAGCTGGAAAAGCCGATCAGCGGTGACAGGTCGAAGCGATCATGCGGCGCGCGCTCGATGATGTCAGACAGGCGGCCGCGACGCTCCAGATAGGTTTGCGCGCGAATGTCGCTCTCGCCCTCGAACAGCAGGTCATAAGCGCGGATGAAAGCGGGATAGTCATCCCGCATCTTCGCCGTCACCGTCTTTCGGTTCAGCCGCTGCTGCAAATCGGAGAAGGTGCGGGTGAGATTGTTGGAGCGCGTGGTGCCGCCGATCAGCAATTCGCCATCCATCACGCCTTCGAATTCGATGGCGTCAAGCACATCCGGGAAAGCGCCGGAAATATCGTCGCCGGAGCGGGAATAGAGCTTTCGCGTTTCGCCGGCCCGGGACAATTGCACACGGATACCGTCCCATTTCCACTCCGCCGCATAATCGGCCGGGTCCAGCGCATCGAGATCGCCTTCGGCCACTGGTGTCGCCAGCATCACCGAATGGAAGATGGCGGGCGTTGCCAGCAGCGGTCGGTCCGATTTACCCTCCAGCCAGGCGAAAAGCGTGGTGTAGGGCGGCGTCAGACCGTGCCATAGGGTTTCGATTTCAGTGATGTCCTTATCCGCAAAATCCGCCAGCGCCTGCCGCGCCAGCCGCGCCGAAACGCCGATACGCAGGCTGCCGGTGGCGAGTTTGAGGAAGGCGAAACGCGAGGAGGTATCGAGCCGGTCGAGCAGATCGCGCACCGCGCCGCGCACCTCGGTACGCCCCAGCGAATTCATCAGCGTCACTACTTCGCCGAGGCGCGGATCCTGCGCCTCCGCATCATCCACGCCGCCGATATTGCCCCAGACCAGAGAAATGGTCTCGGCCAGATCGCCGACATAATCATAGGAATAACGGAACAGCACCTCGTCCATGCGCTCCATAACCAGCTCGCGCAGCATGGCCGGTTTGACGCTTTTGAGGTCCAGCGTGCCGGCAATCGCCGCCAGCCCGTAACCCCGGTCGGGATCGGGCGTATCGCGGAAATAATCGGTGAGCAGCTTCAGCTTGCCGTTGCGCGACGGCGTAAGGACAAGGCGATCAAGAAGCGTGGCGAAGGCTTTCATTTCAGTCCCCCTCGTCTTCGTAACCGACGAGATGTAGCGGCTTGGCGGCAATGCCCTGCAATTCGCACCAGCGTACCAGCGCCTCCTCGCGGCCATGGGTGACCCAGACGGCCTGCGGGCCGATTTCCGTGATGGTTTCCAGGAGTTCCGGCCAGTCGCAATGGTCGGATATGACCAGCGGTAGTTCCACACCGCCTTGCTTCGCGCGCTGCCGCACCATCATCCAGCCGGAGGCGAAGGCGATCAGCGGCTCGTTGAAACGCCGCGCCCAGCGCTCCTGAAAGGCCGAGGGCGGACCAACAACGATGGCACCCTTGAAGGCGGCGGGGTTGCTTTTTTCCAGCGTCGCGGGCCTGAGATCACCGAGATCGATGCCCTGCGAGACGTAATAATCGCAAAGCCGCGCCAGCGCGCCGTGAATATAGATCGGATCGGCATAACCATTGTCGCGCAATAGCCTGATAACACGCTGCGCCTTGCCGAGCGAATAAGCGCCGACGAGATGGGTGCGGTCGGGAAACTGTTTGATGGACGTCAGCAGCTTGCCGATTTCCACACGCGGCAGAGGGTGGTGAAACACCGGCAGGCCGAAAGTGGCTTCGGTGATGAAGACATCACACGGCACTGTCTCGAAGGGCGCGCAGGTGGGGTCGACGCCGCGCTTATAATCACCGGATGCGACGATGCGCAGTCCATTCATCTCCACGGAGATTTGCGCCGAACCCAGCACATGGCCGGCGGGATGGAACCCGACAGTGACGCCGTTCACCTCCACCGTTTCACCGAAACCCACCGCCTGTTCACTGCCGCAGAAATCCTCGCCGTAACGAATACGCATGATATCGAGCGTCTGGCGCGTGGCCAGCACCGCGCCATGGCCGGCACGGGCATGATCGGAATGGCCATGGGTGATGAGCGCCCGCGCCACGGGGCGCACAGGATCGATGTAAAAATCGCCCGCCGGGCAATAAAGCCCCTTCGGCGTGGAATTCAACAGCTGTTCCGGCTTCATATTCATTGAGATAGGGCCGCCCGCGCGAATGTAAAGTGCTGCGAGCATAACGCGGAACGGGCGTTAAATTTCCCGCAGGGGTGTTTTTGTTTTGCCGTCACCTGCCTGTCATTTCGGCTTCGGCCTAGGGCTGTATCGCGTTGTGGCCGGAGTTCGCGGACACAATGCCAGCGCACCCACCGGCTTGGAGGGTAGTCATGGGATTCGCGCTTGCTCGACTGTATCCTTTCGGATACATTTTATGACGAACAGCTTCGAGAGATCGGAAGAGTTCGACGGATGGCTGAAAGCCTTGAAAGACCGGACAGGAAAAGTGCGGATTCTACATCGTCTCACGGCGGCAGAGCATGGGAACTTCGGTGATTGTGAGCCTGTGGGTGGCGGCGTTTCGGAAATGCGTATCCACCACGGTCCGGGTTATCGGGTCTATTTCACCCGCATTGGCAAGACAATCTATTTCCTTCTTGTCGGCGGGGACAAGTCTTCGCAGAAACGGGACATCAAGCGCGCAATCGAGATGGCGCAAACCATAGGAAGGGATGGCCGTGACGGAATTTAGCAAATTCGATGTGTCAGACTATCTGGATAGCGATGAAACCATGATCGAATATCTGGCTGTCGCGATGGAAGATGAAAACCCCGATGTCTTCATCGCGGCCCTTGGCGCAGTCGCCCGCGCGCGTGGAATGTCGCACGTCGCGGATGTTTCGGGCTTGGGGCGCGAAAGCCTCTATAAAGCGCTCAGGCCGGGTTCAAAGCTGCGCTACGAAACCGTTCAGAGGGTGTTGCAGGCGCTCGGCTTCCGGCTGGCCGTCGAAAAATCGCTGAACGCCGCGTGAGGCTGGCATTTGCGCCAGCCTGTCGACTAAACGTCCCTACTCTCCCGCTGCTTCCGTCGGCTTCGCGTCAACGGCTGCCGGCAGGCGCACCGGTTTCAGCATCAACGCCGCGGCAAGACCAATCGCCGCGGTGGCGGCGGCCGCGAAGAATAGCGGCGTAAACGCATCCGAATAAAGCGAGGCGACGGCGGCTTGGGAGGCTGCGGGCAGTTCGGCGAGCATTTTCGGCGTTAGTTCCTCGATCCTGCCGACACCCGGAATGTCGATCGCGACACCTTTCAGGCTTGACGAGACGATGGCGCCATAGACTGAAATGGCGATGGCGGCACCACCCATGCGGGTCAAGGTGACCGCGCCGCTCGCCGCGCCGATATCGGCCTTGGGAGCGGAATTCTGCACGCCGATGATGGGCGCCTGCTGGCCGAGGCCGACGGCGAAACCCTGCGCCAGCATCAGCACCGCGATGAGCCAAAGCGGCGTTCCGGCATGCATCTGCGTGAAGAGCAGCATGACGAGGACATTGATGGTGAGGCCGGCCACCGAGAACGGCTTGTAGACGCCGGTGATCGAGATGAGCCGCCCGGCTGACAACGAACCCATGACGATGCCGCCGGTGACGGCGATGAAGAACAGGCCGGCATGGGAGGGCGAAAGCCCGGTCGTGGTCTGCAGGAACAGCGCGTAATAATTGACCATGCCGATACCGATGCCGCCGCTGGTCAGCGAGACAATCATCAACAGCGGAAAGGTGCTGTCCTTGAAGAGGCGCAGCGGCACGACGGGTTCGGGCGCGCGACGCTCCACCTGCACCCACAGGAAAGCGGCGATGACGGCAAAGGCGATGATGCCGAGACTGGGGCCGGCGATCAGCGAGCCAAACAATTCGCTGCTATCGGCCCAGAATACAACGCTGGCGATGGTGGCGGCCAGAAGGACCGCACCGAGATAATCGATCTTTGGCTGTCGCGCCGGGCGACGATAGGGCAGCATCAGCGCGAGACCGGTGATGACGATAATACCGAGCGGCAAGTTGATGAGGAAGATCGACCGCCAGCCGAACAGATCGCTCATCGTGCCGCCGAGGATCGGGCCGACACTGCCCGACGCCATGATGGTGAGGCTGGAATAGCTCTGGTAGCGGGCTCTCTCGCGCGGTTCGAACAGATCCGCATTAACGGAGAAGATCGACACCATGATGCCGCCGCCGCCAAGGCCCTGCAGCACGCGGGCCGCAATCAGCGAGTCCATCGACCAGGCCAGCCCGCAGGCGAGCGACCCGAGCGTGAAGATGACGACCGCCGCGATCATCACATATTTGCGGCCGAAGAGATCACCGAGCTTGCCATAAACAGGCATGACCGCGCTGGTCGCCAGAAGATAGGCCGAGCCGATCCAGCCGAAACGCTCCAGCGCGCCGAATTCACCGACAATGGTGGGAAGCGCTGTCGAGACGATCTGGTTGTCGAGTGTGGCCATGAACATGGCCAGCATCAGAAACAGAAAAACAATGAGCCTGCGGCGGTGATCCGTCACAAGCGGCGCCACGGGGGCGGTGGACATATCCATGAAAAATCTCGTTGAGTTCCGGCGATTTTGCTGCGACAATTTGTGTGCTATTAGCATATATATGTCAATAGCAAATTTTTGACATCTGTGCTATCAGCGCTAAACGTGATCGGAAACCGGCATCGAAAGGAAAGGCTGAGAGTGGTGAGCGAGGAAGACTGGAACGAGGATTTGCCCGAGGACATCAAGCGGATCGGCAATACCATGACGCGCATGCGCATCATGATCGGCCGCCGCATCATCGGCCGCATGGCGCTTGCCAAGCTCGCTCCGGGTCTCGAACTCTCCCATATCGATGTGCTCGATATTCTGCGCCGTGCGGAAGGCGATGTCACCGTGGGTGCGATTGCCGAGGGCATGCGCATCGACCCTTCGCGCGGCAGCCGTGTCGTCGCCGATATGGTCGGGCGCGGCCTGTTGAAACGGGGCGTCTCACAGAAAGATGGCCGTCGCAGCATCGTCGAGATCACGCCGCTCGGCACCAGCCTTTTGCAGGAAATGCGCCGGACCAAGATGAGCGTCATCGAGGATGTGATGGAAGGCTGGCCGACGGAGGATGTGGAAACATTCGGCCGTCTGTTCGAGCGCTTCATCGACCGTTTTGAAAACCGGCTTTCGCCGGATGCGGACGTGCTCACCGATCAGAAAAAATCATAGCTACCCCTGACATCCACAACTTCACTTTACAACGACGAGACCGTAACGTGCCCGCGATCGAACAGGTTTCAAGGGGTAATTTCGATGTTGACGATTTACGGTGTGTACCGTTCCCGCGCCACGCGCACATTGTGGCTGGCTGCTGAACTCGGCATAGAATTCAAGCATGTGCCTGTCATTCAGGCCCGCCGCCTTGCCGATCCGCTCGCCACTGATGCGCCGCTCAACACGCTGTCGCCGGCATTTCTCGCCGTCAACCCGATGGGCACCATTCCCTCCATCGAGGATGACGGCATGGTGCTTTACGAATCCATGGCCATCAATCTCTATCTCGCCCGCAAATATGGCGGGCCGCTCGCCCCGGTCGATCTGAAGGAAGATGCGGCGATGCTGCAATGGTCCTTCTTCGCCGCCACTGAAATCGAGACCAATTCGCTGAAGATTTCTTCCGCCATCGCCGAAGGCCTGTCGGAAAGCGATGCCGGCAAGGCGGTGATCGATGTCGCCGCGCGTCTGCTGAAACGCCCCTTGCGGGTGCTGGAACAGCATCTTGCCACCCATGATTATCTGGTGGGCGACCGCTTCACCGTAGCGGATCTCAATGTGGCGGAAATCGTTCGTTACGCGCAAGGCCACCAGCCGCTGTTCGATGCCCATCCGGCGCTGAAAGCCTGGCTGGACCGTTGCCAGGCGCGCACGGCGTTCAAGTCCATGTGGGACAGCCGGACGGCCGAGGCGGCTTGAAACGAGCTCTGTGCGCGAGCTGGAGACATCTCTCCATACTCAACGTCATCCTCGGGCCTGTCCCGAGGATCCAACCACGTCTAATAAAATCAATAGGTTGCAGATCCTCGGGACAAGCCCGAGGATGACGATAGCGACTATTAACCCCTCTCCCCCTCCAGCGCCCGCTGCACCGCCGGACGGTCGTTCATGCGGCGGAAGTGGTCGTGCACTTTCGGGAAGCGGGCAATATCCACACCATCGCTTTCCAGCCAGCCGGACATGACGAAGAGATAGGGATCGGCCACCGAATAGGCCGTGCCCAGAACCCATGGGCCGTGCAGCATGCCGTGCTCGATCAGCTCGAAGCACTCGCCCATATTTTTCGGCACCCTGGCCTTCATATCCGCAAGCGAGCTATCCTCATTCGCCCAGCGGCTGCCGCGCCGACCATGGGCGTGGGCAACATGCACGGTGGAGGAAATGAAGGCATTGAAGGACTGCATCAGCGCGAATTCAAAGGGATCGTCGAGCGGCGCGAGTTTCTTCTCGGGCGCCATCTGGGCGATGAAGGCGAGGATGGCGGGCGTCTCCGTCAGCACGCCGCTCGCCGTGGCCAGTGCCGGCACGCGGCCCTTGGGATTGATCTGCAGAAATGCCTCGGAGCGCTGCTCGCCCTCCGCGAAATTGACGCGGTGGGCCTTGTAAGGCAGGCCGGATTCCTCAAGCACGATGTGGCTGGCGCGGGAGCAGGAACCGGGGGAGAAAAACAGTGTGAACATGGATATGCGACCTCCAAAGCAATGAGAGCGCCCACCTGTTTCCCATGCGGACGCCGCGCCTGCCGGCGGCCATGGGATAGCCATCACACGCAGGACACCTCATCATCGTGCCGGTAAACGGCCGCGTCAAAGGTTATTTAGAGCCCGACGACGCTGATATCGCCGACATGTATGCCGTTCCAGTTGCGCATCTGGCGGTTCGCCATGCCTTTTAAAGCCTGCTGCTCGGCACTGCCGTCGTCAAAATAGCGGGCAAGCAACGCCGTTACCATGGCTTCGGCCGCGCGTGTCGTGCCGTCTTCGCATTTCACCGCCATGGCAATCCCCTGATCCGGCAGGGCGGCGATGAAAACGCCTTCCGCCCCGGTCTTGGCGAAAATCTTGCCGGGCGCGATCTGCATCAGCTTCGTGCAGGCGCGACCCGTGCCTGCCACGTAAAATGGCTCGGCCATGCAGGCCTCGATGAGCCGGCGCGAGGCTTTCGCACGTTCTGCCTCGAGCCCCCTGCCCGTTGCCATTTTGGCGAAACCATGCGCCAGCCCCTTGAGCGGCACGGCATAGGTGGGAATGGAGCAGCCATCCACGCCGCAATTGTCATGGCCGAGCGCCGCGCCCGTCAGGCTCTCCATCGTGGCGCGGATTTGCCGCTGGAGAGGATGATCATAACCGACATAGCCTTTCGGATCGGTACCGGTATGGCAGCAGGCGCAGATGAAACCGGAATGTTTGCCGGAGCAATTATTGTGAAGCGCCGTCGGCTTTTCCAGCGTGCGGGCCTGATGGATGATGGTTTTCTGGTCCGACGACCAATGCGCGCCGCATTCCAGTGTGTCGACATCCCGGCCCGCTTTCGCAAGCATGGCGGCGGCGAGTTCCGCGTGGGCGTCTTCACCGGAATGGGAAGAGCAGGCCAGCGCCAGTTCGCGGTTGCCGAAGCCGTAGGCATCCGCCGCACCGCTCTCCACCAGCGGCAGCGCCTGCATGGCCTTGCAGGCGGACCGCGGGAAGATGCCACGCTCGATATCGCCGGCCGAAAACAGTACACCGCCATCGCCATCCACCACCACAGCAAGGCCGTGATGGCGGCTTTCGACGAGATTGCCGCGGGTCACTTCGACGGTAACGGAATTGTTCATTCTCTCAGCCTCAAAAAATTCTGATTTTATGTCGTTGATACCGCAATTGATTTTTCGATGCACGGGGCTATCAGTGAAATTTGCGAAACGTCTGCTGCTGGCGATTGCCGTTATTTATCTGCTACCCGCGCTGGCATCGGCCGGTCTATGGGCCATGAAGGACCATCCGCGCGGCTGGAACGCCGCCAGATGGTCGTCCTCTGGCATGCTGCCGCCAGCGTCGAGCGACGGGCAAGCCGCCATCTACGTCTTTTCCGCCATGACCGGCGGCTTCAAGGGGTCCGTCGCCAGCCATGCCTGGGTCGTACTGAAGAAGCCTGGTGCCACCACCTATGACCGGTATGAAAAGGTGGGCTGGGGCACGCCGATCCGCCATAACGGGTATGCGGCGGATGCCTATTGGTATTCCAACATGCCGCGTCAGGTGGTGGCCATTCACGGCGCGGCGGCGGAAAAGCTCATTCCCAAGATTGAAAAGTCCATTGCCGACTATCCCTATGGCAAGCCGGGTGGTTATCGCATCTATCCCGGCCCCAACTCCAACACCTTCGTCGCCCATGTGCTGCGCAGCGTGCCGGAACTGGGCGTCGTGCTGCCGCCGGATGCGGTCGGCCGCGATTATCTCCCGGACGACGCGTTTTATCACATTGCCGATGACTGGAAGGATGCGAGCGTCTCCCTTGGCGGGCTGTTCGGCGTTTCGGCCGGTACGCGCAGCGGTTTCGAGGTCAATTTCCTCGGTCTCGTCGCCGGCATCGATTTCGGCCGGCCGGGAATTAAGATACCGGGGCTCGGTTATTTCGGCGTCGCGGGAATCCGCACGTAAGCTGTTACGTCTCGCTGGCCTGAGCAGCGCGCCGGGCGCGGATGCTCTGGGCAATGAAGACCCGCGACAGGCCGTGATAAAGCGGCTCCCGCGAGAAAAGACGCGAGGTCAGATATCCGAGCATTGCCGCAACCATGATGGGAATGACGCCTTCATGATTGCCGGTCATTTCGAGAATGATGACAAAGGCGGTCATCGGCGCCTGCACGACGCCGGCGAAATATCCGGCCATGCCGACGATGGCGCCAAGGCCGATGCTGGTGCCGAGCAGGCTTGCCATGGTGCTGCCGAAACCGGCACCGACCGACAGCGACGGCGCGAAGATGCCGCCGGGAATGCCCGACATCATGGCAAGAAACGTCGCCGCCAGCTTTTCGATGAAGAAGAAGGCCGGCGCGGCCTCACCTTCGATTGCGGCGCGTGCCTGTTCATAGCCCGTTCCGAAGGTCGCTCCGCCTGTCGCAATGCCGATCACGGCGGAGGCAAGGCCGCAGGCGGCGGCGACCGCGAGCATGCGCTTCAACGGCATGGTCTGGGCAAAACGGCGGATACGCGCGGACAGACGCAGGGCGCCGGCGCTGAACAGCGCCCCAAATGCGCCGCCGCCAACACCGCAGATCAGCACCAGCAGCCAGTCCATCATCGTTTTCGCCATGACCGAACTGGTGCCGAAATAGGTATAGCTGCCGACCAGCGCCAGCGACGCAAGACCGGAGAGGATGACCGCAGTCAGCACCAGGCCGTTGGCGCGGGATTCATAGGTCTTGCTCATTTCCTCGATGGCAAAGACGATGCCTGCAAGCGGCGTGTTGAAGGCCGCCGCAATGCCGGCCGCCGAGCCGGCGAGAATGAGGCCCTTTGCCTGCGCCATACCGCCCCAGCGGGCAGCCTGCAGCATGATGGAGGCACCGACCTGAACGGTCGGCCCCTCTCTCCCTATGGAAGCGCCGGAGAGAAGGCCGGCGACCGTCAGCACCACCTTGCCGAAAGCGAGTTTCAGCGACAGCAGCCGCGAACGGTCCGCATCGTCGCGCAGGTGCCGCGCGGCAATCGCCTGCGGAATGCCGCTGCCACCGGCATTGGGAAAGACCGAAATCGCAAGCCAGGCGCAGAGCGTGAAGCCGAGCGGCGTGATGATGAGCGGCAGCAGAAACGCCCATTCGCCTGCGGATGTCACTGCCGAGAAAAGATGCTGGGCGCGATCCGCCGCCCAGGCAAAAGCGACGCTGATAATGCCGACCGCTATCGCGCCAACCCAGAAAACCGCCCTCGGCTTCCACACCCGCCACGACCCCCAGACGACGCGGGAACGGCGGAGCATCTTCAGCTTCTTGTAATCGGCGGGCATGGCGATCCGGATCAGTGATTGGTGTTCGGCAGAGGTTAAGCCCATTTATCTGCCTCAAGGCCCGCGATTGCAAGGTTTTGCATTTGACTTATCGCTGCCGATGATCGATCTTATGCATCGCAATTGCAACGCAGGGAGAAAATCCATGAAAACGGCAACAATTCCTTCGCTGCGGGTGACAGCGGATTTTCGCGAGGCAGCCGAAAGCGTGCTGAAGGACGGCGAGACGCTTTCCTCCTTCGTTGAGGATTCCGTGCGCAGGCAGGTGGAGATCCGCAAATCGCAGGCGGAATTTATTGCACGTGGGTTGGCCTCTCTCGAAGAGGCGGAGCGCACGGGGGTTTATTACACTTCCGAGGAAGTTCTGGCAGAGTTGCGCGGTATGCTTGAAGCAAAAAAAGCGGAAAAGCGGAAAACGTGACTTACAAAGTCAAGCTGACCGCGAAAGGGCGGAATGATATAAAACGTCTCTACACCCATATGCTTGAGCAGGACGAAGAAGCGGCAGATAGAGCATTGGAAGCGATAACATCGGGCATCGAGATACTCCACGATTTTCCCTTCAGCTGCCGCAAGGCATCCCCTGACAACAGCCTGATACGTGAACTCCTCATACCTTTCGGTTCATCAGGCTATATCGTGCTGTTTCGCATCGACGGCCCGGAATCCGTCACAATAGCCGCCGTTCGCCACCAGCGCGAGGATGATTATCATTGATCCTCACCGATCGCTGACGGCCGCACGCGGGTTCGCCCACGGCTCCTGATTGGAGCGGGGCAGCGGGGTTTTGCCAAGGATGTGATCAGCCGCTTTTTCGCCGGTCATGATCGAGGGGCCATTGAGGTTGCCGTACGTCACATGCGGGAAGATCGAGCTGTCGGCGACCCGCAAGCCCTCCACGCCGATCACCCGGCATTCGGGGTCGACGACCGCCATCGGATCGTTGCGGTCTCCCATCCGGCAGGTGCCGCAGGGGTGATAGGCGCTTTCCAGATGCTCGCGCAGGAAGGCATCGATCTGTTCGTCCGTCTCGATGTTTTCACCCGGCTGGATTTCCGGCCCGCGAAAATCGTCGAAGGCTTTCTGGCCGAAAATCTCGCGCGTCAGGCGCACGCAATGGCGGAATTTTTCCCAGTCTTCCGGGTGGCTCATGTAGTTGAAGCGGATTACCGGGTCGTCATGCGGATCGGCAGAGCGCAGGGTGACGTTGCCGCGCGATTTCGACAGGTTGTAGCCCACATGCGCCTGAAAGCCATGGCTTTTCGCTGCCGCCTTGCCGTCATAGGAGATAGCGACGGGCAGGAAATGATACTGGATGTCAGGCTGTTTCAGACCGGGTGCGGAGCGCAGGAAGGCGCAGGCCTCGAACTGGTTGGAGGCACCGAGCCCGCCTTTCGACAGCAGCCATTGCGCACCGGCCACGCCCTGCCAGAACCATGGCAGCCATGGATAAAGCGAGACCGGCTTGGTGGAGACCTGCTGGAAATAAAACTCCATATGGTCCTGAAGATTGGCGCCGACACCGGGACGATCCGCCTTCACCTCGATGCCCATGTCTTTCAGATGCGCAGCGGGACCGATGCCCGACAGCATCAGCAGTTTCGGCGAGTTGAAGGAGGAGGCCGAAACGATGACCTCACGATTGGCCTTTACGGTTTCAACCCTACCCCTGCGCTCGATCTCGACACCCACCGCACGGCCATTCTCGATGACCACCTTGCGGGCAAAACCATTGACCAGCGTGACGTTTCCGCGTTTCAGCGCCGGTTTCAGATAGGCATTGGCCGCGGACCAGCGGCGGCCATTGTGGATAGTCTGCTCCATCAGGCCGAAACCTTCCTGCTTGGAGCCGTTATAATCGTCCGTCAGCTCGAATCCGGCCTGTGCGCCCGCCTGAATGAAGGCGTGGAACAGCGGATTATTGACCGGTCCGCGCTGAACATGCAGCGGCCCATCCGTGCCGCGCCAGCCCTCTTCGCCGCCATGGCTGTGTTCCATGCGCTTGAAGTAAGGCAGCACATCCGCATAGGCCCAGCCCTGCGCGCCAAGCTCCTCCCAGCGGTTAAAATCCTCGGCATGGCCGCGCACGTAAACGAGACCGTTGATGGAGGACGAGCCGCCGATGACCTTGCCGCGCGGCGCGGTGATGCGGCGGTTGTCGAGATTGGGCTCGGGCTCGGAGAGATAACCCCAGTTGTAGCGCTTCATGCTCATCGGCCAGGCGAGCGCCGCCGGCATCTGGATGAAGGGGCCGAAATCCGACCCGCCAGCTTCGATGACGATGACAGAATAACGGCCGTCTTCCGACAGGCGGTAGGCGATGGCGGAGCCAGCAGAGCCGGAGCCGACGATGACGTAATCTGCTTGCATTGTTTGCTCCACTGGGGGCTTCGGTTCCGATGAATGTATTCGGGTGGGGCTTACCCCCCTCTGCCCTGCCGGGCATCTCCCCCACAAGGAGGGAGATCGGCAAGACGCTCGTTTGTCACTTCAATCTCAAACGTCGAGATGGGCGGCACCTCGCCTCGCGTCGATCTCCCCCCTTGTGGGGGAGATGCCCGGCAGGGCAGAGGGGGGTAAGCCCCACCCTTCGCGCCTCAATAAGGTGCGTCCACCTTCCCCGTGCTCACATAAACGGTCTTCAACTCGCTATAATGCTCCAGCGCCGCCGCGGAATTCTCCCGTCCGAAACCGGATTGTTTCGAGCCGCCAAAGGGAATTTCCACCGGGCAGAGATTGTAGGTGTTGATCCACAGCGTGCCCGCGTCCAGCCGATCCACCACACGGTGGGCGCGGGCCAGGTCGGCGGTGAAGACGCCGCCGGCAAGGCCGAATTCGGTGGCGTTGGCGCGGGCGAGAACCTCGTCCTCATCGTCGAAATCCAGCACGCACATGACGGGCCCGAAGATTTCCTCGCGGGCGATGGTCATGTCGTCGGTGACATCGGCAAACACAGTCGGCTGCACATAGGCGCCCTCACCCGCGACATTGTTGGGAATGCCGCCGCCGGTGATGAGCGTCGCCCCTTCCGCCTTGCCCTTTTCGATATAGGACAGAACCTTTTCCTGCTGGGCCTTGGAGACCAGCGGGCCGAGATGGGTGGCGTAATCCAAGGGGTCGCCAAGGATCATCGCCTCGGTACGGCGTTTCAGGTTTTCAAGGAAGCGGGCCTTGGCTTTTTTATGCACGAAGACGCGCGTGCCGTTGGAGCAGACCTGGCCGGAGGAATAGAAGTTGCCAAGCATGGCACCACCGACAGCGCTTTCGATATCGGCATCATCGAAGACGATCATCGGTGACTTGCCACCGAGTTCCATCGTCACATGTTTCAGATGCCCAGCAGCGGCGGCTGCCACCTTGCGGCCGGTCGGCACCGAGCCGGTGAGCGAGACCTTGGCGACATCGGGGTGGTTGACGAGCAGCGGCCCCGTATCGCGATCACCCTGAATGACATTGAAGAGGCCCTTGGGCAGGCCGGCCTCGATCAGGATTTCGGCGATCTTCAGGGCGCCGAGCGGGGTGTTTTCAGACGGCTTGAAGACCATGGCATTGCCGGCGACGAGGGCCGGCGCCGCCTTCCAGCAGGCGATCTGCTGCGGATAGTTCCAGGCGCCGATACCAACGCAGACACCGAGCGGCACGCGCTTGGTATAGGCGAAATCGCCGCCGAGCGGGATGTAATCGCCATTCAGCGCCGAAGGTGCGATGCCGCCGAAAAACTCGAAGGCATCAGCGCCGGAGGTGGGATCGGCGACGATGGTTTCCTGAATGGGCTTGCCGGTATCCAGCGTCTCAAGCGTGGAAAGCGCATCGTTGCGTTCGCGCATGATATCGGCGGCGCGCTTGAGAATGCGGCCGCGGGCCATGGGGCTCATCGCCGCCCATTCCTTCTGGGCGCGCTTGGCCGAAGCGATGGCGCGCTCGACGATGGCGGGCGTTGCCGCATGCAGTTTTGCAATCACCTCACCGGTGGCCGGAAAGATGCTTTCGAATGGCGTGCCGGTATTGTCCTCGACATAATCCCCGTCGATGAAATGCGAGGCTTTCGGCTGCGCCTTGAGCGGCGTCGCAATGGTCATGTCGAAGTCTCCTAGAGAGTGCGGATGGACGGCTTGGCGCGCTGTCCATCGGGAAAAGATTTGAGCTGCATGTCGAAATAATCCTCGACAAGCGTCGGCGCGGAAGCGAGGCCAAGCGGGGCGGAACGCAGGCTGTGGCGGATATAAAGCCCGTCGATCAGGGCAGCTGCCCCTTCGGCGATGCGCGCGGCATCGTCGGGCGGGCAAAGCCGGTTGAGGCTCGCCATGAGATTGGAGCGCAGACGGCGGGAATAAATGACCAGCAGGCGGCGCGTTTCTTCCGAACGCTGCGCCTCGACGTAAAATGCGAGCCAGGCCGCCACCGTTTCGGGCGTGAACTGGTCGCTCTGGAAGGAGACGTGCACGATGGCGCTCAGCTTTTCACGCGGACCGGAGGCACGGATCAGTGCCGCCACGGCATCGCGCCTCAGATCACGCAGCAGGCTGCGGATGGTTTCCAGAAGCAGTTGCTGCTTGCTGCCGAAATAATGATGCGCAAGCGCTGCCGACACGCCCGCTTCCCGGGCGATATCAGACATTGTCACATTCAGTGAACCATGGTGGCCTATGGTGCGCAACGCCGCATCCACAAGCGCCTTACGGCGCAAAGGCTCCATTCCGATCTTGGGCATAAGCGTCTCCTTGACGGATGGCAAATTATTCTTGATTGATTGATCAATCAATAAAAAATGCGCCATTTTATGTCGCGGATTTGCGATGGATCATATTTTCCGCGGCGGGCCGTCGCTATGATAGTCAGGAAGCACGCGAGGCGGCTTGAAATCTCCGTGCCCCGGCGGGCTCACGGGGGAAAAACTAAACCGTGATATACTGCGAATTGGGAATGAGACGCGTTTCGTGGTATGGTGTCTGGTGATACAAATTTCGCTGGAAGCGGCGCCAGACGAAAACACAAGAACGCCCGCACATAGACCGTAATGGCAGCCTTCTCAAAAAGTCTGCCGGACTTCTCAACGACGGTTAAGGGAGTGATATCATGCCAATGGTAACAGTATCGATTTCCCCGGAACAGGCAGCAAGAATGCGCGAAGCCGTGAACTGCGGGGCTTATGCTTCCGGCAGCGAGGTTGTGAGGGAAGCGCTGAGATTATGGGCGGCATCGGCCGCACATGGCACAGGCGCAAAGTCCACACAGCCCGTCGAGGCGGACCGGGAACGTCTGAACGTGGCGGAACTTTACGCCGCTCACAGCGGGCATATCCGCCGGGCATGAGACCCGGCGCTGCGGCCCAGTATAAATGCACGGGGCCGTTACAAAACGTTCATTAAAGCTTCACAGTCGTGAAAGCTTTTGTTGACCTGTAATCTGCAATTGTTCACCGCAAAAGAGACGGGATCCCCCAAGGTTAGCCATCGAGGGGACGGACAATAGCGGAGAAACAGAAATGCAGGCCGTCGCGCTAGAGAACGATGTCATCAGGCGTTTTGCCTCCGGGCAGATGTTTCCGATGGCGAAACTGGTGCTGGAAACGGCGTTCCAGCCGATTGTGGAAGCGACGACGGGCACGATTTTCGGTTATGAATCGCTGATGCGAGGCCATGACCGGCTTGGTTTTTCCAGTCCGCTGGCGCTTCTCGACCAGGCCGCCGCGGATGGCGAGTTGAAGGCCTTCGAGCAGATGCTGGCAAGCCGGGCGCTCGCGAAATTTTCCACCCTGCCCGACTTCTCCTCCGCCACGCTTTTCCTCAATCTCGATGTGCGGCTCATTCCGCATGGCGATGTCATTCTCGACAAGCTCGTCGGCCATCTGGCCCGGGCGGGCATTCCCGCCTCCTCCATCTGCTTTGAGCTTTCCGAACGGTTCGACAATACCAGCGTGCCGGAATTTACATCGCTGATCGCCCGCATGCGCAAGGAAGGGTTCAAGCTGGCGATCGACGATTTCGGCGCCGGCCACGGCGAGATGAAGCTGCTCTGCGACTTCCCGCTGGATTACCTCAAGATCGACCGGCATTTCATTTCGGGTATCGACCATCTTCCCCGCAAACAGCATCTGGTGCGCAACATCGTCAATATCGCCCATGTTCTCGGCGTCAGGGTGATTGCGGAAGGTATCGAAACGGAAGCGGAATTCCTCTCCTGCCGCGAATTCGGCGTCGATCTGGTGCAGGGCTGGCTGATCGCCAAGCCGACGGTCTTCACCAGCGAATTGCCCGAAAGTTTCCCGCACCTCAACCGCATGGGCGTGGCGCGACGCAACAGCCAGACGCTGGACGAGATCCTGATCCGCCGAGAGATCGAGCGCCTCCCTACCGTGTTCGAACATGACAGCGTCGACAGCGTCTTCGAACTGTTCCGCAGAAACCCGCAGCAGGCCTTCTTCCCGGTTCTCAACGCCAATGGCGAACCGCGCGGCGTCATCAACGAATATCACCTCAAGGAATATATCTACCGGCCCTTCGGCCGCGATCTGCTCAAGAACAAGATCTATGAGCGCACCATTTCCCATTTCGTCGATCCCGCGCCGATCGTCGGCCTCGATGCGGATGCGGACCAGCTGATGAACATGTTCGCCAGCATGGGTGGCAGCGCCTGCATCATCCTGACCGAAAACATGCGTTATGCCGGCATCGTTTCGGCCGCCTCGCTCATCAAGGTCATCAATGAAAAACAGCTGAAGATGGCGCAGGACCAGAACCCGCTGACGGCGCTGCCCGGCAACCGGGCGATTGGCGGCTTCATCGCCGACAGCTGCAGCGACGGCGACGAGACGCGCTTCTTCTGCTACTGCGACTTCGACAATTTCAAACCCTTCAACGACAAATACGGCTTCAACGCCGGCGACCACGCCATCACCCTGTTTTCGGCGCTGATGCGCCGCTATTTCTTCGCCGGTGACTGCTTCCTTGGCCATATTGGCGGCGACGATTTCTTCATCGGCGTGCGAGACTGGTCGGTGGAGGAACTGATGGAAATCCTGGAGCGGCTGCTCAGCGATTTTCACGACGACGTCGCCGGGCTTTATTCCGACGAAGACCGTGCCGCCGGCTGCATGAAGGGCCAGGACCGCAACGGCAATGAACGGGATTTTGCGCTGCTGCGCTGCTCCATCGGCGTCCTCACCTTGCCGAAGGGATCGATCATCGCCAATCCCGAGCGGATCGGCAGCGAGATTGCCAGCGTCAAGGCGGCCGCGAAGGAGAACGAAGGCGGCCTCGTCGTCAGGGTATTCGGCGAGGCAAATTGACACCAGCGACAAACGGCCTCCTTCCCTCGAGCGCACATCTGACCTACATCTTCAGGTAACGCCGACAAGTGAGGAGTTGCCCCTGCCCATGTCCGACACCAAGACCCTGCCCGAAACAATGCGCTTCATCGATCTTCCGTCCCATGGCGGCCCGGAAGTGATGCGGCCTTCACAGGCGCCTTTGCCGAAACCCGCCCGAGGGGAGATTCTCGTTAAGGTCGAGGCGGCGGGGGTTAACCGTCCAGACGTCGCGCAGAGACAGGGCATCTATCCGCCACCCAAAGGTGCAAGCCCCATCCTCGGGCTGGAAATCGCCGGCGAGGTCGTTGCACTCGGAGAGGGCGTCGATGAGTTCAAGCTCGGCGACAAGGTCTGTGCGCTCGCCAATGGCGGCGGCTACGCGGAATATTGCACCGTTCCCGCCGGGCAGGCCCTGCCCTTCCCGAAAGGTTACGACGCCGTCAAAGCCGCCGCACTGCCGGAAACCTTCTTCACCGTCTGGGCCAATCTCTTCCAGATGGCGGGCCTGACGGAAGGTGAGACCGTGCTCATCCACGGCGGCACCAGCGGCATCGGCACAACGGCGATCCAGCTTGCGAAAGCCTTTGGCGCGGAGGTTTATGCCACAGCGAGCTCAGCGGAAAAATGCGAGGCCTGCGTGAAGCTCGGCACCAAGCGCGCGATCAACTACCGCGAGGAGGATTTCGCCGAAATCGTGAAATCCGAAACCGGCGGCAAGGGCGTCGATGTCGTTCTCGACATGATCGGTGCGGCCTATTTCGAAAAGAACCTTGCCGCACTCGCCAAGGATGGTTGCCTCTCCATCATCGCCTTTCTGGGTGGTGCGACAGCCGAGAAGGTCGACCTGCGGCCGATCATGGTCAAACGCCTCACCGTCACCGGCTCCACCATGCGCCCGCGCACCGCCGATGAGAAGCGTGCCATCCGCGATGAGCTTGTCGAGCAGGTCTGGCCGCTCATCGAAAACGGAAAGGTTGCACCTGTGATCAACCGGGTGTTCACGCTGGACGAGGTTGTGGACGCGCACCGGTTGATGGAGACGAGCAATCATATCGGCAAGATCGTGATGAAGGTGTCGTGACGAGTGCCTCTTGCATTAATGACGAATCGTACTACCTTCTAATTATGTTCAACGTATCGGAAGGAGGTGATCCAATGTCTAGTGAGATTTCGGTCTCTGGTGCAGGCAATGGAAAGGGTGGTTTTGCGACGGGGCAACCCTCGGCGTAAACTTCTTTGCCTTCGGAACGTTGAGAAACAGTCCCGGGTCTGTAAACAAGACCAAACTCATGGAAGGGTCGCTTCGGCGGCCCTTTTCCGTTTCTCGGATTATCGCGACTATCGGGAAAATCTGCACCTCGATGCCGGTGCGGCAAACGCGATATTTGATGCCATTTCGTGAGACGTTTCTTCCGTCGTGCCGGGCTTGACCCGGCATCTAGCGGACGTGCCTTTGTGCGGCGGGGAGCGTCCTTTTCAGCCCAAGGACTTGGGCTGGCTGGATACCGGCCCAAGGCCGGTATGAGCGGGAACTGAGGATAGGCGCAAACCGCCGGTTGCCAATTGCAGCCGCATCTCCCCTATTTCTTGCCAAACACCTTCCATCGCGTCGGGCGAAAACGCAGCTCCGCACCAACAGCTACGGCGGCGTTGAGCGGTACCTCGATTTCGAGGTGATAGGGCTCATGGCCGTTATTGGCGATGTCGATTTCGGCGATGCGGGTGCCCGCGAGGCGGCGACAGGTGGTGACCTTGCCGTAAAGCGCATCCTTTTCGTCCGTCAGCACCACATCTTCCGGGCGGAAGAACAGCTCGCCCTCGCCTGTGCCGCCCTCGTTTATGCCGATGCTTTCGCCCTGGAAGAGCACATGGCCGTCCCGGATCGTCACCGGCAGGCTGGAGGATTCGCCAATGAAGGAGAAAACAAAAGGAGAGTTGGGCGTATCGTAGACATCATCCGCCGTACCGACCTGTTCGATCTTGCCCTGGCTCATGACAACGACGCGGTCGGCGAGTTCGAGTGCTTCTTCCTGATCATGGGTGACGAAGACGGTGGTGTGGCCGGTGCGGTCGTGGAATTCACGCAGCCAGCGGCGCAACTCCTTGCGCACCTTGGCGTCGAGTGCGCCGAAAGGTTCGTCGAGAAGCAGCACCTTCGGCTCGATGGCGACGGCGCGGGCAAGCGCCACGCGCTGGCGCTGGCCGCCGGAAAGCTGGGTCGGATAGCGTTTTTCGAGGCCGGTCAGATGCACCATGTCGAGAAGCTCGGATACGCGCCTACGGATTTCTGCCTTGGGCGGACGGGTGGCGGAAGGGCGCACCTTCAGGCCGAAGGCGATATTGTCGGCAACCGTCATGTGGCGGAACAGTGCATAGTGCTGAAACACGAAACCGACATTGCGCTCCTGCACGGTGCGATGCGAGGCATCCTCATCGCCGAAATAGATATGGCCCTGCGTCGGCTGTTCGAGTCCGGCGATCAGGCGCAACAGCGTCGTCTTGCCGGAACCGGAAGGACCGAGCAGTGCGATCAGCTCGCCCGAGCGTATATCGAGCGACACGTCGTTCAGCGCCGGAAACCGATCGAACTGCTTGGTGATGCCGGAAACTTTCACTTCCATGAAGATGCCTTTCAATGCTTGCCGGCTGCGTTGCCCGCGCCAAAGCGTATTTCGAGAATGGTTTTGAGAACGAGCGTCACCAGCGCGAGGCCTGCAAGCAGTGTCGCTACGGCGAAAGATGCGCCGATATTGTACTCATTATAGAGTATCTCGACATGCAGCGGCATGGTGTTGGTCTCGCCGCGGATGTGGCCTGATACGACGGAGACGGCGCCGAATTCACCCATGGCGCGGGCGTTGCAGAGCAGCACCCCGTAAAGCAGGCCCCATTTGATATTCGGCAGCGTGACATACCAGAAGGTCTGCCAGCCGGAAGCGCCAAGTGAAATCGCCGCCTCCTCGTCGCCATTGCCCTGATCCTGCATCAGCGGGATCAGTTCACGCGCGACGAAGGGAAAGGTGACGAAGATGGTGGCGAGCACGATGCCCGGCACGGCGAACAGGATTTCGATGCCGTAGCTTTTCAGCCATGGACCGAGCACGCTGTGAGCGGAAAACAGGATGACATAGACGAGGCCCGATATGACCGGCGAGATCGAGAACGGCAGGTCGATCAGGGTGATCAGGAACGCCTTGCCCTTGAATTCGAATTTGGCGATCGCCCAGGCGGCGGCAACCCCGAAAACGACGTTGAGCGGCACCGAAATGGCGGCGACGAGCAGCGTCAGGCGGATGGCCGACAGCGCATCTGGTTCGACGATGGCATCCCAGAAGGAATCCGCGCCCTTGCGGAAGGCTTCGAAGAAGACCGAGACAAGCGGCAGCACCAGGAAGGCCGCGAGAAACAGGAAGGCGATCGCGATCAGCGCCAGCCGCGCGGGAAGGCTTTCGCTGGCGGGATCGCGGAATGGCCGGGGCGACGTGCGGGAAGCGGTCTCAGACATAACCGTACCTCTTGCGGCTCCAGGCCTGAATGAGATTGATGAGGAACAGCATGGCAAACGAGATGATCAGCATGATGGTGGCGATGCCGGTCGCGGCCGCATAATTGAACTCCTCCAGGCGGATGACGATGAGGAGCGGTGCGATTTCCGAGACGTAAGGGATATTGCCGGCGATGAAGATGACCGAACCATATTCGCCAACGCCACGCGCGAAGGCGAGCGCAAAACCCGTGAGGATGGCGGGCGTGAGGCTTGGCAGCAGGACCCGGGTGATGGTCTGGAAACGGTTGGCGCCGAGCGTTGCCGCCACTTCCTCCACCTGCCGGTCGATCTCTTCCATGACCGGCTGCACCGTGCGAACGACGAAGGGCAGGCCGATGAAGATCAGCGCGATGACGATGCCGGTTGGCGTAAAGGCGATCTTGATGCCGAAAGGTTCGAACAGCGAACCAACCCAGCCGCGATTGGCGTAAAGCGTGGTGAGCGCAATACCTGCCACCGCCGTTGGCAGGGCGAAGGGCAAATCGACGATGGCATCCACGAAACGGCGACCGGGAAACCGGTAACGTGTCAGCACCCAGGCGACGATGACGCCGAAAACGGCGTTGACCAGCGCGGCAATGAAGGCCGTACCGAAGCTGACACGCAGCGCATTTAGCGTGCGGCTATCGGTGGCAATCGCAATAAAATCTGCAAAACCAAGTTTCGCCGTGGACCAGACAAGGCCGCCGAGCGGAATAAGAATGATGAGAAACAGATAGGTGACAGTGTAACCAAACGTCAGGCCGAAGCCGGGTATGACGCTCGACTGCCGCCATTTCCACCTGTTTCCGGATGTATTATTGCTCATCAAGGCTCCGGATAATCTTTGTTTTTGTACATTTCCAGGACAGGAAACCGGGGTCCACTTTTCCTGGAAATGCCCTCTGGGAGCCGGCGTTCCCCGGCGTTTATTATAAAGTATCGACCGGCACGGCGTCCGGTCGATCAGGCTCTTATTGTCTTGTCCCTGCGGACGGGTGATCGCGTTTCACCCCATCATCCGCTTACTTTGCGGGCTTGTAAATCTGGTCGAAGATGCCGCCGTCACCAAAATGTTCCGGCTGCGCCTTGGCCCAACCACCGAAGATCGGATCGTCGATGGTGACGAGCTTGATATCAGGCAGCTGCTTGAGCAGGTCCTTGGAGACAACGGCGGGATTGGACGGACGGTAGAAGTGCTTGGCCGCAATATTCTGTCCTTCGTCGGAATAGAGATATTGCAAATAGGCTTCCGCCGCCTTGCGGGTGCCCTTGGCGTCGACATTGGCGTCAACCACGGCGACCGGCGGTTCGGCGAGGATCGAGATCGGCGGTACGACGATATCGAAAGCGTCAGCGCCGAATTCCTGACCGGCGAGATAGGCCTCGTTTTCCCAGGCCAGCAGCACGTCACCGATCTGGCGCTGCGCAAAGGTTACCGTGGAGCCACGGGCGCCGGTATCGAGAACCGGGGCGCGTTTGTAGAGATCACCGACATAGGCCTTGATCTTGTCCTGATCGCCCTTGAACTCTTCGTTCGCCCAGGCCCAGGCGGCGAGATAATTCCAGCGCGCGCCGCCCGATGTCTTCGGGTTCGGCGTGACGATCTGCACGTCGCCCTTCACCAGATCTCCCCAGTTATGGATGCCCTTCGGGTTGCCCTTGCGCACCAGGAAGACGATTGTGGAGGTATAGGGCGAGGAGTTGTGCGGCAGACGGGTGCGCCAGTCCTTGTTGATCTTGCCGGAATTCTGGACGATGGCGTCGATATCGCTCTGCAATGCGAGCGTGACCACATCCGCTTCCAGACCGTCGATGACCGAGCGCGCCTGCTTGCCGGAACCGCCATGCGACTGCTGGATGGTGAGGTCTTCACCGGTGTCGGCCTTCCACTTCTTGGCGAAGGCTTCGTTGAAATCCTTGTAGAGTTCACGGGTCGGATCATAGGACACGTTGAGCAGCTTGGTCTGCGCGGCGGCCGAGCCAACGCCGCCGAGTGCCAGTGAAAGGCCGAGAGCGACAGCACTCAAACCGGACAGAAGCTTGGACATCGGTATTCCCTCCTGATTGCGATGGTTTAACTCTACTGGACCGGTAGAGTTGGTCAATGAGGCCGAATACGATCGAAAAAGTGTTTCCCGAGAGCGTTTTCCCGGGCAACAAATACAGCGCAGCATAAGCGAAAGGCGCAACAAGCGTCGTGTAAAACTTTGCTGAATGCAAAACCGTTTCACATTTTTGACGATTTTTTGCCGCGATGGCGAAAAATATTATGGGGTTTTAGACAATTTTTTCGTGCGGGGCGGCGTGAGGGGGTCGGGAAACCAATACGCGCTCCCCATCCGTCATACCGGCCTTGAGCCGGTATCCAGTCAGCCCAAGTCCTTGGGCTGAGAAGACTCTCTCCGCCGCGCAGACGCGCAGCGGCTGGATACCGGCTCAAGGCCGGTATGACGGATGGGTTGAGGGCCGTCACAGCAAAGTTCGACTGCGCGTACGGTGAAAAGACGGCAGCGTCAGGCCGTCAAAAGCTCGGGCACTTCGACACCCGCCACTGCATCGGCAATGGTGGTGTTGAAGAGGATGTTGCGCGTCGCATCGGCCACGCGGGCGAAGACGTGGCGGATCTCGCACTGCTTTTCGCCGTCGCAATCCTCGCAGCGGCGATAGGCGGTCTGCGACAGGCAGGGCAAGGGTGCGAGCGGCCCGTCGATGAGGCGTAGCACTTCGCCAAAGGTGATGTCTGCAGCCGGGCGCGCCAGGAGATAACCGCCCTGCTTGCCGCGCCGGCTTTCGACGATGCGTTCCTTCTTCATTTCGAGAAGGATCTGTTCGAGGAATTTTTTCGGAATGGCCTGTTCGCGGGCAATGTCGGAAATCTGCACGGGACAGCCGCCGTCGGCCTTTGCCAGCGAAAGAAGCGCCCTCAGCGCGTATTTTGCCTTCTGCGAAATCATCGTAAAACCAGTAGACCACAAGCCCGGATACCCGGCAATTCCCGCTTAGCGCAGAAGTTGTCACAATTCAAATCCAAGCTGCAAAGAAGGTGAACGGGCATCTTTTGCTCATAGATCGTGCGCGTGAGGCATTTTTGCTCTGAAGTGCAGCGCACAAAGACTGTCATTTCTGTTCGCATAGCCGGATTTCAACAATAATCGGCCATGGAAATCCCGGACGTGACAATGACCATCAATTCAGCAAATGCCTCTGCCGATACCGCATCCCTCGACGCCACGCTTGCCGGGCTCGATCTTGCGGGACGTCTCTCTTTCGTTGCCGGCCTCGGCGGGCGTGCCGTCTTCACCACCAGCCTCGGCATCGAGGATCAGGTGATCACCGCCGCCATCGGCACGCATCGTCTGCCGATTGACGTCGTGACGCTGGAAACCGGGCGGCTGTTCAAGGAGACAGTCGATCTCATCGATGAAACCGAAGAACGTTTCGGCATCGAAATCCGCCGCTTCCGTCCCGAACAGGACGATATCGACGCTTATGCCGAAAAATACGGCCTGAATGGTTTTTACGAAAGCGTTGAAGCGCGCCACGCCTGCTGTCATGTCAGAAAGCTGATCCCGCTTGGCAAGGCGCTTGAGGGTGCTGCTTTCTGGATCACCGGCCTTCGTCGCGGCCAGTCCGGCAATCGCGCCACGACGCCCTTCGCCGAATTCGATGCGGAGCGCAATCTCATCAAGATCAATCCTTTGGCTGACTGGGATATCGACCTCATCCGCACGCATGTCGCCGAGGAGAACATCCCCGTCAATCCGTTGCATCAGCGCGGTTACCCCTCCATCGGCTGTGAGCCGTGTACGCGTGCCATCAAGCCCGGCGAGCCTGAGCGCGCCGGACGATGGTGGTGGGAAAACGACGAGAAGCGCGAATGCGGTCTTCATGTCGCCGGTGCGGAGCAGACACCCGCCGTTTCCGCCATCCCGCAACGATAATCATTCAGTTCATCTCCCGGAGTTTACAATGTCCAACGCAGTCCACGAGACGGACAGCAAGAATACTGTCGCATCAAAGCCGCCGCTCGATCCGCATCTGAAGGCGCTTGAAAACGAAGCTATTCATATTTTCCGCGAAGTCGCCGCCGAATTCGATAATCCTGTGATGCTCTATTCCATCGGCAAGGACTCATCCGTGCTGCTGCACCTGGCGCGCAAGGCATTCTTTCCCGGGCGCATTCCCTTCCCGCTGCTGCACGTCAATACCGGCTGGAAGTTCAAGGAAATGATCGAGTTCCGCGACAATATCGTGAAGGAATACGATCTCGACCTGATTTCCTACACCAACCCTCGCGGCGCGTCGGAAAACGTAACCCCCTTCTCCCATGGATCGGCGCTCTACACCGACATCATGAAGACGGAAGCGCTACGTCAGGCGCTGGATGCCGGCCAGTTCGACGCGGCCTTTGGCGGCGCACGACGCGACGAAGAGGCGAGCCGCGCCAAGGAACGCATCTATTCCTTCCGCACGCCCGACCATAAATGGGATCCGCGTAACCAGCGCCCGGAACTGTGGAACATCTATAACGGCATGGTCCGTAAGGGCGAAAGCGTGCGCGCCTTCCCGCTCTCCAACTGGACCGAAGTCGACATCTGGCGTTACATCGAGGCGGAAAACATTCCGCTTGTGCCGCTCTATTACGCCGCCGAGCGCCCTTATGTGGAGCGCGACGGCATGATGATCCTTGCCGAAGACGAGCGGCTGGAACTGTTGCCGGGCGAAGAAATCAAGCACGGCTCGATCCGTTTCCGCACGCTTGGCTGCTTCCCGTTGACCGGCGCGATCCGTTCCGAAGCGACCACGCTTCAGGAAGTCATCGCCGAACTGGAAATCGCCACTGTCTCCGAACGGCAGGGCCGCGCCATTGACCGCGACCAGTCCGGCTCGATGGAGAAAAAGAAGCGCGAGGGCTATTTCTGATGAGCACTGCCGCCGCGAACACCCCCTCCTCTTCCGCCACCATCCTGCCCTTTGCAGAACATTCCAAGGTGGCACGCGACACGCGTCCTCTGCGCCTCATCACCTGCGGCAGCGTGGATGACGGCAAATCGACCCTGATCGGCCGTCTCCTCTGGGACACCAAGGCCGTCAAGGAAGACCAGGCCGCCACGCTGCACCGCGACAGCGGCAAGCAGAACGATCTCGGCCTGCCCGATTTCGCGCTGCTGCTGGATGGTTTGCAGGCCGAGCGCGAACAGGGCATCACCATCGATGTCGCCTATCGTTATTTCGCCACCGACCGGCGCGCCTTCATCGTCGCCGATACGCCCGGCCATGAGCAATATACCCGCAACATGGCGACCGGCGCTTCCACGGCCGATCTGGCCGTGCTGCTGGTCGATGCGCGCACCGGCATTCTGGAACAGACGCGCCGCCACGCCACCATCGCGGCGCTGATGGGCATCCGGCAATTCGTGCTGGCGGTGAACAAGATCGACCTGACCAACTACGACAAGGCCGGTTTCGAGCTGATCGCCCACGAGTTCCGCGATTTCGCCTCCGATCTCGGCATCAAGCAGATCACCGCCATTCCGATGTCGGCGCTGAAGGGTGAAAACGTCGTGCTGTCAGGCAAGGCCTCCATGCCCTGGTATGAAGGCCCGACGCTGGTGGAGACGCTGGAGCTTGCCACCGTCCGCTCCACGCAGTCCGGTGGCTTCCGTCTGCCAGTACAGCGCGTGTCGCGGCCCGGTGAAAGCTTCCGCGGTTATCAGGGCACGGTTGCCGGCGGTTCGGTGAAGCCCGGCGACAGCGTTGTCGTCCTGCCATCCGGCATGGTCGCCAATGTCAAGCAGATCGTCACCTTCGATCTGGTGCGAAACGCCGCCGTGGCAGGCGATGCCGTCACGCTGGTGCTCGACCGTCAGGTGGATGTCTCGCGCGGCGACATGATCGTTTCCATCGAGGCACAACCGCTCACGGGACTTGCTTTTGACGCGCAGATCGTCGCCCTGCAGCCGGGCGGCATCGAGGCCGGCAAACGCTACTGGCTGAAAAGCGCCAGCCGCCGCCAGCGCGTCAGCGTCCAGCCCGTCAGCCAGCTCAACCTTCGGGAAAGCGAATGGCAGGCGCATGAGACGTCGCTGCCGATGAACGCCATCGGCAAGGTCCGCCTCTCCTTCGACGAGACGGCGATCTTCGATCCCTATGAACAGAACCGGGCGACCGGCTCCTTCATCCTGATCGACCCTGACACCAACAATACGGTGGCGGGCGGCATGATATCGGCCAAGCGCAGCACAGGTGCGACGGAGGAACAGGGCGACCGCGTCATCCTCTCCCTGCCCGCCGCCCTTGCGGAAAAGCTGCTGGCCGGAGAACTGCTCGCCAAGCACCGCGACGAGATCGACATCCGCCGCACGGATGCGGCGACTGCCTCGCGGCTCATCGGCGATCTCGACTGAAAACGCCCACATGAACGACAAAAGGCGACCACGATGTGGTCGCCTTTTTGTTTGGTCTGTCGTCAGATGCGACTTAAAATACGAACATATAAAGCAGAATGATCACGACGACCGGAACGCCCATCGCCCACAGTGCAATACCCTTCAGCATGTTATCCTCCATCGTTGTTATGGATAGATAACGGCTGAGCGCGCTTTCCGATCCATGAGTTCCTTATTTTTACGGGTAGTTTCTCGACTTCGGGCAAAGCCGTTTGTTCATTTGACGTTCATGCGCAAAAGACGAATTTGCACGCGGTCGCTCCGCCCAGCGACCCAACAGAGGCTCGTTGTTCGAGAGAACAGCGGGCCTCTTTTTCGATCGCAATAAATTGATCATCACGATGTCCCGGAAATTCGGGGCTTAGGGCGCTGACGGGTAACTTCTTGGATTGTGGATCGGAATTGGCGCTTTTAAGACGTCAGATGTCGCGCGTCCCCTGAAACAAGGCCGTAGCGACATTGAGGCCTGGCGCTTGGCGGAGCGACGGGCCTCTTTCGTTCGGGTGACCGGCTGCGGCGTTTAAAAGCCGGCCGAAACGGGCTTGTTGGCGTGCCCATGCTGGCGTTGATGTTCTTAAGGCCGCTGCATCGGACGGCATTACCAGCGATGAATTCGAAAGAACATATCTGCACAACGCTCCAGAATTTCAGCAAAGTGCAGCAAATGCGTTCTGAAACTGTGCGCAATCTGTGCGCATAGGCAAAAACGGCTATATTTTAATGAGATGATAAATGGCCAGAAAGCCTGACACACAAGGCTTCAAGCTGGTCGGAGTGAGAGGATTTGAACCTCCGACCCCGTCGTCCCGAACGACGTGCGCTACCAGGCTGCGCTACACTCCGTGACCAGCAGCGCGTCTATAGACCAGCCTCCGGCATTCGACAAGCGGCTTAATGCATTTTTTATGACAAGTTTTCGCCGTCCCGTGCAACAGCCCCGCCAAGCACCCGCAGAGTGCGACCGAAGGACGGAAAACGTTACAAAAAAGCAATTGTGGCAGGAAATTTTCGTCAAGCCGCACACCTCCCCTGCCCCGCGCCGCCAAATCTGCTAGGGGAACGGAATGACCGGCGGGAAGCCGGACACGGCACAAAGGACATTTCACCATGCTATTTCGCAGCGTAACGCTCGCAGCGTTTGCCATTGCGCTCTCCGCCTGCACCACCTCCACCGGTGGCTCCGCCCCCACATTTGCCCAGAAGAGCCCGGTCGAGACCCGCTGGGTCGGCCAGTCCGCCGGCATTTTCTTTGCAAAGTTCGGCCCGCCGCTGAGCGACACGGAAACCGGCAGCTCTACCGTCTATAACTGGCGCGGCGGCTACAAGAAGGCCACCATTCCGGCGAAGTTCGAAGAAGGCAAGGATGGCAAGAAGGGTCGCCAGATCTCGCCGGCCCGCAGCGCTTCGCTCTCCTGCACCGTGCAGCTGGTTGTTTCCAGCGACTACAAGATCACTGCCGTGCGCACGGTCTCCGACCGCCCCGGCGTCAACGGCCCGAGCTATTGCGCGGAATTCCTCGCCGCAAACTGAGCTGTCGGCCTCAGAGCGAACACAACAAGGCCCGCCCGACACGGCGGGCCTTTCACTTTTCCGGGAATATCGTCATTTTTCTGAAAAAAATCCGCCCGCAGCAGCGTCGCGCCGATCATCATGGCCGGCAGAATGCGGCCGGGCGCGCTTTTCGCCATATCCGGCCGATAGAACCCTTTCAACCGTTTGAAAGCATCGGCTAATCTTTACAGTGCTGAAAATGACAATCCGCAAACGCGCAAAATTCACCAGCGCGACCATATGTCCCGGCCAAGTCCCTGCAAAAACGCTTGAACTAGCGTGAATGGGTGCGGGTTGTGCCGCTTTGCGCTTTGCTATAACGGGGCGCTCGGGAGGAATGTTTTTAACACAAAACAAGAATCAGGTATGGCCGTGACTCCCATCGATCAAGACAAATCCCAGCTCACTGATCTCTCCCACGCATTTCCGCTGAACCGCCGACAGGTTCTGGGCGGCGCGCTCGCCGGACTTGCCGTGGCGGCACTGCCCTCTGCTCCGCTTCTCGCCAATACGGCTGCCAAGAAGGTCGACGTGCTTTTGATCGGCGGCGGCATCATGAGCGCGACGCTCGGCGTGTGGCTGCGCGAACTGGAGCCCACCTGGTCGATGCAGATGCTGGAGCGGCTGGATGGCGTTGCGCTTGAAAGCTCGAACGGCTGGAACAATGCCGGCACCGGCCATTCCGCGCTTGCCGAGCTGAACTACACGCCGGAAGACGACAACGGCAACATCAAGATCAGCCAAGCCGTCAACATCAACGAATCCTTCCAGATTTCCCGGCAGTTCTGGGCATGGCAGGTGCGCAACGGCGTTTTGAAGAACCCGCGCTCCTTCATCAACCACACGCCGCATATGAGCTTCGTCTGGGGTGACGAAAACGTCGCCTATCTGGAAAAGCGCTATCGAGCGCTCAAGGCCAGCCCGCTTTTCGCCGGCATGGAATATTCCAGCGATCCCGAACAGATCAAGAAGTGGGTGCCGCTGATGATGGAGGGCCGTGATCCCTCCCAGAAGATCGGCGCCACCTGGTCGCCGCTCGGCACTGACATGGAATTTGGCGAAATCACCCGTCAGTTCGTCTCGCATCTGCAGAGCGACCAGAATTTCGACCTGCAGGTCAATAGCGAGGTCTCCGACATCCAGCGTAGTGCCGATGGCAGCTGGCGCGTGACCTATACCAACACCAAGACGGATGCCGAACAGGTGGTGGACGCGAAATTCGTGTTCATCGGCGCCGGCGGCGGTGCGCTGCATCTGTTGCAGATGTCCGGCGTTCCCGAAGCCGATGACTATGCCGGTTTCCCCGTGGGCGGCTCGTTCCTCATCAACGAGAACCCTGATGTGACGATGCAGCATCTGGCCAAGGCCTACGGCAAGGCCTCGGTCGGTTCGCCGCCCATGTCGGTTCCGCATCTGGATACCCGCGTGCTGGGCGGCAAGCGTGTCATCCTGTTCGGGCCTTTCGCCACCTTCTCCACCAAGTTCCTGAAGGAAGGCTCCTATTTCGATCTCGTCTCCTCCGTCACGACCAGCAATGCCTGGCCGATGGTGCGGGTGGGCATCGATGAATATCCGCTGGTGGAATATCTCGCCGGACAGCTCATGATGTCGGATGACGACCGCTTTGCCGCGCTCAAGGAATATTTCCCCAATGCCAAGCAGGGCGAATGGCGCCTGTGGCAGGCCGGCCAGCGCGTGCAGATCATCAAGCGCGACGAGGAAAAAGGCGGCGTGCTGCGGCTCGGCACCGAAGTCGTCGCCGCCAAGGACGGCAGCATCGCCGGCCTGCTCGGCGCTTCGCCGGGCGCCTCGACCGCTGCACCGATCATGCTCAGCGTTCTGGAAAAAGTCTTCAAGGACAAGGTGGCGACGCCGGAATGGCAGGCGAAGCTGCGCCAGATCGTGCCGAGCTATGGCACGAAGCTGAATGACGACCCGGAAAAGGTGCGTGAGGAGTGGGCTTATACGGCCGAACACCTGCAGCTGCCGACCCCGCCGCAGATCGATCTCGAGGCGCTGAAGGGTGCCGGTGCGGCACCTGCAGGTGCGCCGGTGAAGAAGGTGCCGGATATCGCGCTTTAAGGTTTAGCTGCGACTTTTAGGATTGGACGCCGCGTGTCTCCGGATGCGCGGCGTTTTTTGTGGGAGACGACTTTTAACATCCGACGCATCCGGTTCCACTACATTCGCGCGGTCCGTGCGCGCGTTGAAAATGATGGAATCGCAATCCATTTGGTAGTAATAATTGCCACCAAATGCCAAGGAGATCATAGATGGCCAACGTGGAGAAGATCAGCGTTTCCATGACACTGCAGCACGCCGAAATATTGCGGGAGGCCGTGGAAAGCGGCGCTTACGCCAGCAGCAGCGAAGTCATCCGTGAAGCAATGCGCGACTGGTCGGCAAAATGGGTTCAGCGACGCAACGACATCACCAAGCTGCGCGCATTATGGAGTGAGGGCAAAGGCAGTGGCAGTTCAACCGAAGTGGATTTTGACGAAACGCTCAATGAAGCGCGGGCGGAACTTGCTTCGTTGAAGAATCGTGACCACTAAGCTTGTCTGGACGCCCCGCGCACGCAGTGATGTGAAGAAAATCTATGTCGATATCGGCAAGTCACAGCCTTTGGCTGCGGAACGGTATTTTGCCCGATTCCGCGCCAAAGCGGAGAGCCTGATCGAATGCTCGTCGAAGCACCTTACGTCATTCTCTACGAAACCGTACCGGATACGGATGACGACGAAATACGTTGCGTGGAAATCGTTCGTGTGATCGACGGCCGCCGGGACCTGCGGGCACTGTTCTGACTTTGGAAGATGGCTGGGGCGCCAGGATTCGAACCTGGGAATGCCGGTACCAAAAACCGGTGCCTTACCGCTTGGCGACGCCCCAACAGGGCAGCGAGATCGAAACGCCGCTGCCTGAACCGCGCCTGATTAGCAAAGCCTGCCCGGCGCGGCAATGACCCGGCGACCAATTTTTTCACAAAACCCAAGCTTTTTGGGTGCCGGGCCGCAGGCGGCATGGTAGGGCTTGGCGATTGTGTGGCGGGCGCTGCCTGCACTTGCGGCATGGCATTCATTCAGGAGGTCTCGATGGCGGACCCGGCATTCGATCTCGATTTCAAGCCGGCCTATGGCGAGGCGGTTCCTGTTGCCCCGCTCATCCAGCGCCTCACCGTCAACAACCCTTCCGCCTTCACCTTCCATGGCACCAACTCGTATATCGTCGGTGACCGCTCCGTTGCCGTCATCGATCCCGGCCCGGAGGATGAGGCGCATTTTCAGGCGCTGCTGGCAGCGCTTGACGGCCGCGAGGTGACCCACATCTTCGTCAGCCACACCCATCGCGACCACTCGCCGCTTGCCCGGCGGCTGAAGCAAACAACGGGGGCGATAACGGTGGCGGAAGGTCCGCACCGCGCCGCCCGGCCGCTGCATGTGGGCGAAACCAACCCCTTTGCCGAAAGCTCAGATATGGCTTTCGCGCCAGACATTACGCTTGGTGACGGGCAGAGCCTTTCCGGCGATGGCTGGACATTGACCGCGCTGCATACGCCGGGCCACACCGCCAACCACGCCGCCTTTGCTCTTGAGGGCAGCGGCATCGTCTTTTCCGCCGATCACGTCATGGCCTGGGCCACCACCATCGTTGCACCGCCAGATGGGGCGATGAGCGATTACATGGCCTCGCTTGAGCGGCTGCTCGCCCGCGACGACCGGCTGTTTCTGCCCGGCCATGGCGGACCGGTCACCGACCCCGCCGCCTTCATGCGCGGGCTTCGCGCCCACCGCCGCATGCGGGAAAAGGCGATCCTGAAGCGTATCCGCGACGGCGACAGGCGGATCGCCGATATGGTGAAGGTGATCTATGCCAGCACCGACAAGCGCCTGCACGGCGCGGCAGCCCTTTCCGTGCTGGCGCATATCGAGGACCTCATCGAAAAGGGCGAAGTGCGGACGGATGGCGCGCCTTCGCTGATGGGCGAGTATTTTCCAGCCTGACGGGGGTTTGAGACGCGGTATTTCTAATCTTGCTGCCGCCTAGTCCACCGCTCTTCTGCTGAGAGAGCGAGCGTTTGCCGCTTGTTTCTTCTCCCCCAGGGGGAGAAGGTCGCGGCAGCGGGATGAGGGGGCGAGGGTCGTGAGATACGGCAACGTTGCCCCCTCATCCGACCCTTCGGGCCACCTTCTCCCCGGCGGGGAGAAGAAACAGCGGCGATGCGGAGCCCCAATTTCGCCGAAGCTTAGCGGCAGCCAAGCTTTCGGCGTCACGAACTCAATTGTCGTTCAGACCCTGCATTTCCGCATCCAGCGCATCGAGATAAGCCTCGGCAATTGCCGCACCCATGCCGAGATCATGCGGACCGTAGCGGGAGGCCACACGCACGTCGACGATGGTGGTTTCCGCCTCTTCCTTCAGGCGGATGAGGATATCGAATCGCAGGCCCCAGATGCGGGTGCGGGTTTCGCCCTGCATTAGCACCGCGCCGCTGCCGTTGAAGAAGGTGGGCTGCGGTGCCTCAGCCGGGCGCGCCATGGGCACGGGCACGATGGAGGGCAGGTCTTCCACCGGCGCATCTTCCGTCGGCTGCGTCCTGTCCTGCGGCGGCACGCCGATGGAGGGGGCATCTTCCGCGCCGATCACACCCTTCGTATGGATGATACGGATGGACTGGGCTGCGGCCATTTTTTTGGCGGCGGCATAGATACGGTCGATTGCGCCTTCATAACGACGGCCGGCTAGGCTCGCATAAGCCTCCATCTGCGCATCGCGGTCAGCTTTCGTAATAACCACCGGCCGCACCAGCCATTGCTGGTTGGCGGCGGGTGTCGCCAGCCATTCCGGCACGTCGGTCAGATCGGTGGAAATGTCGTAGATTTTCGGCTGCTGCCAATAAAGAAAGGTACCATACCCAACGACGCCGAGTGGCAGGGCGGAGAGAAGCAGCGCTGCCAGCGCCGAAAGCCCGCCGCGCGCGCCCGTCGTCCACAGCCGCTCCAGGCCGATCAGCGCCAGAAGCACGGCCACAAGAGCAATGCCGGCGGCAATGAGGAGCAGCCCGACAAGATCAGGCGTCGTCAGCGGCCCGAAACGATGGATGCCGGCGGCGACAAGAAAAAGCGCCAGCGCCGCAAAACCCAGATAACGGGAAAGATAGGCTGCCACCGAAAAAGGCCGGACGAAACGCACAGTCATGGAAGCGGATATCCGTTAGATCGCATTGGCTAAAAAGCGTTGCACCCGAATTCTGGCAAGGGAATCACCTGCATATGATGTCATAGACCGGATTTGCGGCGAGGAAAACAAAGGAGGGGATTTGATCTGCGGGTAAAACGTGCTCACAACCTCCGAAGACCTCTCTTCCGCCATGCCGGACATGTTCCACTGCTGTGAACATTCACTCAACGTCATCCTCGGCCTTGTGCCGAGGATCTAACCACGTCGAATAAAATCAATACGTTGGCAGATCCTCGGGACAGGCCCGAGGATGACGTCGGCGCAATTGCCATGACTTCCTTCCCATCGGACGACGCCGCTCTTCTTTGGTGTCCGGTTAAGGCGAAAATCCGGAAAGCCTATTCGAATGAGAGTCTTGCGCCTTGTCCAGAAACTTAAACCGGACAGTAGTGGACATGGTCCGGGGTACGCAAAGCCCTTGCCAAATACAAACGCTCTCCGGGCCACCGGTATCGCTCCGAAGGACGAAAAGGCCACGGCAACAAGAAACGGAAATATTTTCCGAATTACCGCCACTTAAGAGAATAATTCCCCGACAATGCACAAAATACGCAAGTCCATCCCTTAATTGCTGAGGAAATCGGCGTATTCTCGGCGACCTCCCTCGAGAATGCGTGTAAAAAGTGCAACATTCTCGTTTTCTTGCACAATAAAGAGACATGTCATGTCACAGGCAACGACGTCCGCCGGCTCCTCCGGGCCGAAACCCTTTTATCGCAATTTCGGCTTTCAGGTTCTGAGCGCCATGGTCATCGGCCTGTTGCTCGGCCTCCTTGCGCGCAACATTGGGCCCGATGCCGCCGGCAGCCCGAACTTGCTTTCGGTGACGCTGCAGACCATCGGCAGCATTTTCGTGCAGCTTTTGCGCGCGCTCGTACCACCGCTGATCTTTACAGCCATCGTGGCCTCCATCGCCAATCTCAAGAACCTTTCCAATGCGGCAAAGCTGGTATGGCAGACGCTTTTGTGGTTCGCCATCACCGCGCTGATCGCCGTGGTCATCGGCATCGTGCTCGGCCTCGTCATTCAGCCGGGCGTCAACACGGCAATTGCCAATACGGCAGCAGCGGCCCCCTCCTCGACGGGTTCTTGGCTGGACTTCCTCAAGGGCCTCGTCCCGGCCAACGTGTTTGGCCTTGAAGCCTCTACCAAAATCAACAACGGCGCCGGCAGCACCTCGCTGAACTTCAATGTGCTACAGCTGCTCGTGGTTTCCATTGCTTTTGGTGTCGCAGCGCTGAAAGCGGGCAAGGCGGCGGAACCGTTCCTTGCCTTCAACCAGTCGCTGCTCACCATCGTGCGGAAAATCCTGTGGTGGGTCATCCGCCTCACCCCCATCGGCACCATCGGCCTGCTCGGCCGCGCGGTTGACCAATATGGCTGGACGACGCTGTCGCAGCTCGGCTGGTATGCGGCGGCGGTTTATATCGGTCTGGCCCTGGTGCTGTTCGTGGTCTATCCGGCGCTGCTTCTCGCCCATGGCCTGAAGCCTTCGCGGTTCTTTGCGGGCGCATGGCCGGCCATCCAGCTCGCCTTCGTGTCGCGCTCGTCCATCGGCACACTTCCCGTCACCGAAACCGTGACGGAAAAGAGCCTCGGCGTGCCGCGCGAATATGCCGCCTTCGCCGTGCCACTCGGTGCAACCACCAAGATGGACGGCTGCGCCGCGATCTATCCGGCGATTTCAGCGATCTTCATCGCGCAGTTTTTCCAGGTGCCACTTGGCATTCAGGAATATGTGCTGATCGTCTTCGTCTCGGTGCTCGGTTCCGCCGCAACGGCGGGTCTCACAGGTGCCGTGGTGATGCTGACGCTGACGCTCTCCACGCTTGGCCTGCCGCTTGAAGGTGTGGGCCTGTTGCTCGCCATCGACCCGATCCTCGATATGGGCCGCACGGCGGTCAACGTCGCCGGCCAGGCGCTTGTGCCCACCATCGTTGCCAAGCGCGAGGGCATTCTCAATGAAGCCGTTTATAACAACGCCAAGGACATCGACGCGCTCGATGATCGTGAAGCAGTGGCGGCCTGATTGCGATAATCTGGGGGTCGGTTCCGCTTTAGAGCGGAACCGACCCCCGAAGACCTTTTCTACCACTTCTAACAGCTTTAGGCTTGGGGATACGATTTCACCAACAGTGAAATGATACTTGCAGGCGAGGTCATTCAAATGACAGCGCATATTTTTAGCGGAACCCGTGCACATGACGAAACGTAACTGGATCTATGTCGGTCTGCTGATTTTCATATCCCTTGGGCTTCTTATCGATGCGGCTATCTGGCCTGCCGGACCTTCGAGCTCCTTTACCGCAAACGATCTGGTACAGATGGTCGGCATCCTCACCCTGTTTTCCTGGTGGCAAATAGAGGATGCCGCCAAAAGCGACGTCAAGCGCAGTTCAGCCGCGAAAGTGGCGACCATTCTGCTCGCTCCAGTTGGGCTTGCGATCTATCTTTATCAAACCCGACCGTGGAAACGCGCCACGGTTGGCTTCATCGGGTTCATGGGTGGTCTCGTCCTTGTCGGCGTCCCTACGCTTCTGCTTGCCGACTGGCTTGTCGTGCAAGGTTTTTTCCCGCCTCCTTTCCTGCGACATTCTTGACCTACCGTAGGGTGGTTCCCCCAATGTCATTCTCTCGGCTGGAACGAGGCCGACACGGCCATCTGCCACGCCCCTTCTCCAGCGCGGGCGGGATGCAATTTTCCACCCCGATGTGGCTTTTCCCCAAATGCAAACAGGCGTATCAATCGCGGCAATAAAAGTGCCGTACGGCTGTCATATCAGGGAGAAACAAGATGCGTGTTTCCATCGTCCTCGGTTCGCTTGCCGCCATGCTGGCGCTTACCGCTTGCCAGACGCTGACGCCGGAAGAGCGGCGGGCGCGGGATGAGGCGACATGCCGGGGTTATGGTTTCCGCCCCGGCACGGACCCAATGGCCGGTTGCCTTCTTGATCTGGAGATGGACCGCCGTGCAGACAACCGCGCCTGGCAGGCGCAGATGAACCGCGACATGTTCTACCGGCCGGTCGTTGTCGAGAGTCAGATCATCGTCCGACAGAACCCCTGACGGGAATGAAGGCGACGTTGCTTGGGGTTTCCCCCTGCTTTGCCTTTGCAGCGAGCGTCGCCTGCGCCGCCGCAAGGCGGGCGATCGGCACGCGGAAGGGTGAGCAGGACACGTAGTCAAGATCCGCATCCTCGCAGAAATGGATCGAGGCCGGATCGCCGCCATGTTCACCGCAAATGCCGAGCTTCAGTTCCGGCCGCGTCTGGCGGCCGCGTTCGGCGGCGATGCGGATCAGTTCTCCCACGCCGTCGAAATCGAGCGAGATAAACGGATCACGTTCGATGATGCCCTTGCGCTGATAGGTATTGATGAAACGCGCCGCGTCGTCGCGCGAAATTCCGAAGGTCGTCTGCGTCAAGTCGTTGGTGCCGAAAGAGAAGAACTCCGCCGCTTCCGCAATGACATGGGCACGCAGCGCCGCACGTGGCAGCTCAATCATGGTGCCGGTCAGATATTCGATGCTCATGCCGGTCTCTTCCGCCACCTCGGCGGCTACCGTGTCGATGACAGCCTTGACGTAATCCAGTTCGGAGCGGAGGCCGACCAGCGGCACCATGATCTCAGGCACAACAGGCGCACCGGTGATGCGCGCCGCAGCCACAGCCGCTTCAAATATGGCGCGTGCCTGCATTTCGGCGATTTCCGGATAGGAAATCGCCAGCCGGCAGCCGCGGTGGCCGAGCATGGGGTTAAATTCGTGCAGCGCATCCAGCCTTTGGCGGAACACCGTCTGCGGCATGCCCATGGCGGCAGCGACCTCGACGATCTCACCATCGCTCTTCGGCAGGAATTCGTGCAGCGGCGGATCGAGCAGGCGGATCGTCACCGGCAGGCCGTGCATGATCTGGAACAGCTCGGTGAAATCCGAACGCTGCATTGGCAGAAGCTGATCGAGTGCTGCCCGCCTGCCCTTTTCGCTTTCGGCAAGGATCATCTCGCGCATCACATGGATACGGTCGCCTTCAAAGAACATGTGTTCGGTGCGGCAGAGGCCAATACCCTCAGCGCCAAAAGCACGGGCGGCGCGGGCATCGGCCGGTGTATCGGCATTGGTGCGCACGGTCATTCGGCGCAGATTGTCCGCCCATTGCATCAGCTTGCCGAAATCGCCTGACAGTTCCGGCTGCGTCATCGGCACTTCGCCCTTCAGCACCCGGCCGGAAGAGCCATCGATGGTGATGACATCGCCGCGTTTGAGCATACAGCCGACGCCGATCAGCACCTTGTTGCGCATATCGACACGCATGGAGCCGGCACCGGTGACGCAAGGGATGCCCATGCCGCGTGCCACCACGGCGGCGTGGCTGGTCATGCCGCCGCGCGTCGTCAGAATGCCTTCGGCAGCATGCATGCCGTGAATATCTTCCGGGCTGGTTTCGATGCGCACCAGAATGACGCGACGCCCCTCGGCTTCGGCGGCGACCGCCTCTTCCGACGTAAAGACGATTTCACCCGTCGCTGCTCCCGGAGAAGCCGGCAGGCCGGAACCGATGATGGGGCGGGAAATGCCGGGATCGATGGTAGGGTGCAGCAGCTGGTCGAGCGACGACGGCTCGATGCGGCAGACGGCCTCCTCCTGCGAAATCAGCCCCGCTTCCACCATATCGACGGCGATTTTCATGGCGGCGCGGGTGGTGCGCTTGCCGGAACGGGTCTGCAGCATCCAGAGCTTGCCGCGCTCGATGGTGAATTCCAGATCCTGCATGTCACGGTAATGCGTTTCCAGCCGCTTGCAGATCGCCAGAAATTCGGAAAACGCCTCCGGCATCAGCTTTTCCATGGAAGGCTTGTCGGACCCGGATACCAGGCGCGCGGCTTCGGTGATGGATTGCGGCGTGCGGATGCCCGCCACCACGTCTTCCCCTTGCGCATTGACGAGAAATTCGCCGTAAAGCTCCGCCTCGCCCGTGGAGGGATTGCGGGTGAAGGCGACGCCGGTTGCCGAGGACGAGCCGAGATTGCCGAAGACCATGGCCTGCACATTGACCGCAGTACCCCAGTCACCCGGAATATTGTGCAGATGCCGATAGGTCACGGCGCGATGGTTGGTCCAGCTGGCGAAGACCGCGCCGATGGCGCCCCAGAGCTGGACATGACAGTCCTGCGGGAAGGCTTCGCCGAGCTCATCCTCTATCAGCTTCTTGTAGAGAGAAACGATGTGCTGCCATTCGACCGCCGACATGTCGGTATCGTATTCGTGGCCGAGGCGGCCTTTCTCATCTTCGAGAATTTCCTCGAACATTTCATGATCGAGGCCCATGACGACATCGCCATACATCTGGATGAAACGGCGGTAGCTGTCCCAGGCAAAACGGGCATCACCCGCATCATGGCCCAGCGCCTCGACCGTGCGGTCGTTGAGACCGAGGTTGAGGACGGTATCCATCATGCCGGGCATGGAGGCGCGCGCGCCGGAGCGCACAGAGATCAGCAGCGGGGAATGGCTGCCGCCGAAGGTCTTGCCGGTGACGATCTCCATGCCGTGCAGCCCGGCCATAACCTGTAACTTCAGGTCTTCGGGAAGATCGCGGCCATTCTTGTGATAAAGCGCGCAGGCATCGGCTATAATCGTGAGGCCGGGGGGAACGGGTAGGCCGAGACTTGCCATTTCGGCAAGGTTCGCGCCCTTGCCGCCCAATATAGCAACGTCACCTGCCCTGCCTTCGGCAGCACCATTGCCGAAGGTATAAACCCATTTTTTCATTCCACGCTCTCCACCCAGAAGCGTTATCATTTTTCTATCATCTACAGCATTGCCAGCATGTTGGGAACGCCGCAACGTGCAGTTTACATCGCAGTGCAGCATAATTGCGGCGAATTGCGCGTAAGAATTGCCGCAAAGGCCAAATACGGCATGATTGACGCATTCGTGTAGTGCGCTGAAACGGAGTGTTGCCTAAGCCATTCAAATCGCTGCAAAGAGATTATTCATGCAATTTACCCGCCGCCATACGTTGAAATTTGCCGGAATCTCCTGTGCCGCCACCGCTCTTGCCGGTGCGCTCAAAGCAGAGGGGAGTGCAACCCCCGCAAATGCCGCCCTGCCCTTCGCCTTAACAACACCGATACATGTCGGTCAGGCGGCGCTGCGCGTCCGCGATCTCGATCAGATGATCGATTATTACCGCTCAGTGCTCGGCATGAACGAGGTGGAACGCACAGCAAGGGGCGTGACGCTCGGTGTCGGTACCGCTCCGCTGCTTGATCTCGTGCACAAGCCTGCGGCAGATTTCGAAAGCCCGACCTCCGCCGGCCTGTTCCACATCGCCTATCTGATGCCCACCCGCAAGGATCTGGCCCGCTGGCTGGTGCATGCGGCGCTGAAACAGGTGCCTCTGTCAGGTTTTGCCGATCACAATGTCAGCGAGGCGATCTATCTCAACGATCCCGAAGGCAACGGCATCGAGGTTTACGGCGACCGGCCGAAAGACACATGGGTCTGGAGCGGCAAGGTGGTGAAGATGGGCACCGAACCACTCGACGTCGATGATCTCGTGACGCTAACGGATACCAGAAAAAGCGATTATGAGACGGCCCCGGCCGGGATGCGCATTGGCCACATTCACCTGCGGGTCGGCGAAATCGCCACTGCCCGCGCCTTTTACGAATCGGCAGTCGGCCTGCAACCGACGCAGGATGCGCGCTCGGACGCCTCTTTCCTCTCCTCCGGCGGCTATCATCACCATCTGGCGGTGAATAGCTGGAGCAGCCGTGGTGCGAAGGAACGCAACGCCATGGAGACCGGTCTCGACTGGTTTTCACTCGCCGTTCGCAATCCCGCCGACCTCGAAGCGCAGAAAACACGGCTGCGGGCCGCCGGTTACGTGCTGGTGGAGATGGAGAATAATGTCGTGGAAGCGATCGACCCCTGGGGGACGCGACTGCGGCTTGTGCCGGGGTGAGGTTTGAGGCTTAAATTTTGCGACGAGTAGATGCCGAGAACGCCTGCGCCACATGGTTCGAATTTCGCAAAGCAAAGCATCCGCATTCCCTCATTCCTGTGCTCGTCACAGGAATGAGGGAAAAGGGGGCGCATGCCCCCAAAAAGAAAGCCTTGCGAGGCCGCGGCAGCGACCTCGCAAGGCATTCCATCCGGTACAGGAAACCGGATGGTGGGGTCTGGAGAGAGCCCTAGACTTATAGGCAGACCATAACAAAATGCCGCGTGATGTCGCTCACCCGAATGGGTGAGATAGCAAGATAAATTCAAAATGAGCATAATTGGCGAAGAGAATCGGAAAAGGCGCCTCAGACGGCTTCGCGCAGCTGCTCAGCGGTCTGCAAATCCACCGACACCAGTTGCGAAACGCCCTGTTCGGCCATGGTGACACCGAACAGGCGGTTCATGCGCGCCATGGTGATGGGATTATGGGTGATGATGACGAAGCGGGTTTCGGTGGAGGCCACCATCTCATCCATCAGGTTGCAGTAGCGCTCGACATTGTGGTCGTCGAGCGGCGCGTCCACCTCGTCCAGCACGCAGATGGGCGCGGGATTGGTGAGGAAGACCGCAAAGATCAGCGCCATCGCCGTCAGCGCCTGCTCGCCGCCCGAAAGCAGCGTCATGGTCTGCGGCTTCTTGCCGGGCGGGCGGGCGAGGATTTCGAGGCCGGCTTCCAGCGGGTCGTCGGATTCGATCAGCTGCAATTCCGCCGTGCCGCCACCGAAAAGATGGGTGAACAGCCGCTGGAACTGCGAATTTACCACGTCGAAGGCGGCGATCAGCCGCTCACGACCCTCGCGGTTGAGGTTCTGGATGCCGGCGCGCAGCTTGCGCACGGCATCGATGATGTCATCCCGCTCCTTGATCAGCGCTTCGAGCTTGGCGGAAAGCTCCGCCTGTTCCTCCTCGGCGCGCAGATTGACGGCACCAAGCCTTTCGCGCTCGATCTTCAGCCGGTCGAGATCGCGCTCGACGTCGCGGATATCGGGCTTTGGCTGGTCCGGGCCAAGGCCGGTCAGGCGAAATGCCATATGCGGCTCGGTATTCAGCGTTTCGCGGATGCGGTGTTCGGTTTCCTGCCGTTTCTCGCGGGCGGAAACCAGACGTTCTTCGGCACGGCCGCGCTTTTCGCGGGCTTCGGCTAGTTCGGAAAGCGCCGTTGCCGCCACCCGATCGGCGGCACGCTGCAGGTTCTCCGCCTCGGCCAGCCGGTCGGCGGCGGAGCGGCGGGCGTCTTCGGTCTTTTGCAATTCGTTGAGGAGGTTTCGGCGTTTCTCGTCGAATTCCTCCGGCGCTATATCAAGCTCGGCGATTTCCTCGCGCGCCTCTTCCTCGCGTTCGCGCAATGTCGCGATATGATCGGCCGCACTGGCCGCCCGCGATTGCCAAGTGGAACGCTCCTGCCCTATGGCCTGAATTCTGCGCTGGCGGCTTTCCGCCTCGCGGCTCATGCCTTCATGGCGGGCGCGGGCTTCCGCCAGCAGGCCACGGTCGGTCGCGACTTCCAGCTGGCTTTCACGCAGCCGGAGATCAAGCACGGAAAGATCCGGCGCATCTTCCATTTCGATGCGGGCATTTTCTTCCTGAACGGCGATCTCGTCGATCTGCGCGCCGATCTGGTTCAGCGCTTCCGAGACGATATCCCGCCGGCGCAGCAGATCGCCCGAAGCCCGTTCGGCGGATGTCAGCGCCTCGCGTGCCTCGGCAAGCTGACGGGTCGCGAGCCGGCTCCGGTCGCGCACCTCCGAGAGCCGCAATTCACTGTTTCTGATGTCCTCGGTTTTCGCGGCAAGCTGGTCTTCGGCCTCTTCCAGAATGGAGCGGGCCTCGTCCAGCTCGGCTTCGATTTCGGCAAGGCGGTTCTTCTGCGACAGGCGAAGTGCGGCGGCACCCGGCGCATCGGCGCTGGCGATATGGCCATCCCAACGGAACAGCGCGCCGTCGCGCGTGACCAACCGCTGGCCAGCTTTCAGCGACGGCAGAAGGCGTCGGGCCTCCGATACGTCTGCAACGACACCGATCTGTGCAAGGGCGCGCCGGAGGGCATCCGGTGCCTGCGCATAGTCCAGCAGCGGTTTCGCACCCTGCGGCAAGACGGGATCATCCGCACCGTTTCCATTGCCGCCCCAATAGGCAGGGGCGCTCGCATCGAGCGGGCTTTCGAGATCATCGCCAAGCGCGGCGCCAAGTGCGGCCTCATAACCGCGCTCCACCGTCATTTCTTCCGCCACCGGCGTGAAACTGCCATTGGCGGCAGCGCTGGTGGCGAGCATTTTGGTGATGGTGCGTGCTTCGGTACCCAGCGCATTCAGCCGGTTCTTCGCCGTTTCCAGCGGCCCGCGCGCCAGTGCTTCGGCGGAACGCGCCTCGGCAACGGCCGCCTCGACTTCCTCTGCCACGATCAACGCGTCCTCGACGGCAATCTCCGCCGCTTCCACCGCTTCGCGCCGCTCAGCAGGGTCGGGAAGGCCGGAAAGCTTTTCGTCGATAGTGTCAATCTCGGCAGAAGCTTCCTGCGATTGCCGCTCCAGCCGCAGCTTGCGGTCAGAAAGATCGCGGATCGCCCGCTCCAGTTGCTGACGGCCCGCAGCCGCCTCGGCGCGCTCGGCGGTGATTGATGTGAAGACGGCTTCGCTTTCCGCCAGCTTGACGGCTGCAGCCTCGAAGGCTTCGCGCATCTCATCCGCATGACGACCGGAATCGGAGAGGATGTCGAGGAGTTCGGCCTCTTCTTCGTCCAGCCGCGCGAGTATCTGGGCATTATCGGCGACCAGCCGTTCCTCGCGGACGATATCCTCGCCAAGCTGCGAAAGACGGCGGGCCAGCTCGTCACGGCGGCGCAGCAGGCGGTTTGCCTCGTCATCCAGCTGGGTGCGGGCTATCTGCAGGCGTTGCAGGGCGGCGGCCACGCGGGCCTCGTCCTCGCGCAGTTCCGGCAGTTTCAGGCTCGCGATGCCCTGCTGCTTGGCCGCTTCCATCTGGCCTTGCGCCTTTTCGGCGACGATGTTGGTCGCCTGGTTGAGGGCGCTTTCCGCCTCGCCTTCCGCTTCCTTGGCCTCCACCCAGCGGATGTGCAGAAGGGTCGCCTCGCGAGCGCGGATATCGGCGGACAGCATCTTGAAGCGGTTGGCCTGGCGCGCCTGGCGTTTCAGGCTTTCGATCTGGCTTTCCAGCTGGGCGGTCACGTCTTCCAGCCGCTCCAGATTAGTCTCGGCGGCGCGCAGGCGAAGCTCGGCCTCGTGGCGGCGGGAATGCAGCCCGGAAATGCCGGCCGCCTCTTCCAGCAGCTGGCGGCGGGCCTGCGGCTTGGCATTGATGAGCTCGCCGATACGCCCCTGCCCGACCATGGAGGGCGAGCGGGCGCCGGTGGAGGCATCGGCAAACAGCAGCTGCACATCCTTGGCGCGGGCTTCCTTGCCATTGATGCGGTAAACGGAGCCGTTCTCGCGCTCGATGCGACGTGTCACCTGAATTTCATCGGCATCGTTGAAGGCAGCGGGCGCGGTGCGGTCGGAATTGTCGAGATAAAGGCCGACTTCGGCGGTGTTTCTGGCCGGGCGATTGCCGGAACCGGAAAAAATGACGTCATCCATGCCGGATGCGCGCATGTTCTTGTAGGAATTCTCGCCCATTACCCAGCGCAGCGCTTCGACCAGATTGGACTTGCCGCAGCCATTCGGGCCGACAACGCCGGTCAGACCGGGCTCGATGATGAATTCGGAGGGTTCAACGAAGGACTTGAAACCGACGACGCGGAGCTTGTTGAACTTCATGCCGTCACACCCAGGCAAGAAGATGGGCAATAAAAAACGGGCGTGCGGAAATATCCGCCGCCCGCTTTCTGAAGGCTTCGGTGATCAGAGCAGCTTGTCGATGACAGCCGACATGGTTTCAACCGACATGTCTCCTGCGTATTTCTTGCCGTTGATGATGAAAGTCGGCGTGGAGTTGACGCCGAATTCCGTCGCACCGCGTTGCATGGTTGCGTTCACATCATCCAGAAGTTTCTGGTTCGTCAAGCAGGCCTCGAAAGACTCCTGTGAGAAACCGGCCATTTTCGACATTTGCAGCAAAGCGGCACGCGCATCCTGGGCGACAGCCCAGCTCTGCTGTTGCTTGAACAGCATGGAAACGAAGGGGAAATACTGTCCTTCCGGTGCGCAGCGCGCCAGCATGAAGGCGGCAGCGGCGCGCGGATCGAACGGGAATTCGCGCAGCACGAAATAGACCTTGCCGGTATCGATGTACTTCTTCTTGATTTCTTCGAAGGTCTTGTTGTGGAAGTTGGCGCAGTGCGGGCAGGTCATCGACATATATTCGACGATCTTGACGGGTGCATTGGCATCGCCGAGCGCTGCTTCCGGCAGCGGGCCGGGCTTCATCACCGCAGCCATATCCACATCACCGGTGGATTCAGGCAGTTCCTGCGCCTGGGCAATACCGGGCGTGAAGGCAAACGGCAGGGCCGTGGCAAGGGCGGCAAGGGCAACACCGCCGAGAAGGCTGCGACGGGAAATGGTCAGTTCGGGAAAATGCATGAAAGCACCTGTTGGTAATAGACTCTATTGTCCGTTGATTCCGATATAGCGACGGCCTGTTCATCACAAGCGGAGTTCTGGACTCTTCTTGTCAAAGAATTGTGACCAGTCAAGGACAACCGCACCGATCAAATGCTTCGGCCACGCGGCTTCTTCTGCAAGACCGCCGTGCCAAGCCGTTCCACCGCCTTGCGCAATGCCTCGCTCTCGAGGCCTTCCATCATGTCATCGAGACGTTTTGCCGCATCGCCGCGCAGGGGTTGCGGTTTGCGCCGGCGGGTGATGGCCTGCGAGACGGGCTTCTGCACGATCCTGATCTGGCGCACGGCCGGAAAGCCGAAAAAGCCGTTGATGCGGGCGATGAGTTCGCCCTGGGCATGGGTGAGAAACAGGGCGCGCGCGCCTTCGCAGGCGATCGTCAGCACGCCGGGCCGATAACCGCCGCGATCCGGTCCCTCGTCGCGTCGCGGCCAGGTGATCTTTTCCGGCCGCGTGCAATCGGCAAAATCGTCACCGGCGATCTCATCCCAGGAGCCGAGCAGCGCGGTGTTGATGCCGGCGCGTTTCGACAGGACCGGGTCCATGATGCCGTTGGCAACTTCGGCGATCTGGACGACGCCTTTCCTTTGTTGAACGCCCTTCTGGGGATAACGCATGTTTCACTCACGTTTTGGGAGCCGGCGAATCCGCATGTTCTTGATCGCCTGCTTCTTATGTCCCAACTATAGGCCAAATCGAACAGAAACGGCAAACCATGCTTCAAAAAACCGCCCCGTCGTCTTATGCGCAGATGCTGCTAGCATGGTACGACCGGCATCATCGCGAACTGCCGTGGCGCACCTCCCCGGCCATGGCGGCACGAGGAAAACGTGCCGATCCCTACCACGTCTGGCTTTCGGAAGTGATGCTGCAGCAGACGACGGTGCAGGCGGTTAAACCCTATTTCCTGAAGTTTCTTGCCGCCTGGCCGCGTGTTGACGATCTGGCGGCGGCACCGGTCGAGGATGTCATGGCCGCTTGGGCGGGGCTGGGTTATTACGCCCGCGCCCGCAATCTTAAAAAATGCGCGGAGGCCGTGGCGCGCGAGCATGGTGGCGTCTTTCCGGACACGGAAGAAGGTCTGAAGCAGTTGCCCGGCATCGGCGATTATACGTCCGCCGCCGTCGCGGCCATCGCCTTCAACCGGCAGGCGGCTGTCATGGACGGCAATGTCGAGCGTGTGATTTCGCGCCTCTTTGCCATCGACGCGCCCTTGCCCGGCTCCAAGCCGGCCATGAAGGCGAAGGTGGCGGAATTGACCCCTGCCGAGAGACCCGGGGATTTTGCGCAGGCGATGATGGATCTCGGCGCGACGATCTGCACGCCGAAACGGCCGGCCTGCGCGCTCTGTCCTTTCAACGGCGCCTGCCTTGCGCTTGCCCGTGACGAGCCGGAGCGGTTTCCGGTGAAAGCCGCAAAAAGGGCAAAGCCGGTGCGGCTCGGGGCTGCTTTCGTCGCAGTGAATAGAGCGGGGGAGATTTTGCTGCGGCGGCGCATCGACAGCGGGCTTCTCGGCGGCATGACCGAGGTGCCGACAACGGCGTGGACCGCGCGGATGGATGGCGGCACTGAGGTGAGCCACGCACCCTTTGCTGCCGGCTGGCAGATGGCGGGCGTGATCGTGCATGTCTTCACCCATTTCGAACTGCGTCTGACCATCTATCGCGCGCAGGTGCCGGATGACCTCCAAACCGGACCGGATGACGGATGGTGGGAGCCGGTTACAAATCTTGACGCGCAGGCGCTGCCAACGGTGATGAAAAAAGTCATTGCAGAGGCTATTCCATCCGCATTCGATAAAACCAGGAAGTTTCGATGACCAAGATTGACCATATCGTATTCGACATCGGCAAGGTGCTGATCCATTACGATCCGCATATTCCCTATAGCCGCCTCATTCCCGATGCCGACGAGCGCCAATGGTTTTTCGAGAATGTCTGCACCCATGACTGGAACCTCGAACAGGATCGCGGCCGCCGCTGGGAAGATGCCGAGGCGCTGCTGCTTGAGCGGTTTCCCGAACGGGAAGAGCACATCCGCGCCTTCCGCAAGTTCTGGCACGAGATGGTCTCGCACTCCTATGATGACAGCGTCGAGATCATGGTTGCCCTGATCGACAGCGGCCATGATGTGACGATGCTGACCAACTTCGCCTCCGACACTTTTCGCGAAGCGCAGAAGATGTTCCCCTTCCTCACCCTGCCGCGCGGCGTGACGGTCTCCGGCGACGTGAAACTTTTGAAGCCGGATGTGGCGATCTACGATCTGCACGCAAAGGAATTCGACCTCAATCCGGCCACCAGCCTCTTCATCGACGATACGCTCGCCAATGTCGAAGGCGCCAAGGCCGCCGGCTGGCAGGCCGTGCATTTTACCGGCGCGGAAAAGCTGAAGCAGGATTTGCGGGCCTATGGGGTGGCGGTGTAGGAAAAGAAATTGGCGCAGGCGGAAATGGCGGTCTCCGGCCTGCGCCAGTCCTGCCGCAAGCGGCATCGGACGCAGTGTTTTTGTGAGCTTTCCGAACCGGATTTTCACAACCACTGCTCTGATTTGAGACAGTATTACGCGTCTCTTGCGCGAAACTTGTCTAGCTAAAGTTTTATATTCGAAAATACCAACGCCCGACACCAGGGTGCCGGGCGTTGGTCGTTTCTCTATCCGGGACTGAAGGTACTAAACCGGACAGAGACGTATTCTGACAAGGGCGGGCGGTGGATCGTCCGTCTCCAGCCTTTACGGCTCTCGACTATTCGGCCTTTGCCATTTCACTGCGGATGATGGTTCTGAGATCATCGATCGGCTTCAGCGCGTCGCCGTCCTCGAAATGCCAGAACGTCCATCCGTTGCATGCATCGAGACCCTGCACCTTCGCGCCGAGGCGGTGAATGGAGCCGGCGGTCCCGCCGGATGCGAGCGTACCATCGGCACGAATAATGGCGCTATAGCGACGTCGTGCATCCGTCAGCACCTGGCCCGGGCGGACAAGGCCGCTTTCCACGAGCGTGTTGAAGGCGACGCGCGGCTCAGCCTTCTTGCCGGTCATGACGGTCAGTTCCGCCTTGCCGAGTGGCTCGACGGCGGCGATGCGGGCGGATGCCGCATCGATATAATCCTGTTCGCGCTCGATGCCGACGAAATGGCGGCCAAGGCGTTTTGCAACGGCACCCGTGGTGCCGGAGCCGAAGAACGGATCGAGCACGATATCGCCCGGCTTGGTCGACGCCATGATGATGCGCGCCAGCAAGGCTTCCGGCTTCTGGGTGGGATGCACCTTCTTGCCGTCGTCGCCTTTCAGCCGCTCATGGCCGCTGCAAATCGGGAACAGCCAGTCCGAGCGCATCTGGACATCGTCGTTGGAGGCCTTCAGCGCGTCGTAGTTGAAGGTATAGCTCTTGGCTTTCGGATCGCGACTTGCCCAGATCATCGTCTCATGGGCGTTCTGGAAACGGCGGCCCTTGAAATTGGGCATGGGGTTGGTCTTGCGCCAGACGATATCGTTGAGGATCCAGAAATCGAGGTTCTGGAGCATGGCGCCGACGCGGAAGATATTGTGATAGGAGCCGATGACCCAGATGGTGCCGTTCGGTTTCAGCACGCGGCGGCAGGCGAGCAGCCAGGCGCGGGTGAAGGCGTCATAGGCCTCGAAGGAGGCGAACTGGTCCCATTCGTCATCGACGGCATCGACCAGCGACTGATCGGGCCGGTGCAGCGTGCCGCCAAGCTGGAGATTATAGGGCGGATCGGCGAAAATCGCATCCACCGACTGGCTCGGGAGGGCATCCAAGGCAGCGACACAATCACCTTTGATGATGCTGTCTTTCCAGGCGTCACTCTCGCCCGCACGATCAAAACCGGCACGCCGAAAATCGGCCAGCGGAAAAACTGCTGCCATTGGTACTCGCTCCATACGCTTACTCTCTACTGACGCTTATGGTTACCGAAGATGGTTATCAAAGCCTGAACAAGTCACGGAAAATGCGAAATAAATGGCTGTTGCGGCGCTCCGGCCGGATTTACGGCGGCAGGCGGGGAACCCGAAGTGCGGCAAAAACGTTGTGCACAACGGGTTCTTATGTTCCGCGGATCGACGCGGCAGGAAGAGCCATTATGGCAGGGGGTAATCCGCAATGGGGTCCGTGATGAAAATGGCTTCTTTTTCCATGAATGTCGTTTGTGCCGCTTTTTTCGCAACGGCGCTGCCGGCGCTGTCGCAGGAACCGGCTCCGACCCCGCAATATAACGTCGTTACCGACGCGGTGCTGTTCGACGGCGGCCCCTCACTTGGCAACAGCGACAAGGTGCGTTGGGATTTTTACAAGGCCGACCGAACCGGCGCGCGCACCGACACCAATGCCGGCGGGTCCTATGACGCCACCTTCGAAGCAAAACTGCCTGCCGGCAGATATGTCGGCGTGGCGGCGCTCGGCAATGTGACCCGCGACGTGCCCTTCGAGGTGAAGGACGGAAGCATCGCGCGGCCGAAGGTGAATTTCGACGCGGCGGAACTGACTGTCGTGCCGAAACGTAGCGCCGGCGGCGATGTGGAAACACAGACGAAAACCGAAATCACCAAGGGCGATTTCAAGGACAGCGTCTATGGGCAGAATACGGTCTTCGTGCCGGCTGGCGAGATTGTGCTGACCGGCAGCATTGGGCCAGCGCGGGCGCAGGAAACGCTTGCCGTCAAGGCCGGCGAAAAGATCAGCCATGAGCTGGTCATTCCAAGCGGCGTGGTCATCGCCAAGGCGGTTTATGCGCAGGGCGGCAGGGCTGTCGAAACGGACGACATCCGTTTCGAGGCGATGTCAGCCAAGGAAACACTGGATGGCACGCGCCAGACCATCAGCGGCGTTTACGGCACCGGCAAGATGATGGAAATGCCCGCAGGCGATTTCGTCATGCGCGCCCGTCTAGGCAAGGTGACGGCGGAACAGCCATTCACGGTAACCGCCGGACAACGCTCGGAAATTACCCTTAATCTCGATGCCGGCGTTCTTGCCATCACCGCCCCCGGTGCGGAACGGATCGATATCGTTGAAACGACCAAGGACCTTCAGGGCACGCAGAAGGAGATTTCCGGCCGTTACGGCACGAAACATCAGGAAACCCTGCATCCCGGCGATTATTCGGTGAAGGTAAGCTACGACAAGAAGTCCGGCCGCGACCCGAAGGAGATCACGGCGACCGTCAAGGCGGCGGAGCGGACCGAGACGACTGTGGCGGAGTAATTGCCACGGGGCGGTTGTTCCCCGCATCCTCATTCCTCCTGCCCCTCCCTCATTCCTGTGCTTGTCACAGGAATCCAGCCAGCCCAAGTCCTTAGGCTGAAAGGAGTCTCCCCGTCGCGCGGACGCGCGCCGGCTGGATCCCTGTGACAAGCACAGGGATGAGGGCCGGCGGAATTTAGAACATCACAATTTCCGGCCGGACGGCCCATATTTGGGCCTGAGCATCGGATGGCGCATTGCATCCTTCGGCACCACCTGTGACGGCACGCCGATTTTCACGCCGGCAAATCCCGAAGCCGCGATACGGTCGCATAGCCTGATCCACTGGCAGCCGCGACAGGCCTGCCGGATGTCTCCGGCGGCGAAAGCCAAGCGCATCTTGGCGAGAAAATCCGGCGTCACCCGCAGCCTTTTACCGGCAATCAATGTTTCGCCAAGAAGTGTCGAAACCGACAGACGGGCCGTCTCGTCCCGTTGCACAATACCGTCGTTGAAACAGTGGGCATGGCTTTCGCAGAGCAGACCTTCGCAGACGTCGTCCGCCCCCTCCACCAGCTCGATATCTTCGCCCGCATTCAGCCGGGCGGCAACGCGGTCGTAATTTTCCACGAAGCCCGATGTGTAGCCCTTGCCGACATAGGTCAGCATACAGAGAAGGTGGTGGGGCCGCAGGCGGACGGTCACGAGTTCGCCCTATCCAACGATGGCGAAGGCATCACGCACCGAGCCGGACGAGGTGCGGATCGCCTTACGGCCGATCCATTGCACATGTCCATCGAGAATGCGCACCGCCTCCTCGGCGCGGCCGCCACGAAGCGCATCCAGGATTGCGCGGTGATCGGTATCGGTGCGGCGTTCCCAGCCGGCCCGCCAGGCGGAGAACAGGAAACGGGCGCTCGCCGCATGCAACCCGTCGATAGCCTCCATCAGGCGCGGCATGTTGCAGGGCGCGGTGATGAGGCGGTGGAAACGACGATTGGCCTCCTCCCAATGCTGAACATCGACGGCGCTATCGCCTTCAAGGGTGGCCGCTTCCGCCTGATCGAGAATGGCAGGGGTCATGTTGGGAATAGCGTGGCGCAGCGCCAGCACCTCAAGGGCTGCGCGCATTTCCGCAACCTCGCGCACATCGTCGAGCCCGAAATCCGCGACCCGCACACCCCGGCGCGGAATGCTGGCGGCCAGCCCCTGCGCTTCCAGCCGGCGGAAAGCCTCGCGCACCGGCACATGCGAAGCGCCGAATTCGGCGGCGATATGATCCTGCCGCAGACGTTCGCCCGGCGACAGCTCACCACGAACGATGCGCTCGGCCAGAGTGCGGCTGATGCGTGCGGCGATGGTGTCTTCGGGCGTGGTTTTTTCTGGCTTGGGCATACTATCCCTTAACGCAAATGCCGCAGCCCTGTGTAGCGGTTTTTAGGGACGTCAAACCGAATATTCGAAGCCTGGCAGCCGCTAACCCATTCCTCGCCAAGCTATGAGCCCGGCGGGACCGACCCTTGCGGGCGAACCGGTTGAGCTTGGCGCGGACATGGTCTAAAAGCCCGGCATCATTTTCTTCCGAGCAAATCCGATAAAGGGAGCGCCCATGAGCGGCTTCGACCTCATTATTTTCGACTGCGACGGCGTTCTGGTCGATTCCGAAATCATCGCCGCCCAGGTGGAATCCCGCCTGTTGACCGAGGCCGGTTACCCGATCTCCGTCGAGGAAATGGGCGAGCGCTTCGCTGGCATGACCTGGAAGAACATTCTTCTGCAGGTGGAAAGCGAAGCCAGCATTCCGCTCTCCGCATCGCTGCTCGACAAGTCGGAAAAGCTGCTCGACATGCGGCTGGAGCGTGACGTGAAGATCATCGAGGGCGTGAAGTTCGCGCTGTCGCGCCTGACGACGCCGCGCTGCATCTGCTCGAACTCCTCGAGCCACCGCCTCGACATGATGCTGACGAAGGTGGGCCTGAAACCCTATTTCGCGCCGCATATCTATTCCGCCAAGGACCTCGGCGCCGACCGCGTGAAGCCGAAGCCGGATATCTTTCTGCACGGCGCAGCACAGTTCGGCGTCTCGCCTGATCGCGTGGTGGTGGTCGAAGATTCCGTGCACGGCATCCATGGCGCGAAGGCCGCCGGCATGCGGGTCATCGGCTTCACCGGCGCATCCCACACCTATCCGAGCCACGCCGACCGGCTGACGGATGCCGGTGCGGAAACGGTGATCTCGCGCATGCAGGATCTGCCGGCCGTGATTGCGGCTATGGCGGAGTGGGAAGGCGCTTTTTGAGTTGCTGGCTTTCGCCCAAACGCCACTTCGTCATGCTCGGGCTTGTCCCGAGCATCTGCAACGGTTTGAATTTACGTGAGGTGTTTGGATCCTCGGGACAAGCCCGAGGATGACGTCGCGTATGAGGAATATTACTCCGTAGTCCAACCGGAGGCCGCAAAAGCAATCTCCGGCCTCATTTCTCCCGTCAAATCACCGGCGCTTCGTTTTCGCCTTCGCACCCTGCTCGGCAAATCCGATATAGACGCTGACAGACCGCGGCGCGCCGCCCGGTCCGTTGGGAATGGCGACGTGGTCGTTGTTGAAGATGAACTGCGTGCCCGCTCCGCCTGCCGAAACGTCGATGGCGAAATTGGTCGTTTCGCCGAAAATCTCGCCGTCGCCGTCCTTCACCGTCACGCGGATCGGTACGGTGACGCGGCCGGGCTTGGCCATCGGGCCGGGAACGAGACGGCCCTGCGCCAGGACGTTCACCGTCAGCGTCGATTCATTGGCGGAGCAGGACCGTGTCGTATCTGACAGCGACACCTGATAGGCGAGTTTCTGCGGATCGTCCTTGGCGCCGCCGGCATAAACGCGATGCACGGCGCTGGCGTCGAGAACCGTGACCGTCGGGCAGTTGGCCTGCACCACCGGGGTGACGGCATTGGCCTGCGCGGCCGGAGGATTGACGGCAAGCGAGTCCGACGGGTTGGATGAATTACATCCTGCAACGACGGCCAGAAGCGACATCGCGGCGGACAAACGCAAGAAATTCCCTGACACTCTTCTAATTCCCTCTCCATTGTCCCGGAACCGAACCGGAGACGCTGTTTATTGACCTTTCACGCAGGTTGGCGATGGTCTATAGCAGCGACGCCGGAAAAAATCGATTGGCATGTTCGGTTTTGCTTGAATTTTCAAAAAAGCCCTTCATTACCTCGCCAATCGCCTCATTCCGGCGGGATGCTGCTGATAAAGAGCCGGTAACGGCACGGACAGACCGGTAAACGACAAGGGACTATCTCGTGAAATATGTATCGACCAGGGGTGCGGCCCCTTCGCTTGGTTTCTGCGACGCGCTGCTGGCAGGCCTTGGCCGTGACGGCGGGCTTTACGTGCCGCGCGAGTGGCCTTCCATGTCGAAGAAGGAAATCCGCAACCTGCGCGGAAAATCCTATCAGGACGTCGCCTTCGAGGTTCTCTACCGTTTCACCGGCGGCGAAATTCCGGCCGACAAGTTCAAGGCGATGATCGACGACGCCTATTCGACGTTCCGTCACCCTGCCGTCGTGCCACTGACGCAGACCGGCCCGAACACCTTCGTGCTGGAGCTTTTCCATGGCACCACGCTCGCCTTCAAGGATGTGGCGATGCAGCTTCTCGCCCGCCTGATGGACTATACGCTGACGGAACGCGGCGAGCGCGCCACCATTGTCGGCGCCACGTCCGGCGACACCGGCGGTGCGGCGATCGATGCCTTTGCCGGGCGCGAACGCACCGATATCTTCATCCTTTTCCCGAACGGCAAGGTCTCGCCGGTGCAGCAGCGCCAGATGACGACATCCACCGCTTCCAACGTGCATGCGCTGGCGATCAACGGCAATTTCGACGATTGCCAGACGCTGGTCAAAGAGATGTTCAACGACGTGAAGTTCCGCGACGGCGTGAAGCTTTCCGGCGTCAACTCCATCAACTGGGCGCGCATCATGGCGCAGGTGGTGTATTATTTCACCGCCTCGCTGTCGCTCGGCGGCCCGGACCGGAAGATTTCCTTCACCGTTCCGACAGGCAATTTCGGCGATATCTTCGCCGGTTACGTCGCCAAGAAGATGGGGCTGCCGATCGACAAGCTGGTCATCGCCACCAATGACAACGACATTCTGGCACGCACGCTGAAGACCGGCCGTTACGAGATGCGCGGCGTCAAGCCCACCACCTCGCCTTCGATGGATATCCAGATTTCGTCCAACTTCGAACGCCTGCTGTTTGAAGCCTATGACCGCGATTCCGCTGCGGTGAAGGCGTCCATGGATGGCCTGAAGCAGTCCGGCGCCTTTGAAATTCCGCCGAAGGCACTGAAATTCATCAAAAAGGATTTCCGCGCCGGCCGCGCCACCGAAAAGCAGGTTGCGGCGACCATTCGCGACACACTTGAAAAGACCGGATACCTGATCGATCCGCATACGGCGACCGGCGTTTTCGTGGCTGAGAAGCACGAAAAAGCGGGAAGCCCGATGGTGGTTCTGTCGACCGCCCACCCGGCTAAATTCCCGGCCGCTGTAAAATCCGCTTGCGCAATCGACCCGGCGCTTCCAGTATGGCTAGCTGACATTATGAACCGGGAGGAGCGTTTCGACATTCTGGACGCAGAGCTGAAAGCCGTGGAAACCTTCATCGGCCAACATGCACGCGCCGGCAAATAGAGACGCGGAAAGACGTTGAGTATGAGAGTTAATGTGACCCGGCTTTCGTCCGGGTTGACCGTTGTAACGGAAAGAATGCCACATCTCGAAAGCGTTGCTCTTGGGGTGTGGATCAAATCCGGGTCCCGCAACGAGACGACTGCCGAGCACGGCATCGCCCATCTTCTCGAACATATGGCCTTCAAGGGTACGGCGCGCCGCACCGCCCGGCAGATCGCCGAAGAGATCGAAAACGTCGGTGGCGAAGTCAACGCCGCAACATCGACGGAAACAACCTCCTATTATGCCCGCGTCCTGAAAGACCATGTTCCTCTCGCGGTCGATATCCTTGCTGATATCCTGACGGAATCGCTGTTCGACGAAGACGAGCTGGAGCGCGAGAAAAACGTCATTCTCCAGGAAATCGGCGCTGCGACCGATACGCCTGACGACGTGATCTTCGACAATTTCTCCGGCGTCGCCTATCGCGACCAGACCATCGGCCGGCCGATCCTCGGCACGCCCGACACCGTGCAATCCTTCACGAGCGGTGAGATCAGGCATTATCTCGCCCGCAATTATACGACGGACCGGATTTTCGTCGTCGCCGCCGGCGCGGTCGATCACGAAAGCTTCGTGAAGCAGGTGGAGGAGCGTTTTGCCTCGCTGCCGCTCGTGCCGGCGGCACCGCCCGTCATGGAAAAGGCGATCTATACCGGCGGGGAAATCCGCGAGACGCGCGACCTAATGGATGCGCAGGTGCTGCTCGGTTTCGAGGGCAAGGCCTATCACGCCCGCGACTTCTATTGTTCGCAGATACTCGCCAATATTCTCGGCGGCGGCATGTCATCGCGTCTCTTCCAGGAAGTGCGCGAGGCGCGCGGCCTGTGTTATTCCGTTTATGCCTTCCATTGGGGTTTTTCCGATACGGGCATTTTCGGCGTGCATGCGGCGACCGGCGGCAATGACCTGCCGGAACTGATACCCGTCATCGTCGATGAATTGCGCAAGTCTTCGGAGACTATCCATCAGGACGAAATCAACCGCGCCCGCGCACAGATCCGGGCGCAATTGCTGATGGGACAGGAAAGCCCGGCTGCCCGCGCCGGCCAGATTGCCCGGCAGATGATGCTTTACGGCCGCCCCATCCCCAATGAAGAAATGATGACGCGCCTCGAAGACATCACCCGGGAGCGCCTGACCGATCTTGCAGGCCGGCTGTTTTTCGATACAGTTCCGACATTGTCTGCCATTGGCCCACTGGAACAGCTGCCGCCGCTTTCAGACATCACTGCCGCGCTGTCCGCGCAGCAGCCTGCAAGGATAAAGGCGAACGGATAAACCACTATGAGAGCGGGACTTAAAGGCGAAGACCGCTCATCTTTTTCGCCGTCCCGCTTGCGGATGGCGATATCTGCCGCCCAGGGATCGTGAATGCTGCGTTTTCTTTCCCGACATAACGACACGCCGGAACTGCGCAGCGCCGATCATCTCCTCAGACTGCCGCGTTACAGCGATTTCAAGCAATGGCATGTGCTACGCTCGGAAAGCCGGCAGTTTCTTCAGCCCTGGGAGCCGACCTGGCGCCCGGATGAGCTGACCGAAGGCGCCTTCCGCATGCGCGTGGTGCGCAACGGCCAGGAATTTTCCTCCGGCACCGCCGTCTCGTTTCTGCTGTTCGAAAAAGAAACCCTGCTCGTCGGCGGCATCACCATCGGTTACATCCGCCGGGGCGCCGCACAAAGCTGCATGATCGGCTACTGGACAGGCGAACGGCACGCGGCACGAGGCCATATGTCTGCCGCATTAAAATTGGTAATACCCTACATCTTTAACGGACTTCAGTTGCACCGTATCGAGGCAGCCTGTATTCCGGAAAACTTCAAAAGCATCCGGCTTCTCGAAAATGCCGGGTTCCAGCGGGAAGGCCTCTTGCGGGAATATCTGAAAATCAATGGCCAATGGCGGGATCATATGATGTTTTCCCTTCTTGCCGACAAGCAAAGCTCCGGCGGAACGAAGTACGATACATGACCTACAATCACACTGCGCCGTGCCTGTCGAAACGTCTGGCGGCAATCGCACTGGCTGTGCCGTTTTTCCTGCTTTTCGTGCTTTTTGCCTCTCATTCCTACGCTTTCGAACCGGTGAAGATTTCCCGTGACGACACGGCGCTCGATCTCACCGCAACGACCGATATCTATGCCAATCAGGGCGAAGCCTTTCAGGTCTCGACCGCACCCGGCCCTGACGGCATCCGCCGCCGTATCGAAGTGCGCGCCAGTTCCGAAGACCATCAGGGTGACTGGGCGGTCTTTGCGCTCGCCAACGTCTCCGAAGAGCAGCTGGAGCGCGTGATCGTCGCGCCGCATTTCCGTCTCGTCAATTCCAAGCTGTTCTGGCCCGATCTCGGCTCGCAGCGCATCATCGCCATCACGCCGAGCGAAGGCTTCGCGCTCGACCGGCAGCCAAGCCCGGATGCCGACGTGTTCCGCATCACGCTCAATCCCGGCTCCGTCATCACCTTCGTAGCCGAGCTTTCCACGCCACAGCTGCCGCAGATCTATCTCTGGGAACCGGAAGCCTACAAGGACACGATCAACGCGTTTACGCTCTATCGCGGCATCGTGCTCGGCATTGCCGGCCTGCTGGCCGTGCTTTTGACCATCCTTTTCGTGGTCAAGGGAACCTCTGTTCTACCGGCATCGGCCGCACTGGCATGGGCTGTGCTCGCCTATATCTGCGTCGATTTCGGTTTTCTCGAAAAACTCATCACCGTCACCTCGAGCGATCAACGAATATGGAGGGCGGGCGCCGAAGTCGCGCTCGCCTCCAGCTTCGTGGTCTTCCTCTTCACCTATCTCAATCTCAACCGCTGGCATGCGCATCTGGGTTATGCGACCTTTGCCTGGGTGGTGGGTCTGGCGCTGCTGTTCGGCGTGGCGATCTACGATCCCTCCGTTGCGTCAGGTATTGCCCGTGTCTCCTTTGCGCTGACGGCGACGGCCGGTATCGCGCTTATCATCTATCTCGGCTTCAACCGTTACGACCGGGCTATTTTGCTCGTGCCCTCCTGGGCACTCATTCTCGTCTGGCTGTTCGGCAGCTGGCTGACGGTAACGGGACAATTGGACAACGACATCGTGCAGCCGGCGCTTGGCGGCGGGCTGGTGCTGATCGTGCTGCTGATCGGCTTCACCGTCATTCAGCATGCCTTTGCCGGCAGCGCCTATCAGCAGGGCCTGTTCTCCGATCTCGAGCGCCAATCGCTGGCGCTGACGGGCAGCGGCGATACCGTGTGGGACTGGGATGTGACGCGTGACCGCATCGTCACCACGCCTGACATTTCCAACCGGCTGGGGCTGGAACCCGGCACCATGCATGGTGCTGCGCGCAACTGGCTGCCACGTCTGCACCCGGACGACCGCGACCGGTTCAAGGCGACGCTCGACGTGCTGCTCGACCACCGCAAGGGCCGCCTCAACCACGAATTCCGCATTCGCGCCGAGGATGGCCATTTCCACTGGCTGCAAATCCGCGCCCGTCCGGTTCTTGGCTCCAACGGCGAAATCATCCGCTGCGTCGGCACCATTACCGATATCACCGAGCAGAAAAATTCGGTGGAGCGGCTGTTGCAGGATGCGATGAACGACAATCTGACCGGGCTTCCGAACCGTCAGGTCTTCCTCGACCGGCTGCAATCAATCCTCAACCTGTCCCCCGATAGCGAGGGCGTGCGGCCGACCGTGATGGCGATCGATATCGACCGGTACAAGCTGGTCAATGACACACTCGGCATTGCCGCCGGCGACAATATTTTGATTGCGCTGACCCGGCGCCTGCGCCGCCTGCTGAAACCGCAGGATACGCTGGCGCGTCTCGGCGGCGATGAGTTCGGCCTGATCCTGACCTCCGAGCGCGATCCGCAGCGTGTTGCCGATTTCGCCGATGCGGTGAACAAGGCGATCATGGTGCCGATCAATTTCGCCAACCGCGAAATCATCCTCACCGCCTCCATCGGCCTCGTCTCGTGGATCGACCAGCAGGAAAGTGCGGCCGGACTGCTGAGCGACGCCGAACTGGCCATGTATCGCGCCAAGCGCGCCGGCGGCAACCGCGTCGAGCCGTTCCGCCCCGCCTTCCGCACATCCGGCACCGACCGTTTGCAGATGGAAAGCGACCTTCGCCGCGCCATCGAGCGCAAGGAGCTGTCGCTCGCCTATCAGCCGATCGTCAAGCTTGACGATGGCGCGCTGGCCGGTTTCGAGGCCCTGATGCGCTGGGAACATCCCAAGCGCGGTAATATTCCGCCGAGCGAGTTCATTCCGATTGCGGAGGCTTCCGGCCTGATCGAGCCGCTCGGCATGTTCGCACTGGAACGGGCGGCGACCGACCTGATGGACTGGCAGCATGCCATCGACAAGATGCCGATCTTCATTTCCGTCAATATTTCCAGCGCGCAATTGCTGAACAACGAATTGTACAACGACGTGCGCGGCATGCTGACCCGCACACGCTGCAATCCGCAACAGCTGAAGCTGGAACTGACGGAATCCGTCGTGATGGAAAACCCGGAACAGGCGCGGCTGGTGCTTTCCAAACTCAAGGAAACGGGCCTCAGCCTCGCTATGGACGATTTCGGCACCGGCTATTCGTCGCTCGCCTATCTCACCCGCTTCCCCTTCGACACGATCAAGCTCGACAAGGCGCTGGTGGCCAATACCAGCGACAAGCGCAACGTGCTCCTGCGCTCGGTCATCGCCATGGCGCGCGCGCTCGATATGCAGGTGGTGGCGGAAGGCATCGAAACGCCCGAGGATGCGGCGGAACTGGCGCGCATGAACTGCCATTTCGGCCAGAGCTTCATGTTCGGCACCCCGGTTTCCGGCGATGCGGCGCTGAAGCTCCTGCGCGAGCGGTTCCAGCCGACGAAGCGGGCGTCTTGAGCGAAGGGGTGCGGTGACGCCACCCCTCTCCCCAAAACGCGACGTCATCCTCGGGCTCGTCCCGAGGATCTAATCACGCATCCTAAAATGACCATTGGCAGATCCTCGGGACAAGCCCGAGGATGACGGAAGAGAGATTATTCCTTCTCCTCAAAAGTCTTGGATTTCTCGCCAAACGATCACTGACCCATCGCCATCTGCGGCGCATCCACCGCCACGTTTCCATGCAGGAGGTCGTGAACGAACTCCATCTTCGCCACCACCGGCGGCGTCAGCACGAAGGGATAAAGGTCCGCCTCCCCCATGCTGCGCTGAATGGAATTGATGGCGACGCTGAGCGGAATCCAGGCCTTGACCAGCTGTGCGGCACTACGGGCCCTATAGGGATCGAAGGTTACCTCCGCCGCCATTTCCTCGTGTCCGTCGGGGTCTATCGCCACACCGAAGGCGCGCGCCGTCTCCAGCGTATCGACAATATGCAGATAGTGGGCGAAGCATTCGGCGAAATCCTCCCACGGGTGGACCGAGGCATAGGCGCTGATGAAATTCTCCTGCCAGTCTGGTCGCGGCCCGCCCTCGTAATTGCGTTGCAGGGCGGCGGCGTAATCCTCGCGCTCGTCCCCGAAAACGGCGCGGCAGGCTTCCAGCCGGTTCGCGTCGCGCACCAGCTTGTTCCAGATGAAATGCCCGACCTCGTGGCGGAAATGGCCGAGCATGGTGCGATAGGGCTCATTCATATTGGCGCGCACCTGTTCGCGCGTCGCATCATCCGCTTCTGCGGCGCGAATGGCGATCAGGCCTTCGTCGTGACCGGTCATGGCGGGAATGATGGAGCCATCGGGTGCGACCTCGTCCACCAGAAAGTCGAAAACGAGACCGCCGGCGGGATCGGCATCGCGGTTGGGATGCGGCAAGCCAAGCTTCAGGATCGAATAAAACAGATGCCGCTGGGCCTGGCTGATGCCGCGCCATTGCTCGATCCCCTCTTCCGTCGCAATGTCCGGCACCAGGCGATTATGGCTACAGGCCGGGCAAAAGGCGCTGGCGCTCTCCGCCGGCACCGACCAGTTGCAGATATCGTTCACCTCATTGGCGCAGAACCGCACCTGCCTATCCGGCTCCGCGATGATCTGCCAGTTCGGTTCACCCGCAGGTGCGAGCGCTTCCATGGACAGCCGTTCCGGCACGAAGGCCAGACGATGGCCGCAGGCGACACAGAAGCGATTGTCGAAATGAACAGGCTGGCCGCAGGACGCGCAGGAGAAAAGCTTCACGGGTGACACCCTTGCAATGGTCGGAGGAGAAAAGGCAGACATAAAATATCGGCATGACGAACGTGTCAGCCTGGGCCCACGCATGACAAGAGCGCATGTGCGAGAACACATGCGCTCCACGCGCCCGGTTGTGGGAGGGGCGCATCAATTCATGCAATATTACATGCGGTCGACGGCGCCCTTGACAGCGTCTTTCGCCTTACCAACGGAGGACTGAACCTTGCCCTTGGTTTCCTGGGCGGCACCCTTGGCGCGCAATTCGTCATTGCCCGTCGCTTCGCCGACGTTTTTCTTCACCTTGCCAGCAACTTCATTGGCTTTACCGGCGATCTTGTCAGATGTGCTACCCATATTACTTCTCCCTAGTTAAGCCGTACTTTCTGTTCGGCTTTCCGGGTGAGTAACGTCGGGGATCAGGATTTGGTTCCAGCAAAAAACAATCGAGAACAAAATGGGCTCAGGCGTGCCCGGCATCCGTGGAGAGCATACGGGCATCGACGCCCATCAGGGCCAGCGCCCGCTCATATTTATTGTCCAGGCCACGGTCGAAGATCAGCTCTTCCGCGGCCGGGCAATTCAGCCAGCCATTATTGGCGATCTCGTTTTCCAGCTGGCCAGGACCCCAGCCGGCATAACCGAGCATCATGGTCGCCTTTTGCGGGCCACGGCCATTGGAAATGGCACGGACAATATCGAGCGTCGCCGTCAGTGAAATATCATCGCTGACCGGAATGGAGGATTCGCTCAAATAATCATCCGAATGCAGCACGAAGCCGCGGCCTGATTCGACCGGGCCGCCGCACTGGATCGGAAACTCGCGGGTGCGGTTGGGCAGCATGATCGCGTCGTTGCTATCCACCAGCTTCAGATGCAGCAGGATGTCCGTGAAGGTGATCTGCTGCGGGCGGTTGATGATGAAGCCCATGGCGCCGGCGTCCGAATGGGCGCAGATATAGATCACCGAACGGGCAAAATTGCCATCGTCCAGCCCCGGCATGGCGATCAGGAACTGGCTGTCGAAAGAGCCACGTTCGCGTTTGTCCATCAGGGTTGAAAAGCTCACCGGCGCCTCCAGCAGACCGCATTTCGTCATTGAACGAAAAACGGTATTCGCACTTCGACAAGGGACAGGATGCGACATAGTATCCGATCAATCAACCGAAAATGATGAACCGCACGAATTCGTAACTGGTCCGCAGGGCGATGTTGGGTTAGACGGGAAGCATGAGCTCCAGTCTATTCTTTCGATTTTCACATCTTCGCCTCGCCGTCGTATTCGCCGCCCTTCTCGGTGGCGGGCAAGCCGCGCAGGCCGAAATTACCGACTGGGCAAGAAGCGAAGGCGGCCAGATGCGCGTGGCAAGCCTTGCCATGGATGCTGACGGCGTGGTGCGCGGCGTGCTGCAGATCGAGCCGAAGGACGGCTGGATAACCTATTGGCGCGAACCGGGCGAAGCCGGCATACCGCCGCAGATCACCGCCGATCCGGCAAGCGGCGTCAGCCTGACCACCATGGCCTATCCCGTCCCGAAACTGATCGAGAACGGCGATATCACCGATATCGGTTATGACCACGCCGTCAGCCTTCCCTTTCAGCTGAAGGCCACCGATCCGGCGGCAAGCGGGACGATCGACATCACCGCCTTCATCGGCGTGTGCCAGAATATCTGCATTCCCTTCGAGGCGAAATTTTCCATCAGCCGCGGCAATGCTACCGATGATGACAGTGAGGAACGCCGCCTTCTCGAAGAGGCGCGCGAGACCCTGCCCGAAGCGGCTTCCGACGATTTCAAGGTCATCGATTTCCACATTACGCCCGACAAGACCATGCTCGGCGTGCAGCTGCAGCTCCCGGAAAATGCGCCCAAGGAGACCGAAATCTTCATCGCCGGCCCTTCCGGTTTTGCCTATTACGAACCGCAGAACCTGGTGCGCGACAAGCGCAAGCTCTCCTTCTACATGAACATCAAAGGCCTGCCGAAGACCTACCAGTTGCCGGGCAACAGCTGGCCCATCCTGGTCAAATCCGGTGACCGGGCGATGGAAACGGTGCTGAATTTTCCCAAGCCCTGAGCGGGTGTCCGGCATACGGCATTTCAGACGAAAACCGCATGACAGATTTCATGTCCCTGCTCTATAGTTCGCGCGAACCGAACGGCCACAGGAGCACGGACATGACCATCAAGATCGGCGAAAAACTGCCTTCAGCAACCTTCAAGGAAAAGACGGCCGATGGCCCGGTGGATACCACCACGGACGCGCTTTTCGGCGGCAAGAAGGTGGTTCTCTTTGCTGTTCCCGGCGCTTTCACCCCCACCTGCTCGCTGAACCATCTGCCGGGCTATCTCGAAAATCGCGACGCCATTCTCGCCAAGGGCGTGGATGATATCGCCGTCATTTCCGTCAATGACTGGCATGTGATGGGCGCCTGGGCGCAATCGTCGGGCGGCCAGGGCAAAATCCACTTCCTTGCCGATTGGGACGCTTCCTTCACCAAGGCGCTCGGCCTCGATGCCGATCTTTCCGGCGGCGGTCTTGGTGTGCGCTCGAAGCGTTATTCGATGCTGGTAGAAGACGGCGTGGTGAAGTCTCTGAATGTCGAAGAGAACCCCGGCCAGGCGACCGTGTCGGCCGCCGCGGCAATGATTGAGCAGCTTTAACAAGCCCATTCTTAAGTACACAACTTCATACATCAAATATTAATCAGGCCCGCGGACTTATCGTTCGCGGGCCTTGACGAATCACGAGCACTTCAGACAAATTACTCAAGATATAAGTCGATATTTACTTATATATATACAGATTTAATTTAGTTAAATAAAAAATAATTAAATTTATCTGCCTAATAAACTATGAAAAGCAGATAATACATATCAATACTTAAATTCATTCATTTATTCACAAATGGGCATGATGCGCCATCCACAAAATATTCCTGCCCTTAGTCCGTTGAACCCTGTCTAGGTTCGTCACAGGGTACGACACCGGAGAAAAGGTGGGTATGTGCTGCAACACGTCAACAATTTTCCAGCCTCACTCGATTTTCTTTTCACACAAAAACTTGATTGGAGCTTGTGCGCTGAACGCCCCAGTGCCGCGCCGCCCTGCGGCTCTGTCACCGCGCCCGAGGACGGGCTGGCTATCAGCAAAACCTCTGACATTTCTCTTCACCGTTCCAATGTTGCTCGGACTGAACTGCGTCGCCACAGCAGGTGACATTCCGGGCTTCCCCTATGTTCGCTGGCTCAAAGGAGCAGGAACGAATTTCGTCAACGGCATCAGCGGAGACGGGTCTGTCGCGGTCGGATATTCGATTTCCAGCAATGGCCCGCGACCTTTTCGCTGGGAGGTGGCGACGGGAACGCTGCGCTATATTGATGGTGGGATTGAAGCAAATGGTGGCCGCCCCGAGAAGACAAATGTGGACGGCTCCGTGATCGTGGGCACCTCCAGTAGCGACCAGGCGTTCCGCTGGACCGCGAGAACCGGAATGAGGACACTTGGCACCCTACAGGGGATCGGCAAATCCTCCGCCACGGGCGTGAGTGGCGATGGGTCGATCATCATTGGTGTATCCGAAAATGCTGATGTGCAGCGAGCATTTCGCTGGTCAGCGGCCACCGGTGTCATGACAGCGATTGACATGCCCGCGGATGTAACCTCTTCCGTTGCCACTGACGTCAGCCTCGATGGAAGAGTTGTTGTCGGGGAATACTTTACCGCGGCGAACGTGCACGCCTTTCGTTGGACCGCAACAGATGGTGCTGTCGATATCGGAACACTTCCCGGTTCGTACGGTGCGCGTGCGTTAGCGACCAATACGGACGGCACGATTGTCGCGGGGGTCTCCAGATTCGTCGTGCAAGTGCCGATCGAAGTGTTGGAGGACAGGGCGGGAAAGTTCGACGGAACTGACATCAAAGACGGTCCCGTCAACCCCGACGTCAAAATGTTCATTGATGAATGGCATGCCTTCCGATGGAACGCTGCCACAGGATCAATGCAGCCGCTTGAGGTAATTCCGAACGGAAGTGGCTCTATACCCTATGCCATGAGCGCGGACGGTTCGGTCATTGTCGGGAACTGGCAATCCGCCAGCGGTCAGCGCGGCTTCCGCTGGACCGAACCTGGCGGAATGCTGTCCGTTGAGGACTGGTTGCGGAACAATGGTGTCCCTATCGCCAGCGACTTCACAAGTACCGCTACGGACGTAAGCGCCGATGGCAACATCGTTGTGGGCCGAACAAGAAATAACACATCTTACATAGCCCGAATCGTGCTTGCTGTCTCCGCCACAGCGGACCCGCGCACCAATCTTGACAATGTGGATACGGTGACACCTGCAGATCCAGGGAGTAGCGGAAGACAACCGCGAGGAATCGATCCCACCAATAGAGCGGTAACCTCAACTACGCCTTCGGCATCGTCCGGCACCACCTCCTCCTCTCCATCATCTACCTCATCTGCATCCGCCTCGCCCTCCGGCTCTTCCAATACTTCCACATCGCCCGCAACCACGACATCTGGCGCAGCGTCGACACCTACTGCATCTTCTGTTTCCTCACCCGGTTCCGCCGCCAAAACTGGCCATTCCATCCTTCCTGCGCGTTCGGGCATCATCGATCTGGATCAATATGCGGGGACGATTGCAGCAAGGCCGAATGCGGGTGTCGGCCTCAACATTGCCAATACCGTTCTCGACGGCGCGCATGGCATGCCGATGCGCAGCCTGCTGGAGCCGGGCCGTCAATCTTTTTCCATCGTCAGCGATGTTGGTCACAATGACGGCCGCGATGCGGCTGGCGCTTTTGGTATTGCCGATATCGGCTATGGTTTCGGGCTCGACGGTGGCGCGACGGCGCGCATCACCTTTGGCGGCCTTTACGACCAACGCGATATCAATACCGGCGGTGACTTCATTCACAGCGGCTTCTACATCGCTCCCGAGATCAGCCTGCCGCTCACTGACGGCCTATATGCCACCATTGGCGGTTATTATGCACCCGGCAGGATGTCGATCGAGCGCGGTTACCTCAATGGCGGCGCGATGGATTATTCGCGCGGAGAGGCCGATCTCGACGCATGGGCGGCGAAACTGCGCATCGACTGGCTGGATGCCCTGACAATCGGCGAATGGAACCTGACGCCCTATGCCGGCGTGACCTATGCGAAAGCCGAGATGGGCGCTTATGCGGAAACCGGCGGGGCGTTTCCGGCCCGTTTTGATGCGAGCGGCCAGCAATCCACCATCATTCGCGCAGGTCTTGATGGCGTCACCGATCTCAGCGACTCGATCCGCCTCCTGGCAAGAGCCGAGGCGGCCTACCGGCTGGAAAAGAAGACGGCAGCGACCACGGGCACCATTGACGGCTTGATGGGGTTTTCCTTCGCCGGGCAAGATATCGACCGCTTCTGGCTGCGCGGCGGCCTTGGTGCGGAATTCGATGTGGCGGGCGGGACGGCATCACTGAACCTAAACGTCACCACCGAGGGCGGCGATCCCAACCTATGGGTTCGGACCGGCTGGAAGATCGCCTTCTGACCGGTCGCGCCCCTTTATACATTCATGTCGAACACCAGAAGCCCTGCAAGGCCGCCATCGGTCAGTGAGACGAGGCGTTCCCCCGCTTCCAGGTGCTTGGGATGGGCGAGGTAGTCATCGCGGGCTTCGGGGCTTTCCAGCGTAACGATAAAGCCGTCGACGAAACCGCCATTCAGGCCTTCGGGCGAGATGTTCTGGCCGTATTTAATATCGACGATCCCCGGTATCTCGTCCTTCAGGGCCGCAATCGCCTCGAAAGCAGCGTGTTTTTCAGAGGATGCCGTCGCAGCCTTGAACCTTAGAAATACACAATGCAGGATCATCCGAATGTCTCCTCCGCTGGAACGCCGCCCAAGCTGTTTGACGACAAGATAAGTCGGGTTTCAGTTTTCACAACCCCCAATCGGGCCGCAAATCGGTCTCTCAATCGGACGCCCCAATCGGGATTGAGCGTCGCGCCCGCCCAGAGGCAGTTACGCCGTCAAGACAGCAGGCCTTGCGTTACCGGCGTTTGAAGGGCTCCATGCCCTTGCGCGCCAGTTCATCGGCGCGCTCGTTTTCCGGGTGGCCGGCATGGCCCTTCACCCAATGCAGAGTGACCTTGTGGCGCTCCTGCGCCGCTTCCAGCGCCTGCCATAGCTCGACATTCTTGACCGGCTTGTTATCGGCGGTTTTCCAGCCCTTCTTTTTCCAGCCAAAAATCCACTTGGTGATGCCGTCCTTCACATAGGCGCTGTCGGTATAAAGATCGACCTCGCAGGGGCTCTTCAGCGCGTTGAGCGCCGAGATCGCCGCCAGCAGTTCCATGCGGTTGTTGGTGGTGTCGGCTTCGCCGCCGGACAATTCCTTTTCGGTCTCGCCATAACGTAGCACCGCACCCCAGCCGCCCGGCCCGGGATTGCCGGAGCAGGCGCCATCGGTGAAAATATCGACGTGTTTCATTCGCCCGCCAACCCATATTCGGCGACATTGGCGATCGTGCGGTGGAAGCGCAGCTTGCGCAGATATTCCAGCGGGTCCTTCCTCACCACCAGCGCGCCGGCCGGCGTCGTCAGCCAGTCGTAAAGCCGGGTCAGGAAGAAACGCAGCGCCGAACCGCGCGCCAGCAATGGCAGTGCTTCCAGTTCCGCCTCGCTCATCGGGCGTACCGACTGGTAACCTTCCAGCAGCGCCTTGCCCTTGGTGACGTTGTAAGCGCCGTCCTTTTCGAAGCACCAGGCGTTCAGGCAGATCGACACGTCATAAGCGAGCAGGTCATTACAGGCGAAATAAAAGTCGATCAGGCCGGAAAGCTCGTCTCCGAGGAAGAAGACATTGTCCTGAAAAAGATCCGCATGGATGACGCCTGCCGGCAAATCTTTCGGCCAATGGGCGGCGAGATAATCGATCTCCGGGCGAATCTCTTCCCTCAACCCCTTCTCCACCTCATCAGCACGCTCTTCGGATTTGTCCCACAGCACTTTCCAGCCATCGACCGAGAGCGCGTTGGACCGTTTGATCTCGAACCCCTCGCCGGCCAGATGCATGGCGGCCAGCGCCTTGCCGACTTCCCGGCAATGTTTCGCTTCCGGTTTTCTCAGCCACATGCCTTCGAGGAAGGAAATGAGCGCTGCCGGACGGCCCGACAATTCGCCCAGCAATTCGCCATCCTTGCGCGGCAGCGGCAAGGGGCAGGTCAGACCCTTGGCGGCCAGATGCTGCATGAGACCGAGGAAGAACGGCAGATCGTTTTTCTCCACGCGCTTTTCATAAAGCGTGAGGATCAGCGGATCTTTGGTGGTGTGCAGCAGGAAATTGGAGTTTTCGACACCCTCGGCAATGCCCTTATAGGAGGTGAGGCTGCCGACGTCATATTGCGTGAGGAAATTCCTCAGATCATCTTCGGTAATATCAGTATAAACTGCCAATTTTATATCTCTTGATGAAGGAAGGAATGGAAATCCAGGGGAGCATGCCAAAGGTAGGGCGAAAACCGCCCTTGCTCAGCGCCACCCCGCTTCAGATACCGGCGGTGGCTTTTGGCGGCAGCGCGTTGCTGGCATTGCCATTAACGAAGGCCATGTCATCCGTCGTCAGCTCGATGCTGCGCAGCTCGCGGTTGACGAGGAAATGTTCCGTTTCCTCAACCGTCACGGCGAGATCGAGCGTGGTATCGAAACGCGCCTTGAAGGCCTCGATGATCTCATCAACGATGACTTCTGGGGCGGACGCGCCAGCGGACAAGCCCACCGTGCGGATGTCGCCGATCTCATTCCAGTCAATTTCCGACGCCCGCTGCACCAGCACGGAGTGTTTGGCGCCGGCGCGCAGCGCCACTTCCACCAACCGCTTTGAATTGGAGGAATTGGGGGCGCCAACGACGATGAAGAGATCGCAGCCGGGGGCTGCCTGCTTCACCGCATCCTGACGGTTGGTGGTTGCGTAACAGATGCTGTCGGCGGCAGGCGCCTGAATGGCCGGGAACCGTTCCTGCAGCCTGGCGATGACACCGGCGGTATCATCGACCGAAAGCGTCGTCTGCGTGACGAAACCGAGGTTTTCACGGTCGACCGGCTCGTAAACACCCGCATCTTCCACCGTCTCGACCAGTGAGACCGTGCCTTCGGGCAGCTGCCCCATGGTACCGATGACCTCAGGGTGACCGGCATGACCGATCAGCACCACATGACGGCCGAGGCGCTGGTGGCGCATGGCCTGCTTATGGACCTTGGAGACCAGCGGGCAAGTCGCGTCGAGATAAAAAAGGTTACGTGCCTGCGCATCTTCAGGCACGGATTTCGGCACGCCATGGGCGGAAAAGACCACCGGCTGCTCACGATGCTCGGCCGGGATTTCATGCAATTCCTCGACGAAAATCGCGCCCTTGGCTTCCAACCCTTCAACAACGTAACGATTATGCACGATTTCGTGGCGAACATAGACCGGTGCGCCATAGGCTTTCAGCGCCAGCACGACGATCTGAATCGCCCTATCCACGCCCGCGCAAAAGCCGCGCGGTCCGCACAGCCTTATCGTCAAAGGGGGTTTGGAAACGGCGATGTTCATTCGTGCTCCTTGGCGCGCTCCTTGGCCTTGCCCGGCAAGCTACCGGACGGCGCGCTCTTCATTCACCCTGCGCCTTACCGTTCCGGAAATAGGCAAAACCGGCGACGATGACAAGGGCCGCCGCCAGACCATACCACGTTATCGCATATTGGAGGTGATTATTGGGCAAATCTATCAGCGTCACACCGCCCTGCGGCCAGCCGCCGGGATTAGGCGCATTGTCGGCATCCACGAAGAGTTTGACCAGCCGGTCGGGCGGCACCTCGGCGCTGGACGCCATCGCCGCCAGATCCTTCCAGTAGAAGATATTCTTGGCGATATCATTGTCCGGCAACAGCGAGGATGGTTTTGCAACCAGCGGCGCGCGCGCCAGTCCCGTTATCGTCACCTCGCCACTCACCTGGCCATCGGGCCGTTTGGCCGCTTCCTTCATCTCGAAGGGCACGAAGCCACGATTGACGAAAAGAATGCGGCCGTCGGCGAGTGTCAGCGGCGTATAGATATAATAACCGGTCTGGCCCTGATGGGTGGCGAAGAAATGCCGCTCGCGCGCGTGATCGAAAATGCCTGATAGCCTGACCTTGCGGTATTCTATCTCGCCGCCGCTTTTTACGATGGCCTCGATATCGGAGAGCGTGGCGGGACTTGCGTTGCGCCTTTCCTCGATATCGGCCATCAGCGCCTCTTTCCAGTAGAGCCGTTTCACCTGCCAGGTGCCGAGCCCGAGAAGAATGGCAAGCGCAAGCAACACCAGCGGCGCGGCGAACCAGACCCGCCGTTGCGCCGCCTTCATGTGGGAAACGTCATTCACGATCAAGCCTGCCTTCGCTTGCATTGTTGCGGTATTGCAGCGCAATCATGATCCCTTTCAGCTTGCGCAGCAGCACGAGAGAGACAATCACCGTAAACGGCAACCAGAGCATGACATGCACCCAGACGGGCGGGGCAAAACGCTGATCGACCCAGAGCGCCAGCCCAACGACCAGAAAACCGACGATCAGCATGACGAAAACGGCCGGACCATCCCCCGCATCGGCAAAGCCGTAATCCAGTCCGCAGGCGCTACAGGCGGGTTTGGGTGTCAGAAAGCCATCGAATAGCCGGCCATTGCCACAACGGGGGCAGCAGCCTTTCAAGCCCACCTTGATGGGATCGACAGGCGCGAAATTTCCGTTTGGTGTTTCAGACATGAGGACCTCCCGCTCCCGCTGGCAAAAACCTCAAAGAGTGCGTGGCGCTTCGGGTAGTCGCATATGACCCGGCATTGCGGCTGGTTTCTTCTCCCCAAGGGGGAGAAGGTGGCCCGAAGAGTCGGATGAGGGGGTAAGCTCTCCGGATATCTCTACCCTTGCCCCCTCATCCCGCTGCCGCGACCTTCTCCCCGGCGGGGAGAAGAAATACGTGGCGCTCGCTCGGCCGAGAAGCAACGTGGTGGGCTACACGGCGTAAGTTAACCGTGCAGCGGCGCGCCCCAGCCACCCCAGATATAGATGGCGAAGAACAGGAACAGCCAGACGACGTCAACGAAGTGCCAGTACCAGGCGGCCGCTTCGAAGCCGAAATGCTGCTTGGGCGTGAAACCGCCGGCGATGGCGCGGAACAGGCAGACCAGCAGGAAGACAGTGCCGACGAAGACATGGAAACCGTGGAAACCGGTGGCCATGAAGAAGGTCGCGCCGTAGATCGAATTTTTGAAGTCGAACGGTGCGTGAATGTATTCGTAAATCTGCACAGTGGAGAACAGGACGCCGAGCGCGACGGTCAATGCCAGACCCGAGATCAGGCCCTTGCGATCATTATGCAGCAGGGCATGATGCGCCCAGGTGACGCAGGTGCCCGAGAGAAGCAGGATGACGGTGTTGTAGAGCGGCAGATGCCAGGGATCGATGACCTCAATGCCCTTCGGTGGCCATTGACCGCCGGTATATTCGAGGCGCGACGCCTGGATGGCCTCATGCGGGAAGAGGCTGGCATCGAAATAGGCCCAGAACCAGGCGACAAAGAACATCACCTCGGAGGCGATGAACATGATCATGCCGTAACGCAGATGCAACGAAACCACGCGGGTATGGCTGCCCTCATTGGCTTCCTTGATCGTGTCCGCCCACCAGGCGTACATGACGTAAAGCACGATGACGAGACCGATATAGAACAGCCAGGGGTTGGCCAGTTCCGCACCGAACAGCTTGAAGGAGCCGCCCGACAGGTAACGCATGTAGCAGACGCCGCCGAAAGTCATGATGAAGGCGCCGATCGAGGCCAGAAGCGGCCACGGGCTCGGGTCTATGATGTGGTAATCGTGGTTCTTCTGATGCGTGTCTGCCATTGCGACAATCCCCTGGTATCTCTTCCCTGATCCGGCCCCCTCAAAAGACCCGGATCTCCTCTTACAATTTGCTGTCGCCAGATTCTGTCTTTACCGGCAAGGACGCAACCGGTTTTTCGGTTTTGGCCGGATAAAACGTATAGGACAGCGTTAAAGTATGGACGCTCTTGGTTTCGCGCGCCGTGGCGATGTCAGGATCGACAAAAAACACCACCGGCATTTCCAGCGTTTCGCCCGGCTGCAGCGTCGTTTCGGTGAAGCAGAAACACTCCACCTTGTTGAAATAGGCACCGGCTTCCATCGGCGTGACGTTGAACACCGCCGTGCCCGTGGTCGCCACCGGTGAACGATTGGTCGCCTTGAAGGTCACCTTTATCGTCTCGCCGATCTTCGGCTTGACCATCTTGTCAACAGGGCGGAAATCCCAGTTGAGGCCGTTCGACGTATTGGCGTCGAAGGTGACGTTGATGGTCTTGTCGAGAATGACGTCGGAATATTGCTCCACACGCTGCGTCGTGCCGTTGTAACCGGTGACGCGGCAGAACAGGCTGTAGAGCGGCACGGCGGCATAGGCCATGCCGATCATGGCGCAGAAAAACACCAGACAGAGCACGAGGATGGAACGGTTGCTCACCCGCTGCGAGCCGGCCCGCGCTGTTTCTGCTTCCATATTCGCCATGTCCTCCCCTCCTCCTATGCTCAGACCGTCAATGCGAGCCGATCTTGATGATGGTGATGACGTAGAACAGCACCACCAGACCGGCGAGCAGGACGCCGAGTGCAATATTGCGCCCACGTCTCGATTTTTTCTGCGCCGCGCTCAGTTCCACCGTTTCCATTACAGGACTCCCGAAATCACGGCCTTCAGGGCCGGCGCGAAATGATCGGCCAGAAGGCCGGAGAAAATCGCGAAGAGATAAAGCACCGAATAGGCGAACATCTTCTTGGCGGGCAACATCTTCTCGTCGCCTTCAGGCATGCGCCGGACATCGAACGAACAGTAGACGAAGATCGCGCTCAGCACGGCGGCGAAAATGCCGTAACCGGCGCTCGCCAGACCCGTGAAATAGGGCGCAACGGCGGCCGCCGCGGTCAGCACCGCATAAACGATCATCTGGTTCTTGGTGGAACGCTCGCCCGCTACATTTGGCATCATCGGAATGCCGACCGCGCCGTAATCACGCATCTTGAACAGCGCCAGCGCCCAGAAATGCGCCGGCGTCCACAGGAAGATGATCAGGAACAGGATGACGCTATCAAGCGAAACGCCGCCGGTGACGCAGGCCCAGCCGAGCATGGGCGGGAAAGCGCCGGCAGCACCGCCGATGACGATGTTCTGCGGCGTCGAGCGCTTCAGCCACATCGTATAAACGACGGCATAAAAGAAGATGGTGAAGGCAAGCAGGCCGGCGGAGAACCAGTTGACCGCAAGGCCGAGGATGACCACCGAGAAGGCTGACAGCGTCAGGCCGAAGGCAAGAGCTTCGCGCGGCGCGATGCGGCCCGACGGGATCGGCCGCTTGGCGGTGCGGGTCATCACGGCATCGATATCGGCATCGTACCACATGTTGAGCGCACCCGACGCACCCGCGCCGACGGCGATACAGAGAATGGCAATAAGCCCGAGAACAGGGTTGATTTCACCTGGCGCCAGCACGAGGCCGGCAAAGGCCGTGAAGACGACGAGCGACATGACGCGCGGCTTCAGCAACTCGAAATAATCGCGTGCGCCGGCTTCCGAAAGTTCGGAGCTTTCTGCGCCCATCATGTCGCGATCGTCGATTACGGTCATTTCCTGTCCTGTTTCCTTCAGATGCCGCCTGCCGCGACACCCCTTGCACCGGCCCGAAAAACGAATGGGATTTCCGGCATGCGCGATGCGTCAATTCATGGGTCCCGAACGTCCTGGCAGGCGCGACACCGGTCTAAACCGATGTCATCATGTGCCGGCCAATCGCCGCGCCCTGCCGCCATTCGTCTGCGCTCGCTTTTCATAAAGGCCAGATTTGGCATTTATCATGTCCGGGCATGTATCACGTCGGACGGAAAGCATCGCTTGGACAAAATGTCACGCGGCAGGAGAAGCTGCCCGTTCGGGAAACGGCACGGACCCAACCGCGCCGCCCCTCTTTTTCAGCAGCCGGAATGCGCAAGCCGAGCCTGCGCCTTCCGGCCCGCGCATCAGCGAATGCGCGGAAGCTGTTCCCACTGGTGGTAAGGCGGCGGCGAAGACAGCTGCCATTCGAGCGTCGTCGCACCCTCACCCCAGGGATTGTTGCCGGCGATCCGCTTCTTGGCGAAGGCTTCCCAGACGCCGAAGAGGAAGATGCCCACGGCAACAGCCGAGATATAGGAACCGTAAGACGATACCAGGTTCCAGCCGGCATAGGCATCGGGATAATCGATGTAGCGGCGCGGCATGCCGGCGAGACCGAGGAAGTGCTGCGGGAAGAAGATCAGGTTCACGCCGATGAACATGACCCAGAAATGCAGCTTGCCGATGAACTCGTTGTACATGTAGCCGGTGATCTTCGGGAACCAGTAATACCAGCCGGCGAAGATCGCAAAGACGGCGCCGAGCGACAACACGTAGTGGAAGTGAGCCACGACGTAATAGGTATCGTGCAGCGAACGGTCGAGACCGGCATTGGCGAGCTGCACGCCGGTGACACCACCGACCGTGAACAGGAAGATGAAGCCGATTGCCCAGACCATCGGGGTCGAGAAGGTCAGCGAACCGCCCCACATCGTCGCAATCCACGAGAATATCTTGATCCCCGTCGGCACCGCGATGACCATGGTGGCGAAAACGAAGTAGCGCTGTGCCTCGAGCGACAGGCCGACCGTATACATGTGGTGGGCCCAGACGATGAAGCCGACGGCGCCGATGGCGACCATGGCGTAAGCCATGCCGAGATAACCGAAGACCGGCTTCTTGGAGAAGGTGGACACGATGTGGCTGATGATGCCGAAACCGGGCAGGATCAGAATGTACACTTCCGGGTGACCGAAGAACCAGAACAGGTGCTGGTAGAGGATCGGATCACCGCCGCCTTCCGGCGAGAAGAACGCCGTGCCGAAGTTACGGTCGGTCAGAAGCATGGTGATACCACCCGCCAGAACCGGAAGCGAAAGCAGGAGCAGGAATGCGGTAACCAGAACCGACCAGGCAAACAGCGGCATCTTGTGCAGTGTCATGCCCGGGGCGCGCATGTTCAGGATGGTGGTGATGAAGTTGATGGCACCGAGGATCGAGGATGCACCGGCGACGTGCAGCGAGAAGATCGCAAGATCCACCGCCGGCCCGGGCATGCCACTGGTCGACAGAGGCGGATACATGGTCCAGCCGCCGCCCACACCATAAGCACCCGCCGGACCTTCGACGAAAAGCGACAGGAGCAGCAGGATGAAGGCCGGAACGATCAGCCAGAAGGAAATATTGTTGAGGCGCGGGAAAGCCATGTCAGGAGCGCCGATCATGATCGGGATCATCCAGTTGGCAAAACCGCCGATCATCGCCGGCATGACCATGAAGAAGATCATGATCAGCGCGTGCGCCGTCGTGAACACATTGAACATGTGCTTGCCGCCGTCGATGGCAGCGTCGCCCTCGAAGCCGTAGACCATGGAAGCCAGACCGTGGAAGATCTGGATGCCCGGCTCCTGCAGTTCCATACGCATGACGACCGAAAGACCGCCACCGATGATGCCCGCCATGATCGCGAAGATCAGGTAGAGCGTGCCGATGTCCTTGTGGTTGGTGGACAGGAACCAGCGGGCAAAGAAGCCCGGTGTATGAGAATGCGCATCATGCGAATGATCGTCATGAGCGGTATGACCATGCGAGTGATGATCGTCGTGTGCGGAAGGTCCAGCCATTGTCGTCACTCCAGTCAGTTGGTTTCGTTGGCGGCAACGTCGACCGTGCGCGGAGCGCCATCGACGGAGGCCATCAGCGCCCGGTTCGCAGCATTCAGGTCTGAAGCGGCGGCGGTGTGCCAGGCATTGTACTGCTGTTCGGAAACCACCCGAATGGCGATCGGCATGAAGGCGTGGTCCTTGCCGCAAAGCTCGGAACATTGGCCGTAATACAGGCCTTCCTTCTCCGGCTTGAACCATGTTTCGTTGAGGCGACCCGGAACGGCATCGATCTTGACGCCGAAAGCGGGCATGGCGAAGGCGTGGATGACATCCGTCGGAGCTGCCGTCACCAAAAGGCGAACTGTCTTGCCGACCGGAACGACCATTTCATTGTCGACCGCGAGAAGACGCGGATAGCGGGCCTTGTCTTCCTTGCCGGCAGCGGCGCGATCCTGATCCTTCAGCAGGTAGCTGTCGAAGGAGAGCGGCTCTGCGCCCTCGGCGGCGTTGTACTCATAGCTCCACAGCCACTGCGTGGCGGTCGCCTTCAGCGTCAGGTCCGGGTTTTCCGGCTGCGTCAGCTGCGCGTTCAGAAGATTGAACGAGGGGAAAGCGAGGAACAGGAGAATGAGCACCGGCGCCAGCGTCCACACCACCTCGATTGCCGTGTTATGGCTGGTCTTGGAAGCCACGGGATTTTTCGCGGCGCGGAATTTCAGGGCAACGATGATGAGCAGCGCAAGAACGAAAAGCGTGACCGGAACAATGAACCACAACGTATATTGTTCGAACCAGCGTATTTCGTGCATGATCGGCGTGGCGGCCTCCTGCATGCCCATTTGCCAATGCACCGGCTGATCGGCGTGGGCGCCGACAGCCGTGAGCAGACAGGTCATCCCCGCCAGTGCTGCGTAAATCCTATTCGTCACGGTACCCTCTCCCTCACGCGTCTGATCTAGATCAATCACAGACGCAGAATCCATGCTTATGGTACTAACTTAAAACCACAGTTTGCCCTCTGCCGCAATATGCGTCGGGACACGGATGCGCCCCAATTTTGCCATTGATCAATCCACGACCGACTTTCCCGCACCCTGTGTCCAAGCCGACCCGCTGAACGCGATTTCGAGCAGCCCAAATGCGACAAAGCCCCGTCTTCCAGCCGGTTTGATCGCCGGAAAACAAATGACACGTCCGGCAAATCAGACGGCTATCCGGCCCAACAGGTCCTATTTCCGCCCAACTCCGCTGGAATTGAAGGCGCTAGGCTTTTTTTTCCGGATTATGGCGTCAAAATAGCCGCACTGATTCGAATCCCAGAGGTATCCATGCGTCTTTCCCCGCTCGCGCGCACTTTTCTTGCCGCCGCCGGTCTTGCCATCATCGCCCCCGCTGCCGCGGCGCTGGCGCAACAGCAGCCGCCCGGCACGCCGAAGTCGACGCATGGCGCATGGTCGGTCATCTGCGACAAGCCGGCAGGCGCATCCGAAGAACAATGCGCGCTGATGCAGAACGTGATTGCCGACGACCGTCCGGAAGTCGGCCTTTCGGTGGTCATCCTGAAAACCGCGGACCGCAAGTCGCGTATCCTGCGCATCCTCGCACCGCTCGGCGTGCTTCTGAAGGACGGCATGGAGCTTTACATCGACAACAACAATATCGGCCGGGCCTATTTCACCCGCTGCTTTTCCGAAGGCTGCTATGTGGAAGTCGATATTGATGACGAGTTGCTGAAGGTGCTGCGTGCCGGCAAGAACGCCGTCTTCGCGCTGCGCGAATCCGTCGATCAGGATCGCGTTGGCATTCCAATCGAACTTTCCGGCTTTGCAGAGGGCTACGACGCGCTTCCCTGATGCATCGTCGTGACGGGCAGCCTTGCGTCTGCCCGTTCCAGTGCCTAAATCGGTCATGAACGATCATGACTGGAGCCTGAAATGACCGACGACCTTGTAAAACTCTTCGATTGCGATGAAACGCAATTGCGCAAGCTCGTCGGAGAGGCGCTTGCCGGTGCTGACGATGGCGAATTGTTCATCGAACATGCCCAGGCCGAATCGTTGACCTTCGACAATGGCCGCCTGAAGGGCGGGTCCTTCAACACCGACCAGGGTTTCGGCCTGCGCGCCGTTGCCGGCGAGACGGTGGGTTACGCCCATGCCGGCGAGCTTTCCGAAGGGGCGCTGAAGCGCGCTTCGGATGCGGTGGGCGCTGTCACCAGGGGTTATTCCGGCTCCTATGCCGCCGCACCCCAGCGCACCAACAAGAAGCTCTACGGCGACGAAAACCCGATCGGCAGCCCGAGCTTCGAGGAAAAGGTGAAGCTGCTCACCGATATCGACGCCTACTTGCGCGACAGGGACGACAAGGTCCGGCAGGTGACGGCGACGATTTCCGCCAGCTGGCAGGTGGTGGATATTCTGCGTGCCGATGGCCATCGCGTCAGCGACATCCGTCCCATGACCCGCATCAACATCTCCGTTGTGGCGGGTGAAGGCGACCGGCAGGAAAGCGGCTCCTACGGCATTGGCGGCCGCGTCGGTTTCGGCGATTTCATCACCACGGAAAACTGGCAGCGCGGCGCAGATGAAGCGCTGCGGCAGGCGCTCGTCAACCTCACCGCCATCGATGCGCCGGCCGGCACCATGGATGTGGTGCTCGGCTCCGGCTGGCCCGGTGTCATGCTGCACGAGGCGGTCGGTCACGGTCTGGAAGGCGATTTCAACCGCAAGAAGACCTCGGCCTTTGCCGGCCTGATGGGCGAGATGGTGGCCGCCCCCGGCGTGACGGTCGTGGATGACGGCACCGTCGACAGCCGCCGCGGTTCGCTGACCATCGACGACGAAGGCACGCCCTCGGCCTATAATGTGCTGATCGAGAATGGCAGGCTTGTTGGTTATATGCAGGACCGCCAGAACGCCCGGCTGATGGGCGCAAAAGCGACCGGAAACGGCCGCCGCCAGGGTTATGCCTATGTGCCGATGCCGCGTATGACCAATACCTACATGCTCTCAGGCGACAAGACGCCAGAGGAGATCATCGCCTCCGTTAAAAAGGGCATCTATGCCGTTTCCTTCGGCGGCGGACAGGTGGACATCACCTCAGGCAAATTCGTGTTCGGTTGCACCGAGGCCTACCTTATCGAAAACGGCAAGATCGGCGCGCCGGTGAAGGGCGCGATGCTGATCGGCAACGGGCCGGATGCGATGAAGCGCGTCTCGATGATCGGCAATGATTCCAAGCTCGATACCGGCATTGGCAATTGCGGCAAAGCCGGGCAATGGGTGCCGGTCGGTGTCGGCCAGCCGCATCTGCGTATGGACCAGATCACCGTGGGTGGCACGAAGGCGTAGTTCAGCGACACACGCACGGTGACGGGAGCAGCGACAGTTCTCACTCGCAGCGTCGCAGCCCCACCAGCCCACAACCTCACACATGGCTGCCATGACGAGGTTTCCTCTGGCGTGCAGCCCGGAAGACGATAAGATCATCGTTTATGGCAGGCCATCCTCCCATCGCCCGGCCTGCGCGACAAAGGAGACCCTGACCATCATACGAAATGCCCTCGTTCCCGAGCTTGCCGTCAGCGATTGGCAGAAGAGCCGCGCATTTTATTGCGATCTGATCGGTTTTCATGTGGTTTATGAGCGCCCCGAAGAGGGCTTCGCCTATCTGGCGCTGGGCGATGCGCAGCTGATGATCGACCAGATTGGTGCCACCCGGACCTTCGTTTCGGGCAATGCCTCGCTCGAGCCGCCGTTTGGCCGCGGCATGAACCTGCAGCTCGCCGTTCCTTCCCTGCAGCCCATTCTTTTCCGGCTCGAACGGGCCTTGATCGGTCTCGTACTCGAGCCTGAGGAAAAATGGTACAGGCGCGGCACGGTCGAAGTGGGCAACCGGCAATTCATCGTCGCCGATCCGGATGGGTATCTGATCCGCCCGTTCGAAAGCCTCGGCGAACGTCCCTTCCGATTCGGTTGAGCAACCATGCTGCCTTTTCTGCCGCACGCCGTGGTCTTCGACATGGACGGATTGCTGATCGAAAGCGAGACGCTCTATCGCGATTCGTTTCTGGCGGCCTCTGAGGAAGGCGGCCATGGCATGCAGGTCGAGACCTATCAGAAGGTCTGCGGCAGCCCGTGGGATGTCATCACCGGCACCATCCTTGCCGATTATGGCGCGGATTTTCCGATGGAGACCTTCCGTGACGCCTGGCTCCGGCATCTCGGCCTGATGATGGCTGACGGCGTGGCGCTGAAACCCGGCGTCGTCGAAATCCTCGATCTTCTCGACCGGTTCGATATCCGCCGCGCCATCGCCACCTCGTCGCGGCACGATTCAGTGACACGCCATCTCGGTCCTCACGATCTTCTCAGACGTTTCGACACCATCGTCGCGCGTGGCGATTATACCGAGCCGAAGCCCGCACCCATGCCCTATCTCACCGCTGCACGACGGCTTTCTCTCGATCCGGGCCGTTGCCTTGCGCTCGAGGATTCCTATTCCGGCGTCCGCTCGGCGACATCGGCGGGCATGATGACGATCATGGTGCCCGATGTCGCGCCACCGACTGAGGAAATGCGGGAAAGATGCATCGCCGTCGCAAGCGACCTTCACGACGTGGCGGCCATGTTGGAAAAGCTGGAGCCTTCAGGGTTTTGACGGCGTAAAGCGCCACTTGCGCTCGATCGCTCCTTCAATATCGAGACCGTTATAATGGGCCAGCAACAGCACATGGCCGAGGAGATCAGCGGTTTCGTCGGCGAGATCCCGCTTCATCTCTTCTTTGCTCCTACCCTTCATGCGCCCCCGTCCCGTCAGCCGGTTCCAGGCCTGTGTGACCTCGCCAACCTCTTCCTGAAGCTTCAGCATGTACCAGTCCGGATCACGGAATATTCCGTTCTCAGCGGCATATTTTTGCGAGGCCTCTTCAAACCGAGGCATCATGTCAGCAAACATTTGTTCATCCTTTGTTCGTGCGCTACAACTCTAATCATGATTCTCCGGTCTGGTCGATCCGAAACGGTTTTTGCGAGAGTGGATGGAAATCTTGGCGACAGGAGCCTGCGGGCTGGATTAAGAAAGAGCTGTTCGAAACCGTGCCGTCACCCATGTCACATCTCGATTTCTTTTCGTCGCTCATCACCGCGCATAGTCCCATGCTGCTTGCCATGTTTGCGGGGGCCGCGTGCCTTGCCGGCCTTGCCCGCGGTTTTTCCGGTTTTGGTGCAGCGCTCATCTTCATTCCGCTTGCGAGCGCCATTGTCGGCCCGCGTATCGCCTCGGCGGTGCTGCTTGTCGTGGACGGCGTCCTGACGCTCGGCATGATTCCGCCCGCCTTTCGCATGGCGGACCGGCGTGAGGTTTTCATCATGGCGGCCGGCGCTTTTGTCGGCGTGCCGATTGGAACCCTGCTGCTTTCAAAGGGTGATCCGCTGACCCTGCGCTGGCTCATCTCCGGCGTGGTCGTGGTGCTGCTGGTGTTTCTGGTGTCCGGCTGGCGTTACAGCGGCCGGCCGAAGACGCCGCTCACCCTCTTTACCGGGCTTCTGGCCGGATTGTTTTCGGGGGCTGCGCAGCTGGGCGGGCCGCCGGTTGTCGCCTACTGGCTGGGCGGGGCGCTGAAGGGCGCTTTCGTGCGCGCCAATGTCATTCTTTATTTCGCGGTTTCGACGGTGTTTTCCATCGCCAGCTATTTTGTCAGTGGCCTGTTTACCGTCGATGTCTTTGTGTTTTTCCTGCTGGCCCTGCCCTTTTATGCGGTGGGCCTTTATGCCGGCGCGCGATTGCACGGGCTTGCCGATGAAGCGGCGTTCCGGCGCATCTGCTACGGTCTGATTGCCATTTCCGCCGTGATCGGCCTGCCGCTGTTTGATTCGCTGCTGAAATAGGCAGGCCGCGATGGCCTGCCCTGATGGCGTTCAGGGATACATGCGTACCTTGGACCAGTCACCGTCGGGCGTCTCGCGACGGAATTCGATGCGGTCGTGCAGGCGGAACTTGCGGTCGTGCCAGAATTCGATGCTGACGGGGCGGATGCGGAAACCGGACCAATGGGACGGGCGCGGAATTTCGCCGATCGCATATCTGGCGGTATATTCGGCCACCGCCTTTTCCAGCGCGAAACGGCCTTCCAGCGGCCGCGACTGTTTGGAAGCCCAGGCGCCGATGCGGCTGCCGCGCGGGCGCGAGGCGTAATAGACATCCGCCTCCTCGTCGCTCACGATCTCCACCTCACCGCGCAGACGCACCTGCCGGCGAAGGCTTTTCCAGTGGAAACACATGGCTGCTTTTTTCTGGCCGAGAATTTCCTGGCCCTTCTGGCTTTCGAAATTCGTGTAGAAAACAAAGCCGCGGTCATCGACGCCTTTCAGCAGCACCATGCGCACATTCGGCAGGCCATTTTCGTCCACGGTCGCGAGCGCCACCGCGTTCGGATCGTTGATTTCGGAAGCCGTCGCATCCCTCAGCCATTCGGCAAAAAGCGCAAAAGGTTCATTTTCTTCCGTGAAGTCACTGGATGTTAACCCCGTTTCCGACATATTGACTAAAATACTCCCGAGCTGATTTGGACCCCAGAGATGATTTCTGGCGAAAGATGGTGACCGTCATAGCAAAGTCGAACAGTGGAACAAAGGGTCTCCTTTCGTCGGTAGCGGAAGTTTCCGCCGTCGTGTCGATGCTCGTGGTGCTGAGCGGTTGCGTCAGCCTTGACCTGTTCGGCGGCGACAAGGTCGACCGCTCGCTTTCCACCGCCTCCGTGCCCAACCAGCAGAATGGCAGCGTCCAGACCGACGACGTGACCATCCGCAATGCGGTCACATCGGCCGATCTTGCCAAGCTTGCCGACCAGCCGCTGCCCTGGGCCAATGCCGCCACCGGCAGCGCGGGCGTCGTCACCACTATTCATGAAGACAAATCCAGCGGTTTCGTCTGCCGCAATTTCAAGACGACACGCCACTCCTTCGAGGGCGTGGCAGCTTATTCCGGACAGGCCTGCCTATCGGAAACCGGCGAATGGTTGATGACCCGCTTCGAGCAGAAATAATCTGTTTACCCTTCCATGTGGAATAAAACCGGCCCTGCCCCGGCACGCTCCTCCGTAAAGGAGTGATTAGCAACTTATTGCAACAGTCGGCGTTGATTAAACCGAGGGCGTGCAGGCGAATGATCGCAGGCATCCCTTTTCGGAGGGTTAGCTTCAGGATTGCGCCATGAGCGGCGGCAGACTGAGCCAACGTAACTGGTGTTTCGCATGCGCGATCCTTATTCTATCCTCGGTGTGAAACGTGACGCCCGTCACGAGGACATCAAGGCCGCCTGGCGCACGAAGGCGAAAACCGTCCATCCGGACGCCAATCGCGACGATCCCGATGCTTCGGCGCGATTCGCCGAGATCGGACAGGCCTACGATCTTCTGAAAGACCCGAAAAAGCGTGATCTCTACGATCAGGCCCGACAGGCGGCTGAGAAGAAGAAGCGCGGCGAAACCATCATGCAGCAGCGGGAAGCCGCGCGTGAGGCGGCAGAGCGCGCCAAGGCCGCCGAAAAGCTGATGGAAGAACTGGCCCGCGCGGATGCCCGCAACCGGGCGCAGACCGGCCAGAAAACCGACGCCAAGCCGGAAACCGCCGAAGATATCGTCGAGCGGATCTTTGGGGCGGACGCCCAGAACGACCCCAAGGTGCAACAGGCTGCGGAAGCGGCGAAGGCTGCGGCAAGCGCCGCGAAAGGCGATATACCCGCCGCCGGTGATACTGCCCAGTCTACCGCCGGCGATGACAGGACCGCGCCCGCCTCACTGGCCATCAACCTCTTCAACGCCCTCGTGCGCCGTTTCCGCCCCGCGCAGCCGGCTGCAGAAAAGGTGCCTGACATCACGGCGGAAGCCACCGTCACGGTCGCCGATCTTCTGGAACACAAGTGGGTCACGCTGCAGCTCGCCGACGAACGCGAAATCCGCTTCCAACTCGAGGCCGGCATGGCGGATGGGCACGTTGTGCGGCTGAAGGGACAGGGGCTGAAGCTTCCCAACCTGGCGCGTGGCGATCTTGCCGTGACATTGCTGGCCGCCCGGGATGACGCCTTTTCGCTGCGTGGCTTCGACATCCATACGACCTTGCCGATCTCGCTCAGCGACGCGGTTCTCGGCTGCGACGCGAAAGTCGCGACACCGCTCGGCGAAGAAAATATCACCATTCCGGCATGGTCCGGCTCGGACCGCGTGCTGAGGCTCGCCGGCAAAGGCCTTGCCGATGGCAAGGGCGGCTCGGGCGATCTCGTCATAGAATTGCGCATCGTCCTGCTCGAAAAGCCGGATGAGAAGGTGACCGACCTGATGCGGCACATGCGCGAAGGCCTGTATTTGTGAAAGTTTTGCGAATAGCCGGGACAAAGCACCCTTTGTTACGTTCCCTAACAGTTGATGATCTTTGGCAATCTTGAACAGGATTGCAGCCTATGCCATAGGCAGGACCGATCAAAAGTATTAGGGAGCACAAAATGGCTCAGGCATCCGGCCTCATGGCTGGCAAACGCGGCCTCATCATGGGCGTCGCCAATAATCGTTCAATCGCTTGGGGCATTGCAAAGGCCTGCGCGGATGCAGGGGCGGAACTCGCACTCACCTGGCAGGGTGACGCATTAAAGAAGCGCGTAGAACCCTTGGCGCAGGAACTGGGCGCCTTCATGGCCGGCCATTGCGACGTGACCGATCTCGAAACGATCGACGCCGTTTTTGCATCGCTGGAACAGCATTGGGGCAAGATCGACTTCGTCGTGCATGCCATTGCGTTCTCCGACAAGGATGAGTTGACCGGTCGTTATCTCGATACCAGCCGCGACAACTTCAACCGCACCATGGATATTTCCGTGTTCTCGCTGGCCGCCGTTGCAAAGCGCGCAGAGCCTATCATGAATGACGGCGGTTCGATTATCACGCTCACCTATTACGGCGCCGAAAAGGTCATGCCGAACTACAACGTGATGGGCGTGGCCAAGGCCGCTCTTGAAGCCAGCGTACGTTATCTCGCCGTCGACCTCGGCAATCGCGGCATCCGCGTCAACGCCGTTTCCGCCGGCCCGATCAAGACGCTCGCGGCTTCCGGCATCGGCGATTTCCGTTACATTCTGAAGTGGAACGAATATAATGCGCCGCTGAAGCGCACCGTTACCATCGAGGAAGTCGGCAAGTCGGCGCTTTACCTGCTGTCCGACCTTTCGACGGCCGTGACCGGTGAAATCCACCATGTCGATTCCGGTTATCACACCATCGGCATGAAGGCTGTGGATGCGCCTGACATTTCGGTCGTTAAGGACTGACATCTGAAACAGGGGTATCGCCTTGCTCGTCTATGTGATCCGACACGGACAAACGGACTGGAATGCGATACGCCGGCTTCAGGGCCAGAAAGACATTCCGCTCAATGATTTCGGCCGCCAGCAGGCGGTCGGCAATGGCAGGCTTCTCGCCCATTTGCTCGGCGAGCAGGCCACGGATTTCGACTACGTGGCAAGCCCGCTCGGGCGCACGCGTGAGACCATGGAACTGATGCGCGGCGCGATGGGTCTTGATCCCAAGGCCTACCGCACCGACGACCGCTTGATCGAAGTCTCCTTCGGCGACTGGGAGGGGCAGACCCTGCCCGACCTCAAGAAGGAATTCCCCGACCGGGTGAAGGCGCGCAAGGCCAATAAATGGGATTTTATTCCCCCCGGCCAGGATGCCGAAAGCTACGAAATCCTCTCCTGGCGCATCGGCGCATGGCTTTCCTCCGTGGAGGTGCCGACGATATGCGTGTGCCATGGCGGCGTCATCCGCTCGATCTTCCGGCTTGTTTCAGGCATGGACAAGGACGAGGCGTCGAGGACACAAATCCCGCAGGATCGGATTTTGAAGGTCGAGATGGACCGAAACAGTGCAGAATGGATTTCGTGAGGGCGGAAGGAGTATAACCCTCGGCGTTATCATCCCTGAGACGCTTTTATTTGGCTGAACGCCGCCGCTTCTTTCTTCTCCCCGCCGGGGAGAAGGTGGCCCGAAGGGTCGGATGAGGGGGCGAGGCTAGCGATAGACCGAGAGCTTTCCCCCTCATCCCGCTGCCGCGGACTTCTCCCCGGCGGGGAGAAGAAACGGATGCGAACGCTCGTTTCACAACGAGCGTTCTAACGTCATGACTGAGCAAGAGGGCGCAGCTTACTCAACGACCTGGAGATCGTCGACCACGCGTTTCCCATCCACTTCCGTGTAGAAAACCACGACCTTCACGCCCGCCTTCAGGCCTTCGAAATTAAACTCTTCCGGCACGCGATAGGTCTTGCCGTCATTGAGCGTAATACTCAGCCCGTTCGCATCGATCTTGCTGATCGTGCCTTCCACGTCGACGCTCTGGGCGAAGCTGTTGATGGGCATCAGGAGGTTGGCGGTGGCCAGAAGGGCGGCAATCATCATACGCATCGATCTAGCTTTCGTGAATTTGCGTGAAAACCTTACATGCATGAAGAATTGCCTTTCGAATGTGGCGGAAATTGCCCGCAACCATGACATTTTCGGCCCAATTGATGAACGGATTTCAAATCCTGTTCAAGCCGTTAGTGATTTTTACACCGCATTTTCCGGCAATATTGGAAAACTCCGGTTTAAGGTGGAAAACCTCGGCTCTTTTACAATTTCGTCACCTCGGAAAATCCGTCGACACCGTCGAATCGCTTTTCACCGCCCATGTCCGAGACTGTCGTTTTTCGTCGTTTCCCAAGTCGTGAACAGTACGTCACCTTCTTATCCCGTTTGCGATGAAAGAAAGGCTTTTGCCTTGCCCGGATTTTCCACTAAGACAAATCCGCTTGTTTTAAACGGCGCCGTCCACAGGTGCCCTGTTTCCGGTCTTGAGAACTATGTCGCATAACAGTTTCGGTCATCTTTTTCGCGTTACCACCTGGGGTGAAAGCCACGGGCCGTCACTTGGCTGTGTGGTGGATGGTTGCCCGCCCGGCATCCGCTTTACCCTTGCCGAGGTGCAGCACTGGATGGACAAGCGCAAGCCCGGCCAGAGCCGCTTCGTGACCCAGCGCCGCGAGGACGACATTGTGAAGGTTCTTTCCGGCGTGATGCTGGACGAGGACGGCGAGACGATGACGACGACAGGCACGCCGATTTCCATGCTGATCGAAAATACCGACCAGCGCTCCAAGGATTACGGTGAGATTGCCAAGCGTTTCCGCCCCGGCCATGCGGATTTCACCTATGACCTGAAATATGGCATTCGCGATTATCGCGGCGGTGGACGCTCCTCTGCGCGCGAGACGGCGGCCCGTGTCGCCGCCGGCGCAATCGCCCGCAAGGTGGTACCAAGCCTCAATGTGCGTGGCGCGCTGGTGCAGATCGGCAAACACAAGATCAACCGCAACAATTGGGATTGGGGTCAGGTCGACCAGAACCCGTTCTTCTGCCCTGATGCCGAAATGGTGCCCGTCTGGGAAGAGTATCTCGACGGCATCCGCAAGTCCGGCTCCTCCATCGGCGCTGTCGTCGAAGTGGTGGCGGAAGGCGTTCCGGCCGGCATCGGCGCGCCGATCTATGCCAAGCTCGATCAGGATATCGCCTCCAGCCTGATGTCGATCAACGCCGTCAAGGGCGTGGAGATCGGCGAAGGTTTTGCCTCGGCCGAGCTTTCCGGCGAGGAAAATGCCGACCAGATGCGCATGGGCAATGACGGCAAGCCGATTTTCCTCTCCAACCATGCCGGCGGCATTCTGGGCGGCATCGCGACCGGCGAGCCTGTCATCGCCCGCTTCGCCATCAAGCCCACCTCCTCCATTCTGACAGAGCGCCTGTCGATCGATACCGACGGCAACAATGTCGATGTGCGCACCAAGGGCCGCCACGACCCCTGCGTCGGCATTCGCGCCGTGCCGATTGGTGAAGCGATGATCGCCTGCACCGTTGCCGACCATTATCTGAGGGACCGCGGCCAGACCGGCCGGCTTTAGCGGACCGAAAAGTGTGAAGCGGTTTTCGGACAATCCGCTAAGAAACAAAAAGAGCGACGAACCGTTGCTCTGAAATAAGGGGATATCGCCATGGCCTATGACCAGAAACGCGTTGTCGACGCCATCCGCGCATTCGAAGCCGGCGAAATCGTTGTCGTGACCGATGACGATGACCGCGAGAACGAAGGCGATCTGATCATTTCGGCGGTTCACTGCACGCCGGAAAAAATGGCGCTGATCGTGCGCCACACCTCCGGCATCGTCTGCGCGCCCATGCCACGCGAAGAAGCCAAGCGGCTGAACCTCAACGCCATGGTGGCGGAAAACGACAGCGCCCACACGACGGCCTTCACCGTCAGCGTCGATTTCAAGCACGGCACCACGACCGGCATTTCCGCCGATGACCGCACCCTGACGGTGCGCAATCTTGCCAATCCCAATGTCGGCGCTTCCGATTTTACCCGGCCGGGCCATATTTTCCCGCTGATTTCCCGCGAAGGCGGCGTGTTGATGCGTTCCGGCCATACCGAAGCGGCGGTCGATCTCTGCCGTCTCGCCGGCCTGCCTCCCATCGGCGTCATCAGCGAGTTGGTGAATGATGATGGCAGCGTGATGCGCGGCCCGCAGGTGCTGGACTTCGCCGACAAGCACGGCATGAAACACGTCTCCGTTGCTGACCTCATCGCCTATCGCCAGCGCAAGGAAACGCTGGTGGAGATGGAATCCTCCTTCACCATCGAAACGCCCTTCGGGCCGGCCAAGGCGCAGACCTATTCCCTGCCCTGGGATCCGATGCAGCACATGGCCGTGATTTTCGGCGACATCAGAGATGGCGTCGACATTCCCGTGCGCCTGCATCCGGAAAATGTTGCCGACGACGTGTTCGGTGACCGCCAGCCGGTGCGGCACTATATGCAGAAGATCGCCGAGGAAGGCCGCGGCGTCATCGTTTATCTGCGCGAGGGCTCCGTTGGCGTCGGCCAGGTGGCCGGACGGCGCAAGGCGCGCGATCCCGACGAAGCGCATGCGCAGGCTCGTTCGCGCGAGAATGAATGGCTGGAAATCGGCCTTGGCGCACAGATCCTCAAAGACCTCGGCATCAGCTCCATCAAGCTGCTGACGACACGCGAACGGCACTATGTCGGGCTTGAAGGGTTCGGTATCCAGATTTCGGCGACGGATATCTGCTGATTTTAAGATTCAGTCTAGCTTCACAGCGCAATTGTGAAGCGAGCGTGTTCCATTTGTTTCTTCTCCCCGCCGGGGAGAAGTCCGCGGCAGCGGGATGAGGGGGCGAGCTCTCCGCATATCGCTAGCGTTGCCGCCTCATCCGACCCTTCGGGCCACCTTCTCCCCGGCGGGGAGAAGAAATATGCCGCAACGCCTTGCTACAATATTGCCCAAAGCGCGAGAATACGTTGCGTGTGAAACGCACTGGTCTGGCAATATCCTCAATCGACCGACCTCAGCTTTCCTCCCGCCAGCCCTCCAGATAATTCACGCTCTCAACACCCGTAAATTTCGCGAGCCGCGCCAGTTCGGCGTCGAGCTTCTCCAGCCGTCCGGCCGAGGCACGTACACCGGGTTCCAGCCACAGGCGCCGAACATCCAGCGTGCTGCGCTTGCGATCCGCCTTCATGTCGATGCGTCCAATCACACGGTCGCCCTCCAGAAGCGGGAAAACGTAGTAGCCATATTGCCGTTTCGGCTCCGGCACGAAGATCTCAATGCGGTAATAGAAACCGAACAGCCTCTCCGTCCGATTGCGGTCGCGCAGCAGCGGATCGAAGGGGCTCAAGACCCGGACGCGGGAAGACGGTTCCGGCACGTCCGTCAGGTCAGCGGTGAAATCGGCGAAGGCAAAAGACGGGCGGACGGTTTCGCCATCGCTGGAGAAAAGCGAAACTTCGCACAATTCGTCACGATGGTTTTTGACCCAGTCCCTGGCTTCCTGCGGGGTGACGAGATCGAAAAAGGCAGCGATTTCGCCGTGGGTGGCGAAACCCAACCGCTTCAGCGCCTGGCGACAGGCCCAGTCGACGAATTCGGCGTGCTCTACCTCGGTTTCGTGATGCTCGCCGGGAATGACCCGTTCGGCCAGATCATAGACCTTCTGGAAATTCACGCGGCCGGCAATTGCGAGCTTGCCGGTGTGCCAGAGATATTCGAGCGCGGTCTTCGAGGGATGCCAGTTCCACCAGCCGCCGGACTGGTGCCCCTCTTCCTTCAGCTCCCGCGCCAGAACCGGGCCTGTAGCCGCAATGCGCTCCAACGTTTCGCCGAAAGCGGCGTCGAAACCCTCGCCGTGCCATTTGCGCCAGCGCTCCTGAATGATCGGCTCGCGGCGGCGGAAGCGATGTTTCCAATATGGATAAAATTCCGTCGGCACGATGGAAGCGTCATGCGTCCAGTGCTCGAAAAGCGCGCGGTCCTTTTCCAGCAGCGTGGTCAGATGGTCACGCCTATAGGTCTGGTTGCGGGAGAAAATAATCTGGTGGTGGGCGCGCTCCACCGTGCCGATGCTATCCACCTGCACAAAACCGATATCGGTGATGAGCTGCAGCAGGTCGCTCTTGGAAAGCGCCTTGCCGGGCGGCGAGGAAAGCCCCTGCCGCGCCAGAAAAATCCGCCTTGCCGCTTCGTTTGAAACCTTGATCGCCATGGTGGCGAAGGTAGAACGGCTTTTTCAGGATTGCAATGTTCTTTTTTTGTTCCTTGTTTCACTTCTGTTGATGACGGGGTATAGAACCGGAAACGAGCGCGAGGATAAAAGCTTGGAAATCCGTTTCGACGCCGCCGGTGTCGCTTTCGAAGGTCGGCAGACCCTGCAGCCGCTGTCCTTGACATTGACGGAACGGCGTATCGGCGTGATCGGCCTCAATGGTTCGGGCAAGACCACCTTTGCGCGGCTGATCAACGGGCTGAACAAGCCAAGCCAAGGCAAGGTTTCGGTGAACAGCCTCGACACCGTGGCGGACGCCAAAGCGGTCTTGCAGGCGGTCGGTTTCATTTTCCAGAATCCGCAGAACCAGATCATCCTGCCGATCGTGCGTGATGATGTCGCCTTTGGTCTGAAACGGCTTGGTCTCAATAAGGCCGACACCGAAAGCAGGGTGAAGGCCGTTCTCGCCCGGCTCGGTATCGCGCATCTCGAGGAACGGCGCGCGCATGAGCTTTCCGGCGGGGAATTACAGCTTGCGGCGCTGGCGGCGCTTCTGGTTACCGAACCGCAAATCCTAATCCTCGACGAGCCGACCAACCAGCTTGATCTCAAAAACCGGGCTATCGTGGAAAAGACCATGGCAGCGCTGTCGCAATCGCTCGTCGTCATTACCCATGATCTGCCGTTGCTGCAAGGCTTTGATCGCGTTCTGGTTTTCCACGGTGGCGCGCTGATTGCCGATGCCGGCCCTGAAGAAGCATTGGCACGTTATCTGGAGGCCTTGGCACGATGAAATCGCTGCATGTCGAAGGCACAAGCTGGCTCTATCGCGTCTCGCCGCGCCTCAAGCTCATTACGCTGATGGTCTTCAGCATTGCGCTGTTTCTCACCCGCGATCTGCTTTTGCTGGGATGTGCCATGATTTTGGCCGCCTTCATCCTCCGTGAAACGCGGCTGCCGTTCCGGGAGATCGGACTGCGGCTACGCCCGGTGATGCTGACCATCCTGCTCATCGCGGCCTTCAGCTATCTGCTGCTGCCGGCTCAGGATGCGAGCGTCAATCTTCTGCGGCTGACGGCGCTGGCGCTGCTTGCCACCGCCGTCACCATCACCGTCAGCATCTCGCAATTCATGGACGAAATCACGCTCGCCGCCGCGCCGCTGGAAAGGCTGGGGCTGGTGAAGTCTGCCGATATCGGGCTTGCGGTCGGGCTCGTCGTGCGGTTTGTGCCTGAGATCGTCAACCGTTACCATGCGGTGCGTGATGCGCACCGGGCGCGCGGCCTGCCCGTGCGGATGGCCACCATCATCGTGCCACTCGTCATTATGACGTTGAAGGATGCCGATGCCATTGCCGACGCCATTGACGCGCGCGGTTTCAGAGGCCAAAGCTTGGCTCCAGACAACCATCCGGAGTTTTGAGCGCCATGACGACCCGCGACCTTGTGCTGATTTCGCTGTTTTCCGCCATCATCATCGCACTTGGGCTGCTGCCGCCGATCACGCTCGGTTTCATTCCGGTTCCCATCACCGCGCAGTCGCTTGGCGTCATGCTGGCCGGCGTCGTGCTGGGGGCAAAACGCGGCACGCTCGCGGTTCTGCTGACGATCCTGATTGCCGCCATCGGCCTGCCGGTGCTTTCGGGGGGACGCGGTGGTCTTTCGATTTTCACCACGCCGACCACCGGCTTCCTGATCGGCTGGATCGCAGCCGTTTTCGTAACCGGCTTCCTCTCGGAAAAATTCGTCCATCGCGGCCAGTCGGCTTTGGCGCAGGGCGTCGGTTTCTTCGTCGCCAGCCTGATCGGCGGCGTGGTGGTGCTTTATGCTTTCGGCATCACTTATCTGGCGCTGGTCGTCGGGCTTGGTTTCGAGAAGGCCTTCATGGGCTCGCTCGCCTTCATTCCGGGCGATGCGCTGAAGGCCATTCTTGCCGCACTGGCTGGCCGCGCCGTCATGGCCGGTTATCCGCTTCTGCCGCAGCGCGCCTGATCGAGCTTTCTCCGAGAGGACAAGAATGGCGACCCGCCTTTACGAACATCCTATCTTCCTTGAGCATATCACGCCCGAAGGCCACCCGGAGCGGCCGGACCGTCTGCGGTCGCTGAACATCGCGCTTGAACATCCCAATTTCGAGCGGCTGGACCGGAAGGAAGCGCCGCAGGCCAATGAGGATGCGGTGCTTGTGGCGCATCCGGAAGAGCATCTCCTTGCCGTCATGCGGCAGGTGCCGGAAGAGGACGGGGAGATCAACCGGATCGAGTCCGACACCTATCTCTCCCCGAAAAGCCTGCAGGCGGCGCTGACCGGCATCGGTGCGGCTATGGCTGCGGTGGACGACGTGTTTACCGGTGCGGCCGACAATGTCTTCGTCGCCGCGCGCCCGCCCGGCCACCATGCGGAAACCGCGAAGGCCATGGGTTTCTGTCTTTTCAACAATGTGGCGATTGCCGCCCGTCATGCGCAAAAGGCGCATGGTGCAGAGCGCATTGCCATCATCGACTGGGACGTGCATCACGGCAACGGCACGCAGGATATCTTCTGGAACGACACATCCGTGCTCTTTTGTTCCACACATCAGATGCCGCTTTACCCGTGGAGCGGCGATAAAAACGAAACCGGCGCAAAGAACAACATCGTCAACGCGCCGCTTTCACCCAATACCGGCAGCGACCATTTTCGCGAAGCGTTCAAATCGCGGGTTCTGCCGGCAATCGCCGATTTTTCGCCTGATCTCATCCTTATCTCCGCCGGTTTTGACGCGCATCACCGCGATCCGCTGGCGCAGATCAATCTGGTGGGCGAGGATTTTGACTGGGCAACCGGCCGGCTTCTGGAAATGGCCGATAAATACGCCTCCAACCGGGTCGTCAGCCTGCTGGAAGGTGGTTATGATCTGGAAGGGCTGGCGGAATCGGCAGCCATGCATATTTTGAGAATGATGAAGGGTTGAACATGACGGAAAATGCCAACACAGCCGATATAAGCGGATACTCCTTCGAGAAGGCCGTCGCCGAGCTGGAAAGCATTGTCGCCCGCCTGGAACGCGGAGATGTTGCGCTCAATGAATCTATCGACATCTATGACCGCGGCGAAGCCCTGAAGAAACATTGCGAGACGCTGTTGAACGCCGCCGAGAAGCGGATCGAGAAAATCCGTCTCGATCGCGCGGGCAAGCCGCAGGGTGTGGAGCCGCTCGACGGGGAATGACTGCGTTTAGCGGGAGCGTTTTGATGTGGTCCTACAGGCGGCCACGTCCCTGATCTGCACACTCGACGTCATCCTCGGGCTTGTCCCTGTTATCTGCAACCGATTGATTTTATTCGACGTGATTAGATCCTCGGCACAGGGCCGAGGATGATGGAGGAGAGGTTTGCAAACCTTAGTCAGCGATGATCGCGTGAATTAAGCCTCTCACAATCTCGTGTTCCCTCAGGCAAGTTAACACTGCGTTCGATATCGCTATGCTCCCCAAACCTTCGGTTATGCTAAACTCCGGCCAGACGATACGAGGAGCAAGCGATGTCCTTCTTTCCCGGTAACGATCCCGTCGCGGGTGATGCCTTTGCCTGCGATGCCATCGAGAATCTCATCATTCCCCGCACCAGCGATATTGGCGGCTTTGCCGTGCGCCGCGCGCTGCCGACGCGGCAGCGGCGGCTTGTCGGGCCGTTCATCTTTTTCGACCGCATGGGGCCAGCGATCCTGAAGGCCGGTGAGGCGCTGGATGTGAAGCCGCATCCGCATATCGGGCTGTCCACCGTCACCTATCTGTTCGACGGCGAAATCAAGCACCGCGACAGTCTCGGCACCGAACTCGTCATCCGCCCCGGCGATATCAACCTGATGACGGCCGGGCGCGGCATCGTGCATTCGGAACGCACGCCGGAAAATCTGCGTGGCCATCCGCTTTCCATGTCCGGCCTGCAGACCTGGCTGGCACTGCCCGACAACATGGAAGAAATCGCCCCCGCCTTTGCCCACACGGCGAAAGAAGACATGCCGCTGATCGATATCAAAGGTGCGTCGGGCCGGGTGGTGATCGGCGAATTCGAAGGCCTCACCTCCCCCGTTTCGGCTTTTACCGATACGCTTTATGTCGATCTTTCGCTCGAGCCGGGGGTAAAATTCCCCTTCTCCGCCGATCATGAGGAGCGGGCGATCTATATTCTGTCCGGTTCGCTCGATGTGGCCGGCGATATTTTCGCAGCCGATCAATTGCTCGTCTTCCGGCCCGGCGACGACATCACGCTTCAGGCCGGCAGCAATGGCTGCCACGTCATGATCTTCGGCGGGGCGGCGCTCAATCAGCGCCGTTACATCTGGTGGAACTTCGTTTCGTCATCAAAAGAACGCATAGAACAGGCCAAACAGGAGTGGAGAACAGGTCGCTTCGACATCGTTCCCGGTGACGAAGAAGAGTTTGTCCCTTTGCCGGAAGGTTGAAATTCTATAGAAGTATACGACATGCAGGGCTCACCCGCCGGCTTTCGCGATAGAGGGCGCCCTGCGGACCACCAGAAAAGGCCGAACGATTGACCGGAATGCCACAGACACCATTGCTCGACCGGGTGAATTTCCCCTCCGATCTCAAGGAGATCGATGATCGCGACCTGCCGGAACTGGCACGGGAACTGCGCGACGAGATGATTGACGCCGTGTCGAAGACCGGTGGCCATCTGGGTGCCGGCCTTGGCGTGGTGGAACTGACGATTGCCATTCACAAGGTGTTCAACACGCCGGAAGACCGGCTGATCTTCGATGTCGGCCATCAATGTTATCCGCACAAAATCCTGACCGGCCGGCGTGACCGCATCCGCACCTTGCGGCAGGAAGACGGGCTTTCCGGCTTCACCCGGCGGGCCGAAAGCGAATATGACGATTTTGGCGCCGGCCATTCCTCCACTTCCATTTCCGCCGGTCTGGGCATGGCGGTGGCGGCAGGGCTCGGTGGCAGCGACCGCAAGGTGATCGCCGTGATCGGCGACGGTTCGATGTCAGCAGGCATGGCATTCGAGGCGCTCAACAATGCAGGTGCGCTCGATGCGCGGCTGATCGTCATCCTCAACGACAACGACATGTCGATTGCGCCGCCGACGGGCGCGATGAGCGCCTATCTGGCGCGGCTGGCCTCCGGCCGCACCTATATGGGCTTTCGCGATTTCGGCAAGAAACTGACGGCCTATCTCGGCAAGACTATCGACCGCGCCATTACCCGCGCCGTGACCCATGCGCGCGGTTACGTGACCGGCGGCACGCTGTTCGAGGAGCTTGGTTTCTACCACATCGGCCCGATCGACGGTCATTCCTTCGATCACCTTTTGCCGGTGCTGCGCAATGTGCGCGACAACCAGAAAGGTCCTGTTCTCATCCATGTGGTGACGCAGAAGGGCAAGGGTTACGCGCCGGCAGAAGCGGCGGCGGACAAATATCACGGCGTCAACAAGTTCGACGTCATCACCGGCGCGCAGGCGAAAGCCAAGCCGAATGCGCCGAGCTATACCAGCGTCTTTGCCGAAGCGCTGATCCAGGAAGCGACGCTTGACGAGAAGATCATCGGTGTAACGGCGGCCATGCCTAATGGCACCGGCCTCGACAAGATGGCGGAGCTTTTCCCGGCCCGCACCTTCGATGTCGGCATTGCCGAGCAGCACGCCGTCACCTTTGCGGCCGGGCTTGCGGCCGATGGTTACAAGCCGTTCTGCGCGCTTTATTCCACCTTCCTGCAACGCGGTTACGACCAGTTGGTGCATGATGTGGCGATCCAGAGCCTACCCGTGCGTTTCCCGATCGACCGCGCCGGTTTTGTCGGTGCGGATGGACCGACCCATGCTGGCTCCTTCGACACGACCTTCCTCGCCACCCTGCCGGGCATGGTGGTGATGGCAGCCTCGGATGAGGCGGAGCTGAAACATATGGTGCGCACGGCAGCGGCCTATGATGAAGGCCCGATCTCCTTCCGGTATCCGCGCGGCGAAGGTGTCGGCGTTGAAATGCCGGCACGCGGTGAGATTCTCCAGATCGGCAAAGGCCGCATCATCAAGGAAGGCACCAAGGTTGCCCTCCTCTCCTTCGGAACGCGGCTGGCGGAATGCCTCGCGGCCGCCGAAGATCTCGATGCCGCCGGCCTTTCCACCACGGTTGCCGATGCGCGCTTCGCCAAGCCGCTCGATCTCGATCTCATTCGCCAGCTGGCCAGCCATCACGAGGTTCTGGTGACCATCGAGGAAGGTTCCGTCGGCGGTTTTGGCGCCCATGTGCTGCATTTCATGGCCAGCGCCGGGTTGCTCGACCATGGACCTAAGGTCCGCACGCTGACCCTGCCCGACCAGTGGGTGGAACAGGCAAAGCCCGAGACCATGTATGCCAATGCCGGCCTCGACCGCGCCGGCATTGTTTCCACCGTGTTCAATGCGCTTGGGCAGCGTCAGGCTGGCGTGGGGTTTGCGGGCTGAAGCACGCTTGCCAAGGTGAAGGAGGCGGGCAGATGATCCCGCCCCTCGTCACTGTTTTATGCCGCCGCGCCATCAAGAAAACCGACGACATTGTCGATCCGGCCTTCGGCATCGCGGCTGACGACATCGGTGCCGCCGGCGACATCGTCTCCGTCAGGCGAAATCAGACGCCATGAGAAACGGGTGAAATCGCCGTGTCCGTCAGGGGTGCCCGTCAGCACGAAGCGATATCCGGGAAATTTCTGCCGCGCCGCCTCGATCATGGTGGCTATCCCCTTCTGGCCCTCGCCCTGCATCAGGGGGTCGATATAACGGGCGGTTTCGGCCCATGCCTTGTTTACCATCTGTTTGCGACGTTCGCCGTCTGCCTCGTTCCAGACCGCGAGATAGGTTTCGGCGATTGCGAGATGCTGTGTCATGATTGCGCTCCTTTGGGTTGACGGCCTGAGCATGCCGAGGGTCGGGAAGCGGAACAATTACTTCTGAGGTAATCGCATTGGCGATGTCTTCTGCTAGGCTGCGGGCATGACACATCATCGCGAACATGTCGGCCAAGTGCTGAAAGAATGGCGAGCCCGCCGCAGATTGAGCCAGCTCGATCTGGCGCTGGAGGCGGACATATCCACGCGCCATCTGAGTTTTGTCGAAAGCGGTCGCTCTTCCCCCAGCCGCGACATGCTGGTGCGGCTGGCGGAGCAGCTTTCAATGCCCGCCCGCGCCGCCAACCGGCTGATGCTGGCGGCGGGTTATGCACCTGTTCATTCTGAACGGTCACTGGATGCACCTGACATGACGGCAGTCCGGCAAGCCGTCGAAACCGTGGTGCATGGGCATATGCCCTTCCCCGCCCTTGCCGTCGACCGGCACTGGAACGTGGTTCTCGCCAATGATGCGATCACATCGCTGCTTGCCGGCGTTTTCGCCGAACTGCTTCAGCCGCCGCTCAATGCGTTGCGGCTGAGCCTTCATCCCGGTGGCTTGAGTTCCCGCATCGTCAACCTTGCCGAATGGCGGCACCACCTGCTGGAACGGCTGAAACGCCAGGTTGAGGAAACGGGAGACGACGTGCTTTCCCGCCTGTATGCGGAGCTTGCGTCCTATCCCGCACCGAAGCTTTCTGCCCATGCCGACGGGGCCGATCCGCTGGCGATACCGCTCCGGCTTCGTGATCCGTCTTCGGGTGCTATCCTCAGCTTCATCTCCACCACCACGGTTTTCGGCACCGCCACGGATGTCACACTGTCCGAACTGGTGCTGGAATGTTTCTACCCCGCCGATGCGGCAACCCGCGCGGTCCTGATGCAAGGCACCCAGGAGTAAGACCCGTGCACACCACCTATCTCATCGGCTTTCAGGTGCGCCCCGGCCAGCGCGAGCGTTTTCTCGAATTGCTGAACGCGCTGCTCGACGCCATGCGACACGAAAAGACCTTCGTGAACGCAACCCTGCACCGGGATGGTGAAAACGAGAACCGCTTCCTGCTGCATGAGACCTGGAGCGACCATCAGGATGTCATCGACGTTCAGATCAACCGCCCCTATCGGCAGACGTGGCACGATGCCCTGCCGGATCTTCTGGATGCGCCGCGGGATATTTCCGTCTGGCATCCCATGCGGGCCGACCACGCTGCATAAAAGCCCGCGCACGAGACGCGGGTCCTCTACACGCGCTAGGGTTTTTGCGACATTATCCGCGGCTCGCCGATCTTGAACCACGCCTTCACGATCCTGCCGTTTTCAACTTCATAGATGCAGGCAACGTCGACCTCTCCCTTTCCTTCCGGAAAGTTCCGCGTGACGGTCTCATGGTCGATGACGACATTTCCAACAATAACGCGCGTCAGCAGTTCCCCGTATAAATCCGGCTCCTTGAAGCGCTCGATGTGGCGCACTCGTATCTCGGCCGCGTTTCCTGCCAGAAGCGTCGCCGGGAACGCGTAATACTGACAATCATCCGCCCACCAGGCCATGAATGCGTCGATGTCGCGGGCATTATAGGCCTCCAGCTGCTTTTGCACCGGGAGTTCGATTTCATTGTTCAAAACGTACCTCTTTTAGAAAAGCCGTCGTGGCAAAATGGATTTTAAAGGAGTGAATGCCCTGCATTTGCCAGCAGGTCGGCCACTTTCTCCAGATCATTGGATTTCACCAGCAGGTGGTCGCCATCAAAAGTCGAAACCACGAATATTCCTATTCCATTGGTCGACAACGGCGCGATGACTGACAGCACGATGCCGGTCTCATCAAAAGCAAACGGACCCTGAAACTTGAAACACGACCAACCCGGATCAACCCGCACATCCTGCGGTATACGATCTATCAGGCAGACGATGGAAAGTTCGTCATCGGTCCTGTTGATGCTGACAAAGCCGCCGCCATCGGCCCATGCCGGAATGGCCTCGGACGCGGGAAGCCGGGCTATCCCATAGGAACCATCCAGGATTTTCAGTTTAATGCGAGGCGCCATCTGGAAATTACCTTTCTGAAAAACCGCGACGGTTCCGGTTAAAGCCGGATCGCCGTTTCTTCTTTCGCCGTCTTGATGACGACCATGGTGAAGAAGCGCGCGACATTGTGCTGGTCGCGGAAAAGCCGGTCGCACAGGGCGTCGAATTCCTCCATGTCGCGCAGCCGCAGCATCAGGACGACATCGGTTGCGCCGGTGACCGCATAGGCGTGGGATACGGCCTCTTCGGCGCTCGCAATGTCCAGAAAGCGGCGCATATGTTGCTCGCCGTGCAGTTTCAGCTCCACCGTCACCAGCGCCTTGAGGACCCGTCCCGCCTTGGCGGGGTTGAGGATCGCGACAATGCGGTCGATCACGCCGGATGCGCGCAGGCGCTGCAGGCGGCGCAGGCAGCTGGAAGGAGACAGTCCCACCTCATCGGCCATATCCACATTGGTGCGCGAGGCATCGCCCTGTAGAATATTCAGTAGTTTCCGGTCGATCCGATCCATGTTGGCAGCTTAGCTCTCTTGAGTTCATTTGCAATAAAATTGCAAGAGAATGCAATCTTTGACCACAAATGCGAAAGGCTTCGGCCTAGAGAAGAGGGGCGATCTTCAGGGAGCCTCAAATGCCATTTTCAACAACCGTCCGGCAGAAAACGCGGGAAACGCTCGGAATTTACTGGGTACTCGTGCGGATTACCGTTCCGATCGCCATATTGACCGAAGTTCTATCGAGAATGGGGGCAATCGAGACGGTTGCACCGGCCTTTGCGCCCGTCATGAACCTCATCGGACTTCCCCCGGAACTCGGTCTTGCCTGGCTGACGGCGATGCTGGTCGGCATATGGGGCGCGGTGCCGCTCATCTTCACACTTGTTCCAGCATCGTCATTGAGCGCCGCGGATATTACCGTTTTTTCGGCGCTGATCCTCTTTGCCCACGGTCTGCCTATCGAGCAGAAGATCATTGAAAAGGCAGGGCCGGGCATGCTCGTTTCCACGGTGCTGCGCATCGGCGGCGGGCTGCTTTATGCGTTTCTGCTGCACCAGCTTCTGGAGGCGACTGGATGGTTGTCTGCACCGGTGAACCCTGCCTGGATTGCGATGAGCGCCACACCTGAATGGACCGGCTATTTCCTCGGTCTCGGGGAAACCATGGTCTGGATGTTTGTCATCCTCCTTGCCCTGTCGTTCGGACTTGAAATCCTTCGCGTCACCGGTCTGCTGGCGCTGATGATGAAGGCGCTTTCACCGCTCCTGCGTCTTGCCGGCATTCGCGGCGAGGCGGAACATCTCACCGCCATCGGTCTGTTCCTGGGGATTTCCTATGGTGCGGGTTTCCTGATCCGCGAAGCGCAGTCGGGGACGATCTCACCACGCCAGGTGTTTCTATCCTGCGTGTTCATGGGTTTTGCCCATAGCGTGATTGAAGACACGCTGGTGGTGATGTCGCTCGGCGCCGACGTCTATGGCGTTCTCATCGGGCGGCTTGTTTTCGCCGTTGCGGCGACCGCCGTCATTGCCGCCCTGCTGCACCGACTGTCCGATGAGCAGTTTTTTGCCCGGATGTTCCGAGTGCAGGGAACATGATATCTCAAGTGATGATGCAAAAACGGGGCCCTGCGGCCCCGTTTTCCGTTATTCAATCTGAAAACGGTCTCAGAATTCCGTCCAGTCCTGATCCTTGGCAGCCGGTGCTTCGGCAGCGCCGCCGAAGGCGCGGGCGAGGCTCTGGCCAAGCGCGCGGGCGGGAGAAGCGACCGGCCGTGCGGCTGCGGAAGCCGACTTGACCGGGGCCTTGCGAACCGGTGCGGCGGGCGCGGGCTGGAAGGCGGGCTTGGCGGAAGACTGGCGCGGCGCGGAATATCCACCGGCACCGGCGACGGCGGCGCGCGTACCGCCCATCCGGAACTGGCCAAGCAGGCTGTTCAGCGCTTCCGCTTCGCGGGCCAGCGAATGGCTGGCGGCGGTCTGCTGTTCCACCATGGCGGCATTCTGTTGCGTGCCCTGATCCATCGTGTTCACGGCCGTGTTGATTTCCTGCAGGCCGGTTGCCTGTTCGCGGGCGGCAACGACGATGGCGCTGACATGGGCGTTGATCTCTTCGACTTCCGACACGATGAGTTCCAGAGCCTTGCCGGTCTCATCGACCAGATTGACACCGTTTTCCACCTGCTGGCTGGATGCGCCGATCAGCGTTTTGATTTCCTTGGCGGCATTGGCGGAGCGCTGGGCGAGTTCGCGCACTTCCTGTGCGACAACAGCAAAACCCTTGCCGGCATCACCGGCGCGGGCCGCTTCCACACCGGCATTCAGCGCCAAGAGGTTGGTCTGGAAGGCGATATCGTCGATGACGCCGATGATATTGCCGATTTCGCCCGAGGATTTCTCGATCTCGCGCATGGCGGCAACCGCCTTGCGGACCACGACGCCCGACTTCTCCGCACCGGCGCGGGCGCGCTGAACCAGATTGCCGGCATCCTCCGCACCGCGGGCGCTATCACGCACCGTGGTGGTGACTTCTTCCAGAGCCGCAGCGGTTTCTTCGATGGAGGCCGCCTGCTGTTCGGTGCGGCGCGACAGGTCGTCGGCGGCAGAGAGCATTTCCGAAGCGCCGGCATTGATGGCGGCGGCGTTTTCACCCACCGTGCGCAGCGCCTGCTGCAGCTTTTCGACCGCGCTGTTGAAATTCACGCGAACCGGATCGATGGCAGGCACAAAAGGCGTTTCGATGCGATAGGAAAGATCGCCATCGGCGAGAGCGGCAAGGCCCTTGCCAAGCTCGGCGCTGGCGAAGGCGCTGGCGGCTTCGTCGCGCGCCTTTTCTTCCTCGTTGCGGCGGCGTTCGGCGTCCGTTGCGGAGCGCATGCGGTCAGTCTCCCCGGCAAGGCGGGATTTTTCGAGACCGGCTTCCTTGAAGACCAGAACGGCCTTCGCCATCTTGCCGACTTCGTCGCCACGATCCGTGGCGGGAACTTCCGTCGTCAGGTCGCCATCAGCAAGCCGGCTCATGGCCGCCGTCATGCCGACGATCGGCGTGACGATTGAGCGCGACAGCGCCCAGATCAGGAGAACGGCGAGAAGGCCGGCGACGGCACCGCCGCCCAGAAGCGCGTATTCCAGATTGCGGGCGGCAGCCTGCTGTTCAGCAGCGTAGACGGTGGACAGGCCGTTCAGCTGTTCCTTGATCTTGGCGGCGGCAGCGCGGAAGCCATCAAGCTGACCTTTCGCCTGGTTGCGGCCGATCTCGATGATTTCAGAAATCGGCGCTTCCGTCGTCTTGCGGGCGGCGATCTGCGGCTCTGCCAGTTCCTTGAAGAACACGGTGGCGGATTTTTCCATATCGTCGATGGACTTCAGGATATCAGGCTGGCCGGCGGCCAGGGCGCGGGCGTCGCTGAGCTTCTTCAGCATCAGTTCGCGCTGTGCGAAGACATCATTATAGGTGCTGTCGCTGCGGAACAGCAGGAAACCGCGCTGGTTGACGGCCTGTTCCAGCATGGCGGCCGTCGCACCATCCACAGCCTGGATGATGTCCTTGGTGCGGTTGTTTTCAATCGTGACACGCTCGCTCCCCCGGGTCTGCCAGAACACAACCGCAGACGCGAGCAGACACACGCCCATCAAGGCACAGAAGGTGGCTATGAGCTTCAGGTTAATGGGGAGATTTTTCAGCGACATCGCAAACTCTCTCGGCGACCCGATGCCACGGAGCAAACGTCTGCGCTGCAACGGCCGCAATTTCTGGAAAATGGGGGAGACGCCGTCATGGCAGGTTCCGACCGGCCACACGGGCCTTGCGGACAAAGTGCATTACAAGACTTTATATTGGATTAATCTCATATGTCGTTTTCATGATACCCGCGGCATATTTCTTATGCCGCCCGGAGGGCTTGTGGGGCGGTTCCAGCGATAAATCGCTTGCATCTGCGGGGTTTGGCGGTCATTGACACGGGATCATGTCCAAAACATCTGAAAATGAACGGCTAGACCAGCTTCTTGTGTCGCTTGGCCACTTTGCCAGCCGCTCGCGTGCGCGCGACGCGGTTTCGCGCGGCACCGTGAGCGTGAACGGCAAAATCGTCACCAAACCGAGCCAGACCGTTGCTGCGAATGTCAAGATCGCCATCACCGATCCGGCGCAGGCTTACGTCTCGCGCGCCGCCCTGAAGCTCACAGCCGCGCTCGATCATTTCAAGCTCGATCCGAGGGGCCTCGACTGCCTCGACGTCGGTGCATCGACCGGCGGCTTCACCGAGGTGCTGCTGCATCGCGGCGCGAAACACGTCGTCGCCATAGATGTCGGCCACGGGCAGATCCATCCAAGGATCGAGAACGATGCGCGCGTCACCAGCCTGGAAGGGCTGAATGCGCGCTTCCTCACCACTGATGATATCGATGAACGACCCATCGGCTTCATCGTTTCCGATGTGTCCTTCATTTCGCTGAAGCTTGCGCTTGCGCCTGCGCTCGAGCTTGCGGAACCGGGTGCTCTGGCGGTTCTGCTCGTCAAGCCGCAATTCGAGGCGGGGCGTGATGCCATCAGCAAGGCAGGCCTTTTGAAGGAGCCGGAAACGGCGCCCGCCGTGGCGGCCGAGCTGGAACGCTGGCTGACCGAGGACATGGGCTGGAAAAGCCTCGGCCTCATTCCCTCGCCGATTTCCGGCGGCGACGGTAATGTCGAATTTCTTCTCGGAGGCGAAAAGCCATGAGCACACAGACCGTCACCATCAAGAGCCTCGGCGCACAGGGCGATGGCATCGCACACTGTCCCGACGGCCCGGTCTACGTGCCCTTCGCGCTACCCGGCGAAACGGTCGCCATCGCCAAGGTCAAGGATCAGGGCACGGTCATATCGATAGCGCAGGCCTCGGCAGACCGCCGTGACCCCGTCTGTCGTCACTTCGGCCCCGAAGGCGTCAACGGCACCTGCGGCGGCTGTTCGTTGCAGCACTTCGCCGATGCGCCTTACCGCGCCTACAAGCGGGAACTGGTGATATCGGCCCTGAAATCGAAAGGCCTGACGCCTGATGTCGACGATCTCGTCATCTGTCGCCCCGGCGAGCGCCGCCGTGCGGTGTTTGCCGCCCGCAAGACGGAAAAGGGTCTGCTGCTGGGCTTCAGCCAGGCGAACAGCCATCACATCGTCGCCATCGAGGAATGTCCCGTCACCTCGCCGGGCATCGTCTCACGGTTCGATGCCATCCGCGCCATCGGGCTTTCCATGGTGGCAAATGCCGAGCCTTTCCGCATCACCGTTCTCGAAACGCTCTCCGGTCTCGATATTTCCGTCGAGGGCATCAAGTCGGTCAATGACAAGCAGCGGCGCACGCTCACGGAAACGGTGCTGGCCATGCGCGGCATTGCCCGCGTTTCGCTGTCGGGGGAAATCCTGATCGAACCACAAAAGCCGATCATCGAATTCGGCGGCGTCCCGGTTTCGCCGCCGGCCGGCGGTTTCACGCAGGCGACGAAGCAGGCCGAAGACGCCATGGCGGAGCTGGTGCTTGCCCATGTGGGCAAATCCAAACGCATTGCCGATCTGTTCTGCGGTTCCGGCACCTTTGCGCTCAGGCTCGCGCGCATCGGCAGGGTGCATGCGGTAGAAGCCGAAGACAAAGCGCTGAAGGCACTCGATTTCGCCGCCCGTAACACGCAGGGCCTGAAACCGGTGAGCGTCGAAAAGCGTGATCTCTTCCGCCGGCCGCTGATGACAAGCGAACTCAAGAATTACGACGCGGTCGTGTTCGATCCGCCGCGCGCCGGTGCGGAAGTCCAGTGCAAGGAACTGGCCCGCAGCACGGTGAAGAAGATCGTTGCGGTGAGCTGCAATCCGCTGACACTCGCACGCGATCTCGCCATCCTCACGGAAGGCGGCTACCGCGTCACCCGCGTCACGCCGGTCGACCAGTTCCTGTGGTCGCCGCATGTGGAAGCAGTGGCGGTGCTGGAGAAATAATCACCAGGCGGTATCGACCGTACCGCTGCCGACCACGCCCGAGCAGCGGCAGGCGCCGCCAACACGGCCCTGCTCTATCGGGCAGATATAGGGGCGGCGGCGATTGGCGCTCTCCGGCGGGGTGACAACGCAGACGAAACGCGCGCGTCGCTGGCGGTCACGATTGCTGCCGGAGTAATAGTCCTGGCTACCATCATTATAGGACTGCGCCAGAATGATATCGTTGCCGGACGCCATGGGCACCGGCGTGATTACCGCCGCTTCGCCAAGGGTTGATGCGGAGAGGAAGACGGACAGGGCGAAAACGACGTGACGCATGCGGAGGCCTTCGGACGGAGAATTGCGATCCAACGTTGCGGGACCGGTTGGAACGACCATACATAATCCGCATTCACAAGCACAGCGGCCTTGCTCGGCATCGCCACTTGTTTCTTCTCCCCGCCGGAAGGTGGCCCGAAGGGTCGGATGAGGGGGAACCCTCACCGAATAACGCAGGCCTTGCCCCCTCATCCCGCTGCTGCGACCTTCTCCCCGGCGGGGAGAAGAAACAAGCGGCACACTCTCTGACGGCAAGCAACGACCCCGTTTTCTTGAGCGCTTAACGGCGCATGAAGGCCTCGAAGGCAGCGCGGGCTTCCGCACTCTGCAACTGCGCGACGAAGTGGCGGCCTTCCTCTTCGATGCGGGCAAGTATGTCTTGCGGGTTACCGCGAACCAGATCACGGGCGATCTTCAGCGCCTGCTGCGGTTTGGCGGCAAGGCGGGTGGCGAGCGCCAGCGTTTCGGTTTCTACGTGTTCCGGAGCTACAACCTTCCAGATCAGCCCGGCCTGCATCGCCTGTTCGGCGGAAAAACCCTCGCCCATGGCAAGCAGCGCAAAGGCGCGCTGGTGGCCGATGAGTTTTGGCACAAGCAGGCTGGAGGCCGCTTCCGGCACCAGTGCCAGATCCACGAAGGGCGTCTTGAACAGGCTGCGGCTGGAGGCGACCGTCAGGTCACAATGCAGGTTCAGCGTCGTGCCGATACCGATGGCGAGCCCGTCCACGCCGGAAACCAGCGGCTTTTCGAAGGCGACCAGCGCTTTCAGAAATTCGAGTGCCGCAAGCTTGCCCTTGCCGCCCGACATGGCGAAGGCCAGGAAATCGGCCATGTCATTGCCGGCGGAAAAGCAGCCTTCCGTGCCGAGAAATGCGACCACCCGAATTTCCGTGTTCGCATTGGCAGCATGCAAGGCTTCGGCCATGCGCAGATACATGGCATCGGTGATGGCGTTTTTCTTCTCCGGCCGGTTGAAGCGGATGGTCAGAACCTCAGGCGCATGACCAACCGGCTCGACAAGAATATGATCGTCCGACATCTGAAACTCCTCAAGCCAACAGGGTGCGGGCGGCGGCAAGGCTTGCCGCGCCTGATATAACGCGATCCTTCAGCGCCGCCGTTTCCGCCAGCAGGTTTTCCGCCGTGAACCGGCAAAGTGCTGCGCGATGCCCGCCCCTGCCATCATCGACGGAGACCAATGCGCCCTTGGCGAGATAGGCACCGGTGAGCGCCAGACCGAAGAGCCGCTGATAGGCCGTGGCACCGGCAAGCGCGGTTTCGTTTTCCCCAGCCTTGATGCGGGAGAGCAGCCAGTCGGTCGTCGTTTCCAGATCGTTGAGGCTCGCTTCAAGATAACGGGCGGTCTCGCCAAGGTCATCGCGGTTCGAGGCGGCCGTCCGGGCGGCAATCTCACGCAATTCGCCAATGAAACCGCGCACCTGAGCACCCTCGGAGAGCGGCAGCTTGCGCAGCACCAGATCGATGGCCTGAATGCCGTTGGTACCCTCGTAAATCGGGGCGATACGGGCATCGCGTAGATAACGCGCAGCACCTGTCTCCTCGATGAAACCCATGCCGCCATGCACCTGAATGCCCATGGAGGCGACATCCACACCGGCATCGGTGGAAAAGGATTTGGCAATGGGCGTCAAAAGGGCAGCGCGCTCCTGCCAGTGAGCGCGCTGGGAGGCGTCTTCGCTCGCATGCGCCATGTCGATGGCATGGGCGCAGCTGAAGGAAATCGCCCGCGATCCTTGCGTCAGCGCCTTCATGGTCAGAAGCGTTCTGGCGATGTCGGGATGTTCGATAATCGGGCTCATGCCGGAACCCTGCCAGCCGGGCGCCTTGCCCTGCGTGCGCTCTTTCGCGTATTCGATCGCCTTCTGGGTCGCCGCTTCGCAGATCGCCACGCCCTGCATGCCGACCGCAAGGCGGGCGCTGTTCATCATGGTGAACATGCAGGCAAGGCCCTTGTTCTCCTCGCCGATCAGCCAGCCGAGAGCGCCCTTTTCGTCACCGAATTTGCCGTCGCCGAAGATCATCGTGCAAGTGGGTGAGCCGTGAATGCCGAGCTTGTGCTCCAGCGAATGGCAGAACAGGTCGTTGCGGCTGCCCGGTGCACCGTTTTCATCGGGCAGGAATTTCGGCACGAGGAACAGCGAGATGCCGCGCGTTCCGGCCGGCGCATCCGGCAGACGGGCGAGAACGAGGTGGATGATATTATCCGCCGCATCGTGTTCGCCCCAGGTGATGAAAATCTTCTGGCCGAAGATGCGGTAGGTGCCGTCACCATTGCGCTCCGCCCGGGTCTTTAAGACACCGAGGTCCGATCCCGCATGGGGTTCGGTGAGGTTCATGGTGCCGGTCCATTCACCGGATACGAGTTTCGGCAGATAGGTTCGCTTCAGATCATTACTGCCATGGGTAACGATGGCTTCCACCGCGCCCATGGTGAGCGTCGGCGCCAGCGCAAAGGCCATGGAGCCGGAATTCCACATTTCGAGTGCTGCGACATTCAGCATGTGCGGCAGGTTCTGGCCGCCGAATTCTTCGGGCGCCGTCAGGCTGTTCCAGCCCGCTTCCGCCCAGCTGCGGTAAAGATCGGCCCAGCCGTCGGGCGTCGTGACCTTGCCGTCGGTGAGCTTCGCGCCCTGACGGTCGCCAATATCGGCGAGCGGGGCGACCTCTCCTGTGGCGAAACGGCCGGCTTCCTCCAGAATGGCATCAACGAGATCTTCGCTCAGGTCTCCCAGCACACCCTTTGAGAGCGCGTCTTCAAGACCCGCCACATGCTTGAGTGTAAAGGCGATATCATCCACCGGCGCGCTATACATGCTGCCTCCTCCCGAAGCTCTTGCATCTTGCTACTGCCCTCGGGCTAAATGATTTTTACGTAAACGTCAATTTGAAAATTCCCACGATTTCGACAGGTTTGTTATAAAACTGTCATGTGAATTTGCTCAGCATGCGCAGACATGCGCCTCGCCGCTGCCGCTCCCACACCGGAACGACGGACGCCTCCCCTCCTCCCATCCCGCCGGTCAGGACTGCCACGATGGATCTCATAACGCCTACCATTCCCGGCCTTGTCTGGGCCTATCATTTTCATCCGGGCACAGCCCCGTGCCGCCGGCTGGCGCCCGATGCCGGTTTTGAGGACATGGCAGGATATGAGGGGTTCTACTGGCTGCATCTCAATCTCGCCGACCAGCGGGTTGCCGGCTTCCTCGAAACGATTGTCGGCCTCGATCCGGCGGCAAGGGCAAGCCTCACCACCCATGAGACGCACCCTTCCATCGTGGTCGATGAAAAATCGCTCTACGGCACGCTAGTCGATTTCCAGCGGGAATTCGACAAGGAAACGCGCGATTTCGGCTGGCTGCATTTTGCGGTGAGCGACCGCTTCATCATCACCACCCGCCTGCAGCCGCTGCATTCGGTGGACCGGCTGAAGGCGGCGGTCGACAAGAATTCCAACCGCTACCTCACGCCATCGCATGTCTTCGAAGGTCTCGTGGCCGAATTCCAGCGCTCGCTCATCAATCTGGTGATGGAGACGACGGAAGAACTCAATGCCATCGAGGATATGGTTTATGACAGCGAAAACCGCGACGAGCGGCGCCGCCTAGCCCCGCTGCGCCGCACGGTCGTGCGCCTGCACCGGCATTTGCGCACGGTGCTTACCCTGATGCGGCGCGCTTCCGCCGCCGATGACGACGAGATGCCTGACGGTTTCGAGGATGTCGCTTCCCGCCTGATGGGACGGCTCGAAGCGGTCGATCACGACGTCTATGCGCTGCAGGAGCGCGCAAGGCTGCTGCATGAAGAAATCGATTCCAAACTCTCGTCCGAAACCAACCGGCACCTTTATATCCTGTCGCTGATGACTGCTTTCCTGCTGCCGCCATCGCTGGTGACCGGTTTCTTCGGCATGAATACGGATGAGCTGCCGTTTACCGTCGGCACTGGCGGCACCATGGCAGCCAGCATCTTCATCGTGATTTCGGTGGCGCTTGCCTGGTTCGTCCTGAAGCGCGCGCGGATCTTATGACAGCAAAAAGCCGCCCGGTGGTGACCGGACGGCTCAGTCGATCTTAGCCCGTTATTTCTATCAGCCGTACGGCGAATAGCACTGCTGGCGCGGGCCGTTATAAGGTTGGAACGTGTTGCTATAGGCATCGTAGGAACGATAGCGGCCAAAGCACCAGTTCACATGCGCCTGGTTCATGTTACCCCGGCGAACCGGACGGTATTCGCGATAGACCGGACGCGGACGATATTCCGGAACCGGGCGATAGACTTCACGCGGCTGCGAGAGAGCGCCGCCGATGATCGCACCCGTCGCAAAGGCTGCGAGCGGGAACCAGTAACCGTCGTGGCGACGGTAGCCCGGGCGGTAATCGCGATAACCGCGATGACCGCGATAAAAGCCGCGGCGATCACCCCAGCCGTCACGATCACGCCAGTACTGGACGTTCACGATATTCTTGCTGGCGTCGTTGCCGGCGGTCTCAACCCCCTTCGGCGCGACGGGCACTGGCATTGCCGCTTCCGCCGGAATGATTGCTCCTGCAACCACGATTGCAGAAAGACCGACAGCCAAGATATTCTTCACATAGCTTTTCATCTGACTTCCTCCATTCACGACGGTCGACAGGCCGTAGGACGTGAATTTCTGTTGTTCTGACTTCTGCCTTTCTACAGGCAGTGTCGTATGGTTCTACAGCCTAGGGACGTGTGGCTGAACCTACGATTAACGGCCCGATCACGCTTCGTTTATCAAAAAACATGGCGCTTCCGAGCTCAGACAAAAGCCCGGTCAGGACCGGGCTTTTGCTCGTGCAATTAGCGGCTGTAGGGCGAGACGCAGATGCGACGCGGACCGCTGTTCGGCTGATAGGTGTTGTCATAGGCGCGATACGAACGCCAGCGATTCTGACACCAGGAAACATGGCTGCCGCCATAGGCCGGACGCGGCTGCTGCATGGCACCGCCGATGATGGCGCCGGTGGCGAAAGCGGCAAGCGGGAACCAGTAACCGTTGTGATAACGGTAACCCGCGCGACGGTCACGGTAGCCGCGGTGACCATTGTAAAAGCCGTCGCGATGCGGGGGCGGACGACGCATGTGACGACCGTCCCAATGGCGGCGGCGATCCCACTCGCGGTACTGTACATTCACGACGTTTTCGGTCGCTACAGCCGGCTTGGTGATCGGCACCGGCGCTTGAAACGCCTGGGATGGCGTGAAGCTGGTGAAGAACACGATAATCGCTGTAGCGACGCTCGTTGTCCGGAAATTCAGCATGATCTTCCTCCATTTGCTCTGACGCCTTTAATAGCGCCTTTCACCGTGCTCTTGTCGGAGGTCAGGGCCAGCCCTCGCCCGAAAAGAATTCGATGACGTGCAAACGAGTTTGCTAAAATTTAGTTCCAGACAACTATCCGGCGAAGGAAAATTAGAACGTGACGCCGTTGGGCGTCACGCCTCCACCTTGATGTCGGTCAATGGCCGTGAGCAGCAGGCGAGAATATAGCCTTCCTCGATTTCGTCATCGAGAATGCCGCCATTGTGATTCATCTCCACCTCGCCGGAAAGCTTCAGCACCCGGCAGGTGCCGCAGATACCGGATTCGCAGGCGGCGCCGATGCGGACACCGGCGGCACGCGCGGTCATGAGAACCGTCTGGCCTGGCTGGCAGGGCAGCTCTTTTCCAGAAAGGGTGAAGCCCACCATGGACAGCGCTTCGCCGTCGGCACCGGTGAGAACTGTTTCACCCACGCTGACCGGGGCGGCCGGCGCAAAGCTTTCCTGATGATAACGGCTCATATCGAAGCCGGATGCGTCGAGCATGGAGCGGACGGCGGCCATGAACGGCTCCGGTCCGCAGCAGAAGACGGTGCGATCCATGAAATCATGTGCCAGCAACGCGATCTTGGCCTTGTCGACCATGCCCCTCAGTCCGGACCAGAGATCGGTACGACCGCATTTCTCGACAATGAAGCCGAGCGACAGGTTGGGCATGAAACGGGCGAGATATTCCAGCTCGTGGCGGAAGACGATATCGCCGGGGGTGCGTGAACAGTTGATGAAGGTGATGTCGCTCTGCGGCGCGCGGTCGCTCATGTCGCGCACCATCGACATCATCGGTGTGACGCCGGAGCCTGCCGAGATGAACAGATATTTGTCGCCGGGATGCTTGACGTAGGAAAAATCGCCGAGCGGTCCGAGCGCCCGGATTTTCATGCCGGGCTTCAGATTATCGAACATCCAGCGCGTGCCGATGCTGTTGGCCTGCGCCTTCACCGTGACCGACAGCGCATAGGGCCGCGACGGGCTGGAGGACAATGTGTAGGTGCGGTAAACGGGCTCCGTACCCACGGGCAATTCCAGCGTGACGAACTGGCCCGGCAGATAACGGAACCAGTTCTGGTCCTCGGAGCGGAACAAGAACGTCATCACGTCCGATGTCTCAGGCGTCACTGAAATGCATTCCAGCAGTTGGAGCTTGTCGCTCCACGGCTTCATCTCGTCTATGTGCTTGTAGGTCACAACCATATTCATCTTCGCATCACGCTACAGCCGAGAGCCGGGCCTTGTCGCCGGAGAGGCGATCGACCATGAAATCGGAATACCAGTTGACGAACTGCATTACGCCGCCCTCGTCTTCCATGGAATAGGGACCGGGCTGGTAGGCGGGCGAGCGAATGCCGAAGGCATTTTCCTCGACGATGCGGCGGTCCTGATCGTTGGTTTCGTTCCAGACATGGGTGAGGTCTTCGAGATCGTAATCCACGCCTTCAACGGCATCCTTGTGCACCAGCCATTTGGTAGTGACCATGGTCTCTGTGGCGCTGAGCGGCAGCACCCGGAAGGAAATGGTGTGGTCGCCAAGGAAATGGTTCCAGGTCGTCGGATAGTGGAACAGAAGCAGCGCGCCGATATGGCTGATGCTGACATCCTCCGACAGCGGCCGGCGCACGGCGCGTTTGCCCGACATGGTGTAGCTTTCCGCCTCGCCGATCAGCGGCATACGGGCAACACGGAACTGACCCTTCGGATCGATCTTGAAGCGGCTCGGCAGGCCGGCCGCCTCGCAGCGCGCCCAGTGGCCGCCGATTTCGGGATCGCTCGCGCCGCCATCCGTTCCCGTCACGCTCGGGTTTTCGGGATAGGTGCGGCAGAGTTCGGGGTGGTTGGCGGCGCAATGGTAGCACTCGCGGTTGTTTTCCCAGACGAGCTTCCAGTTGCCCTTTTCGATGATGGTGCTTTCATGCGCGACCTTGGCTTCCCAGATGCGGTGCGGGGCCATGTAGCTTTCGACCTCGGCGCGCATCGGCGCGAAATCGGCGGGCTGGTCGGCAAGGCAGATGAAGACGTAACCGGCAACGGTCTCGCAGGCGACCGGCTTCAGGCCGAATTCCGCCTTGTCGAAATCTTCGCCCATATGGCGGGCAAACAGCAGCTTGCCATCCAGATCATAGGTCCACTGGTGATAGGGACAGACGAGACGGGCGGCCTGGCCCTTCTGCGCGCTGCAGACGCGCGAGCCACGATGGCGACAGGAATTTTGCAGGGCGCGGATCTGACCGTCGCGGCCGCGAACGATGACCACCGAATATGCACCGACCTGAACGGTCATGTAGTTGCCGGACTTGGGCACCTCGCAATCATGGCCAACGAACAGCCAGTCGCGATACCAGATCGTCTCCATATCCAGCTTGAAATAATCCGGGTCCGTGTAGAAAGGCTGCTCCAGGCTAAAGCCTTCGCGGCGGTTCTTCAGCTGGCGCAATACGGTGTCACGCAATTCCATGGCCAAATCCTCGATCAAACCGCCCTGCCCGGCACCATTTGCGGGGGTTGCGGAAGCATGTAATCATCTAAACACCGGCGGTCATTTGCGGGAGCACAAACAGCGACATCGGCTTCCGCATTGGCGACAAATTGCGACATGCGCAATTCGCACTATCTGCCCATTCCGCCGGGAAATCCAAAGGCTCTTCAGCGCCTGACATGACGTCGCAATATGACGCATGATAGCGCTTGCCCTCTTCTCCACCCATTAAAAAACGGGAGGTGCCGCGCAACGGAGTTTTAACGCGCCCTAAACTATATTGAAGGAACGACAGCAACGGGAGCGCTTCTGGTGGAGAAGGCGACACGCATACGCTATTTCGATGCGGCACAGCATTCGGTTACGCCGATACGGTCGAAGACCGCGCATTCCGACTTCCTGCGCACGGGCCGTATCAGCCGTTACGAAGAGCGCTGGCTGCCCAGGGAGCGCGTCTATTACAGCCATGACGAGGTGGCTGCACTGACCGGGCGGAAGCTGGAGGCTGCCGCCGAAGCAACCCATAGCCGTCTCAACACCTTTCACCAGTCCATCCGTTTCCCAAAGATGGTTTTCCACCATCTGCTCAATGACCGGCCGCATCTCGGCTATTGCCATGTCACGGCGGCGAAAACGAGCTTCGATGCCGAGCGCCATGTGATGTGGTCATTTTATTTCGCAAATTTCTTCGCCGAGCTGAGCGGGGCCGAGAACTTCTTCGAAAATATCGATGCGCGTTATTCCCGCATGTATTTCGCCGTCGCCATCAACGCGCTTCCGGATCGGGAGATCGCCATCGACACCTCCTTCCATCGCAGCGGCCTGTTGTTCCAGACGCACGATCCGCGTGTGGCGCTGAAAAACGTGCTTTTGCTTGGCGCGCGTTCCGCGGAGATGCGCAAGATCATCAAGGCGATATAAAACGCGACAGCACTTTCCATCCCGGCCTGAAATACGCTATTGACCGCCCTGAAAGGCAGCATCATGGCGGGTCATATCAACATCGAAACCGAGCGGGAAACAGCACTGCAGGCATCCGTGGCCGAGCTTGCGGACGGCAGGGCGATCGCGCTGCCGACGGAAACCGTCTATGGCCTCGCCGCCGACGCCACCAATCCCGCCGCCATCACCCGTATTTACGAGACCAAGGGCCGGCCGCAATTCAACCCGCTGATCTGCCACATGGCCGATATCGCCATGGCCGAGCGTTACGCGGTTTTCGACCCTACATCGCGGAAACTCGCTGAGGCCTTCTGGCCCGGCCCGCTAACGCTCATTCTGCCGCTGAAACCGGAAAGCGACATTCATTCGCTGGCGACGGCCGGGCTCGATACGGTCGGCATTCGAGTGCCGCAGGGTTTTGCCGGCGATCTTATCCGCCGGTTCGGCAGACCGCTCGCCGCCCCCAGCGCCAATAGTTCCGGCAAGATCAGCCCGACAAGTGCGGCCCATGTGGAAGCCGATCTCGGGCAAAAGATCAATCTCATTCTCGATGGCGGTGCCGCCGCCGTGGGTGTCGAATCCACCATCGTCAAGGTAGAGGAGGATGGCCGGGTGCGGCTACTTCGCCCTGGCGGCATCGTCACCGAGGAGATCGAGCGCGTTGCTGGCGTCAGGCTCGAACGGTCGAAAAAAGCCGCCGCCGCCATCGAGGCGCCGGGAATGCTCGCCTCGCATTATGCGCCGGGCGCCACTGTCCGCCTTAACGCCACATCGGTTCTGCCTGATGAAGCGCTGATCCGCTTCGGCGGCATTGCGGTTTCCGGTGAAGAGACGGCACGCGCCGTTCTTGACCTCAGCCCGGCCGGCGATCTTGCCGAGGCCGCTGCCAACCTCTTCGATTATCTGAAAGCCGCCGATGCGAGCGGTGCGGACACCATCGCCATCACCGCAATTCCCACCCATGGTCTTGGAGAGGCGATCAACGACCGCCTTTCCCGCGCCGCCGCGCCGCGAGGCTGACGGTACTCAACCCTTTCGCCCATGTTTCAAAAGACAGCGAGACGCCGCCCATGACGCCCATGACCGCCATCCCCTCCTCCGATATCCTTGACCGCTTCACCGCCATCGTTGGCGAAAAAAATGCGGTGCGCGACCCGGCGGAAATGGCACCGCGCCTGGTGGAGAATCGCGGACTTTATCGCGGCGCTTCCCCCCTTCTCCTCAAGCCCGGTTCCGTCGAGGAGGTTGCCGCCATCCTGAAGCTCGCCAGCGAGACCGGCACGCCCATCGTGCCGCAAACCGGCAATACCGGCCTTGTGGGCGGCCAGACGCCGCGCGCTGACGGCACCGATATCATCCTGTCGCTGGAGCGCATGAACCGCATCCGCGACATCGATCCCGTTGCCAATATCATCGTCGCCGATGCCGGCTGCATTCTTGACGACATTCATAAGGCGGCCAGCTCCGTGGAGCGCATGTTCCCGCTATCGCTCGGTTCTCAAGGCTCCTGCCGCATCGGCGGCAATCTCGCCACCAATGCCGGCGGCACGGCGGTGCTTGCCTATGGCAATATGCGTCAGCTCTGCCTCGGGCTCGAAGTGGTGTTGCCAACCGGCGAAATCTGGAACGGGCTGCGCCGGCTGAAAAAGGACAATACGGGTTACGATCTGCGCGATCTCTTCATCGGCTCCGAAGGTACGCTGGGTGTCATCACCGGCGCGGTGCTGAAGCTTTTCCCCAAGCCGCTCGGCCATCAGGTGGCCTTTGCCGGTCTTGCCTCCACCGAAGATGCGCTGAAACTGTTCGAAATGGCCTCAAACCTCTGCGGCACAGCGCTGACCGGCTTTGAACTCATGCCACGAATTGGCGTCGAGTTCACCGCCAGGCATATTCCCGGCGTGCGCGACCCTCTGGGGCAGCCGCATGACTGGTACGCCCTCATCGATATCTCCACCTCCGATTCGGCCGAGACGGCGGATAAGATGATGCAATCGCTGCTGGAGCGTGGTTTTGAGGCCGGGCTGGTCGAGGATGCGGCGATAGCCGCATCCGAAGCGCAGCGTCAGGCGCTCTGGCACATGCGTGAAAGCATGTCGGACGCGCAGAAGCCGGAGGGCGGATCGATCAAACACGACGTTTCCGTTCCGGTGTCGAAAATACCGGAATTCATGACTACTGCGGAAAAGGCCGTGCTCGCCGCCATTCCCGGCGCCCGCATCTGCGCCTTCGGCCATCTCGGCGATGGCAATATCCACTACAACATCTCCCAGCCAGTCGGTGCTGACAAGGCGGAATTCCTCGGCCGCTGGCGGGACATGAACGAGATCGTGCACGGCATCGTGCTGTCGCTCGGCGGCTCGATTTCGGCCGAACATGGCATCGGCCAATTGAAGCGCGACGAACTGGCCGCCATCCGGCCCAGCATCGAAATGGAGCTGATGCATCGCATCAAGCACGCCTTCGACCCTGCTGGTATCATGAACCCCGGCAAGGTTCTGGTGGGGTAAGACCGCCAGCCGACCTCAGGCCGGCGTTCGCAAAGCCCAGGCCGGCACCATTTCCGCATTCAAGCGGCGCGGCTTTTGCCCGCCAACCAGTTCCGTCAGGCTCATGCCCGATTTTGCGATTGAAAGGGCCTGTGTCTTTGGCAGGAGGTATCCGTGTTCAAGCGGCGGTGCGCGGTGCAGCATGCGGCTGAAGATATTCCGCCGGTGATACCGCGAAGGCGAAAACCGTGCGGGATCAGGGCAGATCGCGACATATTCGAGGATTTCGTCGATCCAGCCCGCCTGCGGGCGCGCACCGGGCTCGATCAACAACAGCCAGCCGCCACGCGCGGATTGCAGGATTTCCTGAATGTCCCATTGCCCATAAAAGCGGCAACCGGCGGCATCGGCCACGCGCGACGATCCATCGCGCGAACCGTGATCGAGGATCACCACATCGCTCACAAGCCCTTCCACTGCACCGGTCACAAGCGCGGACAGCGTGTGCGCCAGTTCCGGTTCCTGATCCCGGCATTCCATTAAGACTGTCAACATAGGCATAGCTCTAACGCATCGCACAATAAATTGCCACTGGCCTCTTTGCGATGGAGAATAGCCCGATCCATGCCGCGCATTGCACCGGCGTCGAGAACCATCCGGCTTCCGCCATTTGCGCTTCGGTCCGTGTGGCCGGTCGTATTTTCACAATTTTGTTCTTGTATTGTTCTCATTCCTGATGTAGGAATTTAATCATTCGGACGGCGAGCAAACGCCTCTCCGGATGGAAACGGTTTAGGGCGTTGAGCGTGCCTTGATGGCGTGCAGCGCTCTGGGAGCATCCAGATGAGAAACCATACGCTTGACGGGCAGGCTGCCTTTCAGCCGAGCCATATGCCTGATATTGCCAATGCGCTTGCCGATGCATCCGGCCTGCGCATCGAGATCGACCGTCGTCGAGGCCGGGGCGCCGGATTGAACCCGGACGGTCGCTTCGAGGCCTTGCAGCGCGAGGTTTTCGACGATGGCTGGCAGACGCTTGAGGATATGCCGGAATTCCGCACCGAGGTGCAGGTCGAAAAGCCGCGCAGCATTATCACCCGCAACGAATCTCCCGATATCCCGTTCGACCGTTCCATCAATCCCTATCGCGGCTGCGAACATGGCTGCATCTATTGTTTCGCAAGGCCCAGCCACAGCTATATGGGGCTTTCGGCCGGGCTCGATTTCGAATCGAAGCTTTTTGCCAAGCCGGATGCGGCGAAGCTGCTGGAACGGGAATTGGCGAAACCGGGCTACAAGCCGCGGGTAATCGCCATCGGCACCAATACCGACCCTTACCAGCCGATCGAGCGCGAATGGCGCATCATGCGGCAGATACTGGAAGTGCTGGCAGAGGCTGATCACCCCGTCGCCATCGTCACCAAATCAGCGCTGATCAAACGAGATATCGACATTCTGGCGCCAATGGCCAAAAAGGGCCTCGCCAAGGTCGGCATTTCCGTAACCACGCTGGACCGCAAGCTCGCGCGCAACATGGAACCGCGCGCTGCCACGCCGGAGAAACGGCTGGAGGCGGTAAAGGCTTTGACGGAGGCTGGAATTCCCGTGGCGGTGATGATGGCGCCCGTCATTCCGGCACTCAACGATCATGAGATCGAACGTATTCTCGAGGCAGGCAAGGCAGCGGGGGCGACCGAGGCTTCTTATGTGCTGCTGCGTCTGCCACTGGAGGTGAGCCCGCTGTTTCGCGACTGGCTCTTGCGCAATTATCCGGACCGTTATCGCCATGTCATGTCGCTGGTGCGCTCCATGCGTGACGGCAAGGATTACGATGCTGAATTTGGCAAGCGCATGAAGGGCGCCGGTCCCTATGCCTGGCAGATCGGCCGGCGTTTCGAGATGGCGACGAAGAGGCTTGGCCTTATCCGCCGTGCCATCCATCTGCGCGACGATCTCTTCGTGCCGCCGGGCGGTGCCGGGTTGCAATTGTCACTGCTTTGAAACCGGCGCTGACGACGCTGACTGTTAATCCAAGCCGTCTTGCCGACGTGCCGATATCAGGAAGAAGATTATGAGGAGCGCCGGTCCTTCGTTCTGGCCGGCTATGCTCCTGACGAAATGCCCGGCGGGTTTCCCCTGGCCTGCCGGACATCGCCCCCGGAACCCGCCGCCTCGCGTGCGATCGTTTTTCCTCCGCCGCCCCGCTGGAGGATCAAAGGTCATGACGACCTAAGGGGCACGGTGAGCCACGCCCCTCGACCCCGGCTCACCGCGCCTGTCATCGCCCGCTTCCGGGGGCTTGCAGGAGATCGGGTGTGTATGCGAGTTTCGCCGCATGAAACGTACCGCCACACCCGATTCTCCTGCTCTTTTCGACCTTGCCGATACCGGCCCGGACTTCTCGTTCGAACTGGAAGCCAAAAAGAAGGGCTTCTGGCCCGTGGCTGGCACGGATGAGGCAGGCCGGGGCCCCCTTGCCGGCCCGGTGGTTGCGGCGGCTGTCATTCTCGATCCGGATAATATTCCCAAGGGCATGGACGATTCCAAGAAACTGAGCAGGCAGAAGCGCGAAAGCCTTTTTGTGCAGATCATGGAAACCTCGATCGTATCCGTTGCCTCCTCCGGCCCCGGCCTGATCGACACCATGAATATCCTGCGCGCCAGCCTCGACGCCATGCGCCGCGCCGTGCTTGGCCTCGAAATTTCCCCCGCCCTCGTGCTGGCCGACGGCCGCGACAGGCCACCGGGCATCGCCTGCGAATCCAAGGCCGTCATCAAGGGCGATTCCCGCTCCCTCTCCATCGCCGCCGCCTCGATCATCGCCAAGGTGACCCGCGACCGGATGATGGAACGCGCCGGCGTGGTGCACACCTCCTACGGCTTCGAAGGCCATGCCGGTTACGGCACACCGGCCCATCTGCGCGCCATCGAAAGCCATGGGCCGTGCCCGCTGCACCGGATGAGCTTTCGGCCGCTGAAGCGGGATTGATGCGGCGAATACGCGCCTTTTAATCTTCTCCGCTTTCAAAGCGGGTAGTTAAAAATGTTGCGTTTCTATTGAACCAATCTGAGCGCGGCAATATCGCCGCTATCAAGCGCCCCTAGATTTGCCTCGATTTTATCGATCGGCCAGTCCCACCAGGCGAGATGAAGCAGTTCGTTGACGACTTCGCTGGAGTAACGCATTCGGATGATGGATGCCGGATTTCCTCCGACGACTGCGTAGGGTGGAACATCGCGAGCAACAACCGATGCAGCGGCGACAATCGCACCGTGACCTATGCGAACCCCTGGCATGATTGCCGCGTTCTGGCCAATCCATACATCGTGATCAACAATCGTGTCCTTAACAGGCAGGTCTTTGTAACCAAAGGTCTCTGGTTTGAAGATGCGAAACGGATAGGTCGTGAAGCCAGTCATCGGATGGTTTGCGGAACTCGTTATGAAGTAACTGCCTCTCGCGATTTGGACAAATTTGCCGATCACCAATCGCTCGCGAACGCCATGCCCCAGATAAGGCGCAAGGATCACCGCTGTATCTTCTAGTCTTCCAGAATGCGTGTAATAACTAAAATCACCTATCTCCATGCGTGGATGATCCACAACGTTCTTCAGATATACCGTATCCCGATACAAGCAACCGTCGGGTAAAGTAATCGGATAAACCGCATTCCTGTCGAGAAGAGCCATGATGAACCTTTTTAAGTGCATCGCTAGCTAGGCTGATGAGATGCAGCATTCTGCAAAAACCTGCGGGCGACTGTGTTGCGACGAGACTAATGTCACACAGCATGGAAATCCATTGCGGCCCACGTATCGTTCCAATGAAGATTTTTGATATCAAAGCGTCTAGACAGGCTGGACCCCATAGGTCGCATAAGCGCTCTGCATTCTCTCATTCTCGCCGCGTTCGGGAAACAGCTTGTAGCTCGGTGCCCATATGCGGGAAACGCGTTCGATTTTGACAGCAATAATATTCCGTATCGGAAAATCCGCGCCCGCCATATGCAGTAGGTCGGCACCGAACGCCTGAAAATCCGCGTCGCCGGGTGCCAATATTCTGGCATTGCCGGTAAGTTTGAACCCCTTCTGTCGAAATACATCAACGAAGCTGACGCAGACTTTCGGGCGGGCGATGGCGTTGTGGACGCTGTGTGACGAAGCAATGTCAGCGATGACAATATGTTCTTCGCCGTGGCTGGTGAATATCTCCTTCGGTGTCACACTGGGAGTGCCATCATCATCGACGGTCGCAAGCCAGCAGAGTACCGAGTTCTCCATATCGGCTCTGATCGCGTCGTTGATCTTCATGATGTTCCTCCCTCAGTCTTAGTAACGAGAGCTGTTGGCAGTAGTTCACTGATACCGGTTGCGTCGCCACTTAAGCGCCCAAACGCGACAGCCATGCACTCCAAGCCGTTTTCCTGTGCCGAAGGGTCGTTCAAGAAAATTACAGGCACGTTGAGAGCATGAGCGAAGGCTGCTTCCATCAATGTATTTGGTCCGACGTACCCCTCAATGCCTCCCTTCGGAAAGTTAGCGATCAGGACGACATCGCAGTGCCGGATTATCTCAAGATGCCGGTCGATGTAATATTTCTTCTGTGCAATGACTTCAGCACTCTTCAAATCCGTCCAATCAAAATTTCGCTCTTCCCGGGCCGGGGTCATTGGCTGGTATCCCAGCGCTTCAAATGCACTTGCGATTGCCTCCATTTCCTCCACGAAAGCCATTGAGCCACAGATAGCTATACGAACTGTCATAGTTAGCCTCCGCGATTTCGTAAGTATATAATCCCACGGTGAAACAAGCAGGCTGGCCTCAACCGGCACACGCCGAGAGAAGCTCGACATTCCACCGTGCGAGTTGAGGCGTAAGGGACGCAGCCCTACTGCCAAGACGATACATTAAGCTTGAGGCAACAGCATAACAAAAAACCCCTCGCAGCTCTCGCCGGAGGGGTTTCTAATCAGCCCGAGATAAATCTCAGTTCAGCTTAGACTTCACTTCGCCAATTGCGGCTGTGAAAAGCTTGGCCTTTGCGGCAGCCGTCGTCTTTTCCGCCAGCAGCTTCTCGGAAGCGGCGATGGCGATGTCGACGGCGGCGGCGCGGACGGCGCCGATGGCGTCTTCTTCGGCCTGCTTGATCTTCTGTTCCGAAAGGGCCGTGCGGCGGGCGACGAATTCTTCCGTCTTCTGCCTGGCTTCTTCGGTGAGTGCGGCTGCTTCGCGTTCAGCGGCGGCGACGATGCCGGCGGCTTCCGCTTCAGCTTCCTTGCGCTTGCGCTGATATTCGGCCAGCAGGTGCTGGGCCTCTTCGCGCAGACGCTTGGCTTCGGCCAGCTCGTCCTGAATGTTCTGGGCGCGCTCGTCCAGAGACTTGGAGAGCATGCCCGGAACCTTGAGATAGGCGATCAGGACAAAGAAAAGGACAAGACCGACGAGGGCGAAAAATGATGCATCAAATGCCATGTCAGGCTCCCTTCACGGCAGAAGCGGCGGCGATGGCGGCCTTGACGTCGGTATCCTTGACCTTGGCGCCAACCAGCTGGTCGACGATCGCGGTCGCGGTTTCCTCGGCAATGGCGCCGACATCGGCGAATGCCTGATCCCTGATACCCGCAATGCGCTTTTCGGCGGCGGCGAGCTTTTCAGCAAGACCGGCTTCGATCGCGGCGCGGTCGGCATCGGCCTTCGCTTTGGCGGCGTCACGTGCCGAGGCGCCGATCGAGCTTGCCTTGGCGCGGGCTGCCGCGAGTTCTTTTTCATAGGTTTCGACGGCTGCGTCGGCTTCGGCTTTCAGCCGGGCCGCTTCGTCGAGATCCTGTGCGATGCGTCCGTGACGGTTTTCGAGAATGCCGCCGACGCGCGGAACGATGACCTTCTGCATCAGCAGATAGAAAAGGCCGAACGTAATCGCGAGCCACAGGACCTGCGATGCATAAGTAGACTGGTCGAACGGCGGGAAAACGCCGGAAGCACCGTGTTCGGCGCCGTGCGCTACACCGGTTTCCGTGTGCGTGGCTGCCGGTTGCGGCTGGCCTACAGCCGGAGTTTCCGTATGCGTTTCACCTACGGTCGGTGCTGACTGGGCATAAGCCTCGGTCACGAACATGCTCACCTCCAGGGGGACTGCAAATGCGAAGGATCACGGCACGCCATTCGCGAGCCGTGATCCAGACCTGATGCCGTTATCAGACAGCGAACAGGAGAAGGAGAGCTACGAGCAGCGAGAAGATGCCCAGAGCTTCCGTAACGGCGAAGCCGAATACCAGACGGCCGAACTGGCTGTCGGCAGCAGAGGGGTTGCGCAGTGCGCCGGAGAGGTAATCACCGAAGATACGGCCGAGTGCGAGGGACGTACCAGCCATGCCGAGGCATGCGAGACCTGCGCCGATGTACTTTGCTGCTTCCGCTTCCATGTGAGACTCCTTGAGATATAGGTTGTTGCGGCTATCTTTTGGCGCCCGTTGCCGGGGCCAGCGACTTTACTTCTCAGTGACCACCATGCACGGCGTCGTTCAGGTACATGCAAGTCAGTACCGCGAACACATAAGCCTGCAGGAAGGCAACGAGAAATTCGAGAGCGGTCATGGCGACCGTCATGATGAGAGGCAGGACAGCGCCGCCGACGCCGAGTGCGCCGAGCGCACCCATGGAGGCGACGAAGCCTGCGAAAACCTTGAGCGTGATGTGGCCGGCCAGCATGTTCGCGAAAAGACGAACGGAAAGGCTGATCGGGCGCGACAGGAACGAGATCATTTCAATCGACGCCACAAGCGGCAATAGCGCCTTGGGCACGCCCGAGGGGGCGAAGATGCCGAAGAAATGCAGGCCGTGCTTGTAAAAGCCGTAAACGATCACCGTGCCGATGACGAGGCAGGCAAGCGCGAAAGTGACGATGATCTGGCTGGTGACCGTGAAGAAATACGGGAACATGCCGATAAGGTTTGCCGTCAGCACGAACATGAACAGCGAGAAAACGAATGGGAAGAACACCATGCCCTTTTTACCGGCGCCTTCGCGCAGCATGGAGGCGATGAATTCATAGGACATTTCAGCAACGGACTGCATGCGGGTCGGGATCAGACCGCGGTTCGACGTTGCGAAATAAAGGAAACCGGACGCAGCAGCCACGGTCGCAACCATGAAAAGCGACGCATTGGTGAAGGAAAAATCGACGCCGCCAATTTCGATCGGAATGATCGGCTGCACCAAGAACTGATGGGTCGGATCGTTTGCCACCGGCTGCCCTCTTTACCTGTCGCCGCGCATCGCGGCATCTCAACTGCAAGAAAAAACAGCTTAAGCGCCGCCTTTTCCACCCTCGTCCTGTCTGTCCGCCTTCTCCAGCAGCGGCGGCTTGGCCACCGCGCCCGTCGAGCGCAACACATTCAATACGCCTGCGCAGAAACCGAGAAGAAGAAGAACGATCATCCCCCACGGCGTCGTGCCGACAAAATAGTCCAGAAGATAACCCAGCATAGCGCCGACCACGATGGCCGAAATGAACTCCGATGAGAGCTTGACCGCCATCGCAAAACCTTTCCGGTTTTCCGCAGCGTTGGTCTCCGCCCTCACGTCCGCCTCATCCTCCGCCTTCACCTTTGCCAACTCATCAGCAAGGCGCTTGCGACGCTCGTCCAGACTATCGTCACGGTTGCCAGTCATCTTAGAATCCCACCCATTTTCTCCGTTCCAGCCATGCCAGAACCCTTTGGAGTTGTAAACGGTGACGGATTAAGCCTGTTCCAGCCCGCTCTGAAGTCGCGCGCAACATAGTTTTAGGGGCTTCGCTAGTCAAGGCACTGGCGCAGCTTGTTTCGACACAAATTTATCGTTTTATAACAACGACTTAATGCCAAATCGCGGTTTGGCGGCGATGTTTCGCCAGGGAATCGGCATTTTTGACACGCAAAATGCGACAAATTGGCGGTGGTATCAGCTCCAGCCGCCACCATAGGTACGATAAAAGACGTGCAGGCCGATCCTGCCGACCTTCTTCATGGATTTTCCCCAGGCGGGGCGAACATAGACGGCATGATAATGAGTCGCTGAGCCGACTTCCGTCAGCCAGATCTTGCCGGCTGTCGTGGCCATGGCCACTTCGCGCGCCATTTTCCAATGGCGCTCGGAATTCACGCGGTCCTTGATATTGTCGCAGGCGAAGGAAAACTGGCAGCGGTTACGCCAGTCCTTGTTCTGATAGACCACACCGCAGATGGTTTTCGGATAGGTGGGGTTGCGCACGCGGTTGAGGATGACCTGGGCGACCGCCGCCTGGCCTTTGACCGATTCTCCGCGCGCCTCGAAATAGATGCCGGATGCGAGGCACTGCTGTTCTGCGGCGGAGAAGACTTCGGCCGGCAGCGGGGTCGCCGCCCAGGCGTGATCGTCCGCACTGATCTGCGGCACGAAACGGCCGGCCTCCGGTTTTTTGAGAATGGCGTCGAAAGGCGATTCCCGGGCGAAGTCCGGTGCGGCCGGCGCATAGGCCGTGGCGAGAATGTCCGGAGTACGGTTGGTGACGAGTTCCGCCAGCATCGGCGAGACGCTCTTATCCGCCTTCTTTTCGTCGCGGCGGAAATAGAAGGAGGCGAGTTCGACGTCCTTGCCGCGTTTCGGCTTGACGAAAGCCGTGCGGTCCTTGCGCTTCAGCGGCTCGATATCCAGCATGCTCGTGCGTTGGAGGACGGAACCGGCAGTGAAGGCCTTGGGCGGCTGCATGATTTCGGTTGCGACGATGCGGCCTTTCTTGGCGGCGCGGTTCACACGCTCGCTATCCGGCGTCGTTGCCTCACCTTTCTTGTTGGTGACGAAAGCGACCTTGCTGCCATTGGGCAGGGTCATGCCGCTGCCATGCAGCGCCGCATCACCTGCCGCATCGTTGAAAGTGAGCGAGGCATTGTGCACCGAGCCCGCCGGAGATGCGGTCAGCACCATGCGCCATTGCTCACCGCCATTGTCCAGCCCCGCCAGAAGCGAGGCCAGATCCGCACGGGCGGCAAGAGAAGGAAAGACGAGCCAGGCGGCAAGGCCGAAGACGACGGGCGAGGTCCATTTTGACGCCCACCCCTCTCGGGACATGGCGGACCGACGACGCATTACACTTTTCGAACGCAAAACCAGCACTCCGAACACCGACAACCGAATTTTCTACAGGTGTTCAAGAATCTCTTATTAACCTTGATGCTTGGTTAACGCCGCGCAGTAAGGTGCCTTCACGTTAGTGTGTGAACATATTCTAATTGGCATGGCGGGGCATCGGGTTTGCATATGCCGGCTATAACTGTCCCACACGGCATCTCCACATCCATCATTTCGGCCTCGAGCCGGAATGGAGCCGACGCGCGTCCGCGCGGCGAGAAGACTCCCTTCAGCCCAAGGACTTGCGCCGGCTGGATACCGGCTCAAGGCCGGCATGGCGGAGAGAACAGGAACCGACGCGCCGCCGGATGGCTTTATCAGACGACGACGTGAGAGCCGAGTTCCACCACACGGTTGGCCGGAAGGCGGAAATAGTCGGAGGGGTCGGCAGCGGTTTCGGCAAGCGCGATGAACAGACGGTTCTGCCAGCCCGGCATGCCGGATTTCGGATCCGGCACCAGTTTGCGGCGGCCGAGATAGAAAGAGGTCGACATGATGTCGAACTTGTAGCCGGTGCGTCGCAGATAGCCCAGCGCCTGGGTGACGTTCTGGGTTTCCATGAAGCCGAAATGCAGCTCGACCACGGCAAAACGATCGCTGAGTTTCGTCAGCGTGTATCTGTCCTCCGGGCGAACGCGCGGCTGGTCCTCGGTGCGGATCGTCAGGATGACGTTCTTGTCATGCAGGACATGGTTATGCTTGAGATTGTGCAGCAATGCCGCCGGCGCTGCCTCCGGGTCGCCGGTGAGGAAGATCGCGGTGCCGGGCACACGGACCGGTGCATGGGCGCTTTCTTTTTCCACCGAAGCGACGAAGGCCTTCAGCGGCACATCGCCGCGGCGGGTCTTGGCGAAAAGGATTCTCGAGCCACGCTGCCAGGTGGTCATGATGACGGTGAAGGCGATCGCCAGCAGCACCGGCACGTAGCCGCCGTCATGGATCTTGAGCAGGTTCGCGCCGAGGAAGATCAGCTCCAGCAGCAGAAGCGGGGTCAGCACAGCAAGCGCCAGCCAGATCGACCATTGCCAGCGTTTGCGCACGAATTCGAAGAACATCAGGCTGGTGACAACCATCGCGCCGGTAACCGAAATACCGTAGGCGGTGGCCAGCGCATCCGAACTCTTGAAGGTAAGCACCAGTGCCACGACGCCGAACAGGAGAATGGTATTGACCGCCGGGAGATAGATCTGCCCGGTATTGGTTTCCGAGGTGAAGAGGATTTCCATACGCGGCAGGTAACCGAGGTGGATCGCCTGACGAACCAGCGAAAACGCGCCTGTTATCACCGCCTGGCTGGCGATGATGGTCGCGGCGGTGGCCAGAATGACGGCCGGCAGGATCGCCCATTGCGGGAACATCAGATAGAACGGATTGGACATCGCCGCCGGGTCCTTCAGCACCAGCGCGCCCTGCCCGAGATAGTTCAGCGTCAACGCCGGGAAAACCAGACAGAACCATGCCCACTGGATGGGACGGCGGCCGAAATGGCCAAGATCGGCATAAAGCGCTTCAGCACCCGTGATCGTCAGGAAGACCGCACCGAGCACGACGACGCCGTAAAAGCCTTCATTGGCCAGAAACTCCACCGCATGCCAGGGATTGAAGGCAAAGAGAATGCCGAAATCATCGGCTATATGAATAAGACCGGCACCGCCCATCACGAGAAACCAGACGGCCGTGATCGGGCCGAAGAACTTCGCAACCGTGCCCGTGCCATGCGACTGGATCGCGAAGAGGCCGATGAGGATGCAGACGGATATCGGAATGATGAAGTCGTCCATGGCAGGCGTGACGAGTTTCAGACCTTCCACCGCCGAAAGCACTGAGAGTGCCGGCGTGATCATCGCGTCACCCAGGAACAGGGCGGCGCCGATGAGACCGAGCACGATGAGAACGCTGCGGTGCGTGCCCGCCGTCTTCATCAGCAGCGCCAGAAGTGACAGCGTGCCGCCTTCGCCGTCATTGTCGGCACGCAGCAGAAGCGTGATGTATTTGAAGGTCACGATGATCGTCAGCGACCAGATCATCAGGGATGTGAGACCAATGACCTCCTCCCGCGTCACGCCATCATAGGCGATCGGCTTCAGGGCTTCGCGGAAGGCATAAAGCGGACTGGTGCCGATATCACCGTAAACGACGCCGATGGAACCAAGGATGGCAGCATAAAGCCCCTTGTTCTTGTGCGAGTCATCGGCATCCGGTTTCTCGGCAACGTCCTTGTCTGCGATTTGAGACATGATGATCCTGGCTCTTCAGAGCCAGCCCTTCCAGCGGAAAAAGAGAAACGGGATGATGGCGGACATCAGCATGACGACCAGCGCAAGGGGATAACCAAATGTCCAGTTCAACTCCGGCATGAGCTGAAAGTTCATTCCATAAACCGAAGCCACCAGCGTTGGCGGCAAAAAGACCACTGAAGCGATCGAGAAAATCTTGATGATGCCGTTCTGCTCGATATTGATGATGCCGAGAGAGGCGTCGAGCAGGAATGTCAGATTGCCGGAAACGAAGGAGGCATGTTCGTTTAGCGACTGGATATCGCGCCCGATAGACTTGCCCTGTTCCTTTGCCCCCTTGTCCTCGCGCGCCTGGTCGCTGGTGGACAGGAAGGTCTGCAGCCGCGCCAGCGATGCGAGGCTGACGCGAAGCTTCGAGATCAGCCGGTGATAGGCGGCGATGTTGGTCAGGCGATCTTCGAGATAACGGGGTGCCTTGCGCTTGCTGCGCGCCTGGCTGCCGAGAATGTCGGCGGCGAGATTGTCGATGCCCGTGACCGAATTTTCGAGAATTTCCGCGGTGCGGTCAACGATGGTTTCCAGCAGTTTCAACAGCAGCGCCGTGCCGCTGCGCATCTCGTGCGGCGCGCGGGTGATGGCGGCGATGAAAAGATGGAATGATTTCGGCTCGGCGTAACGGATCGTCACCAGACGCTTGCCAATCAGAATGAAGGCGACATCGGTGAGGCGCGGATCGTCCGAATCCGCCTTCCACACCAGAGAAGCGGCCATGAAGACATTGCCGTCTTCCATATAGAGGCGGCTGGAAGGCTCGATATCCTTGAGGTCTTCGCGCGTCGGCAGCTCCACGCCCAGCAGCTTTTCCACACGCTGTTCTTCCGCCCTGTCGGGATTGACGAGATCGATCCAGACGATGTCGTCGGGAATCTGTTCGGAGCCGTCGTCTGTCGACAGGCTGATCGCCTCGCAATTGGCGCGATAGGCTTTTATCAATCCGTTTCTCCGCTCCACATTGCAGGCATCAGCCGCAATGCTGCTTAACATATCCTGTTTGCGGTCGGCAAACCTCTGGACGACACTTCGAGAGTACTCCGGAACGCGCAGGACAGACTATCCTACCGGCACGGTGGACCAACAGCCAAACGGCGCAGGCCTATGCGCCCAAAGCGAGATGCAATCAAGCCATATTTTTTCGCGACAGCCTTGCAGGCGAAGCATCTCTGGAGTTCAAATCCCGAAAACATGCCCGATACTGGCGATTAATCTTCTGTTTTAAAAGGACTATTCGGAGCCCGCCGGCGCACATCCAATTGCGCCGGGAGCACACCGTTCTATTCGAAAACGATTTTCGGCGCGGCTTTTCTCTCGTCCGCACCCATCCGCGCCCAGACTTTTTCCGCGATATCGCGGTAGATCGCGGCCTGTGGGCCATCCGGCTCGGCAACCACGACCGGAGTTCCGGCATCCGACATTTCACGGATGGAGATGGTGAGCGGCACTTCGCCTAGGAACGGCACGCCGATCCTCTCCGCTTCCGCCTTGGCGCCGCCATGGCCGAAAATATCGTAGCGGGCGCCCGTATCCGGCGCGATGAAATAGCTCATATTCTCGATGACGCCGAGCAGCGGCACCTCCACCTTGCGGAACATGGTGATGCCCTTGCGCGCATCGAGCAGCGCCAGGTCCTGCGGCGTGGAGACGATGACCGCGCCGGCAAGCGGCACTTGCTGGGCGATGGTGAGCTGCGCATCGCCCGTGCCGGGCGGCATGTCGAGCACCAGCACGTCGAGTTCACCCCAGGCCACCTCGCGCAACATCTGCATCAGGGCGGACTGCACCATCGGCCCGCGCCAGATCATCGCAGCTTCCTCATCCACCAGAAAGCCCATGGACATGACTTTCAGCCCGTAATTCTCCATGGGAAGGATGATGCGATCTTCCTGCTGCTTTGGACGGCCGGAGATTTTTAGGAGTCGCGGCAACGACGGGCCGTAAATATCGGCATCGAGCATGCCGACCTTGAGGCCGAGCGCCTGCAAACCAAGCGCCAGATTAACAGCGGTCGTCGATTTGCCGACGCCACCCTTGCCGGAGGCCACGGCGATGATGGCGCGGACACCCGGTACGCCCACCTTGGACGAGCCCGGCTGCGGTGTCGGCCGACCGGGCGCGGCGGCGGGACGCGGGGGGGCGGGACGTGCGGGTGCTGGCTGCTGCTGGCCGGGCTTGCGATCGGCCGTCAGCGCCACGACCGCGCCGGCAATGCCTTCAACGCTTTTGGCCGCCCGTTCGGCTGCAAGCCGCAGAGGTTCCATTTCAGAGGCCTTGTCGGCCGGAACGGTGATGGAGAAATAGGCCTTCGCGTCGGCGATGAAGATTTCCGAGACCATGCCGAGCGCGACGATGTTCTTGCCGCTGCCGGGATAGATCACCGTTTCCAGCGCCTTTTCGACCTGGTTCCTGCTGACCTCTGCCATGTTCTTCCTCCGCTACATCATTCCAGGGTATTGCGTGCCATCCATAGCCAAGCCGGAGCGCTTCGCCAATGCCAAAGCGCAGGCGGCAGGTATTCGCGACGATTTAACGCTGGGTTTCAGATTTCGTCGTCCATCTCGAGCGTTTCCGGGTCGAAGACACGGCCGTCGAAAAAACAGTCGGGGCCAAGGACGAGGCCCGTGCGCGAGGCGCCGACATGGACAGGTTCCTTCAGCGTACCTTCAAGCTTCAGATTGGCGCCCGGCACGGGTGCGAAAAGCGGCTTCATGGCCTTGCGGAAAATATCCGGCCGGTAGGCATTGCGCGCCGCCTCCACCATGGCCGGTTCCAGGCGTCGCTCGGCGGGAACTTCGCCCCAGCGCAGCATCTGGCTGAAGAACCATAGCGCCTGGCTCTGCCATGGAAAATTGGCCGCCTTGGCGCTCGTCACGAAGAATTCCTGAAAACGCTGCATGTCCCGTTGCGAGGTGGAAATATAGCCGGTCAGCGCCGGCAGCAGGAATTCGCCGTTTTCATCGATATATTGAGGGGCGGCGAGAATGCCGGCCAGTTCCTCGATATTGGCGTCGTTCGCACACCATTCGCCGGCACGGTACAATGCGCGCAGCAGCCGTTCCAGCAGGCTGGTATTTTCCGCCGCCCAGCCTTTCTTTACGGCCAGTATTTTTTCCGGCGCATTATGCCAGATCAGCGCCCCGGTGGTGACGATCCGCCCGGCACCGCCAAGCACCACGGCGCTGCCGGCCGGTTCCGCGGCACAGAGTGCATCGACCTTGCCGCTTTCCAGAAGTGCGGGCATTGCCTTCGGCAGGGCTTCGACGATTTCCATATCCCGGCCGAGCAGCACGCCGCAGCTGCCGAGCAGATAACGCAGGGTATAAAAGGGCGTGGAGACAATATCCTCCACCGCAAAGACCGGCGGATTTTTGCCCGCCGCCCGCCGCGCGGCGCAGACGCGGGCCATGGCCCGCCCGAAGGCCGCCGGATCGGGCAACTTCATCCCTTCGCGGTAAAGCTCGTCGTAAAATCCATGGGAAACCGTCGTTGCCGATCCGCCGAGGGAAAGCGTGAAAACGCCGACAATATCGGCCGGCAGATCATCGAGGCCGACAGCGGAGCCGACCGGAACCGGTGCGGGCAGATGCCCTATGTGAATCTCATCGCCGCCAAGTGCGGCGAGAACGGCGCGCGCTGACTGCTCTCTGAAAAGTTCCAGTTCTATGCCTTCATCGGCAGCAAAACCTTTTTCGGCAGCGGCTATCAACACGGCGCAATCGATAGTCGGAGAAAATCCCGCTTTAACCTTATGCCGTTCCGGCAAACGATTTCTCCTTTCCGGTGATTCGAAAAGAGGATCGCCCAGGTAGCAGTTTATCACAATGATAAAATTATGATTTCGCTATTTTATCAGGCCGACCCGAAGCGCTTTCGCGACAGCCTGGGTGCGGTTGACCGTGTCGAGTTTTTTGGTCGCGCGGTTCAGGTAGTGATTGATGGTATGTTCCGACAACATCATGATCTCAGCGATTTCAGCACTCGTCTTGCCGGCGGCGGTCCAGTTCAGACAGTCGATCTCCCGCTCGCTCAATGTTTCGGGAACCCTGAGGTCGAGACGGCGGATTTCAGATAGCCGGGCAAAGACATGGCAGGAAATATACAAAAGTTCGGCAAGCCGGGTGGTTGGCAGAACCGCCTTATTGCCTGAAAAGGATACGGCGCCCCGCCGCATGGTGACGTCGTGAACGGGAAACCAGACCGAATTCACCATCTCGAAGCGCTCGAACAGACCGATCACCGTTTTTTTGGTGCCATGCTCCTCGCCGTTGAGCAGAAAATCCATGGAGACGGAAAAGGGGATGGTCGATTTCTTCAGCTGCGCCATTACCTGGCTGTTCTGCAGCATGCCCTCTTCATCATAACGCTGCAAAAGCTCGGCCGGCCAGCTGGTGATAACAGTATATTGCGATAATTCGCTCGCCACTTCCGGAGACAGATCAAGCACCATGAAGGCGCGAAATTCCCAGGCCTCCGTCAACCGCTTCATGAAGCGGAATATGTCGAATTGCGTGTTGAGGCCGGCGATCTCGCGAACGCAATCCACACCAATCGACTGAACGGCGGCCGTTTCTGTTTTCTGCATCAAAGCTGTTCTTCGAAAATGAGAAAATGCCGCCGCAAAAGACCCGCCCCTGCCCGGAATTGTGGGGGATGTTACTCAGCAAATCGATTCCTGCAAACAAAAGTTGAAAGTTTAATTCCGAATAGTCGAAAATAATTACTAACGCACATGTATGAGTGTCTTCCCGGCCAATTCTGGCGGTGGAAATCCGACGGGCACTCGCCGTTTCCTCTCAATCATCCGCAACCGGGGATAATCTGCAGGCGAGTTCCGCAGAGATTTTATCGGCCGTTTCGCGCACCAGAGGCGCCCAGTTGCGCAGCTGTTCCGCATCCACCCGGTAGGCGGGACCGGTGACCGAGATCGCCGCCAGAAAATTGCGGCCCGGCGCCCGAACCGGTGCGGCAACGCAATGAATTCCGATTTCATGTTCCTGAAGGTCGAAACCGTAACCATTGTCGAAGATGGCGGCGACATCGGCCATCAGGGCTTCCGGCGTTATCAGCGTCGCCTCCGTGAAACGGTGAAACTCCATTCCTGCGGCCAGTTCCGCCAGCTCATCGACGGGCAGCAGCGACAGCGCCGCCTTGCCGACCCCCGTGCAATAGGCCGGCGAGGTTTTGCCGACCTGTGAATGCATGCGCAATGTATGGCGGCCCTCCATCTTGTCCAGATAAGTGACTTGGCCGCCGTTCAGAACGGCGAGATGCACGGATTCCTGCGTTGCCTCCTGTAAGGCCGAAAGATGAGGTGCTGCGACATTGCGCAGATCATTGCTGCTCCAGGCCTTCGCCGCCAGTTGCAGGAGCCTCAGCCCCACCGTATAGGTCTGATCGGCGGCATGATCCACCAGGCCTTCGGCAACCAGATGCGCGAGCTGGCGGTGGACCGTTCCGCGCGGCTGACCGCTGGCCTCGACGACATCGGTAAAACGCATCGGCTTTTCCGCAAAGGCGATCAGTTCCAGCAGCGAGACGACCTTGCCGAGCGTGCCAGTGGCGTTTTCGTTTTTCTGATGCGAGGCCGGAACCGCATCGGGCTTTTCACCATTGGCTTTTTTATCGTCAGGCATGCGCCATCCACCGTCATCGGTCTTGACATCAACGGGACGCCAAGAGAATAATTCCACTTAGTAAAATCTAGTTCCAAATAATGGAACAATCAAGCCTTCCATGAACGAGATGACGCCAATGATGCAAGCCCAATTTCCAGACCTCAAGGATGCGGGCGTGCTCGTCACCGGCGGCGGTTCGGGCATCGGCGCATCGTTGGTCGAAGCCTTTGCGATGCACGGGGCGAAGGTGTCTTTCATCGACATCGCCGAACAGCCGAGCATAGCGCTTGTCGCGCGGCTTGCGGCAACGGTGCCTCACCCGGTCCATTATTTCAGGGCCGACCTCAGTGATATCCAAGCGATCAAGCGCACGGTGGATATGGCCGCCTCCGCCACCGGCGGCATCAAGGTGCTGGTCAACAACGCCGCCTGGGACGACCGTCACGACATAGACAGCGTCACCGAGGCCTATTGGGACGCCAACCAGGCGGTCAATCTCAAGCAGATGTTCTTCACGGTTCAGGCCGCCCTTCCCCATCTGCGACAAGCGAAGGACGCCTCGATCGTCAATTTTTCGTCTATCTCGTTTCTGCTGAACATGGGCGAGTTGCCTTCCTATGCAGCGGCGAAAGCCGGCATTATCGGCCTCACCAAGAGCCTTGCCGGCAGGCTGGGGCCGGAAAATATCCGCGTCAACACGCTCCTGCCGGGCATGATCGTGACGGAGCGGCAGAAGGAACTGTGGCTGACGGATGAGGGCATCACGGCCACCACGGCGCGGCAGTGCCTGAAGCGCACGCTCGTCGCTGCCGATATTTCCGGGCCGTGCCTGTTTCTCGCATCATCGGCATCGAGCGCCATCACGGCGCAATCCATTATCGTAGACGGAGGCCTGTTATAATGTCCGAACCCGCTTTCATCGCCGTTGACTGGGGCACGACCAGTTTCCGGCTCTGGCTTCTCAGCCGATCGGGCGCGGTGCTTGCCGAACGGCGCAGCGCGGAAGGCATGACCACCGCCATGCGAACCGGTTTTGCCGAAGTTCTGGAAGCGCATCTTAAGGCGATCGGCGCGCCGGCAGATTTGCCGGTTCTCGTCTGCGGTATGGCAGGTGCGCGGCAGGGCTGGGTCGAGGCGGGTTATATCGACGTGCCGGCCTCGCTTTCAGCGGTTCTGGAAGGTGCTGTTCGTGTACCGGGTCAGGCACGGGATGTGCGTATCCTGCCGGGTCTCGCACAGCGGGACAAAGGCGCGCCCGACGTGATGCGTGGCGAAGAAACGCAATTGCTCGGCGCTCTTTCTTCAGGAGACAACGGAGAAAAACTCGTCTGCATGCCCGGCACCCATTCCAAATGGGTGACCGTCAAGGATGGCGGCGTGACACGCTTCGCCACCTTCATGACCGGCGAACTCTTCGAGGCAATCTCCAAACAGACGATTCTGTCACATGCGGTGGCGGAGGCCGAAGCCTTCACCGGCGAGCACGAGGCTTTCACGGCGGCCGTGCGCGATATCTACGCCCATCCCGAACTTGCCACCAATCGCCTTTTCACCCTGCGATCCGGCCAATTGCTGCACGGGCTTGCCGCGACCGACGCCAAGGCGAGGCTTTCCGGCATCATGATCGGGCTGGAAATCGCCGGCGCTCATTCACAGGCAAAGCGCGAGACGCCGGTGGTGCTGATCGGCTCCGGCGCACTCGGCGCGCTCTATGAAGGCGCCTTCACCGCCCTTGATATCCACTATACGGTCATCGACGCCGACGACGCCGTGCGGCGCGGATTGCTGGCCGCTGCAAATGCCATCTGGCCATAAGAAGAAAGATCGACCATGCGTATTCCCTTCCCTTCCATCAAATATCCGCTGATCGCCATTCTGCGCGGTCTGAAACCAGAGGAAACCGAAGGCGTCGTCGGCGCGCTGATCGAGACCGGCTTCCGCGCCATCGAAATTCCGCTCAACTCGCCCGATCCGTTCCGCTCGATCGAGATCGCCGCCGGGATGGCCCCGGCCGATTGCCTGATTGGCGCCGGCACCGTGCTCAGCGTGGAAGACGTGGCATCGCTGGATGCGGCCGGCGGCAAGCTGATGGTGAGCCCCAATGCCGATGCCGAGGTCATTACCGCCGCGCGTGAAAAAGGCATGGTAACGATGCCGGGTGTTCTCACCCCCACCGAAGCGCTGGTGGCAGCAAAGGCCGGAGCGACGGGGCTGAAATTTTTCCCCGCCAGCATCATCGGCCCGGCCGGCATCAATGCCATCAGGACGATCCTGCCGAAGGAGCTCATCATCGCCGCCGTTGGCGGTGTCTCGGACAAGAATTTTTCCGACTATACCTCGGCCGGCATTCTGGCTTTCGGTCTCGGGACCAGCCTTTACAAGCCCGGCATGACGGCGGCGGAGGTACGTGAACGTGCCATCGTCACACTTCAAGCCTATGATGCAGCCATCGGAGGATAAGAGCTTGGCAACCGTTTTTCCCTTTGCCGGACATGTTCTGGACGAAACCGCGATGCTGCTTGGCGAAGGCCCGACCTTTGACCCGGTCAGCGGCACCGCCTGGTGGTTCAATATTCTCGAGCGCGAACTGCATGAGCTGCATCTCGCCTCCGGCCGCAAGACCGTGCACGCCCTGCCCTTCATGGGCAGTGCGCTCGCCAAGATCAGCGACAGCAAGCAGTTGATCGCCTCCGATGACGGGCTTTTCCTGCGCGACACCGCGACCGGCGTGCTGACATTGCATGCGGAGCTGGAAAGCGACCTGCCCGGCAACCGCTCCAATGACGGGCGCATGCACCCATCCGGCGCGCTGTGGATCGGCACCATGGGCCGCAAGGCCGAGACCGGTGCAGGCAGCATCTATCATGTCGCCAAGGGCATGGTGACGACGCTTTTTGCCGATATCAGCATTCCGAATTCGATCTGTTTCTCCCCCGATGGCGCGACGGGATATTATGTCGATACCAAGGTGAACAGGTTGATGCGGGTGCCACTTGATGCCGAGACCGGTCTGCCAACCGGCAAGGCCGAGGTTTTCATCGATTCAACCGGTATCAAGGGCGGTGTGGACGGATCGGTCTGCGATGCCGAAGGGCATATCTGGAATGCCCGTTGGGGTGAAGGTGCCGTCGATCGTTACGATACGGATGGCAATCACATCGCCCGTTACGAGGTACCGGCGGGTCTGACGACCTGTCCTGCCTTCATCGGCCCCGATGCTTCACGTCTGCTCGTCACCTCCGCCCGCGAAAATCTCGACGACGACGCCATTGCTGCCAATCCGCAGCATGGATTGACGTTTGAACTCGGCATCGAGGTCAAGGGCCGGTTCGAGCCGCTTTACAGGCTCTGAGGCGCGGAAGGCTCCCCTGGACATTCGCGGCCAGTCCGCGAATGTCACTGAACCCGGAATGTCTCAGGAAATATCCGACAATATCTCGCGATAATTCTCGTGCAGGTAACGCTGGGTCGCGGCAGCGTCGACGGGGCGGCCGTAGAAATAGCCCTGCCCCATGGCGCAGCCAAGCGCACGCAGTTTTTCTTCTTCCACCCGCTCCTCGATCCCCTCGGCCACAACCTCGAGATCAAGCCCCTCGCACATGGCGACGATGGCCTTGATGATGTGTTCGGAGGGGCGGTCGCTGCTGATACGCGAGACGAAGGCGCGGTCGATCTTCACCTTGTCGAAGGTGAAGTCACGCAGGCGGCCGAGGCTCGACTGGCCGGTGCCGAAATCGTCGAGCGAGATGCGGACGCCCGCACTCTGCAATTCGCTGATGATGCGCTGGGCGGTATCGGCTGACGTCATGACCGCCGTTTCGGTGATTTCCAGCTCCAGCCGGTGCGGATCGAGGCCGACACGCGAGAGGATGGAGAGAATATTGTCCGATGTGCTCGGGTCCATCAATTGCGCGGAAGACAGGTTGAAGGACAGGAAAAGCTCACGCGGCCAGAACAGGGCCGCTTCCGCCGCTTTGCGCAGCAGGGCTTCCGACAGCGCATCGATGAAACCGCGCTCTTCGGCGAGCGGCACGAAAACCGCGGGCGATACGAAACCGAGATCGGGATCGTTCCAGCGGGCGAGCGCCTCGAAACCGATGACCTTCGCCTCCTCCAGCCGGACGATCGGCTGGAAATGCACGTCGATCGCATCGGTAATGATGGCGTTTCTAAGCGCCTGTTCCAACTGCGTGGCGCGCTTCATTTCTTGCGCGATTTCTCGCGAATAGACGGTGATCTGGCCGCGGCCGCGACGCTTCGAGCGGTAAAGCGCGGTCTCGGCGCTTTTCAGCAGATCCTCGTATTCATCACCGGCGAAGGGATAAATCGCAAAACCGAATGAGGAAGACAGTCGGACGTTGCGATCGCCGAGATCGTAAGGGGCCGACAGCACGTCCTTGATCATGTTACCGATGCGCTCCGCGCCAATGCGCTCGAAAACCAGCGGCAGCACGAAGGCGAATTCGTCGCCGTCATGGCGCGTCACGATGGCGCCATCGGGAATGCAGGCCTTCAGCCGGTGCGCCACCTGGCACAGGATTTCGTCGCCCGCCTGGACGCCGAAGAGATCGTTGATGGGTTTGAAACCGTCGATATTGGCAATGCCGACCGTAAAAGGTGCCGGATCGCTGGATCGTTCACTGGCGAGCATGCGAATCTTGTCCCGCAGACGGTAGCGGTTGCCGAGCCCCGTCAGTGGATCACTGTAGGCCATCGCCTGCAGCTCGTTCTGGCTGACCTGCAACGATTGCGGCTCTGCCCGTTTCATTCCTGCATCTCGTGAATCCTGTGTCGACCGCGCTCACAATGCAGGGCAAGTATTAAAAAAGCCATAGCCTCCCGACAATGGAAATTTCAGGCCTGCAGCCGCAGGACATCCTTGCCGATAAGCCGCAGGAAAACCGCCTCGACCATGTCAGGGCTTACGGGTTTCAGCAGCATATCGTCCATGCCGTGCGCCAGGCATTTGTCGAGATCGCCCTCGAAGGCATGGGTGATGACACCGACGATGGGAATATGTTTGTCGCCGGCGAGATCGCGCATGCGTTGGGCAACCTCGAAACCGTCGATATCACCGAGCGTCGTATCGAGAAGAACGACGGATGGCGACTGTTCGACAAAAAGGCGCAGGGCCTCCTCGCCGGAGGTGGCGAGCCGCCAGGAAAGTCCCAGCCCCTCGAGGATTTGCGAAAAGACGATCTGGTTGACCCTGTTGTCCTCAACGAGAAGGATATCGCAGACGCTGCCGGTTCTCAGCATTTCCGGCAGGTCGTCGGTCATGATCTCCCAGTCCTCGTCCTCGGCTTTCTCCTTCGGTGAGGATTTCAGCCCGACGGCGAGATAATGCATGAGCGATGCATCGATCTCCTCTTCCTCGATGGTGACGACGGGCAGGCCATGTGCGGCGGCAATATCGAGGCATGTGACGCTCATCTGGGCGTCGACGACGACCACGTCGATACCCACACCGGCGGAGGCAGCGACATCGATGAAGGCGCGCTGTTCGTCCTCGCTCGTCACCGCCGCATGATCCATGCCGCCGGCAGCCAGCCGCTGGCCGGCGGCCTCCGCAAAACGTGTGTTCTCGGAGACGATCAGCACCGCCTTGCTCTTCAAAAGCCCGCTGCGGTTTTCCGTTTCCTCATCCTTGCCATAGGTGGAGGCCACGAAGGGAACATGTTCGAGCGAGGGGATGACAGGCATGCCGTTCGCATCGATGGTGGCGAGAGCGGTCACGTCCTCCATCGTCGTTACCAGAAAATATCGGCCGGGCCTGCCCACGCGCTGCTTGCGGGTGATCGTCAGCACCTCTTCGCCGTTCAGGCGTCTCACTCTTTCAGGAATGATGCTCGGCATGCCGCTATCCAGCACAGCGCGGTCCGCGGCATCAATACGGCGGGCGACCTTGCGCGAATGCAGATCAAAAACGGTGCGGCCGAGAATGCTCTCGGCGCTGGTTTCAACCATGGTGCAGGCGGCTTTGTTGACGGCCGCATAAGCGAAGTTGCGATCCTTGACGAGGACCGGAAACGGCAGATTGTCGAGAATGTCCTCAATGAGCTGCACACGCTCAAGGTCGAGGCGCCATTGCTCTTCGCGTTTCTTCTGTTCGGAAATATCGGCAACCACGCTGATGCCGAGACCGGACGGCAGCCGGTTCATGACGAAGCGCAGGAAGCGCTCTCCCTTCAGCCGCTCGGTCTTTTCCGACCGTTCCTTCCAGTGCAGCGCCAGCCGCTCGCCGATCCATTCTTCCCGCCCGAGCTGGCGGGCATTGGTGGAGAGACTTTCCGTCTCCAGCAGATAACAATCGTAAAGCGCGCTCAGATAGTCGCGCAGGCGCGCGCCCGGACTGGCGACGGCCTCTTCCAGCGGGAAAAAGCTCAGGAGTTTCCGGCTTGCGAAAATAATGTGATCGTTTCGGTCGTAAACGACGATCGCCGCGCCAAGCGCGTCGCAAAGGGCATCAAGCATCACCGTATGAACGCCCGCGCCAGAGGACGCCAAATCACTCAACTGCAAACTCCCACCTGTTTTTCTGGGTCAGGCTTATGTTTCTATTGGAATCGTCCAGGGCAGATGCCGGGATGAAACGACAAATTCCGAAAAAGAGACATCAGGGTTCGCCACTTGAAGCAGTCGTGAGGAGAAGATGACGCTCACCCATAGTCGACGTCACACACCACCCGGCAAAGGGGGCCTCGTTTCTGCGGTCATTTCAAGCCGCCCCACCATATTCGTGGCCGATTAAAGGCGGATTAACGCTTAACCCCCTCTTGACCGAAATGATCAAATGCCCGGAAAGCCGCAAAACATGTGCAAATGTCCGCCGCCCCGGTTTTTTGCTTTCGAAGCCGCCGCGAATCCGCGAAAATGACGATCATGGCCATCAAGCAGCTTTCAGAAACCCTCATCAACCAGATCGCCGCCGGCGAGGTCATCGAAAGACCGTCCAGCGCCACGAAGGAACTTGTCGAAAACGCCATCGACGCGGGCGCGACCCGCATCGAGATCGCCACGGCGGGCGGCGGCAAAGGGCTGGTGCGCATTACCGATAATGGCTCCGGCATGTCACCCGCCGATCTGGAGCTTGCGGTGCGGCGTCATTGCACCTCGAAAATTTCCACGACGCTGGATGACATCCGCACGCTCGGATTTCGCGGCGAGGCCCTGCCCTCCATCGGCTCGGTCGCCAAGCTGACGATCACGAGCCGTCAACAGGGGGCAGAACAGGGTTCGGTGATTTCGGTCACCGGCGGCAAGGTGTCTGACGTACGACCGGCAGCTTCGAATGCCGGCACCATCGTCGAGGTGCGCGACCTGTTTTTCGCCACCCCGGCGCGGCTGAAATTCCTGAAGACGGAACGGGCGGAGGCGGCCGCCATCACCGAAGTCGTCAAGCGGATGGCGATTGCCTTTCCGCATATCCGCTTCGTGCTCTCGGGCACCGACCGTTCGACGCTCGAAATTCCCTCGACCGGCGACGATCATCTCGCCCGCATGGCGCAGATCCTTGGCGCGGAGTTCAAGGATAACGCGATCGAAATCGATGCCGGGCGCGAGGATGTGACGCTGACAGGCTTTGCCGGCGTGCCGACCTTCAACCGTGGCAACTCGGCGCATCAATATGTCTTCGTTAATGGCCGCCCGGTGCAGGACAAGCTACTTTTATCGGCCATTCGCGGTGCCTATGCCGAAACCGTGCCGCATGGGCGCTATCCGGTCGCGGTGCTGTCCATCACGCTCGACCCGGCCTTTGTGGATGTGAACGTGCATCCGGCGAAATCCGACGTGCGGTTTCGCGATCCCGGCCTCATTCGCGGGCTGATCGTCGGCGCGATCCGCCAGGCGCTGACGCGCGACGGCGACAGGGCGGCGACGACGGGCGCCAGCCAGATGATGAACGCCTTCCGCCCCGGCTACAGCCCGTCTGGACTCCGGCCCTCGCCGTCGCGGCCGCTCGCCATTTCCGGGAACATGCAATTTGCCGAAGCGGTGCAATCACGTTTTTCCGACATCACCATGCCAACCGCACGGGCGGAACCACGCGATGCTTACGAGGCTTCCGCAAGCCCTTCGCCGGAGCCGGTGCTTTATCCGCTTGGAGCGGCACGGGCGCAACTGCATGAGAACTACATCATCGCGCAGACGGAAAACGGCCTCGTCATCGTCGACCAGCACGCCGCGCATGAGCGGCTGGTGTTCGAGGAAATGCGCAATGCCCTGCATTCGAGGCGGCCACCGTCGCAGGTGCTGCTCATCCCTGAAATCATCGACCTTCCCGAGGAAGATTGCGACCGGTTGATGGATCATGCGGCCGGTTTCGACGCGCTGGGCCTCGTCATCGAACGTTTCGGGCCGGGCGCAATCGCGGTGCGGGAAACGCCGGCCATGCTCGGCGAAGTCAACGTGCAGGGGCTGGTGCGCCAGCTAGCCGATGAGATCGCCGAATGGGACGCCGCTTCCACGCTTGCCAACAAGCTGGAATATGTGGCTGCGACCATGGCCTGCCACGGCTCGGTGCGCTCCGGCCGGCGCATGCGGCCGGAGGAGATGAACGCGCTTCTGCGGCAGATGGAAAACACGCCGGGTTCGGGCCAATGCAATCACGGCCGACCGACCTATATCGAACTGAAACTTTCCGATATAGAACGGCTCTTCGGCCGCAGCTGACGCCTACATTGAATGGCAAGGCAGGCGGGGGTGGCCTTGCGCCGCGCCGAACTATATAAATTTGGGACATTGGAGCATCCGGATTGTTCAGGAAAACGCTACGCCGTTTCGGACTGGGTGCCCTTGCAGGACAGAGCAGGAGACGAAAACGGATGAACAGATTTGAAGGAGGCGGCAACCGCCTCGCCGTCATCGAATATCTCGACGGGGACTTCCGCATCGTCCAGACCGGCTCGCATGTCCTCTGCGCCGTCACGGGAAAGACCATTCCGCTCGATGAGTTGCGCTACTGGAGCGTGGCGCGGCAGGAGGCCTATGTGGACGCGGCGGCTTCGCTGGAGGCGGAGCGGAAGGCTGGCGGTTTGCCGGCCTGAGTCGGGCTCTAAGTTGACGACCGCGCATTGTCCCGCAGCAGGCGTGCGCGGCAGTTCACCACCGCCGTCTCGATAATAGTCCCGGCCGCATTGGGATCATCGAACACCATGTCGATTTCGATCACCTGACTGTTCCACAGCAGCTCTTCCGCCCGGCCGTGATGTCCGTTGAGCCGCACCGCATCCTTCGCGGTCGTCACCAGCTGCAAATTCTCCTTGCGGGCATCCTTGAGGAGATCGTCGATTTCATCATCGCTGAAATGATGATGGTCCGGGAAGGAGCGGCTCAGCACGATGTCGCCGCCAAGCGCCTCGACGGTGCGATAGAATTTCGACGGATCGGCGATGCCAGCGAAAGCCAGCACGCGCTTTCCCCTGAAATCCTCCGGTTCCTGCGGCGTGATCGCGGCGACGAAGACGGGTTTGGCAGCCTTTGCCGCCTGTCTCACCAGCGGATCGGCCGCGTGGCCCTTGCCGACCTTCAGCAGTCCGGTCATCTGCCGCATCTGTTCTGCCAGCGGTGCCCTTACCGGGCCGCCGGGCACGAGATGGCCATTGCCGATGCCGCGCACCGTATCGATGACAACGAGTGCGTAATCCAGCGTCAGGCGGGCGCTCTGGAAACCGTCATCCATGATGATGAGATCGACGCCTTCCTTTACCAGCCGATGTGCACCCTCCACGCGTCTGCGCGAAATGACCGTTACCGCCTCGCGCGCCAGAAGAAGAGGTTCATCTCCGACAGCGGCGGCGCGGTGGTGCTGCGCATCCACGAGAGTGGTGACGTCAAGCGTGCCGCCATAACCGCGGCTGAGGAAGCCGGGCTTCATTCCCCGTGCGACGGCGGCTCTGGCAATTGCTATCGCCGTCGGCGTCTTGCCTGCCCCGCCGACCGTGAAATTGCCGATGCAGATGACCGGAACGGGAACGCTTGCCCGTTTTGCCGTGCGCATGCGCCGGCCGGCGACCTTGCCATAAAGAAGCGAAAAAGGTGACAGGAGCCATGCCTGCCAGCCTGCTTTCTGCCACCAGAAGGGCGGCGCTTCAGAAACCATCTATTCCCGCTCCCGGCCGCGTCGCCCACGGCATTCCGTTCGCTATTCACATCTGGGAGGTTGTTTGCCAGAAAAAACCGTAAATTGCAAAAATGGAATAAACGGCTTTCCACGTGTTGCGGCGGGAAAGACTCTTTTTTCAGTCAAGGACTTGGGCTTGCTGGATTCCGGCACAAGCCCGGAGTGACGGAAGCTGGGCTCTTCTTAGACCGCCCGTTCCGGCAAAAGGGCCTCAAGCCCGGTGATATCGTCGAAACAATAATGCGCATCCGCACCGAGACTTTCGCGCGAGCCGGTTCCCGTCAGGACGGCGATGCGCAGGCCCGCTCCCGCATTTTTCGCCATATGCAGATCGTGATTATTATCACCGACAACAGCCACGCGTTCCGGCGGGAAACCGACCGCCTGGCAGAAACCGAGAACCATGCCGGGCTGCGGTTTGGTGCCGTAACCGCTATCATAACCTGCGACGAAATCGATATCTGCTTCGAAACCGAAACGGATGGCCGTCTGGCGGATGGAATTTTCATTGTCGCTGGAGGCAATGCCGAGCTTGTAGCCGCGCGCCTTGAGCCTTGCGAAAAAAGCCTTGAGATCGGTGACCGGCACGGATTTATCCGCGGCCTCGGTGAACAGCCGGTCGAGGCGTTGCGTCAGTTCGACGACATCGCAGGGTGAACCGGCGGCGACCAGACCGGCGGCGATTTCCGCCGTGTTGCCGGCGGCGAGCAGGCTGTCGGGCACCACATGGCCGGTGACGGGGTCCATGCCGCAGGCTGCGAGAAGCCGGTCGGCGAGTGCTGCGTCACCCTTGGCGGCAATCGACGCGAGTTCGCGGTTCACCGGACCCCAGCTGGCATCATAGCCCAAAAGCGTGCCGTCCTTGTCGAAGAGCACAGCGGCGATCGACTGCGCCGCATCAAGTTCGATATCCGCTACCATGAACCGATGGCGCTCCGCGGTTGCAGCTTGGCCGAAACGGTGAGCGGGTTGATATAGGGCTCCAGCGCCTTGACGGTTGAGGAGAGCGCGCCGCGCATATCCTGAATGACCCGGTTGCCGGCGTCGATCATCTTGTAACGCTCATTGTCGTTGACCAAAAGATAATGCACCGCCTTGGCCAGCATCTCGACATCACGGATGATGCGACCACCGCCGGCGCGGATCAGTTTCTGATAGGCTTCACGGAAATTCTGCACATGGGCGCCCGACAATACGGCGCAGCCGAGCATCGCCGGCTCCAGCGGGTTCTGCCCGCCCTCGGCCGTCAGCGAACGGCCGACAAAGGCAAGCTCGGTCAGCCTCAGGTAAAGCCCCATTTCGCCGATGGAATCGCCGAGGAAAATATCGGTTTCCGGGGTGATCACATCATTGCGGCTGCGGCGGGCGACGGAAAGGTTCATGCCCTTCAGCATGGCCTCCACATCATCGCCACGCTCGGGATGGCGCGGCACGATGATGGTCAGCTGGCCGTTGCGGGACTTGATTGCGGCATGCACGGTTGCTGCGGCCTTTTCCTCGCCGTCGAAGGTGGAGATCGCCGCCCATGTCTTGCGATTGCCGACCTGCTTGCGATAGGTCTCCAGCAGCGCCTCGTCGCAGGGCGGCGGGTCGGTATCGCCCTTGAGGTTACCTGATATCACCACCGGCCAGGAGCCGAGATCGCGGAAACGTTCGGCATCGAGATCGGACTGCGCAACCACCAGCGCCAGCTTGGAAAACAGCGATTCCGCAATATCGTGGCGGGCTTTCCAGCGGTCGAAGGAACGATCGGAAAGGCGCGCATTGACCCTTATCTGCGGGATGTGCCGACGCTCCAGTTCCATCATCGTCACCGGCCAGATTTCCGATTCCGCCGTTATGGCGGCATCCGGCGCCCAATAGGTCAGGAAACGGTTGACCGCGATCTTGATGTCGAGCGGCACATATTGGTGGATCACGTCGTCGCCAAGCCGGGTGCGGGTCAGTTCAGCTGACGTGACGGTGCCGGTGGTCAGAAGCACGAAGATATCGCGCTTGCGGATTTCGCGGATCAGCGGGATGAGAGCAAGAGTTTCGCCGACACTTGCGGCATGGAACCAGACGAGCGGCCCGCGCGGGCGCTCTGCGCTGGCGTAACCGAAACGTTCAAGCCGGCGGCGCTTGTCTTCCTTGCCCTTCGCTGCCCGATAGGAAAGATAGGGTCTGGCAAAGGGATAGGCGGCGATACCGGCGATCCGGTAACCGGAAAGAGCGAAGCGTGCGAGACGGCTGCTCATGACATTCTGTCCTTGATCATTCCGCGCAATGCCTGCCCCTGTTCTTGTTGTTGTCGCCGCCTACTTCTTCTTAAATTGCGTCATTTTTTGTCATGGCAAATGAAAGCGCGATCACATTTTCTCGCTCCGTTATTCCCGGCCTGCACCTCTTGCGCAGGAATCACGGGAAAAACCGCCTTCACCCAATAGTATTACAACGCAAGGGGAAAAGGACTCAAATTTTGTCGTCAGGATTGAGAAGACGGTGCATATGCACGATAAAATAACGCATATGGGCGTTATCAACCGTCATCTGCGCCTTGGACTTCCATGCGGTCAGCGCGGAAGCGTAATCCGGATAGATGCCGACGATATCGAGTGCGTTCAAATCCCGGAACTGAACATCCTGAAGGTTTTCAAGTTCGCCGCCGAAGACGAGGTGCAGCAGCTGTTTCGGTTTGCCAGTTTCCGTCATGTCTTTATCTCTTTCTTAAACGCTGAGAGAGGCCTTCATCTGCGGGATTTCCCGGCAAACGTCAACCGTCGGACAGATGTGAAAACGCTTTCAAAAGTGCCGGCAGTGCATAATTTGCTGCGGCGCACAATGCGGGGTGGTTCACCTCGCGGCGATTATACATCAGAGGTTTGCCATCAAGGCCGACAAGCTGGCCGCCAGACCGCTCAAGGATGAGGTCGGCGGCGGCGAGATCCCACTCATGCGAGTTGGCCTTGACCAGCGTTCCGTCGATGCGGCCATCCGCGACCATCGCCAGCCGGTAGGCAAGCGAGGGGACGTGCGGAATGCGCTCCACGGTGTTGCGCAAGGCTTCCGGCAGATGCGCGATCGCTTCCGCCGCTGCGGCAAGATGGAAGGTTCCGCTGTCGTCACGGGTTGCCGAGATGGCGGCTCCGTTCTTCAACGCCACGCCGCCTTCCACCGCGGTGAACTCCTCCGCCAGCGCCGGCGCGACGAGCACGCCGACGACCGGCCGACCCTCATGGACCACCGCAACGCTGACGCACCAGGTATCTCGACCGCCGATGAAGGCGCGGGTTCCGTCAATGGGATCGACGACGAAGACGGTGGAACGCGACAGCCTCTCCGTATCGTCATCCGTCTCCTCGGAAAGCCAGCCATAATCCGGCCGGGCGGAGCGGAGAATGGTTGCGAGAATGTCGTTGGCGGCATAATCCGCCGCGCTGACCGGCGAAAGCCCGCCATTCTTCCACCAGACCTCGGGGTCCTTGCGGAAGAAACCCAGCGCCGTCTCGCCCGCCTTGCGGGCGGCCCCGAGAACCAGCCTCAAATCGGAGGCCCAGCGGGCCTCAGCCATATCGTTCATTTTGCCGTCTTTTCCGCGCGCCTCAAACGGCGCGCCCGTTTTTCTCTTCGCACTTGCACATAAAGTGCCCGCGAAAACAACCCGCAGGCCGCATCACTTACCGGCGATCGTCATGCCTTCGATGGCGAGCGTCGGTGCAGCGACACCATATTTGCGGTCGATATCATTGGCAGGCGTCACCCGCATGAACATGTCCTTCAGGTTGGACGCGATGGTGACTTCGGACACGGGGAAGGATTTTTCACCGTTCTCGATCCAAAAACCGCTGGCACCGCAGCTATACTCGCCTGTCAGCATGTTGGCGCCGTGGCCAATCAGTTCGGTGACGTAAAAACCTGACCCAACCTGCGCCAGCAATTCCTCCGGTGACAGATCGCCCGGCTCCAGCGCCAGGTTGGTGGAGGCCGGCGAGACCGACGTGCCGCCGCGCACGCCGCGACCGTTGGTTTCAAGGCCGAGTTCCCGCGCCGCCGAGGTGGAGAGGAACCAGTGTTTCAAAACACCATCCTCGATCATCGTCATCTTCTCACCCCTGATACCTTCGCCGTCAAAGGGACGGGAAGACGGACCACGCACGATCTGCGGATCGTCGGTGAGATAAAGGCCTTTTTTCAGAATCTGCTGGCCCATCTTGTCGCGCAGGAAGCTGGTCTTGCGGGCAACCGAGGCACCATTGATCGCACCGGCAATGGCGCCGACGAAACCGCGGGCAATGCGGGGATCGAACACGACAGTGATATTGCTGCCGGTATCGACCTGACGCGGGCCGACCCGCCGCACGACTCTTTCACCCGCGCGGCGGCCGATCTCTTCGGCCGCATCGAGATCGGCATAATAAAGGCGGCTGTCGTAATCGTAGTCGCGCTCCATCTTCGTGCCTTCGCCGGCGATGACGCTGACGGAGCGGCCGAAGCGGCTGCCCATGTAGCTGCCGGAAAAACCGTGTGAGGTGACGAGCACGAGCCCGCCCATGCCGCTTGATGCGCCGGCACCCGAGGAATTGCTGACGCCCTTGACGGCAAGTGCCGCCTCTTCCGAGGCAAGTGCCGCTTCCCGCAGCTGATCCGCCGAAACTTTCGTCGCGTCGAAAAGCTCAAGGTCGTCATAGGATGTCGCCAGCCGCTCCTTGTCCGCAAGGCAGGCAAAGGGGTCTTCCGGCGAAACCTTCGCCATGGCGACGGCCCGCTCGGCAAGGGTCTTCAGATCAAAACCCGGATTGGCCGAAACGCTTGCCACCCGGCGGCCAACGAAGACACGCAGGGAAAAATCGTCGCTTTCGGACGATTCGGTGCTTTCCACCTTGCCGAGCCGCACGCCGACCGATTGCGAACGGGAGCGGACGACAACGGCATCCGCCTCATCCGCACCGGCGGCACGGGCGAGATCGACAAGCTGGCTGGCGCGATCGAGAAGTTTGGAAGAATCTATTTCTGAGGACATGAGTTGGCCTTTCATTCCTGTTCCATTTATTGTGCCGAGAACCCCGCATCAAGGGCGAAACGCCGCTTTCTCCATTCAGACGGCTCCATCGCCACCCTATTTGAAAGTCCGCCCGCATGACCGAGCACGACGCTCTCTTTTCCGAACCATTGCTGCTTCTGGCCGGCGCGGTCATCGCGGCCTCCATTTTCCGCAAGCTGGGTCTTGGCACCGTGCTGGGTTATCTGGTGGCCGGCATCATCATCGGGCCGTTCCTGCATCTCGTCACGGATGCGAAGGATATCTTCAATGTCTCGGAACTCGGCGTGGTTTTCCTGCTCTTCATCATCGGGCTGGAACTGAAACCCTCGCGCATCTGGCAGATGCGGCGCGATATTTTAGGCCTCGGGCTGGCACAGGTGCTGGTGACGGGTAGCGCGCTGGCGGCGATTGCCTGGTGGGCGGGGCTGATCGACGCGCGGGGAAGCGTGGTTGCGGGTTTCGGCCTTGCGCTTTCCTCCACCGCTTTTGCGCTGCAGATTCTGGAAGACGACGGCGACATGAATACGCGGCACGGTAACCGTTCCTTCTCGATCCTGCTGTTTCAGGATCTTGCCATCGTGCCGCTTCTGGCACTCGTGACCATTCTCTCCAACCGGCCGGATGTGCCGACGGATTCGATGGCCTACGATCTCGTTGCCTCGGTCGTTGCGGTGGCAGGCATGGTGCTGGCCGGACGCTTCCTGCTGACGCCGATGTTCCAGATCATTGCCCGCACGGGTGCGCGCGAAGTGATGATCGCGGCCGCCCTTTTTGTCGTCATCGGCGCGGCCGCCATCATGGAGATGGTGGGCCTGTCGATGGGCATGGGTGCGCTGCTGGCGGGGCTGATGCTGTCGGAATCCTCTTACCGGCACGAGCTGGAGGCCGATATAGAGCCGTTTCGCGGGTTGTTCCTGGCGCTGTTCTTCATGGCCGTCGGCATGTCGCTACATATCAATATCGTCTACGAGCACATCGTCCTCATCCTGATCGCGGTACCTGTCATGATGGCGGTGAAGGCGGCCCTGATCTATGGCCTTTGCCGCATTGCCGGCTCGTCGCGTTATGCGTCGAGCCGCATCGCGCTGCTTCTCGCGCAGGGCGGCGAGTTCGGTTTCGTGCTTTTCACCACGGCCGCCGCGTCCGGCCTGTTTCCGCAGGCCACGGCCTCGATCCTCGTCGCCGTCGTCACGCTCTCCATGGCGCTGACGCCGGTTCTGGCGGTGATTTCGCGGCGGCTGACCGCGGAGGATGCGGAAGAGGACAAGCTGGAGGAGGATTTCGACGGGGCGGGTGCGGATGTGCTGATGATCGGCTTTTCCCGCTTCGGCCAGATCGCCTCGCAGATCCTGCTTGCCGGCGGCCGCGACGTGACTGTCATCGACAGTTCCGCCGACCGTGTGCGTCAGGCCGCCCGTTTCGGGTTCCGCATCTTTTTTGGCGATGGTACCCGCAAGGATGTGCTGATCGCCGCCGGTATCGAACGCGCCGATCTGGTGGCGGTCTGCACCCACAAGAAGGAGGTCACCGACCGTATCATCGACATGATCCAGTTGGAATTTCCCAGCGTGCGCATCTATGCCCGCTCCTATGACCGCATTCATTCCCTCGACCTCAGGAAAAAGGGCGTGGAATATGAAATCCGCGAGACGCTGGAATCCGGCCTGCTGTTCGGCAGGCGCATTCTCGAAGGGCTGGATATGGACGCCGAAAGGGCGCTGGCCATCTCCGACGACATTCGCGAACGCGACGAACAGCGACTGGAGCTTCAGGCCGTCGAAGGCATAGCGGCCGGACGGCAGATGTTGCACAACAAGCCGGTGCGCGAGGTGAAACCGGAACCGCTGATGAAGCCGAAGAACAAGGTGGAGAAGCGGGAGGAGGAAGAAGAGGATATGGAGGACAGCGAGACGGAAGTTTCGTTATGATTTCAAAGAAATGGCTGGGATCAAGCCGCGTATTTCTTCTCCCCCTCGGGGAGAAGAAATCAGTGGCACCCGCTCGCCCCATAGCGAACTCTCAGGGATTGCCGCTCAAGCCTCCACGCCCTGCCCGCGGTGAAACAGCTCCACCTGCATTTCGATCTGGCGTTTCAGATCATCCTTGATGCCGGCCGACGCATTGAGCACCTCCTCTGACTTCAAAAAATCCAGAACGCCGAAACGGTGCACTGGCGGGCGCAGGAAAATGTGCGGCGGGCGCAGCCTTAGTTTCAGGGCAATCGCTGCCTGCATCATCAGCTGGCTGGCGCCGAACAGGCTGTCCAGCCGGTTCGGCATGGTGCTGCCATCGCCTTCCGGGCCGCCGACCACATCGACGCCGATGACGATATCGGCGTGTTCAAGCAAATGCTCATAAGGGACCGGATTGAAGATGCCGCCATCGATCATGATACGGCCATCGATACGAACAGGCATGAACAGCGCCGGTATGGCGGCGGATGCGGCGAGTGCCTGGATGATCTCGCCGCTTTCCACCACGACTTCGGTCTGGGCGTAATAATCTGTCGTTATCACCTTCAGCGGGATGGCAAGCTGCGAAAAATCTTTCGGCAGGGCCTGCGGCATCAGGGCGTGAAGGATGAGTTCGAGATTGAACTGGCCGAGACGAAAACCGTGGGCCGCATGGCGCATCGATGCCGGGCCGAGGCTCCAGAGCCGGTGTGCCACCGAGCCCTTCCGGCCCATGAGTTCAAGCGTATATTCGCGGATTTCGCGGCCCGACATGCCGGCTGCCATGCCCGCACCGATGATGGAGCCGATAGAGGAACCGGAGAGAATCACCGGCCGGATGCCAAGTTCATCCAGCGCCTCAACGATGTTGATGTGGCAGATGCCGCGGGCACCGCCACCGCCGAGCGCCAGTCCGAATGTCGGCTCGTGGCCGCTGCTGCCAGTGCCCTTGAGGATTTCCTCCCCGGCGCGGACGATCGTGACGCTGTCGTTGCCAGCCTGCTCCATGCGAAACACCCTAAAAGATTACCACGGCAAAGGCTCTGCCTATTGCGCAAACAAGACAAGACCGTGGCGTGACGGGAAGTCTCCCGTCAGGGCTCGTAGCGGTAGAAATGCATCTTCGTGTCGCCGAAAATCCGGCTTTCGAGCAGCTTGAATACCGGCTCGACCGTGACCGTCACATCGCCGCGCTCTTCCAGGATGGCGAGCGCGCCTGATGTCAGCCAGCCGCCGGCATGGGCTGCAGCGAAAGCCTTCTCGCCATGGCCATGGCCATAGGGCGGATCGGCGAAGAGAAGATCGAAGGGCTCGATATTGTTGACGCCACCGAGCTTGGTGGCATCACGCCGCAAGATGCGGGCGCGGCCATGCAGGCCGAGAGCATCGATGTTTTCCCAGAGCAGCCCCCTACCCTCGACGCCGTTTTCGACGAAGAGTGCCACCCGACAGCCGCGCGACAGGGCTTCCAGCCCCACCGCGCCGGTTCCGGCAAAAACGTCCAGCACGCGCGTACCGTCAAGACTTTCCGGATAGGCATGGCTCAGGATGTTGAAGAGGCTTTCCCGCGTCCTGTCGATGGTTGGACGAATGGAATTCGATTTCGGCGCGGCCAGTGTCCGGCCGCGGAACTCACCGCCTACGATCCGCATTACGTGTCATTCCCCTGCCACCAGAAGGTTTGCCACCCGGGCCTTTGCCGCCCGGCTTGCCGCCGCCGGGGCCATTGCCACCGGGGCCTTTACCCTTGCCCGAAAAACCGGAGCGTTCGCCACGCTCGCCTGACTTGCCAAAGGACGGCTTGCCCGATGCGGGCCTGCCGCCGGGTTTACCGCCTCTGGGCTTGTCCCCGAAAGGCCGATCGCCGCGTGGACGATCACTGCCGGGACGATCCCCGTCTTCGCGGGGCTTGTCACGGAACGGGCGTTCGCTGAATGGCTTTTCGCCACGCGCGGTACGATCGCCAAAACTCTTCTCGCCACGCGGACGGTCGCTACGCGGGCGATCGCCGTCTTCGCGAGGCCGGTCACGGAACGGACGGTCACCGAAGGGTTTGTCACCGCGTGCGGGGCGATCACCAAAGCTCTTTGTTGCGCGTGCAGGTCGATCCCCACGGGGGCGATCGCCATCTTCGCGGGGGCGATCCCGGAATGGCCGGTCGCCGGAGGGTCTGTCGCCAAAAGGTTTGCCGCCGCGTCCACCGCGATCGCCAAAGCTCTTTTCGCCGCGGCCAGGACGGTCACCGCGTCCGCGGCCACCTTCTTCTTCACGGGGGGAGTCCGAACGAATCCACTCGCCGTCGGCGTCAGCATGCCGCACGACGTTACGGCGGGCTTCATCCTGGGCGGACGGCTTCTTGAACAGGCTTTCGGCTTCGGCGCGGGCAGACGACTTGCGTTCCTTGCCATCGCGGGTGGGCTTTGCACCGGGCGCCATCCAGACATTGGCGGTGCGGCTGGTGCCGGCGGGCGGGCGGGGGCGACGATCATCGCCCTCTTCGTCATTGCGGCCCTTGCCACCGAATTTTCCGGCAGGCTTGGCGCCAAACTTGCCAGCGGGCTTGTCGCCCCGTTTGGTATCCAGGCGTCCGAGCGCTTTTTCGCGGCGGTCTTCCGGCTTGCCGGCTGCCTTTTCAAAACGCGGCCTGCCTTCCGGCGCGTCGCTCTTTGCCCATTCGGACTTGGCGCGCTTAGCTGGCGCCTCTTCCTCGTCGTCGACAGATGTATTGTAGATCGGCGCGTCGAAATTGGCGCCGGCCTCTTCGATCAGGCGCGGGCCAAGCTGGTCACGCAGCATGCGGCCGCGCACTTCCAGCACCTTGCCCTCGGGCAGATCGCCCAGCTGGAACGGGCCATAGGAAATGCGGATCAGGCGGTTGACCTCAAGACCAAGCGCGCCGAGCACGTTCTTGATTTCGCGGTTCTTGCCTTCGCGCAGACCCATGGTGATCCAGACATTGTGGCCCTGGGTACGGTCGAGCGTCGCGTCGATCGCGCCATAAAGCACGCCGTCGACGGCAATGCCGTCCTTCAGCTTGTCGAGGGCTGCCTGATCGACCTCGCCATGGGCGCGCACGCGGTAACGGCGCAGCCAGCCGGTGGTCGGCAGTTCCAGCACGCGGGAAAGGCCACCATCATTGGTGAGCAGCAGCAGGCCTTCTGTGTTGATATCGAGACGGCCGATGGAGAGCACGCGCGGCAGTTCACCCGGCAGATTATCGAAAACCGTCGGGCGGCCTTCCGGGTCGGAATTGGTCGTCACCAGGCCGGCAGGCTTGTGGTAGAGCCAGAGGCGGGTGCGCTCGGCACCGCGAATCGGCATGCCGTCCACTTCGATCTTGTCTGACAGTGTGGCGTTGACCACCGGCGTATCCAGCAAGACGCCGTTCAGCGAAACGCGGCCTTCCATGATCATACGCTCGACATCGCGCCGCGAGGCAACGCCGGCGCGCGCCATGATTTTCGAGATACGCTCGGGCTTGCCGCCACCAACCACCTCGGCCGTGGCGGCAGAAGCGGGCACAGCCTTGGCTTGCGCCGGTTTCTTTTCACGCTCTGCAGCGGGTTTGCCGGGGCCTTTCGGCTTTCTGTCGCCGCCAAAAGTTTTGCCGCCGTCACGCTTCGGCTTGTCTTTAAAAGTCATTTGCTATTTGCCTGTTGTTTGGGCTGTCCTATCAGGTCCAAGCACAAGGGTTAAGAGGAAATTGAACCGCAATGGCCGAAAGGACGCATTTCATGGAACTGGCGCTTGTCGAAGCCCGTTCCGCCGGCGAGCGGGATGAGGTTCCGATTGGCGCCGTGCTTGTTCTGGATGGCCGCGTCATTGCCCGTTCCGGCAACCGCACCCGTGAATTGAACGACGTGACCGCGCATGCCGAAATCGCCGTGATCCGCATGGCCTGCGAGGCGCTGGGACAGGAACGCCTGCCCGGTGCCGATCTTTACGTTACGCTGGAGCCCTGCACCATGTGCGCGGCGGCGATTTCATTTGCCCGTATCCGCCGCCTTTATTACGGCGCGCAAGACCCGAAGGGCGGCGCTGTGGAGAATGGCGTGCGCTTCTTCAGCCAGCCGACCTGCCACCATGCACCGGATGTCTATTCAGGACTGGCGGAAAGCGAAAGTGCTGAAATCCTGCGGCAATTCTTTCGCGAGAAACGTCTCGACGACTAAGCCGCCGGCGGGAGGGACCAAGCTTTCCCGCAGGCCCATCAGCCCGTCATTTTATCAGCCCATGACTTGATCAGAAGGGGTTCCACCAGCTCTTGCCGGTGTTGGCGACAGCCGCTTCTTTCTTGCGGCGCTTTTCCTTTTTCTGCTCGGGCTCACCGAGATCGGTCAGCTGATCCTGCGGAACGCTGCGATATTCAGCCGGCGGATCGGTCAGGAACTTGCGCTGGGCATTAACGACGGAGCCGCCCTGGGCATCGGCCTTGGCCTTGCGGAAGGCTTCCCACTTCTGGCTTTCGGTCATCTGGCCAGCGGTGCCGTTGCCGGCGAGCAGCGGCGAGCGATAATGCGGGTTGTTCTTGTTGGCATCCGCCTCATCGCGCAGACGTTCGCGGGTCTCTTCCGGCGATTCGACCCATTGCGGGTTGTTTTCGCGGCTGGCCATGTTCTGCTGCGGCGTGGCCAGCTGTTCAGCACGGGCCTGGGCAGGAACGACGAGACCCGGACGGGGGCCGTATTTCAGGTTGCGCTTGCTCTGGTCGCCGGTGATCGAGGTCGCGTTGCCGAGATCGTCGACGAGCTGTTCGGCCGCCGTCTTGCCCGTACCGTAGGTCGGGCTGGTGCAGGCGCCCAGCAGCACGCCCATCGTCGTGACGCCAACAACCGTGCGAAACATGCCCAAACCCTGCGCATTACCCTGCATCGTCTTCATTGAAACCCTTCCAGCCGTCCGTCCCACTTCGCCAGACATCGTCTTTCGGCAGGCGGCAGCCCGCATTGCCGTGCAAATCCGGCCATTTTCAGGCAGGTGTACCGGATGAAGAGGCAAAGCGCAATTCATCCGGCCATTTTCATTACTTGAGTGCGGCAAGCTCCCGCAGTGCCGCCGCATCGCGGGCCGATACGTCGGGATATTGCGGATCGGAGCCGACATCGGTGGTGATGCGCCAGGAGCGCGCGCATTTCACGCCTTCCGCCAGCTTCTGCTCGACCACGACCTTCGCCACTTCCGGCAGGCGGAAGCCGTCGGCCGGGCCTTCATCGCCCATCACAGATATGGCCGATGTGATGCAGATTTCGGCAAAGTCCTGTCCTGACAGCGCCGCCAGAAGATCGGCATCGGCAATGTGGACGACCGGAGCCGCCTCCAGCGAGGAGCCGATGCGCTTTTCGCGGCGCTCGACTTCCAGCGCACCTGTCACGACGGTGCGGACCTTGCGGATCTTTTCCCACTTGGCTTCCAGCGCGTCGTTCTTCCATTCCGCCGGGATTGCCGGGAACTGGGCGAGATGCACCGATTCCGCATCCGGATAGCGCGACAGCCATGCTTCTTCAGCGGTGAAGGGCAGCATGGGTGCGAGCCATGTGACGAGGCAATCGAACAGCTTGGCGATGACCGACAGCGATGCGCGGCGCTTCAGCGACGACGGCGCGTCGCAATAAAGCGTGTCCTTTCGGATATCGAAATAGAACGCCGACAGCTCGACATTGGCGAAATCGATCAGGGCGCGGGTGATCTTCTTGAAGTCGAAGGCGTCGTAGCCGTCGCGCACGACCTTATCCAGCTCGGACAGGCGGTGCAGCACCAGCTTTTCCAGTTCCGGCAGATCGGCATAGGCGATCTCCTCGCCCTTGTCGTGGGCGAGCGTGCCGAGCATCCAGCGCACCGTGTTGCGCAGCTTGCGATAGGCATCGATGTTGGTCTGGATGATGGCCTTGCCCAGACGCTGGTCCTCCCAGTAGTCGGTCGTCATGACCCACAGACGCAGGATATCGGCGCCCGATTCCTTCATCACGTCCTGTGGTGCAACAACGTTGCCGAGAGACTTGGACTGCTTGCGGCCCTGCTCGTCCATGGTGAAGCCATGGGTGACGACGGCGTTATAGGGCGCGCGGCCACGCGTCGCGCAGCTTTCCAGCAGCGACGAATGGAACCAGCCGCGATGCTGGTCGGAGCCTTCCAGATAGACATCCGCCGGCCACTTCATGTCCGGGCGGTCTTCCAGCGTGAAGGTGTGGGTGCAGCCGCTGTCGAACCACACGTCGAGGATATCCATGACCTGCTGCCATTTGGCATGGTCGTGGTCGTTGCCGAGGAAACGTTCCTTGGCACCTTCCGCAAACCAGGCATCGGCGCCTTCAGCCTCGAAAGCCTCGAGGATGCGGGCGTTGACGGCTTCGTCCACCAGAACCTCGCCCTGCTCGTCGGCGAAGACCGCAATCGGCACGCCCCAGCTGCGCTGGCGCGACAGAACCCAGTCGGGGCGGCCTTCGATCATGGCGCGCAGGCGGTTCTGACCGGAAGCCGGCACGAAGCGGGTCTGGTCGATGGCGTTCAAAGAGCGCGAACGCAGCGTCGTACCGTCACCCAGTTCCTTGTCCATGTAGACGAACCATTGCGGCGTGTTGCGGAAGATCACCGGCTTCTTGGAGCGCCAGCTATGCGGATAGCTGTGCTTCAGACGGCCGCGCGCAAACAGGTTGTTGGCCGCGATCAGCGCCTTGATGACGCGGTCGTTGGCATCGCCCTTCTTGCCGTTATCGTCCATGACACGGGCCGCACCGCCTTCGGCCGACGGGCCGAAACCGGGGGCGTCCTCGGTGTAGAAACCATCATCGCCGACCGTGAACGGGATTTTGGAGGAGATGCCGCGCGCTTCCAGATCGCGCGCCTGCGCCATCCAGGCGTCAAAGTCCTCGCGGCCATGGCCGGGAGCGGTGTGCACGAAGCCGGTACCGGCATCGTCGGTGACGTGATCGCCATCGAGAACCGGAACCGGGAAGGTGTAACCCAGCGATGCCAGCGGATGGGCGCAGGTGACAGCCACGAGCTCATCCGCCTTGACGTCGCGCAGGCGTGTGAATTCGAGCTTTGCCTTGGCAAAGCATTCGGCGGCCAACTTGTCAGCGAAGACGAGTTTTTCGCCCGGCTGCGGGCCAAAATCATTTGCCGCCGCCGTGACCTCGTAAAGGCCGTAAGCGATGCGTGACGAAAACGAGACGGCGCGGTTGCCGGGGATCGTCCACGGCGTGGTCGTCCAGATGACGATGGAAGCGCCATCAAGCTCAGCAGAGCCATCAACGACCGGGAATTTCACCCAGATCATATCGCTCTCAACGTCGTGATATTCGACTTCGGCCTCCGCCAGTGCCGTGCGCTCGACGACCGACCACATGATCGGCTTGGAGCCGCGATAAAGCTGGCCGCTCCGGGCGATCTTCAGGAGTTCGCCGGCGATGCGGGCTTCGGCGTGGAAGTTCATCGTCGTATAGGGGTTTTCGAAGTCACCCTCGATGCCAAGACGCTTGAAATCTTCCGACTGGACCTTGATCCAGCCGGCCGCGAAGTCACGGCATTCCTTACGGAATTCGTTGACCGGAACCTCGTCCTTGTTCTTGCCCCGGGCACGGTAGGCTTCCTCAATCTTCCATTCGATCGGCAGGCCGTGGCAGTCCCAGCCGGGCACGTAATTGGCGTCGAAACCGCGCATCTGGAACGAGCGGGTGATGACGTCCTTCAGGATCTTGTTCAGCGCATGGCCGATGTGGATGTTGCCGTTGGCATAGGGCGGGCCGTCATGCAGCACGAATTTCTCGCGGCCGGCGGCGGAAGCGCGGAGCTTTTTGTACAGGCCCATATCCTGCCAGCGCTTCACCGTTTCCGGTTCTTTCTGCGGCAGGCCGGCACGCATCGGAAAATCCGTCTGCGGCAAATAGAGAGTGGTGGAATAGTCCAGTTTTTCTGCGGTGTCGCTCATAATCGTACCGTTGTTGCGCGCCGTATCAGTCGCGCCATCTCAATTGCAAAGAGGGCAAATTCGGAAAGCGCCATGCCATATGTCACATGTCATGTAAGCGCCAAAATCCCGGACCTTCCGGCTCTCTCAGAGCGGGCGGAAGGCCGGGCCAATAATTCGGCCAATCTGAATTGCAAATTTCAACCGGTATTGGGACATGAACGGTTGTTTATGCGGTTTCCCAGCAAAAAGGAAGAGAAAAGCGACGGCAAGGCACAGCCGCACAAACACGATCAGAACGCGATCTTCGCGTCCAGCTGGCTGAGCGGACGCACGCCTGATAGCATCGCCCTTGCCTCTTCTTCATCACGCCTGATCTGGGCGACAAGCGGATCGAGCCCGTCGAACTTCAGCTCGTCGCGCAGGTGGCCGAAGAAGGACACCGAACACACTTCCCCATAAAGGTCGCCTGAAAAATCGAACAGGAAGGTTTCGAGCAGCGCCGCGCCGTTCTCCGTCACCGTCGGGCGGTAGCCGAAGCTCGCGACGCCATCGTGGATCGAACCATCGGGGCGACGGAACCGCACGGCATAGATGCCCGCCTTCAGCTCGGTTTCCGGCGCCAGCGCCATATTGGCGGTGGGGTACCCCAATGTGCGGCCGAGCTTCTGGCCACCGATGACCTCGCTCTCCACGGTAAAGCGATAACCGAGCAGACCGGCGGCACCCGCCACATCGCCCTCGCACAGAAGCGAACGGATACGGCTGGAGGAAACGACATCCGACCCCTCGTCGCGGAAGGCGTCCACCAGCGTCACGTCGAAACCATGGCGCTTGCCGGCTGCCATCAGGAATGCCGGGCCACCCTCGCGGCCCTTGCCGAAATGGAAATCAAAACCGGTAACGACAGCGCTGGCACCCAGCCAGTCCACCAATATGGACTGGACGAATTCTTCCGCCGAACGCTGCGAAAACTCCCGGTCGAAGGGATATTCGATGACGGAGCGGAAACCGATCGCCTCGAGAATGCGGGCTTTCAACGGCGCGGGCGTGAGCCGAAATACCGGCGTATCAGGACGGAAGACGGACCGGGGATGCGGCTCGAAGGTCAGGACCAGGGCGGGAACACCGCGGGCTTCCGCCAGTTCCAGAGCACGGTCCAGCACGGCGCGGTGGCCACGATGGACGCCATCGAAATTGCCGATCGCGATGACGCCACCGCGAAGAGCTTCCGGCAACGGCTCTTTTTTTTCATTGCGATGAAAGACGGTCATGGCAGTCGATCCATTATTTTCGCCAGACGTTTCCTAGGCAAGGCGGGGCATCCACCAGCCGGGAGCAGCACCCTGCCCCTTCAGATAGGCATTCAGAAGCGCCTCGTCCGTCTGGCCATTCAGCGTGTATTCGGCGGCGTGAATGCCGCCGCTGATATAAAGTAGGTTGAGGCCACTCGCGATCGCGCCCTTCACATCCGTCGGCATGCCGTCGCCGATGGCCAGCACACGATCCTTGGCGAAGGCGCCGCGCACGTCTTTGGCCGCGGCAAGGCAGGCTTCATAGATCGGCGCATGCGGCTTGCCGGCAATGCGGACTTCGCCGCCCAGCTGTTCGTAATAGGCCGCCATGGCGCCGGCGCAGGGGATGATGCGCTCGCCGCGCTCCACCACCAGATCGGGATTGGCGCAGATCATCGGGGCTTTACGGGCAATGAAGCCCTTCAGCATTTCGGTGTAATCCTCGGGCGTTTCCGTCTCGTCGTCGAAGAAGCCGGTGCAGACCACGGATTGCGCTTCTGCCTCGCCGACCCGCTCGACATCGAGACCTTCCAGCAGCGGCATGTCCCGCTCGGGGCCGAGCAGGAAGACTTTTTTCGGGCCTTCCGCGATCAACCCGCGGGTAACGTCGCCGGAGGTGATGATACGGTCATAGGCCTCGTCAGGCACGCCGAGAACGCGAAGCTGGGCGATGACCCCGGGGGCGGGTCGCGGCGAATTGGTGATGAGGACCACCGTCTTGCCGGCCTTGCGCGCATCATGCAGCGCAACAGCCGCATCCGGAAAGGCGCTGACGCCATTGTGCAGCACGCCCCAGACATCCGAAAGAATAACGTCGAACCCATCAGTGATTTCGCCGAGGGTGAGAATGCGATGGGCCATGAGATGCTTTCCGGCTGCGAGAAAAGGGTGTGCGTGACATCGCAAAGCAGGACGCCGATGGCAAGGAAAAAAGCGGTGCCGGGCCTGCCTGCGGCCTACCGGCCACCATCCGACCATGAAACCCCGCTATGCCGAAAACGAAGACTGCCCGCAAAGAGCGGTTTGCCCGCACCTCGCCAGCGCGTGGAAATTTTCTGTCATGGAACGCTGGTAACCATAGGCCGTGAAATTTTTCCGGCAGCGCGTTCTTGACTCCGGGAGAGCGCCTCCTTATCTCGGCTCTGCTGGCACTCCAACAAGGGGAGTGCTAACACCCATCACGGGACCTCCAAAAGGTTCCTGAAGTCATTTGATCGAGGGATTAGGCAATGACAAGCACCAATTTCCGTCCGCTTCATGATCGCGTCGTCGTTCGTCGCGTTGAGTCCGAAGCAAAGACCAAGGGCGGCATCATCATTCCCGATACCGCCAAGGAAAAGCCGCAGGAAGGCGAAATCGTCGCCGTCGGTTCCGGCGCGCGCGATGAGGCCGGCAAGGTCGTCGCTCTCGACGTCAAGGTTGGCGATCGCGTCCTGTTCGGCAAGTGGTCGGGCACTGAAGTCAAGCTCGACGGCGAAGACCTTCTGATCATGAAGGAAGCCGACATCATGGGTATCATCGGCTGATTTTGCCGAACCCATCGTTTCCTTAAATTTCAAGCCGGATCCGTTCCGGCCGTTCGAAACCAGGAGTTTTGAAAATGGCAGCTAAAGAAGTCAAATTCGGCCGCTCAGCGCGCGAAAAGATGCTCAAGGGCGTCGACATTCTTGCTGATGCAGTGAAGGTCACCCTCGGCCCGAAGGGTCGTAACGTCGTTATCGACAAGTCCTTCGGCGCTCCGCGCATCACCAAGGACGGCGTTTCCGTCGCCAAGGAAATCGAACTGGAAGACAAGTTCGAGAACATGGGCGCACAACTCGTTCGCGAAGTTGCCTCCAAGACCAACGACATCGCCGGTGACGGCACCACCACCGCAACGGTTCTGGCCCAGGCCATCGTTCGCGAAGGTGCAAAGGCAGTTGCTGCCGGCATGAACCCGATGGACCTGAAGCGCGGCATCGATCTCGCCGTTGCTGAAGTCGTCAAGGACCTTCAGGCCAAGGCCAAGAAGATCAACACGTCTGAAGAAGTTGCACAGGTCGGCACGATCTCTGCAAACGGCGAGCGTCAGATCGGTCTCGACATTGCTGAAGCAATGCAGCGCGTCGGCAACGAAGGCGTCATCACCGTTGAAGAAGCCAAGACCGCCGAAACCGAACTCGAAGTCGTCGAAGGCATGCAGTTCGACCGCGGCTACCTGTCGCCTTACTTCGTGACCAACCCGGAAAAGATGGTTGCGGACCTCGAAGACGCATACATCCTTCTGCACGAAAAGAAGCTCTCGAACCTCCAGGCCATGCTGCCTGTTCTCGAGGCTGTCGTTCAGACCGGCAAGCCGCTCGTCATCATCGCTGAAGACGTCGAAGGCGAAGCTCTTGCAACGCTCGTCGTCAACAAGCTGCGTGGCGGCCTCAAGATCGCTGCCGTCAAGGCTCCTGGCTTCGGCGACCGCCGCAAGGCCATGCTGGAAGACATCGCCATCCTGACCGGTGGTACCGTCATTTCCGAAGACCTCGGCATCAAGCTCGAAAGCGTCACCCTCGACATGCTCGGCAAGTCGAAGAAGGTTTCGATCTCCAAGGAAAACACCACGATCGTTGACGGTGCCGGCCAGAAGTCCGACATCGAAGGCCGCGTTGCCCAGATCAAGGCGCAGATCGAGGAAACCACATCCGACTACGACCGCGAAAAGCTGCAGGAACGTCTTGCCAAGCTCGCTGGCGGCGTTGCCGTTATCCGCGTTGGCGGTTCGACGGAAGTCGAAGTGAAGGAAAAGAAGGACCGCATCGACGACGCTCTCAACGCGACGCGCGCTGCTGTTCAGGAAGGCATCGTACCGGGCGGCGGCGTTGCCCTGCTGCGTTCTTCCACGAAGATCACCGTCAAGGGTGTGAACGACGACCAGGAAGCCGGCATCAACATTGTGCGCAAGGCTCTGCAGGCTCTGGTTCGCCAGATCGCAGAAAACGCTGGTGACGAAGCTTCCATCGTTGTTGGCAAGATCCTCGACAAGAACGAAGACAACTACGGCTACAACGCCCAGACCGGCGAATATGGCGACCTGATCCAGCTCGGCATCGTCGACCCGGTCAAGGTTGTACGTACGGCTCTGCAGAACGCAGCTTCGGTTGCTTCGCTGCTGATCACCACCGAAGCCATGATCGCCGAGCTTCCGAAGAAGGAATCTGCGATGCCGGCAATGCCGGGCGGCGGCATGGGCGGCATGGACTTCTAATCAGTCCTGTCACCGGAATATGAAAGGGCGGTCTTCGGATCGCCCTTTTTTCGTTGCCGCCCACGCCTTTTGAGTTGTCTGGCGTCGCAAGCGCACCAGACGGGCGGCATGGACTTCCAATCAGTCATGTCACCGAAATATGAAAGGGCGGTCTTCGGATCGCCCTTTCTTCGTGCCGCCTATGCCTTTTGAGTGGTCTGGCGTCGCAAGCGCACCAGACGGGCGGCGGCCCTGCATCGAATCCAACGACCCAAATATTGTTTCTTTTTGGGACATCGCTAATTCAATCCGGCTTGAGCCGGGCGAACTGTGCAATAATGACGCCACAAAGGGCGAATCACGGCGCTGCAAGGGGCCAGTTTCCGTTCTTCCCTACTTGTAAGTGCGCTATTTAGTTGTGATTTTTCATATATTTCGCGATTTTGAAGAAGGAATACATAATATTTTTGATTTTCTCCCCGACTGGTTGTTGTCGGTAGAGAAAAATAAACTATAAGTCAGCCCCCGTAAGGGTTCCGCGACGGGACGGCGAGCATTGAAGGGGTTCGATGCTGGGCAAACACGTTCGACTGCGGGTGGCGGTAAAGGTTAAACTTGGCAGGGTCGCTCGAAATGGTGGCACTGGTATGTGGTCATGCGGGGGCGCGATTTGTTTGAAATATCAAGACGCAACGATGCTCGGCCGGCGGCGGTGACGACCACGCCCGATCCCCGCACCCTGTCTCATTTCTTCATTTCGGAGGAGTGGAGCAGCGAACTTTCAAGCGGTGTCATCCGCCTCGGCGAACACACCTCCTTCATGCACGGCCTGCCACCGGGCGAATGCGGGCTGCTCAGCCTTGTCCGCTGTTACGACCGCGTTGACCACGCCCGCGTGCTGGAGCTTTTCGAGCAGGTTTCCACCGAACCCTCGCGGTTCTGTTTCTCGACAAGCGTCTCGATCTTGCCGGCGATGCGGCAACCGGTCATCTGCATGGGTGAATCGTCCGGTTTTGAAGATGGGCAGCAGGGGCGCATATCCGGGCTTTTCCTGTTCCCGCGTTTCGAAGATATTCGCTTCGCCGCGTAGGATTATAGGCTGACGCCATTCATCGTTCACAAAATGAAGACAATTTGTCGTCTGCCGTTCATCTTTCTGGATGAGTGATTTTCAGCCATTGATATCTCCAGACATTGCCATGCAGCTCATCGGCGACATGCCGATCACTTACCGGAGATACTCCATGTCCAGCAGCCAGAACGCTCTCGTTCTCATCGCCCGCATTCTGCTTTCCTTCATCTTCATCTATTCCGGCTTCGGCAAGCTCACCGATCCGGCCGGCACCGCCGGCATGATCGCAGGCGCAGGCATGCCGGCCGCAACCGCGCTTGCCTATCTCGCAGGTCTCTTCGAACTGGTGGCCGGTCTTGCCATCCTCGCCGGTTTCCAGACCAAAATTGCCGCCTGGGCGCTTGCGATCTTCTGCGTCTTTACCGGCCTCGTTTTCCACAGCGGTACCGTTGCCGTTCCCGGCTGGCCTGAGCCTGCTCTCGGCTGGATCAACACGCTGAACGGCATCATGATGATGAAGAACATCACCCTTGCCGGTGCCTATATCCTGCTTGCAACTTTCGGCGCAGGTGCCTACTCCGTCGACGCCAAGCGCGGTGCGGCTTTGGCCCACGCGTAAGCCAACAAACAGACCAACAAAAAAGCCGCCGGATCGCTCCGGCGGCTTTTTGTTTGATCAGACGGACGCTCTGATACGCGACGCGATTTCCTGAACCGCTGCGTCGCCTTCATGCTCCGGCTTGCGGGCGCGAACAAAGCAGGCTTCCGAACGGACGATGATGCCGTCCGAGAGAATCTTGAGGTGATTGGCCCTCAGCGTCGAACCGGTGGAGGTGATATCGACGATGATATCCGCCTGCCCTGCCGCCGGCGCACCTTCGGTCGCGCCAAGGCTTTCGACGATGCGATAGAGCTGAATGCCGTGCTGGCGTGAAAAGAACTGTTGCGTCAGCCGCCAATACTTGGTGGCGATCGCCAGTCTCCGACCATGGCGGGCGCGGAATTCCGAGGCCACATCGCCAAGATCGGCCATGCTGTCCACATCGAGCCAGATTTCCGGCACCGCGACCACGACATCGGCATGGCCGAAACCGAGGCGGGCGCAGAATTCCACCTGCGCATCGGCATTGGTAAGCCCTTCGCGGACAAGGTCTTCACCGGTCACGCCGAAATCCACCGTGCCGGCGCCGATCTCGCGGGCGATCTCGGAGGCCGACAGATAGGCGATCTCGATATCGTCACGTCCTTCGATGCGGCCGCGATACGAGCGGTCGTTACCGACCGACGCGACCTTCAGCCCGGCGCGTTCCAGAACGGCGGAGGCGTCTTCCTTCATCCGGCCCTTTGAGGGCAATGCGATGGTGATCATGGTTTGTCGCTCCCACGCACCGCTTCGATGCGATCCAGCCAGAGCGAGAAGCCCACGGCCGGTATTTTTTCCTGCGCCCCGAGAAGCGTGAGCAGCCGGTCGTAACGGCCGCCGCCGGCCAGCACGCTGTCGCTGCCCGCCTCCACCACCTCGAAAACAAGGCCGGTATAATAATCGAGCGGACGGCCGAAAGCGGCGCCATAGGTGACGGTTTCAAGATCGACACCGGCATTGGCAAGGGCCGCAACGCGTTTATCGAAAGCGGAAAGCGCGCCGTCCAGCTTCAGCTTCGCCCTTGCGGCGAAATCGCCAAGAACCTGCGAGGCCTGTGGCAGGGGCGCCTGCAAGGCCAGAAACTGCTTCAGCAGTTCGAAACTCTCATCCGGCAGGCGCGTCGCCGCGAGCGCGAGCTTCTCTCGCAGACGGCGGGCGATTTCGAGCGGTGAGCGGCTGGCATTGGTGGAATAGCCGGTTTCCTGCATCACCGTATCGAGATAATCGACCAGCACTGCCTCGTCGCCCGTCGCCAAGAGGCCGGCGACCCGGGCGTCCAGCCCCGTCATCGGCTTGGGATGCACGAGGCTTTCCAGCAGCGCGTCCAGCTGCGCCATGTCGCCGAAAGCCTGCACAAGCCGTTTTTGCCAGCCGAGCGGCAGGCCAAGCGCTGCGACAACGGCTTCAAACACCTGCTGGTCGCCCAGCGTGACGGCAAGCGAGCGGCCGGGCAGCAGGCGCTGCAGAATGGCGGTCGCGTCGATGACGACACGGGCATCGGCGGCGGCAATATCGGTATCGCCAAGGTCCTCGATGCCGGCCTGATAAAACTCGCTCGCGCCCTCACGGCGCTGGCGGAAGACTTCACCGAGATAGGAATAACGCTTCGGCGTGCCGGTCGCGGTCTCGATATGGCGCAGGCAGACGGGGATGGTGAATTCGGGGCGCAGGCAGAGGCTCTCACCCGTTTCGCTCTCCGTCATGAAGATACGACGGCGCAAATCCTCGCCTGCCATATCCAGAAACGGTTCGGCGGGCTGGATCACAGGCGTGTTCACGCGGCTCGTGCGGCGCGCGGCGAATTCTTCCAGTAGCTCTCCGGCAAATTCCGGCATGTCGATCAGGGGCATGGAACGTTACTTTTCGTCACGGTTCGAGCGGCTGCATCATTTCGATGCGGTTTCCGAAGGGATCATGGACATAAAACCGGTGATACCCCTCCAGCGGCTCATCCTCAACCACACGGCAGCCCGCTGTTTCAAGTGTTTTTCGCAAGGTTGCCAGATCATCGACCACAAAGGCCGGATGGGCTTTCCGCGCCGGCCGGAAATCCTGCTCGACGCCGAGGTGCAATTTTATCGAGCCGCGGGTAAACCAGCACCCGCCGCGGGCGGCCAGATTGGCGGGTTTTGCCTGCTCGGTAAAACCGAGCAGATTGCTGTAAAACCGCCGCGCTTCTTCTTCGCGGCCCGCCGGCATCGCCAACTGAACATGATCGAGCGCAAGGATCGCCATGGCCTCAGCGTCCTTCGGCGGCGCGCCGCACATCCTCTGCCTGATGCTCCAAAATCTCGCGGACCTTCGCGACCAGCTCGGCTTCCGGCACGCTGACCTGCGCCACACGCGCCTCGCGCCAGCTGGCATTGTCCTCGATTTCACCGGAGAGACGCTTGCCTTCGATCAGATCCTTGATCTGCACGATGCCTTCGGCGCGCTCGTCACCGCCCTGGATGATGGCGATGGGGGAGCCGAGGCGATCGGCATATTTCAGCTGGTTGCCGAATTTCTTCCAGTTGCCCTGGTACATTTCGGCGCGGATGCCCTCGGCGCGCAGCGCCTGGGTGAAGCGCTGGTAACGGCCCATGCTCTCCACATCGCCGTCCATGACGGTGATGAGGACGGGTGCGAGCGGCTTGACCTGCCCGAGCTTGCCGAGGTTCTTCAGCGCCGTCATCAGGCGCGAGACGCCGATGGAGAAGCCTGTGGCTGGAACCGGCTGGCCCATGAAGCGAGAAACGAGACCATCGTAACGACCGCCACCGCCGACCGAGCCGAACACGACCTTTTCGCCCTTTTCATTGGTGACGTCGAAGGTCAGTTCGGCCTCATAGACCGGGCCGGTGTAATATTCGAGACCACGAACGACGGATGGATCGATCTTGATGCGCGTTGCGTCATAGCCGGCACCGGAGACCAAAGCGCCGATGGTGTTCAGTTCATCAACGCCTTCCGCGCCTTTGGATGTGCCCGCAACCAGTTTTGCGAGATCATCAGCGCTTGCCGCATAATCCTTGATACCAACGAAGAACAGCACTTTTTCGATCTGTTCATCGCCAAGACCCGCACCCTTGGTGAAATCACCGGATTCATCCTTGCGGCCAGGCCCGAGCAGCAGCTTCACGCCTTCGGGGCCGAACTTGTCGAGCTTGTCGATAGCGCGCAGCACATTCAGGCGGCGGCCGGCATTGTCCTCTCCGCCGAGGCCGATGGCTTCCATGACGCCGTCCAGCACCTTGCGGTTGTTGACGCGAATGACATAGTCGCCGCGCGCGATACCGAGCGCTTCCATGGTATCGGCCATCATCATGCACATTTCGGCATCCGCCTGCACGCCGGCAGCACCGACCGTATCGGCGTCGAACTGCATGAATTGGCGGAAGCGGCCGGGGCCGGGCTTTTCATTGCGGAAGACGTAACCGGCGCGATAGGTGCGGTAGGGCAGCTGTATTTCGTTGAAATTTTCCGCAACATGACGGGCGAGCGGCGCGGTCAGATCGTACCGCAGGCTCATCCATTGGTCGTCGTCGTCCTGCAGCGAAAACACGCCCTCGTTCGGGCGGTCGCTATCGGGCAGGAACTTGCCGAGCGCATCGGTATATTCGAACAGAGGGGTCTCGATCGGATCGAAACCGTAAAGCTCGTAGACCCTACGGATCTTGTCGACCATCTCATTGGTGGCATGGATATCGGCAGCCGAACGATCCACAAAGCCGCGCGGCAGGCGGGCTTTCAGTTTCTGAGGCTTTTTTGCTTTTTCGCTCATGATGCTGATCCGATATTTTCCTGAAATTATGCCGGTATTAAAGCGCGCCGCGCTTTAATTTCTGTTTTTTACGCATGTCTTTATCCCAAAACCGCTGCGCACTTTTGGGAGACATGCTTTAGAGGATGAAGCCCGGTGCGGCAAGCCGCAAAGGCTTTGGTTTTACTGGCAGCGCAGGGCAAGCCATGCTACATGGGATGCATGTATCCCATTTTAGTCGGAAAGGACGCGAGCAATGAGCAAACAGACGGCCATCCGCCTGCCGGATGAGACCTATGAGCGGCTGAAGGCGCTGTCTGCGCGCACCGGACGCACATCCGCCTATTATATCCGCGAGGCGATCGAGAAACATATCGAGGATATGGAGGATCTCTATCTCGCGGAAGAGGCGATGCGGAAGCACATCGCCAATAAGGAGCGCACCTATACTCTGGAAGAAGTGACGCGTGATCTTGATCTGGAGAATTGAATTCCAGCGAAATGCCGTCAAGCAACTGGGCAAGATGACGAAGAGCGATGCCAATCGCATCGTTTCATTTCTGACGGACCGCGTTGCCCAGGACGACAATCCGCGCAGAGCCGGCGCAGCGCTGCAAGGTTCCGAGCTTGGAAATTTCTGGCGTTACCGGGTGGGCGATTACCGCATCATCTGCGATATACAGGACCACAAGCTGGTCGTTCTGGTGGTCGAAATCGGCCATCGCCGTGAAATTTACCGTTAGGCATTCATGATCCTCGAAGCCCTGCAATATGCCGCCACCCGTGCGGTCACGCCGAAAGAATTCCGGCCGCATGTCCGTTATTCCGTCAACCTCTGGGCGCGCGCCAATCGGTGCGCGAAAGCCTGGGCGGAGCATGAGAACAACAGCCGGCAATTCGTGCTGCAATCGACGAAAAAGCTGAAGCAGCGACGGACGGCCGTTGTACTGGGGTCCGGCCTGTTGCGGGACGTGCCCCATAATGCGCTGGTGGCGATGTTCGATACCGTCGTTATGGTCGATCTGGTGCACCTTGCCAGCGTGCAGGCGAAGCTTCGGGTCAATGCCAAAAAGAACGTCCGCATCGCCAATCGCGACCTTTCCGGCTTCGATGACCTTTTGGCCGGCCGGCCCGCGGAACCGCTCGATTTCCTGCGGCGCGTGCCGTATCTCGATTTCGTCGTCTCGGCCAACCTCCTGTCGCAGATCGGCACCGGGGCACAGCATCGGCTGGAACGGGAGAAAATTGCGAATGTGCCTGGTGATCTTTTGCCTACGCTCATTCAGACGCATCTCGATGCGCTGGCCGGCCTGCCCTGTAAGGTCTGTCTGGTGACGGACACCGCCTTCGACGTCATCGGCAAGGATGGCAGCGTGCAGCAGCATGAAGACCTGCTGCATGGCATCGAGATTGCCGCGCCTGCTGCCGCATGGGACTGGCCGCTCGCCCCCTTTGGGGAGGAAAGCAGGGATTATCGCATCGTGCATCATGTCATTGCGCGGGAAATGACATGATCGCCACGCGCCTTGCGTCTGCGGCCTACAACCCCGCAAGACCCGCCTTATAATCCTCCGACGCCGCCCGGCTGAGACGCTCCAGCTCCATCGCAGCGCGGCTGGTATGGCGCTCCTTGTGGCGCAACAGAGCGAAATTGCGTGCAGGCAGATCGATGCCGGCGCGGACCAGCAGGCCCTGCCGCAGGAAAAGCGACGCAACGGAAGCGGAGACGGCGGTAGCAGCGCCGCCGGAGCGAGCCGCCATCACCACCGCCTCATTGGATGGCAATTCGAGCATGACGGACAGGTCAGCCGGATCCACCCCCATCTGCCGTACCGCCGCCTCGAAGGCGGAACGCGTGCCGGAGCCCTGTTCGCGCAGAACCCAGGAGGTGCCGTAAAGCATATCGAGCGCGGTGAGATAACGGCCGTCAGCGAAAGGATGGGCCGAACCGGTGACGACCAGAAGCTTGTCGGACACGACGGGCTGCACCATCAATGCCGCCTCGTCAATCTTGCCTTCGATAAAACCAACCTCCGCCAGACCCTCCAGCACCGCCTGTGTCACCGTCTTGGTATTGCCGATATCCAGCCGGACCGTCACGCCGGGATAGAGTTTCTTGAACTGCATGAGGATCGGCGGCAGCCAGTAGCTTGCAATGGTCTGGCTGGCGCAGACGGTAATTTCGCCGCGCGTCAGCCCGCCCATCTCAGAGAGAATCAATTCGGCATTGCGCACACGCGCGAGCGTCGCCTTGGCCTCGCCCAGAAAGGCCCGGCCGCTTTCGGTCAGCTCGATATTACGGCCAACCCGGTGGAACAGCTCGACATTATAAAAGGCCTCGAGATTCTTGATCGCAGAACTGACGGCGGAAGCCGTGAGGCCGATGGCTTCGGCGGCGCGGGTCAGATGTTCGCGTTCGGCGACGGCGATGAAAATACGGAGCTGTTCGAAGGTCATGGCGTTTCATTCGATTTTATCGAACGATATATGCCATATTATTTGATAGAATAAAACAGGCGGCTACGGCATTGTCGGCCCATGGCACACCATCGCACCCTCGTTCATCCGTTTCAGTTTTCGCTCCGATGGCTCAGCCCGCTTCTGCCGGGCATTCTCATCTGCGCGGCGGTCAGCTGTGCCGCCATTCTGGCAGAGCGTTTTCAGGTGCGGATTGCGGGTCACGCCTGGCTTGGCGATCTCGTGCTTGCCATCCTGATCGGGACGCTGCTGCGTTCGTTGGTGTCGCTGCCTGTAGTCGCGTCGGCGGGTATAAAGTTCAGTGCCAAGACCCTGCTTGAAATCGCGGTGGCGCTTCTCGGCGCATCCTTGAGTCTTTCCATTCTCAAGGGCGCTGGCGGGTTACTGATTGGCGGCATCGCGCTGATCGTGGCGCTGTCGCTGGTCTTCAGCTATGCCGCTGGGCGGATGCTCGGCCTGCCGCCCAAGCTTGCGACGCTGATCGCCTGCGGCAATTCCATCTGTGGCAATTCCGCCATCGCAGCCGCCGCGCCCGCCATCGGCGCCAAGCCGGAAGATGTCGCCGCCTCGATCGCCTTCACCGCCGTGCTCGGCGTCGTTGCCGTGTTGCTGATGCCGTTTCTGCTGCAACTCCTCGGTCTCGATGCCACCCAATACGGCATCTTCGCCGGCCTGACGGTCTATGCCGTGCCGCAGGTTCTGGCCGCCACCGCACCGCTTGGAGCCGTGGCCGTGCAGACGGGCACCATCGTCAAGCTCATCCGCGTGCTGATGCTCGGCCCTGTCATCGCCACTCTCTCCGTCATCCACGGCCAGTCCGGCAAGGGACGCCTGAAGCTGCAGCAGATGGTTCCGTGGTTCATCATCGGCTTCGTGCTGATGATCATGGCGCGCTCCTTCGGCCTCATCCCCGAGGTGCTGCTTTCCCCCGTCGCTTCGCTCTCCAACATCCTCACCATCATGTCGATGGCGGCTCTCGGACTATCGGTCGATATTCGCAGCCTTCGCCATGCCGGTGGCAAGGTCATTATTGCCGCCAGCCTGTCGCTTGTGCTGCTGGGTGTTCTGAGCTTCGGCCTGATCCTGCTGACGCAGGCGGCCTGAGCAGCCTAGGTCTTGCCGGGGAGCTTTATTTGCCGGTGCTGACCGTCAGTATGTAGTGTGCGCCGAGCCCACGGCGCGGCGAACCCAGGATCAGCGTCGGGCGGATCAGCCACTCCGTATCCGCCTTCGGCGTCAGGGTTGCAACCTTGCCCTGGGAATCGCTGAAGAAGATCGCGTCCTCATCCGGCGTCGAAAAATCGAAGACAGCCATCAGCACAAATTCGCTTGACGCGGCAAGTTCGATCTTCACCGTCTGCCCCGCCTTCACCTTCAGGCGATAGACATCGCCACGCCCGCGCCGCGTCCAGCCATCCAGCGTCAGCGGTCCCACCGGCGGCAGGGCCACTTCCTTCAGCCTTTCACCGTCATCGAGCCAGATGCCATCAACATTGCGGCTCTCCGCCAAGGACGGATGCGGCACGGCGGCGGCGGCCATGGTGAGCGCCAGAAGAAGGGAGGTTACCTTCATGGACGTACAAACTCCCGCCGCATGACCTCTATCGGCTGGCGGCAATGACAGCCTTCAATATGGTCGTTGACCATACCCATGGCCTGCATGAATGCATAGACGGTCGTCGGGCCGACGAAGGTCCAGCCCCGCTTTTTTAAATCCTTGGAAAGGCGGATGGAGGCGGCGCTGGTCGGGTTGGCCCTTAACGTCGCATAGTCCAGCCTTTGCGGCCTTTCTGCGGCGGCAGGTTCGAAACCCCAGAAATAACGCGCAAGCGAACCGAATTCATCGCGCAGCGCCATGGCACGGCGGGCATTGTTGATGGTGGAAACGATCTTGCCGCGATGGCGGATGATGCCTTTATCGGCAAGGCAGCGCTCGATATCGGCGTCACCGAACTCCGCCACTTTTTCAAATTCGAAATTGGCAAAAGCAAGCCGGAACGCCTCGCGCTTGCGCAGGACAGTGAGCCAGGAAAGCCCGGACTGGAAACCTTCGAGGCAGATTTTCTCGAACAGGCGGCGATCATCGGTCACGGGATAACCCCACTCCTCGTCGTGATAGCGGCTGTAGTCCTCCAGCCCCTGCTGCCAGAAACATCGCACGCGGCCATCCGCACCCGTCTCAAGTCCCGCTTCGCTCATCCGCTGACAATCCCTTTTTGCTCCCACCCGCAGGTGCTGTGAACCTGCGCGCTTACCACTCATTCACCACGTTTCAAAACCGGGCGCTAACCTTAAATCCAGCTTTGCTTAATGAAGCGCTTTTTAATGAACAGCCATTTACGATTCGCTGGCGTGGAGGTGCGAACGTATCCGGCAAAGCGGGTGAATGCTCCCGCGATTTCCATTGTTGCGACATCCCGCAGAGAGAGTCCACCCGATGCCGATGAAGTCCGTTTTTCTGGCGCTGAGCCTCGTTTCCACCCTCGCCGTCCCGGCCGCGATGGCCAATGAGCGGTATCGCGAGCGCCCGCCCGTCGTCGTCAGCCCGGACCTTTCCGCCCCCTGGGTTACCCAGCTCGGCGGCCGCGGCAATGTGCGCCCGGTGGTTTATCCGCGCGCACCTGCCGCCCGCCAGCCGCTGTTCCAGCAGCGTCAGGTCGCCATGCCGCAGCGCCCCAGTTCCGGCATCACATCGCAGCGTCCGGCGCGGGTGCAGAATGCCGCCGTGCGCCCCAACGCACCGGTGCGCACGCAGATCGCGCCGCAATTCCTGCCGCAGATCGTGAGCTATCAGACCGCCGAAAAACCCGGCACCATCGTCATCGATACGCCGAACCGCTTCCTCTATCTCGTCCTCGCCGATGGCAAGGCCCGGCGTTACGGCGTCGGCGTCGGCAAGCCCGGCTTTGAATGGGCCGGAACCCACAAGGTGACCCGCAAGGCGGAATGGCCGAGCTGGACCCCGCCGAAGGAAATGATCAGCCGCGAGGCGACCAAGGGACATTACCTGCCGGCCTTCATGGAAGGCGGCCCGGCCAACCCCATGGGCGCGCGCGCCATGTATCTTGGCTCGACGCTTTACCGCATCCACGGCACCAACCAGCCCTGGACGATCGGCAGCAACAATTCCTCCGGCTGCATCCGCATGCGCAACGAGGATGTCACCGATCTTTACGAGCGCGTCAACGTCGGAACCCGGGTCATAGTGATATGACAGCAACGGTTCGGCCATTCCGGACGTCGTAAGGCCGGCATAAGGGCTTATCCGCTTGAATTGCTGTTTCGCAGCGGTACAATCCTCACTTGAATTGAACGAACTTGGCGGGGGACGCCAGGCGCCGGACCTCTCCGGGGGGATGATGGAACGGCCTTAAGACGGGTGGTCAACTGACCGCCCGTTTTTTGTTTCTGTCATTCAGCTGTTATCAAAAAACGGTTTGGTGCATTTCTGATATCAATTCGGATTCTCTTAAATGTCGCGCCATACTTTACTTGTTTGCGCCCTGCTCTTTAGCGGCGTCTCTTTTTCCGCCGCAACCGCAGGCGAATTTGAAATTTCCGGTTATGGCGGCTGGCAAAGCGCGCCACACAGCGATGTGACGGTGTCTGACGGGCCGGATTTCCGCGCCGGATGGGAAGGCAAGTCCCTCTCCAACCCGCCCTATTGGGGCGTGCGTGGCACCTACTGGTTCGATGAGGGCCAGCTGCGGAATTTCGGTATCTCGCTCGATTTCACCCATGACAAGGTCTATGCCGACGACGAGACGCTTGCCCGTTCCGGCTGGTCGCATTTCGAATTTACCGACGGCCTGAACCTTTTGACGCTGAATGCACTCTATCGCTTTCCGCTGGAATCCCTGCCGATCACCCCTTATGTGGGCGCAGGCGTCGGCATAAACGTGCCGCATGTGGAAGTGTACCGCCCGTCAGGCAAGACCTTCGAATACCAGTTCGGCGGTGCCACCCTGCAGGCACAGGCCGGGCTCAGCTACCGCATCACCGACAGCTGGTCGACCTTCGTGGAATATAAGGGTACCTATTCCTTTATCGACGTGGATATCGACAATGGCGGCTCGTTGAAGACCGACGTCATCACCAATGCAGTGAATTTCGGCGTGGCGTATAAGTTTTAAACCGAAAGCCTCGCCGGCTTCGGCCCGCCATAGGCCCAGTCCAGCAGTTCCACCGTGTGCAGGATCGGCATATCCGTGCCGGTTCCGATCTGCGTGATGCAGCCGATATTGCCCGTGGCGATGACATCCGCCCTTGTGGCTTCGATATTTTTCACCTTGCGCGCCTTGAGCTTGCTGGAAATTTCCGGCTGGAGGATGTTGTAGGTTCCGGCCGAGCCGCAGCACAGATGCCCTTCTGCCGGATCACGCACGGTAAAACCCGCCGCTTTCAAGAGCTGTTTCGGCGCCAGCGTGATTTTCTGGCCATGCTGCATGGAGCAGGCGGAATGATAGGCGACCGTCAGCCCCTGGCTCTGCCTTTGCGGCAGATCGAGGGTGGCGAGATATTCGGTAACGTCCTTCGCCAGTGCCGAGACCAGCGCAGCCTTTTCGGCATAGGCTAGATCGAGCCGCAGCATATGGCCATAGTCCTTGATGGTGGTGCCGCAGCCGGACGCGGTGATGATGATGGCGTCGAGACCGCCCTCTTCCATCTCCCGCATCCAGACATCGACATTCCGCCGGGCGGAGGCGAGTGCCTCTTCCTCACGGCCCATGTGATGCACCAGCGAACCGCAGCAGCCCTCGCCTCTTGGCACCAAGACCTCGATGCCGAGCCGGGCGAGCAGGCGCAGCGTCGCCTCGTTGATTCCAGGGTCGAGCACCGGCTGGGCGCAGCCGGTGAGGAGGGCAACGCGCCCTCGCTTTTCGCCTTCCGCTGGCCGTGCGCCCGGACGGACGGAGGCGGAGGCCGGCGGCACCGCAGCGGGGGCAAGAGCGAGCATGGATTGCAGCGGCTTCAGCGCCGGAGACTTGGCAAGCAGACCCGAGAAGGGCCGCGCCAGCCTTGCCAGATGCAGAGCCAGCCGGAAGCGGCCGGGATGCGGCAGGACGGCAACCAGAAGATTGCGGATCAGCCGGTCCATGAAGGGGCGCTTGTAGGTCTGTTCAATGTGGGCGCGGGCGTGATCGACCAGATGCATGTAATCCACGCCCGATGGACAGGTGGTGGTGCAGGCAAGGCAGGAAAGACAGCGGTCGATATGGGTCACGACCTCACGGTCGGCAGGACGGCTGTTTTCCAGCATGTCCTTGATGAGGTAGATGCGGCCGCGCGGGCTGTCCAGCTCATTGCCAAGCGTGACATAGGTGGGACAGGTGGCGGTGCAGAAACCGCAATGCACACATTTGCGCAGGATTTTTTCGGATTCCGCCACATGCGGATCGGCAAGCTGTTCTGATGTGAAGGATGTTTGCATGGTTCAGACCGCCCCTATACCGTTACAGCCATCTTGCCGGGGTTGAAGATGCCCGCCGGATCGAGCTTCTCCCTGATACGCGCCGAAAGCAGCGCTTCTGCCGCAGGCCGCGGCTCGAAAGCGGCGACCGAGGCGCGCACGGCGTCGCTCGCCCTCAACAAGGTGGCATGGCCACCGCCCAGCGCCCGGATAGCACCGCGCAGCAAATCCGCCTCGGGGTCCGCTTCCATCTGCATCCAGACGAGGCCGCCCTGCCAGTCGTAAAAGGCGTCGATGCCCGCTTCCATGCGCAGCGCCGCGACCAGCCGGTGGCCGGCGGCGGGTGCGACCGAGACTTTCCAGAGCGGTTTGGCACCCTGCCCGGCATAGGGCGCGACATCACGCACCTGCCGCCACAAAAGCCTGCTTTCCTCGCCCTCCAGCAAAGTCCATGGACCGACCCGATCCATGACCGACAGAAGTTTGGCCGCACGCGCTTCCACCGAGGCGGCGAGCCCTTCCAGCCGCAGAATGGTTGCCGGGCCTTCCGGCAGGGCGCCATCGATGAAGTGGGAACGCACGCTTTCCGGCAGATGCGCCGCGCCAGAGACCTCGACGCTCATCGCCATCGCCGCCGCCATGATGCGCGTCGCCGCCTCGTCATCCAGCCCGGATACGACGACGGTTTTTTCCGCCGGCGGTTTCGGCAATACGCGGAAGGTCACTTCGGTGAGGAAACCGAGCGTGCCGAAGGAGCCGGCCAGAAATTTAGACAGGTCGAGGCCGGTAACATTCTTCATCACCCGGCCGCCGGCCTTGATGATCTCGCCGCTGCCATTGACGAAACGGATACCGAGCAGGCTGTCGCGCGCTGCACCGGCGACATAGCGCCGCGGACCGGAAACATTGGCGGCAAAGACACCGCCGATGGTCGGCTCGCCTTCGGTTGCCATGATCGGACGGTGATCCATCGGCTCGAACGCCATCATCTGCCGGTTTTCCGCAAGCGCCGCCTCGACAGCGGCGAGCGGTGTGCCGGCCCTGACGGTCATGACCATTTCGGCGGGGTTGTAGGCGACGATACCGGCCATTGCGCGGGAGGAGAGCGTTTCACCTGCGGCCACCGCATTGCCGAAACCGGAGCGGGTGTTGCCGCCGATGATTTTCAGCGGGGTTTTTCGGGTCGCGTGGTCGCGGATGATGTCGGCGACCTGGGTTTCTGCGTAGGGGGTCAGCATGGGGTGCGCTCCGAGCAAGAGATAGCGAGGTTTGCGCAAGCGATACCCCCCTCTGCCCTGCCGGGCATCTCCCCCACAGGTGGGGAGATCGGCAAGGCGCATCTGCGTCGCTCTATCTCGACCGATAAGAAAGGCGAGACCTTGCCGCAAGTCGATCTCCCCACCTGTGGGGGAGATGCCCGGCAGGGCAGAGGGGGGTAAGCCACATCCTCCAAGGCAAGAAAGCTTGAGTATCTCAATTCCTCCCCTCCAGCGGAAACACCTTGGAAGGGTTCATCAGCCAGCCCTCGTCGAAAGCCGCCCGCACCGCCATCTGCTGGGCAAGATCGGCCTCGCCATATTGGTGACGCATCAAATCCCGTTTTTCGATGCCGACACCGTGTTCACCGGTGAGACAGCCCCCGGCATCGACGCAGAGTTTCAATATTTCATTGCCCGCCTCTTCCGCACGGGCCGCATCGTCAGGGTCATTGGCGTTGAACAGGATGAGCGGGTGCATGTTGCCATCGCCGGCATGGAAGACATTGGCAACGCGCAGGCCGAGACGGTCGGTAATTTCGCTGGTCTTTTTCAGCACATAAGAAAGCTGGGAGAGCGGCACCGTGCCATCCATGCAGATGTAATCCGCGATACGGCCGGTTGCGCCGAAGGCGGATTTGCGACCCTTCCAGATGGCCGCAGCCTCCATAGCCGACTGACATTCTTTCACCGTCTTCACACCGTGTTTTCTGGCAATGGTGACGATATCGGCCAGCATGGCGTCCATTTCCGCCTCGGAGCCTTCGACCTCGACGATCAGAAGCGCGCCGACGTCAAGCGGATAGCCTGCCTTGGCGAAGGCCTCGCAAATCTCGATGGCCGGTTTGTCCATGAATTCGATGGCCACCGGAATGATGCCCGCGCCGATGATATCGGCCACGCAGGAGCCCGCTTCTTCAGAGGTCTCGAAACCGAACAGCACGGGCCGCGCCCCTTCCGGCCTGGCGATCAACCGCACCGTCGCTTCCGTGACGATGCCGAGCTGGCCTTCCGAACCGCAGACGAGTGCGAGAAGATCGTAACCGGCGGCATCTAGGTGATTGCCGCCCAGTTCCAGCACCGTGCCATCCACCAGCACCATTTTCACGCCGAGCAGATTATTGGTGGTGACACCATATTTAAGGCAATGCGCGCCACCGGAATTCATGCCGATATTACCGCCAATGGTGCAGGCAAGCTGAGAGCTGGGATCGGGCGCATAAAAGAAACCCTCAGGCCCGGCCGCATCGGAAATGGAGAGATTGGTAACGCCCGCCTGCACCCGCGCCGTGCGATTATAAAAGTCGAGATCGAGGATCGCGCTCATCTTCGAAAGGCCGATCACCACAGCATCCTCTTGCGGAATAGCGCCGCCGGACAGCGAGGTGCCGGCGCCGCGCGGCACGACCGGAATGCCGTAACGGTGGCAATATCTCATCACCGCCGCCACTTCTTCCGTCGTTTTCGGCAGCGCCACGGCCAGCGGCAGGCGGCGATAGGACACGAAGGCATCGGTTTCGAAAGGCACAAGCTCGCGCGGCTCGTGCACAAGACAGTCCTCCGGCAGAATATCCCCGAGATCAGCGATGATACGGTCGCGGCTCGCGACGACCTTGGCGCGCGGCTCCAGAAACTTGATCGGCTGAGTCACCGCCCTTCCTCCATGCACGTTCCTCCAACTGGTATTCTTTCTTTACCACTTTGAAACGGCGCAATCAAATGGTATGGATTTTTTCCATTCTGGAAACAATCGGGGGCAACTATGACAAATCTGGGTGATCTGGAAGTCTTCGCAAGCGTTGCCGCTTCCGGCAGCATGTCGCTGGCCGCCAAAGAGCTTGGCTATTCGCCCGCCGTGATTTCCAAACGCATCAAGCGGCTGGAAGAAAAGCTCGGTGCCAGGCTTTTCCAGCGCACGACGCGGCAAATCTCTTTGACGGAAGCCGGGCAGGGATTTTACGAGCGGGTGCTAGCCGTGCTGGCGGGACTTGAAGAAGCCGAGGATTTTGTGTCCGGCCGGGCCAACACCGTCAACGGCACGCTGAAAGTTTCCGCCCCCACCTCCTTCGGGCGTATGCATATCGCGCCACATCTGAAGGGTTTCATGGAGCGGCATCCTGACCTCTCGGTCAATCTGGTGCTCAGCGACGAGTTCATCGATATTATCGAAGGCGGTTACGATCTGGCGATCCGCATTGCCGATCTCAATTCCTCAAGCCTCGTCGCCCGCAGGCTGGCGCCGGTGCGGCGTGTGCTCTGTGCCTCGGCTGATTATGTTGCCGCGCACGGCATGCCCGCGACAATCGAGGATCTGAGAAAACATCGCTGTCTGCCGGCGCACAATAATGACATCTGGCGGCTGGAGGGACCGGGCGGCGCGCTCAGCATTCGCCCTGAAGGCATGCTGGTCACCAATTCGAGCGAGGTGATCCGCGAGGCGGTGATATCAGGGCTTGGTATCGCGCTGCGTTCAACATGGGATATAGGCCATGAATTGCGCAGCGGGAAGCTGGTGCAGGTGCTGCCTGGTTATGAGGGGTCGCGCAATGTGACGCTGTCTGCGGTTTATCCGAGCCGGCAGTTTCTACCGTCCAAGGTACGGTTGTTCATCGATTATCTCGCCGGGCTTTATGGGCCTTCGCCCTACTGGGAGCAGGGCTGACGCCTTGATTTTAATGCCCGCCCTCTGCATGGGAGCGACGGATGCGGCGCACGACCCACCAGACGCCAAGTACCGCGAAGGGAACGGTAATGCCGGTGACGACGGCCGGATCGACCGGCAGCACGTCATGGCTGATCGCCTTGGTGAGATAACCGATGAGCCCGACGACATAATAGGAGATCGCCGCGACCGACAGGCCTTCCACTGTCTGTTGCAGGCGAAGCTGCATGGCGGCGCGCTTGTTCATGGTGTTGAGCAGCACCGTATTCTGCCGCTCCAGTTCCACGTCGATCCAGCTTCTGACGAGCGCAGTGGCGCGATAGAGCTTGCGCGACAGGTTGGCCTGCCGTTCCTCCACCGACTGGCAGGTGCGCATGGCCGGCGCCATGCGCCGTTCCAGAAAGCTGCCCATGGTCTCATGGCCCTGAACGGGCGTTTCCGCGAGCGCCCGGATGCGTTCGCGCACGATGCCGTCATAGGCGCGGCTGGCGCCGAAACGATAAAGGCTGAGCGCGGCATTGGCCTCCAGCTCGGCGGCGAGCCGGGTCATTTCGGCGAGCAGCGTATCGGCCTCGTCACGGGCGTCGCTTTTCATGCGCTGGGTGATGCCGGTGAGGCCATCTTCGATGCGGCGAATTTCCGGCGACAGGGTCTGTGCCATCGGCAGGCCGAGCATGGCGAGCGTGCGATAGGTCTCGATATCAAGCAGCCGCTGCACCAGAGCGCCGCGGCTGTAATCACTCAAGCCCCGGTCGATCACCAATATCTGCGTCAGCCCGTCACGATCCTGACGGAAGTCGGTGAGGATCGCCGCCTGCCCATCGCGCACATCGCTATGACAGAGGCTGGTGGGTTCAAACATCGCCTGCGCCTGCGAGGTGACACCGTTTTCCGGGCGGATTTCCAGTCGTACCCCCGAGATCAGCGAGCCCGGCGGCGAAAAGCTGTCGCCGAAAGGGTCGCCGTCAATCTCGCCGCCGAACTTTTCCGGCGCGGGGCCGTCCCAGAACCAGGTGGAGAATTCCGTGTGCCGCTCCCAGCGCAGCGTCCCCTGCCCCCAGGGCATGGCATGGTGGCGAGCATCACGTTCCGGCGGCGCGACACCGCGGCTGCGCGACATCTCCGCAATGACCGAGTGGTGCACGGCCGAGCCGCCATCCATCATGAAGGCAAGCTGGACGATGATGCGCGACGGGGCAAGCAGCACGGTCGGCCGCGCATGAACCTCGCCCAGAGCCAGCGATCTCTCCGGCGCGCTCGCGAATGCAAATCTACCCTTGGCCATTGCGATACCGTCCCCGCTGTTGTCGCCGGATTTCTAAAACATCGATTGCAATGAAAACACCGCAATCGAAGCCGCTGTCATTGTTTTGATCCACCTGGCGGAAAAATCCACCATCATCACCCTGTCCGAGTGCTGCTTTAACAAAAGCCAATTCGAAAAGGCAGATGCCGCGTTGCCGCAGGCATTGATACAGCTGAACAGGGAACTGGATAGAATAATTGACCAGTACGATGCTTCGCTGATAATTTACCGGTCATCACATACGGGGCGGCATTTCGCCGGAGAGTTCTGCGATGGACGAAACGCTTTTTGCGCGCATCGAACACAGCCGCACATCGCAGGAGGTGATCTTACGTTTCGAGGAACTGATCCTCGAGGGCATATTGCGCGATGGCGACCGGCTGCCCGGCGAGCGGGAACTGGCGGAGAAGCTGGATGTATCACGCCCGATCCTTCGGGAAGCGCTGAAGGAATTGGAAAACCGCGGTCTTCTCACCAGCCGGCATGGCGGCGGCACCTATGTGGCCGATATTGTCGGCCCGGTGTTTTCCGACCCGTTAAGTGCACTGATCACCCGCCACAGCCGGGCGACGCGGGATTTTCTCGAATACCGCCGCTACATTGAAGGCATGACCGCCGAACTTGCCGCTCAGCGGGCAACGGAACCGGACAGGCGCAACCTTGCCGCTATCGTCGAGAGAATGCGCGAAGCGCATGAGGCGGGCCGTTTCGAAGAGGAGCTCTCGGGCGATGTGGAATTCCACAATGCCATTGGCGAGGCAGCGCATAATATCGTGCTGATGCATACGCTACGATCCTGCTACCGGCTCCTGAGTGACGACATCTTCTATAATCGTCACCTCATCTTCACCATCGCCGGCGCCCATGACGAGGTGTTACGGCAGCACATCGCCATTCACGACGCCATAGCCGCCAGCGATCCGGCAGCGGCAAGGGCGGCGGCGGAAGCCCATATCGACTTCATCATGGAGACGACATCGAGAGCGCATCAGGCGCGCGAATGGGACCGGATTTCCCGCCTGCGACAGCAGCAGCGCAGCAGCTGAAAACGCCCTCCTGCGAAATCTGCCATCCATTTTATTCCGCTTTTGATGGAACCTTTTGTGCTCTTCGGTCTTTTTATCGGGTTAATTGGAAAAATTTACCAAGATGGGACCCATGACAACCACGAGCGAAACTGAACGCTATCCGCGGATAGCTCTCATATCGACGCATGGCTATGTCGCCGCACACCCGCCCCTGGGCGCTGCCGATACCGGGGGGCAGGTGGTTTATGTGCTTGAGCTTGCACGCAAACTCGGCCAACTCGGTTATACCGTCGATCTTTACACCCGCCGCTTCGAAGACCAGCCGGAATTCGACGAGGTTGACGAGCGCGTCCGTGTGGTGCGCATTCCCTGCGGCGGGCGCGATTTCATTCCCAAGGAATATCTGCACCGGCACCTGATGGAATGGTGCGAAAACGCACTGCGTTTCATCAAGAAAAACGACCTCAATTACTCCTTCATCAACAGCCACTACTGGGATGCCGGCGTGGCCGGGCAGCGGCTCTCCGAAGCGCTGAAAATCCCGCATCTGCACACGCCCCATTCGCTCGGCATCTGGAAGAAGCGCCAGATGGAGACCGATTATCCGGAAAAGACCGATACGTTCGAGCTTGAGTTCAACTTCAAGGAGCGTATCCAGCACGAGCTTATCATCTATCGCAGCTGCGACATGGTGATCGCCACCACGCCGGTGCAGCTCGACGTGCTGATCGAAGATTATGGCCTGAAGCGCAAACATATCCACATGATCCCGCCGGGTTATGACGACAACCGCTTCTTCCCGGTTTCGGATGCGACGCGCCAAATGATCCGGCAGCGTTTCGGCTTTGAAGGCAAAGTGGTGCTGGCACTCGGTCGGCTCGCCACCAACAAGGGTTACGACCTGCTGATCGATGGCTTTTCCGTGCTTGCCGAACGCGAGCCGGAAGCCCGCCTGCATCTGGCCGTCGGTGGCGAGAATATGGACGAGCAGGAAACCACGATCCTCAACCAGTTGAAGGAGCGGGTGAAATCGCTCGGGCTGGAAGACAAGGTGGCTTTCTCCGGTTATGTCGCGGACGAGGATTTGCCGGATATCTATCGGGCTGCCGATCTTTTCGTGCTTTCCAGCCGCTACGAGCCCTTCGGCATGACCGCCATCGAGGCAATGGCCAGTGGCACACCGACCGTCGTCACCATCCATGGCGGGCTGTTCCGCGCCATCAGCTATGGCCGACATGCGCTGTTTGCCGATCCTTTCGACAAGGAAGATCTCGGTATTACCATGATGAAGCCGTTCAAGCATGAACGGCTCTACGGGCGACTGTCGCGCATGGGAGCGCACAAGGCACGCAGCCTGTTCACATGGACCGGTATTGCCCAGCAACTTCTCGCGCTCGTGGAAGGCAGGACCATGATGCCGGTTCTGGAAGAAGCCGACTGGGCCGAACCATGGAATGACGGCGATTGAAACAGCTTCGTCTTCTTTCCACCGATCTCGACGGAACCGTCGTTGGCGATAATGACGCCACGCGGCGGTTCCGCGATTTCTGGCACGCCCTGCCGGATGATCTTCGTCCGGTTCTGGTCTTTAACAGCGGCCGGTTGATCGACGATCAGCTTGCTCTTCTGGAGGAGGTACCGCTGCCGCAGCCGGATTATATCATCGGCGGTGTCGGCACCATGCTGCATGCCAAAAAACGCAGCGAACTGGAAACCGCCTATACACACTCGCTCGGCACCGGTTTTGACCCGCGGAAGATTGCCGACGTCATGACCGGCATTGCCGGCGTGACGATGCAGGAGGAGCGTTACCAGCACGGCCTAAAATCGAGCTGGTTCCTGCATGACGCCGATGCCGCCGCGCTCGGCGAGATTGAGGCCGCGCTTCTGGCCGCCGATATTGACGCTCGTATCGTTTATTCCAGCGATCGCGACCTCGACATATTACCGAAGGCCGCCGACAAGGGCGCGGCACTTGCATGGTTATGTGGACAATTGCGCATCGGCCTCGACGAATCAGTGGTCTCGGGTGATACTGGCAATGACCGTGCGATGTTTGAGTTGAAGACTATCCGCGGCGTGATCGTAGGCAATGCCCTGCCTGAGCTTGTCTCGCTGGCGCATCAGGACAATCGCTTTTTTCACTCGACCGCGAAAGAAGCGGATGGCGTGATCGAAGGCCTGCGGCACTGGGGACTGAACCCCCGCTAAGGCAGTACCGGCCATAATTCATAGCGGGTTTGCATTCCGAATGGCTTGAAGGCAGGCAGAGAGCGCGTTACCGCATCGGCTGTCCGGCCGGGGAACCACCCGGTCGCAACTTTGTCCGCAAATCGACCACATCCTTTGCCCAAATGCTTCATCAGCATGAAGACAGTAGTGGGTTATGGGTAAAGGGGGATTGGCGTAACTTGCAGCGTCTCTATATTAGCAATTATCACTACCCAGCGAAGAGGGTTTATTCGGATTGAAGATTTTGAATCGATTGGCGACAGATGTTGGCTTGATGTTGCGCAGACCGCCGCGACAGCAATATGCGGCGCTGTGCTATCGATTGTCCAAAAGCAATCCGGAGCCGGAAGTGCTGCTGCTGACCAGCCGCGACACCGGACGATGGGTCATTCCCAAGGGCTGGCCGATGGCCAACAAAAAGGCCCATGCGGTGGCCGAACAGGAAGCCTATGAAGAAGCCGGTGTCAAAGGCACGGTGGAAAAGGCGCCTTTCGGTTATTATGAATATGAGAAGAAGCTGAACAGCGGCATCAACGTGCCATGCAAGGTTCAGGTGCATCTGCTCGAAGTTTCGGAAATGCGCGACAGCTTTCCGGAAAAGGACTCGCGACGGCTGGAATGGGTCACTCCCAGGGAAGCCGGAAAACGCGTCAACGAGCCGGAACTGAAAGCGCTTATGCTCGCTTTCGACAAGCGGATGGCGCATTCGCAATAGCGCCATTGCCCGAAGAGTGGCAATGTGGAGTTTGGTTCTCCGACATCTGCTCTTCCCGTCTTTTCTTTTGGAAAGATGTGCGCGATGTAAAAGTCTTTCTGTAAATTGCCTTCAACCTGCGACGCTGCCGGACGAAAGGGAATGCTGGCAAACGAGGTGTGAATGGCAACGAAGCCGCCATCGAACATGAAGCCGACGCTCGACAAGGATCTCGACAAGATTACCCGTGTCGAAGAAGCGACGCTGCACGTCACGCAGCAGCTTGCCGGCCTTGGCGCGGGGTTCATGTTCGTTGTGCTCGCCGCCGTCTTCGCCGGTGCTTTCGTCACCGGCACCGCGGGTTCGGTGATCATCATCGCGGCCGTTGCCCTTGGCGCCTATATGGCCATCAATATCGGCGCAAATGACGTGACGAACAATGTCGGCCCTGCGGTCGGCGCCAAGGCGATGCCGCTAGCGGTCGCGCTCATCGTCGCCGCCATCTGCGAGATCGCCGGCGCGCTGATCACCGGCGGCAATGTCGTCGAGACGATTTCGAGCGGCATCATCAACGTTGAGACCATTCCCGACAGGACGGCATTTTCCTGGGCGATGCTCTCGGCGCTTCTCGCCGCCGGCCTTCTCGTCAACATATCGACCTGGACCAGAGCGCCGATTTCCACCACCCATACGGTGGTTGGCGGGGTTGCCGGCGCGGGCATGGCTGCCTATGGGGCAAAAGCGGTCGACTGGCTGTCGCTGGGCAGCATCGCATTTGCCTGGGTGCTCGCGCCCTTCATCAGTGCCGCCATCGCCATTGCCATCCTTGCTTTCATCAAGGAATTCATCGTTTACCGCGACGACAAGATCGACGCCGCGCGACGATGGGTTCCGGTTCTCATCGGCCTGATGGCCGGCGTTTTCATGGCCTATCTCATCTGGGTCGGATTGCGCCAACTGATGCATATCTCGCTTGGCCATGCCAGTATCATAGGGCTGGTGACCGGCCTTGTCGTCTGGCGGCTCTGCGTGCCGATCATCCGCAAACAGTCGGAAGGACTGGAAAACCGCAACCAGTCGCTTCGGATACTGTTCCAGTGGCCGCTCGTTCTCGCCGCCGGCCTGATGTCCTTTGCCCATGGGGCAAATGACGTGTCGAACGCCATCGGTCCTGTCGTCGCCATCGTGCGGGCCCTGCACGATGAAGCGGTGCAGACATCCGCGCGCGCGCCGCTCTGGGTAATGCTGGTCGGCGCTTTCGGGCTGTCCTGCGGTATTCTTCTCTATGGCCCACGCCTCATCCGCCTCGTCGGTGAACAGATCACCAAGCTCAACCCGATGCGCGCCTTCTGCGTTTCCGTGGCCACGGCGCTGACCGTTCTCATCGCTTCACGCTTCGGTCTGCCTGTTAGCACCACCCATACGGCAATCGGCGCGGTGTTCGGCGTCGGCTTCTTCCGTGAGTGGTACACACAGGCGTCAAGGCGGCGGCAGGAACTCGTCCAGTCAGGCACGGGCGAACCCCGCCGCACCCCTAGATATCTGGACAATCCCTCCGAGGTGCGCCGCCGTTATCTTGTCCGGCGCTCGCATTTCATGACGATCATTGCCGCCTGGGTGGTCACCGTTCCCGCAAGCGCAACACTTGCGGCGCTGCTCTACTGGCTCCTGTCCTTCCTTTTCCTCTGACGCTGAAACCGAAATCCCATGCGCGCAAATTTCCGGATGCAACGCCTGTTCATCGAAGCCTCCCTTTCCGAGGGCGTGGCGCAGGAGGCGACGGGCGAACAGTTCAACTATCTGGCCAATGTGCTGCGCATGACCGACGGCGCGGAAATCCTGCTGTTCAACGGCCGCGACGGCGAATGGAAAGCGAAGCTTTCCTTTCCGAGCCGCAAGAAGATCATCCTCGTTCCGCTTCAACAGACGCGGCCGCAACCGGATGCGGCGAACCTGCATTATCTCTTCGCGCCGCTGAAAGTCGGGCGCATGGATTATCTGGTGCAGAAGGCGGTGGAGATGGGTGCCGGCCTGCTGCAACCGGTGATGACGCAGCATGTTCAGGGCAAGATCCACAACACCGAAAAACTGCGTGCCAATGCCATCGAGGCCGCCGAACAATGCGGCATTCTGTCTCTGCCGGAAGTGGCGGAACCGGTGAAGCTGAAAGAGATGCTGGAGACCTGGCCGGAAGACCGTCGCATCATCTATTGCGACGAAGGCGATGAAGGCCAAAATCCGCTGCCGATCCTGCAGGCCGTCAAGGAACGCAAAATCGCGCTGCTGGTCGGCCCGGAAGGCGGTTTTTCCGAGGAGGAACGGGCGTTGCTGCGCAGCCTTGCCTTCGTCACCCCCATCCCGCTCGGGCCGCGCATATTGCGGGCCGACACGGCCGCCGTCGCCGCACTCGCCGTCATTCAGGCTGTTATTGGCGACTGGAACTGAGGGGCACCATTGCGCTTCATGCATCTTTAAAAGAAATTCATTTGCCACCGGATACGATCCGGCCCTATCTGCCAATCATATGCCTCGCCGCAACATTGACGTCATAACAAGGTAAGCCATGGCACGCGACACGACCGACCAGACACCCCTCTCCTCCGTCACGGAGCTTACCGACTATCTGGCGGCCGGCTGCAGGGCTGAAGCGGATTTCCGCATCGGCACCGAACATGAGAAATTCGCCTTTTTCCGCAAGGATAACAGCCCTGTTCCCTATTTCGGCGAGGCCAGCATTTCGGCCCTTTTGAAGGGCATGCAGGAAAAGCTCGGCTGGGAGCCGATCATGGACGGTGAAAACATCATCGGCCTTGGCGAACAGCACGGCATGGGCGCCATCTCCATCGAGCCGGGCGGCCAGTTCGAACTGTCGGGCGCGCCGCTCGAAAACCTGCACCAGACCTGCAAGGAATCCAACCAGCATCTGGCGACGCTGCGGGAAGTGGCCGAGCCGATGGGCATCCGTTTCCTCGGCATCGGCGGCAGCCCGCTATGGAGTTCCGACGAGACGCCGCGCATGCCGAAATCGCGCTACGCGATCATGACGCGCTACATGCCGAAAGTCGGGACCAAGGGTCTCGACATGATGTACCGCACCTGCACCATCCAGGTTAACCTCGACTTCTCGTCCGAAGCGGACATGCGCCAGAAGATGCGCGTTTCCATGAAGCTGCAATCGCTGGCGACGGCGCTCTTCGCCTCTTCGCCCTTTACCGAGGGCAAGCCGAACGGTCTTTTGTCATGGCGCGGCGATATCTGGCGCGATACCGACAATCGCCGCTCCGGCGTGCTGCCCTTCACCTTCAACGACGATTTCGGTTTCAAGGACTATGTCGAATGGGCGCTCGACGTGCCGATGTATTTCATCGTGCGTGACGGCAAATATCACGATTGCACCCATGTCACCTTCCGCCAGTTCATGAACGGGGCGCTGAAGGGCGAAATCGCCGCATGGGAACCGACCATGGGCGACTGGACAAACCACCTCTCCACGCTGTTCCCCGATGTGCGCCTGAAGCGTTTCCTCGAAATGCGCGGCGCCGATGGCGGCCCGTGGCGGCGCATCTGCGCCCTGCCCGCCTTCTGGGTCGGCCTTCTCTATAATCAGGAGGCCCTCGACGCTGCCGATGCGCTGACCGCCAATTGGAGCTTCGATGAGGTGATCGCACTGCGCAACGCCGTGCCGGCCAAGGGGCTTTCGGCCGAGATTGCTGGCAAGCCACTTCTCGGCATCGCCCGCGAGGTGCTCGACATTTCCCGCACCGGCCTGAAAAACCGCAAGCGGCTGAATGGCGAAGGCCAGGACGAGACCGTGTTCCTGTCGTCGCTGGACGAGGTTCTGGCCAAGAAGACCACGCTCGCCGAAGACCTGCTTGCACTTTATAACGGCCGCTGGGGCGGCTCGGTGCTGCCAGTGTTCGAGGAATATCAATATTGAGGCATTGCCGGTAAGTCGGGTGAGGCCGGGCCATAAAAAAGCCCGGCGCGGCCGAGGGGCCTGACACCGGGCAAAGGCAGGGTTATTGGCAAATCACCCTGCGGGGAAAACCTTGCGGCTGGAAGCCACGTCCGGCAGCTGGAGGTCTGCCGGAGGCGGAATTTCAAAGTGTCTTGAAACGCGTGACCGCGCGTTTGCGCGCAGCGCGGGTGAGATGGGCCGTGGGATCTTCCAACAGGCCAGTATTGAGAGCATCGCTGACATCCGACCGCACCAGACCGATATCGGCAAGAAGGCGGTCATCAAGTTCCGTGAGACCATTGGCCACGATGCGATTGTAGATGCGCTGCACGAAGGTTTTAACGCCGGAAATACCCAGCACAGCGGCGCGACGCCAGGCGTCCCCCGGCCGTGCGGTTGCGAGTTCCAGTTCCATTCTCCGTTCTGCCGTGCGCATGATACTTATCCTCTCGTAACGGCACGATGCGGCACCGCCCCCGACGCACCACGCGCGAGAAGCTGCCTTGGGTTGGGGGCCCGACGTCTCGTCGGCCCAGGTTGATACTGATTTGCTTGGTGTCAAAATGTCGCAAGACTATTGATCAGTCCAACGAATGTTTCTAATGTGAGACATCAATCATTCTGATGGATGACACTCCATGTCCGCACCTCTCGACATCGACCAGCTGCATACCTTCATCGCCATCATCGATACGGGCAGCTTTACCAAGGCCGCCGACCGCGTTTTCAAGACGCAATCCGCCGTCTCCATGCAGATGCGGCGGCTGGAAGAGCGCATCGGCAAACAGCTTTTCGCCAAGGACGGGCGTGGCAACCGCCTGACGGCGGAGGGTGAAAAGCTGATGAATTATGCCCGCCGCATCATCCGCCTCAACAATGAGGCGATCGCCGCCTTTGACGACAACCGGCTGGAAGGCACGCTGCGCATCGGCACCCCTGATGACTACGCCGACCGTTATATGCCTGAAATCATCGGGCGTTTCGCCAAGACCCATCCGAATGTCGAGCTTTATATCGTCTGCGAACCTTCGGTCAGCCTTGCCGAAAAAATGGCGCGCGGCGAACTGGATATCGCGCTCGTCACACATAATCCCCGTGCACGCTCCTCCGATGTGGTGCGAACCGAACCGCTCTGCTGGGTCGCCTCCGCCAACCATCCGCTGAAGGACGACGCGCCGGTGCCGCTCGCCGTCGGGCGGCGCGACTGCCACTGGCGCCAGCTTGCCTGTTCGGCGCTCGATGCCGACGGGCGGGATTATCAGGTCCTGTTCACGAGCTGGTCTTCCACCGTGGTCGCCGCCGCGGTGCTGGCGGGCATGGCCGTCTCGGTCCTGCCGGAATCGGCACTGCGCACCGGCATGAAGGTTTTGACCGCTGCCGATGGTTTCCCGCCGCTGCCACCGGTGCAGATCGGCCTGATGAAGCGCCCCGGCCTCTCGCCTTCGCTGGTGAACGCCATTACCGACCACATCACCGCCTGCCTCGATAATATCTCGCCGATGAGCGTTGTCGACGAGATGGACAGTGATGTGAAGACCTACCCCAAGATGCCGCGCCTGCGCGCCGGGCATATGCTGCCGGGATGGTGAATATGCCTAAGGCCGGATAACCCGGCCTTTCCGTTGTCGGCTTATCGTGCCCTGAGTGTTGCGACCGCCAGCAGCGTGTCGCCGCTGATACCCGCCGAGCCGCTGCCGTTGAACAGTGTCATGATCGGATCGGCGACGTTCTGCTTGTTGTCATACATGATGGTGAAACGGGCAATCAGCTTCTTGACCTTGTCCGGGTCCTGAAAATCCTTGATATCGAAGTACTTCTTCATCATCGCCACCTGCGTATCGACATTGGCATTGCCGAGTTCGTCCGGAATGCCGAAGGTGGTCTTGATGAAGTTCTGGATCGCGGTATCGGCAAGGATCGAATAATAGGACGTCGTCCCGGCCGCCATGCGCTTGAAATAAAGCGCCAGTCGCACACCGGCGTTTTCTTCGCCCGCCTGCGATTCCAGGGTCTGGGTCAGATAATTGTCGAGCGTTTCATAGAGGCCGCGCCGGGTCTGGATCGCACTGCGGTCTTCATGAAGCAGCTTGCCTTCCGTGTCGAAATTGAAGGCGGTGACGAGACGGCGGAAGACCGGGTCCATCTCCTTGTTGACGTAGCTGTTCTTGTCATCAAGGTTCGAGGTGAAGATTTTCTGCAGCTGTTCTTTGGTGACGCTCTTGGGGTCGATACCAAGCGATTCCATCGCAAATTTGGTCAGGCGGTCATTGGCCAGAAATTCACTCAGCGTCTTGATCTTCTGCATCTCGCCTGAGAAATACTTCGCCTCAGTCTGGGCGGCTTCCTTGTCCTTTTCGGTACCGAAAGCCGATTTCTTCTTGATGTAGTCGGCCGACATGGTCTGCAGCTCGATTTCCGACTGCGCCAGAATGGGTGAACCCACCGAACCGTCCTTCGTGAAGTTGAAGAGTTCGGCGAGCTTCACGTATCGGTCGTCCTTCAGCGTATAAACATAGCTCTTTTTATCCTGCAGGTCGCTGGTCAGCACTCTCTGGATATCGGAGATGTTGACCTTGGCGGGATCGAGACCGACGGCTCTCAGCGCATAGGTATAGACGGCGTTGGTTCCGAGGAAATCATTGACGCTCGTGACCTTACCAATGCTGCTCTTGAACAGCGAAAGCGCCTTTGCGTCGGCAGCATCGTCCGCATCGTTATAGTGGGTCATGTAACCGCTGGTGGTCGTCGCGGTCTGGGTCGTCGTCTGGGGCGTCGTGCCGGCCGCAAGCGTTCCATCTGGGAGAAAATTGAATGCGTTTTTCAGGGCGAGGTAACGCTTGTCGTTCTTGCCCATGGTCGCGATGTAATTGTTCGGATCGCTGAGATCGCTGGTGAGGATGTTCTTGATCGTTGCCGGCACGATGGTCAGGTCGTTCAGGTCGAAGGCCGTTCTGACATAATTGAGAAGCCGCGCATCCGACATCAGTTCTTCTACCGTCGTGACGGAACCAATCTTCGATTCGAAGTAATCGCGGTTCAGCGTCGCGACGGTCGGTGTCACACGCGGTGCGCTGCCAATATAGGAGTCCGTGATGGCTTTCAGTTTGTCCGCCGTCTGCGCCCCGCCAGCGGTCACCGTGCCGTCATTCTGGAACTCGAAGGCGTTGGCGATCTGCGCCATCTTGTTATATTGCGTAACGGCATTCGACAGCGTTGTCTGCTCCGCCTTGATCGCCGCGAGCTTCGCGTCCCATTGATCCTTTGGCGGCAGAACGGCTTCGAGCTGGGTCAGCTGGTCCTGGCGGGTCACCTTTTCCGCCTCGAGCTTCGTGCGCTCCTCGGCCGTCAGACTGGTGCCGGCAAGGTCGGTATCAATCGCCGTAATGCGGGCCGTGACCTGCGCGTGCAGTTCGATATTGCCCTTCATCGTCAGCTTTTCGACCGCGTCATTATAGGCCGCGCCGTAGTTCTGGTTGATGTAGCTATTGGGATCGTTGACGTCACTCGTCATCAATCCCTTGATATGGGCGTAGGAATAGGTCTTCTCATCGATGTTGAAGACCTGGAAGATATAGGCGCGCGTCCGATCGTTGCGCAGCAGCTGATCGGCATTCGTCACCGTGCCAATGATCGCCTTGTAATAACGCGTCTCTTCCGCAAGGCTGCCGTTCAAATTGGTGATCGACGTATCATAAAGACCGATCATCTTGTCGAGCTGCGCATCCGTCTGGACGGTCTTCGTCGACGCCGTGAAGTTGAAGGAGGCGGCGAATTCCCGATACCGTTCGTCGGTCAGCTTGTTGGCGAAGCTGTTCTGGTCGTTCAGATCGCTTTCCAGAACCTTTTTCATGAAGGCCTTGGCATAGGTCATCTCGCCGAGACCGAAGGCATCCATGGCATAGGAATAGAGCTGGTAGTTACCGAGGAACTCATCGACGCTTTTCACATTGCCGATGTTTTCCTTGTAATATTTCGTCTGCCGCTCCACGAGCCCCTGCTGCGACACGCGCGAAATGCTTGATTTCATATCGCGGTTGATGAGGTCGTAGCTGAGAAAAGTCGATACCATCCGAATGCCCCCTGGAGCGCCGCGCATCCCCTCGGGACACCAGAAGCTCCGGTTTTTAAATCCACCCCGCGCGCGCCCATCCGGACACACGGCAAGCCTTGGCAGGACTATGCATGACGCGCCTTGCCCGTAGCTTGAAAGAGCACAGTTTTGACCGGGATAAAAATCGCATTGTCTCGATCTGCTTTACCTCAGCGAAACCATGCCACAGTGGGTTTTGCTAACCATTTGGGAATGCAAAGTTTTCTTAACCGCGATTTTTAAGCAGTCTCGAACAGGCGGCGGATATTCTCCTGACATCAGAGGACGAAAAGTCCCAATGAGAAGACCGGAAACCGGCTCTCAGGTAAAACAAGGGTAGAATAAACATGACCAAGACCGTTCTGAAGCCCGACTGGGCCGTCGCCACACTCAGGTTAGACCCGGCACGTTTTCCGCAACAGGTCACCTATGGAAAAGGCGATGGCGCGACTGATGTCGCCGTCACTCTCGATGAACGGGGCGCCGTTCTGAGAAAGGTTCTCACCTCTTCCGGCCTGCCTTTATCCTTCGCTTTGCCAGCCCGCGCCTTCAAGGGTGTCGCCGCCCGCGCCATCGACCATGGCGACGGTCAGGTCACCGTAACGCTGGAACTTCACCATGACGACCCGGATCTCTGCGTTCCGCTGCTCGTCGCCCACGATCTCTGCGATATCGCCGCCGACTGGCGCAGCTGGTCCGAAGCCTACCGCATTCCCATGCTGATGGTGGAAGCCGATGGCGTTGCCCGTCCGCTGGAAGAACATCTCGGCAAGGTGCGCACCCAGAATACCCGCCCGCGCCGTCGCCATTCCTATTTCGCGGATCGCCGCCCGCGTTTCCTCGTTCGCCGCTCCACCGGCTCGCTCGGCATGAGCATGAAGATCGAGGGCAAGGAAATCATCGCCCGCAGCTGATCTTCTTCAGTCCAGAACACAAAAGCCCGGTGCGGATGACGCGACCGGGCTTTTTCGTATTCCCTATTCCCGCAGCTTACGCCAGCAGCAGCGGCAGGATGAGACCGGCAAAAATCAGCACGCCGACACGGTTGTTGGATTTGAACAGCACGAGGCATTGATCAACGTCATCGATATCCAGCACCCAGACCTGCCGGAACAGCATGATGGCGGCAGCAGCAAGGCCGCTATAGGCAATGATGTTAACGCCCGCCGTCCAGAACGACAGGAGAATCATGACAAGGGCTGTGCCATAAAGGAAAACCAGCCAGCGATGTGTGTTTTCTCCAAACAACAAAGCGGTGGAACCGATGCCCACGGCTGTGTCGTCTTCCTTGTCCTGATGGGCGTAGATTGTATCATAACCGATCGTCCAGGCGATGGAGCCGACATAAAGCAGGACAGCCGGCCAGGCGAGAGAACCGAACTGCCCGACCCAGCCCATCAGCGCACCCCAGGAAAATGCGAGCCCGAGGAAAAACTGCGGCCAGTTGGTAAAACGCTTGGCAAAGGGATAGATCGCCACAAAGACCAGCGAGGCTATGCCGGTGACAACAGCGAAACCGTTGAACTGCAAAAGCACGACCAGCCCGGCAAGCGCCTGCAGCACGATGAAGAGCTTGGCCTGTCCGCGGCTCACCCGGCCCGATGGCAACGGCCGGGAGCGGGTGCGCGCCACGGCCATGTCGATCTTGTGGTCGGCGAGATCATTATAGGTACAGCCCGCGCCGCGCATCGCCACCGATCCGATGAAGAACAACACGAGATGCCAGATCAGCGTGGCCCAGGAAAAGCCGCCCGTCGCCACCGCCGCATTGGCCGCGAGGGCTGCGGCCCAGAAACACGGCCACATCAACAATTGCCAGCCAATGGGACGATCCCACCGCGCCAGCTGCGCATAGGGCCAGAGGGGCCTCGGCAAAATCCGATAGACCCAGTTGTTGGATGGCGCGTCGGAAACGCGGTCTGACAAATCGCTGTGGTGAACCATGCGATGGTTCTACAGCATTGGCAAAAAAATCGGAATGGATTTCAGCACCCCGCCCGCATGCAAAAAAGCCCCGCTGCGGCTTCGCAACGGGGCTTCGCATGGCCTTGTCGCCCGTCCCCTCAGGGCAGCGAAAAATTGAACTTGTAGCTCGCCTGAACACCGACGATGAACTGGTTCTTCGAACCGCGTTCGCGCACCAGCGAACTGTCGGCGGCATCGCCCATCAGGCGGCGATATTCCGCAAACGAACCCACTTCCGCGTTTTCGGTGACTTTCCAGGTGATGGCCGCGCCGACGCCGGCGGAATGCAGGCCGCCACCCGGGCTGTAGGGCGATGGTGCGCCGGCCGCCGTCTGGGCGGCGCTGACACCATAATAGCGCTCGTTATATTTGCTGCTGACCCAGGTCGCGCGCGGGCCGACGGACACCTGAATGCCGGGGGCGATATCGGTGAAGACATCGGCGTTGAGATCCGCCACCACACCGCTGTGGCTGCGGATGCCCTGACGGGCTTCACCACGAATGCGCAGCCAGTCGGTCGGATAGACTTCGGCGAAACCGCCCAGCTCGCCGCCGCGCTTGATGCGGGTCATGCCCTTCAGATCGTCGGAATCTTTCTGGTCGCGCGGGGAAACCAGCTTGCCGGCGAGACCCATGCTGATCGGGCCGTTGTCCAGAAGCGAGATCGAGGCGCTGTCGTTGCGCGAGGTGAAACGCGCACCCTGCCCCTGACGGCCGAGCGAAATGATCGGCGAGAAGCCGAATTCATTCTTGTTGTCGCCCTGATATTTCGGCGCAGTGAAACCCGCGCCGCCGAGCTTCAGATACCAGTCGCCGGAAAACCAGCCTTCAGCATGGGCATTACCCACGGCAAAAAGCGACACGACACAGGCGGCGACGGCCGCTGATGGCTTGAACATGAAACAACCCCAGAAACGCAATACAGACAGGTGCCCGTAGAATTAGAGGGATTGTCTTTCCATTCCATTAACCAGCGTGGGGAGAAGCAGAACACCACTGCGAGGCTCGCGACAGGGCGCCAAACCTATCCTCCGTCATGCTCGGGCTTGTCCCGAGCATCTGCGAGGGCCCTATCTTCTGCAACGTGGATAGATCCTCGGGACAGGCCCGAGGATGACGTCGCATGTGCCAAAACGTTCGTCCGCCGTCTTCAGAACGTCACCTTCTCCAGTGGCGGGCGCGTCTTTTCGAACTCCAGCAGCTTTGCCTCGTTCTGCGCGATATAATCGCGATTATGCGGCACGGCATCGCGGTCCTTGGCGAGCTGAATCTGGAAAATATGGAAGTTTTCGTGGGTGAAGGCCATTTCCGAGCCCGCCAGATAAAACTCCCACATGCGGAAGAACCGTTCGTCGTAAAGCGCGACCGCCTCCGCCTTGCGCGCCACGAAACGTTCACGCCAGTGCCGGAGCGTATGCGCATAATGCATCGGCAGGATTTCGATATCCTTCACCAGCAGCCCGGACTTCTGGATCGCCGGCAGCACCTCGGCGAGCGAGGGAATGTAACCACCGGGGAAAATATATTTTTCGATGAAGGGATTGGTCGCCAGCGCCGGGCTGGGCTGGCCGATGGAATGCAGCACCATCACACCCCTGTCGTCCAGCACCTCCGCCACCTTGTCGAAATAATCGCGATAATGCGTCGGCCCGACATGTTCGAACATACCGACGGAGACGATGCGGTCATATTTCTTCGAGGCCGGCAGATAACGGTAATCCTGCAATTCAAAGCGGACATTGCCTGCAAGCCCGCGTTTTGCCGCGCGATCGCGCGAAACGCGCAGCTGTTCTTCGCTGAGCGTGATGCCGGTCACGTCAGCACCGGCGCTTTCGGCGATATACATTGCCATGCCGCCCCAGCCGGAGCCGATTTCCAGAACGCTCTGGCCCGGCTCGGCCATCAGCTTGGCGGCAATGTGCCGCTTTTTCGCAACCTGCGCCTCATAGAGGCTGATATCAGGCGGATTGAAATAGGCGCAGGAATATTGCCAATCTTCATCGAGGAAGAGATCGAACAGCTTGGCGCTCAGATCGTAGTGATGGGCGACATTGCTCTTGTTGTGATTGACCGGCAGACGCATCTTGATGCGGGCGGCGATGATGCGGGCCATGCCACGCCAGACCATGCCGAAGGACAACGCCTCGCTCAGCGTGTTACCCTTCACCAGCGCCAGGAAATCGTAAATGTCGCCTTCCGCGACCTTCGCCCGGCCTTCCATGTACATTTCAGCGAGCTTGAGCGCCGGATCGGCGGCAATCTCCTGCATGGCGGCTTCGTCAGTGAAATTCAGAACCACTTTTTTTCCCGTGCCGTCGCCAAATGTGCGGCTGCCGCCCGGGCTGTTGACGGTGAGATCACCGATCTTGATTATCTTTTCGAGAAGAACATGCAGAGACGACGCCATGGCACCCCCAATTGCTAAGTCTCACTTATCAATTTTGCTGACCGTATTCCTTTCAGCACAAGTTTCAAGATAGTCTTATTTCAAAAAAATTGAACGATTTCATCAAGCAAAAAGCCCCGCCGGCGTGTCCGGCAGGGCCTTTTTGTCAAAAAACAATTCAACCAGAGGTCAGCGTCGCTTCATGGCTTCGGCCAAAGCGGCGGCGAGAGCACCACCGGATTGCGACCCCTCGTTGCGCTCTTTCGGCTTGGCTGTGGCATGGCGCATAGCGCCCGCATTGTTCTTTTCACGCATCGGCTGCGGCGCCGCCTCACCGCCATCCTTGCGCATGGTTAGCCCGATGCGCTTGCGCTTTACATCCACTTCCACGACTCGCACCTTGACCACATCGCCCGCCTTGACGACCTCATGTGGGTCCTTCACGAAACGGTCGGCGAGCTGCGAGACATGCACCAGGCCATCCTGATGCACGCCGATATCCACGAAAGCGCCGAAGGCCGCGACATTGGTGACGGTGCCTTCCAGAAGCATGCCAGGTTTCAGATCGGTGATCTCATCCACACCATCGGCAAAGGTCGCGGTCTTGAAGCTCGGGCGCGGGTCGCGACCGGGTTTTTCCAGTTCGGCTATGATGTCTTTCACGGTCGGCAGGCCGAACTGCTCGTCGATGAAGCGCTTCGGATCAAGCGCTTTCAGCGCCGCGCTGTCCCCCATCAGCGAGCGCAGATCACGGCCGCAGGCGGCGACGATCTTTTTCGCCACGCCATAGGCTTCCGGGTGCACCGAAGAGGAATCCAGCGGTTCCTTGCCGTTCGGGATGCGCAGGAAGCCGGCGCATTGTTCGAAGGTGCGCTGGCCAAGCCGCGGCACTTTCAGCAATTCCTTGCGGCTGGCGAAAGGGCCGGTCTGGTCACGATGGGCAACGATGGCATCGGCAATCGAGCTGCCAAGACCGGAGACCCGAGCCAGAAGCGGCGACGAGGCCGTGTTGAGATCGACGCCGACGGCATTCACCGCATCTTCCACCACGGCATCAAGCGAGCGGCTGAGGCGGCCCTGGTCGACATCGTGCTGATATTGTCCGACGCCGATGGATTTCGGCTCGATCTTCACCAGTTCCGCCAGCGGATCCTGAAGACGCCGGGCGATGGAAACGGCACCGCGCAGCGACACGTCGAGATTGGGGAATTCGGCTGCCGCCCGTTCCGAAGCGGAATAGACCGACGCGCCGGCTTCCGAGACGATGACCTTCGTGGGCTTGGCGCCGGAAGCGGAAGCCGGCAGCTGTGCCAGAAGATCGGCCACCAGCTTTTCGGTTTCACGGCTGCCCGTGCCGTTGCCGATGGCGATGAGTTCGACATTGTGTTTGCGGATCAGCGAGGCGAGTTCGGCCTGCGTGCCGCGAACATCGTTCTTGGGCGGGAAGGGATAAACCGTGCTGGTGTCCAGCAGCTTGCCGGTGCCATCCACGATCGCGACCTTGACGCCGGTGCGGATGCCCGGATCGAGACCCATGGTGGCGCGGGATCCGGCGGGGGCGGCCAGCAGCAGATCCTTCAGATTGCGGGCAAAGACATTGATCGCCTCTTCTTCCGCCCGCTCGCGCAACTCGCGCATCAGGTCGAGCGACAGCGACATGGAAAGCTTCACGCGCCAGGTCCAGCCCGCCACCTCCATCAGCCATTGATCGGCAGGTCCGGTATTGCGGATATCGAAAGCGGCGGCGATGGTGCGCTGCGACGGCTTCACCGGCGCGGGATCATCCGCATCGACATCGATCGTCAGTGTAAGAATTTCTTCGTTCCAGCCGCGCAGCATGGCGAGTGCCCTGTGGCCCGGCACCGTTGCCCAGCGCTCGAAATGGTCGAAATAATCCGAAAACTTCTCGCCCGCCGCCTGTTTGCCATCCACGACCTTGGCGCGGAAGGTGGCGTTCCGGCGCATGTAATCACGCAGGCGGCCGAGAAGATCGGCGTTTTCCGTCATGGTCTCGGCGACGATGTCGCGCGCGCCCTCGAGCGCCGCCTTCACATCGGCCACCTCACCCTTGACATAGGCCTCCGCGAGTTTCGCCGGATCGGCAGCGCGGTTTTCCCAGATAGCTTCGGCGAGCGGGCCGAGACCACGTTCACGGGCGATTTCCGCGCGGGTGCGGCGCTTCGGTTTATAGGGCAGATAGAGGTCTTCCAGCTCCGCCTTGGTGCCCGCCTGCATGATCTTGACCATCAGCTCATCGGACATCTTGCCCTGGCCGGTGATGGAATCGACGATGGAGGCGCGGCGCGCATTCAGTTCGCGCAGATAAACAAGGCGTTCCGCCAGCGTTCGAAGCTGGGTGTCATCGAGACCGCCGGTCACTTCCTTGCGATAGCGGGCGATGAAGGGCACGGTCGCGCCCTCGTCCAGCAAGGCCACCGCCGCCTTTACCTGATCGGGTCGGGCGTTGATTTCGGAGGCGATGAGCGAGGCGAGGCGGGCATTGTCTGCGGTCATGGGGTTCTCTGCTGTGGCGTCTGGAGCGGCGAACATAATGTCTGATTGTGGCGTGACAACAAGAGGTATCCACGATTCCACAGGAAAGGCTGACTTCAAGGGAAAGACAGGCATTTGCGGCGCTTTCTCCTTGACCTTTCGCCCCCCTGCCCTTAACGCCCGTGCCACAAGGTTACTGGCGAATTTGCAGGGGTATTGACCATGAAAGTTCTGTTGATCGGTTCCGGCGGACGCGAACATGCGCTGGCGTGGAAAATCGCCCAGTCTCCCCTCATCGACGCGCTTTATGCCGCACCCGGTAATCCCGGCATCGCCGACCACGCCACACTCGTTTCGCTCGACGTGGAAGATCACGCTGCCGTCATCGCTTTTGCCAAGGAAAAGGCAATCGACTTCGTCGTCATCGGCCCGGAAGCACCGCTGGTCGCGGGTCTGGCGGACGATCTGCGCGCCGCCGGCATCGCCACTTTCGGACCTTCGAAAGCCGCCGCCCAGCTCGAGGGCTCCAAGGGTTTCACCAAGGACCTCTGCGCCCGTTACGATATCCCTACCGGCGCTTACCAGCGTTTCAAATCCGCTGAACCTGCCAAGGACTATGTCCGTGCACAGGGCGCGCCGATCGTCATCAAGGCGGATGGGCTTGCCGCCGGCAAGGGCGTGACCGTGGCCATGACGGAAGCCGAAGCGCTTGCCGCCATCGATGACTGTTTCGACGGCGCGTTTGGTGCAGCCGGCACTGAGGTGGTGGTGGAAGCCTTCCTCGACGGCGAAGAAGCGAGTTTCTTCTGCCTTTCCGATGGCAAGACGGCGCTGGCGCTCGCCACCGCGCAGGATCACAAGCGTGTCGGCGATGGCGATACCGGCCCGAATACCGGCGGCATGGGCGCTTACTCCCCCGCCCCTGTCATGACACCTGATATGGTGGAGCGCACCATGAAGGAGATCATCGAGCCGACGATCTCAGGCATGGCCAAGGATGGGAACCCTTTCTCCGGCGTATTTTTCGCCGGCCTGATGATCACCGCCAAGGGTCCGGAACTGATCGAATACAATGTTCGCTTCGGCGATCCCGAATGCCAGGTGCTGATGATGCGCCTCAAGAGTGACCTTTTGCCGATCCTCTACGCCACGGCCACCGGCACGCTGGACAAGGTGCAGGCGGAATGGCGCGACGATGCAGCGCTGACCGTGGTTCTTGCTTCCAAGGGTTATCCCGGCGCTTATGACAAGTACACGCCGATCGCCCATATTCCCGAGGCCAGCGAAGAAGCCAAGGTATTTCATGCCGGGACTGCGCTGAAGGACGGCAAACTCGTTGCGACCGGCGGCCGTGTGCTCAATGTCACCGCCTTTGGCAGAAACGTGACGGAAGCGCAGGCGCGCGCCTATGCGCTGGCCGACAAGGTTGAATGGGAAAACGGCTTTTGCCGCCGCGATATCGGCTGGCAGGCCATTGCCCGCGAAAAGGCCTGATCCTTAAAGCAGATCGGCTCGGCAGCGACTATTTCGTTCAATTTTTACCAAGTTTGCTGACCCGATGGAAACGAAAGACCGGTAATACTTGCCCCATTATTGCATGGCGCATGATGTCTCGATTGCGAGGCCGCGCCGTCTTTTCGGGGGTTTCGATGCAGCGTCTTTTTCTGACAGCGATTGTCGTGCTGACCAGCGGGTCGGCGATGGCGTCCTCCATCGAATATATCAATGACGTGCAAGTCACCAATGGCAGCTTCGTTCGCCTGAATTGCGCCGGCTGCCAGCCGCTGAAAAACAAACCCGCGGCGCAGGGTTATGCCGTTCCGTCCATCGAGCCGGGCACGCAACACACTGAAATGCACGAGGTCGACGGCAAACGCACGCTGGTGCGCACCGAAGCCTGGCTTGGCGGTGCGCCGGTCACCTTCGTCAGCACCAATCCCGCATGGATGACGGACCCCTCCAGCACCGCCATCGCCACCTATGACGACGCGGCACCCGAAGCACCTCCCGCTGAGACGGCGTCAACGCCGGCCGGCATCGACGTGACGACGACCACGGCGGCCGTCAAGGCAATTTCCAGCGACAATGCATCCAAGCCGGCCAACGCCTCGGTGATCGGCACGCCCCAGTTTCCGGATTTCCAGTTGCGGGGCAACTGATCCGCCAGCGGCGCTTTTGATGACAAACGTCAAATAATCGCGCTTTCGCTGCATTATCCAAGCAATGCCGCAACCATGCGGGGAATATTACTTTCTCCGCCGCTTATTCTGTCAGCCCAACCTGATAAAGCCTTCGCTAATTAAATATTTATTCAAATTTTTGGCCGCTAAGTGGGTCTATAGTGCAATGCAGCACAGAAAAAGGCCATAGCGCGGGCAGTCGCTCCGGCCCTTTCATCGCGCATCATGCGCCTCTCCCCTTTCCGAAACATCGGTACCGCGCGGCGTTTTTACGACGCGCGATCCCAAACCTTGCGAGCGCCCATGAAGAACCTTTCCATTTCCCGTCAACTGATCGTTCTCGTGGTGGCCCTGATGGCCGCCTTCGGCGCGGCGACCTTCTACCAGCTGAAATCCGCCACCGATGCGATCTATGAGGAACGCTACGGCATGCTGCGGACGCAGGTGCAATCGGCGATCTCCATCCTGCAATCCTTCCATGACAAGGAAAAGGCCGGGACGCTTTCGCGCGACGAAGCCATGAAACAGGCTTACGCGACCGTCAGCGCCATGCGCTTCACCCCCGATGGCTATCTCTTCGGTTACGACTACGACGTGACGATGAAATTCCATCCCGATACGAAACGTGTCGGGGAAAACTACAAGGGTAAGCCCGACAGCAAGGGCTTTGCCTATCGTGACGAGCTGGTGCGGCTTGGCCGCAATGGCGGCGGGCAGACGGATTTCTACGGTCCGAAGCCTGGCATGGAAGGCAATGATTACGCCAAGAGCTCCTACGCGCTGGCCTTCGAGCCCTGGCAGGTGGTGGTCGTGACCGGCGTTTACATCGACGATTTGAATGCGCAGGTTCGTGGCGAGGTGATGAAGGCGCTGTCCATCGGTGCCGCCATCTTCGTGCTAGCACTTGCCGCTGCTTTCTACGTCATCCGCGGCATTTCGAAACCGCTTGGCGACATTCACCGTGCACTCGGCGAAGTGGCCAATGAGAACGTTTCGCTCGCCATTCCCCACACCGGCCTGACCAACGAAGTGGGCATGATGGCCAAGGCCACCGCTTCGCTGCAGGACAAGGTCCGCGAGCGCCATGCCATGCAGCGCCGTGAGGAAGAGCAGCAGCAGCAGCTGGATGCCGAGCGCCAGAACAATCTCGACATGCAGCGCGACGAGGCCGCCTTGCAGGCGCGGGTCGTCGCCACCATCGGCGACGCGCTGGAGAAGCTGGCAGGTGGTGATCTGACCGTGCGCTGCGAAGATCTCGGCAACCGTTATGCGGCGCTACGCGACAATTTCAACGAGGCTCTGACGCATCTCGATGCCGCCATGGCCAAGGTGAACACCAAGAGCATCGACATTGGCGGCTCGAAGGACGAAATCCGCAAGGCTTCGAATGAGCTTTCGCAGCGTACCGAACGGCAGGCTGCAAATCTGGAAGAAACCTCCGCAGCTCTCGATGAACTGACGGTTGCGGTGCGCCAGACGGCGGAAGGTGCGGCTGACGCCGCCAAGCGTGTCACCACCGTCAGCTCGGAAGCGACACGCAGCGACCGGGTGGTGGAAGAAGCGATCACGGCGATGAGCGGTATCGAACAATCCTCCGACCAGATTTCCAACATCATCGGCGTGATCGACGTCATCGCCTTCCAGACCAACCTTCTGGCGCTGAATGCCGGTGTGGAAGCAGCCCGTGCGGGCGAAGCGGGCAAGGGATTTGCCGTGGTGGCGCAGGAAGTGCGCGAACTGGCGCAGAAATCCGCCGCCGCCGCCAAGGAGATCAAGGACCAGATCGCCCGCTCTTCCGCCCAGGTGGAAAACGGCGTGCGCCTGGTCGGCGAGGCTGGCGACGCGCTGAAACGCATCTCAGACCAGATCAAATCCGCCAACGAGATCGTCAGCAAGATCGCCCATTCGGCCGCCGAACAGGATACGACGCTGCGTTCGATCTCCACGTCGCTGAACCAACTCGATGTCGCCACCCAGCACAATGCGGCAATGGCGGAAGAGACCACGGCTTCGGCGGAAGCGCTGGCGGTGGATACCGAAGAGCTGCTGAACCTCATCCGCGGCTTCCGGGTCTCCTCCGGCCACCAGCTTCATGGCATGGCGCGCGAGATGCGCATGGCGGGGTGATCCGCTCCGAGGCTATGAACAACGACGCCGGGGGAAACTCCGGCGCTTTTTTCAACGGGTCAGCGCATCGAGCCTATCGATATCGGCCGGAGAAAAGACCGCAATACCGGCTTTTTCGAGCAGCGCCGCCGTCACGCCATTGCCTGCGTGTTTGATGCCGGAGAACGAGCCATCGTAAATCGCAACCGATCCGCAGGACGGACTGCCGTCGATCAGCAGCGCGTGGGTGCAGCCATTGGCCTTGGCGAAGGCCAGTGCCTTTTCCGCACCGGCAATAAATTCCGCCGTAACATCGCCGCCGGTTACTTCCAGCACCCGGGCGCGGCCTTCCAGCACATCGAGACCGGAGGCCCCCTTCTCGATTTCCGCCGGCGGGCGCGGCACGGGCATGCCGCCGGCCATTTCCGGACAGATCGTCACCAGCCTGCCCTCCTTCCGCCAGCGTTCGACTGCCGGGTGGGATAGAGGTTTTCCCTTGCCGTCATAGCGGACGGGCTGGCCGAGGAGGCAGGCGCTGATGAGGATTTTGGGAGGCGTGTGGGTCAATGGGAACTCATCCTGCGGGAGTCGAGACCGTGGCTTACCCCCCTCTGCCCTGCCGGGCATCTCCCCCACAAGGGGGGAGATCGGCAAGCGGGACACTCCCCGCCAAATCCTTAACGTTGAAGATGATCGAACGGTAGCAACGATCCGATCTCCCCCCTTGTGGGGGAGATGTCCGGCAGGACAGAGGGGGGTGAAACCCAGCATTCTGCAATGCCCGTTTACCCCCAAACCCATCACCCCGTGATCTTCGAGAAATCCGCAACCGTGCCGGTCGCCTCGCGAATGGCCTTCAACAGCGCAAGACGATTGGCGCGGATGGCCGCATCTTCGTCATTCACGAGCACATCCTCAAAGAACTTGTCGACGGGCGCGCGCAGCGTCGAAAGCGCCTGCATGGCGAAGCGGAAATCCTCACCCTCGACGGCCTTTGCGGCATCGGCAGAGGCGGTCTTGATCGCGGCGTAAAGCGCCTTTTCGGCGTCGAGCTTCAAGAGCTCTTCCGAGACGCCATCGGCCACCACGGTGCCCTTCTTTTCCTCAGCGGCCAGAAGCTGCGTGGCGCGCTTGGCGCCTGCCAGAAGGTTCCTGCCATCTTCACCGGTAATAAAGGCGGTGAGTGCCTCGACACGGCGGGCGATCATCAGGAGATCATCGGATTCCGGTGTAAGGACGGCGTCGATCAGATCGTAACGGGCACCGAGATCGCGGAGATAGACTTTCAGGCGGTCGTGGAAGAAGGAGAGAAGGTCTGAATCCCGCGCAACGCTCAGTAACGGCAGGCGGACGTTCTTCTCGAGCAGAATACGTACCACACCCAACGCCGCGCGCCGCAGAGCGAAGGGGTCCTTCGAACCGGTCGGCTTCTCATCGATGGCCCAAAAACCGACGAGCGTATCGAGCTTGTCGGCGAGAGCAACCGTGATCGCCACCTTGTCGGCTGGCAGGCGGTCGGAGGGACCCTGCGGCTTGTAGTGGTCTTCAATCGCCGCAGCGACGCTTTCGTTTTCGCCCTGCAGCACCGCATATTTGCGGCCCATCAGGCCCTGAAGCTCGGGGAATTCTCCGACTGCCTCCGTGCGCAGGTCGGCTTTCGCCAGCACCACCGCACGGTCTACCAGCGCTCCATCGGCACCGACGACAGGGGCTAGTGCCTTTGCCAGTTCGCGGATGCGGGCCACACGTTCACCCTGCGTGCCGAGCTTGGCATGGAAGGTAACGTTCAGCGCATCCAGCTTTGCCATGCGCTGGTCGAGCGGCTTTTTCAGATCGAGGTCGAATTTTGCGGCCGAATCTTTGAGTGTTTCCAGATCGGGCAGATCGCCCTGATCGCGGTTCCAGAAATGGCGGGCATCCGAAAGACGGGCGCGCACGACCTTGCCGTTGCCGTGGATGATTTCCTTGCCCCCGTCACTTGCCTCGATGTTCGAGATCAGGATGAAGCGGTTGGAAAGACCCTCTTCCGCACCCTGATTGCGGGTAACGAAACACTTCTGGTTGGTCTTGATGGTCAGCCGGATGATTTCCGCCGGGATTTGCAGATAATCCTCCTCGAAAGTACCCATCAGCACCTGCGGCCATTCGACGAGGCCGGAGACTTCTTCCAGCAGGCCTTCGTCTTCCACCAGCTCAAGACCGTTGGCGAAGGCCAGATCCTTGGCATCGTGCAGGATGATGTCCTTGCGGCGATCGGCATCGAGAATGACCTTCGCCTTTTCGAGGCTCGAGACATAGTCCTCGAAACGGCGCACGGTGATCGGGCCGGGCGCGTGGAACCGGTGACCGTAGGTGACGTTGCCCGCGACGATGCCGTCGATGGCGAAAGGAATGACCTGGGTTTCGTCATGTTCCGGACCGAACAGGCAGACGATGGATTGCAGCGGGCGCACCCAGCGCAGGCTCTCCGAGCCCTTGCCTTCAATGCCAGCATAGCTCGAGCCCTTCGGCATGGAGGCCGGGCCGGAGCGCATGGATTTCGGCCAGGGGAAGGAGCGGATGATGCCGGGCATCACCTCGGCGATGATCTCTTCCGCCGGGCGGCCGGGCTTGTTGATGATGGCGATGTAGAAATCGCCCTTCTTCGGATCGGAAACGACCTGCGCTTCCGAGATATCGTTCAGGCCGGCACCGCGCAGAAAGCCCTCGATGGCCTTTTCATTGGCATCGGTGCGCGGGCCCTTCTTTTCCTCGCGCACATCGGCAGAGCGGGCGTTGAGGCCGCGAATATCCAGCGTCAGGCGGCGCGGCGTCCAATATTCGCGCGCCCCCTCATAGGTCAACCCTCTCTCCACCAGAGCGTCGGTGACGAGTTTCTTCAGATCGCCCGCCGCCTTACGCTGCATGCGGGCAGGGATTTCCTCGGAGCGGAGTTCAAGCAGAAGATCGGGCATGGGATCAGGACTTTATCTGTTGTCGGACGATTGCGGTCGGCTTAGCAAGCAACGCGGCAAAAGTCACCAATGCATTCGGTTAAATTACCGCCGGCGCGCATCACCAGCCGCCGCCACCGCCACCACCGCCACCCGAGCCGGAAGAACCGCCGCCGCCACCGCCCGAAAAGCTGGAGCCGGAGGAACTGACCGGTTGTGGGATGGTGGAGGCGATGGTGCTCGCCATGGAGGTGGAAAAGCCGCCGATCCTGTCGCCGAAGCTGCCGTAATTGCTGCCCAAATACCAGCCGGGCGCATAACTTGCCACGGCGGCACCGGCAGCGGCTGTCGCGAGCCATGTCTCGAAGGTGCGGCTCCACGGTTTTTCGACGCCGAGCGCCACGGCATAGGGCAGCAATGTTTCAAAATGCTGCGGCGACATGGCGGGCGCACCCGCCATATTCATCCGGTCCTTTTCCGCCAGCGTCAGATAGGTTCTGAGGCCTTCAATGCCATCCATCAGCTTGCGGCCGAGCGGCGTCGGCGCGCCCATCAGGAACAGGAACAGCGCATTGGTGAGCACGATGCCGCCAATGGCGGCCAGCGCCAGCGACTTGGTGTCATGCGTCACATCCAGCAGGATCTGCGTGGCTATGCCGCCAATGACTGAAAAAGCCACAAAACCGGCAAAGGCCAGCATGACGATGCCGCCGATGCGCTTGCTCAACGACGCGCCGCGCGAGAACTGCCGGCCGATGCCGATCGACAGGATGCTGAAGAAGAAGGAGAAAAAGCCGAAGACCAGCACGGCGGCGATGGCGCCTTCATCCAGATCGCCGAACACCAGCGTCGCGATGATGATGGCGATGCTGAAGAGGATACCGAAAACGATATAGCCGGCATTGCTGCGGTAATATTTGCCGCGATGCTCTTTTTCTATCGCTGCGCGGAATTGTGAACCAACCTTTTCAACCTGCGTGCCATGGGCCTTGTCGATGGTCAGTGTTTCGCCCGGACCGCCGATGGCGGAGAGCAGCGTCTTCTGCCCGGTTGGCAGATCGGCGGCGGTTCCCTTTTCCGTGCGGCGGATGACGATGGAATTCTTCAGGTCTTCCAGAACGACAAAACCCTTTACCGCCAGATCAAGTGCGGAGGCGGAGAGCGCCGTCCAGCCCGCGCCGGAAAAACCGCGGTTATCGACATAATTGACCAGAGCCGGGGAAAGCCCTTCCGGCGCATCCCAGCGTGGCACGACCACGCCTTTGGCCGGATCGCGGCCCACCGCGAACCAGGCCCTGAGGTAATAAAGCAGCACGACAAAAAGCCCGCCGCCCGAAAGCAGGATGGCGAGATTATCCCGCAGCCACCAGCCCGCCTCCTGCGAGGTATCAGGGGCAGCGATGGCTCCTTTGGGCAGCTTGACCGCAACCGTCATGCCCTCACCCACCGAAGACGGGCGGGTGGTGGCGAAAAAGACTTCATTGCCTTCGCTAAGGATCCGGGCATCCCTGCCTTTCGCGCCCAGCGGACCGGTAAAGACGGCGGTATCGGTGGCCTTGACGCCCCGCGGCAGCGTGATGGTCGCGGAAATCTCGCCCATCGGAAATTGCCAGCCATTGCCGGTGACGTTCCAGGTCAACTCGTCATAATCGCTGAAAAAGCGGATCTGCCGAGCGGTGGTATAGGTGATCTGGAAGATGTGTTCGCCGGTTGGCAGAAAACGCTCGGCGCTGCCCGTATAGATGCGGATGCCACCATCGATATTTTCGGTGCGCCAGCTCTCCGGCGCACCATCGCGCTCCACGGATACGACGTTGAAATCCACCCTGGTGCGGCGGTTATTCGCATCCAGCGCATAAAGCGGAAAATCGCGGAAGATGCCGCGCTTGATGTTCTGGCCTTCGGCACGAGCGGTAATGGTTTCCGTCACCGTCAGCTTGCCATCCGCCGCCACCTCGACGACCGAGTGGTAGGAGCGGATGAATTCCTCGGCAAAGGCCGGGAAGGCGACGCCCAGGAAGACGAACAGCGCGAGAAGTCTTGCGGCGATGGTCTTCACGGGTGATCCCTCCCTAATGGCTTCAGTGCTGCGGCTCGGCAGCGCTTTCCTTTTCGGTATAGTCGACGCCGAGCGAAGCGAGCGCCTTCCAGTAGCCCGGATAGGTCTTGGCCACGCAGGCCGGGTTCTGGATGGCGATGCCGCCGATCTTGAGCGCCGCCAGTGCAAAGCTCATGGCGATGCGGTGATCGGCAAAGGTATCGATGGAGGCATCGACCGTCTGCCCGGCGAGCGACGGATCGGCATGTACGATCAGGTCGTCACCCTCTTCATGCGCCAGACCCTCGCGGATTTCGTTGAGGCCGAGCGAGATGGCGCGAATGCGGTCGCATTCCTTGACGCGCAGATTGGCAATACCGACGAAACGCACCGGCGTCTCGTTGAAGGCGGCGAGAACCGCGATGGTCGGAATGGCATCCTGCATTTGCGAACCATCGATTTCGGCGGGCAGATGCGGAAACTGCGCCATGACCTCATGGGCCTTTGCATCCGGCTGGGTGAATTTGTCCGCAGGCGTGCCGATGTCGATAGCACCGCCGGTCAGAAGCTCCGCGCCCCAGAGATAGGTGGCAGCAGAGGCATCCGGCTCGATGTGGAAATCGGTTGCCGTGTAACCGGTTGGGTGCACGCGCCAGATGGCGTTGCTGACCCGCTCCACCTTCGCTCCGAAGGCTTCCATGGCGGATGTGGTGAGGTCGATGTAACCCTTCGCACCAATTTCCTCGCCCTTGAGGATGATATCGACAGGCTTGTCACCGCAGGCGGCGGCCATCAGAAGCGCTGACACGTATTGACTGGAAAGGTTGGCGTCGATGGTGACGCTGCCCTTGGGGAACCCTGTGCCCTTGCCGCAGACGGTGACGGGCGGGCAGCCGGTCGGCGCTTCCGCCTCGACGCCGAGCGAACGCAGGGCTTCCACCAGCGGCATGATCGGGCGTTTGCGCATGTGCTCGTCACCATCGATGATGACGGCACCGTCGACAAGTGCGGCGGCGGCGGTAAGGAAGCGCGTGGCGGTGCCGGCATTGCCGAGGAAAAGCGGCTTTTCCGGCTGCTGCAGCACGCCTGAACTTTCGACCACGAAGGTGGTGGCGTCAGGCTCGGTGACCTTCACGCCCATCTCGCGCAGCGCTTCGGCCATATAAAGCGTATCGTCGCTTTTCAGCGCGCCTGACAAGTGGCTTTTGCCCTTGGCGAGGCCGGCGAGCAGAAGCGCGCGGTTGGTGATAGATTTGGAGCCGGGCGGCTCCACCTTGCCGGAAAGCGGGTGGCCGGGCGGGGTGATGGTCAGTTCGATCATGATCGTCGTCTTGTCAAAGAATGCGGCAGAAAGCCGGGCTATCGGAATATCCGCGGGAGATTGGGAACCGGTGCTTAGAATTTCACTGTTGGCACGGCGCGGTCGGCCGGATTGTCGATCTCGAAATAGGGCGCCTTGGAAAACCCGAACTGGCCAGCGACCAGATTGGACGGGAAGCTCTCCACCTTGACGTTGAGATCGCGGGCGGCACCATTGTAATAGCGGCGCGACATCTGGAGTTCGCCTTCGATGGTTTCCAGCGACCGCTGCAATTCCAGAAAGTTCGTGTTGGCTTTCAGATCGGGATAGGCTTCAGCAAGCGCAAAGAGCTTGCCGAGCGCCTGCGACAGCAGGCCTTCCGCCTGGGCTCGGCCTTCAACATCACCCGCCGGCACGGCCTGCGCCCGGTTGCGCATGGCGATCACCTCCTCGAAGGTGGTTTTTTCATGCGCGGCATAACCTTTGACGGTCTCGATGAGGTTGGGAATGAGATCGGCGCGGCGTTTCAGCTGCACGTCGATGCCCGACCACGCCTCTTCCTTCATCTGCCGCGCCTTGACGAGGCCGTTATAGATGAAGACGACATAAAGCGCGATTGCCGCGATGATTGCCAGCGTGATGAACATTCCCGACCCCTCCTCAAGAGGCACGGACACCGCATGGCATCCGCACGTTAGACTGTTGCCCGCCTTACATAAATGTTCAGGCGGCCCTGTTCCAGTTCAACCCGCCTGCATCCGTCAGCAGGAAGGCTTCGCCGCAGGCTTTCGCCAGCGTGCGCACGCGCAGGATATAGCTCTGGCGTTCCGTCACCGAGATCACGCCACGCGCATCCAGAAGGTTGAAGACGTGGCTTGCCTTGATGCACTGATCATAGGCCGGGAATACACATTTGTGCAGGCGCTGATTGTCGTTGTCGCCAGGCGCACCGGCGGCGAGAAGCGCCAGACATTCCTTTTCCGCATCGATGAAATGGCGGTGCAGCATTGATGTATCGGCAAATTCGAAGTTATGGCGGGAATATTCCTGCTCGGCCTGCAGGAAGACGTCGCCATAGGAAATCTTCTCTTCGCCCTCACGGCCGTTGAAGTTCAGGTCGTAGACATTGTCGACGCCCTGAACATACATGGCCAGACGCTCCAGACCATAGGTGAGCTCTCCCGCAACCGGCGAGCATTCGATGCCGCAGACCTGCTGGAAGTAAGTGAATTGCGACACTTCCATGCCGTCGCACCAGCATTCCCAGCCGAGACCCCATGCGCCGAGCGTCGGGCTTTCCCAATCGTCCTCAACAAAGCGCACATCATGCAGCAGCGGATCGAGGCCGATGGCCTTCAGCGAGCCGAGATACAGCTCCTGCAGGTTGGACGGGTTGGGCTTCAGAATGACCTGATACTGGTAATAGTGCTGCAACCGGTTGGGGTTTTCCCCGTAACGCCCGTCAGACGGACGACGCGACGGCTGCACATAAGCGGCCTTCCACGGCTTGGGGCCCAGCGCGCGCAGGGTCGTCGCCGGATGAAACGTGCCCGCGCCCACTTCCATATCGTAGGGCTGCAACACCGCGCAGCCCTTGTCGGCCCAGTAATTGTGCAGCGTCAGGATCAGTGCCTGAAAGGAACGCTTCGGGTTCATATGGTCGGGAATATCGGTCATTTCAGTCATCGCGGCGTTAGGAGGACAAGTAAGCAGTGACTTACTTCGGATGCGGACTGGTGCCACGGCATGGCGTGGGGGTCAAGGTTTTATGCGTGGCGGCTGGATGCGAAAGGGTTGACGATCTTCAGCAGCCCTTCGACAGTAAGGCCGTCATGCATGTCTTCGGAGATAAAGACAGTGCTTTTGGCCTCCAGCGCTGCCGCCAACATCAGAGCATCGTAGAAGGCGACGTTGTATCTCTCCGCGAGATCAAGCGCCGCTATGTGCAAATTAACATCCAGCGGCACAATCCGTGCGGCTGCCGTTCTGAAATCTTCCAAAGCGGAACGTATACTGCTCCATTCCATTCGCAATTTTCTTCGCGCGACGACCGAAAACTCGTTAAGCGCTTGCACTCCGGTAATGAAAGGTTGCGATATTATCGTGTTGGCTACCTCCGACCGCCGGTCGGAGGTGGAAGCGTAGACCAGAATATTGGTGTCAACGAAGGGCGTTCCGTTCACCGCTCATTCGCCTCGTCGCGATCAAACTTGTAGTCCGGCGGCAAGGTCCAGCGCCGCGCTCGAATTTTCTCCAGCGCCTGACGCCGTTCGCCTTCAGTCGACGTTTGGGCAGCGGGTTCAGTCGGGGTCACAACATCCACCTCGTCGCCTTCCTTGATATGCAGCGCTTCGGCAACATCCGCCGGAATGCGGACTGCAAGACTGTCGCCCCATTTCGTGACACGCATGTTGGCCTCCTGTTTCCAGAGCCACTATAACAAATTCTGCGTTACAGGAAAATTACGCCTCGTCCTCGCGCTTGACGCGATATTCGCCGGTTTCCGGGTCCTTGATCAGCGTGCCGATGGCGCCGGTTTCGCGTTCCTTCTCGCGCTGTTTCGATTTCGCCGACAGCTTTTCCGCGTCGCGAACAAAGCGGCGATAGAGGATAATGGACCCCACCACCAGAAGAAGAATTGTAATGAGCTGCGCCATAAGGCCTTATTCCTGCGACATCATAGACCGAAACGCGACCACAATGCCTTTTCTTCGGCAACCTCCGCAAGACCCGAGACGGCGCCTGCCGCGAGCCTTTCAGCATTGAGGCCGAGCGCCGTATTCACGCCAGGCACTTTTTTGCCGAACAGCGAACGCCCGCCGCTGACGAGTTGAAGCTTGACCTTTGTGCCGTAACGACGGCGAAGAACTTCCCGCATGTCGCCAAGCCCGTCGATCAGGCCGAGGTCAAGGCCGCGCATGCCGGTCCAGAACAGGCCGGAGAAGATCGTCTCATCGCCCTTCAGCTTCGAGCCGCGGCGCATCTTGACCATATCAATGAAGACATTGTGAATTTCGACCTGCAACGACTTCAGGTAATCGATATCGCCTTCCTTTTCCGGCTGGAAAGGATCGAGGATGACCTTGTTTTCGCCGGCGGTATAGACGCGGCGCTCCACGCCGATCTTCCGCAGCATTTCCGGAAAACCGAAGCCGCCGGATACGACGCCGATCGAACCGACGATGGAGGTGGGGTCGGCGATGATCTCATCGCCGGCAAGCGCAATCATGTAGCCGCCGGAGGCAGCCACGTCTTCCACGAAGATCAGGACCTTCTTGTCCTTTTCCTCGGCAAGCTGGCGGATACGATTATAGATCATCCGCGCCTGCACCGGCGAGCCGCCGGGAGAATTCAGGGAGATGGCGACGGCCGGGGCGTCCTTGACGGCAAAGGCCTTTTCAAGCAACGGCGCATAGGAGGCGAGATTGAGGGCGGGGCGGAACTGGTTGCCGCCGGCCATGATCGCGCCCTGCATGCGCACGACGGGGATGACGAGCTCTTTTTTGCGAAAGCGTTTCGGCACCAGATGCTTCAGAAAACCCACCAATCAATCCTCGCGTCAATTATCTTGTTGTCACGGATGTATGTATCGCCGGGCAAAACGCAATGGTTTGCGAATGGCGCCGCAACGATATTTATGACGCCGTCCGGATTGCCCTTACATTGCGAGAATAGGCGGCGCGGCCATTATTGAGGTCATCCACAAAGGGCGTGAAGGCATGGCTGCCGGTCTCGTGCATGATGAGCGGCGCGCGGAAAGTGAGCTTTGCGCGTGATCCCTTGATCGCGGTGACGAGCATGCGCACCGCATCCTCGCCGGGGCGGGGATGGATGAGAGTGATCTCGATGCCGCCGAAGCGGCTGCCGCAGGCGGCGATGATCTCCGCCACCGATTGCGGCCGTGAAATCAGGGAAAGCTGCCCACCCGAAACCATGATCGCGCTCGCGGTCCTGATCCAGTCCTCGAACAGGCCCTCCGTCATGGCATGCGCCTCGGCCTTCAGGGCATCCGGCGTGCGGCGGTCGCCCGCGTCATTATAGGGCGGGTTCATGATGACGTGATGGAAATGCTCATCAGGCAATCCGGCTTCGACACGGGCTTTCGCCCGCAGCGTCACATCGGCTTCGAGAACCTCGACGCGGGCCGAAAAAGCGGCATTGTCAGGCAATTCGAGACTGCGGCGGGCAAATTCCGCCATTTCCGGGGAGCGCTCATAGAGTGTCACCTCGGCCTTTTCGAGCCGCGCCGCCACCGCCATGCCAGCGGCACCGGCACCGGCGCCGAGATCGGCGATCCGGCAGGCGCGGTCATCCGCCACCAGCGAGGCCAGAAGCATAGCATCCATGCCCGCCCGGTGCCCCCTGCCCTTCGGCTGGATGATGTGAAACCGACCCCGGTGAAAGGCGTCGATCGTTTCGGAAATGCCGTCGCCCACCGCCGCTCAAACCTCTTCGTTACGCAACTCATCCCGCAGCCCGGCATCCATGAGAATGCGGCGGGCCTCACCGGCGCGGTCTTCTTCCACCAGGAACCGTCGCGGCAAAAGGCCGAGCGATCCCTCCAGAATGCTCATCGCCTGATCGGCGACAAGGCAATGGATGCCGGCGTCCTTCATCAGGCTTTCAGCGAAGGAAAGAAGCACGGCATCGTTGGTACGGATCAGTTCACGCATGGATAGACCTTAAATTCCCATCTTTTTGAATGGCTAGCGGCAATTCGCCCCTTGCCGCACAAGGCATCAGTTTTTATTGTCGAGTTCAAATTCGAATTGGAGTCCTGTCCCTTGGGCGTCGTCATACCGCTTGAAGAAAGCAAAAACAAACTCGCATCCGTCAAGCCGCTTGTCGACCTGACCCGTCCCGACATGGAACGGGTGAACCAGCTTATCCTTTCCAGGGCCGGTTCCGATGTCCAGATGATACCCGAGGTGGCCAACCATCTTATCTCCTCCGGCGGCAAACGCCTGCGGCCGATGCTGACGCTCGCCTCGGCCTCGATGTTCGGTTACGAGGGCGATAACCACATCAAGCTCGCCACCAGCGTGGAGTTCATGCACACGGCGACGCTTCTGCACGACGATGTGGTGGATGAAAGCGATCTGCGTCGCGGCAAATCCACCGCCCGCACCATCTGGGGCAACCAGGCGAGCGTTCTCGTCGGCGACTTCCTGCTCGGCCAGGCTTTCCGCATGATGGTGGATGTCGGTTCGCTGGATGCGCTGGATGTGCTCTCCACCGCCGCTTCCGTCATCGCCGAGGGCGAGGTACTACAGCTTTCGGTCGCCAAGAACATGGAAACGACCGAGGACGATTACCTGCAGGTGATTCGCGCCAAGACGGCCGCCCTCTTTGCCGCGGCGGCCGAAGTCGGCCCCATCGTCGCCAAGACGGACAAGGCCAGCCGCAGCGCGCTGAAATCCTATGGCATGAATCTCGGCCTCGCTTTCCAGCTGGTCGACGACGTGCTGGATTATGGCGGCAAGTCCGCCGATCTCGGCAAGAACACCGGTGACGACTTCCGCGAAGGCAAGATCACGCTGCCGGTCATCCTGTCCTATCGCCGCGGCACGCAGGATGAGCGCGCCTTCTGGCGCAACGCCATCGAAAAGGGCGAAAGCAGCGACGAGAACCTGGAAAAGGCCCTTGGTCTGATTACCAAATATAACGGCTTGGGCGACACGATCGGTCGCGCCACGCATTACGGCACGATTGCCCGTGACGCGCTTGCGCCGTTGCCGCAGAGCCCATGGAAAAATGCGCTTCTCGAGGTCATCGACTTCTGCATCGAGCGTCTCAACTGACGTTCAAGCCCTCAGCAAAAGGCGGATGGACAAGCCCATCCGCCCGACGTTCCGGGCCGGTTTCCCCGCAAGGCGTGATTGTGGCACGGCCATAATTTCTTGCGGGGTTGCTTCAAAAAAGCCATTCTATCGTGACCAAACAATGGAAACTGATTTTTCCGTGCATTCGCACAAAGGCAAAGGTTCCCTCATGCGGCGTAAACCAGCACTTCGTCTTCTCTGCAGCGCGGCTCTTGCCGCCGCTCTCGCAATCGGCGCGGGTGCCAGCCCCGGCTTTGCGGAGACAAAGGCGAAACCGGACGATAAAGCCGTTACCTTCGATCCCGGCAAGGTCAACACCTTCTCCGGCGCTTTCCTCGCCGGGCGCAACGCCGATGTCGACCAGGATTATCCCACCGCGATTTCGCTCTACAAGAAGGCGCTGGAATATGATCCGGCCAATTCGGAAATCCGCCAGCGGCTGATGATCGCCGAACTTCTGAGCGGCAACTTCGAGGCCGGCGCGAAAATTGCCGATTCCGTGAAGGACGATACCTCGGTGGAGCGCGTCACGACCATCGTTCGCGGTCTCGACGCCATCAAGGACAAGGAATTCACCAAGGCCGAGAAGATCCTGAAATATTCCGGTCCGAACGATCTCGACCGCATGGTCAACACGCTTTTGACCGCCTGGGCGCGTGCCGGTTCCGGCAAGCCGAAGGAAGCGCTGGCGCTCGTCAATAATATGAAGGGTCCCGGCTGGATTTCGATCTTCCAGAAATACAATGCCGCGGCCATTGCACTGGTTTCCGGCAATACCGAAGCCGCCCGCAAGAGCCTGAACGAAGCCGTGACCGACCGTGAAGGCGGAGCCACCGCCTCCGATACCTATATGCGCGCGGTCATGGCGCTTGCGCGGCTGGAAGCTTCCGCCGGCAACAAGCAGAAGGCACTCGATGCGATCGCCGTCGGTGATACTTTCGCACCGAATTACGCGCCGCTGAAAGCGCTTCGTGAAGCGATCGAAAAGGGTGAAAAGCCGGAGCAGCAGATCACCAATGCCGTGGAGGGTGCGGCCAGCGTCATGTTCTCGATTGCCGGCGCGTTGAACCGTGAGGGCGCCGAAGAGATCGTGACGCTTTATCTGCAAACCTCGCGTGCCCTTGACCCGAAGAGCCCGGACACGCTCATTCTTCTTGGCGGCCTTGCCGAAGCGATGAAGCAGCCTGAGCGCGCCATCACCTTCTATCGCGAAGTGCCGAAGGATTCGCCGATGCACCGCATCTCCGAGCTGCAGCTCGGACTGACGCTCGCGCAGACCGGCAAGGTGGAGGAGTCGCGCAAGCATCTTCTGTCGCTGCTCGAGTCCGACCCGAAGGACATCCGTTCCTACCTCGCTTATGGCAGCGTTCTTTCCGACGCCAAGGACTATAAGGCGATGGCTGAGAACTACGACAAGGCAGTCGAGGTGATCGGTGCCGTGCCGCAGAAATCTGACTGGTCGGTGTTCTTCCAACGCGGCATCGCCTATGAGCGGCTGAAGCAATGGGACAAGGCCGAACCGAATTTCAAGCGGGCGCTGGAGCTTAACCCCGATCAGCCGCAGGTTCTGAACTATCTGGGTTATTCCTGGGTGGATAAGGGCATCAATCTCGATGACGCCATGAAGATGATCGGCCGCGCGGTCGAGCTTCGGCCGAACGACGGTTACATCGTCGATTCGCTCGGCTGGGCCCATTTCCGGCTGGGTGACTTCGATCAGGCCGTGACGGAACTGGAACGCGCCATCGAGCTCAAGGCCGGTGATCCCACCATCAACGACCATCTGGGCGATGCCTATTGGCGCGTCGGCCGCAAGATCGAGGCGGTTTATCAGTGGAACCGCGCGCTCATCGGCGACAATGACGATGTGGACAAAGCCAAGGTGAAGGAAAAAATCGCCAACGGCCTGCCGCCTGTCGAAAAGGACGCTGAAAACACCGCCAAGAAGGACGTGGCGCCGCAACCGCCGGCCCCTCCGGCACCGGCGACCCCAACGCCGGACAAGAAATCCTGACGCCACATGCGCCTGCATGAGGTTTCCGGGGCCACCGAAACAATCGAGGCGGCCCCGGCCAAGATCAATCTGGCGCTGCATGTAACCGGTCAGCGGGCGGATGGCTACCATCTGCTTGAAACGCTGGTGACATTCACCGCAGCCGGCGACGTGATCCGCATTCGCGACGCCGCCACCGACAGTTTCTCCATTTCCGGCCTCTTCGGCGATCTTCTAAGCGCCGGCGATGGCGGTGATAACCTCGTCACCCGCGCCCGGGACATGTTGCGCGACGCTCTTGCATCCACAGGCCAGCCCACCCGTCCGGTCGATGTTCACCTTGAAAAAAACCTGCCGGTTGCTTCGGGTATTGGTGGCGGTTCGGCGGATGCCGCGGCAACGCTGCGGGGGCTTTTGCGGCACTGGGATGCCGAGATCGCACCGGAAAAGCTCGCCTCTCTCGCATTAAAACTCGGTGCGGATGTCCCGATGTGCCTTGCAAGCCGGCCGCTGATTGCGCGCGGTATCGGCGAGGACATCGAAGCCCTCACCGACCTGCCGGAACTCTCCATGGTTCTGGCCAATCCCATGAAGGCCGTCTCGACACCGGAGATTTTCCGGCGATTGCAGAACAAGGCCAATCCGCACCTGCCCACACCTGCGATGATTGGCTGGGCGACAACTGGCTGGATGGATTTTCTCGCCCAAAGCCGCAATGATCTGCAGCCGCCGGCTCAGGCGCTGCTGCCTGAAATCGGGGAGATAACCGGGTTGCTGTCTGAGGAAGGGGCCACACTTGTCCGCATGTCCGGTTCCGGGGCCACCTGTTTCGGGATTTTTCATTCCTTCGATGCCGCCAAAAACGCGGAAACATCGCTTCGGAAAAAACGTCCCGGCTGGTATTTTCACGCAACGCGGACCATTTGAGGGCCGGATATTTCGAGGATAAGGCCATGGCAGGCGATAGACCCTTCATTCCCCTCGGCATTGCGGTTCTGACCGTTTCGGACAGCCGCACGCTGGAGAACGACAAGTCCGGCGACACGCTCGTCGCAAGGCTGGAAGAAGCAGGCCACAGGCTCGCCGCCCGCGCCATCGTGCCGGACGACAAGGCGGCGATCGCAGAGACGGTGCGCGAATGGACGCTGTCTGAAGGCGTGGATGTTGTCATCACCACAGGCGGCACCGGCTTTACCGGCCGCGACGTGACACCCGAGGCGCTGGAGCCGCTGTTCGAAAAGCGCATGGACGGGTTTTCCGCGCTTTTCCATCGCATTTCCTATGACAAGATCGGCACCGCCACCATCCAGTCACGCGCGACCGGCGGAGTGGCCAATGCCACCTTCATCTTCGTGCTGCCCGGCTCTCCCGGCGCCTGCAAGGATGCCTGGGATGGTATCCTCAAGGCCCAGCTCGACTATCGCCACCTGCCCTGCAACTTCGTGGAAATCATGCCGCGGCTCGATGAGCATCTGAAGCGCGGCAAAAGCTGAATAGTCGCCTTGCCGCATGGGATGACCCACTCTTCTGCGCACTCATAAGCTCGGCGGTCGCTGACCGCCGAGCTTGACATCGTCACGGCGGTTAACGGCGATTTCTATCGCGAAGCACGGCGGTCGGGTCGATGTAGGTTGTCGTGTCGAAACGGCTGTTCGTGCGTTCGACCATACCATTTTTCAGCACACGGTAGGTCACCTCCGGGTTGGAGACGGAGACCGCGGTATCGCCCGGCTTGCCGTGGTTTTCGGTGATTTTGGCGATGGGCGGAGCAGAGTCGCTGAGAAGGCCGTTTGCAGAAGCGACCGAGGTTGCGGCGACCAGGGCGAAGGCGGCGATGGCGATATTTTTGATCATTGTCTTGATCCTCGTAACAGGTAACACTGCGACTTGCAGCACGGTGAAAGTAAAACGCCGGTTTTTCAGCCGCCTGTCGCCGACTATACAAATTTGTAAACCCGCCAATGCCTTAACTGCCGCAAGAAAGCCCGATTTGCGGCGTGAGCAGAAGCGGTGCGGTTTCTTTAATTACCGTATTTAAGCAACGTTATTGACCATGAAGATACTTCTTGTAGAAGACGACAATACAACCGGGAACTATATTACAAAGGGACTGGCCTCCGCCGGCCACATAGTTGACTGGGTAAAGGACGGGCGTGAGGCGCTGGCTGCCGGCCTCGACGGAGGATACGACGTTGCCGTCGTGGACCGCATGATCCCGGGCCTCGACGGCCTTAATCTGGTCAAGAGCCTGCGCGCGGCCTCGATACGCATACCCATCCTTTTTCTGACAGCGATGAGCGGGGTGGATGACCGTGTCGAAGGGCTGGAAGCCGGCGGTGACGACTATCTGGTAAAGCCCTTCGCTTTTTCGGAGCTGACGGCGAGAATCAATGCTCTCGTCCGTCGACCGCCCATCAGCACGGAGAAGACGCGCCTGCGTGTCGGCGACCTCGAAATGAACCTTGTCACCAGAACAACATCGCGCGGAGGACAGCGGATTGACCTGCTGCCACGCGAGTTCTCGCTTCTGGAACTGCTTATGCGTAACGAAGGTCGAATCCTGACGAAAACGATGTTTCTCGAGAAAATCTGGAACTTCAATTTCGATCCGCAGAGCTCCGTCGTGGAAACGCACATCAGCCGGCTGAGGGCGAAAATCGACAAACCGTTTGATCAGCCACTTCTGCATACCGTCAAAAACACGGGCTATACCCTTCATGCCCGACGCTAGCTTTCTGAAGAGCACTGCCGTCAGACTGGCGATCATCTACATCGCCCTGTTTGTCACGGCATCGCTTGGCGCGAACATCACGGCCTATCAGATGGTCGTGCGCTTCCTTGATGAACGCCTGAACGCCAATGTCCAGGAGCGTTACCGCGAGATCTCATCGGCCTTCGACGCACGCGGCCTTCAGGGCGCCGTGGACATGATCGACAATCACGGCCTCGCCATCAGGGGGCAGGAGACCATCTACGCCTTACGCCACCCCACCGGACAACTGCTTGCGGGCAGCAATCGATTTTCAAACGTCCCATCCGGTTATTCGATCCTTGAACCTGACGACCATCACGGCAGTGCTTCCCACTACAAGCTTTTCAGCGGTCCTCTGGGGCCGAACACTCTCGTGGTGGGCATCAATTCCGGGGACACGGATGAACTGGCCCGCATCGTTCTCATCAGTTTCGGATGTGCGACCGCGATCGTTCTTTTCATAGGCATGGCAGGAGCCGCCATATTGGCATATAGAACGCGCAACCGCATCTCGTCGCTGGCGCAAATCGCCCACGCTATCGGACATGGCGAGCTTTCACGACGGCTTCCGGTGTCATCGCGTATGGATGAAATCGACATATTGTCAGCCGAGATCAATGTGGCACTGGCAAGATTGCAATCCAGCGTCGCGGCATTGAAGCAGGTGACGATCGACGTCGCGCATGACCTCAAGACCCCAATCGGCCGCACATTCCTCGTACTGGAAGACGCGCTCAATGCTCACACGGTTGACGAAATGAGGATCGGAGTCGAAACCGCTCTTGAAGAACTGCAATCCATCGCAAATACGTTCGATGCGCTTCTGCGGATCGCCCAGATCGAAGCGCGGAGCAGGACCGCCCGCTTCACCACCTTCGATCTTTGCGACGTCGTCGGCGACATCTACGACACCTATGAGGTTATTGCGGCAGAGGAAGGCTATGAGTTGTCGATGCGCGGTGCCGCGAGCGGCTGCCGGATCAACGGCGATCCTGATCTCATTCGCCAATTGCTGGCGAACCTGTTGTCCAACGCCATGCGGCACACCCCCGCCGGGTCAAGCATTTCGCTCGGCGTGTCGCGCGAAGACGGACGGGTCCTGCTGGAGGTCGCCGATAATGGGCCGGGCATATCAGATGAAGACCGGGCGCAGGTATTCGACCGGTTCTATCGCGTTGAGAAAAGTAGAACCACGGCGGGATCCGGGCTCGGCCTGAGCCTTGTCAAAGCCATAGCGGAATTACACGGTGCCACCGTGACGCTTGCGGACAACAATCCCGGTTTGCATGTGGTCGTTCAGTTTCAGGAATTGCGCGTCTGAGGCAGGCTTTGGTTTGCTTCGCCCGAAGGCTGGCGCAAACCTCAATGCCATCTTGGGCCCATGGTGAAGCCTTTACATCTCAGGAAAAGCTGTACCATGGGAGGCTGAACCTGAAGATTTACGCCAGATATTTTTTGAAGAAATCCGTCGTCCGGCCCCAGGCAAGATCGGACGCGGCCTTGTCGTAGCGCGCCGAGGACGTATCGTTATTGAAAGCATGGTTGACGCCGTCATAAACGAAGATTTCGAAGGTCTTGCCGTTTTCCTCCAGCGCCTTCTTATAGGCGTCGATACCGGCATTGATGCGCTCGTCGAGACCTGCGTAGTGCAAAAGCAATGGCGCCTTGATGGCCGGAATGTCAGCCGCCGGCGGTTGCTGGCCGTAATAGGCGACGCCGGCATTGAGGCCAGCCGATTTGGTGGCGAAACGATTGACCAGCCCGCCGCCCCAGCAGAAACCGACGGCACCGACCTTGCCATTCGCCCCCTGCCTTGCCGCGAGCCACACCCGGCCCGCTTCGGCATTGGCGACGGTTGCCTCCATGTCGAGACCGCTGAACATTTCCCGTGCCTTGTCCTCATCCGCAGGCGTGCCGCCCTGCGGCGAGAGGAAATCGACCGCCAGCGCCCGGAAACCGGCAAGGGCCACGCGTCTTGCCACATCGCGGATATGGTCGTTCAGACCTCGGTTTTCATGGATGACGATGACGGAACCAATGGGGCCGGACACCGATTTCGGCGTCACGAGATAGCCCTTCATCTCGCCGCCTGGCGCTGGATAGGTCACGTCTTCCGCAACAATGCCCGCATCGTCAGGTGCGACGATGGCCGCGCGGGCGCTGTTGGCTGAAAGCAGCGGTGCGATTGCCGCCGCGGCCGCACCGGAGCCGGCAAGCAGGCTGAGCTTTTCCATGAACTTGCGGCGGTCGAGGCTGAGATGGGTATATTCATCGTAAGCGTCGATCATGGCCTGCGTAATCTTCGGCTTGTCCATCGCCTGTCCTCCTTGAACGCGGATGCGACGGGCAGGATAACGCAGATCGCCCCGCTGGGAACAAGGCGGGAGGAAGCGGCGCCACACATTTGCGTGAGCGCCGCAACCGGTTTTGACGTCAGGCGGCAAGATCCACGACAATACGGCCGTCGATCTTGCCCTCTTCCATACGACGGAAGATATCGTTGATGTTTTCGAGCTTGTCCCACGAGAAATGGGCGGCCACCTTACCTTCACCGGCGAAGGTCAACGCCTCCTCCAGATCCTGCCGCGTGCCGACGATGGAGCCACGCACCGTGATGCGCTTCAGCACCGTGTCGAACACCGGAATGGAGATGAAGCCCGGCGGCAGGCCGACAAGCGCCATCGTACCCTTGGAGCGCAGGAAGCCATAGGCCTGCTCCATGGCCTTCGGCGAAACCGCCGTCACCAGTGCGCCATGGACGCCCCCGGTCGCCTTCTGCACCTGCTCCACCGCGTCTGGCGCGCGGCCGTTAACGACGACGTCGGCTCCGAGTTTTTTGGCAAGCGCCAGCTTGTCGTCGAAAATATCGGCGGCAACGACATGCATGCCCATGGCTTTCGCATATTGCACGGCCATGTGGCCAAGCCCACCAATGCCGGAAATGACCACCCATTCACCGGGCCTGACTTCGGTTTCCTTCAGGCCCTTATAGACAGTGACACCGGCGCAGAGCACGGGTGCGGCCGGGCCGAAATCGAGATTGTCAGGCAGGCGGCCGACGAATTTCGGATCGGCAAGGCCATATTCGGCAAAGCTGCCGTTGACGGAATAACCTGAGTTCTTCTGGCTCGGGCACAGGGTTTCCCAGCCGGTGCGGCAGGGAATGCAGCATCCGCAGGCGGTGTAGAGCCAGGGCGTGCCGGCGCGGTCGCCTTCCTTGATGCCGGTGACGCCAGCGCCGATCTTGGCGACGTAGCCTGCACCTTCATGTCCGGGAATGAAGGGCGGGTTGGGCTTGACCGGCCAGTCACCCGTTGCGGCATGCAGGTCGGTGTGGCAAACGCCCGTCGCCTTGTAGTTGATGAGAATCTCACCGGGGCCGGGATCCGGTATCGCCACTTCCTCAATGGTCAGCGGTTTTCCAAATGCGCGGACGACCGCCGCCTTCATTGTTTTAGCCATGACATACTCCCTAATCTCTGCTCGCCTGAAATCCTCGACGGCAGGCAGAGATTAACGGGGATGGAGCGCCATGGAATTGACCCATCGCAAATCGAAGCATTTTGCGACGCTGGATTGTCTCACTTATGAAGCAACCTGACGGTGCCGCTTTACTCGAGCGCCAACCATATGGCGAGCCAACCCCACAGGCAGACCAGCAGCGCAAAGCCGATGCCGAACAGCGGCGCACGATAGCGCAGCCGGTTACTGGTCACATGCACATAGGAATGCGCATAACGGGAGATCACAAAAAGCCAGGCCAGAACGACGGTCACCACATTGTCCGCATCGGTGATGTAAAGCAGCAGGCAGATGGCGTGAAAGAGAACCGGAAGTTCGAACTGATTGGCGATGTTCCTGTTGACGAGGTAGCTCGCCTGCCCCTCCTCGCCTCTTTCGCGGTACTGGGTCACCGCCTCTCTGCTGGTGAGCGTGTGGTTTTTGCGCCGGTATAAAAGCAGCGCATAAAGAATGAAGACGAGAAAGGCATGGGCGATCATCGGCCAGAACATTGCGGTCGTCGGTGACATGCTTTTTTCTCCAATCATGAAAACGCTCTCCGATCCCAAGGAATCGGAGAGCGTCAGATACGCGGACTATGTTTTTAAGCGTTCGGCTCGAAAGATCAAACCGCGCCGGGATAGTTCGGGCTTTCGCGGGTGATTGTCACGTCATGGGCGTGGCTTTCACGCAGGCCCGCGCTGGAAATGCGCACGAAGGTGGCACGTTCCTGGAATTCCTTGATGTTGCTGCCACCGACATAACCCATGGCAGCCTTCAGGCCACCGGCCAGCTGGTGCAGGACGCCTGAGACCGGGCCTTTATAGGGAACCTGACCTTCGATACCCTCGGGCACGAGCTTCAGCGTATCGCGCACTTCCGCCTGGAAATAACGGTCAGCCGAACCGCGGGCCATGGCGCCAACGGAACCCATGCCGCGATAGGCCTTGAAGGAACGGCCCTGATAGAGGAACACTTCGCCCGGGCTTTCATCCGTGCCGGCCAAAAGCGAGCCGATCATGACGGCGGAAGCGCCGGCGGCGATGGCCTTGGCCAGATCGCCCGAGAACTTGATGCCGCCATCGGCGATGACAGGAATATCGGCGAGGCTGGCCGCTTCGACTGCGGCCATGACTGCGGCAAGCTGCGGAACGCCGACGCCGGCGACGATGCGGGTGGTGCAGATGGAGCCGGGGCCGATACCGACCTTGACGCCGTCCGCGCCGGCATCGATCAGCGCCTTGGTGCCGTCAGCGGTGGCGACATTGCCGGCGATGATGCGAACCGAGTTCGACATCTTCTTCACCAGAGAGACGGCATCGAGCACGCGCTGCGAATGGCCATGGGCGGTATCAACGACCAGAAGGTCGACGCCGGCATCGATGAGGCGCTCGGCGCGCTCGATGGCATCGGCACCCACGCTGATGGCGGCGGCGGCGCGAAGACGGCCCTGCGCATCCTTGGTGGCGTTGGGGTTAAGCTGCGACTTCTCAATATCCTTGACGGTGATGAGGCCGACGCAATTGCCCTTGGGGTCTACAACCAGCAGCTTTTCAATGCGGTGCTTGTGCAAGAGCCGGCGAGCTTCCTGCTGATCGACGCTGCTTTCCTTGACCGTGACCAGATTTTCGCGGGTCATCAGTTCGTAGATTTTCTGCTGCGGATCAGAAGCGAAGCGCACGTCGCGGTTGGTCAGAATGCCGACGAGGCGGCCATTCTTGTGGCCGCCGGCACCGCCGTTTTCGACCACCGGAATGCCGGAAATGCCGTGCGCCTTCATCAGCGCCTGCGCTTCGGCAAGCGTCGCGTCCGGGCCGATGGTGACCGGATTAACGACCATGCCGCTTTCGAACTTCTTCACCTGCCGGACTTCTTCAGCCTGCTCGATGGGGGTCAGGTTGCGGTGGATGACGCCGATGCCGCCGGCCTGGGCCATGGCGATGGCGAGGCGGCCTTCGGTTACCGTATCCATGGCGGAAGAGAGGATCGGAAGGTTCAGATCGATATCGCGGGCAATACGGGTGGCGATATTCGTCTGTCCCGGCATGACTTCGGAATGTCCGGGTTGCAGCAACACATCGTCAAATGTGAGAGCGTCCAAACCAGTGGGTGTTTGAATGATGCGTGCCATGACCAAATTCCTTCATAATGAAAATGCGTGGCCGTTCCGGAACAAAAAGTTCACCCCGGCGGCCCTGCAAGGATTGCTTGGAAGTTGGCGAGGGCTGGTAACACGTTCATGACAGGAAGGGAATAGAAAAAACCCGGAATGACCTTCCGGGCTTTCGCTGTTGCTGCATTGCAGCAGAGATCAGATGTCGAACTGGTAGGACTTCGGCACGAAACGGTAACCCGTATCCAGCTTCTCCGCGTAACCGACAGAAGGGAAAGGCATGTGATAGCCGAGGAATGGCAACCGGTCGGTGGCGATCATGTCATAGACCTTCTTGCGGGTCGCAGCGGCCGCCGCCTTGTCCATGTCGAATTTCACCTCCCAGTCCGGCTTCTGCAGCGACAGGACGAAATGGTTGGCGGTATCTGCCGTCAGGATCAGCTGTTTGCCTTCCGATTCGACACGGAAGATCATATGTCCGGGCGAGTGGCCAAAGGCTGCGATGCCGGTGATGCCGGAGACGACATTGGCGCCGTCACCAATGAAGGTCGCCTTTTCCGCCAGCGGTTTGACATTGGCGAGAACGCCCTTCTGCCCACCTTCGGCAGGGGTGCCTGCGCGCTTCTCATCCGTCCAGAAATCATATTCCGCTTGGCCGAACACGTAACGCGCTTTCGAAAAAGCCGGTGCACCCTTTTCCATGAGGCCGCCAATATGGTCACCGTGCATATGGGTCAGCACCACCATGGTCACGTCCTCGGGCGTATAACCGGCCGCAGCCATGCCTTCGGTCAGGCGGCCATTGCCGGCACCGCGGCCAGCCTCGCCGAAACCGGTATCAAACAGCACGAGATCGGAGCCGGTATTGATGAGAACCGGCGAGAAGGAATTGACGAACTGATCCTTCGGCAGAAAATTGTCTTCCAGCAATTTGCCCACGGTCTCCGCCGACTGGTCCGTGCCGAAGGTTTCACCCGGATTGGGCGCGGCGCGCGCGCCGTCCTTTACGACCAGCACCTCGAAATTGCCGAGCTTGAAGCGATTGGTTTCCGGCGGCATGGCGTGTTTTATCTCCATGGAGGTCTGCGGCTGGTTGGTCTGGGCGTTCGCGCCGCGCGCCATCAACAGCGGCGCGCCGAGGACACTGGCGCCAGCCGCACCGATGAGGCCGCGTCTGCTCATGCTCAAGGATTGGGTCATTATCTTTCTCCCGATATCGCCAACTGGCCATGATCGCCAACTGAACTCACCCAACGGACAATAGAGCGAGAAAGTTGCAAGAAAACCGGCCTCACGCAGGTTTGATCGCAAGTTGAGAAATTGATAATTAACGTGTTGGCAAGCCCGCCTATCAGGCGTAGGAGGAACGGCGATATCCTTTGTCGCAGCGGAAAGCCGCAGGCAGTCCCATGAATCGCATCATTCCCCTGATCCTCGCAGTCGCTCTTTTCATGGAGCAGATGGACTCCACCGTCATCGCCACCTCGCTCCCGGCGATTGCAAAAGACCTCCATGTCGGCCCGATCACGCTCAAACTGGCGCTAACGGCCTATATGGTGGCGCTGGCGATCTTCATCCCCATCAGCGGCTGGATGGCCGACAAATACGGCGCGAAGAAAATCTTCCGTATCGCCATCGGCGTTTTCGTTGTGGGGTCGATCTGCTGCGCAGTTTCGTCGTCGGTGTTCGAATTCGTGCTGTCGCGTTTCCTGCAAGGCATGGGTGGTGCTATGATGACACCCGTTGGCCGTCTCGTGCTGCTGCGCACGACCAAGCGCAGCGAACTCGTCTCCGCCATGGCGCTGCTGACGATACCGGGGCTTGTCGGGCCGCTCACCGGCCCGCCGATCGGCGGCTTCATCACCACCTATTTTTCATGGCACTGGATTTTCCTGATCAACGTGCCCATCGGCATTATCGGCATCTGGCTCTCGACCATCTTCCTGCCGGAAATCGAAACCACCAACCCACCGCCGATGGACGGCAAGGGGTTCGTTCTATCAGGCATCGCCGCCTCCGGTGTGGTGTTCGGCGTGTCGGTGGTCAGCCTTCCGGCCCTGCCGCCCGCCATCGGCATCGCCTCGACGGTCATCGGGTTTATCTGCGGTTTTCTTTACATGCGCCACGCCGCGCACCACCCTGCCCCCATTCTGGATTTCCGCATTTTCCAAAATGCGACCTTTCGGGCGGCTTCCGTCGGCGGCACCGTTTTCCGCATTTCCACAGGCGCAATCCCCTTCCTGATGCCGCTGATGTTGCAGATCGGTTTCGGCCTTAACCCGTTCCAGTCAGGCATGATCACCTTTGCCGGTGCGATCGGAGCGATCACCACGAAATTCATGGCCAAGCGGGTGTTTGCGGCAACGGGGTTCCGCTCGACGCTGATCGGGGCCGGTATCGTCGGCGCGTTCACGACGCTTGCCAACAGCTTTTTCACGCCTGAAACACCCTACCCGCTGATCATGATCTTTCTGGTCACGGCGGGATTTGCCCGGTCGTTCTTCTTCACCGGATCGAACGCGCTCAGCTACTCCGATATCGAGGACAGCCAGGCCAGTCAGGCGACCTCGATGGCCTCGGTGCTGCAACAGATCAGCCTGGCACTGGGCGTGGCTTTCGCCGCCTCCATTCTGGAAGTCAGCAGCATGATGTCAGGCACACATTTACAACTTGCCGATTTCCACATCGCCTTCACCATCGTCGCGCTGGTATCGTTGTTCGCGATCGTGCCGATCATCCGCATGGACGCGCAGGCCGGGGAGGCCGTTTCCGGCCACCGCGGCAAGGTTTCGCAACCGGCGGAGTGATCAGTCCTCAGTCGACTCTTCGGCGTCGGCATCGATGGCCGGTTCGTGTCTGCGGCCCTTGAAGTGCTTGGCAAGCAGGAACATTTCGACCGATTCCGAGCGTGACGACGCCGGCTTGATGTGCAGAACCTGCTTGAAGTTCTTCTTCAGCATATCAAGCAATGCCTTTTCCGTGCCGCCCTGGAAGGTCTTGGCCAGGAAATGGCCGCCTTCCGCCAGCACCTGAACCGCAAAATCGGCTGCGACTTCGCACAGATGCATGGTGCGGATGTGGTCGGTCTTCTGGTGGCCCGTGGTGGGCGCGGCCATATCCGACAAGACAAGATCGGGCGTGCCGCCGACGGCTTCCATCAGCTGGTCAGGTGCGGTCGGGTCGAGGAAGTCGAGTTGCAGGATCTTCACGCCGGGGATCGGATCGATTTCGAGGAAATCGATGGCCGCGACGCGGATATCATCCTCGGTGGAATCCGTCACCTTGGAGGCGATCTGCGACCAGCTTCCAGGTGCGGCACCAAGGTCGATGATGCGGGTCGCGCCCTTCAAAATCTGGTGCTTGTCGTTGATTTCCAGTAGCTTGAAGGCGGCGCGGGCGCGATAACCTTCCAGCTTGGCGCGCTGCACATAGGGGTCATTGATATGACGCTCCAGCCAGCGGCGCGACGAGGCCTTGAGCTTGGTCTTCTTGACCTTCTGGCCGATCTTGCGGCCGGTGCGATTAGTGCTTGTCGGCGCCTTGCTCATGTCAAACCTTCCGTTCTGTCCTGCCGTACCATCTGCATGCGCCTTATGCGGTTGCGCCGCCATGCGCCGTCATCCGCCATCATATCCGTCAAGAGGCCTTCGCGCAGGCCACGATCGGCCACCCGCATGCGGCGTGCCGGCCAGCGGCGGCGAATGGCCTCGAGAATGGCGCAACCGGCCAGAACCAGATCGGCCCGGTCAGGCCCGATGCAGGCATTGGCGGCTCGCCCGGCGAAATCCCAGGCCAGAAGCTTGTCCTGCATGGCCGTCACCTCGACATCGGAAAGCCAGAGGCCATCTACCTTGCGGCGATCATAGCGCGGCAGATCAAGATGCACGCCCGCAAGGGTCGTGACCGTGCCCGAGGTGCCGATCAGATGAAAATCCTCATGGTGTAATTGCGGCGCGAGCGGCGGGCAATGGAAGGCATCGAGCAGGCCTTCGACCTCCCGCACCATCGCCGCAAAGACATCCGGCGTCACATCGCGGCCGCCATGGCGTTCCGACAGCGTGACGACACCGACCGGCAGCGAAGTCCAGTGGGTGATATGGTTGGCGAGCCGGTTCGAGCGGTTTTCACCGACCTTGATGACTGCGATTTCCGACGATCCGCCGCCAATATCGAACAGCACGACGGAGCGCGCCTCGCGCCCGACAAGCGACGCGCAGCCGGAGACCGCAAGTCGGGCTTCCGTCTCGCGGCTGATGATTTCGAGCTTCAGCCCCGTTTCCCGCGTGACGCGCTCCAGAAATTCCTCGCCATTGGAGGCTGCACGGCAGGCCTCGGTGGCGATCAGCCGCATGCGCCTGATCGGGCGTCCGGCAAGTTTCGAGGAGCAGACCTTGAGCGCTTCCACGGCGCGATCCATCGCATCATCGGAAAGCCGACCGCTCGATATCAGCCCCTCGCCCAGCCGCACGATGCGCGAAAAGGCATCGACCACCCGGAACTGGCCCGGCCGTGTCGGCTGCGCGATCAGCAGGCGGCAATTATTGGTGCCGAGATCGAGCGCCGCATACATATCCGCCGGCGGCTCCTGGCCATGCTCATGCTGGCGGCCTGCCTGGCGGGCGGAGATTTCGGATTGCGACCGGTGCGCTTCCTGCGCAGAGCCATTGGCACGGCCGTTCTGCTTGCCGCCATGTTTGGGTGCGTGGCTGGGAACCAGTGGACGGCCCTGCGGGTCACGACCGCGCGGATCACGGTGGCCGCGTTTGCGGTTACGCGATTTTCGCACGCCAACAGGCGGCACGGACGGTGAATTTGCGCCATCGGATGCGGCTGGAGCCTGCACCTCTCCGTTGACAGCGGCCGCAGCCTGCTGAGACGTGCCTTTGCCGCGAGAGCGCCTGCGACGTTTTCTCTTGCGCGGCTCCGCATCCGGCTCGAGAGCCGATACGTATGAGGAACCGGCCGGAACATCCGCGGCAACATCATGCGGCAGCACAACAGCGTCACGGGGCTTACCGTCACGCTTGTGTTTCTTGCCACGACGGGATCGCTTCGCTTTCCCTTTGTTCGCCACCGACGCCCCTTGTTCCGACGGCTTTGGGCCGTTTCCGGGGTCGATCACTGTCTTGTCCATTTCGCCGCGCACAAGCGTAGACGCTATGCTGCTGGCTTTCATAAGGTTTCGTTGGGTGGACAATACCAGCGCAGGAGATTTTAGCCAAATGGTTTTTGGCAGGCTGCACATGGGATATGCCTGACGCCTCGCCAAGGCTGGACACGGATCGTCATGATCGCGGCAATGATTTCCGGGGATTTTCGAAATCGGCAGACGGGTCTGCTCGTCGCCAATACCTGCGCGAACATCCGCAAGTCACTAACAGGCGCTAACAGGGAGAGAATATTCCCCTCTCCCGGTAAGTCATTGTGACATATAAACTTACTGGGAGAGGGGAATGGTACGGTTGAGTGGGGTCGAACCACCGACCTCAGGTGCCACAAACCTGCGCTCTAACCAACTGAGCTACAACCGCACATGAAACGCCAAAGCGGCGTCACGGGGGGTGACATAAAAGGTGTTTCCCCCATTTGCAAGTGCCTCTTCGAATTTTGCGAAAAAAGGCTGCGAAAGGCAAGCGCTTTTCGATAGGGTGACTTAAGAAGGCGAAGCGGCAATGGGCCTGTTGATGTTAACTCTATTTGGCGATTCATCCACCGGGCGGTGGACCCGGCCGCGCTGTGAAGTTATTTAAAATTCTGTTAACGTGATGCCTGGCGGGTTTACGTTTGGCGGCTTCATGAGGAAGCCGAGGAGCCCGCAAGGTCCGGTAGTGCCAGAATAGGTTTCGACATGCCCGCCGTCCAATATCCCTTTATCGATATAGCAGTGCATGAACGGGTGCGCGAAGGTTTTGGGCGCGGCGAGGCCATGGCGCTGTTTTCGCTCGACCTTCAGAATGTGCTCTGGGCCAATGGGCGCGGCGCGGCGCTGTTCGGCACGCCGATCGTTTACGATTTTCTCGAGCAAGGTCCCAAACGCCAGGATGTGACCTTCCGGCAATTGGCGGCCACGGCGGCCCGGCTTTCGAAAGCCGGCGACAGCCTGCCGTTTACCATTCGCATCACTTCGGGTTTCCGCAGCCTTGCCGTCACCGCCCGCGCGGAGATCATCGAGGCGGAACCCGGCCATCCGGCCATCCTGTTTTCCGCCCTCACCGATCAGGCCGCGCCCGACGTGGCCGAATGCGCCCGGCGCATGATCGAAGGGTTTGACGATCCGGATATTCATATGGCGGTTCTGAACGGTGCCAATGAGATTATTGCCGCCTCTTCAGGCTTTTCGTCGCTCGGCATCACGCCGCATACCGCCCGCACGCTCATCAAAATGGCCGCCGGCCAGTCCGGTCACCTCGTCAAACGCCCGGTGCCGACAGGCAAGGGGTATCTGCCCGCCGCCACCGGCCAGATCACGACATCGCCCGAACTGAACTTGCTGTTCGTGGTGGAAACCGCGCTCGGGACGCTCGATCCCGTCAATGGTTTTGCCGAAGACAGGGGTTTTTCCGAAGACAGGGATGTTGCCGAAGACAGAAATGTTGCCGAAAGCAGGCCGCAGGAAATCCCGGCCGCCGCCGAGACCGCGCTGCCGGTAGCGGAGGCGGCACCTGTTATCGCAGCAACCACCTCTTTCGATTCCGTGCTCGACGCCGTTGCCGGCATTGAGGATGTGGAGGATGTTCAGGAACTGCCGTCCGATTTCGAAGAGGACGTGGCAGCCGAACAGGATGAAGACGGCCTTCTGTCAATGCCTGACGACAACGTCGAAGTGCCGGCAGAGCTTCCCGTGTTGGATGCAGATGCTGCCGCCGATATGGCGATGACCGACGACATTGAGGACCTCTTCGAACTCGACGCTGATGAAACCGTGGATCCCTCGATCGAGCGAACGGTCGCAGACGATCATACCGGTGAGGCACAGGCCGAGGAAAACACAGTCGCGGACGATGAAATCGCCGAGCCCGAGGCGGAAGAAGCTGCTACTGCGGCGGACGAAGACCTAACGACGGAGACGGAAACGGCAGACATCGGCACTGGCGAAGAAGCACGACCTTTCGTCTTTAATGCCGGTGCGCGCGCGTCCCGCTTCGTCTGGAAAATCGACGCCGAAGGGCGTTTCAGCTCGATTTCGCACGAATTTGCAGAAGCCGTGGGCGCCAAGGCGGCCGCCGTGGAAGGCATGGGCTTTGCCGATGTCGCGGCCCTGTTCAATCTCGATCCCGACGGCAAGATCCGCGAGCTTCTCGGCCGGCGCGACACCTGGTCGGGCAAGACGATCTACTGGCCGGTGGAAGGCACTTCGCTGATGGTGCCGATCGATCTCGCCGCCCTGCCGACCTATACGCGTGCCCGCGAATTTGACGGTTTCCGCGGTTTCGGCATCGTGCGCCTCGCCGATGCCACCGAAGACCCGCATGCCACCGGGCTGACCTTCCTGAATAGTGAAGAGAAGCATCCCGCAGAGGTTTTGCCGCAGCCGGCCGTCGAAGATGAGAGCCATGAATTGCTGGCTTTTATCGATGATGACAGGGAAACGGACGACAATCCTCACCCAGCGCTGCCCGATGAACCGGCGGTAGACATCGATGTTGCAGGCGATGCAGCAGACGAGGTTTTGACGGAAGAACAGCTTGATGATGAGACCTCACCGGAAGTCGAATCGCCAATAGAGGCGCCTGCGCCCGAACCATCCTATTCCGACAAAATCGTGCATCTGGAGGACCGCCGTTCGCGCTCCCGCGAGGGACTGACCGCAGGCGAGCAGGCCGCCTTCCGCGAGATCGGGCGGACGCTCGCGCCATCGGATACGGCGTCAGAGGAAAAACACGAGGCGGAGGCGGAAGGGATTTCGGCCGAGCCGGTCGTTGAGGATGTCCAGCAAGACATCGCTGCGGAGACCGCAGAAGGCGCGTCCTCCGAGACTGGCAACGACGCAGAAACAACTGAACCGGTGGAAGAAGACGACCTTTTTGCCGACTATGTTCGCGGTGAACAGCCCGCGCCCGTTCGTGCACCCACCGATGAACCCGCTTCTGCAGAAAAACAGGTGGCCGCCACCGACGAGAAGCCGGTTGCCGATATTGCCGCCTCCATGGTCAGCCCGCCCGTTCGCACCCCCAGTGCGCTGACGGCCGAAACGCTGGATCAGATGCCGGTAGCGCTTCTGGTGCATGCCGGGGACAGGCTGATCCACGCCAATCCCGATTTCCTGCGACTGACGGGCTATACCTCTCTGACCGAGCTGGAAGAGGTCGGCGGGCTGGAAGCACTGCTGCAGCGGCAGGAGCTGGAGAACATGCCTGACAATGAGGGCGGCATGGTCGTCGTCAGTTCTGAAAATGACATCATTCCGGTCAAGGCGCGGTTGCAATCCATCCGCTGGGAAGAAACGAAGGCGCTGATGTTGTCGCTGGTTCCGCTGGAAGAAAAGCCGGCGGCGGTTATTGCGGCCAATGAAAACACCTCGGAAAATGCCGAGGCGGGCAGCAACCTCTCCCTGTTGCAGGGCGAAATGGAAGAGCTGCATTCCATCCTGGAAACAGCCACCGATGGCGTGGTGCTTCTGGGCGACGACGGCGAAATCCGCTCGCTCAACCGTTCCGCCAGCGCGCTGTTCAATTATGATAATGGCGAAATCGCCGGCAAGCCCTTCGTGACGCTCTTTGCCCATGAGAGCCAGCGCGCCGTGCTGGATTATCTCTCCGGCCTTGCCAATAATGGTGTCGCCAGCGTGCTGAATGACGGCCGCGAAGTGATCGGCCGCGAGGCCTCCGGCGGTTTCCTGCCGTTATTCATGACCATCGGGCGGCTGAAATCCTCGCACGGCTATTGCGCCGTGATCCGCGACATCACCCAGTGGAAGCGCACCGAAGAAGAGTTGCGCAACGCCAAGCGCGCAGCGGAAACCGCCAATGCGCACAAGACCGATTTCCTGGCGCGCGTCAGCCACGAAATCCGCACGCCGCTCAACGCCATCATCGGTTTCTCCGACATGATGGCGACCGAACGTTTCGGACCGATCGGCAATCCGCGTTATGTGGAATATGCCAATGATATCGGCCGTTCCGGCCGGCATGTGCTTGATATCGTCAATGATCTTCTCGATATTTCCAAGATCGAGGCCGGGCAGATGGATGTCGATTTCATCGCCGTGCCGCTGAACGAGACGGTGGCCGAGGCGGTTTCGCTGGTGCAGCCGCAGGCCAACAACCAGCGCGTCATCATTCGCACCGCGCTGGCACAATCCGTGCCGCAGATCGTCGCCGACCTGCGCTCGATCAAGCAGATCGTGCTGAACATCCTGTCGAACGCCATCCGTTTCACCCCATCCGGCGGCCAGATTGTCGTCTCCACCGCCTATGAAGCAAATGGCAGCGTGTCGCTGCGCATCCGCGACACCGGCATCGGCATGACGCGGGCAGAACTGGAACAGGCGATGAAGCCGTTCCGGCAGGTGGCATCGTCAGGCAAACGCGTGCGCGGTGACGGTACCGGGCTTGGCCTGCCGCTGACGAAAGCCATGGTCGATGCCAACCGCGCGAATTTCTCCATCACCTCCACGCCGAATGAAGGCACGCTGGTGGAAATCACCTTTCCATCGCAGCGGGTTCTTGCCAACTAAGGCCATGCGGGCGTAGCAATGCGGAAGCCGCCGACTGAAAGATCAGCCGGTCAAGGCTTTCGCAAGACAGCAGGCCCGCATGCCCATGACCATTTCCCCTCCAGCGACAAGGCGCGTTTCAGTGCTGCCGATGACGGCAGTCATTATCGCGGCCATTGCCGCCATGCCCATTCTGGCGATCTTCTGGCTGGCGTTGACCGGCAGCACGGAGGGGTGGCAGCATCTTCTTGCCAATGTTCTGCCACGCGCCGGGTTCCGCACCTTCATGTTGCTGGGGCTGACGGCCGCGACAACGGCCTTCTTCGGGATCGTCTGCGCCTGGCTCGTCACCACCTTCGAATTTCCGTTGCGGCGGATATTGTCCGCGGCTCTTGTGTTGCCACTCGCCATTCCGTCCTATCTGGCGGCCTATGCGTTCGGCGAGTTTCTCGATTTCACCGGGCCCGTGCAGAGTGCCGTTCGCGCCGCCTTCGGTTACCACAGCATTCGTGACTACTGGTTTCCCGATATCCGCTCGCTCGGCGGGGCGGTGATCGTCCTCAGTTCGGTGCTCTATCCTTATGTCTATCTCTCCGCTCGCGCCGCTTTTTCCATGCAGGGGCGGTTTGCGGCTGAAGCGGCCCGCACGCTCGGTGCAAAGCCGTTGAATGTGTTCTTCTCCGTGCAATTGCCGATGGCGCGGCCGGCCATCGCCATCGGGCTGTCGCTGGTATTGATGGAGACGCTGAACGATATCGGCGCCGTCGAATATCTCGGCGTCCAGACGCTTACCTTCACCATCTACGAGACCTGGCTCAATCGCGGCAATCTCGCCAATGCGACCCAGATCGCCGCCGTCATCCTGATCATCGTTGGTGCGCTGATCGTCATTGAGCGCAATGCCCGGGAAAAACAGCGCTTTGGCGCGCCGAAAGCGACGAGCATGGCCCAACGCCACCGGTTGAAGGCGCTGGCCGGCTGGCGGCGCTGGTCAGCTAGCCTGTTCTGCTTCCTGCCCGTGGCGTGCGGCTTTTTCATCCCGGTCATCGTGCTTGGCGGTTATGCCGCGAAAAGGCTGGACGCGCTTGTGGCGCCAAAGCTTTTGAAAGCGCTCGGGCACAGCCTCGAAGTCTCGCTTTCCGCTGCCTTCCTGACACTGATTGCGGCTTTCGTGTTCTCCTATGCCATCCGCACCGAGCGTTCGCGCCTCTCAAAAGTGGCGGCGCGTCTCGGCTCCATGGGTTATGGCGTGCCGGGAACTGTGCTTGCCATCGGCGTCCTCATTCCGCTGGCAAGTCTCGACAATGGCGTTGACGGGTTCATCCGTTCCCATTTCGGCTTTTCCAGCGGGCTGCTGCTGTCCGGCACCGCCTTTGCCATCATCTATGCCCATGCCGTGCGTTTCATGACCATGGCGGAAGGCACGCTTGATGCCGGTTTCCATAAGCTCTCGCCGCATATCGACATGGCCTCGCGCACCCTTGGGCGCAACCGGGCGCAGACACTGTTCAAGGTGCTTTTGCCGAATATGCGGCCGGCGGCGCTCACCGCCTTTCTTCTGGTCCTGATCGAATCCATGAAGGAACTGCCGGCCACCATCCTGCTGCGGCCCTTTGGTTTCAACACGCTCGCCACGCTGGTTTATGAGGATGCATCCCGCTCCAGGGTGCAGGATGCCGCCGTGCCGGCGATCATCATCATCATGGCCGGGCTTATTCCCGTGCTGCTCGTCTCGAAATCGATGGATCATCCGGAAGACCGCTGAGGCATCAGTGGCATCAGCAAAAAGAAAGGCGGCCTTGCGGCCGCCTGTATGAGTTGTGCTTTTCAACGAGAGAAAGGGGGGGACAATCTCGCCACTTGGAAATTATCAATCCCGGCCATCAGACATATGACGGCCCTGCGTTGGATTTACTTTCCGCCAACTCCCATTAACAAGGAGTTAAAACCAAAATCGATCAATTACCCGCGAAAATTCCTATTCTGAGACCGTAAAGAGCCAAAACTAAATTACAGCTTCCTGATTTTATCGCGATTTCAATAGTAACGCGAAGAAATCGGGACGGCGTTTATTCAGTTTCGCGCAGCCGCATGTTCGTCGCGCATCCGCTGCAATTCCGTGCGCTTGGAGGCGACGGAAGCGGCGATGACGCCAATGGTCACGAGACCGATCAGGATGGTGCAGATGGCGTTGATTTCCGGCGTCACGCCCAAGCGAACCTGCGAATAAATCTTGATCGGCAGCGTCGTCGCACCCGGACCTGTGGCAAAGCTGGCGATCACGAGATCGTCGAGCGACAGGGTGAAAGCCAGCATCCAGCCGGCAATGACGGCCGGGAAAATCAGCGGCAAAGTAATGCGGAAGAAGGTCTTGACCGGCGGGCAGCCGAGATCGAGCGCCGCCTCTTCCAGACTGCGGTCAAAGGTCAGGAGGCGCGACTGCACGACGATCGCAACATAACACATGGTGAAGGTGGTGTGGGCGATGACGACGGTCCAGAAACCACGATCCACCCCGACAGCCACGAACAAAAGCAGCAGCGACAGGCCGGTGATGACCTCGGGCATGACGAGCGGTGCGTAGATCATGCCGGAAAACAGCACCCGGCCCGGGAAACGGGCGAAACGGGTGAGAGACAGGGCCGCCAGCGTTCCGAGGATGGTGCCGATGGTGGCGCTGAGGATACCGACACGCAACGTCACCCAGGCGGCATCCATCAGCCCCTGGTTCGACCACATGGACTTATACCATTGCAGCGAAAAGCCGCCCCAGACGGTGACCAGCTTGGAGGCATTGAAGGAATAAATGATCAGGATGATGATCGGAATATAAAGGAAGGCAAAACCGAGCGTCAGGACCGTGATGTCGAATTTTCCGCGCTTCATGGCCTCACCCCACCTTTTTCTGCTGGTTCTGGAAGATGGCGATGGGCACCACCAGCAGGATCAGCAACAGCACGGCGACGGCGGATGCCAAGGGCCAGTCGCGATTGCCGAAGAATTCCGTCCACAGCGTCTTGCCGATCATCAGCGTCTGGGCGCCGCCCAGCAGATCGGGAATGACGAATTCCCCAGTTATCGGGATGAAGCAGATCATCGCCCCGGCGACCACACCCGGCAGGGAGAGCGGGAAAGTGATTTTCCAGAAGGCCTTCCATGGCGGGCAACCGAGATCGGCGGCTGCTTCGAGCAGCGTATTGTCGAGTTTTTCCAGCGCCGAATAAAGCGGCAGCACCATGAAGGGCAGATAGGAATAAACGATGCCGATGAAGATCGCCGTCTCGGTGCGGAAGATATTGACCTGCTGGTCGGGACCGAGAAACCCGAGCCACTGGAACAGCACCGTCAGCAGGCCTTCCGGCTTCAGAATGCCGATCCAGGCGTAAACGCGGATCAGGAACGAGGTCCAGAACGGCAGGATCACCAGCATCACCAGCGTCGGGCGCACGGAAGACGGCGCGCGCGCCATGGCCAGCGCCATGGGATAACCGATCAGCAGCAGCAGGAAGGTGGAGATGAAGGCGATGCGCAACGACGACAGATAGGCTTCGATATAAAGCGGGTCTTCCGTCAGGAAGAGATAGTTCTCGAAATCCAGCTGCGAGAAAAATTCACCGATCTTCGAAAACCCTTCGAAGACAGGCGTATAGGGCGGCATGGAGATCGCCGTATCCGACAGCGAAATCTTGACGATGATGAGAAAGGGTGCGGCGAAAAACAGCAGCAGCCAGAAATAGGGAACCGCAACGACCAGCCAGCGCCAGGGGCTTTGCCGGTTTTCGGGAGTGGTGATCGCCATGAAAGCCTCCCTCAGCGTGTCAGGACAAGACCTGAATCCGGTTTCCAGTTCAGCCACACCATATCGCCGAAAGTGATGGGGCGATCGACGAGGCGAGAGACGTTCGCCTGCGCGGCGCGAAGGACGCGGCCATCGGCGAGCTTGACGATGAATACCGAAAAATCGCCGAGATAACCGATGTCCCAGACTTCGCCATAGGCGGAATTGATGCTGCTGTCGGCGGGCTGGTCGAGCGAGATGCGGACCTTTTCCGGGCGAATGGCGTAAGCCACCTGGCTGCCGGTGGCCGCCGCGCATTCCTGCTCCACCGAAACTTTCAGCCCGTCGCAATCCAGCGTCACCAGACCGGGTTTGCCGATATCGGAGGCATTGGCGACGACGTTGGCGTCGAAAATATTGATGTCGCCGATGAAGTCGGCCACGTAGCGGCTGTTCGGTGCTTCATAGATCTCGGCCGGCGTCGCCACCTGCACGACGATGCCCTTGTCCATGACAGCAATGCGGTCCGACACCGTCATCGCCTCTTCCTGGTCATGGGTGACGATGAGGAAGGTGAGACCGAGATTGGTCTGGATATCCATCAGTTCGAACTGTGTTTCCTCGCGCAGCTTCTTGTCGAGCGCGCCGAGCGGTTCATCCAGCAGCAACACCTTCGGCCGCTTGGCGAGCGACCGGGCGAGCGCCACACGCTGGCGCTGACCGCCGGAAAGCTGGCTCGGCTTGCGCTTGGCAAATTCCGTGAGCTTGACGAGCCGCAGCATTTCCTCGACGCGGGCGGCGATATCCGCCTTGGGCAGGCCGTCCTGCTCCAAGCCGAAAGCAACGTTCTTTTCCACCGACATATGCGGGAAAAGCGCGTAGGACTGGAACATCATATTGGTGGGACGCTTATAGGGCGGCACGCCGGAAATATCCTTGCCCTGCAGCAGGATACGGCCCTCGGTCGGTTCCTCGAAACCGGCCAGCATGCGCATCAGCGTGGTCTTGCCGCAGCCGGAAGGACCGAGCAGCGAGAAGAATTCGCGCTCGTAAATATCGAGCGTCAGATTGTTGACGGCGACAAAATCGCCGAAACGCTTGGTGACGTTTTCAAATCGGATGAAAGGCACCGCATCGGGATTGTCCCAAGGGCTGAATTTGCGTTTGACCGGTCCGAGTGTCTTTGCCATGCCCGCCCCATTTCACCCATGAATCCATCGTCGACATCAAGGAGAAAGAGGGTGGACAGCGCCACCCTCTCCCAAGTCCGTTCAGGTGCCGGTCTTTATCTGTGTCCAGACGCGGTTCAACACGCGCTGTTCCTTCGGTCCGTAGGGCGAAATGGTGAAGAGCTTCTTCATCGTTTCCGGATCGGGATAAACCCCCGGGTTCTTCGCGACCGACGGATCCATCAGCGCCTGCGAGGGAAGATTGCCGTTGGCGTATTGCACGTAGTCGGAAGCCTTGGCGGCGACTTCAGGCTTCATCATGTAGTTGATGAAGGCGTGGGCCTCGTCGACATTCTTGGCATCAGCCGGAATGGCAAAGCTATCCATCCAGATATAAGTGCCTTCCTTGGGGATGACATAGTTCACTTCGACGCCGTTCTTGGCTTCCTCGGCGCGTGTTTTCGCCTGAAGAATATCGCCGGACCAGCCGATGGAGATGCAAGTGTCGCCATTGGCGAGATCATTGATATAGGGCGATGAATTGAAGGTCTTCACATAGGGGCGAATCTTCGAATAGACCTCGCCGCCCGCTTCCAGGTCGGCCGTTTCCTTGCTGTCGGGATTCTTGCCGAGATAGTTCATCGCAATCGCGAAAGTCTCGTCCGACGCGTCGAGAATGTTGATACCACAGGATTTCAGCTTCTCGGCATTTTCCGGCTTGAACAGCACGTCCCAGCTATCAACAGGCACATCGCCGAGCGCGGCCTTCACCTTGGCGACATTGTAGCCGATGCCGGTGGTGCCCCACATGTAGTTGACGGCATATTCGTTGCCGGGATCATATTTCGCCAGGCGTTCGGTAATTTCCGGCCACGCATTCTTGAGGTTCGGCAGCTTGGACTTGTCCAGCTTCTGGTAGACACCAGCCTTGATCTGCCTTGCCAGGAAAGGCGATGTCGGCGCCACGACGTCATAACCCGAGCTGCCGGCCAAAAGCTTGGTCTCCAGCACTTCGTTGCCGTCATACACGTCGTAGACCACCTTTATCCCGGTTTCCTTGGTAAAATCTTCAAGGATGACGGGATCGATATAATCCGACCAGTTATAGACGTGGACGACCTTCTCCTGGGCCATTGCCGAGCCTGCTGCAACGAGCACGGTGGTGAGAGCCAAGGTCAGGCGGAGAGAACGGTTTTTCATGATGTCTCCTGTTAACGCATCCTCACGACGGAAGCGTGATCCCCTTTTTTAGCGAGACTAGAAAGGAAAACAAAAGGGAGCAAGCGGGAAATGTGCAGCACAGCATTTTCAACCAAATGTGTTCCGGCCAGAAAAAATTGCATCGAAACGCCTACTGGAAGTCGAAAACACTGAGGCCGGTGACCATTTCATCCAACCCGAGCGGGCGCGTGAGGGGCGCTTCGGCCCGTGACAGGCAGCCCTGCCTTTCGCACAACCGGCATGAGGGGCCGATGGCGACGGGTGCAGCACCCGATGCGGTCGGGCCATAGACCGTTTCCCCGGCCTGGCCGAAATCGGAACCCAGAAGCACGGCGGTGCGCCTCACCCTTTCGCCGAAACCCGCCTGCGGACCTTCCAGCGTGCGCGAAACGGTGAGGAAAGCATCACCGTCAGGCATTTCCACCGATTCCACCAGCACCTGCCCCGGCTGGGCGAAGGCGGCATGGATATTGAGCCGCGGACAGAGGCCGCCGAATCGCGCCCTCGGGAAACCGCCAGCGCCTGCGAGGCGGAAGCGGTTGCCGGCATTGTCGATCTCCATCAGGAAAAACGGGATCGCCGCGGCCGTTGGCCGTTGCAGGCTGACGAGCCGGTTGGCAGCCTGTTCGAACGAGACGTTGAAGCGTGACCGCAGAACATCGAGATCATATTTCGCGCGCTGGGCGGCGGCGAGGAACGCACCATAGGGCATCATCAGCGCATGGGCGGCATAACGTGCCAGTTCGAAACGGGCGATGCGTCGCGCCTCCTCACCTTTCAGGCCCAGCGCCTCCAGTTCCGTCCCTATCTCTTCGCGAAGCGCCAGGAGACAGGTCTCCATCGCCATTTCCCGGAGTTGATCCGGCTGGGAGAGGCGCTCGGACAAAAACAGCCGCATGGAATGGCGGTCGTAACGCCTCCTCAGATTCGGCATGGCGTGCACCGGCAGGGTTCTGACGACGATGCCGTGGTTTTTCTGCAGCCAGGCGCGTAAACCCGAGGCGAGATCATCGCCCGTCGACAATTGTTTATGCAGTTCTTCTGCTGCCGCATCGATGGCATGTAAATAAGCCGGCCGGTTTTCAAAGACGTGCCGCACCTCGTCGATCGGCAGACGGGTGGAGGACAGCGCCGTCTCATGCCCCTCTCGCGCCAAAAGATCGGAAAGGTCGGAAAGGCGCTGCGCCTGTTCCCGATAGGCCCGGTAAAGCTTGAGGACACCGCTCGCCGCGTTGGGCGCGGCATCGGCAACCTCGATCAGTTCCTGCGGCGATGGCACCTCACCCACAAGCAGCGGATCGGCAAAGACCTCACGCAACTGCCCGGCGGAACCGGCACTTTCGCCCTGCAAGTCGTCCAGATCGACCTTGTAGACCGAGGCGAGCTTCAAAAGCAGCTGCACGGTTAGCGGCCGCTGATTGCGCTCGATGAGATTGAGGTAAGACGGCGAGATCGCCAGCGCCTCGGCCATGGCCGTCTGCGTCAATGCGAGACCGTTGCGAATACGGCGCACGCGCGGCCCGGCAAAAATCTTGTTTTCCGACACAGCCTCTCCTCCCCGACCCGTCACTCATACAAGTCTGTTACAAACTCGTCGGCTACAGTTTTTTTTACAAAATTTACAAATTTACAGCCCCAGCCTGTCACGCATCCTACAGGATAACCTCTTTCAAGTCACTGTTTTTATGTTTGTTCTGGCGCTTAAATCTCCAAAAATGTAAATGTAGTCACATCAAACGGTGCTTCATGAAATTGAAAGCGAGCCGTTTCCGAAACCGCATTTATCATGGGAGAGAGAAGTATGACGGATTTTTACAAACTCGTTCCGGGCGCATCACAGGGACGTTTTGACGGCATCGAGCGCACTTACACCGCCGCCGACGTAGCGCGGCTGCGCGGCTCCGTCGAAATCCGCCATTCGCTGGCCGAGATGGGCGCGAACCGGCTGTGGACGCTGATCAACGAGGAGAATTTCGTCAATGCGCTCGGCGCGCTTTCCGGCAACCAGGCCATGCAGATGGTTCGCGCCGGGCTGAAGGCGATCTATCTTTCCGGCTGGCAGGTTGCGGCGGACGCCAACACGGCATCGGCAATGTATCCGGACCAGTCGCTTTATCCGGCCAATGCGGCACCGGAGCTGGCCAAGCGCATCAACCGCACCTTGCAGCGTGCTGACCAGATCGAGACGGCGGAGGGCAATGGTCTTTCGGTTGACACGTGGTTCGCGCCCATAGTTGCCGATGCGGAGGCCGGGTTCGGCGGCCCGCTCAACGCCTTCGAGATCATGAAGGCCTTTATCGAAGCGGGTGCGGCAGGTGTGCACTATGAAGACCAGCTGGCATCGGAAAAGAAGTGCGGCCATCTCGGCGGCAAGGTTCTGATCCCGACGGCGGCGCATATCCGCAACCTGACGGCAGCGCGGCTTGCGGCTGATGTCATGGGTGTTCCAACGCTGGTTATCGCCCGCACCGATGCGGAGGCCGCCAAGCTGCTGACATCCGATATCGACGAGCGCGACCAGCCCTTTGTGGATTACGATGCCGGCCGCACCGTCGAGGGCTTCTATCAGGTCAAGAACGGTCTTGAACCCTGCATCGCCCGCGCGGTGGCCTATGCACCCTATTGCGACCTGATCTGGTGCGAAACGTCAAAGCCGGATCTCGAACAGGCGCGCAGGTTTGCGGAAGGCGTGCACAAGGTGCATCCCGGCAAGAAGCTGGCTTACAATTGCTCGCCGTCGTTCAACTGGAAAAAGAACCTCGACGACGCGACGATTGCGAAGTTCCAGCGTGAACTGGGCGCGATGGGCTACAAGTTCCAGTTCATCACGCTCGCCGGTTTCCACCAGCTGAATTTCGGCATGTTCGAACTGGCACGCGGTTACAAGGACCGGCAGATGGCGGCCTATTCCGAGCTTCAGGAGGCGGAATTCGCAGCCGAGGTCAACGGTTACACCGCCACCAAGCACCAGCGCGAAGTCGGCACCGGTTACTTCGACGCCGTGTCGCTGGCAATCTCGGGCGGCACGTCGTCCACGACTGCCATGAAGGAATCCACAGAGCACGACCAGTTCCGCCCGGCGGCGGAATAAATCGAGAAAACCGCCCTTCCCGCTACAGGGAAGGGCTTGCAAACCGGATCAAAAACCCCTGACAATAATGAGAGGAGAAATGCCATGAATGCCCACAACCCCATCAAGACCCACGTCAAGGAACGCGCCGAGGAGCAATCCTCCGCCATGACGCAGGATCAGCAGGCTGCCATCCGCATGCTGGCCAATGATCTTCACCGCCTCAATCAGGCCGTCATGAAAGCCGTCGAGGCCGGTGTTTCCGTCGAGCTTGTCCGCTCGGCCCGCCACCATGGCGGCGGCGGCAACTGGGGTGATCTGCTGATCCCGGTCATCGTCGCGCAGGGAAGTGCCGCCGCCTGACTGGCAGCCACTCTTTCATGCCGGGCGGCTCTTGCGTCCGGCATAAAGATCGGAATGCCCCTTGATGAGACGGGTCATCCGATCCGCCACCGTCCTGATATCGCGGCGGTGGCGATCGTCATTGTTCATGACGATCCATTGATTGTGGCGAAGTGGTTCGATTTCGCCGCCCTCGCGAAGAAGCCGTGCATCGGCATCGCCCACGAAACAGGGAAGCACAGCGATCCCGGCCCCGGCCAGCACCAGATCAAGCAGCGCTACCGGCCGGTTAACCGTCACGGCGATATCGCTGCGGCGGTTCTCATGCGGCCAGCGCAGATAGGTGGAAATGGCGCCATCTTCTGCCACCGCCAGCCAGCGGTCGGCAACGGCGGCGGCAGCATTGCGCAGCCTGTAAGGCGCATAGGCCACCTCCCCCGTCTTGATGGCGGCAAGGTTCTTTTCCTGCGGCTCGAAAGCACGGATGCCGATGTCGTTTTCACGATGGGCTAGAGACGCCCTCTGTTCGGCGATGAAAAGATCGATGCGGAAATCATCGCGGTTGGTGCAGATGGCGGAGAAGTTGCCGGTCAGCAGCCAGGCATTCCAGGTGCCGACGGCAATGCGCACGGTAGAAGAGGCCGAGGACGCCTTCTGCCATCCCTCGATATCCCTGGCCGCATTTTCCATCGACTGAAGCCGGTCTAACAGCGCGCGGCCATCCGCCGTCAGGGCGTATCCGGTCTGGCTGCGCAGGAAGAGGCCCTTGCCGATGCGCTCCTCCAGCTCGACCATGCGCCGCCCGACGGTCGCGGGGCTCAAACCGGTCAGCGCGGCAGCACCCGTCAGGCCGCCGCTGCGTGACACATCGAGGAAAAGCTGATAGGAATCCCAGGTGACGTTTTTCATCGGTGAAAAACGTAGCGCATTTTCTTGCGCAGATAAATCAAAAAACGGCGCGCATCATGGCCCTCCGCAGTGAGAAGGAGAGCGAACATGCATGCGATTTTTGCAGCACGGGTCATCATTGAAAACCAGCAGCCGCGCACGCGACGCGAAGCCATTCGGCAGGAAGAGAAGTTCTATGCTGACATGGCCGAAGCGTCCCGGGCATGGCGGCTTTTCAGCGCGCTTGCCGGTTTGATAAATGTGACGAGCCGACGATCAGTGAAAGAGAGTGATCAAGGCTGCGACGGCACCGGCTGCGATGATGCTGAGGTGGAAGGCCAGCTGCCGGCTCCCGCTTTCGGCGCGGGCGATGGCGATGGCGCGAGGGCGGCGATGTGCAGATCTGTTCATGCGCGGGCTCCTGACGAAAAACTCAACCGACCCATGCCCTGTTAAGAGCCTCCAGCAGGACATCATGTGCAGCGGGATTATTAAGCGATCCGGCTTTGCTGGCATTTGATCAGGATGACTCCATGCACCTTAACAAGGTGTTAAGGCAGGCGCTTTCAGGCGAATTCGCCTGCCGCCTGCCCGGAGGCCCAGGCCCACTGGAAATTATAACCGCCGAGCCAGCCGGTCACGTCAACACATTCGCCGATGAAATAGAGGCCTGGCACGGATTTCGCCGCCATGCTGCGGGAATCGAGGGCCATGGTGTCTACACCGCCGAGCGTGACTTCCGCCGTGCGGTAACCCTCTGAACCGGCGGGCTTGATCTGCCAGTCCTGCACCTGCGCCGCCAGCTTTGCGAGAGCCTTGTCGGACATATCGGCGAGATTGCCGGTGATGCCGGTTTGTTCGACCACATGTTGGGCAAGCCGCTTCGGCAGGATTTCGGAAAGAGCCGTCTGGGCCGACTGGCGGCCGTTCTTCTGTTTTGCTTGCCTCAGCAGCGCGACGATATCGCGCGCCGGCTCCAGTTTCAGCCGGATCGCATCGCCCTCCCTCCAATAGGACGAGATTTGCAGAATGGAGGGACCGCTCAAACCGCGATGAGTGAACAGCAGCGCTTCCTCAAACGAGGTCTTGCCATGGGAAACCTCGGCCGGAACCGCGACGCCGGCAAGCGGGCTCAGCTTTTCAAGCGAGGCGGGATCGAGTGTCAGCGGCACGAGGCCGGGGCGCGGTTCGATGAGCTTGAGACCGAATTGCTCGGCGATCTGATAGGCAAAACCGGTCGCGCCCATTTTCGGGATGGACTTGCCGCCCGTCGCCACGACAAGGCTTTCCGCCTCGATGACGCCGCCTGAGGTCGTGACGCGAAAACGGCCACCATCATGAGTGACGGCCGAGACTGATGTTTCGAGCCGCAGTTTCGCATTCACCGCCTGCATTTCAGCCAGCAGCATGCGGATGATGTCCTTGGCGCTGTCATCGCAGAAGAGCTGGCCGAGCGTCTTTTCATGCCAGGCGATGCGATGTTTTTCGACGAGCGCAATGAAATCGCGCGGCGTATAACGGGCGAGCGCGGATTTGGCGAAATGCGGGTTGGCGGAGAGATAATTCTTCGGGCCGGCATGGATATTGGTGAAGTTGCAGCGGCCGCCGCCGGAAATACGGATCTTTTCGCCCGGCGCCCTGGCATGGTCGAGAATGATAACGGAGCGGCCGCGGTTTCCGGCGCGGATGGCGCACATCATGCCGGCGGCGCCCGCCCCCAAAATCAGCACGTCACATTTCTCTGTCATCATTCCATCCGATCCGTTTCCTTTCCTCTTTTCCAAGTGCCGCCGCTTGTCAATGGCGCTTTCCCCCTCGCCAATTGTCAAACTACGGTTATGATGGCTCCACCAGAAACACAGACCCGGTGATACATGCCCGCCAAAAAAACCATGCTCCGCCCCAAGAAACAGGCAACCATGGCAAAGAAGTCTCCTCCCCTCGATCTTTCCTCCACCCGTGGCGTTTCCTCCTGGCGCGAAGCCGCGCAATGGCTGCGCGCGCGCGGGATCGAAGACATAGAATGCATCACGCCCGACCTTGCCGGGGTTGCGCGCGGCAAGATGATGCCGACGGCGAAATTCACGGGCGATACCTCGCTCGCCCTGCCGTCCGCGCTCTACCGCCACACGATATCAGGCGAATATCCTGATGAGACGGCGAACTTCCGCTACGAGCCGCGCGACAGCGACCTGAAGCTGGTGCCCGATCTTTCGACGCTGTCCGTCGTGCCGTGGGAAAGCGACCCGACCGCGCAGGTGATCTGCGACGTTGTGGATGCCGAGGGTAATTTCGTGCCCTACACGCCGCGCAACGTGCTGAAGAACGTGCTTTCGCTCTATACCGAAAAGGGCTGGAAGCCGGTCGTAGCACCCGAAATCGAATTTTATCTCGTCGCCATGAATGACGACCCGGATTATCCGCTGCATCCGCCGAAGGGCCGCTCCGGCCGCTCCATCGTTGGCGGTCAGAGTTATTCCATCGCCGGCATCAACGAATTCGACGAGCTGATCGACGACATCTACCATTTCTCGGAAAAACAGGGTCTCGAGATCGATACGCTGATCCACGAAGAAGGCCCGGCGCAGCTGGAAATCAACCTGCGGCATGGCGATCCGATCGAACTTGCCGACCAGGTGTTCCTGTTCAAGCGCACCATTCGCGAGGCGGCGCTGAAACACGGCATCTACGCCACCTTCATGGCGAAGCCGATGCAGGGCCAGCCCGGTTCGGCCATGCATATCCACCAGTCGGTGGTGGAAATCGATGGCGGCCGCAATATCTTCTCCAATGCCGATGGCAGTCCTTCGAAGGAATTCTTCTCCTTCGTCGGCGGGATGCAGCGTTATGTTCCAAACGCGCTCGTCATGCTGGCGCCCTATGTGAATTCCTATCGCCGCCTGACGCCCGACATGGCCTGCCCGGTCAACAATGCCTGGGGTTACGACAACCGCACCACGGCTTTCCGGGTGCCGATTTCCAGCCCGCAGGCGCGTCGCGTCGAAAACCGGCTGCCGAGTTCGGACGCCAACCCCTATCTGGCGCTTGCCGCTTCGCTCGGCTGCGGCTGGCTTGGCATCGTCAACAATATCGAGCCGACCGAACCCACCGCCGATACGGCCAATGAAGGCTCCATCGAACTGCCGCGTGGTCTCCTTGAGGCCGTGGCGCTGCTGGAAGGCGAGGAACAGTTCGACCGGGTGTTCGGCCATGAATTCGTGGGCCTTTATGCCGGCCTGAAACGCGGGGAATTCGAGACCTTCATGCAGGTCATCAGCCCCTGGGAGCGCGAGTTCCTGCTTCTCAACGTGTGAGGAACCACGAGCATGACATGGCAAAGCCCGATTGCGCCGGGACTATCCTGGTATCAGGCAACCGTCGGCGAGCGGCCGGACTATCCCGCTCTCGACGGGTCCAAGCAGGTTGATGTCGCGATCATCGGCGGCGGTTATACCGGCCTTCAGGCCGCCTGCAACCTCGCCGAAAACGGCGCCTCGGTTGCCCTCATCGAGGCGCATCGTTTTGGCGACGGTGCTTCCGGCCGCAATGGCGGCCAGTTCGGCACCGGCCAGCGCTCCTTTCCCGACGAGATGGAAGGCGAGATCGGCTTCGAGCAATCCAAGCTGCTGTTCGACATTGCCGAGGACGCCAAGAACTACGTGCGTGATTTTGCCAGCAGCCGCGGCATTGAGATGGACTATCTGCCGGGGCAGCTTTATGTGGCGCACAAGGCGGCTTACGAGGATGATTATCGCAGAGGCGTCGATGCGATGAACAACCGCTATGGCTATCCGCATATTTCCTACATGGAGCGTGGCGAGGCGCGCAAACGGGTCGGCTCCACCCATTATTTCGGTGGCACGCGCGATACCGGCACCGGCCATATCCACCCGCTGAAACTGCTGGTCGGGCTTGCGAAAGCGGCAAAGGCCGCAGGCGCCGACATTTATGAAATGACGCCGGCGAAATCCATCCGGCAGGCGGGCGGCAAGACCATCATCGAAACCCCCTTCGGCACCATCAGCGCGCCACGGGTGCTGATCGCCACCAATGCCTATATCGGCAATCTGGAACCGGTGACGGCGGCCCATATCATGCCGATCCGTTCCTTCATCGGCGCCACCGCACCGCTCGACGCCTATCCAGACATCATTCCCGGCAAGGACGCAGTGGCCGACTCTCGTTTCGTGGTGCGTTATTTCCGCAAGACCACCGACAACCGGCTGCTGTTTGGCGGTCGAGAGGCCTATACGGCCGATGCGCCGCGCGATATTTCCAGCCATATCCGCCGGCAGATCGCGGAAATCTATCCCGAGCTGAAGGCCGTCGAAATCACCCATTCCTGGGGTGGCTCCGTCGGCATTACCTTGCCACGCAAGGTCTTCGTGCGCGAGGTCATGCCCGGCGTCACCTCCATCGGCGGTTACTCCGGCCACGGCGTGATGCTGTCGAATTATTGCGGCAAGCTTTATGCCGATCTCGTTCTCGGCAAAAAGGACATGCTGGCGCCCTTCGCACGGCTGAAGGTGCCCGCCTTCCCCGGCGGGGCATCATTGCGCGCGCCGCTGCTTTTCGTGGCGCTCTCATGGTTCGCGTTGCGAGACAGGTTTTAGACCAATGTTTACAGACCCTCGCCGGCGGCAGACAAGTTGGCGGAAGCAAAATTCATAATTTCACATAACTGAGTCTGGCATTTTTAAATCGATTAGATTATTGATGCCCCAACCTTTGAAGATCGAGAGAATCGATATGAGCAGTCAGATCATTCCTGTTGAACCTTTTGATTGTGTCGTTTTCGGCGGCACTGGCGATCTTGCCGAGCGCAAGCTTCTGCCGGCCCTTTATCACCGGCAGGTCGAAGGCCAGTTCACGGAGCCGACCCGCATCATCGGCGCGTCGCGTTCGGTCATGACCCACGAGGAATATCGCAAATTCGCGCAGGACGCCCTGAAGGAACATCTGAAGGCCGGCGAATATGACGATGCGCAGGTGACCCTGTTCCTCAACCGGCTTTTCTATGTGCCTGTCGATGCCAAGTCCGGCAATGGCTGGGACGTACTGAAGAAGCTACTCGATGAGGGCAAGGAACGTATTCGCGCGTTTTATCTGGCGGTCGCGCCGGGCATTTTCGGCGACATCGCTGACAAGATCCGTGAGCACAAGCTGATCACCCGCTCGACCCGCATCGTCGTCGAAAAGCCGATCGGCCGGGATCTCGCTTCCGCCCAGGAACTCAACGACACCATCGGCCACGTCTTCAAGGAAGAGCAGATCTTCCGCATCGACCACTATCTCGGCAAGGAGACGGTGCAGAACCTGATGGCGCTGCGTTTCGCCAACGCTCTCTATGAGCCGCTGTGGAATTCCGCCCATATCGACCATGTGCAGATCACCGTTGCCGAAGCGGTCGGCCTTGAGGGCCGCGCCGGTTATTACGACAAGGCAGGTGCCCTGCGCGACATGGTGCAGAACCACATTCTCCAGCTGCTTTGCCTCGTTGCCATGGAACCGCCGGCTTCCATGAAATCGGAGGCGGTGCGCGACGAAAAGCTCAAGGTACTGCGCTCGCTGAAGCCGATCGATACCAGCAATGTCGAAAAGCTGACGGTACGCGGCCAGTACCGCGCCGGCGCTTCCGCAGGCGGCCCCGTCAAGGGGTATCTGGAAGAGCTGGAAGGCGGCGTTTCCAACACCGAAACCTTCGTCGCCATCAAGGCTGAAATCGCCAACTGGCGCTGGGCCGGCGTTCCTTTCTACATCCGCACCGGCAAACGTCTCGCGACCCGTGTTTCGGAAATCGTCGTCACCTTCAAGCAGATCCCGCATTCGATCTTCGACGATGCGGCCGGCAAGATCGAAGCCAACAAGCTGGTCATTCGCCTGCAGCCGGATGAAGGCGTCAAGCAGTCGCTTCTCATCAAGGATCCCGGTCCGGGCGGCATGCGCCTGCGTCAGGTCTCGCTGGACATGAGCTTTGCCGAAGCCTTCAACGTGCGCAGCCCCGACGCCTATGAGCGGCTGTTGATGGACACCATCCGTTCCAACCAGACATTGTTCATGCGCCGCGACGAAGTCGAGGCCGCCTGGGACTGGATCGACCCCATCTTGAAGAGCTGGGAAGATCTGGGACAGGGCGTACAGGGTTACACTGCCGGTACCTGGGGCCCGAGCGGTTCGATCGCATTGATCGAGCGCGACGGCCGCACCTGGCACGATGCCGACTGAGGGGCGGGCGATGAGCGAAACGATCCACGTCTTCGACACCGCCGCCGCGCTGGCCACAGCGCTTGCGGCGGAGGTTGCCAAACGCCTTGATGCGGCGACCAAGGAACGGGGGACCGCTAGCATTGCGGTCTCCGGCGGCTCGACACCGAAGCTGTTTTTTCAGGCGCTTTCCAGACACGATCTCGACTGGCCCAATATCAGCGTGACGCTGGTGGACGAGCGTTTCGTGCCGCCGGAAAGCGACCGCTCGAACCATCGCCTCGTCGCCGACAATCTTTTGCAGGACAAAGCGAAGGCGGCCTATTTCGTGCCGCTGTTCCAGCCGGCGGCCTCGCCGGAGGATGCGGCCACACTGGCGACCGTCAAGACCGAAGCGATCTGCGATCCTTTCGACGTCGTCATTCTCGGCATGGGAACGGATGGCCACACGGCATCGTTCTTCCCAGGTGGAGACAATCTCTACGAAGCGCTCGATCTCGACGAGCCGCGTGGCGTTTTGACCATGGCAGCGGAGAATGCGGGGGAAGAGCGGTTGACCTTCAACTTCTCCAGCCTGCACGATGCCGGTTTCCTGGTTCTGCATATCGAAGGTGCAGCCAAAAAGGCGACGCTGGAGAAAGCGCAATCCGGTGAGGATGAGGATGAAATGCCCGTCCGTGCCGTGCTGAACCGGGCCGAAACGCCCGTGGATATATACTGGGCGCCATAAGCCAACGCGGTTGCCGCCTCTGCGGCCCGCGACAAGCGCCCGAAGACATGAAGACTGAAACACGACAACCGGCCGCTCACCTCCCGGAACGCCGGTTGCCGACCAACGAACAGGATGAACGCCCATGTCCGCCGATTCCCGCATTCAGGCCATTACCGCCCGCATCGTCGAACGTTCCAAGCCCTACCGCGAGACCTATCTCGAGCGGCTGCGGCTGCAGGTTTCCAAAGGCGTTCACCGCTCCGTACTTTCCTGCGGCAATCTTGCGCATGGATTTGCGGTCTGTTCCCCCGCCGACAAGGACATCCTTGCCGGCGACCGGGTTCCCAATCTCGGCATCATCACCGCCTATAACGACATGCTGTCGGCGCACCAGCCCTATGAGACCTTCCCGGCGATCATCCGTGATGCGGCGAAGGAAGCGGGCGGCATCGCGCAGGTTGCCGGCGCGGTTCCCGCCATGTGCGACGGCGTGACCCAGGGCCAGCCCGGCATGGAGCTTTCGCTGTTTTCGCGCGATGCCATCGCCATGGCGGCCGGCATTGGCCTGTCGCACAACATGTTCGACGCAGCCGTCTATCTCGGCGTCTGTGACAAGATCGTGCCCGGCCTCGTCATTGCGGCCCTCGCCTTCGGTCACCTGCCCGCGGTCTTCGTTCCCGCCGGCCCGATGACGTCAGGCCTGCCGAATGACGAGAAATCCCGCATTCGTCAGCTTTATGCCGAAGGCAAGGTCGGCCGCGCCGAGCTGCTGGAGGCGGAATCCAAGTCCTATCATGGCCCCGGCACCTGCACCTTCTACGGCACCGCCAATTCGAACCAGATGCTGATGGAAATCATGGGCTTCCATATGCCCGGTTCGTCCTTCATCAATCCCGGCACGCCGCTGCGCGATGCACTCACCCGTGAAGCAACCAAGCGCGCGCTGGCGATCACCGCGCAGGGCAATGAATTCACGCCGGCGGGCGAGATGATCGACGAAAGATCCGTCGTCAACGGCGTCGTCGGCCTGCATGCGACGGGTGGCTCCACCAACCACACCATGCATCTGATCGCCATGGCGCGCGCCGCCGGCATCATCCTCACCTGGCAGGATATTTCCGATCTTTCCGACATCGTGCCGCTGCTCGCCCGCGTTTATCCCAATGGGCTTGCCGATGTGAACCATTTCCATGCCGCCGGCGGCATGGGTTTCCTCATCAAGCAGCTCCTGAAGCAAGGCTTCGTGCATGATGATGTGCGCACCGTCTTCGGACAGGGGCTTGCGGCCTATACCGTCGATGCCATGCTGGACGAGAAGGGCGCCGTCACCCGCCAGCCCTCCCCCGAACAGAGCCACGACCCGAAGGTTCTTTCCAGCATCGAAACGCCGTTCCAGTCGTCCGGCGGCCTGAAGATGCTGACCGGCAATCTCGGCAAATCGGTCATCAAGATTTCCGCCGTCAAGCCGGAACGCCACATCATCGAGGCACCGGCGATCATTTTCCATGACCAGCAGGAGCTTCAGGACGCATTCAAGGACGGCAAGCTCAACCGCGACTTCATTGCGGTCGTGCGCTTCCAGGGACCGAAGGCCAATGGCATGCCGGAGCTGCACCGCCTGACGCCGCCGCTTGGCGTGTTGCAGGATCGCGGTTTCAAGGTGGCGCTGGTGACGGACGGGCGTATGTCCGGCGCATCCGGCAAGGTGCCGGCCGCGATCCATGTCACGCCGGAAGCCTCCGATTGCGGCCCGATCTCGCTCATCCGCGATGGCGACATCATCCGTCTCGACGCCATTTCCGGAACGCTGGAGGTGCTGGTGTCCACCGCCGAGCTGGCGAAACGCGAACCGGCGCGCGCCGATCTTTCCGGCAATGAATGGGGCATGGGCCGCGAACTTTTCGCCCCCTTCCGCCGCAATGCCGGCCCGGCCGATCAGGGCGCCAGCGTTCTGTTCCATTGATATTCTGAAAGGCGAAAGCCGATGCGGTTTTCGCCCTTCAACCCTGCTTTGCAGCATCGTCCGACTGCACTTTCTCGCCCCTGACGATCCGGTGCAGAAACTGCTTTATTTCCCATTTCTGAAACGCCAAACTTGTCATGCGGCTGTGATGATTGCCCGTTAGGGCCTTCTCAGCCAGCAGGGGCACCGCGGCGCAGTTTTGGATAATGGGGCAAGGACATGATTTTCTCGAGCAAACGCCGCGATATGCTGAAGCTTATGGCAGGCACCGCGATGCTGCCGCTATTGGTGACGGCAACGCCTGTCATGGCGCAGGACGTGGCGCTGCGTGCGATCATCATCTCCGACCTGCATTCGGCCTATGAACGCATCGGCCAGCTTCTGGCGGCAATAGAAGCGCGCATCGCCGCGGAGAAGGTACCCCATATGATTCTCCTGAACGGTGACCTGTTCGAGATCGGCAATGCAGTAGCCGCCCGTTCGGCCGGCGAAATCGAGTGGACATTCCTTACGGCGCTCGTCAGGCTCGCGCCCACAGTCATCAATATCGGCAATCACGAACCTGATATCGATAACGACCTCGCCAATTTCGTTACCCGTGCCCAGGCGCTCGGCATCACCGTGCTTTCCAACATCATCGACAAGCGCAGCGGCAAACCCTATGCGCGTGACAGGGCCGAGGTGAAGGTTGGGGACCGGAAGGTCATCCTCGCGGGCCTCGCCACCAACGCCATCAACACCTATCCCAAGCCCACACGCGAGATGCTCGACATTCCGCAGCCGGTGGAATGGGCCAAAGTCAATCTGCCTGAAATCGTCAAAATGGATGCGATCAATATCGTTCTGAGCCATGCCGGTGTCGTCGCCGACCGTGATATCCTGCCGCTGCTGCCTGACGGTACGCTGCTAGTGGGCGGCCATGATCACCTGAACTTCGTGCATGAACAGGGCGCGACACGTTATGTCCATACCGGCTCCTGGTGCACCTCGATGACGGTCGCGACGATCGCCGGTCCCGGCAAGGCCGCCGCCATCGAGACTGTCAACATCGATCGCGACGCTCCCGCATCCCCTGCCCTCAAGGTCCTGATCGAACAGACCCTCGAAAAGCACCTGACCGTGGAAGAACGGGAAGTCGTCGGCAAGTCTGCCAAGGCGATGACCGTCGATGAGGCCGGCCACCATGTGGCGCAGCTCATCGCCGCAAAAACCGGCGCCGATGTCGGCTTCGTCGGCCACACCTCCTTCGGTGCGGGCCTGCCGGAAGGCGACATTCGCCGTTATGATTTCAACGCCTCGCTGCGTTTCGATGGCAAGCTGATGGTGACGGAAGTGGATGGCGAGGCGCTTGCGCAAATCCTCAAACGCTGCAACCAGGACGGCGACATTCCGCTTGCCGAGCGCACCGGCGACTATCTCTATGCCATGCCGGAGAAGCCGGAACGGAAAGGGCGCTACAAGCTCGTCTGCAACGACTGGTCGGCCACCAACCAGAAATCCTATTTCGGCCGTAGCGACCTGACCTTTACCGAGGTGGCGGATGTGAAGCTGAAGCAGACGGTTCTGGGCGGGCTTTCTTAAGCTTGCAGGCATCGAAAGCAGAGACGACAGGTACGGGCCTGCAAATTATTGGTTCATGCCGCGGTTTCGGGATCGAGGTTTGAATCAGTCTTGCGGAAATAGGATGGTTTCGTGATCCTGGGCACCGTTCAGAATATGCAGGACTTCCACGCGTGTTTCAGTAACACGATAAAAAATAAGATAGTTTTCATAGGTACGGCGGCGAACCCCGGTTTGCTCGTAGCGGGGTACTAGCGGATAAGCTCGAGGCATCTCCGCCAGTCTTGAACATCGGTCCAGCAATTCGGCAACGAATGTCTCTGCGCGTGGCGGATTATCGGCCGCAATAAAATCACCGATGCGCTCCAGGTCTGCCTTGGCCGCGTCGGTAAGAACGACGATCACAGGTCGCGTTCTTCCGCAATTTTTCGGTACTTGGCACTAAGTTGTGATGCGACATCGTCGATTGGCGTCACGCGTCCCGCATCTGCATCCGCGACGCCGCGTGCAATTGCTAAATCAAGAGCGGCTAGTTTCTTCTCACGCTCTTCCACCAGCCGAACGCCTTCCCGCAGCACCTCGCTGCGAGAATTATAACGCCCCGACTTCACAAGGTCGGAAACGTAAGTTTCCAGATGACGACCGAGATTTGCACTGCTTGCCATACCGATATCCTCTTTGCTCACCTATACCATCCAGTGATAATAGTTAGCAACGGCAGGATATGACGCGAAACGATGCGGACGGTTGAAGCAACCGGTTAAGCCATTTTCGCCGATACGCCGATAGGTCTCAGAACGACCGGATATCCAGCTTCCGGTCCTTGTGCGCCGGGTGCGTGCTGAACACGAAGATGCGGTCGAGTTCCTTCTGCGTCAGCATGCGCAGGAAGCGGACGTGGATGGTGTTGTTGGCGTTGACGCGCAATATCACGCAGCCGATCTTGCTGATGCGGGCATCGGGAATATCGAGATAGAACTGGTTGGGCAGGTTATATTTCGTCAGCAGCGCCAGCACCGCTTCGGTCTGGGAAATGCGGATGACGTCGCAACGGCGCGCCGCCATGTGCATGACGGCCTTTTCAGTATATTCGATGCGCGCCGCATTCATGGTATCTTCCATGCGAAACCGGCTTTCGCGGTCATACATGAAGGATTCTTCCTTGCTCAGGTAATGGTTCCTGATCACACCCGCCCCGCTCTGCACGCCCATACTCCCATGCTCAATCGATGGGTCAAGACTAGGCCATAGTCTTTAACAATTCATATCAGGGCGCTCTTAAACAGGCCGGAAGCGGGACATTTCCGATGGTTTTCCACAGGAGGCAAGAAAGCCATAAAAACCCCGGAACAGGGATGTTCCGGGGTGTTTTTATCTCGGTCCCTTATGGGCGGTAAGTCTTGCCCGCGGCATCAAAGAGGTGGAGCTTTTCCTGGGGCGCGGCAAACCGCAATGTTTCGCCCTTTGACACAGTAAGGATGCCCGGTATCTTGACGATGATTGGCTCCTGCCCCTTCGGAGCCTCAAGATAGAGCAGCGTCACTTCGCCCAGAGCCTCAACGATCGAGACCTTGCCTTCGAAAAGATAGTCATCGCCGGTGACGATGCTCAAATCTTCCGGCCGAACCCCAAAGCTTGCAGGCTTGCCCTGCTCGGTTGCGGGTGTGGGAACATTGACGGCGAGCGTCTTGCCGCCGGCCAGCTCGATAGATGTACGTTCGCCGGTTCCGACAATCTTTGCCGCGATGATGTTCATGGCGGGTGAGCCGATGAACTTTGCCACGAAAAGATTGGCCGGCCTTTCGTAAAGTTCGAGCGGCGGGCCGACCTGTTCCACACGGCCGGCATTCAACACGACGATGCGGTCCGCCAGCGTCATCGCCTCCACCTGGTCGTGGGTGACGTAGATCATCGTCGTATCGGCCATCTGCTCGTTGAGCTTGGCGATCTCGATGCGGGTGGCGACACGCAGCGCCGCGTCGAGGTTCGACAGAGGCTCATCGAACAGGAAGACCTTGGGATTGCGGCAGATGGCGCGGCCGATGGCGACACGCTGGCGCTGGCCACCGGAAAGCGCCTTGGGCAGACGTTCCAGATATTGCGTCAGCTGCAGGATTTCGGCCGCGGCGCGGACACGGCGGTCAATCTCCTGCTTGTTTTCCTTGGCGATCTTCATGCCGAAGGCCATGTTGTCGTAGACAGTCATATGCGGATAAAGCGCATATGACTGGAACACCATGGCAATGCCCCGGCGCGAGGGCGGGATTTCATTGACGAGCTGGCCGTCGATGAACATCTCACCGCCGGTGATTTCTTCCAGACCGGCGATCATGCGCAGAAGCGTCGACTTTCCGCAGCCGGAAGGCCCGACGAAAACGATGAATTCGCCCTGTTCGATTTCCAGATCGATGCCGTGCAGGACCTTCACCTGCCCGTAGGATTTGCGGATATCCTTGAGAACGAGACTTGTCATGGGTTGTTCCTCCCTGCTCTATCAGGCGTAACGGGCGAAGAAAGCGCCCCATGCCGGAAGTTCTACACTTCTGCCCTCAAGGCCGCTTGCAAAGCCGTGGCCTTCGAGAACCTCCCAGTTCCCTTCCGGCAGCGTGGCTTTTGCTGACGTGGCGGACAGATTGAAAAGGCACAGAACGGTTTCGTTGCCGAGCTTGCGGGTGTAGCTCAGCACCTCGCCCTCAACCGGCTGGAATTCGATGCCGCCCTTGGCGAAAGCCGGGTGCTGTTTGCGGAAGGCGAGGAAGCGGCGATAATGCTCCAGCACGGACGCCTCGTTGCCCTGCTGGGCGCTGACGGCGCGCTGCTTGTGCTCGGCCGGAATGGGCAGCCAGGTCTTGTCCGAAGTCGAGAAGCCGGCCTGTGCATGGCCCGCATCCCACACCATCGGCGTACGGCAACCATCGCGGCCCTTGAATTCCGGCCAGAACTGGATGCCGTAGGGGTCCTGCAAATCCTCGAACGCGATATCGGCTTCGGTGAGGCCGAGTTCTTCGCCCTCATAGATGCAGACGGAACCGCGCTGCGTCATCAGCAGTGCCGACAGCACCTTGGCGAACGCATCCTTGTCCTCGACATGCTCGCCCCAGCGGCTGACATGGCGCACGACATCGTGGTTGGAGAAGGCCCAGCAGGCCCAGCCCTCTGGTGCTGCGCGCGCAAAATCCGCCTGCACATCGGCGACACGCTGCGGGGTGAGCGCATCGGGTGCGAGGAATTCGAAGGCATAGCACATCTGCATCTTGTCATCGCCGGAAGTATATTCGCCGACAATTTCGAGACCGCGCTGGCTGTCGCCCACTTCACCGACGGCGGCGATATCGGGGAATTCGTCCAGCACCGCGCGAAAGCGCTTCAGAAAGGCGATGTTTTCCGGGCGGTTCTTGTCGTAGAGATGTTCCTGGAAGTTATACGGATTGACCGCAGGCGCGGTCGAGGCATTGCGTCGCTCCGGCGCCAGCGCCGGGTTGTCGCGCAATTCCAGATCATGGAAATAGAAATTGATGGTGTCGAGGCGGAAACCATCGACGCCGCGCTTCAGCCAGAAGCGGGTGATATTGAGCAGTTCTTCCTGTACTTCCGGATTATGCAGGTTGAGGTCCGGCTGCGAGGTCAGGAAGTTGTGCATGTAATATTGCATGCGGGTGGGGTCCCACTGCCAGCCGGAACCGCCGAAGATCGACAGCCAGTTGTTGGGCGGCGTGCCATCGGGCTTCGCTTCCGACCAGACATACCAGTCCGATTTCGGATTGTTGCGGCTGGCGCGGCTTTCCACGAACCACGGATGCTGGTCGGACGTGTGCGATAGGACGAGGTCGATCATGACGCGGATGCCAAGACGATGGGCCTCGGCAATCAGCCCGTCAAAATCGGCAAGCGTGCCGAACATCGGATCGACATCGACATAGTTCGAGACGTCGTAGCCGAAATCCTTCATCGGCGAGGTGAAGAAAGGCGAAATCCAGATCGCATCGGCACCGAGACCGGCGATGTGATGCAGACGGTCTGTGATGCCCTTGAGATCGCCGATGCCGTCGCCATTGGAGTCCTGATAGGAGCGCGGGTAGATCTGATAGATCACCGCACCACGCCACCAATCTTTGTTGGGCGTCAAAGCGGAAGTCACCGAAGCGGTCATGGAAGTGTCCTGTTTGGTATGGGCGTTCATGGAATGATCAGCCTCCCTTGACGGAGCCCGCGAGCAGGCCACGCACGAGATAACGTTGAAGCGCGAAGAAGACGCCAAGCGGCACGATGATGGTGACGAAGGCCGAGGCGGTGAGGATTTCCCAATTGCCGCCGCGCGAGCCGAGCAGCGCGTTGAGCGCACCCGTCAGCACCAGCTCGTCCTTCTGCGTGCCGAGGAAGACCATGGCGACGAGCAGGTCGTTCCAGGTCCACAGGAACTGGAAGATGGCGAAGGAGGCAAGCGCCGGGAAGGACAGCGGCAGGATGATCTTGACGAAGATTTCGAAATCACTCGCGCCATCGACACGGGCACTTTCGATGATCTCTTTCGGCAGGCCGGAGATATAATTGCGCAGCAGATAGATGGCGAGCGGCAGACCGAACGCGGTATGCGCCAGCCAGATGCCGGCATAGGTCTTGGACGGCACACCGAAGATGGTGCCGATTTCGTTATAAAGCCGCAGAAGCGGGATGAGCGACATCTGCAATGGTACGACGATGAGGCCTACCACCATGGCAATCAGCAGATTACGGCCGGAAAAGTTCATCCATGACAGGGCATAGGCGGCGAAGGCGGCAATGAGGATCGGGATGACGGTTGCCGGCACCGCTACCGTGAGCGAGTTGACGAAAGACTGGCCGATGCCTTCCGAGGTCAGGACCGTGCGATAATTATCGAGCGTGAAGACAGGCGGCGTGGCTACGGAAATATAGACCCGCTTGCCGCGGGAACCCTCGAAGCTTGCGGCCTTGCTGTATTCGTAGGTGCCGTCTTCATTGACGAGCAGGGTTTCGCCATCGCCAATGTCAGCGGCTTCGCCTGCCTTGAAGGCTGTCGGCTCCTGCACCCGCACGCCGAAGGCCGCAACCTTGCCACCCGCACCGTTTTCGAAAACATTGCCCGATATGACATAGCGGCTGCCGTCCTGCTTCTGCACGGAAGCATCGGCAAGGCGAACTGCCGCCGTCTGTTCCGAGCTGGAGAAGGCCGTCCACCAGCCTGATACGGTGATCTGGTCCTTGTCGCGCAGTGAGCTGACGAGAATGCCGAGCGTGGGCAGAAGCCAGAGAAGTACAACGACCAGAACACTGGCGTGGACGATGAGGCGCGGCAGGCCGACGCGGCGAAGACGTTTGATTATGTTCATCTCAGCGGCCCTCCATCTCGCGGTTTGCCTGGCGGATGTTCCAGACCATGATCGGGGTGACGGCCGCCATGATGATGAGCGCGATCACAGCACTTCGGCCGCTATCGCCGCCGCCGCGGAACATCCAGTCGAACATGAGATTGGCGAGAACCATGGTGTTCCACTGGCCGTTGGTCATGGTCAGCACGATGTCGAAGACCTTGAGCACGAGAATGGTAATTGTGGTCCAGACGACGGCGATGGTGCCCCAGATTTGTGGAACCATGATCTTCCAGAAAATCTGCCAACCATTGGCGCCGTCGATGACGGCCGCCTCGATGGTTTCTTCCGGAATACCGCGCAGGGCGGCGGACAGGATGACCATGGCGAAACCGGTCTGGATCCAGATGAGGATCACCATCAGGAAGAAATTGTTCCAGAAAGGCATGGAAATCCACACCTCCGGGCTGCCGCCGAAAAATTCGACGACGGCGTTGAGCAGGCCGATCTGCACCTGGCCCTCGGCGCGGTATTCGTAGATGAACTTCCAGATGACCGACGCGCCGACGAAAGAGATCGCCATCGGCATGAAGACGATGGATTTGGCGATGTTGCCCCACCAGATGCGGTCGGTCATGACGGCGATGACGAGGCCGAAGAAGGTGCAGGCGGCCGGCACCACGGCCAGCCACAGGATATTGTTGAAGATCGACTGGCGGAAACCGGCATCGAAGAAGGCCCAGCGATAATTGGCAAGGCCGACGAATTCAGCGCCGGTCCGGTCATAAAAAGACAAGATCAGCGTGGCGATGACGGGATAGACCAGATAAACGAGCAGCAGGATCAGCGCCGGGCCGATGAACAGCCAGGGCCGAACGGCGGCGCGGCGGTTGAGGTTACGGGATGCGTGAATGACGTCGCCCGAGCGGACGGGAAAGATCACCTGCAGCGCCTTATCGGATAGCCAGTAATAGGCAGCGCAGGCAAAAACGCCGGCTACCATGACGCCGATGGCGGACACGAGTTGTTGAGCCATGTTCCCTCCCTTGATCCTCTCCGCGCCGCGCTGATTTATGCGGTCGTCGGGGCAGTTCTTTCGGTGAGGCCCGGCAGCAATCCGCCGGGCCTTTTTACCGCAGATTCTGATCGAAAAACCGCAGAACGGTTTTCCCAAATCTGCCTGGCCTATTGTTACTTCAGGCCGTCCCAAGCCTTCTGGATATCGGCGGCGACCTGATCGGCAGATTTGCCGCCGACGAAATCGATCATGCCGGTCCAGAATGCGCCAGCACCGATCTTGCCCGGCATCAGGTCGGAACCATCAAAACCGAAGGTCGTCGCCGTGGTCAGGATTTCACCCTGACGCTTCATCTGCTCATTGGCATAGGTCTCGACGTTCACACCCTTGTACGGCGTCAGGAAGCTGGACTGCGCCATCCAGACTTCATGGGCAATCGGGGTTTGCAGGAATTCAACGAATGCCTTGGCCGCAGGCGCTTCCTTGGTGACGGTGACCAGAGTGCCGGCACCGAGAACCGGCTTGCCGAGTTCAGGCTTGGATGCGTAAGTCGGCATGTAGAAGAAATCCGCATCCGTTCCGACCTTGGTGCCCTCAGGGAAGAAGGACGGGATGAACGATGCCTGATGATGCAGGTAGCACTTCGGCGGAATGTCGAAGAGGCCCTTCGGGCTGTCGCGGAAGTCGGTAGAGGCCACGGCTGCAACGCCGCCGCTGACATATTTTTCGTTCTTGGCGAATTTGCCGAACTCGTTGATCGCCGCCACTACGGCCGGATCGGTGAACTTGACCTCGTTTGTCGTCCACTTCTGGTAGACATCAAGCGGCTGCGTGCGCAGCATCAGGTCTTCCACCCAGTCCGTTGCCGGCCAGCCGGTGGCGCCGCCGGAACCGAGGCCGATGCACCAGGGCGTGCCGCCATCAGCGACGATCTGGTCCGTCAGCTTGAGCAGGTCTTCCATGCTCTCGGGGACCTTGTAGCCCGCTTCTTCAAAGTTCTCAGGCACATACCAGACGAGCGACTTCACGTCGGCCTTGAAGGGGAAAGCGAAATAGGCCTTGTTGCCGTCCTTGCCCTTGTAGCTGCCGAGATCGACCCAGGATTTGCCCGCGCCGTAATTTTCCTCAACCCATTTGGCAGTGTCATCGCCGAGCGGCACAAGGAAACCCTTGGCGGCGAGATCGGCCAGAAGGCCGGGCTGCGGCAGGATGGCGATATTGGGCGGCGAACCCGCCTGCGTATCGATAACGATCTGCTGTTCGTAATTTTCCGACGAGGAATAACGGACATTCACGCCGGTCGCATCGGAGAAATAGGCCAGCACCGACTGGAACAGGGCCTCGTCCTCACCACGCCAGGGGCCGAAAATCGTCAGCGTCTGACCTTTCAGGTCGGCATGGGCCGCCTTGAAGTCCTCGTAGCTTTTCCAGTTGAACTTGGCATCTGCGCCGGGTGCGAATTTCAGATCGGCAGCAAAGGCCGAACCCGACAGCAGCACCATAGAGGCCGCCGTCGCCAAAAGAGTCTTCCGCATGTGATTTACCTCCCATCACATAAAAGGCTCAAAGCGTCCTCTTCCAATCAAAGCGCTTTGGCTGCCTATTCATCTCATTGTCTTCGAGATGGAGTCAAGAGGCTCTTTCGGCAGAAACGCTGTGGTGCTGCGGTAAAAGTCGTATTTATTTCGAAAGGCGGCTATCATTTTCGATTGAGAAAAGCGGATGGGACTGGTAAAAATCTAAAGCGCTTTGGGAATGTGAGGAGTGGCTTTTAGCCTTTTCCTGAGCGCGCGCATGGAGGAAATGACAGACATGAACCTGAAACAGTTGTCGCAACTGCTGGGGATTTCGCAGACGACCATCAGCCGGGCGCTCAATGGTTATCCCGAGGTGAGCGCAGAAACCCGCCGCCGTGTCATGGAAGCTGCCGAAAAGACCGGATATCGCCCGAACGCGGCGGCGCAGCGGCTGGCAACGGGCAAGGTTGGTTCCATTGGTCTTGTCATGCCCATCGGCGAACACCATCGCTCTGACGTGCATTTCGGTGAGTTTCTGAGCGGTCTTGGCGAGGAAGCTTCGCGTAGCGGCTTTCATCTCGTCATCATGCCGACCGAACCCGAAAATGAGCGCGATGCGCTTCGCGGACTGGCGGCGAGCGGCAGCGTCGATGGCATTTATCTCGCCTACATGAAAAATAACGACCCACGCATCGCCATGATGCAGTCGCTTTCCCTGCCCTTCCTCGTACATGGCCGCTCCGTCGGCGTGGAGGAGGATTATCCCTACCTCGACGTGGACAATGAAGGCGCCTTTCGCGATGCGACCCAGCTTCTCCTGCAGCTTGGCCATACGCGCATCGGCCTGCTGAATGGCCCGGAAGGTTATGATTTCACCTACCGGCGCTGTCTCGGGGTGGAAAAGGCGCTGGCGGCCAATGGGCTTTCACTGCATCCGGATAATAAACGGCACAGCAGCATGACGGACGAGGAAGGTTATCTCGGCATGGAGGCGCTGCTGTCACGCCCGGAAAAACCGACCGCCATTCTCTGCGCCAGTACCGCGCTTGCGCTCGGGGCAATCCGTTCGCTCAATCAGCGGGGGTTAAAGCCCGGCAGGGATATTTCGCTGATCGCCCATGACGACGTTTTGCCGCTTTTAAAGCCCGATAATTTTTCGGTGCCGCTGACCACCACGCGCTCGTCGCTGAGGGCAGCCGGGGTACGCGTGGGTCAGCGCCTGATCAATCGCATCAAGCTCAACCAGATGGAACCGCATCAGGAACTCTGGAAGGCGGAACTCGTGGTGCGCGCTTCGACGGGGCCGGCTCCGAAAGCGTAGCCGGCCGGTCAATTCAATCAGAACTTCGGCGCGGTCTTGCCGAGCGCAAGATAGGCGGCGATGACGGTGTTGGCCATCAGCATGGCGATCGTCATCGGGCCGACACCGCCCGGAACCGGCGTGATGGCGGCGGCAACGGCACTTACCTCGTCAAAGGCGACATCGCCCACCAGCTTCGATTTGCCTTCGCCCTTTTCCGGTGCGGCAATGCGGTTGATGCCGACATCGATGACGGTTGCGCCGGGCTTTACCCAATCGCCCTTCACCATCGCCGCGCGACCGACCGCAGCCACGAGAATATCGGCCGTCTTGCAGACGGTGGCGAGGTCTTTCGTACGCGAATGCGCCATCGTTACCGTCGCGTTGGCATTCAGCAGGAGCTGGCCCATCGGCTTGCCGAATAGGTTCGAGCGGCCGATGACAACGGCGTTCAGGCCGGAAAGGTCGTCGCCGTGAATGCCGCGCACAAGCAGCATGGCGCCGGCGGGCGTGCAGGAGATGAGGCCGGTGGCAAGATCGCCGGTCGCGAGCTTGCCGGCGTTCAGCACGCTCAAACCATCGACATCCTTCTCGGGCAGGATCGACTGGATGATCTCATCCGAATTGAAATGTTTCGGCAGCGGCAGCTGCACCAGAATGCCGTGGATGGATGCATCGGCGTTCAGTTCGCCGACCAGCTTCAGAAGCTCACCTTGCGTCGTTTCTTCCGGCAGCGTGTGCTGGATGGAGTTGAAACCGCATTGCTTGGCCATCTTGCTCTTGGAGTTCACGTAAGCGTGGCTGGCCGGATCATTTCCGACGATGACAACCGCGAGGCCGGGCTTCACGCCCTTTTCCGCCACGAGCGCCTCTGCCGATTTGCGGACCGCCTCCGTTACCGAAACCGCCTTCGCCTTCCCGTCAATCACAACTGCCATGCGTCCTGCTCCTGCTGGGTTACGTAGGCTCCGTATGGTGCCCTCTTGGCAGGAATGCAAGCTAAAATGCGGCGTTTTCAGGCTGTTTTGCGGTAGTCTTCCCGGTGATCGGCGTAATCGGCGAGACGCTCTCTCAGGAACGCCAATTCCCGTCGCAATTCCATCAGCTCCTCGGCTTCGGCCTGCGCATGATCGAAGCGTCCGGCCAGGGCTTCGGCCAGCAGCGGCGGCAGCCCTGACGATGCGGGATCGGCCGTTCTGACGGTGCGGTTGCCCATCAGCACCTGCCGCACGCGTTCGTCCAGCGGCATATCGTCGGCATCATTGGCGGCTCCGCCGTAATAGTCGGCGAAGCTGTCCTCCTCCGGCTCGACAGTCGTTTCCACAGCGACAGGCTGCAGGTCGTCGAATACGGCCGGTTCGATCTGTTCGAATTCCGAAAATTGTGGCGCGGCGACGGTGGGTGCCGGTTCCTCGCTGGTTTCGGCGGCCGAAACAGCCTCCTCATCCTCGTCATGGCGGCGATAGCTGAGGAGATAAAGGCTGCCCAGCAGGCCGAGCAGCGCGCCCCCGCCGGCCAGCATGGCGGCCTGCGTCAGGTCCCGGGACAATTCACCCGGTGCGGCCTTTTTTGCCAGACGGGTTTCGAGGGCAGGCGTTGCCGAGGCGGTCAGGTCGCGGCGTTCGCTTGCCTCCAGATAGGTATTTCGCGCCGTTTCCAGCTCACTCTGCAATCTCGAGAATTCACCGGGCGCGACGCCAAGGGCATTCAGGCGGTCGAGATATGCCTTCTGCTCGCCCGTGGCGGTGGCGATCTCCTGACTAAGACGCTTTTCATCCGCCCGCAGCCCGTCGAGCAACTGGCGCAGTGCCGGGGCGGCGAGTGCCTGCGCGGCATCGACGGCGTTCTGGGCGGCGATGCGGCGGGGGTGTTTCGGGCCGTAATCTACGGAAACACCGGCAAGCGCCATGCTGGCACTCGCCTGTTTCTGCCTGACATCCTCAAGCGCCGAAAACGCCGCGCCAGCTGGCAGCGGTTTGGAATACACGTCATTCGGCTTCAGGGCCAAAGCTGACGCCAGATCGGCCTGGAGAGATTGCTGCTGCCGGGTGGCCCGCGTCAGGCTGTCGTTGACGTCATGCAATTGCTGTTCGAGCTGCTGCGCTTCGGTCATGACGGCATCGCCATGGCGCATCTGGAAACCGTTTAGAGCCGCTTCCGCCTCGTCCAGCTTTTTCCGTGCTCTTTCCATCTCCCGCATCGCCGGTGTCATGGTGCCGGCCTTGCCATCCGCCATCACGCGCATCGAAAGATAGTCCGTCAGCCGCATGGCCATGTCAGGCGTCGCAGCCTTGGCGGTCACAACAAGCATATTTTCATCGGGGGTCAGTTCCAGCCGGATCGCTTCGCCCACGGCGCCATTCAGCGCCTCACGCGGGGAGACCACGCGCGCATGCGCACCCGTCAGGAGATCGACAAGCAGGCCAAGCTCGCCCTGATTACGAACACCGACCATATCGGCGGGTTTCAACTTCAGATCGGCGGTTACCCGCTCAAGCCCGGAGGGCGACAGCAGGGTCCGCCGCGCCATTGCCAGAAAACGGGACGCATCCGGGGCGTCGTATCCAGTCTGGGTAACCTCTATTCGGGCCTGCGACACATAACCGCGAAAACCGGAATCGATGAGCAGCAGCGGAATGGCAGCGCCGGCGAACGTTGCCGCCGCGACGCAGCCTGCCGTCAGCAACCGCAGACAATGTCTGCGCCACTGCGATACGGGCACAGAGACATCATCCCCCTCGGGGCGGATCGCGATCATATCCGGATTTTCATCAACCATCTGAAGCCGTCTGCCGCCATCGGTGCCGCCCGCAACGGGCGACTGTCAAAACCTTACGAGAGGTTAAAGGATCGTGGCAAACAAATGGTTAACACGCCGCTTCAAGGCATGATATCAGCTCTTGCCGAGCGCGATGTGCCAGGGTTCGGCACAAAGGCTGTAGAGCCAGCTCATATGCAGCTTGCGGAAAATATCCGGCATGCCGGCCACTTCCGAGGACAGGATCTTGAACAGGGGGCCGACTGCAATGGTGACACGCGCATCCTCACGGCTAACGGTGCGGTGCAGCCATGTCTCCTGATTTTCCTTGAGCATTCCCGCCAGAAGCACATCCACCTTAACACCGGCCGCATCCCGGTTCAGCATGACGAAGTCGTGCCATGGCGCATGGGCACGCAGCCGGGCAAGCACTTCGCCGATCTGCGCCGCATCGTCACCCGCCACGCCGATGCGTTTCGGCACAGCCATATAGGTCAGAAGCGCCATGGTGAAGGCAACGCCATCGATGGTGGCGGGCAGAGGCTCGCCATGTTCCGCCCGCGCGGCGGCTTTCATGCCCTTGCCCTGCGGCAGAAGCAGGCAGCTTTCCAGAATTTGCCGATAGGCATTATCCTTGAGTGACAACTTTGTCTTCTCGATGGTCAGGAAGGAGAGCATCGTGTGCCCTTCACAGGCCGAAGCCTTGCCGCTGACCAGTTCCAGCGCGCCATTCCAGTCGAGATCACAGACGCGCAGCCCGTGGATATTCCGTTGCAATCCCCGGCGCGTAAAACCTGACGCAAAATTCATTGCCGACCCCCAAATGCCAAACCGATCGCCACCGGCCCGGCGCATGGCATGCGGGGTGGTGGTTCATGGGTTTGTTATACAGGTGCAGGTTGAATTTAGCTTGAAAGCAATCTCTCGAATGCTCGTGAACGGAGCAAGAGATGATTAACCAGAGCGCGCCGTTTCGCCGCCGCTCCCTCTCCGTCAGTGGCTGGGTGCCGCAGCCTCTCCTGCTTCGGCTTTCTCGCCCTCGACGAGTTTGACAGAGTGGGGCGAACCATTTCCCTTCTGCTCGCGGATGTCGGCTTTCGACAGGTAATCGAGCTGCTCGATCAGCACGTCCTCGACCACCTCGTCATCGAGCCTCTTGTTCAACCCTTCGCGGATGCGCTGCTTGAAGGCGTCGGGATCGAAGGTGGAGATATTGGCAATGTTGACCATGGAAGAACCCGCCAGCAGCGTGAACAGTTCATCGGTCATCAGCTGTGTTGCCGGCAGTTCGATCTTCGCCATCTTGGCCTTGTCGACGCGCAGCGAAATCCGGCTGAGGAAATAGCCGTTCACTCCACCATCATTGATGACGGGGATCGTGATGCTTTCGCCCTTGACCAGTTGCAGATCAGCCTTTTTTGCCCCCGCCTCATCCGGCGCCGGCGCCGTCGCCATCTGGACGGAGAAATACACCGCGCCGAGCGTGACGGCGCAAACCCAGACGCCGGTGAGAAGAAGCTTCAACATCAGGATGCTGCGCCGTAAAGGAATTGTTCCTGGGAATAGGTGCCGTCCGTATCGGCTTCCTGGATAGCGTTCTTGAGCAGATCCGCGACAGCGCGAACCGCGTTCAGATGCGCCTCGACGCGGGTGGCATTGGTGGCGAGCTTGGACTTGATGCCCTTCACCTGCTCCATGTAACCGGCGGCGATATCTTCGTGCGGTGTATCGCGGACCAGCATCGTCAGTTCATAAAGGCAACGGCTCTTATGGGCATTGGAGACCTTGAAGTCGAACTGCGGGTCCTTACCGATATTGTCGTTCTCATTGTCGATGATCATCTCGAGGCGGCCGAGAACGGATTGGATACGGTGGTCGTTCGACATAAGGTCCATGCTTGTCTCCTCGTTAAGGTTTTTCATTCTCAAGCCTCGTCCGTTTTATCATTGGAAACGCCGAGGACCTGCCGCTCGAACTCCGCCACCATCCGAATTGCAGCATTGTGGTCTTTGTCATTCATCGATACGTCGGTAATGCCTTTGCTTTCGGCTTTCCGCAGCGCATCCTTGTAAGCCTGCTCCGCAATGCCGACGCCGCCATTTCTGGAAATCGTGTCGGCAAACTGTTCCGCCATCATGCTCTTCCAGATTTCGCCGGCATTACCCTTGCCGTAAACTTCCTCGCTGTCTTTCGGCAGCATGTTGGCAACGAAGGTCTGGAGAACCGAGGCTTCATATTTGCGGTATGTTTCGGGAATCTCGGTGCGTGCCGAGCGAATATTGGTATCGCCAAGGCCGGCCTTCGAGGACGCACCGTCAAGCATATCGACGGCAGCACCAAAGCCCTTGCCGGCATCGGCCAGACTGGTTGCGGCAAAAGCCGCCTTGTTTGCCTTCAGTTTTTCCTGGGCAACCTGTACTTCCTGAGGGTCCGCCGCACGAACCACATCCATCACCAGATCGCTTATAACCGATATCGCCACGTCCCGAACTCCCGAGCTGACGAACGTGCCGGAGGAAAGCCGACGCGTTCACTCAATCAAGAAGCATCGCGAACGGAGTATTTCAAACGCCCGCGATGCAACAACGGGAAGACTATGGATCGCCAACCTTGCTGGAGGCTGGTGTGTGTGAAACATTCGTAATTTCTAACAAATCGTAGATTGCATTATCATCCGCTTCGCGATCCTCGAGATCGCGGGCAATATGCATCCTGTCCTCCAGCCTGTCGGCCTTGGTCTTTTCCTTCAGAACCTTGTTTTCCTGAAAGTGCTGAACGCCTTCGAGCTGGCGGTCCTGGACGACCAGACGGCCGTAGCGGTCGGAATAGTGTTTTGAAAATGTCTGGTGCACCGGGTCCATGGAACTCATGGCCTCAAAGGTGGTCTCCATGGATTGCGCCACTTCGCTGCGCACGCGGGTGGTATCGGCCAGCTCCACCTCGGCCATTTTTTCCATGTGCCGCTGGACCGTTACCAGACGTTTGAGCTTTTCCGAGCGCTTGTCCGAAGCCATGGCGTTTCCTCCCGATCAAAAGCCGATAAAGACCGGACCGAACCCATCCACGAATTGCCGGATGAGGGCCGCGACCGACAAATAAAGCATGAAAAGACCACCGGCCAGAACGAAGGGCGTCGATATGAAGAAGACCGGAATTTGCGGCGCCAGCTTGTTGATGAGACCGACCGCGACGTTGAACATCAGGCCGTAAATAACAAAGGGGCTCGCCAGCCGCAGCATGATCGAAAAGGATGCCCTGAGCGTATCCGTCAACGTGATCAGCATCTTCTGCCCGCTGATGAGCGCGCCGACCGGTGTGGCGCTATAGGAATCCACCAGCGCCTTGAGGACGATGTGGTGGAAATCCATCATGAACAGCACCAGCAGGCCACCGAAGGTGATGAAGTTGGCAATCTGGTTTTCCTGCACGTCTTCGATGGGATCGGCACCGCCGGGCGCACTGAGGCCGATGGAAGCGCCGATGAGCGCGCCGGTGAACTGGAAACCGAGCGTGTAGAAACGGGCGATCAGCCCATACATGGCGCCGATGAGAACCTCGGAGAAGATGAGGCCCACGACCGCGCCCTGGCTGGCGCCGGAAACCTTCGGATAGATGGTGTCCCAAAGCACCGGCAGAAGAGCCATGGATACCGCGACACAGAGAAGCATGCGAATCTGCGGCGAGATGCGCGAGCTTGAAAAGCCCGGCATGGTCATGAAGCAGGCGCCTATGCGGCAGATGGCAAGGAACAATGCAATGATTGTCCCCTGCGGGTCGGTTATCATGAAATGGCGCCCAGAATCTTGATCTCGAGACCCTTGGCCAGTTCCACATGTGAAAGAACCGGCAGGGTCGCAAAGAGTCGCTCGATAATCATGCGCACATAGGACCGCGTTTCCGGCGAGGTTACAAGGACAAAGGGCAGGCCGCGATCCATGAATTCACGGATAACTTTCGATGCCTGCTCGGAAAACTCCTCGAGATGGCGCGGATCGATATCGAATTCGACGATTTCGCCCTTCTGGTCGCGCTTCAGCGCCTGATGGAAGACCATGTCCCACTTGTTGCCGAGTCGCAGGACGCGCAGCACGCCATTGTCGGCAAGGTCGCCGCAGAGCTGCTGCGACATGCGAACGCGGACATGTTCGACGATCTGCTCGGTCTTGCGCACATGCGGGGCGAGTTCGGCGACCGCTTCGAGAATGAGATGCAGGTTGCGGATCGATACACGCTCGGCCAGCAGCAGCTTCAGCACCGCCTGCAGGCCGGAATAGGACATGTGCGACGAACAAATCTCGTCAGCCAGCTTCTTGTATTCGGGGTCGAGCCTGTCGATGAGGATCTTGACGTCCTTGTAGGAGAGAAGCTGCGGCAGGTTGTTGCGGATAACTTCGCTCAGATGCGTCAGCACGACAGAGACGTTATCGATCGGGTGGAAGCCTTCGCGCTTCAGATCCTCGGTGAAGGTTTCGAGGATCGAGACGGCGGGCATGCCGAAAGCGGGTTCGCGGATTTCATCACCTGGGATGCTCGGCTTGCGCCCTGCCCCTGTCACGACCAGCACATCGCCGACACGCAGATTGCTGGACGCGATGGTCGTGCCGTGGACGCGGATCTGATAGGCCTTTTCCGGGATCATGATGTCGTCGGAGACTTTGATCTCCGGCACCACAAAGCCATATTGCGTAGCAAATTTCTTGCGCATCTTACCGACGCGGAAGGCCAGTTCCTGATGCGCGCCGAGAAGGCGGGTGGAAACCTGCTTGCCGAGCGCGAGTTCGATCTCAGCGGTCTTCAGCACCTGCTTGACGGAATCCTTTTCCGCCTCGGTGGTCTGGAGAACTTTGTTTTCCTCTTCCTGGCGGCGAAGCGCGCTTTCGGCTTCGGCCTGGCGCGGAATATACCAGCTGCCGAAGGCCATGATGCCGCCGAGGAAGATGAAGGGCACGAAGGGAAGGCCCGGAATGACCGCGAGCAGACCCATCAGCATGGCCGAGACCATCAAAGCGCGGGGATAACCGCTCAACTGATTGATGACGGCCTGATCCGTCGATCCGGCCGTGCCGCCGCGCGACACCAGAAGGCCGGCCGCCAGCGATACGATCAGGGCCGGGATCTGCGAGACGATGCCGTCACCGACCGAAAGCTTGACGAAAACATCAGCCGCTTCGCCGATCGGCATGCCGTGGCGGAAATAACCGATGATGATGCCGCCGAAAACGTTGATCGCGGTGATGATGAGGCCGGCGATCGCGTCGCCGCGGACGAATTTCGAGGCACCGTCCATCGAGCCGAAGAAGGAGCTTTCTTCTTCCAGTTCCCGGCGGCGACGCTGCGCTTCCTTTTCATCGATGATGCCCGCGGACAGATCCGCATCGATCGACATCTGCTTGCCGGGGATGGCGTCGAGGGTGAAGCGCGCGCCGACTTCGGCGATACGCGTCGCACCCTTGGTGATGACGATGAAGTTGACCGTGATCAGGATCAGGAAGACGATCAGACCGATGACGAAGTCACCGGACATGACGAGGCTGGAGAAACCCGCGATCACGCCACCTGCCGCCGTCGGCCCCTCATTACCATGCGAAAGGATGACACGCGTCGTCGCAATGTTCAGCGACAGACGGATCATTGTGGCAATCAGCAGCACTGTCGGGAATGACGAGAAGTCCAGCGGGCGCTGGATCCAGAGCGCCACCATGAGAATGAGGACCGAAAGCGCAATCGAGAACGCCAGACCGACGTCCACCAGCATGACCGGAATAGGCAGGAACAGAACGCAAAGGATCGAAATGATGCCCAATGCGAAACCGATATCCCGCATGCTCGGACTGACCTTGGGCAAGGAGATGACTGGTGGCTGCGCCATGAATTCGTCCTGTCTCTTCATGAGAAGGGCGACGGAAAAGCCGTCGCACGGTTCCGGGCATCGGTTTTCGAAAAGCGAACGCAATTCGGGCCGATGCTTTCAGCCTATCCCTAGCCGCTGAAGCTTGCGCGAGGATGGCATCCGAAGAAAACGGGGGTCAGAAGCCCGACTGGATACGGGAAAAGACGAGGTTGGAAAAAAGCACGATCTGCGCGCCCACGAAGGGGGCGGCGACACCGAGGACGATCATGATCGTCACGATCTTCGGAACGAAGGTCAGCGTCATTTCCTGAACCTGGGTCAGGGCCTGAATGAAGGCGATGGCGACACCGACGATCATGGCGGCCAGAACCGCGGGACCGGCCGCGACGAGAACAGTCCAGACTGCCGCCTGCATGATATCAAGCGCATCGGCCTCGTTCATCGTCGCATCCTTGTTTTATAGAGGCGGCATCATGCCGCCTCACTATCAGGAACCGGCCGAGTTGCTCGAATCAGCCGTCGTTTCGTCAGATTTAGTCGTGATTGGGCCGTTGGAGAAGACCACGCCGGCCTGCAGCAGCACTTTATCACCGGCTTCCGTCACGGCGACGATGCCGTCGGAGAAGACCTGCACTTCCTTCACCACACCGGTGACCTTGTCATCGGCGCTCATGACGGTCTTGCCGACAAGATCGGAAGCGCGCGTCAGGGCTTCCGCCTGCAGCATGCTCTTCAGGTGGGTGTTGGTCTTGATCGTCTGCTCGACCTGCGAGAAGCTTGCCAGCTGCGACATCTGCTGGCCCGCATCCATCGGGCTGGTCGGGTCCTGGTTCTTCATCTGGGCGATGAGGAGCTTCAGGAAGCTGTCGTAGTTCAGCGAGGCTGCATTCTTGTCACTGCTGCTCGCCCCGGCATTGGCCCAGGGGTTAGCGGCTGCCGAGTTGACTGCATCTACCGCCATGGTGCGATCTCCTTGCGAATCTGTTCGATCGTTGCCGGGGTCATTTCCTGATTGCTGAGGATTTTTTCCTCGATCGCGTAGAGACCGCGAATGGCCTTCAGCGCTTCAAAAGCCTTGCCGGAGGCAACCAGCCCGTCGATCCGCTTCAGTTCCGCCAGAATCTCGTCATGCTGGAAGCAATTGAGCAGCATGCTCACGGACTTGCGGAACATGTTGGTGGATTGCTCGCGCCCTTCCGGGTTGATGAGGATCATCTGCGCGATGAAATAAAGCTGCCGGAGCGGGGTCGTCGCCTGGTCGGGCTGCAGAACGTGGTTTTCAAGAAGGAACGTGACATCGTTCAGGAATTCCAGCGCTACCTTGCGATCCACACGCAGAACCGCGCCGTTGATGAAAATCTTTTCGCCCGATTTCAGCGAGATTCGAAGTGTACTTTTCATTTCAGTCCATCCCTGATGATGGTTGTCACGTCAATTATGCCCTGGAAATTCGTCGACTGACGTTTCCGGATCAGTTCGCACTCTTTCAAAATCCAGATCGCGATGGAAATCAGATTCGCTCTCAGTTCCATGGCCAGCTGGTTGTCGGGTTGCTTGAGATCCTCAATGAAGCGGATCCAGACCCGTCGAGTGTAAAAAAGTGCTTCGATCGAGTGGCGCTGCGAAGAGGAGTCCCTTGCCTCCACCAGAAGGTCGATCGATTTTGTCAACGCCTGCCGCTCGCGATCTTTCGCGTTGGCGACACCATCCTCCATGATTTCGGCGTAGGAAAACTGGTACATTCATGTATCCTTTATCTGCCGCCACCCCTGTTCATCAGAGGTAGTTTACCAGACTCATTTTTTGCAGACGCGACGTCAGGCTGTATGCGATCTCAATCTGCTGCTGCAGCAGGTCGAGACGGGTTTTCGCCTCGTAGGTATCGATCCCCTCAATATCCAGCAGATGTGTTTCGATGATCTTCTTCTGGGCCTCCAGCGAATCATTGGCTTTTGAGACACGGCTTTCGGAAAGACCGAGCTGGCTTTGCTGCTGGTTCAGACCATTGATGGCGGTGCCGATATTCGTCACCGACTTCATGGCGACCATTTCGCGGATGCCGCTGTCCACCTTCGGATCAAGGAACGTCATCGACGTCATCGCGGTCAGTGCGAAATAGCGCATCCCCTGCGAGTTGCTGTTGCTGGACGTTTCCACGATCTCGTTCTGGCTGATGCGGCTCGTCATGTTGGTGTCGCTCGCTTTCGAACCGAAGGTCGTCCAGAAATCGTAGTTCTGGCCGGCCGTCAGGCTGGTGTGCGGCGGGTTCGTGACGGTGGTCGTGCCTTTAAAGACGCCTTCGATATGCGTCATGAAGCCTTCGACCTGCGTTTTCGACAGGCTTGCGAAATCGCCGACCGGCGGCGTCTGCGCCGCCATGAACGCGTTCAGTTCCGTCTCATAAGCCGCTTTCAGCGGAGAACCATCCGCGAAATAGTCATCTACAGGCTTCACATCCGTATTGATGCCGGAAAACAGAAACTCGCCATTAACCGCCGTATTGGCGAAGCTGGTGAAGTTGTTGAAGGCATTCGAGATGGTCTGGGAGACCGTCGTCAGCGTCGGCGCTTCACTGCTGGTGTTGGGGACCAGCACCTTCTGGATTTCCTGCGCGGCTTTCGCCATGCCGTCCAGTGCCGTCTGCGAGGACTTGAGGCGTTGCGTCGCAATCGAATTGACGCTGACCAGCGAGGAGATGCGATCGATGTCGCGATTGAGATCGAGGCTGCGGGCGGTATTGGCGCCCAGCGTCAGGCCGAGATCGGCATGCTTGCCCGTCGTCAGCTCGGTATTGAGATTGGTCATCTCAAGCTGAGCCTTCAGGATGGTGCTGCGCATGCTGTTCTGCATTGCCAGCGATGAAATGAAGGACGTTTTCATCGTTTACCTCACCATGTCCATCAGCGACTTGAGCATCTCGTCGACGGTGGTCACTAGTTTCGTGGCGGCCTTGTAGGATTGTTCGATATCCATGAGCAGCGACAGCTCCTCATCCAGGCTGACCGCCGTATTATTCGAGTAAGACTTGGCGGAGCGCTCATAAAGCGCGCCTTTTGCTTCGTTTGCCGAAGTCGCACCGGAACGTTCCTGTTCAAGCCACCCCATCGAGTTGGTGCCGTATTTCAGGATGCTGGTATTCGTATCGATACGTGTCGACGCGGCAAAATTCATGGGCGCGTCAAAAGCAGTGACATAGCTGCGGATCAGGGCGGAAAAACCGGTTCCCCCCGAAGTTGCGGTGTTTATGACGTAATCGGTACCGTTGATACCGCCATCACGCAACAATTCCGGATTGCCACCTTTGGAAATAATTAACGCCGGGTTGACGGTAATGCTGGCTGCGAGCCCGGGAGAGACAACTCCGTCTGGCGGAATGGTCGTCGCGGCCGGCGAGCCGTAGGTGAACAAGCCGGGCATGTCCGGCAGGCCGCTGGTCGGGTCTGCCGGCTTTTCCGCAAACATGGTGATGAGACCACGCGCGATTTCGTCAAGCTGGCTCTGCATCGTCGGCGCCAGATCGTCACGGACCTGCATCAGGCCCTGCAGCGAACCCGCGGCCGTCGTATTGGTGCCGGTGCCGGCCTTCAGCGCCACGCCATCGATGTAAATGGCGTTGCCCGTGGTCGTTGCGTCATAACCCGGCTGGGTCTTGAAGGTCACGCTGCGCGGCACGATCTCGAACAGCGTCGCGCCGTCAGTCGTGTAAAGCGCGACATCGTTGTTGGGGCGATTGACGACATTGATGCCGACGATGGAGGAAATGTCCTTCAGAAGCGTCTCGCGCTGATCGAGCGCGTCGCTCGCATCACCGCCGATCGCTGTCTGCGCCTTGACCTCGTTATTGGCTTCTTCGAACTTGGCAAGCAGTCCGTTCAGCTTGTCGACCTGGAGGGACATCTCCTTGTCGGCGCGCAGGCGCATCCCCTGCAGTTCGGACGAAGCGTTGTTGAGCGAACTGGCGACATCCGACGCCGAAGTAACGGCCGTCGCTGCCAGCGCCGCATCGCTCGGCTTTGCCGCGTAGCCGTCAAGGCTCTTGAGCAGTTCTTTCATATAGTTGGCTGGCGAACTCTCATAATTGTTGCCGCCAAAAATGCTCTTTATTTCCTCGAGGCCGCTCAGAACGGAGCTCTGGCCGGAAGCAAGAGAAGAGCTGGAAATAGTCTGTCGAAGAAGACTATCATTCTGGGCACGGCCATTGGAGACGATACTCGCTCCGGCCATGGTCGTGCCGAGAATGGCGGTTCGCTTGACGTAGTTCGCATTACCGACATTGGCAATGTTTTTCGAAGTAACGTCGGTCTGCTTACCTGTGTTATTGAAAATCGATTGCGCAGTATTCATTGCTGACGTGAGCGACATTCATCTGTCCTCGTGAGAAGTATTATCTCTTCAGATTGATCAGGACGTCCATCAAATCCGATCCAGTCTGGAAGACTTTCGAATTCGCTGTGTAGATACGCTGGGATTCAATCATATCGGTGAGTTCGCTGGCGATATCGACGTTCGAACCTTCCAGCGCACCCTTCTGGATGTAACCAAAGCTGCCCGCTTGCGGGAAGCCGATGGTGACGACACCCGAGTCGTTGCTCGGCAGATAGACGTTGCCGTTCTGCGGGCTCAGATTGTCGACGCTCGGCACCGTGGCCAGCGCCAGCTGATAGATGTTGCGGCGACCGCCATCCTGATAGACCGCCGTTACCAGACCGTCCTTGCCGATCTCGACATCCTTGATCTGGCTCGGACCGTTACCGTTCAGCACCGCGGTGCCGGGCGTGAACTTCGACGAGAACTGCGTCATCTGCGACAGGTCGATATCGATAGCCTGAGCAACGCCGCTATTAGCGTCATTGATGGTGATGGATTTGGGCGACGCCGTCGTGAGCTTGTTCGTCGCCGGATCGAAAGTCAGCTCGACTTTTTCCTGAACGAGCGTTGCAGGCGCTGTAGCTGCATAGGGAAAACCACCATTTGTGGACTGATCCTGACGGTAAACCGCAACTTCCCAGGTATTGTCGGCAGTCTTCGTGTAATAGAAATCGTAAAGAACTTTGGCGCCGCCGCTGTCAAAAGCCGTCAGCGACGTCTTGGCGCCAATTTTCGACGTAGCCACGTTATCGCCAGGAAGCGATCCGGCAGCAACAATGGCGTCATCGCGATTGAGGTTGGCCGGGAAGCTACCCTGGGTCGAAGGCGATGCCGTCAGACCGAAATCATTGATGTTGATAGCTTCGAGGCCGGTAAAGCCGTTGACAACCGCAGCCGGCGGGTTGGCGCCGTAAGGGTATCCCATCAGCTTGAAGCCCGCGGCATTTTCCAGATAACCCTCGGAGTTTTTCTGGAAGGCGCCGGCGCGGGTAAGATAAGGCGTGCCTGCACCATCCTGAACCACGAAGAAGCCGTTGCCCTGAATGGCAAGGTCCGTGCTCGAGGTGGTGTAGGAAAGGTTGCCCTGCTCCGAAATGCTGTAGCGAACGTTGGACTGCACGCCGCCGGAAGCATAGCTGCCCGACGAGGAGGGCAGAACGAGCGAAGAGAACGACGTCGATGCGCGCTTGTAGCCGGTGGTGCTTGCGTTGGCGATGTTGTCGCCCACGGTGCCCAGCTTGTTCGCCTGCGCATTCATGCCGGACACACCGGTTCGCATAGTGCCGAAAATACTCATTCAAAAACCCTCGTGGTCATCTTTCAGGGAGAAGGTAAAGCGTTTGGCTTGCGTGAAGCTGTCTGAAATACCGCGTTTGAAAAAGACCACGCGGGTCAATGAAAATCATTGCCAATCAATGCTGTAGCCGAGGAACCGCTTGGAATCGACCGGATCGTAGCCAAGCTTCTTGCGCAGCTTCTTGCGCAGCTTGCTGATGTGGCTTTCAACGACGTTTTCTTCGACGTCATCATCGAAGATGCCGTAGATGGCATTGAAAATCTGCGACTTGGAAACGCGACGTCCGCGATTGGCAATCAGATATTCAAGGATGCGACGCTCTCGGCGCGGCAAGGCAAATACTTCGCCGCACACTTCAGGATCGCGACCGTCGGAGAAAACCCGGATCGGTCCTGCATCGGTGAAGTTCGAGATGACCTGCAGCCGGCGGCGGATGGCCGCCGCACGCGCAAGGATTTCACGGGGGTGAACCGGCTTGCGCACGACATCGTCGACGCCGCTGTCGAACAGCGCGAGCGTTGCTTCCAGCGAGGGCTGGTCGCTGACCGCGATGACAGGTGCCGTCGTGCGATCCCTGATCGCCTTCGGCAACGAAAAGCTCCGGTCGCCCTGGCCGATTAGGAAGGCCTCCACGGCCGCCAGATCGCTGTCTGCCGCCGTCGAGACCCATTCCCCGAACTCAACCGGATCGAACCCGGTCGAGGGGATGCCCTCACGCCCAAATAGAGATGTATAGCCGTCTTTAACGAGCTCGCGCTCATCAACCACTACGATCATTCGTCCGCCTCCGAATCAGTGTGGTGTTTTCCAATGAGGCATTGGTACGAATCGGGGGATTCACGAACAACTGTAGGAAATCATCGATAGTTATTAATAATTGATTAACTATTTTGTGCCGATTTGATCTACATATAGTGGGTGTTAACCATATTCGGTACAAAATTTTTGTGTAAAAATTTTAAAATCCCAAAAAAACAGCTTGCAGCGCCTTTTTTCGATCAATCTATCGCCACATTTCAAATTACGAGTCCTGCGACCTTGAAAGACAATTTCAGGTTGCTATCCGTCGCAGAAGTTTTTCGCGTTGGGCGTCCATTTTCCGTAACCCGTCGCCACGAGATTGGCGATGACGCGGCAGACATATTTTTTCTGCGCGGGGTCATTATTCGGGCCGGCGTGATAGCGCGCGACTGCCATCGTCCAGGTTTCATGCCTGTTGTGGAGATTGCGCAGGAACATGGCGGCATATTCGACATTGCGGCGCGGATCGAACATTTCCCGCGCGGAGGTGAAGTTTTCGCCGTGGAAATAATGGTTTATCTGCATGCATCCGAGGTCGATCAGCTTGGCGCCGTTGCGTTTCGCCGCCTCAAAAGTCACCATCGCCTCCTCCGTAGAGGCCGCAAATACCGGTTTTCCTTCAATATTCATGGCATTGGGGTCGAGCCGCCCCTTGCGGCCCGTCTCGGTCAGGCCGACGGAATAGAGAATTCCTTCCGGCACGCCATATTTGCGGGCGGCCGACTGGATCTCTCTTTCACAGACACCTGATGTTGCCGAAGCCGACGCGTTTTCAGAGGTAGACGCCATTGTCAGCAGAAGAGCGGCCAGAGCCGAGAGCGCCATCCATGCCTTCATTATGCACCCCCAAATTATTGCCATTGCCCTGCCGGCCGTCGCGTGCGCCGGACTCGTCACGGTTGCGCCCGGCGGCGGCCTGCTGGCCCTGCTGCTGCGCCTGCTGATTTTGCTGATTGTTGCCTTGTGTGCCCGTTTGGTCACTCTTGTCGGAAGAAGCGATGCTGATGGTGATGTTGTCGACCGTCAGACCCTGCGCCTTGAGACCTTCAAGGATGCTCTTGCTGTCGTCCTGGAGCTTTTTATAGGCCGCCATGCTCTCCACCGTCATGTGAACGGCGAGCTCATCACCCGCAAGGCGCAGCGACATCGTCACCGATCCGAGCTCAATCGGCGTCATGTGCAGCTTCAGCGTATGCACGACCTTGCCCGTGCTGCTCTGGGCCGCCGCATTGGACAGCGACGAGCCGGGCTGCATGGCACTGACCCATTCCGGATCATTGACGATGAGGCCGGTCAGAGCCGAAGCATTGGTCGAAGGCGCCAGGCCGATGAACCGCCGCGAATCGACAACAGTGACGTTATCGGCCACCTTGCCGCTGCTTTCCCGGACCTCAAACTCGACGCGGCCTTCACGCTGAACCGTGCCCATATCAAGCGCGCGGGCCGTGCTCGAGCGGGAGGAGGAGAAACGGAAGGCCGAAGCATCGTTGCCGCCTTCCGCGCCGGTGTCCGTCTCGTTTTTGGCGAGTTCCATCTTCGTGGGCATGTCCTTCAGCGAAGGCTCCGCCTTGCCGCGTACGGGTTCGGCTCTGTCGGATTTCACCGAATCCACCTTGCCGGCAATCGCCTGCGCAATTTCCTCAAGCGGCGACTTGGCTGTCGCAATATCGCCGGCACCGATCATGACGGTCTTGAGCTCCGCGAGCTTCGGATCAATCGTGTCCGCCGCCGTCTCGGCATCCCTGTCCGTCTCGTCCTTGAGCTTCTTGCCGGTCTTGCCGTTGTCAGCTGAAGTGCGCACCGTTTTCAGAGCGTTCTGAAACTCGGCCACCGTCTCGTGGTTACGGGGTTCGACGGCATGCTCGCGAGCGATCGCATTCAGAAAAGTGGGGGGGCGTTTGACCGGAGCATCCATCTTTTCAGGCTCGTCATCGGGCTTTGCGTGCTGCTCCTTGGCCGAACCCGCATCCTGATGCCGCGATTGCGGCGTGCGTTCGTCCCGGACGGTGGAAAGTGCATCGCCGAAGCTGCCGCCCTTGGCGTCGTCCCTTGCATTTGCGCCGCCGGCGCGGGCATCGGGTGGTGGCGCGTTCACTAACGCGTTGACGGTTGCGTCGATCATGGTGCCCCCTCGCCTTTCTTCAACAGGCTGTCGATTTCATCGAGCTTGCTGCGGCCACTCGTCACGAGTTGCCGGACATTTTCGCCCGCATCGTCCGCCTTCTGGGTTTCAACCCGCCATATGCTTTTTGTGTCGGCAGCAACCGCCGCCTCTTTTGCAGGTGCTGTGCCGCCGGGCTCGTTCGTTGCCGCAGCCTTGGCCTCGACGCCGGTCTCTGCGGAAGGAGGACGCACCACCTGGTCGGCAATCGCCCTTGCCGCATCGCGCAGGGCCCTGTCGCGATCCGACAGCTGCGCTTCGGGAATTTGTCCGATCGCCTCTATCGCGCTCACCACATCGGGCGTGCCGATGTTGGAGAGACTTTCATAGAGATTGGCCTGAACTTCCGGTGTGCCCGGCAAAGCTGGAGAAAGCGTTTTCGCCTTCAGCGCCGCCATGCGCGCCAGCGAATCCTTGCCGCTGATCGCCGCGAGGCGGGAAAGGCGCAGATAAGCTTCCTTCTGCCTCTCCGCATCCATCATGGCGAAGGTTTCCTGTATCGCCTCCTCGCCGATCGAATCGGCGCGCTTGACCACCAGCGAGACCAGAAGATCCGCGAACTGGCTGGCATAGGGCGAATGCAGGAACCGCCGCGCATAACGCTGCGCATAGTCGACACCGCGCGTCGCATCGCCGTCTTCCACCGCAATGGCGAGCGAGCGCCGCAGCGCCGCCTCCTCCACGATGGTACCGGGCGCTTCAAGCCGGGCGATGTCGTAAAAGGTGAGTGCCGCCAGCGGATCGCGCGGGATCGTCACATTGCCGCCGATCAGCGCCAGATAGGCGCCTATCCGCGTGCCACGATATTCCGGCACCATGGCAGCGATGCTCTGCGCCACCAGCGTCCCTTTGCCGGACAGGTATTTACGCAGGATATCGGCGACACGGCTGTCGAAATTGCCGTCCACATCACGCGCCACCAGCAGTTCCAGCGTGGCCGGGTTACCGCCGCTCATCGCATAGATCAGCGCCGCATCGACGTTGCGCGGATCCTTGAAGATGGCCGAAGGCGCGCTCTTCAGCCGTTCATCGATTGTCTGCAGCAGAAAGCGCTGCATTTCGGAGGCGGAATGATCTCCCATGGCGACCGAATCCTGCACGAATTGCAGCGACCGCAGCATGGCATAGGGCATGAGATTGTCTTGCGACTGCGAAAACGCCTTGCTCGGCTCGGAGCCGAGACCGCAAAGCGTCGCCGCAAGAAGAAGCCAGCGTTTCGAGGTTTTCGTCACACTCACCCCCGATCAGCCTCAAGCAGGATTTCGATACGGCGGTTGGCATCCGCGAGAGGGTTCGACGGCACCTGCAATCTGCGGTCCGCAAAACCCGAAACCTGTTTCACCCGTTCTTCCGAGAGGCCGCCGCGCACCAGCATGTAATAGGCGCTATGGGCGCGATCCATGGAGAGACGCCAGTTGTCATTGGCCTCACCCTTGAACTGCCGGCCGTCGGTATGGCCGCGGATCACCACGCTACCGCCGCGCTCCTGCAGCAACTTGCCGATCTTTTCCATAGCCAGAACCAGCTCACCCCGGGGAACGGCCGATCCGATATTGAACATCGGCGTCTCCGCCTGGTCGGAAATGGTCAGCAGCAATCCGCCTTCGGCTGGCGTCACCACCAGTCCCTCGGAAAGCTTGCCGGTAATGCCGGATATCTGCTTCTCGATTTCTTCGCGCAGTGTATCGGCCTTTTCCCATTCGGCATCGCTGGCTTTGCCTGCCTGGTCCGGATTGGGCTTGGCAAGCGCGGCCTGCTCGGCGGCATCCGGGCGCTGCTGCGGCACCACCGCTGCAATTTCCACCGGCTTGCCATCTTCCGCCATGTCGGCGGGCTTACCGGCCTGCACGAGGGTAACTGCCTCGGCGCTTTTGTCGGCCTCCTTGGCCGCCACATCCTGCTGTTTGCCATCGGCAGCCTGCGCGGCCTCCGCGGGAACCTGCTTCTGGTCGGCGCGGGTGATTTTCACCTGCTGCGTCCAGAAATCCGGATCGAAGGGATCGCGATAGGCTTCGCCGCCACTTGCACCGGTCGCCGGGCCGGAATCGGCCGCACCGCCCTCGCCCTTGGCGCTGACATTGGCCTGCTGCCCGACCTGTTGGGCGATTTCCGCCAACACGGAATAGGGGTTTTCGAAAAAGTCGGCCTCGGAGAAATTCGACTGTTCACCGGTCTGCGATGTCAGATCCTCACCCGTCGCCGCGGCGGAGCCCTTGGTCACCTTCTCCGCCTGGATGTTGGACTGGTCCTTTTTCTGGACGCCCTCTTCCTTATCGGCAGGCTTTTCCAGTCCTTTGGACGAGGGTTTCTCGTCGGACAGTTTTATCGGGTTGAAATAGCTGGCGACCGAAGCCTTGGTCTCTTCATTAGCGGCATTGACCAGCCACATGACGAGGAAGAACGCCATCATCGCCGTCATGAAGTCGGCATAGGCGATCTTCCAGGCGCCGCCATGGGCGCCATCGTGCCCGCCCTTGTGGCGCTTGACGATGATGATCTCGTTCTTGCCGTGGTGGTGATTTTCGCCTTCACTCATTTCATCACCTTGCGAAGACTGGATGCCCAGGCGGACATGCGCGTCACGAACACGCTTTCACCCAACTCGATGGAAAGATCGATATCGGTGGTCTCGGTAAATTTCATTGTCTCTTCTTCAAAACCCGGCTGGGTCTTCAACTGCTCGAACAGGTTTTTCGGGCCTTTCACGACAAGCGTGACCGCCTCGCCATCGGGCATGGAGGCGCGCACGACATCCGCCAGCGCCGAAACCGCCTTGAGCGAAAGCTTTTCCGTCAGAACCGGCGCAAGAATATTGGCGGTCTGTTCGCTGAGATTAGCGGCGATTGCATCGATACCTTCGCGCAGACGACGCGACAGAAAAACGGCCGTTTCTTCAAGATAGACGGAACGAAGCTCTTCGAGCTCAGCGGTGTGGGCGGCGAGCAGCTCTTCCCGCTCGGCCTGCATCTTTTCGGTGATCTCGCGGGTCGCATCCTCGTAACCGCGGGCATAGGCCGCCTGTTTTTCGCCTTCCGCATCAACGGGTGTCAAATCGTCGAAACCGGAGGTGATATCGGCAAAACCAGAGGCGAAATCGGTATCGGCATCCGCCAACCCGTCGCCGAAGGCCGGTGAAGCCGGTTGAGCCTCACCGAAATCCTTGAGAAATCGTGCAATCGACGCGCTCATGCCTGCCCCCGGCAAAACTGGCCAACAAGGCGGGAAAGCCGCATTTCCAGACGGAAAACCGGCGTCCACTCTTTTTGGAAATGCTCTAAGCCGTTTGGCGGCACCACCGTCATCCTTGCTACCCTGCCCGTCTCTTCCATGATTCCCGGCCGGATCGCGCCATGCGATCCACCCGATCTTGCCCCGACGTTAGGTGTTCAAACTTGTGCGAGGATGAAGGCGGGCCTCATCAGGCAGCCCGCGCCCGTTCATCCGCTCGCCCGCGCCGGCCGAAACCCGTTACTTGAAGAGCTGGAGGATATTTTCCGCATTGGCATTGGCGATGGAGAGCGCCTGGATGCCGAGCTGCTGCTGCGTCTGCAAGGCTTTCAGCCTGGTCGATTCCTCGTTCATGTCAGCATCGACGAGACGGCCGACACCCTTGTCGATCACATCCATCAAGCTCGAAACGAAGTTTTCCTGCATGCTGATACGGCTCTGCAGCGAACCGAGGCTGGAAGCCGTGCTGGTCATTGCCTCGAGCTGCTTGTCGACGAAAGACATCATCATGTCGATGGCGTCTGCGCCGGTATAGGTCGTGCCGCCGCCAGCAAAGCCACCCATGGCTGCAGCGACGACATCGAGATTGCCGAGATCAAGGGTGGATACGGAAAAACCGAGGGAACGATTGGCAGAAGCCGTACCGGCGCTGACGTCATAAAACCAGTCAGTGCTGCCGGTGTCGCGATAGGCAGGGGAAACGGTCGTGCCGCCGCTCGACGGGTTCGTCGCCGTGACCTTGACCCAGACGTTTTCCGAAAGGCGGAGATAATTGTCCGTGCCATTGCTATAGAGATTGGGATCCGTGTTCGTATCTGTCGTCGTGGCATTGAGCGCGCCAATCTGCGCGTCGCTCAGCTTCTCAACCACATAACCCGCTTGCGCCGTCTTACCTGCAGTCGTTGAGGTTTGAAGGACCTCATGTTCCGTCTTGCTGACGAAAACAGCGTTTTTGTCGAGAATCCCTAGCTTCCCGCCGCTCAAGTCGAAAAGCACGGTGCTGTTGTCGAGCGTATAGTCGACGGTGGTGACGCCCACATTGCCGGAGCCTGTGCGGGTGAAGGACGCGACGACCTTTTTCGTGATCGATTCCGCAACCGGCGGCGTACCCCCGTTGCTGATGCTGGCCTGCAGCCAGTTTTCACCCGAGAAGGAAGCCGAGTCGGAAATGCTCTTCAGCTGCTCCTGAAGCTGCTTGATTTCATCCTGGATCTTGCCGCGGTCGGCACCCACGCCATAGGCGGCGACGAGCTTGGCCTTGATCTGCTTGACGACCTCGATCGTGCTTTCAAGCGCGTCATAGGCGGTGTCCACTTTGGCAGCGCCCAGGCCCAACGCATCCTGCACGGCCGAAAGTGCGCTATTGTCGGAGCGCATCGTCGTCGCAATGGACCAGTAGGCCGCATTGTCCGCCGCAGTCTCGACACGAAAGCCCGATGACACGCGCGCTTGCGTCGTCTCGAGGTTCTTGTCGATCATACGCAGGGTTTGCAGTGCGGCCATCGCCGCCGCATTGGTCAAAATGCTTGTCATGGGGTCCACCCAACTCAAAATTTCAGAAAAAATCCGGCGCGGTGCCGACAACGAGCAGGAGCATCATGCGTATCGGCAATGGCCTGAAACAGCCACCGCGACCTGCCGTTCGTTAACAAATCGTTAATGCGATAGGTAACAAACAACGAGACTGATTTGCAAGGCGTTCCTGTCTCTCGCAGCCGGGTTTCGCATAAACCGGCAGGCTTCGGGCAAGCCCGGATCAAAACACACCGGAAAACGGCCGTTGCGCCCGTGATTTCAACGAGCGCAACGGCCGTGATGGAAATATGTAGCTGATCCGGTTAAGCCGCTTCGCCCTGACGGGTGGCTACGAATCGGGCAGCCGCCAAGCTGCGTTGGAGAAACTCGGTATTTTCGTCCGGGTTTTCGGAAGGGTTCTGAAACGAGACATGATTGATCTCGATCGCCGCATGCCTGTCGGCGAGAATCAATCGTGCATAGACCGTGGCGCCCTTCGGCTTGAGCTCGAGATCGAGAACGACCTCCGGCACGCCTTCCCATTCGAGCTTATATTCGCCACCGGCGCCGAAATTGATCGTGCCTGGATGATAATAAAGCTCCGCCGCCGACGAAACGAGATCGGCGATACTGCCATAGCACTCGAATCGGAGCAGTGAAATCAGGTCGGCCGGGTCTAGCAGGCGTAATTCAGTGGCGACCGGGTTGATCGCCTCTGCGACGATCATTTCCCGCTGTTCGGAATAGGCGGATTTTTTCATTGGTTTTATTGAACCCGTATTTTCGATGACGTCTTGGCGTAAACCCGATGAACGAGCTCCGCCACAGCCTTGTAAAAGACTGGTGGAATCACACTATCTACCGAGACTTGCGCAAACATGGAGCGTGCAAGCGGAGGGTCTTCAAAAACGGGGATATTGTTTTCTTCCGCAATCTGGCGGATTTTCAATGCGATAAGATCCTGGCCCTTGGCGACGACGACAGGGGCGTCACCCTCTTCACGCACGTAACGCAGCGCTACCGCAAAGTGTGTCGGGTTGGCGATGACGAGCGTCGCACGCGGCACGTTGTTGATCATGCGGCGGCGGGCACGGTCGCGGGCGATCGAGCGCTGGCGGGATTTGACCACCGGGTCACCCTGCGACTGCTTGTATTCTTCCTTCACCTCATGCTTCGTCATTTTCAGCTGGCTGAACCAGTGATGTCGTGTCCACAAGACGTCCACGGCGGCGAGCAGCGCGGTCGAGAGCAGGATGACGACCATCATTTTTTTGACGATCTCGACCACGCGCACGAAAATCACCTGCGGATCGGAAAACATCAGATCGATGAGGCTGTAGAAATCACCGCGAAGCGCAAAGAACATGATGATCGAAACGATCATGATCTTGAACACCGATTTGGCGAACTCCACGAAACCCTGCTTGCTGTAGATGCGCGTGAAACCCTTTGCCGGCGAAATGCGTGACCATTGCGGACGCACCCGTTCAAGCACCGGCGACGGCAGGTTCTGTAGAAATGACGAGGCAAGGCCGAAGACGATGAACATGATCATGGCCGGCATGAGCAGGTAAGCGACGGATGTGCCGAGAAAATAGAGCAGCGCCAGGGCATCCGGCCGGGTGCTGAGGTTCCACTGCTCGGGCTGGCCGAACAGGTCCTTCAAGGTGACACCGAGACGGCCGGCACCCTCGGGCAGGAAGAAAACCAGATAGCAGTAGAAAGCGAGCGACGACGCAAAGATCGGCACTTCGCGAGAAAATGGCAGATTGCCCTTTTCCGCCGCATCACGGAGTTTTTTCTCCGTTGGGTCTTCTGTTTTACTGTCCTTGTCCTGATCGTCTGCCAAGGCACGTTCCCGAAATAAAAAAGGCCCGCCGATCCCGGCAGGCCGTCATTTCGAAACTAGCGTCCGTGGCCGGCCATCGCAATGGCCCGCTCCGCCTTGGGGGCGGGTTATCAACCGGCTTCCGCTTAAGCGGCGGCCGACTGTTCGTCTGCGGCGACGTCCTTCAGCTGGATCTGGCCGGAATTGGCGAGCCGGATCGCTTCCTGCGCCACCGCGCGGCGGGCAATTGCCACTTCGCGGGTGTTGAGCGAGGCCTGCGGCACCGCAAGGTCCGATTCGATCATGCGACGCTGGCGCGGGCTGATGCTGGAGAGCACACATTCCTTGATTTCCACCGTGGCGCCACGCAGCGCCATGGTCAGAACATCCGCCGAAACATCGTTGAGCAGCAGGACGCGGCTGCGCTGCGGCATGAACATAAGGTCGTCGAAGAGGAAAATCTTCGGTTTGACCTTGTTGGCGGCTTCCTTGCTGAGCGTTTCGAGCGAACTCAGCAACGTGTCGACCTGCGGCTTGTCCAGTTCGTTCATCAGATCGGCAACCTTTGTGGAACCGCCGGCATTGCGCTCGGCCTCGATCTCGTTGATGAGGTTGACCACGCGCTTCTCAATGATCTGCGCGGCAGTCGGGCTGACTTCCTTCATGTTCACCGTACGGTTCATGATATCGGCGCGCTGTTCTTCCGGAATGGTCAGAAGAACCTTGGCGCCGAAGGAAGAAGGCAGCATGGAGAGAATATAAGCGATGGTCTGCGGATGCTCGCGCAGCAGGAACTTGCCGACGAATTCCGGCTCGGCTTCCTGCAGACGGTCCCAGATCGACGCTTCATAAGCCTGGAAGGCCGCGCGGCGACCGAGAAGGCTGTCGACCTCTTCAGGCGTCAGCCCCTCTTCGAGAATGCTTTCGATTGCCTTGGCATTGTCCATCAGACCCGTTCCTTCGGTGAACAGGTCTTCGAATTCCGCCACGATCTGCGCGAGTTCATCCGGAGGAATGACGCGCAGCGTCTGAGCCGAGGAAATGATCATCTGCAATTCGTGCTGCGTGAAAAACTTCAGCAGCTTGCCGGCGACGCCCTTGCCCATGGCAAGAAGCACCGCGGCCGCCTTGTCGGCCTGAGACAACGGCTTGCCCGCAAGGGGATTACCGAAATCCTCGAAGTCCATCATGGTCTTTCCTCTCCGTCCCCACAGGGATCAGGCTTTTCGCGTACTCAGTACTTCAATCAATTTTACGCCGAAGCGCGTATCGTCGTCTTCCAGAACCGTTATTTCACCGCGCGCAATACGGCGGCCATTCACCATGATCTCGACGGGCTCGCCAATCTTGCGATCAAGCGCGATCGTCGCACCCTCTTCGAGGCTCATCAGCCCCGAAACGAGCATTCTGCTGGTGCCGAGAACGATCTGGACATCGATCGGGATGTCCATGATCATTTCCATGTTTTCGGACAAACCGCTGCCGAGCGGTGCCCTCACGCCTGCGACCTGCGGGGTCGCAGTGAAATCGTCCATCGCAAAATCGGCCGCTCCGCCACCGAAGGCGGAAAGGTCGTTGTCTGTCGAAACCTCGTCCGTGCTTCCGAAATCGCCGAAGTCGCCAAAATCGGACAGCGAACCTTCCGCATCCGTCTTGAGGACGCCACGCAGATCGCCGATAGCCTGGTCGAGGTCGGTGCCGTCTTCAAACGACGGCAACGCCGCATCATCGGTCACAGGTGTTTTCTTCGTAGCCATGCGCTGATTATTCCCTTTGAAACTTGCGTCAGCCTGCCCAAAACCCCAAAGGCCGGGCAGGATTTAACCCATCAAATGTCGTAAGATCTCGTCGTCCGTGCTGACATTGTTCTTCACCCGAACCATGTAGCGGTCGCCTGACTTGCCGAATTCGCAATTATAGAGCTTGGAACCATTGGCGCTGACCTCGACGCCGATATCATCCTGCTTCAGATCCTGAAACGGAATGACATCGCCAGCGACCAGCCTGGAAATCGTCCGCAGCGTCAGCGTTTCGAGCTTGATGCGCGCCTCAAGCGTGACCTGCGATCTCTTCACTTGCTGCGAGATCATATCCATCCATTCCTCCTGCTTCTTCAGCGCCTGGGCTGAAGCCTTGGGGGCGACGATGGAGGTCTTGAGCAGCGGCCGCTGCGGCACGATGAGAGAAAATTCCGAGGATACCTTGCCGATATCGATCTTCATGCGGATGGTCACGCCGTAGAGGCCGGCGATCATCTCGTCGAAGGCGCTTTTTCCATTGGCATTGAACGGCGGATCGATCGTCGCTTCGAAGCCACCCGGCGCATTGACACCGGAGCGCAGGACACCGGCGATACGGCCGAGAACCATCGCCGCGAGATCGAGCTCGATATGGGACAGATTGCGCTCGTCCGGGTCGCCGATACTATCGGGCGACGCACCCAGCATGCGTTCCATCAGCGCAATGACGAAGCCGTTGCCGACCGTCATCATGAAATTGGGGCACCAGTTGCGCAGCGAACAATCGGCAACTGCAACATTCTGCCCGACATTGGCGATGAGATCGGTCATCAGCCCCGATTCGGAACCGATATATTCGACGTCGATCGCAATGCCGGTCTCGCTGTGAAAGGTATCCGGCAGGAATTCGCTGTAGAGATGGCCGATGTCGGCACCGATCTTCGCGATCGTCTTGCGGTCGGTGAGCCCTCCCGTGAGTTTCGCGAGCAGGGCGGTGTCGATGGTCGGGGCGGAGGCTTTTTGCGCTGCAGCTTTTGCCATGATCATGCCGCCTTGTTTTCGCCGCCGGGATTCATCATCTCCTGCTCGACGGCATCGATGGACGGCCGTTCATAGTTGGAGATGGTCTTGCGGCCATATTCGAGCGCGACCTGCGGCACCGAGCCGTTCATATAGGCGATCAGCGTCTGCTTGACGATGATGTAGAGGCGGTGCTGCTTGGTGCGGACGATCTTGACCTGCGAAGCGAGCGGGTTGCAGATCGAATAGGACAGGATGATGCCGAGCATGGTGCCGACGAGTGCGGCGCCGATCAGGCCGCCGAGCACCTCAGGCGATTCGTTGATCTTGCCCATGGCCTTGATGACGCCGAGAACCGCCGCGACGATACCGATGGCGGGGAAGGAATCCCCCATGGTGGTGATCGCGTGGTAAGGCTTCAGCTTGTCATGCAGGATGGTCTCGATTTCCTCATCCATCAACGCCTCGATTTCGTGGCTGCGGGCATTGCCGATGATGATGAGACGGACATAATCACAGATGAATGAGGTGAGTTCCTTGTTCTTCAGGACCGAGGGCGCCGACTGGAAGATCGAGGATTCTTCCGGATTATCGATGTGCGCTTCGATCTCGTTGCGCGACTTCGTACGCAGGTCGCGCATCAGCGAATACAGCACGCCGAGCACGTCGAGATAGTTGCGCTCCTTCGGAACCGAATGCTTGAAGGCCTCGCCGAGCGCCTTGCCCGAATCCTTCACGACCTTCATCGGGTTCGCCATGATGAAGCCGCCGAGACCGGCGCCTCCGATGATCATCAATTCGAACGGCTGAACCAGCACGTTCAAATGACCGCCCATCGCCATATAGCCGCCGATGATGCAGCCGAAGGTGATTATAAGTCCAATTACAATATTCATTGATCGACCACGCCCGAACAGTGTTCCATGGCGCCATGTCTAGAAAATGTGGCTTGCGTGAACCTGTCCGCAATGCCTCCTGCCCCGCCCTCACCTCAGCCAGTTTCGCACAAGCAAGCCGCGACATTATGCCGACAAGGGCGGACGTGCGCCTTGAAATCGGGATCAAACGAGAGCGGCGGTTCAGTGACTTCCACCTATACCAGCTACAGACTGATCAGTCAGGATATCGGCAAATCGCTCGAGCGGGTCTCGAAGCAGCCAGACGTGGCACGCGAGACCGAATATTACCGTGAAAAGATCGGCAACGTGAAATCCATCGACGATTTCATGGCCGATACACGTCTTTACAATTACGCGCTGAAAGCCCACGGCCTGGAAGACATGGCCTATGCAAAAGCCTTCATCCGCAAGGTGCTGACGGAAGGGGCGAGCGACAAGAACGCCTTCGCCAACAAGCTCTCCGACAATCGTTATGCCGAGCTTGCAAAGTCGCTGGATTTCGCGGGCCTGGGTGCGGCTGCAACCGCCACCGAGGCGGCCAAATCAGGTGTCATCGGCAACTACGCCCGCCAGACGCTGGAACAGGAAGCGGGCGACGACAATAACGGCGTCCGGCTCGCCCTTTATTTTGAGCGCAAGGCACCGACAATCAAATCCGGCCTCGATTTTCTGGCCGACGACGCGCTTGCGCAGGTGTTCCGCACAACGTTCAACCTGCCTGACGCATTTGCTGCGGCTGATGTCGACAAGCAGGCCGCCCTCATCGAAAAGAGCATCAATATCAAGGATCTGCAGGATCCTGAAAAGGTCGGCAAGTTGCTCGAGCGTTTCACCATCATGTGGGAAATGCAAAACCCCTCGACGACCTACGATCCCCTGGCCGTTTTCGGCTCCTCCAGCGGCTACGGCATTTCCCCCGACCTGCTGATTTCCATCAACTCCCTGAAACTCGGAGGCAAATGATATGCAATCCGGACTATATGTCGCCCTGTCCTCGCAGATCGCGCTGGAGCGCCGTCTCACCACCATTTCCGACAATATGGCGAATGTGAACACGGTCGGCTTCCGCGGCTCCGAGGTAAAATTCGACCAAATGGTCGCCAAGAACCACAATGACATGAATGCCAAGGTGGCTTTCGTGTCGCAGGGCAACGACTATCTCTCCACACGCCAGGGCGCTTTCGAGCAGACCGGCAATTCCTTCGATTTCGCCATCAAGGGCGACGCCTGGTTCGCGCTGGATACGCCTGATGGTCAAATCCTGACGCGCGACGGCCGTTTCACCATGCGCCCGGACGGCGCATTGATCTCGTCCAGCGGTTATCCTGTCCTCGACGCCGGCGGCGGCCCGATCAGGCTCAATCCGAATGGCGGCCCGATCACCGTCGGTCTCGACGGCGCCATCAGGCAGAACGACACCATCGCCTCCTCGCTCGGCATCTTCCAGGCGGATTTTTCAAAGGGCTTCCTGCGTCATCCCAATAGCGGCGTGAAGCCCGTGGCCCAGCCCGTTCCGGTCGTCAATAATCATGAGGTCGGCGTCGTTCAGGGTTACCTCGAACAGTCGAACGTCAACGGCATTTCCCAGATGACGCAACTCATCCAGGTCAACCGCGCCTTTGAGAGCATTTCGTCGATGATGCGCGATACCGAATCGACCTTCGGCGAGGGCATCAAAACGCTCGGCGGCGCGCGTTGAGGAACTGACGGATGACAATGCCGGAATCCATGCTCTCGGAATCCATGCTCTCGGGCTGGGCCATTTCGCCGAAGCTCGCCCAGCTCGCCAGCCTTGCCGGACACTATGCCGATCCGGAGTTCTCGGTGGCGCATGGCGGCCATGTCCGCACCATCGCCGCCGGGCACTACACGGTATCCGGCCTGTCGCGGCACGTCAGGCTCGGCGAATTCGTTGCTCATCGCAGCGCGACCGGCATTCATCTCGGCGAAGTCGTGCGCGTGGAGCCGGATATTTGCTATGTCTGCCCTATCGAGCCCGGCGAGCCGATCGGCATCCACGACACCGTCATCCGCAAGGGCGCCTTCCGCGTCTCGCCCGACGAGAGCTGGTGCGGTCGCACCATCAATGCGCTTGGCGAGCCGATCGACGGCCAGGGGCCGCTTGCTTCCGGCATCGTGCGCCGTTCGATTTCCAACAATGCGCCGCCCTCGATGACCCGTAAAAGGGTGGAGACACCCTTCAAGACGGGTGTCCGGGCCATCGATATCTTCTCCCCGCTTTGTCTCGGGCAGCGTCTCGGTATTTTCGCCGGTTCAGGCGTTGGCAAATCCACGTTGCTATCGATGCTCGCCAAGGCCGACGCCTTCGACAAGGTGGTGATTGCGCTTGTCGGTGAACGCGGACGCGAAGTGCGCGAGTTCATCGAAGATACGATGGGCGAGAATATGAGCAAGTCCGTCGCCGTCGTCGCGACGAGCGACGAAAGCCCGATGCTGCGCAAGATGGCACCGCTTTCCGCCGTTACCATCGCCGAGCATTTTCGCGATCAGGGCGATAATGTCCTTCTCATCATCGACAGCGTGACGCGATTTGCCCATGCGATCCGCGAGGTGGCGGTGGCTTCTGGCGAACCGCCGGTCGCACGCGGTTATCCCGCCTCGGTCTTCACCGAACTGCCGCGGCTGCTGGAACGGGCAGGACCGGGCGCGGAAGGCACCGGCACTATCACCGCCATCGTCTCCATTCTCGTGGATGGCGACAATCACAACGATCCGATTGCCGATTCGACCCGTGGTATTCTCGACGGCCATATCGTGCTGGATCGCAGCCTTGCCGAAGAGGGCCGTTATCCGCCGATCAATCCGCTCGCCTCGATCTCGCGTCTTGCCAAGAAGGCGTGGACGCCGGATCAGGAAAAGCTGGTCTCGCGCCTCAAGGCGCTGGTGCATCGTTTCGAGGAAACGCGGGATCTTCGTCTCATCGGCGGTTACCGGCCCGGAACCGACCCCGATCTCGACATGGCGGTGAAGCAGGTTCCGATCATCTATGAAACGCTGAAACAGCTGCCGGACGAACCGGCGGCACAGGATGCCTATGCCGATCTGGCGACCGCATTGCGCGGTGGAGCACAGAATGGCCAGCCCCAGGTCAATCCGAGAATGAGAGGCTGACCCCGTGAACAACAAGCGGAACGACAATAGCCACGATGAAGACGTGCCCTCCAAGCCGATCTTCTTTACGCCCGACCGCATTCTCGCATGGACGGGCATCGGGCTTGCCGCTGCAGCAGCCTTTTTCCCCTGGTACGTCTTCTTCAACGAGGAGAAATTCGGCATGAAGGTGGCGGGCGGCGATCGCACCCGCGATCTGCCCCATACCGGACCGCGGGAAGTCTTCAGCGTCTCGCCCATGGCCATGACCAACCGCAACAAGGAAGACACCCCGCCACCGGCGGAGCTGCCCGACATGCTGACGACGGCGACCGTCAACGCTGGCGGCAAGGAGAGACAGAACAATGTGGCAGCCGGGATCGAAGACCAACCCTTCCCCGGCCAGACATCGTTCCGTCTGCTACATGTCTCCAATGGCCGCGCCCTGATCGAAGACAGTTCAGGCATGTATATGGTGCGGGTCGGCTCCACATTGCCTGACAATGCGTTGCTGACGAAGATCGAGCAGCGCAATGGCGAATGGCTGATCGAGACATCCTCCGGAAAAACCTATCATCCGGACAAATAGTCCGACTGCCTTGAGCGGAAGGCCGCGCTGTACGTCCCGGTGACAACAGTCCTCGCAGCAAAACCTCCTGATGACCGTCGCAAAGACCTCTTTGCGACGGCGTTTTATCGGCAATGCCATTCCGGGCCGTCCCCATAACAGCCGTCAGAGACGGCTGTTTGTGTGCGACGTTCGGTTTATTTTCTCTGGTTGCCGGCAAGAGCGGCTGTCACACCAAGGCCGATATAAACGAAACCGCTGACCCAGCGTTCGGCTTTCAGATAAACGGGGCTGCGCTTCAGCCAGCTGCCGGCCGTACCGGCCACAAGCGCATAGGTGCCGTCCGTCAAGACGCCGATGATTGTGTAGAGAATGCCGAGGAAAGCGATCTGCATCGCCACATGGCCCCGGCCAACCTCAACGAACTGCGGAAGAAAAGCCAGAAAGAACAAGGCTGTCTTCGGATTGAGGAGGTTGACGATGAAACCCTCGCGAAAGATGCGCATGCGGCTGCGCGTCGGGTGGCCGCCCTCGATGTCGGGAATGTCCGAAGAGCCGAAGAGCTTCTTGAGTCCAAGCCAGATCAGATAGGCCGCGCCGGCATATTTCACAACGCTGAAGGCCAGCGCAGACGAGGCGAGAAGCGCCGACAATCCAACGGCGGCAGCGACAACGTGAACAAGCGTCGCCGAATGGATGCCAAGGATCGACACGAGACCGGCGGAACGGCCCTGCTCGACCGAGCGCGCGAAGATGTAAAGAACCGCAGGGCCGGGCACAAGAAGGAGCACCAGCGTGGCGCTGACGAACAGGCCGAGATTGGCTGCACTGGGAATTACCAGATCCATGATTGTCTTCCTCCGTTTCCAACCACTATAGCGATAAGATTGGGTTACCTTCAAGCGAGTGGAACCAGCTTCCGAAAGCCCCCTGCCCGGCACTTGTAGAATCCCATCCGGTCCGGCCTGACGCCAAATTTTCGCATGCGATCATTCAGGGCGAAGGCGCGCCGGAGTGACGGCGTGCCATTTTATTCTCCCGAAGGTACTCTTCCACGACGCTTCTCGACTCTGGCCAACGCCTTCTCTCCTCTCCGCAAGTCTGACGCAAGATTAACCCCGTAGGTTCGGGCCATACGAGATGGAGAAGTCTATGCAACCGATTCAACTGTTCGAACTGGCATCCCGCCAAGCGGAATGGCTGAGCGTGCGGCAGGAAGTCGTGGCGACCAACATCGCCAACGCCAACACACCCAAGTTCCACGCCAAAGATGTCAGTCCCTTCGAAGCGGTCATGCAGGCCACCAGCCAGCAGGTCGGCATGGCCAGGACAAACCCTGCCCACCTTGGTGAAAGCACACTCAGCGAGAATATCGCGGTGCGGGACAACCCGGTCAACAACGAGATCGGCATGCAGGAATCGGGCAATTCGGTCGGGCTTGCGGAAGAAATGACCAAGACCGGCGAGATCAAGCGGCAGTACGACCTGAACGCCAGTCTCGTCAAATCCTTCCATCGCATGATGCTGATGACGGTTAAGAGGTAAACCATGGATCCCTTGAGTGCGGCAAGCAAGATAGCCGGCAGCGGCCTGGAGGTGCAGTCCACACGATTGCGCATCGTCTCCGAAAACATCGCCAACGCCCGATCGACCGGCGATACGCCCGGTGCCGATCCCTATCGTCGCAAGACCGTCACCTTCGGCTCCGAGCTGGACCACGTCAGCGGCGTCGAGCGCGTGAAGGTGAAGAAGCTCGGTGTCGACCGTGGCGATTTCGTCCATGAATACGACCCCGGCAATCCGGCCGCCGATACCAACGGTATGGTCAAGATGCCGAACGTCAACGTCCTGATCGAAATGGCCGACATGCGCGAAGCAAACCGCAGCTATGACGCCAATCTTCAGGTCATCCGCCAGACACGCGACCTCGTCGCCTCCACAATCGACCTTCTGAAGGCATCGCAATGATCGACGGTATCAAGCAACTCGGTTCCCTTTCGCTCACCCGCGGCGCAAGCGGCGTCTCCTCGCTGACGGAAAGCCTTTTCGGCGGCGAGCAGCAGACGACGCCCGCCCAGCAGACGGGCGCAAGCTTCGCCAGCGTTCTCGGCAACGTATCAATGGATGCGATGAACAATCTGAAGAAGGCGGAAGTTGCCTCCTTCGAAGGCATTCAGGGCAAGGCGAATACCCGCGAAGTGGTCGATGCCGTGCTTTCGGCCGAACAGTCGCTGCAAACCGCCATCGCGCTGCGCGACAAGATCGTGTCGGCCTATCTCGACATTACCAAGATGCAGATCTAGCCCAGCAGGAATATTGACATGAGAGCTCTTGCCATCGCTGCCACCGGTATGGACGCCCAGCAGACCAATCTGGAAGTCATCGCCAACAACATCGCCAACATCAACACCACCGGCTACAAGCGTGCGCGCGCGGAGTTCACCGATCTTCTTTACCAGACCGAGCGCATGCAGGGCGTGCCGAACCGCGCCAACCAGGCCATCGTGCCTGAGGGCGCCAATATCGGTCTCGGCGTGCAGACATCCGCCGTGCGCAACATCCACACCCAGGGCAATCTGATCGAAACCGGCAACAAGCTCGATGTGGCGATCATCGGTCAGGGCTGGTTCCAGATCGAGGCAGCCGACGGTTCGACGCTCTACAGCCGCGCCGGCGCCTTCAACAAGAATGCCGACGGCAACCTGGTGACGGTCGATGGCTACAATGTCATTCCGAACATCAATATCCCGACCGACGCGCAGGACATCACCATTACCCGCACGGGTCAGGTGACTGCGCGCATCGGCAATGCCGCTGAATTCACCGAACTCGGCCAGCTGACCATCGCCAACTTCGCCAACGAAGCGGGTCTGAAGCCGCTCGGCGACAACCTCTTTTCCCAGACGCCGGCCTCCGGCGCCCCGGTTGTCGGCGTGCCTGACGATCCGAGCTATGGCTACGTCAAACAATCCTACCTCGAAGGCTCGAACGTCGACGCCGTCAAGGAAATCACCGACCTCATCACGGCGCAGCGCGCCTATGAGATGAATTCCAAGGTCATCACCACCGCTGACGAAATGGCTTCGATTGTCAGCAAGAACCTGAAGTAAGAACGGAAAGGCAGGCGAACATGAGGTTTGGCCGGAACAATAGCAGTTGCAGAACGGCACTCGTCCGTATGTGTCTCGCGTCTGCCTTTTCACTGGGCGCCCTGGCGCCCGCTCTTGCGCAGGCGCCAATGGCACTGGTTCCCGTGCGCACCATCTATCCGGGCGAGGCGATCTCGCCCGAACAGGTGAAGTCGGTGGAAGTGACCAACCCGAATATTTCCGCTGGTTATGCGAGCGATATCAGCGAAGTGGAAGGCATGATCTCCAAGCAGACCCTGCTTCCCGGCCGCACGATCCCCATTGCGGCGCTTCGCGAACCGTCCCTGGTAGTGCGCGGTACAAGCGTCAAACTCGTTTTCCACATTGGCAACATGACGCTGATGGCTTCCGGAACGCCAATGAGCGACGGCTCGCTCGGCGAGGTCGTCAGGGTACGCAACATCGATTCCGGCGTGATGGTCAGCGGCACGGTCATGAAGGACGGAACCATTCAGGTGATGGCGAAATGAGAGTGCTTCGTATCATAGCCGCGGCTCTGGTCTTTTCGGCCCTGCCCTTCCTCTCCACACCGCCCGCGCAGGCCGACACATCCCGCATCAAGGATATCGCATCCCTGCAGGCCGGACGTGACAACCAGCTGATCGGTTACGGTCTCGTCGTGGGTCTGCAGGGCACGGGCGACAGCCTGCGCTCCTCGCCTTTCACCGAACAGTCCATGCGCGCCATGCTGCAGAACCTCGGCATCACCACGCAGGGTGGCCAGTCCAACGCCAAGAACATCGCCGCCGTGATGGTGACGGCCAATCTGCCGCCATTCGCCAGCCCCGGCAGCCGTGTGGACGTGACGGTCAGCTCGCTTGGCGACGCGACCTCGCTTCGTGGCGGCAACCTCATCATGACGTCGCTTTCCGGCGCGGACGGGCAGATTTACGCCGTCGCGCAAGGCGCGCTGATCGTCAACGGTTTTTCGGCGCAGGGCGATGCCGCGACGCTGACGCAGGGCGTCACCACGTCGGCGCGCGTGCCGAACGGCGCGATCATCGAGCGGGAACTGCCGTCGAAGTTCAAGGATTCGGTCAATCTGGTCCTTCAGCTGCGCAATCCCGATTTTTCGACGGCCGTGCGTGTGGCTGATGTCGTCAACGCCTTTGCCCGCGCCCGTTATGGCGACCCGATCGCCGAACCGCGCGATTCGCAGGAAATCGCGGTGCAGAAACCCCGCGTCGCAGACCTCACCCGGCTGATGGCGGAAATCGAAAATCTGACGGTCGAGACGGATACGCCTGCCAAGGTCGTGATCAACGAGCGCACCGGCACGATCGTCATCGGTGCGGATGTCCGCATTTCCCGCGTCGCCGTCAGCTATGGAACGCTCACCGTGCAGGTGACGGAATCGCCGCAGGTCATCCAGCCCGCACCCTTTTCGCGCGGCCAGACGGCGGTGCAGCCGCAGACGGATATCATGGCCATGCAGGAAGGCAGCAAGGTCGCCATCGTCGAAGGCCCGGACCTTCGCACGCTGGTTGCCGGTCTCAACAGCATCGGGCTCAAGGCGGACGGCATCATCGCCATCCTGCAAGGCATCAAATCCGCCGGCGCCCTTCAGGCGGAGCTCGTGCTGCAATGATGGAACGTCAGACCAAAAATCCGCTCTCGAATGGCCTCGTCCGCTTTGCGGCCGTCGCGTCGCTGCTGTTCCTGCTGCCGGTTGCCGGCGCCGAAAGCCAGCAGAACGTGGTGTCTGAACTCAGCACGCATGACGAAATCCAGAAATTCTGCACCAATATTGCCGATGCTGCCCGCGACCAGCGTTACCTCATGCAGAAGCAGGAGCTTGAAAAGCTTCAGGCCGACGTCAATGAACGTATTTCTGTGCTGGAAAACCGCAAGGCGGAATATGAGGACTGGCTGGCGCGCCGCGAACATTTCCTCAATCAGGCCAAAAGCAACCTCGTCGACATCTACAAGACGATGAAGGCGGACGCCGCAGCTCCCCAGCTCGAAAAGATGCATGTGGAGATCGCGGCCGCCATCATCATGCAGCTGCCACCGCGCCAATCCGGCCTCATCCTCAGCGAAATGGATGCGCAGAAAGCCGCAACCGTCGCCGGCATCATGTCGCAGGCAATCGACAAAAACACTTCGAAGGATCCTTCATGAGCACGCGTCGTCTTCCGGCCCTCCTCCTGCCGCTCGCTCTCCTGGCCGGCTGCCAGAACAACCAGACCCTGAAGGAAATCGGCAACGCACCCGCGATGAGCCCGATCGGCAGCGGCCTGCAATTCAGCCAGACACCGCAGATGGGCATGTATCCCAAGCAGCCGAAACACATGGCAAGCGGCTATTCGCTGTGGAGCGACAGCCAGGGTGCGCTGTTCAAGGATCTGCGCGCACTCAATATCGGCGACATCCTGACCGTCAACATCCAGATCAACGACAAGGCCGATTTCGACAACGAGACCGAGCGCAACCGCACCAATGCCAGTGGCCTGAACTGGAAGGCAAAAGCCCAGATCCTGGGCTGGACGCCGGATGCGGATTCCAGCATCAAATACGGCTCCGACACCGACACACAGGCCAAGGGCAAGACCAAGCGCTCCGAAAAGCTGACGCTGCTAGTGGCCGCCGTCGTGACCGGCATTCTGGAAAACGGCAACCTCATCATCAGCGGCTCGCAGGAAGTGCGTGTGAACCACGAAATCCGCATCCTCAACGTCGGCGGTATCGTCCGGCCGCAGGATGTCGATGCGCAGAACATCATCTCCTACGAGCGCATCGCCGAGGCACGCATCTCCTATGGCGGCCGTGGCCGTCTGACGGAAGTGCAGCAGCCCCCGGTCGGGCAGCAGGTCGTCGACCTGTTCTCGCCGCTCTGACGCACACGGGAACGGACTGACCCATGGAAAACGAACAGGCAGAGGGCAAGAAGAAATCCTCCCCTCTGGTCATGACCATCGCAGGCGTTGTGATCCTCACCCTGCTCGGTGCGGGCGGCGGCTGGCTCGTGGGCGGCATGATCGCCCCGAAAGTTGCCGCAACGGAGGCCCATGCCACCGCTGCGGCCGGCGGCCATGGCGAGAAGAAGGGCGAAGGCCTCGATAAAATCTCGGCCGAAGCGAACGGCATCGTCCAGCTCGATCCCATCACCACCAATCTCGCCTACCCTTCGACCAACTGGGTGCGGCTGGAAGTGGCGCTGATGTTCAAGGGGCCGGTGGAAGTCGGGCTGGCGGAGGATATCCATCAGGATATCATGGCCTATGTCCGGACCGTTTCCCTTCAGCAGCTGGAAGGGCCGCGCGGCTTTCAATATCTTAAGGATGACATTCAGGAACGAGTTGACCTGCGCTCTCAAGGGCGCGTATCCAAGGTCATGTTCCGGACCTTTGTCATCGAATGATTCGATTTCTTGTAACCATCGCCGTCCTCCTCGCTTTGCCGGGCCTTGCCAGTGCCCAGCAATTTCCGTCCGATCTGTTCAACACGCAGATCGACGGCTCCGTCGCCGCATGGATCATCCGCACTTTCGGCCTGTTGACGGTTCTTTCCGTCGCGCCGGGTATCCTGATCATGGTCACGAGCTTTCCGCGCTTCGTGATTGCCTTCTCGATCCTGCGGTCAGGCATGGGACTGGCCTCGACGCCATCAAACATGATCCTGCTGTCGATGGCGATGTTCATGACCTTTTACGTCATGTCCCCCACCTTCGACAAAGCCTGGACGGATGGCGTGCAGCCGTTGCTGCAGAACCAGATCAACGAACAGCAGGCCGTGCAGCGCATTGCCGAGCCCTTCCGCACCTTCATGAACGCCAATACGCGTGACAAGGACCTGAAGCTGTTCGTCGACATCGCCCGCGAGCGCGGACAGGTGGTGATGACCGACAATGTCGTCGACTATCGCGTACTGGTTCCTGCCTTCATGCTCTCGGAAATCCGGCGCGGTTTCGAGATCGGCTTCCTCATCATCCTGCCGTTCCTCGTCATCGATCTCATCGTCGCCACCATCACCATGGCCATGGGCATGATGATGCTGCCACCCACCTCGATTTCGCTGCCGTTCAAGATTCTGTTTTTCGTGCTGATCGACGGCTGGAACCTGCTTGTGGGAAGCCTCGTCAGATCGTTCAACTAACGGCCCTCATACCCCGCTGATACACATTAACCCTGTTTTTTAACCCCGCGCCCCCAAGGCCGCGGGGTTTTCGCATTTTAGTGCTTTAGTTACCATTTTCACTAGCGACTGGGTAACTATATTCATCAACCAAAAAGTCACCATTTAACTAAATCAAAAAGTAACCATAAGTATTTTCAAGTATTTCTTGGCGCTCAAATTAATGATTGCGCAATTATTCACTGAGAAATTCTTCTCACACGCAGCGGGTTTGGTTTCTGGAACTAAGCGTTTCTGAACCGAGTGGCATGAAGCCGAAACGTTGCGACCGGTAATATCCAACCCGGTATGTCCCCACTCCAGTATCTCGTAAAAACAAGGGACACATTTATTATGGCAAGCATTCTGACCAACAACAACGCAATGGCCGCTCTCTCGACCCTGCGTACCATCGCTTCCGACCTGTCGACCACGCAGGACCGTATTTCTTCCGGCCTGAAGGTTGGTTCGGCTTCGGACAACGCTGCTTACTGGTCGATCGCGACCACCATGCGCTCCGACAACAAGGCTCTCGGCGCAGTATCCGACGCGCTGGGCATGGGCGCTGCCAAGGTTGATACCGCATCTGCCGGTATGGACGCCGCCATCAAGGTCGTTACCGACATCAAGGCAAAGGTCGTAGCCGCCAAGGAACAGGGCGTCGACAAGGCCAAGGTTCAGGAAGAAGTTTCTCAGCTTCTCGACCAGCTGAAGTCCATCGGCACGAGCGCGTCCTTCAACGGCGAAAACTGGCTCGTTTCCAGCGCCAACGCTACCAAGACGGTTGTTTCCGGCTTTGTTCGTGACGCCGGCGGCACTGTCAGCGTCAAGACCACGGACTACGCACTCGATGCCAACTCCATGCTCTACACGGAAGGCACCCCGGGCACGATCGACGCAAACTCCGGTATCCTGAACGCGACCGGTGCAACGACCACCGTCGGCGCCAAGACCTACACACAGATCTCCGTGCTCGACATGAATGTCAGCACCGATGACCTCGACAACGCTCTTTACTCTGTTGAAACCGCTCTGACGAAGATGACCAGCGCCGGCGCCAAGCTCGGTTCGCTGTCTGCACGTATCGACCTGCAGAGCAACTTCGCCGACAAGCTGTCCGACACCATCGAAAAGGGCGTTGGCCGTCTCGTTGACGCTGACATGAACGAAGAGTCCACCAAGCTGAAGGCTCTGCAGACGCAGCAGCAGCTGGCAATCCAGGCTCTTTCGATCGCAAACAGCGACTCGCAGAGCATCCTGTCGCTCTTCCGCTAAGAGCTGAGCTTCTCATAGCCCTCCGGGGCTGGGGGATCCATTTCTTCCCACAAGCAATCGGTGGCTGACCGAACGCAGACCGGGATAGAAGGCATAAAGGTCCGAAAGGCTGAATCGGACTGAATGCATTAATGAGGCCGCATCTGGAAACGGGTGCGGCCTTATCTTTTTTTTAAACTTTTGGAGATACGCGCGCGTGCGCGCGAAGGTTGCATATTTAATTTTGGCGACGCTGAATTTCTTTCTGCGCTTATCAATTCATTAACCAAACCCGCGTTACCTAATGCTCATCGAAACGGCGAGCTAACGTTAAAAATCAGCCAGTTAGCAGGCATGATGCTGTGCGCCGTTACCGGTGAAACCGGAATGTCCCTTCTTTAATCAGCCATTCAAGGGGCACACTACTATGACGAGTATTATCACGAATGTCGCAGCAATGTCTGCGCTCCAGACCCTGCGCTCTATCGGCCAGAACATGGAATCCACCCAGGCACGCGTTTCCTCCGGCCTTCGCGTCGGCGATGCTTCCGACAACGCTGCCTACTGGTCGATCGCAACCACCATGCGCTCTGACAACATGGCTCTCTCTTCCGTTTCCGATGCTCTCGGCCTCGGCGCCGCCAAGGTGGACACCGCTTCCGCCGGCATGAATTCCGCAATTGACGTCGTCAAGGAAATCAAGGCAAAGCTGGTCACCGCAACTGAAGAAGGCGTTGACCGCACCAAGGTTCAGGAAGAAATCGGCCAGCTGCAGAAGCAGCTCGCATCGATCGCCCAGGGCGCTTCCTTCTACGGCGAAAACTGGCTTGTTGGCGCTTCCACCCTCGGCGCGACAACGCCTGGCACGGACCCTGACAAGTCTGTCGTTGCCGGCTTCGTTCGCTCCACCGGTGGCGCCGTTAACGTCACGACCACGAAATACGCTCTCGACAACACCGCAACCGGCAACACGTTGTTCGGCTCGGTTGACACCGCAGGCGTTCCGGACACGACCGGCATTCTTGGCACGGTCGGAACGTTCACAACCGTTACCGCCCAGTCCGTCTACACGCTTGACATCACCCAGTATGCAGCCGCAGACCGCGCCACCAACATGGCCGAAGCCCTGACGCTGGTTGAAAACTCGCTCAAGGCGATGACCAGCGCGGCTGCAAAGCTCGGCTCGCTCTCCATGCGTATCGGCCTGCAGGAAGACTTCGCTTCCAAGCTGTCCGACTCCGTCGAAAAGGGCATCGGCCGCCTCGTGGACGCTGACATGAACGAAGAGTCCACCCGCCTCAAGGCTCTGCAGACCCAGCAGCAGCTCGGCGTTCAGGCTCTCTCGATCGCCAACAGCAACTCCGAAAGCATCCTGTCGCTCTTCCGTTAATCGAAAGCTTCAGTCGAAATCATCAACCGCGCCGAAAGGCGCGGTTTTTGTTTGTGCACTTGCCTGCGAAATTCACGAGATTTTTTGATTAAGAGTTCATTAACCAAATCACGGCTAAATCAGCGCATCGAAACGACTCGTTAACCAAGACGAAAAAGAGGTTAACAGGCATCAAGCCGCTCAGTCGTTTCCGGCGATCCCGGAATGTCCCTTCCCATTTAGCCAGCTCAAAGGGGCAATTATGACAAGTATTCTGACGAACACCGCCGCCATGTCGGCGCTCCAGACCTTGCGCGCAATCAGCGGCCAGCTCGAAGACACCCAATCCAGAGTTTCGTCTGGATTACGCGTAAAATCGGCCTCCGATAACGCCGCCTATTGGTCGATCGCGACGACCATGCGTTCCGACAACATGGCTCTCTCCGCCGTTCAGGATGCATTGGGTCTCGGCGCGGCCAAGGTCGACGTCGCTTATTCCGCGATGGAAAGCACCGTCGAAGTCGTCAAGGAAATCAAGTCGAAAATCGTCGCGGCAACCGAAGAAGGTGTCGACAAGACGAAAATCCAGGAAGAAATCGACCAACTGAAAAAACAGCTCGAATCGATTGCCCAGGGTGCATCTTTCAGTGGCGAAAACTGGCTGCTGGGCACCGGCGCCAAGACCGTCGTTTCCGGTTTTGTGCGCGATGGCGCCGGCACCGTCAGCGTTACGAAAACGGACTATACGCTTGTCGACACCACCGCCGGCACAACAACCGCCAACGTGCTTTTCGGCCTGACAGGCTCGCCCGCAACGCTTGACACAACAAAGGGCATCATCGGCCAGCCCGGCACGGCGTCCGGCATTTCCGTATGGGATATCGATCTCAAGCTGTTCAATTCTGCAACGCCGCCGACCTACACTATCGGGAACCTTCTCACCGATGTCGAAACGGCATTTCAGTCGATCAGCAGCGCATCCGCCGCACTCGGTTCGATCAAGATGCGCATCGGCCTGCAGGAAGACTTCGTCTCGAAACTCACCGACTCCATCGACAAGGGCATTGGCCGTCTCGTGGATGCGGATATGAACGAAGAATCCACCAAGCTCAAGGCTCTTCAGACACAGCAGCAGCTGGGCATCCAGTCGCTCTCCATCGCCAATACCAGTTCCGAAAATATCCTGTCGCTATTCCGCCAGTAAGCGGCGCCCGTTGGCTACGGGCGGTTTCGTCCCGCTCTGGCAGCAACAGAATATTCGGATATGGAGACCGCGCTTCGCAAGAGGCGCGGTTTTCCATTTGAAAGAGGCTGGCGCAACGCGCGCGGACTGAAGCGCGACGACGCCTTCGGCGTGCGCGATTATCTAACTATCTGTTTTATGGGAGAAAATGGTGCTGCTAGAGAGATTTGAACTCTCGGCCTCTCCCTTACCAAGGGAGTGCTCTACCCCTGAGCTATAGCAGCATCCGGTGCCGAAGCGTCTGCTTCAGCATCAAGCGTGGCGGCCTATTGCCATAGGTTTTTGACGAGCGCAAGTCGCAAAACGATATTCTTCATCCAGCGGGGCAAAAAAGCGTGCCCCCTGTTGAAAAACGCATTTTTCAGATATTGCTGAATTTATGAACGAACAACATGACAAACAGGCGAAGGCGGCGGTTTCCGTAGACGTTTCGAAGGAACCGTCAGCCGTGGCGGCAAACGGCAACACGCAGGCCGGCCCCGGTGAAAAGGCGCGCCAGCGTGAGGCGGAGCGCAAGGCACGGGCGGCGAAGAAGCTTCGTGAAAATCTTCTGAAGCGCAAACAGCAGGTTCGGGCGCGCCGCGCAGGTGAAGAAGACCAGACGATTGGCCTGCCTGCCGCAAAAACGGACGAATCATCCTCATAGACAATTCACCAGCATAAAATTGAAACGCCGCGGAAATTCGTCTAAGGACGCGCTTTTACGCAAGGCATGATAAGAAAGGCGGGCACAGGCCCGTAGGGACGCATGGATCGCATCAGAATTACGGGTGGCAACAAGCTCAACGGCGTCATCCCCATCTCCGGCGCCAAAAACGCCGCCTTGCCGTTGATGATCGCTTCGCTTCTGACCAGCGACACGCTGACGCTCGAAAACGTGCCGCATCTGGCGGACGTGGAGCAGCTCATCCGCATTCTCGGCAATCATGGCGTCGATATTTCCGTCAATGGTCGTCGCGAAAGCCAGGGCGAGGCCTATTCCCGTACCGTGCATTTCACTTGCCGTACCATTGTCGACACGACAGCCCCGTATGAGCTGGTTTCGAAGATGCGCGCGAGCTTCTGGGTCATCGGTCCGCTTCTGGCGCGTGAGGGCCGCGCCCGCGTTTCCCTGCCCGGCGGCTGCGCCATCGGCACGCGCCCGGTCGACCTGTTCATCGAGGGCCTGCAGGCGCTTGGTGCGACGATGGAGATCGATGGCGGCTACATCAATGCCAGCGCCCCCAAGGGTGGCCTCATCGGCGCTGTCTACACCTTCCCGAAAGTGTCGGTGGGCGCGACGCATGTGATGCTGATGGCAGCAAGCCTTGCCCGCGGCACCACCGTCATCCACAACGCTGCCCGCGAGCCGGAAGTGGTCGATCTCGCGCACTGCCTGATCGCCATGGGCGCCAAAATCGAAGGCGCCGGCACCTCCACCATCACCATTGAGGGCGTCACTTCGCTCTCCGGCGCGCGCCACCGGGTTCTGCCCGATCGTATCGAAACCGGCACCTATGCCATGGCGGTCGCCATGGCCGGAGGTGACGTGGTGCTGGAAGGCACGCGCGCATCGCTGCTCGACAATGCGCTCGACACGCTGCGGCTGGCAGGCGTCACGATCAGTGACACCGATACAGGCCTGCGCGTCGTGCGCAACGGCAACGGTATTCAACCGGTCGATATCGTCACCGAGCCCTTCCCCGGCTTCCCGACCGATCTGCAGGCGCAGTTCATGGCGCTGATGACCCGTTCGCAGGGCGTCTCGCACATTACCGAGACCATCTTCGAAAACCGCTTCATGCATGTGCAGGAACTGGCCCGTCTCGGCGCCAAGATTTCGCTCTCCGGTCAGATGGCTCGCATCGAAGGCGTTTCCCGCCTGAAGGGTGCACCGGTCATGGCGACCGATCTGCGCGCCTCGGTGTCGCTGGTCATCGCCGGCCTCGTGGCAGAAGGCGAGACCATGGTTTCGCGCGTCTATCACCTCGACCGCGGTTTCGAACGTCTCGAAGAAAAGCTTACCCGTTGCGGCGCGCTGGTCGAACGCGTCAGCGATTGATACCTTCATTGCCGCTCTTCGATTTTCCACCCGTTGCACAGCGGGCCGCGACTGCTTATTTCCAGTACAAGAAATAGACATTGCGGCCCGTGTCCGCGGAAAAGGAAGAAATGATGAGCGGCCTGAAATTGCTGGCGCTGGATACCGAAGATCTCTCGATCATCTCGACACACATGCAGGACAGCGTCTTCAAGCTCAAGGATGTTGCCTTCGAACCGAGGCAGGGGCAGTTTACCCTTTCCGCCAACCGTTTCGTTTGGGAAAGCGCCAGCAAAAAGAATTTGCCGCCCGAGCGCTGCCGCAGCGTGATTTTCCTGAAGCGTGTGTCTGCCGTCCGTTCGCAGTCCATCAACTTGGCCGACAGGGAGCAGGTGCTTTCGCTTCTGGCGATACGCTTTACCCCTGTTGGTGAAGGGCCGGATGGTGTCGTTGAACTGGCGCTTTCGGGCGGTGGTACCATCGCGCTTGACGTCGAATGCATCGAAGCGCAGCTGACCGATGTGAGCGGCGCCTGGGAAACCGCCACCAAACCGCATCATCCCGACAGCGAATAAACGCTGCGAGCCCTCGCAACGGTTGCCTTTCCTTGCCGTTTCGATTTATGCCACATACCAGAGCCGTGATTATTGCGCGGCAAGTTCGTGCACCTCGCGGGATCACCCGCGGGGACAATGAAAGGGTAATGGCGTGGCAATCTGGCTGGAGCGGGCATCGGCTGATTTCGAACAGAAATTCGCTGCCTTCCTGACAACCAAGAGAGAAGTTTCCGAAGACGTCAACGCGACGGTTCGCGACATCATCAACGATGTCCGTCATCGCGGCGATGCGGCCCTTGCCCATTATTCCCAGAAATTTGACGGCATTGATTTTACCAGGGTTTCGATGCGGGTGACGGCGGATGAAATCGACGCCGCGTTCTCGGCGGTCGACAGGAACGTCATCGAGGCGCTTGAACTCGCAGCCCGGCGTATCGAAAAACACCATGCGCGGCAGATGCCGAAGGATGACATCTACGAGGATGATATCGGCGTCGGCCTCGGCTCGCGCTGGACCGCCATCGAGGCGGTGGGACTTTATGTGCCCGGCGGCACGGCGAGCTATCCGAGTTCGGTGCTGATGAATGCCGTACCGGCAAAGGTCGCCGGCGTGGAGCGTATCGTCATGGTCGTGCCGGCCAATGGCGGAGCAGTCAATCCGGCGGTGCTCGCCGCCGCTCGTATTGCAGGCGTCGAGGAAATCTACCGTATCGGTGGCGCACAGGCCGTGGCCGCACTTGCGTATGGCACGGAGACCATCGCGCCGGTCGCCAAGATCGTCGGCCCCGGCAATGCCTATGTGGCGGCCGCCAAGCGGCAGGTATTCGGCACTGTCGGTATCGACATGATCGCTGGACCTTCCGAAGTGCTTGTTATTGCCGACAGGGACAATGATCCCGACTGGCTGGCCGCCGATCTTCTGGCGCAGGCGGAGCATGATCGCGGCGCCCAATCCATTCTCATCACCGACAATGCCGACCTCGGCAAGGCGGTGGAAGCCGCCGTCGAGCGGCAGCTGAAGCGCCTGTCGCGTTCCGAGACGGCGGCGGCCAGCTGGGCCGATTTCGGCGCGATCATTCTGGTCGAAAAGCTCGATGATGCCATTCCGCTCGCCAACCGCATCGCGGCCGAGCATCTGGAGCTTGCCGTCGACGACCCGGATGCGCTGATGGCCCACATCCGCAATGCGGGAGCAATCTTCGTCGGGCGTCATACCCCTGAGGTGATCGGCGATTATGTCGGCGGTTCCAACCACGTCCTGCCGACGGCGCGCTCGGCACGTTTCTCCTCCGGCCTTTCGGTGCTGGATTTCGTCAAGCGCACCTCGATCCTGCGGCTCGGGCCAGAGCAGCTGCGCCAGCTTGCGCCGGCGGCGATCACCCTTGCCCACTCGGAGGGGCTGGACGCGCATGCGCGCTCGGTCTCCATTCGCCTCAACCCGGAAAGTTAAGTGATGGCTTCAGGCGATTTCCGGCTCTGCGACGTGGTACTGGACGACAGCATCGGCCGGTCCACGCCTGATGTGGAGCATGAACGCGCCGTTGCCATTTTCGACCTGATCGAAGAAAACACCTTCGAGCCTGCCGGGCATGAGGGCGGGCCGTACCGGCTGCATATATCGCTCGTCGATGCCAAGCTGGTCTTCGCGATCAAGACCGAGGACGACAAGGATGTCTCCACCCACATCCTCTCGCTGACGCCGTTCCGCCGCATCATCAAGGATTATTTCCTGATCTGCGAAAGCTATTACGAAGCGATCCGCTCCTCGACGCCAAGCCAGATCGAGGCGATCGACATGGGCCGGCGGGGTATCCACAATGACGGTTCGCAGACCCTGATGGATCGGCTGTCCGGCAAGATAAAAGTCGATTTCGATACGGCGCGCCGTCTCTTCACCCTTGTCTGTGTGCTTTATTGGCGGGGTTAGAGATGAACGATCCTGCCGCGGCGCCAAACGAGGGACGAGCACCCAAATCGGTCCTCTTCATGTGCGGCATGAATTCCATCCGCTCCCCCATGGCGGAGGTCATTGCCAAACGGCTGGTGGCGCCAGGCATCTACATACAGTCGGCCGGCGTGCGGGCGGGGGAACGCGATCCCTTTGTGGATGCGGTGCTGGAAGAGCAGGGTTTTTCGCTCGGCAAACACAAACCGCGCACCCTCGATGAGATTGAGGATGATTTTTTCGATCTGATCATTACATTGACACCCGAAGCCCATCACGCCGCACTGGAGCTGACGCGCTCGAATTCTCTCGATGTGGTCTATTGGCCAACGATGGATCCGACGGTCGTTACAGGTACGCGGGAGCAGATACTCGACGCCTATCGCGAGGTGCGGGATCATCTTGCAAAACTGATTGCCGAACGCCTGCCAAAGCGGCAGCAGCCGGTGGCGGATACGCTTTCAAAAGACTGAAAATAGCCCCCGCCTCGCGAAAATCGTTACTGATTTTCAAGCCGATGCTTTAGAGGTTCACAAATGTGCCGGGATTGTGTAGTTTCCGCGCAATTTTCCCGGACACGATACGTCCGGCACTATCAACAGGAAGAAAACCCTTACATGACAAAAGAAGAAGTCCTTGAATTCCCGGGCATCGTAACCGAATTGCTACCGAACGCAACGTTCCGCGTGAAGCTTGAGAACGAACACGAGATCATCGCCCACACGGCGGGCCGTATGCGCAAGAACCGTATCCGCGTTCTGGCGGGCGACAAGGTGCTGGTCGAAATGACGCCTTACGACCTGACCAAGGGCCGCATCACCTACCGCTTCAAGTAATCCACCTTTCGCATCGGACGCCCGGGCCGCGCAATGACCAATTCAAAACAAAAGCTCGTTCTGGCATCCGGTTCGCCGCGGCGTCTGGAGTTGCTGCATCAGATCGGTATCGAACCGGCACGCCTGATGCCGATGGATATTGACGAGACACCCGCAAAGCTCGAGCATCCGCGCACGCTCTGCCGTCGTCTGTCGCAGCAGAAGGCTGAAGCCGCGCAGGCGGCGCTGAAGGGCGAGCAGGCATGGAAAGACGCCTATGTTCTAGGCTCCGATACGGTGGTCGCCGTTGGTCGCCGCATTGTCGGCAAGGCGGAATACACGGAAGAAGCCTCGGCGGCGCTGCACCTTCTCTCGGGGCGTAGCCATTGGGTCTATACCGGCATCTGCCTCGTGACGCCTGACGGAAAAATCCGTCAGAAAGTGGCGGAGACCAAGGTGCGTTTCAAGCGCCTCTCCACGCGCGAGATCGACGCTTACATCGCGTCCGGCCAATGGCGCGGCAAGGCAGGAGCCTATGGCATTCAGGGTATTGCCGGCGCATTCGTGCAGAAACTGACCGGTTCCTACACCAATGTCGTGGGATTGCCGCTTTATGAGACGATGTCGCTTCTATCCGGTGAAGGGTTCGAGGTGACGTCGGGCTGGCTCGAAGGATAGTCCCATGGCAAAATCCTCCACAGAAGGCGCCGGAAAGGTCACCCCACTTCGCAAAACCCAGCCGTGCCCGGAATGTCGCCGGCCGTCGACGCGGGAAAACTATCCCTTTTGTTCGGATCGCTGCCGCTCGCTCGATCTCGCTCGCTGGCTGAACGGCTCCTACGCCATTCCCGTTGCGGACGACGAAAGCAGCGCCGGTGGACAGGACGGCGGCAAAAACAACTCCGAATAAAGACCTGCACTGCCGGAAATCCCGGCGGTGAATTGCAAAAGATTTTTCAGAGCCTCCGCTCACACCTTATATTCACCGGGCTGCCCACAGCCCGAAAAGCCATATCAGAATCGGCTGAGGTCTTTCTCCCAGCCCCCTTAAGGTCTTGCGATGGACGCAGGCTCGCAGAAGAGAGTGAGTTCTGGCGCGCTGCTGTTTGCGGTGCTGGCCGTCTGTTTTGCCATAGGGGCGACGGTGCTGCTTGCCAATGACAAGAAGCATCTCAAGAGCCTGCTGACCTATCTCAATCTGGCGCCCGCCACACGCTTTGCCGAACCGCAGCCGAAGATGAAGCCCGTCAAGCGGCAAAAGCTTGCCGCCAGAACGGTTTACCTGCCACCGCACCTGCTGAAATTCGAACAGTCGGGTGATAGGCCATCCTTCGCCCGGGACTTCGTTCTTTCCGGCAAAGACCTTTGCGACCGCTTCACCGCCGCCGGTTTTTCCAACCCGCAGGGCTGGCACGTCAGCCCGGTCAACATCCGCAATTTCGAGTGCATGGCCGACCTTGCGGCAGGAAAGGCGGAAGACCCGGCGCAGCGGGCATCGCTTTTCCTTGAAATCAGGGGCGAGGCTTCCGGCGACATTCGCTCCATCAGGATGAAGGCTGCTGCGCCAGAGACACCTGATGGCGCCGCTATTTTGGCGAAGCTTGAGGAAATGCTCGCTTTGATCATCGGACAAACCCACTGGGCCGACCTCGCCGGCATGCTTGAACCAGCCCGCAGGATGCAGGCCTATCAGGCGCAGCACTTCGGTATTTCAGTTTCCATCAAACCGGAACCGACCGCACCGCACCGTCTGAACGTGATTTTGCTGGCGAGCGAGGAACCGCCTGGGGTGAAGCTGACACGCGCGTTTTTTGACGGGGACCGCTGGCTTCGCCCGGTCGTTCCTTCGGATCCACCGATACCCCATCCTTCCATCACGAAAAGCCACGCCCCGTGACGTAAAGGCGGCTCAGCCTATCGCTGCCAGCTTGCGCCGCATCGGCGGTATTCTGCCGCTTTGCTGGGCCTGACGCTTGGCTTCCCACTGAAGCGCGGTGCGAACAATGGTAGCCAGATCGTTGAAGCGAGGGCGCCAGCCAAATTCCGACTGGATACGCGACGAATCCGCCACCATGGCCGCAATGTCGCCCGGACGGCGCGGACAATGGATGATCGGGAATTCATATGCGGATTCCCGCTGTACGGCCTGCAGGACGTCCAGAACCGAATAACCGACACCATAACCGCAGTTCAGGGTTCGTGTACCGCCGCCGGCGCGCAGATGCGCCATGGCCAGCATATGCGCATCGATCAGATCGCTGACGTGAATATAGTCACGGACGCCGGTTCCGTCGGCGGTCGGGTAGTCCGTCCCGTAAACCTCCACCCGGTCGCGGCGGCCGGTCGCGGCTTCGCATGCGACCTTGATAAGGTTTGCAACGCCGGTCGGCGAAGGCCCGGCGCGGCCCTGCGGGTCAGCTCCGGCAACGTTGAAGTAACGCAGCGCCACATAATTGAAATCATGCGCCTGCACGACATCGCGCAGCATGATCTCGGACGCGAGTTTCGACAGGCCGTAGGGGTTTTCCGGGCTCAGGATCGCCGTTTCAGGAACGGGACCATCAAAGGGCTGGTTTCCATAGACGGCGGCTGTCGAGGAGAAGATGAAATTGCGGATGCCGTTGCGAACCGCCGCGGCAACAAGCGCGCGGGTCGTGCCGGTATTGTTTTCGTAATATTCCAAGGGCTGGCTGATCGACTCGGGAACGCTGACGGACCCGGCGAAGTGGAAGATGGTCTCGATGTGGTTTTCTTCAAAAACCTGATCGAGCAAGGCGCGGTCGGCCGCATCGCCCAGATAAAAACGCGCCGCTGGCGCGACTGCCCAGCGCGACCCCGTGGAAAGCCGGTCGACGACAACGACCTCTTCCCCGGCATCGAGCAAAGCCCACACCATGTGGCTTCCTATATAACCGGCCCCACCCGTGACCAGAACAGCCATGACATTACTTCCCTGTTTGCTTTTCTTGAGCCTATCAAAGCCAATAATTCTTCATCATTGATTACTTGCACAGCGAATACACAACCGAGCCCCCACCCCATTTAAAAAGGTGGCTTACGATTGGTTAGCGCAATGAGTTTCTTTTTAGTGATTAGATGAAAATGTTCTCATATATGGAACAAGAAGCGCATATCACAGAAAATTCCCCACGTCGATGGTTACGCCGTGGGGTTGCAATTTCAGATCTCGACTGTGATTTTGTTGCCGATTTCCCTACCGCACCGCGATACCCTGCCCGGCAGGGGAAACCCATTGCAGGGAAGATCGAAGCTTACCTGCCGAGAATGTAAGATGCCAGCCGATCGGCCGCATCTTCTATCTGCCTGGGGTTGCGCAGGAAGCAGGCGCGTAGAAACAGTTCTCCGCCCGGACCGAAGGCCGTGCCGGGCGCAAGGCCAACGCCGGTCTTGTCGACGATATCGAGCGCGGTGGCGCGGCTGTCCGTGACGCCGTCGATCTTGAGGAAGGCATAAAGGGCGCCATCCGGTTTCAGGGTTTCCACACGGTTGGTGGCGATCAGCGCGTCACAGAGAATGTCGCGGGAGGTCAAAGCGCGTTCGTAGTTCTCGCGGATGAAACCATCACCGTGATCAAGGGCGGCGACGGCACCGCGCTGCATGAACTGCGCCACGCCTGACGTTGAATATTGAATGAGGTTTTCGATCACCTGACCGATCGCCGGCGGTGCAACAAGCCAGCCGACGCGCCAGCCGGTCATCGACCAGTTTTTAGAGAAGGAGTTGGCGAAGACGATCTTGTCTTCCGGCTCCATCACGTCGAGGAAGGATGGCGCGCGGCTGCCGGCATAGTGATAAAGCGCGTAAATCTCATCCGCGACGATCCACAGATTGTGTTTGCGGGCAAGAGCCAGAACGTCACGGAGATTGTCGCGTGTCGCCGTCCATCCGGTGGGGTTGGAGGGCGTGTTGATGAAGAGCGCCTTCGTCTTGCCGGTAATCGCGCTTTCCAGCTTACCTATATCCAGATCCCAGCGGCCATCGCGGAAATCGATGCCGACCGGAACAGCCTTTGCGCCGGCAACGCCGATGGCGGCGACGATATTGGGCCAGGTGGGGGAGAGATACACCATCTCGTCACCCGGCGAGGTCAGCGCCTGCACGGCAAGCACGATTGCCTGCATGCCGGAACCGGTTGCGTAAAAATGCTCCGGCGGCAGCGACGCCGCGAAATGCCGCTCGTAATAGTGGCTCAGCGCCTGTCGCAGCTCCGGAATGCCACGCTGCCAGGTATAGAAGGTTTCGCCATTGTTCAGCCCATCGATGGCGGCCTGATTGATGAAGTCGGGGCTTGGCAGATCGCCTTCGCCAACCCAGAGCGGCAGGAGATTGTCCCGCCCCCGGGCATAATTCACGACTTCGACAATACCGCTCTCGGACGCGGCCAGAGAGCGCGCACTCAGACTGTTCAAAATGGACATTAAAGACACTCCGTTTGGTGCCTTCTTATCGCATCGAACCAGCCATGTGCATGATATTCCGTGAGGCGATCATGGATTTTCTTTATGGGTCGTCGCTCACAGAAAACCACCGGCCGCACGGGCCGGCGGTTAAACCAGATATATCTGGATCAGCGCGTCTTCAGCAGATCGCGAATTTCAGTAAGCAGCCTGACGTCTTCCGGCGGCGGAGCTGCGTCCGGCTTCTCTTCAATCTTCTTGCGGTCAACCGAATCGCGGAGCTTGTTGACACCCTTGACCATCAGGAAAATGATCCAGGCCAGGATGAGGAAGTTGATGAGAACCGTCAGGAAGTTACCATAGGCGAAGACGGCGCCCTGTTCGCGGGCGGCAGCGAGCGAGGTGGCGTTGACGTTGGAACTCAGCGGCAGGAAGTAGTTCGAGAAGTCGAACCCGCCGAAGATCGCGCCGACGATCGGCATGATGAGATCGTTGACGACGGAATCGACGATCTTGCTGAAAGCCGCACCGATAATAACACCCACGGCCAGATCCATGACATTGCCGCGGGCAATGAAGGTTTTAAATTCGTTAAGCATTCAGATTGTCCCTCTCTCCTGCTTCGCGAGCTGAAGCTATGTGACTGTCCCTACGCCTTCAACCATACAGATTCCCTTACACATTTGGAATTCGTCAAGATTGCATTTATTAGCTTTTTTGCACGCTGGATGTTAGCTTTCAGGAGGCTGTTCATAGGCAACGGATCGAGGGTGCGTGGAGCTTACCCCCCTCTGCCCTGCCGGGCATCTCCCCCTCAAGGGGGGAGATCGGCAAGCGGCGCTTCCACCACTTCATTCGCCGACGTTGAGATGGGCGAGACCTTACTGCAGTTCGATCTCCCCCCTTGAGGGGGAGATGCCCGGCAGGGCAGAGGGGGGTAAACTCCACGCACCCTCGACCCGTTGCATATGGACGACTTCCTTAAAGCCCACACCTAGAGCACCTCCGTTGAAAGCGGAATCCGCGGACGTGCTCCGACACTCCCTTTCTCCACATTCTCCAGGCGTAAAACCGCTACCTGCTTTTGACGAAAATGCTGCCATCTTCAACTTTATGATCAGACCGCACTCATTCTCAACGGTGCGGAATTCGCCTATGCTCATTCAAGGGAATTCCTGCATGGGGAGGATGCGTGCTTCCTGGGTGGATCATATTCGGCTCGGCCTTCGCTTATATCCTCTTGCTGTTTGCGGTCGCGAGCTACGGGGACAGCAAAAGCCGTGAAAGAAACGCGCCGAAAAAGGGGCGTCCGTTCGTTTATGCGCTCAGCCTGGCGATATATTGCACGTCCTGGACCTATTTCGGCGGTGTGGGGCTTGCAGCCGATAAAGGTCTCGAATTCCTCGGCATCTATACCGGCCCTATCCTTGCCTTTACCCTTGGCATGCCGATCATCCGCCGCATCGTCGATCTCGCCAAGACGGAAAAGCTGACCTCGGTTGCGGATTTCATCGCCGCCCGTTACGGCAAGAACTCCACCGTGGCGATGATCGTCGCAATCATCGCGCTGGTCGGCGCCATCCCCTATATCGCGCTGCAGCTCAAAGCGGTGTCCAGCTCCGTGGCGACGATGGTCGATCCCGGCGACTACGGTATCGGCAGCGGCAATCTTTATTTCCTCGATCTGCCGCTTGTCGTCACCCTCGTCATGGCCGGCTTCGCCGTCATGTTCGGCACCCGCCACACGGACGCCACCGAACATCAGGACGGGCTCATTCTGGCGATTTCGATGGAATCGCTGGTGAAGCTGGTCGCCATGTGCACGGTCGGCTTTTACGTGCTCTTCGTGCTTTTCGATGGCCCCGCACATCTGTGGCAGCTGGCGACTGATAATGAGCAGGCCATGCGGGCCATCTCCTATCACACGCCCATCAGCCGCTGGATCGTGATGACGCTGCTCTCCGGCTTTGCCATCATCCTGCTGCCGCGCCAGTTCCACGTTACCGTGGTGGAAAACCGCACGCCGGAAGAGCTGCGCATGGCGGGGTTCCTGCTGCCGCTCTATCTCATTGCCATCAACATCTTCGTGCTGCCGATCGCGCTCGCGGGTATCCTGACGCTGGGCGCCAATGGCGATGCCGATCTCTATGTGCTGCAACTGCCGCTCAATCATCAGATGCCTGTTGTCTCGCTGATCACCTTCATCGGCGGCTTTTCGGCGGCGACTGCAATGGTGATCGTCGCTTCGGTGGCGCTGTCGATCATGATTTCCAACGATATCGTCATGCCGATCTTCCTGCGGCAGAAGCTACTCAACCGCTCGCCGCACCGGGACGACTTCGCCAAGACGCTGCTCAACATCCGCAGGACGGCGATCTTTGCGGTAATGCTGCTGGGCTACGGTTATTATCGCGCAGCCGACAGCGCCACGGGCCTTGCCTCCATCGGCCTTCTGGCTTTCGCAGCCATCGCCCAGATGGCCCCTGCCCTGTTCGGCGGGCTGTTCTGGCGCCGTGCCAATGCCCGTGGCGCAATCGCGGGTCTCAGTTCGGGCTTCTTCGTCTGGGCCTATCTGCTGTTCCTGCCGAGCTTCGGCGGGCCGGACAATTCCGAAGTCGCGGCCAATATTCTCGGCTTCCTGTTTTCCGGCAGCACCGTGTTTAACGGTCCCGAGGCCGATCCTTTCGTGAATGCGGTCATCCTCAGCCTGCTCGTCAACAGCCTCGCCTTTGTGCTGGGTTCGCTCTCGCGCAATCCGCGGCCGGTGGAGCGCATCCAGTCCGGTATCTTCGTCAAGCGCCATTCGAAATCGCAATTCGCCACGCGCGGCTGGAAAACCCGTGTCAGTGTCGGCGACCTCAAAAGCGCGATTGCCCGTTATCTTGGAGAAGAGCGCATGCTGCGCTCGCTTGCGACCTATGAGAAAACGGCGGGCAGGAAACTCAATGACGACCAGCCGGCGGATATGGCGCTGATCCATTTCTCCGAACAATTGCTGGGCAGCGCCATCGGCTCCTCCTCCGCCCGCCTCGTGCTGTCGATCATTCTCCAGAAGGCAGAAGATACCAGCGCGGATACGGCCTGGCTGCTCGATCAGGCGAGCGAGGCGCTGCAGTATAATCAGGACATGCTGCAGACGGCGCTGGCGCAGATGGATCAGGGCATTGCCGTTTTCGACAGTTCGCAGCAACTGACCATCTGGAACCGGCGGTTCCGCACCCTGCTGGACCTGCCGGAACAATTCGGCCAGGTGGGCGTGCCGCTGACCGAAATCGTGACCATGCTGCAGGAGCGTGGCGACATGCCGCCCGGCGATACGGATGAGCTGATCACCAGCTTCCTGACCATGGACCTGCCCTTCTCGCTGGTGCTGGCGGGCGGCGAGCGCATCATCGAGGTCCGCTCCAACACCATGCCGGACAAGGGCATCGTCGCCACCTTCACCGATATCACCCAGCGTGTGGCGAGCGACCAGGCGCTGAAACAGGCGAATGAAACGCTGGAGCAGCGCGTGGAGGAACGCACCGTCGAGCTGACCCGCGTCAACCGCGCGCTGGCGGAGGCGAGAGCGTCGGCCGATGAGGCCAATATCGGCAAGACGCGGTTTTTCGCTGCCGCAGGTCACGATATTCTCCAGCCGCTGAATGCCGCCCGCCTCTATTCGTCCTCGCTGGTCGAGCGGCTTGGCGCTTCTGGCGAAAGCGATCTCGTTCACAATATCGATTCGGCGCTGGAATCGGTGGAAACCATTCTCGGTGCGGTTCTCGATATTTCCCGCCTCGATACGGGCTCGATGAAGGCGCGCATGACATCCGTGCCACTCAACGAGCTATTGAAACGCATCGAGACCGATTTCGCGCCGATGGCGCAGGAGAAGAACCTCGATCTCGTCGTCATGCCAACGTCGCTCACGGTGCGCTCCGACCCCAATCTGCTGCGGCGGCTGATACAGAACCTCGTCTCCAATGCCATCAAATATACGCTTGAGGGCAAGGTGGTCGTCGGCGCGCGCCGTCGGGGCGGCGAAGTCGTCATTCAGGTGACGGATTCGGGCATCGGCATACCCGCCTCCAAATTCCGCACGGTCTTCAAGGAATTCGCCCGGCTGGACGAAGGGGCAAAAACGGCGTCTGGCCTCGGGCTCGGCCTTTCCATAGTCGACCGGCTATCACGCATGCTGCACCATCCGGTGCAGCTTATTTCCACCCCCGGCAAAGGCACGACCTTCCGCATCCATCTGCCGCGTGAAGCGGACCGTCTTGCTCCTGCCAAGACGGAGGGCGGGACAACCAGTCCCGCAGCAAGCGACCGTCTTCATGGCATTCGGGTGCTGTGCATCGACAACGAGCCGAAAATCCTCGAGGGCATGACGCTGCTTTTGACGGGATGGGGTTGCGATGTCTTGCCCGCAGGTTCCGTGGCGGCGCTGGAAGAACCCTTCCTCACTCTGGCCGCGGCCCCGGATGTCATCATCGCCGACTATCATCTTGATGATGGCGATGGCATCAGCGCCATCCGCCTCATCAGGACATTTTACGGCAAGACAATCCCTGCCCTGCTGGTAACGGCGGATCGCAGCCCGGAAGTGCGCAGCGATGCCGAAAAATACGGGATTTCCGTGCAGCACAAACCGGTCAAGCCGGCGGCGCTGCGTGCCTATATTAACCAGATATCCGGCACGGCGCGGGCAGCGGCCGAATAAAAACTCCCGGACCTTGCGATCCGGGAGCTGCATTGACTTTCAAAAATGGAGATATCAGGCCGCCTGGTTCAATCGTGCCGAGCCGGCAGCAGACCCCTGCTCCATCTGGAACCGCTGTACCAGATCGAGCAGCGCTTCCACCTCGCCGGAAAGTACCCGGCTGGCCGCGCTCGACTGTTCGGCAAGCGCTGCATTTTGCTGTGTCATCTGGTCCATCTGGTTGACGGAGCCGTTGACGTTGTGAAGCGCGGAGGACTGGTCCTGCGTCGCCGTCGCGATGGTTTCGACATGCTGGCTGACGGTCACGATCTGCCGGCTGATGGCGGAGAGAACGGTGCCCGCCTCCTGCACCAGCTTCGAACCGGAGCTGACCTCGTGGGTCGACTGGTTGATGAGCTGCTTGATTTCACGGGCCGCATCGGCGGAGCGCTGGGCAAGCTCGCGCACTTCCTGCGCCACGACGGCAAATCCCTTGCCTGCTTCACCCGCGCGCGCCGCCTCGATGCCGGCATTAAGCGCCAGAAGATTGGTCTGGAAGGCGATATCGTCGATTACCTCGATGATCTGCTCGATCTTGCGCGAGGCGCCTTCGATACGGCTCATGGCGTCGACGGCGTTGCTGACAACCGAACCGGAACTGTCGGCGCTCTGCTTGGTGACGCGCACGGCCTCATTGGCTTCCCGCGCCCGCTCGGCCGACGATCTCACGGTAGCGGTGATTTCCTCCACGGCAGCGGCGGTCTCCTCCAGCGAGGCGGCCTGATTTTCCGTGCGCTTTGACAGATCGACCGACGACTGTTCGATTTCGAAGCCGCTATTCTGAATGATGAGCGTGCGCTCGCGGATCTGCCCCAGCGCATCGCGAAGGTTGAGCAGGGATTCGTTGAAATCCGTGCGCAGCCGGTCGAGGCGGCCTGCGAAGGGCGTCTCGATCGTGCGGCTGAGATCGCCACGCGAAAGCCTGCCGAGGCCGGAGGCGATCTCGCCCACTGCAAACTCGATCTGGCCGTCCAGTTCCTGCTTCTCGGCATCGTTGCGGTGACGCTCGGACTCGGCCGCGGAGCGTTCCTGCGCACTTTTGCCCTCGATCGCCAGCTTCTCAATCGCATTCTCGCGGAAAATCACCAGAGCGCGGGCGATATTGCCGAATTCATTGGTGTTGGTGGCGTAGGGGATCGGCGTTTCGAGATTGCCGTCTGAAAGCGATTTCACGGCATCTGTCAGCTTGCTAAGCGGTTGAAGCGTGCGCTTGATGACGAAATAGGCGAGTAATCCAACGCCAAGCATGGCAAGCGCGCCGCAAACCAGCATCATATCACGCAGGCTGTATATCTGCGCATTGTAGAAATCCATGGGCACGCCCACGAACAGGATGCCGACGGTTGCGCCGGTCTTGTTCGTGACCGGCATATAACCGGTCATGTAGCTGGTGCCGAACAGCGTGGCAGTGCCGAAATAGGCCTCGCCCTTGGAGACTTTTTCGAAAGCCGGATGATCGGTGGCAAGCTTGGTGCCTGCCGCTCTCTCACCCTTTTCATTCTTCAGATTGGTGGTCAGTCGAATGAATTCGCCGGCCTTGGCTTCGAAAACCGTCGCGATACCGCCGTTGCCCGCAGCCGTGCGGTCTACGAGATCGTTGTCGCGCATCGTGCCGATGCTGGCGCGGCCCACACTTTTCAGCTCGCCATCCACCATTTCGAGGGCAACGCCGCCAACCTTCATCTCGTAAAGGATGGCCATGCCCCGCATCGCGCCGTGCGTATCACGCAGCGCGGTGGTGATGATGTTGTCCTTCAAGCGAATGTAGGTCGAAAAACCAACTGCCGCCACGCTGAGCGTGATCAGGCCGATCGTCAGCGCGACGACCTTGCCAGCAACGGACTTAAAGAGCCGGTTGTGCATGAAACAGTTCCCCAAAGCCAAACTTATAAAAAGTTCTAATTGGCAACTGTTAAAAAAACGCGAAGTGCCGATGGCGCCTTTTAGCGGAGTGCAAAAGCCCAGCCGGGCGTTTGACCGGCTTAAGGGGACGGGAGAACCCCGTCCACCATCAATGGATGTAACCGAGCCTGATGGCTTTGGCGATCGCCTGGATACGGTTGACGGAATCGAGCTTGATCGTTGCCGAACCGAGATAGGCATTGACGGTGTGCACGGAAAGGCCGAGCTTGACCGCAATCTCTTCGCTGATACGACCATCCCCCGCCAGTTGCAGGCAGGCAATTTCCCTCTCGCTCAGGGCTTCCGAGGGGGCGACCTTGCGCTCGTCGAGCGCCAGCATGTCCACCATGATTTCGCAGCACTTGATATGCTGCTCGATCACGACCTCATTGTCGAGAATGAGATTGGTGCCGCAGAACACGATGTAGCCGTTGCCGATGGTGCCGAGCCGCACCGGCAGAGCCAGCCCCGCATAGGGCAATGTATCGTTCTCGATACGGCGCAGAAGCGCCGGTACATCGGGAAGATCAGCAAAACCGCCAGCATTCTTGTTGCGCCAGATGACCGGCAAAAGCGACGTCTCGATATGGTCGAGCAGAATGTCGCCGACAGCGCGGATGAACTGCGCGCTCTGTTCTGCGGCATTCATGCCCCAGTTTTCCAGCTCGCAGGTCATCTTCTTCTTGTTGGGGAAGCCGGAAGCCGCAGCCTTCGTGACCACGAAGTTGCGCGCGCCGACCAGCTTCTGCATGGCGACAAGCTTCGGAAACAGATCCGACCGGCTCGTCACGACAGGGCTGCGGTAAAACATGCCCATTCGACCTGTACCCTCATTGTCTTTCGTCTGTACCATCCGTCCGACCATTATACGAGGTTGTTGCGCACGGCGTAGGCAATTGCCTCCGAGCGGGTTTTTGTCGCGGTTTTACGCATCACGCTTGTGATGTAATTATTGATCGTATTGCGTGAAATGCCAAGGATCATCGCAATTTCATCGCTTGTCTTGCCTTCCGCGATCCAGAACAGGCACTCGAGCTCGCGCTCGGTGAGATCGATATCGCGCACGGTCTTTGCTTCGCTGGCGATGCCGAAGCTGACGCAATACCCCGTCAGCAGGGCGATTTCCCGCAGACGCTCCGGTGACGGAACCGCTTCTTCCGGAAACAGCAGCAGAAGCGAAAGGCGGATGCGGCCCACGCAGAAGGAGAGTGCCGAATATTGCCTGTCTATGCCATAGGGCACGGAAACATCGTCTGGAAGGAGAAGCAATCGCGGCTGCAGAAGCGAAAGGCACTTCTCCATTTCGCTCGACCGGTTCTGGCTGTTGGTGAGTTCAATGCCGAGCCTGCGGACCAGATCGAAAGGCCAGTCGGATGTGACGATGAATTTCAGCCCGGTTTCTTCGAGAAGATCATCTCGCGCCAGCAGATAATGCGAGGCGCCAGCGTAGGTTACGAGCAGATCCAGTGCGCCTGCAACGTTACCGGCAGCAGCCGTGGCTGCGACGTTTTTAGCAAGCTGATCGCGCGGCAAGGGCTTACCCATGCCCTCCAGAGGCTTGGCAGACAGCCTACGGATATCAACATCGACTTTCAATCGCCTACGCCCTCTTGCTCCCAGCGGGAGATTATACCTCGGGATGGAATCATTCCATTCAAGAAGCTTACCAAAAAGGAATGGCGCGCCCCCGGAGACCGAATCACTTCATTTTATGGAACCGACCGGAGTTTGCCATTACCTGGCAACAGCCTTTCCACGTATTTCCCAGTTCGTCTATTGCTAAAAAAACATACTGAAAAGCTGTTCAATCCATAAACGGCATTCTCAGCCAATTCCCAGCAAACTGTATCGTTGCTGAATTTTTTGTAAACACTGTCCCGAAACGAGAGTGCCACGATGTGCCCGCCAAGCATAGCGAAAACCCCGGAAACAGAAAAAAGGCCGGGTAAAACCGGCCCTTTTGTCATTATGCTGCTTTTTCCACCGCCCATTTGCGCAGGATCTTGGCGGCTCTCTCCTCGCTGATTTCCACCATGCGGGAGAGCCTGCGTTCGGGCCCTTCGCGAACCCGGCGGTTGAATGTGCCTTCGCCATCGCCGCCAGCCAGAAGATCGTCGGTGCTGTCGAAGCCGAAATCCGCGCCGAAACCTTCCATGAGACCACCTGCGCCCGCCTCCATGCCGGGAGAGAAGTCCGGCAATTCGAGACCGGCGGACTCCTGGCTCAGCTGAGCCGCAGCCGAACCGTTGGCAGTGACCGTGCGGACCAGAGGGCGTACACCGAGCCAGACGACGAGGAAGGCGACGGCGACAAAGGCGAGCGAGTTGATGATGCCGGCGGAATTGCGGCTCAGCACTTCCATGACACCCGGGCCGCTGGCAGCCTCGTCAAGCAGCTGCGTTTCGAGGAAATCCATCGCCGTCAGGGTGACAATGTCGCCACGATCGGAAGAAATGCCTGCGGCCGAGGTGACGATCTTCTGCATTTCCGCAAGGTAGGCGTCGATCTTGGCCTGATCGGCCGGTTCGCCGACCATCTTGGCAATGCGGCCCTTGTTAACGACCACGGCAACCGAAATCTTTTCGAGGGTATAGCCGTTCTTGACCGTGGCAACCGTCTTGGAATTGATCTCGTAGTTGGTCTGCTCTTCCTTCTTGGCCGACTGATCGGAAGACTGCGGGCCGCCGCCGCCGCCCTGGGGCGCAGCCTGCGGCACGTTCTGCTCCACGGTCGCGGCCGTATCCGGCTGCGTTTCCTGGGATTTCTGGTCTTCCTTCACCGTGCGAACGGAGCGCTCAACACGCGATTCCGGGTCGTAAACCGTCTCCTGGACCTGGCGGCTGTCGGTATTGATCTGCGCCGTCACACTGGAGCGGAAATTGTCTATGCCGAGGAAAGGCGCCAGCGCCTTGTCGATATTGGTCGTAATTTCCTGCTGAACATTCTGGGCCAGCGTTAGCGAGCGGTTCATGGCAGCGTTGGTGACGTCGTCACCGGAGGCGAGAAGCTGGCCGGTCGAATCGAGCAGCGTCACGTCATCGACTTCGAGGCCGGGAACGGCCGAGGCAACGAGGTGGCGAATGGAGGCGGAGGCCTTGCGGCCAGCGGATGCGCTCGCGCGGATCATCACCGATGCCGTGGGTTTCTGTTCGCCACGGCGGAAATTGCCGACGTCAGGCAGGACGATATGAACGCGGGCAGCGGAAACGCCATCGATCTGCTGGATGGAGCGGCCGATCTCGCCCTCAAGGGCACGAACGCGCGTCACTTCCTGCATGAAAGACGTCAGGCCGAGGGAGCCGACATTGTCAAAAAGCTCATAACCGGCATTGGCACTGTCGGGCAGGCCGCGTTCAGCCAGAAGTAGCCGTGCCTTGCTGGTGAGCCCGACCGGAACCTGAAGGCTGGAGCCATCGGTCCCGACCTGAAAGTCCAGACCCGATTCGGCGAGTGCAATGCTGATCTTGTTGAGGTCACTTTTTTCAAGACCCACATAGAGGGTCTCGTAAGCAGGACGGTTCACATAAAGCGCTGCAGCCAGGATGATAGCCATGGACAATACGCCCACGCCGCCCAGCATCAGCAGCCGCGTCTGGCCCAGCGCCGCGACATTCTTCAAGACCTGAGGGATTTGATTTAACAGATTCATTCTGTTCCGCACCGTCATTCATAGAGTCCGAGACCTTTTGGCCCCGTCGTGACAATAGGGTGCGAAGCTTGCGCGAGCGTTGCCTTTCTCCGCATTCAGCGAAGGAAGGAACGGCCGGAATATGTTCTAGAAGAGGTCGAAGTCGCCGGAAGCCTTGTGGAGCGGCTGGGAATGGCCGTGGCGGAAGGCCGCGCCGAGCGCCTTTTGCATTTCGGCAAGCTTGACGAGGCTGAGTGCGGTGGAGACATCCACGAACCAGTCTGCGGGGATGGAGCCGGTGATGGTATCGATGAATTCGGCAAGGCCGCGGGTTTTCTGGACGGCAAGGTCGATGCCCTGCAACAGCTTGACGCCTTCGGCGGACAATTGACCGCTGGTCACATCAAGCAATTGCGGCTCGATGCGCTCGATGAGATAGGCCACGTCGTGCAGTTCCGATACCACCCGCATCAGAACATCCGGCAGGGCTTCTTCGAACGGAGTGGTGGCGGTGTGCTCTGCAAGCTGCATTGGAAACTCCGTGACTAGAAAAATTCGATGTCGTTGGCGACGGGTTTGGGTGCCGGCACCGGACGCGTTTCCATGGCAACCGTCTTCTGGGTTTCCGCACCGCTGAGCGGATGCTGACGCGCACGCCCGGAGACCGGCCAGAACTCGATCTTGCGGCCATGATCCCCGCCCGTGGAGGAGCTGATGACCGGAATGCCTTCGTCCTTCAGGAACTGCATGGCAAAGATGGCGTTCTGCTCGCCGACATTCGAGAAGCTGGCGATCGTCTTGGCGCCGCCGAAAACCTTGGCCTCCAGCCGGTCGCGGCGGGCGCCCTGCTTCAAGAGGCCGTTGATCAGCAACTCCATGAGATGCACGCCATAACGCGTCGCATCTCCGCCGGTCACATTGCCCGTTCCCGGCAGCAGGAAGTGGTTCATTCCTCCGAGGCCGGCAACGGGGTCTCTCAGACAGGCGGCCACGCACGAACCGAGTATCGTCGTCATCACCACATCGGGATCGCTGACAACCTTATACTCGCCCTGAATGATATGTACGCGCTTGGCCGCAGCTTCCATCATTTCAGCGATCCGAAAACCGCTTCGATGGCCGCGCGCATCTTGTCGATGGTGAAGGGCTTGGCCAGCACGTTGTTAGCGCCGAGCTGGGCTGCCTTCTGCACCAGCGCGCGGTCACCCTGCGCGGTGAGAATGATGAAGGCGGCCTTCTTGGTGGTCGGGTTGGCCCGCACCGCGTGCAGGAAACCGAGGCCGTCCATCTTCGGCATGTTGAAGTCGGAGATGACGAGATGATGGGGCTGCTGCTCCATGATCTTCAATCCCTGCTCGCCGTCGCCAGCGGAGGTGATCTGCTTGAAGCCCAGCTGTGTCAGCGCATCGCTGAGGAGCAGCCGGCTGGTCACCTGATCGTCAACGATCAGAACTTTGATCTTTTCTGCGAGAGACATTAGTCAGCACCTTCTTTGCGGGCAGTGGTTAGTTTCAGGATTTCTTCGCCGATGGAGGCCAACGGCAATTGCTGTTCCACCGCGCCAAGCTCATAGGCCACGCGGGGCATGCCATAGACGACACATGTTTTTTCGTTCTGGCCGACGGTGCGCGCACCGGCGTGGCGCATTTTCAGAAGCCCGGCCGCGCCGTCGCGGCCCATGCCGGTCAGGATGACACCGACGGCATTGCGTCCGGCAAGCTCGGCCACCGAATCGAACAGCACGTCGACGGAGGGGCGATGGCCGTTGACGGGGTCGCGGTCCAGAAGCCGGCAGCAGGGTGCGGACCGGTTGGCGATCTGTAAGTGACGCTCACCGCCCGGCGCGAGGTAAATCTTGCCGGTCTGCAGGCGCGCGCCGTCCGTCGCCTCTTCCACCACGGGGGCGCAGATGCGGTTCAGCCTCTCCGCGAAACTCTTTGTGAAGGTCGGCGGCATGTGCTGGGTAATGACTGTCGGCGGGCAATTGGCCGGGAATTTCTGCAGCACCGCGATCAGCGCTTCGACGCCGCCGGTGGAGGAGCCTATGGCCACGACCTTACGACCCGCCCGATATTCGCTCATCGGAACCGGCTGCGGCGCGGCAGCGGTTTCCGGCCGGGTGGCGCGGTAGGCGGCGTGTTGCGAGCGGGCGGCGGCCTTCACCTTGTCGGCCAGATCGCCGAAGGGGCGCGCGTCACCGGGAGCCGGCTTGCCGACACAGTCGAAAGCACCGATTTCAAGCGCGGCAAGCGACGCATCCGCGCCGCGATGGGTCAGTGACGAGACCATGATGACCGGCATGGGGCGCAGGCGCATGATCTTCTCGAGAAATTCGAGGCCATTCATCTCGGGCATCTCGATGTCAAGCGTCACGACATCGGGATTGAGCTGCTTGATGGCGGCGCGTGCTTCCATGGCGTTGCCGGCCTGGCCAACCACCTCGACTTCCGGATCGGCCTTGAGGACGGCCGAAATCAGCCCACGCATGGTGGGGGAGTCGTCAACAACGAGGACCCGTGCGAGTGCGCTCATGCCTTCCTCCCGGATGCGTGACCGATGAAGCGATAGGTGGTGATGCCGGTATTGTCGAACACGTTCTTGGCGTCACCGGACACACGTTCGGAATGGCCGATATAGAGGTGGCCGCCTTCCGGCAGCAGGCCTGCGAAACGCGACCAGATGCGCACCTGCGTCGGCTCGTCGAAATAAATGACGACGTTTCGGCAGAAGATGACGTCAAAATTGCCCTTGAAGGGCCATTGCGTCATCAGGTTCAGCTCGTTGAAGGTGATGAGGCGCTTGACCTTGTCGTCGATGCGGAACTTGCGGCGACCGCCGGCATCGACCTCGGTGAACCATTGCTTGCGCATGGCAGGAGACACGGTTTCAAGCGCGTTGTCATCATAAACGCCGGCACGGGCCTGCGCCAGAATCTTCGGATCAATGTCAGTCGCCAGAATCTTGAAATCGTATTCGGCCGCATTCGGGAACATGGCGAGCACGGTGAGCGCTATCGAATAGGGTTCCTGCCCGTCGGAGCAGGCCGCCGACCAGATGCGGACACGTCCGCCGCTCTTGGCACGAGCGATGAGGCTCGGCAGGACCTCGTCACGCAGATGTTCGAAATGATGGTTCTCGCGGAAGAAGCGGGTGAAATTCGTCGTCAGGTGCGACAGCATTTCCCGGCGCGGCTGTGCGCCCTCGGACGAAGACACCAGTGCGCAATATTCGCGAAAGCCGGAAAGACCGAGATTGCGGATATGTTTCGAGAGGCGGGAATAGACCAGCGACGCCTTGGTGTCGTTGAGATAGATGCCCGCATCGGCATAGATCATCGCAGCGATCTCCGACAAATCGCGCCTTGTCAGCGGATATTCGCCGCTGGCAAGAACGTCATCGGGAGACTGTCGCTGATCGCTGAGATTAAGTGCTGCCATTGGATATCCGCCTTCAACCCGTCGCCGCGAGTGACATTTCCTGTTTCAGTGGCTGTCCGCGCGAGGCGCTGACGATGGCATCGACATCCAGAATGAGCGCAACGCGTCCGTCACCGAGAATGGTGGCGGCGGCGATGCCCGGAACATGGGTATAGTTGGCTTCCAAAGATTTGATGACGACCTGGCGCTGGCCCTGGATCGCATCAACCATCAGAGCACGCTGGCCGCCGCCTTCCGATTCCACCAGAAGCGCCACACCTTCGACAGGATCGGCCTGGGTCGGACGGAAGTTCAGGACACGACCGACATCCACCAGCGGGCAGAAGGAGTTGCGGATGGAGATCAGCCGCTGATTGGAACCGAAGGAGTGGATGTTCTTCGCCTCGGGCTGCAGGGTTTCGACGATTGCCGTCAAAGGAACGACGAGCGTCTGGCCAGCAACGGTCACCACCATGCCGTCGAGAACGGCAAGCGTCAGCGGCAGGCTCATGGTGAAGGTCGAACCGAGACCGGGACGCGACGAGATGCTGATGCGGCCGCCAAGCGCCTGAATGGAACGCTTGACCACATCCATGCCAACACCGCGGCCGGAAATGTCGGAAATCTTGTCTGCCGTCGAGAAGCCCGGCGCAAAGATCAGATTGTCGATCTCCTCGTCGGTCAGGTTCGCATCTGCGGCAATGAGATCATTGTCGATGGCCTTCTGGCGAACGCGCTCGCGGTTGATGCCGGCGCCATCGTCCTGAAGCTCGATCAGGATACGGCCCGAGCGGTGCTTGGCGGAAAGCTTGATGGTGCCTTCGGGGTTCTTGCCCGCGGCTTCGCGCTTTTCCGGCGTCTCGATGCCGTGGTCGACGGCATTGCGGATCATGTGGGTCAGGGGTTCGGCCAGCTTGTCGATGACCGTCTTGTCGACTTCGGTGTTCTCACCTTCGGTCACGAGGCGGATCTGCTTGCCGATCATGTCGGCGACTTCGCGGACGATACGCGACATACGCTGGAAGACCGGCTTCACCGGCTGCGCGCGGATCGCCATGACGCTGTCCTGGATTTCGCGCGTCAGCTGCTGCAGCTCGTCGAGGCCCATATTAACGGCGGACGTACCGCTCGCATCGTTTTCGATGACGCTCTGCGACAGCATCGCCTGATTGATGACGAGCTCGCCAACAAGGTTGATCAGGCGGTCGACGCGATCGAGATCAACGCGGATGGTCTGGCCGGCGCTCGCATTGGCGGCGGCATTGGCATTCGCCTGCGCTGCGGCCGGCGCTGCCGCCGCTTCGCGCTTTTCGATGGCGGCATTGACGCTCTGGGCGATCTGCGTCGTCGCGACGGCAGCTTCGACGGTTGCGGCAACGTAAGTCTCTTCCACCGCGGGGGTCGCGACGGCGGGTTCGTCCTGCGCATCACCATCGAGAGCAGACAGATCGAACGGAACCGGGATCATCGGCAGTTCTTCCTCGTCCGCGGACGCGTCCGAAACAACTGCGGTGATTTCGAGATCGCAATCCCATTCGGCGAATTCGAAGACGCTGCGGATTCCTTCCTCACCCTTTTCGGTGGTGATGGAAACCGTCCAGGAAAGATAGGAGGCTTCGGGATCGAGCTTGTCGAGCGCCGGCAGTTCGGACATGTCGCAATTGACACTCATGTCACCGATCCGCGAGAGATCACGCAGCAGGAGTGCCGCCTCATTGCCCTTGGAATAGAGCGAGGCGTGCGGCTTGAACGTGATCTGGAAGGTCGGCGCCTCCATCAGCGGCGTCGTCTCGTCGGCAAAATCGGAGAAAGAGAACGGGATCGGTTCGAAGCCGCTTTCATCCGTCGGCTTTGGTGCTGCGGGCGCCTTGACGGGTTCCGGCGCCTTTACAGCGACAGGAACCGGCGCGGATGCCGGAACGGCTTCGCCATTGGCCAGCGCTTCCAGTTCCTTGACGAGGCCACGAGTGCGGCTTTCATCGACGCTGCCACCGTCTCTTGCGGCGTTGGTCAGATCCGCCAGCACATCGGCGGAGCGCAGCATGACTTTCAGAACATCCTGCGTCGGTTCCAGCTTGTTGGAGCGAACGCAGTCGAGGGTCGTTTCAAAAACGTGGGCGAAGGCCACGAGATCATCCAGACCGAAGGCACCGGCCCCGCCCTTGATGGAATGAACGGCACGGAAAACGGCGTTGACGGTTTCCGGATCACGGTCGCCGTCATTCAATTTAAGAAGCCCCGATTCCAGTTCAGCGAGCTGTTCCTCGCACTCCTGGAAAAAGATTTCCTTGATTTCGTTCATATCCATCGTGAAATGTCCCGTATCAGGCGGTTACGCGCTCAATGGCATCGATGAGTTTTGCAGGGTCGAACGGCTTGACGATCCAGCCGGTCGCACCGGCCTGGCGGGCGCGGTTCTTCTTTTCCGCATCGCTTTCGGTCGTCAGAACGAGGATCGGTATGGCGCGGTATTTTTCGTTGCGCCGCACGCCCTCGATGAAGCCGAAACCGTCGAGACGCGGCATGTTGATGTCAGTCACGATGACATCCGGGTTGCTCTGTTCCAGCACTTCGAGACCCTCGATGCCGTCTTCGGCCTGAATGGTTTCGAAACCGGCATTGTTGAGCGTGACCAGGAGCATGTTCCTGATCGTTCTGGAATCATCCACGGTAAGAACTTTTTTCTTCACTTTTGCATCTCCTTAGGGAGCAAATGGTCGATATCGACGCCTATCAGTTTCATGGTCTTGTCGAATGCATCGGAAACCCTTGCGAAACCGAAGGGCTTGCCATCCTCTTCCCAGGATTTCGCGCCGGCCATGAGGACCTGGGCGCAAAGCGCGCCAATGCGCTCCACCTCGGATGCATCCACCGACAAAGATGCTCCTCTCAGCGTCATCAGCTTGCCGTGCAGAGCCGATGCTTCGTTGAGATCCAGCACCGGTGACAGTTTCAGCGTCGCCTCAGCTGCTTTTCTGGCTGCCATTACATGACTCCCTGACGTCTGAATTGTTGGTAATTCTGGCTGTTATCCGTGTGGTTATCCCCACGGGCCATAAATGACGAGTGCTGCCTTTCCGCACCGGCGGCGGCAGCGAAATGTTCCTGGCGGGCAATACGGAACGCGCGCACGGTGCGGCCGAGTTCCAGAATGACGGTGTGCAGCGCATCGGCCTCGGAGGCGCTGGCGCCCATGTCGGCGGCATTCCGCCCGGCCTGCCGTTGCTGTTCATCGATATCGCCGGCGACCGATTGCAATTCTCCGGCGTGGTCGGCGGTGTGCCGCGAAACCTCGGCGATCATATCGTTGATGCCGGATACCTGCCGGACGACCCCGCCAATGGCCTCCTGCGTGCGGTTCACCATGCGCACGCCGCCCTCGACCTGCGTCTTGGTGGAGCCGACGAGGCTCTTGATCTCTCTTGCGGCATCGGCGGAGCGCTGGGCCAATGCCCGGACTTCCTGCGCAACGACGGCGAAACCGCGTCCGCTGTCGCCGGCACGCGCCGCCTCGATGCCGGCATTGAGAGCGAGAAGGTTGGTCTGAAAGGCGATCTCGTCGATGGTGCCGATGATCCGGCCGATCTGTTCGGCGGATTGTTCAATGTCCGACATGGCGTCGATCGCCTCGCCGATCGCCCTGCCGCTTTCGACGGCCGCGTCGCGGGCGCTGGAAACCGCCTTTTCCGTCGCCGATATACGGGCGCCGTTTTCACCCACATGTGCAATCATCGCCTGGAGTGCACGGGACGTCTCGGCAAGCGCTTCGGCCTGCTGGCGTGAACGCTCCGCAATCGAGCGGCCGATATCGGCAAAGCGTGCGCTCAGCACCTCGGCCTCACCTACACCGTTCTGGGCGGCTATCAGCGACGCGCCGATCGTCTCGAGCGCCGTGTTGAAGGTGGCTGCGACGTCCCTGTAAGCGTCGGGCACATCGTCCCCGATGCGGGCCTGCAAATTGCCCGCCGCAAAGGACGTCAGGGCCGTGCCCAGCAAATTCGCCGCTTCCGAGCGGTCATTGTCGCGCTGTTCCTGGAGTTCGCGGCCATGGCGCAGGCGCAGTTCGTTGAAGCGCAGCGACACGGCAATCTCGGTATCGACCATCACCAGCCGGACGACGTTCTTCACCGCGTCCGCCAGTTCGCGGCTCTTTTTACGGTTGCCGGGCAGGATGGAGCGGGGCGTGTGTTCAGCCACAAGCCCGCCGAGCAGATGCTCCAGAACGACGGCGTGGCTGGCGATCTGCCAGCGCGGATCCAGACCCATGCGACCGGCATTATCGGAAAGAACCTTCACCCGCTCGGCATAAAGCGCATCGAAACGCGCGTCCGTCAGCACGCTCCAGTGCGAGGATTGCAGATCATGCAGGCGATCGAGCTGGTTTTCGCTTTCGAAGGACGGCGAACAGTCCGGCATGGACTGGAAACGGGTCATCACGTCGCGCAGGCCGGCTTTGACGTAAGGCTCCAGCATGCCGCGATAATTGCGCAGGAAATCGGATTGCGTCTCATCGAGGCCGACAAAGCGCAACCGTCCCGCCAGGCTTCCGCCTGCCGATCTACGCGCTTGATCTGATGGCAAATCGTGCCCCAACCGACGTCCCCAACAACATGACGGCCGGTAAAACCCGGCCCAATTGGCCAAGGTTCAAAACGCCAGCACCCTCTAGGGATTTTTGAACGAACATACCCATCGCGGACGATGCGGCATCGACGCCTGCCTGACCTTCTTGAACCAAGAAACGAAAATACCGGATCGGGCCCGGTACGGCAGTGCGGCGTCATGCCTGGAAGGGGAGGAACCCCATTCCGCCGTGGAAATACCACCAATCTTTATGGTTAATTCCTTGCTTGAAAGTTAAGAAACATAAGTACCGGCGTCAAACGGTAAAATTTGTAAAAGCTTTTAGCCATTGTCGCCCTTACTTTGCCGCAAACGGGCAAAAACGAAAAGGAATCGGACGCTCCGTCCGGTTTTTCCGGCCTGTACGCTGGACAAGCGCGTGCGGCTTCCCCTAAAACAAATCAACGGGATATTCGCTCAGCGGTGATGCTTTAAAGAGACCTTTTCGACCAAGGAGATGCCAACTTGCCACGGATGGAGAAAGGCCGCAGTTCAAGGCGCCATCCGCAAGTGCTCATCGGTCTGGTGGTCGCGAGCCTGCTTGTCATGATCGGCTTTCAAGCGCCCTCCGGCGTCAAGGCGCTCTCCAAGGCCAGCCGCCTCGAGCGGTTGCAGACCGTCGATCTCAGCCGTTCGCTTTCTCTTCGCGATAAGGATTGCGATAGCGGCAATGATTATGATTGCCGGAGCGGCGACGCCGGCCGAGGGTTCCGACACGAGGAGTTCCCCTCACCCGCGCTCATCATTACCGAAAATACCAAGACCTCCCTCGTTGCTGTTGCCATCGTGCCACAAGCTTTCCGAGACTTTGCCAGCGTGGTTCCCCGCGCGCCTCCGCATATTATGTATTAGTCGTCCGGCGGTCGTCATCATTAGGTTCATTGTGAACCTTGAGGGATCGGAGTCGTCGGAAACCCGCCGCAGGCTCCCATTCCAGAAAGAAAACCGCCGCCGCATATGACACTTGCAACCCTTCTCCCATTTATTGTCGCATTGCCGTTTGTCGGCGCTTTCCTCACGGCCTTCATGCCGCGCGATGGTGCGGCCGCCGGTCCCGCCTCCGTCGCAGGCGCCGTCGCCCTCTTCGGCCTTGTCAGCAACATGTTTTTATATTCCACCATCAGCGGCGGCGGCGTGCTGAAATATGATGTGGAATGGCTGCCGCAACTCGGGCTCAATTTTACCCTGCGGCTGGACGGATTTGCCTGGATTTTCGCGATCCTCATTACCGGCATAGGCCTGCTTGTCGTGCTTTATGCCCGCTACTACATGTCCTCCAAGGATCCGATCCCGCGGTTTTTTGCCTTCTTTCTCGCCTTCATGGGCTCGATGCTCGGCGTTGTCCTGTCCGGCAACGTCATTCTGCTGTCGATCTTCTGGGAGATGACCAGCATCTTCTCCTTCCTGCTGATCGGCTACTGGCACCAGAATGCCGGTGCGCGCGACGGCGCCCGCATGGCGCTGACCGTGACCGGCATCGGCGGTTTCAGCCTTTTGGCCGGACTTCTCATCCTCGGCCACATGGCGGGAAGCTACGATCTCGACAAGATCATCGAGGCCGGCGCCGCCATCCGCGCCCATTCCCTCTATCTGCCCGCGCTTATCCTCATTCTCGGCGGCGCGCTGACGAAGAGCGCGCAGTTCCCGTTCCATTTCTGGCTGCCCAATGCCATGGCGGCACCGACGCCTGTTTCCGCCTATCTGCATTCCGCAACCATGGTGAAAGCCGGGGTTTTCCTGCTCGCACGGTTCTGGCCGGTGCTGGCAGGCACGCCGGAATGGTTCTGGCTGGTGGGAGTGGCCGGTGTCATCACCCTGCTGCTCGGCGCCTATTTCGCCATGTTCCAGCAGGATCTGAAGGGGCTTCTGGCCTATTCGACAATCAGCCATCTTGGCCTCATCACCACGCTGCTCAGCCTCGGCAGCCCGCTGGCAGCGGTCGCGGCCATCTTCCATATGGTCAACCACGCCACCTTCAAGGCATCGCTGTTCATGGCGGCCGGCATCATCGACCATGAAACCGGCACGCGCGACATGCGGCGTTTGAGCGGGCTTTATACCTATATGCCCGCGACCGCGACGCTTGCCATGGCGGCGAGTGCGGCCATGGCCGGCGTACCACTGTTCAACGGCTTCCTCTCCAAGGAAATGTTCTTTGCCGAAGCGGTCGAGACCCACGCGGATTCGCTCCTGGACAGGGCTTTGCCCTATGTCGCGACGCTGTCGGGGGCCTTTGCCGTCGCCTATTCGCTGCGCTTCATCCACACGGTGTTCTTCGGGCCCAAGCCAGTCGATCTGCCGAACCCCAATCCGCATGAGCCGCCGCGGTGGATGCGCTTCCCGATCGAATTTCTGGTTTTCGCCTGCCTGATCGTTGGCATCGTTCCGAGCCTGTCGATCGGTCCGTTCCTGCATTCCGCCGTACTGTCTGTTCTCGGTGCGCAGACCCCCGTCTACAGCCTGTCGATCTGGCACGGTTTCAACCTGCCGCTGATCATGAGTATCGCGGCGCTGATCGGCGGCGTGACGATCTACGTCCTGCTTGGCGGCTATTTCTCGCGTTGCGATGACGGCCCGCCTATCTTCCGGCATTTGCGGGGCCAGCGCATCTTCGAGCGCATTCTCGTCACCGTGTCCTGGAAATGGGCGCGGTGGCTGGAGAGCAGGCTCGGCACGCGGCGTCTGCAGCCGCAGCTGAGGCTTCTCATCCTCGTGGCGCTTCTCGCCGGTTTCTCGCCGCTTTTCCTGTCAGAATTTTCGCTATCGCTACCGCGCGTGACGACCTTCGATCCGATCTTCGCCATCCTGTGGCTGATCGGCATGATTGCGGCCATGGGGGCCGCCTGGCAGGCGAAATATCACCGGCTTGCCGCCCTCATCATGCTCGGCGTGTCCGGGCTTGTCACTTGCCTCACCTTCGTCTGGCTGTCCGCGCCGGATCTTGCCATCACCCAGCTTCTGGTGGAAATCGTCACCACGGTTCTCATCCTGCTTGGTCTCCGCTGGCTGCCGAAACGCTTCGAAAAGGTCGATAGCAGCGACGAGCTGCCGGCGCAGCTTCGCCGCGCCCGGGACTTCCTGCTGGCCGCCGCCAGCGGTATCGGCATGTCCGTCATCGCCTATGCCGTGATGACGCTGCCGGTGCCGAATGCGATTGCCACCTATTTCCTGGAGCGTGCCTATACCGAAGGTGGCGGCACCAATGTCGTCAATGTCATCCTGGTCGATTTCCGCGGCTTCGACACATTCGGTGAAATCGCGGTGCTGGCTATCGTCGCGCTCACAGTCTTCGCTCTTCTCCGCCGTTTCCGCCCAGCCCACGAAAGCATCGGGGTGCCGGAACAGCAGCAGATGCAGAACGCCTTCGATGCCGAACGGCCCGACCGCAGCAAGGGCGATACGGTGCGCGACTATCTCTACGTGCCATCCATCGTGATGCAGTGGATGTTCCCCGTCATCGTCACCTTCTCGATCTTCCTGTTCATACGCGGCCATGACATGCCTGGCGGCGGCTTTGCGGCCGGCATCACCATGGCGATTGCCTTCCTGCTGCAATATCTCGCCGGCGGAGCGCGCTGGGCAGAAGATCGTATCCGTATCCTGCCGTTGCGCTGGATGGGCTTCGGCCTGCTGATGGCAGCGGCGACGGGTATCGGTTCCTGGTACTTCGGCTATCCGTTCCTGACCACCTATTTCCAGTATACCGAGATACCCTATATCGGCAAAATGCCGACGGCTTCGGCCCTGCTGTTCGATCTCGGCGTCTTCGCGACGGTCGTTGGCTCCACCGTTCTTATTCTGATAGCACTGGCACACCAATCGTTGCGTAACTACCGCGTTCGCACGCCTGAAGCCGCAAAAGCGGAGGACGTGTAATGGAACTCATTCTCGCCATCGGCATCGGCATCATGACCGGCTCCGGCGTCTGGCTCATCCTGCGCCCGCGCACCTATCAGGTCATCGTCGGGCTCTCTTTGCTGTCCTATGCCGTCAATCTCTTCATCTTCGGCGTCGGCGGCATCAAAACCAATGCGCCGCCGGTGCTGGTGAACGGCGTCGATAGCTCAACGCTCGCCGACCCCGTGCCGCAGGCGCTGGTTCTCACGGCAATCGTCATCGGTTTTGCGACGACAGCGCTTTTCCTCGTCGTGCTGCTGGCCGCCCGCGGGCTCACCGGTACTGACCATGTCGACGGGAGGGAATCGAAATGATGTCATTCCCCTTCCACATCGTCGTTGCCCCCATTCTGCTGCCGCTGATCACCGCAGCCCTGCTGCTGTTCTTCGACGAACGCCAGCGCGTCGCAAAGGCCGCCATCAGCTTCACCTCCACCGTGCTATTGCTGATCGTCGCGATCCTGCTGTTCCGCGAGGTGAATTCGACAGTTAATACCGAGATCGCGGCGGTTGTCTCGAGCGGTGTTTATCTGCTCGGCAACTGGCCGGCTCCTTTCGGCATCGTGCTCGTAGCAGACCGCCTGTCCGGGCTAATGGTGCTTTTAACCGCGCTGCTCGCCATTCCCTCGCTGATCTACTCCATGGCGAAATGGCACAAGTCCGGCGCGCATTTCCATTCGCTGTTCCAGATGATGCTGATGGGCGTCAATGGCGCCTTCCTGACCGGCGACCTCTTCAATCTCTTCGTTTTCTTCGAAGTGATGCTGGCCGCCTCCTATGGACTGCTGCTGCATGGCTCCGGCCAGCAGCGCGTGAAGGCGGGACTGCATTACATCGCGATCAATCTGGTCGCCGCGCTGTTCTTCCTGATCGGTGTCAGCCTCATCTATGGCGTGACAGGCACGTTGAACATGGGCGATCTTGCCCACCGCATCGAGGGTCTCAACCCCGACCAGCGCATGCTGCTGGAAACCGGTGCGGCAATCCTCGGCATCGCGTTTCTGGTGAAGGCGGGCATGTGGCCGCTGAATTTCTGGCTGCCTTCGGCCTATGGCGCGGCTTCTGCCCCGGTGGGCGGCCTGTTCGCGATCATGAGCAAGGTCGGCATTTATGTCATTGCCCGCCTGTCTTTCCTGCTCTTCGGGCAGACGGCCGGTGAATCCGCGGGCTTCGGCCATGATGCCCTCCTGGTCGGCGGCATCGCCACCATCATCTTTGGGGCCATCGGGGTTCTGGCGTCGCAGGCGCTCGGGCGGCTCGCCGGTTTTTCGGTTCTGGTATCGTCGGGAACGCTTCTCGCCGCCATGGGCACCGGCAATCCGACGGTTGCGGCCGGTGCGCTCTATTACATGGTCAGCTCTACCCTCACCATCAGCGCCTTCTTCATGCTGATCGAGCTCGTCGAGCGCGGCCAAGATGCGGGCGCAAACGTTCTGGCCGTCACCATGGAGGCCTATGGCGAGGGCGAGGAAGAAGACGAGGAGGAGGAGGTCGGCGTGACCATGCCCGCCACGATCGCGGTGCTCGGCGCCTGTTTTGCCGCCTGCGGCATTCTTCTGGCCGGCCTGCCGCCGCTTTCCGGCTTCATCGCCAAATTCTCGATGCTGACCGCCATTCTCAACCCTTCCGGTCTTGGCGCCAATGACAGCGTTTCAACGCTTTCCTGGTGGCTGGTTTTCCTGATCGTCTTTGCCGGTTTCGCCTCGCTGGTCTCGATGACCCGCGCCGGCATCCGCACTTTCTGGGCCTCGATCGAAGGAACGGTGCCGCGCGTTCTCGTCATCGAAATTGCGCCCATCATGCTGCTGCTCGGGCTGACGCTCGTCATGACCATACAGGCGGGACCGGTGATGCGTTATATGCAGGAGACGGCGCGTATTCTCGACCTGCCGGCGAGCTATATTCAGGGCGTCATTTCCGCACCGCGAGCGGGCAGCAATCCGGAGGCAGAGCCATGATGAGCCGTCTCCTCCCCTACCCGCTGCTGACCGTCTCGCTGATCTTCTTCTGGCTGACGATCAACAGCTTTTCGGTGGGGCACCTGCTGCTCGGCACCGGCGTCGCCCTCATCGCCTCCTGGGCGATGGCGTCGCTCAGGCCCGCCAAGCCACGCATCCGCAACTGGCACAGGCTCGTGCAACTGATCCTGATCGTGCTTTACGATATCGTCAGGTCCAATCTCTCGGTCGCGAAGATCATCCTGTTCCAACGCGAAAGGGACCGCAAATCCGGCTTCCTAGCCGTGCCGCTCGAGATCCGCGACCCCATGGCGCTCGCCGTTCTGGCAACGATCCTCACCTCGACACCGGGCAGCGCCTGGCTCGAATATAATTCCAGCCAGGGCACGCTTCTCCTCCACGTTCTCGATGATGTGGATGAGGCAGCGTGGATAAGCCTCATCAAGAACCGATATGAAAAACTGCTGATGGAGATATTCGAATGAGTTCGATTATCCTTTTCTGGTCCTTTTCGCTGGCGCAGCTGATGCTGGCCATCGCCATGACGATATCAGTCTATCGCATCGCCATCGGCCCGCGTGCTCAGGACCGCGTGCTTGGTATGGACACGCTTTATGTCAACGCCATGCTACTTCTCTTGACCTTCGGTCTGCGCACCGGCAACGACATCTATTTCGAGGCATCGCTGCTGATCGCCATCCTCGGCTTCGTCTCCACCGTTGCCCTTTCCAAATTCATGATGCGCGGCGAGGTGATTGAATGAACAATGCTGCAGAATTTCCGCTCTGGGCCGCCATTCTTGTGGCTTTCTTCGTCCTGCTGGGCGCTTCGCTGACGCTGATCGGCACCATCGGCTTTGCGAAGCTCAACAGCTTCTATGAGCGCCTGCATGCGCCCACACTTGGCACCAGCTGGGGCACCGGCGGCATTGTCATGGCCTCGATCATCTATTTCTCCGTCTCCGGCGACCGCTTCGCCTTCCACGAAATCTTCATCGGCATCTTCATGACAGTGACGACGCCGGTCTCCCTGATGCTGCTGGGACGGGCAGCACTTTATCGGGACCGGGCGGAGCAGAATTCGGATAATCGGGAGCATTTGTGATTGCCCTGATCAGGGCCGTTTCAAAGCCAGGACCTTGCGGAAAGTGAGGGAAATCCTTCTGCTTCGGGCGGTCTTTACCCCGTTAACAATATCTGATTTGCGAGCCGGGATTTCATGAGTCCAATCGTAGCGGCTGGAGCCCCTGAGCAGTATGCCTGAACGAGGATGAAGCAGAACGCTGCGTATCCCCCGTCCGCGCAAATCGCGGAAAACCATCTCGCATGCGGATAAAAGGCTTATCGATACGATCGTATCGTCAAAACAGGGGACACAATCCACATGCGCGCTGATGCCCTGCCCCGGAAGATACTCGTTCGCAATAACTTGATCCGGCACTGTCCGGCAGTAGCCATCCGCCACTAATCGTTCGGCGAACACGCCCAGCCAGGGCGGCAAAGGCCCGAGATAGGCATCTGGCGTAACAGCGCGCACTTTATAGTCATAACGATAACCGAAATGCTGCACACGACGCTTCAGCTCCGTGCTCCACTCGCCGGCATCCAATCTGTTCGTAACGGAGATTTCTTCCTCTGAAGAGAGAAAGCCATCAAAATACATGATGTCGGGCGGTAGACGAGTTGGATTAGCGACGCGATCCACTTCCGGCTTGTTCTCCCCAGGTAAGGCAAACAGGCTTAGCATATCGTCACCGTCAAAAGCATATGGAAGAGACGGCGGCTGATCAGAATTTGCGCACCGCTAATAGCGGCACAGAAACCAAGCTACGAATTCATCAAGAAGATAACTTGAAAGAAATGGTGCCCGGAGGCGGATTTGAACCACCGACACGCGGATTTTCAATCCGCTGCTCTACCAACTGAGCTATCCGGGCACTTCAGGTCCTTGAAGAACCTCCGCTTTTGGCGGTCAGGGCTGTTTTGGTGCCCCGAAAGTGAGCGGGGTTATAACATCTTGTTCGGACATGGCAAGCGCCATAGCGAAGTTTTTTGACAGTTTTTTCACGGGGCCTGTGGATGGCTGAAATGCGCGCCCAGCGAAAGCCGGATTGCAAGGGAATCTACCCTCGGGCATCCGCCGGAGCTGACACATCCGTTCACCGCAGGGATCCCGCAAGGCCGCTCAGATTGAACGGAGGCTGTCGTCGCCGGCGGCGGCTATGCCCCTTCGCTGCGCCGCGCGGCAAGGCCTAGTGCGAACGGCACCACGGCCACCAACGCCGCCATGACGGGCGAAGACGCGAAGATGCGGCTGGCGAGCGAGGTGACGGCAACGGAGCGCACCACCGTCATCAGGCGGGAATTCTCGCGGTCACGCTCATGGTGCGGCTGTGCGGGCCTGTGGCGGGGATGTTGCGCGGCCTCCAGCCGTTTGACGTCGCGGCGAATCTTGTCGAGCTGTTTGCGAAGCTCCTCCAGTTCGGCGCGCAGCGACGGATCGATGGCATGGGAAGCGCGCGTCCTCTTGGTCGCGGTTTTCTCCGTCTTTGCTTCCGCAGCTATCGCCTCGGCCTCTTCGTCCAGTTCGGCCAGATGGTCATCGAGGTCCGAGGGCTTGTCGAAACCGTGGGATCGCAGTGGTGCTTTCATCGCTGTCTCCTGAGGCGTGCTGATTGTGTGGCGGCGGGCGTTTTGCCCGGTCACGCTTTTCAACGCCTCAGCCCGGCAAAGGATGCACGAAAAGCGATGGCATCCGCATAATAAAACAGGCCCCGAAGGGCCTGTTCTATGATCTGTCTTGGTGCCTTATGCCGCCTTGGCGGCGCTGGCATAGGGGTCGAAGCGACCGTAGAAGGTCTCGCCCTTGGCCGCCATGTCCTTCAGGAGCGGCGTCGGCTGGAAGCGCGGGCCATAGGTTTCGCTGAGCTTCTCGGCCAGAGCGACGAAATTCTTCACGCCCATGCCGTCAATGTAGGACAGCGCACCGCCGGTATAGGGCGCGAAGCCGAAACCGAGGATGGAGCCGACATCCGCCTCACGCGGATCGGTGACGATGCCTTCTTCCACCGTGCGGGCGGCTTCGAGCGCCACGGTGACGAGGAAGCGCTGTTTCAGCACCTCCATATCCACGTCTTCAGGCTTCTGCTGCGGATAGAGGTCCTTCAGGCCGGGCCAGAGGGATTTCTTGGCGGGCTTTGGCGGGTAGTCGTAAAAGCCCTTGGCGTTCTTGCGGCCGAACCGGCCTTCGCCTTCCACCAGCTTCTTCACCAGTTCCATATGGCGCGGATCGACGGCCTTTTCGCCGAGATCAGCGACGGTGGCTTTCAGGATCTTGTAGGAAAGATCGATCGCTACCTCGTCATTCAGCGCCAGCGGGCCGACCGGCATGCCGGCGAATTTCGCGGCGTTTTCGATCATCGCAGCGGGCACGCCTTCGATCAGCATGTCGTAGCTTTCCGCCATATAGCGCAACACGCAGCGATTGACGAAGAAGCCACGCGTATCGTTGACGACGATCGGCGTCTTCCTGATCTTCGCGACATAATCCAGCGCGACGGCCAGCGCCTTGTCGCCGGTTTCCTTGCCGAGGATCACTTCCGTCAGCATCATCTTCTCGACAGGCGAGAAGAAATGGATGCCGATGAAATCCGTCGGGCGCTTCGAGTTCTTCGCAAGGCCCGTGATCGGCAAAGTGGAGGTGTTGGAGGCGAAGATCGCACCTTCGGGCAACACGGCTTCCACGGCCTCGATGACGGCCTTCTTCACGTCGCGGTCTTCGAAGACGGCTTCGATGACGAGATCGGCATCGGCGAGCGCGGCGTAGTCGGATGTCGGGGTAACGAGGTCGAGCAATGCCTTGCCTTCATCCTGCGTCAGCCTGCCCTTGCCGATCGCGGCCTTCACACTCTCCTCGCAATGGCCCTTGCCCTTGTCGGCCGCTTCCTGATCGCGATCAACCAGCGTGACGGGAATGCCGGCTGCGGCGGTGACATAAGCCACGGCGGCCCCCATGAAGCCCGCGCCGACGACGCCGACCTTTTTGAACTCCGTCTTCGGCTGGCCAGCGGGGCGACGCGCACCCTTGTTCAGTTCCTGCATGGAAATGAACAGCGAGCGGATCATGCCAAAGGCTTCCTTCGAGCGAAGGATTTCGGTGAAATAACGCTGCTCCACCTTCAGCGCCGTGTCGAAGGGCAATTGCAGGCCTTCATAAACGCATTTGAGGATGGCGAGTGCGGCCGGGTAGTTGCCGGCGCTTTCGCGGCGCAGGATGGCGGGAGCGGCAGGCCACAGCTGGGCTGCGGCAGGCGTCCAGATGCCGCCGCCGGGCGCCTTGAAGCCCTTTTCATCCCAGGGCGCCACCGGCTTCAGGCCGTCCTTGATCATCTGCTTTGCGGTTGCGACCAGCTGATCCGGCTCCACCACCTGATGCACCAGCCCCATGGCCTTGGCGCGCGCGCCGGTCAGCGACTGGCCGGTCGTCATCATCTGCAAGGCCGATTGTGCATCGGTCAGGCGCGAGACGCGCTGGGTGCCGCCGGCGCCGGGGAAGATGCCGACCTTGACTTCCGGCAGGGCGATCTTGAGGCTCTTGGCACTGGAGGCCACGCGGCCATGGCAGGCGAGCGAAAGTTCAAACGCGCCACCCATGCAGGTGCCGTTGATGGCCGAGACCCACGGCTTGCCATTGGTCTCGATCTTGCGGAACAGGCCCGTCATGCGACCGACGAGTTCGAACAGCTTCGCCGCGGCACCGTCGGGGCTTTTCGCCTTTTCGTCATTATAAAGCGCGAACATGGACTTCAGCATCGACAGATCGGCTCCGCCGGAAAAGCTGCTTTTGCCCGAAGTGAAGACGACTCCCTTGACCGCGCCATCGGCAACGGTGGCATCGACAATGGCGTTCAGTTCTTCAAGAACCTCTGCCGTGAAGACGTTCATGGATTTTTCCGGCATGTCCCAGGTGACAAGGGCAATGCCGTCTGCGTCCGTCTCGATGGTGAAATTGGTGTAAGTGCTCATTTGGGATTCCTCTTCCCTCAAATTTCCCTGCGGTTACGACAGTCCAATCGCGAGGCCGATACAACCGACCACAAGAACGAGAAACACGATTAAGCCCCGACGCTCTGCCCGGAGCCGTCGGATGCGGACAGGGGAAACAGGGCGGATGGACGCCCTATGATCCTGTGCCATATCCTTTTCCAGATTGTGCCGAGCCAGCTGCTGTTCGACCTCGTTCTTGGGTTGTTCGTAAACCTCACGCCTCATGGCCTGCCTCAAACGCGCTCGATAACCGTCGCCGTGCCCATGCCCGCGCCGATGCAGAGCGTAACGAGCGCGGTGTTGAGGTCGCGCCGCTCCAGCTCATCCAGCACCGTGCCGAGGATCATCGCGCCGGTTGCGCCCAGCGGATGGCCCATGGCGATGGCGCCGCCATTGACGTTCATCCGGTCGTGGCTGATGTCGAAGGCCTGCATGTAACGCAGGACCACGGCGGCGAAGGCCTCGTTGAGTTCGAAAAGATCGATATCGGCAAGTGACATGCCGGTCTTTTTCAGAAGCTTCTCGGTCACATCCACCGGGCCGGTCAGCATCAGCGCCGGATCGGACCCGATATTGGCGAACGCCCTGATGCGGGCGCGCGGTTTCACGCCCATCGCCTCGCCGCCCGCCTTCGAGCCGACCAGCACGGCGGCAGCGCCATCGACGATGCCGGACGAGTTGCCCGCATGGTGCACGTAGTTGATACGCTCCACTTCCGGATGCGCCATGATGCCGACGGCTTCGAAACCGCCCATTTCACCCGGCATCTGGAAGGACGGGTTGAGCGAGGCCAGCGCCTGCATGTCCGTGCCGGGGCGCATATGCTCGTCACGGTCGAGGATCGTCAGACCGTTCTGGTCCTTCACCGGAATGACTGACTTGTTGAAATAGCCCTTTTCCCAGGCATGCGCCGCGCGCTTCTGGCTCTCGACGGCATAGGCGTCGACATCATCACGGGAGAAGCCGTATTTGGTGGCGATGAGATCAGCCGACACGCCCTGCGGCATGAAGAAGGCGGGGAAGTTCACCGAGGGATCCATGTACCAGGCGCCGCCGGACATACCCATGCCGACACGCGACATGCTTTCCACGCCGCCGGCAATGACGATATCGTCCGAGCCCGCCTTAACCTTGCCGGCCGCGAAGTTGATGGCGTCGAGACCCGAGGCGCAGAAGCGCGAGATCTGCATGCCCGGCGCCCTGTTGGAATAACCGGCCTCGAAAGCGGCAGCCTTCGGGATCACCGCACCGGCATCCATGACAGGATCGACGCAGCCCATGATGATGTCATCGACAGCAGAGGTGTCGAGGCCGTTGCGGTCGCGGATGGCTTCCAGCGTTTTGGCGGCCAGGCGAACGGAAGGCACCTCATGCAGGTTGCCATCCTTCTTGCCGCGTCCGCGCGGGGTGCGGACATGGTCGTAGATATAAACGTCGGTCATAAACTCTCTCCCTGTGGCGCTCGTAAACGCCAGATGTCTCAGAACGCTTCTGCAGCCAGTTCCATCATGGTGTCCGCGCCGGTTTCGATGCGGGCCTTGCGCAGCGCCGTTTCCGGCATGATGCGCTCCATGTAAAACTTCGCCGTGACAAGCTTGGTCTTGAGGAAATCCTCGTCCGAAGTGCTGCCTGCCGCAAGCGCTTCGCTAGCGGCTTTCGCCATGCGCGCCTGCATGTAACCCAGCACCACGATACCGAAGAGATGCATGTAGTCGGTCGAACCGGCACCGGCATTGTCGGGCTTGGCCATGGCGTTCTGCATGAACCACATGGTTGCGGCCTGAAGGTCATTCAAGCCCTTTTTCAGGCCCTTGGTGTAAAGGCTGAGCTTTTCATCAGCACGGTTTTCCTCACAGAAATCACCGATTTCCTTGAACAGCGCCATGACGGCGCGGCCGCCATTCATGCCGAGCTTGCGGCCGACGAGATCGAGCGCCTGAATGCCGTTCGCACCCTCGTAGATCATGGTGATGCGCGCATCGCGGACATATTGGCTCATGCCATGTTCCTCGATGTAGCCATGGCCGCCGAAGACCTGCTGCGCCATCACAGCGTGGTCGAAACCCTTGTCGGTCAACACGCCTTTCAGGATCGGCGTGACGAGGCCGAGCAGGTCATCCGCCACTTGGCGATCTTTCTCGTCAGCGGCACGGTGGGCGATATCGGATTGCAGCGCCGTCCACAGAAGGAAAGCACGGCCGGCCTCGTTATAGGCCTTGATGGTCATCAGCGTGCGGCGGATGTCAGGGTGCACGATGATCGGATCGGCCTTCTTGTCGGGGAATTTGGCACCGGAAAGCGAGCGGCCCTGAAAGCGCTCACGGGCATATTCGACGGCGTTCTGATAGGCGATCTCACCGACCGAAAGGCCTTGCAGGCCAACGCCGAGGCGGGCCTCGTTCATCATCACGAACATGGCCGAAAGGCCCTTGTTCTCCGCGCCCAGGAGATAGCCCGTCGCATCGTCATAGTTCATAACGCAGGTGGCGTTGCCGTGGATGCCCATCTTGTGTTCGATAGCACCACAGGTAACACCGTTGCGCTCACCAAGCGTACCGTCTTCCTTCACCAGGAACTTCGGCACGATGAACAACGAAATGCCCTTGGTGCCTTCCGGCGCGCCTTCGATGCGGGCAATCACCAGATGGACGATATTATCAGTCATGGAATGTTCGCCGGCAGAGATGAAGATCTTTTGGCCGGATATTTTATAGCTGCCGTCGCCCTGCGGTACGGCCTTGGTGCGCAGCAGGCCGAGATCGGTGCCGCAATGGGGTTCGGTGAGGTTCATGGTGCCCGACCATGTGCCGTCCACCATCTTCGGCAGATAGGTTTCCTTCTGTTCCTGCGTGCCATGCACGAGAACCGCAGCAATCGCGCCCTGTGTCAGGCCGGGATACATCATCAGCGACAGGTTGGCGGACGACATATATTCGCCGATCGCCGCATGCAGCGTATAGGGCAGGCCCTGCCCGCCAAATTCCTGGGGAACGGCAAGGCCGATCCAGCCGCCTTCGCAATAGGCGTCATAAGCAGCCTTGAAACCATCAGGCACGGAAACCGAACCATCATCGGCGCGCTTGCAACCCTGCTGGTCACCGGAAAGGTTGAGCGGGAAAAGTCGTTCCTCTGCAAGCTTCGCCGCCTCGCCGGTGATCGCTTCGATCATGTCGGGGGTTGCATCCTCGAAGCCGGGCAGGTTGTTATACCGCTCGAGGCCAAGAACGTCGTTCAGGATAAAAAGCGTGTCTTTGACTGGGGCCTTGTAAACAGGCATTACCGATGTTCCTCCGCATCGTGGGCGCCGGAGCCAGTCCGGCCGATATGCCATGACAATATTTGACGTGCGCGTAAACGTCAAACAAATTTCCGCTGAATATCGCCCTCTCTTTTTGGGCCCACCGATACCTGGCTCAACGTAAGCGCGCCCTCCGCCGTAAAAGTTAAAAAATTCCAACCATAGTTAACCACTTCTTTACCACGTTTCGTGAATTCTCCGACAAGAGGTAACTGCTTCGTTCAGCGGCGCATTTTCCTCCAAGGGGGCAAATACCGGCTCTGGAATTGCGACATGTTGCGGCGGCGGCCTGTCGAGACAGGCAATGTGGCGACAGATAACCGGGCACGGCGGGCGGAAGCGAAGCGAGCGAAAAGATGAACGGATTGCGATCGAAAACCCAACAGCCAAGCGACAGATCGTCTCTTGATGCGCTCAATCGCACCATTGAAGGCCTTGAAGCCCGTATTGAAGGGCTGATGAGCCAAAAGTTTCCGCGTGAGCCGCGCGCTGCGAGCACCCCGCCGGAGCAGAAGAGCGACGCCTATGCCGCGCCGCGCGAGCCCCGCGCCGCCGTCACGCCGCCGCAGCTCGATCCCGTCAACGAAATTCGCCAGCGCCAGCGTCTTCTCGAAGCGAGCTTCCAGCGCCCGCACGAACCCGTTGCCCGCCCGGAACGAACGATTACCCGGCCGCTCGCGCCGGAATATGGCTCAAGGGACACGCAGCAGACGGCCGCTCCCGCGCCGCGTGCCCGCGCCATTCCGCCCTATCAGGAACAGCAGCGCAATGATGCAGCCCTGCAGGAGATCGCGCAGGCGCTGGTCAACCTTCGCCATGAGCTGAAGCACGATATTGCCGAGGGCGTTGCCCGCGAAGCGCAGGGGCTGCGTGCCGAAATCCGCAATATCCGCGCGGTGGCGGAAGACCAGCAATTCATCGGCGATCTGCGCGACGACATCGCACGTCTTGCCGGCAGCATCGACCAGCTCGGTAATCTGGCATCTCCTGACGCCTATGGGCTGCGCAACGAATTCGAGGACCTGCGCCTGACGATCGACCAGCTTGCGCGCGAAGACAGCGTGCACCGGATCGAAAGCCGCTGGAACAATGTGGAAGACACATTGCGCGGTTTCGATGCAGCCTCGCTGCAGGATGAGATCGTTTCGCTCGCCTATCGTCTCGATGACATCAAGACGCAACTTGGCGGCATGAGCAACAATCCCGCCGTGCGCGTGCTCGAGGAAAAGCTCATCACCATTGCCAGCGCCGTGGAGCAGCTCGGCAAGCACATGCAGCCAAACGAGGCCGCCTTTACCGAACAGTTTTCCGGTCTCGACCAGCGGCTGGACGAAATCAGCCGCGCCATTGCCGCAACCGGCACACGCGCCAATGCGCAGGCCACGGACAATGCGCTGGCACAGCGGTTGGAAACCCGGCTGAACGGCCTTGCCGAACAGCTCGGCGACATCAACCGCCTCGCCGCCGTCAAGCCGGAACCGGCGCCCGACCTTACCGCCCGCCTCGAAGCGCTCTCCGGCAAGATCGATGAGCTGAGCACCGCGCGCGACGCCGCCCAGTTGCACGACCGGCTGGACCAGCTTTCCTTGCTGCTGGAACGGTCGCAGCGCCCCACGCAGCAGGCGGAACTGACATCTTTCCTCAGCGATATCTCCCGCAAAATCGATGCGCTGGATCACGGCGCAGTCAATGACGGCCTCGCCGAGCGGCTCGACCTGCTCGCCCGGCGGATAGAAGATCTCGATTATCGCTACAGCCAGCCGCAACCGGCTTCGGGTCTCAGCGAAACCACTTTTTCCCGTCTGGAAGAACGGCTCGGTACGATCGCCGCCCGCCTGGACGAGACCGCCCATGCCGCTCCTGCCGATAGCCGCGCTCTGGCAAGCCTCGAAAACCAGATCGCCCATCTGTCGACGCTGATCAGCCAGCCGGTGCAGGTGCAGGCGACCGGCATATCCCCTGAACTCGACGTCCGCATGGCGGCGATCGAAGACTACATGGCGTCGAACGACGAATATATCATCGAAGCGGCGCGGCAGGCAGCCGAGGCCGTTCTGGACGCCTATACCCGCAACAATCTCTCGGCCGGCGCAAACCTCGCCGACATGACGATGCTGACCGATCTCGCCACCGATCTGCGCAGCCTCGAAGCCTTGAGCCGCAACACCGAAGAGCGCACGCACCGCACCTTCGAGGCGCTGCACGAGACGCTGGTGCAGATTGCGGGTCGTCTGGACAATCTCGACAGCGCGCCCGCCTATCGCCAAGACGCTCCCCGGAACGTCGCGCAGCACATGGTTGCAGCCAGCCGTGAAGACGTGGCCATGCCGGCCGCCGTTTTCCCGGAAGAAGGCTATATCGCCGAAGAGCAGGCCATCCTCGATGATGTCAGCGAAAACGACGCGACCGCGATCGTACCGCCTGCTGCCGCCAAGCCCGCAAAAGCGGAACGGAAGAGCCTGCTCGCCGGCCTGACGAAGCGTTTCAAGACAAGCACGGCGAAGCCCGCAAAGGCCAAGGAAGAACCCGTATCGGCCTCCTCCGCCCGCACGCAGGTTGAGCCCGCCCCGTCGCTCGATCCGATCGACGTTCTGCCGGCTGGCCAGGAGAACGAACTTCTGGAGCCGGGCTCGGGTGCGCCCGATATCAAGAAAATCCTCGAACGTGTGCGTGCCAGCCAGGTCGCAGGCGCCGGCAAGGCCGCGGATGCGGAAGGACGGACGGATTTCATCGCCGCCGCCCGCCGCGCCGCCCAGGCCGCCGCCATGGAAACATCGCCGGAGAAGCTGGACACCGGCAAGAAAAGCCGCAAGGCCGACACGTCGGCACTTTCGCGTTATCGTCGGCCGCTGCTGCTCGGCATCGGCGCCATTCTTCTGGCGATGATGGCCATGCCGCTCGTCAAGACGCTGATCGGCGGCGCGGAAGCTCCGGCACCGGTCATAGAGCAGAAGACGGACCAGGGCCCGGTCTCCGCGCTTCCCGAAACCGGCGACAAGGCCGTGACCATTCCCTCCGGTCTTGCCATCGATCCGGAACAGGCTGCCTCGGACGACAGTATCGAAAACGCCGCACCGGCGCAGAACATCATCGATAACCGCACCATCGGCGGCGCGCCGCTGCCGGATGAGCCGCCGGTTGCCGATGTTCCCGCCGTAGACCCCGCAAAGTCCGACACCGTCGCGCAGAACGAAGGGCCGAAACCGACTGAGGTCGCCACCACGACTATTCCTGCGCAGGACACCATTGCGGTTCCGGCCGGCATAGAGCCTGCATCGCTTGCCGAAGCGGCCGCCAAGGGCGACACGCAGGCGCTGTTCGAGATTGCGGCACGCTACACCGATGGCCGCGGCGTAACCGCCGACCGTGCGGAAGCTGCAAAGTGGTACAAGATGGCGGCCGATCGTGGCCTTGCCCCCGCGCAATATCGTCTCGCCAATCTTTACGAGAAGGCGAATGGCGTCGAGCGCAACCTTGTCGAGGCCAAGCGCTACTACACGCTGGCTGCCGAACAGGGTAATGCCGGCGCCATGCACAATCTCGCAGTCCTGCTCGCCTCAGACGCGGCCGGCCAGCCCGATTTCGCCGCCTCCGCACAATGGTTCATCAAGGCGTCCGAACTCGGCGTGCGTGACAGCCAGTTCAACCTTGCCATTCTCTATGCCCGCGGCAGCGGCGTGAAGCAGGATATCGAGGAATCCTACAAGTGGTTCGCCATTGCCGCCAAGGATGGCGACGCTGATGCCGCCCAGAAGCGCGACGAGGTTGCAGGCGCGATGAGCCCGCAGCAGCTGCAGAGCGCCAAGGCCAAGGTGGACGCCTGGAAGGTGAAGCCGCTTTCAGACGACGCCAACAGCGTCAACCCCCCTGAGGAATGGGCCGGCAAGGAGGGTGTGAAGACGGCCTCCGTGGACATGGAAAAGGCGATCCGCAACATCCAGGCGATCCTCAACAAGAACGGTTTCGATGCCGGCCAGCCGGATGGCAAGCTTGGCAAGAATACCGTCACGGCCATCAGGGACTTCCAGAAATCCGTGGGCCAGACGCCGGACGGGCGCATTACCAACGAGCTGGTGACCGCGCTGCTCGCCCGCAACAAATAAGCCTTGAAAAACCGGTGAGGCGGCCCCCTGGCCGCTTTCGCCCAAGCCGATGCAGGAATGTGGCCGGTTGCCGACACACGGCCGCTATCTTTCCTAATTATCAACGTATTTACCGTTGAATGTTGACAGGTCAGGCCCTCGCGGGCATGACGGATGAAGGCCGGGCATGCCCGGTCTTTTCAGACAGAAAGTGTAAATCGCGGCGCGGCCCCCTCACCCGGACAGGCCCTGTCGCCCGGAACCATTTGCCCGAGGTCCGAGCCGTGACTGTCTATCTGCCGATCGCAGAACTGTCGGTGAATATTTTCATCATTCTCGGCATGGGCGCGGCCGTCGGTTTTCTGTCCGGCATGTTCGGCGTGGGCGGTGGCTTTCTGATCACCCCGCTGCTGATCTTCTACAATATTCCGCCCGTGGTCGCCGTCGCGACCGGCGCAAACCAGGTGGTTGCTTCCTCCGTCTCCGGGTCGATCACGCATTTCCGGCGTGGAACGCTTGATATCAAGCTCGGCACCGTGCTTCTTGTGGGTGGTCTGGTGGGCGCCACGGTCGGCGTGTGGATATTCTCCTTCCTGCGCAGCATCGGCCAGCTCGATCTCATCGTTTCACTGCTTTACGTCATCCTGCTCGGCACCGTCGGCACGCTGATGCTGAAGGAAAGCATTTCGGCGCTTCGCCGCGCCGCCCGCAATGAAACTGTGACGCTGCGCCGGCCGGGCCATCACAACTGGGTTCATCGCCTGCCGCTGAAAATGCGGTTCAAGAAATCCAAGATCTATCTCAGCATCATTCCCATCGTTGCGCTTGGCTTCGGCATCGGCATCCTCACCTCGATCATGGGTGTGGGCGGCGGCTTCATCATGGTGCCGGCGATGATCTATCTGCTACGCATCCCCACCAGCGTGGTTGTCGGCACCTCGCTGTTCCAGATCATCTTCGTGACCGCCTATACGACCGTCGTTCAGGCCGCAACCAACTATTCCGTCGATGTGGTGCTGGCCTTCATCCTGATGGTGGCTGGCGTCATCGGCGCGCAATATGGCGTACGCGTGGGCCAGAAACTGCGCGGCGAACAGCTCCGCGCGCTGCTCGCCCTTCTCGTCCTTGCCGTCGCGCTGCGCCTTGCCGTCTCGCTGGTGGTGCGGCCGGAAGACCTGTTTTCAGTGGCCGTGGGGGGGCTCGGCTATTGACCTTCCGCCCGCTGCTTGCCACTCTTCTTTTGTTGCCCTTCCTTGCCTTTGGCGAAACGGCCTCGGCGCAGACGCCGCCGCTTGCCCTGCCGCCCGGCCCGCAACAGCGGCCCTTGCAGGAAAATATCGAAATCGGCGCATCAACGACCGAAATTCCCATTGCGTCCGATTTTCGCGGGGCGGATTTCACCCTCTTCGGCGCGCTCAACAATACCGACCAGCTGCTTTTGGCCATCGGGCAATATGATATCGTCGTGACGCTGGAAGGGCCGAGCGACTATATGACCGTGCGCAAGAAGCAGCGTGTGGCTGGCATCTGGATCAATACCAGCGCCATTACCTTCACGCCGCTGCCGGAATCCTATTCCATGGCCAGCACGCGCAATATCAACGACGTCGCCTCGCCCGGAACGCTGCGCGCCATGGGGCTCGGCGTCGATCATCTGTCACTCAAAAGTGCCGTTTTCTCCGGCGTGCCCGACAATGTCTTCGATTTCCAGGAGGCCTATCGTCGGCTCAAGCTTTCGAGCGGCATCTATCGCAACGATACAACCGGGGTGCGGCTGGAACGCACCGGCCTGTTCTGGGCGACGCTGCGCCTGCCCGCCAACGTGCCGAACGGTGTGCACACCGCGCGCGCCTATCTTTTCAAGAGCGGCAAATTCATCGCCCAGCGCGAATTGAAGCTGCGTGTCGTCAAGACCGGCATGGAACAGGCGATCACCGATGCGGCGCATCAGACGCCGCTTGCCTATGGCGCGCTCTGCGTTCTCCTGGCGGTCGTGACGGGCTGGGGCGCCAGCATCATCTTCCGCAAGGACTGATCAGTTCCTCTCGCAAAAATCGGGCGCACGCTGCCCTTTCCGCCAAAGATAGCATTCGCTTCCGTCATCGGTTTGCGGTAAAATTCGAGACGTTACAACCACGCGCGCCGATCATGGCAATGAGCGCGGTTGCGACCGGGATGAAAAGGAGAAATGTCATGTTCAAGCACATTCTCATTCCCACCGATGGCTCGCCGCTGGCGCAGATCGCAATCGACCAAGGGTTCGCTCTCGCCAGAGAGGCAGGCGCAAAGGTGACCGTCGTGACGGTATCGGAACCCTTTCATGTAATTGCGAGCGACGTCGAAGACATTGCCGCCATTGCCGAAGAGGAATTCCACCGCTGCGAAGAGGCGGAGCATCTGCTGCGCGATACGCAGGCACATGCCGCCGCCATGGGGCTGGATTGCGAAGCCCTGCTGGCAAGGGCGGGACGGCCGGATGAGGCGATCATCGAAATCGCCGACAGGACCGGCTGCGACCTCATCGCCATGGCCTCGCATCGGCGCAGGAGTTTCATCGAGATGCTGCTTGGCAGCGTCACGGCAAAGGTGCTGAAGAACTCGAAGATACCGGTGCTGGTCTACCGCCAATAGGCGGGGCTGGACGAGATGCGCTCAGCCGAGCAGATTTGAAAACCGCACCGAATAGATGCGGTCCCTACCCATCAGATGCGCGACGAGTGCCGTGTGATCGAAGAGACCACGCATGGCCTTGTGGCGCAAATCCAGCCCGCCGCTCATGACCCCGAATGCCGGCATCAACAGCCGTGAACCATCGGTGGCGAAACAGGGCCGCCGCACCGTCTTTTCGCGGCGACGCACGGTGGCGGAAGGATGCAGGTGACCTGCAATTTCGCCGGCTGCCTCTCCCACTTTCGGCTCGTGGCGGAAGACGAGATTACCGTAAAACATCTCATCCACCGACGAGCCCGGCAAGTCGACCGTACCATCGGGATCGTGATTGCCGTTGATCCATATCCATTCGCGGCTGCGGGCCATCTCGCGAATGAGTTCACGCAGCGGCAGCGGCAGATGCTGCGAGCCAACGCGATCGTGGAAATTATCGCCGAGGCTGACGACGATCTTCGGATCGTAGCGGCTGACGAGCGAGGACAGGATTTTAAGCGTGGCAATGGTGTCGTAGGGCGGCAGCATGCGGCCGCGCCGGGCGAAAGCAGCCCCCTTCTCCAGATGCAGATCGGAGACGACGAGCAGTGACAGGTCCGGCAGGTAGAGCCCGCCCAAAGGATCGCACCAGGCGGCGACACCATGGATGGCGGTTTCGCTGCCGAGGCATTCGAAGCCATTTGAAAACCTGTCGCTCAATGTCAGCCGGCTCAGCACTTTTGTGGTCGTTCCTTCATTCCATTTTCATCGTTCAGGACATGGCTTCGGCGATCAGCTCGTCGGCAGCTTCGGCCAGCACATCGTCCATCGCCTCACCTGCCACCGTCTCGCGGCCGATTTCCAGCATCACCGGAACGGCGAGCGGCGAGACATGCTCCAGCGCGCGATGGGTGGTGTGGCCCTTGATTCGCTTCAGCATATCGCCAAGACGGCCAATGTCCAAAAGTCCCGCCGCCGCATCCCGCCGCGTCGCTTCCAGCAGGATATGATCCGGCTCATGGCTGCGAAGAACGTCATAAATAAGATCGGCGGAGACCGTGACCTGCCGGCCGGTCTTTTCCTTGCCCGGATGACGGCGCTCGATGAGGCCAGAGATGACTGCGCAATTGCGAAACGTGCGCTTCAGCATGAAGGACTCGTCCAGCCACGCCTCCAGATCGTCGCCCAGCATGTCCTCATCCAGTAGGTCCGCCAGCGACAGCCGGTTGGAATTCAACCGCATGCCGATATCCGCCATGGCCCAGATGGCGAGCGAATAATCGGTGGCGACGAAACCCATGGGTTTGGCGCCCGCGCGCTCCAGCCGCCGCGTCAGCAGCATGCCGAGCGTCTGGTGCGCCAGCCGTCCCTCGAAGGGATACATGACCATGAAGAAGCGCTTGCGGAACGGGAAGGTCTCCACCAGCAACTCGTCGCGCTTGGGAATGATCGACTTTTCCTTCTGGATTTCCAGCCAGTCGCGGACCTGATCCGGCAGCGCCTGCCAGCGAGCAGGATCGGCAAGCATGGAGCGCACCTGATCCGCCAAATAGGTGGAAAGCGGAAACTTGCCGCCAGCATAGGAGGGGATTTTCGGGTCCATGGAAAAGGCCTGCGACACCAGGCATTCGTTCTCGCGGATGCCCTCGAAGCGCAGCACCTTGCCTGCGAACAGGAACGTATCGCCCTGTACCAGCTGCTCGAGGAAATGTTCTTCCACCTTGCCGAGCGACATGCCGCCGCGCCCGACCGTGCCCTTGGCATTGCGCTTGACCATGCGGACGTTCAATTCCGCGGCCTCAACGATGGTGCCGAGGTTCAGGCGATATTGCTGGGCGACAGCCGGATTGGAAACGCGCCAGCGGCCATCTTTCATCTGGCGGATGCGGGCATAACGTTCATAGGTGCGCAGCGCATAACCGCCTGTCGCGGTGAAATCCACCACCCGATCGAAGGTGGCGCGCGGCAGGTCGGCATAGGGCGAGGCGCTGGTGACTTCGCAATAAAGTTCATCCGCATCGAAGGGTTCGGCGCAGGCCATGCCGAGCACATGCTGGGCCAGAACATCGAGCGCGCCTTCGGCAATCGGCGGCGTATCCTGCGCGCCGATGTAATTGGCATCCAGCGCTGCCCGGCACTCCATCACCTCGAAACGGTTGGCGGGAACGAGGATCGCCTTTGACGGCTCGTCCATGCGGTGATTGGAACGGCCGATGCGCTGGGCAAGGCGGCTCGCCCCTTTAGGCGCACCGACATGCACGACAAGGTCGACATCGCCCCAGTCTATGCCGAGATCAAGCGTCGAGGTGGCGACGACGGCGCGCAACTTGTTCTCCGCCATGGCCGCCTCCACCCTGCGGCGCTGGCCGGCATCCAGCGAGCCGTGATGCAGCGCAATCGGCAGATTGTCGTCATTGACGGTCCACAGTTCCTGGAAGACCCGTTCGGCCTGTGAGCGCGTGTTGACGAAGACCAGTGTCGTCTGATGCTGCTTCAACGCCTCGTATAAGTCCTTGCCGGCATAACGCGCGGAATGGCCGGACCACGGGATGCGTTCCTCCGTCTGCAAAATGGAAATATCAGGCTTTGCACCGCCTTCGACCGTGATGAGACCGGCAGGTGGCTCGCCTTGCCCCTGTGGCGCAAGATAACGGCGCAAATCCATCGGCTCCGCCACCGTGGCCGAAAGGCCGATGAAGCGCACGTCAGGAGCGTGCCGACGCACACGGGCAAGCGCCAGCGACAGCAGATGACCACGCTTGGAGGTGACGAGGGAATGCAGTTCGTCAAGAACCACATATTTCAGATCGCGGAAAAACCGCTCGGCTTCCTTGTTGGCCAAGAGCAGCGACACCTGCTCCGGTGTCGTCAGCAGAATATCGGGTGGCTTAACCTTCTGGCGCTGGCGTTTGGCCTGCGGCGTATCGCCCGTGCGGGTTTCGATCACAATCGGCAGGCCCATTTCGGAAACGGGTCTGGTGAGATTGCGCTCAATATCTACCGCAAGCGCCTTCAGAGGCGAGATATAGAGCGTGTGCACGCCGACAAAACCGGAGCCGGGCGGCACCTTGCCGCGCTCCGCCAGATCGGTGAGCGACGCCATGAAGCCGCCGAGCGTCTTGCCGGCCCCCGTTGGCGCGATCAGCAGCATGTTTTCCCCGCCCCGCGCCCGCGCCATCAGTTCCAGCTGATGGGCGCGCGGAGACCATCCCTTTTCTGCAAACCATTTCTGGAATGGAAGGGGCAAGGTGCCGACATGCGTGCCGGACGTGGGGGGCTCGATATGGTTCACCGCTTCAAGGTAGTGAAAAACCAGCGAAAAAGAAGAGCGCAATGCTTCCGCTTGACAGGAAAACAAAATCATGGATAAATAATATCCACGATACTGAAGCAACGGAACATGGGAAAGACCGATGAAACTCGGAGACGGCGTTGAACAGGCCATTCACAGTGTGGGCATGCTGGCGGGACTTTCCGAAGGCGGCGTGCTGTCGGCAGCGGCGCTCGCGGAATTCCACGGCGTTTCCACGAGCTATCTGCTGAAACACCTGCAATCGCTGTCAAACGCCGGCATAGCCGCCACCGTGCCGGGGCCGAAGGGCGGTTACCGTCTGGCCCGGGCAACCGACAAGATCACCCTGCTTGATATCGTGCTGGCGGTCGAGGGGCCGCAGCCTGCCTTCCGCTGCGCGGAAATTCGCCAGCGCGGGCCGAACCCCTTGCCGGGGCGTTATTTCACCAAGCCCTGCGGCATCAATGCCGCGATGCTGAAGGCAGAGAAGGTGTACCGCGCCGAACTTGCCAAAACCACAATCGCCGACATTCTGGGTGATCTTGCCGCCAATGACGATGGTGGAATTGCCGCCCGCGGCTGCGCCTTTCTTGACATGAACGAGCGCAAGACGACGACGCGCTGAACTCTAAATAGGACCCCGAACCACCAATCACGTTCCCGGACAGCCTTACCGCTTTCCGGACCGATGACGCATGACTTCAACCTATCCCAACCAATGGAGAGACGCATGAAAACCCGTGTCAACTATGCCAAGGCATCCCCCGAAGCCTTCAAGGCCGTCATGGCCCTGGAAAACTACGTCCAGAGCAGCGGCCTTGAGCGCCGTTTCGTTCACCTCATCAAGCTGCGCGCATCGATCATCAACGGCTGCGCTTTCTGTGTGGACATGCATGTGAAGGAAAGCCGCCATGACGGGCTTTCAGAGCAATGGATCAACCTGATGAGCGTGTGGCGGGAATCCCCTGTTTATACCGAGCAGGAACGGGCGCTGCTCGGGTGGGTGGATGCGGTGACGAAGATTGCCGAAACCGGCGCGCCGGATGACGCCTTCGAGACGCTGAGGGCGCATTTTTCCGATGAGGAGATCGTGAAGATCACGGTTGCCATCGGCGCGATCAACACCTGGAACCGCATCGCCGTCGGCTTCCGCTCACAGCATCCGGTCGAAGCCGCCGCGAAGGCAGCCTGAACCACCCTGACCGCAACGGCCGACCGCTACATGGCGATGTAGCGGTCGTTTCTGTGATTGACGGCAAGCGTGAGGTTCATGACCAGCGCGCCGAGAATGGAGCAGAGGATGACAAAAGGTGTGGCGACGAAGAAGGAGCAGCCGAGCACCATGCCATCAAAAGCGAGCTGGACGAGGCCGGCGCGCCAGCCGAAACGATCCTGAAGATAGAGCGCCAATATGCCGAAACCGCCGAGGCTGGTGCGGTGGCGAAACAGCGCCAGCATGCCGGCGGCGACCGTCAGTCCGCCGAAGAGTGCAGCGGCAATCGGGTTGATGCTCTCAAAGGCGAAAAAGCCCGGCATATATTCCGACAGCAGCGCCGTCGTGGCGATGGCGCAGAAGGTCTTCACCGTGAAGGCGAGGCCGAGACGGCGGAAGGCCAGATAATAAAACGGCAGGTTGGCAAGAAAAAACACCGCACCGAAGCTGAACCCACTGGCGTAATGCGCCAGAAACGCAAGACCCACCACACCGCCGGTGAGAAGGCCTGCGGCGGAAAACAGCGTGACACCGAGTGAAATCAGCATGCTGCCCGCCAGAATAGCCTGTGCATCTTCCAGCAGCGAGTGACGATCGGGCGCTGATGTCCAAAGATTCAATCGCCTGCGCGCACTGGTATCGTCCATGCATCTTCCCCTGACTTGCCCGATCTGGCTCGACCTTGTCCAGCTATTGCGCCCAAGCCCGACAAATTTCAAGCGGTCAGGCTTAACGCACGACGATGTATCTGTCCAAGCGGTGGTTGATGGCGAGGAATATGTTGAGGACGAAAGCGCCGACAATCGAATAGGCAACGGTTGCGGGATCGATGACGAGGAAGGCGCACAGCATGACGCAGGCATCAAAGGCCAACTGGATGAGACCGGCGCGGATGCCGAAACGATCCTGAATATAGATGGCCAGAATGCCGATGCCGCCGAGGCTGGCGCGGTGGCGATAAAGCGCCAGCAATCCGTAACCCAGAAGCAGACCACCGAGCAGCGCCGCCCAGAGCGGGTGGATGCTGTCGATGACCATCCAGCGCGCTTCCACTTCCGTCAGCACCGAAACTAGGCCGATGGCGATGAAGGTCTTGAATGAAAAGGCGAGACCGAGGCGGCGGAACGACAGATAATAGAAGGGCAGGTTGACGAGGAAGAACATCAGGCCAAAGCTGATGCCGAAGGCATAATGAAGGAGAAAGGCGACGCCAGCCGTGCCGCCGGTCAAAAGACCGACCTTGGCCAAGAGATAAAAGCCGAGCGCCGAGACGATGGCACCGGTGACGATGCCCTGCACGTCTTCCACCGGCGCATGTCTGGCCGGATCGGAACTCCACATGCCGTAAACGCTTCTCGTTGTGCTCACGCTTTTTCCCTCAGGTTTCCGGCACATTTTGCACTGCAAAAAACACCTGATCAAGATGGATACGTAAGCAAGCCTGACCTATCGTAAAAAAGGCAAGAAACGGAATGTTCAGGCTTTGGCGCGGGCAAGAAAGAGAATGCCGGAAAGGGGTTTTCCGGCATCCTTGCGAATGGTGGTTTTGCGGATTTCCATGGGGGAAAAGCCCGACCGTTCAAGGAGATCGATCACATAGCTCTTGGAGTGCGCGTAACGAAGGGATTCCCGCAGGACGAAACCTTGCTCATCGCCCCCATCCTCCACCGAGAAGGCGAAAAAGCCTGATGGTTTGAGCAGGGCGGAAACGAGCGGCATGACGGTTTCAAGACTGCCGAGATACATCATCACATCGGCAGCGGCGACGAGATCGGCGCGGTGCTGCGTGAGTACCGGGGTAAAGAGCCCCGAAGCCTCCGCTTCGAGCGAAAGATCCGCCTGGCCGAGATGGTCGTAAAGACCCTTTTCATCGGCCTTGGCAAGCATGTTCTGGGAGATATCAAAACCCTCGAGCCGTTTTGCCAGAGAGCGGATTTCGATGCCGAGGAGACCGGTGCCGCAACCGATATCGATAATGGTGTCGAAGGCGCCGCCTTTCGCCGCCTTGGCGATCAGCTCCGCCAGTTTCTGCGGCACGCTGTAATCCAGCTTCTCGACAAGCGAGGTTTCAAAACGATCGGCGTAATCGTCGAACAACCCTTCCACGTAGCGGCTCGGCGGTTGTTCGGGTGTTTCCGCGGCGCCGAGAACCGCTAGCTTCAGTTCGGCTGCAAACAGCCCTTCCCTATCCAGTTCGGCGACTTTCTCGTAAGCCGCCACCGCCCTTGCAGTCTCCCCCGCCTTTTCGTGATACTCCCCGAAACGAAACCATCCCGCCGTCCACCGTGGTGCAAGTTCAAGCGCCTGTTCCATAAGTTCGGCGGCGGCGGGATAATCACCGCTCTCCGCCAACATGCGGGCATAGTCCGCCCGGCGGTCGGCAATGACGTCACCGGAAGAAAACTGGTTTGGGGCCATCAATTATTTCCTGAGAAGATGCCGGCTGTCATTTATCAAGCCATAAAAAAACTCAAGTCCTATTTCATGGCCCCTGCGTGGAATTGGCTGATATGGCGCGATATAGTGCGTGAAAACTTGCATCGAAGCGGTGCGCCCCATATGTCAGGACAAAACAGGAGACTTGCTGATGGCCGGTGAGGTCAACAAAATGCTGGGTGATACGGTGGCCCGCACCGTGGTGAAGCTGCTCGTGGTTTCATTGCTCGTCGGCTTTCTGATGGCGATCTTCGGATTGACGCCATGGAACATTATCTACAGCGCACGCGATTTCGTGGTCGATCTGTGGCGCAGCGGTTTCCATGCGCTGGGCGCGATCGGCGACTATCTGATCCTCGGGGCCACGATCGTCATTCCCGTTTTCATCATCCTGCGCCTTTTGAGCTACCGCCGCTGACATGACCGATACATCACTTCAGACGCTCACCCGGCGCGGCTTCGTGCTGATTTCCGCCGGCTCCGTCCTTTCCGCCTGCGTTTCCATGCCCACGAACAAGGGTCTGCCGTCAGGCACCCGCGACGAGACGGCAGCGGCGCTTCCCATGGTCAACGATCTGCGCCGTTCGAAGGGGCTTTCGCCACTCGCCATCAATGGTGCGGCAAGCGGTGCAGCCGCCTATCAGGCCGGCCGCATGGTCAAGGCGCAGAAGATGGCGCATCTGATCGGCCTGACCGACAGTTTCCTCATCCGCATGAAAGACGGCAAGGTGCCGCTTCCGGCGGCGGAAAACGTCGCGGCGGGACAGGACAGCGTGGAACGCGTGGTCAAGGCCTGGATCGGCTCACAGCACCATCTCGAAAACATGCTCGGGCCTTATAATGGCCTCGGCGTCGCGGTTGCCTATGATGCCGCCAGCCGCAACCGGCCCTATTGGGCGATGGTGCTCTGCGCCTGAATTCAGGGGCGGGGGATCACCCCGCTCCTTCGCTCTTCAGCCGAGCTTACGGTCAGCCCAGCGGTCCACCGCGCTGTCGCGCAGGTCACGGATGGTCTCCACGCCCTCGCGGGCGACCAGCTTCGACAGGCCCTTGACGATGGCCGAAGGCAGGCCCGGACCTTCATAGACCATGCAGGAATAGAGCTGCACGAGATCGGCCCCTGCCCGCACCTTTTCCAAAGCCGTTTCCGCAGATGAAACACCACCAACGCCGATGAGCGGCAGATTGGCGCCGACGCGACGGCGCATCTTGGCGAGAACCGTGGTGGAAAGCTCAAAGAGCGGCTTGCCCGACAGCCCACCTGCCTCGCCCTTGTGCGGACCCGGTCGCAGGCCTTCGCGAGAGAGCGTGGTGTTGGAGACGATCAGGCCGTCGAGATCGTGGGCGAGCGCCTCTTCGGCAACATCGTCCAGTCCTTCCTCAGTCAGATCGGGCGCGATCTTGAGAAAGATCGGGATGCGTTTGCCGAGGCGCTCAGTCTCCGCCTTGCGGCGTTCCAGCACGGCCGTAAGAAGAGCGGCAAGGCTTTCACGCGCCTGCAGGTCACGCAGACCCGGCGTGTTGGGCGAAGAAATATTGACGGTGAAATAGGATGCGACCGCATAAAACGCCTCGATGCCCTGCACATAATCGGCGATGCGGTCTTCGCTATCCTTGTTGGCGCCGATATTAACACCGACGATGCCGCGCAGACGCGCCTGTTTCAGACGCTCCAGCGCTGCGGCATGGCCTTCATTGTTGAAGCCGAGACGGTTGATGACGCCCTCATCCTCGACCAGGCGGAAAATGCGTGGCTTGGGATTGCCGGATTGCGCCCGCGGCGTGACGGTGCCGATTTCGGTGAAGCCGAAACCGAGCCTCAGAAGCGGCCCCGGTACTTCCGCATTCTTGTCGTAGCCCGCCGCCATGCCGAGCGGATTGGGGAAGACAAGGCCCGCCACCGTCTGCTGCAGGCGCGGATCATGCGGCACCATGCAGGTGGGCAGGAAGCCGCTCTTCAGCGCCGCAACGGAGAGCCCGTGCGCCTTTTCCGGATCGATGAGAAACAGGCCCTTGCGGCCGACAGAGGAAAATAATCCGCTCATCACAAAATCTCCGGGAACTGGTGCTGGCCATCATGATCAAGCGAGAGCGGCGTTTCCCAAAGGACCGCGCTGAAGGGAAGCGGGGCGTAAAGATGCGGGAAAAGATCACCGCCCCTGGACGGTTCATAAACCAGCTTGTCGCCAAGCGCTGCACCGTCGACCGCGATCAGAAGCAAATCCACCTGGCCGGAAAAATGCCGCGCAGCGGTCTCTGCCACCTGCTCTGCCGTCGAAAAATGAATGAAGCCGTCGGTCAGGTCGATCGCCGCACCTTCGAACATGCCTTTTGCCCTGGCTACACTCCACAACGTCTCCGGCACGATTTTATAGATGATCGCGGGCGTTTCCTGCATAGGGCTCTCCAAGGCTTTCCACTCAGCGGGATTTGCCGCAAAGCTCGAAGATTGTCCACAGTTTCCACGGCATTTTTATTGCGGAGACCTTCAAAGGCCGGCTGTCCACAAGCTTTTTCTTGTAATACGCAAGCGATTGGCGCAACCTTGAGCGGAGGAGCCGGACGCATTTCGACCACGGCAAAAGAGTACACCAGACCTGCGAAAGAACCGCATAACGTCCTTGGGAGGGGGCCAGAATGTCGGAACTTGTCATTATCATTGCAGATGACCACCCGCTTTTTCGCGGTGCTCTGAAGCAGGCCGTAGCCGGTCTCGACGGGCAACAGACCATCATCGAGGCCGGGGATTTCGAGGCTGCCCGACGTGCAGCCGCAGGGCGCAACGACGCCGATCTCTTGCTTCTCGATCTTGCCATGCCGGGGGTCAGCGGATTTTCAGGCCTGATGGCGCTGAGAGCGGAATTTTCCAGCCTGCCGATCGTCATCGTTTCGGCAACGGATGATGCGACCACCGTTCGCCGGTCGATCGAACTCGGCGCTTCCGGTTTCATTTCCAAATCCTCTGGTATTGACGATATCAGGGACGGCATCCGTGCCGTTCTGGAAGGCGATGTCTGGATACCGTCGGGCCATCAGGGCGAGAAGGAACAGGATCCTGACGTGACCGATCTGATCGGCCGGCTCAGAACGCTGACGCCACAGCAAAGCCGGGTTCTGGGCATGCTGGCCGAAGGGCTGCTGAACAAGCAGATCGCCTATGAGCTCAATGTTTCCGAAGCCACCATCAAGGCGCATGTCTCGGCTATTCTGCTGAAGCTCAAGGTCGACAGCCGCACGCAGGCGGTCATCCAGCTCGCCAAGATAAATACATCGGCGATGGTGGCCTAGGACAAGGATTTTATTCCTTTCCTTTCTTTACTCCTGACCGGATTTGGTCTAGATTCTGGTCATTAAACGACAGGAGCTTTCCGCTATCGGCTCCACTTGCGGGCTTTCTATCATGCTGTCACACGAGACGATCTGGAGCGCCATCGACACGCTTGCCGAACGCCATCAGCTGACGCCTTCGGCATTGGCGAAGCGTGCCGGCCTCGATCCCACATCGTTCAATAAATCGAAACGCTTCGGGCCGGATGGCCGCAAACGCTGGCCCTCGACCGAATCCGTCTCCAAGGTGCTGGAAGCGACGGGCGCAAGTGTCGACCAGTTTTTCGGTTATGCTTTCGGCAGGGCGCAGACAATGCAGCCTTCCGGTGCCGACAACGCCATTCCCCTGCTCGGTTTTGCGCAGGCCGGTTCCGGCGGTTTTTTCGATGATGGCGGTTTTCCGGCGGGTCAGGGCTGGGATGTGGTGGAGTTTCCCTCGTCTCCCGAGCGCAAACAGGGCGTCTACGCCCTGGAAGTGCAGGGCGAGAGCATGATGCCGCTTTACCGCGATGGCGACATTCTCATCGTGGAGCCGGGCGCGCAGGTGCGGCGCGGCGACCGCGTGGTGCTGAAAAGCCGCGATGGCGAAGTGATGGCCAAGGTGCTGGCGCGGCAAAGCCCTAAAAACATCGAGCTTCTTTCGCTCAACCCCGAACACCCCAATCGCAGCTTCGACATGGCGGATGTGGAGTGGATCGCGCGCATCATCTGGGCCAGCCAATAGGGGCGCAATTGCGGACAGAGGTTTCCGCAATATCGCCCCGAGTACGCGCTGAGAATATTTCTTTACAGGCCGAGTGTCCTTGCCGCGGCATCGACCGTCATGATCTTCGCACCGCCGGACGCCGCCCTGCGGACGAGGCCCTGAAATCTGTCTTCCGGGCAACCGTAAAAGCTTGGTGTCTGTGAAACATCATGGGTGAAGATGATGAGCCAGCCGCCTTTTTGCAAAACATCCTCAAGCCAGTGATCGGCAGCATCGAGGTAATTCTGATCCGCACGCAACTCGACTGCGGCAAGATTATGCGGGTCGACGCGGCCTCGGTTGATGCCAGGCATAATCCCGCGTGTGGTCCTGAACCGACGCCGGAGAACGGGCTGCATGAGAGGCGACGCCATACCGAAAGGAACGGAGAAATTCCGCCCATTGCCGTGTTCATCGAACGATCCAAGCACGCTGTCATTGCGGTCGAGATCCAGCTCAAGACTCTGTCTTGAAAAGCCCGAAAGCTTACGATGAGAAAAAGTGTGGCAACCAAGCTCATGGCCGGCGGCGGCCAACGCAGCGCAGCCTTTCGCTGTAATCATCTGCTGCTTGCCATCGTATTTGTCGATGAACACACCGGCAATGTAAAACGTTCCGCAAACGCCCTCACTTTGCAGGATGCGCGCGCCATTCGTCCAGGCGGTTGCCGGCACATCGTCGAATGTGAAGGACACGATCGGTTCGGATGTTTCGATCCGCACCGCCGGCCCCGGAAAATACCGCACCAGCCGGTTATTGATCCGGTCTGCAAAAGTCCCGATTTTTTGCGTCATACAAAGCCCCCCGGCCTGTCTGCAAATTACTGCCCCTGTTCAAGTATGTCGTGGGCCTGATGCCTCAAACAATAGACCGCGATCAGCAGAGAAGACCAAATAGGCCCGGTTCCGGTAAAGAAATTACTCTCAAGACACGAAGAAAGCAGCGCATACACCCAAATTCGTGCAAAAAGTCGGGTTAGTCCCGGGTCCGTACCCTTGCCCACCGCCGTGTGGAAATCATTTGCGGGTATGATGACCAGCCATATGACGGTGAGAATGAAGGCCGGCAGGCCGCCATTCAGCAGGCTTTCGACATAACCATTATGGGCATGAAAGGCCGTGACCGCCCAGGTTCCGGCAATATCAGCCTGCGATAGAAGGCGGTCGCTCGTCCAGAATGCCTGGAACCCCTGCCCGAAAATCGGCGATTGCGCGAAGGTGTCGAAGGACAGGCGCCATATGTCCGTCCGGCCGGTGAATGTGGAATCGATCCCCAGACTTTCGACAAAATTCTGTATACTCGGGAAATAGGTGGAGCCGACGGCGACGATGTTGAGAAAGGCCAGAAGACCGCCGATCATCAGCAAGGTCCGGTGAGCATGCCTTTCCATGACCCAGACCAGCGCCAGGGTGACGGGCAAAAGCATGGCCGCTGTTTTTCCGTTGGTCTTCCAGAGAAAGAACCCGGCCAGCAAGGTGATCACGATGCCGCCCAGCATCGACCAGGAATTGCGCAGGTAAAGCCCAATCATGAAAAGAATGATCATGGCCGGGGCGGCGGCGTTCTTGTGATTGAAAATGCCGCGCCAGTCACCCGCAAGCGCCTTTTCGTCAAGGTCAAAGGGCTGATGGACCGAGCGCGACCGCAGGAAGATCACTCCCAGATAACAGAGCGCCAAGAGAATGAGGGCGAAGATGGCCATCATCCGGTCGAACTGCCGCCGGTCCCGTGGCATGACGACGAGAACGCTGGTGATGAAACATAAAAGTGCGGTGAAGACCAGGCGCTGCAGCGAGGTACCGGGTTGGGTGCCTATCACGGAGCAGATCGCCAGCCAGAAAAACAATAGCAGAATGGGCAGGCGCGGCCTCAGCAAAAGCCCCGTTAGCCGATGGCGCAGTGCGAAAACAGCCAGGATCAGCGCAATCACGAGGCCGGTCAGCTGGTTTGCGGCGGCGCGCGGCACAGGCGGCGCCGCGAGATTTTCGAAGGGCGCCACGGAAATCCAGATATAAAGCATGGTGGCGACGAAAAAAAACGCGTCGCGCCGGCCGCCGGCAAGGGATATGGCGCTGTCTTGCGCAGCGATGGGCTGTGTATCAGCCAAACGCGGCATGGTCGCGTGCACCGGAACTGGACGATCGGATCATGGGCCTGCCTTGTGACGAACAACGAAACCCTTCTGAAAGAGGGCCATGTCCAAATAACCATAAACAGTCATTATCGTCATTATTATGTAATTGCTTTAACCCTCTCTTACCTCAAGGAGGATAAGACAGGATAAACTGCAATCCATTCGGGTTGCGGGCTTTCATAATATTGGCTGGTTGCGGCTTTTTCAGTTCGCGGATTTTTTAGAAAACAAGCGCAGTCATTGTTGGATTTATCCGGCAATGCCGGAAACATGGAGAATGAGGTGTCGTTCAACACGCCGCGATTCGGCCATCTAGTCAGACTGGGATTGACCTATATGGCGTCCGGCGGGGCGCTTCTGATGTCCAGCGCCGCCCAGCTCCTGACCTTCGCGCTGCTTGCCCGCCATCTCGGCGTCGAACAATTCGCGCTTTACGCCTCGATCACGGCCGTCACCAATCTCGGCGTGCAGATCTGCGGCATCGGCTCGCAGGAATCGCTGATCCGCCGCGTCGCGCAGGATCGCAGCATGTTCCCCGTCATGCTCGGCCACAGCTATCTCTTGAGTGCTGCGACCGGCGTGGTGCTGACAATCATCGGCATGGTGACGATCCCGGTGTTTTTCCCGACCTCGGAAACATTGCTGCACACGCTGATCACCACCTTCCTGATCCTGTTCACCAACCTCGTTCTCCTGAAGGTCATCTCGCTTTCCACGCAGAGTTTCATCGCCCATTCCAACTTCGCTTCGGCCAACAAGCTGGAAGTGATGTTCGCCGTCGCCCGCACCATTGCCGCGGTGGTCGCCTGCCTTATCTTCAAGGTGGAAACGGTTGAGGCCTGGGCGCTGTGGAACCTCGCCGCCCACACCGTTGCGGCCGTGATTTCCGTCAAGGCGATCGGCAGGCTCGGCCGTCCGGTTTTCCGGATCGTGCGCGAGGAAATCCGCATCGGCATCCTGTTTTCCACCCAGTTCCTGTTCAAGGCCGTGCGCGGTAATGCCGATATTCTCGTTCTCGGCGCCATTGCCAGCGCCGAGGTGCTGGGCAGCTATTCGATCGCCCGGCGCATTCTCGACAGTTCCTATCTTTCCGTCGAGGCGCTCAACCGGCTGATCTATCCGGGCTCCGCCTCCGCCGCCCTGCAGGGCATCACCAAGACCATAGGGCGCGCTTATAATGTGCTAAAGGCAGCGCTTTTCATCGCAACCGGCAGCGCCCTGGTGATCTTCATCATCGCCCCTTTCCTGCCGCTGCTGTTCGGCGACGAATATGTCTCTCTGCCCATCATCACCCGCGTGCTTTGCTGGGTGGTTCTGCCGATGGCCGTTGCCGCCACCGCACTCGAGGCACTCGGCGCCTCCGGGAGGCAGGATATTCGCGCGAAGATATGGAACAGCGGTAATCTCATCGGGTCCGTCATCGTCGCCTTCTTCACCTGGTCCTTCAGCATTTCGGGAACGATCGGCAGCTATTTCCTGGTGGAAACCGCCATCGCCGCCGCCGTATGGATCGCGCTCCTACGTTTGCGGCGCGATGAACAGGTTTTCGTGCCAGCCAAATAAGGACTGTCGCGACGGTCGATCAGGATTTCTAATAAAGCCCGTAAGGGAAATAACGCCGGTAAATCTCTTCCAGCCGACCATTTCGCGAAAGGGCGGCCAGCGCCTGATCGAAAGCCGGCACCAGTACATTATCCGGATCGACCGCCATGATGGACAGGCCTTCGCCGAGAAACCGGTCGGACATATAAGGACCGCCGAAGAGCGCGCAGCAGCTTTCGGAAGCACCTCCAGAAACCCAGAAAGGCAGGCGCAGACCGTCGGCGAAGATGGCGTCCACCTTGCCTGTCTTCAACGCCTCATACATGGGCTCATAGCCATCGAACCCTTCGACCCTGGCTTTTGGAAAAAACGCTTTCAGCATCTGTTCGTGCCGCGAATTGCCAACCACACCCACCTTCTTTCCCGAAAGCGCATCCGCGCCGGAGCCGGTGAATTTTGCCGCCTTGTTCACCGCAAGCCGGGCGGGCATTAGCAGATAGGGCCGCGAGAAGGTGAAGCTCTTGCGCAGATCAGCCGTGGTGGCGAGACCGGAAATCACCGCTTCGCCCTCGCCCATTTCGAGCGCCGCTTCCAGCTCGTCGAAGGGCAGCGCCTGCACCTGGCATTTGCTTTCCACCTTCAGCTGGGCGCAGATTTCCCGCACCAGATCGACATGGAAGCCCGCAAGCCTGCCCTCCTGATCGGTGAAATTGAATGGTGGGAAATCCACCGACATCAGAAACCTGATGCGGGGCACGGAGGAAAGATCGCCACCCGGAAACCGCTCCTGCGCGTCGAATAGCACCGGCATGCGGTTTCCATCCGACAGACCCTCGGCCTGAGCTTCACTAAAGTAACCAACAAATTGTAAAGCGAACGCTAAAGTAAAATAGAGACCTACATTCCGCGTTACATTCTTTATTCTCATCTATACTATCCGTGACAGGAAATAGGCGTTACCATGACGGCGGCGGCGATGCATGGATTGTTTCAGGCAATATACACGAGATTCGTTTTGCACGACGCCGGCAGAAGGAAAAATTGCATTTTCCCATATCGATGAAAATCCGAACCGGGCCTCTCCCGAACAGGGCCGGACCGGACAGGACCGATTTCTCCGTTCACTGGGATTGGACACGTCGCATATCGCGGCATTCGAACAGCGGGCGCTGGAGAACGGCTCGACGATTGACGAGGAATTATTGATAAGCGGCCTCGTCACGTCGGAGGTGTATTTCAGCGCCTTCGCCGAATATCTGCGATTGCCGTTTCTCCTGGAAATCGCGTCGGAACGGGTAGCTAATTTAGATAATCTCGATCTTCAACTCACAGAGCCGAGGTTTCTGCGGCTGATCCCACAGGACGGCAAAATGGGATTGCTGATCGTGCCGGAGCTGGCGCGGATGGATCTCCTGAAAAACATATTGGATGAGCGTCCGCGTCTTTTTGACGAACTTGCCGTGACCACCCCGTGGGCCATGCGCGACGCGATCTGGAAAGCCGGCGAGGTCCGTCGCCTGGCGGAGACCCGGCAGCGGCTTTTCAACGCCGCGCCCCAGCATTCCGCCAGAATCACGCTGCATGGCCAGCAGGGCTTTTATGGCGGCGTCCTCGCCACCCTGCTCGTCCTTTCGCTGCTGACTTATTCTGAAATAGCCCTGGCCTGGCTTCACGCCACCCTGTCGATGCTCTACCTCAACACCCTGCTGTTCCGGCTCTTTGCCCTCATCCATACACCCCGGGAAACCGACGTGGAAACGGCCTTGTCTCTTCGGCACGAAAACGAACTGCCGGTTTATACAATTCTGGTGGCGCTTTACCGCGAAGAGGCTGTCATCGAGCAGCTCGTCAGTGCTTTGGAGCGTCTGGACTGGCCCCGCTCGCGGCTCGATATCAAGCTTGTCTGCGAGGCCGACGACCGGGCGACAATCGAAGCGATCAGGCGGATAAATCCCGGTCCGCACATGGAGATCGTCCAGGTGCCGCCTTCCGAGCCGCGCACCAAACCCAAAGCCCTCACCTACGCACTTTCCGGTGCGCGCGGTACATTTGTTGTCGTTTATGATGCCGAGGACCGGCCCCATCCGCAGCAATTGCGCGAAGCCTATGCCGCCTTTCGCAGCCAGCCGGAAAATATGGCCTGCCTGCAAGCGCCGCTCGTCATCAGCAACGCCTCTTCTTCCTGGCTGAGCACCTGTTTCGCACTGGAATACGCAGGCCTGTTCCGCTGCATGCTGCCGGCCCTCGCCAGCCATGGGCTGCCGCTGCCGCTTGGCGGCACCTCCAATCATTTCCGGACTGCCGCGTTGCGGCGAGCCGGCGCCTGGGATCCCTACAATGTCACTGAGGATGCCGATCTTGGCCTTAGGTTGCATCGGCTCGGCTATCGCTGCGGCGTCATCCGGCGACAGACACTGGAAGATGCACCGACATCGCTGGCCGTGTGGCTGAACCAGCGAACGCGCTGGTTCAAGGGCTGGCTGCAAAGCTGGCTGGTGATGACCCGTACACCCTTTGCAACCGCGCGTACCATGGGATGGTTTGCCTATATGGCCTTTCAGCTGCTGATCGGCGGCATGCTTCTATCGTCGCTGACGCATCCCTTGCTCTTCGTTTCCCTGGTATTCATGGCCATGGCCATCCGGGAAAACGGTATCGATCTGCTCTTCACATGGCAGGGGGCGCTGTTTTTTATCGATGCGCTGAATATCGTCGGAAGTTACACGATCTTCGTATTGATGGGCCGCAGCAGAATGATAGCTTATGAAAGGCGGCAGGTCGGAAGGCGATGGCTGTCGATGCCCTTATATTGGCTGATGCTATCCGTCGCGGCCTGGCGGGCTGTGGTGGAGCTTAAAACCAGACCTTTCGTCTGGAACAAGACGCCGCACGAACCGGTCGCCAAAGGCAAGACCTGAAGCGCATTCGCGACAGCAGCCAAACGGCATAACGCATCCTTCGGGCAGCACACAAGGCATCCCGCCGTTTCAGCCGATGATAACCGAACACGAAGCCCGTTCGAACTTCGCGTTGCCACTGCCATCAATGCGTGTAACATCAACCCTCCTTGCCGAACGAAGCTCTTCCTCCGGCAAGGTCCGTCATTTTATCTGAAGGCGGCTCAATCGCCTATTTGGCCACGAGTTTGTTCTTGATCAGGCCGACGATGATCTGGACGATCAGACCGCCGACACCGCCGCCAACGAGCTGGCCGGCAAGAGCGCCGATATCCACGCCGCCGGCGGCCGCAGTCCCCGCAGTGCCGAGCAGCGAGCCCAGCACGGTTCCGCCGCCGATCCCGCCAATGGCGCCGGCGATCAGATTCCCGAGCGAGCCAAGATCGGAATCCTTCAGTATCTTTCCACCAGCCGTGCCGCCCACCGCACCGCCGACGATTTGGGCCAATATCGAAGTAAGATCCATGCCATCCTCCTCAGTCGTTTCCCCGACTATTCGGGGAAACAAAGCCTCTTATTCACGTCGTCGCGGGCTGAACCGAGCCGGGATGGTCGGCCTTTTCTTCCTCGCCAAAAATTTTCCAGACCACGGCGCCAATGGCACCGCCGAGAATTGGAGCAAGCCAGAACAACCAGAGCTGCTGCAGCGCCCACCCGCCAACGAACAGGGCCTGCCCGGTGGAGCGGGCCGGATTGACGGATGTGTTGGTGACCGGAATGGAAATCAGATGAATAAGGGTGAGTGCAAGACCGATGGCGACAGGTGCGAAACCGACAGGCACCCTGCCATGCGTCGACCCCAATATGACAATCAGGAAAAACGCTGTCAGGATGATCTCGATCAGCAGCGCCGACAGGAGAGAATATCCGCCCGGCGAATGCTCACCATAACCATTGGCGGCAAAGCCACCGATTTCGGCGCCCGCCTTGCCGGTGAGAATGACATAAAGCGCCGCAGCCGCAACGACCGCCCCCAGAACCTGCGCCACGATATAAGGCACGAGGTTCGCCACCGGGAATTTGCCGGCAACGGTGAGGCCGACGGAAACCGCCGGATTGAAGTGACCGCCGGAAATGCCGCCAACCGCATAGGCCATGGTCAGAACCGTCAAGCCAAAAGCGAAAGCCACACCAAGGAAGCCGATGCCGAGTTCAGGGAAAGCGGCGGCAAAAAGCGCACTGCCGCAACCTCCGAAGACGAGCCAAAAAGTACCCAAAAATTCCGAAAGAAACTTGCGACTCATAACACTTACCCCTCATGTTACGACCGCATCAACTATTACGTGCAATTTAATCGTAGTCAAGCTAAATTGCATATACACTCGGAGAGCGGCTTGATCACGAACCTGGCCACAGGCAGCGCACTCCTCTTATGCCATTCAATATGCTGACAAATAATGGCTTCAGCCTTCCAGCGAATCTGCCGATGTGATGCGACTGCGCGACATCGATGAAGAGCATCACTTCCGGCTTATGTGTTGCCATTGGCTATTAAGCCAGGCCTCAATTCTCCATAGCGGCGTCACACCAGTTTTCAGCGGGGCATTCGCGCCAGCCCCTTCGCCAGAATTGGCCCGGTCGGTCTGCCCGTCGGCGATCCACCTGCCTGCTCGAGTGTGATCTCATAAAGCTGGTCATTTCGCGGCCTTGGCAGCGCCGGTCCTTCGAGACTGGCCGAACGAACGCCTTCAATCAGACCGAGCGAAACAGGCCCGACCTCTCTGGAGGGCAACGTCCACACCTGTATGGTCTTATCCTGCGGTACGGCAAAATCAGCCAGCATCCGCACTGTTGCCTTTTCGTTTCCGAAATCCTCGACAACCGCCTGCACCTCTCCAGCCTCATTGACGAGAACTGCGATCACCAGCGGCTCCGTTGTGCGTGTCAGGCTGAAGGTCAGCCCCGCGGCAAGAACGAGGGTTGCGGCAATTGCGGAAACGGCAATCGACCGCCATCCGTTTTTTCTATTGTCGTTTGCGGTGCGGATCGATTTATTGGCCGTGGATTTTGCCTGCGGCGGCAACCGGCTTTCGATATTGCTCCATAATTCACTGTTGACGGCTGCCGGCGCAACGCTGGTATCGAGCGGCAGAAAACGCTCGCGGCTTGCCGCGATTGCCGCCCGTAATTCGCCGTCCCGCTCCGTCGCCGTTTCGACAGCAGCAGCCTCGGACACCTCGAGCAGCCCCAATACATAGTCATCGGCGATGGCGGGAATGTCTTTTCGATCATATGTCATGCCATGCACTCCCGAAGAGCGGAAAGCCCGCGCCTTATCCAGGATTTCGTCGTGCCAAGCGGAACGCGCAACCGGCCCGCGATTTCGCCATGGGAATATCCGGCGACATAAGCCATCAGAATACCCTGCCGTTTGGTCTCGTCGAGCGCGCCCAGACATTCATAAAGACGCGAATTCCTGTCGAGCTTTTGCCAGGCGGCGACCACTTCATCGGCCTGTTCGCTGTCACGAAGCGTTTCGACATCCTGCGCGGTAAGTTCGCGGCTCCCGTCCCGCAGAAGATTAAGCGCCCGGTTCCTGACAATGGCGTAAATCCAGCCACGCGCCGAACCGTGGTCGGCCCTATATTGGGGCGCATGCGTCCAGATGCGCACGAAACTCTCCTGCACAACCTCTTCTGCCAGCTCCCTGCGTTTGACGATCCGCTCTGCCACCGCGATCAGTCGCCCTGCCTCGCGCTCGAAAATCACCCGCAATGCGTTTCGGTCGCCTCTGGCGCAGGCGGCGAGCGCCCTGTCGAGATCATCAGGCGCGGAGCCCATACGCATGCGAAACCTTTCACGTTTGGACCGCAGGCACGGTCGGCTTTGATATAATACCCATAGCGGAACGAAATGGATGCATCAGCAGATATTTTTTTGCTGCCTGCATCCAAACCCACCTCCCCGCGTGTCTTCATTGATGGAAGCGTCAAAAAACAAGGGTTGGACGACTTCCAAACGGATCAACACACGGGAGAAAGACATGACGACTATCCGACTCACTCTGATCGCCTCCGCCGCCTTCGTGGCGACCGCAAGCGCCGCCGTTTCAGCCCCGGTCCTCGGACTGACCGGAGACAAGACGCTGGTGATGTTCGACACCGAGAAGCCGGCCGTTACCAAGAGCATGGATGTGACCGGTGTCGACAAGCTTGTCGGCATCGATTTTCGCCCGGGTAACAAGACAGTCATCGGTGTAACGCCCGATCATCGCATCGTCACCATCAACATGGAGACGGGCGCGGCCACCGATGTGGCCAAAATGGACAAGATGCTGACCTTGACGGAAGCTCCTGTCGTGGTCGATTTCAACCCGATGGCGGACCGTCTGCGCTTCATGACCGGCACGACCAATCACCGCGTCCACCCCGATACCGGCGCCGTGACGGTTGATGGTGCACTCGCTTACGAAGACGGCGACATGCATAAGGGAGAAACGCCTGACATTGTTGCTGCCGCCTATACCAACTCAATCGGCAAGCCCGAAAAAACCGCCATGTACAATATTGATGCCACCATCGGCGCACTGGTCCAGCAGACCAAGCCGAATGACGGCACGTTGAAAGCCATCGGCAAGCTCGGCCTGAAGGACAAGCCGGCAAGCTATGCATTCGATATCCACGGCGAGGATGGCGGCAAGAACACCGCCTATCTGGCAGCGGGCGCTACGCTCTACACCGTCAATCTCGAAACCGGCGCGGCAACCGAGGTCGGTCCGATCACCGGCGCCGATAACGGCCTTCGCGATATCACAGTGCTTCCCAAAATGTGACGCGATCTCGGGTTAAATCCCGGTGTCAGAAAATAAGGCTGGTCCCGTTCACGGGCCAGCCTTTTTAGTGAACCAATCCTATGGCCGATTACATTTTCGGCAGCAAAACCTTGTCGATGACGTGAATAACACCGTTCGACTGCTTGACGTCGGCGATGGTGACATGCGCCACGCCGCCCATTTCGTCCGTCAGCGTGATCTTGCCCATGCTTTCTTTGGCCTTGAGAATGCAGCCGCCGACAGTTTTAACATCATGGGTGCCCTTGTCGTCCTTGATCATCTTTTCGATAGTCTTGGACATGGCATCGGCTGCGACGACATGGCAGGTGAGAACCTTGGTGAGCTGGGCCTTGTTTTCCGGCTTCAGCAGGGTTTCGACAGTGCCCTTGGGCAGCGCCGCGAAGGCTTCATTGGTGGGAGCAAAGACAGTGAAAGGGCCCTTCCCCTGCAGCGTTTCAACCAGACCAGCGGCCTTGACGGCGGCCACCAGTGTCGTGTGGTCTTTTGAGTTCATCGCATTTTCGACGATGTTCTTGTTTTCATACATGGCAGCACCGCCCACTTTTGGATTGGCGGCAAATGCGCTGGCAGAAATGGCGGACACGATTGTTGCGAGCGCAAGCGTGCGTATAGCGGACTTGATCATCGTAAATTCCTTTTCCTCGATTGCCCCGACGCTCGATACGCGCCTCCTCGGGCTGGCGCTCCACGATCGGAGCAGAAGAAGATACGAGACGGTCACGAAAAGAGTTTCAGCAAATGTGAACCGCTAAAGCGGTGCAGGGCAAATAAGATTCGAGACTACCAACGACGCAGCAAAATCAGCGCTTGTTGGACGTCATTGATCTTGTTGGAAAGGTCGCTGGAGCGGGTGAAGGGAATCGAACCCTCGTATTCAGCTTGGGAAGCTGCTGCTCTACCATTGAGCTACACCCGCGCAGGCTAAGACATCGGACAGTTCACGGCGGGTGTCAAGCGCCCGCCGTGGTTCATTATTCAGCGCGGAAATGTTTGGAGAGCTTCAGCCCCTGCGCCTGATAATTGGAGCCGAGGCCGGTGCCGTAGAGGCCTTCCGGTTTTTCCAGCATGTGCTCGTAAACAAGCCGTCCAACGATCTGGCCGTGTTCCAGGATGAAGGGCACCTCGTGGCTGCGGACTTCAAGCACGGCGCGGCTGCCGGTGCCGCCCGCCTGCGCATGGCCGAAGCCGGGATCGAAGAAACCGGCGTAATGCACGCGGAATTCGCCCACCAACGGGTCGAAGGGCGTCATTTCGGCCGCATAAAGCGGCGGCACATGCACGGCTTCGCGTGAAACGAGAATATAGAATTCATCCGGATCGAGGATCAGTTCCGCACGCCCGCGGGCGAAGAGCGGTTCCCAGAAATCGAGGACGTCGTGCTGGGCCTTCTTGTCGACATCCACCACCGCCGTGTGATGTTTGCCGCGATAACCGATCAGCCCGTTTTCGCCGAAACCCTTGAGGTCGATCGACAGCGCGATGCCGCCGCCCGTCACGTTCGGGTTTTCGCTCGCTACCAGCGTTTCCGTCTCGTGCAGCTTCAGCACTTCACTTTCATTGAGAAGCGCGTGGCCGATGCGGAAGCGGATCTGCGACAGGCGCGAGCCGCGGCGCACCACGATGGGGAAAGTGCGCGGGCTGATTTCCAGATAAAGCGGGCCAGCATAGCCAGCCGGAATCTTGTCAAATTCCTGCGCATTGTCGGTCATCACGCGGGTGAAGATATCAAGCCGGCCAGTCGAGCTTTTTGGGTTCGCCGAGGCAGACATCTCTGTCGGCAGATCAAGGCTTTCCATCAAAGGAACGATATAGACACAACCGGTTTCCAGCACCGCACCCTGGCTGAGATCCACCTCGTGCAGGCTGAAGCGGTTGAGCTTGTCGATGACGCGGGTTCCGGGGCCGGGCATGAAGCTGGCGCGGACACGGTAAGCTTTCGAGCCGAGCCGCAGATCGAGGCTGGCGGGCTGCACCTGGTCGACATCGAGATCGGCCTCGCTTTTCAGCTTGCCGCCTGCAAACAGCGCCCGGATTGCGCCATCCGCCAAAATGCCCGTGGTTCTCGTCCCCGTGGTTCTCGTCATGGTCATCATTCCTTTTTACGGCGACAAAACCAAAAGGAAAGCATTGACGCAAGCCGGTAACGGCAGTATGGCAAGCTTATCCCGTGGTGATTTGGCCGGTCGGCTTGCAGCCACGTTAAACAAGTGGCTAAAAAGACCGGGTGCTAGGAACCGGTCTGCTTTTGCGACCGGTTTTTTTGTTTTGAGGTGATCACATGAGCAATAAATGGCGCCCGGCAACCCAGCTCGTTCACGGCGGTACGCTACGCTCACCCTATGGTGAAACGTCGGAAGCGATCTATCTGACCCAGGGTTTCGTCTACGAGAACTCCGAAGCCGCCGAAGCGCGCTTCAAGGGCGAAACGGGTGGCTTCATCTACGCCCGCTACGCCAGCCCGACCAATGACATGTTCGAAAAGCGCATGTGCCTGCTGGAAGGCGCGGAAGACGCACGCGCGCTTGCCTCCGGCATGGCTGCCGTCACCGCCGCCATCATGTGCCAGCTGCGCGCCGGCGATCACATCGTTGCCGCCCGTGCCCTTTTCGGCTCCTGCCGCTGGGTGGTGGAAACGCTCGCACCGAAATACGGCATCGAATGCACGCTGATCGACGGACGTGATCTCGACAATTGGGAAAAGGCGATCCAGCCGAATACCAAGCTGTTCTTCCTCGAAAGCCCGACCAACCCGACGCTCGAAGTGGTGGATATTGCCGGTGTGGCAAAGCTCGCCAACCAGATCGGTGCCAAGGTGGTGGTCGATAACGTCTTTGCGACGCCGCTCTTCCAGAAGCCGCTCGAACTCGGCGCCCATATCGTGGTTTATTCGGCCACCAAACATATTGACGGCCAGGGCCGCTGCCTGGGTGGCGTGATCCTCTCCGACAAGAAGTGGATCGAAGAAGAGCTGCAGGACTATTTCCGCCATACGGGCCCGGCGATGTCGCCGTTCAACGCCTGGACGCTTCTGAAGGGCATCGAGACCCTGCCGCTGCGTGTGAAACAACAGACGGAGAATGCCGCGAAGATCGCCGATTTCCTTGCCGATAGCGGCAAGGTCGCCAAGGTCATCTATCCCGGACGCGCCGATCACCCGCAGGCTGACATCATCGCACGGCAGATGTCAGGCGGCTCCACTTTGGTGGCCTTCGAACTGAAGGGCGGCAAGGAAGCAGCCTTCAAGCTGCAGAACGCGCTTGAGATCGTGAAGATTTCCAACAATCTCGGCGATGCCAAGAGCCTCATCACCCATCCCGGCACGACGACGCACAAGAACCTCTCCGATGAGGCGCGTGCCGAACTCGGCATTTCCGGCGGCACCCTGCGCCTTTCCTGCGGCATCGAGGATACCGACGATCTGCTGGAAGATCTGGCAAAGGGTCTTGCGGCCGTTTCGGCTTGAAAATTCAATCTGCAAATCGCCATGGCCTGCCCCATGTGTCGGGCCATGGTTTGCCTGAGCGGCCGCAAAAGTCCGCAACGGGCAACCCATATTTACCTTTATTGTTATCCCTAACGCTGGAAAACAGCGCAACAGGAGATACCTCCTGCCCGTCAAGTCATTCATTTTCTTGACGATAGCCAGAGCCTATAGTGTAGGATGTGGCGGCAGGCATAATATCGAGGTGTGGCGCGTATGTATCGTGCTCTGACAAGGGATATCGAGGTAACGGTCGATCCGTATTATCTCGAGGAACAATCCGACCCGGATGACGATCGTTACGTCTGGGGCTACAAGGTCGTGATCGCGAACAATTCAGATATCCCCGTGAAACTCGTCAACCGTTATTGGCATATCACCGATCAGAACGGACAGGTGGACGAGGTCTACGGGCCGGGCGTCGTTGGCGAACAGCCGCAGCTCAAACCAGGCGACAGCTATGAATATTCCTCGGGCTGCCCGCTGGATACGCCGTCAGGCCTGATGTTTGGCCATTATGAAATGGAAACGGAAAATGGCGAGGTGTTCAATGTCACCATACCCGCCTTTTCGCTGGATTCACCCGGCCTGATGCGCGTCCTGAACTGACGACATCCACCCGGCAAAGGAAAAGCCGCGCCTGTTAGAGCGCGGCTTTCGATTCAGGCATTCTCAAAAGATTCAGGCATTCTCAAATTCGCTGACGTCGTAGCGATAGGTGGTGGAGCAGAACTCGCAGGTTACGGCAATGGCGCCGTCTTCCTCGCTTGCCTTGATCTCCTCGGCGGTGAAGCCTGACAGTACACCCTTGATCTTGTCTCGCGAGCAGCTGCAACGGTCGAAAATGGCCTGCGGATCATAGATGCGCACGCCGCTTTCATGGAAAAGCCTGTAGAGCAGGCGTTCCACCGGCACCTGCGGATCGGTCAGCTCATCGGTATCGATCGTGTTCAGCAGCGTCACGGCTTCGGTCCAGGCATCGTCCTCCTGCACCTCGTGGCCACCCTCGTCACCGTCGCCACCATGCAGATCGCGCATGCGCAGCCGCTCGGGGGCCTGCGGCAGGAACTGCGCGATCAAGCCACCTGCACGCCAGCCGTGGCGCGGCTTGCCTTCACCGTCGCGGTCGAAGAACTCGGCGACGCCAAGGCGCACGCGGGTGGGAAGCTGTTCCGACTGGCGGAAATAGACCCCGGCAATGTCTTCCAGCGAGGAGCCATCGAGCGGCACGATGCCCTGATAGGGCTGCATACCCATGCCCTGATCGATGGTGAAGGCGAGAATACCATTGCCCAGCAATTGCTCCGGCGAGGTTTCACCGGCCGCAACCGCTTCCGCCAGCCGCTCCTCATCAAAACGGGCGTAAGCACGCATGCTGTCCGGCGCGGAGAAATCCGCGACCAGCAGGTCAACCGGGCCGTCGCCCCTGGTCTGGACGGTCAGCTTGCCGGAAAACTTGAGCGAGGTGCCGATCAGCGCCGTGAGAACCGTCGCTTCCGCCAGCAAGCGAGCAACCACGGCGGGATAATCGTGCCGTTCGAGGATGGCGTTCAGCAGCGGCCCGACCTGCACGCCGCGGCCGCGCACGTCCAGACCTTCGACCTGAAAAGGCACAACCTTGTCGTCGCCAGCAAAATTGAGATCGTCCAGTTCAACCGTTACATCTGCCATGTTGATGCTCCTTGGCGCAGCCGTGGCGCCGCTACCGTCCAAAAGTCCGGCTTTCAAATGTGGTTTTTTGCTTGTCGCACAGAGACCCGGGAAGCGAAACCGCCTCCGGAGAAAAACGTGCAATTGTGATGATGGCCGCCAGCAAACCGACGAGCCTCTTCGAAGTCCCACAGATGGTAATCGATGCGTGTCAGTTCAAGCACCCGGCCCGATGGCTATCAGGACGGGTGAATTCCTCAGATCACGCCCATGCACCATGCAATGACGGACTTCTGCGCGTGGAGACGGTTTTCCGCCTCATCGAAGACCACCGATTGCGGGCCGTCGATCACGGCGTCCGTCACTTCTTCACCGCGATGCGCCGGCAGGCAGTGCATGAACAGCGCGTCCTTTTCCGCCTTGGCCATCAGAGCCTCATTGACCTGATAGGGCTGGAAGATGTTATGCCCGCGCGCCTTGTGCTCCTGGTTCATGGAGACCCAGGTATCGGTGACAACACAGTCCGCGCCCGCGACCGCCTTTTCCGCATCATGGTACAGCGCGATCTCGCCGCCATTGTTGCGGGCCCAGTTCATGAACTTGTCATGCGGTTCGGATCCCATCGGCACCGCCATCGTCATGCGGTAACCGAAGCGGGCCGAGCCCTCGACGAAGGAGTGCAGCACGTTGTTGCCGTCACCCGTCCAGGCAATGGTCTTGCCTTTGACCGGTCCACGATGTTCCTCGAACGTCATGATGTCAGCCATGATCTGGCAGGGATGGGTATCATCCGTCAGGCCGTTGATAACAGGCACCGTCGCGTGTTCGGCAAGCTCGAGCAGGCGCGAATGATCCGTGGTGCGGATCATGATGGCATCCACATAACGCGACAGCACCTTGGCGGTATCGCCGATCGTTTCCGCACGACCGAGCTGCATTTCAGTGCCCGACAGGAAAAGGGTCTCGCCGCCGAGCTGGCGCATGCCGACATCAAAGGAAACGCGGGTGCGGGTGGACGGTTTTTCGAAGATCATTGCCAGCATCTTGCCGGCGAGCGGCTTGTCCGCCGTTCCGGCCTTCGTGGCGACCTTGCGCGCGCGCGCATCGTCAAGAATTGTCCGCAGGTCCTGTGGGCCAACGGCCGACAGGTCGAGAAAATGTTTAGGTGAAGCCATTTCAAACTGTCCCATGCTCGCGAGCCCCGGGGTAGAGGCCCGCTTTTTATTGTTTCCTCAGGCGATTTTCGCCTGCTTGGCGGTCAGGGATGCAGCTGCCGCTTCCACGCGTGCCAGCCCTTCGCGAGCCTCTTCCGCCGTGGTGACGAGCGGCGGCAGAAGGCGGATGACGTTGTCTCCCGCCGGTACGCCGAGCAGATGTTCCGCACGCATGGCCTGCAGCAACTCACCCGAGGGAACCCTGGCCTTGATGCCAAGCAGCAGGCCTTCGCCGCGAATTTCCTCGATGACATCGGGATAACGATCCTTCAGCGAGGCAAGCCCCTGGCGAAAGACCAGTGCGACATCCCGAACCTTTTCGAGAAAGCCCTCAGCGAGAACGACGTCGAGCACGGCATTGCCAACCGCCATGGCCAGCGGATTGCCGCCATAGGTGGTGCCGTGTACGCCGGCCGTCATGCCTGAAGCGGCATCCGCCGTTGCAAGGCACGCGCCGAGCGGGAAACCGCCACCGATACCCTTGGCAACCGCCATGATGTCAGGCGCGACACCCGTCTGCTCATAGGCAAAAAATTTGCCCGTGCGGCCAACGCCGGTCTGGACCTCATCGAAAATCAGCAGCAGGTCGTGCTCATCGCAGAGCGACCGGAGCAGCTGCAGGAATTCCTTGGCCGGCGCGCGGATGCCGCCCTCGCCCTGAATGGGCTCGATCAGAAGTGCGGCCGTCTCCGGCGTGATGGCAGCCTTCAGCGCATCGACATCACCGAACGGCACCTGGTCAAAACCTTCGACCTTGGGACCGAAACCTTCGAGATATTTCTGCTGGCCACCGGCGGCGATCGTCGCCAGCGTGCGGCCATGGAAGGCGCCTTCAAAAGTGACGATGCGGAACTTTTCCGGATGTCCCTTGGAATAATGGTAACGGCGTGCGGTCTTGATCGCGCATTCCAGCGCTTCCGCGCCGGAATTGGTGAAGAAGACCTTGTCCGCGAATGTCGCTTCCGTCAGTCGCTTTGCAAGCTTTTCCTGTCCGGGCACTTCATAAAGGTTGGAGACGTGCCAGACCTTCTCGGCCTGGGTCTTGATCGCCTCCACGAGGTGCGGGTGGGCATGACCCAGCGAGTTGACCGCGACGCCGGCTGCAAAATCCAGATATCGCTCGCCGCTTTCCGTGAAAAGCCAGACGCCCTCGCCTCGCTCAAAGCGCAGGGGGGCTCTTGCAAACGTATCGAACAATGGCGCGGCGGCTTCGGCCATGGCTGTATCACTCCTTGCGCGGATGCGCTGTCAGACGGTTGTCAATAGGCTGGCGAGGTTACCCCTTGCCTGAAAATCAAAAATGCCGCCTTGCGGCGGCACCGGCACTATTGTCAGTTCGCCTGCCGATGTCAACAAAAGTCCGCATTTGCCGGGCGTTTCAAGCACTAGTAGATGGAAGCTTTCGAGCCCCAAGGTGTTGCCTTTCAGACTCAACTCGCCAGCAAGTTGGGGAAAACCGGAAAATCGATTCCAGATGATTCCCCCGACTCTTGCCACGGAGTCGGGCTGGCACTAGGTTAATCGCTAATTACTAGACTGCATTGCGGCGGAACTAGTCACCGAAAATCTGGCGGAAACCACGCTTGCGGCACGCCCGCGGGGCGGAGAGGGATTCTGCCGACAATACACGCGAAAAGCGGAGAAGCGGCATGAACTGGACAGACGAGCGAGTCGAGAAACTCAAGAAATTGTGGGCCGAGGGACTTAGCGCCAGCCAGATAGCAGCGCAGCTGGGCGGTGTCAGCCGTAATGCCGTCATCGGCAAGGTCCACCGCCTCAATCTGCCGGGACGCGTCAAGGCCGGCGGCCCGGTCACGTCGGCGCGTTCCGCGCCAAAGCGCGCTGCCGCCCCTGCCCCGCGCGCGGCGAATTTCGCCGGTCGTGTCGGCGCGGCACCGGCCCGGATCCTGACGCGTTCCAACGCGGCAACGGCTCTTCAGGAAGAGATCGGTATCGAGACTGCTGAAGTTCTCGATTACGCTCCTTCCAGAAACGTCGTCACCCCGATTTCCCGTCGCCTGACGCTGACGGAACTGACGGAGCGCACGTGCAAGTGGCCCGTCGGCGACCCCCTGAAAGACGATTTCCATTTCTGCGGTTGTGAAGCGCTGGAATCTTCGCCCTATTGCAAGTTCCATGCGAAGCTCGCCTACCAGCCGGTCAGCGAGCGCCGTAAGGCTTGAGTGTTGCGGCACGCATTTGACACTCAACGGGCCTTCGGGCCCGTAGTTTTATGGAAAAACGTACCGCGCTTCCCGGTCAGCGACAGCGAAGCGTCAAGGCTTTCCTCATCGCCGTCGGGTTTCTCCCGGCAATCCAGATTTCTGCGAGGCATCGGCAACTTGTCAAAGGGATGACGCTGTCGTCTTTGCGGAAGATTCAAATGAAAAGGCCCGACGCCATTCCGGTTTCGGGCCTTTCGATTTTGGAGAATGTCGCGCTGAGGGGGGTACCCTTAGCTCGGTTCCGATCAGGCTTCCATTGAATATCCGGCACCACGCACGGTGCGGATGACATCCTGCATATGGGAGAAATTCAGTGCCTTGCGCAGGCGTCCGACATGCACGTCGACAGTGCGCTCGTCGACATAGATATCATGGCCCCAGACGCCATCCAGCAATTGCGAACGGGAGAACACCCGGCCCGGAGAGGTCATCAGGAACTCCAGCAGGCGGAATTCCGTCGGGCCGAGGCGCACTTCCCGGCTTTTGCGGTGAACGCGATGGGTCTCGCGATCCAGTTCGATATCACCACATTTCAGCACCGAAGACAGAACCTCGGGACGGGCCCGGCGCAGCATGGCCTTAACGCGGGCCATGAGTTCCGGCGTCGAGAAAGGCTTGACGACATAATCGTCGGCGCCAGTGGCCAGACCACGAACGCGCTCGCTCTCTTCGCCACGCGCCGTCAGCATGATGATGGGCAGGCGTTCGGTTTCCGGCCGCATTCTGAGCCTCCGGCACAGTTCGATGCCGGAAACGCCAGGCAGCATCCAGTCCAGAATGAGAAGATCCGGAATACGCTCCTGCAGCCTGATTTCCGCCTCGTCGCCACGGGGTATCGTGTCGACGTCGTATCCCTCAGCCTCGAGATTGTAACGAAGCAGGACGCTCAGCGCTTCCTCGTCTTCCACAACTGCAATCTTGGGCACCATATGCTAACTCCGCACAAGCCTTTGCCTGTCTGTTATTCGGTTACCGAACCGAGCGTGTTGGAACTGTCGTCCTTCGGACGCTCGCCCTCCGGCTGGCTGCCGGTGGCCATGTAATAGATCGTCTCGGCGATATTGGTAGCGTGGTCGCCGATACGCTCGATGTTCTTGGCGCAGAACAGAAGATGCGTGCAGGTTGTGATATTGCGCGGATCTTCCATCATGTAGGTCAGAAGCTCACGGAAGAGCGACGTATACATGGCGTCGATTTCCTCGTCGCGCTCGCGGATGGCATTGGCCTTCTCGGCGGAACGGGTGGAATAGACGTCAAGCACTTCCTTGAGCTGCACCAGCGCCAGTTCCGACAGATGCTCGATGCCACGGGCGAGCTTGCGCGGCACGCCGGTTCCGGCAACCGCAATGACGCGCTTGGCAGTGTTCTTGCCGAGATCACCAACGCGCTCAAGGTCAGCGGCAATACGCAGGGTGCCGATGATCTCGCGAAGGTCAGCCGCCATCGGCTGGCGTCTGGCGATGGTGACAATCGCCTTGTCGCCGATTTCGCGCTCAGCGTGGTCAAGAATGGTATCGTCCGAAATGACTTTCTGCGCGAGCGCAGCATCGGAATTCACGAGCGCACGCACGGCGTCGGCGCACATCTGCTCCGCGAGACCGCCCATTTCGGCGATACGGCGTGTCAGGAATTTCAGTTCGTCGTCATAGGCCGACAGAATATGCGAATGGGTCGTTGTCTGTGTCATGGTCTAGTCCTCCGGCTTGGCCTGCATGCGCGTGCCCGGAAGCGGGCACGGCAGAGGCACCAGTCTTGTTCGGTTTCGAGAAAGCGCCGGCCAGGATCAGCCGAAGCGGCCCATGATGTAGTCCTGCGTGCGCTGGTCGTCCGGATTGGTGAACATCTTGTCGGTTTCGTTTTCTTCGACAAGGTGACCAAGGTGGAACATGGCCGTGCGCTGGGAAACACGCGCCGCCTGCTGCATGGAGTGCGTGACGATGACGATCGTGTAATTGGTGCGCAGCTCGTGGATCAGTTCCTCGACCTTGGCGGTCGCGATCGGGTCCAGCGCCGAGCACGGCTCGTCCATCAGGATCACTTCCGGGCTGACGGCAACCGCGCGGGCGATGCAAAGACGCTGCTGCTGACCGCCGGAAAGGCCGGTGCCGGATTCCAGCAGACGGTCCTTCACTTCGTTCCAGAGACCGGCCTTCTGCAGGCTGTGTTCGACGATCTGGTCCATATCCGCCTTGTTGCGGGCAAGACCGTGGATACGCGGGCCGTAGGCGATGTTTTCATAAATCGTCTTCGGGAAGGGGTTCGGCTTCTGAAACACCATGCCGACGCGGGCGCGCAGTTCCACGACGTCAATCTGCTGATCGTAGATATCGTCGGTGTCGAGCGTGATCTTGCCGGTGACCCGGCAGCCGTCGATCGTGTCATTCATACGGTTCAGGGTACGCAGGAATGTGGACTTGCCGCAACCCGAAGGGCCGATCAGCGCGGTCACCGTATTTTCGCGAACGTTGAGGTTCACGTCGTAAAGCGCACGCTTTTCGCCGTAATAAACCGAAACGTCCTTGCCGATCATCTTGTATGAGACTTCATTCATTTTCTTGTCCAGCGCCTTTTCAACTGCTGCTTCCGACAACATGTTCATTGCTCAATCTCCCTCTACCAGCGCCGTTCGAAGCGGCGACGCAACAGGATTGCGCCAACATTCATGACGATGAGGAACAGAAGCAGGATGATGATAGCGCCAGATGTCCTTTCGACAAAGGCGCGCTCGGCTTCGTTCGCCCACATGTAAATCTGCACCGGCAGGGCCGTGGACGGATCCATCGGCGTTGTCGGATAATTCGCAACGAATGCCACCATGCCGATCAGCAGCAGCGGCGCGGTTTCACCCAGCGCGTGGGCGAGACCGATGATGGTGCCGGTCAGAATGCCGGGCATGGCGAGCGGCAGCACATGGTGGAAGATCGTCTGCATCTTGGAAGCGCCAAGCCCGAGGGCTGCGGCGCGGATCGACGGCGGTACGGCCTTGAGGGCAGCACGCGTCGCGATGATGATCGTCGGCAAGGTCATCAGCGTCAGGACGAGACCGCCGACCAGCGAGGCCGAGCGCGGAAAGCCCATGAAGTTGATGAAGACGGAAAGCCCGAGCAGACCGTAAACGATCGAGGGAACAGCCGCGAGATTGTTGATGTTCACCTCGATGAGATCCGTCAGGCGGTTCTTCGGAGCGAATTCCTCGAGATAGATGGAAGCCGCAACACCGATAGGCAACGCCAGCACCAGCACGATCAGCATCATGTAGAAAGAACCGATCAGCGCCACGCCGACACCCGCCGCTTCCGGACGGCTCGAGGCGCCGTTGATGAAGATGCCGGTGTTAAAATGTTTGCCGAGCTGGCCGCTTTCGGCGAGCTGGTTCATCCAGCCGAGCTGCTGGTTCGAGATGCGGCGATTGGCTTCATCAGCCGTCAGATCGACCTGGCCCTTGAAGGCGCTGTCGACATCGCCTGACGCCAGAAGTGTCACTGTGCGGGTGGTGCCGATGACGGCAGGATCGGCGACGACGATGTCACGCAACTGCGTGCGCACGCTGTCGGAGATCAGCAGGTTGACGGCACGAAGGCCGGCACGGTCCGTCGGCGCAACGCCAAGAACCTTGGCGACTGCATCGCGGGCAACGACCGGGTAATTGGCCGTCATCAGCTTCGCCGGATTGGTGGCGCGCTCATTCTTCGGATCGATGATCTGTTCGGAGAACTCGACCGGAACGGTGATCATCGTCTGCTGGAAAGCGGTGTAACCCTTGGAAACAACCGAAAAAAGCAGCAGGAAGAGGAAGAGAAGGCCAAAGGAAATCGCTGCCATTCCGTAGGCACGGAAGCGACGTTCGGCGGCATAGCGGCGCTTGATGCCGATATCACGGCGCGTGGCCTTGTTCACGGCGCTACCGCCGGCTGCGGGAGAGACGATGTCGGTCATTCATATTGCTCCCGGTATTTGCGCACGATGTATAGCGCGTAGATATTCAGGCAAAGCGTGATGGCGAAAAGCGTGATGCCGAGCGCGAAGGCGACCAGCGTCTGGGGCGAGGTGAATTCAAGGTCACCGGTAAGCTGGCTGACGATCTTCACCGTCACCGTGGTCATTGGCTCGAAAGGATTGAGCTGCAGGCGGGCAGCAACGCCGGCCGCCAGAACCACGATCATGGTTTCGCCGATGGCGCGCGAGGCCGTCATCAGCACGGCGCCGACGATGCCGGGAAGAGCGGCGGGAACGATGACCTTCTTGATGGTTTCGGACCGTGTAGCGCCAAGACCCAGCGAACCGTCACGCAGCGAACGCGGAACGGCGGTGATGATGTCATCCGACAGCGACGAGACATAGGGGATCAACATGATGCCCATGACGAAGCCGGCGGTGATGACGCTCTGCGCCTGGATGAAATTGGCGTAGTTGCCCGTCGCCAGACCGTTGATCTGCGTGGAAATGTCTCTGAGGAAAGGACCGACCGTCGTCAACGCGAAGAAGCCGTAGACGATGGTGGGGATGCCCGCGAGCACCTCGAGCAGCGGCTTTACCACCGAGCGAAGGCGCGGCGTTGCATATTCCGACATGTAGATCGCCGAAAACAGCCCGACCGGCACGGCGACCAGCATGGCGACGAAACCGATATAGAGCGTGCCGGCCAGCAGCGGGATCAGGCCGAACTGGCCGGACGAGTCCGTCGCGCCGGCTGCGGCGAAACGCGGATCCCACACCGTTCCGAAGAAGAACTGGTGCGCCGGAACCATGGTGAAGAACTGGATCGCTTCCGTGAGCATCGAGAGGACGATGCCGATGGTCGTGAGGATGGCGATGGACGACGCGACGACCAGAGCCGCGAGAATGACCCTCTCCACCCTGTTGCGCGCCCGAAAACGCGGCGCGATTGAACGCAGTGCATAAGCAGCACCGGCGAATGCGGCCAGCAGCACAGTGGCGATCATCCCCAGGCGGCTGGTGGAGGTCATCGCGTTCAGCGTCTGGGCAGCATCGACCATGAAACGCTGCGGTTCACCGGCGATCGCGACACCTTTCGATGCCAGAAGCGGCCGGACCGCTGCCGTGTCCGCCTCAACCTGCGCGGTTTCTTCCGGTGCCAGCCGCTGGAGGCCGCGGGCAATGGAGGTCACCATGCCATAGGTGAGGCTCTGCTGTGCCTCGGATTGCGCCCGGACATCCTCCGGGAAATCACCGCGCACCGCGGAAGTGACGAGCAACGGGCTGATGACCAGCCAGGCACAGAGAATGAACGCCGCGGGCAAAATAGCCCAGACGACCGCGTAAGAGCCGTGATAACCGGCACGGGAGTGCATGCTGGAGGGACGGCCACCAGACAGGACAACAGCGCGGCGGCTGCCGAGCAGATAACTGCCGATGCCGATGAGCGCCAGTATCAGCAAAAGGATCGATGTGTTCATTAGAGTTCCCTCGGCGTGCCTCAAGAGCACGGTGCGATATCGGGCAAATCAAAAAGTCATCAAAACGAGACCGCTGGACCATCCGGAGATGCTTGCCGCCTGACTGTAATAAAGTCTGGCAAGCGTCAAGGTTGATACATCCTATCCATCTGTAATCCATCAATAATCATGTGGATGGCGATGAATGGGAAATGTCAACCGGAGACAATCGGCACGGCAGAATGGCAACGAAGCGGAACGAGGGGCGCGGCAGGCCGCACCCCTCTTTCTTTATTACATCGAAGCGCCGGCAGCGAACTTGGAGCGGATTTCTTCGCGCTCTTTGTCCGGAGCGGCAACGAGGCCGTAGTTTGCGAGCGGGGAGTCGGGGCCGATCATTTCGTCAGAAACGAAGAACTCGACGTATTCCTTGAGGCCCGGGATAACGCCCAGGTGAGCCTTCTTAACGTAGAAGAACAGCGGGCGGGAAACCGGGTACTTGCCGCTGGCAACGGTTTCGGTGGACGGAACGACGCCGGAAACAGTCGCAACCTTCAGGCGGTCAGCGTTGTTTTCATAGAAAGCGAGGCCGAAAACGCCGAGGCCGGTCTTGTTGGCATCGATACGAGCAAGCGTTTCGGTATAGTCGCCGTCGATGTCGACTGCAGCGCCGTCCTTACGGACTGCAACGCACTTGGCAGCAGCCTGCTTGGCGTCAGGGACCAGCGCCTTGATGGCGTCGGTTGCCTTGGCTTCCTTGCAGCCGTCAGCCATGATCTTCTCTTCGAAGACTTCGCGCGTGCCGTGCTTGGAACCCGGAATGTAAGCGGCGATCGCGACGTCAGGCAGTTCCTTGTTGATTTCAGACCACTTCTTGTAAGGGTTGGCAACGAGCTTGCCGTCCTTGACGATTTCAGCGGCGAGCGCAAGGTACAGATCCTTCGGCTCGAGCTTGATGTCCTTGTTGGAAGAGTCCATTGCGAAGACGATACCGTCGTAACCGATCTTCACTTCCTGAACGTCGGCAACGCCAGCAGCCTTACAGGCGGCCAGTTCGTCGCTCTTGATCGGACGCGAAGCATTGGCGATGTCGATGGTGCCTTCGCCGACGCCGGAGCAGAATGCCTTCAGACCGCCGCCCGTACCGCCGGACTCAACAACCGGAGCCTTGAAGTTCGGGAAAGTCTCGGCAAAAGTCTCAGCAACGATCTTGGCGTAAGGCAGAACCGTGGAGGAACCAGCAACCTGGATCTGGTCGCGAGCAGCGGCGGCGCCAGCGAAGGCGACAGAAGCCACCAAGGCTGCTGCGGAAAATTTAACGAAGTTCATTTGTCTCTCCCGTCGTGGGCTTGTTTGTGGACGCAGCCGATAGCGGCACTCGCTCTAAGCATGCGCTCGGCGACCTTTTCTTAACCACCGTAGCCACATCCTTTTATGTCACTTTGACGAAAGATTTGTGACAGACTAAATTATTGATTTAATTTATATATTTCTGCAATATTTAAACACGGCCAATCTTTCATGTCAAAATCTGACGGTGAAGTCCGTGCCGCTGCCCATTTCCGATTTAATAATGAGCCTGGCGCGGTGGCGGGTGAGGATGTGCTTGACAATGGCAAGCCCAAGACCCGTGCCCTTTTTCGAACGGCTGTCGGCCACGCTGACGCGATAAAAACGCTCGGTCAGCCGTGGCACGTGCTCAGCGGGAATGCCCGGCCCCTTGTCGATGATGCTGACCTCCACCGGCTTACCGGGTTCGGCGCGCAGCCAGACATCCACGACCTTGCCTTCCTGCCCATATTTGCAAGCGTTTTCAACGAGATTCTGGAATACCTGCACCAGCTCGTCACGGTCTCCCTGCACTTCCGCCGGCCGGTCGGGCAGATGCAGCGTGATGGTTACATCAAGCTCATCGGCAAGCGGCAACAAGGCATCACGCACATGGCCGATGACGGGCACGAGATCGACCTTCTGATCCGGCGCGATATTTGCCCGCAGCTCCAGCCGTGAAAGGGACATGAGATCATCCACCAGCCTGCTCATGCGGGTTGCCTGATCCAGCATGATGGCAAGGAAGCGCTCCTGCGCCTTGGGGTCGTTGCGCGCCGGCCCCTGCATGGTTTCGATGAAACCGCGCAGGGAGGCGAGCGGCGTGCGCAATTCATGGCTGGCATTGGCGACGAAATCGCTGCGCATACGGTCGATGCGGCGAAGCTCCGAAACGTCGCGGAAGGACAGGATGTAGAATGGCGGGCCGGCCCCCTCGCCCACATCCGCACGGGCGATGCGGACGATGAAGACCCGTTCGGAAGGGAAACGCTCGGAATGTTCGACCTGGTTGGGCTGGCCGGTGGTGATGGTTTCGCGAATGACATCAAGCAAGCCGGGCGAGCGCAGCCTTGCGGAAATATGCGCACCGGCAGGAAGCTGGCCAAAGGCGCGCTCGGCTGCACCGTTCTGAAACAGCACGCTGGCATTCTTGTCGAGAATGAAAACGGGCGTATCCAGTACAGCAAGGCCCGCCCTTACGCCGGAAATGACGTTTTCACCCGGCACATCCGGCTCATCCACATCCGCGACTGTCTCTTTATCCTTCTCGGGCGCCGCCGGTTTTTCCCGAACGGCAAGAATGGCGATGATCGCGCAGAGCCAAAGAGCCGCGGGCATATAGGGCGTGTGCAGCTCTGTAACGGCCACCACGGCAAGCATGCTGACGATGAGAACGGGCAACCAGTTCCGGCCGAGCTTCTTCCCCAAAAGCCTCAATCCACTCTCGCCTTCCCTCACTGCCATTTCAGCCTGCTCTCCACTTTCATCTGACAGCACATCGAAATCTCATAGGCCAGCTTCATGACAGAGATTCATCATCGCGCATTTTCCACAACGTATATGCGCGAAATCTGCGCCGCAATCGTCAGCGCCGTTGCAGCCCGGCTCGCCGGTCCTGTTTCACTTGAATTCCGACAATGGATGTGAACTCATTGGCGGCGAGTTGCCTTTACACAACAGCATCAGGAGGAAACCATGGTCGAAGAAAAAAAGAAGCGGACGGTCGAGATCACCATTGGCGGCAAGTTGCGCAGCTTCGACATTGATGACCCGGTTCTTCCCGACTGGGTGGAGGAAAAGAAACTTTCCGCCGGCGATTTCCCCTATGACAAGAAGATGAAGCGGGAGGATTACGACGCCACGCTGGAAGCACTGCAGGTGGAGCTGGTCAAGGTGCAGTTCTGGCTGCAGGCCACCGGTAAAAGGGTCATGGCGGTTTTTGAAGGCCGTGACGCGGCGGGCAAGGGCGGTGCGATCTTTGCGACGCATGCTTATCTGAACCCCCGCTATGCCCGCGTGGTGGCGCTGACCAAACCAACGGAAACCGAACGCGGCCAATGGTATTTCCAGCGCTATATCTCCCATTTTCCGACTGCCGGCGAATTCGTTCTCTTCGACCGTTCCTGGTATAACCGCGCCGGCGTGGAACCGGTCATGGGTTTCTGCACCCCGGACGAACACAAACGCTTCCTCAAGGAAACGCCGCGTCTGGAAAAGATGCTCGTTCACGACGACATCCACCTTTTCAAATTCTGGCTCGACATCGGCCGCGAAACGCAGATCGAACGCTTCCATGACCGTCGCCACAGCCCGCTGAAATGCTGGAAGCTTTCGGACATGGACATCGCTGCACTGACGAAATGGGACGATTACACGCAAAAGCGTGACGAGATGCTGGAAAAAACCCACACCGATGCCGCCCCCTGGACGGTGGTGCGCGCCAATGACAAACGCCGCGCACGGGTGAACCTCATTCGCCATATTCTCCTTGCGCTTGATTATGAGGGCAAGGACAGACAGGCCATCGGCGAGATCGACGACAAGATATTGGGATCAGGACCCGATTTTCTCAAATAAGACCCGGAAACCGTGACAAGCGCCCCAACCGAGGCGCTTGTGCTTTCCCTTATTGGCCCGGCAGAATGCGTACCGAATAAAGATTGATCGGGCGGCCGCTGCCATCAATATCGCTGTTGATGAAGATCTTGCCCGGCGCATTGGGAGCGAGAGACCGCTCGAATGTCGTGTTCAGCAGCATATCCGCACGCTCGGCCGTCGCTGTGAAGCGGTGGCGGGAACAATCGCCCAGCGTAGCGAAATCGCAGGAGACGGACACCTGTGTCTGGCGATCGCTGGAGGATTGCAGCGTGATCGATATGGTCGAGGACTTGCCCGCCATGTCCCGCATCACCTCCACCGGAACCTCGACGCTGACGGCACCATCCTGCGCCACACTTTTCGAGGTCACCCGTATTACCTTGCCGGCGGGCGTGGCGACGTTTTCAACACTGGCGCGCGGGCCGGCCGAAACACCGGAGCTGCCGCGCTCCGCATTAAAGACCTCGACCCAGTCATCGGAAAAACCGCGGCCGGCCGAAAGGCTGGGCGCAGGCTCCGTGCCGTTGAAATCCTCCGCCTGCACCTGTGCGGGCGGATTGGGTACGCTGGTATCGCGCTGTTCCGGTGACAGCAGCAGGCCGGAAGAATAGACCCACCAGGCGCCGAAGCCGATAAAGGCCAGAAGCGTCAGATAGATGAAAAGCCGGGCAAACAGCCCGCGGCGCTTGCGTCGGCCAACCGCGCCTTCCGGGCGGAAAGCAAGTGATGCATCGGCCGCGCTGGAGCCCCGCTTTGGCGGCTTTCCATTGCGTCGTCCCCCACGCGGGGGCTCTGGAGCAACGGCAGCGGCACCCGGCCGCACATCGCGCGTTTCCCCGCGCAGCTCCGGCTCGACGGCCACATGGTCGTGATGGGCTGGCTGCGAAACAGGATCAACCGCGTGGTCGTGTTCCACCGGACTTTCAGGCGCCGGCGGGCGCAATTGCTGCTCCACCCTGTCCAGGAGACGGTTGCGCTCTTCATTTTCAATGAGATGAATCAGGCTCTCGAGCCGCTGACGCTGCTGGGCAACGACCTGCGGATCGTCTATGCCCTGCTTGCGCAGGCCCGCTTCCAAGGCCTGACGGGAAGATTGGTAAATCCGTGCACGAACTTCGGCGTTCGATCTGTCCGATTTTTCCAGAGCATTTCTGATTGCCGTTTCCAGTCCGCTCACGACCGATCCTTGTTCTATTGCGCTGTGCAAAAATATGCGGCGCTGCGCCATGTCTTCACGATTCGGTAACGGCTATGCCGCCCCTCCGCAAGCGTCGTTTATGATAAAGACCGGATTGCCTTGAGGAAAATCGATCCATTGTGGCGTTACGAACGCAGGTTCGGCGGTGCAATGCCGCACTGTTTTCGCTTTCAATCCGTGGCCGAACGCGTTATTGACTTACGTGCGCGTAAACGTAATTCGTGGGAGGAGACATGCTACCGTCCGTGCTGAAAGACAATCTGCGTCTTCCGGTCATAGCATCACCGCTATTCATCATTTCGCATCCGCAACTGACGCTGGCGCAATGCAAGGCCGGCGTCATCGGCGCTTTCCCGGCATTGAACGCGCGACCTGAAAGCCAGCTCGACGAATGGCTGGCGATGATCACCGAAGATCTTGCAGCGTATAACCGGGCCAATCCCGAGCGTCCGGCGGCACCCTTCGCGGTCAACCAGATCGTGCATATGTCCAATCGCCGGCTGGAACATGATCTCGGGCTTTGCGTGAAATACAAGGTGCCGGTGGTGATTTCGTCGCTCGGCGCCGTGCCCGAGGTGAATGCCGCCGTGCATTCCTATGGCGGTATCGTGCTGCACGACGTCATCAACGATCGCCACGCCCGCTCCGCCATCCGCAAGGGCGCCGACGGGTTGATTGCAGTGGCGGCGGGTGCGGGCGGACATGCGGGCACGCTTTCGCCCTTCGCCCTCGTTCAGGAAATCCGTGAATGGTTCGACGGTCCGCTGCTTCTGGCCGGCGCCATCGCCAATGGCGGCTCAATCCTCGCGGCGCAGGCCATGGGCGCTGACATGGCCTATATCGGCTCGCCCTTCATCGCCACCGAAGAGGCGCGTGCTTCCGACGGTTATAAACAGGCGCTTGTCGACGCGCAGGCGAAGGACATCGTCTATTCGAATTATTTCACCGGCGTGCACGGCAACTATCTGAAAAGCTCCATCGTCGCCTCCGGCATGGACCCCGACAACCTGCCCGAAGCCGACCCTTCAAAAATGGATTTTGAGACCGCCACCGGCGGTGCCAAGGCCTGGAAGGACATATGGGGCGCGGGCCAGGGCATCGGTGCTATCAAAGCGGTGGAACCGGTGGCCGCACTCGTCGATCGGCTGGCAGGAGAATATGAAGCAGCGAAAGGCCGGATTTGCGCCAAGGCCTGACGCCTTGTAAACAATGGACAGGCAAAGCTTTTTACGGAAATTTCAAAACCAGCACATTCAAGGCTTGAAATCCGTCAGCATTGGCTGTATCAGCCCGCCAAGAAGCTGATCCGCAACAAGCGGGTCATAATCGGGCCGCTTTAGCTCAGTTGGTAGAGCACGTCATTCGTAATGACGGGGTCACGTGTTCGAGTCACGTAAGCGGCACCATTTCCTTTAAAATCAAAGACTTGAATACCGGTTTCCGCAGGTGGGACATTTCGGTGAGACATTTCTTTGTTTATCCCCTCCTACATTCTTAAGTCCCGACACGGTGTCTTCTACTTCCGCTGGCCCTTGCCGAAGCAACTACACCCACGCCAGAAATCTGAAACGATCAAACTTTCGCTACAGACACGCGACCCACGAAAAGCATTGCGCTTGTCACGGTCCTTGATCCAGATAGGCGAAGAGTTGGTTGAGGACGGAATTGCATACGGAATGCGGTACGATGAAATACGGGCGGCTTTGACACGCCATTTTAAAGACCTTCTAGAAAAGAAGAAGCGGGACATTGCCGCAACCGGCAGGCTCGGTTCATCTGATCGCGAGAAATTTATTGCTCGTCAGCATGAAGTGCAAAAGGCGATTGATACCAATACGCCTATCCCAACGAATAAAACTGAAAGCGAATTGCTGGACACCTTCATCCTAAAATATCAACTCAACATTCTTCCAGATAGCGAACAGTACCGTTGGTTACAGCGGGATATCAAACCGGCATTTCGTAGTCTCATTACATCAGTTCTAGCCTATGATGACTCGCTGGATCACTTTGATCTAGGGCAGTCTATCCCTATAACTCCGGTTTCTTCGCCTGCGCCCAGACCAAGCCCCAAAAAAACGACGGTAACTCTGCACGATTTGTCAGACCGCTTTATCGCGGAGCGCAGCCTTGGCAACAACTGGGTTCCCCGAACCAAGCTTGAGAAGCGGGATCACATTGACCTGTTGAAAGAAATAGTCGGTTCGTCCCGAGACATATCCAGCCTGACGCCGCAGGATGTGGCACAGGTCAAAGACACACTGACATCTCTTCCGAAAAACCGTCATAAAAATAAGGTGACGAGACACAAACCATTAGCTGAGGTTCTGAAGATGGCCAATGTCGAGAGGCTTCAGGTAGCGTCGATCAACAAGTACTTGCAAACATACGGCGATCTGTTCGAGTACGCGCTACAGCACAGCTTCGTTGAAAAGAATCTGTTTTCCGGCCTCTCCATCAAACAGAATAGGCAGCGGTCACAAAACGAGAGAGGCGCTTTTTCGCTTGCTCAAGCTCGATTGCTCATCAACGCTTTGACCGACCCGTTGCCGGTTCTCGTAAAGAAACCGCACCAAAAATGGGGACCACTTATCGGACTATATACAGGAGCCCGCTTGAATGAGATCGCGCAGATCGATGTTGCAGATGTTCGCCAAGAAAGCGGCATATGGCTTTTTGACCTGAACGATGAGGGTGAAGACAAGCAATTGAAAACAGCCTCGTCCAGACGGCTCGTCCCCGTGCACGCTAAGCTCATCGAACACGGCTTCTTGGACTATGCAGATGCAATGCGCCAGCAGAAGAAACGGAAGCTGTTCCCCGATTTGCCGAACACGGTCGAGCATGGCAGGGGTAGGAATATCGGTCGTTGGTTCAACGAAACGCTTTTACCAAAACTCGGCATCAAGGACAAAGGCTTGGTATTCCACAGCCTCCGGCATACCGTGGTTACCAGACTAAGTCGTGCAGACGTCCCGGAATCAATCATCAAAGCAATCGTCGGACATGCGCAACAAGGCGTGACGCAACAGCACTATTTCAAGGAAGGCTACACCTTGCGGCAGTTAAATGACGCTATACAGAAACTGGACTACAGCGTTCAGGATGGAAACGAGTAAGCCTCCCCACTATTGACAGGGAGTCCCCAAAGATTCAAACAGGTTGTGGAGCCGTACGTGCGGCTCTGGGGCGTGGAAACCCCACACGAGAAGCTGGTGCTGGCCGTTTCAGCACCGCACTCCTTGACCTATGGTCGGGGAGCCTGTGGCGTATGCAACAGGTTCACCCGAACTAAAGGCTACAGGGACCGTCTCGTGCGGTTTTCCAACTCCCCGATCACCAGAGATCAAGGGGCTTGCTTGCGGGGACGTACCGCAACGATTGCCCCACAGTAGGGGCGGTCATGTTTGTCATCCTTATCCTCGGTGCCCTCGCATGGGGTGCGTACCAGTTCTTCAAATACAATACGAACTCAGGTGCGGAAGCCTTGCGCGCATATATCTACCTTGAGGCGCTGCTTCGGGGAGACGGTAGCGAAACTGCACAGTCCCTCGCATCTGGCAATATGATCGATCTTGATACAGAAGTGATCCAGCACATCGTCAGCGAAATTCGAGTTGTTCATGCGGGCAGGCAATTACCGTTGATTGCCGAAGCCTACAGACGGGGTATGTCAAGCAGAATGCCAGGATGGTATCGATGGTCGGCTTCGCAATGCGACCCCACGACTTCAGTGTTCGCGGTCTACGCAAGCCCGCTGACTATGCAAGAAAAAGAGCCGCGTTGGGTGCAGTCTTTCGTCAGATATTTCGTAATAGGCGAATTAAAGGGAGAACCGGAGGCCGCGATACCCGGCACGGTGCTTATGCCTGACAACCTTGTCGCCCTGATAGAAGGCAACGTTCCGGATTATTATCAGTTTTCAATCCCCGCCTCCCTACAGCGCTACATGGCGTTTGCCTTTCCAGCTACTGAACAATTCCGCAGCGATTTTCTTCCTTCCGAAATCAGGGACTATCTCACAAAAACCATTCGGCACCTTGGGCAACCGGGGATTATGAGGCAGATGCTGCAAAAGCAACATGTCCAGACCAGCGGCTCTCCAATAACGGAAACCGAACTGGACGAACTGACAGCAGTGATGAAACAGCGCCAAGCAGAAGGAGTAGACGTTGTTCAAATGATGTACGGGATGGGCTTGCTGTCGATTACGGAAGACGAGTTCCGCGCGAGACACGATAAAAGCTACGAACAATTTGAAGCGGAGATGATCGCCTTCAACAATCTGCCAGATTGGAATGACACAGATTCAGAAGCAGTAATTCCTGACCACGAGGCCATACAACGGAACACGACAAGTTCGACCCAAAGCTAACCGAACAGATAGCTGCCTTTGATGAGTTCTGCCGAATTTTCGTTGCTGAAATAAAGCGGCTTCGTGACATCCCGGTAAATGAGGTTCATCCGGTGGAAATTATCGGGGATGAGCCATTCCGGCATGCTTTCGTTTCCGGCACAGGCCCTGAAGAACTGGCTAGAACATTCAAGATAGCTACTAATCCGTCGCGGAGTGTCTTACCCGGGTGGCAATAGGAGTTGGCTGTTGCCTTCCCCGCGCCGGGCCACCACCAATAGCATCACGTTCAACCGTGACGTATTCAGACGAGAAGGACCACAGAGAGCGTTTCCTGATGGCGCAAGGGTGAACCCTAGAAAATAGGACAACCGGTCGGCATTGCACCGATTAAGGTCTTTGAATAAAAAATCATCCGAAATTAACAAAGAATGCGTATCATGCATGTTTTACCGGCATGATTTATGCGGTCAATCTACATACATTATTATATCTATATCCCACTCCCATATATATCTGCACATTCACCTTTATCTAACTCTTTTCATTACCTAGCATTCAGCCTTTGTATTATTCATATATCTACGATATTGTACTCTTATCTATCTATATACTCAATCTCTAATCGGTCATTCTCTCTTGTATTCCTATCCACTCCACTCCTAGCCTGAAACCGATATCTTTTTGGTCGGTCGCTATTTTATTCCTTATACGAAGGACATCATCAATACCGAGATTTACTATTAAAATCAGTTATTTAAGACATAAAAGACCGGCACCCATCAGGTCGGCTTTACTTCGCTACTAATCTATCGCATCGCTGCGCCTACAGATATTCCGGCCGCGCTGAATTGAACTTAGTCTGCGATCCTTCACAATGTGATTCATACAGGATTATCTATAGGAGCAACTACAAAAGATCGCTGTAAATCAAATATTTACCGGTAAGCCGCAACTAGAAAATCGTCGCATTTGGTCGCAGAATGGCATTTACGGTCTTTTGGGTAAAACCCCGATCCGAATCCGCAACTCGCGTCAGAGGCCTTCCTTGGCCGAAACAAGGCGTATTATTCTCATCAAGACGCTCTTGTCACCTCGAACTGGCGGGCAGCGGTCCAAAACCAGCTCAGGTTGACCCATCCTTGCTCCCGGCTGCTACAATCTTCTGCACCGTCGCCTTCGAATAACCGATTGCATCAGCGACCTTACGAATGCTCACACCTTGATGCCGTAGCGCCATTACCTGCTTGCGAACATCGTCAGTAACTTTTGCGGGCCTGCCACCCGATCGTCCTTCAGCCTTTGCCTTCGCAATTCCCTCTATCTGCCGCTCCTTGCGAATATCCGTTTCAAATTCGGCTATCAACGCCAGTATGCCCATTACGAGTTTGCCGGTGCGGCTGCTAGTATCGATTGCAGCGTCGTCCAGCACCTTGAAGGCAACACCTTGCTGTTCCAAATTGCTTACAATCCTGTAGAGATCGGACGTCGAACGAGCCAATCGGTCCAGCTTGGTGACGAGCAATGTATCCCCCTCTCGCAGATACCGCAGACACTCAGCCAGTGCGGGGCGCTCGCCGTCGAGACCTGATCGTTTTTCCGTGAATATCTTGGCTGCGCCTGCTGTTTCCAATTTCCCAACCTGAAGAGAATAGTCCTGCTGGCTAGTGGACACTCTTGCGTAACCGATAATCGCACCCATGCTCTGTACTCCTAATGTCTTAAGGATATGCAGACGCATAATTAGTGTACTCAAAATGTACAGTCAAGGCACATGTGATAATAAGGTATACATTTGTGGACACATAATAGGTACCCACCCCCATATGTCATTTAAAAGGAGAACCTGTCAGCAGACGGCAACTCTATTCTGGTTGTCGCCTACGGCATTAAGCGACATCAATGGACTGGCAGGGGGGGGGAAGTGACAGGCTTGATCTGATCTAAATACCCACACGAAAAATTTTATAACATTTCAACTCTAGTCGCCAAGAAGTCACAAGGATGCTTGACCTGCGGCCGAGCGCTGGTAGAAATTTCATTATCAACCTAGCACCTACCAGTAAAAATTTCTAAATTAGTAATGATCGTAGTGTGCTAAATTGTGCCAGCAGAGCAGACACTCATGGACTTATCTTCGCATGCTGGTATTACGCATTTATTGACGTAGGGGCAGTGCAAGAACACAATAAATCTTCAATCATGCTGGAGTGCCTATCCTGACCAACTTAGCTAGATACCCGCTAGACAAATTTTTATTACTTCAGTCCAGATGACGCCTGATTATAGGGTTACCCAGGCCTAACTTTGCCTCGCTGCTGTCTGCGCTTATTGGAACGATGCTTATTTGGATGATCCATATATCTTTCTTGCCAGTCTCCCAAAGTTACGAAGCGGAGCACACGCTCTCGTGCATTTTTGACCGTTATAGATTTTGTCAGCTTTTCAACTTGAGTTAAACGATCAAAATATTCTCTTGCGACCTTTGTAGCTTCATCCTTATCTTTGTGCTTTATCAAAGCAGATATGTGACCATTCACAAGAGTAACGATAGGATAAACATCAACCTCAATAGGAGAATCTGCGTCCAATTTTTTCAGCGAAGCAACTGCATTTTTGATTATATCCTTTGTGATCGAATCATACTCAGTACGTTCAGCTGCATATCGCAGTTGCACATCGCCATATGCATGGACGGCAAATGGGTTTTCCGGAAATGCATCGATGGAACGACGGAGCATTTTAATAGATTCCTGCACGTCACCATGACCAGCCAAGTAAAGTCCATATTGTAGCCAGAAATGACCGTCTAGTTGAAAATCTACTTCGAATTCTTCGTAAATCTTAATTCCACCGCCACGCGAATTTTTTCGTCGCTCGTTCTCAGAAATAAATTTATGATTCAAAATCGCCCGGAATAGCAGCGCATCGCGGCGGCCCACACTGCGTACTACGGGTATATTATACTTCAAGTAATACCTGAGCGTCGCAACGATTGCATCTATAATGTCCGCAAACGAGATGAGCTTTTCAATGATATGTCTGATATACAACTCGTGCCTTGCAAACAATCGCGCATCTCTGTCGAAATCAACAATACCAGCTAGCGCATCAAGCGCACGCTGATAGGATCGCTCTAGCGCGACACGACCATATACCTCTCTAGCCATTTCATCGGATATACCCACACGAGCAATCGTGGCAAGGCCAACGATCAAGAGAAGCTTCTTTGTATCAGCGTCGGGTAGCTTCTCGAATTCATGCGATATAACATTTGTGAAGTTCTCAGAATCTGTGGCTTCTCTTAGAGCGATTAGTAACTGTTTTCGCGACGATCTCAGGCGCTTTTTTTGCTGATCAAGAGTCAATCTTCTAAAGCGGGGAGATGGAACGAACTTTAGAATTCTCTCAATGAGAGGCTCCATATCTTGTTCAGAAAATCTTTCAAAAAGGAACTCATCCGAATATCGTGACGTATATCTTGATAGTTTATCGCGCCACTCATTTGTTCTTGCCGTAGACACAACCCATATATTCTTGCCTTTTATATATTCTAAATCAGATGAAAAATTATCGCCATATACAAATATGTCTGAAATATAAACAACAGCACCATCAGGATGAAGCTTCTCTATCAATTTAAAAGCAGATTGCACTGACTTTACATCAGGGGACATATCAAATACTGGAATTTTTGGATTTTCATTAGCAAAATGTAAGAGACTTTGCATAGCAGCGGCGGATTTTCCGCTTCCTGACTGACCTGTTACAACAAAAAGGCGATGGTCACTTTTAAGGTAACTTAAGAATGCTTCATACAAATTTTTTGTAGCGGCAAGCTCGACCGGTATATCAGTTGCTACAAGTTGCCACGACGGAGGGAAACCATTGAAGAATTGACGTGCTAACGCAGTGTAATCTGCACCGCCTAATTGACGAGCCCTTAAACGTAGCTCTGTAGGGTTAACGGGATATAGGGAATGAGCGACACCAATCTCCGCCTTGGTGATTTGGTCGAGTTCTGCCGTTTTGTATGAACTTTTTTTGCTGAGGACGTCGATAGGTGTTGAACCACCGGGAATCTTTTGCTCTAACCATTCGACAAGACTCTCCAAAGTACCTTTGACATGCACTATGCCGCGAGCTCGAAGCGCTTTGAGATTTATTTGTGTGAGCTCATCAGGCGTAACTAGAAACGCTCTGCCGACTTGACTTTCTGCTTCCCTTTTAACTCTATCTATCTCGGCGGAAAGAATTGGCTCATTCATGGCTGAGCCAATAATAATAGGGCATGTGGTAAAGTAATCCTGGGCGAGCCTCTTATACCAGTGATGCCAGTTCCCGTTTAGAGCGTTATTGTATTCATTCTCTGTAAATATGAACCGATGTTCCGGCTTTGTTATTTGTCCATGAAGATAAACAATATGGAGATATTCGTGACTATCGAATTCTATAGCTCTATCAATCATGCCGTTGTATATTTGAATCGACTGAGACTTCAGAGATCTATTATTTTCAATAAGATCGTCGACATTCCACAAGTATAGCCTGCGCCACGTGTATTTGAATAATTTCTCAAATTCAATTGACGGCTTACATCCTTTGTACGATTTTTTATAAACATCTAATATTTGAGGAGAGCTCAACAGTTTATCACCGGAGATAGCGTCCAAAACATCTTTAAGACGCTCGCCAGCATAGGGTATTGCTGCGGCTTTACATAGACGTTCAGCCAAGGCATCGGACAAAGGAACAGGTAAATCCTCTGCATTCCTACTGGAAACAGACGCCCCAGCGCCAAGAACTGGCATAGCGTTTCCTTCTTGAATAGCCTTAAGAAGATACGCCTCGTCATCACCCGAAATCAACAAACCCATTCGCCGTTCGCTCCCACACTTGTATGTGAGGTATACCAGCTACATATAGCGGGATAGTTGTCAACTTCGCCCTTGGGTTTTATTCGAAAAACTAAATGCAATTTGCTGATGTTGCATATTTGCAAACAAACTTATGCATCCATTCTATGCGCGCCATTTACTGCATCACTGAGAGGCTTCGGCAACCTCCCTAAGGGCTGAATCAATGGCCGACTAACATCGGCTTTTGCATCAACGAGAATCGCTGCCTTCGCTGTCTCCCAATTTCAACAAGGCCAACTTAGGCCTGAAGCGCGGACGAGGACGATCACTTCATAACCCAGATTTTAGGCATTGATCCCGGTAGCTATTCACGTTGTTGCAGTCTGTCGGGATTCTATGTAGCTTGGGGGACCATAAAGTGAGACATCGTGTCCTGCTATCCAGCTGTAGTTATCATTAGTATTCAAATTCTTAGATAAATGGAAAGCCTTCACGTAAGCGGCACCATTTTATTTTCCCAAATTTCAAATATTGCGTGATTGCGCCTCCACGCGATTGATCTTCGCTTTGCTACCGCCCTGCGGGCCCAAGCGAGATTTGAAACAAAATTGTGCTTATACGCGTTGACTGCTCAGTTATCGCAAACTGGAAAGCCAATCATCGTGGACGTTATTCGTATCCTCATCGCCATCCTCCTCCCACCCGTCGGCGTGTTTCTTCAGGTCGGCCTCGGGCTGCACTTCTGGCTGAATATTCTTCTGACGCTGTGCGGGTATGTTCCCGGCATCATTCATGCCATCTGGGTCATCTTGCGCAAATGACACCCGCCGATCACCGACGATAAGGCGTCCACAATATTTTAGTACGTGATTAAATTCTCACTTGCTTCTGGAACCCGAACTTCTCCTTCACGTTATGGTGATGACATAGCCAAGGAGAAAATCATGAACCAGATCATCTATATTGTCGGCCTCGTCGTCATCGTTCTCGCGATCCTGTCGTTTTTCGGCTTTCGTTGATCCCCGTTGTCAATTCGATTGCTTGCGCATATCCTAAGCAACAGTGACACACGACTGCGTTCATGGGTTACTTCGCTGTCGGGTGTATTTCGGGATCGCGTTGCTCTGGGAGGTGCACGATGAAGAACGAGAGATGGACAGAACCTGTCGAGGTCAATCTTGAGGCGAAGGGCAAGAGTGTCGTCGCCGGCCCCTTTGAAGCGCTGACATTGTTGACCGAAGGCTGGCCCAGGATTGGCGGATTGAGCTTCGTGAAAGCCAGAAGCGCCTGCCGCGCCGCCCTTGACGGGCGAAAATCGCCGGAGGAAGCGCGCAAATGCTTCACCGATGCGGTTTCCGAGATGCAAAAAAATCCGCACTGACAGGTCCAAAAGAAAACGGCTCCCAATAGGGAGCCGTTCTTTTAGGTTGGCGCTTCCGATGATTGAATGGCCGGAAGCGCCTTTCCAGACCTTTTACATCCAATAGGGTGCAACGCCGTAATAGTCGTAGACCTTGCGGTCCTTGGCGTAGAGAAGGTCGTCATCATCGAGATTGGTGAAGTGCGGCGCGTTTTCGATCTGCTCCTTGGTGAGATCGATACGGTAACCGTCGAGCTCTTCGTCATAGTGAAGCTTTTCCCAGGGAAGCGGGTAATAATCGTCGCCAATGCCAAGGAAGCCGCCGAAGCTCAATACCGCGTAAGCCACGCGGCCGCCGCGTTTTTCCAGAATGATGCGCTGGATCGAACCGATATGCTTGCCATCGGCGCCATAAACGCGGGTGCCTTCGACCTTGTCGCTGGCGATGAGGCTCGGCGTGTCCTTGACATAGGGATCCTGTCCGACGCGGGGTTCCTGATGCAACATGATAGTTTCCTCCATCGACTTCTTCGTTGGTGTCACATTTGGTAAACCCCGGCACCCAGCAAATCGTTCCGAAGGATCTCCGGCTTCGCGCCTGGATTTTTTTAAAGGAAGATGGAACGAAACGGCGCCTATTGGCGGATTTTTTGCCAGACGGACGGGGAAACGCCGACCATCTTGCGGAAGACGCGGGAAAAATGCGCCTGATCCGAAAAACCGGCGGCGATGGCGATATCGGTCAGCGCCATGTCCGGCCGCATCATCAGTTCCTTGACGCGATCGATGCGGGCTTGCATCTGCCATTGGTGCGGCGGCACACCGGTTGACGCCTTGAAGGCGTGGCTGAAATGGGATTGAGACAGGTTGGTGAGTTCCGCCAGTTCCTCCAGCCGGATCGACCGCAGGCAATGTTGACGGATGTAATCGGTCGCCGCCCGCAATTGCCACGCGGCAAGCTTGCTGCGTTTCCTCACCGGTTCCCGTTTCACCTTGAGGAAATCCGTCAAGAGCGCCAGCACAAGGCTTTCGCCGTAAAGATCATGCAGCGGATCGGGATTATCGCATTCCGCGGCGATCAGCCGCGCGAGCGCCAGCAGGCGTTCATCCTCGAACATCAGATGCGGATCGAGAAGCGCGTGCGGATCGAAGCCCTGCACCAGCCGCGCACCCAGCAACCCCGCATCGAAATGTAGATCGAGATGGCGCACGAAGGAGACATTGCTGAGTTCGGCATGTACATCGATATCGGCGGGCACGAAGGAAATCCGGTTCGCCCTGGACGAGCCGCAAGTGTCGCGGCGGCAGCGGTTCATCATGAAACGGCCGTCATCCGTCCCCTCCATGTCCAGCAGGAAAACGAACCGTGGATCCTTGCCGACATAACGCCCGCCCGCCTTCGGTGCGCAGCGCACATCCCAGAGATCGGCAACGATGCCGTTCCACACCCTTGAGCGCGGGCCGCCGATAACGGCGAAACCCTCGATCTCATTTTCCATCCGAACGCGGAAAGCCATGGCCTCTCAATCCCGCAAAGCGCCACGGCGCCACTATAAACATGATAAATCTATTCATGTTTATAGTGGCAAACTATATTTCCCGCAACTGCCGGCCATAGGCCCGGTGTCACCACTTCTTGGAAAGCTTGAGGGTGATGGTGCGACTATCGCCCCAGCCGCAGACGGAGACGCCGGCGCAGCTCTTGACATATTCCTTGTCGAAGACATTCGCGACGTTGACTGAGGCCGTCCAGTCGTTCTTCTCATAGCGGATCGCGGCATCGAAGACCGCAGCGTCTGGAACACGCAGCGTGTTTGCTGCATCCGCCCAGGACTTGCCCTGATAACGCACGCCGCCGCCAATGCTGAGGCCTTCAAACGTCTGATCGGTGAAAGCGTAGTCTACCCATAGCGACGCGGTGTGAGCGGGCACGATCCACGGCGATTTGCCAATCAGGTTGGGATTGGCATCCTTGGTGATATCGAGATCAGTATAGGAATAGGAGGCGAGCGCCTTCCAGTTCTCGTCGAGATTGGCCTTGGCTTCCAGCTCGAAGCCGGTGGATTCCACCTGCCCGAACTGACCGCTCGTGGTCACGCCGCCCGCCGTATAGGAAACAATGGCATTGTCCTTGACCAGCTTGAAGACGGAAGCCGTGATGCTGCCGTCGAAGAAGCTCGGCTCGTATTTGATGCCCGCCTCGAACTGATGCCCTTCCTCCGGAGAAGCCGGGGTGCCATCGGCAAGCGTATCGATCAGCGGATTGAAGAAGGTGGCGGCCGAAACATAAGGGGTGAGGCCATTGTCGAACTCATAGGCCAGACCGGCGCGGCCGCTCAGCGCGTCATCATTGGAGCGGCGGGAAACACCCGCCGGCAGCCGGTTGTTCAGTTCGGTATCGACATAGTCATAACGGCCATTCAGCGTGACCAGCCAGCCATCACCAAACCGCAGCTGATCCTGGGCATAGATACCGATCTGCTGCTGGGTGACGATATTGTCGGCATAAACGAAGTTCGTTCCCTGCGTCGAGCCATAGACCGGCTTCAGCGCGCCGATCGCATTCGATCCGCAGCAGGCCTGCACCTGGTCCAGCCGGTAATATTTGTAGTCGAGGCCGAACAACAGTGAATGGCTGACCGCACCTGTATCGAACTGGCCTTCGACGCGGTTGTCGACGCCGAAGCTGTCGACCTTCGACACACCGTCATAACCGAAGCGGGTCAGCATATAGTCGTTGGTGGTGGGATCGAGGATCGGCTGGCCGTTGGCATCAGCATTGGCCCAGCCGCCCGGATAGGGCCCGGTCTCGTGCTTGTAGAGATGGCCGTAACGGGCATTCTGGCTGATCTTCCAGCCATTGTCGAACTCGTGGCTGACGTCGTAGCCCACCATCGACTGATAGACACGGCCATTATCAATGTCCGGTTCGCCATAAAAGGCCTTGCGGTCGAGCTTGCCGAACGGCGCGTCGACCACGGTGCCGACATAGGGCAGGAAACCGTTGCCGACATGGACCTGATCGAGTGCCGAGAAATAACCGTAGAGCGTAGCGCTCGTCTGGGCATCGGGCTCGAAGGTGATCTGCGGCATGATGAAACCGCGCAGATCCTCGGAATAGTCAGTGTAATTGTCGCCGCCCGAGACCTTGCCGGTGACGCGATATTTCCACACGCCCTCGGCGTCGACCTTGTCGCCGAGATCGAAACCGAAAAAGGCATTGCCGAAATTGTTGATGCCGATTTCCGTTTCGCGGACCGGCGCGTCCTGCGGGCGCTTGCGGACCATCTGCACGATACCACCCGGATTGGCACCGCCATAGAGCACCGAGGCGGGGCCTTTGAGAACCTCCACCCGCTCCAGACCGTAGGCATCCATCTGGAAACCACCAAAACCGTAACTGAACAGGTTCAGCCCGTCCAGGAACACACCGGTCTGGGTGGCCTGGAAACCACGGATGTAAAACCAGTCCGTGTCAGGGTCTGTGCCGAAGGGTTCCGCCGTCACGCCGGGCGTATAACGCAACACCTCGTCGATTTTGGTCACCGCGCCGCGGTCGTCCATTTCCTGACGGCCGACGACCGATACGGACTGGGGAATGTCTTTCGTTTCCGTCTCGGTTTTCGAACCCGTCGCGCTTTTCTTCGCGACATACCCCCGAACCGGTCCCGTCGCGTTTTCCGCGCCCTGTCCCTCAACAGTAATCTGCTTCAGGACGGTCGTTTCCTGTGCGTGGCCCATCACAGGCCCCATCAGAACAACGGCAGCCGTTCCCAAAGCCAGACGGCTCAAAAACATCCCATGCAAATTTTTCAAGATATGCCCCGAAACAGATAGCGGCCGATGTTCATATCCGACAGGCCGCAGCACCTCAATTAAGATGAGTGTTTACATCAGGATTAAGACGGGATGCTTGTCGTTTTCGGGGCGGATTTGAAGCTTATTGGCTTCTCGCACAGTTTCAGACCCGTCATTTGTGAGGGCGGAGGTGGATATCAGCCCTTGCGCCGGCCGATCCTCGCAAGCAACACCACGGGAAGCATGCCGATGACGACAATCGCCAGTGCTGCGATAGACGCCTCCTCATAGGTGCCGCGCGCCGCTTCGCCATAAAGATGGGTGGCGAAGGTTTCGAAATTGAGCGGGCGAAGGAGAAGCGTGGCGGGAAGCTCCTTGACGCAATCGACGAAGATCAGCAATGCCGCCGCCGCCAGCGAGGCCTTGGAAAGCGGCAGGTGAATCTGGCGGAAGGTCTGGGTCGCGGATCGCCCAAGCGTGCGTGAGGCATGATCGAAGGAATGCGGGATGCGGCTGAGCCCGGCATCGACACCGCCTGCGGCTATGGTGAGGAAACGGGCGGAATAGGCATAGATGAGGGCCGCACCACTGCCGATGAAGATGAGGCCGGTGGAAATGCCGAACCAGTCACGCATGGTCTGGTCGACGAAACGGTCGAAACCGCCAAGCGCTATCAGCACGCCGATGGCGATCACCGTGCCGGGGGCCGCATAACCGACCGTCGAGAGGCGGTAAGACCAGAGCGACAGACGCCCCGGCGCAAGGCGCATGGCGTAAGCGACCGCGAGGCCGAGGATCAGGGTGATCAGCGTCGCCAGCCCGGCAAAGACGATGGTGTTCACGGCCTCATCGGCAAAACGGACCGACAGGCCGCTGAAACGGAACCGCTTCCATGCCTCGATGACGAGATAACTCGCCGGCCCCACAAAGCCGATCAGGACCGGCAGGCTTCCGAGCGTAAAGGCGGCCCAGCCCTTGGGACCAGTCAACCGCAGCGGCTCCAGCTCCCGGCTTTTCTGCGCGGAAACCGAGTAACGCTGCTTGCGCCGCGCCCAACGCTCCAGCGCCACGAGGGCGACGACGATGAACAGCATGGAAAGCGCGATCTGCGCCGCCCCCGGCAGGTCCGATTTTGTGACCCAGGTGGTGTAGACCGAAACCGTGAGGGTGCGCACGCCCAAAAATTCCGAAGCGCCGATATCGTTCAGCGCCTCCATCAGCGCGAGACTGACACCAACGGCGATTGCCGGGCGCGCCAGCGGCACCGCGACCTTGAAAAAAGCCGCACGCCGGGAAACGCCGAGCGTGCGGGCCACTTCCAGCAGGTTACCCGCCTGCGTCAGGAACATGGCGCGCACGGGAATATAGACATAGGGAAACAGCACGAAGCCGAGAAGGACAATGCAGCCCACCGTCGACCTTATATCCGGCAGCCGGAATTCGCGCGGGCTGGAATAACCGAGTAGCCACCGTATCGCGCCCTGCACCGGCCCGATCGGATGCAGAATATCGAGATAGGCGTAAGCGACGATATAGGTGGGCATGGCCAGCGGCAGCAGAAGCGCCCATTCCAGCACTCTGCGCCCGGGAAAATCATACGCGGTGACCAGCCAGGCGGCAGAGGTTCCGACCACACCCGCCAGCAGCCCGACGCCGGCAAGAAGGATGGCCGTATCCGGCAGGGCCGTCCAGAGCACGGTCGCGCCGAGATGATCCCACAGGCCTTCCGAGCCCTGCACCGCCTGCGAAACAAGAGCCAGAACCGGCACCATGGCGCCACAGACCGCCAACAAAGAAAGGCCCAGCCACCAGAAGGTGGAGGAAAACCTGGCTCTCGCCGGACGGGTCAATGGCTGGATGGTGTCTGGATTCATGTGCTTCTGGAAAATACGCGGAAAGGCGTTCGCGGGTGCGAACGCCTTCCACATTGTTATCGTCGACTGGCCTTACTTGTCGAAACCGACCTTGTCGACCAGCTCGCTCGCCTGCTTGCGATGCGACACGATTTCCGTGAGCGGCTTGTTGTCGATCTTCAGTGTGCCGAAGGAAGCGACGATCTCATTGAGAGCAGCGCCCTGCTTGACCGGATATTCATAGTTGGCTTCGGCATAGATCTTCTGGGCTTCGTCAGAAACGAGATATTCCAGAAGCTTGACGGCTTCCGCCTTGTTCGGCGCGTTCTTGGCGACGGCCGCGCCGCTGATATTGACCTGGGTGCCGCCATTCTTGAAGGTCGGCAGAACCACCTTGATGGCATCGCCCCACTTAACCTGCTCTTCGCCGCCCTTGCCCGAGCGCATCAGGCCGACATAATAGGAGTTGGCAATGCCGATATCGCAAATGCCGCCGAGAATATCCTTGGCAACGTCACGGTCGCCGCCGCCGGCCTTGCGGGCCAGGTTTTCCTTGACGCCGGCAAGCCACTTTTCGGTGTCCGCCGCGCCGTAATGGGCGATGTAGTCGGCAAACAGCGCCGTGTTATAGGGATGCTGGCCGGCGCGAATGCAGACCTTGCCCTTCCACTTCGCATCCGCCAGATCTTCATAATTGAAGGAAGCGAGATCGAGGTCCTTCGCCGCATAAAGAACGCGGGCGCGCATGGAAAGCGCGAACCAGTGACCCTTGGCATCGCGAAGCTCAGCGGGAACAGCCTTGGTCAGCGTCTCGGATTCAACCGCCTGGGTGACACCCTTTTCGGCGAGATCAACGAGATTACCGGCATCGACAGTCATCAGAACGTCGGCAGGAGAGCTGGCACCCTCGCTCAGAACACGCTCAGCAAGACCATCCTTGAGGAAAACGGTGTTGACCTTGACGCCGCTCGAAGCGGTGAAGGATTCCAGCAGGGGCTGGATCAGGCCCGGCTCGCGGGTCGTGTAGATGTTGAGCTCAGCGGCGCTCACCGTTCCGGCGGCAAAGGCAACCGTGCTGGCAAGCAGGGCAAATCGAGTAAATTTCGTCATATAGTGTTCCCTCTCCGATAGCGGCAATGGGGAGAGCAAACATCATACATGACGAAGTAAATCAAGTTTTATTTCTCGGTTTTTTCCACGTCTTTGATCACCAAGAGTTGAAAACAGGGCGGGGAATAAAAAAAACAATCCACTAATTCAACTTCAGGTAAATATGAGGACCCCCTTGGGATCGATGCCAAAACGCACGGCCTTGGTTCTGGCGGGGGTGCGCTGCATCGTCCTGACGCGCAGATCGGAAGACAGTCCGGGCACGGCTATGCCAAGCTGCTCGATCTCGCCGAGGAAGACACGGCTCGATATTTCGCCGGCAATGCCTTCTCTGGCGGTGCCATCCTCGATGATCGAAATCGCATTCGGACGAACATAGGCGATCGCGGCGAGGCCATCAGGTAAATCGGAGGCATCGCCCAGCAGCCCAAGCGGCGTTTCGACACGGCCCTGTTTCACCCGGCCTTCGATCTTGTTGAAGGCGCAGAAAAAATCGGCGGCATAGCGGCTTTTGGGATTGTCGTGGATTTCGTAACCCGTACCACTCTGAACGATGCGCCCGCGCTGCATCAGCACCACGCGGTCACCTGCCGATAGCGCCTCTTCCGGGTCATGGGTCACCATGATCGCCGTGGTGCCCAGTTGCCGCAGAAGGCCGAGTGTTTCCTCACGCACATTGTCGCGCAATCCGCGGTCCAGATTGGAAAAGGGCTCATCCATCAGCAGCAGGCCGGGCTGCGGAGCGAGCGCGCGGGCGAGTGCAACACGCTGCTGCTCACCGCCCGAAAGTGTGTGCGGATACCGTTTAGCCAGATCCTGCAGATGAACATGTTCGATCATTTCCGCGGCACGGTGACGCGCCTCTGCCTTCGGCAGCGACCGGAGGCCGAACATGACATTCTGCTCCACGGTCAGATGTGGGAACAGCGCGTAATCCTGAAAGACAAAACCGATATTGCGTTTTTCCGGCTCGACAAAGGCGGCGGGGCCGGCAACAACATTGCCATTGAGGGACACGCTGCCGCGATCCGGCGTCTCCACGCCGGCCACGATACGCAGCAACGTCGATTTTCCACAGCCGGAGCGTCCCACCAGACAAATAATTTCGCCACGTTCAACGGCAAGATCGATATCGGACAGAACATCCGTATCGCCAAATCTTTTTCCCACCGATTTCAGTTCAAGCGCTGCGCTGCCTGCCATTTCCAATCCTGCCCTGCTTTGCGAATTATGTTGATCGCTCAAATCAGGATTAAAGTCAAAGCTGCGCCGGATACGGTTTCCATTCACGACGTTGCGAGATGTGCGGCAGCAATATTGACGTTTACGTTAGAGTTAAATAGGCTTTGCCGATCTGATGGACGTCAACGGATTAGGCGTCTATCATTCGTTACCGGGGAGCGAGAGGAGCGGTCGATCCGGTGACGCCACATGAAGGTCCCCTCAGACCGGTCGGATACGCCGGTTGATGCGGGAGCGTCGTGACCATCAGGCAGCACAAAGCGCCTCTTCGCGTTTCATGGAACGCGCGGCGCGACAAAGACTCTGGGAGGAGCAGCATGAGTGAATTGTCCCTGGGACATCCGGAAAATGTCAGCGTTGCCAAGCGCTGGCTGGCATCCTATCCGCCGGGCGTGCCCTCAGAGATTCCCATCTCGGCAAATGCCTCTCTCGTCGACCTTCTCGAAAAGAGCTGCAAGCAATTTGCCGACCGCAAGGCCTTTTCCAGCATGGGAAAATCCCTGACCTACCGGGAGCTCGACGCTGACACCCGTGCGGTCGCAGCCTGGCTGCAATCCAGAGGACTGGAAAAAGGAGACCGGGTTGCGGTGATGATGCCGAACATCCTGCAAAATCCCGTCGCGGTTTATGGAATTCTGCGGGCGGGCATGGTCGTGGTCAATGTCAACCCGCTCTATACCCCGCGCGAACTGGAGCACCAGCTCAAGGACTCCGGCGCGAAAGCCCTGTTCGTGCTGGAGAACTTCGCCCATGTGGCGCAGCAGGCTGCACCGAAAACCGCCGTCCGGCATGTGGTCGTCGCAGCAATGGGCGATCTTCTCGGCCTCAAGGGACATATCGTCAATCTGGTGGTCCGCAAGGTCAAGAAGCTGGTGCCTGCCTATGCCATTCCCGGCTCGATCAGCTTCAAGATCATGCTGAAGGAAGGCCAGGAAGCTTCCTTGAAGCCGGTCAGCCTGACGGCGCAGGACATTGCCTTCCTGCAATATACCGGTGGAACGACGGGCGTCTCCAAGGGCGCTGTTCTTACCCATGCCAATCTTCTTGCCAACAAGGCGCAGATCAGCCTGTGGCTGGACGCTGCCTTCAACGGCCTGAAGAACCGCCCGGATGTTCTGAACTTCATCTGCGCGCTGCCGCTATGCCACATCTTTGCGCTAACGGTGAATTCGCTGATGGGCATTGCGCTTGGCGGCCATAATCTGCTGATCGCCAATCCACGCGATATTCCCGGCTTCGTGAAGGAGCTGGCGCATTATCAGCCGCATGTTTTCCCCGGCATCAACACGCTTTTCAACGCGCTGATGAACAATGAGGACTTCCGCAAACTCGATCTGTCGTCGCTCATTCTGGTTCTCGGCGGCGGCATGGCCGTGCAAAGGCCCGTTGCGGAACGCTGGCTTTCCATCGTCGGCTGCCCCATCGCCGAGGGTTACGGCCTCTCCGAGACATCGCCGGTGGCAACCGTCAATCGCCTGGATTCGCCGGAGTTCAGCGGCACCATCGGCCTGCCGCTTTCATCAACCGACATCGACATTCGCGACGACGATGGCAACAGCCTGCCAACAGGCGAAGTCGGAGAAATTTGCATTCGTGGCCCGCAGGTCATGGCAGGTTACTGGCAGCGGCCCGATGAAACCGCAAAGGCGATGACGGCAGACGGCTTCTTCCGCTCTGGAGACATGGGGTTCATGGACGAGCGCGGTTACACCAAGATCGTTGATCGCAAGAAGGACATGATCCTCGTTTCCGGCTTTAACGTCTATCCGAACGAGGTGGAAGAGGTGGCCGCCAGCCATCCGGGCGTGCTGGAATGCGCCGCAATCGGCGTTCCGGACGAACATTCCGGCGAAACCGTCAAGCTTTTCGTCGTCAAAAAGGATCAGTCCCTGACGGAAGCGGAGCTCAAGGCGTTCTGCGCCAAGAACCTGACGAACTACAAACGGCCGAAGATCATCGAGTTCCGCACCGACCTGCCGAAATCGAATGTCGGCAAGATTTTGCGGCGCGAATTGCGCAATCTGAACTGAACCAATGGAGCCGGGCGACCGGCTCCTTTCTTTTATCAAAGCCGCCTTGATTTGGCCGCCGGAAAAAGAATAGTTTCCTCATCCTTCCACGGAAGCCGAGGAGCATAAGATGCAGGCCACCATCGAAAAACTGAAAGCAACGGCAAGCAGCACAGCCGCAACCGATCTGCGCGCCGCTTTTGCGGCCGACGACCAGAGATTCAGCCGTTTCAGCGTCAAATTCGATGACCTGCTGATGGATTATTCCAAATGCGCCGTCAACGAGGAGATCGTCACGCTTCTCGAACAGCTCGCACGCGAAGGCGGTGTCGAGGCCAAGCGCGAGGAGATGTTCTCCGGCAAGGCGATTAACTTCACCGAAGACCGCGCCGTGCTGCATACCGCCCTGCGTAATCGCTCCAACACGCCCGTTCTCGTTGATGGCAAGGACGTGATGCCTGATGTGAACGCCGTTCTGGCAGCCATGGGCAAGTTTGCCGACGCCATCCGTTCCGGCACGCTGAAGGGTGCGACCGGCAAAAAGATCACCGACGTCGTCAATATTGGTATCGGCGGTTCCGATCTCGGCCCGGTCATGGCGACGCTCGCGCTCGCGCCTTTCCATGACGGCCCGCGTGCCCATTTCGTCTCGAATATCGACGGCGCGCATATTGCCGACACGCTGAAGCTCCTCGATCCGGAAACCTCGCTCTTCATCATCGCATCGAAGACCTTCACCACCATCGAGACGATGACGAATGCCGCCACCGCGCGCCGTTTCATCGCCGAAAAGCTGGGCGAAGGCGCCGTCAAGCATCACTTCGCCGCCGTTTCCACCGCGCTAGACAAGGTCGCCGCCTTCGGCATCGAAAGCGACCGCATCTTCGGTTTCTGGGACTGGGTGGGCGGACGTTATTCGATCTGGTCGGCCATCGGCCTGCCGCTGATGATCGCCATCGGCCCGGATAATTTCGGCAAGTTCCTGGATGGCGCGCATGCCATGGATCGCCACTTCCGCGAGGCGCCGATCCGTGAAAACCTGCCGATGCTGCTCGGCCTCATCGGCTTCTATAATCGTAACGTGCTCGACTATCCGACACGCGCGATCCTGCCCTATGACCAGCGCCTGTCGCGTTTCCCCGCCTATTTGCAGCAGCTCGACATGGAATCGAACGGCAAGGGTGTGACCATCGACGGCACCCCGGTCGAAGGCCAGTCCGGTCCGGTCGTCTGGGGCGAACCCGGCACCAACGGCCAGCACGCCTTCTACCAGCTGATCCACCAGGGCACGAGCGTCATTCCGGCCGAATTCATGATCGCCGCCAATGGCTTTGAGCCCGAACTGCGCCATCAGCACCAGCTTCTCATCGCCAATTGCCTAGCGCAGTCGGAAGCGCTGATGAAGGGACGCACGCTTGCCGAAGCGAAGGCCCAGCTCACCTCCAAGGGCATGGAAGACAGCCAAGCCGATTTCATCGCCCCGCACCGTGTCTTCACCGGCAATCGTCCCTCCATCACCTTCGTTTACGACAAGCTGACGCCTTTTGCGCTCGGCCGCCTCATCGCGCTCTACGAACATCGCGTTTTCGTGGAAGGCGTGCTGTTCCGCATCAACTCTTTCGACCAATGGGGCGTGGAGCTTGGCAAGGAACTGGCTACGGGGTTGCTGCCGGTCGTCGAGGGCAAGGAAAGCGCTGCCGGCCACGACAGCTCGACGCAAGGGCTGGTGAAGGCGCTGGCGGGTCTCGCTGGCTGAGGCTATCCTTAAAAAAAGCCGGAGCTGTCTCCGGCTTTTTTAATGCGCTCCGCTCAAATATAAAGTGCCGCCATCTTCCGCCACGCACCCGCACGATGGGCACGCCCTTCCCAGACATGCATCTGATGGCCCACCTCCTTGTCTGAAAGCAGACGGCTCAGATGTTGGTTGTTGTCGAGAAACGGGTCGGCATCGCCGATGGTGAAGACCATGTCGACGCGGCGCAGCTGTTCCAGCCGGAAGGGGCAGGCAAGGCCGGGCAGAAAGTGGCTCGGCATGTGGAAATAGACATCGTCGTCATAATAGCCGTCGAACAGATCGCCGAAGGATTCCACCCTCATCGTCAGATCATAGCGGCCGGAAAAGGCAACGAGCTTGGTGAAGAGATGCGGGTGGCGGAAAACGAGGCTGGCGGCCTGAAAGGCACCGAGGCTGCAGCCCTGCACAATGGTGCTGCTGTCAGGATTTCTCTGTGACATCAGCGGCAGCACTTCGTTGAGAATATAGGCCTCAAGTGCGGCGTGACGGCGCACACGGTCGGCGGGGTGGTGATGGCCCGCGTAAAAACTTTCCTGTGCCAGACCCTCGATACAATAAAGCTGGAGGTGGCCGGCCTCCAGCTTGTCGGAAAGGCTCGCGACAATGCCCAATTCCTCATATTCGAAGAAGCGTCCGTCGCGTGTCGGGAACATCAGCACCTTCGCGCCGGCATGACCAAATATCAGGAGCTCCATGTCGCGATGGAGCCTGTGACTATACCAGCGGAGATATTCGCGTTTCATGGCACCTTGAAAAACCGTCTGACCTTGTCCTTGTGGACCGCATCTTGCGATGCGCTGTCAGGGTATTCGAAATGGCCCGCGTCTAGGATGAAGATTTCATTAAATTTTGATTGCAGCAGGGCATTGGCCACCGCGAACTGGCAGGGCGGCGCCACTGCCGGATCAAAAAGCGCGGGCGCGACCAGCATCGGCACCTTTATGCGGGCGGCGGCACAGGCGGCATCGAACAGGCGCAGGGTTTCGAGCACATTGGCGTGGGTCTTCTGATAGGTCTGAACCGCATCCGCGCTGCCAACAGTGGGCAGCGTCAACCAGAACGGCCGGTGGCCGAAGGTCGGCACGACAAGATGACCGAGGTCGATGCGCGCGTCGAAGGGGATGGCCAGGGCGCCGATGCCGCCGCCGAAACTGATGCCGCTATAGCCCACCTGCCCTTCCAGCCAGGGATAAAGGCTGACAAGCGTCGACACGGCGACCCACAGATCATCGACGCAACCGCCGATGATGTAGTCATCCTTCCGGTCGATATTATAGAGGACATGCAGGGCCGGATCGGACGAGATCGGCGGGCAGGCGCTGAGTGAAAGCCCACGAAAACAGGGAAACAGCACGGCTGTCTCTTCCACGGGCACATCGAAATCGGGCTCTCCGCGTCCGCCATACCCATGGCCGACGACGAGACCGCGCCGCACCTGTCCCTCACGCGGCAAAAGCAGCCACCCGCCGATACGGAAACCGTCGGTGGATGCGTAGGTAACATCGATGACCTGCCAGCGGGGGTGGGTTAACTTGCTCCTGCGCAGCACCGGTCGCGGATCTGTGGCAAGCGCACGGCGATAGCGTTTCTTCCAGAAATCATCAAAACCCGGCGGCGCTTCCGGCGGGGTAATGGCGAGCAATTGCTCTCGCTGCATGCCATAAGTGGGGTCGAAATCGAAAGGATGGGTTTTCGGAACGCTCATGCGATGCTTGTTTCGTGAAAGAACAGCGGAGACAAGCTTGATAATCGCGAAATAACGGTTTTTTACGGCTCTAGTGCCGGGAAGAGTGTTGAACCACCTTTTCAAAATGGTTCAACCGTGCTCTTCACAAACCGATTTCATGCGCAAAAGGCGGATTTGCGCCAGCGCGCGAAACGGTGACCGCAGCCGCTTTCGCACCCAGCGACAGGGCCTTCCTGATCTGCTCTTCGCTCAGCGACGCGACCTGCGCCTTGGTCAGCAGGCCCTGCATTTTCAGCGAGGCGAGAATGCCGGCATCGAACGTATCGCCGGCACCGACCGTATCGACCACTTCGACCCGCTCGGAGGCCACTTCCACCTTGAGATTGGCGCTGTAACCCACCGCACCCTTGGCGCCACGGGTGACAACGACCAGTTTCGCACCATGGTGCAGCCAATGGCGGGCAAGCGTGTCCTCATCGCCTTCCAGACCGAACCAGGCAAGGTCCTCATCCGAGAACTTGACGATGTCAGACATGGCCGCCATGCGGCGGATGCGCGCCATATGCGACTGCTTGTCCTTGATGAAACCGGGACGGATATTCGGATCGAGCGAGATGACGCGGGTCTCATGCTCGCGCGTCATCAGCGCCTCATAGGTGCTGCCGCAGGGTTCCGGGATGAGGCTGATGGCGCCAAAATGCAGCGCCTCGCAATCGGCTCCCAGAGCCGGAAGTTCGGCCTCTGTAATCATCCGGCCGGCGGTGTTCTCGTCGTAAAAAGCGTAGGTCGCATGGCCGTCAATCAGCTTGACGAAGGCGATGGTTGTGGGGCGCGACAGCGTGGCGCAATAGCTGAAATCCACCTTGCTGGCCCGCAGGGTCTCCCGCAGGATATCGCCCATCATGTCGTCGGAAAGGCCGGTGAAAAAGGCGGAGGGGACGCCGAGACGCCCCAGCGCAATTGCCGTGTTGAAGACCGCTCCGCCTGCGTAAGGGGCAAAACCCGCCTCACCCAGCGTCGTCTGCCGGGGCAGCATGTCGATCAGGGCTTCACCACAACACAGGATCATTACGGTCCTCCTCAAAACAGCAAATCAAATGAACTTAAATCGATTTAGACGAAGATCGATCGGAAGGCCAGCCACAAGCCAGCTTCCCGTATCCGAAATCACGATTGCGGCAATTCGCTGACACCGCCGTGCTTCGCCGACCAGGGCAGCGGATTGTCGAGGAAGGCTTCAACCCCCGACAGCGTCTTTTCATCGAACAGTTTCTCAGCCCGGGCGACAGCCAGAACATCGCGCCAGGTCGTCAGATAATGCAGCTTGACATTGCCGTTGGCGAAACGCGCTTCGGCTTCTTCAAAGATGCCGTAATAGAAGAGCGCGATACCATGATCGACAATGCCGCCAGCCGCGCGGATGGCGTCGATGAAGGTGAACATCGAGCCGCCAGCCGTCGTCAGGTCCTCGATGACGAGAACGCGGGCGCCTTCAGGCATATGGCCTTCGATCTGGGCGTTGCGGCCGTGACCTTTCGGCTTTTTGCGGCAATAGATCATCGGCAGGCCAAGACGCTCGGCAAGGAAAGCGGCAAAGGGAATGCCCGCCGTTTCACCGCCGGCGACACAGTCAAACTTCTCGAAACCGGCTTCGCGCATCACTGCGGCAGCTGCGAAATCCATCGCCGCCGAGCGGATGCGCGGAAAGGAGATGAGCTTGCGCATGTCGATATAAACGGGGCTCTTCATGCCTGACGCAAAAGTATAGGGGCTTTCTGAATTGAAGTGGACCGCCTTGATTTCCCACAACATCTTCGCAACCAGTTCCGCGACGACGGTGCGGTCAGTGAATGTGAAATGGTTCATAGGCGTTCTCCTTTTTCGGCCTTGGTTTATCGCTCCGAAAACCCGCATCGGTGTTCGGAAAGCACGACGTCTTTGTTCGGTATTTCGTACCCCCGCAGGCGAATGCCTGTGGACCATAACAAAACCGCCGGCAGTGCCGGCGGTCCTAAAAATCAGCTTACATCCCAATGAAGCGGGAACATCGGATCGAATACGGTCACCGGCCCGGCGCCCGTTTCGATCTTTTCGGGAAACGCCAACGGTTCCGCGCGCTTGACCAGGATGATGGTTTCTTCGTTCGGCGCAAGACCATACCAGGCCGGGCCGTTGAGCGAGGCGAAGGCCTCCAGCTTATCGAGGGCATTCTCGTCCTCGAAGACATGGGCAAGGCAGCTCATGGTGTTGATGGAAGTATAGATGCCGGCACAGCCGCAGGCGCATTCTTTCAAAGGATCCACATGCGGGGCGGAATCCGTGCCGAGGAAGAAGCGGGCGTCACCCGAGGTCGCAGCATCCCGCAGCGCGAGACGATGCTCCTCGCGCTTGGCGACGGGCAGGCAATAATAATGTGGCTTGATGCCGCCGACCAGAATGGCGTTGCGGTTGATGATGAGATGGTGCGTGGTGATGGAGCCGGCAAGATTGGCCTTGGAAGACTTGATATAGTCCACGCCATCGCGGGTGGTGATGTGCTCCATCGTCACCTTCAGTTCCGGCAGGCGTTGGCGCAGGGGCTCAAGAACCGTCTCGATGAAGACCTTTTCCCGGTCGAAAATATCGACCTCTGGCGTCGTCACCTCGCCATGCACGCAGAGCGGCAGGCCGATCTTTGCCATGCGTTCCAGCACCGGCATCGCCTTGTTGAAATCGCGCACGCCGCCATGAGAATTGGTGGTCGCACCCGCAGGATAGAGCTTTACGGCGGTGATGAGGCCGCTTTTTTTGCCCTCTTCCACGTCATCGGCAACAGTATCCTCAGTGAGGTAGAGGGTCATCAGCGGCTCGAAACGATCGCCTGCCGGGATCGCCTTGACGATGCGTTCGCGATAGGCGCGGGCATCGGCCGTGGTGACGACCGGCGGCACCAGATTCGGCATGATGATGGCGCGGGCGAAATGGCGGCTCGTATCCCCGATCACCCCTTCAAGCATGGCACCATCACGAAGATGCAGGTGCCAGTCATCAGGGCGGCGCAGGGTGAGCGACTTCATCGGGATACCTCGGAGCATGATGGAATTGCGCCCGCTTAGCATCTTTTGTCGCGGGAAAACAGCCGCCAGAGGTCATCGGGCGGCTGTAAATGTCATTTTTTTGAAGCGTGCTTCAGATGTTGCCCGCTTCCGGACCCCAGACATCGGTCATCGCGAAGCCATCGGCAAAGGGGTCGAAGGGATCGAGGCCAACCTGATGTAGACCGAAGGTGAAGCCGCGCCCGGCAATGGTGGGAATGACGGCCGGACGGCCTGCCACCTCGGTGACGGCGGAAAGGCCGACATCGAATTCCGACCCGATGATTGAGCGGGATTTATATTCGTCTCCCACCTTCACCTTGCCGCGCGCATAAAGCGTGGCAAGATTGGCGGAATTGCCGGTGCCACAGGGCGAGCGATCCGCGCGGCCCGGCCACATGGTCGTGCAGGTGCGGATCGAGCCATCGGCATCAACATCCCGGAACATGACATAAGCGACGCCTGATATGGCAGGGATTTCCGGATGAACGACCGTCATTTCACGGTTGACAAGGTCCTTCAGAGTCATACCGGCGGCAACGAGTTTCGCAGCATTGGCCTTCTCAATGGTGAGGCCGATCTGGCGTACATCGACGAGTGCGTAAAAAATGCCGCCGTAGGAAATGTCCATCGTCACCCTGCCCCATTCGGGCGTGTCGATACTGACATCCAGCTCATGCACGAAGGACGGAACCATGGTCAGCTTGACCTTTTCGCAGCGCCCATCACGGCAGGTGGCCGTCGCTTTGACGAGGCCGGCGGCCGTTTCCAGAATGATAACGGTTTCCGGTTCCTGCATCTCCACCATGCCGCTTTCCAGAAGCGCGGTCGTCGCGCAAATGGAATTCGAACCGGAACTGGCATGCGCCTGATCCGGCTGCAGAATGACGAAGGAGGCATGCGCATCCGGATGTTTCGGCGGCAGGAGGAGATTGACCGACCCCATGGGCGTGCCGCGCGGCTCCAGCGTCAGGAAGCGGCGCAAGGCTTCTCCTTGCGGATCGGTGTTCATCCAATGCAACTGCTCGGCCACGGTGTTGCCGGGAATCTTCGGTGCGCCGCCGGTGACGACACGGCCGATTTCGCCTTCGCAATGAACATCGAGAAGCTGGAGGGTGCGTTTCCAACGCATGGGGGTCTACTCCGGAAGTTGGGTTATTAGCCCGACCATACAGATAAAAATACAAGCTGTATACAAATCTGCGGAAGGGCAACGACAAAAACGCCTGACGTTTCCGCCACCCTCAGCCGCATCATGGCTTTAGCGGTTACGGCACTCCGCCCGGTTTCGATTGGCGGCAGCATCGCAGTTGATCCTTGACGACTGAAGCGCCTGATCGTCCACCACGGAACCGGCCGTATCGCCTACCGATCCAACGGTGTTTTCGACGGAACGCCCAAGCCGCTCCACCTGCCTGCCGTAATTTTCCCGCGTGCGTGGATCAAACACCGCAATCGGCGCACTGACCACCACGCTGGCCGCTGTTCCGACGGTTTGCGCAGCACCGATGCTGACAGCACCCAGCGCTTCGCCCAGGCCAACGTCGGAATCCGTCACCGTCTGGCCGGCAATGAGGCGGTCGCCGATCAGGCGGACGACCTCTGGGCTTTCGGCAAATTTGCCGTGGTTCAGGCGATCACCGGATTGCAGCTTGGTGAGATCGAGAACCGTGATGCCCGCCTTTTCCAGCTGGCTGCGATAGGGCTCGACGGATGGGTCAATCTGGCCCAGCCGATCAACATTGCCGGAAATGCGGCGCGACAGGCTGAGCGCGCGGTCATCCTGCGAGACGAACAGCGTGAATTTAGGCGGCGTCTTGCCGAGGCTGGTGAACTGCCGGCTGAACACATCCACGTCGAGATCCGGGGCAGCCAGAATGACATTGCCGATCTTTGGATCAACGCGGCCGTTACGGATCGCCATCTGGCGCAGCGCCTCCACCGCAAGCCAGGTGCCCATGGAATGCGCCATCACGGTGACCTCACCGATCGACTTGTCTCGTGCGAGGCGGGTCAACATTTCCTCAAGCGCATCGCGCGAGTAATTGGTGCTTTCCTTGTCGTAATTATAATCGAAAATACTGGCTCGCGACGGCCAGGTGAAAACCACGGGTACGACGTCCGAGCCGGAATCATAGACGATCTGGGCAAAGCGATAGACGGATTCCTCGTAACGGTTATTAAAACCGTGCACGAAGACCAGCACGCGGCGATCTTTCTGAATATGCTTGCTGATCCAGCTTTTTGTCTCCGCTTCGGAACGAATGGGCTCTACGGCAACCGTCGTGAAATCTTTCAGCGGGTTGGGCGGTAGCTTCTTCGGCCATTGAACCTGACCGACTTTGCGATTGGCCTTGGGCGGAATGGAGATCGTGACGGCATCGACCTTCAGGCCCGTTCCGCGCTCGCCGCCGAAAAGCACGGCGGCATTTTCGGACGGCGCACGCGTGGTGGCGACGAGAAGGTTGACCGGCGTCGTGCCCGCCACCGTCTGCCCCGTCGGCGTCATGACCCCGATGGGACGCCCGCCGCAGCCTGCAAGCAGGGCGACAATGGCGATTACGGCCACGAAACGAATGGGCATCACATCACTCTCCTACAACCCAAAGGCAGCCGGATAGCGGCCAGGGGGAGAGGATTTTCTACCGGAGGCGGAACTGCCGCGCCAGCAACCAACTGGGATCAGCGACACTTTCCGCCCCGGTGTGTCCGAACGGACCCAATTGCCGGGCGACAGGCAGGACGCTCGGCCGCCGGAAAACGCGCCTATCGCTGCGGCAGCATGGTGCCTCTTTCCCGAAGCGCATTGTGCCAGGACAGCGCTTCTTCGATGAGATGCGGCGTGTGCCCGCCCCGCGCCGCCGCCCGCTGGTAATAATCCGTCAGCGCATCACGATAGCTGGGATGCACGCAGTTTGCGATGATGACCGCTGCGCGTTCGCGGGGCGCGAGACCACGCAGATCGGCGAGGCCCGTTTCGGTGACGAGAATATCGACATCGTGTTCGGTATGGTCGACATGGCTGACCATGGGCACGACGCTGGAAATGGCGCCGCTTTTGGCGATGGATTTCGTCACGAAGATGGACATGTAAGCGTTGCGGGCAAAATCACCCGAACCGCCGATACCGTTCATCATGTGGGTGCCACCGACATGAGTGGAATTGACGTTTCCGTAAATATCGAATTCCAACGCGGTGTTGATGCCGATGATGCCGAGGCGGCGAATGACTTCCGGATGGTTGCTGACTTCCTGCGGGCGCAGGATCAACCTGCTCTTATACTCGGCCAATCGCGGCATGACCTGCTCGTTCATGGCGGAGGAGAGCGTGATTGACGAACCGGAGGCGAAGGTCAGCTTGCCCGCATCGAACAGTTCGAAGGTCGAATCCTGCAGGACCTCCGAATACATTTTGAGATCGTGAAACGGCGTATCGATGAACCCGTGCATCACGGCATTGGCGATGGTGCCGATGCCCGCCTGAAGCGGCTGGAGTTCATGGGTCATGCGGCCGTGGCGCACCTCGTTCAGCAGGAATTCGGTGAGATGGCCGGCAATCGCCTTCGTCTCGTCATCCGGCGGCAGCACCGTTGAAAAACTGTCGCTCTTGTCGCTCAGGACGATGGCGGCGATCTTTTCCGGTGGAACCGGAATGAAAGGCAGGCCGACACGGCTATCCGTCGCCACGACGGGGATGGGCATACGGGTCGGGCGTTTGGCGGGAATGAAGATGTCGTGCAGTCCCTCCAGCACCTCGAGCTGCGACAGGTTGATCTCGACGATAACCTTGTCGGCCAGAATGGCGAAGCTTGCGGAATTGCCGACGGAGGTGGTGGGAACGATACCGCCTTCCGCCGTGATTGCCACCGCCTCGACAATGGCGACGTCGACGCCATGGATCTGACCGCCGCGCAATTGCTCGACCGTTTCGGACAGATGCTGATCGATGAACATCACCCTGCCGTCATTGATCGCCCTGCGCAAAGCCGGATCGGACTGGAACGGCATGCGGCGTGCCAGCATGCCCGCCTCGACCATGGTCTTGTCGAGATCATTGCCAAGCGATGCGCCGGTCATCAGGGTGATTTTCATGGGGTTCGTCTTGGCGCGCTCGGCCAGCGCCAGCGGCACGGCCTTGGCTTCACCGGCGCGCGTAAAACCGCTCATGCCAACCGTCATGCCATCCTGAATGAGACTGGCGGCCTCTTCGGCGCTGACGATCCTGTTCAAGAGGGACGCGTTGCGGATACGCTTTTCAAGCATGCACTTCTCCATGATCTGTCATCACGATGGCACGGCATTCGGTTGGCCACCTCTCGGGCGACTATGGCGTGCAGTTTGATTGATGAAACTGACATAGATCAAGGGTGTGAACGCAACCATGGCTTTCGCACATAAATCCCGTTCAACACATCGCAAGTGGCGCATCGGCGCGACACGCTGAGAGGTCTTCAGACAATCGCAGCCTCCCGATCGGCGCAAGACTTCCGCCAAGTCTCTCCATCGCCGACAAGCAACAAGGCGGAGGCGCCTCATCGCCGCCCGTAAAATCGCGCTGCGTCAGGGGCCTTTGCAGACCGGCGCCCGGCCTAGAACGGACTGCCCAACTTCCGCATCATAGGCGCGCAGACCGAATGCACCGAGGCTTATGACCCGGTAGCAAGGATTGCCGCCCGTCCACAGTGGATCGACAACATCGATATCGGTGATGAAACGATGCGCGCAGGCCTGACCGGAACTATAGGCAATGCCCTCCGCCGTCGTGCCTGCCATCGGCACATGGATATGGCCAAAAATAATATGGCGTATGCCGGCCGGGTGTGCCGCAAGGCGGCGCATGACAGCGCCGTCATCATGCATGCCGATATGTTCGAAATGCCGGATGCCGCAATCCATCGGTGGATGATGAACGAACACCGTCATCGGCAGATCGCCCGCACTTTCCAGCGCACTCTCCAGCCATGCCAGACGATCCGCGCCATAGATGCCGCCGATGACATCGGCTTCGTGGCTGTCGAGAAACAGCAGGCGGCCGAAATCCGTATCGATGAAGGACTGGATATAGCCATTGTCGTCGCGCGGCTGTTCCGGGAAAGCTGCGACGAATTCCGAGCGGCGGTCGTGATTGCCGAGCATCAGCCGCACGGGCATGGCGACCGGCGCGAGGATATCGCGCAGCAGCTCATAGGCTTCCGGATCGCCGTAATTGCAAAGATCACCCGTCATGACAAGAAGATCGGCGTCAGCGTGTTTTTCGACGATATCGGCCACTGCCGCACGCAGCTGCTTTTCCGGGTCCACGCCGTTTATCGCGATGCCGGGCGGCAGAAGATGGGTATCGGTGATCTGGATGATCTTCATTGTCATTTTCCTAAGCAAGATGGCTGCGGGAACGGATTTCCCCGCAGCCTCATTTATGGCTCTGCTTATTTCAGCAGGGCATTGGTCTGCTCGACGATCTGCTTGAGACCGGCTTCCGGCGTCACTTCACCGCGCATGACGGTGCCGATGATGTCGCGCTGGGTGCGCCAGATGCGGACGGAATCGCCACCCGGATAACCGGCCCAGGGCAGAGAACGGTCAGCCTGAAGCGAAGCGGTCTTCACATTCGGGTTCTCCACATAATAGGGCGCGAGGAAGTCCGGGCCGGTTGCCAGCTTGTTGGTCGGCAGGTAGCCGGTGATGCGAACGATGGTGTTCTGCGCTTCCGGACCGGTGATCCACTTCAGGTACTTCCAGGCAGCATCCTGCTTGGCTTTTTCCTGTGTGAGGATCACAGCGGAGTTGCCGCCGGTCGGCACGCCGCCCTTTTCCTTGTTGTCGAGCGGGAAGGTCGCCGTCTTCAGCTTGAAGCGGTCGCCGACCAGACCCTGGATCGTCTGAACGTGAGCAGGCGTCGAGAAGATGAAGCCGGTGAGGCCTGCACCGAACTGCTGGCGCGACTGATCCCAGTCGAGCAGGTTCTGGCCACCTTCGGTGACGAACTGGCGCGTCATCTTCAGGGCGTTGAGGCCGATCTCATTGTCGAAGGCAACGGTCTTGGTCTTCTCGTCAACGAGCTTGCCGCCCTGTTCAACGACGAGCGCCTGCCACAACCAGTCATCCGGCCAGCCGTTGATATCGTAGCTCATGCCGGCGAATTTCGGGTCGAGAGCCTTGATCTTCTTGGCGAGAGCAATGAGCTCCGGGAAGGTCGTCGGCATCTTGTCCGGATCGCCGCCGGCCTTGGTGACGAGGTCGGAGTTGATGTAGATGATCGGCGAGGAAGCATTGACCGGCAGGCCGTATTGCTTGCCGTCGATCTGGCCGAGTGCGGCCATCTTGGGGCTGTAGTTCTTGTCGAGGAAGGCCTGACCGCCTTCAGCCTGAATGAACGGGCCGAGATCGGTGATCTGGTTGCGCGGTGCAAGCGTGTGGACCAGTTCCGCCGTCAGATTGTAGCCCGAGAAATAAACGTCCGGCAGATTACCCGTGACGGCAGAGCGCAGAACCTGCTGCTGGCCTTCGTTATAACCAGCGGCCGGAGCGAGGAAGTTGATCTTCACGTCAGGGTTCTTCTTCATGAATTCATCGGCCAGCGGCTGATGGAATTTCGTGAAGCCCGGCAGGTTGTAAAGAACGTTGAGCGTGATTTCGTTGGCCAGAACCGGCTGTGCGAGGCCAGCAAAAGCCATGCCAAGAGCCAGACCGCCCATCACGGCGCGTCGGTTGAGTTTCATGTCAGTCTCCAGAAAGGTTGGGAGGAGGAAGTCTGAACGGCATCACTTGACGCCGGTCATGGTAATACCGGCGATGAAGTGCCGCCGTGCAAGGAGGAAGCACAGCACCATCGGCGCGGTAATCAGTGTGGCGCCCGCCATCAGCGCACCGTAATTCGCGCCGGATTCGACATCCGCGAAAAGCATCATGCCAAGCGGCGGCGGGGCGAGATTGGTGTCGGAGATGACGATCATCGGCCAATAGAGATCGTTCCAGTGGGCAACGAGCGAAAAGATCGAGAAAGCCGCAAGCGACGGCAGAGAGCCGCGCAGCACCAGCCCCCAGCAAATCTCCATTTCCGAGAAACCGTCCATACGGGCAGCCTCGATGATTTCGTCGGGGTAGCTGCGGAAGGACTGGTTGAACAGGAAGATGGCGAAGACCGACAAGAAGAACGGCATCATCATCGCGAAATAGGTATTCAGAAGCTGCGTCTTGGCCAGACCGACGAAGAGCGGCAACGCCAGCGCCTGGATGGGCACGCAGAGCGCTGCGATGACGAGACCCAACAGCAGCTTGCGTCCCGGGAAGCGGAGTTTTGCCAGAGCATAGGCCGCCGGAACCGAGGTGAGGATTTGCACAACGAGAATACCGACGCAGACGATGACGCCGTTCAGCATGAAACGCGCCATCGGCACCTGGCCTGCCGCCCGGGCATAATTGTCGGCCGCGTCGAATTTCTGCGGAATGGGCCAGAGCGAGACATCGAATATTTCCGCCGGCGAGCGGATAGACGTCAGCGCCATCCAATAGAATGGCAGGAGCATCACGAAAGCGCCGAGCGCAAGGACGAGATGCGGGAAATATTTGCGGAATACGGCCATCAGTAATGCACCTTCCGGTCCATATGCAGCGTCTGTCCGATCGACAGGATCAGCACGATGACGAGAAAGATGATCGTCAGCGCGGCGGCATAACCGGTGTTGGAATATTCGAAACCTTCGAGATAAAGATCGAACAGCAGCGTTTCCGAACCGGAGCGGCCCTTGGTCAGCACGGCGACCGTCTCGAACACCTTGAAGGCAGAGATGGAGGTGGTGACGACAACGAACATGGTGGTCGGTCCGAGCATCGGCCATGTCACTGTCAGGAACCGGTCAACCGGGTTCTTGGCGCCGTCGAGCCGCGCCGCCTCGTGCAGATCCTTCGAGATGGCGGTGAGGCCGGCGAGGAAGAGCACCATGTTGAAGCCCAGAACCTGCCAGATGCCAATCAACGCCATGGTGGGAATAAGGAGCACCGGGTTGGAGAGAAACGCGACGGGCTCGAATCCCAGCCATTTGATCGCCGCGTTCACCGGACCGAGCGAAGGGTGCAGCAGGAACTGCCACACGGTCGCCATGGCGACGAGGGTTGCGGTGACGGGAAGAAAATAGGCGACCTCCCAGAAGGCGCGGCTGCGCTTGCGGTTATAGACCAGCAGGGCCACCCCGAGCGCGAGAAAAACGCCGAAGGGAATGACGATGATCGCATAAAGAGCGGTGTTCGCCAGCGCACGCAGGAAAACCGGATCCTGAAACGCTTTCACGAAATTGCCGAGGCCAATGAAGCGGGTGGAGAGCGCCCCAAGCTGGTAATCCGTGACGGAAAAACCAGCAAGAACAAACATCGGAACGATATAGATGGCCAGAAGCAACAGGCTTGCGGGCGCCGCAAACATGAGGCCGCGCCACATCATCCGCCTGTCGGCCTTCGACAGGCGCAAGCGAGACTTGGCACGCAGGGGCGTGGAGATATCGACAGCCGTCATGCCGGCACCCGCTCACGCACCGTCACCTTGCGGCGCAGGCCATCGGCCGCGAAAAGATGCGCGCGCTCCGGTGCAAAACCCAGATTCATCATGCCATTTGCATCGGCGCCCAGCACCTCATCCGCGCCTTGACGCAGGGTCATCGAGACTGTCTCGTCGCTCAGCAGGCGGCAGCTCACGAAACGGTCGGCACCGTGGGTTTCGCTGCGCACCACACGGACGGTAAAACCGTCTTCGCCCGGCCGCAGATCCTCGGCACGAAGGCCGAGCGTCGCCGGGCCGGCATCACGGCCCGCAGCATCGATGCCAAGATCGCGTCCAAAGGCCGTGACCTTACCCTGCGCATCGATTTCGACCGGCAGCAGGTTGATCGATGGCGTGCCGATAAAGCGCGCGACGGTCAGTGTTGCGGGTTTGCGGTAAAGCTCGTCCGGCGTACCGAGCTGTTCGATGCGCCCTTCCGACATCAGCGCAATGCGGTCAGACATGGTCATGGCTTCGATCTGGTCATGGGTGACATAGATGAAGGTCGCGCCGAGCCGGCGGTGCAGGCCCGCCAGTTCCTCGCGCATATGGGCGCGGAGCTTGGCATCGAGGTTGGAAAGCGGCTCATCCATCAGGAAGGCTGCGGGTGAGCGCACCAGCGCCCGGGCAAGCGCCACACGCTGGCGCTGGCCACCGGAAAGCTGCGCCGGCTTGCGATCCAGCAGATGCGCGATCTGCAGCGTCTCGGCAGCCTGTTCGACCGCGGCATCGATCTGCTTCAACGTTTCCGCGGGCGCGGCAAACCGTCCGATCAGCGGCAGGCGGGCAGCGAAAGGCAGGCGCCGCATGCGCAGCGGCGTCGCAATATTCTGGCGCACGTTCATATGCGGATAAAGCGCGTAGGACTGGAACACCATCGCCAGATTGCGATCGCTCGGATCGATCTCCGTCACATCCTGTCCGCCGATCGAAACCGAACCGCGATCCGGCGATTCCAGCCCCGCAATGATGCGCAGCAGCGTGGACTTGCCGCAGCCCGACATGCCGACGAGCGACAGGAATTCTCCTGGACGAATGGAAAGATCGATCTCTTTCAGAACATCGTCAGCCCCGAAACCCTTGCCGATTCCTGAAAGTTCAAGTGATTGTGGCGTCATTCTGCGCTCCTTTTCTGGAGCGCATATGCTTATATTGTATGACAATATGACGAAGGTTTGGGGAAAGTTCTATGACACTCGAAAGCCCGGAAATTGCAGGCAATCGGAAAGCGTTACGGTATGGGCCTCCACCCAAAACCACTAATATTTAGGGGGATATTCCCAAATGTTCTCAGCACGCTTCTATCTGCTGTAAAACCGGGTCAGCGGCTCCGATCTATATGGCGGCGAGAATCACATGAGCTTGAATCTTGGCTACCACCTCGCCATTACCATGCCGGGCTTCAATGGCGGCAGCGGCATAATCCGTCGCGGCTTCGAGCTTCCTGATTTCATTCGGCCTTGCAAGGCTTCGACATCAACGCGGGCAGAGCAGCATTTGAAGATACCGGCAGGCGCTTACGACAATCAGCGGCGCATCTCGGTAACTGCTTTTAAGGGAAAAGAAATGGCGCACCCGAAGAGATTCGAACTCCTGACCCCCAGATTCGTAGTCTGGTGCTCTATCCAGCTGAGCTACGGGTGCGTGCCGTTCCGGTCGTTTCCGGTGGCGTGGCGATCCTCTAAAACGTCCTCATTCCGAATGCAAGCGATTTCGTTTCGAAATTGTCATTTTTCCGCAGCAATTCGCGTATCACATTGATTATATTGTAAATTTCATCCAGGCCGTTTTTCGCGGGCCTGATGGGGCCTCGATTCCACCGGAGATAATGGCTTTCCGAACCTGTAACCAGGCGAGTTTTTCAGGCGGTTCTGGCTGCCTGTACGGAGGCGGCGCGATCGGCGATTTCGATACGGAACTGCGTGCCGGGACCGGGCTTTTCGACAAGCGCGATCGTGCCGCCATGGGCGAGCACGAGTTCGCGGGCGATGACCAGCCCGAGGCCGGTGCCGCCGGAGCGGGCCGATCCCCTGAAAGCGGAGAACAGGTTCTCCTTGGCCTTGCGCGGCATTCCCGGTCCATTGTCGTCTATGACGATGCTGACAACGCTGCCGGCCCTCTGGGCCGAGATGGAAAGATGCCTTGGTGCCGCATTCGCCACGTCGGATTGCAGGGCCTGGACGGCGTTGCGACAGAGATTGTGGATCACCCGGAAAAGCTGTTCGGAATCCGCATCCACCGTCAGGTCGGGGGGGACGCTGTCGTGAAACTCGATGCCGCTGTCCGGATCGAGCGCCAGAATATCGCGCACATCCCGCACCAGCAGGCTCAATGGCACTATCTTGCGTTTTGGCGCCCCCTCCGTCGCCTGACCATAGGCCAGAACCTCACCCGTATAGGCCACGGCACGGTCGATGGTGCGCAGCAGTTTCGGCGCAAAGCTCCTGACCATCGGGTCCTTGGCATCGACAAGACGGTCCGACATGAGTTGGGCGGAGGAGAGGATATTGCGCATGTCATGGTTGATCTTCGACACGGCAAGGCCGAGATCCACGAGATTCTTCTGCTGCCGCAGCGTTTTCTGCAATTCCGTCTGCATGTCGGCGAGATGGCGGCCCGCAACCGACAGTTCGTCGGTGCCCTCTTCCGGCACGAAAATCCGCTCGGGATTGCCTGGATCTTCCGAGAAATTCTGCATGCCGAGCGTCAGCCGGCGTATCGGCCGGATCATGATGCGGTTGATGGAGATGAAGATCAGGCCCGCGGTGACCAGCGACAGCACGATGGAAATTAGAAAAACATTACGGGCATAGGCAAGCATCGCCGCCCGCAGCTTGTTTTCGCCCAATACGAGCTCGATGATCGTGTCGCTGTCTCCTACCACATCGAAGACGCGGATGACGCGGTTGCCGCCGAACAGCAGGGTGGAAAAGGCGTCCCGCACCGCCGCCACCTGCGAAACATCGGAGAGATCATATTGCTCGTCGACACCGGGCGGTGTTTCCGCCACAGCGAGCAGGCGCGAGGTCCCGTCCTTGCGCAGGGCAATTAGCTTCGCCCCGGTTGCCATCAGGGTGTCGTTCTGCACGCTTCGCGGCAGTTCGGCCTGCAAGCCATCGATGACAGCACCGGCGGCAGCGGCCGTGTTCAGACGGTCACGCAGCCAGGAAAGGCGCATATTGGCGACGGAAGGCACGAAAATCAGCACTTCGGCGATCATCACGAAAATCACGGTCAGCAGCAGCAGCCGCCCGGAAAGACCGGCGGTCAATCCCGGCATGCAATGCACCGGATCGTCTTGCGTTCGGTCCAAGCTGTCTACGCCTTTAGAAAACACCGGGCCATGATCCTGTATGCGCGCCGCTGCTTGCGTGGAACGGCTCGGTTTATATGCAGCAACGATAATAGGACCTAATGGATATTTTTCCAATGCGCTGCAAAACAAACGTTTTCAGTGCCGGAAAAACGAACGCCGCCCGAAAGGGGCGGCGCTTGGGGTAAGTTGGTCTGAGGCGAATGCAGGCGGCCTAGAATTCCTGCCAGTCGCCATGCGCCGGGGCTGCGGCGGGCTGAGCATTGAGCGCGCGGCTGACGCTGTTCATCAGTTTACGGGCCGGAGACGACACGGCCGACGTCCTGCCGGAGACAGCAACCGGCCCGGAGGATGCCGTCATTGGCCGCAAAGGCTGCTCGATACGGTGGCTGCGCTGCACCGTCTCGGTGCCGACATTAAAGCGCGTCACCAGTGTCACGAGATGGTCTGCCTCGCTGCTCAGCTTGTGGGTCGCGGCCGAGGTCTCCTCCACCATGGCGGCGTTGCGCTGCGTCACCTGGTCCATCTGGTTTATGGCGGTATTCACCTCATGCAAACCGGTGGACTGCTCCCTGGCGGCCGTGGCGATCGAATGTATATGCTCGTTGATGGCCAGAACGCGGGTCTCGATCTCGCTCAACGCACTGCCCGTTCTCTGCACCAGCGACACGCCGCGGCCGACCTCCTCGCCGGATTTGGTGATCAGCGCCTTGATGTCCTTCGCGGCGGTTGCGGAACGCTGCGCCAGTTCGCGCACTTCCTGGGCGACGACCGCAAAGCCCTTGCCGGCCTCGCCTGCACGCGCCGCTTCCACGCCGGCATTCAGTGCCAGCAGGTTGGTCTGGAAGGCGATCTCATCGATTACGTTGATGATCTGGCTGATTTCGCGCGAGGCGTGCTCGATGCGATCCATGGCGGAGACGGCATCGCGCACGACATTGGCGGATTCTTCCGTCTTCTGTTTGGTTTCGGCAACCATGGCGCTGGCTTCCTGCGCACGATCGGTGGAATTACGCACGACGGCGGTGATTTCGTCCAGCGCAGCGGAGGTTTCCTCCAGTGCGGCTGCCTGCTGTTCCGTCCGCTTCGACAGATCGTCGGCGGCCGAGCGCAGTTCGTTGGCGTTGCCGCTGATGCCTTCCGTGCTGCCGCGCACTTCACGCATCGTCTCGCGCAGCTTGGTCAGCGTCTGGTTGACGTTCTCCTTGAGTTCGGCGAAGACGCCGCGGAAGTCGCCGTCCATCTTTTCCGTCAGGTCGCCGCGTGCCAGACCTTCGATGACGCGACTGGTCTCGGAGACGCCGTTGTCTACCCCGATGAGCAATGCATTGATCGTTGTTGCGAAACGGTTGAGGTTGTCGTCGCCATAATCCTTGTTGATACGGCGGCTGAAATCACCCCCTGCCGCAGCATCGACGACAACAGCCATGCCGGCCTGAAGATCGTCGCTCTTGGCGCGCATGGCTGTTTCCTGCGCGTTCATGCGGCGCACTTCGCGGCCGTTCTTCTTGAAGACCTCAACAGCCGCCGCCATTTCACCGATCTCGTCGTTCTGGCCGAGATAGGGCACATCCGCGTCCAGATTTCCGTCAGCCACGGCGTTCATCACTTCCGAAACCCTGCGGATCGGCGCGCTCAGCTGCCGCGCACCGATATAAAGACCAAAGGCCGCGCCGGCCAATATGCCGCTGCCGGTGACGGTGATGACCAGCCAGAATGTTGTCGTTACAAAACCGTCGATGCCGGCCTTGACGGCCTCAAGTTCGGCAATGTCGTTCTTCACGACGGCGTCGATTTCTGCCTGATAGGCTTTACGGTTCGCTCGGTTCGCCTCGTTGTTGCCCTGCTGGTTGGCCGCCTGCGGGCCGGCTTCACGGGCAAGGCGCGCTGTCTCCAGACGGAAGGTCTTGAACTCCTTGAAGCGGCTGGAGAGATTATCGAAGGTCGCCTTCTGTTCCGCCGGAACGAGAGGGGTCCATGTGGCGATCAGCTTTTCCATGGCGTCGAGGTTCTTGACGATGCCCTCCGCGAAGGGCGCCGCCTTTTCGATATCGGCGGCGGCATAGACCCCGCGCGCCTCCATCACGACCGCGGTGACCAGCCGGTTGAGCGCCTCGCCCTTATAGGCGCGCTCCGCGGCTTTTTCATATTCGACGGTGCGGACCCGGAATTCGCTGACCGCATAGATGGACAGTCCACCGATGGTACAGGCCACAAGGCTCATCAGCCCGACAAGTAGATTGATACGACCGCGAATTCTCAATTTCGTTCCCCCAACAAAAACCAGCGCCAAGATGAAAATGGGAAGCTGGCATAACTTTCGCGCCACAAGATTTATCAATGCCGCGTTAAGAAAGAATTTCGTATTTTATCGGTTACGCATAGAAATGCGCGCGCACCGCCCGCCGATGAAGCGAACCTCATGCGCTTTTCCGCAAAAGGTGAAGTGCTAAAACCCCTCCGGCAATTGACTTTGCTCGGCCTATGCCCTTATAAGCCGCGCACGCTCGGCCATAGAAAGCTCGCCCAGGCGGGGTTAGCCGTGCAAAAAACGAAACGCTGTTGCAAATAATTGCAAATTCAAGAAGGGCCGCACACCGCGGTATTAAATAAATGTCTAAGCGTACTTTCCAACCGTCCAAGCTTGTTCGCAAGCGTCGTCATGGTTTCCGTGCCCGCATGGCTACTGCCGGCGGCCGCAAGGTTCTCGCAGCCCGCCGTGCGCGCGGCCGCGCACGTCTGTCGGCTTAATTGCCGAGCCTGTGGCCCGATGAAAGTCGCGGGCACATGAGCGAGACTAAAAAACAACCCGGCCGGCTTAAAAACCGGTCGGAGTTTCTTGCCGTTCAGGCGGGGGAAAAACGGCGGGGAAGCACCTTCCTTGTGGAAGTGCTTGACCGGAAAACCCCGGAAACCGAGCCTCGCGTCGGTTTTACCGTAACAAAAAGACAAGGCAACGCGGTCGAGCGAAATCGCATGCGCCGCCGTCTCAAGGAAGCCGTCAGGCTTTCTGCCGGGGTCGCAATGAAGCCCGGTCATGACTATGTGATTGTCGCCCGCAGGGACGTACTCGATACGGCCTTCCCGAAACTTCAGTCTCTCCTTGCCGAGCGCATTGAAGGAACGGCGAAACCGAAACGGTCCCAGGAGACCCGCTCCAGGAAAGAATGATGGAAAAGAACCGTAATTACTTCATCGCGATAGCCCTTTCGGTTGTCATCGTCCTCGCCTGGCAATTCCTTTACATGAATCCGCGCATCGAGCAGCAGCGCCGCGCCGAAGAGGCCCGCCAGGCGCAGCAGCAGACGACCGCGCAGCAACAGCAGCCGGCACCGGGTGCAGCATCCGGCACGACCGTCGAAGGCGCCCCACCCGCTTCCTCCACGCAGGCCGCCGCCACGGCGACACGGGAAGAAGCGATCGCCAAGACCCAGCGTGTTGCCATTGACACCAATGCCATCGCCGGCTCGATCAACCTGACGGGCGCCCGCTTCGATGACATCCGGCTCAAGGATTATCATGAGACCGTCGATGACTCGAGCCCGATCATCACGCTGTTCTCTCCCTCCGACACCAAGGAAGGTTACTTCACTGAACTCGGTTACGTCGCAGCACAGGAAGTCGGCGGCGTTCCCGGTCCGACGACCGTCTGGACGCTTGCAAGCGGCGACAAGCTCACGGAAACCACCCCGGTCACCCTGACCTACACCAATTCCAAGGGTGTCGTTTTCTCGCGTACCGTTTCGATCGATGAACACTATATGATCACGGTCGCCGACAAGGTTGAGAACCCCGGACAGGCTCCGATCTCGCTTGCCACCTATGGCCGCGTGACGCGCAACAACAAGCCGGCAATTCCCCCTGTCTTTGTTATTCATGAGGGGTTCCTCGGCGTTTCCGGCACGGACGGCAGCCTGACGGAAAAGAAATACAAGGACGTCGAAGAGGAGCCCGTAACGGTTGCCAAGGCGACCGGCGGCTGGCTCGGCATCACCGACAAATATTGGGCCGCGGCCATTGTTCCGCCGCAGACGACGCCGTTCGAAACCCGTTATTCGCACATCACCGGTAATCAGCCGAGCTATCAGGCCGATTTCAAGAGCGATACGATGACGGTCGAAGCCGGCCAGTCCATCGAGATGAAGAGCCTTGTCTTCGCCGGCGCCAAAGAAGTGCCGCTGGTGGATCGTTACGAGACCGCCTATTCCATTCCGAAGTTCGACCTGTTGATCGACTGGGGCTGGTTCTACTTCATCACCAAGCCGATGTTCAAAATGATGGACTTCTTCTTCCGTTATTTTGGCAATTTCGGCGTGGCCATCCTGCTGACCACCATCGTCGTCAAGGCGCTCTTCTTCCCGCTCGCCAGCAAGCAGTACGCTTCCATGGCGAACATGAAGCGCGTGCAGCCGAAGATGGAAGAGCTGAAAGCCAAGCATGGCGATGACCGCATGGCCATGCAGCAGGCGATGATGCAGCTCTACAAGGAAGAGAAGATCAACCCGGTTGCCGGCTGCTGGCCGATGCTGCTGCAGATTCCGGTGTTCTTCGCGCTCTACAAGGTCATCTATGTCACCATCGAAATGCGGCATGCACCGTTCTTCGGCTGGATTCACGACCTTTCCGCGCCCGATCCGACCTCGCTGTTTAACCTGTTTGGCCTCCTGCCCTACGACGTGCCGCATTTCCTGATGATCGGCGTATGGCCGCTCGTCATGGGTATCACGATGTTCCTGCAGATGCGCATGAACCCGACCCCGCCCGATCCAACACAGGCGATGATCTTCACCTGGATGCCGCTGATCTTCACCTTCATGCTGGCCTCCTTCCCGGCTGGTCTGGTCATCTACTGGGCGTGGAACAACACGCTCTCCATCAGCCAGCAGGCCCTCATCATGAAGCGTCACGGCGCCAAGATCGAACTGTTCGATAATATAAAAGGGCTGTTCAAGCGAAAGTCGGTGCAATCGAAATGAGTGAGACCGGCACGGCAACCGAAAAGCCCCTGTTCGGGCGACCCTGGATTTTCATTCGCGGCGTTCCCGCGATGAAATTCCTGCCGCCCGAGGGCCCGCCGGAGATTGCATTTGCCGGTCGCTCGAATGTCGGCAAGTCCTCGCTCATCAACGCTTTGGTGGGTCACAAGGGACTTGCCCGTACCTCCAACACGCCCGGACGCACCCAGGAACTGAACTATTTCGTTCCTGAAGGTTATTCCGGCGAGCCGGGCGACCTGCCGCCGATGGCGCTGGTCGACATGCCGGGTTACGGTTATGCGCAGGCGCCCAAGGACCATGTCGATGCCTGGACGAAACTCGTCTTCGACTATCTGCGTGGCCGCGCGACGCTGAAGCGCGTTTACGTGCTGATCGATTCCCGCCATGGCATCAAGAAAAACGACGAAGAGGTCCTGAGCCTGCTCGACAAGGCGGCTGTGTCCTATCAGGTCGTGCTGACGAAGACGGACAAGATCAAGGACGTTGGCGTTCCCCGGCTGATTGGAGAAACGCTGGAGAAAATCCGCAAGCGTCCCGCTGCCTATCCAGAAGTTCTTGCCACCTCGTCGGAAAAATCCTTCGGGCTGGACGATCTGCGGGCTGAGATCGTCAGAACGGTTTCGCTCTAAGGCGTTTTCGCGTCAGGCGATGGTGAAAAGCAGAACGGCGGTCCAGAGCATCGCCGTCAACGCCAGAAGCCGCCAGAAGCGCACGGAATTCCAGACTTCCGCTACCATGACGCTGAAGATCGTGCCGGCACGGAACGGCTGACTTCTGAATGGCAAGCCGCCACTCATCGGACTGCGATGAAGCAACGCGGCGACGGCTACTTTTTCCCGATGGTCCGTTTCAGCAAGATTTTCCCGCCACCTCTTCACCATCGCCGCGAACTGCCGGTCACGTTTTACCCGTCTGGCAAGTTCCGCCATGTTTTCCGGCGGCAGGGCACCCAGCACATATTTCCCGGCAAGGACCTCGTCCTGTAAACCGCTCTGCTTGTCTTTGTCGGGTGCCGTCATATCGGTTCAATCTCCTCGCGTTCCGGGCCGGCATCGTGAACATGATGCGTAATGGCTCGAATTACCCCTCCCCTTCCATACAAAGGCTGTTCCCATTGGCCGTTTATGTCAATCTCATAACAATGACGAACCCAGCAAAAAAAGAAATTTGATCGCCGCTGACACAATAAGGCCCGGAGGTTATTTCATCCGTCGAAAACATGCTTTAGAGCGATGACAGGCTTCTTCCGGCCGCCACCATAGACCGAGGTTTTTCGATGACTTCTTCCGAAAGCGAAATTCAGGCACGGCTGCTCGCGCAGGCTTTGCCCTTCATGCAGAAATACGAAAACAAGACAATCGTGGTGAAATATGGCGGTCACGCCATGGGCGATTCCACGCTTGGCAAGGCTTTCGCGGAAGACATCGCCCTGTTGAAGCAGTCCGGCATCAACCCCATCGTCGTCCATGGCGGCGGCCCGCAGATCGGTGCGATGCTATCGAAGATGGGCATTGAATCGAAATTCGAAGGCGGCCTGCGCGTCACCGATGCCAAGACCGTCGAAATTGTTGAAATGGTTCTGGCCGGCTCGATCAACAAGGAGATCGTCGCCCTCATCAACCAGACGGGCGAATGGGCCATCGGTCTCTGTGGTAAGGACGGCAACATGGTCTTCGCCGAAAAGGCGAAAAAGACCGTTATCGATCCCGACAGCAATATAGAGCGCGTTCTCGATCTCGGTTTCGTCGGTGAAGTCGTGGAAGTCGACCGCACCCTGCTCGATCTGCTTGCCAAATCGGAGATGATCCCGGTCATCGCGCCCGTCGCTCCCGGCCGTGACGGCGCCACCTACAACATCAATGCAGATACCTTCGCCGGCGCCATTGCCGGTGCGCTTCACGCCACGCGCCTTCTGTTCCTCACTGACGTGCCTGGTGTTCTCGACAAGAACAAGGAACTCATCAAGGAACTCACCGTGTCTGAGGCGCGTGCGCTGATCAAGGACGGCACGATTTCCGGCGGCATGATCCCGAAGGTCGAGACCTGCATCGACGCCATCAAGGCCGGTGTGCAGGGGGTGGTGATCCTCAACGGCAAGACGCCGCACTCCGTGCTTCTGGAAATCTTCACAGAAGGCGCGGGCACGCTCATCGTGCCCTGATGATTGCAGTGGCGGATGGCAAGCCTGTCCGCCATATCTGGCATTCAGCCGAATGCCAGAAGCGACAGAACACCCACCACAATCAGCATGCAGCCGGACAGTTCGAGCCGGTTGATCTTCTCCTTGAAGAAAAGCACGGTCGAGGCGAAGGCGAACAGCATCTCCACCTGCGCCAGCGCCTTCACCACCGCGGCCTGCTGCAGGGTCATTGCCGTGAACCAGCCGAATGAGGCCGTGGCGCCCACGAAACCGACGGCGAGCGACGGTTTCCAGACCTTGGCGATGCGCGGCAACTCTTCCCTCTCGCGCCAGATGATCCAGAGGAACATCGACACCGTCTGCATGACGATGACGACGACGAGGGTGAAGCCCGCCTGCATCATGGCATCCGGGGCAGGCAGGCTCGGCGCAAGCGCCAGCGATGCTGATCGGTAGGCAACCGAGGACAGGCCGAAGAATGCACCCGAGGCAAGGCCAATACCCGCCGTCCGACTGAAGATCGAGGTCAGGAAGGACGCGGGCGTCACTTGCGTGCGCGCCACGGAAATCAGCATGACGCCGGCGACTGAAATCGCAATGGCCACCAATGTGCCGCCAGTAATGCTTTCGCCGATGAAGATAAGGGCAAACAGCGCCGCCTGCGCCGGCTCGGTGCGGGAATAGGCCGTGCCAACAGCGAAATTGCGGAAAGAGAACAGATGCACCAGCAGGAAAGTGGCGGCGATCTGCGCCATGGCTCCGACGGTTGCCCACACGGCGAAGGACATGTTCGGTACCGGCAGCGGCCGGCCGAACCCGAGATGCAGGAACGCAAGATAGGCAAGCGCGAAGGGCATGCCGAACACGAAGCGCACAAAGGTTGCGCCTGTCGTGCCCATCATGCCCTTGAGGTGTTTTTGCAACGTCGAGCGCAGGTTCTGCAGGAACGCGCTTGCGAAAGTAATGCCTATCCAGAGTTCCATAGCCTTGGCGGTATCATGCGCGCAAGGCCGCAGCCAAGCCCGATTTTCTGATCAATCGTCGTCTTTTCGATTTTCTTCGCCGTTCGAAACAGGCATAAAGCAGCCCATGGACACAAAGCCTAAAAACCTGCCCGACGCCGCCGATTTCGCCCATGTCAGCGAATGGGTCTTCGATCTCGACAACACGCTCTATCCGCATCACGTCAATCTGTTTTCCCAGATCGACCGTAACATGACGGCCTATGTGGCCGAGCTTCTGAAGCTCGACCCCGAAGAGGCGCGCGTGCTGCAGAAGCGCTATTATCACGACCATGGCACCACGCTGCAGGGCTTGATGATCAATTATGGCATCAGCCCGGACGAATTTCTGGAACGTGCCCATGCCATCGACTATTCGGCACTGAAACCGCATCCGGAACTTGGCGAGGCGATCAAAGCTCTGCCGGGCCGCAAGTTCATTCTGACCAATGGCAGTGTCAAACATGCGCAGGCCGCAGCAGGTGCGCTCGGCATTCTCGATCATTTCGAGGATATCTTCGATATTGTCGCCGCCAATTATCTGCCAAAGCCGGCCAGCGCGACCTACGAGAAATTCGCAGCACTTGCGAAGCTCGATACAAAAAAAGCCGCCATGTTCGAGGATTTGCCGCGCAATCTTACAGCTCCCAAGGCGCTTGGCATGAAGACCGTGCTGCTCGTGCCTTCGAACCTTGAGGGCGTGATCATGGAACGCTGGGAAATCCCTGATGTGACGGATGAGCATATCGACTACATTACCGACGACCTGACCGGGTTCCTGGCGAAAACCATCGTCCGCTGAGCAGCGAACATTACCGAAGCTTCATGCACCTTACGGATGTTTAAGTGGTGTGCCTTGGTCGACGTCACTATCTTTTCTTCAGGGACACCAAAGAAAGGTAATGACGATGACCACACGCAAAATCGCCCTCTCTGCTCTTGGCGCAGCCCTTGTGCTCAGCACGGCCGCAACGGCCAGTTTCGCCGCGCCTGGAAAAGGTCACAAGGATCGCATGCCGATCCGGCCGGAAGCGGCTTTCGTGCACCTCTTGAAGGTGGCCGATACCAATAAGGACGGCAAGATTTCCAAGGAGGAATTCGCCGCCCGCCAGGATGCGCTTTTCACCGAGATCGACAAGGACAAGGACGGCTCGATCACGCCGAAGGAAATGCGCGAATATCGCAAGGCGAAGATGGAGGCTTTCAGAGCCGCCAACCCGCGCCCCGAGCGGGAAGACGCCAAGGCGGATGAGACCAAGGGCCCCGAGGGCAAACGAGCAGAGCGCGACCGCGAAGGCCGCTCCGGCCATCAGGGCTGGGGCAAACACGGCGGCAAGGGTGGTGGCTTGGGAATGCTCCGCCGAGCCGATACCGACGAGAATGGTCAGGTCAGCAAAGCCGAGTTCACGGCCGCAGGCGAAAAGATGTTCGAGCGGCTCGACCGGAACAAGGACGGCGTCATCTCCATCGACGACATGCCTGACCGCCCGTTCCTCTGAACCCGTAAATATAAAGCCCGCTCAATCGGCGGGCTTTTTCCTTCAATGGAGGCTGACGGTTTTCAGATCGTCTTCCGCCGCCTTGAAAAAGGTACTGGAACGATTGTCGGTCAGGAGGATAGGCGTACCATCCGCGCCGAACAGGGCCCAGAGATCCAGCTGCGGATCGAGATCAGGTGCTTCCGGGAAACAGCGGCTTACTTCTTCTGCACGGATCTTGCGGATATATCCCACTTCTCCTTCGCCGATATGGGCGAGCTGGGACTGGGTGAGACGCGCATGCGCTTCTTTTAAGAGCATATTTCAGCCTCCTTCTTCACGCCGAGCGATTCATGTCCGATTCCGGCGTTCATGGTCTACTCTGAGACGGAAATATTAATTTTCTTTACCACGTTTGAAATTTCCGGCCGGACCAGATCGATGGAAAGAAGGCCGTTGCGCAAGCGCGCCTCGCGAACCTGCATACCATCGGCAAGCACGAAGACCCGCTGGAACTGGCGCGCTGCAATGCCGCGATAGAGAAAATCGCGTTTTTCCTGTTCCTGCTGGCGGCCGCGAATGACAAGCTGGTTGTCGGCGGTCGTCACATCCAGATCATCCTGCGAAAAACCGGCAACGGCAATGGTGATGCGCAGACGCTCCGGCACATTCTCGCCGCCAGGCAGACGCTCGATATTATAGGGAGGGTAGCCGTCATTGGCCTTCGCCATGCGCTCCAGCGTTTTTTCCATGGCATCAAAACCCAGCAAAAGAGGGTGGGTGAATGGCGTCATGCGGCTCATATCTCTTCTGTCCTTGCAACCAAGCGACGTTTCGCGGTCCCGCTTCCGGCAACCTTGCCGGTCAATCGCACCGGCTCAAGCAATATGGGAAGCCGAACCACGATGCGCAAGACGAAACGCGGGCAAAGGCAGGAGGGAGGAATGAGGCTTGACAAGTGAGCACCCGTCGCTCGAAAAAAGCGCTCATCTCAACGGCGGGCAAGACATGGCAGAACGCAGAAAAATCATCATCGACACCGATCCGGGCCAGGACGACGCGGCGGCAATCATGCTCGCCTTTGGAAGCCCTGAGGAAATCGACATTCTCGGACTGTGCGCCGTTGCCGGCAACGTTCCGCTGAAGCTGACCAGCCGCAACATCCGCATCATCTGCGAATTGTGCGGCCGCACCGATATTCCCGTCTATGAGGGCGCGGAGAAGCCGCTGGTGCGCAAGCCCATCACCGCCGAGCATGTTCACGGCAGCACCGGCCTTAACGGCCCGGTTCTCGATGAGCCGACCATGGAGGCGCAAAAGCAGCATGCGGTCGATTTCATCATCGAAACGCTGATGCGGGAACCCGCTGGCACCGTAACGCTCTGCACGCTTGGCGCGCTGACCAATGTTGCGCTGGCTCTCCTCAAGGCGCCGGAAATTGCCGATCGCGTCAAGGAACTGGTGATGATGGGCGGCGGCTTCTTCGAAGGCGGCAACATCACGCCGGCGGCGGAATTCAACATCTATGTCGACCCGCAGGCCGCCGACATCGTTTTCCGTTCCGGCATGCCTGTCGTCATGATGCCGCTTGATGTCACCCACAAGCTGCTGACCACCAAGGCGCGCGTCAATCGCATTCGTGACATCGGCACGCGCCCTGCCATCGCCATGGCGGAAATGCTGGAATTCTTCGAGCGTTTCGACATCGAGAAATACGGTTCGGATGGCGGCCCGCTGCATGATCCGAGCGTCATTGCCTATCTCCTCAAGCCCGAGCTGTTCGAGGGCCGCGAGTGCAATGTCGAAATCGAGGTCATTTCCGAACTGACCATGGGCATGACTGTCGTTGACTGGTGGCGGGTGACTGACCGTCCCGCCAATGCCCGCGTGATGCGCAATGTGGATGCCGACGGCTTCTTCGAATTGCTGACCGAACGTTTCGCCCGGCTCTGATCCGGACAGGAACAAAAAAGGGCCGCTAGGAAAACCAGCGGCCCTTTTGTTTTCAGCGGGAATGGTGGATCAGAATTCCGTCCAGTCATCCTGCGCCAGCGCGTTTGCACCGCTGGTTCTCGGACGGGCGCGAGGAGCCGCAGCCTGCGCCCTGGCCGGAGCGGCGGGGGCGCGCATTGTCGCTGCCGTCGCGCGCAATTGCTGGCTGGAATGGCCGCCGGAGACCGCGAAACCGGCAACGAGCGATTTCAGGGTTTCGGCTTCGCTGTTCAGCGTCACGCTGGCCGCCGTGGTTTCCTCCACCATCGCCGCATTCTGCTGGGTGACCTGATCCATCTGGGTCACGGCGGAGTTGATTTCCTTCAGACCCACCGCCTGCTCGCTGGCCGAAGCCGAAATCTGCCGTATCAGCTGGTTGATCTGCAGAACCTGATCGGCGATCTTTTTCATCGTCTCACCGGCCTTGCCGACCAGCTGGACACCCTCGCCCACCTGCGTCGCCGACGTGTTTATCAGGCCCTTGATTTCCTTGGCGGCAGTGGCGGAGCGTTGCGCGAGTTCACGCACTTCCTGTGCAACGACCGCAAAGCCCTTGCCTGCATCGCCTGCGCGGGCCGCTTCAACACCGGCATTCAGCGCCAGCAGATTGGTCTGGAAGGCGATCTCGTCGATCACCCCGATGATACGGGAGATTTCCGCCGAGGATTGCGCGATGCCCTGCATGGAGTTCACGGCCTGCTGCACGACCTCGCCTGACTTGCCGGCGTCATCGCAGGCATGGCTGACGGCACCGGCCGCCTCTGCGGCGTTTTCCGCGCTGGAGTTGACCTGTGCGGTCAACTCGTTGAGGGCCGCGGCGGTTTCCTCCAGGCTTGCAGCCTGCTGTTCCGTGCGATGCGAGAGATCGCTGGCGGCGCGGGTGATCTCGCCGGTACCATTGCCGATGCTGACGACGGTGGCGTTGACGGTGGACACCGTTTCCTCGAGGCTTTCGAGCGCCGAGTTGAAATCAGCGCGCAGCTTTGCGTATTCGCCGGGGAATTCATCCTCGATGCGGTAGGTCAGATTGCCTTGCGAAAGCGCATTGAGGCCGGCACCAAGCGCGCCGACAATGTGCTGCTGCATGCGGCTGTTCTCGCTACGCTCAAACTCCGATCGCTGGCGTTCCGTCTCCGCATGGCCCCGCTGGGCGGCGGCTTCAGCTTCCATCTCGCGGATGCCGGCAAGCTTTGCGCGGAAACCTTCGAGAGCAGTTGCCACGGCTCCAGTTTCGTCCTGACGTTCCTGACCGGACACCGTCACATCGTAGCGACCCTCACTGAGCGTCCTGACATCGGCGACAAGGGACGCGAGCGGATTGCGAACGAAATAGCGAACCGCAAAATAAAGCGCGGCAATAACGGCGGCGAGAATGACGATCGCACCGATGATCATCATAAAGGTCTGCTCCTGTACCGGAGCATTCAACGCCTGATGGGGGATATCCACCAGAACGACCCACGTCGCGTTGAGGCCTGGAACGGCGAAGGGATAAACTAGACGGTTATAAGGCGCGTCGGTGTCGAGGCCGAGATTTTCGATGAGGCCCTGTTTGCCGGAGGTGATGGCAGCCTGAACGGTGCTTGCGCCTTCTCCGTCGTAAGCCTTCATATTCTGCTCGGGTGTCGGCGGCACCAGCCACTGCCCGCCCTGGGAAACGAGCGTCACGCGGCCGGTTTCAAAAGGATGCAGGGCTTGCAGTTTCTGGGTGAGCGAGGCGAGCGAAATATCGACACCTGCGACGCCGATCATCTTGCCATCCGACATGACGGGATAGGCGAGCGAAGTCATGGTGGTGGGCACTTCCGTGCCCTGGGCGAGGTAAGGCTGGGTGATGGCTCCCTTGCCGGATTTGGAGGCCAGCGCGTACCATTCGGCCGCATAGTCGTTGTCGAAGGTCGAAAACTGGATGTCGCCCTTCTGGGTCTTTGACCAATAAGGGGCAAAAGCACCGCTTTTGTTGGTGCCGAGATCGAGCCGGTTGGCGATCTCCGTCGACTGGCCGTCAAAAAGGCCGAGCTGCTCGCAGAACCAGCTGCCGAAGGCGAACGTATTCTGCTCGACATTCGCTTTGAGGATATTGACGATACCGGGCCGGTCCATCGACTTAGCCTGATGCGCACGGCCGATGACACCGGCCATTGAGCGCGCCGCGCTGCCGAGTTCGCCGACATCGGCGGCAATGACGTTGGCGATGGCGCGCGCCTCGGTATTGGCCTGATCCATGGTCAGGGCATGGACACGTTCACTGGTCTGGGAAATGAGGAAGGAATTCGATGCGATAAGAACCGTGGTGATGGCGCAGCCGGTCACGAGGATGAGCTTCGTCGCAAGCGACTTCACTTTGAAATTGAACATCTTGGCCCCAATGGAAATTGTCAACCCGAAAGAGCTGACGTCAACGGATGACAATCTCCGTCATGGAGGCCCGTCCGCATGGGACAGTGCGCTGCAGCGCGACGACGCAAAATTAGAATATGATTGCTAATTAAGCCCTAATATTACTTCGCCGCGCCAAGAATAATCAGTGCTCGTAGTATTCGGAGATAATCTTCCAGGCATCATCCGCCGTCTCGGCAAAGTGCAGCAAATCCATATCCTCGGGAGCGATGGTGCCAAAATTCGCCAGGAACTCGAAGTTGACGACGGATCGCCAGAAGTTTTCACCAAAAAGAATGAGGGGAATAGGTGCCATGCGCTTGGTCTGGATCAGCGTCAGTGCCTCAAAAAGCTCATCCAGCGTACCAAAGCCACCGGGGAAAACCACGACGGCCTTCGCCCGCATCAGGAAATGCATTTTCCGGATGGCGAAATAGTGGAAATTGAAGCTCAGTTCCGGCGTGACATAGGGGTTGGGCGCCTGCTCGTGCGGCAGAACGATATTGAGGCCGATCGACGGGCCTCCGGCATCCATGGCGCCTCGGTTACCCGCCTCCATGACGCCGGGACCGCCGCCGGTGACCACGACATATTCCAGGTGATCGGATTTCGCGCCGTAGTCGGTGCAAAGGCGGGCGAACTTTCGCGCTTCATCGTAATAAACTGAGGATTGCTCGAGATTGCGCTTCTGCGTTTCATTGCGAGCCGCCCAGGCCTCTCCGCCCGGTTCGGGAATGCGGGCGCCGCCGAACATCACGACGGTGGAATTGATCCCGCGCTCGGTAAGCGCCATTTCCGTCTTCAGAAGTTCCAGCTGCAGCCTGATCGGACGCAATTCCTCACGGCAGAGAAAGTCCGTATCCACATAGGCCAGCCGATAGGACGGGGAATCCGACTGCGGCGTTTTGACGACGACCTCGGCCTGCTGCTTGTCCACAGCACTGCGCTTCAACGGGTCCCATGCCCCGTCCTTGCGCCGCAATTTGCCATTTTTCAGTCGTGTCATTTCCATGCCTTTCGTGTGACGCGCCAAATCACCCAAATCACATTGACGCCTTTCCAACACTCCCTTAGATCAAATGGCCAAAGCCTTCCAGCGGCGCGGGACCTTCCGTGACCAGACCACACGCGACATTCAAGGAATTTTCCATGAGCCCTACGGATCTCACCTCCCTCGAAACCATCATCGAAACAGCCTTCGACAACCGTGACGGTGTGAACGTATCGACGAAGGGCGAGGTTCGCGACGCGGTGAACACATCTCTTCAACTTCTCGACAGCGGCAAGGTTCGCGTCGCCGAGAAGCAGGCGGACGGGAACTGGAAGGTGAATCAATGGCTGAAAAAGGCCGTGCTTCTATCCTTCCGGCTGAACGACATGGAAATCGTCACCGGTGGCCCCGGTGAATCGACCTGGTGGGACAAGGTGCCATCGAAGTTCGAGAACTGGGGTGAAAACCAGTTTCGCGCCGCCGGCTTCCGCGCCGTGCCGAACGCCGTCGTGCGCCGCTCGGCTTACGTGGCCAAGAACGTCGTTCTGATGCCTTCCTTCGTCAATCTCGGTGCCTATGTCGATGAAGGCACGATGGTCGACACCTGGGCAACCGTTGGCTCCTGCGCACAGATCGGCAAGAACGTGCATCTCTCCGGCGGTGTCGGCATCGGCGGCGTTCTGGAGCCGCTGCAGGCCGGCCCGACGATCATCGAGGATAATTGCTTCATCGGCGCCCGTTCGGAAGTCGTCGAAGGCTGCATCGTGCGCGAAGGCGCAGTTCTCGGCATGGGCGTCTTCATCGGCAAGTCGACCAAGATTGTCGACCGCGCCACCGGCGAGATCACCTATGGCGAAGTGCCGCCCTATTCCGTCGTTGTTGCCGGCACCATGCCGGGCAAGCCTTTCCCGAACGGTGAACCAGGCCCGAGCCTTTATTGCGCCGTCATCGTCAAGCGCGTCGATGAAAAGACCCGCTCCAAGACCGGCATCAACGAGCTTCTGCGCGACTGATAAAAGCTGATACCATGACCACGACCGATCCCGTTGCCAATCTCGCCGCCCTCATCCGTTGCCCCTCGGTAACGCCTGCGGAAGGCGGCGCGCTTTCCCTGCTCGACACCCTGCTTTCACCGCTCGGTTTTGCGGTGGAGCGTGTGATGGCGACAGAGGACGGCACGCCTGATGTGGAGAACCTCTACGCCCGGCTCGGCACCGAAGGTCCGCATCTGATGTTTGCGGGCCATACGGATGTCGTTCCCGTTGGTGATGAGGCCGCATGGAGCCATCCGCCCTTTTCGGCTGATATCGCCGGTGGCGAAATGTACGGTCGCGGCGCGGTGGACATGAAGGGCGGCATCGCCTGTTTCGTCGCCGCCATCGCCCGCCATATCGAAAAACACGGCAAGCCACAGGGCTCCGTCTCCTTCCTGATCACCGGTGATGAGGAAGGCCCGTCGATCAACGGCACCTCCAAGCTACTGGAATGGGCTGCCGCCAGGGGCGAGACCTGGGACGCCTGTGTCGTGGGCGAGCCTACCAATCCCGACCAGCTGGGTGACATGATCAAGATCGGCCGCCGGGGATCGCTCTCGGGCCGGATCACCGTCCATGGCGTTCAGGGCCACGCCGCCTATCCGCATCTGGCCGACAACCCCATTCGTGGTCTGCTGCAGCTCACCCATGCGCTGATGCATCCGGCCTTCGACCACGGCACGGATGATTTCCAGCCATCCAATCTGGAAGTGACGACCGTCGACACCGGCAATGCCGCGACCAACGTCATTCCGGCGCGGGCGACGGCGGCCTTCAACATTCGTTTCAACGATAGCTGGACGGCAGAGAGCCTGCGGGCGGAGATCATCCGCCGCCTCGATGCAGCGGCGACCGAAGGCGAGCTTCGCCCCGACCGGGCTCCGGTCAAATATGAGATCGTCTGGGCGGACCGTCCGAGCCACGTCTTCCTGACCCGCAACAATGCGCTCATCTCGTCGCTGTCAGGTGCGGTTGAAGCCGTAACCGGCAAGGAGCCGAAGCTTTCGACCACCGGCGGCACCTCGGACGCGCGCTTCATCAAAGATTATTGCCCTGTCGTGGAATTCGGTCTCGTCGGGCAGACCATGCACATGGTCGATGAGCGCGTTGCAGTTGCTGATCTCGAGACGCTGACGCGCATTTACGAGACCTTCATCGAACGCTGGTTCGCCCATGCCGACGGCAAGTGAAATAAGGCTCTATCTGACAGGCCTGTGGCTGCTGCTGCTCGGCGACCATAATGGCGCGCGGTATCTGGATCTGAGCGAGCGCGGCATGTGGCGATCCTTCTATTCGGCGCTGTGGTGCCTGCCGGCCATGCTGGTTTCCTGGCTTTGGCTGCGCGCCGCCTTTCTGGCCAGCGATCCACCTGGAGCCGAAACCGGCTTCCTCTTCTTCTTTCGCCTGGCCATGGTCGAGGCCATCTGCTGGATCGTGCCGCTGCTGTTGATCGGCATGCTGCTCTACGCCTTTGGCGCCCGGGAAAAATTCGCGCCGCTCGTCACCACCGTGAACTGGCTGTCGTTGCCCTTTTCTTATGCCTATGCGGTCCTGATCCTGATCGCATTCTTTGTCCCGCCTCTGCAGGGGCTGATCGCCATTCTGTGGCTGGCACTGCTTCTGTCGCTGGTCTTCGCCTTTTCGCGGATCGTCAGATTTTTCATCCGCGACCAGTCGCTGCTCGTCTCGGCAGTGGTGATGACGCTGCTGGTGCCCGCCATGTTGCTGTCAGAGGCATTGCAGCGTTTTCTCGGCGTCTATCCCGCCTGAGAGCGGCGAGGCCTTCGGTCAGTCCGTGTCTTCCGTCATTGCGACTTCAGGGCAGCGGCGCGGCGGAATGACATCGGGATAATCGACCTGCATGAAATAAAGGCCGTCCGGTGGTGCCACGGGGCCGCAGGCCTTGCGATCCCGCACCTCCAGTGCGGCGCGCACATCGTCCGGTGTCATCGTGCCTTCGCCGGCCATTTTCAGCGTCCCGGCAAAAGAACGGATCTGGTTGTGGAGAAAACTCTGCGCGGTGGCGCGTATCTCGATGAGATCGCCGTTGCGCGTCACGTCCAGCCGGTCGAGCGTTCGAACCGGGCTGTTCGCCTGACAATGGACAGAACGGAAGGTGGTAAAATCATGCCGGCCGACGAGCATCTGGGCGGCCTCATGCATGCGCTCATGGTCCATATCCTTCGATACCCACCATGCCCGCTTGTGCTCCAGCGCCAGCCGGGATTTGCGACAAATGATGCGGTAGAGATAATGGCGGCGCAGCGCTGAAAAACGCGCGTCGAAATCCTCGGTCACCGCGGCGGCATCGAGCACGGCCACGGCCTCACCCGCCATGGCCAGGTGCGCGTTCAAGGCGTTGCGGAGTTTGTACGGTTCCCAGTCCCGGGAAAGATCGACATGGGCGACCTGTCCCACGGCATGCACACCGGAATCGGTGCGGCCTGCACCGCGAATGGAAACGCTCTCCCCGGTCAGCGACCGGACGGCAGCCTCCAGCGCGCCCTGAACGGAGGGACCGTTTTCCTGTCTCTGCCAGCCGTAATAGGGCGTGCCGTCATATTCGACGGTCATGCGGAACCGTGGCATCAGCCGAGCCTCGTTGTGGCTGGAACCGGCGTACCACGCACGAAATCGGCCGCCGACATCGGCTTGCCGCCCGCCTTCTGCAAGCGTGTGAGCCGCACGGCATCGCTGCCGCAGGCAATGGTGAGCGCGTCATCGAGAGCGCTGCCCGCTTCGCCCATGCCGCTGGCCAGTTCCGAAGCCAGCACCTTGACGCGCTCTGGCTTGCCGCCGATATCCATCTCCAGCCATGCGCCGGGAAACGGCGAAAGACCACGGATGTGGTTATGAACATCCTGTGCGGGCCTTGAAAAATCGATACGGGTCTCACCCTTGTCGATCTTGGCGGCGTAGAGCACTCCCTCTTCCGCCTGCGTGACGAGCGGCAGGTCGCCTGCCTCCAGCCTGTCCATCGCCTGTCGCATCAGCCGCGCACCTGCCAGCATCAAGCTGTCGTGCAATTCTCCAGCCGTCATATTCTCGTCGATCGCGACCTTCGCGGTAAGCGCGACGGGGCCGGTATCGAGCCCCTTTTCCATTTTCATGACCATCATGCCGGTTTCGGCATCGCCGGCCATGATCGCCCGCTGGATGGGGGCTGCACCGCGCCAGCGCGGCAGCAGCGAGGCGTGACCATTGTAACAGCCAAGACGCGTGCCGGAGAGGATCGCTTCAGGCAACAGCAGACCGTAAGCCACGACGACTGCCACATCGGCATTGAAATCCCGGAACTGCTGGCGGTCTTCCTCGGCCTTGAAATTCACGGGCGTCAGTACGGGAAGCCCGAGCAATTCGGCTGCCTGATGAACCGGCGACTTCTGCAGATCGAGACCACGGCGGCCGCCGGGACGCGGCGGCTGGGTGTAGACGGCAACGATTTCGTGGCCCGCCTCCACCAATGCACGCAATGTGGGAACGGAAAAATCCGGCGTACCCATAAAAATGATGCGAAGAGACATCGTCGCCCCCTGCCCTGTCGTCCATTCCGGCCCGAAGAGGACGGATCAGATCTTTGCGCGGGCCGCTTTCGTGAATTTCTTGATGACCATGTCGCGCTTCAGCCGCGAAATATGGTCGATGAAGAGAACGCCGTTAAGGTGGTCGATCTCATGCTGCAAACAAGTCGCGAGCAGACCATCCGCCTCGACCGTCTGCTGCTTGCCGTCACGGCCGACATAACGCACCGTGAGCGACGCGGGACGCTCCACCTCGGCATAATAATCGGGAATGGAGAGGCAGCCTTCCTCGTACGCCGAGATATCGTCCGACACTTTGAGGATTTCCGGATTGATGAAGACGACCGGGTTTTTTTCTTCGCCTTCGCGTGCCACGTCGATCACCAGCATGCGGCGCGGCACGCCGATCTGAATAGCGGCGAGGCCGATACCGGGCGCATCATACATGGTTTCGAGCATGTCGTCGGCAAGGCGCAGCACCTCGGCGTCCACCTGTTCGATGAGCTTCGATTGCTGGCGCAGCACGGGATCGGGCAAAATGATAAGCGGTTTGATGGTCATGGCTTCCCATAACGTATCTCTCGCGCGGAGGAAATAAAAAACACGAAGGAGAAAACCGCCTCCTGCATCGACCCTGCCCGACTCATTTCCGCCGCAGAAGTGTTCTTGTTTTGATCTTCCGAATCACTGGAAATCTGCTAGATTTAATCATGAACATAGATTTCTCCGTTCTCCTTAATCCCGCGCTGCGGGCCGGCTCCGTCGATATCAGCTTCGGCGCGCTTCTTGTGGCCTTGGTTTTCGGCCTGACCATCACATGGCTGGTCACGACAAACCGCGCAAGAAAAGCGGGAGCCGACGGTGAAATCTCCGATCTCCTGAAAACACAGTCCGAATTGCACGGGCGGATCGCGGCCATGGCGGAAACGCTTGGCACGCGCCAGAGCGAGATGAGCCAGACGCTGAACCAGCGCCTTGACGGCATGTCGCAGCGCCTTGGTGAAACGTTGACGGAGCAGACCCGGTCGACCCATGAGAATCTGAGCCGCCTGCAGGAGCGTCTGGCGGTGATCGATGCCGCGCAGGGCAATATTCAGGATCTCGCGAAGGATGTCGTCGGGCTGCAGGCGATCCTTTCCAACAAGCAGACACGCGGCGCTTTCGGACAGGCGCGCATGGAAACGCTGATCGCCGACGCGCTTCCCGCCGGGGCCTTCCAGCTTCAGCCGACTCTTTCCAACGGCTACCGGCCCGACTGCATCATCAAGATGCCGAACAATGCCCCGGCACTGGTCATCGATGCCAAGTTTCCGCTGGAGGCGTGGAACGCGATCAAGGCGGATGAGACGCCGGAAACCAAACGCGCCGCCGTGCAGCAGTTCCGCCGCGATATGGAAGTGCATATTCGCGACGTGGCCGAGAAATATCTCATTCGCGGCGAAACGCAGGATACCGCCTTCATCTTCGTGCCCTCCGAATCGATCTTTGCCGACATCCATCAGCATTTCGAATATCTCGTGCAGCGCGCCCACCGCGCCCGCGTCGTCATCGTCTCACCATCGCTGCTGATGCTGTCGGTGCAGGTCATCCAGTCTGTTTTGAAAGACCAGCGCATGCGCGAACAGGCGCATCTCATCCAGGGCGAAGTGGCGCTGCTCATGGACGATGTGCGACGGCTGGACGACAGGACGCGCAAGCTGCAGGCCCATTTCGGGCTGGCGCAGAAGGATGTCGACATGATGCTGATCTCCTCCGACAAGGTGCTGGCGCGCGGCCAGAAGATCGAAGGTCTTGATTTTTCCCCGACGGAAAAAGAGGCTTCGCATGGAGAAATCGAGCAGGCCCGTCGCTTTGCGGAAAACCGGGCCGGCGCGGCCAAATTGCGGGTAGTTGACGACGAGTGATCGTCTCGGGCAAAGTCGCCGCCTTGCTCAAATTTCATACGGACCCAGCGCCCCATGATTACTGTTTTCGGCTCCATCAACATGGACCTCGTCGCTACCGCCAAACGCCTGCCCAAGCCCGGTGAAACCGTGACCGGAGACACCTTCTCCACGGCCGCCGGCGGCAAGGGAGCCAATCAGGCGCTGGCCGCACGGCGTGCGGGTGTCACGGTGAAGATGGCCGGCGCTACGGGTGATGATACCTTTGCCGCGCCGGCGCTGACCTTGCTGCGCGACGCGGGCACCGATCTGTCATTGGTGAAAACCGCGCCCGGCCCGACGGGAACGGCCGTGATCCTCATCGGTGAAGGCGGAGAGAACATGATCTCGGTCATTCCCGCCGCCAATGGCGAAGTCTCCGCATCCGACGCGACAAAGGTTGTAGGCGAGATGGACGCAGGCGATATTCTCATGCTGCAGTTCGAAATACCGGCTGCAGCCATCGAAGCGGCGCTGACCGCTGCAAAGGCAAAGCGCATCACCACCGTCATCAATACCGCACCGCTGACTGCAGACGGTCCGCGCCTTGCCGGCCTTGCCGATATCGTCATCGCCAACGAAACCGAGTTTGAGTTGCTGATCGGCAAGAACGGCCTCTCCAGTGCCGAACGAGAGAGCGAACTCAAGGCCCTTCACGACAGGACCGGCCAGACTTTGATCGTCACGCTTGGTGCAGATGGCGTGATCGCCATGCGCAATGGCAAGGTTTTCAGGGCGTCCGGCCTGAAGATCGAGCCGGTCGATACGGTCGGTGCGGGCGATACCTTCTGTGGTTATCTTGCCGCCAGCCTTGATCAGGGAATGGATTTCGAAAAGGCGCTGAAGCGCGCCGCCGTTGCAGGTTCACTCGCCTGCACGCGCGCCGGCGCTCAGCCTTCCATTCCGCAGGCGGTGGAAGTGGATGCGGCGCTCTGAGGGATCAGGCTGCCGGCGCATTTTCCAGACGTAAACCCGCTACGCAGTTTTACTGGAAATGCTTTAGCGACGGATGAAGGTGAGATAGGCCGAGCTGCGGCCTTCTCGTTTCGCCTTGTTCTCGTAACGCGTGCCCGGCCAGTTGGCATAGGGCGTGCGCCAATCGTCAGCGCTTGTTGCCGTCCATTCAAAACCGCCATGGCGGGCACAATGCTGCAGTGTCCAGTTGACGTAAGTATCGATATCCGACGCAAAGCAGAACTTGCCGCCGGGTTTCAACACACGATGGAAACGGGCGAGGTTGACGTCGGAAACGAAGCGGCGCTTCCAGTGCTTCTTCTTCGGCCACGGATCGGGATAAAGCAGATCGATGTGATCGATCGACCCCTCGGGCAGCCAGTCGAGCAGCTGCGTCGCATCATCGTCGTAAAGGCGGATATTCATCAGCTCGCGTTCGCGGACCGTGGCGAGCAGCTTGGCCATGGAATTAACGAAGGGCTCGACGCCGATGAAACCCGTCTCGGGATTTTCGACCGCGCGGTGGGCGAGATGCTCGCCGCCGCCGAAACCGATCTCCAGGCGGATCGACCGTACATCCGCCGGAAAGAGAGCGACAAGATTTTGCGGGGGCACGCTTTCCAGATCGATTTTCAGCAGCGGCAGCAGATTCTCGATCGTATCGACCTGCTGATTGCGCAGGGGCTTGCCCTTGCGTCTGCCAAAAAACGCTTCCGTTGCGCGCGAACGCCGTTCTTCCGTCATCTCATACTCTCAACAACAAATAGACTTAACCCGCACAGCGCCACTTGAGGCACTGTGCGGGTTACAAAAGTTGGTGACGGTATCTCTCAATCGCCGTCAAATGACAAGGGTTAGGCGCTCAAAGCTTCCTTGAGCGGCTTCACCAGATCGAGCTTCTCCCAGGAGAAGGAGCCGTCACGACCAGCCTTGCGGCCAAAGTGACCGTAGGAAGACGTCTTGGCGTAGATCGGCTTGTTGAGATCGAGATGACGGCGGATACCCGACGGTGACAGGTCCATGACCTTACGGATGGCGGCCTCGACCTGATCTTCGCTGACCTTGCCCGTCCCGTGCAGATCGACATAGATCGACAGCGGCTGGGCGACACCGATCGCATAGGAAATCTGGATCGTGCAGCGCTCGGCAAGGCCGGCAGCCACGACGTTCTTGGCGAGGTAACGGGCGGCATAAGCGGCGGAACGGTCGACCTTGGTCGTGTCCTTGCCGGAGAATGCGCCACCGCCATGGGGGGCAGCACCGCCATAGGTGTCGACGATGATCTTGCGGCCGGTCAGACCGGCATCGCCATCGGGACCACCGATGACAAACTTGCCTGTCGGGTTGATATACCACTGGCAATCGTCAGCGATCTTCAACTCGCCCAGAGCCTCGCGAATATAGGGCTCGACGACCTGACGGACCTTCTTCGAGTCCCAGCTGGCATCGAGGTGCTGCGTGGACAGGACGATGGATACGGCTTCCGAAGCCTTGCCGTCGACGTAACGAACCGTCACCTGGCTCTTGGCATCGGGGCCGAGCTTTGCCGCTTCGCCTTCGCCGCTCTTGCGGGCGGTGGCAAGCAGCTGCAGGATGCGGTGGGAATAATAGATCGGCGCCGGCATCAGGTCCGGCGTCTCCTTGCAGGCGTAACCGAACATGATGCCCTGGTCGCCGGCACCTTCGTCGCCCTGCTTGTCGGAGGCGTTATCCACGCCCTGCGCAATATCTGCCGACTGCGGATGCAGCAGAACGTCGATCTTGGCGGTCTTCCAGTGGAAACCGTCCTGTTCGTAGCCGATGTCACGGATCGCCTTGCGGGCGGCGGACTTGAACTTTGAAGGGTTGATGACCGGGTGGCCGGCGGCGTCCTTGACGACCTTGCCGTCCTTGTCCTTCTTCAGAAGCGTGTCGGGAACCCGAACCTCACCGGCGATAACCACGCGGTTGGTCGTCGCAAGCGTCTCGCATGCGATGCGCACAGTCCAGGGGTCAACGCCCGTCTTGGCCGCTTCACGGTAAATAAGATCCACGATTTCATCGGAAATACGATCACAAACCTTGTCCGGATGACCCTCGGCCACGGACTCGCTGGTGAACAGGTAATTGGCACGCATGCGGGATTCCCCTCAAAGAATGGTCTTGGAGTTTGTTAGTCATTTCGGCCGCGAAAAACAAGGACACAACCACATAAATATATCTTTATGTGAGAATTCCTTTCTGATCGGACACAAAAAAACGGTCCTTGCGGACCGTTGAGTGCCCGGCATCCCGTGCCGGAAATTTTGCGCTGCGCAGGCTGCTTACTCGGCGTCGCCTTCGGCGGCGAGCGCCTTGACGAGATCGACCAGGCGGCGACGAACCTTCGGGTCGGCGATCTTCACGAACGCACGGTTCAGCTGCAAACCTTCAGCCGAGGACAGAAAGTCGACCACATAATTGGAGCTTGAGGCTTCGGCCATGCCGGACGTGCCGCCGACCTGATCACCGGGCGCATCCTCGAAGAAAAAGGAAACGGGAACATTGAGGATCCCGGAAATATTCTGGAGGCGACTGGCGCCAACGCGGTTCGTGCCTTTTTCATATTTCTGGATTTGCTGAAAGGTAATTCCGAGACTTTCCCCCAGCTTCTCCTGGCTCATTCCGAGCATGGTTCTACGAAGGCGAATTCGGCTTCCGACATGAATGTCGATGGGGTTAGGCTTTTTCTTATTCTCGGTCATCATGCGGTCCTGACACTCGGAAAGGGTTGATATCTCGTTTCACTACTATTCGAAGAATTGAGTCGGTAATTCGACAGCGTCTAAACTTGTTTTACGACTGACGTATTCACTATGCAATTACAGGGGTTCCCGGTCAATTCTGGCGCCGAGCAAAACTCAAGGCGGGAAATACCGCAACGATCATCAAGATTGAAAAAATCAACCAGAAATACGTCCGATGTGTGTCGTAAGTAAATGCGTCATTAGACCCACCACTCAAAGTGGCGTCAACAATTCCCACCCGACCATAGTCCAGCCCAGCAATAATGCGGCCATAGGGATCTATGACGGCGGAAATTCCTGTATTGGCGCCGCGAATCACCGGCACACCCGTCTCAACGGCGCGTACCCGTGCCTGCAGAAAATGCTGGTAGGGACCGGGCGTATCACCAAACCAGCCGTCATTCGTCACATTGAGGATCGCCGCCGCCCCCTGAAGGCCCGGCGTCATCTCACCCGGGAAAATGATCTCGTAACAGATCAGGGGATAGAAGGTCTTGCCCGAAGGAAGCGTGAGCGGCGTGCGCGACGAGGCGGCGGAAAAGCCGCCCGGCAGGGCAATGACATTATCGATGCCGAATTCCCGCAGGATGCCTTCAAAGGGAACATATTCGCCAAAAGGCGTCAGATGCACCTTGTCGGTCGCGCCAATGATCTCTCCCTGGCTGTCGATCGCATAGACGGAATTGTAATAACGCGGCGGTCGGCCGGCTCCCTGATCTTCCATCCTGACTGCACCGGTGAACAGCACCTGGCCATCCTCGAGTGTTCTGGCGATTTCCGCGAGCGCATCCGGATTTTGCGTCAGGATGAACGGCACGGAGGTTTCCGGCCAGACGATGATGTCGGGGCGTTTTTTCCCTTCGCCCGGCGGCAGGGCCGACAATCGCAGATGTTCTGCGAAAATCTCTGCCCGGTCAGTATTCAGCATCTTGCGGGATTGATCGATGGCCGGCTGCACGATGCGGACGATCAGGGCGTCTGCCGGCGTCTCCGCTGGTGTCTGCAGGCGGTAAAAGCCATAACCGAAGTGGGCCGCAAGCAATAGGCATGCCAGCGCCAGCCCCGGTGCCATGCCTTTTTTCGTACCGATCAGGGCCGGTGAAGAGAAGATGAAAACCGCCAGCATCGTGATGCTGAAAAGGCCGAGCAGATGGGCCGACTGCATCATGATCGGGATGGGCATGATGCCATAGCCGATGGCGTTCCACGGAAAGCCGGTCGCGAGGAAACTGCGCAACCATTCCGAAACGCCGAAGGCGGCGGCAAGCGCCGCAATGCGGCCAAGGCCATCCGACCAGAGGAGATTGGCGGCCGCGACGGCAAAACCATAAAACAGCGCCAGCAATGCCGGCAGACCGAGGATGGCGAGCGGCAAGGCCCAGGCGAATTCATCCGCTTCCAGCAGGAGGGCATTGCCCAGCCACCACAGGCCGGCCACGAAATAACCAAACCCGAAACACCAGCCGATGCCGAAAGCCGGCAGGATGCGGCTGAAGAGACCACCGCCCGGCTTGCCGGTGCAGCCGTCCACGAGCCAGACAAGCAGGGTGAAAGAGAAAAAAAGCGCTGCGAAAAAGCCGAATGGAGGCAAAGCGAGCGCCCCGACCGCACCCGCAGCAATCGCCATTACTGCGCGGCTCATGCCGCCGGCCAGCATTACCCTGCCTGCAAGACGCTCCATGCCATCTCCGTTTATGCGCGTCTGGAAAAGCCCGCTCCCGGCAAGGCCGCGCCACGGAATTTCCCCTCAAACCCGGCGTAAAGGAAAAAAGATTCGCAGTCCACAGGTGGGATCGCGGCGGCGGTCTCCTGCGGCCTTTTGGTCGTTCCAACCTGCCGAATCTCTGTCTTGAGATAAAGATGACGGGGCTCCCCGTCACCTTTTCTAGTCAGCGTTCTGCTGGTGCGTGATCAGGCGAACATCCGGCGCTGGCAGTGCGATAACCCCGTTGGCTTCGCCGGGAGCCTGGTCGTCCTGCCCTTCCGAGCCATGATCACGGACGATACGGACGCCCTTGATACGCCGGCTATCCGCATCGAGAATCTGAAACTCGAAACCGGGCACAGCTCTGACGACCTCGCCCTTGGCCGGAATGCGGCCGAGCGCGAAAAAGATGAGGCCGCCGAGCGTATCGATTTCTTCCAGATGTTCGCGCACGTCGAATTCGGGGCCGATCACCTCGGCAAGTTCGGTGAGTTCCGCGCGGGCATCCGCGACAAGCACATCGGCGGAGAGACGCGAAAACATCGCCTCGTCCTTGTCGTGCTCGTCATCGATATCGCCCACGACCATCTCGACGATATCCTCGTGGCTGACGAGACCGTCCGTACCGCCATATTCGTCGATGACGAGGGCCAGCTGCGTCCTCTGTGCCTGCATCGTCTTCAAGAGGTCGGAGGCCAGCATCGAGGGTGGCGCGAAGAGAATTTTGCGCACGAGGCCGGCATCGGCAACCGTCTGCTCGAGATCGACCCGCGCCAGATCGAAATTCGGACGTGGTGAGCGCGTTATTGCCTTCACCTCGCCATAAGCGACGCTGCGCGAACCCGCGCGGCGTTTGTTACGCGCCTGCTTGGCGACATAGGCCAGCAGATCGCGAATGTGGATCATGCCCTTGGGGTTATCCAGCGTCTCATCGTAAACAGGCATGCGGGAGCGCCCGGTTTCTTCAAACAGGATCAGCGCTTCGCCGATCGTCATGTTCTGGTCGAGACCGTCGATATCGACCCGTGGGATCATGATATCTTCGACCCGAACCTCCCGGAAACGCAGGATATTGTTGAGCATCGCCCGCTCTTCAGGCGAAAAGGCGGCACCGATTTCGGTGTCAGCCATCAGCGCGTCGGTCAGATCCTCACGCAGGCGCTCGCCCTGTGACGGTTTCAGCAACCGCCCTATGCGCGACCAGATCGTCGATCTCGGCTTTGCATTAGAGTCGTTCCGTAAGTGACTACTGCCCTCCTCCGAAGAGGACTGATCGCCGTTTTCTCTGCCCTCATTGGCAGGTCGTGCAGAATGTTCGTTCATGGCTCCAGACAATATTTAAAGCGGTTCCTGACCCGCGTAGGGATCAGATAGGCCAAGCACCGCCAAAATGCGAGTCTCAAGCGACTCCATTTCTTCCGCTTCTTCCTCGTCCATGTGGTCATAACCAAACAAATGCAGGAACCCATGAACGAGAAGATGGGTCAGATGATCCTCGAAACTCTTGTCAAGTTCAAGAGCCTCGCGTTCAACCGTCTCGCGGGCGATGACGATATCGCCCAGCATCGGGCCGGGCATTCCGCCCGGCTCCAGCGGAAAAGCGGGGAAAGACAAGACATTGGTCGCCTTGTCCTTGTCGCGCCATTCGGCGTTGATTTCCCGGATATTTTCGTCATCGGTGAAGACCAGCGACAGTTCGACCGGCATTTTCGGGAAGGGTTGCTCCTCTTCCCGTTTCAGAAAATCGACCGCCGCATTCAGCACCTTGGTGGCAAAGGCAGACAAGTCCTCTTCCGAGGACCAGCCTTCGGCCTCAACGCTGATTTGAATATCCAGAGTTGTCATTGTCTTTACGTCAGTTGCCCTTCGGAAGGCTCTCATCCGGCACCGCCGTGTGGGATTCGTAAGCCCGCACGATACGCGCCACCATCGGATGGCGTACGACGTCGACATCCTTGAAACGCACGACGGACACGCCTTCCACCTCGGGTAGGATTTGCAGGGCCTCGACAAGACCGGATTTGACGCCACGCGGAAGGTCCACCTGGCTCGGGTCACCGGTCACGATCATGCGGCCGTTCTCACCAAGACGGGTGAGGAACATCTTCATCTGCATGGTCGTGGTATTCTGGGCTTCGTCCAGAATGACGGCGGCGTTTGCAAGGGTACGTCCGCGCATGAAAGCCAGCGGCGCGATTTCGATGACGCCCGCCTGAATGGCGCGCTCCACCTTGTCGCCCGGCATCATGTCATAAAGCGCGTCGTAAAGCGGACGCAGATACGGATCGACCTTTTCCTTCATGTCCCCGGGCAGGAAGCCGAGGCGCTCGCCCGCTTCGACGGCGGGGCGTGAGAGGATGATACGGTCGACCGCGCCACGTTCCAGAAGCTGTGCGGCATGGGCCACGGCGAGATAGGTCTTGCCGGTGCCGGCGGGGCCGACGCCGAAAACAAGTTCGGACTGCTCCAGCGCCCGCATATAGACATCCTGCGTCGGCGTGCGGGCAGCGATGGTCTTCTTGCGGGTGGAAATCTGCGCCATGGAAATCTTGGCCTTGCGCTCCATCGTCGGCAAGGTCAGTTGGTCGTCAGCGGCCATTGCCATTCGGATAGCACCTTCCACGTCTGAGGCCTCGGCGGTTCCGCCCTTGAGCAGACGTTCATAGAGGAAATCCAGCGCACGGCGGGCCTGATTGGTGGCGACGACATCACCGGTGATGGCGACGGAGTTGCCGCGCGGGCGGGCGTCGATGTTGAGGCGCTGTTCCAACAGCTTCAGGTTCTGATCGAACTGACCGAATAGCTCTCCCGCTATCCTGTTATTCTCGAACGTGAGGACGAAGTGATTGGCGTCGGTCGCGGCTTGGCGTGGCTGGCGCGATGAAGTTGATACCAATTCATGTGCGTTCAAGCGGTCAGGCTCCTGTCCCAATCAGTGTCGGCTCCTCACTCTAACTCCCTGCCACCTCGGCAAACAAGCTGTTTGGACCCGTTGCGGTGATTCGTACATTAACAATGTCACCGATTTTCAACGTCTTTGCATCAAGATTCACGGATTGCAGCCACGGAGAGCGACCTATCAACTGCTCAGGCATGCGGCCGGGCTTTTCCAGCAACACATCCATGGTTTTTCCAACGAGCGATTCCGCAAATTCCTTCTGCTGCCGCAGCAACAGGGTCTGCAATCGTTCCAGCCGCTCGGCCTTCACGTCTTCCGCCACCTGGTCCGTCAGGTCCGCCCCCGGGGTGCCGGGACGAGTGGAATATTTGAACGAAAAGGCCTGTGCGTATTTCACCGTCTCGACCATCGCCATCGTATCTTCGAAATCGCGATCAGTCTCACCGGGGAAGCCGACAATAAAATCCCCCGACATGGCAATATCAGGGCGGGCGGAGCGGATTTTCTCGATCAGCTGGATATATTCCTCACCCGTATGGCGACGGTTCATCGCTTTCAGAATGCTATCCGAGCCGGACTGCACCGGTAGGTGCAGATAGGGCATCAGGATGCGCAGGTCGCGATGGGCGCCGATCAGGCGGTCATCCATGTCGCGTGGGTGGCTGGTGGTGTAGCGCAACCGTGCAAGGCCCGGAATTTCGGCCAGCCTGTAGAGCAGTTCGGCCAGACCCCATTTTGCACCGTTCGGGCCTTCGCCCTGCCAGGCATTGACGTTCTGGCCAAGCAGCGTGATCTCGCGCACGCCGGCATCCACCAGTTTCATCGCTTCATCGACGATCTGGCGAACGGGGCGGGAAACCTCCGAACCACGCGTATAGGGCACGACACAGAAGGTGCAAAACTTGTCGCAGCCTTCCTGCACCGTCAAAAACGCCGTGACACCGCGCGAGCGCAGCGTCGCCTTCTCGGCGACCGGTAGATGCTCGAACTTGTCCTCGACCGCATATTCGGTCTCGATGACGCGCTCACCGCGGCGCACCCGCTTCAGGGCGTCAGGCAGGCGGTGATAGGTCTGCGGGCCGATGACGACATCCACGGCGGGCGCTCGGCGAAGTATCTCCTCGCCTTCCGCCTGCGCCACGCAGCCGGCAACGCCGATCATGAATTCACGGCCCTGCTCTTCGCGCGACTTTTTCATGTCGCGCAGACGGCCAAGCGCGGAATAAACCTTCTCAGCCGCCTTCTCACGGATATGACAGGTGTTGAGGAGAACCAGATCCGCTTCGCCCATGTCTTCTGTCTGGACGTAACCATCCTTCGCCAGCGCATCGCTCATGCGCACGGAATCGTAGACGTTCATCTGACAGCCGTAAGTCTTGATAAAGACTTTTCGACTGTTAGAGCCTTCGCGGGCGATCATTTCTGGGGCGTCAAGGCCAAGTGTTTCCTGGGTCATGGCGGCTATCTAGTGTTTTTCACAGCCAGATTAAACAGAAAAATGCCGGAAAAGCGAGGATGCCAGAGTAACCGGGTAATTCCGTTGCTCTTGATTTTAGCTTACGCATCGGATTTCCCGAAAACCGCGCACAGTTTTCGGTCCGACGCTCTATTTCCGCCAGCCGCCGCGCAGGCTGAAGGCCAGCATCGAGCGGATGGCAGCGGCAATATCGGTCGCAAGACGCTTGCGGTTGTCAGCACTGTGAAATGGAACGCTGTCGCCAAACGTAACGTCGACATCAGTCGCGCCCGCCTTGATGACACCGAGCAGATGCGGCACCAGCGTGATGCTGCCCGGCCAGGCGGCAATGATCCGGTGGTAACGGCCCATGGCCATGCCCTGCACTCGCGTATAGGCGATGGCGACCGGCTGCACGTAAACCAGCTTGCCAGGAACCTGCTCGGCGGCGGTGGAGGCGGCACCGAACAGAGAGGATTTGACGGCCAGCATGCGGTTGCCATCCGAAGTCGTGCCTTCGGGGAAAAGGACGACGATCTCGCCATCGGCCATGCGGCTGGCGATCTCACCCACTTGCTGGCCCGTGCTGCGCTTCTGCTCCCGCTGGACGAAGATGCTTTTCTGAAGGCGGGCGAGCCAGCCGAAAACCGGCCAGTCACGCACCTCGGTTTTCGCAATGAACACCACGTCGGCAATGCTGCCGAGAACGAGGATATCCTTCCACGAAGCGTGATTGACCGCCAGCATCAGCGGTTTTGCGCGCTCCACCTCTCCATGAACATGGACGCGGATGCCGAGAACGTGACAGGCAATGCGATGCCAGATGCGCGGAATGCGACGGCGCAGCCGCCAGTCGAAGGCGAGACCCAGAAGTTGCAGCGGCAGCAATATGAGCGTCACGATCAGAAGAACGATCGCGATATAGGCTGTCCGGAGCCACATCATGATGGGAACGCGCGCTTGTTCACCGGCGTCTCAGCGTTCTTCGGGTTTCAGCGGCACGCCATAAAGCTCCAGTCGATGATCCACGAGCTTGAAGCCGTGCTCGCGGGCGATCTTTTCCTGAAGCGCCTCGATCTCGGGCGAATGGAATTCGATGACCACGCTGTTCTTCAGATCGATCAGGTGATCGTGGTGCTCTTCAGGCACGGTCTCATAACGCGAGCGGCCATCGCGAAAATCATGACGTTCGATGATGCCGGCGTCCTCGAACAGCTTCACCGTTCTGTATACCGTTGAAATAGAGATGCGCGGATCCACGGTGGAAGAACGGCGATAGAGTTCCTCGACATCGGGATGATCGGCTGATTCCTGAAGGACGCGGGCAATCACACGGCGCTGGTCCGTCATCCGCATGCCGCGCTCGGCACAAAGCTCCTCCAGCGTTTTCGAAAGGTCTATCACGTCTTCTGGCCTTTTGAGTATTCCGGTTGAATTTCGCAGCTTTCGCCAAAAAATGCCTGTCGCAGGGAACTAGCGAAGATCGCGGCGCATGACAAGCGCCGTCGACTTTGATCCATTCTTGGCCGTGTAATAGGCCTTGCGTTCCGCGACCGTCTTGAAGCCGAGCTTTTTATAAAGCCCCAGCGCAGAGGCATTGTTATTATCCACCTCGAGGAACATGGTTTCGGCACCGCGCATCATCGCCTCGCGAATGGCCGACTGCATCAGACGCCAGCCGAGACCGGCGCGCGAGAATTTGTCGGACACCGCGACAGTGAGGATTTCCGCCTCACCAGCCACTTCCCGCGCCAGAACGAAACCGCCGAGCGGCTTGCTGAAAAAGGCGTTGGTCTGGCGGGCGACGGCTCCGAAAACCGACCCTTGCGTGAGCAGGCCCGAAAACTCCCCGTCATTCCACGGACGTGGGAAGCGCAAGGCATGCAAGTCCGCCACCGCGGCGCAATCCTCATGCTGCATCGGCACGATCTCGAAATAGGGTTTCCAGCTCAGGTAATCGTCAAACATCGCAAATATCGGGAATCAGAAACAAGCACTCATGCATGCCGTATCAGGCAACGTCCTGGCGTGCCAGCGCAAAACCGGTCTGTGGCCGGGCATCCGGCCCCCGCAGGTAAAGCGGCGCGGGTTTTGGTTGGCCTGCCGGCTTGCGCGCTCCGGCGCGCGCGACTGACGCAATCGGGAAATGGTCCGGCCCGGAGCCGATTTCCTCTCCCGCAAACAGCCGCGCGGCGGAGCCGATGACGGCACCATCGAAACCGGAAAGAACAGCTTTGGCGTCATCCAGAGACAGAAGCGCCGCCTCGTTGAGTGGTGATCCATCCGTGTCGAATGTCTGGAGATAGGTTTCGCCGCGTTTCGCATCGAGCCCGACGGCCACAGGCCGGCCGGGATTTTCGAGCAGATGATGCAAGGCAAGCGTCTCGAGCGTCGTAACGCCGACGGCCTCGACGCCGAGCGACAGGGCAAAACCGCGCGCCGCGGCAACGCCGACCCGAATGCCCGTGAAGGATCCCGGACCGATGGTCACCGCAATGCGCTCGACCTTCTGGAGCGGCAATTGTGCCTGCTGCAGGGCACCGTCGATCACCGCCATCAGCCTTTCGGCATGGCCCTTGCCGATCGTCTCGCAGACCTCGCCGAGCACAGTGTCAGAGGCGTTGTCATAGATACAGGCGGAACAATCCACCCCTGACGTGTCGAGTGCGAGAACAATCATTGCCTGGCTGACAGCATCAAACCGCTTCGACTTCGCGCACTTCGGGCACGAAATGGCGAAGCAGGTTCTGAACCCCGTGCTTAAGCGTGGCAGTTGAAGACGGGCAACCCGAGCAGGCACCCTTCATGTTCAGGAACACCGTACCATCGCGAAAACCGCGGAAGGTGATGTCGCCGCCATCCTGCGCCACGGCCGGGCGAACGCGGGTATCAAGCAATTCCTTAATGGTGGCGACGATGGTTTCGTCACCCTCTTCAAAGAACTCGCCTTCCTCGTCCGAGACTTCGGCAGCAATGGCCGTGCCCATGATCGGCCGGCCGGACATGAAGTGCTCCATGATCGAGCCGAGGATGGCAGGCTTCAGATGCTGCCATTCGGCATCATCCTTGGTGACGGTGATGAAATCAAAACCGAAATAGACACCGGTGACGCCCGGAATCGTGAAGAGGCGTTCCGCCAGGGGCGAAGCCTGCGCCTGCGACGCATTGAGGAACTCCACTGTCCCGCTTTCCAGCACCACCTTGCCCGGCAGGAACTTCAGCGTGGCGGGGTTGGGCGTGGCTTCCGTCTGAATGAACATCGTCGTCTCCTTCGAGGTCGCGGTTCACGCCCCGTAATTTAGAATTCTTCCAAAAATACGCCCGGCGAAGCCACACTTCAAGCCCTGACATGATAATTACATTCAAGAAATCGTCAGTCTTTAAATCGTTCTGGCTTTCCTTCAAAAAGCCAGAACGATTTAATTCTTTTCTCTACGCATGTCTTTTCCCAAAACCGATGACACTTTTGGGAGACATGCTCTAAAACCCCGTCCGAAACCGGATCAGCAGAGCGCGTCGATTTCCTCATCCGTCAGTGTATCCGGCAAGACGGTGACCGGGATCGGGAAGGCCGCGCCGCGTCCGGCGATGGAGGAGACCAGCGGTCCCGGCCCTTCTTTCGTCGATCCGGCAGCCAGCACGAGAATGGCGATATCGCGGTCTTCCTCGATCAACCCGTGTATCTGCTCGGTGGCGCTGCCTTCTCGAATGACGGATTCCGGCTCGATACCGATTGTTTCGCGCACCTTCTGGGCGACCTTGGCGAGCGTCGCTTCCGCTTCCTCACGCGCCTCGGCCCGCATGATCTGCTCGACACCCAGCCATTGCTGGAAATCACCTTCCGGGATCATGTAGAGCAGCACCAGTCCGCCATTGGAATTCTTGGCGCGACGACCGGCATAGTGCACGGCCCTTTCGCATTCCGGTGTGTCATCGATTACAGCGAGAAACTTGCGGCGATGCCCTTCCAGACGCGACAGCCGTGTTGAAACCATTCTGCACTCCCAAAATCCGCCGTGATCCGAAAAACCGCCCGACGGTTCGGGCGAAGATTATATCAAATCACGGCAGGCGCAAACCACCCGCCGCATTCGCGTGGCAACGGCCTGTCAGCGCAGGAAACCGATGATATCACGCACCTCGTTCATCGTCTTTTCAGCGATAGTGCGTGCCCGCTCGCCGCCTTGGCTGAGGATGGCGTCAATATGGGTCGGATCATCGAGAAGACGGCGCATCTCGTTGTTGACTGGCGCAAGGACATTGACGGCAAGCTCAACGAGGGCCGGCTTGAAGGTGGAGAACTGTTGACCGCCGAATTCGGCAAGAACATCCGCCTTGGTCTTGTCGGAGAGGGCAGCATAGATGCCGACGAGGTTTTCGGCCTCCGGGCGTCCCTTCAGACCTTCCACTTCGCTCGGCAGCGCGTCCGGATCGGTCTTCGCCTTCTTGATCTTCTTAGAGATCGCGTCGACATCGTCCATCAGATTGATGCGCGACAGATCGGAAGGGTCGGACTTCGACATCTTCTTGGTGCCGTCCTTCAGCGACATGACGCGCGGCGCCGGGCCACCGATCAGCGGCTCCACCATCGGGAAATAGGCATGAACCGGCTCATCGCCAACCGTGATATCAACGCCCAGACCGGCGTTGCGAATATGGCCGCCGAAATCGATGTTGAATTTCTGGGCGATATCGCGGGCGAGTTCGAGGTGCTGTTTCTGGTCATCGCCGACGGGAACATGCGTGGCGCGATAGACGAGAATGTCGGCAGCCATCAGGCTCGGATAGGCGAGCAGGCCGAGCGAGACCTGTTCGGCATTCTTGCCGGACTTGTCCTTGAACTGGGTCATGCGCTCCATCCAGCCGATGCGCGCCACACAGTTGAACACCCATGCCAGTTCTGCATGCTGCGGCACGGCCGACTGGTTGAAGACGATATGCTTCACGGGATCGATGCCGGCTGCGATGAAGGCGGCCGCAATCGAGCGGGTCTGCGCCTTCAGGTCCGAGTGAACGAGCTGGGCGGTGATGGCGTGCATGTCGACGACGCAATAGATGCAGTCGTTATCTTCCTGCAGCGCCACGAATTTGCGGATCGCGCCGAGATAATTGCCGAGATGCAGATTGCCGGTCGGCTGGACGCCCGAGAAAACCAGCGGCTTGAATGCGTTCATTGTCGTCCTCGAAAAGGCTTGTGGAGGGCCCCGCCCCGTGTTTGCAATTGCACGCGCGCTTATGCACCCACAGCCCCTCGCAATCAAGCGGTTTCAAGGGCCGTCAACCGCGCGGCTGAAGAAGGTCCCAGCGATTTCCGTAAGGGTCGGCAAAGACCGCGACCGAACCATAAACCTCATGGCGCGGCTCTTCCAGAAAGCGAACGCCGCGCGCAATCATGGTTTCATAGTCGCGGGCAAAATCGTCGGTATACAGGAAAAATCCGACACGGCCGCCGGTCTGGTTGCCGATGGCAAGCCGTTGCTCTTCGCCATCCGCCTCGGCGAGCAGCAGGGCGCCACCCTCGGCGCCTTACGGCTTGACCACAAGCCACCTTTTGCCGTCGTCAAGCGGCTGATCGGCGAGGCACTCGAAGCCGAGAACATCGCAATAAAACGCCTTTGCCCGATCATAGTCATCGACGACAAGCGTAACCAGCGCGATGCGGCGGTTTTCAGAAAAGGACATCAGCCCACCTCCGTCTCGGCGGTCTTTTTACCGCGCTTGCGCACGGCTCTCTTGACCATGCCGATATCGGCACCGCCAGAAACGAAAGCCAGCACGAAATAGACCAGCATGGCCGTAAAGACGAGGCCCATGATGGTTCCTGCCCGGACGAAGATGGACGAGGCCGACGACAGCTCGAAACTCAGCCAGGTCAGCGCATAATGCACAAAACCGGCCATCAGGGCCGCAGCCAGGAGCAGACGCGGAATGCGGGTCAGCAGCGGAATATCCACATGCCAGTGGCCGCGCCACAAAAGCATGCCGAACAGCAAGGCGGCATTGACCCAGCCGGCGGTGATCTCGGCAATGGCAATGCCTGGGCCGCCGAGACGCGGAAACAGCGTCAGTGCCAAGGAGACATTCACCACCACGGAAACCGCCGCGAAGATCATCGGCGTGCGGGTGTCCTCGCGGGCGAAAAAGCCCGGAATGAAGGCCTTTATCAGCACGAAGGCCGGCAGACCCAGACCATAAATACCGAGGATTTGCGCGACGGTGATGGTGGCCGAAGGTGAGAAGTTGCCGCGTTCATAAAGGAATCGAACGATGGGCTCGGCCATGACAAGAAGAGCCGCCGCTGCAGGCAAGGTCAGGAACAATACGAATTCGACCGAGCGGTTCTGCAGGCTTCCCGCCTCCACCATATGCCCGCCGCGCAAAGCGCGTGCAAGTTCCGGCAAAAGCACGGTGGCCACGGCAATGCCGACAACGCCCAGCGGCAGCTGGTAAATCCGGTCGGCATAAGCAAGCGATGAGATCACGCCCTCGCCGGCTGACGCAATATTGGTGTTGATCAGGAGGTTGATCTGGGTGATGCCGCCGGTGATTGCCGCCGGCAGGGCAAGAACCAGCAGCCGCTGCACATTTTTCGTTAGCCGCGGCCTACGGAGACCGATCCGCATGCCGGCGTTGCGCACGGCGATCCAGACGATGGCGAGTTGCACCAGACCCGCTGCCATCACCCCCCACGAGAGCGCATAACCCACCTGCAGGGGATCGTAATTCTTCCACCATGCCAAGGCGAGCACGCCAATGAGGATGATGTTGAGGAAAACTGGCGCGATCGCCGCCGCAAAGTAACGATGCAGCGAGTTCAGCATGCCGCCCATCATCGCCGCAAGCGACATGCAGGCGAGATAAGGGAACATGATGGTGGCGAGCCGGACGGTGTTGTCGAATTTGACCGGATCTTCAAGGAAGCCCGGCGCAATCACCGTGCGCACGATAAACGGCATCGACAGTTCCATCAGGATCGTCAAGGCCAGAAGCACGGTGAAGAGAACGCCAAAAACCTCTTCGGAAAAGCGCCTTGCGCCCTCCATGCCGTTCGCCTCGATTTCCTTGGCGAAAAGCGGCACGAAAGCCGAGTTAAAGGCGCCTTCGGCAAAAAGCCGCCGGAAGGTGTTGGGAAATCGGAACGCGGCATTGAAGGCGTCAGCCACCGGGCCAGTACCGACGGCAGCGGCCATCAGCGTTTCGCGCAGAAAGCCAAAAATGCGGCTGCCGAGCGTGGCGGTGCCAACGGTGGCGAACTTGCCGATCAGACTCATGGGGATATCAAGCCTTTGCCGTGCGCGCGGCCGGCAGCGCCGCCACGTCTGGGTGGGCGATGATGCCGTTCGGCATGCGGTCACGCAATTCGTCTTCCTGCTCGCTCATCACGGCCTTCAGGCGCTGCGCAATGCTGGCCTGCCGGTTGTCATTCGTCACCTTCTGCCCGAACAGATCCGTCACGTAGAAGGTATCGATGACCTTCTCGCCGAAGGTAGTGATGCGGGCGGAGTGAATATCGAGCGACAGGTCGGCGATGACAGCCGTCATATCCGCCAGCAGCCCCGGCCGGTCGAGGCATTCGACTTCGATGACGGTGAACTTGTTCGACAGACCATTCGAGATGGTGACGGAAGGCGGAATGGTGAAGGCGCTTTTCTTCCTGCGGCTCTTCGTGCGCGTGGCGATCATTTCTGGCAGGCGCTGCTTGCCGGAGAGGACTTCCTCGATGAGCTTGCCGACATTGGCACCGCGCCGCGTCTCATCTTCGTCAATCGGGAATTCGCGGTTGATGAGGATCGTATCCAGCGCCCGTCCGTCAGAGGTGGTGAAAATCTGCGCATCGGCAATGTTTGCGCCGGCAGCCGCACAGGCACCGGTGATGATCGACAGCAGGCGCGGATGGTCCGGCGCCAGCACGGTGATTTCCGTGATGGCATGGAAGGAATGGGTGCGCACCATGGTTGACAGCGCCTTTTCCTGCTTGTCGGCCTCGCGCATGAAGCGGGTGTGGCGCACCTGGTCTTCTAGCGCCACCGTCAGCAGATAGGGCTCGTAATGCAGCTTGGTATATTTGCGCCTCGCCTTCTGGCCCCAGTCCTCAAGGGCGTCGTAGAGCGCCTGTTTGGCGATCTGCGCACGCTCCTTGCGCGAGACTTCCGAAAAGCCGCCTGATAGCAGCAGTTCCGTCTCGTAATAAAGCGAACGCAGCAACTGCCCCTTCCAGCCGTTCCACACGCCCGGACCGACGGCGCGGATATCGCACACCGTCAGGATGAGCAGCATCTTCAGCCGCTCCATGGACTGCACCTTGTCGGCGAAATCGGTGATGGTCTTGCGATCGTGCAGGTCGCGCGTCTGGGCGACCATGGACATCAAAAGATGCTGCTCGATCAGCCAGACGACGGTCTCGGTCTGCTTGCTGGTGAGGCGGAAACGCTGGCAGAGCTTGCGGGCGACGCGCGCGCCGGCAATGGAATGATCCTCCTGCCGGCCCTTTGCCACATCGTGCAGCAGCACGGCGACGTAAAGCGCCTCGCGTTCCTCGACGCCCGGCATCAACTGATTGGCGAGCGGATGGGCATCCACGGCGGTTCCCTTGTCCACCTCCGACAGAACGCCGACCGAGCGGATCAGGTGCTCGTCCACGGTGTAATGATGATACATATTGAACTGCATCATCGCGACGATTTTGCCGAATTCAGGAATGAATTTGCCCAGCACCCCAGCCTCGTTCATGCGGCGCAGAGTCAGCGCCGGATCGCGACGGGAGGTGAGGATCGACAGGAAAAGCCGGTTCGCTTCCTCGTTTTCGCGAAGCTCGTCATTGATGAGCGAGAGCGAGCGGGTGACAACGCGCAATGCATCCGGATGCAGTTCGAGATTGTTGATATCGGCGATGTGGAAGAGCCGGATCAGATTGACCGGGTCGTTCTTGAAAACATCGGGCTTGGCCAGCGCGATGCGGCCGCGGTCTTCCACGAACTCGACGGAGCCCGGAATCTTACGGACGCGGTGGGCGAAGCGGCTGAGAACGCCTGACAGACCCGGCACATCCTTCGCCTGCCGGTCTTCCAGCGCGGCGCAGACGATGCGGGTCAGATCGCCGACGTCCTTGGCCACGAGGAAATAATGCTTCATGAAGCGCTCAACGGCGGAAAGGCCGGGGCGCGGCTGATAATTCAGCGCATCGGCGATTTCGCGCTGAATATCGAAGGAAAGACGCTCTTCCGCCTTGCCGGTGATGAAATGCATCTGGCAGCGGACGGCCCAGAGAAAATCATCGGCCTTTTCGAAAAGCTTCAGTTCGGACCTCGACAAAACACCGAGTTTCACCAGATCGGCCGTATCGCGGACGTGGTAATAATATTTGGCGATCCAGAACAGCGTGTGCAGGTCACGCAGACCGCCCTTGCCTTCCTTGACGTTTGGCTCCACCAGATAACGTGTGTCGCCAGCCTTGCGGTGGCGCTGGTCACGCTCGGCGAGCTTGGCGGCGATGAATTCCGGGCCGGTTCCGGTGACGACTTCCGACTCGAAGCGTTTTTCGAGATCGTCGGTCAGGGATTTTTTGCCGCAGATCGCCCGCACTTCCAGAATGGCGGTGCGGATAGTCATGTCGGATTTGGAGAGGCGAATGCACTCATCCACCGTGCGGGTGGCGTGCCCAACCTTGAAGCCGAGATCCCATAGCAGATAAAGCACGAACTCCACGGCCTTGTGCATATCAGGCGTATTCTTGGCCGGCAGCAGGAACAGAAGGTCGATATCCGATCCCGGCGCCAGCGTGCCACGACCGTAACCGCCGACCGCCGCAACCGCGATCTGGGGCGCATCCTTCGGATAGACATATTGGCAGGTGAGATCATAAAGCGTCTCGATCAGCCGGTCCTGAAGCCAGGAGATGCGCCGGGCGCAATCAATGCCGCTGCCATCGGTTTTCAGCAGTTCCCGCGCCTTTTCCCGGCCTTCCGTGCTGGCCTTGCGAAAGAGCGGCAGCAGATCGGACCTGATATCGGCGGTACGCTTGCCGTCTTCCTTGAAGATAACGTCGCAGTCACGCTTCAGCGCCGAGACATCGAGAATGTCGGAAAAATCCAGGTCCTTGATGGCCATCTATGCCGGTATCCATGTCCTGTGGGAGACCCCACCGCTTGCGATGGGAGTGTCCTATAAAGAATTTTAAAGGCGATGGACAGGCACTGTATCTCTTCAAGTCTTGCCAAGTTCTTTCTTCAAGGCATAAAGCGCGTCCAACGCCTCACGCGGTGTCATTTCGTCCGGGTTGAACCTCTTCAAAGCCTCCTCCACCTTCGATGGGCCGGCCTTGCGGGTTTCCTCGCGGCGCACGGCAATCTGGAATAGCGGCAGGTCGTCGATCAGCTGGCTGGCCGGGTTCTTGCGGTCGGCATCCTCGAGCTTCGTCAGTACCTCACGGGCACGCTCCACCACCGATGCCGGAAGGCCCGCGAGACGCGCGACCTGAATACCGTAGGAACGGTCCGCGGCACCCGGCCCGACCTCGTGCAGGAATATGACATCACCTTCCCACTCCTTCACCCGCATCGTGGCATTGGAAAGGCGGCCGAGTTTTTCCGACAGTACCGTCAGTTCGTGGAAATGGGTGGCGAAGAGACCACGGCAACGATTGACCTCGTGCAGATGCTCCACCGCCGCCCAGGCGATCGAAAGTCCGTCAAAAGTTGCCGTGCCACGGCCGATCTCGTCCAGGATGACCAGCGAGCGATCCGTTGCCTGATTGAGGATGGCGGCGGTTTCCACCATCTCCACCATGAAGGTCGAGCGGCCGCGCGCCAGATCGTCGGAGGCCCCGACGCGGGAAAACAGCCGGTCAACGACGCCTATGTGGGCGGCCTCGGCCGGCACGAAGGAACCGATCTGGGCGAGAATGGCGATCAGCGCATTCTGGCGCAGGAAGGTCGATTTACCACCCATGTTGGGGCCGGTCAGCAACCAGATCGCACCGTTCTTGCCGCCATCAATTGCCGACAGATCGCAATTATTGGCGATGAACGGGCCGGCGGACTGCCGCCGCAAAGCCTGTTCGACCACCGGGTGACGCCCGCCTGTGATCGCGAAGGTCATGGAGGCATCGACGATCGGACGGCAATAGGCCTGTTCGGTGGCGAGATGGGCAAGGCTTGAGGCGACATCGATCACCGCAAGTGCCAGCGCACCGGCCTTGATTGCTTCCGCCTGCTGCACCACGGCCTTGACCATGCGCTCGAAGGCTTCCAGCTCGATGGTCAGAGCCTCGGCCGCGGCATTGGCGATGCGGCTTTCGAGATCGGCAAGCTCTGTGGTGGTGAAGCGCATGGCGCCCGCCATGGTCTGGCGGTGGATGAAGCGCGCCTTGGCCTCATCCGTTGCCATCATCACATCGGCATTGCCCGCCGTCACCTCGATGAAATAACCAAGCACATTGTTGTGCTTGATCTTGAGCGACTTGATGCCGGTCTCATCGGCATATTTGAGTTGCAGACCGGCAATCACACGGCGCGACTGGTCGCGCAACGCCCGCACTTCATCGAGTTCGGGATTGGCACCCTCACGCAGAAAGCCGCCGTCACGTTTCAATAGCGGCAGATCGTCGGCGAGCATCGAGCCAAGCATCGCCTCAAGAGCCCCGGGCAGGGCGTTCAAATCCCTGAGAGCTGTCGCCAGCTCATCCGGCAGCAGCCCACCGTCGAGAATGATTGCAATTTTTTCCGCCGAAACCAGACCCTGCCTGATAGCGCCAAGATCGCGCGGGCCACCACGTTCCAGCGCAAGCCGGGAAAGCGCGCGCGGCATATCCGCGACATGTTTCAGCGCGTCGCGCAGGCCATCGCAGAGGGCGACGTCATCGATGAGATAGGCCACGGCATCGAGACGGGCATTGATCCTTTCCGGATCAGTCAAGGGCGACATCAGCCGCTCGGCCAGAAGCCGCGCACCGCCTCCTGTGACCGTGCGGTTCAGCGCGTGCAGCAGCGATCCGTCCCGGTCGCCTGACAGCGTCTTTACCAGTTCCAGATTGGCGCGGGTGGCAGGATCAATGAAAAGCGTCGATGCCGCACTTTCGCGTTCCGGCGCACCAAGCGGCGGGCGCTCGGCAATCTGGGTCTTTTCGACATAGGCCACCGCGGCAGCGGCAGCGGCCATTTCCACCCGCGAAAACGTGCCGAAACCATCGAGCGTCGAGACGTTGAAATAACGCGCGATGCGGCCTTCCGCCACGGCGCTGTCGAAGAGTATGGCCGGCTGCGGCACCGCGACGCGGCCCAGTACATCGAAAACCGGCCGCAGTTCCTCATCGTGGAACAGGCTGTCGGCCACGATCAGCTCTCGCGGATCGATACGCCAGATATCGGCGAGAAGCCGCGTCAGCGTGGTTTCCGCCAGACGGAAGACGCCGGTGGAAATATCGATCCAGGCCAGCGCGAACTGCGCCTCCGCACTGCCGCGAATACGGGCAAGCGCCATCAGATAGTTGGATTCCGTCGGCGACAGCAGCTTTTCTTCAGTGAGCGTTCCGGGCGTGACGAGCCGCACCACATCACGCTTGACCACGGATTTCGATCCGCGCTTCTTCGCTTCAGCCGGGTCTTCAATCTGCTCGCAGACGGCGACACGGTAACCGCGCAGGATGAGCTTCTGGAGATAATCGTCCGCCGCGTGAACGGGAACGCCGCACATGGGAATATCATGCCCCATATGCTGGCCACGTTTCGTCAGCGTGATACCGAGCGCGCGGGAGGCTTCGACCGCATCGTCAAAGAACAATTCGTAAAAATCGCCCATGCGGTAAAACAGCAGCGAACCGGGATTGTTCGCCTTGATCTCGATATATTGCTCCATCATCGGAGTGGCCGTCGCGCGGCTCTCTTCCGAGATCAGGGAAGCGGTTGTCAGAACGTCCGTCAATGGCCTGCCGATGTCATATCGTGTTGCGGAAAAGGAGCGCCGACACTAGCGGCATTGCCCGCCCCAACACAACACACACGGCAACGCTGCCCACAGGAACATCCTGATGGCCTCGATCAAAACCCGGTCAGCCGTTGATGCGTTCGGCCTCGCCGCCATAATAGCTGATATAGCGGCCGGCGATGGACGATACCGGCAGAACCACCAGGACGTCGGTGGTGTTGAAAGCATGATCAACGACCGCACCGGAGCCGAACATGGCGCCAAGACGCATATAACCCTTGATCAGCGGCGGCATGGCATTCAATGCCTTGCGGGTATTGAGCGCCTCGACCGGCACGAGGTCCATTTCATGATAGAGTTCGGGCAAAGCGACCGCTTCCCACTCTCCCTTTGCAAGGCAATTATGGTGCAGGAAGGACAGCGCCAGCGCATGTGCTTCCGGCTGCACGCCGGGGAAGGAAGCGCAGCCGATCATGGCGTCCATGCGGTGTTTTACGGCATAGGCCCAGTTGCCCTGCCACAGAAGCTCGACGGTACGCTTGGTGCGATATTCCGGCAGCACGCAGGAACGGCCAAGCTCCATGAAACGCTTGCCCGGATGGCGCGCGACGAGCCCAGCGATATCGAATTCGCTGGCGGAATAGAAGCCATTATTGGCGATCGCCGTTTCCTGCCGCAGCAAACGATAGGTGCCGACGATCTGGTCCTCGCTATCGCCTTCAATCGACTTGTCGAGCACGAGAAGGTGGTCGCAGACGCTGTCCCAGGCGTCGACGTCGCGCTTGCGGCGCATCGCTTCGGCAGGAAGGCGCGCCTTCATTTCCTCGACAAAGACACGGTAGCGCACGGATTGCGCGGCATCGATTTCACGTTCATTTCTGGCAAGCCGTGTTTCCAGCGTGCCGATACGGCCGAAAAGACCCTCATTGTCCTGAGCTGTCTCGGAACGAGGACTAATGACAACATTATTTTCACAAATGTCGTGATTGAAGATTTCGGCAACCATGGGGAATCGCTCCGCCACCAAAGAGTTTTCCTGTCATAAATCACTAATTCGCGACAGAATAGTGACAAAATGCCGCCAACGCGAGTCTGTCAAGTTATGATGACAACACGCGTTTCGCCTCCAGTAGGCGACGGATTTCCTCAACCAGCCGGCGCGGGTCGGCGGGCTTGGCCAAAACAGCGCCTGCACCGGCCTTCAGCAGTATCTGGGCGGTCCCTTCACCGGCGTCCCCGCTGAGAATGATGACGGGAATATTTCTTTCATCTTTCAGCTTACCGAGGAGGTCCGGCAACACGTCGAGGCCCTCACCGCCCGGCATATTAAGATCGGAGACGATGAGATTTGGCAGGCGGGACGCACCCGACGCCAGCGATTGCTGCAGGGCCTGAAAATTGTCGACGGCACGGACGATATAGCCGCTTTTTTCCAGGACAACCCGGATGATGCGCGCATTGACCGCATCGTCTTCGGCCACGAGTATCTCGATGCCGCTTACCCCTTCCACCACCCTTGACGAAAATCCCACATCAGGGTGGTTATCGTTGATCGCGTCCCGCCGCTCTATGCCGCGCAGGCGGCCACACAGCACATCGATCAGGGATTTTTCACGCAGGGGGCGGATCAGCCAGGCGTCGAAGGACGCATGGGTGGTCGAAGCCCGCTCTTCGGGACTGACGAGCAGCGTACGGCGGATCGTCTGCTGCGGCCAATCCCGCAGGGCATCCCTGAACAGTGCCGAGATACGCAGATCGACGATGATGTCGGTGAGATCGGCGGTCCGGCTGGCAGGGCCATTCCTGAGCCTGTCCAGATCCTGCGGCTGATGGATGAGAATACACTTGCCACCGAAAGCCTCGATGGCTTCCATCGTCACCGCCGCCGCCACACCCTCCGGCGCAATCAGCAGGACGTTGGTGTGCTGCAGGCAATGTCTCCGGCCGGAATCCGGCATCTCGGCGGGAGCCCTGCCCGGGCGGAACACCAGCTTGAAGGTGCTGCCCTCACCCCTGCGGCTCGACACCGTGAGGTTGCCGCCGAATTCCCGAACGATGCGGGCGGAGATCGCAAGGCCGAGACCCGTGCCGGCGCTTCGTTGCGACAGCGGCCCGGCCTGCTCAAACTCCCCGAAGATGCGGGCCTGCTCCGCCTCACTCATACCGGGGCCGGTATCTTCGACGGTGATCTGCAATTCGCCGTCAGCCATGCGCGCCCGGATGACGACCCCGCCCACCTGCGTGAATTTCACGGCATTGCCGATAAGATTGAACAGGACCTGGCGCAGCCTTGCCGGATCGAAATCGAGATAATCAGGCACGTCAGGCGTGACGAAGGAGGCGATTTCGATGCCCTTTTCATGGGCGCGATGGGCCAGCATCTCCACGATGCTCTCGATCAGCCGCCGCAGGTTTTCCGCGCGCGGATTGAGCCTGAAGCGGCCGGCTTCCATGGTCGAATAATCCAGGAGATCCTCGACAAGCTGCACCAGCGACTGACCGGACTGTTTCATGCCATCCAGATAATTGCGCTGTTCCTGGTTGAGCTTCGTCTGCGAGAGAAGGTGGTTCATGCCGAGCATGCCGGAGAGCGGCAGGCGGATTTCATGGCTGACTGTGGCAAGGAGCCGCGCCTTTTCGGCATCGGCTTTTTCGGCGCGCAGGCGGGCATCTTCCCGTTCGGCCAGCGCAAGCCGTTCTTCGGTCACGTCTCTTGCGATACTGCTGATCATGAGACGGCTGCTTGCGAGATCGCGGGTTACCACATCGTGCCAGGAGAAGATGCGCTGACCGAACGGGGTCGCAATCTCCACATCATAGGCATGGACCCTGTCACCCGGGCGGAAAGCAATGCCGATCTCCTCGCAGCTCAAACCTTCCGGCGACGTGCAGCCGGTCATTTCACGAAAAACGCGGTTCGCCTCGACGATGCGCCGGTTCATGTTGCGGATCACAACGATATCGCCCATGGACTCCTGCATTTCGGCAATCAGCGACCGGTTTTGCGTTTGCCGCAGCCGGACATCCGAATAATCCGCGGGCAGCGTGCCGGGAAGCGGGAAAGATTTGCCGAACAGCGCATAGAACAGGGCACCCATAAGCACCGCGCCAAAAAAACAGGCGAGCGTGACGGTGACGACATACGGCACCGCAAGTGCGATCAGGGCGGCGGTGAAGGCCCCCACCGATAGCGAAACGGCGACATAAAGCGCAACCGCCCTGACATCGCTGGCATGTTCCTCGTTCGTAAGGCGCGTTGTCTTGTCGTCAGGATCCGCCGCTGGGGCGGCTAGGCCGAGACCATCTGAAACTTTTTGCCGAAGTCGTGCCAGTTCGCTCATACACAACCGCTACCACGGCAGCGGTTTTGATATGTTTGGCTGAAACGCTAAAATTTTACTTTTTGGCCGTCCGGGCGTGCAGAAATTCATCGAGAATGACGCAGGCTGCACCGATGGTTATGAAACTATCAGCCAGATTGAACACCGCGAACGACCATGTCTGCGTATGGAACAGGATATAGTCGATGACGTGACCGTAAAAAAAGCGGTCGAGAAGATTGCCGGCAGCACCTGCAATGATGAAGGCAAAACCGAGATGGGCGAAGGTCCGGTCAGCCGCCGTTTTGCGCCAGAGCCACAGAACGAAGACCACGATGACGAGGCGCATGCTGACGATGAACCAGCCGTGCATGTCTTCCAGCATCGAAAAGGCGACGCCGAGATTATAGGTGCGGTAAAGCGCCAGAAACGGCGCAACGGGAACCATCTCCTGCAACGGCAGATAGGCCTCGACCAGCTGCTTGACGATCTGATCCAGCACCAGTGCGGCGACGATCAGCGCAAAAGCCGGGCCGAATTTCGAGAACAATGCCGCTTTGGCCATTACGTCACCGGTGCAAGTTCGAGGAGGTGTCGCCGTGCTTCAAACAGCATGACAGCGGTTGCGATGGCGAGGTTGAGACTATCGGCACGGCCCTGCTGGGGAATGCGCGCCAGCTGGTCCGCCTTGCCGGCCAGTTCCGGCGGCAGGCCAGACTGTTCGTTGCCCATCAAAATCACGACCGGTTTGCCGGCGTAGTCGATCTTTCGATAATCCACGGAACCGGCAAGATGTGTGGCGACGACGCTGACATGAGCCGATTTTTTCCAGGAGAGGAATTCCTCAACCGAAGCACGGGCGATGGGGGTGGCAAAGACCGAGCCCATGGTGGCGCGCACCGTTTCCAGCGAAAAGGGATCAGTGCAATCGCCCACCAGAATGACGCCCGAGGCGCCGGCCGCATCCGCCGTGCGGATGATGGTGCCGAGATTGCCGGGATCGCGCACCCGGTCGAGCGCGATATAGGTCTCGCCCTTTTTAGGGCGGATATCCTTCAGCGGCTTCCATTTCTGTTCGAAAATACCGACGACCATCTGCGGATTGTCGCGGCGGGTGATCGAGGCGATGACCTTCTCGCTGACTTCGAGCACCAGACCACCTGACGCAACGGTCTTGACCGCCGCCTGCTCCACCAGCGGCTTGCCCTTGGCGGCCTTGGCGTAAACCAGCGTCTTGATCGTCCAGCCGAGTTCAAGCGCGTCGATGACCAGCTTCAGGCCCTCAGCCATGAAGGTGCCGGTCTCTTCCCTGCCCTTTTTCTGGGTGAGCGCCTTGATGTCCTTGATGATGGGATTGGCAAGGCTCGTCACTTCCTTGACCTGGCCAACCCGGCGCGTGGTGTTTTCGCGCATGTCCTTCGTCATTTCGGCTCCCAGCGGCTGAACAGCGATGTGGAAAGCACGCGGCCCGGCGTCTTGCCGTCAAGCCCGGCTTCGCGAATGACCAGTTCGCCGGATGCGACGACACCGCCGGCACCGCGCATGGTTTCGCGCATCAGCTCATGCATCGAATAGAAGCTGGCCCGGATGGAATAGGCGGTCAACACCAGACCGAGCGCCTTGGGCGACAGGATTTCCCGGCAGATATCAAGCATCAGCGGCAGATGGTCGAACAATTGCCAGACCTCACCATGAGTGCCGCGGCCGAATTTCGGCGGGTCGGTGAGAATGATGTCGTAGGTGCTGCCACGACGTTCTTCCCGCTGGATGAATTTCATCGCGTCTTCGCAGATCCAGCGGATCGGCGCCTGTTCGAGCCCGGCGAGAGCCTGGTTCTCCTTCGCCCAGCCGATCGCCTTCTTGGAGGCGTCGACATGGGTGACTTCGGCACCGGCAGCCGCCGCAACCAGCGAGGCGACGCCGGTGTAACCGAAGAGGTTCAGTACTTTCAGCGGCCGGTCGGCGGTCTCCACGGCATTTTTCAGCCATTCCCAATGCACGATCTGCTCCGGAAAGACGCCGACATGGCGGAACGCCGTGAAACGACCGAGAAATTCAACCCCGAGCAGGGAGAGAGGCCAGGTTTCGCCAAGCGCGTCCTTCGGAAAACGCCAGCGGCCCATGCCGTCCTCATCCGTATCGCCGGTAAAAATGGCGTCGGCATTCTGCCATACGCGGTCGGGAACCGATGGCCGCCACAACGCCTGCGCCTCGGGACGAACGACGCGGTAATCACCATATTGTTCAAGCTTCAGGCCGTTACCACTGTCGATCAGGTGAAAATCACCCGCGCCGCTCGATTCCAGAATGACAGGAACCTGTTCTGCGGGCAATTGACCGGTGCGCTGCATAAGTGCGCGCGCGGGGACTTGCTCAACGGCAGCCGCCACGACGGTTTTTTCCTTCGGCGCGGCTTTCTGCACGATGCGCACCGCATCAGGCTCGCGCTTTTTCGGCGCGGCGTCCGCGCGGCGCGCCGGCTTTGCGGCATGGACCTGTTTTTTCTCGCTCCCGGCACGCGCACGATTGCCCGGCCGGCTGTCTTTTTTCTTCAATGGAAATCTTTCCGCTTCTGCCCGCGTCTTATTGCGCCAGCAAATAGCATTCCGCACGCCGCTCGACTAGAGCCGGAACGGCTGTCGCCACCATCACTTTGCCGGGAGTTGTCCCGCATGCGGCAGCTGCCCGGTGGCGGCCGCCTTCTGGCGGTTCGCCTCGTCGTGCCAGCGAACGGCCTCTTTCGCTTCGATACGGGCACGTTTGCGATGTTTGCCCTGCGTGAACCATGTGGCCGCCGAGCCCATGAGAACGCCAAAAATGACCGCCAGAAACAGAAAAACGAAAAACGGCGCGGTGAAGGACAGAACGCCATCGTCCGGCCGGAATGGATTGAGCGCCAGCGTCACGGACTGACGATTGGCCACGCACAGGATGACGAGGATGATCGCCAGCGGAAGCAGGATGATGAGGTTGATGATTTTTTTAGACATCCGACAATACTCCATCGCTGCGGGTGTTCCGCCGGCTCCTTTTCAGTCGCCAGGCGTCAAGAACGATCAATCGTCTTCTTCGTCGCCCATACCCGGGTTCAGGCGCTCGCGCAGTTCCTTGCCCGTCTTGAAGAAAGGCACCCATTTTTCCTCGACGAAAACCGACTCACCCGTACGCGGGTTCCGGCCCGAACGGGACGGACGGTTCTTCACCGAAAATGCGCCGAAACCACGAAGCTCGACACGATTTCCCGCCGCCAGGGCATCGGTGATTTCATCCAGCACCGCATTGACGATGTTTTCCACGTCGCGGTGATAAAGGTGCGGGTTACGCGCAGCAACGATCTGCACCAGTTCAGACTTGATCACGGTTGCCCCCTGAAAGAATTGGATTTTTAACGCGGCTCAACCTGCCAAACGGAAACAAGACCGTCAAGAAACAACTTGTCCGCACCGAGCTGGCTGGGGCCTGCGAAGGGAATTAAATCGTCATATCCCAGAAGTTTCGCTATTTGCGCAACACTGAAAAGCGCAAAAGGCGAATTCGAGGACGGCGCGCGCCATTCAACGATCGGCAAATCCTTGGCCACACCACGGGTTTCGAAATAGGCGCGAACTTCCTTTTCGCCGCCGAGCGTGTCGACCAGCTTATTGGCAAGCGCCTGCCGACCGGTGAAGATCGACCCATCGGCCAGTTTCAACACCTCTTCGCGCGGCAATTTGCGGCGATCGGCAACGAGGTCGACGAACCAGCCGTAGCTGTCCATCACCATGGCGCGGATCATGGTCTTTGCCTCTTCCGGCGCCTCATGGAACGGAGAAGGCTCGGCCTTCATCGGTGACGACTTGATTTCCTGCAGCGAAACGCCGAGCTTTTCCATCAGCTGGCCGATCTGGGGGTACTGGAAGATCACGCCGATCGAGCCGGTGATGGAGGTTTCGCCGGCAACGATGACGTCGCCTGCCGATGCGATCATATAACCTGCGGAAGCGGCGAGCGTTCGTACATCCGAGACAACGGGCTTCTTTTCCGCGACGCCTCGAATAGCCTTGAAGATGCGCTCCCCGCCGTAGGTTGTGCCGCCGGGTGAGGAAATCGAGACGATCAAGCCTTTGACATTATCGCTCTTGGCGATCTTGTCGAGCCGCTCGAGAAGTTCCGTATTGTCCGTGATCAGGCCGGAGACCTCGATGCGGGCGATATGGGGTTTTGCGCTTTGCTGCGGGCCTTGCCAGAAAAACCGGTAAAGACCGAAGGCGCCGGCGACGAGCAGGAGAACGGCGGCAATCCGCCAGAAAGTCAGCTTGCGGCGCAAACGCCTGCGATCAGCTATCGCCATATTATCCATAGAAACCTCTGTCGTCCGCCCGTGCGTTTCAGGCCATATGGTTCTTCTAACGCGAAGCCGCAAGGAAACAATAAAGAAACCAGAATTACGATAAAATTCGCATTTCCCTTGCACCTCTCCAGACAAAAACCATATTGGCAGGACAAAGCACTCGTGCCAAACACATTTAGATAAAGACACAAGCTTCGATTGCGCGCCAGAAGGCGCCGGTGAAGCATTCCGGACCTACTCCTATGCTCGAACGACTCCGTGAACCCGCGCCAGCATTTTCGCTGCCCAATGACCAGAACGGCGCCTATGACACCGCGCTGCGGCATTCCGCGCGTGTAAAGCGGCTGAAGATCATTCTGCCGCTCAGCGCGGCCGTCATCTCGCTCGCCTTCATCGCCGTTTCGGTCATCCGCACCTGGGCGCCCGAAAAGGTTTCGCTGGAAAGCGCGCGGATAGAAGACGGCAAGATCGTGATGGAAAAGCCCGCCGTTGCGGGCCGCAACGAAAAGGGTATAGATTATTCCATGAACGCCGACCGCGCGTTGCAGGATATCGCCAACCCGAACCTGATGACGCTCGAAAAAGTGCTGGCCGCCGTGCCTGTGAATGACAGCGTCGCGCAGGTTATCGCCCAGGAAGGCATTTTCGACCGCTCCACCAACACGCTGAAGATGACTGCGCCTTTTGACATCAATCTCAGCAATGGCATACAAGCGAAGTTCCAGTCTGCGGATGTCGATCTGAAGGCCGGAAAAATGAGCAGCAAAGAGCCCGTTTCGATCAAAACAAACGACGGTGCCATTGTTGCGCAATCGATTGATATCGCCGATAATGGCAAGACGATTACATTTTCGGGGCAGGTACGGGCACGTATCGCTGCATCCAATATCAAAAATGAAGCCAAGTGAGAGCCCGGTCCAGATGATGCAAGTTTCCCGTCCCGTTTCCCTTGGCAGAACCGCAGGCCTTACAGCCGCAGGTCTTGTTTTTTTGTGTCTTGCAACTGTGGCTTTCGCCCAGAACACGACTAGCAGCATGCAGGGCGTCAAGCTCTCCGGCGACCAGCCGATCGCCATTGAAAGCGATCAGCTCGAGATTCGCGATCAGGAGCGTAAGGCCTATTTTACCGGCAACGTAAAGGTTGTGCAGGGTACGACCACCCTTCAGGCCGGCAAGATGACGGTGAACTACAAGGGTCAGGGCTCCTCGCTCACCAGCGGTGATGCCAATATCGAGAAAATCTTCGTCGACAACAACGTCTACCTGACCTCCGAGACCCAGAAGGCCACGGCCGATCACGGCGAATTCGACATGGCGGCGCAGACCTTCATTCTGACCGGCAAGCAAGTAGTCCTGTCCGAAGGCACCAATGTCTTCACCGGCTGCAAACTGACCGTTCTCATGAATACGGGGCAGGCAAAGCTCGAAAGCTGCGGCGGCCCTGTTCGGATCATGCTTGATCCGAAATCCCAGAAAAAACAGTAGTCTTTCCTCGTGAAGATACCTTCGATCTCAAAAATTCTCGGCGGCGGACGCAACCGTTCCGCAGACGCCGCCTCACCGGCCGACAAAACCCCTTACCAGGGCACGTTGATCGCGCATGGCCTGACTAAGACCTATGATACCCGTCGTGTCGTCAACGGCGTCTCACTGGTCGTGCGCCGTGGAGAGGCCGTGGGGCTGCTTGGCCCGAACGGCGCCGGCAAGACCACCTGTTTTTACATGATCACGGGCCTGGTGCCTGTCGATAGCGGCAAGATCGCCATCAATGGCAACGATGTGACCGGCATGCCGATGTATAGGCGTGCTCGTCTCGGTGTCGGTTATCTGCCACAGGAAGCCTCGATTTTCCGCGGGCTGACGGTCGAGGAAAACATCCGCGCCGTGCTGGAAGTGCATGAACCGGATGCCGCCAAGCGCAACCGCAAGCTCGACGAACTCCTGGAAGAGTTCCATATTGCGCAACTGCGCAAATCGCCGGCCGTGGCGCTTTCGGGCGGCGAGCGCCGGCGTCTGGAAATCGCGCGCGCGCTCGCGACTGATCCAACCTTCATGCTGCTGGATGAGCCCTTTGCGGGCGTCGATCCGATTTCGGTCAGCGACATCCAGAATCTGGTCAGGCATCTGACCGCACGCGGCATTGGCGTTCTCGTCACCGACCATAATGTGCGTGAAACGCTCGGCCTCATCGACCGCGCCTATATCATCCATGCCGGCGAAGTGCTGACGCATGGACGTCCTGACGACATCGTCAACAATCCGGACGTACGCCGTCTCTATCTCGGCAATAATTTCAGCCTTTAACGATAGGGCGCGAAAGATTCTTCATCGCGCCCCGCCCTGACGCTTGACCAAACAAGATAAAAAAGCAATTTTTGGGCCAAGTTCTGTCTCCTCCGCAAAATTTATGAAAACTGTGGCTATGGAGAAGCTGTAAGGGGAGTTTCGCGTCCGCCATGGCATTGTCTGCCAGCCTTTTGCTGCGTCAAAACCAGTCTCTCGTGATGACACCGCAACTGATGCAGTCCATCCAGCTGCTTCAGATGACGCATTTCGAGCTGACGCAGTTCATCGCGCAGGAGGTGGAGCGCAATCCGCTGCTGGAAATTGCAGCAAACGATGGCGATTTGGGCAGCGATACTCCTGTCGATGTCGATAATTTCGGCGACGCTGAAGCTTCGGATGCGGCCACCAGGGTAACGCCCGACAGCGATGACTGGTACGGGGAGCGCGCCGCAAATCTTGGCGAGCAGCTGGACACCAGCTTCGAAAACGTCTTTCCCGATGATGGCGAACCAAGAAAGGCCGATGCGCCCGAACTCGCAAGCCAGTGGAAATCCATGCCCGGGCAGGAGTCCAGAGAAAGCTACGACCTCGACGATTTCGTGGCGGCCCGACAAAGCCTCAGTGACCACCTCAATCAGCAACTGCCGCTCGCCATCTCCGCCGCCGAGGACAGGATGATCGCCGATGCGCTGATCGGCCAGCTCGATGAGACCGGTTATATCGCCGCGGATGCCGTCGACGACGTTGCCGAACGGCTGGGTGCTACCCCATCGGCGGTCGAGCACGTTCTGAAGACGCTTCAGGGCTTTGATCCGCCGGGCATCTTTTCCCGGTCCTTGAGTGAATGTCTGGCGATCCAGCTCGCACAGAAGGACCGGCTCGATCCGGCCATGCGGGCTTTTGTCGACAATCTCGAGCTTCTGGCGAAACGCGATTTCGCCTCCTTGAAAAAACTCTGCGGCGTCGATGAAGAAGACCTTCTCGACATGCTGGCGGAAATCCGGACGCTCAATCCGCGCCCCGGAGCGGGTTACGATTCGATGGTTTCGGAAACCATCGTTCCTGATATCATCGTCCGCCCCTCCTCCACCGGTGGCTGGCTGGTGGAGATCAATCCCGATACCCTGCCGCGTGTGCTCATCAACCAGAGCTACTTTGCGGAGGTTTCAAAACATAAGGCGCGCGCAGGAGAGGATCAGGATTTTCTGTCCGAATGCATGCAGACGGCCCATTGGCTGACACGCAGTCTTGACCAGCGCGCCCGGACGATCATGAAGGTGGCGAGCGAAATCGTGCGCCAGCAGGACGCCTTCCTCATCAACGGTGTCGACCAGCTGCGCCCACTGAACCTCAAGACGGTGGCCGATGCCATCAAGATGCATGAATCCACCGTCAGCCGGGTGACGTCGAAGAAATACATGCTAACGCCGCGCGGGCTGTTCGAGCTCAAATATTTCTTCAGCGTATCGATCAGCGCGGTGGAAGGCGGCGACAGCCATTCGGCGGAAGCAGTGCGTCACCGCATCAAGGCGATGATCACGCAGGAAGCCGCTGAGGCCGTTCTTTCCGACGACGATATCGTCGACAATCTGAAAAAGAGCGGCATCGATATCGCCCGCCGCACCGTCGCCAAATATCGCGAGGCGATGAATATCCCCTCCTCTGTGCAGAGGCGCCGGGAGAAGAAAGCGATGGCGAAACTTTCCGCCTTCTGAGCAACCCGGTGATCACGTTTGCGGCGGTTTTTTGCCGCACCATTGACTCTTGTCACGGCAGGGGCTAGAAGCCCGCCGCACACGTCAGCAAGGTCATTTGTAACGGAATAATCTCCTCCGTCCATGGGCGTAAAATTCGAATGAGGGCTTTTTAAGGTCTTCGAAACGCTTGGATGCGCGCTCGGCTTGACGTAAGCTGGTACTCGCAAATCACTACAAAAAGGAAAATTTCCATGAGTGTGCGTGTATCTGGTAAACATATGGAGATCGGTGAATCTTTCCGTCAGCGGATTGAGGACAATATAGGTCTGGCAGTTACCAAATACTTCGATGGGGGGTATTCAGGCCAGGTAACCGTGGAGAAGTCCGGATCGCGTTTTGCGGCCGATTGCAAGCTGCATCTCGATACCGGCGTCGTATTGCATGCGGCGGGTCAGGCGAACGATCCGCAAGCCAGCTTCGATGCTGCCGCAGAGCGGATCGAGAAGCGCCTGCGTCGTTACAAGCGCAAACTGAAGGACCATCACAGTGGTTCGAACGGCGCGCTGCCGGAAATCGCCTATACGGTGATGGATGCTGTTCCCGATGAGGACCACGAGGTCCCCGAAGATTACGCACCCACCATTGTGGCGGAGAGTTCGAAGCAGATTAAGACAATGTCAGTCGCCAGCGCCGTGATGGCGCTCGACATGACAGACGAGCCGGTTCTGCTGTTCCGCAGCCCCGGCAAGGAATATCTCAACATCGTTTACCGACGTCATGACGGCAATATTGGCTGGATCGACGCGGAAACGATCAAGAGCTGAACAGTCTGACAAGACGTGGGAGGCAGAGCGCCAAGGCGCATCTGCCTCCTGCATCGTCTCGATGGCATGAAGGAAAAAGAGAATGGCGTTGGCAGATTTGCTGCAACAAGATGCGATTATTCCCGCCCTCAAGGTGAATTCCAAAAAGCAGTTGCTTCAGGAGCTGGCCGCAAAGGCAGCCAGAATTACCGGGGTCTCGGAACGGGAAGTTTTCGACGTCATCCTCCAGCGTGAGAAACTCGGCTCCACCGGTGTGGGCCATGGCATTGCCATTCCACATGGCAAGCTCAACGGCATTCATCAGATCACCGGCGTCTTCGCACGTCTTGAAACGCCGGTCGATTTCGAAGCTCTGGACGACCAGCCGGTCGATCTGGTTTTCCTGCTGCTCGCGCCAGAAGGCGCCGGCGCGGATCACCTGAAGGCGCTATCGCGCATTGCGCGGGCGCTGCGCGATCCTGAACTGGTGACCAAGCTGCGCGCCACCGATTCCGACACGGCAATCTACGCTTTCCTCAATCAGGAACAGGCAACGGCGGCCTGATCCCAGGCACATCCTCTCAGTTCAACGGCAATAAAAAAACGCGCCCTGAAGGCGCGTTTTTTATTACGGAAGGATAAATGCCTCACGCGTCCTTTTCATTAAGAGACGACGTGCCCGGTTCGGCCGATGCGGAGGCCTCAGCCTTCGGGCCGCCCTTGGCGACACCCACCATGGCGGGGCGCAGAACGCGGTCACCGATGGTGAAACCGGCCTGAATGACCTGAAGTACGGTGTTGTTGGGAACCGCCGTGTTCGGAATTTCGAACATGGCCTGATGGAAATTCGGGTCGAATTTCTGGCCTTCGGCGTCGATCTTCTTCACACCGTGGCGCTCCAGCGTCGACAGCATCGAGCGCTCGGTCATTTCCACGCCTTCGATCAGGCCATTGAGACCGGCTTCGCCATTGGTCTTGAGTTCGTCCGGAATGGCTTCCAGCGCGCGGCGAAGATTATCGGAAACGGCGAGCATGTCGCGGGCGAAGCCGGCCAGCGAATAGGCCTTGGCATCCTTGACGTCACGCTCGGTGCGACGGCGAAGATTGTCCATCTCGGCGGCAAGGCGGAGGAATTTATCGCGCAGATCGGCGTTCTCAGCCTTGAGCAGCTCCACCGGATCGGGCTCTGCCGTTTCGGCCTGTTCTTCACCTGCCTGGGCAGGATCGACAAACTCTTCCGCGACGTCCGCGTCAGGTCCGGGCTTTTTTGTATCGTCGGTCATGACGTTCTCCAGATTAGACTGTTAGTGGTTGGGCCCGATATCGAGCTTTGACGCGCAAAAATCAAGGCTTGCGGCAAAAAGCTTGCCGCATTCTCTGATCTTGCCGATGTGTCCTATCTTTGTTTACGGGAAAGGCGCGCCATGATCTGCGCGGTATAATCGACCATCGGTACGATACGGGCATAGTTCAGCCTGGTGGGCCCGATGACGCCGACAGCACCCACGACTCGATTTTCCTCATCGCGATAGGGCGCAACGATGAGAGAGGAACCGGAGAGCGAAAACAGCTTGTTTTCCGAACCGATGAAAATCCTGACGCCTGAACCGCTTTCGGCCAGGTTGAGGATTTCGATCAGATTTTCCTTACGCTCGAGATCGTCGAACAACATGCGGACCCGATCGATATCTTCCTCGCCGGCAAGGCCCTCGAGCAGGTTGGAGCGGCCGCGAACGATGAGCCGGCCAAGCTTGCCTTCCTCATTATCACCCGCCCATATAGCGAGACCTCGCTCCACGAGATCCTGCGCCAGCATGCCGAGTTCCGACTGCAACTCCGTACGCTGGGTCTGGAACTGCCCGCGCAGCTCCTGCAGCGTCTGTCCGGACAGGTGGGCATTGATGAAATTCGCCGCCTCGGTCAATTGCGAGGAGGAGATGCCGGCCGGCAATTCGATGATACGATTTTCGACCTGATTGTGATCGCCGACCAGCACGGCAAGCGCCTTGGTGGGCTCGAGCCTGATGAATTCGACATGTTTGAGGATGACATCATTCTTGGCCGTCAGCACGAGACCAGCCCCGCGCGACATGCCTGAGAGCATGCGGCTCGCTTCCGTCAGCAAACCTTCCAGCGACTGTTCGTGGCCCGCGACCGGCCCGATCTGACGGTCGATATTCGCCCGCTCGTCGGCAGGCAGATCGCCTACCTGCATGAAGGCATCCACGAAGAAGCGCAGCCCCGTCTGCGTGGGCAGGCGTCCGGCGCTGATATGCGGCGAATAGATGAGACCAAGCTCCTCCAGGTCGCTCATGACGTTGCGGACGGAGGCCGGGGAAAGCGACATCGGCAAAAGCCGCGACAGGCTGCGCGATCCGAGCGGCTCGCCCGTATCGAGATAACCTTCGACGATGCGCCGGAAAATTTCCCGCGACCGCTCATCGAGCAGCGATGCCTGATCTTTTGAAAGCGGTGCTGAAAAACCCATCTTGTCCGTTCTTTATCGTCCAAATCTACTTTACGCCAATATAATGCGTTGCAACGCCGGGGCAAAACGGAAATTGGCTTTGCAAAAGCCCGGAGCGCACCTTAGAAGGCAGGAACCAACATGGAGAGTGGATCATATGCGGCCTTCAGGCAGAAAAACCGACCAGATGCGCAAGGTTTCCTTCGAGCGCAATTTCTCGAAACATGCTGAAGGCTCCTGTCTCGTGAAATTCGGCGACACGCATGTGCTCGTCACCGCAAGCCTTGAAGAAAAGACGCCGCCGTGGCTGCGCAACAGCGGCAAGGGCTGGGTCACCGCAGAATACGGCATGCTGCCACGCTCCACGAATGAGCGCATGAAGCGTGAGGCTGCTTCCGGCAAGCAGGGCGGGCGCACGCAGGAAATCCAGCGCCTCATCGGCCGCTCGCTGCGCGCCGTCGTTGACCTGCAGGCCCTTGGCGAGCGCCAGATCAGCATCGACTGCGATGTCATTCAGGCAGATGGCGGCACCCGCACCGCCTCCATTACCGGTGCATGGATTGCCCTGCATGACTGCCTGAAGTGGATGGAAACCCGTAACATGATCAAGGTCGAGAAGGTTCTGAAGGACCATATCGCCGCGATCTCCTGCGGCATCTTCGCCAAGCAGCCGGTGATCGATCTTGATTATCTGGAAGACTCTTCCGCCGAGACCGACGCGAATTTCGTGATTACCGGTTCCGGCGGCATCGTCGAGGTTCAGGGAACGGCGGAAGGTGCGCCCTTCTCCGAGGAAGAGTTCCTGACGTTGCTCGGTCTTGCCAAGGCCGGTTGCAGCGAACTGGTTGCCCTTCAGAAACAGGCAATCGCCTGAGCCGACAGGAAAGCACCATGCGCAAGCTCGATACCAGAACGATCGTCGTCGCCAGCCACAACAAGGGCAAGATCGCCGAAATCGCCGATCTGATCGGGCCTTTCGGCTTCTCCGCCAAATCGGCGGCGGAGTTGAACTTCTCGGAGCCGGATGAGACGGGCACCACCTTCGAGGAAAATGCCGCCATCAAGGCGCTTGCGTCTGCGAAGGCGTCCGGCCTGCCGGCTTTGTCTGACGATTCTGGCCTGGTGATTGACGCGCTCGATGGTGCACCCGGTGTCTATACCGCCAATTGGGCGGAGACGGCCGATGGCACGCGCGATTTCGCCATGGCGATGCAGAAGGTCGAGGATGCGCTGGCCGAGCGCGGAGCCTCCAAGCCGGAAGATCGCACAGCCCGCTTTGTCAGCGTGCTCTGCCTGGCCTGGCCGGATGGGCATGTCGAATATTTCCGTGGCGAGGTCGAAGGCACTGTCGTGTGGCCGCCGCGCGGTACGAGCGGTTTCGGTTATGATCCCATCTTTAAACCCGAGGGATATGACACCACATTCGGCGAAATGAGCGCGGATGAAAAACACGGTTGGAAACATGGCGACGCTTTCGCACTTTCTCACCGCGCCCGGGCGTTCAAAAAATTCGTAGAAACCTGCCTGGAGGCATGAACCCAATGGTCGGGGAGCACCAACTTTCTGCCCCCGGCGCATCGCTTCTGCCGGATACGGGCGATCCCGGCTTCGGGATCTATCTGCACTGGCCGTTCTGCGCGGCCAAATGCCCCTATTGCGATTTCAACAGCCATGTCCGCCACCGGCCAGTGGATCAGGAACGGTTTACGGCGGCTTTCCTGCGTGAAATGGAACATATGCGGACGCTCAGCGGCCCGCGCGTCGTTACCAGCATTTTCATGGGTGGCGGTACGCCGTCGCTGATGGACCCGCAGACAGTGGGTGCGGTTCTCGATGGCGTCTCTCGCTTCTGGCACGTGCCCGATGGTATCGAGATCACCATGGAAGCCAACCCTTCCAGCGTCGAGGCGGAACGCTTTCGCGGTTATCGCGCGGCAGGCGTCAATCGTGTCTCGCTCGGCGTGCAGGCGCTGAATGACCGCGACCTGAAATTCCTCGGCCGCCTGCATGATGTCGCCGATGCCTTGAAAGCCATCCGGCTGGCGCGGGAGATTTTTCCGCGCATGTCATTCGATCTCATCTACGCCCGCCCGAACCAGACGGTGGCCGAATGGGATGCCGAACTGAAGGAGGCTGTCTCCTATGCCGTCGACCATCTGTCGCTCTACCAGCTGACGATCGAGGAAGGCACGCCCTTTTATGGCCTCCACAAGGCCGGCAAGCTCATCGTGCCGGATGGCGAGCATTCGGCCGTGCTTTATGAAGCGACGCAGGAAATCACCGAGCGTTACGGCATGCCCGCCTATGAGGTTTCCAATCATGCCCGGCCCGGCGCCGAAAGCCGCCATAACCTCACCTACTGGCGGTATGGCGATTACGCCGGCATCGGCCCCGGTGCGCATGGACGCCTGACGCGGGGCGCTTCCAAGCTCGCCACCGCCACCGAGCGGCACCCCGAGACCTGGCTCGAAACAGTAGAGCGGGAAGGCCATGGCATGGTCGATCAGGAATTGCTCGGTGTCGATGAACAGGCAGATGAATTGCTGCTGATGGGCCTTCGCCTGCGCGAAGGCATCGATCTCGCCCGCTGGAGCGATCTTTCCGGCCGCGACCTCGACCCGGAAAAGGAGGAGTTTCTTCTCCAGCACGGTTTCGTGGAAAGGCTCGGCAATTCCCGCCTGCGCTGCACGCCTTCAGGCATGCTTATTCTGGATGCCGTGGTGGCCGATCTCGCCTGCTGAGGCCAGCGCCATCCGCGCTTGCACCCGATAAACGAGGAACCAATAAAAAAGCGGCCCGAAGGCCGCTTCTTTTTTATGCGTTGTTTTCGTTGATCAGGCGTTTCAGCAGCTCAACCTCGTGGCCGAGCTTGGTGTCGCCGGAAATCAGATCCTCGATCTTGCGCACCGCGTGAAGAACCGTGGTATGGTCGCGACCGCCGAAACGGCGACCGATCTCGGGAAACGAGCGCGGCGTCAACATCTTTGCCAGATACATGGCGATCTGGCGCGGTTTGACGATGACGCGGGTGCGACGGTTGGAGACCAGCTCCTGCCGCGACACATTATAGTGCCTGGCGACGATGCGCTGAATGTCCTCGATACGGACACGCTTGGCTTCACCGCTGCCAACGAGGTGCGACAGCAGTTCATCGACACGGTCAACCGAGAGGTTCGGCTCGAAAGAGCGCCGGAACATCAGCTGGTTGAAGGCGCCTTCAAGCTCGCGACCGCTCGCCGTCACGCTTTTGGCCACATGGGTCAGGATTTCGTCCGAAATTTCGAAAGACGGATCGTCCTGACGCGCCGAGCCCATGCGACGGTTGAGCATTTCGTAGCGCATGTCGTAATCGGGACCTTCGATCTCGATCGCCATACCGCCCTGAAGACGGGAACGGACGCGCGGATCGAGCGACTCCAGCTCCCAGGGCGCACGGTCAGCCGCAACCACGACCTGCTTGGCGCTGTCGAGCAGCATGTTCAGCAGGTGGCAGAATTCGTGCTGGATCATCTTGCCCTGCAGGAACTGCATGTCGTCGATAACGAGCAGGTCGATATTGCGCAGCGTGTCCTTCAGCGTCAGCGCGTCATTGTCGCGGATCGCAGTCGCAAAACGCCACATGAAATATTCGGCCGTCAGATAGACCACGCGCGGATTGCGCGGGCTGTCGATGGCTGCATTGGCAATGGCCTGCAGAAGATGTGTTTTGCCGAGGCCGACACCCGCATGAATGAACAGCGGATTGAAGCGCACGGCGCCAGCACCGGCTTCGGCGATCGTTTTTGCCGCCGCAAGGGCAACACGGTTGGATGACCCTTCGACAAAGGTATCAAAGGTAAAGCGCGTATCAAGCGGCGAACCGAACAGCGGCCCGGAACCACCCTGACGCAGGGTCACCTGCGCCGCCATAGGCTGAGCCGCAGGCGCTGTCGCGGACTGCGACGGAATGAAGGACTTGTTACGCGGAGCCGCACCAACCTCCTGAACAGGCTGCGCCCGTTCTTCAGTCTGCGCCGGGCGAACCGGACGGCTGGCCGAGCGGACAAGAATCTCCACCTTCAGCACATCCGGATCCTCGCTCTGGACGAGGTTGGTGATCAGATCGATGTAACGGTTGTTGATCCAGGACTTCAGAAAGGTCGTCGGAACGGTAAAGCGGACGACGCTTTTCGAAACGGTATGGAGTTTGAGCCGTGCAAACCAGCTTGCATAGACCTCGGGACCAACCTGTGCCTTGAGCCGCGCGCTAAAACGTTCAAACAGCGCATCATGCATCAT